>JAWLHJ010000007.1:0-211894 GCA_041690395.1 Longimicrobiales bacterium | reverse complement strand
CGCCTGGAAGATGAACCCGATCGCCTGGTTCCGGATCTTCGCACGCTGGCTCGCCGTCAGGTTCTCCACGGGCGTGTCGTCCAGCAGATACTTGCCGCCGGTCGGGCTGTCCAGCAGCCCCAGGATCGACAGCAGCGTCGTCTTGCCGCAGCCCGACGGGCCCGCGATCGACACGAACTCCCCCGTCTGGATGCTCAGGTTGATGTTGGACAGCGCGTGGGTCTCCACCTCTTCGGTGTAGAACACCTTGCTCAGCGCGTTCAGCTCGATCAGCGCGTGATTCTTCGACATCGCTTCCCCTCCCTTTGGGTTCCTCGCCCACACCATCCGCGCCGCGGCCCGACGGCCGACGAGCGCCCGAAGCCCTGCGTCAATTCCCGATCTTCACCCGATCGAAGCCGTCCCAACGCGACATGTCCGACAGGATGACGACGTCTCCCTCGCGCAGCCCTTCCACGACCTGGATGTGGTTCACGGAGCTCGCCCCCAGCTGAACCGGAATCCGCTCGGCGTACTGGCCGTCGTCGGTGACGCGGAAGATGCTCACCCGGGAGTTCGCCTGACCGAACGTCGGACGTCCCACGAACGTGACCTCGTCGAGGCGCTCGATGACGACGTTGCCGTCGATGCTCAGGTCGGGGCGCGCCGAGCTCGGTAGGTCCGGCGGGAGCGCGACGTCGATGGTCACGGTCCCGTTCCGTACCGCGGGGTCGATGCGGACGACCTGCCCCTCGATGGTGTCGCTCCGCGTGTCGATGAGCGCCGTCTGCCCGATCACGATGTCCTGCGCCTGCGTCTGTGTGATGCGGACCTCGGCCTTGAGGCGGCCCGGCACGACGACGAGCGACAACGTCGTCCCGGACTGCACGTACTGCCCCTCCTGGAGGGGAATGTCGAGCGGCGCGAGCACGCCCGTCACGGGCGCCGCGACGTTCATCGATTCGAGCCGGTCGCGGTTGAACTGCACCATCTCCTCGAGCCGCTGGATCTGCTCTTCCTGCGAGAGGATCTGGACGGCGGCGGTCGACTCCATGACCTGGAGACGATCCTCTTCGATCTGGAGCCGAAGCTCCAGCTCCTCCATCGACTCGCGCGACCGGTCGAGGTCGGCGCGGGCCACCAGGTCGGGGTTCTCGTCGAAGAGGCGTTGATTCGTCTCGTAGTTCCGCTGAGCGTCCAGATACTGTGTACGCACCGTCGCGACCGTCCCCCGTTGCGTGAGCTCGCCGGTCTGGAGGCTCGTACGGAGCTGCGCCATCTGCGCGCGGGCCTCGGAGAGCTGCTGCTGCGCCTGCAGGAGCTGCATCTCGACGTCCGGGTTGCTCATCCTCATGATCAGGTCGCCGGCGCTCACCTCCGTGCCCGGCAGCGCGAGGATCTGCTCGATGCGCCCGGCGGTGACGGCCGTGATGAACCGCCGCTGCTCCGGGACGAGCGTCCCGGGGCCGCGCACCTGCCTGATGAGCGTGCCGAACTCGACGGTGTCGCGCCAGATGACGTTACCGTCCACCGTCGGCGCCGCGGTCGGAAGGAGGCGGGGCACGAAGATCGTGAGCCCCAGCAGCGCGACGGCCGCAAGGCTCCAGACGAGCTTCTTCCGCTTCTTCTGCGGCTTGGTGTCTCGGATGATATCCACAGTTAGGCTCGTCTCCGCGTCAGCGGCTCCGAAGCGGCCGACCGACGGCCGCCTCGAGCGCGATGAGGCTGTAATGGAAGTCGTAGAGGGCGTTCAGATAGGCCTGATCGGCCGTGCTCATGGTCGTCTGGGCATCGAGCAGCTCGAGCATGGCGGCAGCACCCAGCGAGTATCTACGCTGCTGCATCTGGAGCTGCTCCTCGGCGAGGGTGCGATTGCGCTCCTCCGCCTGAAGCACCCGGTGGGCGGACGTGAGGTTGTCGACCGCGGTGGTCACCGCCGTGCGGAGGCGGAGCTCCTCGGCTCGCCGGTCGTGCTCGGCGTCGTCGGCCATGGCGTTCGCCTGGGCGACCTGCTGCTGCCGCGAGAACCCGGTGAAGATCGGGAGAGACACCTGCAGCGAGAGTGACAGCGGCAGCTTCGTGAAGTTGAACGGGAAGACGTCGTTCGACCGGATCACCTGCTGCCGCCGCTCGTCCGTCATGACGAACTGCGAGCAGTCCCGGGGATAGCCCGGCAACGGGGACGTGAGGCCCGCGTTGATCGCGTTCTGAAACTCGCAGTTGTCGCGCTGGCCCTCGATGCGGCCCGCCTCCTGGGTGAGGAGGAAATCCTCGTTGAGCGCCTGCAGCGTGTTGCCCCTGAAGCCGGTTTGGACCTGAATGGTCGGCAGATACTGGCTCGTCGCCGTCTGCCGGGCGGCCGCGCGCTGCGCACTCTCCTGGGCCCGGAACGCATTCAGGGACGGATGGTCGCTGACGGCCAATCTGATCATCTCGTCGGGCTCGAAGTCCGGCTCGAACACCTCGAACTCGCTCGCGAGCTCGACGTCGGGCTCGAGCTCCACGCCGATCTGCTCGGCCAGCAGGAGCTTGGCCTGCCGGAGATCGCGCTCGGCCTGGATGAGGCCGACCTCCGCGCGCCCCAGATCGACCTGGGCCTGTTGCCCCTCCGTGCCCGCGGCCGCCCCGGAGGACACCCGCGTGTTCACGATGCGGAGATTCTGCTGAGCCCGGTCGAGCTGTCGTTGCGCGACGTCGACCTGATCACGGGCCCGGAGCACGCTCATGTACTGGAGCGCGACCTGGGAATCGAGGCTGAACTGGGCGGCGTCGACCCGAGCGTCCGTCGCCCGGCGCGTCGAGCGGGCGTTGGAGACGCCGAAAATCGTGCTGCCGTTCAGGGTCCACGTGAGCCCCAGACTGTAAGACGATGAATACCAGTCGGTTCCCTGCTCTCCGAAGTCGAGCGTTCCGATCCGCTGTGAACCCGCCTCGGTCCACCCGGCCGACCCGCTGGCGTTCACCGTGGGCAGAAACGCCCCATACGCCGCGCGCTCGCCCCAGGCGGCCACGCCCCGATCGTTCTCGGTGCTCAGGAACGTCGGATTATTCCGTCGCGCAAGCTCGATGGCTTCCTCGAGCGTGAGGCGGTCCGGGCGCACCTGCGCCTCCGCCTCGCCCGACACGAACACCGTGGCGACCGCAAATCCGACCGCCACGACGCCGGCCCGAACACGGGCCCGTACATTGTATTGAGATCCAAACACGCCGCCCCGCCTCTTCCCAGGTGCGTTCCATTCGTGAAGTCCCCGCGAGGGCCCGACCGGACCGGCGGGCTGATCACCGGCATCCGCATCGTCCACCCCTCACCCCCTCCGGCCGAGCACACTCATCGGGGAACGACCTCTTCCTATTGAAAGGGTCGTGCCAGGGACTACGGGATGCCGAGGGGCCAGGTTTCAAGCCATGTTTTGGCGGCGGGCCGGACGTTCGCGTGGGGGGCGGGAGTTCGATAACGGGACGAGCCGTCCCAGAAACGGACAGTGCCTCGAAGGTCGCGTCAGCTCTCGGGGGGCTCGACGGCGAGGCGGTGGTAGTAGATCTGGCCCTCATGCCATCCCAGGTGCCATGTGAGATGCACGAGGAAGCCGTGCACACTCAGTCCCGCGTACTGCTCCGGCAGCTCCACGGCGAACCGGCCACGCTCGAGGGTGGCATCGTCGAGCGAGGAGACCACCCGCACCGTGGTGTCGCGAGCCTCACGGAGCCGCGCGAGCAACTCCGCGCGCGGCACGTCCCGGTCGTTGAACTCGGCCGGTCGGTCGCGCACGTATCCGGTATCGCCCAGTCCGGCGCCGATGTAGTGGAGGAGGTTCCCGGCCAGGTGGAGCGCCAGGGTTCCCGGGGCGTTCCGCTGGGCCCCCTGCGTGACCCAGAGGTTGCGCTCGTCCTTGTACGCCGAGATCTCCTCGGCAACCCGGTCGAGCTCACGCGCGATGATTCCAGCGATCTCTCGTCCACTCGTGCTCACGAATCAGCCTCCGGTGATGACGGTTCCTTCGGGTCTCGAAGTCGGAAGGGGCGTTGCAGGGCCGAAGGTACGGGGCCGAACGGGACGGTACCAGCCCGCCGGGGCCGCGGCTATAGTGGTGCAGACATCCACCCCCACCAAGGAACGTCCGAAGAGATGTCCCTCGACAAGAGCACGGTCGATGCGCTCGCGGCTCGCCTCGGTCCGAGCCGCCTTCTACGGGACGTGCCCCTCGCGCCGTTCACGACCTTCCGAATCGGCGGTCCGGCCGACTTGTTCCTCCGGGCCCGGACTCCCGAGGAGCTGGTCCGGGCCGTGACTTCGGCCGAAGAGCTGGGGGTCCCGTGCTTCGTGCTCGGGACGGGTGCGAACATCCTCGTGGGAGACCGCGGATTCAGGGGCCTGGTCGTGCGCTGCGAGATCGAGGGGCTCGAGGAGCTGGACGGGAGCCGTATTCGCGTCGGCTCGGGCGTGCGGACCTACCCCGACCTCACCGACCTGACCGTGGCGCGGGGTCTGGGCGGGCTCCATCACTTCGTCGGCATTCCGAGCACGGTGGGCGGTGCGCTCTGGCAGAACCTGCATTTCCTCTCGCCGGCGCCGGCCCGGGAACGGACCGTCTTCATCGAGGAGATCCTGGAATCGGCGGAGATCTTCACTGAGGAGGGGCAGCACCGCACCGTCGGCGTGGACTACTTCGAGTTCGGCTACGACCAGAGCATCCTCCACCGTCGTCGTGACCTGGTGTTGTCGGCCACGTTCCGGCTGGAGCCGGCGCCGGTCGAGGAGCTCCGACGCGTGGTCAGGGAGAACCTCGAATGGCGCGACGACCGGCACCCCGACCTGTGGCTCTACCCCTCCGCCGGATCGATCTTCAAGAAGATCGAAGGCATCGGCGCCGGCCGTCTGATCGACGAATGCGGCCTGAAGGGCCACGTGCACGGGGCGGCCGGGATCTTCCAGAAGCATGCGAACATCATCGTGAATCTCGGCGGCGCGAAGGCCGCCGAGGTGCGCGCGCTCATCGATCTGGCCCAGGAAACCGTGTCGAAGCGGACAGGGCACACACTCGAGCCGGAGATCGGCTTCGTGGGGTCGTTCTAGGCCACCCCGTCAGCCCCGGGCGAGCTCCAGCAGAAGCTCCGGCTCGATGTCGTGCCCGCCGGCGTACCGGACGGTCCGCACGTTCCCTCCCATCCGCTCCAGCCGGGCCCGCTCCTCGTCGGCCAGCTGACGGTTGCCGAGCGCGCGATCGTCGTCCCCGCGGGCCAGCACGACGTCGACACCCTCCCAGCGACGACGGGCCGCGGCCAGGTCGAGGTCCGGAGGCAGGAAGTCGGCCCACAGGATCACGCGCTGAGGACTCACCCGCCCCATGGTCGTCCAACGGGCCGCGGTCGCCACGCCCTGCGAAAATCCGAGAACGGTCAGCCGGACGTCGCCGGCGCCCTCTCGTGCTGCCTCCTTGAGGACACGCTCGGCGAGCAGGTCGAGGTACCGGACGTAGTCGCCGATCTCGTCCTCTCGTGCCTCGCGCGTCATCCAGGTGGCGCCGACGACCGACTCGGGGCCGTGACGCCCGGGATCGTTCCCCACGTAGAAGCGAGACAGCGCCTCGGGCGCGACGATGCGGCGGGTCTCGTCGTCGATCGGGGCGAAGCGCCGCAGGAAGCGGCCGGCGAGCTGCCCGTATCCGTGCAGCACGATCCAGACATCGGACGCGCCCGCGGGCCCCAGCGTCAGGTAGCGGGCGGTCTTCGGCACCTCGATCCGCTGTTCCTTGCCGACACGCCGGCCCGCTTCGCTCATCCGAGCACACCCCGCGCGAACGGGCTCCCGACCTCCTCCAGCGCCGGCAGCTCGGCGTCCCGATCGGAGAGCACGGGGGCCTCCACGGGCCATTCGATGCCTACGTCCGGGTCGTTCCACCTGAAGCCGCGGTCGAGGTCGGGCCGAAACTCGGCCGTGACCTTGTACGTCACGTCCGCGCCGTCGCTCAGCACGCAGTAGCCGTGGGCGAATCCCTCCGGTATCCAGAGCGCCGCGCCCTCCTCCGCGTCGAGAGTCCGTCCGACCCAACGACCGTACGTCGGAGAACCCGACCGGATATCCACGGCTACATCGAAGACGCGCCCCCGAAGGACCGATACGAGCTTCCCCTGCGGTGCCGGAGCGAGCTGGAAGTGCATCCCACGAAGGACGCCGCCGACGGAGCGGACCGCGTTGTCCTGGACGAAGCGCGCGTCGATGCCAGCGTCATGGAAGGAGCTCTCACGGAACTGCTCCATGAACCACCCTCTCGAGTCACGGTGCCGCGTGGGGCGTACCAGCACCACGTCGGGGATCTCCATGGGCTCGAACGTGAACGACATCGGCGGGCGGGGCTGGAGGGACGACGGGACAGCCGGATGCGGAAAGCTCGTCCGCACCCACCGCCACGGCAACCGTGAATTCCGCGCCCCCCGGGTCAGTGCACCGTGGCTTCGTCGATGACCAACCGGCGGAGAGCGCGCCCGAACCTCGCGCGGACCCGCCCTACCAGCAGGATCCCGACCACTCCGATGCCGATGGCGAGCCCCCACCAGATGCCCGGCGGGCCCAGGCCGGTACGGAAGCCGAGCCAGGCGCTCACGGGGAGGCCGACGAACCAGAACCCGACCAGAGTCAGCACCATCGGCACCCGGGTATCGGCCACGCCGCGGAGTGCCCCCGACGCCACCACCTGAAGCCCGTCGAACACCTGGAAGACGCCCGCGATGGGCAGGAGAACAGCCGTGACGACAACGACTTCCATGTCGTTGCTGAACCATCGCGCGAGCTGTGTGGGGAACGCGAGGAACACCGCCGCGGTGACCACCATGAAGCCCGCGCCCACCAGGATGCCTGCGCCCGCCGAGCGACGCGCGGCCGGCGGATCGGCCCTTCCCACCGCCTGCCCCACCAGCACACTCGTGGCCTGCGCGACGCCGACGGGCACCATGAAGGTGAGCGCCGCGAGCTGCAGCGCGACCTGATGGCTCGCGACGGCCACGGTCCCCAGCCATCCCATCAGCAGCCCCGCCGCGCCGAACACGCCGAACTCGAGGAACTGCTGCGCGCCGATCGGCGCCCCCACGGTGAGTACGCGCATCATGGGCTTCAGCCGCGCCGCCTCGGGGCGCAACGGCAGGACGGCCGGACGGAGCAGGCTCCAACTCCCCGCCAGCAGCACCAGGGTCATGAACCACCGGCTGAACGTGGTGGCCCAGGACGACCCCACAGCTCCCATGGCGGGCGCCCCCAGGTTCCCGAATACGAGGATCCAGTTGAGGAGCACGTTGAAGAGATTCGCGAGCAAGACCGTGCCCAGGATCGCCCGCACGTGGCCCATGGCCTGCAGGCTCTGCCGCAGCACGACGAACGCGTAGAACGGGAACACGCCCCCGATGAGCGCGTGCGCGTAGCCCGCCGCGAGGGGGACCACCTCGACGGGTTGGCGAGCCGCCGTCAGGGCCGGTCCGGCGGGCAGGAGCAGGAGCGTGCCGAGCGCGGTGAGCCCTGCCGCGATGATCAGGCCTCGCTGCACCGCGCGCGCCACGCCGATTTCGTCGTCGGCACCCACGGCCTGCGACACGACCGGATCGAGGGCGAACAGCACGCCCATGCCGAACACCGCGACACCGAAGAAGTACAGGTTCCCGATGGCCACCGCCGCGAGGTCGGTCGCGGAGACGCGCCCCACCATGATGGTGTCGACGACGCCCATGGACATCATCCCCACCTGGATGAGGGCGATGGGGAGCGCCAACCGCAGCAAAGCGTCGAGGTCGGCGCGCCCGGGCTTGAACTCGGCCGCGCGTGCGGGGCGCGGCGGCGCTTGGAACGTGTTCATCGTCGGACGATCGCTCTCCCGGCGGCGGGTTGGAAGACCTGTGTCGGGCACGGAACCCACGTCCCATGCGGCGAGTTGCTCCCGGAAGCGACACACGTGAAGGTTAGGTTCGTCGACGTCACCCTCAGGAGGCCCCTTTGCCCGCTCCGGCAGCCGCACCAGGCGCACGCATCCTGGCCATGTGGAACCGACTGCACGGCCTTCCCGGGGGCCGCTGGCTCTTCAGCCGCATGTTGGGTCGCATGGTCCCCTACAGCGGCACGATCGGCGCACGTGTGCTGAGGCTGGAGCCCGGGCACGCCGTGCTGGCTCTCGAGGACCGCCGGAAGGTCCGGAACCACCTGGCCTCCGTGCACGCGATCGCGCTGGCCAACCTCGGAGAGCTCACGTCCGGGCTCGCCACGCTCACGGGCCTCGGCGGGGGCGTCCGCGGGATCGTCACCCGGATCGACGTCGAATACCGCAAGAAGGCCCGAGGGCCGCTCCGGGCAGAGGCGCGCGTCGAGATCCCCGAGGTAGTCGTCCCGATGGACCACGAAGCCGTCGCCGAGATCTTCGACGCTTCGGGCGATACCGTAGCCGTCATCAGGGCGTCCTGGCGCCTGTCGCCACCACGCTGACCGGCCCCGTCAGCCCGGCCCGTTCCCGATGTCCGGGTACCGCCACGCCAGCACGATCGCCAACGGAACACCGAGCCAGAGTCCGACCCGGGCCAGCTCGATGAAGAGCTCCGGCAGGATCAGGATCCGTTGGAGCGCGCCGAGCGCGGGCAGCAGCAGGAGCGCGCCGACCGCGTAGACGGCCAGAACGATGCCGACCCGCACCCACGGAGACCCGCCGTCCGTCATGAGCGCGGCAGCGACGCCAGGAAGCCCGACACGGCGGCCAGGAGCCCGTCCCGGTCCTCGACGTAGGGGAAATGGCCGCTGTTCAGCACCTCCAGGCGCCCGTCCGGCAGCGCCTCGGCGAGCTCGGTCGACATCTGCAGGGGCGGCAGATCGTCGCGGCCGTGGACGACCAGGACCGGCACCGTCACCTCGCCGAGCACCGCCCATCCGTCCGCGCTCCCGAGCTCGCGGCCGAGGAGCTCGGCGATGTCCTGTCCGTGACGCGCCGTGGACGGCTCGAGATCGAGGTCGAGCTGCTCCACGTTCTGTGGATCCCTCATCGCCGCGCGGAAGGCGACCTCGAACACGCGGCCGAGCGTGCCGGGGTCGCGCGCCGCATAACCCTCGGACGTGGTGAGCTCAGAGAGCTCGACCGAGTCGGCCGGCGTGCGCGCGGCCAGCCGACGGCTCTGTGTCTCCTGGGCGTATCGTGTCCCCGGGTCCACGGGGTTCAGGAGGATGAGCGAACGGACCCGGTCGGGATGGGCCCGGGCGTAGGCCAGCCCGATCTTCGAACCGAACGAGTGTGTCAGCACATGGATCCGCTCGAAGCCCAGCGCCTCACGCAGCGCCTCGATGTCTGCGACGAACGCGTCGACCGTCACCGTCTCGGGACCGACCTCGGTGGCCGAGCGCCCGGTGCCGCGCTGATCGTAGTAGACCAGCGTGTTACGGGAAGCGAGCACGTCGAGCCCGGGTCGGAGGTACCGGTGGTCGAGGCCGGGCCCACCGTGCACCACGATGATCGGATCCCCCTCCCCCCTCACCTCGTAGAAGAGACGGGCGTCCTCCAGACTGAGCAGCCCCTGGCGGGCCTGTTGGCCATGAGCGACGGACACGTCCGCCGCGAGCAGCCCCGCGGCCAGCAGAAGGAAAAACGGGATCGTTCGCGCCGGGAGTCGCATCGGGAATCGTTCACGCCCACCGAAGGTTCACAGGGTCTTCGGAAGGAATAGAACAGACGCGCGGGCTCCGGTGAAGATCCGCCGGAGTCGCGCCACTGCCGCGCGGTGACCGGAGACGGTCAGGCGTCGGCGACGTCCTCGGAAAGAGCGCGCCGCACGCGTCCGCTGGCGAAGCTGGAGAACGAGCCGTGCCGGTCCGGGTCGTAGACGCGCGCAGCCTCGATCAGCACGCCGACGCCGTGTCTCACGAGGGCACGCTGCGGCTGGCCGAGCCCCCGATTGCGGATGGCCTCGTCGACCGCAAGCCGCAGATTTCCCATGACCAGGCGTTCGAGGGCCTCGGTGTCTCCGTCGCTGACACGCCGGGCCAGTTCGGCCTCCAGCGCCGCGTCGAGCACGGGCTCCATGCTGGCCGTGCTCACCAGCTCGCCCACGCTGGCACCGCTCAGATAGCTAGTCGTCGAGTCGCGCATGACCCACGTTCGAAGCGAGAAGTCGGGCCGGCAAGGGCCGTCACGAATCCGTTACGCGTTCGTCGCCGCGGCTCGGGGCCGACCGCTGTCGAACGGTCGGCCCCGCCCTTCCCGCCGGCGTCCGGGCTGCTGCTCCGCCGGCGTCCGCGCCCGTTATCCCGCCTCGGGCGCCGGGTCGAGCCCGGGTCCACCCATCGGTCGGCGGCCCCGTTCACTGGAGCGTCGGGCGCCCACCGGCTCGGGCTCCACCACCCAGGGCTCGACTTCCTCGTCCTCCTCGCCCGACTCGTCTCCCCGGACGGGGCCCGACGTCGTCCCCGCATCCTCGCCCTCGTCGTCGTGACGGACGTAGTAGCGCTTGAAGAAGGCCGCGAAGTCGTCGACCAGCGAGTACATCACCGGGACGAGCACGAGGGTGAGGAACGTCGCGAACAGCACGCCCGCGATGATGGCCACGGCCATCGGACCCCACCACGCGGCCTGCTCACCACCCCAGTACAGCTCGGGGCTGAGCGAGCCGTAGAGCCCGAAGAAGTCGAAGTTCAGCCCGATGGCCAACGGCACGAGGCCGAGCGCCGTCGTGATCGCCGTCAGCACCACCGGCCGGAAACGCGTCTTGCCGCCCTGCACCAGCGCCTCGCGCCGGTTCATGCCGTCCCGGGCGCGCAGGATGTCGATGTAGTCGATCAAGATGATCGCGTTGTTCACCACGATCCCGGCCAGCGAGATGATACCCACGCCGGTGTTGATGATCCCGAACGGCATCTGGAAGAGCATGAGCCCGAGCAGCACGCCCACTGTCGACATGATGACCGACGTCAGGATGATGACCGGCTTGACCACCGAGTTGAACTGGCTGATCAGGATGAACGCGATGAGCATCAGCGCCGTGAGGAACGCGCCGCCGAGGAAGGCCTGTGCTTCCGCCTGGTCCTCGGACTGCCCCGTGTAACGGAGCGTGTAACCGGGCGGCAGCTCGTTCTCCTGGAAGTCCACGAGCACCTGCTGCACCTCGGCCAGGACCGCGTTCGAGTTGAGCCCGGCCGCCACGTCCGAGGTGATCGTGGCCATCCGCTCCTGGTCCTTCCGCTTGATGGAGCCGAAGCCATCCTCGACGGTCCAGTCCGCCAGCTGCACGAGCGGCACCTGGATGCCGCCCTCGGCCATGACCGTCAGGTCACGGAGCGACTCGATGTCGTGCCGGTACCGCTCGGACAGCCGGACGATGATGTCGTACTCGTCGTTGCCCGTGCGGTACTTCGCCGCCTCGACACCGTTGATGGCGCCACGCACGGCATTGCCGACCTCCATGGTGCTCAGGTCGTAGAGCGCGGCCCGCTCACGGTCCACGTGGATCGAGAGCTCGGCGCGCGCGGCGTCCAGGTCGCTCTCGAGGCCGACCAGCTTCGGATACACCGGTGAGGCTTCGAGGACCTGAAGCACGCGGTCGGAGAGCGCCTGAAGCGTCTCCGGGTCCTCGCCGATGATCTCCACGCTGACCGGTGAGCCCTGCGCGGGCCCTTCGGCCGGCTTGTCGACCGTGATCGTCGCCCCGGCGATGTCCGTGCCGAGCGAGGACTGGAGGGCCGCGAGCACTGCGAACGCGTCGTCCTCACGGTCCTGGAAATCGACCAGCGACACCGTCACCCGGCCGGCTTCGGGCCCACCCGGGCCACCGGCCATGAAGTTGCCGCCTCCGCCACCGCTGCCGGTGACGGCCACGATGGACTCCCAATCCTGACTCCCTTCGACGCCTTCGAGCGCATCCTCGATGCGCAGGACGACTTCGTCCGTGATCTGGGCGCGCGTCCCCACGGGGGCCTCGACATCGACGATGATCTGCGCCGGAGGCATCGACTCGGGGAAGAACTCCACGCCGGCGTTGAAGCGCGTGAACGCCGCGGCCGTCACGAAGAACACCGCCACCGTGGCGCCGAGCAGCACCAGCCGGTGATCCAGCGCCCAGCGCAGCGACGGCTCGTACAGACGGTCGATCGCATACGGCAGGGTCCGGTCCTGGAACGCGCGGCCCAGCCGGTCGAGGAGGAATCGGTGCATCGCCCAGAGAATTCCGGCCGTGGCGACGATCAGGACCGCGGTCAGCACGTTCGAGCCCGCGACAGCCAGGAGCACCAGAGCCGCCCCACCGATCAGCGTCCACCGCATGGCGGGCGTCATCGGCTCGCGCGGCGTCCCGTCGAGCTTCATGAACATCGCGCACAGCGTCGGCACGATGACCAGCGCGACGAACAGCGAGCTCGTCAGCGTGATCATCAACGTCTTGGGCATGTACCCCATGAAGGAGCCCACCTCGCCCGGCCAGAAGAGCAGCGGCGCGAAGGCGGCGAGCGTCGTCGCCGTGGCCGCGATGACCGGAAGGGCGACCTCACCGGTCGCCTTCTTCGCGGCGTTCACGCGGTCCCATCCCTCTTCGAGGAACCGGTAGATGTTCTCGACGACCACGATCGCGTTGTCGACCAGCATCCCCAGCGCGAGGATGAGGCTGAACAGCACGACCATGTTCATGGAGAGCCCGAGGCCCTTCAGCACGATGAACGACAGGAACATCGACAGCGGAATCGAGATCGCCACGAAGATCGAGTTGCCGAGCCCCAGGAAGAACAGGAGGACGGCCACGATCAGGATCAGCCCCGAGAGGATGTTGTTCTCCAGGCTGGAGACCATGTCCTCGATCTGCTCGGTCTGGTCGGACGTGATCTCGATGCGCGTCGTCGGCGGGAAGAGCGCCTCCATGCTCTCGATGGCCTCGTTCACCTGCGCCGAGGTCTCGATGATGTTCGCTCCGGCGCGTTTGACCACGTCGAGCGTGACCACCGCGTTGCCGCCCAACCGCGCGAAGCTCTCGCGCTCGGCGAAGCCGAAGTCCACGCTCGCGATGTCGCGGACGTACACCGGACGTCCGTCCGACACGGACACGACCAGGTCCTCGATGACCGACGGATCGTCGAACTCGCCGTCCACGCGCAGCAGGTACTTGGCCGACCCCACGTCGATGGCGCCGCCCGGCACGTTGACGTTCTCCTCGCGGATCGCGTCCACGACGTCCGTGAGCGCAAGTCCGTAGAACTGGAGCCGCACCAGGTCGACGTCGACCTTCACCTCGCGCTCGAGCCCTCCGCGCAGGTCGGCCCGCAGCACGTTCGGAATCTGCTCCAGCCTGTCCTGCAGGTCCTCCCCGAGCTCCTTGAGGCGCACCAGCCCGTACTCACCGGACAGGTTCACCTGCATGATCGGGACTTCGGAGAAGTTGAACTCGAGGATGGTCGGCTCCTCCGCGTCCGCCGGGAGATCCGGCTTCGCGAGATCGACCTTCTCCCGAACCTTCTGCAACGCCTCGTCCAGATCGATCGACGTCCCGAACTCGGCCACGATGCTCGAGTAGCCCTCGACCGAGGTCGAGCTGAGCACGTCGATGTCGCTGATGGTGCTCAGGTCCTCCTCGAGCACGCGCGTGATCTGGCTCTCGATGTCGGCCGGAGACACGCCCGGGTACATCGTGTTGACCGCGATCATCGGAATCGGGAGCTCCGGGAACGACTCCTTCGGCGTCGCCCGGTACGAGAACACGCCCATGATGGCGATGATCACCACCAACACGATCACGCTCGTCCTGTGCTCCACGGCGAAGCTCGCCGGGCCGAACTCCTTGAACCGGTCCAGGAACGCGCTGGTCGCGCGCTCCGGGGTCTCGTCCCTTCCTCGATCAGTCATCGCCACCCACCACGTTCAAGCGGTCTCCATCGGCGACCGAGCGCTGACCCACCACGATCAGCCGGTCGCCCGCCTCCAGTCCCTCTTCGATCACCACCCGGTTGTTCTGGCTCGGACCCGCGACGACGGTACGCGCACGCGCCACCGGACCGTCCGGCCCGTCTTCGGCCACGAAGGCCACATAGCCGTCCTCGACGCGCACCAGAGCGTCCTGCGGCACGACGATGGCTTCGTCCAACTCCCGGCGCTCCACGATCACGTTCGCCACCATCTGCGGCTTGATCAGGGCCTGCGGGTTCGCCATGGCGATCTCGATGGGGAACGTCCGGTTCTGCGGGCTCACGCTCGCGCCGACATAGTCGATCGTCGCCGGAAACTCCTGCCCCGGGAGGACGTCGAAGAACACCGTGGCGCGCCCGCCGGGACGGACGTCCGGGGCGTAACGCTCCGGCACCCCGGCCGCGATCTTCACACGGGACAGCGCCACGACGCGTGCGACGGTCTGCCCGGGGCTGACCATCGCCCCCAGCTCGACCGGCCTCTCGTCGAGCAACCCGTCGAACGGCGCCCGGATGGTCGTGCGGGCGAGCCGGTACTCGAGCGCCTGAAGATTCGCCGCGGTCTGTTCGGCCGCGAACCGGGCCTCGAGGTACGCGATCTCGGACCCGACCCGGTCCTCCTCCCAGAGGCGCTTCCTGCGCTCCCAGGTCTGCTGCGCCAGGTCCGCCTGGGCGCGCGCCTGCGCCACCTGGGCGCTTAGGACGTCGTCGTCGATGCTGAGGATCGGCTGGCCGGCTGTTACCCGCTCTCCCTTCTCCACGAAGACCTCCCGCACCGCGCCGCTCTCCTCGGCCGCCACGAGCACGTCCTGGTCCGCAAGGGCGACACCCGTGAGGCGGATCTGCTCGCTGAACGTCTCGGACCGCACCTCGGTCACCTCGACGTTGATCACACGGGAGAACGACTCCGTCCCCTCCGCCGCGCCGTCCGCCTGCGCATCACCGCCGCATGCGGCCAGCAGGCCCGCCGCCACCAGGGTGAGCCCCCGCATCGTCCACATCCGCTTCATGATCTTCCTCTCGTCGATATGCATGCTCGGGCCGGTCATCGGTCGTCTCCCGTGTCGAGCGAGGCGCCCGGATCGACGTCGACGAGCGGAACCCGCCCCGTCGCCTGATCCAGGTCCGCCCTCGCCACGAGGTAGTCGTAGACCGCCTGGGCGTAGTTGAACTCACTCTGCCGGAGCGCCACCTCGGCGTCCGTCAGCTCCAGCTGGCTCCCGAGGCCTTCCCTGTACTGCGCGCTGGCGATCTCGAAGCCTCTCTGGGCCTGATCGACCGCCAACCTCTGGCCCGTGGCGCGGAGGTAGGCCTCCTCGGCCCGCTCCACGAGCGTCCGGACTTCGGACACCACCTGATCTCCGACGTATTCCGTCTCCGTCTCCGCCTGTCTCAGCACCGCCCGTCGCTGGTCGATGCGCGCATCCCTGGAGAATCCCTGGAACAGCGGCAGGCTGACGCTGATGCCGACGTTGCGGGCGTAGGCCCGCTGGCCGTCTCCGCTCCCGAAGAAGTTCGGGCTCCCGTTGTCCTGGGCGTTGATGATGTAGTTGCCGAAGAGCGTGATCCGCGGCAGGTACTCGACCTGCTCGAGGCGCATCTCGGTCTTGCGGAGGGACTCGGTGAGCTGGAGCTGACGGAGGTCCGAGCGCATCTCCCTGGCCAGCGAAACCGCCTCCTCGACACGCTCCACCTCCCCGACGTCGCCGAAGCCGACGAAGCTCAGGATGGCCCGATTCTCCGGGGAGTTCGCGGACGGATCCCGCAGGTCGATGCTCGCGAGGGCGCCCTGCACCTCCAGCGTGTCGGTCTCCGGGAGGTCGAGCTCCACCGCGAGCTGGCGGCGGGCCTGGAGCACCGCGTTCTCCGCCCGTCGCAGGTTCGGCACGAGGTTCGCGAGCTCGACTTCCAGCCGAAGGACGTCGTAGTCCGAAGCGATGCCGGCCCGGTTCAGCGCCTTGGTCTCCTCGAGGGACTGGCGGACCCGCCGGACCGAGTTGTCGGTCAGGCGGACCTGCTCCTGCGCGAGCAGCAGACCGTAGTACGCCGTGCGCACCTGCGTCACGACCGTCTGAACCCGCCCCCGCACCACCTCTTCCTGTAGGTTCCGGTACCGGCCCGCGGCCCCGACCCCGAGGAATGCGCCCGCGGAGAAGATCGGCTGCTCCACCGCGATCGTGGACTGCCAGGTGTTGTCGGCACCGAACTGGACGGCGATGTAGTCGTCCGGACCCGCGGTGTCGTCGAAGATCGCCGCCGGCAGGAAGTTCACGGCCGGCGACAGGTTCCGGGTGTAGCTCGCGTTGAAGTCCACCGAGGGGTAGACACTGCTCCACGCCTCGGAGACACGCTCGTTCGCTTCGACGAGCCCGAGCTCCGCGGAGCGCACCTCGCGACTCTGGTCGAGGGCCGTCCGCACGGCCTGCTCGAGCCCGAACACGTGCCGCTCCTGGGCCGCGGACCCCGTCGCGAACCCCGTCAACAGGGTCACCGCGATCGTCGCGATACGCGAGAGGCCCCGCACTTCCACGCTCATCCCCATCCTCTTCCTCCGCCTATGTTCAGCCGCTCGCGAGCGCAGCCTCGGCCTGCTCGGCCTGGATGCGTCGGGCGATCTCGTGTCGATATTCATCGGTCGCGATTCCCATCATCATGCGCGCTCCGGACGCCCGGTACAGCGCGCGGAACGCCGCTTCGTCCATCTGCAGGTGCCCGTGCTGGTACAGCTTGATCAGCCCGTGCGCGTGGGCCCACATCGTCAGGCTCACCTGGATCGGGTCGTCCGGCTCGAGCAACCCCGCATCCACGCACTCCCGGAGTCGATCGACCCAGAACTGGTGGATGGCGCACCCCTGTGTCTCGATGTCGTCCGGAAGCGCCGTCTGTCCGATCTGCTCCGGCGCGATGAAGACCATCTGGTACCAACGTGGGTGCTCGAGCGCGAACTCCAGATAGCCCATTCCCGCCTTGTCCAGACGCTCCTCGGCGGTGCGCCCCTCGAGGGCCCGGTAGAGGTAGCCGCTGAACTCGCGGTAGGCCTCGCGCACGACATCCACCAGCACGTGCTCCCGGCTCTCGAAGTGCCGATAGAGCGCCGGGGCCGTGACTCCGACCAGCTTCGCGAGCTTCCGCATGGAGAAGCCGTCGAGCCCTTCGGCCAGATAGAGGTCACACGCGCGCGCAAGGATCGTTTCTCTTTGATCAGACATGGTGAACACTGTAAACAAGTGCCCCAGATCGGTCAATGGAAGATAAGCTTAAAGCGTGTAACGGTGTTTAGTACGATTTGGTGCAATCGGTTTTCGGGGATGACCCTTCCGTGAGGTAGTACAGAGAAGACGCCACGCGGGGCTCAACGAGGACCGGCCGATCAGAACGCTCCATCGAGGTACAGGTCGAAGCGGAGCGGCCGCGTCCCGTCGAGCCCCCGGGCCAGGTCGGCCCGGATGAGCCCGTCCACGAGCGAGAGGCCGATGCCCACCGACCGCAGGGCGCGATCCGCGGTGAGCTCGGAGCACGCTCCGGCCCACCCCGCATCCGCGAAGAGCGAGACACCCCCGAACGCGAACGCGCGCTGAAGCTCCAGAGTGGAGCGGACCGAGCACGGGCCGGTGAGTGTTCGCGGCTCGTATCCCCGCAGGCTCGCGGGCCCTCCGACCGCGAACGCACGCTGCTCCGGGACGTCTGTTGTCGCCACACCACCCGCGGCCGAGATCCCGAGGCGAAACCGGTCGCCCATGGGTACCGCGAGCCGCCCGGCGACCGAGCCCCTCGCGTGCCCGAGGTCCCCGACGGCACCGGTGGCCGAGACGACGAGCCCCGCCTGCACGCCGGTCGGGTCCGTGCCGACCGATGGCGTGAGGGTCGCGGTGAACGCGTGCTCCCACCCCTCCGCGGCCACGACGTTGGGCCGGAACGTCCAACTCTCCGGGCTCCAGAGGCGCGCCATCGAGACCCTCGTCTCCGGGGCGACCGCGTCGTGGTACTCCGAGTGCGCGGTGATCCGGTACAGCGGGCGCCGCTGCGCAGGAGGCCCGAGCGCCAACCCGGCCCCGGTGCGTCGGTAGTAATCGCCGTCGTCCCTGCCCGCGACGAGCGCCATCAGCGAGTTCCCGAACCCCAGATGGCGAGCCGTTTCGTCGGTGGAGGCCAGCTCGTGGTAGGCGCTCAAGGACACGGTCCGGAGGAGCGACGCACGGGTCAGGTCCAGACGCGCGCTCGGGTGCAGATCGCCCGTTCCCAGCCGCACCGTGGCCGCAAGCGACAGCGGATGCCCCGCGACGTTCGGCATGATCGCCCCCCGGGCTCCGACGGAGAGCTCCTCCACCCGGTTGTAACGCACCAGGTCCGGGCGCTGGAAACCCCATCGGAAGGAGCGCGGAAGGCTCTGCGCGGGAGCGGTCGGGAGGCGATCGAGCCCTGCCCTGAGCTCGGCGACCTCGGAATCGTCGAGGAAGCCCGGGGCCTCCTCCCAGATGGGCGGCGGGAGATCGGGGCTGTCCCGCAGCACGTCCTCGTCGCGCGGCACGAGCAGGTGGATGTCCCGGCCGCCGCGCTGTCGATCCTGCGTGAGGACCCGGTATCCCTCCGGAACGTCGTCCAGGGGATCGGCCCCACCGACGACCGGGGCCTCGCCTTCCCGGGGAACCGCGGTCACCCACGAGAACCGGTAGGAGCGCTCCAGCTCGCCCGGCACCTCGAGCACGCCCGCCTTCATGATCCCTTCGGCGCGCCACCGGCGCGGCACCCAGACATCGCCTTCCCAGAGCGCGTAGTCGACCGTGATGAGCGATGCTTCGAACGTCCAGGGCTTGAAGAGCCCCGGGACCCACCGGAACTCACCCCGGGCGTCTTCCTCGCGGAGATCCTCGATGTCGCGCACTGCATCGAGCTGATCCGACAAGCGGTAGGCGGCACGCACCAGCGCTCCCGTCTCGGGATCGATCCAGAGCGAGCCCGACAGGCGGGTCGGGTGACGCAGATGCGGGGTCATCCGGAGCTCGACGGCCCGGATCCGGGCTCCGCTCGGGAGCGCGACCGTGAGCGTGTCCCCGGAGCCGAACTGGTAGCTCCCGGCCCCCTGGGCCTCGAGTGGGTGCTCGATGGAGAAGTCGTCGGGATCCGACGGCTCGCCGGGCTCGCGCTCCCCGAGCAGCAGACGATCCTTCGCGGGGTCGTAGTAGTGGTCGATCAGGCCGTGATCGACGTCCTCGTCCTCCACCCGGCCCACCGCCTGTTCCCTCACGCCCAGCGCCTCGATGACGACCGGCCCGGAGCGACCCCAGGTCACCCGGTGTGCAGTCTCGGCCCGGTACAGCATGCGGTCCTTCAGCGGCATGCGCAGCCGCACGCCGATCCGCTGCTGGATGGTCGCCTCGTAGGCCGCCAACCGATCGACGTGCGCACCGTGATAGGCCATGGCCGCCCGGTGCAGGTCGCGCGCGCCCGGATCGGCGTACACCGGTTCCGCGAGCGGGATCTGTGACGCTTCGACCGGGACGGCGAGCCATATCGCCCACGCCGCCAGAGCCGTGACCCCACGCCCACATGCGCGACCTCGTGTCGGGCCCGGCCGTCGTATCCACCGCCGGCCACCCGTTCCCTGCGTATCGGTCATCCCCGCTCCGTCGAGTCGACGCTCATGAGCCCTCCCCTACGGCAGTCGAGCGCGATCCGTTTCGATTACCTTGGTCGAATCATGACCTCTTCACAGCAACAGCAGAAAGCTCCCCTCGCGCCGTCTACGGACCGGCGTCCGAGCCCGTTTTCAGCAGGGTCGTTCCGTGCGTCACCATGGGCGCCGGGCCCGCATCTGCAAACGCTCGTCGCCCGCGTCCTCAGGGCCCCACCCGCGCTTCCGTACACCCGCGAACGAGTGACGACGCCCGATGGTGACTTCGTCGATCTCGATTGGGCGCCGGAGCCGAGCGCCGGAGCGCCCATCGTCCTCGTCCTCCATGGGCTCGAGGGGTGCTCGAGCCGCGGGTACGTCCGCAACGTGTGCGCCGAGCTCGCCGCCCGGGGGTTGTGGCCCGCTGCGCTGAACTTCCGTGGCTGCAGCGGTGAGCCGAACCGTGCCGACGGCTTCTACCACTCCGGTGCCACGGCCGACCCGGCGCACGTCCTCGAGTTGGTGCGTGCCCGGTACCCCGGACGACCCATCGGGGCCGTCGGCTTCTCGCTGGGTGGAAACGTCCTGCTGAAGCTCATGGGCGAGCGACCGGACGGGGGTCGTGGACTCCTGGACGCGGCCGTCGCGATGTCGGTGCCCTACGACCTCGCGGCCGGGTGCGAGCTCCTGGAGCAGACCCGGATGGGCCGCGCGTACACCGAGTACTTCCTTCGGTCGCTCAAGCGGAAGGTCCGCATGAAGGATGGTCGCCTGTCCGGGCGCGTCGACCTGAGCGCGGTCTACGGCGCGGGAACGCTCCGCCGCTTCGACGACCTGCTCACGGCCCCGCTCCACGGCTTCGACAGCGCGGAGCACTACTACTCCGCATCGAGCAGCGTCGGCTACCTGTCGTCGGTAGGGGTACAGACACTGTTGATCCACGCAGAGGACGATCCGTTCCTCCCGCGGGCGTCGATCCCGACCGACGAGGCCGCCGCCAACCCCCGGCTGGAGATGAGCCTCGAACCCGTCGGAGGGCACGTGGGCTTCCTGCAGGGCACGCCCTGGCGTCCTCGCTTCTGGGCCGACGAGCTGACCGCCGACTTCCTGGCCGCCCGACTCAGTCCTGCAACTGCTCCCTGAAGAACGCCCGCCCGTGCCAGGTGCGTGAGGCGGGCGCCTCGAGCGCTCCGGCACGCAACTGCTCGACCTTCACGAGCGTCGTGTCGAACACCCGCACGTCCGGGCCGACCTCACCCTGCTTCGCCGCCGCGCGGAACTCGGCCCGCGACGCGGTCCGGATCTCGTCTCCGGCCCGGTAGCGAACCGAGGTCTGATCGTGGAGCGTGATGCCGAGCGCGTCGGCCACGCCCCCGAGCCGCCGCACCAGGGCATCGATCGAGCACCCCGACGGCGCTTCCGCGTCGACGTCCACGCCGATGACCAGGAACTGATCTTCGACCAGGTCGCGGGCGGACTGGAGCGGCTGTCCGTGCGCCGCCCAGCTCCCGAGGAAGGCGTCGACCTCCGCGAGGAGGCGGTCGCGCTCGTCCGGCTGGAGCCGCCGCGAGACGGGGAACACCCAGAGGCGGCCGTGATCGGGGAGCGCGTCGAATGGGACTCGGGGCATGGTCAGCCTACCTCGGCTGCGGGTTCCGGAACGTCGACCGGGTCCGGTGGCGGTGTCTTGTCGAGAAGTACGGCTACCCACCGGAGGTCCTTGGTGTTCTCCAGCCAGATCTTCACGACCACGGTGAGCGGCACCGACAGGAGCGCGCCGAGGGGGCCCCACGCCCATCCCCAGAAGAGCAGCGACAGGATGACGACCAGGGTCGAAAGCCCCAGGCGGCGCCCCATGAGGCTGGGCTCCAGGATGTTGCCGAAGAGCGTGTTCACGACGACGTACCCGAGGACCACCAGCACGGCATGGGCGACCGTCCCGACCAGGATCAGGCTCAGGAAGAGGGCCGGCACCGCCGCCAGGATCGACCCGACCGTAGGCACGTAGTTCAGAAGGAACGCGATCAGCCCGAGCAGAATCGGGAAATCGAGATCCATGAACCAGGCCCAGGTCCCGAGCAGCAGGCCGGTCGCCACGGAGACGACCGTCTTGATGCCGAGGTAGGTCTGGACCTCGGTCACGACCTTCTCCAGACGATCCTCGTTCTTCGTGGCGGGCCCGGCGATGAAGCGGAACTTGGCCGGAAAGACCATGGCTTCGCTCAGCATGAACGCCATGATCAGGAACACGAGGAAGGTCATGGACACGAACTGGGCCACACGGCCGACCGCGCCGCGGGCGAAGTCGATGAACGCGAGCGGGTCGACGAGGTCCGTGGTCAGGTACTGTGACACCACGATGTCCGTGCGCGACTCGATCATGTTGTACCAGGAGACCTGCAGCTCCTGGAACAGCTGGATGTAGCGCGGGAGCTGCGCCTGGAGCTCGGAGACCGACTGGCTCACGATCGTGACCAGGAGCCCGATCAGCCCTACGTTCAGGAGCACCGTCAAGACGATCGCGATCCAGGCCGGAACACGGCGCTCCCGTAGCCACAGCATGACCGGAAGGCTCAGCACGGTCAGGAAGAGAGCGAGCGCCGACGGGAGCAGGATCGGGGCCGCGAAGCGCATGCCATAGACGACGACGACCAGGCATGCCAGCATGAACAGGAGGTTCGCTCCCGGGTTCTGGTCGGACCGGTCGTAGATCATCCGCGGCTCGGTGGCGGTGAAGGTTGCGCGCCGGAAACAGTACCTAGAAGCCCCCACGAGTTCCATACATGACCGAGCCCGATCAGGCAGCACCCGTCGATATTCCGGAAGATGACGACCAGCTCCTGGCCGAATGCCGCGTGGAGACCTTCGCGGCGGGAGGCCCCGGTGGGCAGCATCAGAACCGCACGGAATCCGCCGTTCGGCTGACGCACGGCCCGACGGGCATCCAGGTGGTGGCCCGCGAGGAGCGCAGCCAGCACAGGAACCGGCGGAAGGCGCTCGAGCGGCTGCGCGAGGCGCTCGTCGAGCACAACCGGGTGCCGGAGGAGCGGAAGGAGACCAAGGTCCCGGCCCGTGAGAAGCGGAAGCGCGTGGAGAACAAGCGCCGCAGGAGCCGGAAGAAGAAGCTCAGGAAGCCGCCGGACCCGAAGGTGGACTAAGGTGCAAGATCGAGAGCAGCGGGGTCATCACCGGGAGCGGGTCGCACCCGGGCCGCATCAGCAGGACACACAATTGTGGTTGTTCTTCGCCCCCAACCTCTCCAGAAGCGCCACTGTCGACGGGAACGGCTGGATCCTCTGGACCGGGCCGTTGGCCATGTCGACGGTCGTCTGCCCCAGCCTGCTCACCGCGGTGACATCCGCGCCATGCTCCACGAGGAACGCGATCATCTCGTCGTCTCCCCGGGCCGCCGCATGATGAACCGCGTTGTAGCCTTCATGGTCTCGGGCGTTCACATCGACGCCTAGCTCTTCCACGAGATACCGCATGGACGGCAGCCATCCATCCGGCACGTGTCGGTGCGCGTTGCCGGCGTAGCCCTGACCATAGCCGACCCCTGCAGCCGCGTGGATGGGCCAGACGCCGGGACCGCCCACGGGAACCGGCGCCAGCCCGGACGGGTCGGGGCCCTCCGCAGCACCTCCACCGCCTCGCCGTCTCTCCGGCGGCTTTCTGGTCGGGATGTTCGGGTTCGCTCCGTGGGCGACCAGCAGCCGCATGGCATCCACGTCCGTCGCGTAGGCCGCTCTCCAGAATGCGGTCGAGCCCGCGGCATTGATGCCGAGCAGGTCGAAGGTGTACGACATGTACCATAGGTGCTGATCGAGGCGGGCGTCGGGGTCCGCCCCCGCGTCGAGCAGGGCCTGCATGACGTCCAGATAGCTGGCGCGCTGCTGCTGGTACGCCTGCTGCTGCGGGTACCGGGCCTTCGGAGCCCACTGGGTGTTGAGCGCCGTATAGAGCGCGGTCGCGCCAGCCTTGCTCGCGAGATTCGGATCGGCGCCCCGGTGGAGCAGTTCCAGCGCAAGGTCGAAGTGACCGTTGATGGTCGCCATGAGCAGCGGCGGGGTGCCGTCCCCGGCGCTACGCTGATCGATATCGGCGCCTCCGTCCAACAATGCGAGCGCGGTTTCCGTGTGGCCCTCGCGGACGGCGTGGAGGAGCGCCGTGAGGCCACCCTGCGCGCCCACCAGGCCGGTATACCCGACGAACGCATCGTCATCGAGGGCGCGCTCGGGAGCCTCGTCGGAGATCGAGCTCGCCTCCTGCACTTCCCGGGCCGCTCGAACGGCGGCACGCACCTGGTCCGGGTCCGGTCGCCAGGAGCCTTCGTCGTCGGCCTCTGCTCGAAACGCCTCGAGGGCCTCCGTCCGAGCCTGACCGGCCGTGCGGTCCACCGCTTCCATCGTCGGGATGTCGATCACACGGGTGTTCAGCGCTGCATCCGCGCCGTGCTCGAGAAGGGCGCGCACGACGTCGGTCCGCCCGGCCGCCGCGGCGAACATGAGCGGGGTCTGCCCCCACCCTTCCTCACGAGCGTCGACCTCCGCACCCCTCTCCAGCAACGCGCGCACCGCAGCCTCCCGCCCCGAAGCGGCCGCGAGATGAAGCGGGCGGGTGGCTCCCGTGGATGTCTCGACCTCCACGTCCGCAGCCGCCGCGAGCAGGGCCTCGACCACGTCGGAAAAACCGTAGCGGGCGGCGAGGTGGAGGGGTGTATACCTACCGTTTCGAGTCACGGCCTCCGGATTCGCGCCCGCCGCGAGGAGCGTCTCGGCCAGCCGAAGCTCCCCACGATAGGCCGCCCAATGAAGGCCTGTCATGCCGTCCCCCTGGGCGGCGTCGACGTCCGCACCGGACCGGAGCAAGGCGCTGACGCGATCGACGTCTCCCCTCATGGCCGCATCCGCGACGGGCGCCTCCGGCGGGGCGGAGCCCGAAAGTACGAGGGCGACCAGCAGCGGCAGCAGCCCGCGGCCTCGGGTCCTGGTCGGGGCGCTCACCTCAACCTCGCTTCCCCGACGTGGAAGGGAGCCGCAAGGTGAATTCCCCGGTGCTGTCGCCGAAGCTGTCCAGGTCGTCCATTCCGAGCTCGTGCATGAGGCTCAGCATGACGTTCGCCATCGGCGTTCCGTCGGGGGCCCTCACGTGGAGGTTGCCCTCGAGGCGGCCGGCGGCCTTCCCGAGCACGACGAGAGGGCAGCGCCGATGATTATGAACGTTCCCGTCGGCCATCGGAGAGCCGAAGACGATCATCGTCTTGTCGAGCATGCTCGTCCCGCCTTCGTCGAGATCGCGCAGCTTCTCGAGGAAGTAGGGCAGCATCCCCACGTGGTACTTGTTGATCTTGGCGAAATCGAGGATTGCCTCCTCGCGGCCGCCATGATGCGAAGCGGGGTGGAACGGCCGGTCGGTCCCACTCTCGGGGTACACCCGCGAAGACGCGTCGCGCCCGGGCTTGAACGAGAACACGCGCGTCATGTCGGAGGCGAAGGCGAGCGCCTGGAGGTCGAACATGAGGCGCATGTGCTCCTCGAAGGAGTCCGGGACCCCTGCCGGGGCGCCTGGAAGCTCCCGTGCCTCGCCGCTCTCGTTCTGTGCCTCGACGCTCTGAATCCGGCGCTCGAGCTCACGCACGTTCTCGAGGTACCGCTCGAGCCGTCGGTGGTCGACCGGGCCGAGATCCTTCCGCAGGAACGAGATCTCGTCGCCGATCCAGTCGAGGATGCTGCGGTTCGTGCGACGACGGCGCGCCCGCTCTTCGGGGGTCGCGCCCGCGCCGAACAGCATCTCGAAGGCGACGCGCGGGTCACGGATGAGCGGCAGCGGCTCGTCGGGAGAAGCCCAGCTGATCGAGTCGGTGTAGACGCAGGAGTACCCGTATGCGCACCCACCCGACTGGTCGACGTTCTCGATGCAGAGCTGCATGGAGGGAATCGGCGTGTCCTGCCCGAAGCGCTGCGCGTAGATCTGGTCCATCGACGTCCCCACGAAGACGTCCGAACCGCGCGTCTGCTTGGGATGCGCCTGGGTGAGGAACACGGCGCTCGAGCGGAAGTGGTCGGCCCCGATCTCTCCCGGCGCGAAGGCCTCGGCCATCCGGACGTCCGTGTTGCTGATGATCGTCAGATGCTCGCGCCAGGGATCCAGCGGGCTGAGCGAGCTCGGTGCCAGGTCGAAATCGCGTCCGACCTCCGCGGGGGCCCAGAGATTCTGGGTCGCTCCCCATTCGTTGCATCCGGCCGCGCCATGCACGAGCTCGATGGCGACGAACCGGGTGGCCCGCCCTTCCGCCACCGTCTTCCCCGCCGGCACCATGGCGTCGAGGAACGGGAGCGCCACGCTCGCACCCATTCCCTTGAGGAACGTCCGGCGCTCGAGTCGCTTTCCAGTGATGAACTCCATGGGTACCGGCTCCTGGGTCAGTGCGCCGCTTCGTCCGTGAGCGCTCCGATTCCCTGCATTCGGAACGCATCGCTCTTCACGACGGCTAGGATGAAGGCGGACATGCGGTAGTCGTCGCGCTCAGCGGCTCGGGCGACCGCTCGCACGGTGGGTTGATCCTGGTGCTCGATCAGGCGGCCGAGGGCGTATGCCATCAGATTCGACGTGAACGTCCGGACCAACGGGACGGGTCTGTCCAGCAGCGCTTCGATCAGCGCGCCGGGGCTATCCACCGGGGTGCCGTCGTAGAGCTCTCCCCGCGTATCGAGCCCGACACCGTTCTCCTTGATCCGCCACTTCCCCGTAACACCATAGTTGTCCAGGGCGAGACCGATCGGGTCGATGAAGCGATGGCAAGCGTTGCAGGTCGGATTCTGCCGGTGGATCTCCATCCGGTCCTTCGTGGTCAGCATCCGTCCATCGCTCACCTCGTCGGATGTCTCGTCCAGAGGCGGAACGCCGGGCGGCGGAGGAGGAGGCGGCGACCCCATGAGGACCTCCATCACCCACTTCCCTCTCAAGACCGGAGACGTCCGGCCCGCATGCGAGGTCAGGGTCAGGACGCTGCCGTGGCCCAGGATCCCGCGACGCTGCTGGTCCTCGGGGTAGGAGACGCGCTGGAAGCGGTCACCTACGGGCCCTTCGATGCCGTAATGCCGGGCCAGGCGTTCGTTCACGAACGTGTAATCCGCGTCGTAGAGATCGAAGAGCGGTCGGTCGTCACGGACCAGGCTATGGAAGAAGAGCTCGGTCTCCCTACGCATCGCATCGGCGAGCTGCTGGTCGAAATCCGGGAACCAGAACTGATCCGGGTGGACCTTCTCGAGGTCGGGCAGCCGGAGCCATTGTGCAGCGAACCTGGTGGCGAGCGCTTCCGATCGGGGGTCGGCGAGCATGCGCCGGACCTGCCGCTCGAGCTCGGCTTCGTCCGCGAGGCGGCCGTCCGCCGCCACGGCACGAAGCTCCTCGTCCGGAGGCGCGGCCCAGAGGAAGAACGAGAGGCGCGAGGCGAGCGCGACGTCCGAGATCCGGTACGCGTGGTCAGGAGCCGCTCCATTCGCGGGTCCCTCGAACCGAAAGATGAAGTGCGGGCTGGCGAGAATGGCCTGGATTCCCGTGCGAATCCCCGCCTCGAAGCCGCCTTCCTCGGCGCCCATCTCGTAGAAGCGTAGGATCCCCTCCCGATCCCGCTCCGTGACCGGACGCCGGTACGCCTGCTCCGCCAACCGCGAAAGGATGCGCTCGGCACACGCCGGGCCCTCGTCGGGGGTAGCGGGCCGGCAGGTGAAGATCCGCTCACGGATCGGGTTGTCGGAGACGCCCGTGACCGTACGCGGACCGGCTATGACCAGATCACGCAGATGTGGCAACAGAGTGAGACCGTACCCTCCCATGCCGGTGTGTCGGTCCGCCAGCGTCCAGTCGTGTGGCGACAGGAGGTCCTCCGCCGGTCCCTCGGTTCGCTTGACGAATGCAGCGGTCACCCGCTGTGGCCCCGCCCGCACGGAGATCGGCTCGCTCCTCATCGAGATGCCTCCGGGGTCCGCTACCGTCATCCATTGATCGATGTCGAGCAGGGCGACGCGCTCTCCGTTCAGCGAAAGCTCGAGCTGCTCGTAGCGCGCGATCTGGCCGAAGAAGCCCTCTCCGGTCGTGGTGTGCTCCGGCACGAATCGGAACACGTAGTCCCCGTCCGCCGGAAAATTGTGCACCACGCTGATGCCGCCGCGCGTACCGAACGGAGCCCCTTCCACCCGCTCGTCCTGCGACACGTAGCCGGGAACCGTGTACGTGCGCTCGGAATAGCTGGCATCCGGATCGCCGACGGCGAGTCGACTGATCTCGGCGGCCGCATTCAGGTACGCGTCCAGTAGCGTCGGCGAGAGGAGCTGCACCTCGGCGATGTTGTCGAAGTTCTCCGCCTTCGTGTCGAGGGGCAGGAAGTCTCCCGCATCGACCTCGAGCCCCAGCAGGTCTTCGATGGAGCGGCCGTACTCGGCTCGGTTCAGGCGTTGAAACGGGCGGGATCCGGGATCGGGCGCAGCGGCGGCGGCGGCATCGACGCGGCGCTCGATGGCTTCGACCAGGAGCTGCAGGGAGTCACCGGCGGGGCGGTTCGCGCCGGGCGGAGGCACATCCCCGTCCGCAGCTTCACGATGATCTTCTCGGCGACCGCAGCGCGCTCCTGGGGCGCCCCCACGTCGAAGTCCTCCAAGGACAGATTGCCCTGGAGCCGTCGGTCACTATGACATCGCACGCAGTACCGGTCGACCAGCGCCTGATCGGACACCAGGAAGGAGTCCGGCTCGCCGGACCCCGTGCCGAGCTCGGCCGCATGCGCCTGGAACGGCACCGCCGGATCGGAGGCCGACGGACCCCATCCGAAGCTCGACGCCGCGACCAGCGTGCTCAACGTGATCAATGGAGCGGTCACGACGATTCTCAATTCCCGCCTCCGGTGTCCCCGACAAACCCTTGGAAGGCCATCCCGAGCTCAACACTCGACCGGCTCAATCGTCAGTATACGCGTCGCAAACAGGGGGTGCCAGCAGGGCTCAGTCGATGGGCGCGCTCAGCACCGTGTGCTCGGTGACGATGCCCCCGCGATTGCCGATCTCGATGGAGCCATAGCGCTCCTCGAAGCACGGCGGCAACTCGCGGTCCCCTTCCACGGACAGCCACAGCCTGAGCAGGTGTCGCCTGCGCTCCTGCTCCGGCCAGTCGACGAAGGCCGTCCGGTCGTGGAGCTGGGAATGGTTGTACACGAACTGCATGTCGCCGGGGCGGAGGCGCATCCGGACGTGCATCTCCGGATCGTCGGCCAGCGCGTCGAACAGGTCGAGCGCCGCGACGTGGTCCGGCGTGAGGCGCATGGCACCGTCGAAGCGCTGGGCGCTCTCCATGTACTGCCGCTGGTAGAAGACCGTCAGCTTCCCCGCATACCAGTTGAGGACGGGGATCTCCATGTACGGCTTCGCCCCCGGCGGCACCTCTCCCCTGCGATCGGTGGCGACCGGGTCGAAGAGGCGCTCGAGGAGATCCGGACGCTCGCGCCGGATCCGGTTGTAGATGGACACGGCGCTCACCAGGAGCGAGTCGCCCCCTTCCCTCGCCTCGCGTAGGCACAGGAGCCCGACCACGTCGGCGCTGTCCGTGTGGAAGCTCTGACGCTCGGCGGTCTGGTAGATCCGGGTGTTCGGGTCGGTGGAGCGCGCTCCGGTGTCCCGCACATGCCCCAGGATGTGGCCCTGGGCGTTCTGCGAGCGGGCGGAGCCGAGGTGGGCACCGATGCCGCAGAAGATGGTGGCGACGGTCCGCTGGTCGTAGCGGTCCAGCGGCAGGCCGCGCAGGAGCTCGAAGCCGATCCCGTGCAGGAGCTTGTGCTTCAGGGACTCGAGGTGGGCGCCGAAGTGCTCCAGGGGGAACGCCTCGGCCGTGATCTCCCCGACGTCCCGCCCGAGGGACAGGTAATGCCCGGCGGCCCGCTCGAGGTCCGCCACGTCGGCGTCCGAGAGCTCGACGAGCCACGCGTCGGTGCGCGCCTGCATGTCACGGCCCGTCCAGGCGGCCGGACCGTCGATGTGCTCGGGAATGTGTTCGAGGATGGACATGCGTGCTCCTGGTAGGGCCCCCGCTACTCGACCGGCTACGACCCGATCGAAACCTCGCCGATCGGGCAACCGTACACTATCGTACATTGTACGTAAATACCGTCGGGGAGGGTTGCCGCATGGAGGGTGGGACGAGCGCGGTCGGGAGGTCGCGGGAGGAGCGCATCGCCGGGTGGTTTCTGCGGCTTTGTGCGCCGCGGGACGCGGAGGTGGCGATGTCGGACCTCCGGGAAGAGCGCCGGGGCCAGGGGGGCGGTCGGCTGCGGTTCTGGACCCAACTCGTTCTGGTCTGCGCCTGGGGTCTCCGGGGGCGCCTGAGCCCCGGCCGCCTCCGCCCGTTCCACGCCCTCCGGATGGCAGCGCGAGGGCTCGCGAGGACCCCGGGAACGGCGGCCACGGCCGCACCGACCCTCGGCGTCGGGCTCACGGCGACCGTGGCCCTCCTCGGGACGTTCCTGGGAAGCTTCCGGCCCCTGCCCGTCCCCGACGGCGAAGACATCGTCCAGATCCGGGTCCTCGATGCTCGAGCCGAGGCCGTGCCGGTCGGCGCGGAGCTGCTCGAGCGTTGGCGCTCGGCCGCGGGGCCCATCCTGGGGATCGGCGCCACCCGGTCGGCGTCCGTCACCGTCGTGCGCGAGGGTCTGAGCGCCCGGAGAGCCTATGCGGCCGCTGTGACGCCGGGCGCCCTCGACCTCCTCCGGGTCCCGCCGGTGTCCGGTCGCCTCCCGGACGCCGAGCGCGGAGATCGGGACGCCGCCCTCGTCCGGGAGGACCTCTGGCGTGAGCTGGCGCCCGACGGCGCCGACCCGCTCGGTGCGACCCTCCGCATCGACGGCCGCCTGGTGACGGTCGTTGGGCTGATGCCGGCGAGCTTCGGCTTCCCGGAGGCCCAGAACCTCTGGACGGTCCTTCCCGAGGACGAGATCGCATCGGCCGATCAGGTCGTGGCCCGACTCCGACCCGGCGTGGGCCACGACGCGGCCGCGCAGGCCCTGGCTGGCGCGCTGGGGCCGGAGCTGGTCGGGGCGGGAGCCCCTGCCCCGCAGCGTGTCCGGGTCCTGGACTACGTCGACGAGCGAGGAGAAGGGGGCGAGACCGTCGCGTTCGCGGCCCTAGGCGTCCTCGTCGGTCTCCTTCTCGTCATCTGCACGGCCAACGCCTCCACCCTTCTCCTGATCCGCGCAGCAGAGCGTGTGCGCACGCTGGCCGTCCACTCCGCGTTGGGCGCCTCTCGCTTCCAGGTCGTCCTCCAGCTCTTCCTCGAGTCGGCGCTCGTCGCAGGGTTCGGCGGCGTAATCGGGCTGCTCGGCGGGAGCCTGGTCCTCGCCTGGTCGCAGTCTACGCTTGCCCCTCATTGGGGCTACTACTGGATGCGGATGGAGCTTCGACCCGCGGTGATCGTGGGGACGGCCATCGTCGTCGTGGCGTGCACCCTCGTGGCCGGAACCGTCCCCGCGATCCGGGCCATCCAGACCGACCTGCGGGAGGTGCTGGTGGGTGGCAGCAGACGGAGCGGATCGGCGGGACGGCGGCGCACCGGAGGATGGTTCGTCGGCCTCCAGGTCACCCTCTCTACTGCGGGCCTCGTCGTGGCCCTCATCCTCATGAACGGCTTCGCCCGGGCCGACGATCTCCTCGGGGTGCTCCCCGTCGAGCGCATCGCGGTGGCGTCCCTGACCCTCGACCCGGCCGACTCGGTCGCCAACCGGCTCCTGCTGGCGTCGCTCCGGGAGGAAGTGGCTGCCATCCCGGGCGCGCGCAGCGCGTCACTCAGCGCCGGGGTCCCCGGCTTCGGTGGAAGCATCTCCTCTCTGGAGCTCGCGGGCCGCCCCCTGGACGGGGAGGCCCGCGCGCCCAGGGCGTGGTGGCTGGCGGCAGACCCCGCAATGCTGGAGACATGGGGCATCGCGCTCCTCGCAGGCCGCGGGATCGAGGAGCACGACGCTACCGACTCCGACCCGGTGGCACTCGTCACCCGGAGCTTCGCGTCTCGTTGGTGGGAGGGTACCGACCCGCTCGGCCAGCACCTCCGTCTCGATGCGGTCCACGAACAAGGGGAATGGGTCCGGGTGGTCGGCGTGGTGGAGGACTGGCATCCGGAGGGCGAGACCAACCCGGGGGGCCGGATCATTCTTCCCCTGACCCAGGTCGTGCCAGGCAGCATCTTCATGAGCGCGCGAACCGACGGCGACCCCGGCACGCTCGTTCCCGGGCTCCGGGAGGCGTTGCGGCGGGTGGACTCCGACTTGGCCCCCGACCGGGTCGAGACGATGGAGGGGCTCGTCGCATGGCTCATCCGGATGCCCCGCACGATGGGGGCTTTCGGTGCCGCGGGGGGCCTGGCCGGAGTCGTCGTCGCCAGCATCGGCCTCTTCGGCATCCTCTCCTTCCGCGTCCGCACGCGCCTTCCCGCCGTGGGCATCCGCATGGCCCTCGGCGCCCGCCGCGATCGGATTCTCGGCGAGGTCCTGGCCGAGGCTGCACGGAGTGTCGTCCCGTGGATCGCGGCTGGTCTGGCCCTCGGCCTTCTTCTGGCACCGGCGACCGTGATCTTCTCCTTCGGAGCGCCCTTCAGGGCCCCCACCACATACCTGGCGGCCGGAGCCCTCATGCTTCTGGTGGTTCTGGCGGCCTCCCTCCTCCCGGCCATCAGGGCCGCACGCCTCGACCCCCTCACCGTCCTGAGGGGCGAGTAGGATGGGCGGCGGAAAGGGCGCCCGGCTGGGCGAGTTCGAGCACATGCTCCTCCTGGCGATCCTCCGACTGGAGCCCGGAGCCTACGGCGCCGAGATCCGGCGCTCCTTGCGTGAGCGAGGGGGACGCGTCGCCTCGCTCGGGGCGATCTACGCGACGGTCCGGCGCATGGACGAGAAGGGATTGGTGCGGGTGGAGGACGCGCCCTCACCCCGAGGGGGCCGACCCCGGCGCTACGTGCGGGTCACACCCGAGGGGCTCGAGATGCTCCGTGCGACGGAGGAGGCGCTGCGGCGTATGCGGGACGGCCTGGCGGACCGTCTGGGAGTGGAGGGGGCGTAGGCCGAAGACCGCTCGGCCACGCCCCGCTCCGCAGCCCGCTGTACCACACCGTGATGCCACACCCGCCACGAAGTGGGCCCGGCAGGACTTGAACCTGCGACCTACCGATTATGAGTCGGCTGCTCTAACCAACTGAGCTACGGGCCCGAACGGCGTAAAGATACGCATCGCGACGCCGCGCACCACGGGCCGGACGGTGAATCCCTGGATATCCACCGCGCCCCGACTACCTTTGTCGCATTCCGCCGGCCCTCCGGGGCGGCGTCTTTCCCGCTCAGAGGGAGACTCTCGGTCGTGAGAGTGCTCATCGTCGGCGCGGGCGAGGTGGGCTTCCATCTCGCGCAGCGTCTCTCCGAAGAGAAGCAGGACGTGGTCCTGATCGAGGCCGATCCGGACCGCGCCGACTTCGCCCAGAAGCAGCTGGACATCCTGACCATCGTCGGCAACGGCGCCTCGATGTCCGTGCTCGATGAGGCCGGGGTCAAGAACGCGCGCGTGATCATGGCCGTGACGAGCCGGGACGAGGTGAACCTGATCGCCTGTCTCACGGCCAAGAAGCTCGGCGTGGACTACACCGTCGCGCGGATCTCCAACCCGGAGTACTACGACCGGTCGTCCGTGCTGTCGCGGGAGCAGATGGGGATCGACCTCATGGTGAACCCCGAGCGCGAGTGCGCGTGGGAGACCTACCAGCTGCTGCAGAGCGCGGCCGCGACCGACGTGGCACACTTCGCCGAAGGGCGGCTCCAGCTCATCGGCCTCAAGGTCCTGAAGGGCGCGCCGGTGGCCGGCAAGACGCTGCTGCAGCTCGGCCGCGAGCTGGAGGGGAACCACTTCGTGACGGCAGCCATCGTGCGTGACGGCGTCACGGAGGTGCCGGGCCCGGACTCGACCATCGAGGTCGGCGACCAGGTCTATATGATCGCGCCGACGGACGAGGTGGCTCAGATCCCGCCGCTCGCCGGTCATCCGCGGTTCGCGCTCAAGCGCGTCATGATCGCAGGGGGCAGCACGGAAGGCGTCTACCTGGCCAAGGTGCTGGAGCAGCACGGGATCGACTGCACGATCCTGGACCGTGACCGTCGCCGGTGTCTGGAGATGGCCGAGGATCTTCCGCGTGCGCTCGTCCTCCACGCGGACGCCACCGACCTGGAGCTCCTCGAGATGGAGGGCGTGGCCGGGATCGACGGCTTCGTCGCCGCGACCGGGAACGACGAGACCAACCTGCTGTCGAGCCTGCTGGCCAAGTCCATCGGCGCGCGGAAGGTGGTCAGCCTCATCGACAAGTTCGAGTACCTGCCGCTGGTGCCGCGTGTCGGCATCGACGCCAGCGTGTCGCCCCGCGTGTCCACCGTCAACGCGATTCTCAGGTACGTGCGGCGCGGACGCGTGATCACGGTCGCCAGCCTCGCCGGGATCGACGCGGAGGCGATCGAGTTCCAGGTGGAGGCCGACGCGCCCATCGCGGGCAAGGCGCTGAAGGACGTCGGCTTTCCGGAGGCGGGCATCGTGGGCGCGATCCTCCGGGAGGGGGAGATCATCATCCCGCGCGGCGAGGACCGGATCCTCCCCGGCGACGACGTGATCGTCTTCGCGCTGCCCGAGGCGATCGACGACGTGGAAGCCCTCTTCGCCTGATGTCACTCCGCAAGGTCGCCAACGTCGTGGGCCTGCTCCAGGTCTTCGTCGCGCTCTTCATGGCCACGGCGGGGCTGGTGTCGCTGGGGTACGGGGAGTCGGCCGGCGCGGAGATCCTCATCGCCGCGCTGGTCACGTTCCTGGTCGGTGGAACGGTCTATCGCGCCACGACCTTCCAGGGCGACGTGACGACGCGCGAAGGGTTCGCCATCGTGACGCTGGCCTGGACCGCCACCGCCGTCTTCGGCGCCCTGCCCTACCTCCTGACCGGCTCCATCACGTCGCCGGTGGGCGCGGTCTTCGAGTCGATGTCCGGGTTCACGACCACGGGCGCGACCATCTTCACCGACATCGAGGCGCTCTCCAACGGCGTCCTGTTCTGGCGGTCGCTGACGCACTGGCTCGGCGGCATGGGCATCATCGTGCTCGTCATCGCGGTGCTCCCCTACCTCGGCGTCGGCGGCATGCAGCTCTTTCAGGCCGAGGTGCCCGGCCCGACGCCCGAGCGCCTGCGCCCCAGGATCACGCAGACGGCGAAGCTCCTCTGGCTCGTCTACGTGGGGCTCACGGTGATCCAGTCGCTACTCTACGTGGCGGGCGGCATGAGCCTGTTCGACGCGGTGAACCACAGCTTCTCGACCCTCGCCACCGGCGGCTTCAGTACGAAGAACGCGTCGATGGCGGCGTTCCAGTCGCCGTTCATCCACTGGGTGACGATCCTGTTCATGTACCTGGCCGGCGTGAACTTCGCGCTCCACTTCCGGGCCGCGTCCGGGAGACCGCTCTACTGGCGGGACCAGGAGTGGCGGTTCTTCACGCTCGTGTTCGTGGGCGCGGCCGCCCTGATCGCCACCATGAACCTCGCGTCCGGCACGAACGCCTCGCTCGAGCCCGCGCTCAGGGACGGGCTGTTCCAGGCCGCCGCGATCATCACCACGACCGGGTTCGTGAGCGCCGACTACGAGCTCTGGGTGCCGGGCGCGCAGATGACGCTCTTCGCGCTCTTCTTCGTCGGGGGGATGGCCGGCTCGACAGGAGGCGGCATCAAGGCGGTGCGCGTGCTCCTCCTCTTGAAGCAGACGCTGAACGAGATCAGGAAGAACCTGCATCCCCGGGCCATCCTCCTCACCCGCATCGGGTCGAAGCCCGTGAAGGAGGACGTGCTCGCGCACATCATCGGCTTCGTGGTCCTCTACCTGCTCCTCTGTCTCGTCGGCGCGGTGGTCATGGGCCTGATGGGCGCCGATCCGCTGACGGCCATCTCCGCCAGCATCGCGACGGTCGGGAACGTCGGCCCCGGCTTCGGCGATGTCGGGGCGACGGACAACTACGGATGGATGTCCTCACCCCAGCTCGCGGTGTTGTCGTTCCTCATGCTGGTGGGCCGGCTCGAGATCTTCACGGTGTTGGTCCTCTTCCACCGCGACACCTGGAAGGCGAGGCGGTCGTACCACTGACCGCGGCCGAGCCCGCCATGGAGACGGGCCCGGCCTGACGGACGGTCCGTGCGCTCAGGGCATCCCCGGAGGCGGCACCCGCCGCCGCGTGGCCTGCTCGAACGCGTAGCCCAGCTCGAGGAGCCGGGGCTCGCTGCACGCGCTCGCGGTGAAGCTCACGCCCATCGGACGCGGCTGGGGCTCGAAGCCCTCCGGGAAGTCCGGGCCGCCGTCGTTCGGCACGAACCCGAACGGCACGATCACCGTCGGATAGCCCGGGCGCGCCGCGATGCCCGCACCGCTCGACCCCGGGAAGAGCAGCGCGTCGAGCTGATGCTCCTCGAGCGCCGCGTCGATCCCGCGCTCCCCGTTCAGGAGCAGGTCCCGCGCCCGGTCCGCCTCGTACTCCGCGCGCGCCACCTCGAGGTCGAGCGCGTCGGATCGGTCGAGGTTCGCCTGCTCGTACTTCATGGAGCCGGCGTCACGATGCTCCAGGTTCCACTCCCGGAGCTCGGTCAGCGTCCGCACCGGGGCGTCCTCGTCGAGGGTGCTCAACCAGGTGTTGAAGTCGCGCTTCATGCCGTACCAGAGCACGCTGCTCGAGCCGGCGGTCATGAGGTTGGCGGCGGGGTCGGGGTCCAGCACGCTCGGGATGTCCGCAGGGTCGACGATCGTGGCGCCCTGCGCCCGGAGCACGTCGATCGCTTCGTCCATCAGGGCCCGTTCCTCCGCGGACAGTCCGCCACGGTAGTCACCGGACCCGGGGATCTGCACCGAGTCGTAGTACATGGCCCTGGGGATCCCGATACGGGCGCCCTGAAGCCCGTCCGCGTTCAGGAACGGACGGTAGTCGCCGCCTTCGGGGGGCGTGCAGACCGTGGTGGCCGGGTCGTTGGGGTCGGGCTGGGCGCTCTCGAGGGCGCCGAGGAGGATCGCCGCGTCGGTGACGGTACGCGCCATGGGCCCGGCCGTGTCCTGGTCGCCGGTGATGGGGATGATGCCCCACCGGCTGATGCGGCCGACGGTCGGCTTCACGGCAGCGAGCATGTTGGCGTTCGACGGTGACAGGATGGAGCCGGAGGTCTCCGTGCCGACGTTGGCCGCCCAGAAGCTCATCGCCGTCCCGTTGCCGGAGCTAGAGCCGCCCGTGTTCATCACCGGCCGCCCGTCGTTGCGCCCGTCACGCGGGTCGCGCCGCGGGTCGTAGGGGTTCAGGCCGTAGCCGCCGAGCGCGCTGTAGTTCCCGGGCATCCCGTTGGCCATGAAGTTGGCCAGCTCGGTCAGGACCGTCTTCGCGATGATGACCGCCCCGGCCTCGCGCAGGTTCTCGGTCACGGTGGCGTCGTACGGGGGATAGTAGCCCTCGAAGGCCAGCGTGCCCCCGGTCGTCGGAATGTCGGTCGTGTGGATGATGTCCTTCAGCGCGATGGGGATGCCGTGCAGCGGACCGCGCACCCGCCCTTCCGCACGCTCCTGGTCGAGGCGGTCGGCCTCGGCCAGCGCGTGCTCGTTCACGGAAATCGTGGCGTTCACGCGCTCCTCGTAGAGCGCGAGCCGGACGAGGTGCGCCTCGACGATCTGGCGCGACGTCACCCTGCCCTCCTCCATGGCCCGCTGCATCTCGGGGATCGTGGCCTCGACCGGATCGAACGGCTCCGCGGGTGATTCCGCGGGCCCGCATGCGACGACAGCGAGCGTGAGGAGCGTCATGGCGAGCAAGGCGCTCACGCGGCGGATGTCGGTGCGGTGGACCCGGATCATCTTGGTCGTTCTCCCTGCGGTGCCTCGTGGCACGTCCGTGATGGCCCGACAGCGGGCCTTGATCGCGGCAAGATGAGCGACGAGGCGCCCGTCGGCCACCCCGGCCGGCCGTTCGCGTCGAGGAACCCGGCCGCCGGTGGCGGGGTCCTGAACAGGTCGGTCGCCGTGCGGCCGGCCTGTTCCTCCGACCCCATCCGGACCATGGCCAGACTCCTCCCGCTCCTCCCCGCCCTGATCATGAGCCTCGCCCTGACGTCCGACGGGCACGCACAGCCGGCTCCCGCCCCGCTCGAGAGCGTCCGCAACTTCCAGGTCGTCGACGACCGGCTCGCGTCGGCCGGCCAGATCGCCTACGACCAGGTGCCCCTGATCCGGGAGCGTGGGTACGAGGTCGTGGTCAACCTGGCGATCGCCGACGAGGAGCGGAATGGCCAGGAGGGCTTCCACGTCGCGCAGGAGGGCCTCACCTACGTGCACATCCCCGTGGACTGGGCGGAGCCGAAGCACGACGACGTACGGAAGTTCTTCGCGGTCATGGAAGCGAACCGGGACCGGAAGATCTTCGTCCACTGCTTCGCCAACATGCGGGCGTCCGCGTTCATGTACCTCTACAGGACGCTCGTCGAGGACGTCCCGGAATCCGAGGCGCGCGCCACGCTCGATGCCGTCTGGGATCCGGCCGAACAGCCGCAGTGGGAGCGGTTGATCGAGTCGTTCAGCGAGGAGTATCGGGCCGGGGGTCGCTGACGCCGCGGGGCCGTCCCGCGAGACCTCGCGGTACCCGCCTTCAGCCGCGGACGGCTTTCCTGAGCCCCTGCACCTCGGCCTTGGTCAGCGGGCGCCAGCCGCCGCGAGGGAGATCGCCGAGCCGCACCGTGCCGTAGCGTAGCCGCCGCAGCTTCAGGACGGGATGCCCGACCTCGCTCATCATGCGCCGGACCTCGCGCTTCCGGCCTTCGGTCAGAACGAGGATCAGGTGCGACACGATCGGGCCGGCGTCCAGGACCCGCGCCCGAACCGCGCGCGCCACGCCGTCCTCGAGCTCCACGCCCCTGGTGAGCGCCTCGACCACCGGTCGACCGACCACACCGGACGCCTCGATCCAGTACTCGCGCTCGACCTCGCCGCTCGGATGCTGGATCCGGTTCGCCAGGTCTCCGTCGTTGGTCAGAAGGAGCAGTCCCTCGGCGTCCTTGTCGAGCCGGCCCACGTAGCTCAGCCCGGACAGTTCCTCCGGCAGCTCGTCGTAGACGGTCCGCCCGCCGTGCGGATCGCTCCGCGTGGTGAGCACCCCTGGCGGCTTGTGGAAGAGGATCCAACGGGTCGGCTCGGGCGTCACGAGCTCCCCGTCGACCTCCACGCGGTCCCGCTCGGGATCGATTTTCGTGCCGAGCTCGAGGGTGATCTCGCCGTTGACCTTCACCCGCCCCTGTTGCATGAGGCGTTCGGCCTCGCGGCGCGACGCCCGGCCGGCCTGGGAGAGGTACTTCTGGACCCGCATCTCTTCGCTCACCGCGGGTCCTCGTCGTCCGTCGAGGCCGGGTCGTCTCCTTCCTCGGGCTCCTCAGCCGCGGCCTCCGTGGCGGCGGACTCCTCGCCATCGGTCTCCCCTCCCTCGCCCTCCCACCGCTCGATGGCAGCCTCCGAGGGTCCCTCGTTGTGCACCTCTCCGGCGGTCGCCTCGGCGTCGTCGCTGCCAGCATCCTCCCCGTCGTCGATCCCGAGCGGGATCCGGTCGCGCAGCACGATGGGCAGCTCCTCGGGCCGAGGCAGGTCTTCGAGCGAGCGGAAGCCGAAGTGCTCGAGGAACTGCTGGGTCGTGCCGTACAACAGCGGACGCCCGAGCCCCTCGCCACGCCCCACCACGTCGATCAGGCCGCGCTCCTGGAGCGTGCGGATCACACCGCTCGCGCCGACCCCCCGGATGTACTCGACCTCGAGTCGCCCGAGCGGCTGACGGTACGCGATGATCGCCAGCGTCTCGAGCGCCGGGCCGGACAGGCGCGACGGCCGTGGCACGTTGTCGAAGCGCTCCAGATACGTCGCGAACTCGGGCCGCGTGAGGATCTGGTACCCCTCGGCGACCTCGACGACCTCGAAGGCGCGGTGGGCGTCGTCGTACTCGGCCCGGAGCGCCTGGAGCGCCTCCTCGACCTTGTCCTCGTCGAGCGTCTCGTCCGCGCGGGCGATCTCGTCCGCGGTGAGCGGCGCGTCGGAGGCGAACAGTACGGCTTCCACGATCTGTTGGGCGTTCACGCCTCGGCTCCTTCGTCGGTCTCCGTCGCGATCTCGTCGGCGTCCTCCGCCGGGCCCGTGATCGTCACGTTGTCGTAGTCGGTGTCTTCACGTCGGTAGATCCAGAGGTCGGCGAACGGCCGGGTTTGACGGAGCAGCAGGAGCCGGCGTCGGGTGAGCTCGAGCCCGGCCAGCAGCGTCATGACCCCGTGCATGCGCTCCTGGAAGCCGCCCACGAGCTTCTTGAACTCGACGCGGGTCCCGGTCTTCAGCGCCTCCATGATCAGCACCGCCTTCTCCTCCATCGAGACGGTGCGCGGCGTCACGCGGTGGCGCCGGTCCCTGGGCTCGGGCACCTGCACGGCGAGCGCGGCGTCGTACACCTCGTCCCAGGTCGTCTCCAGGGGCTCCTCGACCGCGGGACGCTTGCGGCGAACCGGCACGTACCCCTTCCGGAACCGCCGGCCGCGCTCCGCCTCGGCCACGCGCATCCGGTCGGTGACCTCGCGGATCTGCTCGTACTCCAGCAGGCGCCGCACGAGCTCCGCCCGCGGATCCTCGTCGTCGTCTTCCATCGGGCGCGGCAGCAGCATCTGCGCCTTGATGCGGACGAGGGTCGCGGCCATCTCCAGAAACTCCCCCGCGCCGTCGAGATCACTCGCCGCCAGCCCACGGATCGCCTGGAGGAACTGGTCCGTGATCTTGTGGATGGGGATGTCGAGGACGTCGATATCCTGCGTCCGGATCAAGTGCAGGAGCAGGTCGAGCGGTCCCTGGAACCGCTCGATCTCCACGAGGAAGAAGCCGTCGCGCTCGGGCGCGTCGTGCGTGAGGGTCAGATCCACAGGCGTATGAAGCTGTCGGCCAGCCCCTGGAAGTAGAACACGGGCCAGAGGAGGAGCCGGAACGCCCCGGGCAGCAGGAAGAGCAGCCCCATCATGATCAGGAGGCCGTAGCGGCCGAGCTCCTGGTACCTGTACCGCACGCTCTCGGGGAGGATGTGGAAGACGACGTGTGAGCCGTCGAGCGGAGGGATCGGGATCAGGTTGAAGAACGCCAGCAAGAGGTTAATGACGATGCCGTACTCCATGGCGAGGAGCGCGAGGTCGCCCGGGGTGCCGAACGAGCCTCCGACCAGCGCCTCGGCCTTGAGAATGACGATGGCCCCGACCACCGCCAGCGCCGCCAACCCGAAGTTCGAGACGATGCCCGCCAGAGATACCCGGACGTCGCCCCACACCGGGCTCCGGTAGCGGGAGGGGTCGACCGGCACGGGCTTCGCCCAACCGAACAGGATCCCCGCGCCGGAGAAATGCAGCACGAGCGGCACGATGACCGAGCCCACCGGGTCGAGATGCGGGAGGGGGTTCAGCGTGATCCGCCCGAGCCGCTCGGCCAGGTCGTCCCCTTCCCTCCGCGCTTGCCACGCGTGCGCCACCTCGTGGACGACGATGGAAAACAGCAGAACGGCAACGAGAACGAAGGCTTCCATTCGGTTCAGCGGGTCCCTCTGGTGGGGTGATGGCGGACGGACGGTTGATCGCACGGGCGGTCGGATCTAGCTTTGGTGGCTCACAAGTTGTCGAAAAACCGCTCCACGAGCGACCCATGCCGAACATCAAGAGCGCTAAGAAGCGCATGAATCTCAGCGCCCAGGCGCGGCAGAAGAACCGTGCCGAGCGTGCGCGCATCCGGACCGCGATCAAGCGGGTCCGTCAGGCCGGCTCCCCCGAGGAAGGCACGACGCACCTCACGGACGCCGTCGCCCTGCTCGACCGTGCCGCGAACCGACGGCTCTTCCATCCGAACCGGGTGGCCAGGATCAAGAGCCAGCTGGCGCGTCACGTGAACACGCTGGGCGCCTAGCAAGCCAGCCCCACAAGCGCGAACGAAGAGACCCGGGCCGCCGCACGGCCGCCCGGGTCTTTCGTGTACCCGCACCTTTCGTGTGCCCACTCCTCAGCGTGACCAGACAGTCTTTCCGCCGACGATGGTCCGCACCGGCCGGCCCTTCAGCTCCCAGCCCGCGAAGGGCGTGTTCCGGCTCTTGGAGACGAACGCCTTCGGATCGACGGTCCACACGGCCTCCGGATCGAAGACCGTCACGTCGGCGACGCTCCCGGGCGCGAGGGTGCCGCCGGGCAGCTTGAACACCCGCGCCGGCTGACAGCTCATCCGGTCCACCATGGTCGGGAGGTCGATCACGCCCTCGCCCACCACGCGCGTCAGCACGATACCCAGCGAGGTCTCCAACCCGACGATGCCGTTCGGGGCGTCCGCGAACGCCGCCTCCTTCTCGTCGTAGTGGTGCGGGGCGTGGTCGGTGGCGAGCGTGTCCAGCGTGCCGTCCGCGAGGCCGGCTCGTACTGCGGCCACGTCCTCCTCGGTCCGGAGGGGCGGGTTCATCTTCGCCTCGGTGCGGTACCCCTCGACGGCTTCGTGCGTGAGCACCAGGTGGTGCGGCGTCGCCTCGGCGGTGACGTGCACGCCTCGTGCCTTCGCCTGACGGATCGACTCCACCCCGAAGCGCGTCGAGACGTGCTGGAGGTGGATGTGCCCGCCCGTCAGCTCGGCGAGCAGCAGGTCCCGCACGATGTGGATGTCCTCGGACGCGTTCGGCTTGCCGCCGAGGCCGAGCCGCGTGGAGACGATCCCCTCGTTCATGTGTCCGTCGCGTGACAGCCCGACATCCTCGGGGTGGTCCGCGACGGGAATCCCGAATCCCTTCGCGTACTCGAGCGCCATGCGCATGAGGCCGGAGTCCATCACGGGGCTGCCGTCGTCGGTGATGGCGACCGCTCCGGCCTCGACCATCTCCCCGACGAGCGCGAGGCGCTCCCCGGCCCGGCCGACCGAGATGCAGCCGACCGGATACACGCGCGCCTTACCCGCCTTGCGGCCCTGGGCGATCACGAAGCCCACGCCCGCCGGATCGTCGATGGGCGGATCGGTGTTCGGCATGGCGCACACGGCCGTGAAGCCGCCCGCCGCGGCCGAAGCCGCGCCGGTGGCGATGGTTTCCTTGTGCTCCTCGCCCGGCTCACGGAGGTGCACGTGCACGTCGATGAGCCCCGGCGTGACGACGAGGCCGGCGCAGTCGACCACCTCGGCGCCTTCGGCCGACGCGGCGTCTCCCCCGATCGCCGCGACCTTCCCGTCCTCGAGCAGCACGTCGGCGACCCGGTCGAGCTTCTGGCTCGGGTCGACCACGCGGCCGCCCTTCAGCAACGTCTTCCCACTCATGCGTCGGCTCCCTGTTTGGCGGCTTCGGCCTTCTCCGGACGGCCACCCGCCAGCAGATAGAGCACGGCCATGCGCACGGCCACACCGTTGGTGACCTGATTGAGGATCACGGAATGGGGCCCGTCGGCGACGTCGGAATCGATCTCGACGCCCCGGTTCATCGGGCCCGGATGTAGGACCAGGATGTCCCGCTCGGCCGCCTCCAGGCGGGCGCTCGAGACACCCCAGATCCGGTTGTACTCGCGGAGGCTGGGCACGTAGCCGCCCTTCATGCGCTCGAGCTGCAGGCGGAGCACGTTCAGCACGTCCGCCCACTCGATCGCCTCCTCGATCCGGGTGAACACCTCGACCCCGAGCTCGCGCGGCGCGATGGGCATGAGGGTCGGCGGGCCACACACCGCGACCTGGGCCCCGAGCTTCTGGAGCCCGTAGATGTTCGAGCGCGCCACCCGCGAGTGCAGGATGTCGCCCACGATACACACCTTGAGGCCGTCGATCGGTCCCCGGTGGTCGCGGATCGTCAGCAGGTCGAGGAGCGCCTGGGTCGGGTGCTCGTGCCGCCCGTCGCCCGCGTTCACGACGTTCGAGGGGATGCGGTCCGCCAGGAAGCGCGCCGCGCCCGAGGCCCCGTGCCGCATGACCACCATGTCGATGCGCATGGCTTCCAGGTTCCGCGCGGTGTCGACCAGCGTCTCGCCCTTCACGACCGACGAGCCGGTCTCGGAGATGTTCACCGTGTCGGCGCTCAACCGCTTCTCCGCGAACTCGAACGAGATGCGCGTCCGGGTCGACGCCTCGAAGAAGAGGTTCACGATCGTCTTCCCACGGAGCACCGGTACCTTCTTGATGCGCCGCTCGGAGATCTCCTTGAACGGCTCCGCCGTGTCGAGGATCCCCAGGATATCTTCGCGGGACAGGTCCTCGAGGCCGATCAGGTCTTTGCCGAGGGACACGGTAGGCTCGCTCACGTAGCGGCGGCCTCCGAGTCGAGCAGGTCCACCCCGATGGCGCCGTCGATGTCCGGTACCAGGACTTCGACCCGTTGGTGCGGGAGCACCTGGAACGTCCGCCCCACGATGTCGGGCTGGATGGGAAGCTCCCGGCCGCCCCGGTCGACCAGCACGCAGAAGAGCACGCGGCGCGGGCGCCCCCAGTCGCTCAGCTCGTTCAGCGCGGCGCGCACGGTGCGCCCGGTATAGGCCACGTCGTCGATGAGGACCACCGTGTGGTCCTCGATCCCCTCGAGTGGTAGCTCCGAGCCGCCGACCACCGGGCGGGGCCCGATCTCGGCGAGGTCGTCGCGGTAGAGGCTGATGTCGATGGAGCCCTGAGGCGGCCGCGTCCCCTCCGCCGTCTCGATCTCGTCCGCGATCCAGTCGGCGATGTCGGTCCCGCGCCGGTGGATGCCCATGAGCACGAGAGACTCCGTGCCGCCGTCGCGCTCCACGATCTCTCGGGCCATGCGCGCGACCGCGCGCCGGACGTCGGCCTCATCCATCAGGTGGGTCCGCTTTTCTTCGGTCATCGGCAGCATCCGTCGGGGGCGCGTGCGAAGCGGCGGAAAGTTCGGGATTCGGGGGCGGCGGGTCAACGCGGCCGACCGGGGCCGGGGTTGTAACGGCGCGCGGCCCGCCCCATGATTGCGCGGATTCGCGCACCCACCCTTCCCCACGACCGACCCCGCCCATGCGACTGTCCCGGACGTGCTGGCTCCTGGCGCTCATCCTCCTCGTCCCGGCCGTCGCGCGCCCCGCGGCCGCCGGAGCCCAGGCCGTCACGGACGCGCCCGACCTCGTCCTCTCGGGAATCCCCTTCACCGTGACGGTGAGCTCCGAGACCGAGCTACCCTATCAGGTGCGCACGAACGCCGGGGCCGTGGTGGCTCAGGGTGTTGCATCCGGCGAGACCGCCGTCGAAGGGCTCGTGGTGTCCGACGCGGGCGACCTGCCCCTGAGCGTCTTGATCGGCGAGGCGACCCTCGCCGTCGATCCCGTCCTCACGCCGGCCTGGTTCTCGATCATTCCGCCGCTCATCGCCATCGCCTTGGCGCTCATCCTGCGGGAGGCGGTGGCGGCGCTCTTCGTCGGCGTGTGGGTCGGAGCGTGGGCCATCTCCGGATGGAATCCGCTGGCCGGGCTCTGGCGGGTCATCGACCGGTTCGTGGTGCCCACCCTCGGTGATCTCGACGGCGGCCACCCGCAGATCGTGGTCTTCTCGCTCCTCCTCGGCGGCATGGTCGGCATCGTGTCGAGGAACGGCGGGACGCTGGGCATCGTCGAGGCGGCCACGCCCTTCGCCCGCACCCGGCGGCGGGGCAAGATCGCCACCTGGCTCGCCGGCATGGCCATCTTCTTCGACGACTACGCCAACACCCTCATCGTCGGCAACACCATGCGGTCCATCACCGACCGTCTGAAGATCTCGCGCGAGAAGCTCGCATATCTGGTCGATTCGACCGCCGCCCCGCTGGCCGCGCTCGTTCCGTTGTCGACCTGGGTCGGCTACGAGATCAGCCTGATCGCCGACGGGCTCCGGATCGCCGCTGAGCAGAACCCGGCCATGGCTGATGCGCTGCTGGCGGCCAACCCGTTCACGGTGTTCATCGAGACGATCCCGTACCGCTTCTACCCGCTCCTTGCCCTCTACTTCGCCGGGCTCACCGCCTTCTCCCGGCTCGACTTCGGCCCCATGGCCGCGGCCGAGCAGCGGGCCGCGTCCGGTGGCGGGCTCTTCCGTCCGGGCGCGAAGCTGGCCGCCGCCACGGAGTCGGAGGCCATGGAAGCCAAGCCGGGCGTCGAGCCCCGGTGGTGGAACGCGGCCGTGCCGGTGTTCACGGTCATCTTGGTGGTCCTGTTCGGGCTCTACGCGACCGGCCGTGCGAGCGCCGGGCCGGAGGCTTCGCTCTCCGCCGTGTTCGGCGCCGCCGATCCGTTCGCGACCCTGCTCTGGGGATCGCTGGCCGGTTGCGTGGTCGCCGTCCTGATGTCGGCGGCGCAGCGCATCCTCACCATCGGTGAAGGCGTCGACGCCATGATCAGCGGCATGAGGGCGATGACCGTCGCGATCGTGATCCTCGTGCTGGCCTGGTCGCTCGGGATGGTCACCGAGGAGCTCAACACCTCGCAGTACCTCGCGCAGCTCCTGAACGAGCGCCTCGCCCTCGAGCTCATCCCCGTCGTGGTCTTCGTGACGGCCGCGGCGATGTCGTTCGCCACCGGGACGTCGTGGGGCACCATGGCGATCCTGCTCCCGCTGGTGGTCCCGCTGACCGTCGCAATGGGTGGGTACGAAGCCGGCTTCGGCACGTCGGCCGACTACTCGATCCTGCTCGGGTCCATCAGCTCGGTCCTCGCCGGGGCGGTGTTCGGAGACCACTGCTCACCGATCTCCGACACCACGGTGCTCTCGTCGATGGCGTCGGGGTGCGACCACATCGACCACGTCCGCACGCAGCTGCCCTATGCGCTGCTCGTCGGGGTCGTCGGCATCGTCCTCGGGGATATCGGCACGGCCTACGGGTTGCCGATCTGGGTCGCGCTGGGAGGTGGGGTCGTGCTGCTGTGGGTCTTCCTCAAGCTCGCCGGGACGCGCGTGGAGGACTGAGTGGCCTGAGCGGCCGAGCTCGAGGCACCGCCGAATCGGGGTGCAGCCGCAGACCCTCTCAGGGCACCGGGCGGAAGCGCTCCCGCGCGACCCGGTCGAGGAACGGCTCGTCGTCCTCGCCCGGCGCGGTTTCGACGGCCCAGTCGTAGGAGAAGAGGACGACGCCGCCGGCCCCGTGCGCCCGCGCGAGGTCGATCTTGTCGAGGGTGCCCTCGAGCCCGTTGAGGTAGGCCCCCACTCCGGCCCAGACGCGCTCCCGGACGCCCGCGGCGCTCCGGGCCTCGGCGATCTGTCGGTCGAAGCGCGCGTTGTCGGGCGTATACGCCATGGGCACCGCGATGTCGAGGATGCCCTCCGCCAGCCAGCCGGGCCAATCCTGGAAGCGGTGCCGGAACGCGTCGTCGGCGTCGGCGATCACCGCGGCCGACACCACCACCTCAGGCCGGCGCGCCTTCACGTCGTGGTAGATGCGGCGCACGAGCCCGGTGATCTGCTCCCGCCGGAAGTCGGCCCACGCCTGGGGGTGGGCATCGACGAACGCGAGGGCCTCGCCGGCGGTGGAGAAACGCTCGGGGACGCCAGCCGATCCCGGCACCAGGCCGCCCCCTACCGCCCCGCTGTTCCCGGCCGCCACCCATGCCCGGAAGCGTTCCAGGCCGCCCCGCGAGTAGTCGAAATCCCCGGAGGGAAAACGGATGTAGTCGAAGTGGATGCCGTCCAGGTCGTACCGGCCGAGCAGATCCATCCACACCTCGTGCACGCGCGCCTGCACCTCGGGGTGTGACGGGCTCGTGTAGATTCCCTCGACCGTGCCGCGATTCCGGTCCGCGTAGCGCCTGAGGGCGTCCACGTAGCGGGGATCGTTCGGGGCGAGGGTGAAGAGCTCCTCTGCGAGCGCGCGGGGCACGCCGAGCCAGTCGGGCCGCGCGTTCACCAGGTGCTCCGGGCTCCGGGGATTCGGTGCCGGGCCCCAGACCAGGTGCGTGTTCACCCAGGCATGGACCGCCAGCCCACGTCGATGCCCCTCCGCCACGGCCAGCGCGAGCGGGTCGAAGCCGTCCGGCCCGGTGAGCGTCTCGGCCCGTGGCTCCAGCGAGGAGCGGTAGAACGCGTCGGCGCGCCCGCGCACCTGGACGATGAGGGTGTTGAAGCCGGCCGAAGCCGCGTTGTCGACCATGGCCAGGACCTCGGCCTCGCTCGTCATGCTCGAGCGCACGACCCACAGGCCACGGACCTCCGCGAACGTCCGCACCGGCCGAAGGCCGGTGTGGAGCCCAGGCGTCGGCGCCTCCGCCACGGGCCTCGGCGCGGGCCGCTCCGCCGGGGTCTCCACGCCCGCCGGAGGGCGGCCACCCACGGCCTCGGCGCTGGGCGGCGCCGGGAGCGGGGCGGGCGCGCCCACGACCGTGCAGCCGGCCATCAGCGCCGTGAGAGCGAGGACCGCGGACCTGGACATCATCGACGTGCTCGGAAGAAGGACTTCAGGAGCTGCGACGACGCGTCGGCCAGCACACCGCCGGTGACCTCGCAGCGATGGTTCAGCCTCGCGTCCTGCAGGAGATTCTCGAGAGAGCCCGCCATGCCCGCCTTCGGATCCGCCGCGGCGTAGACCACCCGCCGCACCCGCCCCAGCACGATCGCGCCCGCGCACATGGCGCACGGCTCGAGGGTAACGTACAACGTGGCGTCGAGAAGCCTCCAGTCCCCCTGGGCGGCGGCGGCGGCCCGGAGCGCCACGACCTCGGCGTGGGCCGTCGGGTCGCTGTCACGAACGGTGCGGTTCTGACCCTCCGCGAGCACGGAGCCGTCCCGAACCACCAACGCGCCCACCGGCACCTCGTCGACCTCGGCGGCGGCCCGGGCGAGCTCGAGGGCCCGCCGCATCCAACGCTCGTCTTCGGCCTCGAGGGCGGAGCCGGCGGCTCCGGGGTCGTCACGCGCGCCGGGGTCGTCCGGATGAACCGATTCGGACACGGCGCGGCTCGCGGTCAGTGCCGGGTCGGCCCCGGAGCCGGCGCCTCGTCCATCTTGCGGTAGAAGCCCGCGACGCGACCGAGCAGGGCGATCCGCTTCGGATCGTCCACCAGAATCTGCTCCCCCGACGCGTCCAGGGATTCGAGGACGAGGCCACGACCGTTCCGACGGGCCCGATGGAAGAGCGTGGCGCTCCCGGTACGTGCGAGCACCACGGTGCCGTCCTCGACGCTGGCCGACGTCACCGGCGAAACCAGCACGAGATCGCCCTCGGCGACGCCCAGCAACTCCAGATCCTCCGCCCCGGCACGCAGGAAGAACGACCCCTCTTCCCCGCCCAGCCGTCGATCGATGGAGATCTTCGTCGGCTGCTCGTCCGGGCGCCCCTCGGCGGCGACGTCGGCCGGGAGCTCGTCGTAGCACGGCACCGTAACGGTGTCCGTGCTCAGGTCCACCCCGAGGATCCGCACGCCGCGGGAGCGGGAGGAATCCCGTTCCAGGTAGCCCTTCTCGGCCAGCGCGTGCAGGTGCTCCGAGACCGTCTTCGTGCTCTTGATGCCGAACCGGCGCCCGATCTCACGGATCGAGGGCTGGTACGTGTTCGCACGAAGGTACTGGACCATGAAGTCCAGGATCTTTCGCTCGATCTCGGTGAGGGCTTCGGCCTGGGGCGCGGCTGCCGGACTCAGACGATGTGAGGTGGGCTCAGAACGTGCCAAGTGCGACCCTTGGGGGGGATGATTTGGGAGGGGCCCGGCTTGTCGGGCGGCTATCCTAATGTGCGCTGTCAGAGCGCGTCAAGAAAGCACTTTCTCATAGCTGGCGCACCTGCTCCAGACCCGCGTCGATGCGCGAGAGGGTTCGCGCGCGCCCGAGAACCGCGAGGACGTCGAAGATTCCGGGGCTGGACGCCTGCCCCACGAGCGCGACCCGGAGCGGGTGGATCACCTTCCCGGCACCGACCTCGAGGGCCTCGGCCACACCCCGGACGGCGGGCTCTACGGACTCGGATGTCCAGGGATCCACGCCCGCCAGCGCGTCGCGGAGACGCCCCAGGATCTCGACGGTCGCCTCGGGCTTCTTCGCCCAGTGCTTGGCGACCGCGTCCTCGTCGTAGGCGACCGGCTCACGCAGGAAGGGGATCGCCTGCTGGGCGAGATCCTCGAGCGTCCGCGAGCGTGGGATCAGGAGCTCCACGATGCTTTCCGTGGCGTCGCGATTGCCGAGCAGGGCCTCGTCGAGACCCTCGGTACCGGCGAGCCGCTCCCGGATCTCGGTCACGAGCTCCTCATGGGGCCGCGCCGCGAGATGCTTCCCGTTCAGCCACGACAGCTTCTCGGCGTCGAACACCGCGCTCTTCTTCAGGACCCGCTCCACACTGAACGCCTCGACGAGCTCGTCGCGCGTCATGAACTCCCGGTCATCCCCCGGACTCCAGCCGAGGAGGGCCAGGAAGTTGAGCATGGCTTCCGGAAGGATGCCTTCCTTGGCGTAGTCACCCACAGCCGTCGCGCCGTGCCGCTTCGAGAGCCGCTTGCCGTCGGGGCCCAGGATGAGCGGCACGTGTCCGAAGCGTGGCTCCGGGAGGCCGAGCGCACGGTAGAGCAGCACCTGCTTGGGCGTATTCGAGAGATGGTCGTCGCCGCGGATGACGTGCGTGATCCCCATCTCGGCGTCGTCCGAGACGACGGCCAGGTTGTAGACCGGCGTGCCGTCGCTCCGGAGGATCACCAGGTCGTCGATGTCGTCGTTCCCGAAGCGGACCTCGCCGTGGATCATGTCGTCGACGGTGGTTTCGCCGTCCGGCACACGGAAGCGGATCGCGTGGGCCTCGCCCGCCGCCGCCCGCCGCTCGGCCTCGGCCGGGCCCAGCGCCTCGGCCTTCTCGCGCGCCACCCGGCTCGGGTGCATGCCCCGATCCTTCGCCTCCTCGCGCACGGCTTCCGGGTCGGAGAAGTCCCGGTACGCCTTCCCTTCCTCGAGCAGCCGGAGGGCGGCGGCGCGGTGCCGGTCGACCCCCTCGCTCTGGAAGAACGGCCCCTCGTCCCAGTCGAGACCGAGCCAGCCCATGCCGTCGAGGATGGCCTGCGTGTGCTCCTCGCTCGAGCGGTCGCGGTCGGTGTCCTCGACGCGGAGCACGAACACGCCGCCCTCCTTGCGGGCGAGCAGCCAGTTGAAGATGGCCGTGCGCGCGCCGCCCACATGGAGGAATCCCGTGGGGGATGGAGCGAAGCGGAGTCTCATCAGGTAGCGTCCAGTCTTTCGGTCAACAGCTCACGCGTGCGACGCGGATCGGCCGCGCCCTGTGTCTTCTTCATCACCTGCCCGATGAACAGCCCGAGCAGGTTCTGGTTGCCGGCCCGGTACTCCTCGACCTTCTCGGGCCAGTCGGCCAGCACCGCGTCCACGATGGGGCCGAGCTCGTCCGTGCCGGAGACCTTCGCGAGCCCCATCTCGGCCACGAGGGCGTCGGGCTCACCGCCCTCCTCGACCATCCGCTCGAGCACTTCCTTGGCGGCCCGTCGGGTCACCTGTCCGTCGGCGACGAGCGCGGCGAGACGTCCGAGCGCGGCGCCGTCGAACGGAAGCTCCGCGACGGTCCCTTCGTCGAGCAGGCCGCGGAGGTCCGTCGCGATCCACGCGGCCAGGTCGGCGGCGTCGGCATGCTCCGCACGAGCCTGTTCGAAGAAGTCCGAGGCCGCCCTCGAGCCGGTGAGCACGTCGGCCTGGTCGATCGGCAGGCCGAGCTCGTCCCGGTATCGGTCGAAGCGCACGGACAGGACGGGGTCCTCGGCACGGATGGCGGCCCGCCGCTCGCTCACGCGCGGCTTGGAGCCCGGCTCGGGCCCACGGGACGAGCGTGGGGCGTCGTCGCCCTTCCCACGGGGCTTCTTCTCGCCCTCGTCGCCCTCGGCCGCCTTCCCGGCGTCGTTCGCAGCCTTCGCGCTCTTCTCGTCGGCGGCGGTCTTCCGGCCCCACGAGTCCTTGAGCGGCACGATCCGGTTGAAGACCAGGGCGTCTCCGCGGCCCTCGACAGGATCGCGCCAGAAGTACCCCGTGCGCTCGAACTGGTAGCGCGTGTCCGCGTCGTCGTCCGCGACGGAGGGCTCGATCAGGGCGCCCCGGACCACCTGGAGCGACTCCGGATCGACGAGCGACAGCAGGTCGTCTTCGTCACGCTCGGTGCCGTCGTCCGCTGCCTCGTCGCCCGCCGTCGGCGACCGGAAGAGCGGCCCGTAGAGGCGGACCTCGGCCTCCAGCGCGTGCTCGGCCGACACCCACTGGACGGTGCCTTTCACCTTCCTGCCGTCCGGGGTGCCGCCTCCGAGGGTCTCCGGGTCGTGGCTGCACCGCAGCTCGACCACGCGGCCCTCGTCGTCCTTCACGACCTCGTCGCAGCGGATCACGCAGGCGTACCGGAGCCGCACCTCGCCGCCGGGCACCAGCCGGCGGAAGCCCTTCGGCGGATCCTCGGCGAAGTCGTCGCGCTCGATGAAGAGCTCGCGGGTGAACGGCACCTTCCGGCTCCCCTCGCGGCCCACGTCCGGTGGGAAGTACGGCGCGTCGAAGTGCTCGACACGCGCCTCGTCGAAGTCGGTGATCACGACACGGAGCGGGTCGAGCACGGCCATGACCCGCGGCGCCACGGCGTTGAGGGCCTCACGCACCGAGAAGCTGAACTTGTCCGCATCGACGGTGGAGCTGGTGCGTGCGACGCCGATCATGTCGGCGAAGAGCCGAACGGCCTCGGGCGGCACGCCCCGACGGCGGATGCCCGCCACGGTCGACAGTCGCGGGTCGTCCCAGCCCGACACGACGCCCGCGGCCACGAGCGGAGCGATGCGTCGCTTGGAGAGCACGGCGTGCTCGAGCTCGAGCCGCGCGAACTCGTACTGGTGCGGGCGAGGCTCCTCGAAGCCCACGTTGTCCAGCACCCAGTCGTAGAGCTCGCGGTTGTTCTCGAACTCGAGGGTGCAGAGGGAGTGGGTGACGTCCTCGAACGCGTCCTCGAGGCAATGCGCGTAGTCGTACAGCGGGTAGATGCACCACGCGTCGCCCTGCCGGTAATGGTGCGCGTGCCGGATCCGGTACAGCACCGGGTCGCGCATCAGCATGTTGGGCGAGGTCATGTCGATCTTCGCCCGGAGCACGTGGGCGCCGTCCTTGAACTCGCCGGCCCGCATGCGGGCGAACAGGTCGAGGTTCACCTCGGGGGTCCGGTCGCGGTACGGGCTCTCGACGCCCGGCTCGGTCACGGTCCCGCGCCCCTCGCGGATCGCCTCGCCGGGCTGGGAGTCGACGTAGGCGAGTCCCTTCCGGATGAGCACCTGGGCGCACTCGTACATGCGCTCGAAGTAGTCCGACGCGAAGTAGAGATGCTCACCCCAGTCGAAGCCGAGCCACCGGATATCGTCCTGGAACTGCCGGACGAAGTCCTCGCTCTCCTTCTCGGGGTTGGTGTCGTCGAACCGGAGGTGGCATCGGCCGCCGAACTCCTCGGCGATGCCGAAGTTCAGGCACACCGACTTGGCGTGCCCGATGTGCATGTACCCGTTCGGTTCGGGCGGGAAGCGCGTGACCACCTTCCCGTCGTACTTCCCCTGCGCGAGGTCCTCGCGCACGATCTGGCGGATGAAGTCCGTCCCGCCCTGAGCCGTTCCCTTGGTCGCGTCCATAGCCGGAAAAGGTAGCACATGGGACGGCCTGAATGCAGCGCGGGCGCGGCCTCTGGTCAGGCCGCGCCCGCGTGCGGAGTCACGATCGGAGGACCGGCTGTGACTCCAGGCCCTCACATGTCGGAGCCGTCAGAATCCCCCGCCGCCGCCGGGTCGTCTCGGCTTCGCGGTACGCGTCGGCCGGTCGTTCCGGCTCGGCTGCGCGCTGTCTCCGGAGCGCCTGGGCGGAGCCCCCGAGGCACCGCTCGAGCGATCCGCTCCGCCGGGCTGCACGCGCGGCTGGGCGCTCCGACCGGTATCGCCGCCCGACGGCCGCGTGTACCCCTGACCGCGCACGATCCGTCCGCGCGGCTCCGGGGCCCGCCGCTCGATGATCACGGTGCTCGGGCGGTATCCCCAGTATCCCGAGTATCCGGAATAGCCGTACCCGTAGCTGTTGTATCCGTAGCCGTAGGCGGGGACATAGCCGAAGCCCAGGCCGTAGCCAAGCATCCGGTAGCCGAGCGGAATGCGGCCGCGGTAGGCGGCGGGATGCCCGGACCCGCGGTAGGCCCGCGCATCGTCCCGGTCGGCCACACGCTCCGCCGAGCCCTCGGGGTTCACCGCGAAGCGCTCGGGAAACGACTTGGCCACGACCACGTCGATGACGGACTCGGGCACGCCGGCGTCGGCGAGCCCTTCGAGGTCCTCCGCGGTCGGCGCGAAGCCTTCGGGGCGATTCGCGATCCACCCCTCGACCGCCTCGGCGTCCACCTCACGGGCGGCTTCCTCGACCTCGACGAAGCCCACGCCGCGGTGCGCGACGAAGCGGGCCGTGCGGGCCGCGGTCTCCATGCCGAAGCCTGGATTCTCGACGCCCTCGGCGGCCGCGCGATCCGGCCCGACCAGACGGTAGCGCTGCACCCACGACGTCCGCTCGCCGTCGACTTCGATGGCGCGCACGTCGATCCACTGATTCGACGCGATGTGGGCGAGCATGCCCGTCCCCGTCTGGGTCACGCCTTCGCAGGTGTAGGAGGAGTGCGTGAAGGCGCGGCGGCCGTCGTTGGAGAACGAGACGGACTCCTCGCCTTCACACCCTTCGGCACGGATGGGACGGGGCTGCCCGTCACCGATCAGGAAGTCGCTGGTGCGCACCTCGCCGCCGGCGATCGTGAACATCTCCACGCCCTGTCCGGCCGGCCGGACGCAAAGCAGTCCGACCTCGGCCTCTTCTTCCGACGCACCGAGGGGCTCCCAGCAGCCCACGAAGGCCGACCATCGGGCGTCGGCGAGACCGGCCTGACGCTCCGCGGTCGGAACGGCCTGCCAGGCCGAGGCCGGCGTCGCCACCAGCGCCATGAAAAGCAGGCTCGCGAAGGCCGCGCCGAGTCCGGCCGTTCCGGCCGGGCCACGCGCAGTCACCTCGCGCCGTGCGGGCTCTCCGATCTTCCTCATGTCATGCTCCCTTCGCGAGTCAAAAACGCATCCCGAGCCCCAGCGACAGCTGGAAGCCCGACAGATCCATGGGCTGGAATCCCTGATACACCGTGCGATCGAGTCCGCCCTCGGCCCACGTGTAACGAAGCTGAGGCGTCAGATATGCCATCTTCGAGACGTGCACATCGAAACCCAGGTAGCCGTGGGCCGTGAACGCCGTCCCCACCTGCTCGAGGTTGTCGGTGAAGATCTCGAGCGTCTCCTCGACCACGTGGTCGCCGTCCCGGGCGAACGCGTACCGCACGACGCCGGCTCCGACGCCGACGTACGGCATCACCCGTTCCGGGATCCAGACGAGCTGGCCGATGCGGCGCCCCCGGTCCGTCACGTAGAACTTGCCGCTCACGGTCACGGGCGTGCGGGAGTAGCGGACCGTCTGCCAGATGGGCTGGTCGTTGCTCTCCACGTACTCGCGCCACTCGGTGAGCGTGCTGCTCCACGCGTGGCCGACTTCGAGCGAGACGTCGAGCCGGTCCGTGGCCCGGACGGAGATCTCACCGCCCAGGTAGGGCGAGCGGAAGTCGTTCCGGTCGAGGAACAGGTCGTCGATGGTCTGGTCGAACAGATCGCTCCGCGCCATCGGCACGGCGTAGCCGCCGTGGAAGGCGAGGGAGACCGTCGGCGGGCGGAAGGTGAAGCCCTGACCGCCGAGCTGCGCTTCGGCCGGGGTCGGTACCAACGCGAGCGCGGAAAGCGTCACGACTGCCGCGCTCGAGAGCGCGGCGAGCTTCGAAGAACCTGTCATCTGCGCACCTCCTGGCCGGCAAGTTATGCGTCTGATACCGAAAAGGCACGTCGAGGGGTCCATGGGACGGTGGCCCGCGCGGTCCGCGGCCGCTCGAGGAGTCCGTACACCGCGGGCGTGATCGTCAGCACGAAAAGCGTGGACGAGAGCAGCCCGCCGATGAGCACGAGGGCGAGCGCGTCCCAGATGTTCGAGCCGGCCCCGTCTCCGAACACCACGAGCGGCAGGAGGCCGAGCACGGTCGTGATCGTCGTCATGAGGATGGGGCGCACCCGCTCGACCGTGCCCCTCACGATTGCCTCGTCGAGCGATAGCTCCGGCATTTCGGCCCGCACCCGGTTCACGTGGTCCACGAGCAGGATCGCGTTGTTCACCACGATCCCCAGCATCATGATCACGCCGATGTACGCCTCGCGCGTGAACGACGCCCCCGTGTAGAAGAAGATCAGGTAGACCCCGATCAGGGCCATCGGGACGGTGAGAATCACCGCGAGCGGGCGGACCAGCGACTCGAACAGGGCCGAGGTGACCATGTAGACCAGAAGGAGCGCGACCGCGAGGACCATCCAGATCTGCTCCCGGTCCTCCTCGCTGACGAACCAGTTGTTCCGGCCCGCCTGGACGGTGTAGCCAGCGGGGACGGCCGTCCCCGCCATGACGGCCTCGTGCACGACGTCGCCCAGCCGGTTGGGCCCCCGGAACTCGTACGCCACCGTGCGCTCGTACTGCTGGTTCTCGCGCCGGATCTGGGCGAGCACCTCGCGCTGCCTGACCCGGACCACGTCGCCCAGCCGGATCCGGCCCCCGGCCGGCGTCGGAATCAGCGTCTCCCGGAGCGCGAGCACGTCGAGGTCCTGGTTCCGCGCCAGCTTCACCTGGATCTGGACCTCTTCGCCGCCCAGCTTCAGGTAGTCCAGACGAGCGTTCCCCGCGGCGGCGGCCCCGATCCCCTCCACCACGTCCTCGACCGCCAGGTCGTGCCGCGCGATCGCGTCCCGGTCGACGTCGAGGACGAACTCCGAGGCGCGATCCCGCACGAACCGGCTCCCGGACGCGTTGGTGTCGACGTCGACCACGCGGCTCAGCCGAGACACCCGCGTGCCGATGTCCTCCGCGATGTCCCGCACCCGCTCGTAGTTGTACCCCAGCACCTGGATGCCGTAGTTCGGCGGGCTCCCTCCCCCGCCGTAGAACGACGGCCCGTAGCCGTACACGCGCACCTCGGCGCCGGTGAACGTGTGGCTGAACGCCACCATCCGCTCCTTGATGACGACCGGTACGGAGGTGTTCTCCAGCGAGTCCGGGAAGGTGATCTCCATGTAGCCGCGGTTCGGCGTCACCTGGGTGCTGAACCGCTCCACCTCGGGCATCGTCGCGACGCGGTCCTCGAAGTAGCGGACGAGCTCGTCGGTCCGCTCGAGGTTGGCGCCCCGCGGCAGCTCGATGAAGACGCTGATATACGTCTCGGCGCCCCATCCCCCGCCCCACATCGCCCACCGGCTGACGTACCGGTCGAAGAGCTGGTACGAGCCGACGAAGACCCCGAGCGTGAGGATGATGGCGGGCCACGGATGGCGCACGGTGAGCCCGACGAGGTCGGTGTAGAAGCGGGCGTAGAGGGGCGGGCGGGCGGGTGTCCCGGGCGCCTCGCGCACTGGTCCGGCCGCCGGCCCACTTCCGTCGCCTCCGACCGCCCCCGCACCCGCTCCGACCCCGTCCAGGATCCGTGCCGAGATCGCGGGGATGAACGTGAACGCCACCAGGAGCGACGCGAGCAGCGTGAGCCCGACGACGATCGCCAGCGGCACGTAGAATACGCGCACTTCCCCCTGCAGATACACGAACGGCACGAACACGATGAGGGTCGTCGCGGTCGACGCCAGGATCGGGAGCACGACCTCGCGGGCGCCCTGCTCCGCGGCCACGTCCGGGGCCTCGCCTCGCTGCTGCCGGCGGCGGTATACGTTCTCGAGCACCACGATCGCGTTGTCGACGACGAGCCCGAACCCCATCGCGAGCCCCATCAACGTCAGCAGGTTGAGGGTCAGGCCGCCGAAGTAGATGAGGTTGAGCGCGATGAGCACGCTGAAGGCGATGGTCGCGAAGACCAGTCCCGCCGACGGGAGCGAGCGGAGAAACGCCAGCAGCACCAGGAAGATCACCAGCGCGCTGAACAGCGCCCGCGTGCGGAGGTCGCTCAGCTGGGTGCGGATGTCCTCGCTCTCGTCGAACTCGAGGACGTACGACGCGTCGTAGGGTGCGAGTCGCTCGAGCTCGGCCATGCGGGCCTTCACCTGGTCGGCCACCTGCACGGTGTTGACCCCGACGGACTTGAAGACGCGGAACCCGACCGCCGGACGTCCCTGGACCCGGGCGAGCGCGCGAGCTTCCTCGTAGGTGTCGTGCACTTGCGCGATATCCGCCACCCGAACCGGCGTGCCTCGCGCCACCGTGAGTACGGCGTTACGGACGTCGTCCGCGCTGCCGGGACGGTTCACGATGGTCAGCGTCCGCTCCCGCCGGCCCTCGCGCACGACGCCCGCCTCCCGGACCAGGTCGAGCTCGGTGAGGGCACGCCGGATCGTCCGGGCGTCGAGCCCGAGGGCGGCCACCGCCGCCTCGTCCAGCTCGATCTCGAGGCGACGCTCGCGCCCACCGAACACATTCACCAGCGCGACGCCGTCGACCTGTCCCAGCTCGGGCGCGACCACGTCGTCGAGGTGCCGCCGGAGCGCCTCCAGCGTGTAGGGACCGGTGAACGTGTACTGCAGGAACGGGCGGTCCTGGTCCGCGAATTCTTCCGGGACGTATTGTTCGATCTGCACCGGATCGGCGCCGGGCGGGAGCGACTCCTCGAGCGTCGCGAGCCGTTCCGAGAGGTCGAGGCGGGCGAAGTCCATGTCGACGTCGCGCTGGAACTCGACCTGGATCTCCGAGACGCCCATCCCCTCCTGCTCCGAGGATGTCGAGACGATGCGCTCGACGCCTCGCACCTGCTGGATCGCGCTCTCGAGCGGCGCGGTGAGGAACGCCTCGAGCGTCTCGGGTGATGCGCCCCGCCATGTCGCCCGCACGGTGAGCTGCGGCAGGTCGGTGTCGGGCAGCACTTCGATGGGCACGTTCCGCCACGCGGCCACGCCGAGGAGGGCGACGGCCCCGTACGCCATCGCGACCGCGACCGGCCGGCGCAGGCTCTGGCGGATCACGCTCGGCTCCGGCTGACCATGCGAGACTTCAGGCCAATCACCGGCCGGGCTCCGTCGCGAGCCCATCGGGGGCGTCCGGAGGTTGGACCAGGCCCTCGCGCGCGGCCGTCGTCCCACGTTCCCCGGCCAACGCGAGCCGCACCCGCTCGAGCGTCTGGTACACGACCGGCACGACCAGCAGCGTGAGCGCGGTGGCGAACACCAGTCCGCCGATCACGGCCACCGCCAGGGGCGCGCGAAGATCCGCGCCGCGCCCGATCCCGAGCGCCATCGGCACGAGGCCCAGCACCGTGGTCACCGTGGTCATCACGATGGGCCGGAGCCGCACCCGGCCGGCCTCGAGGATGGCGTGCCGGAGCGGCTCGCCCCGGTCCCTGCCCTGCCGGATGAAGTCGACCTTCACGATGGCGTCGTTCACCACGATCCCGACGAGGATGACGACGCCGATGAGGCTCATCGTGTTCAGTCCCTCCCCGGCCACGACGAGCGCCAGGATCGCACCGATCAAGGCGAGCGGCACCGCGATCAGGATCGTGAGCGGGTGCACGAACGACTCGAACTGGGCCGCGAGGATCATGTAGACCAGCAGCAACGCGAGGCCGAACGCGAACGCCAGGTCGCGGAACGAGCGTCGCATCTCCTCGTTCTCGCCGCCGACCTCCCACCGGACGTCGGAGCTGATCGGCAGGGGCGCGAGCGCCTCCTGCACGTCGGCCACTGCCGCATCGAGCCCGCCGCGCAGCACGTCGGCGTAGACGGGCACCACGCGGGCCTGATCTTCACGTCGGATCTCGGCGGGCGCGAGCACCTCCTGGACGTGGACGAGGCTCCGGAGCGGCACGCCCTGGACGCGCAGGGCGTCGAGGGTCGCGCGGGAGTAGCGAAGCTCGTCCGGATACCGCACGACGACGTCGATCTTCCGGTCGAAGTCCACGAACTCGGTCGCCACCGCCCCGCGCATCGCGCGGTCCACGAGGTCGGCCACCAGCGTGGGCTCGATCCCGTAGCTGGCACACGCGGCCCGGTCGATCTCGATCTGGAGCTGTGGCTGTCCGCGCTCCGTCCCAACGCGAACGTTGCCCAGCGCCGCGACGCCGCCGAGGAGATCCGCGACCTGCTCGGCACGCGCGAACGCGAGGTCGAGGTCCTCGCTCCGTACGCGGACGGAGATGTCGGCCTCGCTTCCTCCGAGCATCGCGCCGAGCGCCGTGGCCTGGCCGGTCTCCACGGACAGCGCCCCCTCGGCGAAGCGATCCTCCAGCGTCCGCATCCTGTCCGCGGCCGCCTCGGTGTCACCCCCCCGACGCATGCGGACTTCGGCCGTCGCCGTGTGGAGGCCGACCGCCCGGTCCCCCGTGGCGTACGCGCGAGCGTCGCGGCCCACGGTGCTGAACACGGCCTCGACCTCCTCGTCGCCGAGCGCGGCCGCCTCGACGACCGCGGCAGCTTCGGACGTGGCTTCGAGCGACGTCCCTTCCTCGAGCTCGAGCCGCACGGTGAACGCGCCCTGATCCACATGCGGAAGCAGGTCGCGGGGCAGCGTCGCGCCGACAGCGGCCGTCACGACCAGCACGAGGACCGAGGCGCCCAGCACCCCCCCGGGGTGGTCCAGCGCCCACTCGAGGGCGGTGTGATACCGCACGGCGAAGCGGTCGAACGCCCGGTCGAAGGCGCGGAGGGACGGCCCGAACACGCGGCCGAGTAGTCGGCCCACCTCCGTAGCCCAGAAGACGACCAGGTCGCGGGCGAGTCGGCCGAGCCAGGCGAGGGCGAGGAAGGGTGCGTGGACCGCCGCCCGGGCCATCCGGCCGATGCGGCGGAGCCAGCCGGGGGGACCGGCCGAGCCGTGGCCTGCGCCCGGGATGCTCGTGGCGCGTCCATTCCCTGCACCGTCCACGCTCCCGCCGACACCCTCCACCCCCGCTCCGAGGCCGTCCGGCCCCGCCCCGGCACCCTCCACGCCGCCCCCGAACCGCGCCGCCAGCGACGGCAGCAGCGTGAGCGCCACCAGCAGCGAGGCGAGCAGGGAGAACGCCACCGCCAGCGAGAGGTCCTTGAACAGCTCGCCGGCTACGCCCTCCACGTAGATGATCGGCCCGAACACCGAGATCGTGGTGAGCGTCGATGCCGTGATGGCCGACTGGACCTCCTCGGCGCCGACGGCCGCCGCCTCCGCCGCGCCTCGCCCGAGCTCCTCCCGGTGCCGGAAGATGTTCTCCAGCACGATGATCGAGTTGTCGACGAGCATCCCGACACCGAGCGCGAGCCCGCCCAGGCTCATGATGTTCAGGCTCACGCCCGCCGCGTCCATTAGGGCGAACGTGGCCACCACCGAGATGGGGATGGCCAAAGCGATGGCGAACGGATAGCGGCTATCCCGCAGGAACAGGAAGAGCACCAGGAACGCCAGCAGGCCTCCGAGCACGAGGGCCTGCACCACGTTCGAGATGGACGCAGCGATGAAGTCCGCCTGGTCGCCCGCGACGTCGACGTGGAAGTCGGGGTACTCCTCGGCGAGCTGGGCGATGACCTCCCCGACCCGCTCGGCCACCCGCACCGTATTCGCGCCGGACTCCTTGAACACCAGCACACCCACGGACTCCGTGCCCCCGTAGCGGGCGATCGCCTCGCGCTCGGCGAAGCCGTCGATCACGCGCGCGATGTCCCGCAGCCGGATGACCTGGGTGCCGGACGCGTCCGAGCGCCGCGCCACCACCACGTCGCCGATCTCCTCGACGGTCCGGAACTCGCCGAGCGTCCGGAGCGGATAGCGGTAGCGCCCCTGGAGGATGGTCCCACCCGGCGCCGACACGTTCGCCCGGTCGAGCGCCGTGGCGATCTCGGCGAGGGTGAGCCCGTAGGCGTCGACCGCCCCGGGATCGACCTCGACCTGGATCTCCCGGTCGAGACCGCCGGCCACCCCGGCCTGCGCGACCCCGTCGAGCTGCTCGAGCCGCCGTCGGAACACGGTCTCGGCGAACTCCTTCGTCGCCCACAGGTCGGCCCCGCCCACCACCGACAGCGTCATGACCGGCTCGGACTCCGGGTCGACGCGCAGGATCACCGGCCGGGTGGCGCTCTGCGGGAGCCCGGCGCGCACGTTGTCCATGCGCTCGCGCACGTTGAGCATGGCGAAGTCCATGTCGGTGCCCCACGCGAACCGGAGGGTCACCAGGCTCACGCCGTAGCGCGAGGTGGACGTCACCCGCTCGACCCCCGGCACGGCGGCCGCGGACGCCTCCACCGGCTCGGTCACCAGCCGCTCCACCTCGGCGGGCGCGACCTCCGGGTAGAGCGTGTAGACCACCAGCCGGGGATAGCTCACGTCCGGCAGCAGATCGATCGGCAGCCGTGCGTAGGAGATCCCGCCGAGGAGCACGATGGCCAGGAAGAGCATCCAGACCGCCACCGGCCTCCGGGTCGAGACACTCGGCACGGACATCGCTAGTTCTCCGGACGCACGGGCTCGCCTACGGCGGCTTCGAGGTCGAGCAGCGCGTCGACGAAGCCGTACCGCGCCGCGATCACCTGGCGCCGGGTCTCCGCCTCCTGGTCGAAGCTCGACCGGAGGTCCTCGAACGAGCGGCTCCCCAGCCGGTACTCCTCCCGGGCCAGGCGCAGCGCCTCTTCGGCGATCTCCCGCGAGCGCTCGGCGAGCCGGAGCGTCTCCCATTGGTTCTCGAGCTCCAGCCGCGCGACCCGGACCTCCTCTTCGACCTCGAGCCGCGTCTCCCGGTCCGCCTCACGCCGGTTGTCGAGCTCCACGGAGGCCTGCTCCGACGCACGTCGCTTCTCGAAGAAGTTGTTGAAGACCGGGAGCGAGAGCTGGAGGAAGAAGCGCTGGTCGAGGTCCTGGTCGAACGACATGTCGAAGAGCGCGCCCTCGTTCCGCTCCTGCGCACGCCGGAACACGTCGAAACCCATGGAGACCTGCGGCCACCAGTTGTTGCGCTGCTCCGAGACGGCGACGTCCGCCTGGCGCACCTGCACCTCCGACTGCCGCAGCCGGGGATTGGCATCCAAGGCGCGACGGACCAGGGTCTCCACGTCCAGCGTCCCCGGGTCGAAGATCGGGAGGGGCTCGTCCGCGAGGGCCATCGCCTCCGGCCCGTCCAGGCCGAGGGTCGTCCCGAGGGAGATCAACGCCCGTTGGTAGGCGCTCTCCTGCCGCTGCAGCTCGAGCCGCTGCTGCTCGATGGCCAGCTCGGCGTTCAGGACGTCGACCCGGGTGCGAGCCGCCATCGAGAAGAGCCGCTCCGCCACCTCACGGTCGAGCTCCCGGGCGGCGACCAGCTCCTCTTCAGCCCGTGCGAGCTCCCGCTGCTCCAGCGCGTCCATGTACTGGCGCCGCACGTCGACCCGCAGCCCCGTGAGCGCTGCACTGCTCGCCAGGACGCGCTCCCGGTTGACCAGGCGCTGCCGCCGATGGGTGTCGAAGAGCGAAAGCCCCTGGAACTGCCACGAGACGTTCAGCGCCTGGCTCGTGTTCGAGAAGTAGACCCACTCCGCGGCCGGGTTCTCGATGGGATCGCCGAGGGGACCGACGCCCAGCCGCTGGAGGTTGCCCGTGTAGCTGGTGTTGAAGAGGGAGAGACTCACGCTCGGGATCAGCTCCCCCAGCCAGGTCGTGCGGGTCTCGACGGGGTTGAGGCCGAGGCTGTTCTCCGTCTGGCGATACGCGGGATTGCCGCCTTCGGCGAGCCGGAGCGCGTCATCGAGGGAGAGCCGCAGCGTGTCCGCGGAGGATTGCCCGGTGGCCTGAGGCGAGACCGCCTGGGCTGAAGCCGACTGCGGAACGAGGGCGGTCAGGGCGGTGACGAGCACGATCGCGCCCGACGTCGCCAACGTGCAAGCCCGCGGAAGCGCCGTGATCACCGCGCACCGGACGGTCCGGACGCCGACCACCCTCCGCCCACCCTCAGGCACCCGGTCGCCCTCCCGCCGCCGCGACGTCCTCGACCAGACGGACCGGCGTATCGTGCGCCAGGTAGTGGTGGCCGTCGACGAGGACCGTCTCGCCCGGCTCGACGAAGTCCTGCTCCGGTCCCTCACGCAGCAGCTCCACGTGGGTGTCGTTCTCCCGGCCCACGTTCACGTATCGCCATTTGGCCCGCCCGACATCCCCGGACTCGTCGTAGACGAAGAGCATGGTTCTACGCCTCCCTTCCCCGCGTTCCAGGATGGCCGAGCGGGGCACCATGACCCGGTCCGGCAGCGCCTCGGCGTCGAGCGAGACCTCGGCGTACATCCCGGGCTTGATGCGTGCGTCCGGATTCGGGAGCAGGACCGTCACCCGCCCTGTCCGGCTCTCCGGGTCCACGAGCGGGTTGATGGTCTCGATCCGCCCGGTGAAGCGCTCGCCCGGGTAGGCCGCGAAGGTCACCTGGGCGCTCCGGCCCTCGGACAGGAAGGCCAGCTCGGACTCGAGCACCTGCACCTCCACCTTGATCGGGTCGAGGTCGACGACCGTCACCAGCTCGGTGCCCGGCGTGACGTACTGCCCCGGCACCACGAGCAGATCCGCTGCCCGGCCCTCGAACGGCGCGGTGATCCGTGTGCGGGCCAGTTCCAACTCCGCGCGCTGGAGCTCGACCTCGGCCTGATCCAACCCCGATCGAGAGCGGGCGACCCGCCGACGCTCCTCCCGCACGGCCGCCTCCTCGATCTCGTCGTCGAAGAGAACCATCTGCCGGAAGTCGGCCTCGGCCGTCAGCAGCGCGGCACGGGCCTGCGCCACCCTCAGCGCGTACTCCGTCGAATCGATGACCGCCAGCTCGGCCCCGCGTGCTACGCGCTGGTTCTCGCGCACGGAGACCGCCTCCACCCATCCTTCGAGCTGGGCCGTGACCTTCGCGCGGCGGAAGGCCTCGGCCTGGCCGGCGGCGGTGACGCGGATCCAGAGGGTGTCACGGACCGCGGGCGACCCGGTCACGGGCTGCGGGACATCCGTCGAGAACTGGGTCGCTCCCGTGGCCGTCCCGAGCGCCTCGGCGACTCCGGCGTCGTCCGACGCGGCGCCGTCCGGGGATTCGCCGTCTGCGGCCCCGCCCTGAAGCCTCCACACCACCCCCGCGCCCAGCGTCCCCAGGATGAGGAGCACCGTCACCAGGCTCAGGGTCCGTCTCGAAAAGCTCATCGCGAGGCCTCGCGGTTGAAGCGACGGGAGCGGTTATCCACCTACCGCGACGCTACTGTGATGCGGGATGGGCGTCAAAGAGTTGTGCGGGATCCCGCCAATGGCCATGTCTGGTTGAGACGATGGCTCCAGGTGGCCGTCATCACCCCTCCAGCCCCAGACGCACGACCCGCTGTACGTCCAGGTCGTCTCGGACGACTCCGTAGAGCGCGTCGTCCCGGATCGCCATCATGGTGAAACGATCGGGAAGGCGCACGGTCCCCAACCACCGCCCGTCCCCGTCGAAGACGTCCCAGTCGGGCGAGCCCGGGTTCATCGGATCGAGGGGCGCGTCGTCCTCCTCCGCCTCCGACGGAATCGCCACGCGCTGCACCCAGATCCGCCCGTCCCGCCCGACGTGAACGGCCGCCAGCGCCGGGAAGTCGGCGGCGATCCGCATGCGGCTGGAGATCGCCTGCACCGCGGCCGGCGGCACGCCCTGGTCCACCATCATGTCCCTCACCAGCTCGGTGAGCACCGCCCGGTCCTGCTGCGACACCGGACGACGACCCGAGTCACGACGCACCACCGCCACCAGGGAGCCGTCGGGCGCGTGCCTTCTGATCTCGTACGCCGCGTTCATGGCCCAGACCAAAATGCCGTCGGGCGCCACGTCCCAGAGGGGCTCGGACTCGAAGAGGCTGATGGCGGGAAGGCCGTCGTCGCCCACGGTGACGCTGGCTCCCCCGGGCAGTGAGCCGAGGGTGTCCAGGACGGTTCCGTCCATTCCGTAACGGACGATGACATCCGAGGGGAGTCCCGAGGGTGGGGCCGTCACCGCCCTGAGCTGCGCCACGTGTGTCCCGTCCGCGAGGCCATCCCAACGGATGGGCACGCCCTGCTGGAGCCGCAGCGGCCACGAATCCGTCGAGCCGTCGGGCGCGAAGCGCGTGACCCGGGCGTTGCCTGCGTCCGGTACCGCCACTGAACCATCGGGGCCCACGAGGACTGCGGAGGCAGCTGGCCCCAGCTCTCCGGGACCGGACCCGGGGCTCCCCAGCGTCCGCCGATGCCCGCCCGTGGCGTCGAAGACGACGACATGCTGGGCCTGCTGGTCCAGAACATGCATCGCTCCCGCAGAGTCCACGTCGACGGCCACGACGTTGCCGAACACGTCGGGGCCCTCCCCGTCGGCCCTGCCGATCTCCAGGTCGACCCGGATGGCCGGCGGTCGTCCCTCCGGCCAGCCGACGGCTGCACCGTTCTCCACGATCCACACGCCGGCCGAGTCCCGGCCCACGTCCGATTCCGCCGGGCGCGCTCCGCCGGACGGGTCGCACGCCCCGGCGAAGAGGCCGATACCCAGGATCGCGCTCAGCGCCGGCGTCGCCGCCGAGCGGCGCCGTCCCCTCACGACTGGCCTCCCTCGACCTCGGCATCGGCCGCATCGGTCCGGGGCTCCGCCAGGGCCTTGTAGAAGTCCCGCTCGGCCTGGAGCTCGTCCACGCGACGCTCGAGGCTCGCGAGCTCTGAGGTCGTGTGCCTCGCCGCCCGCAGCTGTGGAGGTGCCCCGTGGCCCCCAGCGGCCGCACCACCTCTGCGGTCGATGCCGAGCAGGCCGGGGAGATGAGGAACCACTGCCTCCAGAAAGACACCACCGCAAACGAAGGCACCGATCAGTACCGTCATCACCACCGCATCCATTGTCCCCTCGCTCTCTCGTATGTAAAGTACCCTTTACTCGATGACTTAGTGTAAAGCGTCCTTTACTTCGCGACAAGGGATCCACCATGGGACCCAGCCAGCAGCGGTCGAGACGGGATCAACGACGCCTGCTCCTAGCCGCGCTCGTATACGTGCCGAGCCTGCTCGCCGCCGAGGCCTACGCCGACGGTGTCGATGCGGGACTCGTCCTCTTCGTTCCGGCCCTGCTCGCGGGCCTCGCCATGATCCTCTTCGCCATCGGATCCGTCCGCCACGGCGACGAGCTCCAGCGGCTCATCCACGTGGAGGCGCTGGCGTTCGCGTTCGTCGCGCTGGCCGTTTCGTGTTTCGCGCTGGCCGTCCTCGCCGAACCCGCGGGTGACGCCCTGCCCTCGGGCATCGGCTGGAACCACCTCTGGATCGGGCTGAGCGCGTTCTGGTGTGGGGGACTGGCCGCCGCATACTGGCGCCACCGATGAGGAATCGCGTGCGCGCCCTCCGGGAGGAGCGCGAATGGACGCAGTCCGACCTCGCCGAGCGCCTGGACGTCTCCCGGCAGACGGTCCACTCCATCGAGAAGGGCAAGTATTCCCCGAGCCTTCCATTGGCCTTCAAGATCAGCAGGACGTTTGGGCGGCCGATCGAGGAGGTGTTCTTCGACGACGAGGGGTGAGGTCGAGTCGGGACTCGCTACTCTCGACCCAGCGTGTGCAAGGGCACTCTGTGCCGTTGGGATGAGGAGGCGGGGAGCCTGGCCGACCGTCCGGGTGTAGATTGACGGACACGGAGGTGGTCGAGATGCAGACGAAACCAGAGCTCTTGAGCCAAGATCCCGAGATCCTTGGTGGTACGACGGTATTCGGGGGAACGCGAGTCCCGGTTCAGAATCTCATCGACTACTTGGCCTCCGGAGAGACCCTCGATGAGTTTCTAGAGGATTTCCCGTCCGTTTCTCGAGAGCAGGCCATGAAGGTGCTCAGGCTCGCTCAGGAGGCCTTGGTCGCGGGTGCGAATCCTTCTTGATGAGTCCCTGCCCCGCACGCTGACACGTCATTTCAGCGGGGTGGTTGTCGAGACGGTCTTCGACCGCGGATGGTCCGGCGTCAAGAAGTCCTGGCCGCTGTCACGAACCGAGTCGTGGATCCCGTTCCTCTTTTGGACGAGGTCGTGGCATCGGTCGGAAGGTTAGAAGCCGGGGAAGTCCTGATCATCCGGGGAGAACGGCGCTAGTTGGCGCCGAGCGCAGGAGCCGGCGATTCACCCCCGGTGGTGCGCGACGCCGACGAAGCGGCCTGTCGCCAGCTAGATTCCGGGTGCGAGAAACGCACCCACGCGCAAACGAATGGCCGTAACCTCCACCCCCATGACCACCCCACCCTCTCACACCCCCCGCGTGCCCGACGTCACCCCCGACCCCCCGGGCGTACCGTGGCGCGCTGTCCTCAAGCTGCTGGCCCGCCTCCCTCAGGGGGCCCTGAGCCGCGGCTTGGGCGCGCTCGCCGACACGCCGGTCCCCAAACCTATGCGCCGGCTCGTGCTCGGGACGTTCGCCCGGGCCGTCGGGATCGACGTTGACGAGGCCGAGCGCCCGCTCATGGATTACGGATCCGTGAACGACTTCTTCGTACGGCGACTGAGGGCGGGCGCGCGGACGTGGCCGGCGGACCCGGGGCTGGTGAGCCCGGTGGACGGGATCGTGGGTCAGGTCGGGCGGATCGAGGACGGGCGGCTCATCCAGGCCAAGGGGCTCGACTACGCGGCTGCCGACCTGCTGGGCAGCGCCGAGGGGGCGGCCGGGTTCGACGGCGGCCAGTTCATCACGATCTATCTGGCCCCGAGGCACTACCACCGGATCCACGCTCCGGCGGGGGGGACGATTCCGGCCGCCCGATACGTGCCCGGCTCGCTTTTCCCGGTGAACGACGCGGCGGTCCGGCACGTCCGCGACCTTTTCGCGCGGAATGAGCGCCTGCTCGCGCATATCGACGGGGATCTCGGGCGGGTCGCGATCGTGGCGGTGGGCGCCTACAACGTCGGGCGGATCTCGGCCGCGTTCGATCCGGCCTGGAGCGGCGAGGGCGCCTCGGGGGGCCGTCCATGGGTCACGAATCGCACCGACACCCTGCCCCGCGACCGCGTCTATGCTCCGCCGAAGTCCATCGGGCGCGGTGACGAGCTGATGGCGTTCCACCTGGGGAGCACGGTGGTGATGCTCACTGAGCCGGGGCGGCTGACGCTGGAGGACCGGTGCGTGCCGGGCAACGAGGTGCGGCTGGGCGCGATGCTGGCTACTCCGGCGCGATGACGCTGTAGCGGCTCGCTCACACGCGGTCGGCCCGCGTCAGCTCGAGGATCTCGTCCGTGGTCATCCCGACGTCACCTCGTCCCCGCAGATGCTCGACGACCTTCCTGCCCCGCCGACCCGCTCCCGCCTTCACCAGGACCACATCTCCGTCGCGAACCTCGAAGTCGACCTCGGTGTGCGGGAGGAATCCGAATCTATCGCGGATCTCCTGCGGAATCGTGACCTGGCCCTTCGCTATGACTTTCACTCGCCTGCTCCATGTTCGAAAGTCGTTCGAAAGTCGAACGATCCGAGACGATCTCCTGTCAGTAGGCTCCCGGCGTTTCGCCGCGCCGTTCGGGCGTTTCGGAGACGACATGGTGGTTGGCGTCACGGTAGCGATCGTTCGAACCTCGAACGACTTCGAACGAGACAAAACGAGATACACATCTCCCTGGCCCCCGGACCCATATAGGCACTCGGCGATCTAACCGCCGCCCCCGCGAATCCGCTCCGCCTGCTCCCGCGCCTCGGCCACCAGCGCATCCGCGCGCTCGTCGGCCTCGGCCTCGATCTGGGCCGCGCGCTCCTCGGCTTCCCGCCGGATCCGGTCGGCGACCGGCTGGGCGGCCGCCCTGGCGATGGGGTTGCTCGCCTGCGCCAGGACCTCTTCGGCGCCGCGGTTCCCCTCCGCCCGCACCTGCACCGCCAGCCGCCGCGCCTCGGCCCGGATCGTCTCGGCGCGCCGCTCGGCATCCGCCACCAGGCTATCGGCCCGCGCTTGCGCCCTCTGCCGCGCTTCCTCCTCGGCCGCGTCAACGCGCTCCCGGACCTCCTCGACCTCGCGGTCCACGGCCGCCCCCGCCGCGTCCTCCACCGCCGAGCGGACCGTTCCCGCGGGATCGCCGAGGGCCAGGTCGAGCCCCGGCTCCGACACCGTGCCTCCGACCCGTACGGTGACCGGGACCGTCTCGTCGGGTGAGAAGCTCAGGCCGGCCCGCCCCGCGCGCGACACGAGATCCCCAATGAGCCGGTCCGCGCCGCTCCCGAGCAGGTTCCTGGGCACCGCGAGCGCCAGTCGGTAGTCGAGGGACTGGTCGATTCCGTTGGATCCGTCGACGGTCATGGTGAGACCGGCGGCGCTCACGTCGAACGGCTCGACGTGAAGGCGTCCGTCCTCGATGCGGATGCTCGAGCGCAGGGCGCTGAAGGTCGGATGATCGATCCCCGGAACGGGCACGAGCTCGGCCAGCCGCTCGAGCATCGGGAATCCCTCGATGGAGATCCGGGAGGTGAGCAACGATCCGGTCCCGTCGAGCAGGTCGAGCACGGGTGTCATGTTCCGTGAGAGCGCGCCGTCCAGGCTCAGATCCGACGAGAACGTGCCCTGGGCGTAGCGGGCCACGGGCGCGAGGCTCCGCACGGTCAGGAACGCTTCGGCGGCCCCCGCCACGTCGAGGCTGTCGATGCCCAGGTCGAGCCCGAACGTCGGCCGCTCGATATCGAGCGTCTCGTAGTGCCCACTCATCGCGATCCGTCCGCCGAGGGTGGAGAATCCGAACCCGTCGAGTGTGAGACGCTGATCACGGATCTGGAGCGAGCCGCTCGCGTCCGTCATCTCGAGATCCTCGTAGACGAGCTCGTCCACGGTGCCGTCGAGGGCGAGATCGAGCATGCCGGGCACGGGAATCGCCTCGAGCTCGTTGCCCGACTTCCACTCGTCGAGCACGAAGCGGTCGCTGTGGAAGGTGCCGGCGCCGCGGAGCGGCTCGTCGCGCATGAGGAACCCGAGCAGGTTCTCGATGCTTCCGGTCGCGTCGAGGTCGCTGCTTCCGAGGGTCGCGCGGAACGTGTTCAGCTCGGATCGCTCCGGGGAGAGCGCGATCGCCATCTCCTCGACGGAGACGGGCTGGCGGAGGTCGGGCGAGCTCAGGGTCAGGTCGCGGGCGGTGACGCTCCCCTCGGCGGCCACCCGCTCGTACCGGGCGCTGTCCAGGTCCGAGCGACGGGCCCGGGCCGTGGCGTCTGCGGTCACGATCCCGCTCAGCTCCTCGACGTTCTCGAGCTTGACGGTTCGCGACAGGGCGTCGAGGTCCAGAGTCCCGCGGACGGTCGCGTCGACGTCCGGGTCGCTGGCCGGGGTCCGCACGGTCACGACCGCATCGATGGGCTGGTCGCCGATCTCGATGTGGAAACGGGAGAGGCGCACGACTGTGCTGTCCACGTCGCCGCCGGGGTTGTCGATGGCGAGGTCGGCGGAGATGGCGCGCGCCGGCTGCGGGAGATCGGGATACCGGAACGAGCCGTCCTCGACGTTCGCGCTCACCGAGAACGCAGGGAACGCCTCGGGGCCGTAGCGCCCGGTGACGCTCCCGGCGAAGGAGAAGCGCCCCGACGTCTCGAGGGACTGGAAGTCCTGCGCGTAAACGGCAGGCACAATCGAAAGGATCTCCCGGAAGTCGGTGCCGGGCGCCTCGAACGTCAGGTCGAGCGCGAGATCCTCGCCTTCCCGGGCCACCTCCCCGGCGAAGCGCACCAGGAGCTCGTTCAGCCGCAGCTCGTTGTCGCGCAACGCGACCCGGCCCTCGGCGAGATCCACGGACAGGTCGGCGTCGAAGTCGACCTCGACCCCCGGCAGGTACGGCGTGCCCGCGAACTCGAGGGTGGCCCGGTCCGCGTGGGTTGTGGTGCTCGCCACCAGGCTGTCGCGCGAGAAGTCCCCGCTCAGCGTGTGGCGAAGCCCTTCGAGCGACAGCAGCACGCCGCTCCTCGTATTGTCGAATAGCACGCGGCCGTCGGTGAGCTCGAAGGAGCGGAGCTGGACCGAGAGGCCAGCTCCGTCCCCGGCGCCATCCCCGGGACCACCGTCGGGGGCCCCCTCGTCATCACCCGCCCGGAACACATCCCAACTCGGTCCACCTTCACCCGGCACCCGGAGCTGCAGGAGCGACGACTCCATCCGCACCGAGCTCACCTCGAGGGGCCCCGCACCGCGCAGGCTCCGGATCACGCTCCCGAGGGTCATGGAGACCCGCAGGCGGTCCATGGCGGCCAGGGTATCGCCCTGGAACCGGTCCACCCCGACCACGCTCAGGTCGCGCAGTCCGAGGGTGAAGCTCGGGAAGGTGCGCAGGAACGACAGCTCGACGTCTCCCCACGACACGTCGGCGTCGACGGCCTGGTCGACTTCAGCCTGAACGCGCGCCGCGATGCGGTCCTTGAAGAGGAGCGGGAGCAGGACGAGCGCGAGGATCAGGACACCGAGAACGGCGCCCGCGATGGCGAGAGGCTTCTTTTGTAGGGTCATACGCTGCGATACCCCGCTGGGGATGGGAGGATCGCTGTTGCGCATGTGCCCGCCGGGGTATCCTGAGAGCATGGGTAGACGACGACAGCTCCTACCGGCCCTCTCGATACTTGCCATGGGCCTGCTGGGGTGGGCCTCGCCCGCCGCGACCCAGCAGCTCCAAGGGCGGGTCGTGGACGCGAGCGACGGCGCACCACTCGCCGCGGCCTACGTCGAGGTCCTGCTGGCCGACCGGCCCGTCGCGACCGCGCTGACCGACGCCGACGGGCGGTTCACGGTCACACCGGGCGCAGCCGCGACGTACACGGTTCGGGCCGACCACATCGGGTACGCTCCGGCCGAGACCGTCGTGGACCTCTCCGGCGCCGCGCCGGTCCGGGTCGACCTTCAGCTCGGCACGCAGGCCGTCGAGCTCGACGGGCTCTCGGCAACGGTCGATCGTCGCTGCCGAGTGAACACGGACGACGCCGCCCGGGTCGCCGAGCTCTGGAACGAGGTCACGGAGGCGTTCCGGGCCGCCGCGTTGGCCGAGCAGGAGGGCGCCTACGAGTTCCGCTTCGATCGGTGGGACCGCACGCTCGAGCCCACGAGCCTGCGCATCGAGGACGAACGCCGCAGTCGGCGACGTGCCTTCCAGCGGGAGAGCCCGTTCCGCAGCGTTCCGGCCGAGGATCTCGCCACCCGTGGATACGTCCAGGGCGACGCCGACTCCGGCTACGACTATTTCGCGCCCGACGTGCGGACGCTCGCGTCACGCTCGTTCCAGGATGCGCACTGCTTCGGCATCGTGCGGAACACACCTCGCGACGGCGAAGGTCATTGGATCGGAATCCGGTTCTTCCCGCAGCCCACCGAGCTGACCGACGTGGCCGGCACCCTCTGGATCGACGGGAACGATCTCGGCCCGGAGCGACTGGACTTCACGTATACCAATCTTCCGTGGTCGATCGAGACCGAGCACGTCGGGGGGCGCGTCGTGTTCGACCGGGTGGAGGATGGCCCGTGGATCGTGGGGGATTGGTACATCCGCATGCCGCTGGTCGAGAGCCAGCTGTTCCGTCCGTTCCGGAGTGCGCCGCTCGCCGAACGTTTCGAGGTGGTCGCGCTGTCCGAGACGGGGGGCCGGGTGACCGAAGTGCGCGCCACGGGAAGGGCGGCGACGACCTTCGCCGCCACGGGGAGCGTGACCGGTACGCTTCGGGACGAGGAGGGCCGGCCAGTGGCGGGAGGCCGGGTGGCCGTCGTCGGAACCCAGGTCGAGCACGAGACCGACGTGGCGGGCCGGTTCGATGTCCCGTCGATTCCGGAGGGTCGGTATACGCTCACGTACACGAGCCCACTCCTCGACTCCCTCGATCTCCCACCGCGCCACGCGGACGTCGACATCGAGCCCGACCAGGACGCTGTCCTCGAGCTGTCCCTCCCCGCCGTCGCCGATCTCGTCATGGAGCAATGCCGTGATCCGCTGACAGAACGCGGGCGGGGCGTGCTGCGCGGCAGGCTCCCCGCGGAGGTCGTGGTAGCGGGCGCTCGGCCTCCGGCGCGGGCGGTGCGCATTTCCTGGGCGTCGACGGACGATGTCTCGACGTCCGGCGGGAGCTTCTCGATCCGCCAGAGCACCATCGTGAACGAAGTCCCCGTCGCCCCCGACGGCCGCTGGATCGCGTGCGGGCTCCCCTCCGACGTGCCCCTCGAGGTGCAGGCGGTGGCCCTGACACCCGGCGGCGCGCTGGAGGGGGCGCCCCGAACGGCGAGCGTGCGGGGTCGACGCATCGCGACCCTCGATCTCACGCCGCCGAGCGCGGAGACCGGCACCCCCGTCTACGAGCTGACGCCCATCACCGTCGCCGTGGAGCGCGCACGCTCGGAGCTCCTGAACGAGGTCGGCGTACGTACGAACGAGCTCGGTCGGCGATTCATGAGCCGGGAGGACTTCGAGGAGGACATGGCGCGCGCGCAGGACGCCGTCGATCTGATCCGGATCAGGAACATCCCCAACGTGCGGGTGACCCGCCTCGACGGCGGAACTCCGTGCGTGTATTCGACGCGGTATACGAGGCAATCCGGCGCCGAGGGACCGACGCAGCAGTGCGCCCTCGTCGTCATCGACGGCGTGACGATCCCGCCCGAAGCCGCCGGCGGCCGGGTCGCGATCCTGTCTCCGGATCAGATCGCGGCGATGGCGTACCTGCGTCCGTCAGAGGCAGGCGCGCGATTCGGGACGGGTTCCTCCGGAGGTGTCCTGTTCATCTGGACGCATCAGGGTGGATAAAGGGGCGCTACCGCTCCCTCACGAACACCCGCGCATCCGCCCGCGCCGCGACCCGCACCACCATGTGATCGCGCAGCGCGTACACGGACTGCGGCGTGACCGAGAGGACCGTGCCCTCCACCCGGAGATCGTCCGAGATCTCGCGGTTGATGCCCCTGTCGAGCCAGGTCGACAGCCACTCGGTGGCGGGTGCGGCGGGCCACTGCGCGCGCTCCCGGAGAACCCGGCGAAGCCCGACCTGCTGGATCCACGACGCGGCGGCCACCACGACGTCCTGGGTGGCGACGTCGAAGTCGAGGTCCGGCACGGAGATCACCTGGGTCGCGGAGTCGAGGACCGGGGTGCCGGTGAAGTAGAGCCGAGCGGAGAGGTCGCCGGTGACCACCACGTCGAGCGCCACGCGCCCACGGCCGATGCCGAACACGCGGAGCTCATCGACCGTCACCGTGCGGCCCTCGTGCTCCACCTCCACGCCGGCCAGCTCGTCGAGGAGCATGCGGCTGGCCGTGCCGTAGTCGACGCGCCCCTCCACGACCAGGTCGAGACCCGGCGTGACTTCCCCAGCGGTCAAGGCCGGGAGTGGAGTGTCGTCCGACTCCGGCCTCGGGCCCACGACGACCCTGGGCCGCGCCTCCAGGGCGAGGTCGACCCAGAGCGAGTCGCCCGAGCCCCGGGGCGTGCCCCTCCGGATCGCCTCCGGGCCGAGCACGAGCCACACGGAGTCGGCCAGCTCCACGGGGTCGCGCAACGTCTCCCACCATCCTTCGAACGACGGTCGGAGGTCGACGGATGCCGCGATGGAGTCGACCGTGCGCTCCTGTTCCTCGAGGAAGGCGGTCGCTCCATCGACTACGCGGTCGGTGAGGTCGATGCCGAGGAACGTGACCCGGCACCGGTCGCGGTCATCTTCCGTGGGTGGCCGGACACTGACCAGTCGCGACCGGGTGTCGAGCCGCCACGCCTCCGAGAGGCTCAGCGGTGCCTCGATGACCACGGCCAGTCGGCGTCTCTGGTCGTCGTCGGTACCGCACGACCCGCTCACCTCCGGCAGGATCGGCGGGTCGTAGTAGGCGGTGAGCGCGTACTCGATGACCCCTTCCACCCGCGCCACGGAGTCCACCATGCGCGCGGTCAGGGGTGAGCGCTCGAGGGCGAACGCGAGCTCGGTCCGGTCCCGGTCGGGGAGCTCGCGGCGCTCGTCCAGGCTTCCGAACGTCGTCGGGACCGCCTCGTTCACGAGCGCCACCAGTCTGGGTAGCGGGATCCCGAGGGGCGCGGCCAGGGAGCTTGGCGCGAGGACGGGTGGCACCGTGTCTTCCGCCGCCACCTCCGGCGCCGGAGGCTCGAGGAAGCCCGCCCTCGTGCCGAACACGAACCAAGCGATCCCCGAGACGATCACCACGCCGGCCGCGACGAGGATCCACACCGGGGGGAGCCCCGGGCCGAGGGGTCTCGGAAGAGGAGTCAGAAGATCACCGCCGTGGCTGTCCGGCGAGCGCCGGGAGGGCCGTACGTGGAGCCGAACCATGGCGCGCGAGCCGGGTCCCTGGCAAGGTATGGGCACTCACCCAGCCGCCGCCCGAGGAGTCCGCATGAAGCACATCCCCGCATCGAGCCGGCCCACCCGCCAAGCAGACCCCGACACCTTCGTGCTGTCCGCGACCACCCAGGCGCTTCTCGGCCGCGACGACGACCCTCCCATGCGCATGTACCGGGTCGCGTTCGAGCCCGGGGCCCGGATGAACTGGCACCGACACGACGGGCCGCAGGTTCTGGTCGGGCTGTCGGGGCGGTGCGTCGTCGAGACCCGTGACGGCACGCGGGTCACCCTCGGGGAAGGCGATGTCGTGGTGGTCGAGCCCGGCGAGGAGCACTGGCACGGGGCCCCGGTGGAGACGGGTGGCGCCCATCTCGCGATCAATCTGGGTGGCGAGACGGAGTGGCTGGAGCGGCCGCCCACGGAGTAGTCGGCCGCACCGGATCACACCAAGCCGAGAGCGGGCGGCACCGTTTCGGGGCGCACCATGACATCCACGGACCTCGAAACAGCTTTATATCGTCGTCGCTTACCACTTTCAATGATTGCGGTTATTTGATTCCATCGCAGAACCCACACGACCGGCCCACGCCTTGCGATACCCGGATCGTGTTCGTCACACGCACTTCGACATCCGGAGTCACTCCCCCATGTCTTCCCTCCCAAACCGAGTATCGAACTCCCGATCCAGGCTCCTCGGAGCCGTGGGCGTCGCCGCACTCACCCTGTTCGCGCTCACCGGCTGCGACGGCGCCACGCCCGTCGACCTCGACCCGGCGGCCTCCGGAGCCCTGGCCCTGGACGGCGGCGAGAACGGGAACGGCTCGACCGCCCAGGCGACCCAGGCCGACGGGTGCGACGGCACGATCGGGGCCGTCGACGTCGATGACGTCCAGGTGCCCGACGGTGCGACTTGCGTGCTCGACGGCACCCGGGTCGACGGGAACGTGATCGTCGGGGACGGCGCGACGCTCGACGCCATCGGCGCCCACATCGAAGGCAACATCCAGGCAGAGGACGCTCACGAGGTCAGGACAAGCCAGCGGACGTTCGTGGGCGGCAACATCCAGGTGAAGCGCCAGGCCCTCGCCTGGATCGACGACAGCGTCATCGACGGCGACCTCCAGGTCGAAGAGGGCGGCGCATCGCTCGAGGTCTACGGCACGGTGATCGGCGGGAATCTCCAGGTCCAGAAGGCGGCGTCTGCAACCGTCGAGGACAGCTGGGTCGAAGGCGACCTGCAGCTGCAGGAGAACTGGAGCGCGCTCACCGCCTTCCGCACCGACGTGCGCGGCAACCTCCAGGCCTTCAAGAACACCGGGGGCGTGACCCTCGTGGACAACCGCATCGAGCAGACGCTGCAGTGCGGAGAGAACGAGCCTGCACCGACGGGCAGCGGCAACTTGGCCGAAGAGAAGGAAGGCCAGTGCTCGGAGCTGTGAGGCGCTAGAGGCCCTGGGCCAGCGGTAGAGAGATTCGGGGGTCGTCCGGAGGATCGGGCGGCCCCCGAACGCTACGGCACCACACAGACACCCAATCCCGATCCGCAGCCTAGACTCCCCCCGGGATAGAGTATCTGGAGAGTCGCGGAGGCTCCCACGAGCGTCGCGGCCGGAGCGGTGACGTGAAAATCCGCTCGCACATGCCCTGTGAAGCCCGACCCGTCACAGGTGCCGAAAGTGCTGCTGGCGCGCCCTGGCGCAGAGCAGCCTACGATCGCGCTCGTGGGCCCGCCCCGGAGACGGAGTTGGTCTTCGAAGGTGGTCACCTGCGAAAAGGACGGGAGTCCGCTCACGTCCACGGACCCGCTCGGCCTGACGACCAACAGATCAACGGCTTCTGTCGCGCTGGCCAACGTGACGCCGAAGCCCTCGATGTCGAACTGCTCCCACGTGTCGAGGCTGTCTCGCCGCGTCCCGAGGAGGTTCTGGACCTCGAGAACCACATGGAGGCCGTCGCCCGAGGGCCAGGCCCTGGCCCGGAGGTCAGCACAACCGACCTTTCCGGGCTGCGGCACGGCAAGCGAGTCTCCGATGAGACAGAGTGGGCTCCAAGTCACTTCCTCCGCGTCCGCCGGATCTCGCCGGGCGTCGATACCAACGACGACGGGTGCGACGCCCTCGTGGACCGAAGAGACGACGACTTCACCCGGCGGCGCGCCCTCGGGCAACAGCGAGCCCTCGATCTCCACCCTCAGCTCCGCAGGAGGTGAGTCCACATCCAGCGTCGCGGACAGCCAGGGAAATGCCCCGGTGTCCACGGTCGCCTCGATGGATCCCACGTCGCCCACGACCTCGTTGGAGACGGTGAACGTATCCGAGAGTATTTCGGTGGATCGGAGGAAGTACGTGCGGAGGGTGTCGGAGACGACGATCGTTCCCGTCGGGAAGACCCTGACTTCCATGGTGTCGCTCTGCTCTCGCCAGGACGCCCAGAGCTCCGCACGGCCGGGCGCCACAGCCTCCGCGCGATCTCCGCTTACTCGGATGACTCCCGGATCGGACGTTTTCCAGACGATGTCGGCGGCGGCCGCTGTGGCACCGTGAAGGAACACGATAAAGCGTTGCGCCGATAGCGTGATGGCTTCTCCGACCGGGAGCAGCCGTTCCTCGCCGACGTCCAGAGTGGCCACGGGGTGTATGAGAAGCTCGGCTGCAAATGGCCAGCCTGTTTCGGGCGATACGATCGTCTCGCCCACGAAGATGGCTTCGCGGCTGGCGTGCCGAAGCTCGAGCCCGATACGCGTTCCGACGGCCCCTTCGTCCGGGCGCAACACGGCACGGATCCGCGGCCCCGCCGCAGTTGCGCGGGGCGTCAGTACCGTGTCCCTCTCGATGCCGGTGGGGGTCTTCACAACGAGCCGGACGTCCCGCACGTCCTCCAGGATCTCGGCGTACGTCGGAGCTACCGACACGATGACGCTCGGCGAGGGGGGCGGGGCTTCCGGCCCCACGGATTCACATCCTCCTCCCAGGAGGACGAGGCTCAACCCAAGACAGCGGCGCGCTCCGAACATCACCGAGGGGCGTCCCACCGCAGCCGGAGCGAGAGGCCCCACCCGGTCATACCGGACGAGTAGCCGTCCCCCGAATTCGCACGACCCCGATGAACGAAGGCACGGGGCTCTACGAGGAGCGAGCCGGGCCAGGGTCCGCGGGGGGCTACCTCGCTGCCGACGGCGAGAGACAGCAGGGTTCCCGACCCTTTGCCATCTTCGATGATGGATCTTCGCCCCTCCAGGCCCAGAACGATGGGAACCGGACCCAGGGGCGCGCGGGCTTCCACCGTGCCACCCCACAATCTCCGAGCCGGTGCGTCGACCGCGCCCACCAGTGTCGGATCCCAGGACGGTTCTCCCAGCGGGCTGCCAGCCGACCGTTCGTAGAGGTATGCACGGACGAGTGCGCCGGCACGGCGCACCGGGAAGCCGAGGGCCAAGGTCAGGACGGTCCGACTCCCGGGCTCGAATGCGCCGGCCTCCCCCGTTTCGTCCGTTCCGTAGTCCCTGAAAACCGCACCGAGTTCCGCGCGGGTGAGGGCTGTGAAGTTCCACCCCACCCGGATGCCTGCGTGCCGTTCGTCCCCGAAGTCGTACTCCAACGGGTCGGCTGCGAACGGCTGGACCGTCCCGGTGCGCCGGATGCCTCCCTCGACGGTGAGGTCGTACCGTACCCGCCGAATCGGCAGAATGACGTCGACGTCCCAGCCATCGGGCGCGCTCCAACTCCGGACGGGGAGCGGAAGGAGATCCGTCGCCGAGACGCCGGCGAGGACTTCCTGGGCGGTGGAGAGACCCGGCGTCCCGGAGCCACCGGAGTACGCCGTCCGAAGCTCGACGCCACCCAGGGAGAGCTGGGCGAAGGCTCCCGTCTGCACGGTCCCCGAAAGGCGTGAGGCGCTGGCGCCGGATGCATCCATGGACGCGCGGCCCCGGTGGGCGTGACCTCCGAGCGTCAACCAGCTTGTGATGGGGCTGCGGACGGATGCGAACAGCCCCGCCACGGAGACGTTGCGGAGACCGACGCCGCCCGGCTCCGCGAAACGGAACGTCTGGGTTCGGCCGTGGACGAGGGCTTCTTGACCCGATGTGGTCGTCGCGGTGAGCGAAAGCAAAACGAGGACACTGAGAAGTCCGCGCGGCGTCACGGCTGATCCGACCGGAACACGAGATCCACGAAGACCTGGCTACCCAGGCGGTCGAGACCGAACACCTCACCCGTTCCCCCGCGGGGTCCGGCCAGACGTTCGATTCCAGTCTCCTCGGCATATCCCCAAAGAGCCGCCATGGCGGCGCGAGTCCGCGCGAAATCGAGCAACGCGTCTCCGATGGGGAGGGAGGCTGCATCGCGCACGGACATCAGGGATTCCTCCTGGGCTGCGCGGGCTACCACCGCGTCCACGTGAGGAGCCAGACGACGAGCCTCCGCCAACCGCTCGAACGCTTCGCGGGACTCGCCTCGCTCACTCGCTCGCAGGCCCTCGTCGAGTGCCGAGAGCGCCGGCAGGCCGATGTCCGGTGCCTCGGCGATCCAATCCTCTCCGGTCCCGGACTCGAGTCGAGCCAACATCTCCCAAATCCTCCGCGCCACGAGCGTCGTCTCGCTGGCGTACGCCTCGCGCGTCGTGGAGATCGAATCCTCAACGCTCTCCGGGCTATCCCCACTCACCCTGTGCAGCACTCTCAACCGCACCGTGAGCCCGTCGGCGCCGTTCTCCGAGAGTGTGGCGGTGGCCACGTGCTGGGCGCCCAGGAGACTCATCAACGAATCGGCACGTTCCGCGGGTAAACCGCTCGCCCCACCGATCGCGGCCTGCGCGGCCGCACCCAATTCCCAGTCCAGAAACCGAAGTGGGCCCTCGGCCGTTCGCAGTTGTGCGACGAGTAGCTCCGTCGCCCCCAATGCAGGTAGGCCGCTCCCCGCTGGAGCTTCGAACGGGAGCACTGCCACCACGATACGTGGGTCGAAACCGTGCGCGAGGGGCCTTCCACTTCGCATGACCTCCGCGACGAGGCCCTCCGCCGTCCTACCGCCCAGGTAGTCCACCCGTTGGGCCACGATGCCGGCGAGGTCCGAGCTGGGCGTTCCCTGCAAGAAATCGATGTATCGAGCGCGCGCCTCCATGTATCGCTCCGAGCCCTCGAGAGCGACGCCGAGCGCCGCGACATAAACGGGTTCGCCCGGGACACGCTCGACGGCGGTTGCCAGGAGATCGGCCGCAGCGGCTCGGTCGTTCTGTCTCCATAGCCCGGAAGCGAGTCGAAGCGTGGCCTCGACATCGGCGTGGCTACGTTGCACTCGTGCCCGAAGCGCCGACAGGTCGTCAGCGCCGGCAGCTATCGACGGTGGCGGACCGCACGACAGCAGGAACGAGGCACAGAGAAGGGCACCCAGGTGAGAGGCTATGCGCGGGAGCATCCAACCAGTTTACGGCGTGGTCGCCTATCTGCAAGTGGAGCGGGAGCGTCCGTCACGCGCTGCTACACAAGAAGCTTGCGGGGCCTGACCGAACGCTCACACGTTGGATCCATCCCAGGGCCCGTCTGCCCATCCCACCTTCATCCCGACCGTGGCCCGGAGCCCCTCTATGCGATGCACCACCCGTCGTACGCCCACCTTACTCGCTGTCTCCCTCGCGGTCGTCACGGCGGGGTGTGGCGACGCCGACGTGCCGCTCGGACTCGCGCCGCAGGAGCCGGACCCGGTTGCCGCGATTCTGACGGGACCTCGGTCGGGCTCGACGCGGTTGGCGCTCTTCGACAAGTCCGGGACGGAGGTGCAGTCCTACCTCGGGTTCTCGTCGGGGTACGGCGGAGGCGTCAGCGTGGCGCTCGGGGACGTGAACGGCGACGGAGTGGACGACGTGGTGATCGGCGCCTCGAGCGGGGTCGCACGCGTGCGGGTGATCGACGGCACCCGGACGGTAGCGAACGAGGTGTCCGGCGACGACATCCTGGCGGATTTCATCGCCTTCAGCACGGGGTATACCGGCGGCGTGACCGTCGCGACCGGCGATCTGGACGATGACGGCCGGGCGGACATCATCGTGGGCGCCGCCACCGGTCTCGCGCACGTAAGGGTGGTGGACGGGGCATCGGCTCCGACCTCCGGTGAGGTGAGCGGCGACGCGATCCTGGCTGACTTCTTCGCGTTCCCGGCGACCTATTCCGGTGGCGTGGTCGTGGCGTCGGGGGACGTGAACGGCGACGGCCGGGACGACGTCGTGACCGGTGCGGCGTCCGGGGCGGCCCACGTGCGGGTCATCGAGGGCCGTGCGGCCATGGCGGCCGAGGGCGTGGTGGATAGCGGGTTCCTGGCCAACTTCTTCGCGTTCGCCCTGACCTACAGTGGCGGCATCAACGTCGCCGCGGGCGATGTGGACGGCGACGGGATGGCCGACGTGGTGGTGGGCGCAGCCACCGGGACGGCCCACGTCCGGGTCGTGGAGTCCGAGGCGGCGCAGGCGACCACGGGCGTTATCGAGGACGACGGGCTGCTGGCCAATTTCTTTGCGTTCGCGTTGTCCTATGAGGGCGGCGTGAGCGTGGCCTCGGGAGACGTCGACGGCGACGGCCGAGCCGACGTGGTGGCAGGCGCGGCCACCGGACTCGCCCACGTCCGTGTGTTCGACGGCGCTGAGCCGCCTAGCGGGGTGGCGGAGGATCCGGACGACCGGGTCGCCGACTTCTTCGCGTACCCGGCGTCCTATTCCGGCGGCGTGAGGGTGGCCGCGGGAGGGTAGCCGCTACGAAGCCCGGAACGCCCCGTAGTACAGCAGCGTGGCGATGGTCTTACCGTCCCTCACCTGCCCTTCCTCGACCAGCCGGATGACCTCCTCGTGGGTGAGGAGCTCCACCTCGATCTGCTCGGTCGCCTCGAGCTGCTGGCCCACCTCGGTGAGACCCCGCGCCAGATAGGCGTACATCTTCTCGTCGCAGATGCCCGGCGAGGTGTAGAAGTTCGTGAGCGGCTCGATGCTGGCGGCCGAGTAGCCGGTCTCCTCCACGAGCTCGCGGCCGGCCGTGACCGCCGGCTCCTCCCCCGGCTCGAGGGTGCCCGCGCAGAGCTCCCAGAGCGTCTCGTCCACGGCGAAGCGGTGGTTCCGGATCATCACGATCCGCCCGTCGTCCAGAATCGGGAGCACGACCACCGCGCCCGGATGGACCACGACCTCACGCATCGCGGTTCCGCCGTCCCGCGTCGGGACCTGTCGGCGCTCGACGGCGAACTTCACGCCCTCGAAGATCCGCTCGCTGTCCCCGGACGTACCCGCCCCACCCCCGTCGCCGGCTCCTTCGCTCGACCTCGACATCTCTCTCCTCGCAGATCTCTTCGTGGCTGCGGGCCGCCCCGGCTTGACGCCGTCCGCGCGACCCGTGTGTTTTCCGCGAGCCCCCACCCCGCCCCGTCCCGCGAACCCACGCGCCCGTGAGCATCCTCCTCTCCACCGTCGCCCCGGTCTTCGGAATCATGGCGCTCGGCTTCGCCGCCGCCCGGTTCCGCGTGCTCGACGGGCCCAGCGTGCGCGGGCTCGTGCTCTTCGTCTTCAACTTCGCCATCCCCATCCTGCTCTTCGGCGGGCTCGTCGCCATCGAGCTCCCCGACGACGTCGCCTGGGGATTCCTGATCGCGTTCTACGTGGGCAGCGGTGCAACCTATCTGCTCGGCATGCTCGCCGGGCGCTTCGTCTTCGGCCGCGACCTCGCCGACCAGGCCATCTTCGGCATGTCGGGGGCGTTCGCCAACCTCGTGCTGCTCGGCGTGCCCGTCATCCTGACGGCGTTCGGTCCGGAAGCGTCCCTCCCGATGTTCCTCATCATCGGCTTCCACTCGATCCTGTTCATGCCGCTCACGGTCGCCCTGATCCACGCCGGCCGCGGCGACGGCGTATCCTGGGGAGAGCAGCTCCGCGAAGTCGGTGGCGCGGTGCTCAAGAACCCGATCGTGATCGGGCTCCTGGCCGGCTTCCTGGTCAATCTGTCCGGCATCGTGCTCCCCGCCGGCGTCGACCGGATCGTCGAGCTCATGGGTGACGCCGCGGTGCCGACGGCCCTCTTCGCGATGGGCGCTTCCCTCGTGGCGACCCCTTCGCGGGGAGACCGGGCGCCGGCCTTCCTGCTGACCGTCCTCAAGCTCGTCGTGCACCCCGCGCTCGTGTGGCTCGTGGCCGTGCCGATCCTTGGACTCGACGGTCTCTGGATGTCGGTCGCCGTCATGCTGGCCGCTATGCCCACGGCGGTGAACACCTACCTGTTCGCCGAGCGATACCAGGCCGCTCCGCGGGTGGCCGCGCGGACGGTGCTCTGGACGTCCGTGTTCGCAGTGTTGACGGTGTCGGCGCTGCTCGTCCTCTTGGGGGCATGACCACCAACGACGCGCACCCCCATCGTCACGCCGCGTTCCTGAGCGGGATCAACCTCGGGAAGCGTCGGCTGAAGATGGACGAGCTGCGGCGCCATTTCGAGGATTTCGGGCTGGACGGCGTGGCCACGTTCATCGCGAGCGGAAACATCGTGTTCGACCACGCGGACGCCGACGCACGAGCGCTCGAGCCCCTCCTCGAGCGGCATCTAGAGGACGCGCTCGGCTTCAGCACCCATGTCTTCGTACGTGCGTTCCGCGATCTGGCCCGGGTCTCGGGGCTCCGGTCGATCACAGACGCGGCGGACCGAGGCTTCAACGCTCACGCGATCTTCCTGCGCGAGACGCCCACGGAGGGTGCGCGCGACGCCCTCGCCGCGCTCGAAGGTGACGACGACCGGTTCCTGGTCGACGGCACGGAGGCCATCTGGCTCCGGCGCGGCGGGCTGTCCGACGCTCCGATCACGCTCAGTGAGCTGAACGGCGCCCTCGGCGACGGGCCGAACACCATGCGCAACCTGAACACCCTACGGAGGATGCTCGCCAAGTTCGCTGGCGAGTAGCGCGCGGCCTCCTTAGTCTGGCGGAGGTTCGGTCCTACCCGCCCGAGGAGTGCCTCCGATGTCCGCCGCCCCCCGAAGCCCGTCGACGCCCCGTGCCGCGACGCCGACCCTGGCCCGACTGTTCACGACACTCGTCCTCGCCGGCTCGGCCGCCGCGCTGACGACCGCCGACGTCGCCGCCCAGGGCACCCGCTTCCTCCGCCAGCCCGACGTGAGCGCCGAGAGGATCGCGTTCGTCCACGCCAACGATGTCTGGACCGTGGGTCGGGACGGCGGCGACGCGCTCCGCCTCACGAGCTCGGAGGGAGCCGAGACCGATCCGCACTTCAGCCCCGACGGCCGGTGGATCGCGTTCACGGGCGAGTACGGCGGGAACGCCGACGTCTACGTCGTGGCGGCCACCGGCGGCCAGCCCGAGCGGCTCACCTGGCATCCGGGCGAGGACGCGGTCCAGGGATGGACGCCGGACGGGCGGGTCCTGTTCCGGTCCGGACGCGACGGCGTGCCCACCATGCTCTGGCGCTTCTACACGGTCCCGGTGACCGGCGGACTCCCCGAGCCGCTCGCCCTGCCCCAGGCGTACGAGGGCGAGATGAGCGAGGACGGCGACTGGATCACGTACCAGGAGATCGGGCTCTGGGACCCGGAGTGGCGCAACTACCGAGGAGGCCAGGCGCAGCCGGCGGCCATCGTCTCGACGGCGACCTGGGAGCGGACCACCGCGCCGTGGGAGGGCGAGCGACATCTCGCACCCGTATGGATGGACGGTAGGATCTACTACATGTCGGAGCGGGACTGGGCGGCCAACGTCTGGGAGTTCGATCCGGCGACCGGGCAGGAGCGGCAGCTCACCCGCCACGCGGACTTCGACGTGAAGAGTCTCGGAGCGGGAGACGGCGTGCTGGTCTACGAGCAGGCCGGTTATCTCCACGAGCTGGACCCGGCGACGGGCGCGAGCCGTCAGCTCGAGGTCCGGGCCGCGCGCGACCAGAACTGGGCCCGGCCGCGGTGGGAGGACGTCCCGCCGACGCAGCTTCGTGACGCCCGCCTCTCCCCGACCGGCGCCCGCGCGCTCTTCGAGTGGCGGGGTGAGATCTTCAGCGTACCCGCCGAGGAAGGGTCGTGGCGCAACCTGACGCGCTCGCCAGGCGTGGCCGACCGACACCCGGTCTGGTCGCCGGACGGAAGCCGTGTCGCCTGGTTCAACGACCAGGACGGCGAGTACGGGCTCGTCATCGCGGACCAGGACGGCGCCAACGCGCACCGCATCGCCATCGACGACCCGTCGTTCTACTTCGTGCCCGAGTGGTCGCCCGACGGCTCGAAGCTGGCGTTCACCGACACGCACTACCGCGTGCTCGTGCTGGACGCCGAGTCGGGGGACGTCACCCATGTGGACACCGACCGGTACGCGCACCCGCAGCGTACGATGAATCCGGTCTGGTCGCCCGACTCCCGCTGGATCGCGTACGCGCGGCGCCTCGACACCCAGCTCCGGATGATCGTGGTGCACGACACTGAGAGCGGCGAGACCCGCGAGCTCACCGACGGTATGGCCGACGCCATCGACCCGGTGTGGGACGAGAGCGGCGACTACCTCTACTTCCTCGCGTCGACGGATTACGGGCTGAATACCGGCTGGCTCGACATGAGCTCGTACGACCGGCCCGTGACCCGGGCGCTGTACGTCGCGCTCCTCGCGGAGGACACCCCTTCCCCGTTCCTGCCCACGAGTGACGAGGAGGGTGCCGAGCGTGCTGCGGGCGGAAGGGGCGGAGCCAGCGACGATGAGGCGAGCGGCGGGGGCGCCGGTTCGGGCGCAGGTGCGGACGCCGATCAGGCCGGGAGTCAGGATCCGCCGCCCCCGGTCCGCATCGACTTCGACGGCATCGCCCGCCGCATCGTGGACGCGCCCGGCCTCCCGCTCCGCGACTACACGGGGCTCGAGCCCGGCCCGGCCGGCTCGGTCTTCGTGCTCGAAGCCGGCGACGACGGCGCGACCCTCCACAAGTACGTGCTCGAAGACCGGGAAGCCGAGGAGTTCGCCACCGAGGTGGTGCGCACCGCCGTGTCGCACGACCGCTCGAGGATCCTGCTCAGGAGCGGAAGCAGCTGGCGCATCGTGGAGACCGACGATGCGCCATCCGACGACGATGGTGGGCTCGCGCTGGGCGATATGCGCGTGCTCGTGGAGCCCGAGGCCGAGTGGGCCCAGATGCTCCGTGACGGCTGGCGCTTCATGCGCGACTTCCTCTACGTCGACAACCAACACGGCGCCCCCTGGGACGACGTGTGGGACTGGTACTCGGCCTGGCTGCCGGACGTGGAGCACCGCTCGGACTTCAATCATCTCCTCGACATGATGTCGGGTGAGATCGCCGTTGGGCACTCGTACGTGCGTGGGGGCGATTATCCCGACCTCGACAGCCCGCGTACGGGCCTCCTCGGTATCGACCTCGAGGAAGAGGACGAAGCGTACCGCATCACCCGCATCTACAGCGGGGAGGACTGGACCCCCGGCGAGCACGGACCACTGTCGCTGCCGGGCCTCGGCGTCGCCGAAGGAGATTGGCTCGTCGCCATCGACGGGCAGCCGCTCGCTGCGCCGGCGAACCCGTTCCGTCTCCTCGAGGGGACCGCGGGGCGGACCATCACGGTGACCGTAGCGTCGACGCCCGGCGGTGCCGACGCGCGCACGGTCCACGTCGAGCCCGTCGAGAGCGAGTCGGGCATCCGCAGGTGGGCCTGGGTCGCCGAGAACCAACGCCGGGTCGACGAGATGAGTGGCGGTCGGCTGGCCTACGTGTGGCTCCCGAACACCGGCCAGGGCGGCTACGACTACTTCAACCGCATGTACTTCGCGCAGCAGGACCGCGAGGGCGCCGTCATCGACGAGCGGAACAACGGCGGCGGCTCGGCCGCGGACTACATCGTCGACGTGATGGCGCGGGAGCTTACCGGATACTTCAACTCGCGCGCCGGCGACCGGAAGCCCTGGACCCAGCCGATGGCCGGGCTGTGGGGGCCGAAGGTGATGGTCATGAACGAGCGCGCCGGGTCGGGCGGCGATCTCCTGCCTTATCTCTTCCGGTTCAAGGGCGTGGGCCCGCTCGTGGGCACGACCACCTGGGGCGGCCTGGTCGGCACGTGGGACACCCCGCCGCTCATCGACGGCGGCGGGTTCGTGGCGCCTCGCGGCGGGTTCATCGACGTGGACGGAGAGTGGGCCGTGGAGGCGACGGGCGTCGCGCCGGACATCGAGGTCCGCAACGACCCGGCCCCGGTCATCGCCGGGGGCGATCCGCAGCTCGAGCGGGCGGTCGAGGAAGCACTCCGGCTGCTGGAGACGGAAGGCGTGGAGTTGCTGCAGGTGGAGCCGGCGCCGCCGGTGCGGTACCGGCGGCCGGGAGGGCGCTGAGGGTCGGCGAGCAGGGATGGCGCCGGCCCACACCTCACCGTAGCGCTGCTACGCTTCGTCGTCGCGGCACCACCGTTGCCGGCGCCCGGCCCGCACCGGGAGTGGGGAGCACTGCGCTGGCTCGCCTCGCCGGCTCGCCCTCCACCGCGCCGGCATCCTCCACCTCCACGGCGGTGAAAACCCTGCATTCGTGTGCGGCCCTTTGGGGCGATGTCGGCTCTTCGCCATATGCGGCGTCCAATCGCGCAGGCGCGCAGACGCCGTTCACTGAGGAGTCACCTTCCCGCCACATATGGCGGTCAAGTCGCCAACCGACCATCCTAGGGGGTGCCGTTGTGCGAGTTTACGCCACCCGGCACGGCCCCCACGCTCTCCCGCGCCACCCCCGCGCATGTCGACGTCGTGGTGCCGCCCCCACGGCTAAGGCTGGGCGAGGCCGCTGAGGCTGGCCTCGCCCCCTGACGCCAAGCTAGGCCAAGGCCGAGTGTGGACGCATCACCGCCATCACGCCGCGCTCGGGCCCGTCGGCTACCTCCCGCCCCGCCCCCTCGGCTCGGCGGTCAGCTCCGCGTACTGCTCGAGCCCCGCGAGCACCTTGAACTCGATGACCATCCGGCCGATCTCGGGTGTCGCGAGCGTCGGGTCGCCAGTCACGCCCGCATCCGGACTGCCGCCGCGCGGCATGCGCAGGTCGTTGCGCACGCCGTCCGGGAACACGTACATGACCGCCGACGTGTCGGTGATGCCGGCGTGGCTCCCGATCTCCTCCATATCGTAGCCGTACGCGGCCTGGAGCCAGGCGCGTGAATACTGCTGCCCCATGCGGTAGTAGTCGGTGAGCGCGAACACCTTGGTGGGTCCGCCGGCCCACTCCTCGTTCAGCCGGTCGGCTGTGGCCTGCATGCCGTTCTGGTTCCCGCCGCTGTCCCCGATGAACAGGATGTGCGTGAAGCCGTGCGACTCGAGGCTCCGGGCCGCGGCCTCCAGCAGGCGGTCGTAGCTCGGCGACGGGAGCGAGATGACTCCCGGCTTGTCCTCCCAGCCGTCCCGGGCGTAGTCACCCTGGGGCACCCAGGCGACCGTGGGCGCGACCAGGGCGTTCCCCAGCCTACGCGCCATCAGTCCCGCCGCGTGCGTGATGATGTAGTTGTGCTTCCCCATGACCATGTGCGGGCCGTTCTGCTCGGTACCACCCGTGGGTACGATGGCGACCCGCTTGCCGGCCTCCATCGCGTCGCGGATCTCCGTCCAGGTCATCTCCTCGATGAACGGGTCGCCGGGGCTCTGGGCCTGCGCAGTGAGGGATGCCGGGGCGCCCAACGTCGCGAGTGTCGCGAGGCATCCCGCAGCCAGCAGGACGCGTCCCATCCCGTCACGCTGGACTCGTGTCGTCGTGCGGCTCATCGGTCGTCCTCCTGCTGCTCACCGAGCGCGGCCCGGATCTCGTCCAGCGCGTTCTGGATCTTGATGTCGAGGATGCGCCGGCCGATCTCGGGCGACGCGAGGGTCGGGTTGCCGCTCGATCCGGAGCCTTCGAAGCCGCCCCGGTCGGCGAGCAGATCCTGACGGATGTGCTGCTCGTTCACGAACCACATCTGCGACGTGTCGCTGATGCCCGCATGTCCGCCGATCTCCTCGGCGGGGATCCCCAGCTCACCGGTGATGAAGGCGCGAGCGTCCTGCCCGCCCTTCCGGTAGTAGTCCTCGATGAGGTGCGCGCGGGCGCCGGTGCCGGCCCATTCCTGGTTCAGCGTCTCGACCGCCGTCTCCATCCCGGAGTAGTTGCCGCCGGAGTCGCCCAGGAAGATCACGTTCCGGAAGCCCGCTTCCTGGTGGCTCCGCCCCGTGTGGAGCAGCAGCTCCACGAACCACTCCTCGGGCATGGTGATCGTGCCCGGCATGCGCATGTGCCCGGTCGGCTCCTCGCCCCACTCGCCTTCCGGCACGTAGGTGATGATCGGCGAGACGAGCGTGTTGCCGAGCGCCCGCGCGATCTTGTCGGTCGTGTACTCGAGCACGTACTTGTGCTCGCCCATCACCATGTGCGGGCCTTTCTGCTCGGTGCCCGCGGTCGCGATGATGACGTTCGTGGCGCCTTCCTCCATCCGGTCGCGGATCTCGACCCAGGTAAGGGCTTCGATGAACACGGAGCTCGGTGGTGATTGGGCGAGGACCCCTCCCGGGATCAGCGCGGCGGCCACGAGGGCGGCCAGCATCGACGAACCAGCGACCTTCATCTAGCGACTCCTGATGATGGGTTGGAGCGGCCGAGCGGAAGGAATCCCGCAGGCCGGAAGGATGCAACGTGCGCCCGCCGCGCGGAGGCGGCAAGGCGCGTCGGTGCTGGTTCTCGGATACACGCGAGCCCGCGAGTCGTTCGACGATCGGCTCGCGCCCAGGCACCACTCGCCATATCGTCCGTGGCCCCCCTCCTCCGACTCCAGGAGCCCATATGGACTGGAAGCGGCAGTTCGACTTCAGCCCCCCGGTGTTCTTCCCGGCCATCGCGGTCATCGCCGTGTTCCTCGCGTTCGGCGTCCTGGCTCCCGCGCGCACGGCGATCGTCTTCGACGCGATCCAGGCCGGGATCGTGCAGAGGTTCGGCTGGCTGTACATCGGGTCGGTCGCGGCCTTCCTCGCGTTCGCCGTCTACCTGCTGTTCAGCCCGGCGGGCCGCGTGCGGCTCGGGCCCGACGACTCGGAGCCCGACTATTCGTACCTGTCGTGGTTCGCGATGCTCTTCAGCGCCGGCATGGGCATCGGGCTGGTGTTCTTCTCGGTGGCCGAGCCGATCGCGCACTTCGCGGCGCCTCCCTTCGCGGAGCCCGGCACGGCGGCCGCGGCGGCCGACGCCATGCGCCTCACCTTCTTCCACTGGGGATTCCACGCCTGGGCGATCTACATCGTGGTGGGGCTCGCGCTGGCGTACGCTTCGTTCCGGAAGGGCCTGCCCCTCTCGATTCGGTCGGCATTCCATCCACTGCTGGGCGAGCGCATCTACGGGCCCATCGGCCACACGGTCGACGTCCTGGCCATCTTCGGAACGCTCTTCGGCGTCGCCACCTCGCTGGGTCTCGGTGTCATGCAGGTCAACGCCGGTCTCGACTTCCTCTTCGATGTCGGGATCGGCACCAACATCCAGGTCGCGCTCATCGCGGGTATCACGCTGATCGCCACCATCTCGGTGGTGGCCGGGCTCGACAACGGCATCCGGAGGCTGTCGAACTTCAACCTCGTCGTGGCCCTGGTGCTCGTGCTTTTCGTGTTCACGGTGGGGCCCACGGTATTCCTGCTCGGGGCGTGGCTCGAGAACACCGGCAACTACCTGTCGTCGCTGGTATCGGCGACGTTCTGGCTCGACACGTGGGGCGACGGCGCATGGCAGGCCGACTGGACCCTGTTCTACTGGGGATGGTGGATCGCCTGGTCACCCTTCGTGGGCATGTTCATAGCGCGTATCTCACGCGGCAGGACCATCCGGGAGTTCGTGGCCGGCGTGCTCCTCGTGCCCGCCGCCTTCGCCACGTTCTGGCTGACCACGTTCGGGAGTACCGCGCTGCGTCGCGAGCTGCTCGGCGTCGGCGGGCTGACCGGGCTCGCGACCGAGGAGATGCTCTTCGCGCTCCTGCAGGGCCTTCCTCTGGCGTCGGTGACCTCGGTCCTCGCCATGGTCGTGATCATCGCGTTCTTCGTCACGTCGTCGGATTCCGGATCGCTCGTCATCGACATGCTGGCGTCGGGAGGCGACCCCGATCCTCCGGTGTTCCAGCGGGTGTTCTGGGCGCTCCTCGAGGGCGCCGTGGCTGCGGTTCTGCTGATCACCGGCGGGCTCGCCGCCCTGCAGACGGCGGCGATCGTGACCGGACTTCCGTTCGCGGTCGTGCTTCTCGGGATGTGCTTCGCACTGTTCAAGGCGCTCCGTTCGGAGCGAGCTCCGCCGACCCACGTGCGGAAGGTGTTCCCGGCGAAGAAGGAGGGTGGAAGATCCGGGGCCGCCGCGCAGGACGGCGGAGGACGCGCAGAGACCGAGCGCACCGCGGTCGAACGGGTGCCCGGCGAGGCACCGGCAACCCCCACGGGAGGTGATCGATGAGTGACTGGAAAGAAGACCTGGGGGCGCTGCTCGGACGGTCGAACGCACCGGAGCGCGCCGGGCCGCGCGACGGCGAGCCCCCGCGGATCCGGCACTACCTCGCCCGGGTGGTCATCCCGGCGCTCGAAGAGGTCGCGGCCGAGCTTCAGGAGCACGGCCGGCACGTCGAGGTGGACGAGGATGATCGATACGTCGCGGTCACGGTCTTCCACGACGACCGCGAGGAGTTCTTCTTCGAGGTGCGCGTGAAGCCCTACGGCACCGAGGGGTTCGCCTTCCCCGCCGTGCCGTTGCGCGATCCGGAGGGGAAGACCTATCGCGCCGAGGTGCATCTTCGAGACCGCGCGCTCGAACGCGACGTGACGGGCGCCGACCAGGACGACCTGATTCGCGTGTTCCTGGAGGAGTACAGGCGCCATCTGGAGTGGCACGGGTAGGACCCGGAGCCACGGGCCCGCAGGTTGGATGGCGCGCCTTAACCGCCCCCGCCGACGCGAGTCGGTACGGCTCGGTTGGTGCGTGTGCCGTCGCCCAGCTCACCGCTCTGGTTGAGGCCCCAGCAGTACTCGACGCCGTCGCCGGTGATGCCGCACGTGACCCCACCGCCTGCGTGGATGCGGGCGAAACGCAGGTCGCCGGCCACGGCGCGGGGCGCGGTCGAAGGCGCGGCGCTGCCGTTGCCCAACTGACCGTAGAGGTTCTGGCCCCAGCAATATGCCGACCCGTCATCGAGGAGGGCGCAGGTGTGGGCCGCGCCAGCGGCGATCGCCGTGACCGTTCCCGGAAGATCGCCGATGGGGGCCGGGCTCGGCTTCGCCTGTGTGGTGCCGTCGCCGAGCTGGCCGGCGGCGTTGGAGCCCCAGCAGAGCGCCTCGCCCTGGCGCACGGCGCACGTGTGCGCACTGCCCGCGGCCAGGTCGGTCACGCCGTCGAGCACGCGGGTCGGAGCGAGCCGGTCGAGGCGGGTGCCATCACCGACCGCTCCGTCACGGTTCAGCCCCCAGCAGTAGGCCACGCCGTTGCTCGTGATCCCGCACGTGTGGTTCCAGCCGGCCACGACGCGTGAAAGGTCGGAGGACTCCGCGACGGCATCGGGTAAAGCGCGATCGTTGCGGGTGCCGTCACCGAGCTGCCCACCGAGGTTCGCGCCCCAGCATACGGCCTGCCCGGCCGCCGCGATCGCGCACGTGTGGGCGAGGCCGGCAGCAATCGAGTTGAACCGGAGGTCTGTCGTCACGGGGACCGGTGCGGCGCGGTCGGTGGTGGATCCGTCACCGAGCTGCCCGGACTCATTGGCGCCCCAGCACCGGGCCACGCCCGCGGCGTCGAGCGCGCAGCCGTGGAAGAGGCCCGCCGCTACCGCCCTCGCCCCCGTGATCCCCCCGACCAGGCGCTGGCCGCGATCGTTCGCGCCACGGCAGGTCACCGATCCGCTGACGATGGCGCACACGCTCGCGCCTCCGATGGAGCGGTCCCGAGGCACCACGGAGACCGGGCCGGAGGGCGTTCCGCCTGGGCCGCCGGGCGTGGCCTCTGCTGTGCCCGGGGCCTCGCCGGGGGTGCCCCCGCTGACCGCGACGTCATCGCTCGGTCGCGCGGTGGCGTTGAAGATCACCGACTCGGTGAGCTCGTCGGCCGAGACCACGAGGGTCTGCGGCCCGGGACCCGAGCCCAGCCGCCAGATGGCCGAGGCGCGGCCGAGGGTGTCGGTCCGCGCGCGGGATGGCGCCGTGAGCCCGTCTCCTGTCGCCACCTCGAAGAAGAGCTCGACGCCGGGAACCGGAACGCCCGACTCGTCTCGCACCTCGACCTCCAGCCGTTCGGGCAGAAGCGTTCCCGCATCGCCCTCCTGATCGTCTCCCGCCGTGGCGTCCAACGTCGCCGGCGATCCCGTGCGGGACGCGATCCGGAAGGTCGGACCTGCGGCCTCCAGCGATCCGGAGGAAACCCGCACCAGCGCGGAAGCCGGGCGCGAGGGCATCTGCACGGTGACGCGACCGATGCCCGACGCGTCGGTCCAGACCTCTTCCTCCCGACCCGTCGATCCGATCTCGATTTCGAAGCGGAGGAGGATGTCCGCGGCCGGCGAGTCCCCTTCCCTAGCGCGGACCGCGAGCTCGACCTCCGTGCCCGGCAGGACGACGGTGTCGGTCGGTGTCAGCGGGATGAGGGCCGACGTGGAGCTGGTCAGTGCCTCGGTCGACCCCACGGCTGGAAGCGGTGTGAGCTCGAGGGAGGCGTCGGCCGGCGCCGATCGGGCGACCGTGAACGCAACGTATCCGCCTCCGGCCAGCAGCGCGAGCAGGATGAGCGTGAGTGCCCATCGGCGCCGGCCGCTCGGTCGCTGGGGACCCCCGTCGGGCGAGAACGGCTCCTCCTCGGGCGCCGATTCGTCGTAGGTGAGGAGGGGCGGCGGCTCGTTGTCGAGGGGGCGGTCGGGGGGACGGGGCGGCCCGGGGGGGTGGTCGGGCATGGGTTAGCGGGAGGGGGCGAGGGCGGCCTCGGCGACGTCGGTGTCGACTGAGGTGACCGTCGCGGGACCACCTCTGAGGACCAGACCCGCTGGGTCGTTGTCGGTCACCGTCGCCGATGTCACTTCGTCCGGCACCGCCAGGTACGTCGCGTCTCCCGTCTGCACTGACAGCGTCAGGGCCACGACCTGCTCCGGCTCAGCGATAGCGTCGTCCACCGCGCTCACCGTCACCGGCTGGTCAACGTTCCAGTTCGCGGACGTGAACGTCAGCGTCGTATCGCTCAACGCGACCTGACCCGCCGCGTCGAAGGCGAACCCGACCGTCACGTCCGCCGTCGGCTCCGACGACAACCGCACCGTCAGTTCGTCCGTCGCCCCGCCTTCCGTTACTGCCACCGGACCACCCTCCAGCACCAGCCCCGGCACGTCGTTGTCGGTCACCGTCACCGATGTCGGCTCATCCGGTACCGCAAGGTACGTCGCGTCCCCCGTCTGCACTGACAGCGTGAGCCCGACCACTTGCTCACCCTCGGCGACGCTGTCGTCCACCGCGCTCACCGTCACCGGCTGGTCAACGTTCCAGTTCGCGGACGTGAACGTCAGCGTCGTATCGCTCAATGCGACCTGACCCGCCGCGTCGAAGGCGAACCCGACCGTCACGTCCGCCGTCGGCTCCGACGACAACCGCACCGTCAGTTCGTCCGTCGCCCCGCCTTCCGTTACTGCCACCGGACCACCCTCCAGCACCAGCCCCGGCACGTCGTTGTCCTCGGCGGTCGCTGCTACGACTGCGCTCAGATCCGCGAACGCAGCGTCCGCCGAAGACGTAACGTCCAGCGTGACGTCCACCGGCTCATCTCCGTCCACGAGATCGTCGTCCACCGCGGTCACCGACACCGTCTGCGGATCGTCCCACGTCGTCCCGTCGAACGTCAGCGAAGCAGGGCTCACCGTCGCCTGCGTCGCGTCCGCACTCACCACCGAGAACTCCACCGCACCGCTCGGCTGAGCACCCAACGCCACCGTGAAAGTCCCCGTCGCTCCGCCCTCGACGGCCGTCACCGTCGTCGTCGACAAGACGAGAGAAGCTTCGTCATCGTCCGTCGTCGTCACCGTGACGGAACGGCTCTCCTCGAAGTAGTCCGGATCGGAGGCCGGCGCATCGACGATCACCACGACTCGCGTCGTCTGGTCGCCATCGACGAGGTCATCGTCCTCACCCGTGACGGTCACCGTCTGCGGCACGTTCCACGGGTCGGCGCCGCCCGCACGTGTGAACGTGAGCTGCGCCGGCGAAGCATTGGCCTCTCCGGTGTCCAGGGATCCCACGTCGACGACGACGACCTCGCCTTCGGAGGGCTCTGAGTTGAGCACTACGGTGAAGGTCGCGGTCGATCCCGATTCACTCACCGATACGGTCTCCGGGTCCACGGTGATACCGACCCCGTCGTCGTCCACCGTAGTGACAGTCACCGATTGATCGGCCAGCCCATCGAAGTCGTCGTCGGACTGCGCATCGTCGACAGACACTGTGACCGTGGTCTGCTGATCGCCATCGTTCACGGCGTCGTCGACACCCGACACGGTGACGCTCTGAGGGACATTCCAGTTCACAGGCGTGAACGTGACCGGCGACGCCACCGTGACCTCTCCCGTATCCGCACTCGTCACGTTGAACACCACGTTCGACGCCGGCTCCGCGTCGAGCACGACCGAGAAGGCGTCCGTCGTTCCGCTCTCGCTCACGCTGAGGCCAGCCGTCTCCGCGAGCGTGAACCCCGCCACATCGTCGTCCGTCGTCGTCACGCTCGCCGTCTGGTCCGCCAGGGCATCCCACGCGTCGTCCGAGGCGCCGGCGTCCACCGACACTGTGATCGTTGTGGCTTGATCACCATCGACTTCGAAGTCGTCCACACCCGTGAGCGTGACATCCTGAGGTGCATTCCAGTTCGCCGACGTGAACCTCAGCGGCGACGTCGCGGTCACCTCGCCCGTATCGCCGCTGGTGACCGTCAGCACTACGTCGCGCACCGGCTGAGCGTCGAGCACCACCGTGAATGCGTCCGTCACCGAGCCGTCTTCCGACACGGACAAGCCGGCCGTGGCCGCGAGCGTGAACCCCGCCACGTCGTCGTCGGTCGTCGTCACGCTCGCCGTCTGGTCCGCCAGGGCATCCCACGCGTCGTCCGACGCGCCGTCGTCCACCTCGACCCTGATCGTCGTGCTCTGGTCACCGTCCACCACGAACTCGTCGACACCGGCCAACGTGACACTCTGAGGCGTGCTCCAGTTCGATGCCGTGAACGTGAGCGTCGGCGGACTCGCCGTGACCTCCCCGGTATCCTCACTCGTGATTGCGAACGTGACTTGAGCGATCGGCGCAGCGTCCAGCACGACCGTGAAATCAGCCGTTCCCGTGCCGCTCTCTGATACCGACAAGCCGGCCGTATCCGCCAGCGTGAATCCGGCCACTTCGTTGTCCGTTGTCGTGACACTGGCTTCCTGGCTCGCCACCCCGTCGAAGGCGTCGTCTGACTGGGCGGGATCGACGGCCACGGTTACCGCGGTAATCGCGGCCCCATCCACGACGTCGTCGTCGACGCCGGTGACCGTCACGGTTCGAGGTGTGCTCCAATTGGCGTCCGTGAAGGTGAGCGTCGTGGGACTCACCGCGACCTCCGTGGCGTCACCGCTGCTCACGGTGAGCACCACAGCCGCGAGCGGCTGGGCGTCGAGGACCACGGTGAAGGCGTCGGTCCCGCCGGCCTCGGAGACGGTCAGGCTTTCGGCGTCCGCGAGCGTGAACCCGGCAACGTCGTCGTCCAATGCCGTGACCGAGACGGTTTGATCGGCGACCCCGTCGTAGTCGTCGTCGGACGCCGCGGCATCCACGGAGACGGTCAGGTCGGCGACCTGAGCGCCGTCGACTATGTCGTCATCCACACCCGTGACCGTCACGGACTGCGGCGTATCCCAGTTCCCCGCGGTGAACGTGAGCGTCGTCGGCTCCACGGTGGCCACGGTCGCGTCCGCGATCGCGAAGTCGAGGACGACGTCCGATGCCGGCTCCGTGTTGAGGATGACCGTGACCGGCGCAGTCCCGCCGGCCTCGGACACGCTCACGGTGGTGCCGGAGGTGATCGTGAAGCCCGGGGCATCATCGTCCGCGTTCGTGACGACGACCGTCGTGTCCACGGTCTCGTAAATCGGATCTGACTGCGCCGCATCCACCACGAGCGTCACGTCGACGTCCTGGTTCCCGTCGATGATGTCGTCGTCGACGCCGGTCACGGTCAGGGTCTGGGGAGCATCCCAGGTATCGGTCGTGAACGTGAGGATGGCGGGCGCGACCGTGACCTCTCCTTCATCGGCGCTCGAGGCGGTGACCACCACGTCCGTCAGGGGACGAGCCGACAGGGCGAGTGTGAAGGTGTCGGAGGTACCGGCCTCGGAGACGGCGGCCCCGCCGTCTGTTTGGGTCACAATCAGGGCGGCCCTGTCGTCATCCGTGGTGGTGACCTGAATCGTGGCAGGCCCCGCGCCCGCATACTCCGCCGCCGAGCTCGCGGCAACGACGACCACAGTCACGTCGGTCACCATGTCACCGTCCACGAGGTTGTCGTCGACTCCTGAGACAGTGACGGGCTGAGCCACGTCGTAGTCGTCCGGCGTGAACGTCAGCGACGTTGGATTGACAGTCGCCTCGCCTGTGTCCGCGCTCCCAATGGAAAGTACCACGTCCGCGCTCGGTCGCCCCGACAACTGGACCGTGAACGCATCCGTGCTCCCGCTCTCACCCACTACGGTATTTCCCTGGCTCTCCGTCACCTGGATCGCCGCCCCGTCGTCATCCAGCGTCGTCACATCGATGACCTGCGGCGGCAGCCCCTGATACGCGGCATCCGACTCGTCATCGACGACGGTGAACGTCACGGTGCTTTCCTGAGGCCCGTCGACGGCGTCGTCGTCCACGCCCTGCACGACGACTCGCTGCGGCGTGTCCCAGTTGGCGAGCGTGAAGGTGAGCGTCTGCGGGCTCACGATCGCCGCGCTCAGGTCCGATGCGGACACGGAGATGACCACCTCGGCCGTAGGCTCGGTGCCGAGTGACACGGTCAACGTATCCCGCAGCCCGGCCTCGTCCACGATCGTGGCCCCGTTCGTCTGGACCACCGTGAACCCCGCCGCGTCATCGTCCTGGTTGGTGACTGTCACCGAGCGATCCAGCGCGGGACCGTAGGCCGGATCGGATGCCGAGGTGTTCACCGAAACGGTGACCAGGACGTCCTGGGCTCCATCCTCGGCCGCGTCGTCGACTCCGGTCACCGTCACGGCCTGCCCGACATCCCAGTTCTCGGGAGTAAACGTGATCTGCGCAGGGTCGACGACCACCTCTTGCTCTTCCTCGTCAGCAGAAGCCACGTCGAGCACCACGTCGCTCTCGGGCGCGACATCCAACGCCACCGTGAACGTGGCCGTACTGCCCCCCTCATCGACCACGAGGCCCTCGGGCGGAACGGTGAGCGTGAAGCTCGACCGTACGAACGTCACGGGCACGACGAACGGCGGGTCGTCCGGGTCGGACGTCGTGAGCGTGACGGTCGCGCTGAAGCGACCCGAGCCGAGGCCCGCGCCGGATACGACCATGTCGAGATCGGCCGGAGTCGTGGAGCCGGAGAGCTCGACGGCCAGCCAATCCGTTTCCTCGCCTTCCGGATATGCGATCTCCGCGGAGAGGCCTTCGATCGTGCCCGAGCCGGCGTTCCCCACGGTGAACACGACGGGCTCCGGGTCGGGTCCGCCCACACCCGCGTAGAACGCCGCCACCTCCGGGGTGATGGAGAGGACCGGCGGCGGTTGGACGGTCAGGGTGGCCTCGTCCGAGCTTCCCTGGAACGTGGCGACGACCCGCGCGACGCCGATGGCCAGACCGGTGACCCGCCCATTCCCGTCGATCGTGGCCACGTCGCCGTCTTCGCTCGAGATGGACCACGAGACGGCCGCGCCCGAGAGCGTAGCTCCGTTCTCGTCGGTCACGGTGGCATCGAAGTCAGCGGTCTCGCCGACCACGACCGACTGCGAGGAGGGAGAGACGGTGACGGTCCCGACGACGACACCCGAGATGTTCTCCGACGTACACGCCTGGATCAGGCCCAGGGCGCCGAGGACCGACGCGAGGAGCCCAACCACGAAGCGGCGCCGGAACCCACCGGTCATCCGCCGGAACATGGCCCTCGTCCTGGCGCTCATCAGCGGAACCTCAGCCCGAGAAGGCCGAAACCGATCTTTCCACGATGGATGTCGAGCCCCGGGAGCACGACGAGATCGGTGTCGTCACCCGCAGACTGCGCGAACGTGGCGCCACTTCCCCGCCTCCCCCGCGCATCGACGAACGCCTCGATGGCTCCGGCCAGGCCCACCGCAGCAGCAGCGGCCAGCGAGGCGGTGAGATACGGTCGGCTCGTGGTGCGCGAAACGACCTGATCGGGCGGACACGCGCCCTGTTGGGGCGTGAGGCACCGGATATCCACTTCCTTGATCAGGAACCCTGCCGCCACGGCGCCGCCGGCGAGCGCGAGGACCGCTACGCCGCTCCCGGGCCGGCCGGAGTAGAAGTGCCCGAGACCGGGCATGAGGATCCCCAGGGTGAGGGCGGTCCCGGGGCTGGGCCCGTCAGACAGCGCGAGACTCTGCAGCTGACCGATGCGCCGGGAGACCACCAAGGCGTCCGGGGCGTCCGGCCGCAGCTGTAGATAGGAGGAGAGAGCCTGGGCCGCCTCTCCCGGCCGTCCGAGGCGCTCCAGCGCAACCCCCCGGTTGTACGTGGCGGCCGGCCAGTCGCCCCCCTCGGTCTCCGCGACCTGGAACGCGTCGACGGCCTCATCCAGCATACCCGCATCCACGGCTTCGAGCCCCATGCGGAACGCCGCCAAGGCCTGGGTCGGGACGCTCTCCGCTTCGGCCTCTACGAGGGCCTCGAGCCGCGCCCGGGCGTCTTCGGCGGTGTCGCCGGAGTCGAGGAGCGCGAGGGACCGGCAATATTCGCCGCCGGCCGCCTCTCGCTGCCCGAGATCTTCCAGGACCCTGGCCCGCCGATACGCCAGATCCGCAGATGCGGGGTCGAGCTCCGTGGCCCGCTCCAGCATGGCGCCGGCCCGATCCAGATCGCCGAGGAGAACCGCCTGGGCCGCACTCGATGCGAGCTGGGCGGCCTGGCCCCTGGCCTCGGCGCTGGCGACGGCCGGAGGGTCGGACGAGCCGCACTCGTACTGACTCGAGCCGGGGTAGTCCCGTTGGAACGGGAGATCCTGGGCGGAGGCGGACGCGGGACCGAGCGTCAGGGCGAGCGCAGCGAGGCCCCACCGGAAGGCGCGGAGCGGAGGGCAATGCGCGTCCCTGGGGGACATGTAACGACCTCGAGATGCGACCGGACGCGCAACGTACTCCGGGCCTGGCAGGGGGATGCCTCCACTTCGAAGAATACAGCACTGGAATCAGACACCGAATAGTACCCACGGTCGGCCTCGCGTTCCGATGAAGTCTCAAGCTTCATGCCATGCTCGGCATAGCGTACCGCAACGCTTTTCAGGAGCATGCCGCGGACCGGGGCCGCGACACGTGTCGCGTCCGAGCGTCGCAGCCGGCCGGGGGGAGGGCCACGCTCGAGTCAGCGAGCGACCGCCATCACATCGGCCCGTTGGACATCCGCAATCTCGCCCCGTATCGTGAGCTTCAGGGGCCCGGCTACCGGGTCACCAGCCGCTCGAGTCCTGGAGGATCCCGTGCAGAGCCGCCGCAGCTTCCTCGGAGCCGTCTCGCTTCCCCTCGCCGCCGCGGCCGGTGGCTTCCCGCTACGCCCCTCACTCCTGTCACGCTCCGCGTCGGACGTCGCCCGAGCGTTGGCGTCCCATCCCGGAACGGCGGCCGAGGTGGCCGACGACGAGGACTTCTGGTTCGAGGTCGCGCGGGCGTTCACGGTCGATCGCACGCTGCTCAACCTGAACAACGGCGGCGTGAGCCCCTCGCCCGGGTGGGTCCAGGAGGCCATGAAGCGGCATCTCGACTTCTCGAACCTCGCGCCGACGCACACGATGTGGCGCGTGCTCGAGCCGCAGCGTGAAGGTGTGCGGGAGCGAGTGGCGCGGGCCTGGGGCGTCGATCCGGAAGAGATCGCATTCACCCGGAACGCCTCGGAGAGTCTCCAGACGATGCAGCTCGGCATCGATCTCGAGCGCGGCGACGAGGTCCTGACGACCACGCAGGATTACGGGCGGATGATCACGACGTTCAAGCAGCGTGAGCGCCGCGAGGGGATCGTCCTCCGCCAGATCCGGATTCCCGTCCCCGCCGAGGACCCCGCCGAGGTCGTGCGGCTCTTCGAGGAAGCGATCACACCCAGGACCCGCGCCATCCTCGCCTGCCACATGATCAACCTGACGGGCCAGATCCTGCCCGTGCGGGAACTGAACCAGCTCGCCCGCCGGCACGGCATCCCGCTCATCATCGACGGCGCCCACGCCCTGGCCCATTTCGACTTCAAGCTGGCCGATCTGGACGTGGACAACTACTCGACGTCCCTCCACAAATGGCTGTTCGCGCCCCACGGCACCGGCCTGCTCTACGTGCGTCGGGAGAAGATCCCCGAGGTGTGGCCGCTCATGGCGGCGCCGGACACGATGGACGACGACATCCGGAAGTTCGAGGAGATCGGCACGCACCCGGCCGCGAACTACCTGGCCATCGGCGAAGCGCTCACCTTCCATGAGGGGATCGGCGGCGCCCGCAAGGAAGCCCGTCTGGTCTACCTGCGCGACTACTGGGCCCGCCCGCTGCTCGAGCACGACCGCGTCCGGCTCCACACGAGTCTGCAGCCCGGCTTCGCATGCGGCATCGCGAACGTCGAGATCGACGGCATCGAGCCGAGCGCCCTCGTCGAGCACCTCTGGGCCGAGCACCGCATCATCACCACGCCCATCAACCATGCCGAATTCCGAGGCGTCCGTATCTCCCCCAGCGTCTACACGACGCTTCCGGAGCTCGACCGCTTCGTGGACGTCTTGGAGCGGGTGGTGCGGCACGGGCTACCGGCCTGAGGGAGGGGCTGGCCTCGCCGGAAGGCGGGGCCGTGCGCCCTCAGTCCGGACACCATTCCAGGTGAAAGAGGTCACCGTCACTCGTGACGACATCCCCCACGGAAGGAGCAAGGGACTCGGTATCCCCCTCCATGACGCGGACGGGGTAGAACTCCTTTTGTCGGGCGATCGACGATAGAGCCTGTCCTCTTCCAACAACGCCCGAAGCCCTGGAAGTCTGGCGGGGCACTCCCCTTCCCTCAACCGCGGTGTGCATCCCGGGCACCACTACAGCTCCGGCCCATAGGCCAGAGCGAACGAAGTGAGCGGCGCCGGAAACACCTTGCTATGTGATGGCTTGTTATGTGACGGCGCGAAACTCCCGCCCGTGTCCGCCGCCACGCCCAGCATCGTGCGTGCGGACACCCTTCAGAAGCAGCCAGAGGCAAAGCGACAACTCCGCTACTACCACGGGTGTCAGGAAAAAGGGGGATACGGTTGGGGCGACCGACGGGAGGAGAAAGAAGCCGAACCCGTCAGCGAGGTAACCCACCCCCGCGATGACCATCAGGGCGCCGATCGCGCGCGGAAAGGAAGCGGCTCTCCAGAGGAGGTACCCGATCAGTAGGCAGTGGACACCGAAAAACATCTGACTGATCAAGTATCCGTGTCGGTGCGTCTCCAAAGCGTGCAGCATCAGGGCGTCAATCTGGGCTGATGAGAACACCCCGAGGTAGCCAGCTTCGCTCGAGAGCAGGATCACCTCGAAATGATTCAGGAGGTTGATTCCGAGAATCGAGGCCTGGGCGAGCCGGAACGCCGCGGCGATCATTGCGATCACCTGGTCTACGGGGCGGAGCAGCACGTAGAAGAGCACCGCCAGAGCGACGTCGCTCAAGAACGCGAGCAGGTCGGTCGTGAAGCCGATTCGGAACAACCACTCCGATGCACGAATGTTGGCTGCGGTTGCAGCGGCGTCACCCGACACGATCACGCCCCCGCGGACGTACCCTTCGCTGAAGCCGGCGCATAGGATGATAATCAGGTAGAGGACACCAGCGAGCCTCGCCTGTGCCACCGATGGGCCTCCTTGCGTCTGCGGAGTCATGAGCGGCGATTCTCCGGAAAGGATAGGACGACCTTGCCAGTCCCGTGACCCTCCTCGAAATGCCGGAAAGCTCCAAGGACATCCTCGAACGTGTACGTTGCGCTGACCACAGGCCTCACGGATCCCGCTTGGAAGAGATCGCGGAGCGTATTCAGGTCGGCCACGTTCCTGGAATGGACGAGAGGGCGAAGCTTCTGTCGGGTGAAGGGGGACACCACGATGGCGTGCAGCCAGCGGGCCACGCCTCCCAGCAAGCGACCCCCCGATCCTCCGACGAGGACGAGTGTTCCGTCGGGAGTGAGCACACGTCTGCACTCTGACACGCTACGGTTCCCGGCGAGGTACACGATGAGGTCGTACGTCTCGCTCCTCCGAGTGAAGTCTTCTCGCGTATAATCGATTATGTGGCTCGCTCCCAGGGAGCGTACCAATTCCCTGTGGCGCGTGCTGCACACTCCCGTGACTTCGGCGCCGAAGCTCGCTGCAATCTGCACGGCGAACGTCCCGACCCCACCCGAGGCACCGATGATGAGCACCTTCTGTCCCGGTGCGATGCCACCCTGATCCCGAAGAGCCTGAAGCGCCGTCACTCCGACGGTGGGCGCGGCAGCGGCCTCTGTGAAGTCGAGAAGCGGTGGCTTCGGGGTGAGCGTGTCCGCCGATCCCAGCGCATACTCGGCGAATGCCCCGGTGCACCAGCCGAAGACCTCATCCCCCGGGTTGAGGTGGCGCACCGCCGCGCCGCACGCTTCGACAACCCCCGCCACGTCCCGCCCCGGAATCGTGTATTTCGGCCGTCGAAGGCCGAGATCAAGGCGGGCGATGTATGGTTCGCCTCGCATCAGGTGCCAATCGTCACCCGCGATGGCTGCCGCACGTACGCGCACGAGAACCTGATCCTCATCGGGCTCCGGAGCGTCTACTTCGCGATACTCGAGAACTTCCGAGGGAGCTCCATATTGCTCCTGCAGCACAGCCCTCATCGTCTCCCTCTCGAGGCTCGGCCGTTCCACCCTGGCTGGATTCCTTCGGTCATTTCATCATCCATCGCCCAGATCCACTCATTCATCTTGACGGACCAGCGGCCAGTGAGCATTCGACCGTTGGCACACCGGTCGTTGCCGACCCTCTCCCCACTCCGCGCCACCAGGTACGCGCCCCGATCGTCGCGGCGGACGGGATGCGGCGGGTGACGCGCGTCCGGAGTGATGGGAGGGGAGGTGCCGAGAGGTCATCCCCAGAGGGATTGGACGCAAAGCGTCCGTAGCGGAGCGCCCCTCTGGGGATGACCTCTCGGCACCTCCCCGCACTACCCCCCTTCGATCAACCGCGTCACCCGCCGCATCCCCTCCACCAGCCGCCCGATCGCATCCACGTAGCGCCCCTCCCACTCCACCACCCCCGCCGGATTCTCCGTCTCGATCTCGTAGCGAAGCCCCGGCAGCATCCACGAAGCATACCCGCTGAACGGGTCCGGTGAGACGTAGAGCGAGCGGCTCCACGGACGGTCCTGAAGCCCGCGGTCGTCCAACCACGCCTTCTCGAGATCGATGAACGCCCGGTTGATACGCGCGGCCTCGTCCGCGGGGACGGGCCCGAGCCCGACGCGCCGCGCCCGCGCCTGATCGAGCTCCTCGGCGGCCACGTCGAGCTGACGACTGGCCTCGACCAGTCGCGTGAAGTCGACCTCCATGCTCCATGCCTCGGCCACCTCGAACAGCGTGTTCACGTGCGTCCGCGTGTCGGTCGCGTACCGAGTCACGTCGTACGGGAGCAGATCCGCGTTGCCGAAGCGGAGCGCCACGAGCCCATCGGCGCGCGCGAGCATAGGCCCGAACACCCATTCCGCGTCGCCGAAGCGCTCGAACCAGGCGAAGTTGTCGTAGTTCGAGTGGTAGACTCCGCTCCGCCCACCCGTGCTGAGGCCGGCCGACGGGATACCCGCATGGGTGTAGAACGCGACGTGGTCGGACCCGCCGCCCAGGTTGCCCATGGCCGGCACGCCATCCTCGGCCTGCTCGGCCCACCACTCGTAGATCGACTGCTCCGTTCCCGGGTACGCCACGTCGCGCACCGCGTCCAGGATCGGCTGCTTGAGCGACGGCGATGCCGACGCGCCGAAGTTCGGGCCGGAGACCGCACCGTCCGCATTCAGATACGCGATGGCCCCCGCCTCGAGCTCCGGCAGGAACTCCTCCACCCACTCCGTCGACCCGATGATGCCGTACTCCTCGGCGTCCCAGTGCGCGATCAGGATGGAGCGCCGGGGCCGGCAGCCCTCGTCGGCGAGCGTCCCGAGCGCCTCGGCCAGCGTCAGCAGCATCGCGGTGCCGCCGTTCGGGTCGACCGCACCGAACGCCCATGGGTCGTAGTGCGCCCCCAGCACGATCCACTCGTCCGGGAAGTGCGTGCCCTCGAGCGTCCCGACCACATTGATGGCCCGCGTGATCGCCTTGGGCTGATTGACCCGGACCCGCACGGTCAGGTCGCTCCCCCCGGTCAGCCGGTACGGCATGTCCAGCCCGCCCTGCCAGTCGTCCGGCGCCTGCTCACCGCTCATGCGCGACAGGATCTCGGCCGCGGCGTCCCACCCGACGGGCAGGACCGGGATCGTGTGGAGCCCGACCTCGTCGGGGTCGAGGCGCTCCACCTGCTCCGGCCCGTCCAGGGGAAGCGCGGGCTCGAACGGCGTCAGCGGATCGCCGGTCCACGGGAGCGTCAACACCGATCCTCGCTGGATGATCTGGCCGTTGAGCATCGGGCCCTCGGGATACGGGTCGGACCAGTCCTCCGGCTTGTCGTTGAACATGATGACGCCCGCCGCGCCCCGCTCCTCCGAGAAGAGCACCTTGTATCCCCGGAAGTTACCGCCGTAACGGGCGATCACGATCTTCCCGGTCAGATCGATGCCGAGCGAGTCGAGCGCACGGAAATCCTCTCGCCGTCCGTAGTTGGCATACACGACCTCACCGGTCACATCACCGCTTCCGGAGAACGCGTTCCACCCGTTCAACAGGTCTGGGTGGTTGCTGAAGCGGTCTTCGTCGAGTACCGGCTCACGGTTCGAGAGCTGCATGGCGACCGGCGAGACGATGTGCACCTCGACGTCGTCCGTCAGCTGCGGCAGATAGACGTCGTACGGATGCTGGCGCACCGTGAAGCCGGCAGCCGTCATCACACGGTCGAGGTAGTTCCCGACCTCGACCTGCTGCGCCGAGCCGGTGGGGTGCGGGTTGGCGGTGATGAGCCGCAGATGCTCCCGGAACGCGTCCGAGGACGGCAGCTCCAGGAAGCGTGCCTCGCAGTAGTCCTGGCGTGCGGCGTTCGTGGCCGAGAAGCCGATGGGTACCTCGATCTCGGTCCGCACCTGGGCTTCGACCTCGGCTGGGAGCGACACGGCCGAGAGCGTGAGGACGGTCAGGGTCGAAAGGAGCGATCTCGAAAACGATCTGACGATGGACGGCATCGAGTGCGGCATGGAGCGGGTCTCGCGTTGTGGAGCGTGGCCGAGATGGACGCCCGACGGTAGGCGCGATCCCGGGCGGGGGCAAGCGGACCGTGGGTTGCTCGGACGCCGGCCGCGCTTGTACGGTCCGAGGCCATGAACAGACATCTTTCGAACGCCGTGAAGGCGCTGACATCCTGCGCGGTGACCCTGGCCACCCTCCTCGCTGCGCAGGCGGTTCTCCCCTCCCCGGCTCTGTCGCAGAGCACCCCGTCGGACACGGTGCTCGTCGGAACCCGGGTGGCCGCGCCTTTCGTCATGGACCAAGAAGGCGGCTACGCGGGGCTCAGCGTGGCGCTCTGGACCCATGTGGCCGAGGCGATGGAGCTTCCGTTCGTCTTCGAGGAACGGGACCTGGAAGGGCTCTTCACCGGCGTCGAGGACGGCTCGCTGTATGCATCCGTCTCGGCGCTCACGGTTACGGCCGAGCGAGAGGAGCGGGTCGACTTCACGCATCCGTTCTTCACGTCCGGCCTGGCCATCGCGGTTCCCGAACGGCCGGCCGACTTCATCCAGGCCGTACTCCGGCTGTTCTCGCTCGATTTTCTCTGGGTGTTCGGGCTTCTCCTCGGAGTCCTGCTCTTCTGGGGCGCGCTCGTCTGGCTCTTCGAACGGGTCGAGAACGCCGGGGAGTTCGGAGGAACCGCCGCGGAGGGTATCGGCAGCGGATTCTGGTGGGCCGCGGTGACCATGACGACCGTGGGATACGGCGACAAGTCGCCGAGGACGCTCGGCGGCCGGATCGTGGGCTTCGTCTGGATGTTCACCGGCATCATCGTCATCTCGTTCTTCACCGCGACCATCGCGTCGAGCCTCACCGTGACGCAACTCGACAGCCGGGTGAGAGGCCCCGAGGACCTGCCGCACGCTCGCGTCGGCACGCTCGAAGAGTCAGCCGCCGCAACGTATCTGGAGGACGACGGGATCGCGTCGCAATCGTTCGGGTCGATCCCCGACGGCCTCGAGGCGCTCGCGTCCGGGAACATCGACGCGTTCGTGCACGACGAGCCGATCCTCCGTTACTTCGGGCAGAACGAGTTCCGGGGCCGCACGCGCGTCCTCCCGGGAACGTTCGCGGAGCAGTACTACGCGATCGCATTGCCGGCGGGCGCGGCCGACCGTGACGCCATCAACCTCGTCCTGCTCGAGTACCTGGCCAGCGAGGAATGGGCCGAGCTCAGGCGCCGCCACCTGGGGGACGACTGAGGCTCGTGTCGGGAATCACCAGCTCCGGAGGCGGCTCGGGAATCGGCGCCGGCACGACGCTCGCGCCGGGCTGCAGCCTCGACAGGATGAGGTCCCGCCTCCACGCCATCCGGCTCGGACGGTAGGCGGGGTTCGACGTCAGCGGGTGTGGCAGCGTCCCGGCCAACGCGGCCGCCTGCGCCAACCCGACGTTCGCGGCCGAACGCCCGAAATAGGCACGGGCCGCCGCCTCGACGCCGAAAATTCCCGGACCCCACTCGGCGGCGTTCAGGTAGAGCTCGAGGATCCGGTCCTTGTCCAGATGCCGCTCGAGCCGCTTCGCCACCACGAGCTCCATCGCCTTGCGAGCGAACGAGCGGTCCGTCCCGAAGTACAGGTTCTTCGCGAGCTGCTGGGTGATGGTACTCCGTCCGCGAAGCTCCGACCGGTTCCGCCACGCGTATGTCACAGCCCCGGCGAGCGCCCGGAGATCATCGAGGCTCCACCAAGAGAAGTCCTCGGCGCCGGTCCATTGGACCTCCTCGGCGAGCGACACCCAGTCGACGCCCTGGTGCTCACGGAACCGGTAATCCTCCGCGACCACGACCGCACGGCGGACGTTCGGCGAGATGGCGTCGAGGTCGACCCACTCCCGCCGGATCACGAGCGAGTCTCCGGCCGCTCGCGCCTGGCGGACGCGCTGCTCCATGAGCGCCGTCATTCCGGGATCCCCGGTCGCCAGTCCCCGGGGATAAGGGATGACGACGAACCAGAAGCCGAGCCCGAGAGCGCCGACCGCGGCGGCGGCGTACAGAAGCCGGCGGCGGGTCATGGGCTACGCGCGTCCCGGTCCGGGAGGGCGAACACCGAGGGAATGTCGGTGCGCGGCGCCGAGAGCCTCGACGTGATGAGCGCGCCCTCCAGGTTCCCGAGCGTCACGGCGGCCGCCGCCACCCGAACGGGCCACCCCTCTCCGAGCAGGAGCACGGCAAGCGTGGCGACCAGGGTGATGGGCCCGGACACCTTGGCCGTCCACTGATGGTAGGTCGGCATCCGGCGGAACCGGGCCAGCGCGTACGCGGACGAGGCCGCGTAGCTCCCGACCGCGGCGGCGACCCACGGCCACGCGTCCCACAGGAGCGGCCCTTCGAGGACCGCGAGCGCCGCGAGCAGGCTGCCGAACATGAGCACGTCCGCCAGCGAGTCGAGTCGAGCCCCCGCGGTAGTGTGCTGGCGGAGACCACGCGCGAGCGGGCCGTCCACCCAGTCGGTCACTTGCAGGACGAGCAGGAATGCGACGACCCAACCGGTACCACCGGCCCAGGCCAGGACGACGAGCACGGGCGAGGTGACGATCCGAAACCAGGTCAGCGCATTCGGAATCGTCACGCCGGTTCGCTTACCCATGGCGCCACCCTCCTCGCGAAGCCGTCACACCGGCGTCGCGACCTCCGATCCGTACCGGCGGACCACGTAGTCCTCGAGGAGTCCCTTGAACTCGTCGACGAGCCCCTCGCCCTTGAGCGTCACGGAGTGCTCCCCGTCGATATAGACCGGTGCCTTCGGCTCCTCGAAGGTGCCGGGCAGCGAGATCCCGATGTTCGCGTACTTCGACTCGCCGGGTCCGTTCACGACGCACCCCATCACCGCCACCTCCATCTCCTCGACGCCCGGATACTCCTTCCTCCACTCCGGCATCCGCTCCCGGATGTAGGCCGTGATGTCCTCGGCCATCTCCTGGAAGAAGGTGCTGGTGGTCCGGCCACAGCCCGGGCAGGACGTCACTTGCGGCTCGAAGTGGCGGATGCCCAGCGACTGGAGGATCTGCTGGGCGACCCGAACCTCCTCGGCCCGGTCCCCACCCGGCCTGGGCGTGAGCGACACCCGGATGGTGTCGCCGATCCCTTCGAGTAGCAGCGGGGCGAGCGCGGCCGTCGTGGCGACGATCCCCTTGGCGCCGAGCCCGGCTTCGGTGAGGCCGAGATGGAGCGGATAGTCGCAGCGCGGCGCGAGCATCCGGTACACGGTGAGGAGGTCCCGCACCGACGACACCTTGGCCGAGATCACGATGCGGTCGTGCCCGAGCCCGGTCTCCTCGGCGAGGGCGGCGGACCGGAGCGCGCTCTCGATCATCGCCTCGAGGAGCACGACCTGCGCCTCCTTCGGCTCTGCCCGCGTCGCGTTCTCGTCCATGAGCTCGGTGAGGAGTCGCTGGTCGAGCGAGCCCCAGTTCACACCGATGCGCACCGGCTTGTCGTGCTCGACAGCGACCTCGATGATCTGCTGGAAGTTCGCGTCGCGGTGCTTGGTCCCGACGTTCCCGGGGTTGATGCGCAGCTTCGCCAGGGCGTCGGCGGCATCGGGGTACTTCTTGAGCAGGAGATGCCCATTGTAGTGGAAATCTCCCACGATCGGCGTCCGGTACCCGTCGTCTCGCAGGCGACGCACGATCTCGGGCACCGACCGCGCCGCTTCGTCGTGGTTCACCGTCACTCGGACGATCTCGCTGCCCGCATCGGCGAGCAGCTTCACCTGGTCGACGGTGGACTGGACGTCCGCCGTGTCGGTGTTCGTCATCGACTGGACCACGATCGGCGCGTTCCCGCCCACCGTGACACCACCCACGTCGACGGGAACGGACTTCCTTCGCTCTACCGCAATCACACTCGCCTCACGCTGTTGGGCTCGCCGCATCCCACCCTCGATCCCGGAGCGGGTTCTGCACACCGGGAATCTACCGGACGGCCGGAGGCGGACCAAGGAGACCGAGCCTTGTGCACCCGACCCGGCCCTGGCGATGGTAGAAGAATCCGATCGACTCCAAGAACCCTAAGGAATTCCAAGTGACCGAACCCGCCATCAAGATCACCGTCTCCGCCCGTGGCTCCCTCCGAGTGGAGGGCGACGTGCCGCTGTTCGACGCGGAAGGGAACCGCATCCCGACGCCGGAAGGCCGCCCGTACTCCCTGTGCCGCTGTGGCGACTCGTCGAGGAAGCCGTTCTGCGACGGCTCGCACAAGACGTGTGACTGGGATCCGACGCTGGCCCCGGTGGAGGGGTAGCACGGTCGACCGGCGGCGGGTGCACCCGCGGCCCCAGGGATGAGCCAGGTGTTCTGGCGCGACGTCGGGGTGCTGTGGGGACGGGAGGTGCGGGGGGCGCTCAGGGAGCGGAGCGTCGTCGTCAACAGCATCCTCCTGCCGGTCGTCCTGTACCCCCTCCTCCTCTGGATCGAGATCAGCGCCCTCGGGTTCGTCGCGGGCCTGGCCGAGCGGTCGTCGGCACGCATCGCCTTGCTGGGGGACGCCGCCGCGCGGACGGAGATCGTCGAGGCGCTGGAGGGCGGGCCCGAAGACGGCGGGCCCGGTGACGACGCGAGCCCGATCGAGATCGTCGCCACGGAGGTGACGCTCGACGAGGCCCTCACGCGCCTGGCCGCCGGCGACCTGGACGCTGTCGTCACGCTCGAGGACGCCGCGGCGGGAGGCGACGCTCTGGAGAATGACGCCCGGGTCGTGGTGCGCTACGACCGCTCCGTGGACCGGAGCCGCCGGGCGCTCGAGCGCATCGAACGCCGGGTCGACGAGGTTCGCGCTGACCGGCTCGCCCTCGAGGCGGACAGGCTCGCGCTGCCGCCCGGGGCCGCCGAGCCGCTACGGGTGACCCGCAGGAACGTGTCGACCGACGAAGCGCTGGGCACCACCTTGCTCGGCCTGATGATCCCGCTCTTCCTGGTCATCGCCGTGGCGCTCGGTTGCCTCGTCCCGGCCGTCGACACCACGGCGGGCGAGCGTGAGCGGGGCACCTGGGAGACGCTCATGACCACCCGGGCGTCGCGGGGCAGCATCGTCACCGCGAAATACCTCTATGTGGCGTCTTTCGGGGCCACGGCCGGCGTGCTCAACGTGGCCGCCATGTCGATCTCGCTCGGCCCGATCCTCGCGCCGCTGCAGGGACTCGGCGACGGCGGGCTGGTGGTGTCCCTCGCTCCGACCGCGATCGTCGTGATGGCGCTCGGGGCCGTCCTCCTCGCCCTCTTCTTCGCCGCGGCGATGATGCCGCTGGCGGCGTTCGCCCGCACCTTCAAGGACGGTCAGGCCCTGGTGACGCCCGTGTTCTACCTCGCCCTCATCCCCCTCGTCCTCGGCCAGCAGACGGACCGCACGCTCACACCGGCCATCGCCATGATCCCCGTCGCGAACATCGCCATGGCCGTCCGGGACGCCATCCATGGTGTCTTCATCTGGCCCCTTCTCGGCGTCACCGCGGCGGTCAGCGCCGCGCTCATCCTGGCCTTCATCACTTTCGCCCGATGGGTCCTCGGGTTCGAGGACTTCATGATCGGGAGCCACACGGGTCGTCCGTGGCGCTTCGTGCGGGACAAGCTGAGGAGCGCTCGATGACGCCTGCCGGGGTGAACGACGGACGGGTCCGGGTCGAAGGGCTGGTCAAGCGGTTCTGGGACGAGGGCCGCGGCGAGGTTCGTGCCGTCGACGGCATCGACTTCGAATGCGTTCCGGGTGAGGTGTTCGGTCTGCTGGGGGCCAACGGCGCGGGCAAGACGACGACGCTCCGGGTGTTGGCCACGACGCTGCAGCCGTCCGCGGGACGGGCGACCGTGAACGGTCACGACGTGGCGCGGTCGCCCGAGTCCGTCCGTCGGAGCATCGGATTCCACTCGGCCTCGACGGCCCTCTATCCTCGGCTCACCGCGAAGGAGACCCTCGAGTTCTTCGCCCGGGTGAACGGGTACCCGGTGGACGCGGTCCCGGGACGGGTGGACGAGCTCCTGGACCGCTTCGACATCCGCCCCTACGCGGACGCCCGTATCGACACGCTGTCGAGCGGCATGAAGCAGAAGGTCTCGCTGGCGCGCACCGTCGCGCACGACCCCCCGGTGCTCATCTTCGACGAGCCGTCCGTGGGGCTCGACGTCGTGAACGCGCTGGAGTTGCGGCGGATCGTCGCCGAGCTGAGGGATGCCGGGAAGACGATCCTCTTCTCGACGCACATCATGCCGGAGGCGGAGAAGGTGTGTGACCGGATCGCCATCATGCACCGAGGGCACATCCTGTCGGTCGGAACGCTCGAGGAGCACCGATCGCGAACCGGTCTCCACTACCTCGAGGACATCTTCCTGGCCGACCTCACGGGCGCCGACGTCGCCTCCCCGTGACTCCCTTCGGCGCCCTGCTCCGCCACGAGCTCCGGCTGCTCACACGCGACACGCGGATGATCTTCATCGCGGTCGTCCTCCCTCTCGTGCTCTTCCCGGGACTGATCCTGGTCCTGCGCGCAGTCGAGCAGGACGAGTCCGCACGGCTCGACAGCGCCGTATACCGCTACGCGGTGAGCGACACCGTGCAGGGTCGGGACCTCGCGGGGCTGATCGAGCACGCGCTCACGCTGCCCGGCGACCGCCCGGGCGCCCGGTTCGAGCGGGCTCGTACGGCCACTCCGGACTCCGCGCTCGCGGCCGGTGACATCCAGCTCCTGGCCGAGTGGAGCGCGGCCGACAACGTGACCGCCGGCCCCCACCGCCCCGGCGTGACCCTCCGGTACCGCGCCGACAGCGACCTCTCGCGCGCCGCCTCCACCGAGCTCGAAGCGCGCCTCCTCGCTCTGGGACGCCAGGAACGCGACAGCGTCTTCCGCGCGTCTGGATTCCCAACCGATCCCGGACGCGTGCTCGAGCTCGAAGCCACGAATGTGGCCACGCCCGCCCGGGAGGGTGGCGCCCGCCTCGGCCTCCTGCTCATGCCGTTCGTCCTGCTCCTCCTGCTCACCGGCGGCTCCATTGCCGCGGTGGACACGCTGAGCGGCGAGAAGGAACGCGGCACGCTGGAGACACTCCTCACGACGGGCCTCACCCGGGCCGAGATCATCCGGGCGAAGCTCCTGGCGATCGTCGCGCTCGGGCTCGTCCTCGTGACGGTGAACGCGGCGAATCTCGTGACGTACCTGGTGATCGGAGTGCTGGAGCTCCCCGCCGGGCTGGCGCTATCCGTGGCACCAAACGACGCCCTGCTCGTGCTCCTCCTGCTGGTCCCGCTCGCGGTGCTGGTCGCGGGGGCGCTGCTGTTCCTTTCCGGGAGGGTCGACGGATACAAGGACTTCCAGATCGCCTTCTTCCCGGTCATGCTCGCATTCGTGGCTCTGGCGGCTCCGGCCGCCCTGCCGGGCATGGAGCTTCGCTCGGCGATCGCACTCGTGCCGGTCGCCGGGCTCGGCGTGGCCGTCCGCGAGGTGATGGTGGGTGAGCGCGATTGGCTCTTCCTGGCGCTCGCATGGCTCTCGAGCGGAGGCGCGGCCTACCTGCTCACCCGACTCGCGGAGCGTGGGCTCTCGACGGAGCGGCTCATCGGCGGAGGCACGCTGTCGGAAAAGGAGGCCCGGGGAGGGCCGGCCCTCTTCCCGTACCGGGTCGCCCGCTGGTTCGCGGTGCTGTGGGCGCTGTTCTTCACCGTCTCCCTGTGGTTCGGCGACGCGCTGGGCGTCCGGGGTCAGGTCGTCGTGAATCTGATCGTCCTGTTCAGCGGCGCCACCTGGCTCATGATCCGCCGGTACCGCCTCGCCCCCCGCACGGCCCTCTCCCTTCGCCCCCCGCCCCGTCGCACGTGGCTCGCGGTCGCGCTCGGTGCACCGGCCGGGTACCTGACCGCCATCGGGCTCGCCGGCCTCGTCGACGCCTACCTGCTGCCGGTGCCACAGAGCATGCTGGAAGCGTTCGGCGAGGCGATGCTCATCGAGACGATCCCCGTCTGGCAGCTCCTCCTCTTCCTCGCGGTGATGCCCGCGATCGCCGAGGAGGTGGCGTTCCGGGGCGTGCTGCTGCACGGCCTGCGTGCCCGCATGCGCCCCGTCGCCGCGACCCTCGCGGCCGGAGCCGTGTTCGGTCTCTTCCACGTGTCGCTCTTCCGGATCGTGCCGACGGCATACCTCGGGGTGATCCTCGCGACCACCGTCGTGCTCACCGGGTCGATCTACCCGGCCATGCTCTGGCATTTCCTGAACAACGCGCTGGCGATCGTGCCCGCCCGCATGGGGTGGATCGACGCCTCGACGGAGCTACCCTGGTGGATCTATGCCGCCGCGGTCGCCGCGCTCGGCGCATCGTTCGGCATCCTGCTCAGTGCACGGGGAGAGGCAGCCTCCCCTCAGGGTCGAACGACGTAGAACTCGTTGAGGGGGTCGTGCTCCAGTCGATGCCGCTCGATCTCCCGGAAACCGGCGGCCCGCAGCATTTCGGTGGCCCGCTCGTGGCCCCAGCAGGTGCCCAGCCCCGCGCCGCCCCGCGCCAGGGACACGGTCATGCAATGGGCGAAGGACAGCGTGTAGAGGAACGCGCCGAGCGGATGGTCGCGATTCCGCTCCAGGTGGCTGCTGGTCGCCATCTCCTGCATGAGGAAGACCCCGTCCTCCGGGAGCAGCGACCGGATCCGCGACAGCACGAGCTCCGGCTCGGCCTGATCGTGGATCGCATCGAAGGCCGTGACCAGCTCGAAGCTCCCGTCGGGCATGCGCGCCGCGTCGACGACCTCGAAACGGATGTTTCTCAGGCGCAGCGCCTCGGCCCGGGCACGAGCCACGGCGATGGCGTCGTCGGAGATGTCGATCCCGAGGAAGCGGCTGTTCGGGTAAGCGCTCGCCAGCGCTACGAGGGCCCTGCCCCGCCCGCACCCCACGTCCATCACGTCGATCCCCAGCTGCAAGCGACCCGGCAGCTCGGGCACGAGGGGCAGGACCCTGTCGAACAACGCGCTGACGACGGTCTGGCTGCTCATCTCCGCCATCACGTCGTGGAACCGGTCGTAATGCTCGTATCCGAGCCCGCCCCCCTCCTGGAACCGGGTGACGAGCTCCGTCTCCACCGAGGCGAGGAGCGGGATGAACTGCAGCGACACGGCCATGTTCTCGGGGCTCGCGCGCCGGGTGAGGAGGCTCGCGTGCTCGGCAGGAAGGACGAAGGTGCCGGTGACCGGATCCAGGTCCACGATGCCCCCCGCCGTGAGGGCGGAGAGCCATTCCCGCACGTACCGCTCGTCGAGCCCCGCGGCCTCGGCCACGTCCCCGCTCAGGGCAGGCGTCATGCCGGCCATGAGGTCGAACAGCCCGAGACGATGCCCGAGCGATACGGCCAGGGCGAGGGCTCCGCTGTTGTGGATCTCGCGGAGGCGCGCCCTGAAGGCGTCCCGGACCTCCTCGTCCAGATCGGCGGAGCGCATGGCGGTCTTCACGGAGTTGTCCTCGGCAGAAGGTGGATCACGCACTCGTTACCGGGAGATGCGCTGAATCCGTGAACCGTGTGACACCGTAGGGGGGAGCCCTGGCGATCGCCGATCGCCGTCGCCATCATGCCTGTCTATCGTATCCACGTGGGGACCATGTCCGATCATCCCATCGACGGCGGCGACGTCACGGCTCTCCTGAAGCGGGCCGAGGACGGAGACGACCAGGCGCTCGAGCGGGTGTTTCCGCTCGTGTATCAGGAGCTGCAGCGTATCGCCCGCGCGCAGCTCGGACGGGAGCGCGCCGGCCACACGCTCCAGCCGACGGCGCTGGTCAACGAAGCGTACCTCAAGCTGGTTCAGCGTCCCCCGAAAGGCACCGAGAACCGGAGCCACTTTCTCGGGGTCGCGGCGCGTGCCATGCGCCAGGTTCTGGTGGATCATGCCCGCGCCTGGTCCGCCAGCAAGCGCGGAGGGGGCGCCGTCCCGGTGACGCTAAACGAGGAGCTCGCGGGGGTGGGCTCGGAGCCGGAGCAGATCCTCGCGCTCGACCAGGCCCTCGACCGGTTGGACGCGCTCGATGCCCGTCTCCGACAGGTGGTGGAGCTCCGGTATTTCGGGGGCCTGCAGGACGAGGAGATCGCCGAGGCGCTCGGTGTCACCCGCCGCACCGTCCAGCGAGACTGGGTGAAGGCCCGCGCCTGGCTGCACCGCGAGTTGTCGGAGGAGCTGCCGGAGGAGGAGGCGTGAGCGCACCCTCGGAGGGATCGTCCCGACCCGACCGGGAGTTGTTCCGTCGCGCCAGCGACCTGTTCGCCCAGGCGTTGGACCAGCCGGCCCGCGGACGGGAGGCCTTCGTGAAGGAGCGTTCCGGCGGGGACGACCGTCTCGCGCGCGAGGTCATGGCGCTCCTGGCCGCGCACGAACGCGACGGGATCCTGGACGGGGCGTTCGGCCCGCCGGTGGAAGAGCCCGATCTGGAGGCACGCGTCGCCGATGCCCTCGCGGACCGGTACCGCATCGTGGGACGGCTCGGCGAGGGAGGCACCGCCGTCGTCTTCCTGGCGTGGGAGAAGAAGCACGACCGCCGTGTCGTCCTCAAGGTCATGCGTCCCGACGCCCAGGTGCTTTTCGGACAGGACCGCTTTCTCGAGGAGGTCCGACTCGCTTCGGCGCTGTCGCACCCGCACATCCTGCCCTTCATCGACTCGGGACGCGCGGACGGCCTGCTCTACTACGTCATGCCCCACGTGGAGGGCGAGCCGCTGTACGAGCGCCTACAGCGCGAGGCGCCCATCCCCGTTGCGTCCGCCGTCCCCCTCCTTCGCGACGTCGCGGAGGCGCTGGCCTACGCGCACGGTGAAGGGGTCGTGCACCGTGACCTCAAGCCCGGGAATGTCCTCTGCGCCGGGGCTCACGCCTACCTCATGGATTTCGGGGTGGCGAAGGCGCTTCGCTCGGCGCCGGATGGCGCGCCTCGGACACGAGTCGGCTTCGTGCCGGGGACACCGCGGTACATGGCTCCCGAACAGATCGAGGCGCGCCCCGACGTGGGGCCGCCCGCCGACGTCTTCGCGTGGGGCCAGCTCGCCCACGAGTGTCTGACCGGCGCGGTCCGGCCTGCGCCCTGGACCACGGGCGAGCAGGTCGCCGAGCGCCTCCGGGACACGCACCCGGACCTGCCCCGGGGCATCACCCGGCTCGTCGCCCGGGCCCTCTCACCCGAGCGCGAGGCGCGGCCGGAGGCGCGCGAGATCGTGATAGAGCTCGACCGACTGACGGGGGCGGTGGAGACCCGCGACGGGCGCGCGACCGCCCGCCCACGACGGAGCGCGGGCTGGCTGCTCGGCACCGCGGCGGCCGGCGTCGTGCTCGTCTTCGGCCTGACCCGTGGCGCCGGGGCGCCGGGAGCGGCCACGGCAGCGGCGCTGCCGGGTCCGGTCGCCGTCGCCGAGTTCCGCAACGAGACCGGTGATCCGTCCCTCGACTTCGTGGGCCGCCTGGCGGGCGATTGGCTCACCCAGGGACTTCAGGACCTCGACGTGGCCCAGGTAGTGCCATGGCCCTCGGCGCTGGCCGCGTCCGGCGAGGCGCGGACCGCTGGAGCGGTGGACCCCACGCCCCATCTGCGCGATGCGACCGGGGCTCGCACGGTCGTCGCCGGGGCCTTCTACCGGGTAGGCGACGAGCTTCGCTTCCAGGCGGAGGTCGTGGACGCGGAACGCCAGCGGGTGCGACTCGCGCTCGAATCCGTCCGGGTCCCCGCCGACCGGCCGGAAGACGGCATCGCCGAGCTCCGGGACCGCATCATGGGAGGCCTGGCCGTCCTCGGCGGAGCGCGCGCGGGAGCCCTCCCCGGGCTGGCGAACCGCGCGCCGACGTTCGAGGCCTACCGGCTGTTCGACCGTGCCATGAGCCACTACCTGGCCCAGGAGTACACGCAGGCGACGCCCGTCTTCCTCGAGGCGTACGCGCAGGACACCACATTCACCATGAGCCTGCTGTACGGCGCCACCACTGCCTGGAACCACGGCGACCGTCGACTCACCGACTCGCTCGTACGAGTGGTCGGTGCGCGCCGGGCTCGTCTGAGCGAGTACGACGATCTGCGTTGGCAGTTCCTCGACGCCATGCTCCGCGCCGACGGCCAGGAGATCCTGAGGGTGCTGAGACGCTCCGAGAGCATCGCCCCCGGCTCGCAGGCCGGGTACAACCTCGCCCGGCAGGCGATCATCATGAACCGGCCGGCCGAGGCCATAGAGGCTCTGGAGCGCATCGATCCGGACAACGGACCCATGCGCGGCTGGGCCCAGTACTGGACCCAGGTGACGCACGCCAACCACCTCCTGGCTCGCCACGGGGAGGAGGCACGGGCCGCCCGCGAGATGATCCGTCGGCACCCGGAACGAACCCTCGCTCCCGTCCTCGAGGCCCGTGCGCTCGCTGCCGCCGGGGACCTCACAGCGCTGGAGGTCAGCCTGGAGGGGTCCGCCGTGCGTCCGCCCCGAACCTACTGGTCACACGGCGCAGCCCTCGTCGTCGCCGGAGAGGAGCTCCTCGCGCATGCCTCAGCCGAGATGGCTCGGCCGTACCTGCTCCGGGCGCTGGAATGGCTCGACCGGCAAATCGAAGCGGAGCCCGACTACCAAGCCCACGGGTACTGGAAGGGGAGCGCCCTCTACGACCTGGGGCGCTGGGACGAGGCGCTCTCGACGTTCGTCGCCCTCTTGGAGTCGAACCCCACCTCGACGGCGTACCTGGGGATGGCCGCGGTGGCCGCCGCGCGCCTCGGCGACCGTGAGGCGGCCGAAAAGTACCTCAGCCCCGAATCCTGGGGATACGAGGTCGGAGATCGCCTCATCTACGCGGCGCGAGCCGCGGCCATCCTGGGCCAGCCCGGCCGGGCCCTGGACGCGCTGGCCCAGTCGCTCGACCACGGGTCTTCCGGCTTCCCGTGGATGCACGCGTCCGGCCACCACGACTTCGTCGTGCTTCGGCAGGATTCGCGCATCGCGCAGCTCCTGGATTCCGGAACCGGGTAGCAGTCAGCCGCCACCTACGAGCCAGACGGTGTAGGCCATGTAGCCGGCGACCAGCACCCCGCCCTCGAGCCGCGTGATGCGACGTCCCGTCACGGCCATTCCCGCGACCACGACCGCGGAGCCCACGAGCACGCCGAGCGTAGCCCCCGTGATCCCGCCCGGCTGGAGCGGCAGCACGACCGCGGTGACGCCCAGGATGCCCAGCACGTTGAACATGTTGCTGCCGAGCACGTTGCCGATGGCGATATCGCCCTGCCCCCGGAGCGCGGCCACGACCGAGGTGATGAGCTCGGGCAGGCTCGTACCCACCGCCACGACGGTCAGCCCGATCACCGCCTCAGTCACGCCGAGGGCACGGGCGAGCTGTACGGCCGAATTGAGGAAGAGCTGACCACCGAGCACCAGCCCACCGAGCCCAGCCAACACGAGTAGCACGCTGAAGAGGACCGTGTGCGGCGGTCCCTCGACCGCGCCCTCGAACTCCTGCTTGACGCCGGCCGGCTCCTTCCGTCCCTGGATCAACGTGATGCCGGTGAACGCGCAAAGGGCGGTCACGAGGGCGATGCCCTCGATGCGGGATACCGTGCCGTCTCCCAGCATCAGCACCATCACCACCGAGACCAACACGACGAGAGGCGCGTCCACCCGCACGGTCCGCGCGACGACCCGAGCCGGGCCGAACAACATGCCCACGCCCAGGATGAGCGTCACATTGGCGATGTTCGAGCCGATCACGTTACCGACCGCGATGTCGGGAACGCCGGCGAACGCGGCGTCGAGTGAGACGACGAGCTCCGGCGTGCTCGTCCCGAACGCCACGACCGTGAGCCCGACGGCGAGTGGTGAGAGCCCCAAACGGAGCGCCAGCGCGGCGGCGCCGCGCACGAGTGCCTCTCCTCCCACGAAGAGCAGGAGGAGCCCGGCCACACCGAAGAGCCAGGTCACCTGCGCGCGCGGCCCTCTCGAACCCGGGCCGGGCGAGGCATGTCAGCGATCATGCCGCTCCACATGCACGGTGAGCAACATCACGCTCGGCTCCGTCGCTTCGACGGCATGCGGGACTCCGGGAGCCAGGACGACCAGCTTACCGGCGCTCAGCTCATGCGTGTTCTCGTTCTCCGTCACGCGGATCCGTCCCGAGTGGGCGTGGATGGTCACCAGCCCAGGAGCAGAGTGCTCCGCGAGGTGCCCGCCCTCGTCGAAGACGAAGACCACATGCGTGATGTGGTCTCGCTGGAAGAGGGTCATCTGGCGGTGACCATGCCGGGACGGATGATCTTCCGCACGCAGATTACGCGCGACCTCGTCGAGATCGAACATGTGGCTCGGACCGCCGAACCGCTCCGAGGGCGGGGGTCTGAGCCGTTCGTCGGCGGCGTCTCCGGATCGGGGCGTCATCTGGTCCTCGCTCATCATTGGCGTCCGTGGCTTATCCACCCTCAAGGTCACGTCGGCCCGGATGCGGAGCAAGACACGACGGCGCTCTGCCGATACCTTTTCTCGTCGCGTATCCGTATTCCTCGGAGGAAAGACAATGCCCCGGCGATCCATCTGGTTGGCACTCACTCTGCTCATGCCCCTTTCGGCGTGCGTCAAGAAGAGCACGCACGAGGTCGCGCTGGCCAGTCTCGCGGAGGCCAGGGAGGAAGGCGAGGAGCTCAGGAACCGGGTCGCCGCTCAGGAAGAGCGTGAGGCCGAGCTCGAGCGGGAGTTGGACGCCCTGGGCCAGCGAGAGGCCCGACTCGAGGCACGCGTCGCCGAGCTGGAGCGCGAGGTCCGGACGCTCGAGGCCCTCCGCTCCGAGGCCGTGGTCGGCCTCAACACCACGCGCTCCGAAGTCGAGCGGCTCCAGCTGCTCCTGAGCCAGAGGGGCAGCGAGTACGAGGCGCTCCGCGAACAGCTCGCCACGCTGCGCGCCATCGAGGAGGAGATCCGCGACCGCAACCGGATCTACGAAGACATGATCGGGCGCTTCCAGTCGCTCATCGACGGTGGCCAGGTCTCGGTGAACATCGTCCGGGGGCGCATGGTCATCCAACTCCCGCAGGACATCCTGTTCGCGTCGGGGAGCGCGAACATCGGCGCGGAAGGCCGGCGGACCCTTCAGGAGGTCGGATCGGTCATCGCCGAGCTCGACGATCGGGAGTTCCAGGTCGAAGGCCACACCGACGACGTCCCGATCTCCACCGAGCGCTTCCCGTCGAACTGGGAGCTCTCGAGCGCCCGGGCCCTGTCGGTGGTCCGGGTCCTCATCCAGGCGGGAGTCGACCCGGTGCGGGTGTCGGGCGCCGGCTTCGGGGAATTCCAACCGGTGGCCTCGAACGACGACGCGGCGGGGCGGCGGCGCAACCGCCGGATCGAGATCGTGATGTTGCCCAACCTCGACGTGATCGCCGGCACGACCCTGCCTCGCTGACCGACCGGATCGCCGGACAGCGGGTCACCGACGCGCCGCGGCTCACCGCTCGGAGGGGTTGCGGTTCCTGTTGGCCACCACCCAGCGGTCAGGCCAGGAGGTCGTCGTATCCGGGGACCTGCTCGATGAACTCGTCGACGAACCAGCATGACGACGTGATCTTCAGCCCTTCCTCGCGGGCGTAGTCGAGCGCCGCGCGCACGAGCTCAGCGCCGAAGCCCCCGCCCCGGTACTCGGGCGCCACCCAGGTCCTCACCAGATGCAGGACACCGGGCGTGGTCTTCCGGTACTGGACCATGGAGAGGGTCCCTTCGTGCTCGATCACGAAGCGCTCGTGCCGCTCGTCGTGGGTGACGTCCATGAGTCTAGATCAGCACCTCTGCTACACGTTGAAGCGGAACAACATGATGTCGCCGTCCTTCACAACGTAGCTCCTCCCCTCCGACCGCAGGACCCCCTGGTCGCGCGCGTCCTTCCACGAGCCGACACGCCTGAACTCGTCCACATGGATCGTCTCGGCTCGGATGAAGCCGCGCTCGAAGTCCGTGTGGATCGTGCCCGCTGCTTCGGGAGCCGTGCTGCCGGCCCGGATGGTCCAGGCACGGCTCTCGTTCTCGCCGGTCGTGAAGAACGTCGCGAGGCCGAGCAGATCGTACGCGGCCCGGATCAACCGATTGAGGCCGGTCTCCTCCAACCCCAGATCGGCCAGGAACAGGTCCCGCTCCTCGGTGTCCAGCTCAGCGAGCTCCGACTCGATCGCGCTGCAGATGGTGACGACCTGCTCGCGTCCCCCAGCGCCCTCGTCCACGGCCTTCCGCAGAGCCGCGGTCCAGGCGTTCTCTCCTTCCGGGAGGTCCTCCTCGGACACGTTCGCGACGTAGAGAACGGGCTTCGAGGTCAGCAGCTGGAATCCCTTCAGGATCTGCCGCTCGTCGTCGGCGAGGTCGAGGGACCGGAGCGGCCGTCCGGACGTCAGCGCGTCGAGCGCCTTCTCCAGGACGGCCTTCTCCTTGATGGCCTCCTTCTCACCCGACTTGGCCTTCTTCTCGACGCGCTCCAGCCGCCGTTCCACGGTGTCCAGGTCGGCGAGGGCCAGCTCCGTCTCCACGATGTCGCGGTCCCGGGCGGGGTCGACGTCCCCGAGCACGTGTGTGACGTCCGGATCGTCGAAGCAGCGGAGCACATGCACGACCGCGTCGACTTCCCGAATGTTACCGAGGAACTTGTTCCCGAGCCCCTCCCCCTCGGAGGCGCCCTCCACCAGCCCAGCGATATCCACGAACTGGATGACCGTCGGCACCAGGGTCTTCGAGCCGGTCAGCCGATGGATCTCGTCGAGCCGGGTGTCGGGGACCTCGACCGTCCCGATGTTCGGGTCGACCGTGCAGAACGGATAGTTCTCCGACGGGGCGCCCGCCGCGGTGAGCGCATTGAAAAGAGACGACTTGCCCACGTTGGGCAGGCCGACGATGCCGACCTTGAGCATGGAGCGGAGGCGGTGGAAGACGACGGTCCGGCACCCTTCGGGGGCCGGAAGAACGTGGGAGGCTAGTGGCGGGGGACCACGAGGTCAACGCAACTCGGCCGACCCTCGATCGAGCCGGGCCTCAGTCCCCCGCAAACCGCAACCGCAGCTCCCTGATCGCGTCCGGCTCCCCGACGATGGTCAGCCGGTCGCCCTCTTCCAGCCTTGTCCTCCCCCTGGGGATGACCACGGTGCCGTTCCTGTGGACCAGCGCGATCAACGCGCCTTCCACGAGCTCGATCTCCCGAACCTCGTGCTCGGCCAGCTCGGCCGTAGCTCCTTCCTCGGCGATCTCGAGCGACAGGAACCGCTCCTCCTGGAGGACGGCCTCCTTCAGCTCCTGCTCGGTCTCGGCCGACAGCCACTCCTCCATGAAGACGTCGTCGTCCATGCGGCCCGCGAGCGACGCCAGCAGGCCGAGGTGGCGCCTGGGCCTGGACTCCGGGCTCACCAGGAAGAACAGCGCGCGAACGGGCTTGGACGTCCTGCCACCTTCCACGGTGAGGCACACGTCCTCACAGGTACGCACCAACACGAGGTGGAACGTCTTGAGATCGGCGAGCTTCACGTGTGGCAGCGCGACGCCGTTGGCCACGGGCGTCAATCCGACCCGTGACTCCGTCAGGATGCCCTCGGCCACATCGTCGGCGGCGATGCCGTACTCCGCGGACAACCGTGCCGACACCCGCCACACGATGGTCTCGTACTCGGTCGGTTCCTCGAGATCGATGACGCGCGACTCGGCGACCAGCTCGGTGAAGGGGTCCCGACCCGCACGGTCCGACTCGAGCAGGACCTCACGGAGCTCCCGCTCCAGCCCCGGATCGCGCTGCCGGCCGAGGCGCTCGAAGAGGTGGAGCACGGCCCCTTCCCGCGCCATGTGCTCCCTGGCGTAGTAGGCGTACCACCAGAGCGCGGCGCCGATGAGACCGAAGGTGAACAGGATGGTGATACCGCCCATCTGGGTGATGAGCCAGAGCGGAATCAGCGTCCCGGCCCCCTGGATCCAGGGATAGAACGGCGAGCGGTACCCGGGGTCGTACCCTTCGATACGACTCTCCCGCAGCACGATCACGGCGAGGTTGAGCATCGCGAAGATCAGCAGCTGGAACGCGCTGGCGAGCTTGGCGACGGACATCACGTCGAACGAGACCAGGATGACCACCATGACCGCGCCCGTCCCCCAGACCGCGCGCGTCGGCGTCTTGAACCGTCCGACCCTGGCGAACCCCGGCGACACGACCTTGTCCCGCCCCATGGCGAACAGGTAGCGCGACGCCGACATGATGCCGGCATTGGCCGTCGAGGCGAACGCCGCGATCGCCGCCATCACGATGAGAATGACGCCGGTCGACCCGGGCAGCCAGTCAAAGAAGGACTGCGCGGCCGTCGCCACCGGCGTGAGGTCGTCGTGGAGCGCGCTGGGCTCCAGCACGGCCACGATGATCAGAACGCCGAGGACGTAGGCCGCCGTCGCGACGATCAGCGACAACGTCATCCCCAGGGGGATGTTCACGTCGGGGTTCTGAACCTCTTCGGCGACGCTCGCGACCTTGGTGAGTCCGGCGTACGACACGAAGACCAGCCCCACGGTCGCGAAGAGACCCGTGAGCCCGAACGGCATGAACGGCGAGAACTGGTTTTCCCGGACCTGACCGACCCCGAGCGATGCGATCTCCAGGAATCCCTGGACCAGGAAGAAGAACAGGACGGCGAGCAGGATCACCACGAGCCACCGCTGGAGGCGCCCCGTCTCCTTGGCCCCCACGATGTTCACCACCGTGAACAGGACCGTGAGCGCGACCGCCAACTGCTTGGCCGGGACGTCGAAGAACAGTCCCAGGTACGCGCCCATCCCGATCAACGCGAAGGCGCTCTTCAGGATCAGGGCGATCCAGGTTCCCACGCCGCCGACCGTCCCGACGACCGGGCCGAGCGCACGATCGAGGAAGTAGTACGCGCCACCCGCCCGCGGCATCGCCGTCGAAAGCTCCGCCATGCTCAGCATGGCCGGCAGCATGAGGATTCCCGCGATCAAGTACGCGAGGACCACGGAAGGCCCCGCTTCGGCGGCGGCCAGTCCCGGAAGGAGAAAGAAACCCGAGCTGAACATGGCGCCAGTGCTGATGGCGAACACGTCGAATAGGCCGAGCTCTTTCGACAGCTTCTGGTCTTCGACTTCGGACATCGGGTTGCCCGGTATCGTGTGTCTCAGGGATGGACGCAGATGCGCGCCCGGAAGCTCGCAAGATACGCCCCGGAGCGGGTCAGCCCAACCGGCCCCCCCTTACTCCGCCCCCCTCAGCCGGCCCGGGCGAACTGTTCGCGGGCCCACGCCACGGTGGCGGCGGCACCCACGTCGGGGGCGGTGGGCGTGCCCCCGAAGCGCGCCCGGTATCTCCGGTCGTCCACGACGAACGGCTCGTCCCATTGGTGGAGCATCTCGCCGATCTCGCCGAGCATAGGCATGAAGAGGCCGAGTAGTCTCACCACGGGGCGCGGGATCCCCCGTAGCTCGATCGGCTGCCCGAGAACGCGCTCGAAGCGGGCGACGAGCGAGCGGCTCGGCTCCCCGGGTGCGCACGGGAGCATCCAGTGCCGCCCGAGGACATCGTCTTCGGCACGCCCGAGCTCCGAGAGCGCGCACCCCACGTCGGGGATGTAATGGTAGCTGTGCGGCGTGTCCGCGTCGGGGAGGAAGGCCGCCCGCTTACCTTTCAACGCCGGCCGCCAGAACGCGCCGCCGAAGTGCGTCCCCACGCCGCGCGGCCCGTAGTAGTCGGAGGCGCGGCCGGAGACCGCCCGTACGTCGCCGCGCTCGTGGGCCTCGAAGAGCTGCTCGGCCAGGCGCGCGCGGATCTCACCTTTCCGGCTCTCCGGGTTCATCGGCGTCTCTTCGTCGATGGCCGTGTCTCCACCGCGACCGACCATGTACAGGTTCTCCATCACGACCAGGCGAGCACCCACCCTGCCCGCCGCCCCGATCAGGTTCTCGAGGAAGCGCGGGAGGAGCTGCGCCCACTCGCGGGTGTCGTACGCCGGATTCATGCAGTGATAGACGACATCCGCGCCGCGAGCGGCTTCCTCGCAGAACCGGGGATCGGTCGCGTCGCCGAGCAGCGTCTCGACACCCTCGGGGAGGTCACCGGGCGATCGCTTGACCACGCGGACTCGAGCGCCGTGCGTGAGGAGATCCCTGGCGAGGTACCACCCGACCTGCCCTGCTCCGAAAACGACATGCAGCTGGGCTTCCGGCACGCGTACCTCCTGGATCGGTGTTCACATCGAGGGCCCCACCCCACGGTGTACACACGAACGCGGGTGAGTCCGCGATGAGCAAGACGTCCACCACCAGGCGGACTACTAGCCCCGCTTCTCCCGCTCCAGGAGCCGCTCGTCGAAGCTCTGAGCCTCCCTCAGGCGCTCGACCTCGGCCGTGAGCTGCTCGACCTGTTCGGTAAGCACCTCGATCTGCCGCGAGGACTCGGGATGAGGAAGCGTACCGGCCCCCCGCAACTCGCGCGCGAGGGTCTCGATGAACGGCTTGCCTCCATAGCGCAGTGTGAAGACCGCCGTGAGGCCGGTAACCGGCACCAGCACGAGCAGGATACCGAAGATCGGAACGAGAAAGTCGAGGCCCATGGGTGAGCTCCGGTGAGGAACGATCGTGACTCTCTTCCCTACGGTCCGAGCCACCCACAAGTTGCGCGGCGTGTACGGACCCGGGACCGCGTGCCCTACCGCCCCGGAGGACAACCGTCATTCGTCGGGGTAGAGGACCTCCGAGCAGGTCTCGCAGATCGTGTGGGTGAACTCGGCCTCGGTGTGCCGTGTCATATAGCTGACACAGCGCTCCCAGAGTCCGTCCGAGTCGCGAATCCGGTGGCAGCGCGCGCAGACCGGAATCAAGCCGCGCAATGTCTCGATCTCCGCGAGGTGGCGCTCCAGCTGCGCATTCTTCTCCTCGATGATTCGCCGCTGCACCCACAGGTCGCACAGGATCGTGACCTTGCTCCGGAGCACGTGCGGATCGATGGGGCGAAGCAGGTAGTCCACGGCCCCCACCTCATAACCCACGAAGACGTCCTGGGGCTGCTGCATGACCGCGGTGACGAAGAGGATCGGGACGTGCTCGGTACGCGGTTCCTGCCGCATCCGCTCCGCGACATCGAATCCGCTGAGCCCCGGCAGATGCACGTCCAGCACGACCGCCGCGAAGTCGTGCTCCGCGAGCCAGGCCAGTGCCTTTTCCCCGTCTGGAGCGGTGATCAGCCGCCGGTTGGGATGCTCGAGAAAGGTCGTGAGCTCGAGGCGGTTCTCCTCGACGTCGTCGACGACGAGCACGTCGACCGGGCGTTCGGAGTCGTCCATGAATGCGGCGGAGCGGGAGGGATCCGGACCGCGCCGGCACGACGCGGTCGCCCCGGATCGCATCCGAGACGCACCCCCAACGTGACGGGGCCGGCGCGACGGCGCTACCCCTACCGGGGGACGCGCCGTCGCGCTCGCCCCGTCCCTCGCGCGTCAGCCGATCCGCGGGTACCGACTCGGCTTGAACTCGTGCATGAGCGCGTAGACCGCCTCGAAGACGTCCTCGACGCCGGGCTTGCTGAAGAAGTCCCCGTCGGACCCGTAGGCCGGACGGTGCTCCTGCGCCGTGATCGTCGTCGGGGGCGCATCGAGCCACATGAACCCCTGCTGCTCTTCGACCACTTTCTGCACGATGTAGGCGGACGCCCCACCCGGAACGTCCTCGTCGAGCACGACCAGCCGGCTCGTCTTCCTGACCGACTCGACGATCCGGTGATCCAGGTCGAACGGGAGCAGCGTCTGCACGTCGATGATCTCGACCTCGATCCCGGCCTCCGCGAGCAGGTCGGCCGCGGACTCGGCGATGCGGCAGCACGCCCCGTACGTCACCAGCGTGACGTCGCGTCCCGAGCGCAGCACTTCGGGCTGACCGAGGGGAATCGTCATCTCGGTCAGGTTCTCCGGCACCGGCTCCCTCAGGCGGTATCCGTTCAGGACCTCGATCACGAGCGCGGGGTCGTCACCCTGGAGCAGCGTGTTGTAGAAGCCGGCCGCACGCGTGAAGTCCCGGGGCACCACGACGTGCATGCCGCGGAGCAACCCGACGAGCGCAGCCATCGGTGAGCCCGAGTGCCAGATGCCCTCGAGCCGGTGACCCCTCGTGCGGATGATGGCCGGAGCCTTCTGACCGCCCGCGGATCGCCACTGCATCATCGCGAGATCGTCCGAGAGCACCTGGATCGCGTAGAGGATGTAGTCGAGGTACTGGATCTCGGCGATCGGGCGGAGCCCACGCACGGCGAGGCCCACCGCCTGCCCCGCGATCGTCGCCTCACGGATGCCGGTATCGCCGACACGGTGCTCCCCGTACTTGTCCTGGAGCCCGGTCAGGCTGGCGTTCACCCCACCGAGCTTGCCCACGTCCTCACCGAAGATCAGCACGCGCGGGTCGCGCTCCAGAATCGCGTCGAACGCCTTGTTCAGGATCTCGAAGCCACGGAGCTGCTCGGGGTCGTCGCCGTAGACCGGGGGGACCGCGGGTACCCTGAGCGGAGACTCTTCCGACTCGCTGGTCAGGTGACGCGCGAAGATGGCCCGGCCCTCGGCGAGCGCCTTACGGTTCCAGGCCGCGAGTCGGGCCTCGACCGGGTTCTGCTCGGTCCGGACGATCATGAGCGCGGAGCGGCACGACTCCACGAGCTGCTTCCGGAACGGCGCCTCCATCGCGCGCAGCTTGCTCGCCACCGAGAAGAGCTCCTCGCGACGATCCGAGTGCCCAGCGGCTTCTTCGATCAGGCCCGCCAGCTCGTCCGCCTCGGCGCAAGGCTCCTTCCGGAAGGCATCCCAGGCCTCGTCCCGGTACTCGAAGACCTTCTTGTCGAGCTCGGATTCGATGACCGCGAGATCCGACTCCTCCGCGATCCCTTCCGCGATCATCCAGGCACGCATCTTCGTCAGCGGGTCGTACTCGGTCTCCCAGTCGAGCCGCTCCTGCGGCTTGTACCGCTCGTGGCTGCCGGACGTGGAGTGTCCCTGCGGCTGGGTCATCTCCACGACGTGCACGATGGCCGGGATCCGTCCGTTCCGTGTGTTGTCCGCGGCGCGTCGGTACACCGAGAGGAGCTCCGGATAGTCCCACCCGCGCACGGTATGCAGGTGGAAGCCGTTGGGCAGGTCGTCCCGACGCCGGAAGCCCTGCAGGAGCTCGGTGAGGTTGCCTCCGAGCACCTGGAGCTCGCCGGGCACGGAGATCCCGTAGCCGTCGTCCCAGATCGAGACGATGACCGGAGCCTGCAGCACGCCGATCGCGTTCAGCGACTCCCAGAAGAGCCCCTCGGCGCAGCTCGCGTTCCCGATGGTGCCGAAGACGATCTCGTTGCCCTTGTCCGAGAACTCGGTAAGGTGATGCAGCTCCTCGAGCTCGCGGTAGAGGCGCGAAGCGTAGCCGAGTCCGACGAGCCTCGGCATCTGCTCCCCGGTCGGCGACACGTCGGCCGACGAATTCGGCCGGGCGAGGTGGCTCGTCCAGAGCCCCTTCTCGTCCAGGAGTCGGCTCCCGAAATGCCCCCCCATCGAGCGTCCGCCGCTCGCCGGGTCGGCGGTGACGTCGGCGTGCGCGTAGAGCTGCGCGAAGTACTCCTGCGGCGTGAGAAGGCCCAACGCCATCATCAGGGTCTGATCGCGGTAATACCCGGCCCGCCAGTCTCCCGCTTGGAACGACCGAGCCATCGCGACCTGCGCGACCTCCTTACCGTCTCCGAAGATCCCGAACTTGGCCCGACCCGCATGCACCTCCCGTCGCGCCACGATGCTCATCTGGCGGCTGAGGTAGGCGGTGCGGTAGTCGGAGAGAATGTCGTCCCGGCTGAGCTCGGGCGCGACCGCGAGATGGTCTTGAGGCGTCGACACGGGCATCGGGCTGGAGAAGCAGGGTGCCGGCCTCGGACGGTTTCGAGCCGCCCGCGCTCGGCGGGGGACAGCGTCAAAAAGTGGCCCCGAACGCACTTCCGGGCAATCCTGCCCCCCGCCCTCCCGCGTGGTTACCGCTGCTACAACGCCAGCCGCCTGAACATCCGCACCTTCTCCATGTACTTCTCGAAGAAGAATCGATGGATGTCGAGCATGTTCAGCTCTCGCCCCTGGATGTACGCCTGCTCGACGTCACTCGTGGTGTCGAGCGGATTTCCGGTCGTGATGATCAGCGTGGCGTCCTTTCCGACCGCCAGCGACCCGACCCGGTCGTCGATACCCATGACCTCGGCGGCGTTCAGCGTCACGGCCCGGACCGCCTCCTCCTCGGGGAGGCCGAACGCGACGGCCACGCCCGCTTCCCAAGGCAGCCGGTTGGAGTAGGCCGCGCTCGAACCACCCGAGATCGCGAACCGGACGCCGGCTTCGTGGAGCCGCGCGGCCGCGGTGTACTCGTGATCGTACCCCTCCCAGTCGCGCCCGGGCGCGGCCATGGTCGACGTCAGGATCACGGGAATGTCGTGGGCCACCAGCCGGTCGGCCACGTGGATCGCGTCCTGTCCGCCGCGGATGACGACATCGAGGCCTTCCTCGAGGCCGAACGTGATCGCGTCGTTGATCTGCGCCACACCGTCCGCCGCGATGACCACGGGGATCACGCGATCGAGGGCCGGGATCATCGCCGCGTAGCGGGAGTCCGTCCGCACGGACTCACCCGCCGCGACCGCGTCACGGTAGGCCCTGGCGTCGGCGAAGAAATCGCGCAGACGCTCGACCTGCGACACGTAGGACGGCTCGTCCTCGTCCGTCTCCAGGGGATCCGGCCAGTTCACGTTGAGCGCCGCGGTCCCTTCGAGCGACATTTCCTCCCATGTCCAACCCTCGAGGTTGAGCGCCGAGGACATGCCCGACACCAGTCCGCCCCCCGGTGTGCTCACGGTGACGAGGACGCCCGCGGTGCGACTGGTGCCTATGTGGCGGCTCTCTGCGTTGACCGCGACCTCAGCACGCACGTTCGGGTTGAAGTCACCGAGCTCGTTCACGTCGTTGGAGACGTCGACGGCGCCGATCTCGGTGATGCCGACCGTGCTGTAGGCGTCGATGAGTCCGGGATAGAGGTGCTTGCCGGACACATCGACCACGCGGGCCCCAGCGGGGATCTGCACGTCGGTCCCGAGCGCGGTGATGACCCCGTCCTCGAAGACGATGGTTCCGTTCTCGATCACGCCGTCGGACACGGTGTGGATCGTGGCCCCCCGGAGGGCGATCGGCTCCGACTGCGCCGGGACCGTCATCCGGACCTGCGCCTCCGCCACGGCCGCTCCGCCGAGGACCAGGGCCGCTGCAGTCGCGCAGACCCTCACGCTCATCGACATCGCCCTCATCGGTCCGTCCCCCCGTCGGAGGCGAGAATCGCCTGGATCAGTCTCGCTCGTTCGTCTTCGATCTGTGCCCGCAGCTCGGCGTCCTCCTCCAGCGAGAAGTAGCGCCGGCCGTCCACCCACGTCTGCTCCGCGCGGGTGAACTGCGAGAGCGGATTTCCGCTCCAGATCACGAAGTCACCGTCCTTGCCCACCTCGAGCGACCCCACGTGCTCATCGATGGCGACCGCCTGCGCCGCCTGATTCGTGACCAGGGACAATGCCTGCTCTTCGGTGAGTCCCGTCCTGAGCAGCTTACCAGCCTCCCAGTTCATGCGGCTCGCGATCTCGGAATTGTCCGAGTGGAGGGACGTGAGCACGCCGGCCTCCATCAGGATCCGGGCGTTGTAGATCGTGGCGTCGTACGCCTCGAGCTTGAACGCCCCCCAGTCGCTCCACACCACGGCGGCCACACCCGCCTCCGCCAGCTCCGGCGCGATCTTGTAGGCTTCGACCCCGTGCTGCAGCGTCTGCACCCGGAAGCCGAACTCCTCGGCGAGGCGGATCAGCGCCAGGAACTCGTCCTGTCGATACCCATGGGACGAGATCAGCAACTCCTGATCGAGGATGTCCAGGATCGCCTCCATGCGGAGGTCACGACGCGGGGGGATGCCCTCCCCGGTGGCTTCCCACCGGTTCCACTCGGCTTCGTAGTCCCGGGCCGCGAGGAAGTGGTCGCGCACGATCTCCTGCACCCCCATGCGCGTATCCGGATAACGCTCGGACCGCCGCTTCGGATTCTCACCCAGCGCGAACTTCACCGTCCGCGGGGCGCCCTCGAGCTTCAGATCCTCCGGGAGGGCACCCCAGCGCATCTTCACGAACACGTTCTCGCCACCGATCGGGTTCGCCGAGCCATGCTTGATGTGGGCGGTCGTGAGGCCCCCGGCGAGCTGCCGGTACATCCAGATGTTGTTGTGGGTCACCACGTCGCCCATCTGCACCTCGGGCACGATGGCGAAGCCGCTCTCGTTGACGCCGTTCGTTCCCGAGTGGATGTGCGGGTCGATCAGGCCGGGCGTCACGTGCTTGCCCGTGCCGTCGATCACCACGGCGCCCGAGGGGGCGCTCAGGTTCTGCCCGACCTCGGCGACCTCTCCCGCCCGGATCAGGAGGTCCGCATTCTCCATGCGCCCGTCGGGCCCCTGGGTCCAGACGGTGGCGTTGCGCACCAGAACGGCCGCGGGCTGGTCGGGAATCGAGGAACGTCCGTACTCCATCATCGGACGAATGAACGGGAGATCCAGCTCCGGGACGTTCATCGCCACGGTCCCGCGCACGTCGCCCGTGTACTCCTGGGTGCGGGATCCGCTGAACGCCGGATCCGCTCCGTTCGGCAGGCTGCTCCAGCCGAAGAACTCGTCGCCGGCCACCGAGCCGGCCAGGAGGATGCTCCCCTCGTACTCCAGCGGGTCGCCCGGGAAGCGCACTTCGAGCCCCCCGGTCTCGGCCACCACCGATGCGGCGGTAAGCGGGATCGTGATACCGCCGCCCGGTCCGTCCGGTGCGACCACGATGTGTCCCTCGAGCCGGTTCAACGGTCCTTCCAGTCTGAGCTCGGCCTCGAAGCCGAAGTCGTCGCTGGACGCGATCCGCCAGGTGCCACGGGCGTCGATGACCGGAGAGCGGGTCACGTCGTAGGCGCGGCCGTCGATCCAGACGTCCACGACGTCGGCCTCCTGCGTGAAGAGGTCCCCGTCCGCCACCACGAGGTTCGCCACCTTCCCCTCGGCGATCGTGCCGTGGGTCCGCTCGATGCCCAACCAACCGGCCGGCGTGACGGTGAGCGCCGCCAGTGCGTCCGCGGGGCTGAGACCCCGCGCCACCGCGATACGCAGGTTGGGAAGGAACTGGTTCAGCGAGGCGAGCCCGTCCGAGGTGATCGCAAAGGGGACCCCGGCGCGCGCCAGCGCTCCCGGGCTCGTGGGAGCGAGGTACCAATGACGCAGCTCCGCCAGGGAGGTATTGAGAGCCGCCTCCGGGTCGTCGACGTCCGGCGCGTCGGGGAAGTCGAGCGGAACGATCAACGGATCGGTCCGGCCCTGGAGAACGTCCACGATGCGGTACTCCTGACCGCTGCCCCGGAACCATGGTGTCACGCCGAACTCGCCGGCGATCCGATGGGCCCGCAGGTACTCCTCCTCGGATCCCGTCTCGAAGAGGGCCGGCTGCCGGCCCGCGATCACGGATTCTAGGGCTTCGAGGGCCGCACTCGTCTCGGGCGGCAGGAACGCCCTTCCGCTGGACTCGTACGCGGCCCACGCCCGCTGGTACCAGTCTGCGTCCATGAACGTCTGCTCCATGAGCGCGACGGTCCCCATGGGCGAGTTCGGATACGACCCGCCCAGCTGGAAGCTCCTCTGGAAGCCGACGGCCTGCACCAGGTCGGGCCGGAGGACGCGGTCGCGGGGGCCACCGTCGCCGAGGTTCACGACCGATCCCTTCCCGCGGAAGATTCCCTGCTTGGGCACGGCGAGGGCCACGCCGAAGCCCTGCGAGCGGAGGGAGCTTCTCCGCTCGGACTCGTCGGTCAGGTTCATCGTGGTGCTGAACCACGCGCGCACCTGCGGATTCCAGTGCGTCGGACCGATGTCACCGTCCTCGGGAACGGCGTCCAGGCCGAGATCGGCGTGGGCGTCGATGAAGCCGGGGTAGATCGTGTGCCCGCTGAGGTCCCACACCCGGGCTCCCGCCGGAGGGCTGACGTTCGGTCCCACCGCCTGGATGATCCCGTCCCGGATGACGACGGTCGCGCCGTCGATGACCTGGCCCGGAGCGGTGACGACCCGCGCCCCGGTCAGGGCATGGAAGGTGGCCGTGTTCTCCCGCATGCCCTCGACGGGCTGCGTGCGGGTCGTCTGCTGGGCGGCGACCCCGACGGGCAGGAGCGCCAGCGCCAACGCGAAATGGATTCCCTTCACGGTGTTCCTCGACAAGCAAGAGTGGGTTGGATGACAATTACGGACCGCGGGCGCCCGCGTCAAACCAACGCGACGCGGTCGGCCGCGGCCGACTCAGCCGGGACCGCCCATCCGCGCCAACTCGACTTCAGCGGCGATACGTCCGAACCCGGGCCACCAGGGATCCTCCACGAGCTGCTCGAGCACCGCACGCGCCTCGGCCGTCTCCCCCCGGGCGAGCATCCAGTTGGCCACCGCGAACCCCACCGTCTCCAGCCGGTACGGCGCATCCGGCCCCGGGTTCAGCAGATCATCCGCGGTCATCTCGCCCTTGTACAGCAGGAGCGTGTGGTAGTAGGCGATGTTCTCCTCGACATCGAGCTCGCTCGGCACTTCGGCCAGGAGCCGCTCGGACTCCTCGTTCCTCCCGGCTCGCATGAGGGCTCGCACCGCCCACTCGGTCATGGCCACCCAGGACTCCGGGTCGTCTCCGTTGGCCGAGCAGGAGCGGAAGTCCGGAGACGCCGCCGCACGGGCCGCATCGTCGTTGGCCAGGCCAAGGCATCGCAGATACTCGTCCGCCGCGTCGTCGAAGCGTCCCGCCAGGAAGTAGGCGAGCCCCAGATGATAGGACACGTCCCAGTTGAGCGGCGCGAGCTCCCGGGCCCGCTCGAGGTCGACGATGGCCTCGTCGAAGTCCCTGAGCGAGATGTAGCGGTGCCCGCGGAACCGGTAGGGGCGCCAGTCCTCCGGGGCCAGCTCCGCCGCCCGCGTGTAGAGCGCCATGGCCTGCCGGTAGTGCCAGAAGTTCCTGCGGACCCTTCCCGCCTCGATCAGCCGCTCGACGTCGTCCGGGGCCTCGGCCAGCGCCGAGTCGGCCGCGGCGATGGCGCCGGTCGTGTCCTCCATGGCGTAGAGCTCCTCGCCGAGGAGTGAGACGGTCTGCGGCACCGTGAGCGGGTCGGGAGCGAGATGGGCGGGGTTCGGTGTATCGCTCGCGTCGGCCGAGTCGGGGGGCGGCGCGTCACGACAGGCCGCCGGAAGGAGGCAGGACAGCAGGATCGCGACGGGGACGATACGGGCTCGGCGCATGATGATCACCTCGGCCTGGGGTGCGGACGGCTCGGACCGACAACCTGCGTCCTCCGACCGCGGTACGTCCAGGATCAACCTTTCCGGTCGTCCGGCGGGGCCGCCTCCGGATTCCCCGCCGGCTCGGCGACCGCGATGCGCACGTCCGCCACCCGGTAGCCCTGTCCGGGCTCCAGCGCGAAGATCGGGTTCAGGTCCATCTCCTCGATCTCCGGGACCGCCTCCACGAGCCGCGAGACGCGCTGAAGGGCCTCCTCCAGGGCTGGCACGTCCGCGGCCGGGTGGCCGCGGTAGCCCTCGAGGAGGCGGAAGCCACGGATGCCCCGTGCCATCTGCTCGGCATCCGTGTCGGTGAGCGGTGCCACCCCGAAGGAAACGTCCCGCAGGATCTCCACGTGGATCCCGCCGAGCCCGAACGCCAGGATGTGTCCGAAAGAGCGATCTGCCTGGGCGCCGATCATGATCTCCGCCGCACCCGTCAGCATCGGCTGGACGAGCGCGCCCTCGATGTCCTCCTCTCGTCCCTCGTCGGCAAGGCGCTCACGGATCTCCCGGAATGCCGTCCGCACCGCTTCGGCATCTTCGAGCCCCAGCCGCACGCCACCGACCTCGGTCTTATGGACGAGTCCGGTGGAAGCCAGCTTGAGGGCGACCGGGTATCCCACGCCGTCGGCGAGGCGGACGGCCTCTTCCCCCGAGCCCGCCACACCTCCCGGCGTGGTGACGATCCCGGCCGCCTCCAGCACCGCTCGTGCCTCGGCGACACCGAGCCACCCCGGGCCCCGCGCCTCGAGCGCGCTTCGGCAGATATCTCGCGAGCGCTCCAGCGCGAGGTCGTCGAACGTCCGGTAGTCGCCGAGAGGAGCCGCCCGCCATTCGGCGTACCGGGCGATCTTGCCCAGCGTGGCCCCGATTTCTTCAGGGAAGAGGAAGACGGGCACGACCTCCCCCTCACCCGACCGGAGCTCGTAGGTCCGGAGCCCGGACCCCACGATGGAAGCCACGACCGTTTTGTCGACCCCACCGCTCCGGCGGGCCTCGTCGAGTCCGTCGCATACGGCGCGCGCCATGGCTTCCGGCGAGTGGACGCCTACGGGTGTGTGGAGCACGACCAGGGCGTCGATCCCATCGTCCGCCAGCAGCACCGAGACGGCTCGGCGGTACTCCTCGGGGCCGGCGGCGGCGATCATGTCGACGGGATTCCGGAAGCTGGCCTCGGCGGGAAGGAATCCCGCCAACGTATCCTTGACGTCGGCACCCAGCTCGGGAACCTCCAGGCCGGCGGCCTGGAGCGCGTCCACGCAGAGAATGGCCGGACCGCCGGCATTGGTGACCACGCCGACCCGGCGCCCCTCGGGGAGCGGCTGGTGCACGAGGACCCTCGCCACGTGGAACATCTCCTCGAGCGTGTCGGCACGGATGATCCCGGCCTGGCGGACCAGTGCCTCGACGGCCGTATCCGGCGAGGTGAGGGCCGCGGTGTGCGAGGAGGCGGCGCGGCGACCTGCCTCCGACCGTCCCGACTTCACGACGACGATGGGCTTCTGTCGCCCGACCCGCCTGGCGAGGCGAGCGAAGCGCCGGGGGTCTCCGAACGACTCCAGGTAGTAGAGCATCACGTCCGTGCTCTCGTCGCTCTCCCAGTACTCCAGAAGATCGTTCCCGGATACGTCGGCGCGGTTGCCGATGCTCACGAACGTGGACATCCCCAATCCGATCTCGCGTGCCAGAGCGATGACCGCGACCCCGAGGGCGCCGCTCTGGGAGCAGAACGCCACCCTGCCCCGTGGCGGCATGTCCGGGGCGAAGGTGGCGTTCATGCGCACGTTCGGGTCGGTCTGAATCACGCCCAGACAGTTGGGTCCCACGAGACGCATGCCGTGGGCCTTCGCCTGATCCACGAGCGACGCCTGGCGGCGTGCCCCCTCCGGGCCCACCTCGGCGTAGCCGGCGGTGACCACGACCAGCGCACGAACTCCGGCCTCGGCGCAATCGTCGACGGCTTCGGGAACGCGCGCCGCGGGGACCGCGATCACCGCCAGGTCGACCGGACGACCGACCGAGGCCAGAGACGGATGGGCGGGTACGCCGGCGATGGCGTCCGCACTGGGGTTCACGGGGTAGATCGCCCCCTGCAACCCGGCGTGGAGGAGCGCAGTCACGATGCGGTGACCGACGGCCTGCGGATCGCGCGAGGCGCCCACGACCGCCACCGAGCGCGGGAAGAACAGGGAGTCCAGCACACCACCTCCCGAAACGGGACCCAGGGTCACGACCTCCAAGTATCCACGACGTCGTCCCGGACCTCAACCGGTGACGGCGGTCCCGCGGGATTTTCGTTGACTTCCGCGGACCGGGACTCCCACCGTGGAAGGATGAGCCTTCACCGTCTGTTCCTGGTCGCCTCGGCGTCATCGCTCCTCGGGGCCTGTACGATGGTCGGTGCGCCCGCGCCCGTCCGTCCACCGCCGGAGGTCGTGCGCGCGCCCGCTCCCGACCGGCCGGCCACACCCGCGCCCGGTCCGGTCCTCGACGACCCCGCGACCGAGGCCAACCGGGTCACGAGCCAGGTCGTCGAGATCGCGCTGGCATCCATCGGCACCCCGTACGTGTGGGGGGGCACCGGCGCCGGTGGCTTCGACTGCTCGGGCCTCATCCAGTACGCGTACGCGCAGGTGGGCATCCTGCTCCCGCGCATCAGCCGGGCCCAGATCGGATCGGGCTCTCCTGTCGCCCCCGACCCTCGACTCCTCCGGCCCGGCGACGTGCTCGGCTTCACGGAAGACGGTGACGGCGCGACGGACCACGTCGGCCTCTACGTCGGGGCCGGTGAGTTCATCCACAGCAGCTCGAACGGAGTGAGGGTGTCCGACCTCTCAAACCCCTACTGGCGGCAACGGCTGGTCGCCGCCCGGCGCATCGTGGATTAGAAAAGCGGCCCCGGGCCTTTCGACCCGGAGCCGCTTCGTGTTCGGGACCGGCTGCCGGAATCTACGGACTCGGATCCACGACCAGGACCGCGTCGAACGTGAGCGTCAGTGCCGTTCCATCCTCGACCGGATTGCCGAGGGCATAGACGCCACCTGCGCTCGTCCGGATCAGGATCACGCGCTCGGCGTCGAACGGATCGGCGACGAGGTCGGTGGTGAACACCGCCCCCGCTACGTCCTCCTCGGTGAGCACGTCGAGCGTGATGCCCGGGAGATGCGCGATCTCCGTTCCGAGCGTCTGGTTCTGCCGGATGACGGCGTGCGGGTCGGTCTGGGTGCTGTTGTGCACATAGATGTCCCACACCGTGTTGTCCGAGCAGATGCTGAACGGACACACGATGACCTCACCGTCATCGAGGTTCGGCCGCTCCCGCCCGAACTGGATGGTGTACTCGGTGCCATCGCCGGGCGCGCACACCACGCTCAGTGTCGCCTCGGCCGTCTGGTCGGCACCGACATCCACGGAAACGGCGTCCACCGAGCAGTTGTCCGCCACGTCTCCGAGCGCGACCTCGTAGGTCGCGGGATCGAGGTCCGCGATCGTGATCTGCTCGTTCGGTCCGATGGCCCCCGTGCTCTCGCCGTCCACCATCAGCTCGTAGCCGTTGTCCTTCATGAAGCCAGACGTCTCGGTGGTCACCGCGATCGCCCCCGGCAGGACCTCCTCCTCTTCCTCGACGGGTGGCGCGACCGTGCTCTCGTCGCATCCGGAGGCGGTGAGGGCCACCAGGGCGACCGTGACGCCCCAGAATTTCCGTCGGCTCGGAATATGATTGCGCTGGTACATCTTGTGTTCTCCTTGGGTTACGCTGCGGGATTCCATCAGGGTCGCCAGACGGGACGCTCGTCGTCCGCGTCAGTGGCGGTCAGGCGTACGGTGTTGGTGCCGGCGGCTTCGACGACGTAGATGTCCCAGCTGCCGTTCCGGTCGGTGTCGAACGCGAGGAGCGCTCCGTCCGACGACCAGGAGGCGTCGAAGTCGTCCCCTGGGTGCGTCGTGATCCGCCGGAGGTCCGACCCGTCGGCATTCATCGTGTAGAGGTCCATGTTGCCTCCGGCACGGTCGCTGACGAACGCGATCTTGCCCGGCGCCGTGGAGCCGGGCACCGTCTTGGGAGCTCCGTCGAACGCGGGGTCGTCGGTGATGTTCTCGAGTCCGCTTCCGTCGACGCTCATCCTCCAGATGTCGCCGTTTCCGGAGCGGGTCGAGAAGAACACGAGCGTGGCCGGGCCGAGCCACTGCGGCTCGGAGTCCTCGTCCTCGTGGTCGGTCAGGCGCTCGGCCGCCGAACCGTCCGCGTTCATCACGTAGATCTCGGAGTTCCCGTCCCGGGTCGATGAGAAGGCAATCCGCTCGCCATCCGGGGACCAGCTGGGGAACCGGTCGATCGCGGGGTGGTCGGTCAGGCGCGTGACGTTCGAGCCGTCCGCATCCATCACGTAGATCTCGGTGTTGCCGTCCCGGGTGGACGCGAAAGCGATCCGCTCGCCGTCCGGCGACCACGACGCATCTCCGTCCTGAGCGGGATGGTTCGTGATGTTGATTCCGTCCATCCCGTCGTCGGCCATGAGGTAGATCTCGCGGTTCCCGTCGCGGTGCGACTCGAACGCGATCACGTCGCGGGCGGAGAAGTCGAACTCCTCGTCCGACCATGCTTGCTCCACCCGCAACTCGAGAGGAGCATCTCCGCACGCGGCCAGCGCGGCCGCGACGATCAGAAGGGAGGCCAGCGCTCTGGCCCGATGCGTGGTGCCCATGCTCATCCTCACGGCGTGGGGAACGTCGAGACGGACGGAGCCCCGTCGGCGCCGACGCCGACCAGGGTCCGGAGTGTGCCGAAGCGGTCGGCGAAGAGCGCCTGTGTCGAGCCGTCGGGCTCGAGGCCGAGCACCGCCCGGCTGACCCCCTCGGCGTCGGCGAAGACCAGGTTGGCCGTACCGTCGGGCAGGTACCCGAGCACGGCGCGCGGACGGGACTCGCCGTCGTGGATCGTGACGCCCGGCGAGCCGTCCGCGAGGACGGTGAGCCGGATGCGCGCGCGCCCTTCGCGGTCGGACAGCGCCAGGTGCGCCCGGCCGTCGTCGTCGGTCGCCAGTCGGCCGCGCTCGATCCCGTCCGTGTCGCGCAGCACCACCTCGCGCGTGGAGACGCTGTCGACGGCCCAGACCCCGTCTCCGGGGGCGAGCGCGCGCAACACCACCACCGCGGCGGCGATGCTCACGACCAGGCTCACGACACCCAGGCGGGCGAGCCAACGCCCTCGGACGAGCCGTGCTTCCAGCCCCGCGATCCTCCGCTCGAGACGCGCTTCCGACTCCCGGATCCGGTAGTCCGAGTCGGAGGCCGCTCCCGCAGTGCCCCCCCCGAGGGTGGCCGGGTCAGACATGCCATGGTTCATCGGATCAGGCTCCTATCGGGGTCGAAGTGCCGTCAGCGCCGGACGGCAGGAAGTAGCTCCGGCACGCTTGATCGAGCAGCTCCGGGTCGAGTCGCGTCTGCGTGCCGCGGTAGTCCGCGAGGTGACGCAGGTGCTCCAGGACGTCCCGGGGATGGCACCGCCTGGGCGTTACGGTTCCGTCGGCGTAAAAGCGGGCGTAGAGGAAGCCCACGGCATCTTCGTCGAAGGGGATGTGGCGCTCTTCGCAGCAAGCCCGGAAGATGCTCGTGTATTCCTCGCGGTCCGGGTCCGGAACGTGGATCTTGTAGTGGATCCGGCGGAGGAACGCCTCGTCGGCGAGGGATCCCGGCTCCAGGTTGGTCGAGAAGATCACGAAGCAGTCGAACGGCACGACGATCTTCCGTCCGCTCCGAAGCGTCAGGTAGTCGCGCCTGTGCTCGAGGGGTACGACCCAACGATTCAGCAGGTCGCGCACGGGCACCCGCTGGCGGCCCAGATCGTCCACGACGAGCACCCCCCCTGCGGCCTTCAGCTGCGGAGGGGCCTGATACATGCGACCCGATGGGTCCCACTGGAGGTCGAGCTGCTCGAGCGTGAGCTCGCCGCCCGTCACCACCACCGGTCTCCGGGCCTCGGCGTACCGCCGATCGTGCTTCGACACCGGCCGGAGGATCTCCCGGCGCGCATGGTCGGCGGCGTCCTTCTCCCGGCTACCGGTCGCGTCCGCCTGGACCTCGGCGGGCTCCGCGTCGTGCAGCACCGGGTCGTGGACGATCATGACGCTACCGTCCACCAGTACGGCGTACGGCACGTAGTATCGGTCCCCGAACAACCGGGCGATCCGCTCGGCCAGAAGGGTCTTCCCGTTCCCCGGTCCGCCATGCAGGAAGAGGGAGCGCCCGGAGTTGATGGCCGGCCCGAGGAGGTCGAAGATGCCGTCCGGAAGCACGACACCTTCGAACGCTCGCCGCAGCTCGTCTTCGTCGAAGCGGGCCCGCTCAGGCGCCTGCGCCTCCACGCAACGGACCCAATCGTCGAACGGCACCGGAGCGGGTCCTACGTAGCGGGACACTTCGAGCTCCTCGGCGGCTCGCTTCCTCCCGGCGGTCGTCAAGCGGAACATCCACTCACCGCGGCGTGGCCCGCGGGTCGCGTGCACCTCCACGAGGCGCCACTCCTGGAGCTGCTCGATGACGTCGTCGAGCACGGACATCGGGAGCGCGAGCTGGTCGAACAGCTCGACCCCGAGCGCTTCACCCCGGACGTAGAGCGCTTTCAGGACCAGGCCCGAGACGAACGCCTCGGAGAGGCCCGTTTCGGCCAGCGTCTCAGGGGGCGGCGGCACCGTTCCCTCCCGGCCCAGCGAGCTCCGGGCCGCGGGAGCGGAATCCGGTCCCGCCCCGTTCTCCGAGGCGGGGCGCGTCATCGTGGTCGAGTCCAGCGGTGCCATGGTCAGCTCCAGCTCAGCCGGTCGCCCGGCGCGGTTCCGGTTTCCTCGAGGCGCCCGGCGGGCAGCTCGAGCGCATGCTCGGCCGTCGGGCCTCCGAAGCCCACGCGCCACGGCCGGAGGCGCTCGAGGCGCCGCACGACCCGCCCGTCGGCGTCGAGGAAGGCGATGTCGATCGGGTGGGCCATGCCTACCGTGTGGATCGATCCACAACGCATGAGCAGCATTCCCTGCCCCGCTTCGAGAGGGGGTCGTCTGAGTAGACCGCGCAGGCGACCCCACCACGAATCGGCCACCATGGCCCTGGTCGCGACGCGCACGCCCGAGCTCGCCTGGATCACGCTCACCTCGCGCATTACATGTCCCCCAGAGCCTGGATCACCTGGATCACGGCCGGCCCGAGAATCACGACGAACAGCGCCGGAAAGACGAAGAACACGAGCGGGAAGATCAGCTTGATCGTGGTCTTTGCCGCGGCCTCCTCCGCGCGCTGACGCCGCTTCTGCCGCAGCGTACCCGCTTGCACGCGGAGCGCGCGTCCGACCGAGGTGCCGAAACGGTCCGTCTGGATGAGTGTGGAAACGAGGGCCTCGACGTCGTCGATGCCCGTTCGGGCGCCGAGGTTTCGAAGCGCGTCGGAGCGCGACGTGCCCGCCCGGATCTCCAGGTTGACCATGGAGAGCTCCTCGGCCAGCGCCTGGCTCAGGTTCCGGATCTCGTCGGCGACCCGCACCATCGCCTGGTTCAGACCCATGCCGGCTTCCACGCACGCCACGAGGAGGTCGAGGGCGTCGGCGAGCGTGCGGTGGATCTCGGTGCGCCGCGCGTTCCGCTTCCGGAGCACGTACCACGCTGGGAGGACCCATCCGCATCCGCCCAGCCAGACCGCCAGCACGAGCATGGCGAAGAGCCGGGCGTCGAGCATGACGCCGGTTCCGAGACCGGCGAAGGCGAAACTGGCGGCCACGGCCACCCGGGCCCCGAAAAAGATCCGAGTGGCGTCCGGGCTCCAGTATCCGGCCTGCACGAGGCGCCGGGCCCACCCCTCGAGATCGAGGCCGCCACGCTCCACGTGCGCCCCGAGCTTCCGGATGACGTCGCCGAGCTGCTGTTTCCGGGACTGCCGGCGGCGACGAGACGTCGCGCCGAAGGGACTGGGATTGAAGCTCCGGATCTCCTCGATCTCCCGGGTGACCGCGCGCGTGGGAGCCGCGGCCAGCTCGTAGAGGCCGTAGAGAAGGAGCGTCACGCACGCGCCCGCCAGGATCGCGACCAGATAGGGCATGATCAGCACCTCAGTACCGGACGTCGACGATGCGACGGATCCAGAGGAATCCGATCCCCTGGAGGAGGACCGCGCCGCCGAGCAGGGCCTGACCCAGGGGCTCCTGGAACAGCGTCGTCATGTAGCTCGGGTTGATGAGCGTGATGACGAAGCCGACCACGACCGGTAGCGCCGCCAGTGTGTAGCCGCTCATCCGCCCCTGTGCGGTATAGACGCGGACCTGTCGCTTGAGCGTGAATCGCGCCCGCATGGTCTCCGCGATCTGGTCGAGGATCTCGGAGAGATTTCCCCCGACCTCACGCTGGACGAGGATCGCCGTGATGAGGATCCGCATGTCCACGATCTCCACCCGGTCGCCGAGGCCGAGCAGCGCCTCTTCGAACGGGAGGCCGAACTTCTGCTCGTCGAAGGTGATCCGGAACTCGGACGCCAGCGGGTCCTGGGCCTCCTCCGCGGCCATGCGCAGACCTTCGGAGAGCGGGTGTCCCGCGCGCACGGCACGTGCGAGCAGGTCGATCGCGTCGGGGAGCTGGCTCTCGAGCGAAAGAATCCGCCGGGTCCGCTTCCAGCGGACGAGCATATAGGGAGCCATGCCGCCGAACAGGGCCACCGCGAGCGCCAGCATGGGACCCGACAGGACGAAGCCCACCAACCCTCCTGCGGCCGCGGCGACCAGAGTCCGGGTCGCGAACCCGCCGAGCGTCCAGCCCAGACCGGACTGACTCAACGCGTGGTGCAGGTCCCACAGCTGCGGAACACGGTCACCCAGAGCGACGAGCACGTCGTCTTCCACGTCGCCCTGCCGAACGACGGAGGTGGTCGACTGCGTGTCGCTCCGTGGACGGTCGGCCCGGCCCAGGGACGCCAGCGCGTCGCGTCGTATCCGCCACTCGCGGAGCACCATGAAGGCCTGAAACAGCACGAACACGGCAAGCGCGGCGCTGAGAGCGGCCAGGAGGGCGAGCATCCAGGGTTCGGGGCGTGGCATCGTCGACCCTCCTCAGGCGCTGCGCGTGGTGGACATGCGCCCCGCGGTATCGGAGAAGGAGTCCGACGACATCGAGAAGCCGGTCGCTTCGAGGCGCTCCATGCAGCGCGGGCGGATACCGGTAGGCGCCATGCGCCCGAGCACCTTGCCGTCCTGGTCCACGCCGGTCTGCTCGTAGGTGAAGATGTCCTGCATGGTGATGACGTCCCCCTCCATGCCGACGAGCTCCGAGATGCGCACGACCTTGCGGGTCCCGTCCGAGAGACGGCTGGCCTGCACGACGATGTCGATCGCGCTGGAGATCTGAGCCCGCGCGGCTCGGTCGGGGAGGTTCAGGTCGGCCATCGCGATCATCGTCTCGAGCCGGCTCAGCGCGTCCCGGGGCGTGTTGGCGTGCAGCGTGGTCATGGAGCCGTCGTGGCCGGTGTTCATGGCCTGCAGCATGTCCACGGCCTCCGCGGCCCGGACCTCACCGACGATGATCCGATCGGGCCGCATCCGGAGCGCGTTCACCACGAGCATGCGCTGCGGCACGGCACCCGTGCCTTCCACGTTGGCCGGCCGGGTCTCCAGTCGGACCACGTGGGGCTGCCGGAGCCGAAGCTCCGCAGAGTCCTCGACGGTCACGATGCGCTCCGTCGCGGGAATGAAGCCCGAGAGCATGTTCAGGAGCGTGGTCTTTCCGGCTCCCGTCCCGCCGGAGATCAGGACGTTCAACCGGCCCCTGACCACGCCCTCGAGGAAGCGCAACATCGACTCGCTCAACGAGCCCGTCCGCACCATGTCGTCGGCGCTCAGCGCGTCGTCGTTGAACTTCCGGATGGAGAGGTGGGGGCCGTCGATGGCGAGCGGTGGAATGATCGCGTTCACACGCGAGCCGTCCGGCAGGCGGGCATCGACCATCGGGGAGGCGTCGTCGATGCGGCGGCCGACCGACGACACGATCCGGTCGATCACCTGCAGAAGATGTCGGTCGTCGTGGAAACGGACGTCGGTCTGCTCGAGACGGCCGTTACGCTCCACGTAGATCGTCCCGGACGTGTTGACCAGGATGTCGGCGATGGTGGGGTCGTCCATGAGCGGCTGGAGCGGCCCGAGCCCGAAGATCTCGTCCAGAACCTGGCGGATCAGCTCGTCCCGCTCCTCCACGTTCAGCGGAATCGACTCCTGGGCGAGCAGCTCCCGGACGAGGCTCCGGATCGTCTCCATGACCGCGTCCCGGTCCAGCCTGTCGAGATTCGACAGGTTCAACCGTTCGAGGAGGCGGCGGTGGATGTGCCCTTTGATGCGGAGGAGGTCGGCGCGCTCGGTCTCGGCGGCGGTGGCGCGGATGCCGTTGCCGCCGGCCGCAGATCCGATGCCCCACCCTTCCCGGTAGCCGGGATCTCGCCCGTCCACGTGAGTCCCTCCCTGGTGCTCACCCATGGTTCGATGCCTCCACCGGCGCCGCGCCCAGCGGCACGGAGGTCCGCGTTCCGGACGAGGACCGGAGCCCACCGAACAGGCGCTTCACCAGGGACGGCTTGGTCGCCGTCCCCCCGCCGGGTCCGTAGGCGATGCTGCGCGCGAGCGCACCCAGCTCCTCCGCATACCGCGAGCCGCCCTCGAGCACGAGCGGACGACCGGTGCTGCTCGCCTGGATGACGGTCTCGTAGTCGTTCGTGAGCGTGTGGAAGACCTCGAGGCCCAGTGTCTCCTCGAGATCCTCGAGGCGAACCAGGCTCTTCGGGTTGTACCGGTTCACGACGAGGCGAAGTCGCTCGGCGTCGCCGCCGGTCACCTTGTCGAGGATCGGCAGGCAACGCTTCATGTTCCGGAGCGACGGGACGTCCATGTTCGTCACGAGGACGATGGGGTCGGCCGCCTGCAAGGCCGCGAGCGCGGGAGGCGCGAGCGACTTCGAGGTATCGACCAGGACGTAGTCGTAGTGGTTGCGGAGGAACGCCAGAATCCGCCCGATCTGCTCACCGGTCACCGCCTCGGCCATCTCGGGCTCGAACGGGGCCGACAGCACCTGGACGCCGGACTCGTGGCTCTCGATGTAGGAGGCCAGCAGGTCCGCGTCCATCCGGTGGAAGTTCCGGACGAGATCCACGAAGTGGAACCGCGGCCGCACGCCGAGGAGCGACGCGATCTCGCCGAGCTCGAGGTCCAGATCCACCAGGAGCGTCTTGCGGCCGGTCATGCGGTGGAGCTCGATCCCGACGTTGGTGACCACGGACGTCGATCCCGATCCACCCTTGGGAGAGAAGAAGGCGAGTAGCTTCCCGAGGCGATGGCCGTCGGCCACGTCGCCCCAACCACGCTTCCTCATGACCCTCGATAGCGCATCCGCCATCTGTGCCGCGTCCACGGGCTGCGGCAGATACTCCACCAGGCCTGCACGCATGGCGTCGAGCAACCGAGACGACTCGAGCTCCGGTCCGACCCCCACGATGGCGGCACGAGGGGTACCGGCGGCGATGGCCGCGGCCGCCCGTATCGAGCCTTCGGGGTCCCTGGCCATGTCGAGCAGCACGACGTGCGGGTTGCTCGCGCGCAGCCGCTCGACGTGCTCCGGATGAAGCGGTCGCTCGGGTGCCGTGATCTCGAGGCCCACCTGAAGGGGCAGCCCGAGGTCCTGGATGCATCGGAACACGGTGTCCCGGATCCGCTCGTCGGATGACACCAGCACGGCCCCGAGCTGCTGGGGCGCACCGTGCTGCCGCGATCCGTCGTGTTCGAAGCCGTTCATGTCGTCGCTCACTTGATGAGTTGCAGCACGCGTACGAGAGAGCCGGTCGTCTCACCCGCCCGGCCGGCCAGCCCCGCTCCGCGCACGTAGTAGAGGAAACGGCCCGTGACCGGGTCCTGGCGAGATGCCTGCTCCTCGATGAAGACCCGGGCGAAGTTGTTGAAGCGGATGTACTGGCGGCCGGGCTTCTTGATCTCGGCCGGATTGAAGAGGCCGACCGTGACCACGCGAGGGCTGTCCATGCCGTACTCGCTCACGACGGTGCCGGTGCGGTCGTCCCAGTAGGCGTCCGGGTCCATAGCGATCAGGGCACTGACGCCCTGATGCGTGGGCCCGACCATGTTGCCCGGCTCGATGAGGTATTCGCTGTCGAGATCGATGATGGAGCGGTTGCAGGAGCAGATGTTTCGCCGATAAGCAGCCGCACCGCGCGGTCCGTCCACGCGACGCACACCACCACCGGTGCCGCCCGAGACGCCGCCGCCGCCCGAGCCGCCGGCCCCACCACCGTTCCCGCCTCCCCCACCACTCGGGACGCCGAGGTCTTCACGCTTCTCCCACCACTTCAACCAGCCGAGGGCACCTCCATTTCCTTCGCCGGGCGGATCCGCCGCCCCGTCGCCCCCGTCAGGGTCGCCGCCATTCCCACCGCCACCGTTCCCATTCCCACCGCCGTTTCCATTGCCACCGCCGCCGTTCCCGCCACCGCCGGGCAGGCCGGACCCGCACTCCGCCTGCCCGTCGTCGCCGGGGAGCACCCAGGGCAGGAAGAACGACGGGACGAACGTGTCGCGCGGGTTCGTGACCTTGATGGTGATGCGCCGTCCGTAGTCGCCGTCGAACCGCTGTCCATCGGCGTCCACGCGCCCGTCGCGCCACCCGCTCCCGTAGCCGGTCTCATCGACGCCACTCCCGCCCCCGCTGTAGCCCGCGTACCGGTCGCCGCTCCCGGGGTCGTAGCTCCAACGCTCGCCCTCGTCCCAGATGCGGTTCCCGTTCACATCGTCGGAGCGCTCCTCCCACATGTCGGGCACCGCGAACGGCTTCACGCACTGCGCGGCCCCGGCGCTCCCGGCCCAGGCGGTGGCCTCGGCCCCGATGTCGACCGAGTCGATTCCGACGAGCCGCGCGAACCAGGTGGGCACACCGGTTCGCTGCACCCGGGCCCGGACCGTCGAGGCGTCGACATCGACCGCGACGCTCACGTCCTCCGGGGCGATCGGCTCACTCCGGATCGCGTTTCCCGTCGCGAACTCCGTGGCGCGGATCACGGCGGCCTGCTGCGCCTGGGCCTGCTGGAAGTCGAGAAACGCACTGGCTCCCGCGAGCGCGGCAGCGTCGGCCGCGCGTTGCGCCTCGGAGCGGGCGTCGAACAGAGCACCCAGATCGATCCCGAGCGCCAGCAGAGCCAGCAGCGCGGACATCGAGAGCGCCACGATGACCGATACCGAGCCGCGCTGGTCCGACCGCCACCGGCGCCACAGGGTCTTCCGCTCGTTCCGCATCGAATCGCTCATGATCTTGCTCTCCGTTTCCTGAGTCCGCGCTCAGCGCCCGGGCCCGGTCCGCGTCGTGTCGGCGGGTGCGAGCCGGTCATCCCAATCCCAGTCCTCCGGAGCTCCGGTCGGCAGGTCGGGACGCGTGTCCACCGGCTCCACGATCCGCGGCGAGACGATCACCAGGAGCTCGGTCACCTGCTGGCGGTCGTCGGACGACCGGAACAGCGAACCGAGGATCGGGATGTCACCGAGGAGCGGGATCTTCCGGATGCTCTCCTGGATGGACCGGTCGAGCAGCCCCGCGATCACCAGGTGCTGTCCCTCGCGGAGCTCGACCTGCGTCTCCGTGCGCCGCGACAGGATCGTCGGCATCTGGAAGCCGGAGATCGTGAGCCCACTGGCGAAGTCGAGCGACGACACCTCCGGCGCGATGTCGAGCCGGATGTTTCCGATGTTCGTGACCGAGGGCGTGAAGTCGAGGCGCACCCCGAACTCCCGCCACTCGATGCTCACCGCGTTGCTGTTCTGGGCGCCCTGCACCGTCGGGAAGGGGAACTCACCGCCCGCCAGGAACGACGCCGTCTCGCCGTCGAGCGCGAGCAGCGTCGGCTCCGCCAGGCTCCTGAAGTCTCCGCTCTCCCGGAACGCGTTCAGGATGGTCCGCAGGTGTGCGTTGCTGTTGATGAGCGAGAGCTCGATGGCACCATCCGAGTCGGTCTGCCCCCGCCAGTCGCCGCTCTCGTGGATCTCGTGCGGGTTGAGGACGTCGACGACCTGGTTACCCATACCGGCCAGCGCGGTCCGGCTGACCTCCGCGAACTGCACGTGCAACAGGATCTGGCTCGGCGCGGGGGTCTGCAGGTTGTTGATCAGGACGGCCCCCGTACCTTCGGCCAGCTCGAGCGCGCGCCGGGCCACGAAGGCCGAGCTGACGGGCCCCGAGAGGATCAGGGTGTTGCCCCGGGCCTGGACATCGATCGTCTCGTTCGGGAAGAGCGTGGCGAAGGACCGTCCGAGGGCGCCTGCGTCGGCCGTGACTTCCACGCCGTAGATCCTCCGAACTCCCGCCTCGTCCCAGACCACGAACGTCGTGCTCCCGAGGTTGCGGCCGTTGATGAGGACCTCGGTCGGCGACATCACCACCGCTTCGGCGACCTCCGGGTCCGCCATGGAGATCCGGTTGAACTGGACCGGACTCACGAGCACCGCCGACGTTCCCCTGGCCAGGCTCACGGAGCCCTCCGGCTCGGTGATGAACCGCTGCGCCGAGGCCGGACGGGCCGTGCTCAGGACCGTCGCCACCACCAGAATCGCCACCTTCCACGAGCCCTTCATCGACCGCCTCCGGTTCCGAATCGCAGCAGGGTTCTCTGACCACCTTCGTAGCTCTCGATCACACGCTCCGGGTCGACCGGCGTGACCGGCCGGGGTGTCGAGGTGGCGCGGGGCGCGCTCGGCCCCCCAACGGTCAGGAGCGAGATGATCCTCCGTCCCGAGGTCTCGACCTCGTCGGCGTCCAGCGTGTTGCGTAGGGCCAGTTGGATGCGGCCCTCCGTGGCGGCCAGCGTGAGGGCCTCCGCCTGCTCGGGGGTGACCAGGAGCGTCACCACCGTCACGTACTGCGGCTCGCCCTGGATGTCCTGCTGATAGCGCTGATCCGCGGCGAGCGCGCGCACGTTCTGCAGGATGATCCGGGTCGTCGTCTGGGTCCGGTCCGTGCCGGGCATGACCGTCGCGAGGACGTCGACCCGGGTCCCGGGGAGAACGAAGCCGGCAACGCCCACCACTTCGTCGACCTCGACGGAAACGGCCCGCATCCCCTCGGGAATCGTGATCGGGAGCCCGCCTCCGGCCTCCCGGTCCGCCATCTTCCAGGCCAGCATCGGCTCGCTCTTGCGAACCTCCACGATCAACCCTCGGCCGACGACGTCGCCGGCCTGCTGGGCGATCCCCTCGGGCACCGCCGAGCCGGGCCAGGCCACCGCCTCCACGTCCTCCCGGCTGACGATGGTCCCGGCGGGAAGATCCCGGGCAGCAACCACGATGGTCCGCGAAGGGGTCGCCGCCTGCAGGGGCGTCGGCTCCTCACTCACGTAGACCAGCGCGACGTACCCGGCCAGAAGCCCGGAGACGGCCGCCCCGAAGAGCATCCACCATGTTCTTGAGGTGTTCATAGGGGTCTTCCGATCACTCGTTGCGCATGACGAAGGAGGTGGTGAGGGCGAGACTCCGGCCGCCGGTGGCCCATCCCACGACGGGACCGAGGAAGCCGAACTCGTACAGGTAGTCGATGCGGATGCGGGCCGGCGTGCCGGTGCCGGCCTTCCAACCGTCCACCGCGACGTCGGCTTTGGACGGATCGAGCGCGGCGCGGACGAGCGCCTGGTCGACGAGGGACCGCATCGCCTCGTAGGTGAAGTCGGGGTTGGCCACGACCGAGCTCCGGAGTGCCTCACGGGCGGCGTCGGTAAGGACCTGCTTGGTGCTCCAGGCGCGTGAGAACTCCGCGAGCCCCAGGATCATCAGCAGGAGTACCGGAACGACGAGTGCGAACTCGGTGAGTGCCTGACCGCTCCGGGACCGCCAAAGGCCGAGCGAGCGGGGACTCATAGCCCGAGTCCCCATCCGAGCCACGCCGTGGCCGCGCCCGCAGCGACGGCGACGCCGTAGGGGACCGTGACGGCACCGGGCATGGCGAGCGTCCTGCGCGCGCCGATGCGGCCGAAGGTCACCACGTAGAAGAGGAGCTGCCGGAAGCGCAGCAACGTCGCGATCAGCGTCCCGCTCCTTCCGGCCTCCACCAGCGCGAGGAATCCCCCGAACGCGCCGATGAGGGGAAGACACAGGAGGAAGACCTCGAGACCGAGCGCGGCCCCGACGGCCGCCAACAGCTTTCCATCCCCCGCGCCCATCGCACCGGCCGCGAACAGCGCGATCCCGAGCACGAGACCGACCACGCCTCCGGCGAGACCGGAGAGGAATGCCTCCGGACCCACGACCGCGCGGGCGGCCAGGAAGGCGAGGAAGCCTCCCGCCGTGACCACGTTCGGAATCCGCTGCTCGCGTACGTCGAACCACACGGCCAGGCCGAGGACGACGATCAGCGTCGCGGGCAGCAGCTCCGAGAAGATGGGTGATAGCGAAGGCATCGGATCGACTCGTGGGGGGATGGGGGGGAAGCGTGCCCCGGCCCGCCCCGCGCGCCGGACGACCACCGGTCTGACCCGGGTGCCGCCCGACGCCCGAGGGCGTTCAACCGAAGGCGGGGCGTCCGGCTCAGCCGCCGGCGCCCGGGGTGAAGCCTTCCGAAGGCGCACCCTGGAGAACCTGGGCGACCCGGTCGAAGATGCCGCCGATGGCATCACGGAAGACCACCAGAACCGCGATGAGCCCGATCGAGACCAGCGCCAGAATCAGCGCGTACTCGGTGAGCCCCTGCCCGGAGTCGTCGCTCCAGAACCGCGCGAACATTGCCTGCATCGTGTGCTCCTCGGCCCGCTCGGGCCGCATGCGTGAAGTGAGAGTCGGCGGGTCACTGCGGACGCCGCGCCACGTGGCACACATGGGGGGCAACCGGTGTGCCCCGGCACTTCAGACAGGCGATATCGCTTGGCGCGCATGGGTTTTCGGTGGGTCACTGGACCAGGACCGGCTCGCTCCTTTCGAGGCACTAAGTGCTCGACCGGAACAGGACGTGCCGTTGCATAGGCGCCACATCGCGAGCAGGCTGCATTCCATGCCGCAGGGCGGGATTCGTTGCCGACATGGAGGGTCGCGTCGTCACAAATCCATTCAGACCAGGGACTTCCCCCGGTGGCACGGCGGATGCTTCGGCACGCGCAGTCCGGCCGCTCCTGGGCGCATCCACGCGATCGTCTCACCGACCGAAAGGCGATGGACGGGCGCCACAACCGGCGAGAGGCCCCGGTCCGGGAGCCGCGCCGAGTGGCGTCGGGTGGAGCCGGGGCCAGGGAACCGCCCCCCGCCCCGGCCCCGTCTCCGCGCGTCAGTTCCCCCGCAGCGCCTCGATCATCGCGTCAGGGAGCTCCTTCATGAGCTCCTCGATGGTCAGCGCCGAGATCGTACCGAGCTCGTAGTGCTCGCCGGCGATTCCCGCGTACAGGCCGAAGCTGCCTTCGTCGTGCACGACCACGAAGCCCATCTCGTCGATGGCCGCCATGCGCAGCACGCCGTTCTCGAGGTCGTCACGCACGTCCTCGAAGAGCTCGCGCTCGTTCACGGTCTCGTAGACCTGCTCCATCTGGACCTTGATGTCCGACGTCTCGCCGATACGGTGCACGTTGTCGGCGGCTTGCAGGAGTCGGTTCGCCTGGGTGTCCGAGAGGATCCGGCGGGTGACGGTCGTCGAGTACACGGTCACGCCGAAGACCTGGTAGCGATACGTGAAGCTGAAGATCTTGCGCGCAGCCATCTCCCTGAGCTCCCGCTCGAGCACCGCGCGCGTCGTGGCGTTGTCGGTCGCGTTGGTCGCGGCGTTCCGGAGCTGGGTGAGCTGATCGTGGTAGACGTTGTCCGCGGCGGTGATCTTCGACCGGAAGTCACTCTCCCAGGCCTTTCCGTCCTGCTGGGCGATCGCAGACGCGACGCCCGCCGAAAGCTGGGCCCTCCCCTCGTCGATCATCGGCGGGATGTCCTCACGCAGACCCCGCAGGCTCAACTCGAACTCGTAGTCCTGGGTGGCTTCCTGGACATCGTTCCAGGCCGCCTCCGCCTCGTCGATCCGCGGAAGCACTTCGTCGTTCACCGTCGAGGCGATCTCGTCCATGAGCTGTTGGGGTGGCTGGAAGTACGCGCGGGTCTCCTGCTCGGTGACACGGCCGCCCACGGCGTATTCGATGTCGCCCGAGACCACCCGGCCTTCGAGGAGCATGGCGTCGTTGTTCAGGTTGAAGACGCCGCCCATGGTGTGGAGCCCGTCGGGAAACTCCCAGCCGTATGTGCCCGACAGCCCGACTTCGAAGGCGCCCTCGCTGGTCACATAGGCGTTCGCCGCCAGCACGTTGGCCGGCTTCACCGGAATGAAGCTCGGCCACCACGAGCGGTCGTCGGACGTCTGGCCCTCGGCGTAGTAGTAGCCGTTGAAAACGTCCTGCACGCTCGCCTCCGCCCAGACCCCCGAGCTCGACGACGCCAGCGGGATCGAGATCCCGACCATGTCCTTGATGCCGAGGTCGAGCTCAGCCTCCCCTTCGGAGCCCAGCCGGTAGCCGACGCGAAGATCGGACGACAGCGGGTCCTCGGTGCTCATGTGGAACTCCGTGTACGCGTTGTCCACGGAGACCCCGGTCACCTTGATGATCTTGAAGATCGGGAACGAGCCCTTGCGGATCGCGCCCCCGTCGAAGGCGCCGAAGTCGACCACGCCGGCCCCCACGCTTCGGCTCGGCCGGAACGGGATCCGCTGGTTGAGCGACCACCCCGTCCCGACGTTCCCCAGCAGGTCCTGCTGGCCGTACACGTAGTACATGGGATCGGCGAAATCCATCACCATGAGCGCCCGGCCGCCGACCGGAGCCTGCACCGACACGGCCCGGACCGCGTCCTCACCGGTCTCCCCGGTCGCGATGTTCATCTGGAGGCGCGCCTCGAAATCGAACACGAAGTAGTCCGTGTCCTCCTGAAGCGTGATCCCCAGGTCCCGGTTCTCGTTCAGCCACTTCCCGGGAAAGAAGCCCACGTCGGCCCGCACGGGGTCTTCGAATTCGATACGCTCGTGCGGTGAGGGGATCTCGGCCTTCCCGCTGATGCTACGCACGCGACCCTGCTCGTCGTGGCGCACGACGAGCTCCGCGTTCGTGAAGGTGACCGCGCTGGTGTCGCTCGTTGTCATGGTGAGCGCGCCATCCACGGTGAAGCCGTCCTCCGTATCGACCACCGTCCCCGTCGCCTCGAGGTCGTCCCGGGTGAGATTGGACACCGGTAGCTGTTCGATCGGGGGCACGGTGTCCGCGGGTGGATCCGGATCGGGGTCGCCGTTTCCGGCGGGGGGCGCCGTCGGCGATTCGCCGCAAGCAGCCACGAGGGTGAGCGTCAACGTCGCGAAGAGGGCGAGCATCGTGGCCGGGCGTACAGGCCAGGAGTTGCGCGGGTCCATGGTTCCTCCGAGGTGAAGCGTGTGAGCCTTCACCCCCCTGCGCGGAAAATCCGAAGGAACCCTATCATCGACCCACGAGCCGGTGGTGGCCGTTCAGGGCTGCTACGCCAGCTCCCGGGCCAGCCAGGCCCGCGCCATCCGGAGATCCCGATCGACCGTCGGCGTGGAGACGCCCACGGCCTCGGCGATCTCGTCGCGGGTCATCCCCGCGAACACGTGGGCCTCGATGACCTTCGCCTTGCGCGGATCCTGGGCCTCCAGCCGTTCCAGCGCCTCGTGCAGCTCGAGGACCTGTTCGGCGTCGCGCCCGTCCGCCAGCTCGAGCGCCGCCGCCCCGATTGGAACGACCTCGGCCCCACCGCCGCGCTTCCCCGCCAGGCGAGCTCTGGATGCGTCCACCAGGACCCTGCGCATGGTGCGCGCCGCGAGGGCGAAAAAGTGGGCCCGGTCCCGCAGGCTCAGCTCCGCGCCCGCCAGGCGGGCGTATGCTTCATGCACCAACGCCGTCGTCTGGAGCGTGTTACCGGTGCGCTCGGAGCGGAGTCTCCGGTGGGCCACGGCCCGGAGTTGGTCGTACACGAGCGGAATCAGCCGGTCGAGGGCTTCCTCGTCCCCCGAGGTGAGGCGGCGGATGAGGGCGGTGACGTCGGCTCGTTCGTCCGGTGGAGGAATGTCCATGTCGTCCACGATTCAACGCCCCGCGGCGTTCGTCCAGGGCTGCGTAGCCTCGCGGGGGAGGCGCGTGTAGCTCGCGCGGCCTGGCGTCTACATGCCGGATGCTCCGAAGGGCCGTAGAATGTGAACATGAGCGAACCTCTTGGGCCCGACGTCTGGGCGCGCGTCGAGCGCCTTTTCTCCGAGGTGATGTCCCTCCCGGAGGAAGAGCGCATCGGGTACCTGCGGCGCGCGGCCGGGGACGATCCCCGGGTCGTCGCGGAGGTCGAGAGCCTGCTGGCGCACGCCGAGACCCGGGTCGCCGATCGCATGCGCGACCTGGTCGCCGCCGCGCAGGGTGACGCGAGGCCCGGGAGCGCCGTGGGGCTGAAGATCGGGCCCTATCGCCTGACGGAGGAGATCGGCCGGGGCGGCATGGGCGTAGTCTACCTCGGCGTCCGGGAAGACGCGGACTTCGAGCAGATCGTGGCGGTCAAGCTCCTGCCCGGCGGGTTGTACTCCGAAGAGATGGCCTGGCGCTTCGGCAACGAACGCCGGATTCTGGCCGGCCTCGAGCATCCCGCGATCGCACGCTTCCTGGACGGCGGGAGCACGCCCGAGGGTGTGCCTTACGTCGTCATGGAGTACGTCGATGGCCGCCCCGTCGACCGCTTCTGCGAGGAGGACGCCCCTGACCTCGAGGCCCGCCTCGACCTCTTCCTCCAGATATGCGACGCGGTGCGTCACGCACATGCGCGGCTGGTCATCCACCGGGACATCAAGCCCGCAAACATCCTCGTGGACCGGACGGGCACGCCTCGACTCCTCGACTTCGGGATCGCGAAGCTCCTCGAGCCCGGGGATCCGGACGCGGCCGGCACACGCATCATGTCGCCCAGCTTCGCCAGCCCCGAGCAGGTCTCCGGCGAGCCGGCCACCGTCGTCACCGACGTCTACGCGCTCGGCGGGCTCCTTTACCTCCTGCTGACGGGCCGGCGCCCACACGACACGGCCACGACCTCGGCCGAGCTCGCGCGCCGCATCACGGACTCCGACCCCCAACCGCCGTCGGTGGCTTCCGGAGACAGGAGCCTCGCCGGCGACCTGGACACGATCGTTCTGACCGCCATGCGGAGGGATCCCGCCGAGCGCTACCCGAGCGTGGACCGGCTCATGCAGGACGTGGCGGCCTTCCAGGGCTCCCTGCCGATCTCGGCGCGCCCGCCGACCCTGACCTACCGCACCCGAAAGTTCGTCCGGCGGAACCGGGCCGCGGTGGTGGCCGCACTCGTCGCGACCGCCGCGGTGGTCGGAGGCGCGGCGGCCGCGACCACCGGTATGCTCAGGGCACGTGCCGCGGAGGCTTCGGCCCTCGAGGAGGCCCGGGTGGCGGAGGAGGTCTCGGACTTCCTGGTCGGCCTTTTCGGCGAGTCCGATCCACAGAACTCACTTGGCGAGGAGGCGACCGCTCGTGAGCTCCTCGACCGGGGCGTCGAGCGCATCGACACCGAGCTCGTGGGGCAGCCCGTGCTCCAGGCCCGACTCAAGAACGTGATGGCGGGTAGCTACGGAGCGCTCGACGACTTCGAGCGCTCGGAGCGCCTCTATCGCGAGGCGCTCGACCTGGCCGACACGCCCGAGCTCCGGGCCACCATCGCTCACTCGCTCGCCGGCGCCCTACGATACACCGACCAATACGACGAGGCGTTCGCCGTCCTCGACACCCTCATGGCCGAGGTGGAGGCGGTCGTGGATACCACCGACGGCCCGTCCATGCGTCGCACGCCGGAGCTGTCCCACGCCCTGGTCGTCGGCCTGCAAGAGCGCGGCCTGGTCCTGGCCGACCTCGGAGACTCCGCGCGGGCCGTCGAGGCCCTCGAGCGGGGAGTTCGCCTCCGGGAGCGTCTGGGAGGTCCCAACGCCGAGGCGGTAGGCGAGTCGATGATCGGGCTGGCCACCGGGTACAACAGGTTCGGCCGCCCCGAGGACGCGATTCCACTTTATCGGAGGGCCCTCGAGGTCTATGAGCCCGAGCTGGACCCCCGGCACCCCGGGATCCTCGAGGCCACCGAGGGGCTGGCGGCGACCTACGCCTCGATGCGCCTCTTCGACTCGGCTTCGGTGCTCTTCGAGCGGGTCCTTCCGATCCAGCGGGTGGTGTACGGGCCGGAGAACGCACAGACGGTCCAGACCATCGCGAATCTGGGCAGCATGCTGGCCGACATGGGCCGGTTGGAAGAGGCCGAGCCATATCTCCTCGAGGCGCTCGAGCTCCGCACACGGATCTTCGGCGAGGAGGAGCTCCTCACGACCACGGTCCTGAACAATCTGGCCTCGCTCCGGCAGCAGCAGGGCAATCTCGCCGAGGCCGAGGCGCTGTGGGTCCGGGCGACGGAGATCCGTCAGACCCGGCTCGGGCCGGATCACCCCGCGGCCGTGTCCACCCTTCTCGGGGTGGCCAATACGCGCAGGCTCCAGGAGAACTGGCCCGGTGCGGCGGAGGCGTTCGGCGAAGCCGTCGGTCTCCTGAGGCGCTCCGGCCCGGTCCACCCGATCATCCTGACGGACTACGCCTTGGTGCTGAGGGAGCTCGGACGCGTCGGCGAAGCCGAGGCCATCGAGCAGGAGGCCCGGGAGTCGGAAGCCGAGGCGCCCCCTACCGCCGCTTCGTCCGGTTCGTAGGCTCCGCCACCAGAGGGTCCTCCGGCCACGGGTGCTTCGGATATCGCCCCCGCAGGTCCTTGCGGACGTCGAAGTACGCGTCCCGCCAGAAGCTCTCCAAATCGCGCGTCACCTGCACCGGCCGGTGGGCGGGTGACAGCAGCTTCATGGTGAGCGGGACCCGGCCGCCTCCGAGGCGCGGCGTCTCGGTCATGCCGAACACCTGCTGGAGCCTGACCGCGAGCGCCGGGGCCTCCGGGTCCGAGTAGTCGATCGGGACGCGCGCGCCACTCGGCACCTCGAGGTGGGTGGGCGCCCATTCGTCGAGCCGGGCCCGGTCGCCCCAGTCCACACCGGAGAGCAGCGCCTCCTGGAGGTCGATCCGGTCGAGGTCTCCGAGTCGGCGCGGGAACGCGATGCCCGACAGGAAGGGGACGAGCCAGACTTCGAGCCCCGTGAGGAGAGCGTCGTCCGAGCGATCGGGCCAGCGCTCCGGATCGATCCCGTGCAGGAAAGCCAATCGGTCACGGAGGTGCTCGGCGTCCTTCGTCCAGGGCAGGCTCCCGACTCCCTCCGCCCGGATCCCGTCGAGGAGCGCGGCCACGAGCGCGTCTCTCGAGGGATCACTCAGGGGCGCCTCCCGCAAGGTGATCGCGCCGAGCAGCTCGCGGCGGCGGGCCTCGACCCGGCCGGCGTCCGCGCGCCACGTGACCTCCTCCACCACCCGGACGTGACCCGCGAAGTGCCGCTCGATCTCCTCCTGGTCGACGGGCGCGGCGCGGAAGATCCGGGCGTCCCGTCCGCGGTCGTCCAGATCCGCGGCCACGATCCATTCGGCATCGCCGAGCCCTTCCCCGTCGCCGAGCTCGGCCCCCTTCCCGTTGCGGAGCAGGAAGCGCCCACGACTTCCCTCCCGCCGCCGCGCGATCCGGTCCGGATACGCGAAGCCCAGGAGGAGCCCGACGTGCTCCACCTCTTCGGGGCCGCCGTCGCGATCGGGAACGCCGAGGGAGCGGCGCAGGTGGCTCGACTCCTTGAGGGCCCGGTGGAGCCCGCCCCCCCGGACGCGCTGGCCACCGACGGACCCGACCCGCGAGACGGACTGCGCCCGCGCTCGCCGCATGGCCTCCACCCTGAGACGGAGATCGGCGTCCGGCGCGCGACCCGGGCCGTCCAGGATGTCCCGGTCGCCGAGCAGCGCGGCCACGTCGCAGGCCACGCCCCCGTGACCGAGCTCCCGGCCCCGGACGAGCATATGCGCCAGACGTGGATGGACGCCCGCACCCGCGAGCTCGCGGCCGTGCCCGGTGATCACGCCGTCCTCGTCGATGGCATCCAACTCACGGAGCAGCTCGGACGCCTGGGCCAGCAAGGCCGCGGGCGGCGGCGTCATCCAGCGCAGCTCCTCCGGACGAGCGCCCCAGACCGCGAGGTCGAGGGCGAGCGGCGCCAGATCGGCCTCCTCGATCTCGGGCCTGCGGGTCGGTACCAGGCCATGGTCCTCCCCTTTGGTCCACATCCGGTAGCAGACGCCGGGCGCCGTGCGACCGGCGCGTCCGCGTCGCTGATCCGCCGAGTCGCGCGTCACGGTCACCGTAGCCAGGCTTGTCATGCCGCTCCGCGGATCGAAGCGCGGAACCCGCATGAGGCCGCTGTCGACCACCACGCGCACACCCTCGATGGTGAGGGAGGTCTCCGCGATCGCGGTGGCGAGCACGATCTTCCTTCGTCCCCGCGGGCTCGGCGCGATGGCCCGGTCCTGCTCGTCCCGGGGGAGCGCGCCGAAGAGCGGGTGAACGTCGACCTGGGGCGCGAGGCCCGCCTCGCGTAGCCGATCCGCCGTCCTCCGGATCTCTCCCGCTCCGGGAAGGAAGACCAGGACGTCCCCTTCGTCTCGGTCCAGCGCGTCCAGGATCGTGGCGACCGTCGTGGGCTCGATCCATCCCTCCACCGGCCGGTCCCGGAACCGGGTCTCCACCGGATGGCTCCGCCCCTCGCTCCGCACGATCGGCGCGTCGCCCAGGAGCTCCGCGACCGGCGCCGGATCGAGCGTCGCGGACATCACCAGAAGGCGCAGATCGTCGCGCAGCAACTGACGGGACTGCAGCGTGAGCGCGAGCCCCAGGTCGGCGTGCAACGACCGCTCGTGGAACTCGTCGAAGACGACCAGCCCGACACCGGCTAGCCCCGGGTCGTCGAGCAGCATGCGCGTAAGCACCCCCTCCGTCACGACCTCGATGCGGGTGCGGGGTCCGACCTTCGTGTCCATCCGCACCCGGTAGCCCACGGTTCCGCCGGCGTCGTCCTCGCCGAGCAGCGAGGCCATGCGCCGGGCGGCCGACCGGGTGGCCAGACGGCGCGGCTCGAGAACGATGATCTTCTGCTTCCCCAGCCATTCGACGTCCAGAAGCGCCAACGGCACGAGGGTGGTCTTTCCTGCACCGGGCGGAGCCACGAGCACCGCACCGCGATGGTGGGCCAGGGCCCGCGCCACGTCGTCGAGGACGGGAACGACGGGAAGGTCGGGCAGGGTGGCGCGAGGCTCGGGTAGACGGTCGGGCATGCTCCAAAGTTATGCACCCGGAAGCAAGGTCGGGCACGTACGCCGAAATCCGCGCGCAACGGCCACCCGAAAGCGGACGCCGACGCCTATGGGGCCGCCGTGGATCGCGCTATCGGCCTCAGCCGCCTGTCGTGCGCCGGCCCGGCGCGCGGCAACGTCGATCCGGTGCGGGCGCCGGGAGCAGACTGACCGCGCGGGGGCGCCTCCCCTTTGAGTTCTGCGCGAGAGTCTGGCGTCCCGCGAGAGTCGGGGCCGCCGGGCGCCGCTCCGCACAGGGGGCGGCAGAACTTGTGCTGCGGAGCGTCACCTGACCCGTTACGCACCCTCGATAGGGCGCCACACCCGTGCGGGCCGGGGGGTTTCCGGACCATCCAAGAGGGCGTGCGAGCGGCGCGCGCACGTAGCGCACCCGCTCGGTGAGGGGCGCGACAGCGGGCGTTGGCACGCATCTTGTCAACCACCGGCGATGCGGAGAAACGCCTCGGGAACTGATCGAGTTGCATTCGAGCCGGACATGATACCCAACGACAACAAGGGCTTCACGCTCATCGAGCTCCTCGTCGTGATGAGCTTGATCGGAATCCTGGCCAGCATCGCGATCCCGACCTTCGAGGACGTGCGAGAGCGGGCACAGGTCGCCAATGCGGTGGGTGAGATTTCGGCGCTCCAACAGGAGATCAACGAGTTCAGGATCCTCAACAACCGGTTGCCCGCGAACCTCGCGGAGGTCGGCCGGTCGATGGAGCTCGACCCCTGGGGTCGAGCGTACGTCTACCTCGATCACGCCGGAGCGGCCGAGTCCGAGAAGCGGAAGGACCAGTTCCTGGTGAACGTCAACAGCGACTTCGACCTCTACAGCCTCGGGCCGGACGGCTCCACCACCGCGGCCTTCTCGGCGGCGAACGCCCTGGATGACGTGGTCCGCGCCAACGACGGCGGGTTCATCGGCCTCGCGGAGATCTTCTGATGGTCGCGCAGAAAGAGGCCAAGCGTCGACCGGTCGCGATCTACTTCGTTCTGGGAACCTTGCTCCTCGTGACGGTGGGCGTGCGGTGGTGGGTGCTCCGGGAGCCCGGCGCCGCCTTGGAGGAAGCTCCAGCGGATGTCCGCGGGCAATGGACGACGTCGGACGCCCGTTACGCCGGTCGCGGCATCGAGGTGTCGGCGACCACCGTCGTCCTCCAGCGCGGCGACGCCGAGCCCCTGGTCGGAAGACTCACCTCCGCCCGGGCGTTCGAGGCGGAAGGCGACCGGGTCGTCCGGCTCGAGTACCAGACCCGGGAAGGACCGAACAGCCTGGAGATGGTCACGCGTCCGGACGGAACCATGCACCTCCGTAACCAGCCTGGGATCGCCTGGTCGCTCGGAGGCCCGACAACAACGGTGCCCCGGCCCACGGTCGTGGAGACGCCCGTCCCCGAAGACGACGGTGGCGTGCCCCTGAGGTTCGTTCTGGCGGGTCTGCTCGGGATCGCCGCGCTCGGGCTGGTTGGGCTCAGGCTCTCCGCGGGAGGCCACGTCTCGGAGCCCGTGGGAGATGGGCTGGCGCCCGATATCGTGCGCGGCGTTTGGACGACCATGGACGAGCGTCTCGAGGGCCGGACCATACGGATCGCGCCGGGCTATGCGTTCAGCCACTTCGGACCAGGAGACGTTCGCGTCGGCGGTGTGATCACTGAAGCCCAAACGAAGAGCGACGAGGGCAAGCGCATCGTGACCCTGGAATACCAGAGGCCCGACGGCCCCGACCTCCTCCAGCTCGCCATCGACCGATCCGGACACATGCGGCTGCTCAACGGTCCCAAGTCCGTCTGGGTCAGAAGGTAGCCGGCCGCCGGAGTTCTCCGAGGCGTGCCCGTTGCCTCAGCGGAACCCGAACACCACCGGAAACAGGAAAGCCACGACAGCCGCCCATGCGGCAATGACGCAGACGTACGTCATCTGCCAATCCCAGAGCCGTGAGAACACGACCCTGCCCCGGAGGAACCGTGTGTAGAGGAAGGCCGAGCCGGCCAGGTTGACCAGTAGCACCACGTTCATACCCAGCGCCGAGAAGCGGTTGGGCGTCCACCCCATCTCCGAGATGCGGGCGCCGATGGCCCACAGCGCGAGGACGTCGACGAGCAGCGCGGTCCCCACCAGCGTGAGCTGGAGCCCGTCGAGGAGTCCGGGAGGTGACAGGGGATCCCGGGCCGAGATCGAATAGAGCAGCAATCCGAAGACCACCACGAGCAGCAGGTCGACGGCGATCAGAATCTCCCGCTCCACGTCGATGCCCCGGCCCGTCGCGGCCATGGTCGCGACGAAGGCGAGAAGCACCAGCGCGAAGAGCGGGATGAAGATCCGCGCCAGCACCGGCGCCATGTTCTCGATCACGCTCTGCTTGGCCTCCACCAGCCACGTGGCGACGACGGTGGCGCCCGCGACGCCGCAGGGCAGGATCCACCCCTGCACGAGGGGCTCCACGTCGATGCCGATCGCTTCGAAAAGGACGAACGTCAGCCCTATGAGGACGCCCCCGCCCAGACCGATGAGCACGTAGTAGATGAAGAGCTCACCGGTGAAGCGGATGAAGTCCATCGGCCGCTCGCTCCCCCGCCACCGGCCACCGACGTAGGCGAAGCCCACGACCATCCAGAGTGTGATGGGCAGGTGGAGCATGGTGAGGATGAGCGTGTCGGCCTCCTCGGAGGGCGCGAAGGAGAACGGAAAGGTGTTGACCGCGACCGCCGCGAGTATGAACGCACCCGCCGCCCAGAGCCGGCCGGAGGTCGACAGGGGCCGTTCCCACGCGAAGTACGCCGCAATGAACGGGAGGGTGAAGAACGCGATGTTGACGGGGTAGAAAAGGCTCGCGTCCGGGTCGAACGGAATCCCGAAGAGCCCCGGAACCTTGATGGCCACGCCGGCGGCCACCGCCAGGGCGAGGGCCATCCGCATGCGCCGGGAACCATAGGCCGACAGTGGCTCGGCACCGACCCCGCCCGCCCCGTCCCCCGCAAGGACGAGCTGCTTCCAGAGACGATCCGAGTGCTCCCGCGCGAACTCCCGGGTCAGGGCGTCGATGGCGCCCATGCGCTTGACCGCCACCAGGAAGGCCTCGTCATCGGATAGGCCGTGCTCGCCGAGGGTGGCGATCTGCTCACGGAGGTGGTCTTCCAACTCCTCTGCATCGGAGCCCGCGATGGCCCGACTCCTCCGGAGGTGGGCCCGCCAGGCGTCGATCTGCTGCTCGAGCGAGCCCGCCGCGACGTCACCCGGATGACTCGGATCCATCGGACTCAGCTCCACCGAGGAAGGGGAACGGGCCCCGCGTCACCCTGCGCGGTCTCGGACAGGGCGGACCAGACCTTACGGAGCGTGTCGTCGACGGTCCGCCATTGGCGGCGCTCGTCGGCCAGTTGCTCCCGCCCTGCCTCGGTCACCCGATAGTACTTCCGTCGCCTGCCCGTCTCCGCCTTCTCCCAGCGGGACTGAACGAAGCCCGCCTTCTCCAGGCGATGGAGCACCGGATAGAGCATCCCGTCGGTCCATTCCAGTGCTCCGCCGGAGAGCTCACGGACCCGCTGCAGGATGGCGTAGCCATAGCTGTCGCCCTCGGCCAGGATGGCGAGGACCATGGGCGTCGAGGACGCCGCGACCAGATCCTTGTTGATGCTCATGGAGAGCGATGCCTGGCATGATACATAGATCTAGTATACATAACGCTGCAATGTATGAACAGGGGCACACGACCACCGCTCGAGGCCTCTCCTTGCGACCGGGGCTCACGGCGCGGACACTACCGTTGCCCGTACGATCCAAGACACCCATTCGAGGGCTCACCATGGCTTCCTCCAGGACCACGTCCGGCCGCGGCCGGTTGTACGACAGCATCCTCGACACGATCGGCGACACCCCGTGCGTGCGAGTCCGCAGGCTCGCCCCGGATCACGTCCGGATGTACGTGAAGGCGGAGCTCTTCAACCCCGCCGGATCGGTGAAGGACCGCCTCGCGATCAGCATCATCGAGGAGGCCGAGCGCAGCGGGGCGCTGAAGCCCGGGCAGACGGTGGTGGAAGCGACGAGCGGCAACACCGGCATCGGCCTCGCCATGGTGTGCGCGGCGAAAGGTTATCCGCTGGTCGTGACGATGGCCGACAGCTTCTCCATCGAGCGAAGGCGGCTGATGCGCTTCCTCGGCGCGAAGGTCGTGCTCACGCCCCGGGCGGCGAAGGGGTACGGCATGTACATGAAGGCCAAGGAGCTGGCCGAGGCCAACGGCTGGTTCCTCGCCCGGCAGTTCGAGACCGACGCCAACGCGAAGATCCACGAGAATACGACGGCGCGGGAGCTGCTCGCCGACTTCGAGGGGGAGCGCCTCGACTATTGGGTGACCGGATACGGCACCGGCGGCACGTTGACGGGTGTGGGACGCGTGCTCCGTAGGGAACGTCCCGAGACGCGGATCGTCATGAGCGAGCCCACCAACGCCGCCCTCGTCGGCTCCGGCATTCCCCAGAAGCGGGGCGCCGGGCACGCGCCGGCGGAGAGCCACCCGTCCTGGGAGCCGCACCCGATCCAGGGATGGACGCCCGACTTCATCCCACACGTCATGCAGGAAGCGCTGGACGGGGGGTACGTCGACCGGGTCGTCCCCATCGCTGGACCCGACGCCATCGCCTGGTCACGGAAGCTCGCGAGGTCGGAGGGCATCTTCACCGGCATCTCGGGAGGCGCGACCTTCGGCGCCGCCCTGAAGGTGGCCGAGGACGCGGAGCCCGGGTCGGTCATCTGCTGCATGCTCCCGGACACGGGAGAGCGCTACCTCTCGTCCCCGCTCTTCGAAGACATCCCCGAAGGGATGACGGAGGAGGAGAAGGCCCTCTCGGTGTCGACGCCCGGATTCCACATGCCGGAGGATCAGCAGGTGTCGCTGCCCTAGAGGGCGGCCACCTCACGGCCCAGCCTACGGCGAATGCGCAGCCCCCAAAGCCACCAGCCAGGTCAGCCGCCGCTCTCCGCCGTGGTGATCAGGACGTAGTTCGAATAGCGCGCTCCTACCCACACTCCGTCTTCCAGGCGGAAGGACATGAGCAGGGCCCTGTAGGTGACGCCGGGCTCGAGACCATCGATGGTGCATTCGATCTCCGCCCCGATGGCGTCGCCCGCGAGGTCACACCCGATGGCACCGCTTCGCCAAGGAATCATCGGCTCCGGACCATATCTCAGCCGGTAGCGGGCTGGCTCGCCGGTGCCATCGTCGACCTGCGTCCAGGCCAGGGTCATGCTGGCCTCCGTCACGTCCCGAGCCGCCAGGTCCGTCACCGGATCCGTGCGCAGCTGGAGGGTCGTGGCCCTGGCCGTATTGGAGTAACGCGCGCCGGCCCAGCGGCCATCCTCCATGCGGAAGGACATGAGCTGGAACTCATACTCGGTCGACGGCTCCAACCCTTCCACCTCGCACTGGATGAATGCGCCCACCGCCTCACCTCGGACCCAGCGATCGCAACCGACGGTGGCGGTCTTCCAGTCGGCCAGCTGCCCTTCCGAATACTTCACTCGGTAGTCCGCCGGAGCTCCGGTCCCATCGTCCACCTCGGTCCAGCGCACGAGGACCAGCGTATCCGTCACGACCCAGGGGTAAAGATCGGTGACGGCGGCGGTCGGCACGGCGCCCGAGTGACCGCTCGGATCGACGACGGCTGTGGGAACCGCACGGTCCACCGTCGTCCCATCGCCGATCTGCCCCCACACGTTTTGGCCCCAACAGTAGGCGTCTCCCTCCATGTCGATGGCGCACGTGTGCTCGCTTCCCGCACTGATGGACGCGAAGACCAGGCCACCCACCACGGGATTCGGTCCGGGCGCATGGGTCGTCGTACCGAGCTTGCCGGACTCGGCGTCGCCCCAACAGTAGGCATGTCCTTCCCGGTCCAATGCACATGTGTGAAAACTTCCGGCGCTGATCGAGGTGAACGCGAACGCCCCGATAACTGGCGCCGGCGCGTGGGGATCGCCTGATGCGCCCAGCGCTCCATAGTAGTTGTTACCCCAGCAGTAGGCATCGCCTACGGTATCGGTGCCGCACGTGTGTGAGCCTCCGGCGGTGATCGACGCGAACATGAGTCCGCCGCTCACCCGAGTGGGCACGGAACGGTCGTCCGTTCCTCCGTGGCCGAGTCGCCCGTCGCGACCCAGACCCCAACAATAGGCGGACCCGTCGGCCTCGAGCCCGCAGGTGTGGAACCACCCGGCGTCGATGGAAACGAAGCGCTGCCCTCCCATCACGACGACAGGCTCTTGCCGATGTAGGGTCGTACCGTCACCGAGCTGGCCAGTCGCGTTGCTCCCCCAGCAGTACACATCGCCATCGGCCTCGAGGCCGCACGTATGACTGAATCCGGCACTGATGGACGTGAAGCGGTGTCCACCAGTCACCATCCCGGGCAGCGAGCGCACCGTCGTGGCCCCGTCCCCGAGCGCCCCGAAATCGTTCTGCCCCCAACAGTACGCGTTGCCGTCCGCGTCGATTCCGCAGGTATGACCGTGCCCGACACTGAGATGGATGAACTCAGGCGCGCCGGTCACGACTGTGGGGACGGCGCCGCGGCCCACGCCCCAGCAGTAGGGCACCCCGGGCGACTTCAGAGCGCACGTGAAAGGGGCGCCGGTCGCGCTGATCAGCATGAACCCAGCTCCCTCCAGCGCGCCGGAGTGACCGAGCTCCGCGAGGGTGCCGGGATCATCCATGAGTTCGGGCGCAAGAGCATCCGGTGCGCACCCGCTCACACCCACGAGAAACCCCGCCAATCCGATGAACGCCGCCCGCTTCATGGCCGCCCCCTCGCCCTCAAGCATCTTAGGCGCCAGACACGCCTCCCAGGAAATCGACAAGCAAGAAGCGAGCCTCGCCAACAGGGCGTAAAGACTGATGTGGTGACCATTCCGATGGCGCCGGTCAGCGGCAGGCGCCGCCAGGACGCGACGCTCCGGTCGGACACCGCCTCCGGGGATCCTCACCCGCCCCTCCCCGAGGGTGGTGCAGGAGGCGGAGATCCCGTAGATCGGTCCGTGCAGGCGGGCCGGCGCGCCCATCACCTCACCCGAACCGCGGAGCGGCACCTTGGACCGAAGACATTTCCTCGCCACCGGCCTCGCGCTGCCGGCCGCGCTCCGGGGCGTCGCGGACGCTCCAGCGCGCCCGCGGCCCGCGCAGCCGGAACCGTTCGACGACCTGGCGAACCGGGTCCGGAGCCTGATGGCCGAGCACCGGATTCCCGGGGCGGCCTTGGGGGTGATCAAGGACGGCACCCTGCGCACCCGGGGCTTCGGCGTCACGAGCGTCGAGGACCCGCGGCCGGTGACCACGGACACGGTCTTCGAGTTGGCGTCCCTGTCGAAGACCGTGACCGCCACGGCCGTGCTGACCCTCGTCGAGCGGGGGCATCTGGATCTGGACGCGCCCGTCCGCCGCTACCTGCCGGACTTCGGCGTCCGCGACCCGATCACCAGCTCGAACGTGACGGTGCGCCACCTCCTCACCCATTCACCGGGTTGGGAGGCGCGCTACGACGTCGGCGAGGGGCCCGACGCCCTCGCCCGGTGGGTCCCCACCATGGGGGATCTCGAGCAGATCGCCCCTCCGGGTCGGGTGTGGAGCTACAACAACCCAGCGTACGGCCTGGCGGGGCGTCTGGTGGAAGTGGTCACGGACGTGGAGTTCCGCGATGCGCTGGATACACTGGTCTTCGGGCCGGTGGGACTCGAGCGGGCGTCCACCCGGCTCGAGGAGATCGTGACCTGGCCGGTGGCGCTGGGGCATCGCCCGGGGACGGGAGGCGAGCCCCAGGTCGTGCGGCCCTACTCCATGGGCTCCAGCATCCCCGCCGGCGGGGTCAACATGAGCCTCGACAGCCTGATGACCTACCTGGCATTCCATCTGGGCGAGCACGACGGGGAGGGCCCCGGCGCCCTCGGCCGGCAGGGTCGCGAAGCGATGCGCCGTCCCCAACTGCGTAAGGAGCCCACCACCGAGCAGATGGGGCTGGGGTTCCATCTGCGCACCCTCGACGGCGTGCTCACGGCAGCCCACGGGGGGACGGCGGGCGCGGGGCATCGCTGCCACATCCAACTCGTCCCGGAGCGGCGCCTCGCGTTCGCCATCCTCACGAACCACACCGAGGGCTGGCGGCTGCTCCAGGTCGTGGAACGCGCCACGCTGAGCGCCTACGAAGGGCTCTCCCTGGCCTCCGACCAGGCCATCTGCGGATACCGGGGCCACACCGAGACCCTCGACCACGTCACACCCCTGGCCCGTCAGCCATCACCGGACGAGTACGTGGGCAGCTACCGGACCGGACGCGGCCGCTCCCGCGAGGTCCGGTCGGCTCCGGACGGTGGGCTGCTGGTGGGAGACCCGGCGGAACCGGTCCTCTTCTACGGCGAGGACGTGGCGTTCCACACCCGTGGCGACCGAATCAACTGCGACTTCATCCGCGATGAGTCCGGTGAGGTGCGCTGGATCCGCGTGGGGGGCCAGGTGGGGCGGCGGGACGGCTGAGGGCGGGCGGACGCCTTACGGCAACGCGTCGAGCGCCGCCCGGGTCGCGAGACCGACCACCATCGCCGCGGCGAAGCTGAGCAACGTGCCGATCAGGATGTACTCGGCCAGCTTTCGGTCCTTCGACTCTCTCAGCTCCCCGATTCTGAAGACGGACTTGGCGGCGGCGAGGAAGCCGATGCCCGTCGGCTCGCCGACGAGGATGAAGAGGTAGATGAGGGACCGCTCGGTCACGCCGATCCAATACCCGCCCTTCGAGAGCCCGCCACGCTGATCAGGCTCCAGCTGGGTCTCGAAGCGTTCGAGGAACTGGGCGAAGAAGTACCCGGCGCCCGTGGTGGCGACGACCCAGCCCGACACGAGCACGAGGAAGCGGAGGTACGAGGGGCCGAGCGCGGCCGCCCAGATACCCCCGTCCGGAGGAGGAACGGAGAGGAACGGCACCCCGGCCGTCACCTGCACGGCGACGACCAGGGACACGACGTGGAGCGCCTGATCGCCCAGGAACAGCGTCGGACGACCGTTCCGAGGCCAGAACCCCGACGCCAGCTCCGAAGCGTCATCCCCGCGGCCGGTCAATGCCAGTCGCTCCACCGTGGTCTTCGCCATGTCGATCAGGAGATGGAGCAGCGAAACGAGGACGATCAGCTGCACGGCACCCACGTGGCCGATCAGAGCCCAGCTCGTGATCGCCACGACCGTCACGTGGCCCAGCAGAGCACCCCATCGGTCCTTGCCCGCCGCCATCCGGTCGGTCTGGAACACGAAGTCGGCCAACAGGTGCGCGGTAAGGAGCGGCACCAGGAGGTCGAGGCGCTCGAGTGTATCCAGGATCGTCACGGGGTGCGGCTCCAGGTCAGGCTCTCCAGGAGCGCCTTGGCTGCCTCTTCTCCAGCGAACACACGGGAAGCATGTGCGGAGCTCAGTGCGCGGCTTACGGTCGATGGGCCGACTCCCAGCAGCTCCGCCGCCTCCACCTGCAGCCTCCCCCTGGAGGCCCGTACGACCTCGGCTTGCCGTTCCGTCCAGCCCGCGCGAACGGAGCCGATGAGGTTCATCAACGCAGACAGGACCTGGGCGGAAGGCTCGGGGAAACCCGAAATTTCGAGCCAGCTCGAGGCCTTCTTCGCCGCCTCCACAGCGTCACGGGCTCGGTGCAGACAGGGTCCGTCCAGCAACGAGACGTCGTCCACCAGGTCCGTGGTGAGCTCGCCGTATCCCCAACCCCAGGCGAGGCTCGCTGGCGCGAGGGCGTCGGACACGCGCACCATGATCTCGACGAGCGTCTCCGGCCGGCCCGTGATGCCCTGCACTTCGTCACCCGCCGTCAGCTTGAGAGGCACGGTGAGATGTCCGTGGGCCACATCGTTGGCTTCGTCAACCGCCTCGCGGAAGCGAAGCTGCACCGCGGCGCGGTCGTTCATCTGCCTCGAGCCGACGAGGTCCCCGATGATCGCAAAGTAGCTCATCGCGGGGTGCCGAAGGGATGCCCGGACGGGCCCGTATTGCATGGATTCGGGCAAGTCGCGTCGCCGTGTACGAAAAGATGCACGATGGGTGGCTCCGATCCAGAACTTGAAGTGCATTAAATTATGCAATCGCGTGCCGCTTGTACAGATCCATGCAATCCTAGAGTCAGAGGGACTTAAGGCCGGCGTGCCAGCCCCGGATCCTACATGGTCGCGCCCTCCTGGCCCCCGCTCCATATTGCGAGCCGGATTCCAGCCGCACACCTACACCGAGGGCCGATGCCACGTCCGCCGCTGCTCGTCGCGACTCTCTCGTTCTGGCTCTTCACCGCATCCGCAACCGCTCAGTCAGGCGCCCCCGACGGCGCCTGGCCGGTCTATGGTGGGGATCCCGGGCACACGCGATACGCTCCGCTCGACCAGATCGACCGGAGCAACGTTCGCGACCTCGAGGTCGCGTGGCGTTGGAGCGCGCGCGACTACGGCAGCAACCCGCTCATCCGCAGCGCCACGACGCCGCTCATGGTGAAGGGCGTCCTGTATGCCACTGCCGGCATCGATCGGTCGGTGGTCGCCATCGACGGGGGGACCGGCGAGACGCTCTGGAGTTGGAGCATCGAAGAAGGCGAGCGGCTCGACCTCGCGCCGCGGGCCAACCCCGGGCGCGGCGTGGCGTACTGGGCGGACGAAGACGGTCGGGGCCGCGTGCTGGCCATCACGCCCGGCTACCAGCTCGTGGCGCTCGACGCCTCGACCGGGCTCCCGGTGCCGGAGTTCGGGGATGCGGGCGTCATCGACCTGCACCGGGGGCACCGCACCCGGGACGGAATCGATCTGGTGGGCTCCATCGGGGCCAGCTCGCCTCCCGCCGTGGTCGGCGACATCGTCGTGGTGGGCTCCGCGCACCACGTCGGCATGCGCCCGCCCTCGAGGGTCAACACCCCGGGCGACGTCCGGGCCTTCGATGTTCGGACCGGTGTGGAGCTCTGGACCTTCCAGACGATCCCGGACCCCGGGGAGGAAGGCCACGACACGTGGCTCGACGACGCCTGGCGCTACACGGGCAACGCCGCGGTGTGGGCTCAGATCTCCTGGGACCCGGAGACCGGCTACCTGTACCTCCCGACCGAGGCCGCCACGGGCGACTACTACGGCGGCCACCGGCCCGGAAACAACCTCTTCTCTACCAGCCTCGTGTGTCTGGACAGTCGGACCGGAGAAAAGGTCTGGCACTTCCAGCTCATCCATCACGACATCTGGGACTGGGACAACCCGACGGCACCGATCCTCGCGGACATCGTCATCGACGGTCGTCCGCGGAAGGTCGTCGCGCAGCTCACGAAGCAGGGATGGGTCTACGTCTTCGACCGCCTGACGGGGGAGCCCGTGTGGCCCATCGAAGAGCGTCCAGTGCCCCAGACCGATGTCCCCGGTGAATGGACGGCCGCCACCCAGCCCTTCCCCACCCGGCCGGCACCATTCGAGCGCCAGGGCTTCTCCGAAGACGACCTGATCGACTTCACGCCGGAGATCAGGGCGCGCGCCCTGGAGATCTCCCGAGCCTACCGGATGGGACCGATCTTCACCCCGCCGTCGCTTGCGGACGCCCCCGACGGCACGAAAGGGACCCTGTCGCTGCCGGGCTCCCTGGGCGGTGCCAATTGGGAAGGGGGCGCGCTGGACCCTGAAACGGGGCTCCTCTACGTCGGGTCCCACACGTCGCCCTCGGTGCTGGCCCTCGTGCCCGGAGGCGATCTCTCCGACATGGACTACATCGCGGGCCCTGCCCGTGCCCAACTCGCCCCCGGCGTCCCCATCGTCGAGCCTCCGTGGGGGCGGATCACGGCCATCGACCTGACCTCGGGGGAGCATGCCTGGATGGTGCCGAACGGCAGAACGCCGCCGCACGTGGCCGAGGAGTTGGGCCTGGATCCGGCGCTCATCCCGCAGACCGGCCAGACGTCCCGGGCAGGCCTCGTCGTGACCCGCACCTTGCTGATGGGGGGTGAGGGCGCGTCGGGCGACCCCATCTTTCGTGCCTACGACAAGGCCACCGGCGAGGTCGTCGCCGAGATTGCCCTGCCCGCACCTCAGGTCGGTCTTCCCATGACCTACATGCACCGCGGACGGCAGTACGTGGTCATGTCCGTCGGAGGAAACGGTGAGCCGGCCGAGCTCGTGGCGCTCGCGCTTCCCGCGGGTCGATGAGCGGCGGCGCGCCCGTGGGCGGCGCACCCGTGGGCGGCGGCCCCGTCCGCGGCGCGTGAGCGCCGCGAAGGCCGTGGTGCTGGCCGCGGGTCGGGGATCGCGCATGCGGGCGAGTCACGCAGGCGACCCTACGCTGGACGAACGGCAGGCACACTGGGCCGACCTCGGACTGAAGACGCTCATCCCGTTCCACGGCCACCCCTTCCTGGCCCACGTCATGAGCGCCCTCGCCGACGGTGGCATCCAGGATGTGTGCGTGGTGGTGGGCCCGGGCGACGATCCGATCGGGAGATACCTGCGACAGCAAGAGGTCCGGAGGGGCTCCCGGCGTCTCGAGGTGCATGTTGCGGTACAGGAGAAACCCACGGGCTCCGCCCACGCGCTGCTCGCCGCTCGAGGCTTCGCCGACGACGATCCGGTCCTGGTCGTCAACGGCGACAACCTCTACCCGGCCGCAGTGGTCTCGGAAGTGCGCCGCCTGGAGGGAGACGGCCTGGCGGGATTCCGGGCGCGAGCGCTCGTCGAGAAGTCGGGCATCGAGGCCTCGCGGATCGCGTCATTCGCGTTGATCTCCGTCGATGGGCAGGGTTGCATGGACCGGATCGTGGAGAAGCCGGACAAGGGCGAGGCCGCCACCTTCGGTGCGGATCCCATGGTGAGCATGACCTGCTGGCGCCTCACGCCGGCCACCTTGGACACCTGCCGACGCGTGCCGCTCTCCGCTCGGGGTGAGTACGAGCTCCCCGACGCGGTCCGTCTACGGATGCGTGAAGACGGCGCCTGCGTCCGCGTGGTCCCCGTGGAAGCCGGCGTGCTGGACCTCACGAGGCGCTCGGACATACCCCGGGTCGAGACGCTGCTCGAAGGGCGGGAGGTGCGCTTGTGAGCGGACCGGCGCCCGCGCGACGGGACGGGCCCGACGCCTGGACGGCGCGCCTCGAAGCCGGAGGGCTGTCAACAGGTGCTTCGGAGCGTGTGGCCCGAGGCCTGGTCGAGGCGAGTGCCTGCCTCCAGGCCCGAACCGGTGGGGCCCCGGACTTCGCCTTCTTCGTGCCCGGGCGCATCGAGGTCCTGGGCAAGCACACCGACTACGCGGGCGGTCGCAGCCTACTCGCTGCGATGGAGTGGGGCTTCGGCTTCGTAGGCCGCGGCGAGCCCGTCGGAGACGGGGTACTCATGCTCGACGCCGAGGGAGGAAAGACGCTGAGGCTCCCCCTCCGGCCCCCGCCGGCAGCCCCGGCCCGGGGCTGGGCTCTGTACCCCACCACCGTGGTTCGACGCCTGGCTCGGGACTTCCCCGAGGTGGCAGGCGGCGTCTCGGTCGCCTTCGTCAGCGATCTTCCTCCCGCGTCGGGGATGAGCAGCTCGAGCGCCCTGGTGGTGGGCACGTTCCTGGCGCTGGCCGCGGGGCTCGAGTGGGCAGCAGGGCCCGAACGGCCCGCCGGGCTCGATCCGGAGGGCCCGGCCTCGCCCACCGACGCGCTGGGGTCCGGACTCGCCGCGGGCGTCCCGGCCGACTTCGGCGCCCGGGAACGGCTGGCGGCCTACCTCGCGGCGGTGGAGGCGGGGCGCCCCTTCCCGGGCCTCGGCGCGGAACACCCGCGATCCACCGCGAGCCTGGAAGGACCCACCGGCGTGGGCACCGACGGAGGCAACGAGGACCATGCTGCCATTCTTGCGGCGCGCCCGGGTCAGGTAGTCCGGTACGGATTTCTCCCCACGCGCTTCGAAGAAGCCGCACCCGTCCCCCCGGGCTGGGTCTTCGCCGTGGCGTCCAGTGGCCTACGCGCGGAGAAGGCGGCGGGGGCGAAAGACGTCTATAACCGCCTGGCCGAGGAGACGCACGCCGCGGCCCGTATCTGGCGGGAGGAGACCGGAAGGGAGGAGCCCCATCTGGGCGCCATTCTGGACGTTTCGCCCGACGCAGCCACGCGAATGGAGCATATCCTACGCCGAGGGGGCCATACCCGTCTCCTCGCCCGATTCCGTCAGTTCGCCACCGAGTCCTCGGAGCTCGTCCCCGGCGCCGCGGTCGCGATCCAGGCCGGTGACCTGGACGCCCTGGGGGACTTCGCCGCACGTTCGCAGGCCCTCGCCGAGGAGGTCCTGGGGAACCAGGTCCCGGAAACGAGCCATCTCGTGGCTTCGGCCCGGGAGCTCGGCGCCCCGGCGGCTTCAGCCTTCGGGGCCGGGTTCGGGGGCGCGGTCTGGGCCTTGGTGCCGGCCGGGGACGTGACCCGCTTCCTCGCGGCGTGGCGCACCGACTACGTCCGGCGGTTCCCGGACCGCGAAGGTGCGTGCGCGTTCCTGTCGACAGGCGCCGGACCGGCGGCGTTCCGGCTGGTCTGAGCGAGCCACCGCTCGTTGCTGGGGGGCGGACCGACGCGTACTCTAGCGGCGCACGCACGCCATCCCCCTCCGCACCCCATGGAGGCGTTCATGTCCTCGAATCTGTCGCGCCGGGAATCGCTGAAGACGATGGGCCTTCTTCTCGGAGGCACCTTCTTCCCGTGGTCCGCCCACGCCCGGAACGAAGCGGGGGAGCCGCTCATCCTGCCGGACCCCGAGGCGCTCCGCGTGCCCGAGCGGCCCGTCACCGCCATCACCCTGGGCGCCGGCTCACGAGGCAACACCTACGGTGACTTCGCCCTGGCCTACCCCGATCAGATCGACATCGTGGGCGTCGCGGAGCCGATCCCCATCCGGAACGAGCGCTACGCACAGGCCCACGCCATCGCGGACGAGCACCGCTTCGTCACCTGGGAGCACGTGTTCGACCGGCCGAAGTTCGCCGACGCCATCATCATCACCACGCCGGACGACCTCCACTACGGCCCGTGCATGGCGGCGCTCCGCATGGGGTACGACGTGCTGCTGGAGAAGCCCATCTCGCCCTCCGAACAGGAATGCCGGGACATCCTGGCCCTCACCGAGGAGACGGGTCGAATCGTGGCCGTCTGCCACGTGCTCCGCTACGCGCCGTACTTCGTGAAGCTCCGGGAGCTCATGCGCTCGGGCGCCATCGGTCGGGTCGTAAGCGTGCAGCACTTCGAGCCCATCGAGCACGTGCACATGGCCCACTCCTTCGTCCGGGGGAACTGGCACGACAGCGTGGCCACCGCGCCCATCATCCTGGCCAAGTCGTCGCACGACCTGGACATGCTCCGCTGGCTGATCGACCGCCCCAGCCAGCGGATCCAGGCGTTCGGTGATCTCTCCTGGTTCCACTCGGGCAACGCGCCCGAGGGCAGCACCGCCCGCTGCATGGACGGATGCGCGGTGGAGGCCGAGTGCCCCTACTCCGCCCTGAAGATCTATCACCGGGACCGGACCTGGCTCTACGTGTTCGACCTGCCGGACGACCGCGAGGCGTGGGGCGACGCCATCCTGGAGTACCTCCGCACGACGAACTACGGGCGCTGCGTCTACCGGATGGACAACGACCAGTGCGACCACTATGTCACGAACATCCTCTTCGAGGGCGGGGTGACGGCGAGCTTCTCCATGGAGGCCTTCACCCCCTGGGGTGGGCGCCGTACCCGGGTCATGGGGAGCATGGGCTACATCGAGGGTGACATGAGCGAGATGACCGTCTATGACTTCCGTACGGGATCTCGGGAGGTCATCGAGAGCCGGGTGCTGGACGTGGACCGGTACGCGGGCTCGGGCCACGGTGGCGGAGACTGGAGGCTCATCGCGAACTGGGTACAGGCGGTGTCGCAGCAGGACAGCTCGCTCCTCACCTCGTCCCTCGGCGCTTCGGTCGAGAGCCACGTCATGGCCTTCGCGGCGGAGCGGAGCCGGCTGGCTGGCTCGGTGGAGGAGGTGCGGCTCTGAGCCGGAGGTGGCCGGCGCTTCTGCTTCTAGCGCTCGGCCCGTGGAGCTGCGGGCCTGCCGACACCCACCCGGGGGCAGACACGGGTGCGGACGGGGCCGACGCGCGCGAGGCTCTCCGCGTCGTCACGTACAACATCCGCCACGGCCGAGGGATGGACGACACCGTCGACCTGGAGCGCACGGCCGACGTGCTTCGCGTGGTCGGAGCCGACCTCATCGGGCTCCAGGAAGTGGATCGAGAGGCAGAGCGAAGCGGATCGGTGGACCAGGCGGCAGAGCTGGGACGCCTCCTGGACATGACGCCGCTCTTCGGCGCCTTCATGGAGTACCAGGGCGGGCAGTACGGCATGGCCATCCTCTCGGGTCTTCCCCTGGAGCGTTCCTGGGAGATCGAGCTCCCCCAAGGCCAGGAACCGCGAATCGCGCTGGCGGCCGAAGTCGTCCTCCCCGAGGGTGATACCATCGTGGCCGTAAACGTCCACTTCGACTGGATCGATGACGACGTCGATCGCTTCCGGCAGGCCTCCGCCCTGAGCCGGGTCCTGGACACTCTGCCCCACCCCTGGATCCTGCTCGGCGACTTCAACGACGAGCCGGGATCACGGACACTGGCCCTCTTCCAGGAGCGCGCAGCCGAGGCCGCCAAGGCCGAAGGCTATCGCTACACCTTCTCCACGGACGATCCCCGGAAGGAGATCGACTTCGTCTTCGCGGCGCCGACGTCCGGCTGGGACGTCCTCGAGGCCGGCGTCGTGGACGAGCGCATGGCCTCGGATCACTTTCCGGTTGTCGTGGAGTTGGTCCGCAGCGCTGACGCCACGCCACGATAGCAGCACGTGGCGTCCCCATCCGGCATGTACCCGATGCGCACGAGCTTCTCCCCCACCAGCGCTCCGACGAACTCGACCTCCGCGCGACAGGGGACTTTCGATACCTCGACCAACTCCCGAAGCGGGCAATGGCACAGGCGTAGCTCGGGGACGCCGTCTCTCTCTTCCACGATCGCCATGAAACCCTGCTCCGACAGGATGCGGGCGGCCTCTTCCAGTCGCTCCCGTCCCTCGAGGCCCTGGACGCGCTCCAGCGCCTCCCTACGCGTCCGCCGGATGTAATCGTCGAAGAACTCGCTCAGGACCTCATTCCTCCCTGTTTCCTCCAAGAACAGGGCCAACTCACGCAGCACTTCCGCCTCACGACGAGGGAAGAGCGCGTCGGCATCGGCCGTCAGGCCGTACACCACGGTCGGGCGACCCGGGCCTTCGCTTCGCGTGCCACGGCGTTCCACGAGCCCTTGCGACCTGAGGGTCCGAAGATGCTCGCGGACCGTCTCGATGTTGAGATCCACGATCCGCGCCAGCACCGGGACCGTCGCGCCGCCCGACTGCTTCAGGGCGGAGAGGATCGCTCGTCGACTTTCGCCCAATCCCGGTGCGTGCACACCGCTCCCACCGCGCTCCACCGACGCGTGGATCACGCGGACCTCGCGTTCTCCGCCGCGGCCCGCGCCTGAGGAAACAGAACGTTGTTTTCCAGATGCACGTGACGATGCAGGTCCGCCTCGAACTCCTCCAGCTTCGCATACGTCGCACGGTAGGCCGTGCACGCGTCCGCAGGTGGGCGGAACCCGCCGCTCAAAGTCCGTATCCGGGCGATGAGCGCACCCGCTCGCTCGTGGTCGTCCTCCAACGGCATGAGAACGTCACCGAGATCCACGGCGCCGGCAGCTGATGTCAGCGCCGCGATTCTCGGGAAGAGGACCGTCTCCTCTTCCTCCATGTGGCGTTCCATCTCCTGACCGAGCTCGCCGACCAGCATCTGGATCACCTCCAGCTCGCCATGCGTGGCTCCATGCACCCGGGCCACCTTCGTCGTGAACTGGCGCAACACGGGCAGGGTCTCCCGTACGTAGGCGTGGTGCTCCCTCACGATGTGGCCAGCCAATTCCTCGAGGTCCCACGACCGGGCGTCCGGTGCCGGGTCCTCCGTCGACCCCCGTGGCTCCGCCTCCGCCAGCTCGCGCGCTACCACCTCGTATTCCACCCCGGCCTTCTCGCACGCCGACCGAAGGCTCCGTCCGCCTCCGCAGCAGAAGTCGATCCCATGCCGCTGTAGAACCGCCGCACGATTGTAGTCCTCGGCGACGACGTCGCCCACCTTACGCTCGCCCCACTCCGTCATGCTCGTCATTGGACTCCTCCTGGGCTCCCCGGATCTTCTACCTCTATGGGGTCATCCCAGGTTGGCGCCTCGCCACACAATTGTCAAGGCACACCCCTTGATAATACCGACGCCGGGCACTAAGGTGCGTCCGTGTGGCTTCCTCCTGACGGTGGATCATCCGAGCGCGGTGAGCGAGCTCGTCGCCGCTCAACCCGTGGCTGGATGTGGCGCCCGGCGAGCCGCCTCGTCCAGCACCGCGTCGGCCAACTTCTCCTCGCACGCCGGAAAGAGGATCTGTTCCTCGAAGCGAACGTGGGCCGTCAAACGCTCGGCGAAGGCTGCGAGGGACTCGACGGCACCCTCAGCGACCGATTCCATCAGGGCCTTCAGGGCTTCGTGGTCCTCGATCGTCCGCCGCACGAGCTCGTCTTCACCGACTTCGGTGAGCGCCGGCAGCAGTACCTCTTCCTCCACCACGAAGTGGGGCTCCACATCATCGTGGAAGCGCCGGACGGCGTCTCGCGCCAGTTCGGCGTCCAGAGTTCCGGCGTTGGCCCGCCGCCCGATGCGACGGGCCAGAACCAGCGCCTGGTGGTGGTCAGAGGATAGGCCGTGCAGCCGGGGATCGCGTTTCATCGTTCACTGCGTCCGGGTTCGGTGATCGACTCCGCCTGGTCGTCCCGACGAGAGTCCTATGCGGCACCATAGACTCCGAACCTGGACCTTGCCAGCGAGATGGCGCGCGGATACCCACCTGCGCGCAAGCGGATACACGGGGCGCTCACGCCCAGCGGAACACCCGCAGCGCCACCGCGAACGGCACGACGGTCCAGACGCCCAGCACCGCGAGCTCCGGCAGGACTTGGGCGAGCCCAGCTCCGTCGATCATGCCCGCCCGCAGCGCATCGTTCAGCGCCGTGAGCGGGAGCGCCCGCAGGAGCGGGTGGATCGCTTCGGGGAAGCGCTCGTAGCTGAAGAAGACGCCCGAGCCGAGCCACATGGGTACCATGACCAGGTTGAGGAGCCCGGACACGCCCTCGATGGTCCGGGTGCGCGAGGCGACGAGGAGCCCGACCGCGGAGAACGCGACGGCGCCGACCGTGCACACGGTCGCAAAGGCCAGGAGAGACGCGCGCAGCGGCACATCCAGAATCCACACCCCGAACCCCGTGATGAGGGCGAGCTCGGCGGCGAGAAACATCAGCCGCGAGGTCAGGAACGACGCGAGGAACGACGACCTCCGCATGGGCGTCACCAGCAAGCGCTTCAGCACCTTGCGCTGCCGCATATCGGCCACGGCGAACCCGATGGCCCAGAGGCCGGTGCCCATCAGGCTCATCCCGAGGAGACCCGGGAAGAGGAAGTCGATGTAGCGCGCGCCGTTCTCGGTGACCGGCTCGACGGTGAGCGCTTCGGAAGGCACGTCCCCGACCACCACGAGCACGCGAAGCCTCGCGAGCTCCGCTTCCGGACGCGCCGGGTCGAGCCGTAGCTCGGCCGGCTCCACGGAGCGCACGAGCGCGTCGATATGGCCGCCCGCAAGGCGCCGCTCCGCCTCGGCCAGCGTCTCGAAGCGTGTGAGCTCGATGAGCGGGTCGGCCTCCAATCGCTCCGTCCACGCGCCCGGCTGTCCCACCACGCCCACGAGGCTAGGTGCGGGCTCTCGCGCCTGAAACGCGAACCCGAGCACCGCGGCGAGCACCACCGGGAACGCGAACACCCAGAACACCGCCTCCGGCTGCCGGAGGAACGAGAGCGTACGGTGGCGCGTGAGCTCGATGAGCTCGGCCCGCCGGGGGAACGGGCTAGCCATCGCGCAGGTGCTTCCCGGTGAGGGCCACGAAAACGTCCTCCAGCGTGGGCGAGTGCGTCTGGAGCGACTCGAGCTCGACGCCCACCTGTTCGAGATGCGTGAGCAAGGCGCCCACGCTCGCCTGTGTGTCGGTGACGACGAGGGTGAACGCGGCGCCCTCGCGTCGGACCTCGCGAACTCCGGCGAGCGAGCGTAACGCCACGTCCGTGAGCAGCCCGTCGGTGCCGTCGCGGGGGTGGAGTTCGACGATGCTCTCGGCGTGCAGGCTGCCGATGACGGCCGTCGGCGAGCCCTCGGCGATGATCCGACCCGCGTCGACGATCACCACGTCGTCGGCGAGCCGCTCGGCCTCTTCCATGTAGTGCGTGGTGAGCAGCACCGTCCCCCCTGCCGACTTGAAGGCGTTCACGATCTCCCAGACGCGTCGCCGGGCCTGCGGGTCGAGGCCGGTGGTCGGCTCGTCCAGGAACAGCACCTCGGGATCGGACACTAGGGCGCAGGCGAGGCTGAGGCGCTGGTGCTGGCCTCCGGAAAGGGTCTCGACCCTCGCGTCGCGCTTGTCGGTGAGCTCCACGACCTCGAGGACATCCTCCGGATCGCGCCCTCGCTCATAGAAGCTGCGGAACAGCCGAAGCGTCTCGAACACCGTGACCTTCTCCTGCAACCGCGTCTCCTGGAGCTGCACGCCGATGCGCTCACGGATCCCCTGGGCGTCCGTCGCCCAGGCCCGTCCCAGGATCTCGATCTCCCCCGCGTCGGGCCGCGTTAGACCCTCGAGCATCTCGATCGTCGTGGTCTTGCCGGCGCCGTTCGGACCGAGGAGCGCGAGGCAGGTGCCCCGGGCGAGCTGAAGGTCCAGCCCGTCGACGGCCGTGAGCGAGCCGAATCGCTTCACGAGCCCGGTCGCTCGGACGGCGAGCGACGCGGAAGCTTGGGACACGGCGCTTCTCCTGCAGGTGGTTCCGTCGGCGCGGAGGCCCGCGACCGGGAGACGGAATCCTAGCGCGGCCCGGCCGCCCTTCACAGGGTCGCGTGAGCGTCGGCCACGGCGCCCACGGGTGGGCGCTCCCGGCCGATCGCTGCCCACTCGCGGCGATTGACAAGCGAGGTCACCGGCCGAATGATGCCACGATCGGGCAAGCCCCGTCCGTTTCAACCCTCACCGAGATCGAACGATGGCACGGCTTCTGAAGTGGCTCGGTGGCGGCGTCCTCGCCGTCCTCCTGGTGGTGATCGGCGTCTACGTGTGGGCGACCTTCGCGAGCAACCGCCTCCTGGCGAGCACGGTCGAGTCGCACTCGGTCGACTTCCCCGTCCCCTTCCCGCTCGCCACGGAGGAGGTCGCCGCGTTGGAGCTTAGCGACGAAGAGGCGACGGCCCTCGCGCTGGAACGCGCCAGGGAGCGGGGTCGTCACCTGGTCGCTTCCCGGTACCCCTGCGCGGACTGCCATGGCCAGGACTTTGGAGGCGGCGTCATGGTGGACGACCCCGCCATCGGCCGGCTCCTCGGCCCGAATCTGACGTCCGGCGCCGGCGGACGGACCGCGAGCTACACCGCCGCCGATTGGGACCGGGCCGTGCGACACGGCATCCTCCCGGACGGGCGGCCCAGCGCGATGCCGGCGGTCGATTTCCAGCTCATGTCGGACCAGGAGCTATCCGACATCGTCGCCTATATCGAGGGGCTCCCCCCGATCGACGCGGACGTGCCCCCCGTGACCCTCGGCCCGTTGGGCCGCGTGCTCCTCGCGGCGGGCAAGATCCCCCTGTCTGCACACGCGATCCCCTCCCACGCCGCGGACCACGCCCCGGTACCGCCCGTCGCGGAGGCTTCCGTCGAGTTCGGCCGCCACCTCGGAGGCGTCTGCATCGGCTGCCACACACAGGACCTCGGCGGAGGCCCGATCCCGGGCGGCGACCCCAGCTGGGCGCCCGCGCGTAACCTCACCCCGCACGAGAACGGACTGGCGGATTGGAGCTACGAGGACTTCGTCACGGCGATGCGCGCGGGAACGCGTCCCGACGGAACCCCGCTCCTCGCGCCGATGACGATGATCCGGCCCTACGCGGAGCAGATGACGGATACGGAGATGGAAGCGCTCTGGCTCTTCCTGCGCTCGGTGCCGCCGGTGGACCGCCGACCCTAACGCCGGCGCCGGTGCCCGAAGAGGGCGTTCCCGATCTGGGGATGGTTGAACATCTCCGGAGGCGGGTGGCCGGCGCCGTGGGCGATGACCATGCGCCAGTTGAAGTCCCATCCATTCTCGAACGCCAGGTCCATGGCGGTGTTGAACCACCGCAGGTTCCGGGAGTAGCGATGCACCCCCTGGTCGTAGGCGTCCCCGGTGGGAAGCTGTTCCATCTCCCGGTCCGCCGAGCCGATGGCAATGGTGATGGGTAACGCCAGGTAGCGCCGGATCCGGTCTTCACTGCTGAACTCGTCCGGAAGCCCGCCGAAGCCCAAGCCGTAGTCCATGTCGCGGGTGGGGAACATGGCGGAGCCGGGGCTCATGATCACCAACCGTTCCGCGTCCAGGTCCATGAAGGCCGAGAGGCGCTCCAGGAACTGGGCCCCGGCGGAGTACCCGAGGACCATCCACGGTAGCTCGGTCGTTCCTTCGCGCCCCCGGATGTGGCTCACCAGCATGGGAATGTAGGCGAAGGTGCGCTCCTCCTCGTCGGCGAAGGACCCGTCCTCCCGGAAGACGCCGCCCATCTGGTAGAGGCGGTTCGGGAAGCGCTCTGCGTCGAACTCAGGGACCACCACCATCCGTCCGTAAAGGTCCGCGAAACCCCGGGCGTTGTCGCGGTACGCTTCGGCGGCCCGGGAGGCGCCGTGCAGGAGGAGGACGAAGCCGTCTCCCACGTAGTTGTCGGGCTTGTAGACCCAGAGGTTCAGGACCGTCCCGTTCAGGTCCGCCTGCACCATGCTGCGGCCGGTGGCGAAGGGATCGAGGTCGGGTGGCGCCTGAGCTTGGACCGGCGGTGCGGCGGAGAGTCCGAGCACCGCCAGGAGAGCGGTGAAGAGCGTCCGCCCCACGAGGGAGCGGCGGAGGGCGTTTCGGGATTGTCGACGGAGCATGGGGCTTCCCGGTCTGGATGAGGCGTCACGGTACTGGTGGGGTGTGGGACGGGCAAGGCGCGAATCACGCGTGCGGACGAAACGTCCGCCGGGCCCACCGAGAGACCGTCGTCCGAGGACTTGGTGCCCGGCCGGGGATCGACTACCGTGCCGAACACCCTCCATCCACCCTGCCCCACAGCATGCCCAACCCCATCAGAGTCTTCGGTCACCGCAACCCCGACGCCGACGCGATCTGCTCGGCGCTCGCCTACGCCGACTTCAAGACACGCACCGGCTCCGGCACCTACGAGGCCGCACGCTGCGGGAACTCCAACCCCCGCATCGACGCCGTGCTCGAGCACTTCGGGGTACGCCTGCCCACTTTCGTCGGAGACGTCACCCCCCGCCTCCACGAGGTGATGGCCCGGGATCTGGTCACCGTCGGCGCCGAGGCGACCTGCGCGGAGGCCCTGGATCTCATCGACGAGCGCGACATCCAGGTCCTTCCGGTGGTGGACCGAGAGACCCGGCTCCAGGGCATCGTTTCGATCTTCCAGCTGGGACATCATCTCGTGCCGCGGCTGGAACGCGACCGGGACATGCGATGGGTCGACACGTCGATCACGAGCATCGTACGGGCGCTCGGGGCGGAGGTCCTCCACCTCGTCGATGGCGAGCGCATCGAGCCGATCTACGTGCGGATCGCGGCCATGGCGCCCGACTCGTTCGAGGCGTTCGCCACCGCCGAGCCCACCGACGTCACGCGGACGGCCATCGTGGTCGGAGACCGACGGAACATCCAGGAGCGGTCCATCGAGCTCGGCGTGCGCCTTCTGGTGATCACCGGGGGCCTCGCCGCCGCGCCCGAGGTCCTCGAGCAGGCGCGGGCCCGGGGTGTCAGCGTGATCGTGAGCCCGTACGACTCCGCCACGACGGCATGGACCATCCGGACCGCGACCCACATCGGCGCGGTGATGTCCGCGGAGTACGTGGCGTTCAGACCCGAGGAGACGGTGAAGAGCGTACGCAGGAAGACCGCCACGCTGGACCCGGCCGTCTTCATGGTCACGAACGACGGCGGCCGGCTGCTGGGGGTCTTCACCCGGCGCGACATCCTGCGCCCGAGCGCGACGAAGATCATCCTCGTCGACCACAACGAGCTCAGCCAGGCGGTCCCCGGCGCGGACCAGGTCGAGATCGTGGAGGTCGTGGACCATCATCGACTGGGGGATCTGCGGACCCAGGATCCCATCCTGTTCATCAACCGTCCCGTGGGATCCACGTGCACGATCGTCGCGGACCTCTACCGTCAGGCGGGCCTCACTCCGACTCGCGAGATCGCGGGCGTGCTCATGGGAGGGCTGATCTCGGACACGCTGAACCTGAAGAGCCCCACGACCACCGGCACGGACCAGGAGATCCTGTCCTGGCTCGAGGGGATCGCGGGGCTGACCGGGAGCGAGATGGCGGACGTCATCTTCTCGTCGGGCTCGGTCGTGGCGACCCGGTCGCCAGCCGAGGTGATCCGACTAGACCGCAAGGTATACGCCGAGGGCGACTTCCGCTTCGCGATCTCCCAGGTCGAAGAGGTCGGCTTCGAGGAGTTCTGGGATCGCTGCGTGCCGCTCAGGGAGGAGTTGGAAAAGAGCCGTACCAGTGAAGGACTCGACTTCGCCGCCCTCCTCGTGACCGACGTGAAAAGCCAGGACTCCCTGCTCCTCGTGTCCGGAAGCTCCGTCCTCGTGGAGGCCATCACGTACACGCCCATCTACCCCGGCGAGATCTACAGCCTTCCGGGGGTCGTCAGCCGCAAGAAGCAGCTCCTTCCCTTCCTCACCGGCACGCTACGGCGGGTGGGAGCGTCGGCATGAAGATCGAGATCTGGTCGGACGTGGTGTGCCCCTGGTGCTACATCGGCAAGCGACGGCTGGAGCGCGCGTTGGACGACCACTCCGAGCCTGTGGAGATCGTCTGGCGGAGCTTCGAGCTCGATCCCATGGCCCCGAGGGAGCCGATCGACAAGCTCGACGAAGCCCTCGCCGAGAAGTACGGGACATCGGTCGACGAGGCTCGCGCCATGATGGACGGGATGGCCCGTACGGCCGCCGAGGAGGGGCTCGAGCTGAACTTCGACCGCGCGAAGCGGGGCAATACGTTGGACGCTCACCGTCTCCTCCACTTCGCCGCGTCCCGGGATCTCCAATCGGAGATGAAGGAGCGCCTGTTCCGGGCGTACATGACCGAGGGCCGCGCCATCTCCGACCGTGACGAGTTGGCAGCGCTGGCGGCCGACGTGGGGCTCGACGCCGACGAGGTCCGCGCGTTGCTGGAGACCGACCGGTTCGAGCAGGAGGTCCGGATGGACCAGGCCCGGGCGCGCCAGATCGGCATCCGGGGGGTGCCCTTCTTCGTGCTCGACGGCCGGCTCGCGGTGTCGGGGGCCCAGCCGACGCACGTTTTCCTAGGGGCGTTCAAGCAACTGGAAGAAGAGGCCGGTCCCGAGCGCTCGGACGGCTGACCTCCGAGCTCCGGCGGTCGCCACCACGGCCGAAGGTCCCTCCCGCGCCTACTCCCCCTTCAACTCCCCCGCGACCCGCTCCGTCGCGATCCGGTGCCCCACCCAGAAGCTGCCGAACTCCCCGTAGATCGAGGTGACCTCGTCGTAGCGCATGTCGGTCACGAGCTCCTTGAAGTGCAGCGGGTCGGGCGAGAAGAGCGTGACGGCCCACTCCCAGTCGTCGAGCCCCACGGAGCCGGTGATGATCTGGGATACCTTGCCCGCATACCCCCGCCCTGTGTGGCCATGCTCCTGCATGAGCCGGGCCCGCTCGGACAGGGTCTGCGTGTACCAGTTCTGCTCCACGTTGCGCCTCTTGTTCATCGGATAGAAGCACACGTAGGGCATGTCGTCGGGCTGCCGGGGATAGAGCCGGCGCTGCGTGTAGGGTGTCCCGAGCTGTTCGGCAAGCAACTCTTGGACCATCGCCTTCCACTCGTCGGAACCGATCTCGACGCCGTCGCGCTCGGCGCGTTTGGCCAGACCGAGCGTGTGGCCGTAGAGCCCGAGCTCCACCACGGAGACGTAGTCGCCGGTCACGACCAGGTCCTGATTCGACGAATGGAGCCTCAGGACGCGCTCCGCTTCGCCCAGCTCGTCCAGCGTCGGCCTGAGATGGAGGAGCATGTAGTCGCTGTTGCCGCCCACGACCCGATACAGCGCGCTCCAGCCGCCCTCCCCCAGGTCTTCCCACTCGGCAAGCAGCGCGCCGAGCTCGTCAAGGCGCCGGGTCCGGTCTTCATCCCCGTCGTCTCCGAAGGGCGGAGGAACGTCGACGAACTGGGTGAGCATGTACCACCCGTGGAGGGCGAGCGGGGGAATGATGGCGTCGGACATGGGCGCGTAGTCGTCTCGTGGAGTCGCGGAGCATCTGAAGCTATCAGCTTCGTCCCGCCTCGTGTCCCCCCACCGTTCTACCGGGAGGGCTGCCGGAACCGCTGCAGCCGCCGGCCGTTCCCCGCCTCGCCGGTGTACAGGTAGCCGCGCGAGTCGAGCACGACCATGTGGGCGCGGATGAACTCGCCGGCCTGCCGCCCGGGGCGGCCGAAGCGACCGAGGATCTCGAGGTCGTCACGCCGCAGCATCCAGACCCTCTGGTTGGTTCCGTCGATCAGGTACAGGATGCTCTGCTCGGGATCCCGCGACAGTCCCAGGCTGAACCCGCTTCCCGAGCCACCGGTCTCCGGGAGGACGAAGCGCTCCATGAGGTACTCGCCGTCCTGGCGGAACACCTGGATGCGGTTGCCCCGGCGGTCCGCGACGTAGATGAGTCCGTCGTCCGACCCGATGAGTCCGTGCACCGTCGAGTACTGCAGGGGCGGGTCGTCCTCTCGCGCCGGGTAGTCGTAGCGGTACTCGTCGTCGGGCGGGTTTCCGTACGCCCCCCAATGCCTCTTGTACACGCCGGTCTCCGCATCGAAGACCACCACCCGTCGGTTACGATATCCGTCGGCGATGAACAGCTCGTTCGTGCTCGGCTCCACGTAGAACGCAGCGGGCCCCCCGAGGTGCGTCGAGTCGTTGCTCCCCATGTTCACCCCCGGCTCGCCGATAGTGAGGACGTGGCGGCCGTCCCGGGTGAACTTCATCACGTGTTGGCCGTTGCTCGTGCCCATCCACACGAAGTCGTTGTGGTCGACGTAGATGCCGTGCTCCTGGTCGAACCAGGTGTATCCGTCGCCCGGCCCGCCCCATGCCTGGATCACGTTCCCCTCCGGGTCGAGCTCGAGCACCGGCGGCGCGGGATAGCAGCAGTCGGCGATCGGCGGGTCCACGGCGGCGCCGATCTCCTGGGACGTCAGGCTCGACGGCATGTGGATCACCCACAGGTGGTCGTCGTCGTCGATGAACAGGCCGCGGATGTCCCCGAGGATCCAGTCGTTCGGCAGCGTGGGCGGCCAGGTCGGGTCGATCTCCCACTCCGGGAGCACGGCGCCCGTCGCGTCGGCGACCGCTTCGTCGTCGGGAGGCGCGATGCAGCTCGCGGTCATGAGGACCACGGCGGTGAGGCTGAGAGCACGAGCGAGACGAACCATGACGACTCCACGCAGACGGAACCCGGCACGGTGGGCGGTCGCCGGGCGGGACGGCAGTTCGCGCCAACATCCGGTCTCGGGGGCGTCGCGGCAAGCCGCGAGCTCCGCGGTCGTTACACGGTGAGTGCCAGATGTCCGGCGCCCATCGGCCATCAGCTCCGACACCCGGAGTCGGCTTCAGCCGCGTCGTGATCCAGGCAGTCCACACGGAGATTGCGGTCGCCGAAGGGTGCGTCCACGAAGGCGCAGTGGTGTGGCGCCCGCGGGTCGGCGTGGACGTGCGGCCTGAAGTAACGGCAGGTGATGCACATCCGTGCGGGGGCGATCCGACCCCGATCCTGCAGCTCCCGAATCATCTTGAGAAGCGCCTTGAGGAGCACGCCCTCCTCGACTTCATCGAGCACGTCTACCGCTTCCAGGAGAACATCGGGCCACATGGCCAGCTCCCGCGCGACAGCTCGGCCCTCCTTCGTCAGGGTCACCGCCAGGGCACGTCCATCATCCGGAGCCGGTCCCTTAAGGACCAAGGCCTTCGCCTCCAGCGCGGACACGGAATCCGAGGCGGTCGGCGCGCTCACGGCGAGGTGCTCGGCGATGGCGGACAGGCGTAGGGGCGAAGACCCGGAGCGGGCCAGAACCATCAGCACCTGGGCCTGGGTCGGATTGAGCCCCCGCGGAGCCGTATCCTTCCACGCCTGGTCCCGGAGCGCGAGGCCGACCTTCGACAGCGCGACCAGCGTGCGGCGGCTCGCACTTTCGTCGTCCTCGAACGGCACGCTGCCCCCCGCGCTCCGGGTGGGTGGATGTTCACCCATGGATCCGTCGGTCAAAAGGTCCTTCCCTCCGTCACCCTGTAAGGCATCCCGAGGTCGCCCGAGAGGACCTCGTAGACGTGGTAGACGCCCAGCAACGGGCGCTCGGCGTCCGACGTGTTCACCTCCATGTACGCCGTGACCGCGTCGAAAGTGAAGTCCCTACGGCCGGACACCCGGTCGAGCGGCACCACGACGCGAAGCGTACTGCCGTCGAGCACGACCGAGAAGCCCGGCGAATCGAGGTACATGGGCATGCCCGGATTGGTCGGCGGGAGATCCTGCTCGATGCGCTGCGTCTCCTTCACCGAGAGTCCGCCTGGCACCCGATCGTCGCCGGTCAGAACCACCCAGTGCGTGTGGAATCGTACGCCGTCGTTGTCGTAATCGCGATCGCCGTCCTCGTCCCATAGCGGCGTGTCGTCGAAATCGGGGTGCGACGTGACGGCCAGAGCGACCACACCCTCACCCGGCGCGAAGCCCACGTCCTCGGGCCTGAGCGAGGTAGGAAAGACGTACCCGAGAACCGGAGCGCCGTCCATCTGACCGCGAGCGTCCGGCACCGTCGCTCCGGCCGAGCCGGCCACCTCTTGCTCGAAGACCAGAACCCGAAGGGCCGGCACGTGGTGGACGGCGACGGCCGTGATATCGAGATCGGAGGAAGCGGGCGTCGGTGTCACGGGGCTTTGGCAGGCCGCTACCAGGGGCGACGCGAGGGCGGAGACCAGTACGAAGCGCAGTGCCGTGTAGAACATGGAAGACCTCGGCGACAAGAAGGAGCGTTAATTGTTAGGACTCCTAACTATCATGACCCTCACCTCTCCCGTCAAGTCGTGCGAGATCGTCGCGCAGCCTGGATGCGTTGCCCCGGTGGCCCGCGACGGATAAGAGGCCATTGTTCGACCCGCTGAGACCGTGCGTCGGTCTCACTCCTCCCCGCGCACGAACGTGTCCGGATGGAAGGCGGCCCAGGCGAACCAGTACGCGACGTAGGCTTCGGCGATGGGCGTCAGGCGCCGGCCCTCCAGCGGTCCTGCCACCGCGAGGCCGTCCACTCGCCACGTGCTGCCGGTCTCGCGATCGACCACGCGTCCGCCCGCGACCTCGAAGCCGAGGGTCTGACCGTCGAGGTCCCGTTGATACGCCATCGCCGCCTGCCCCGCCTCGTCCCAGAGCACGACCCGGTGCGCGTCGTTGACCACGGCGACGCTCCCGAGTTCGGCCAGCCATCCGAAGGGGAACGCCACCGTCGGCGCTCGGTCGGCGATGCCCAGAACCCGCTCTTTGGGTGGGCGTCGACGATCGATCTCGCCGACAGCGGGAAGAGGAGTTGCCCATTGTCTTCCGCACCGTACGCGCCGTAGGGGTAGACCCGGTAGCTCCTCGAGAATCCCGTGTCGGACGTTGCGACCTCGGACCCCGGGTGGAGCGTGCGCCAACGGTGCCAGCTCATCTCCACGGCCGGCACCATCTCGACGTTCGTGCCGCGAAGGGGTCCGCAGGCTGCCCGCCGGAGCATCTGAGGCCAGAGAGACTCACCGGTTCCGCGGTCGTACATGATCAGGTTGTTCCGATAGAGCAGACCCGAGACGCCGAAGTCTGCGTTCGCGGCGCCAGTGTCGAAGACCAGGCTCGATCCGGTGAGCGGGCAGTGCGTCACAGCGATCCGGCGTCCTTCGAACCAGACGTTCACGATCTCGTGCCACCAGAGGATGTTCAGCGGCACCGCGAGCGCCACGGACCCCCCGATGAGCCCGATGACACGGTCGTTGGGTTCGAGGAATCGGAAGTCGGCGCTCTCGGCCGCGGACATGCTGGGGTCCGAAAGCGCCGGAATGGCGTCGCGAACGGCGCCCTGGAAGATCTCGTCCTCCGAGATGGAGCAGGATCCCGACCCGCCGTCGTCGGGGGACGAGATGTCCGGGTCTCCGCCAGGCTGGAGTCCCGTGGACCCGTCGCCATCACAGGCGACCTGGGCGAGAAGGGTCGACCCACCCGCCAGGATGCCGGTCGCAAGCCGAAGAAACGACCTCCGATCGGTAGGGTCGGTGCGCAGGTACGGTCTGGACTCGCCCATGTCGATAACGCCCGGTTCGAGGAGCCGCCGGCCGACCGCCGAGGATGCGCCCCGAACCGGATGATGGGCGGGAGGGTTCCGCGAGAATCGGGTATCCTATTGTGACACCCTTCGCTCACGGAGGATGGACGATGCTCCTCGGCATACGGCTCTACGCATCCCGCGGCGACGCGCGGCTGTACGACGTCGTCATGGCGCCCGGGGCACGCGGTTCAACGCCCGGTGACCCTCGTCTGTACAGAGGAGTAGAACATTCCCCAAGACCCACTCGTCGAGGATGTCCATATGTCTCCAGGTCCCACGTCTCGGATCGCTTTGTTGCTCGCGCTTTCCCTGGGCGCGCTCCCTCTCCGGACCACGGCCCAGGCCGTCCCACCCGCCGAGCATCCCGATTTCGAGGCCCTCCAGGAGCGGGGCGCCATCGGCATGGGCGTCGATCAGTACGCGTCCACGCACGTTTTCGACGCGCTCCCCGACGGTGGTCGCATCGAGTACCAGCATGACCGGGACGACTCGGCGGGCATCGAGCAGATCCGCCGGCACCTTCGGGAGATCCAGGCCGCATTCGAGGCCGGTGACTTCAGCACCCCGGCGTTCGTGCACGCGCAGCAGGTGCCGGGCACGGACGTGATGGCGGCCCGCCGGGAGCATATCGAGTACGTGTACCGGGACCTGCCCCGCGGCGGTGAGCTTCGGCTCATCACCGAAGATGCCCAGGCGCTGGAGGCCATCCGGGAGTTCATGGCGTTCCAGCGCTCGGATCACCGAGCCGAGGGGATGGATCACAGCGGGATGGATCACGGCGGCATGGATCACGGCGGAATGGATCACGGCGGGATGGGTCCGACAGGTCGCGGCGGCATGGACCACGGGGGCATGGGTCGGATGGATCAGGACGCCATGGGCCGGCACTACATGCAGATGGGAGGCGGCGACCCCGCGTTCGCGGCGGACATGCAGCTCGTGCACGAGCTCCTCGCGAACCACGGCTCCATCACGCGCACGGTCGTCCACCTGCCCAACGGCATCCGCACCGTCACCGAGTCGCCGTACCCGGAAGTGGCGAGCGCCATCGTCGCGCACGTGGCCAGCATGGAAGGTCGGCTCGAGAGCGGTGAGGTCTTCAACCTCTTCAGCCATACCCTGCCGGCCATCTTCGACGGTTACGAGCGGATCCAGTCGGAATTCGAGTACACGGACAAGGGCGTCGCCGTGGTGCAGACCTCGGACGATCCGGCCCTGGTCGAGGCGCTCCAGGGCCACGCGGCCGAGGTGACGGAGATGGTCGACGAGGGCATGGCCGCGATGATGCGCGGCATGATGCAGCGCGGGGGACACGGCCCGCCCGCGCCGTAGCCCGGACCCGGGGCGTAGGTGCTGGGTGACGAGGATGCGACGGACGAGGCCCTGGCGCGGCAGGTCCAGGCCGGCGACCGGATCGCCCTCGAGCGACTCGTTCGGAGGTATGTCCGGCCCGTCCAGGCCGTGGTCGCCTCGTTCCTGTCGGAGGCCGCGGAGATCGAGGACGTGGCCCAGGACACCTTCGTACGCGCGCTCCGGGCCATCGACAGCTACGACCCCGGGCGGCCCTTCGCGCCCTGGCTCTATCAGATCGCGAGGAACGTCGCCCGGAACCGGATCGAGGCCGAGAGCGTGCGCCGCACCGAGCCGCTCCCCATTCCCGGTCCGGAGGCTACCGAGGCTCGACCGGACCGGATGGCGGAGGATGCGGAGTTCCGGGTGCGGCTCGCTCGAGCGATGGAAGATCTCCCGGAACAGCGCAGGACCGCCTTCCGGCTGGTCGATGTGGAGGGGATAGGAGCCGCGGAGGCGGGGAGGATCATGGAGATCTCCCCGGGCACGGTACGCTCGCACGTGCACCATGCACGGAGACATCTACGGTCGGCGCTCGCCGCGCACGCCGACGTGACGGACGAAGCCGGAGGATAGGCAGATGAACGATCGTGAACACGACGGACCGAGCTATGGAGCTGGGGATCCCGGCGTGGAGCCCATTCCCGCGAGCTACCTCCCCGAGCGTCGACCCCCGGCCGCCGACGCCTACTGGGACGAGTACGCCCGGCGAGTCATGACGGCGCTGGAGCCCGGGCTGTCCGCCCGGACGGAGCCGACTGCCGGGGCGGTGGAACCGTCACAAGGGAGGTCCTGGACAGCCGAGCTCGGAGACCGGTGGGGCGCCACCGCCCTGCTCGCGGCGGCGGCCGTCGCGACGCTGCTGGCCGTCGGGATCGGCGAGCGGGGGGCGGAGCCGCCGACCCCCGGCACCGACGACGTGGCGCTGGCTCTCATCGCGGCCGACGGCGACCCCACCTTGCTGTGGGACCGGCTCGGGATTCCCGCAGACCCGGTCCTCGCCTGGCTGACCTTCGATGGAGCGCGGCGATGAGGAAGATGACCGATAAGGCCCGGGCCGCGGGGGCGGGCGCGCTGTTGGTGGTGGCGGGCATGGCCCTGGGCATCGTCGTGGATCGTGCGCTCCTCACGCCGCCCCCCGCCGACGCAGGCGCCCTCACCGTGGAGTCCCTCGCCGACCACATCGATCTCTCGCCAGCGGAAGCCGCCCGCTTGCGTACCCTCCTGGACTCACTTCACACCGGCGTGATGGCCGCGGCGGCGGAAGGCCCGGAAGCGCTGAGAGCTGCCACCCAGGCGGCGCACCGTCGGATCGAGGAGTCGCTCGACCCGGGTGTGCGGCCGGAGTTCCGCGGATGGCTGGAGCAGCATCGGCGGCACATGATGCGGCGGATGCACGCGGACATGACCGGCAGGTGACGCCGCCCGCCGAGGCCACACTCGCCTACTCCCGCAGGTCGCACACCACGGCCAGGAACGCCCCCCAAGGGAGGCGCGAAGGCTCCGCCGGGCTATGCCACCGGGCCCCCTGGTACGAGCCCCGATGGGATCCTCGCCTTTCTCACGCCAGAGCAGGCTGTTCCTGTTGAGTAGCCCGAGGACGAGGCGCCTACGCGTGACGCGGGCGATCTCCTGCACGGTTTCCGGTCCTCCTCGACGAAGCACAGGCTCGTCACGGCCATCGACAGGAGCGGTCCCGAAACGGCAGCGCCTCGGCGGTCCCCGCCACCCAGCTCGCGCAGGGGACGTTGTGGCGCGCGTACCGAAGCCACTCGTGATTGGGGTCCAGCCCCACCATGGGGCGCCGGGTCTCCTCTGAGAATCGACCCGTGAAGTACCCCGTCCCGCATCCGACATCCAGGATCGCATCTTCGGACCGAGCTTCGAGGAGGCGACGGAGGAGGAGGAACTCGCGCTCCCCGATCCACGCGCCTCGGGGCTGCAGGTACCAGCTGGCGTAGGCCTCCGGACTCGACATTCATCGCACGTGGTTCGGGTTCGAGGGCCTCTTTACCAGAGCGACCTCCGGAGTATACTTCAGCACTTGCTGAATCAATGTAAATAGGTTCGAGTCGAATGCCCGATCCCAAGACCACCCTCTTCGCCCAGTTCGCCCGCGTCGGTAAGGTGCTCGCCAGCCCGTCGCGGCTCGTGCTCCTCGACCTCCTGGCCCAGGGTGAGAAAGCGGTGGAGACCCTGGCCGCCCAGGCGAAACTCTCGGTCACGAACACCAGCAACCACCTCCGCGAGCTTCGCGCGACCTCCCTGGTGCGCACACGACGCGACGGGCAGAGCGTCCTGTATCGTCTGGCGAGCCCTTCCGTGCACGACCTCATCCGCACCCTCCAGGACGTCGCCTTCGACCACCTGGCCGAGGTCAGGGAAGTCGTGCGGGACTACTACGACGATCCGGACGCTCTCGAGGCCGTCGACGCGGCCACGCTTCGCGCGCGTCTCGCCGAGGGTGACGTCGTGCTGCTCGACGTCCGTCCACCCGACGAGTACGCGTCCGCCCATGTCGCGGGTGCCGTGTCCATGCCCATCGACGAGCTCGAGCGACGCCTGTCGGAGATCCCCCGGGACCGACAGGTGGTCGCGTATTGCCGTGGGCCCTACTGTCTCTATTCGCGTCAGGCCGTCGAGTGCCTCCGGGCCGAGGGCTTCGAGGCCTTCCGGATGGAGGAGGGCGTCCAGGAATGGGCGTCACTGGGGTTTCCGGTGCATCGATGAGCGGGGCCGGACCCGTCCGCCTCGGCCTGCGGGAGAACTGGAGGCAGTTCTGGCTGCTCGTCCTGGTGAACGGGTTCGTGGGCGCCATGGTGGGCCTCGAGCGCACCGTGCTCCCCCTGATGGCGGAAGAGGAGTTCGGCCTCGTGGCGCGGAGCGCCATCCTCTCCTTCATCGTCACGTTCGGCTTCGTGAAGGCGGCCACGAACTTCTTCGCCGGCCGCCTCGGGGACGTCTTCGGCCGGAAGTGGGTTCTGGTAGCCGGGTGGCTCTTCGGCATCCCCGTTCCCTTCCTGCTCATGTGGGCCCCGTCGTGGTCGTGGATCGTCTTCGCCAACGTGCTCCTGGGCATCAACCAGGGGTTGGCCTGGTCCACGACGGTCATCATGAAGATCGACCTCGTGGGTCCGAAGGCGCGCGGCCTGGCCATGGGCCTGAACGAGTTCGCGGGATATCTGGCGGTCGCCTTGTCCGCCCTGGCCACCGGATACGTGGCGGAGGCGTACGGGCTCCGGCCGGAGCCTTTCTATCTGGGGATCGCGTTCGTGGCGTTGGGCCTCGGCCTCACGCTCCTCTTCGTTCGCGAGACCGCCCATCACGCGACGCTGGAGGCCGAGGAACACGCTCGGGATCACGTCCAGGACGACGCCGATCCGGAGCTCGCCGGACTGCTCACGACCCGTCAAATCTTCGCCATGGCGAGCTGGAAGCATCCCGCTCTCTTCAGCGCGAGCCAGGCCGGGCTGGTGACCAACTTCAACGACGGGCTGGCCTGGGGGCTCTTCCCCCTCCTCTTCGCTGCCGGAGGCCTGACCATGGGTCAGATCGGCATCCTGACGTTCATCTACCCGGCGGCGTGGGGCGTGCTGCAGCTATGGACCGGTGGCTTGTCCGACCGCTGGGGCCGCAAGCCCCTCATCGCGGGCGGCATGGTGGTCCAGGCCACCGCCCTTTTCATGGTAGCCGGCATGTCCTCGTTCTGGCCCTGGTTCGCCGCGAGCGCCCTCCTCGGCGCGGGCACGGCGATGGCCTATCCGACCCTACTGGCGGCGGTGGCCGACGTCGCGCACCCGACCTGGCGCGGCTCCGCGGTCGGGGTATACCGACTCTGGCGCGACTCGGGCTATGCCTTCGGCGCGATCTTCGCCGGCGTGCTCGCCGACCGACTGGGCATCGCCCCGGCTACCGCCGCGGTCGGCGTTCTGGTCTTCCTGTCGACGCTGGTCGTCTGGTTCCGGATGCCGGAGACCCTGCCGTCGAAAGCGGCCCACTCCGGCTAGTGCCAGCCGTGCTCCTCCCACGTGCAGAGCGGCTCGGTCCGGTACAGCCAATCCATGGCTGGCTGCCCGATGCCGAGCGAGCCCAGCCAATTCATCGCGGGCTGGCCGATCGGCGCTCCGGGAGGCGCGCTCGGCATGCCCGGCATCGTGGCCGGCGCGGCCGGGCGCTCGAGGAACCGCTCGATATCCATGGCGAGCATGGTGGCGTGCGGCGCATCGCTCATCGCCATGAGGACGTTCCGGAGGCCACTCAGGGTCGAGGTCGCGATGGCCCGGACGTGCGGCATATCCGCGTTGGCCGCGAGCCACTGAATGCGCTCGACGACAACCCCTTCGACGGCCCGCTTGACCTCGGCCTCATAGGCACCGTTCGTCGTCGCGCCGAAGGACGCGTCGACGAGCCGATCGAGCACGTCGTCGAGCCCTGGTAGCGATGGGTCGAAGACCTTCTGCTCGATCATGCGCGCGGCGCGGTCCGGCGTGAGCAGCGCGCTCACGGTGTGGCTCGCTGCGACGACGGCCGGGACCACGGCCCCGAAGGCCGACCCGGTGTAACTCGGGAAGAGCTCGCGCGTGCGACCCCAGCCCGGAGGACGCGGCGGGATCGCCTCGACCACCGAGACCGGAAGGGTGAGCTCGGACGGCGCGAGCGTCCGCATGAGTGCGTCCAGGGCTCGGTTCTGCTGGTCTGCCGGAACCCGCCACATAGGGGTCAGGCCGTCCCCGCGCATGGCGTAGGTGTACGCCACACCACCGACCGCGGTGGCCGTGGACTCGGTCTGGTAGCGGTGGTGCAGGTACAGCGGAACGAGCACCTCCTCGATCGTCGCCATGGGGCGGCCGTTCTGGATCGCGTTCACGCCGAACCGGGACAGCGCTGCGGCGCGCACGTCCATCATGCGCTCCAGCTCCGCCGCCATGTCGGTGCCGTTGGCCCACTGGTCGGCCTGGGGGGTCGTCTGGATGTCCTGGTTGCTCATGTAGCGGACGTCGTCCTCCCACGCCTCGTCGAGAATGCGACGGAGCTCGGCCGACTCGTCCGTGCCTTCCGGGAACTGCGCGTATCCATAGGTGATGGCGACCTTGTCCCACTCCCCGATATCGGCGTCGTAGACCTGCGAATGGTCGAGCGAGCCGTCGGCGTTGAGCTCGACGAGCGGGTGCGGATAGTCCATCACCGAGATCCGGCCCGCCTCGCTGTTGTAGTAGTTGTGTCCGAGCCCGATGGTATGACCGACCTCGTGCGCCGAGAGCTGGCGGATGCGGGCGACCGCCCACTCGGCGAGCTCCGGCGGCGTCTCGTCGCCGGTCGCGTACGGCGACAGCAGCCCCTCGGCGATCATGTAATCCTGCCGGATACGCAGCGATCCGAGTGTCACCACGCCCTTGATGATCTCACCCGTGCGCGGGTCGGTGACGGAGCCACCCGTCGACCAGCCACGCGTGGAGCGGTGCACCCAGTTGATCACGTTGTAGCGCGCGTCGAGCGGGCTGATGGAGTCCGGCCGCATGACGACCTGGAACGCGTTCCGGAATCCGGCGGCCTCGAAGGCCTGGTCCCACCAACGGGCCCCGTCGAGGAGCGCGGAGCGCACGGGCTCGGGCGTCCCCGGGTCGAGGTAATAGATGATCGGTTCGACCGGCTCGCTGACGGCGGCGCCCGGGTCGCGCTTCACGAGACGGTGACGGCGGATGAACCGCTGGGTCATGTCCTCCCCGAGGCCGACCGCGTAGTCCTGGTACGATACGGATCCGAAGCCGGCCCGGGCGTCGAAAGCGCGTGGCTCGTAGCCGTCGTCGGGCAGCGCCACGAAGGAGTGGTGGATGCGGATGCTCGCGGCCTCACCGGTCGCCGCCACCTGCCCGACACCCTCGAAGTCACCGCCGCCGAAGCCCCCGCCGCCCCCACCGCCCTGCTGCACGAAGGTAAGCTCGACCTCCATCTCCGTGTTCTCGGGATACGAGCCGGTGTAGTCCGTGTAGATCGTGCTGCGGCTGTCGTCGAGCCGGTACGTCCCGGGCCGCATCCGGTCGCCCGCGCCGATGGGATCACGGATGAGGAAGTCGGTCATATCGACAAGCACCCGCCCGTCGGTCTCCGCGGCGGCGGTGAAGCCCCACAGCACCGAACGCGCGAACGCCTCCCGCACGGCCCGCACCTCGTCCGGATTGTCGCTGCTCGCCCGGAAGTCGTAGTTCGGCTGGACCATGAGGATCTTCCGCCCGACCCGCTCGAACTCGACGATGCGCGATCCGCGGAGCGCCCCGCGGTCGAGACCCAGGTCGTTCGACCCCAGACCAGCCCCGTATCCCACGTAGTGGATCATCTCGGTGTCGAGCTCCGGGATCTCCATCCAGAGCTGGCCCAGGTCCGCGTCCCAGTAGAGCGGGAGCATCCCGTCCATCCGCTCCATGCCCGCCGTCTTGTCGGCGATGGAAGGAAGGGCGTCATCCGCTCCAGAGCCGGAGCCCTGCGCGAGGGTCGGGCTCGGGAGGAGGAAGACGGTGAGGACGAGCGCGAGAGCCGAGACGATCGGACGGGGAAGCGGTGCACGGATCATGGACGTATCCCTTTCATGGAAATGCGGCTGCCGGGTCGGGCGAACGCCGGTCGCGTCACCAACGCCCGGGCAACTTGGGACGGAAACGTCGATTCGGCGAGGGTCGACGTCGCCACCCCTCGCTCTCGGGGACCCGGGCCCCTACCCTATCGTGCGTTTCCGTCCATCCATCTAGAGAGGAACATGCACGACAGGAATCGGGCCACGTGGGTCGTGGCCAGCGGACGCACCCGCGCGCCGGGCGAGCCCCTCAACGTCCCCCCCGAGTTCGCGTCCAACTACTACCTCCCGACCGAGCGGGTCTATTCCCGGTCGGACGGCACCGCCACGAGCCTGGCGCTCGAGGAGGTCGTGGGCGGATTGGACGGCGGCCGGGCCCTCGTGTTCTCCTCGGGAATGGCGGCCGCGGCGGCGGTCCTGCATCGGCTTCCGACGGGCGCGCACGTGGTGGTGCCCTCGGACCCCTACCACGGTGTCGAAGGGCTCATCGACGAGGGGGTGACCCAGGGACGTTGGCGGGCCACCCGACTGGACCCGGCGGACACGGAGGCCTGGGTCGAGGCGGCGCGGACGGCGGACCTGCTCTGGATCGAGTCACCGTCCAACCCGCTGATCGCCGTCGCCGATCTCCCGGCCATCTGCGGCGCCCCCCGCAAGGAAGGCGCCCTCGTGGCGGTGGACAGCACCTTCGCCACCCCCCTGAACCAGCAGCCGCTGGACTACGGCGCCGACGTCGTCATGCACTCGGCCACCAAGTTCATGGGGGGCCATTCGGACCTCCTGGCCGGGGTGCTCGTCACCCGCGACCCGGAGCTCCACGAAGAGTTCCACCGCCGGCGCCTTCTGTACGGAGGCACCATCGGGGGCATGGAGGCGTTCCTCACCATCCGGGGCATCCGAACGCTCTCGTTGCGCATGGAGCGGGCCCAGGACAACGCACGCGAGCTGGCCCGGCGGCTGGAGGCCCATCCCGAGGTGGCGTTGGTCCGCTATCCCGGGCTGGAGACCCACCCGACCCACCGAGCGGCCGCCTCGTTCATGAAGGACTTCGGAGCGCTGATCTCCTTCGACCCGACCGGCCCCGGGGAACGGGCCAGCGACGTGTGCGCGCGACTCGAGCTGATCCACCACGCCACGAGCCTGGGCGGCGTCGAGTCGACCATGGAGCGGCGCGCCGTCATCGAAGGCCAGGAGCGGATCCCTCCGTCCCTCATCCGCTTCAGCGTCGGGTGCGAGGACGTGGAGGACATCTGGGACGACCTCGACCAGGCGCTGAGGGGGACGCGCGAGACATGAAGGGAAATGAGACGTTGGAATACAGACCGGGCGTGAGGGAGCGCTACCCGGACCTCTTCACCACCGACGCCGTCGCGGCCCTCGAGGCCCTCGCGCCGTTGAACCGCGACCGCCTCGACGTCATGGCCCGGCGTACGCGCCGGCGCGCCGAACGAGCCCGCACGGGGACGCGCATCGACTTCCTCGCCCCCGACGAGCTCATCCCGCGCACGGACGTCCGCGTTTCCGACGCCCGCGCGGGGAACTTCGACGGTGGAGACATCCCTCCGGATCTACAGCGCCAGTGGATCCAGGGGACAGGTCCCGCCACACGGCCCCGCGCGTCGGCCGAACAGGGCCTCCGCAACGTGGCGTATGCGCTGCTCTCCGGCGCCGACGGGTGGATGTTCGACGGGGAGGACGCGCTCGGCCAGGTCGACACGATGTCGCTCGACAACCAGCGCAACCTGAAGCTCGCGTTCGCCTCCGACCCCGCGTTCATGGACGTCACCGAGGCGGTGGCCCGCGAGATGAACGCATGGGCCATGGACTTCTTCGGTCGCGAGATCATCGCCGACTGGCGTGAGCAGCTCGCCTTCACGACCCGGATCTTCCGCGCCCGTGGGCTGCACCTGGACGACCGGCACGTGCGGGAGCGGGACGGCACGGGGTTCTCCGCATCGATCGTGGACCTGGTGCTGTACGTGGTCGGCAACCACCAACGGCTCCGCTCCGAGGGACGCTCCGTCGTGCTCTACCTCCCGAAGATCCAGACCGCGGAGGAAGCGGCGCTCTGGAACGAGATGCTCGGCGCCCTCGAGGAGCATATCGGCCTCCCCTCGGGCACCATCCGCTGCTACGTGCTCGTGGAGCAGCTCGAGGCCTCCTACCAGCTCATGGAGATCCGCGCCGCCCTCGCGCCACGGTTCGTGGGCTTCAACACGGGCCGGTGGGACTACATCAACAGCGTGTCCGACGCGATGGCCTGGGACCCGGCGTTCATCAACCCGAACATCGACGCCATCGGCATGACCTACGGGTACATGCGCGTCTACGAGGACCGGGTGCGCCGCGCGGTGAATACGCCGGACCGGAACGGCCTCCACGCGCTCTGGCAGGGCGGCATGGAGCCGAACATCCCCGTGGGCTCAGCGGAAGGCGTGACCGCAAGCATGAAGAAGGCGGTCGCGGGTGCCGAGCGGGAGCAGCGCGAGGGCGCCAGCGGGAAATGGGTCGCGCACTGGAAGATGGTCCACATCGTCCGGCCGGTTTGGGAGCGGGTGGGCCAGGCCAACCAGATGGGCCGCGACTTCGCACCCCTGACCCACACGCCCGACGACGCGGCGGCGCTGACGCTTCTCGAGCCCGCCCCGCGGACGGTGGCGGGGGCGAGGGATCTCCTGTCGGTGGCGCTGCAGTACGGCAACGCCTTCGGACGGGGCTATCAGGCGGCCGCGCTCAAGCCCGCCGACTTCTTCGGCAACGACGACATCCTCTACCTCATGGAGGACATGGCCACCGGGGAGATCCGGCTGTCCATCCTCTGGGAATGGCTCCACAAGGGGGCGCGCCTCACGGAGGGCGACGCCGAGGTCGGAGTCCGGGCCGGCGACCCGTTCATGCGCGAGCTCTTCGACCGTCTGATGGACGAGGAGTACCGGAAGCTGCTGACCGCGCGCGACCGTGACGTGCATGACGACTCGAAGACGACCACCCTGCCCATCGCGCGGGCCATCGTCGAGGCGTACCTCGCGAGCGACGTGAAGCCGCCCTGGTACATCGACCTCCTCAACCTCAACCTCGGCAACCACGACTGGGAGGTGGCGTGTGAACGCATCGACCGGTTCCTGGAGGCGTTCGGGCGCGACGGAACGCGGCAGACGGGCAACCTCGACTTCGGCGCGACGGTGACCTAGGCGCGGTCTCTCGGCACGTCGTAGCGCAGCTCCACCATCGTCCCGTACCGTTGCACCGACGTCAGCGTGAGGTGGGGAAAGGCGATGCGGCGTGGCAGCAGCGGGGCACCCCGTCCCAGCGTCGCGGGTGCGATCTGGATGATCAGCTCGTCGAGTAGCCCGTGGTCGTGGAACTGCCCGGCAAGCTCCCCTCCGCCCACGATCCAGACGTTCCGGCCGGCCGCCGCCTCCACCATGTCCCGGTGGACCGGTCTGACGTCGCCCTCCACGAAGCGGAGATCCGCGCCCGGCAACGGCTTCAGCGCCCGGCTCGAGAAAACCCAGCACGGCTGCTCGTAGGGCCAAGCGCCCGCCCCCTTCCCCCCGTCCACGCCTTCCGCCAGGTGCTCGACGACCCACTCGTAGGTGTTCGATCCCATGGCAAGCGCACCGACGTCCCGGATGAAGTCCATGTAGCTGCTCTCGGGCGGCGGAACGGTCGCGTCGCCATGCGTCAGCCAATCGAGGGAGTGGTTCTCGTCGGCGATGAAGCCGTCGAGGCTGGACGCGCCGTAATACTGTGTTCGCATGCAATTCCCATGGTTCGAGTTGAGCCAGAATGATCTGTCACCTACTACGGCGGGAGCGTAGCTTCCGATTCGCCGCACCGCTCCCCCTGCGACCCAACCGACCGTGACCGCTCCGACCCTCGCGCTGGTCGTCGACGACGAAGCGCACATCCGCAGGGCCGTGCGCAACGCGCTGCTAGAGGATTTCGACGAGGTACTGGAGACCGGCACGGCCAGCGACGCCGTGGATCTCGCCGCGGCACGTCGGCCGGATCTGATCGTTCTCGACCTGGGGCTGCCGGACCGTCCCGGGCTCTGGGTGTGCGCGGAGATCCGCAAATGGTCCATCGCCCCGATCATCGTGCTGACCGCCCAGCACTCCGAGTCGGAGAAGGTCCGGCTGCTGGAGGAGGGAGCGGACGACTACGTGACGAAGCCGTTCAGCCCGGTCGAGCTTCTCGCCCGGGCTCGCGCTCAGCTTCGACGGGCCCGCATGGCGCAGATGCCGCGCGACGACGGCCCGATCCGAATCGGCGACCTCGTGATCGACCCGGGGGCACGCACGGTCAAGCGCGGGGACGCGAACGTGCATCTGACACCCACGGAATGGGAGCTCCTCCGCGCCTTCCTGCGCGACGCCGACCGCACCCTGACCCATCATCAGCTCTTCCGCGCCGTCTGGGCGGCCTCCTCGGGAGACCCTCAGCAGTACCTCCGCGTCTACGTCGCGAATCTCCGGCGAAAGCTCGAGCCCGACGCGGTCAGGCCCACGCTGATCATCACGGAACCCGGCGTTGGATATCGATTCGAGCTCCCGGGCTGACGCCCGCCCTCCGGACACGCCCGCCCCCTGGCTGGCGCTCGGCGCTTGGCTGGTCGTGCTCATGGCGTGCACGCTCGCCCTGTGGCTGTTCCGTGGCGAGGCCCACGAGGCGCACATGGCCCTCGCCTACCTGCTCATCGTCCTCGGTGGAAGCGCGCGCCACGGGCGGCTGGTAGGGCTGGGGCTCGCCGTCGCATCGTTCCTGTGCTTCAACTTCTTCCTCCTCGAGCCCTACTACACGCTGACGGTCGAGGATCCACTCGACTGGTGGGTGTTGGTCTCCTTCCTCGTGACGGGCGCCGTTGCGGCTCAGCTGTTCCACCGAACGCGGCGTGCCCTGGCCGTGGCCGAGGACCGGACGGCGGAGGTCCGCAGGTTGTCGGCGCTCGGCGCAGAAAGCCTGTCCGTACCTCGAGCGGTCGACGCCGTCGACGCCATCGTGCGCGTGGTCCACTCGGAGCTGCCGGTCGCGCTGGCGCGGGTCTGGATCTTCGATGATGACGGCAGTGCGCCTCGGCTACTGGCCTCGGCACCAAAGCCCTCTGCGAGGGAGCTCTTCCCCGGGGATGCGCGGTCCGAGATCGAGAAAGGCCACCCGGTGGTCCTCGGACCGGATGGTGTCGTCCGTCCATCCGTGCCGGGGTCCGACGTCCCGGCCGTTCTGAGCGCCAACCCCTTGGCACGCTCGGTCCTGATCCCTCTCCGAGTGCGCGAACGCAGCTTGGGTGTGCTGGACCTGACGAGCGAGCGGGGCCTTCATTTCGACCGCGACCAGGCAGTTTTTGCGGATACGCTGAGCTACTACGCCGCCCTCGCCGTCGAGCGCGTGAGGCTCAGCGAGGAGGTCGAGCACGTGGAGGCGCTCCGAGAAGCGGATCGGGTCAAGGACGCCCTGCTCGCCAGCGTCTCCCACGATCTGCGTACGCCGCTTACGACGATCCGGGCCTTGGCTAACGAGCTCCGCGCCACCGGAGACGAGCGTCTCGTCGTGATCGAAGAGGAAGCCGAGCACCTGAATCGGCTGGTGACCGACCTGCTCGACTTCTCCCGCATCCGCAGCGGATCGCTGCCCATGGAGACCGGCCTCAATGCCGCGGAAGACCTGGTCGGATCGATGCTCCAACGTCTACGAGGCGTCGGAGGGCACGACCGCGTGGATGTCACGCTTCCGCCCGGCGACCTGCTCATCGGGCGGTTCGACTTCGTGCACGCGCTCCGTGCGCTCGGGAACCTCGTCGAGAACGCGCTCCATCATTCGTCCGACGACGACGGCAGGGTCGAGGTCCGCGTGTCCCGGGAGGGAGATACTCTGTGCTTCGCCGTCCTCGATCGGGGCCCCGGCGTGCCGCCAGCGGCGCGTGACCGCATCTTCGAGCCGTTTCAGCGTGCATCGACGACCGACCACGCCGGCACCGGACTCGGGCTCGCGATCGCGCGGGAGGTCGCCGAAGCCCAGGGAGGGTCCGTCACCTACCACCCGAGACCGGGCGGCGGGAGCGTGTTCGAGCTGCGACTCCCGGCGGAAGATCTGTACGATCTGCCCTGACTCGACGGCCCGTGGCAGAAGTCTTGATGACTTCTTAACGCCTTCCCGCCCGATCTTCGTACGTCCTTAACGGGGTTGTCGTCATGCTTCGTCGTGATGAACGCGAAAGACGAATCCCGGAACGCGGCCCAGAGGTCGGATGCGGAGCTCCACCTCGATCTGGAGATAGCGCTACGCATCGAAGAATACACGTGGGTCGAGTGGCACCCGGCTGGACTGGGGCACACCCCTCTGTACGAGGGCGGGCGCTTCGTCGGGCACCCGGGAGACATGCTCGCCCATCACTACGTGCCGGCAGACCCCGGTGCACCGCTGGCGCCCCAGCCATACCGTAGGCTACCCGGCTATTCCGCCGATACCGGGCTCGCCTTTCGGGCGGCCGAGCGGGCGGGGATCTTCGCCGGCCACGGCGCTCGCTTGTCCGCGTCGGACACCGGAACCTGGACGCTCGTCACTCCGGACGCCCGCGTCCGAGTGGAAGACGACTCCCTTCCCCGTCTGCTCTGCCGCGCCAGCCTCCTCTGGATCGACCGCCCGGACGCCCCGCAGGCGGACGAGTGCCGGTGAAGCTACCCGCGCTGGCGAACGAACGGCTTCTTGCGACGCTCCGCAGCAGGCTCACGCCGCCGCGCCTGCTGGTCCTCTCGTTTCTCATTCTCATCGCCTTCGGAACCATCGGGCTGAAGACCATACCGGGCCTTTATGTCGGCCCCGGTCTCTCCTGGATGGACGCTCTGTTCACCGCGACGAGCGCGGCTTGTGTGACCGGCCTGATCGTGGTGGACACGGCGACGTACTTCACGCCTCTCGGCCAAGCATTCATCCTGCTGCTCATCCAGTTGGGCGGCCTGGGCATGCTGACGTTCACCACGCTGGTGATTCTCGCCCTGGGTCGGCGCCTCTCGCTGCACCACGAGGCCCTCACGGCCAATACGGCGCAGATCGTCCCCGACGTGGACTTCAAGAATCTGGTAAGGAACATCGTACGGTTCACCCTGGCCTTCGAGGCGGTGGGAGCCCTCCTGCTCTTCGTCCTCTGGCTGCCCACGTTCACACCGACGGAGGCCGCCTGGCACGCGGTGTTCCAGGCGATCAGCGCGTTCTGCAACGCGGGCTTCTCGACGTTCAGCGACTCCCTGATGGGCTTCCAGGGCTCCACCGGGGTGCTCGGCGTGATCATGGGACTCATCGTGCTGGGCGGGCTCGGCTTCCTGACCCTGGAGGAAGTCCACGTCCAGTGGCGGCGGCGCACCACGCGGGCGCGTCAGCGCCTGTCCCTCCACTCGCGTCTCGTGCTGTGGACGACCGCCGCGCTGCTGGTGGGAGGGTGGCTGGTCTTCGCGCTGCTCGAGTGGAGCGGTGGGTTGGGGCACCTCGCGACCGCGGATCGATTCGTGAACAGCCTCTTCATGAGCGTCACGTCCCGAACCGCGGGCTTCAACACCGTCGACCACGCCTCGGTATCCGAAGGGACCAACTTCGTCACCATCGTGCTGATGTCCGTGGGAGGATCTCCGGGATCGACGGCCGGCGGCATGAAGACGACGACGCTGGCCGTCCTCCTGCTCCTGGCTGTGGCACGCCTCACCGGGCATACGGTCGCCACATTCCAGGCGCGCTCGCTTCCTGAAGAGACCGTTCAGCGCGCGACGGGGCTTTTCGTGGTGGGCTTCGCCGTCGTGACCCTGGGGATCCTCCTGTTCACGATCGTCGGATCCGTGCCAGGCGCACCCAACCCCGGCGGCTTTCTCGAGCACATGTTCGAGGCGGTGAGCGCATTCAACACCGTGGGGCTCTCGATGGGCGCGACGGGAAGTCTATCGGGATGGGGCAAGGCGCTCATCATCGTTCTCATGTACGTCGGCCGCGTGGGCCCACTCACCTTCGCAGCGGCCATCGCCCTCCGTCGAAGATCTCGCCGGAGCGAAGTCCGCTACGCCTATGAAGACGTGATCATCGGATGACCGGGATACCCTCATGAAGCGATTCATCGTCATCGGCCTCGGCAACTTCGGATCGACGGTGGCCAGGACCCTCCACTCCATCGGGCACGACGTGATCGCCATGGACCGGGACGAGGACCGTGTGGACCGGATGGCCCGGGCCGTCGCGCGAGCCGCCGTGGGGGACGGCACGGATACCCGGACCCTCCAGCAGATCGGAGCGGAAGACGCCGACGCCGCCGTCATCAGCACGGGCGACAACATCACCGCCAGCGCGATGAGCGCGCTGCTGCTCAGGGAGCTCGGCGTTCCGGAGATCTACGTGAAGGTCATCTCGGACGACCACAGCAGGCTGATCGAGAAGATCGGGGTGACCGAGACGATCTTTCCTGAACGGGAGTCCGGAGTTCGCCTGGGCAAGCGGATATCCAGTCGATCTCTGCTGAACTACGTGGCGCTCGGCGAGAACTTCAGCCTCCAGGAGATGGCGGTCCCCGAGAGCTGGGTCGGGCAGTCGTTGCGGCAACTCGAGCTGCCGCGCAAGCGTGGGATCTCCGTCGTCGCCGTGCACGACATGCTCAACGACCGGATCCTCTCGGTGCCCGATGCGGATGCCCCGCTCAAGGAATCGGACACACTGCTGATGGCGGGGAACGACGAGGATCTGGCCAAGGCGGCGGAGGTGCGATAGGGAGTCCTCGCGGCACGACCGACGCTGGCGACGCGACGTCCCGACCGCCATAGTCAGGGTTCTGATCACTCCATTTGCAGGAGAGACACCATGGCTGAGAGCGTCTACAAGGTCATCGAACTCGTCGGAACGTCCACGGAGAGCTGGGAGAAGGCCGCCACGGCCGCGGTGACCCGCGCGTCGCAGTCCCTCCGGGACCTACGGATCGCCGAGGTCTCCGAGCTCGACCTGCAGCTCGAGGACGGCAAGATCAAGGCCTACCGCGCGAAGGTGAAGGTGTCGTTCAAGTACGAAGGCTGAGCCCCCGGCCGTGGCCACCCTGCGCCTCCCGACGAGGCCCTCCCCGACGGCCGTGCTGGCTCTTGTCGTCCTCGGCCTAGCCGCCTGCTCGGAGCCGCCCGAGCGTTCCGCGGCCGAGGTACCCACGCTGGCCGACCGTGTCGCGGCTCGCCTCGACGAGCTCGACGCGATCAGCTCGGTGTACGCCAAACACCTGCCCACCGGCCGCGAGATCGCCATCCGCGCGGACCGGCCGATGAACACGCTCAGCGTCATCAAGATCCCGATCATGGCTCAGGCGTTCCGGGACGCGGAAGCCGGGCGCCTGGACATGTCGGAGCGGTACATGGTCGGTGTCGACGACATGCGGCGCGGAAGCGGGCTCCTCCAGGGATTCGCTCCCGGACTCACGCCGACGCTCGGCGACCTCGTCACCCAGATGATCATCACTTCGGACAACACGGCGACCGACATGGTGATCGAGGCGGTCGGCCTCGAGCGGGTGAACGAGCTGCTCGCGGCGGAAGGCTACGCGCAGACCCGGCTCAGGATGACCACGGGCGATCTCTTCAGGGAGGTGTGGGTTCGGGCCGACCCGGCGTTCGCCTCGATGACGGACCGCGAGGTGTTCGAGGCGGGATTCCCTTCCGACGAGGGATCCGCGGCCCGGTCGTTCGAGCTCGAGGGCGACTCCACGGCCTGGCTGGGCCGCACCACGGCGCGGGAGATGGGCCGACTGCTCGAGCAACTCCTGGAGGGGGAGCTGGCCGGGGAGGCGTCGACGGGCCGGATGATCGACATCCTGGGCGATCAGCTCTACACCAGCCGGCTTCCGCAGCGGGTCCGATGGCAGGGCGTGGGCGTCGCGCACAAGACGGGCGACTGGCCCCCGATCGCCGGCAACGACGTCGGGATCCTCTTCTACGATGGCGGGCCGACCATCGTCTCGGTGTTCACCAACCAGAACACGGGGGATTTCTTCGAGCTGGAGGCCACGCTGGGGCGGATCGCGGAGGATATCGTGGGGGCGTGGCGGTGAGGCCCCGTTGGCGATGCCACGTTACCGACCCTGCCGGCGCCCCGTCCACAGCATGGAGTCGGATCACCGCGCCGGCCTCGCCCCGCCACCTCGGCGAGAACCCTGCATTCGTGCGCGGCGTTCGGGGCCATGTCGGCTTTTCCGCCGTATGCGGCGTCGAATCGCTCAGGCGCGCGCGCGGCCTTCCCTGGCGAGTCACTTTTCCGCCGACTAGGGCGGTCAAGTCGCCAAGTCACTATCCGCAGGGGCCCCGTTGTCAGGTTGACGCCAGCAGGACTCTGTCCCGGCGCCCGCGCCTCTCGGAGGCAGCGAGCGCATTCTAGCGCTCTCCTTGAGAGATCGCAGCGGGTTCTACGGAGGACCGGAACAACCGGCGGGGTCGCCGAACGCCTGGATACTGACAACGCGGGGGTGGGATGGAGTTCCGGGCGCGCCTACGGCACGTCCTCGCTCGGCTCGCGGGCTGCCCGCTCGGCCCGCTGCGCGGGACCAACTGCCGGGCCGCTCGGCTCGAACCCATAAGGCGCGCTCCGAAAGCGCGCGTGGGTTCGACGGATCGGTCGGATGACGCGTGAAGGTCTCCGATGGCCACTCGGCTTGTAAGCGGAGGGGGTGGGATTCGAACCCACGAGGACCGAAGTCCGCCGGTTTTCAAGACCGGTGCATTGAACCGCTCTGCCACCCCTCCAGGGGATGCTAATCTACCATCCTACTTCGTCCACGCTGCCGGAGGTGGGATGGAGCTCCGGGCGCGCTTACCAGCGCGTCCTCGCTCGTCTCGCGGATCACCAGCTGGCCCGCTGCGCGGAATGACCCACCAGGCCGCTCGGCTCGAACCCACGAGGGCTTGCGCCCGCCGGTTTTCAAGACCGGTGCATTGAACCGCTCTGCCACCCCTCCAGGTGCTGCTGAAGCTGCAGGCACAAAGCTAGAAAGTCCGGGGCCGTCGCGGCACCCTCGAAGGCTCCGCCCGTTCGCTTGCACATGCAACACACGGCCTCTACGTTGCCGCTCGCCCGCCGACGCGGATTCGTTCGCGTGACATCGGTTCCTCTTGCAGGAGTGTGGCTGGACCATGGTGGATTCGATCAACGCGAGGCGTGACCTCGTATTCGGGCTCGGCACGGTCGCCGTGCTGACCCTGGCCGCGATCGGGGCGTTCACGCCCTCGTCCGTGTGGGCGCAGGCTATGGAGCGCGGCACGCCGGTCGGTGAGTGGAGGCAGTGGGGCGCGGACGACTACGGGACGCGCTACAGCCCGCTCGACCAGATCGACGCGAGCAACTTCG
>JAWLHJ010000006.1:6529-369650 GCA_041690395.1 Longimicrobiales bacterium | reverse complement strand
GGGCGCTTCGCTACGGATGCTTCGCATCCGATCCGCTCGGCGACCCCGAGTCTCCCGCGCCGTCCCCCACGACCCTGCTGATCCTCACCTGGGCGGCACGGGGCGCTTCGCTACGGATGCTTCGCATCCGATCCGCTCGGCGACCCCGAGTCTCCCGCGCCGTCCCCCACGACCCTGCTGATCCTCACCTGGGCGGCACATCCGATCCGCTCGCCGACTCCGACTCCCCCGCGCCGTCCCCGACGACCGCTCGCGGACCCCGGCTGAACCGTCAGTCGTCCTGGAGGCGTTCGAGGTGGAGGGCGGGGGCGACTTCGAGGAACTGGGTGAGGATGCGGTGGGTCAGGCCCCAGACGATCTCGCCAGCGACCTCGAAGCACGGGAAGGGGCGGGTGCCGCCGGGGAGGGGGATGTCGACGGTGGTGTGGGTCGCGGGGTCACGGAGGTCGCTGAGCGGGATCCAGTAGACCTGCTCGATCTCGTGGCTGGCGACCTCGGCCGGGACGTCCGGGCCGACGCCGAAGACGAAGGGTGAGATCGTCAGCTTGGGGAGGCGGGGGCTGGACGGAGCGACGATATCCAGCCGGCCGAGCGAGCGTCCCTGACGGTCCAGGTCGACACCCGTCTCCTCCCTCGTCTCCCGCACGGCGGTGGTCAGGAGGTCGTCGTCGTCCTGGTCCCGGCGCCCGCCGGGGAGCGCCATGTGACCCGACCAGGGATCGCGCTCGGACTGCGCACGCTTGATGAGAAGCAGCTCGAGGTCCGGCTTCGCGCGCAGGACCACGGCGACGGCGGCCTGGAGGTAGGCGTCGTCGAAGAGGAGTGGATCGTCCTCGTCACTCGCGTACGACGCGAGGGCTTCGCTCAGCACCCAGAAGCGCGGGTCGGTCTCCAGTGGTCCGTGGGGCGTTCCGGTCACACGCCGATCCTGTCGGCACCCCAGATGAGCTTGTGGAGCTGGGTCTGGAAGCGGACCGGGAGACCGTCTTCGAGAATCCATCCGGCCATCTCCTCCAGGTCGACCGCTCCCCAAACCGGTGACATGAGGAGCGCGCGCAGGCGGCCGTCCAGCACGCGCCGGTCCAGGCCGTGCTCTCGGATCGTGTCCCGCGCCCATTCGTAGTCGGCCTGGTCCGCGATCACGAACTTCACCTCGTCGCGCTCGGTCAGGTGATCGAGGTTGGCCCACAGATTCCTGTGGCTCTCTCCCGATCCGGGACACTTCAGGTCCATGATCCGGTGGACCCGCGGGTCGAGTCCGGAGACGTCGAACGCTCCGGATGTCTCGATCAGCACGGTGTAGCCCCGCTCGAGGAGCCCGTCGGCGAGTCGGATCGCGCCGGGGTGGGCGAGCGGCTCCCCGCCGGTGATCTCCACGAGCTTCGTCGGGTGGCGCGCGACCTCCTCGAGGATTTCGTCGAAAGTCCTGCGCTCCCCCCCGTGGAAGGCGTACGCGGTGTCGCACCATGCGCACCGGAGCGGGCATCCAGTGAGACGCACGAATGTGCAGGGGAGCCCGGCCCAGGTGGACTCGCCCTGGATCGAGTGGAAGATCTCGGTGATGCGCAGGAAGTCGGGCATGGGCCTCAGGCGTCGGCTTCGGAGCGCGAGGCGGCGATGGCGCGCTCCAGGAGGTCCTGCACCTCGAACAGCGTGAGCTCGCCGAGGGCCGCGAGAACCTCCTCCTGCGATCCGCCTTCGTTCAGCGTGGCGGTTTCGACGTGCCCGACGATGCCGACCCCCGTCTCCGCCCAACGCGGGAAGACCAGATAACCACCGTAGGGGCGGCGAAGATCGCCGCTCCGCTCGATCTCGAGGGAGACGGTATACGGGTGACCGTCCGAGCCCTCGAAGGCCGGGGGCCTGTCGTGCATCTCGAAGTACCCGCCGAGGGTCGCGTCGTCGGCGTGCCCGTTCGCCTTTCCGGCGGCGTCGGGATGTGTGTCGTTCATGCTACATGATCGCCTCTCGTCCGTCGTCGGTACAGTCCGGAAGGGGCGTGGCGCGGGGCACGGGGTACCGGGTCCGTCTGGCATGGCACTACACTTCGACACGAGAGCCGGGACTCGAGCGACGAGGTTCGGGTGCCCGGTCGAGTCAGATGTACGCTCTTGGTCCGAGGGGTCCCATTAGATGTCCGATACGATGCGCGCTGCCGTGTTCTCCGAGTTTGGAGGCCCGGAGGTCGTCGAGGTCCGAACCGACGTGCCGCTGCCCGAGCCAGGTCCCGGTGAGGTCCGTCTGAAGGTCGAGGCCGCCGCGATGAACCACCTGGACTTGTGGATCCGCCGCGGCCTCCCCATCGAGACGCCGATGCCTCACATCGGAGGGTCCGACATCGCCGGGGTGGTCGAGGCGCTCGGGGCGGGCGTCGAGGGCGTGCCGATCGGCACGCGGGTCGTCGTCGATCCGTCCATAGGGTACGACTGGTACGAGGTCGAGGACGGCGGAAGTGTCCTCGAACGCCCTCCTTTCCGGATCATCGGCGAGCACACCCAGGGAGGCTTCGCCGAGTACGTGGCCGTGCCGGCCTCGAACCTCATGGAGATCCCTGACGGTTTCTCTTCCGCTCGCGCGGCGGCCGCCGGACTCGCCTTCGTGACGTCCTGGCGGGCGCTCATCACCCGGGGCGGGCTCCACGCGGGCGAGCGGGTTCTCGTAACCGGCGCGTCTGGCGGGGTGGGTACGGCCTCGGTGGCCATCGCCGTCGCGGCCGGGGCCAAGGTGTACGCCGTGACGAGCGGGCCCGAGAACGTCGGGCGGCTTCAGGACATGGGCGCCCACGTGGTCTACGACCGCAAGGAGGTCGACTTCAGCCGGGAGCTCTGGCGCGATACCGGAAAGCGCGGTGTCCACCTCGCGTACGACACGGTGGGCGAAGCGATCTGGCCCGAGTGCCTACGCTCCCTGGCGGTCGGTGGCCGGCTCGTGACGTCCGGCGCGACCACGGGTGCCCGCGGCGTGACAGAAATAAGACTGGTGTTCTGGAAGCAGCTTTCTATTATGGGGAGCACCATGGGATCCCCGGCCGAGTTCCGACGCGTCATGAGGATGGTGTTCGACGGCGACCTGGAGCCTGCCATCCATGCGACGCTGCCGCTCGACCAGGCCCGACGAGCCCACGAGATGCTCGAAGGCGGCGGGGTATTCGGGAAGCTGGTGCTCGAGCCGTGACACCGTCCCGAGGAGTAGACCGGTGGAGCTGAAGGAAGCCCAGGCCAGGGTGGACGCCTGGATCTCCCAGTTCGAAGAGGGCTACTGGCCGCCGCTGACCAATCTGGCCCGGCTCATCGAGGAGGTCGGGGAGCTGGCGCGCGAGATGAACCACCGGTTCGGCCACAAGACGAAGAAGCCGGGCGAGGCCGAGCAGGATCTCGCGCTCGAGCTGGCCGACATCCTGTTCGTCCTCCTGGTGATCGCCAACGAGCAGGGGATCGACCTGGGTGAGGCCCTCGAGCAGGTGCTCGAGAAGTACAAGAAGCGTGATTCTGAAAGATGGGTTCTAAAATCCGCCGAGAGCCCTGAACGGGAAGGCGAATGACCCTCGCGCTCGCAGCCACGCTCCCCTGGCTGGCCGCGCTGGCGTTCGTCCGTTTCCGTGCGCGCTTCCCCACCGAGCTGCCGGAGGCGGGCGCCGAGGGTGACGATGCCGACGCCGGTTCGCCCCCGGACCGCGTCGGGAGCTCGTCCGGGTCGGAACGCGGGGACCTTCCTTTCGTGACCGTCATCGTCCCGGCCCGGAACGAGGGGCACAACATCGAGCGGTGCCTCGCCTCCGTCGCGATGTCCGACTATCCCGACTTCGAGATCGTCGTCGTGGACGACCGGAGCGAGGACGGGACGGGCGCGCTGGCACGAGGCGTCCCCGAGGGGCGAGCCCGGGCCATTCGCGTGCTCGACGGCGAGCCCCTTCCCCCGGGCTGGCTCGGGAAGCCATGGGCGTGCTGGCAGGGAGCGCGGGCCGCCGAGGGGGACGCTCTCCTCTTCACGGACGCCGACACCGTCCACGCGCCCACGCTTCTCCGGCGCGCCATCGTCGGCATGCGGGCGGAACGGGCGGACCTCCTGACGCTCATGGGTCGCCAGCTCATGGAGACGTTCTGGGAGCGCCTCCTCCAGCCCCATGTCTTCCTGGGGATGCTCTTCCGCTTCCCGGACTTCGAGAAGATCGCCGGGAACGACCGGTGGCGGGACGCCATCGCCAACGGCCAGTACATCCTCATGCCGGCGGCGTCGTACCGGGCGGTGGGCGGGCACGAGGTGGTGCGCGACGAGGTCGTGGAGGACCTGGCTCTCGCTCAGCACGTGAAGCGGGTGGGGATGCGCCTCCGGATCCGGAGCGCCGAGGACGGCCTCTCCACCCGGATGTACCGGTCCCTCGGGGAGATCGTGGCCGGCTGGTCGAAAAACCTCATGCTCGGGGGCCAGCAGACCTTCCCCCGTTGGATGCGTCCGCTGGTCCCGCCGATGGCCCTGGCGGGGTCCGTGCTGATGTGGCTGACCCCGCCCCTCGTGCTGGCGGTGTCGGTCGTCGGAGTCACCGCCGGTGTGTGGACGGCTGCGTCCATGTCCGAGGCGCTGACATGGTCGGCGGTGGCGGTGACCGCCAGCGTCCTCCAGTTCGGCTGGTTCACCCACCGGCTCGGTGCCCCCGCGTGGTACGGGCTGCTCTACCCTGTGGGCGCCGGCGTCACGTCGTTCATTCTCGCCCGATCGTGGCTGCGAGGGCGGCGGGTGCGGTGGAAAGGGCGCGAGTACCGGGTCCCGGCCGCTTCCGCGCGGCGCTGAGCTCGTCATGGACCCTGCCGTCCACCACGATCCAGCCGCGCTCGCCGAGGCGCTGAAGCGGGAGGCACTGGCCCAGGGCTTCACCGCGGTGGGGATCACCGACCCCCATCCCACCGAGCATGGCCCGTTCTACCGGCGGTGGGTGGATCGCGGGTACCACGGCGAGATGACGTACCTGGCCCGCCCCGACGCCGTCCGGAGGCGAGAGGATCTCCGGGAGAGTCTGCCCGAGGTTCGCTCGGTGCTGGTGGTGGCCGACGCATACGGGTCTGAAGACGCGCCGGGCGTGCCGAACGACCCCTCCCTCGGGGTCGTGGCGCGGTACGCCCGGGGCGCCGACTACCACCGGGTCCTCGCGCGGAAGCTGGAGCGGCTACGGCTATGGCTGTCGGAGCGGCTGTTGCTGGAAGATCGCCCAGGCCGCGTCTACGTGGACACCGGGCCGGTGCTGGAGCGCGACCTGGCGCGCCGGGCCGGGATCGGCTGGTTCGGCCGCAACACCATGCTCATCGACCCGGAGCGGGGGTCGTATTTCCTGCTTGGCGCCCTTCTGCTCGAGGTCGAGCTGCCGCCGGACGAACCCTTCGAAGCCGACCGGTGCGGGACGTGCCGGGCGTGTCTCGATGCGTGTCCGACGGGCGCCCTGCTGGGCCGGGACGATGCGGGCGCGCCGGTCATCGACGCGACCCGGTGCATCTCCTACCTGACCATCGAGCTTCGAGGACCCATCCCGCGCGAGCTCCGGCCCGCCATCGGGAACCGTGTGTTCGGGTGCGACATCTGTCAGGAGGTGTGTCCCTGGAACGGTCGTATGCCGGAGCGGGTCCAGCCCGAGCCGCGTTATGCGGCGCGTGGGGTGGGGGCGTTGCCCGTGGGGGTGGAGCCGCTGCCGGAGGAGGACGCATCGGCCGCCACGCATCCGGGGACGCGCTCGCCGGCGCTCGTGGACTTGCTTCGAACCGCGCTCGACGAGTCGTCGTGGGAGGCATTCTCGCGTGGTTCTCCGATCCGCCGGCCGGGGCGCGAGGGATTCGCCCGGAACGTGGCCGTCGCCCTCGGCAACTGGGGCGATCCGTCCGCCGTCCCCGTGTTGTCGCAGGGTCTGAAGGATCCGCATCCGCTGGTCAGAGCGCACGCCGCGTGGGCCCTGGGCCGCGTCGGCTCAGAAGACGCGCTCCGATCACTGCTCGAAAGGCGGCCGGAGGAAGCGCACTCGTCGGTCCGCGACGAAATCGATCGGGCCCTGGAGGCGTCTTCGGCCAGCTGAGCCATTCTCGGCTGGCCCCTCGTCCCTCGATCATCGGATGGTCATCGAGACCTTGACGAGGAGGCAGCCGCCGACGCGATGAGACTGTCCAGACCGCGCTCGGCGAAGTAGCGGCCACCCATCACCACTCCGGCGATCTCACGGGAGTGCCGGATATCCGTGAGGGGATTCGCGCGGAGCAGCACCAGGTCGGCCAGCATTCCGGGCTCCACCGTCCCCAGCGAGTCCGCCAGGCCGAAAACGCGCGCTGGCTCGAGGGTCGCGGCCCGGAGCGCGTCCAGAGGGCTCATGCCCACGTCGCGGACGAGGGCCTCGAGCTCATCATGGAGGCTGACGCCCGGGACGAGGAAGGGATTGCCGAGGTCCGTTCCTGCGAGGAAGGGCACGCCAGCCTCGTAGAGCATTCGCCGGTTCTCCATGGCGACCCCCCGGACGGGCGTCATCAGGGCGTAGACCGGGTGCGGCCCCTGGGCGGCCATGGCGCTCCAACTCTCCCGAAAGTCGGCCGGGATCATGGATAGCCGTGCGGTATCGGCCAGCAGAAGCTCCGGACCCATGAACGCCACGAGGGTGGGCGTGACGGCGACGCCGTGCTCGACGTAGGCATCGATGGTGGCCCTGCACAGCTCCTCGTCCCGTGCTTCCAGGGCCGAGCGGGCCAGCCGGAAGAATCCGACCTCGTTCTCCGGCCAGGACATCGTCCCCACTCGCTCGACATAGGCATGATGGGCGGCGCGCAGTGAATCGGCGTTCGTGGCGCACCCCATGCCGATCCCCGAGGCGTGCTCAATGGTGCGTTGGCCTGCTTCGGCGACTCGCGTGGGCGGGACGTCGAAGGGTACGTGGCCGTCCAGGGGGATGCCGCGCTCCGACGCCCGCCGGGCCACCGCGTCGTACACGTCCGTCCGGAGGCGGTCATAGACCTTGATGAAGTCCGCCCCCCCATCGACGAGGGAATCGACCGCGGCACGACCCTCTTCAGGGGTCTCGGCGACGACCGAGCCCGGCCAGACCGGGGGTGAGCCATCCACGACGCCTCCGTTCGCCAGCAAACGTGGGCCCAGCAGCTCGCCGGAACCGAGCCGTCGCTTCACCGCCTGCGTCAATGCGAGCGATGTGTCGACGGTCGCGTGGAGATTGCGAACCGACGTGACGCCGTGCGCGACGAGGAGGGGGAAGTGCCAGTCGGTGTTGGCCGCGGAATGGACGTGGGTGTCCCAAAGGCCGGGGATGACGTACAGGCCGTCGGCATCGACGACCTCGGCACCATCGGCGGCCGCCAACTCTGCACGGGGCCCCACAGCGACGATGCGGCCGTCATTGACCAAGATCGTCCGGTCCGGGAGCACCTCTCCGGTCTCCAGGTCGATGAGCGTGACGCCGACGACGGCCAGGTCGGATTCGACGGCCGGAGCACGCAGGCAAGCGGTGAGCACGAAGAGCGCTACGAGAACCATTCGACCCACGACCACCTCCCGCTTCAGAAGAACGGTATCCTCCTAGATAACCAGCTCCCTCCGGCGCCGCAAAGAACGGCCGCAGCTCCAGCGCGGCGGGTCCGGCCCCCCACCCGGTTGCGCCGCCCGGGTATCGTCGTAGCGTAGGTCGATCAGTACCCTACTTCACCCAAGGGAACCGAATGACGCCGCCCAACGGACCTCGTCGGGGCCACCCCGGCCGTCCGAACGTCCACCTCGAGCCTCGTGCAGACCGCCCCGGCCCAGGCGTCGATCTGTCGGTGGCCGCGAACTTCGTCGTGGAGATCGACGGCCGGCCCCTGTCGTGTGCCCGCGTGTCCGGGCTCGAGTTGGCGTCCCGGGTCGAGGAGCTCGAGTCGAAACAGGATCCGGAGCATCCGAAGGATCCCAAGCGGGTGCTGTGGAGCGCTCCGGCCGAGCACGGTACCCTGCTGCTGACCCGCGCGCTCGATGGGGATCGGACGCTCTATGCGTGGCGGAAGGAGGCGATGAGGGGGGAGCCTGCGGTCCGCACGGTCGCCATCCGGCACCTCGAGCGGGCCGGCGGCGAGGTGCTGCACACGTGGCACCTCACGAGCGCGTGGCCCGTCCGTTGGGCCGGGCCGCGTTACGATGCGCTCCACGGCGGCGTCGCGCTCGAAGAGCTCGAGCTCGTCTTCCACGATCTCACCTGGCACGGAGCCTGACATGGCCGTCCTTCGCGAAACACCCTACGGATCCTTCAACTTCCTGGTCTCCTTCGGCGGGCCGGACCCGTCCTCGGTGCAGGCGGGCTTCAGCGGAGTCCAGGGCCTCGACCTGTCGGTGGAGGTGCTTGAGTACCGGGCGGGGAACGACAAGTCCAACGCGCCCCGGCTCGTCCCTGGACGTGCGAAGCCGGTCACGGTCACGCTCACGCGGGGCCTCATCGGCGATACGACCCTGTACGAGTGGCTCACGACCTCCCTGAACGGCGCCCCGGATCGACGGACCGTGACCGTCCAACTCCTCACCGAAGACCGGGAAGAGGTCGTGCAGGTTTGGAAGCTCGTGAACGCCTGGCCGACCGCGCTCGAGGGACCGGTGCTCGACGGCATGGGGAGCACGGTGGCGATCGAGCGACTCGTCCTCGTGGCGGAGTCCATGGCTATCGAGTAGGGCTTCACCGGGCCATCAGCGCGCCCGCCAGGACCTCACGCCCACCACGAGCAACGTCACGGCGGTGAGCGGCAGCACGAAGCCGATCATCGCGGTCCGGAAGGCCGGGAGCACCGGGTGGTTTACCGCGTGGACCACGAGGTAGGCCGTGTAGGCCACGTAATAGCCGAGAAACAGCAGTCCCTCCCAACGCGCGATCCTGTAGCCGCTCACGAAGATCGGGAGGCAGGCGAACGCGACCACGGTCATCACCGGAATGTCGAAGACGAGAGCGGTGCGGCTCACGGCGATCCCGTCCGGCGCCAGCGCGCTGGATAGCCCGAGGACCGCGAGAATGTTGAAGATGTTGCTGCCCACGACGTTGCCGACTGCGATGTCGCGAGCGCCCCGGACCGTGGCCATGATGGACGTCGCCACCTCCGGCATGGACGTCCCGGCCGCCAGGATCGTGAGGCCGATCACGAGCTCACTGATACCGAAGGCGCGCGCGACGTCGACCGATCCGGTGACGAGCCATCGCGATCCGAGCACGAGTGCGGTGAGTCCGCCGAGGATCCACGCGATGTTGGCGAGCGGCGATCCGGGAGCCGGCTCAGGCCCTTCTGCCTCCAGGGCGTCGGCTCGTCCGGTGCGCAGACCCTGTCGGATCAGGAACCAGGTATAGGCGACGATGCCACCGAACAACACCGCTCCTTCGAGCCGCCCGATCCTTCCGTCCAGCGCGATCACGAGCAGGAGCACCGAGACGCCGATCATGAGGGGGACGTCCATGCGGACGAGTTGATGCGAGACCACGAGCGGAGCGATGAGGGCCGACAGTCCCAGGATGAACAGCACGTTGAAGATGTTGCTGCCGACGACGTTGCCGAGGGCGAGATCGGGCTGGCCGCCGACGGCCGACTGGAGGCTGACGGCGAGCTCCGGCGCGCTGGTACCGAACGCCACGACCGTGAGGCCGACCACGAGCGGCGGAATGCCCACCCCTCCGGCCAGACGTGACGCACCCCGGACCAGGGCTTCGGCTCCGACCACGAGCACGGCGAGCCCCATCGCGATCAGGGCGTAGGACGTCCAAGCCACCACAATCGGTCTCCTTCGGGGCGGGAAGAGTGCTGCGCGGATGAAGCTGAAGCTTATGCGTGCGAGTCCCCGAGCGCAGATACCTCTCGGTTGTCCATCCGCCGGACCTCCACGCCACAGCCTCCGCGCCATGGACAAGCACAGTATGATTCCATAGTATGATGTCGTACTCATGATGTCCGACCGGGATCCGGAGGCTCCGTGAAGGCCCTGCGCTACCATATTCTGCTCGCCCTCGCTGACGGCCCGCTCCACGGAGCCGAGATCCGCCGCCGGGCAGAGGAGCAGAGCGGCGGCGCGGTCACGCTGTATCCGGCGACCCTGTACGGCACCCTCGAGGAGCTGCGGGATGCCGGGTGGATCGCGGAGACCGATTCCGAGGACGCCGACGGCGACCGGGCGCGGTGGCGCTTCTACGCGCTCCAGCCGGAGGGCCGGCTGGCTCTGGAGCGGGAGACCGCCCGCCTGGAGGACGTGGTGGCGATGGCCCGCATGGCCCTCCGGGAGGCGCACGAGGGGTGAGCCCGGGCGATCGGGCGCCGCTAGCGTACCGCGCGCTCCTCCGGCTCCTGCCCAGCCGGTTCCGGGAACGTCACGGGCCGAGCATGGAGCGGATCTTCGTGGAGATCCTCCGAGACGCGAGGGGTTCCGGTGCTCGCCTCGGCGTCTGGACGAGAGCCACGGTCGACGTGGTGGAGGCGGCCTGGACCGCGAGGGCGCGGGCCGGGAGTGGGGGCAGAAACGGTGACGACGGGAGGGGGTGGATGATGATGGACGGATGGATGCAGGATACCCGCTACGCGCTGAGGCAGATCGCGCGCAGGCCGGGCTTCACGGCGGTGCTCGTGCTCACGCTCGCGCTCGGGATCGGGGCCAACACCGCGGTCTTCAGCGTGGTGAACGGCGTCGTGCTCAGGCCGCTCCCCTACCCGGAGCCGGATCGGCTCACGGTGGTCTGGTCCCAGTTCCCGACCATGGAGCTCATGGAGTTTCCCTCGTCCTGGGCCGAGTTCGAGGACTACCGGAACGCCACGAGCTCGTTCGAGGAGCTCGGGATCTGGGGGCGCACGCAGCGCACGCTGACGGGCGGAGAGAGCCCGGAGCGGCTCGACGTCGTGTACTTCTCATGGACGATGTTCTCGGTCCTCGGTGTCGAGCCGGCGGTGGGGCGCGCGTTCGGTGCCGAGGAGGACGTGGCCGGCCAGGACGATGTCGTCCTCCTCAGCCACGGGCTCTGGACACGCCGCTTCGCCGGGGACCCGACGGTCGTGGGAAGCACGATCGAGCTGGACGGCAGGTCCGTCACGGTGCTGGGGGTGATGCCCGAGTCGTTCGCCTTCCCCGATTCGGATACCGACGCGTGGATCCCGGCGGGTATCGATACGGCCGATCCGCCCAGTCGTTCGAGCCACTTCGCGCGGATCCTGGGGCGGCTCGCGCCGGGTGTGACGCTGGAGGCGGCCACGCTCGAGCTGGAACGTCTCGTCGAGGGGTGGGGGGCCGACCATACTCTGGGTCACAGCTGGAATACGACGGCGCATCCCGCCTTCCTGAGGCCGCTCCAAGCCGATGTCGTGGGTGACGTCCGGACCTCCCTGCTCGTTCTGCTCGGCGCGGTCGGGCTGGTGCTCCTCATCGCCTGCGCGAACGTGGCGAATCTCCTGCTGGTGCGAGCCGAGGGCCGCGCGCGGGAGATCTCCGTGCGCTCCGCGATGGGAGCGGGACGGGGCCGGATCGTGCGGCAGCTCGTGACGGAGAGCCTCGTTCTCGCGCTGCTCGGGGGAGCCGCGGGACTGGTCGTCGCACGCTTCGGCCTGACTTCGCTCATCGCGCTCGCGCCGGCGGATATCCCCCGGCTGGACGGGGTCGGGCTCGACGGGACCGTGCTCGCATTCACGGCGGGAGCCACCCTCCTGAGTGGCCTACTGTTCGGCCTGGCTCCGGCGTTCCGGGCGCTCCGAACTGACCTTCGCGCCGCCCTCCACAGCGGCGGCGGACGGGGGGGCACGGCCGGCAAGGAGCGCTTCCGGCTCCGCGGGGTGCTCGTCGTCGGGCAAACGGCGCTGGCCGTCATGCTCCTGATCGGGGGCGGGCTGCTCCTGCGGAGCTTCGGCAATCTGACGCGGATCGATCCGGGGTTCAGTGCTGACGCGGTCCTCTCGGCCTCGCTGAGCATACCGACGAACAGTTATCCGGAACCGAGCGACGTCACCCGTTTCTACTCCGACCTGCTGTCGCGAGTCGAGGGGATACCGGGCGTGGCGTCAGCGGGCCTCGTGCGCACGCCGCCCCTGACGGGCAGCCTCCCTCCCAACGACATCGAGTTCGAGGGGCGACCGTCGAACCCCGACGACCCCCCGTTGAATTCCGACATCCAGGTCGTGTCGACCGGCTACTTCGAGACCATGGGTATCCCTCTCCTGGTCGGTCGCGCGTTCGACGACACCGACGATGAGACCTCGGAGGTCGTCGCTGTGGTTGACGAGCCGTTCGCCCGCCGGTTCTTCGGCGAGCCGTCAGCGGCTCTCGGCGCGATGGTGCGTCAGTTTGGCGCTCCGGAGTACGCCCGCGTCGTGGGCGTCGTCGGGTCGGTCCGGCAGGAACAGCTCCAGACCGAGCCGCGGGCACACCTGTATCTCCTGCACGAGCAGACGCCACGGACCTGGTTTCCGGTACGCGGCATGAGCGTTCTCGCCAGGACGGAGCTGGAGCCGGAGACGCTCGTGGGAGCCGTCCGCACCGAGGTGAGGGCGCTCGATCCGGACCTGCCGGTATACGGCGAAACCACGGTGCGGGAGACGGTGCGGAGCTCGATGGCCGCGGAGCGGTTCAACCTCTTCCTGCAGCTGGTCTTCGCGGGGGTCGCGCTGGCCCTGGCGGCCATCGGGATCTACGGCGTGCTTTCCTACCAGGTGCAGCAACGCACCAGGGAGATCGGGATCCGGCTCGCGCTGGGTGCCGAGCGCGGCGGCATTGTCGGTCTGGTCGTTCGCCAGGGGATGGGACTCGTGGCCGTGGCGGTCGTGGTCGGCCTGTCGGGAGCGCTGCTGACGGGGCGGGTCCTGTCGAGCCTCCTCTACGACGTGTCGGCCCGCGATCCGCTGACCTACGCGGCGGTCACATGCGTGCTGGTCGGAGTCGCCGCGTTCGCGTGTTGGCTGCCGGCCCGCCGGGCCAGCGCGGTCGATCCGCAGTCGGCGCTGCGATCGGAGTGAAGGGGAGCAGCCCGTGGTCCCTGCCACGGGCTGCTCGTCTGGCAGGGCTAGTCGATCCGGCACATCTTCACGGTCTCGGTGCTCCACGTGGGGTCCGCCTCGATACGGAACGTCATGTTGAAGCTCAAGATCGTTTCCGCGTCGCCCAGTCTGGCGACCTGGCCCGACACCGAGCCTTCGAAGACGTTCCCGTCGTTCTCGGTCACGGAGACCATGAGGGGAGGGATCGTCGGGTCATCCAGGTCGTCGGGATTGATGAATCCGACGAATCCCACGCTCCCGGAGCCCTGGCCGTCGAACGCGCCCGTCGCGCCGACCGGAAGGTTTTCCGGGTTGTAGGGGTCGGTGCCGAAACCAATGTTGCCGGAGCCTTCCATCCCGCCCCAGCCGACCACGATGACTTCATCCAGCGACGGCGTGAGCGTGAACTGGGCGGACGTCGGCGAGCCTGCGCTCCCATCCAGGGAGACCGAGATCTGACACGAGCACCCACCGACCGGAAGCGTGAGCTCGTCGAACACGGTGGGGTCGTCGGCTAGGGCCACGCGAATCACCACCTGAGCCGGCTCGTCGGGCGGCGTGAACAGGCCGTCCTGCGTGATCTCGCCCGCCGATGCGCTCCAGACGAGCTCGAGGCCGCCGCCGAGCGGTGGGTTCAGGTCGATCTGGAGCGGAGGGGACCCCACCTCGAGGCATTCCGGGGGCGTCGCGATCTCGAACGACGCGAGGCGGATGGTGGCCGTCTCCTTGCGCTCCTCCCCGCTGTGCCCGAGCGCTCCGGTCTCCGCCGTATGACGCACGACCAGTAGATCCACCTCGTTCAAGGGCTCGTCGGGCGCCGTGTAGTGGATCGTGTGGACGCTGTCCGCCCCGAGGATGAGCGTGGCCGACCCGAGCAGATCCGCTTCCGTGGTCGGATCGATCTCGACCATGTGTGGGAAGGCCGAGCCGATGACGGTCACGGTGAGCGTGGTCTCCTGCCCGGGGGCGAGCACCACTTCGTCCGGCGCGATCTCGATCTGCAGCGTCTGAACGGTGAGCTCGACGTTGTCGTCGATCTGTTGAAACCCGAAGAGCCCGTCCTTGGACCGGACGACGAGCGTGGACGTGCCTCGCCGGCGCGGCTCGTACCCATTGTGTGAGGTCATGGCCACCGAGGCGTCAGGGGCCAAGGTCCGGTCGCTCCACTCTTCGTCGGAGATGTCCACGGGCCCGAACGACTGGACTGGAATCTCGATGAGCCCGGCGCCGCCACTCGCACCGACGGCGTTGGACACCACTTCACCCGTGACGAAGCCGGCGAGGTCGACCGCGAACTGGGTGTCCATGAATCGATTGAGCCACGCGTCGTAGGCACCGAGCCCGCCTCCGATCTGGCCGAGTGCCTCCAGGACGGCCTGATCGAGCTCCCACCCCCTGCTGGCCGCGCGGACGTCGACCGTCCATTCCCCGGACACGGTGTCGTCTTCGAGGAACGACATCGGCGTGGCCTCGAGGCCCATGCCCGTGAAATGCGAGGGCAGGAGGTTGGCGGTTCCCTCCTGGAGCTTCTGGAGGGCCCAGATGAGTCCCCCGGTCACGAACGCGCCCACCTGGAGGCCGGGATGGTTCACGTTACCGGCGGCACCCACCACCGTACCGACGTCCGACATCGCCTGACCCAAGGCCCCGTCCATATGGAAGGCGGCCGAGTTGGCCAGGGTCATGCAATCGTTCAGCAGCGAGGCGGTCTCGATCGTGAGTGCCAGGCAGTCCAACGCGTCGGTGCGGGCGGGCCCCTGCGGAGCACCGGCCGCTTCCGCATCGATGGCGGCAAGAGCCGCCTCCAGCGACTCCCGAAAGCTGATTCCCGCGAGCATCCGGTCCACGAAGGACGGGGGCGTGCCGCCGAGCGCGGGTGCGGTCCCTTCCGCGACCGCCCTGAGGGAGTTCGGATTCGCGGGGTGATCGACGACGCTCTGCGCGACCAGGAGCGGGAGTAACGGAGCGGCCAGGGTCTCCGAGCCATCGAGAGCCTGGAGCTCGGCCACCGTGACGCCCACGAGGGCGGCCTGCCGCTCGATCACCTCCTGCATGAGATCGACCGTGGCCGTGAGTTCACCCGGAGCCTCCGGCAGGGGATCGATCTCGAAATCGATGGCCGGGCACGCATCGAGGTCCGCGCCGACCCGCAGGGTCACGTTGCCACCGTCGAGATCGCCCGACGGGTGATAAGGCACGACCATCGTCACCGACCCGTCGTCGGAACGATGGACGAACGACATCGCGACCTCGGACGTTCCACCTCCTTCCCAAAGAGCATGGGCGAAGAGCGGGGGCTCGAAGCTCGGCGGTAGCGTGCCGATCTCGAGCAGGGTCATGGGCCGGGCCGAGCCGACCGGCACCGACAGTCCGGGACACTGGACCACCGCGAACGTGCCGGTCTCGAGAATGGAGGCGCAGACGACGCCGAAGCTCACCGCGCCGCCACCCGTTTCCGTCACGGTGACGGTCGCGCTCGGTCCGTCCTCGGCGCTGCAATTGGCCGCGATCCCATCCAGGATCACCTCGTACGAGCCCGGGGGCAGGTTGTCGAAGGAGACCGAGCCCGACGGGCCCACCTCGCGCTCGTCGGCCCCCAGACGGATCGTGTATCCGTCCGGGTCCGGGTCCTCTCCAGTCGTGGCAACCGAGACCGCGACCGAGTGCCGAGGTTCGGTCCGGGTGGGGTCGTCGCTGCCGCACGCGTTGAGGAAGACGCACGAAAGCAGGATGGCGGAGGCCGGGTGACGGAGATGGCGGAGCTGATGGACCATGATCGGTGAGCCGGTGTTCGGACGTGTGTCCCCACGGGGCGCGGTGTACCCCTTAGAACGCAGTAGCGGCGACTCGTCCGCCACGTGGAGGAGTCCGGCGGCTCCGATTCGACGCCCGCCGGTGCGGCCCGATTGATTCGCCGGTTCGGTTCAGGCACCTTGCGGGCGCCCGGGCCGAACCGGTCGGCCGCCGGGCCGTCCCCCGCTCACGAGCCGCATGTCCCCGATCCTCGCGCACGACCGCATCACCGCTCCCGACGCCGAGCCCGAGCGCTGGCTGTTCGTACTCCACGGCATCTACGGCGCGGGCCGCAACTGGGCCTCGGTCGCACGCCGGTTCGTGCGTGCGCGTCCGGAGTGGGGCGCGATGCTCGTCGACCTCCGGCTCCACGGGGACTCGATGGGGTTCGCGCCGCCGCACACCCTCGAGGCGTGCGCCGACGATCTGAAGCGTCTCGTCGAGCACACAGGGATCACGGCCGACGCGGTGCTCGGGCATTCGTTCGGCGGCAAGGTCGCGCTCGTGTACTTGCGTGACGCCGCACTCTCCCGGAGAGGGACGGGTCCGGTGCCCGTTCCGGAACGGTTGTGGGTGGTCGACTCCACGCCGTCCGAGCGGGAGCCCGACGGGAGTGCCTGGACCATGCTGGAGGTGCTCCGCCGGAATCCGGGACCATTCGAGGACCGCGCGGCGGGCATCGCCGCCGTCCAGGAGTCCGGTTTTCCGAAGCCGGTCGCGCAGTGGATGGCGACCAATCTCGTGCCGACGAGCGGCGGAGACGAGCTCGTCTGGCGGCTCGACGCCGATGGCATGGAGGCGCTGCTACGTGACTTCTTCGAGACGGATGCCTGGCCGGTGGTCGAGAGCCCGCCGGGCTCTTCGGTTATCCACGTGATCAAGGCGGCGGAGTCGAGCGTTCTGGACGAGGCGTCCTGCGGGCGGGTGGAGCGGGCCGGCGAAGCGACCGGGGGACGGGTGCGGCTCCACCGTGTGAGCGGTGGTCACTGGGTCAACGCGGACGACCCCGAGGCGCTCCACGAGCTGCTGGTCGAGCACATGGGGTGAGGGTTCGGGCCTCCGGGAGCGTGGCGGCCACGCGTCGGAGGGTGGGTCAGGAGTCGTCGTGCAGGGGCAGGTACACGATGAAGCGCGAGCCTTCGCCGACCGACGTCACGACCTTCAGGTAGCCTCCGAGCATCTTCACGATGCCGAAGGCCTGCGCGAGCCCGAGCCCGCGGCCGTATCCCCGGCCCTTGGTGGTGAAGAACGGCTCGAACATGCGCTCCTCCACATCCGGCGAGATCCCGGTGCCGTGATCCTCCACCTCGAGCACCGCGTACTCGCCCTGCCGCGATCCCTCGTTCTCCTCCACGAAGGTGTCGTCGAGCGTCTCCCGGCGTGTGCGGATCGCGATCTGGCTCCCGTCATCCGACGCTTCCATGGCGTTCCGGACGAGCGCGAGGAGCACGATCTCCATCTGCTCGGCGTCGACGAGGAGGGGGAGGGGTTCGGTCGTCCGCTCGACGACGAGCTCCGTGTCGCCCAGGATCGCCCGAGCCCGCGGGATGGCCTGCTCCAGAAGCCCTCCGAGATCGGTCTGGGCGGTGTGGACGAGCTGACGGCGTGAGAACGCCAGGAGGCCATCGACCAACGATTCGGCCCTGAGCATCGCGGCGTGCGCGGAAAGCAGGGAGTCGACCGCGAGCGCCGGCACGCTGTCGTCCTCGAGGACCAGCTCGACCTCGACCTTCATGACGGTGAGGAGGTTGTTGAAGTCGTGCGCGATCCCCGCGGCCAGGTTCCCCATCGCCTCCATCTTGCCGACCGGCTTCGTGGCGGGGGACTCGGCGGGAGTGGCGGGGGGCGCGGCCAGTGCTTGGGGAGCGGCTGCGGTCGGGTCCGTGGCCTCCGACGTGCCCAGCCTCGTGGTCGGCGGCGACGCCTGTCCACGCGGATCCACGTGCGGAGAGAGCGCCCCATTCCCCACGGCCGGCACGAGATGCAAGAGCACGCGGGGAAGCCCCTCGGCGGTCGGGCTCGTGACGGCGAGCCCTTCGGCTCTGCATTGTACGACGCGGCCGTCGGGCGGGCGGAAGCGAACGGGTCGGCTCAGCGGGAGGCCCGCGGAGGCCCACGCACGCATCAGCTCAGGAAATGCGGCGGCTGAAGAGGCATCGGCCGTCCCCTCGAGGTATCGAGCCAGCTGGATGCCCTCACCGCGGCACAGGCTCGTGCACCCCAGCACCGCCGATCCGCTGCCGTTGGCCGCCAGCACGACGCCCTCCTGCGTGAGGAGGAAAGACGGGTTCGGGTTCCGGGCCGTCAGGGCCAGGAATGATTCAGGGGTCACTGCGGCCGCACTTCGAGGGGGGGGATGCGCGCTCGCGAACTGTTCGATGGCTTCATGATATCCCGCGCCGCCTCGCGTGGCAAAGCTCCCTGGCTCCGAGGGCCCGAGGACCACTCGTCGCAAAGCGTGCGGGTCACATTGGCACGGACCCGTTACGGCAGCGTGACATTGTCGATGAGGCGGGTCCCTCCGACTCGGGCGGCGAGGCTCAAGAGGGCACCCGGACGGCCCTCCTCGAGCTCGGCGAGACTGTCCGGGTCCGCGAGGCTCACGTACTCCACCGCGACGCGGTCGCGCCGTGCCAGCGTCTCTTCCACGATTTCTCTCAGCGCGTCCGCCTTCCGCTCACCCTCTTCCCACAGCGCGACCGCCCGACACAGCCCTTCATACAGCCACGTGGCCTGGGCCCGCTCGGTGTCCGACAGGTGGCGGTTCCTGGAGCTGAGGGCCAGGCCGTCGGGAGCCCTCACGGTCGGAACTACGACGTGTCGCACGGACATTCTCAGGTCGAGCGCGACGCGCCGGATGACGACGTTCTGCTGCGCGTCCTTGGCGCCCCACACGGCGACGTCCGGGCGTATGACGGTGAGGATCTTGGTGACGACCGTCGCCACGCCCTTGAAGTGCCCCGCGCGATGCGCCCCTTCGAGGACGGTGGCGATCGGTCCCGGGTCGACCGTCGTCGACGCGCCGTCCGGATACATCTCCTCGACCGTCGGAGCGAACACGACGTCGACGCCGTGCCGGGCGAAGATCTCCAGGTCCGCTGCACGGTCCGCGGGATACCGCTCGAGGTCGGACGGATCGTCGAACTGCGTGGGGTTGAGGAAGAGCGACGCGACGACCGAGTCCCCTTCGACGCCGGCCCGCTCCAGGAGTGCCTCGTGGCCCGCGTGCATGCCGCCGAGGGTGGCCATCATGGCCACGGGTCCGGGGAGCTCGGCTCGGGCCCGTCGCATCTCGTCGACCGTGGTGACGAAGCGCATGTCAGTCGGGCGGCGTGAGGGTCTTCGACCCGAGATCCAGGGGCTCTTTCAGGTGCGAGGTCTCGGCGTCCGTCGGAAAGCGCCGGGCGCGGACGTCGTCCGCCCAACGGCGCAGCGCGTCGAGCACGGTGGCGCCGACTTCCGCGTATTTGGCCGCGTGTCGGGGGGTGAAGTCCACGGACAGGCCGAGGAGGTCGTGCCATACCTGAACCTGGCCGTCGCAGCCCGCGCCGGCGCCGATCCCGATGGTGGGAATGGTGAGTCGCTCGGATACCTCCCTCGCGAGCTCCGCGGGCACGAGCTCGAGCACGAGCGCGAACGCGCCCGCCTTCTCGAGCTCCATGGCGGCGTCGATCAGCGCGCTCGCAGCCGCCGACGTCTTCCCCTGGACGCCGTAACCGCCGAGCTGATGGACCGACTGCGGTGTGAGTCCGAGATGTCCCATCGCCGCGACGCCTGCGTCGACCAGAGCCCGTACCGTCTCGATCGCGGCGGCGCCGCCGCCTTCGAGCTTCACGGCCTGGGCGCCGCCCTCCTTCAGCAACCGACCGGCGTTCCTCAGCGCGTCCGCGGTGCTCGCTTGATAGCTCATGAAGGGCATGTCCGCCACGACGAACGCCTTCTCGGTGCCACGGACCACCGCGGCCGTGTGCCGCACCATGTCGTCGACGGTGACGGGCAGCGTGTCCTCGAAGCCGAGCATCGTCTGCGCCATGCTGTCGCCGACCAGGATCATCGGGATGCCCGCGCGGTCCGCGAGGAGCGCCGAGGTATAGTCGTAGGCCGTCACCATCGGAATCGGGGTGCCCGAATCGAGGAGCCGTCGTACGTCGCGGAGCGTGGTTCGTTGGGGGGACAAATCGATTTTCCCTGTGGGGATTCGCGACCGGGGCCCCGCTCGGGGCCGTCGTCAGGACCGGGTTGCGGCGAGCGCTTCTTCGAGGAGCGTGCGGAGCTCGCGCATCCGATCTTCAGGAATGTTGCCACGCTCCGCCGCGATAGGAAGCTGCGCGAGGGCCAGCGCGGCGTACGCACGCAGCGTTTCCGGACGAAAGGACCCCAGCGCCTCGACATGGGACCGAACCGGTCCCACGTCGCCCCGGGCGTAGGGACCCGTCAGCGCGGCCGGTATCCCGTGCTCGCCCACGTGCCGCGCCGTCGCCTCGAGAAGCGGGGCGAGAGCGCGCACACCGGTCTCACGGTCCACGCCCAGCGCCTGCCACAACTCTCCAGCGAGTCCGGCCAGCGCGCTCGTGAGCGGCCCCACCATGACGGCGGATGCGTGGTAGAGGGGCCGCGACGCCGCGTCGAGCCGGACCGACGTCCCGCCGAGCCGGGCGGCCAGGTTTTCGAGCCACGCGAGGAGGCTCGCGTCGTCGGACTCGACACCGAACGTCACGCCGCGGAAGCGATCCTCCGCGTTCCCGTCCGGGAAGGTCTGGAGCGGGTGGAAGCCGCCGGTGACGGCGCCGGCTTCGGTGGCGGGGTCCAGCACGGAGACGGGGGTCGCCCCCGAGCAGTGCAGCACCACCTGGTCCCGGCGGAAGGGGAGCGTGCGGGCGAGCTCGCCGATCCGGTCGTCGACGCAGGTGAGGAAGACGACGTCGGCCGCGCCCACGACTTCCGCCGGGTCGTCCGTACCGAGCGTGTCGGTACCGGGTGTGTCGGCGCCGAGCCCGGCCCCACCGATCCGAGCGGCCAGCGAGACGGCGGCCGCGCGATCGCGCTTGCTCACCGCGACGACCGGGAAGCCGGCTCGCCCGAGCGCTTTGGCGAGGCTGGCGCCGAGCCGCCCCGCGTCGACGAAGCCGATGGACGGGGAAGCGGGAGGCGGGAGCGACGTGGGGGCGGACCCGGAGGTCACCGCCCTCCCCGGTAGAACAGCAAGCCGCCGCCGATCCCCCCGAGCATCAGGTCGTCCACGCCGTCGCCGTCGACGTCGCCCAGCGCCGGCGCCGCCAGGCCGTGGATCGGTACCGGTAGCGATCCGTCGGGGACGAACTCGGGTTCGGTTCGGGTTCCGACATTCCGGAAGACGAGCACGCCGTCCTCTTCGGACCCGACCAGCAGGTCGAGCAGCCCGTCCCCGTCCAGGTCGTGCAGCAGAGGCACGCTCCGGCGGCCCACCTCGATGTCCGCGAAGTTCTCGGTCACGAGCTCGAACTCGGGAGTCAGGGGCGTGCCGACATTCTCGAAGTAATTGATGGTCCCCGAGCTCTCGCCCACGAGGAGGTCGAGGTCGCCGTCGCCGTCGAGGTCGCCCAGCGTCGGGGTCGTGTTGCGGCCCCTCGGGATCCGTGCGATGACGGAATCGGTCACCGTCAGCGTCAGCGGGTCGGTGCCGTCGTTGAGGAGGAGCCGGAGCTCGTCCGACCAGGTGCCCAGCACGACGTCCGGTAGCCCGTCGCCGTTCAGGTCCCCGAAGGCCGGGGATGGGTGGTAGCCACCGCCCACATCGAGGCGGCCGAAATGGCGGAAGCTCGGGTTCGTCGGGGTCCCCTCGTTCAGGTAGACCGTGAGGCTCCCGTTCTGAGTGTCGTCCTGGTCGATCTTGTTGCCGATCAGGAGGTCCAGGTCTCCGTCTCCGTCGATGTCGATGAGCACCGGCATGCTCTCGCTGCCGACGTCGATCATCGAGACGAGGCGCGAGGTGACGTGGTCGAACGTGCCGTCCGGGCGCTGCCGGAGATAGTGCAGGTTGTCGATGCTGGTCGAGTTGGGGTTGAACGCGCCGCCGAGCACCCCCACGACCAGGTCCGGGAGCCCGTCTCCGTCCACGTCGCCGACCGTAGGCGCGTTGTAGCCGCTGGTGAGGAGCGGATCGTCGAGCGGGAAGGGCCGGGGCGTGCTCCGGTACGACGGGGACTGGCAGGTCCCGGTGTTCTCCAGAAGCAGGATACCCGCCTCGAAGAAGTCTCCCCAGAAGAGGTCGTTGTCGCCGTCGCCGTCGATGTCCCCGAACGCCATGGTGTTCGCGCCATGCATGCTCCCGAACTGCGCGACGATCTCGATGTCCTCGAACCGGTCGGTCACGAGCTCGAAGCGCGGGGCTCCGTCCTCGCCCATCGCGATCTCCTGATACCGCGTGATGGTCCCGGTCAACCGTCCGACCATGAGGTCGATGCGCCCGTTGCAGTCGATGTCGATGGCGTTCGGGATGTTCTGCCGATCCGAGAAGATCGCCGTGCCCGAGGCGTCCCGCAGGCTGTCCGCGCCCGCCTCGAAGCGGGGCTCGGCGGCGGTACCGACGTTCCGGTAGTACCGCACGTAGCTGTAGGGGCGCTCCGCGAGCAGGTCGGGAACGCTGTCCCCGTCGAAGTCGACGAACCGGAACCATTCGCCGATGTCGAGGCCGCGGTACTCGTTCGTGCGCCACTGGAAGCGCGGCTGCCCGTCATGGACGTGCTCGAAGAACACGACCTTGCCCGACTCCTCCTGCACGAAGAGGTCCAGGTCTCCGTCCCCGTCGATGTCCACGAGCTGGGGTCGGGGGAGGTTGTATCCCCCGAGGAACGGGTGCTCATACGGGGTCCCGTCCTCGCCGACGACGGTGAACGGAGCCACGTCGTACGTGAAGCCGCCTTCCGACCCGGAGGCCGGACTCGGCCCGGCCGTCTCGCCGGCGCCACCCGCGCATCCCGCAAGGAGCACGAGCGACGAAAGGAGCGCCGCCGCGAACGGCGACGCTCCCCCCCTCATCCTCCTGTGCGTGTCCTGCGTGCTACGCACTGGCTCCGCCATCCTCGTCAGGACACCGAGCGCGGGCGGTACCGGACCAGGAAGAGGCCCTCCCGCTGGCTCGTGACGATGACGACGCCGCTCTCGAAGTAGGGGTAGTTCGACCAGGAGCCGTTGAACTCGGCCTGGTCACCCCCGTAAGGGACGGTGTCGAAGTGGCCCACGGGCTGCGGGTTCGCCGGGTCGGACACGTCGAGGACCCGGAGGCCGCTCGTGTAGTTCGACTGGTACATCGTGTTCCCGAGCACGTACAGGTTATGGTCGATGGCCCGGGTCTCGTGGAAGTACTCGTTCGCGAGGATCGGGTCGTCCAGGTCCGAGATGTCCCACACCAGCGTCCGGGTGTTCGGAACGCCGCCGCCGGTCTCGTCGAGCTCGTCGTTCATGAAGAACCAGGCGTGGTCCTCCGAGACCCATCCCTGGTGGGAGTAGGCGACGTTCGGGTAGGTGGCGGTCGAGAGCGCCACCGGGTTCGCCTTGTCGCTGACGTCGGCGATGGAGAGCGCGGTCTCGTTCGAGCCGAAGCAGATCTCCTTGCCCTGATGGTCCTCGTCGGGACCGCGGTAGACCACGCACTGGGCGTCGTGCGAGTAGCCGGTCCGCTGACGGCCGGTCGAGGTGTCCTGGAAGCAGCCGGCGAACGTCGGCTCCTTCGGGCTCCGGATGTCGATCATGTGAAGGCCGCCGCCGCACGTCTCGCCGCCGGCGCTCGCGCCGACCGCGTAGGCGAAGCCGGTCTCCTCGTTGATCACGATGTTGTGCGCGCTGTTGATGCGGTCGTAGAGCGCGTCGACCTCGAACGTCTGCGGGTCGGAACCGTCGAGCCCCCGGAGCCGCGTGAGGTCGAAGACCTGCATGCCGTGCGGTCCCGCGCCGTCGGACACGACGTACATGTGATCCGAGTAGACCTTCATGTCACGCCAGGTCGAGCCGTTGGCCTCCTCGGTCTTCGGCAGACGGCCGAGGTAGACCGGGTTGCCCGGGTTGCTGACGTCGACGAAGACGGTCTGGTCGGTCATGCCCACGAGGGCGACCTCGCGCCCCGTCTCGGGGTCCGTCCATCCCCAGACGTCGTTCGCGCGCACGCCGCGGTTCGCCCCCATCTCGCCGAGCGGGAGGAACGACACCAGGTCGACCGACGAGCATTCGAAGCCGACGGCATCGCCGTCCTCGGAGCACTGCACCTCGTCACCGGTGACGGCAGCCATGCCGATCACTTCGCCCGTGATGCGGCTCGCCGTCTGCCAGGCGTCGCCCGAGCGCTCGAGCACATAGGCCGCGCCGGCTCCGTAGTCCTCGCCGAGCGAAGCGGCGACCGCCACGTCACCCGACATGTCGACCGTCGCCGCGAAGAAGTCCTGGGAGGTGAGCCCCTCGGTGCCGACACGGCGCGCGACCGACCAGTCGCCGTCGTCTCCACGCTGGAAGGCGTACACCCGGCCCTCGCCGGACGACGCGCCCGGCGACCCGATGAACGCCGTCGTGCCGTCGAAGCTCAGCGACGAGCCGAACTGGCCGCCCGGCTCCATCTGGAACGGCGACAGCATGGCCGTCAGCTCCCAGGCGTCGTCGGTGAGCTGGTAGGCGAATACCGTGCCCATCCCCTGGAGGAAGCCCGGCGCGGTGACGAGGGCGACGCCGTCGTGGAGCGCGATGTCGCTCCCCATGGCGGTCTGGGCCTGGAGGCCCGGCGCCTGGAGGCGTCCGCGGGCCTGCCAGCTGTCGTTCGCGGCGTTGTAGCGGAACGCATAGACGGCGCCCTGCTGGTCGGCGCTGGCCGGGGCGCCCACGAGCGCCCAGTCGTCGTACAGAGCGACCGTGCTCCCGAAGCGGGCGGCGGCCTGGAGGTCGCTCGGCGCGATCTTCGAGTGCTGCGCCCAACCGTCGCCGTCACGGCGGAACGCGTAGACCGCCCCGCGGCCACCGTTCTGCCCGATGGTGCCGACCATGGCCCAGTCGTCCTGGACGGCGAGTCCGCTGCCGAGGCTGTCGGCGGGCGAGCGGTCGTCGGTCACGAGCCGGCCGGCCTCGACCCAGTCGTTCCCGTTCTTCCGGAACTGATAGACGGCGCCGGTGCCCCCGTCGATGCGCGTGGCGGACACGTAGAGCTCGTCACCGTGGATGAACGAGCGGATGCCGAAGCGGTCGCCGGGCGTGCCGTCCGACGCCTCGAGGCGCTGCGCTTGCGTCCACTCGCCGGACGCGTCCGGACGGAAGACGTAGAGCAGCCCCGGACGCATCTCGTGCGTGGGCTCACCGACGAACACCTCGCCGTCGCCGACCGTGACCGAGTTCCCAAACGACTGCGCGCCTACCGGTGCGGCCCAGACCGCAGCCAGCGCGAGCAACAGACAACGTCCCGTCCTCTTCATCCGACTACCTCTCGTCTTGAACGATCGATCACCCTCGGCGAGCCCCGCCGGGGTCCTGACAGACAACCGAGCGCGCGACCGCCGAAGCGGACGCGCGCCCAGGAATTACCGATTATCCGCCCGATGGGTCCGCGAGCCTCCGGAGCGCCCTTCTCCCTCCGGCGTGGCCACGCCCGACTTTACCGGCCCGAGCGGGAAGACGTCCGCGTCACGAAAAGGTCCTCGAACGCCTCGAGGAAGCGGTCCATCTCCTCCTCCGTGCCCACCGACACCCTGAGGTGCTCGAGCATGGGCGGGAACGGGCGGCCGACCAGGATATCGCGCTCGCGGAAGGCCCGCGACACCTCCTGCACCGGCCTACGCATGTCCACCATGAAGAAGTTGCAGTCGGAGGGGATCACCTCGTAGCCGAAGTCCTCGAGCTGCCGGGTGGTCCGCTTCCGCAGTCGGAGCGTGGTCTCACGAACCCACTGCTCGGACTCGGTGTCGGCCAGCGCGGCGGCGCCACCCCACTTCACCAGCGCGTTCGTGCTCCCGGTGCTGTAGGCCTGCATGCGGCGCACCATGTCCGCCGGTGCGATGGCGTAGCCGAGCCGCATCGCGGCCATCCCGTAGATCTTGGAAAACGTGCGTGCGACGATGACGCGGCGTCCCTCGAGCACGTGTGGGATCGAGGTGGCATATCCGGCATCCTCCACGAAGTGATGGTACGCCTCGTCGATGAGCACGGGGATGTCTTCCGGAATGCCGTCGAGCAGGTCGCGCACGTCGGACGCGCTCACGGGCAGGCCGGTGGGATTGTTCGGGTTGCAGAGATACACGAAGCCGACGTCGCGGGCGTTCCGGCGCGTGGCGTCGATCATGCGGCCGATGTTCTGCGTGTGATCGGGCTCGAGCGGTAACAGGAGCGCCTCGGCGTCGATGCCGCTGGCGTGGCTGTAGACCGAGCCGTACGACGGCTCCACGCCGACCACCATCTTGTCGGCGTCGAGGTAGGTGAGCCCGACCACTTCGAGAATCTCCCCAGACCCGGCACCGAGGAGCACGTTCTCCCGGGCGACCCCGTGGTGGTCCGCGATCGCCTGGGTGATGCCCCCGTCCGGATAGCCGTAGCGCATGGAGTACTTGAAGGCGAACTGCATGGCCTCCATGACCTTCTCGGACGGGCCGTAGGGGTTCTCGTTGAAGTTGATCTTCGCGAGGGCGTCGTAGTCGTCGCGCTCCTGCTCGAGCGCCGGGAGCCGAGGGACCGTCGGCCTGCGGCGCGGGGCCCCTTCCGCGAGGACCGAGCCGGGCGAGATGCCGAGCGCGCCGAGCGCGGCTGCCGCGCCGCCGACGAAGTGCCGCCGCGTGAACTTCCTGTCCTCACCCATGGTGTCTCCCGGTCCGAGCCTACGGTTCGCGCGCCCGGAACCCGGAGGGGCGCGGGCGCCAGTTTAGTGTCGAGTCCGGATACGCTCCGCGCAACGGGCCACGTGTGTGACCACTCTTCCCGAGGTCTCGGCTCGTGGCGGGCCCTCGCTTGCCGTCACGACATCCGCGGCCTACCGTCGGCCACACGCCGTCCACCCCGCACATCCCGGAGTCGCCGATGCGTCGCTCAGCCCCCATGCTCGTCGTGTTCCTTCTGTGCGCCGCTTGCGGCGCCCCGGAGCCCGCCGCGGATCTCGCCATCGAGAACGTGACCGTGGTGGACGCCGAACAGGGCGCCCTCCCCGGCCGGACCGTGGTCGTGGACGACGGGCGGATCGTCTCCGTGACGGACGCCGGGGAGCCGTCCGGCGCGGCCCGCGTGGTCGACGGGACCGGACGCTTCCTGATTCCGGGCCTCTGGGACTTCCATGTCCACTTCACGTACGACGAGCGGTTCACGAACGCCATGGCGGGGCTCTTCCTCGCGCACGGGGTGACGAGCGTCCGGGACACGGGTGGGCCGCTCGAGGCCATGCTCCCGGTGGTGGAGCGGCTGCGCTCGGGCGACGGACCCGCGCCGCGGGTGTTCTTCGCGGGCCCGCTGCTCGACGGCGAGGCGGTGGTGTACGACGGCGTGAACAACCCGTTGCTGGGTATCGCGAACCCCGATCCCGAGATGGCCCGGGCGAACGTGGCGCGCCTGGCCGAGGCGGGCGTCGACTTCGTCAAGATCTACGAGCTCGTCTCGCCGGAGGTGTTCGAGGCGTTGGTGGAGGCGGCGGGCGAGCACGGGCTCCCCATCGACGGGCACGTGCCGCTCTCCATGCTGGCGCGGGACGTCGGGCCACGCGTGCACTCGCTCGAGCATCTCAGGAACCTGGAGATGGACTGTGCCGCCGATGCCGAGGCGATGCTCGCGGAGCGTCGCGCCATCCTCGACGCCCACGACGACCCTGCCGGGGCAGCCCTGAGGTCACGGCTGCACACCATGCACCGCGTGCCGGCCATCGAGAGCGCCGACCCCGCGCGCTGCGCCGAGCTCGCGACGGCCCTCTCGTCGACCATCCAGGTCCCGACGCTACGGCTGAACTCCATGGGGATCGTCTCGCCGTTCGACCGCGACGATTTCCCCGCGGCGCTGGACCGGATACCGGAAGAGGCCGCGGCGCCGTGGAGAGAGGCGTTGGCCGAGGCGGGTGACGGGCCGACGCGCGACGTCACCCACGGACAGTGGAGCCTCGATTTCGTGGGCATGCTGCACGAGGCCGGGGTGCCGATCGGGGCCGGCACCGACACCCCCATCGGGTACGCCGTGCCCGGCTACAGCCTCCACAGCGAGCTCGAGATGCTGGTGCGGGCGGGACTGAGCCCGCGGGATGCGCTCCGTGCCGCCACGGTGCGCCCCGCCGAGTTCTTCGGGCTCGAGGGCGAGATGGGCACGGTCGAGGCCGGGCGTGTCGCCGACCTCGTGCTCCTGTCCGCCGACCCGCTCGCGGACATCCGGAACACCCGCGCCGTCGAAGCCGTGGTGACGAAGGGGGAGCTATTGGACCGGGAGGCGCTGGCCGAACTCACGGGGGGCTAGGGCATCACGAGCATCCCGGAGCGATGGCTCCCCCATGGTGAAGGGTGGCAACAATCCCCCACCGTGACGACGGCGCGGAGCGGCGCGTCACGTTGACCGCCACATGTGGCGGAAACAAGCCGCGCGCGTTTGAGCCTCGCGTCGGCACGTGACCTCAGCCGCCACATGTGGCGGAAGAATGACGCCGCCGCCCCAGCGACGGCGACCATGTCATGTTTGCGCCACCTGGGCGAGGGCTCTTCCTCCGGGATCCGCTGGACGGTGGCGCCCGTCAACTGCCGGATTTGTTCATCGCTTGGTTATCCCGAGCCTCGAGCCGGCGGCGAACCTACCGCGGCAGGTCGCTCGCCCCCATCAGGAACGCGTCCACCGCCCGCGCGCACTGCCGCCCTTCCCGGATCGCCCACACCACCAACGACTGACCCCGCCGCATGTCGCCCGCGGCGAAGACCTTGCCCACGCTGGTCCGGTAGGCCTCGGTGTCCGCGGCCACGTTGCCCCGCTTGTCGAACGCGACGCCGAGCTGCTCGAGCATCCCCTCCTGGACCGGGTGCACGAAGCCCATCGCAAGCAGCACGAGATCCGCTCGGAGCTCGAACTCGGTTCCCTCGATGCGCTGCATCTTCGGCGTGAGGCGCACGCCGTGGAGGGTCGTCACGCGGCCGTCGACCCCGGAGAACCGCTCCGTCGCGACGCTCCAGTCCCGCTCGCCGCCCTCCTCCTGTGAGGACGACGTCCGCAGCTTCAGGGGCCACTCGGGCCAGGTCGTGCCCTTGTCCTCCTTCTGGGGCGGGCGCGGCATGATCTCGAGCTGCGTGACCGACTTGGCCCCCTGGCGCCACGACGTCCCGATGCAGTCGGATCCGGTGTCTCCACCGCCGATGACCACGACGTGCTTGTCCGTCGCCAGGATGTCCTCCGCACCCACCGGCTCGCCGGCGACCCGGCGGTTCTGCTGCGTCAGGAAATCCATCGCGAAGTGCACGCCGTCGAGCCCGCGGCCGGGCACCTCCAAGTCACGCGGCCGCTCGGCCCCACCCGTGAGCACCACGGCGTCGAACTCCTCGACGAGCCTGGAGGCCGGGAGGTCCACGCCGATCTCGCATCCGGTGGTGAAGACGACGCCCTCGGCCTCCATCTGCTCCAGACGGCGGTCGATGTGCCGCTTCTCCATCTTGAAATCGGGGATGCCGTAGCGGAGCAGCCCGCCCACCGTGGCGTTCCGCTCGAACACGGTCACGTCGTGCCCGGCCCGGGCGAGCTGTTGGGCGCAAGCCAGGCCGGCCGGCCCCGATCCGACGATGGCGACCGTGCGGCCGGTGCGCTTTTCGGCCACGAGCGGCCGGACCCAGCCCTCCTCCCAGGCCCGGTCGATGATCGCCACCTCGATGGATTTGATGGTCACCGGGTCGTCGTGGATGTTCAGCGTGCACGACGCCTCGCACGGTGCCGGACAGATGCGCCCGGTGAACTCGGGGAAGTTGTTCGTCGAGTGCAGGACCTCCACGGCCTCCCGCCACCGATCGCGGAAGACGAGGTCGTTCCAGTCCGGGATGATGTTGTTCACCGGACATCCCTGGTGGCAGAACGGGATCCCGCAGTCCATGCAGCGCGCGCCCTGGAGTGCGATCTCCTCCGTGGGCAGCGGCTCCGTGAACTCCCGGTAGTGGCGCACCCGCTCCTCGACCGGGCGGTACTGCGGCCGCTTGCTGGCGATCTCCAGGAACCCCGTGACCTTACCCATTCTGGTAGCTCCCCACCGCGGGCTTCCGTCCGCGCTTGCGTATGACGTCCGGCTCGTGCGCCGCCGGGGCGGCGTGGACCAGCTTCGTGAGTGCCCTGCGGTAGTCCGTGGGCATGACTTTCACGAACCGCGGAAGCGCCTCGTCCCACCGCTCGAGGATCTCCTTCGCCCTCGCGCTGCCCGTGAAGCGCGCGTGGCGCTGGAGGAGCCGGCGCAGTCGTGACGCGTCCTGTCCGAGCATGTCGCGGGCGACCTCCGAGAGCGGCGCGTCGGGCAGGTCGTCGGCTGCCCGCGCCTCGGGGCTCCGGTCGTCCTCGAGGTGCTCGAGCTCGACCATCTCGGGGTTGACCTTCAGGCTGAAGTCCCCGGCTTCGTCCAGCACGTAGGCGATGCCTCCGGACATGCCGGCCGCGAAGTTGCGGCCCGTGGCCCCGAGGACGACCACCACGCCGCCCGTCATGTATTCGCAGCCGTGATCGCCGACGCCCTCGACGACCGTCCAGGCCCCCGAGTTCCGCACAGCGAACCGCTCGGCGGCGACCCCCCGGAAGTAGGCTTCGCCCGAGATCGCGCCGTACAGCACGACGTTCCCGACGATCATGCTCTCCTCCGGGACGATGCGCGCTCGGTCCTGCGGATACACGATGATCCGCCCCCCCGAGAGCCCCTTGCCGACGTAGTCGTTCGCGTCGCCCGCGAGCTCGAGGGTGACACCGTGGGCGAGCCATGCGCCGAAGCTCTGGCCGGCGTTGCCCGTCAGCGCGATGTGGATGGTCTCGTCGGGGAGTCCGGCGTGGCCGTAGCCGCGCGCGACCTCACCGGAGAGCATGGCGCCGGTGGTGCGGTCCGTGTTCCGGATGGGGCGCGCGATCCGGACCGGCGTGCCGTGTTCGAGCGCGGGCGCCGCCTCGAGCATGAGCGCCCGGTCCATGACATCGTCGATGTCGTGCTGCTGCTCCTCCGTGTGATGGATCGCGACGCCGGGCTCCTCCTCGGCACGCTGGAGCAACCGTGTGAGGTCGAGACCGTGCGCCTTGTAGTGGGCGACCGTTCGGCGCGTGTCGAGCCGGTCGGACCGGCCGATCATCTCGTCGAAGGTGCGGAAGCCGAGCTCCGCCATGATCTCGCGCACCTCTTCGGCGATGAAGAAGAAGTAGTTGATGACGTGCTCGGGGAGCCCGGTGAAGCGCTTGCGCAGCTCCGGGTTCTGCGTGGCGATGCCGACCGGGCAGGTGTTGAGGTGGCACTTCCTCATCATGATGCAGCCGGAGGCCACGAGCGGCGCGGTGGCGAAGCCGAACTCGTCGGCGCCGAGGAGCGCCCCGATGACCACGTCCCGGCCGGTGCGAAGCCCCCCGTCCACCTGTACGGCGACACGCCCGCGCAGACGGTTCATGACGAGCGTCTGCTGGGTCTCGGCAAGGCCGATCTCCCACGGAGAGCCCGCATGGTGGATCGAAGTCCGGGGGCTCGCGCCGGTCCCGCCGTCGTGGCCGGCGATGGTGATCCGGTCCGAATGCGCCTTGGACACGCCGGCCGCGACGGTCCCGACACCGATCTCCGACACGAGCTTGACGCTGACCAGCGCGCGCGGGTTCACGTTCTTCAGATCGAAGATGAGCTGCGCCAGATCCTCGATGGAGTAGATGTCGTGATGGGGCGGCGGTGAGATCAGGCCCACGCCGGGCGTCGAATGGCGCACCCTCGCGATGGTCTCGTCCACCTTGAAGCCCGGGAGCTGGCCGCCCTCTCCGGGCTTGGCACCCTGCGCCACCTTGATCTGCATGACATCGGCGCTCGACAGGTACTCGGTCGTGACACCGAAGCGTCCCGAAGCCACCTGCTTGATGGCCGAGTTCATCGAGTCGCCGCTGTCGAGCCGAAGGAAGCGGTCCGGCTCCTCGCCCCCCTCGCCGCTGTTCGACTTCCCGCCGATGCGGTTCATCGCCACGGCCAACGTGGTGTGCGCCTCCCTCGAGATCGAGCCGAACGACATAGCGCCGGTCGAGAACCGCTTCACGATCTCGACCGCCGGCTCCACCTCGTCGAGGGGTACCGGCTCGCCCGCGGGCCGCAGCTCGAACAGGCCGCGTGGGCTCATCAGCCGCTCGGCCTGGTCGTCCACGATCCGGGAGAACTCCCGGTAGCGGTCCTGCGCGTCGCCGCGGACGGCGTGCTGGAGCGCGGCGATGGACTCGGGCGTCCAGTAGTGACGCTCCCCGCGGATCCGGTACTGATGCTCGCCACCGGGATCGAGGGCGTGCTGGAGCACCGGAGACGCGCCGAACGCGTCCCGGTGGCGGCGGCACGTCTCCTCGGCCACCTCGCCGAGGCCGATCCCTTCGATGGCCGTGGGCGTGCCGTAGAAGTACCGGTCGACGAACGACCGCTTCAGGCCCAGCGCGTCGAAGACCTGAGCCCCGCAGTAGGACTGGAACGTGGAGATGCCCATCTTGGACATCACCTTGAGCAGCCCCTTGCAGGCGGCCTTCACGTAGTTGTGGTGAGCGGTCTCGACGTCCACCGACTCCGGGAGGTCACCGCGCTCGACCATGTCGGTGAGCGTTTCGAAGGCCAGGTACGGGTTGATGCCCTCCGCACCGTAACCGCCGAGCACGGCCAGATGGTGCACCTCATGGGCCTCGCCGGTCTCGACGACCAGGCCGACCAGCGTGCGGAGCCCCTTCCGGATGAGGTGGTGGTGCACCGCCGCCGTCGCGAGGACGGAGGGGATGGCGACCCTGTCGGGTGAGACCCGTCGGTCCGAAAGGACGATGATGTTGTCGCCCTCGACGACCGCGGCCTCCGCCCGCTCACAGAGTGCTTCGACGGCGGTGCGCATGCCTTCGGGCCCGTCCTCGACCGGGTAGGTCGTGTCGAGCGTGACCGCCTGGAACCGACCGCCCGCGAACTTCGAGATGCAGCGGATCTTGTCGAGGTCGGTGTTCGTCAGGATCGGGTGCTCCGCCTCGAGCCGCATGTGCGAGTCGACGTCGTCGAGCTCCAGCAGGTTCGGCCGGGGCCCGATCATGGACACGAGGCTCATGACCAGCGACTCGCGGATGGAGTCGATGGCCGGGTTCGTGACCTGTGCGAAGCGCTGCCGGAAGTACGAGAAGAGGAGCTTGGGCCGGTCGGACATGGCCGCGATGGGCGTGTCGTTGCCCATCGATCCGGTCGCCTCCTGCCCCTCCGACGCCATCGACGCGAGGAGCAGCTTGAGCGCCTCCTGCGTGTAGCCGAACGCCTGCTGCCGGTCGAGCAGCGGGACCTCGACGGTGGGGTGCTCCGGGGCGCATTCGGGCAGGTCTTCGACCATGACCTGGGTGCGGTCCAGGATCTCCTGGTACGGGTGCGCGGACGCGAGATCCGCCTTGATCTCCTCGTCGTCGATGATGCGGCCCTGCTCGGTGTCGATGAGGAGCATCTTCCCGGGCTGGAGGCGCCACTTCCTGACGATCTTCTCCTCGGGAATCGGGAGGACGCCCGCCTCGGACGAGAGCACGACCATGCCGTCGTCGGTCACGACGTACCGCGACGGACGGAGGCCGTTGCGGTCCAGCGTGGCACCCACCTGACGGCCGTCGGTGAACGCGATCGAGGCGGGGCCGTCCCAGGGCTCCATGAGTGCGGCGTGGTACTCGTAGAACGCGCGCCGCCTGGGGTCCATGAGCTTGTTGTGCTCCCAAGCCTCGGGAATCAGCATCATCATGGCGTGGGCGAGTGAGTAGCCGCCGCGGACCAGGAGCTCGAGCGCGTTGTCGAGCCCCGCCGAGTCGGACTGTCCCTCGCGGATGAGTGGCCAGAGCTTCTCGAGGTCGTCGCCGAGCACCGTGGAGCGCATCGCCGCGCGGCGCGCGTTCATCCAGTTCAGGTTGCCGCGGAGCGTGTTGATCTCCCCGTTGTGGCAGATCAGACGGAACGGCTGCGCCAGACTCCAGCTCGGAAAGGTATTGGTGCTGAAGCGCTGGTGTACCAGCGCGAGGCAGCTCTCCAGGCGCGGGTCACCGAGGTCGTCGTAGTAGGGACCGACGTCCTCGGCGAGCAGCATCCCCTTGTAGCCCATGACTCGCGTGGAGAGGGTGCAGACGTAGAAGTCCCCGGCCGCTTCGTCGGGGAGCTTCGCGACCTCGATCTCGGCCTGTCGTCGGATGACGAACAGCTTGCGGTCGAAGGCGTCCTGATCGCCCTGGAACATGGCGCCCCGGCCCACGAAGAGCTGGCGGATGACCGGCTCGGTCTCCCGCACGGTGTCGCTGAGGACGCTCTGGTCGACCGGCACGTCGCGCCAGCCGAGCACCGTCTGTCCCTCGGCGGCCACGTGCGCCTCGAGAATCTCCTCGCACCGGGCGCGCAGCGTCGCGTCGCGGGGCAGGAAGACGTTCGCGGCGGCGTAGCTACCGGGCTCGGGGAGATCGATGCCCGCTTGGGGGGCGACTTCGGTGAAGAGGGCGTGGGGCGTCTGGATGAGGATGCCCGCGCCGTCGCCCATGGTCGGGTCGGCGCCCACCGCCCCGCGGTGGTTCAGGTTGATGAGAATCTGGAGCGCCTGCTCGACGATGTCGTGGCTCTTCGCCCCGTGAATATTGGCCACGAACCCGATGCCACACGCGTCGTGCTCGTTCCGGGGGTCGTAGAGACCGTGCTCGGAAGGGAGGAACTGACTTCGGCCGACTCGTGGGACAGCCCCGGTATACGGACGCACGGACGCGCCCCGCCTGCTTTCGTCTCGCATGCGAGCAAACTCCAAATCACTACTGGGAAACGTCCCGGCAGGATTGCCGGGCGTTCTTTCGGCGGGGATGAGGAGATTACGTCCTGTTCGGCCCGCTCGCAAGTCGCGACGGCCGGGGGACTGTCGTCAGGGTCCCTGCAAGTTGCCTACTACCAGGGGTTTACGAGGTACCCGTCCCGCTGGAGGGCGACGAAGGCGGTCATGGCCGACAGCGCGAGCTCCACGCCGTCCGCGAGCTCGGAGGCGGCGAAGCCCCGCGAGGCAGCGCTCTGGCCGCAGACGATCACGCGGGTTCCGGCGTCGAGTAGCTCCTGGAGGAGCGCCTGGTTCGGATTCGGGCCGCCGGCCCGCGCGCGGTAGGCGTCCGGGCCCAGGGCGTCCATGACCGCCGTGCCGTGGATGATGACGGCCGCGCCGAGCCGTTCCCGGGGCACGCCGGCCCGCGCGTGCATGTTCAGGTAGCGCGCGACCGTGTTGAGGGACGTGCTCACCCGCTCGGTGTCGCCGCCTTCGGCAATGTCGAAGGCGACCCGGTAGTCGATGTCGAGGGGTGTCTCGAAATCGGGATCCACCGGAAATACCGCGCCGCCGGCATGCACGACCGGACCAGTGGTCGCGCCGCTCTGGGCCTCGAGCCGTTCGGGCGCCGACAGGACGACCAGCGCGCCGGCCAGGAACGGCAGCACGAGGGTGAGGAGAGGGCGGGCGAGGCCCGCGGCGGCGGAGGTCGGGCGCGGGTCGCGGTGGTTCTGGGCGCTCATGGGCGGGTTCCTCTCGGGTTCAGTGATGATGGTGGTCGGTATGGGCGTGACCGTCGCCATGGTCGTGATCGTGCCGCCCCTGGTGGAAGACGACGTGTAGGAGCGTGCCGGAGACGAAGGCCTCGAAGTAGTGAAATCCCTCCCCGTGGATGGGACCCGACAGCTCCAGGCCGACCAGTCCGCCGACGAGCGTCGCGAGCACGAGGGCCCCGACCGCCGCGGAGGCCATCGGAATCCCGTGTCGGGGGCGAACCAGCCACCAGAGGATCAGCCCCACGGGCACCCGGTGCAGGATCACGGCCCACGCGAATGCGGGCTCGACCGGCTCGCCGGTGGGAGCCAGCGCCGCCCCCTCGAGCAACTCGTGGAAGACGAGGCCGGCGAGGGTCACCACGATGGCCAGGTCGTCCGCGTGGTGGGACACCGATCGCGACGCGAGCTCGAAGACGGTCGGCAGGAACGCGCCTGCGGCCACGACCACGAGCAGGAGCGGAGCCCGCTCCGCGATGACGTCGGGGAGGATCTGGACGGCGACCAGCGATGGGACGGCGACGTACACGAAGCCGTCCACCAGCCGTACGGCTCGATTACGGCCGTGCAGCGTGCGGTACAGGAGCGCTCCGACGACGGGAGCGAACAGGGCGGCCAGGAAGTAGGTCAAACCGAGGCGAGTTGAACGCTGGAGATGAACGCGCGACCGGCGCCACGGGCCGAGCCGATCGGGCTGGGACGGGCACGGCAGGATGTTCGCCCGGCGGAGGTCGCACGGCAAGCGGGGCCGCGGGCACCCGGGTGCTTGACGACCGGTCTGTTGGGCCCCAGGTTTAGGTATGCCTAAATACTCTCTTGGAGTCTTGGCGAGCACTGAGGCGGGAGGCCTCGCCTCGTGATCGGTCCGACCCTCGCCCTCGCGCTGTTCGGTGCGCTCGTCGTAATCGCAGCCCTGGTCTTCTGGCCGCGGAAGGGGATCGCGGCACGCGTCGCCAGGGTCGCGCGCACCAGTGAGCGCGTTCTCGTGGAGGATGCCCTGAAGCACGTCTATACGTGCGAGAGCGTCGGGCGCGCGTGTTCCCTGGAGAGCGTCGCTGGGCAGCTCGGGGTATCGACCGGGAAGGCCGCCGACCTGCTCGGGAGGCTCTCCGAGCTGGAGCTCGTCCGGTCGGGCCCGGACGGCCCGGCCCTCACGGACGAGGGCCGTGCCTCCGCTCTCCAGCTCGTGCGGACGCACCGCCTCTGGGAGCGCTACCTGGCGGACCGCACGAGCGTCCCGCCGTCCGAGTGGCACGCGGAGGCGGAGCACGTGGAGCACACGTTGAGCCCCGAGGAGACCGAACGTCTGGCCGCCCGCCTCGGGCATCCGCGGTGGGACCCCCACGGAGACCCGATTCCCACGTCGTCCGGCCAACTCCCGGCCATGGACGACACGACGCTCGCTTCGGTGGAGCCGGGGACCGCGGTCGAGATCATCCATCTCGAGGACGAGCCGCGTGAGCTGTACGAGGCGTTGCTCGAGGAAGGACTCGCCCTGGGGTCCCGCCTGGAGGTGATCGAGCGCACGCCGAGCGCCGTGCGTCTTCGCGCCGGCGGCCGTACGTGGAATCTGCCCGCGCTGACGGCCAGAAACGTCACCGTTCGCCGGCTCGACGAGGGCGACGACGTCGACCGACCGGTGCACACCCTCCGCGACCTCTCGCCCGGCATGGCGGGTGTCGTGCTGGAGCTGTCTCCCGCCTGCCGCGGGGCTCAGCGCCGCAGGCTGCTGGACCTCGGGATCGTGCGAGGAGCACGCATCACGGCGGAGTTGGCGAGCGCCTTCGGTGACCCGGTGGCCTATCGGATCCGCGGTGCGCTGATTGCCCTGCGCGGCGAGCAGGCCGAATGGATCCGTATCGCTCCGTCGGATGAAGCGGCCGAGGAGGGAGCGGCTTGAGCACCGCGACCGAGCATCACAGGAGGCGGAACCTCGTCCGGCTCGGCCTCAGCCCGGACCGGTGGGACTACCTGGTGGCGCTGGCCGGGAACCCCAACGTCGGGAAGAGCACCGTCTTCAACCGGCTCACGGGGCTCAGGCAGCACACGGGCAACTGGCCCGGTAAGACGGTGGTCCGGGCCGAGGGGGTGTTCGCGCACGAGGGGAGCCGCGTGAAGGTCGTCGACCTCCCGGGCACCTACTCGCTCCAGGCCGGCAGCGTCGACGAAGAGGTCGCCCGCGACTTCATCCTCTTCGGTCGCCCCGACGTGACCGTGGTCGTCGTCGACGCGACCCGCCTCGAGCGGAACCTGAACCTGGTCATCCAGATCCTCGAGATCACGGACCGGGTCGTCGTCTTCCTCAACCTCATCGACGAGGCCCGGCGGCACGGCATCGGGATCGACGCGAAGCGGCTCGAGGAGGAGCTGGGCGTGCCGGTCGTTCCCGGGATCGCCCGGGAGGGCGTGGGCGTCGACGACCTTCTCGAAGCCGCGCACCGCGTCGCCACGGGAGCCCGTCGCAACCAGCCGTACCGGATCGGTGAGCACGCCCCGACCGTCGAGCGCGCGGTGTCCGAGCTCTCGGATGTGATCGACGACGCCTATCCCGGGCTTCCGAACACCCGCTGGGTGGCGCTCCGCCTCCTCAACGCGGACGAAGCGGTGCGTGAAGCGGTCCGGTCGGGGGAGCTGGGGCGCGTGGGAGACGAGCGCGGGGTCGAGACACCTCTACCGCCCGACTTCGAGAGAGAGCGGGTATTGGAGGCCGCGAGCCGGCTTCGCTGGGACCTCCCCCCGGACTTCCACGACCGCGTCACGGAACGTGCCTACCACGCGGCCGAGGAGATCTCCGAACGCGTGCGCCTGGGCGGGCTCAAGAAGGCCGGCTTCGCGTTCGACCGGAAGCTCGACCGGCTCCTGACCAGCCGCGTCTGGGGCTTTCCTCTGATGCTCGCGATGTTGGCCATCGTGTTCTGGCTGACGATCGCCGGCTCGAACGTGCCGTCGTCCATGCTCGCCGACCTCCTGGTGGACACGGTGCATCCGTTGCTCAAGGGGCTGGCGGCCGCGGCTTCCCTGCCCTGGTGGCTCGACGGACTGCTCGTGGACGGAGTCTACCTGTCGACGGCGTGGGTTGTGAGCGTGATGCTGCCGCCCATGGCGATCTTCTTTCCGCTCTTCACGCTGCTGGAGGACTTCGGATATCTGCCGCGGGTCGCGTTCAACCTGGACGCGCTCTTCCGGAAGGCCGGGGCGCACGGCAAGCAGGCCCTCACCATGTGCATGGGCTTCGGCTGCAACGCGGCCGGCGTCGTGTCCACGCGCGTCATCGACAGCCCGCGCGAGCGGCTCATCGCGATCATCACGAACAACTTCTCGCTCTGCAACGGCCGGTGGCCGACCCAGATCCTCATCGCGTCCATCTTCATCGGCGCGCTCGCGCCTGGCGTGCTCGGGGGCGTGGTGAGCGCGGCCGCGGTGGTCGCCATCGCGCTGCTCGGCGTCCTCATGATGTTCCTCTCGTCATGGTTCCTGTCCCGGACGGTGCTCCGCGGCGAGGCGTCCAGCTTCAGCCTCGAGCTCCCTCCGTACCGTCCGCCGCGGATCCTCCAGACGCTCTACACGTCGGTCATCGACCGCACGCTGATCGTGCTCTGGAGGGCGGTCATGTTCGCGGTCCCGGCGGGCGCGGTGATCTGGCTCCTCTCGAACATCCCCTTCGGCGACACGAGCCTCGCCGCGGCGATCGTGGACGGCCTCGATCCGGTCGGCATGATCATCGGCCTGAACGGAGTGATTCTCCTGGCCTACGTCGTGGCGATCCCGGCGAACGAGATCGTCATCCCGACCATCCTGATGCTCACGGTGCTCACAGGGGGCATGGACGGCGGGCAGGGTGCGGGCGTCATGTTCGAGCTCGACTCGGTCGACGAGACCGGGGAGCTCCTCCGCTCGGGGGGTTGGACGCTACTCACCGCCGTGAACCTGATGCTCTTCAGCCTCCTCCATAACCCGTGCTCCACGACGATCTACACGATCTACAAGGAGACGAGGAGCGCGAAGTGGACCGCGGTCGCGACGTTCATGCCGGTCGTCATGGGCGTGACCGTCTGCTTCCTCGTGGCACAGATCTGGAGGTTGTTCGCGGGATAGCCGGGCGGGCGGCGCCGCCCGCCGCGGGTGGCGTGATGCGGCGCCTGGGCGCAGCTTCCGGGGCATCCAGGACGTTACTCCGCCGAGCCGAGGACCCCGATGATCGACTTCGAAGCCCTCCTGCAGAACGCCTCCTCCGTCGTCGCCGCGTGGACGCCCCGCGTGCTCGGAGCGCTGGCGGTGTTCCTCATCGGGCTCCTTCTGGCGCGTTGGGCCAGGAGCGTCACGCAGCGCGCGCTCGGACGCAGCAACGTCGACCCGATGCTCGCGCCCTTCCTGACGGGCGTGACGTACGTGCTCCTCATCGCCGTCGTGGCGATCGCGGCGGTGAACACCCTCGGTGTCTCGACGACGTCGTTCGTGGCGGTACTGGGCGCCGCCGGGCTTGCCATCGCCCTGGCCTTCCAGGACACCTTCTCGAATTTCTCGGCCGGCGTGATGCTGCTGACCTTCCGGCCTTTCGACATCGGGAACTTCGTCGAGATCGGCGGAGAGTCCGGAACCGTGAAGGCCGTCGGAATCTTCTCGACCGTCCTGGCAACGCCCGACAACGTCGAGATCCGCATCCCGAACTCCCATGTGTTCGGACAGACGATGCAGAACTACTCGGCGAACGACACCCGCCGCATCGACCTCGTGATGGGTGTCGGATACGACGACGATCTGGGGGTCGCGGTCCGGACCTGCCTGGACGTCATCTCGGCCGACCCCAGGGTGCTCGAGGACCCCGAGCCGGTCGTGGCGGTACATGAGTTGGGTGACTCGTCGGTGAACCTGGTGGTCCGTCCGTGGGTCGGTACCTCGGACTACTGGGCGACCCGGTGGGACCTGACCCGAGCGCTCAAGGAGAATCTCGAGGCGGCCGGCTGCTCGATTCCGTTCCCCCAGCGAGACGTGCATCTCTACAAGACGGATTGATCATTTCATGCGTGGAACGTCGAAGTGGGTGGTGGTGGTCGCCGGACTCGTCGCGTTGGGCGTGCTCCCGCGGCCCGGTGCGGCGCAGATCGGCGTGGCCGCGCGCGGAGGCAGCCTCGGGCTCGGCGCCGACGCGGGGCTGGCCCTCGGCGAGAGGTTGGTGGTTCGCGGGGGCGTAGGCGTTCTCCCGTTCGAGATCACCGGGACGATCGACGACATCGACCTGACGCTGGAGCTGCCGCGCACCTGGTACAACCTGGGCGTGGACCTCTATCTCACGGGCGCGATGCGGATCGGCGCCGGCTACCTGTTCAGGTCGGACGACGTGCTGCTGTCGGCCACGCCCACGACGCCGCAGGACATCGGGGGGCAGGAGTTCACCCCCGAGCAGATCGGGACGCTGACGGGAACGCTCGACAACGGTGAGCGCGCGCCCTACGTGCTCATCGGCTTCGGAAAGCACACGTCGAGCGGCTTCGGCTTGACCCTCGATCTCGGTCTCGCCTTCCAGGAGCAGACGCGGGTGTCGCTCGATGCGTCGGGCGGAACGCTGTCCAATGAGCCCGAGTTCCGGGACCGGCTCGACCAGGAGGAGACCAATTTCGAGAACGATCTCCCGACGTACATCGACCTCTGGCCCATCCTGAGCCTGGGGTTCCGGATCGGCCTCGGACGCTGACCGCGGGTCAGGGATGGCCGGGGCCGACGGGAGCGAGCTGACGCTCGAGGCGGGCGACAAGGGGCCGGTCACGGCTCTGCTCACCCGCGCGCGCGGGAAGCCACGAGCGGCCTTCGTCTTCGCGCACGGAGCAGGGGCGGGCATGCGGCACGCATTCATGGAGAGCGTGGCGCGGCGCCTGGCCGGCCTCGGCGTGACGACGCTACGGTACCAGTTCCCGTACATGGAGGCAGGTCGGAAGGCCCCCGACCGACCGCCGGTGCTCGTCGAGACCGTCCGGGCCGCGGTGCTGGAGGCAGGGATCCGGGTGCCCGGCGTACCCTTGATCGCCGGCGGGAAGTCGATGGGCGGACGCATGACGTCGACCGCGGCCTCGGCGGAGCCGCTCCCGGGCGTGGTCGGCCTCGCCTTCTTCGGCTTCCCGCTCCACCCCGCAGGACGTGAATCGGTCGAGCGCGGGGCGCACCTCGCGAGCGTCGGGCTGCCCATGCTCTTCCTGCAAGGTACGCGTGACAAGCTGGCCAACCTCGAGCTCATGGAGCCCCTGCTGGACGATGTCTCGCCCCGCCCGACGCTGCACGTCCTGGAGGGCGCCGACCACGGCTTCCACGTGTTGAAGCGCTCGGGCCGCACCGACGACGAGGTGCTCGACGAGGCGTGCCGGACGTTCTCCGAATGGGTGGGGGCGATGGAATGAGGAGGTGGCGGGGTTCCGTGATTCTGGGCGTGCTGCTGACCCTGCCGCCGGCCGCTGTCGAAGCCCAGGACCGCTCCTCGCGGCTGGACCAGGTGTACCAGGGGATCGCGTTCAGGGCCTCCGCTGGGACGGAGGCCGGTGACGCCGCCGGGTCCGGCGAAGGGCCCGCCGAGATCGTGTCGCCCCACGATCCGTCGCTCCGGTACCGGGTGGACGGCGCCGTGCACCGATCGATGGACGGTGGCGGGAGCTGGACGGCGATCAGCCCGACACTCGCCCCCGGAGGGCTCGCCGCGGTCGCCGAGAGCCCGCTCGAGCCGGGCTTGCTCTGGGCCGGCGGGCGCGACGGGTCGCTTCATCTCACGAGGGACGGCGGCCTGTCCTGGGAAACGCTCATCGGTCCGTCGCCGGACGGCACCTTCGTTCGAGCGCTGGTCGCGTCGGCCCACGACGGGGGAACCGCCTACGTAGTCGCGGGCACCCCTGCGGACGTTCCCCCCGTGCCGCTGCTGATCCGCTACGAGGGGTACGGATCCGATTACGACGTCGTCACCGGTGCGGGGTCGGGCTTTCCCGACGACGAGCCCGTGAGCGCCTTCGCCGAGGATCCCGAGAACCCCGACCTTCTCTTCGTCGGGTCACGCCTCGGGGTCTACGTGTCCTTCAACGGCGCGCTCGCCTGGGACCGCCTCTCCCTGGGGATGCCGGAAGCGGATGTGACCGCGTTGTCGATCACCGGACGCGACCTCGTGGTCGACACACGCGAGCATGGGCGCTTCGTGCTGGACGACATCGCTCCGCTCAGGTACGTGATGGAGGGCTTGATGTCCGGCGAGCCGTACCTCTTCGCGCCTGCGCCCGTCCACCTCGACGACCGGACCGTGGTGTACGTCGACTATCTCCTCCCGTCGTTCGTCGGGAGCGTCCGAGTCGAGGTGCTCGACGGGGAGGGAAGCGTGCTAACGACGCTCGCCGCGGGCGGACGCGACGACGAGGGCCGTCGTCTGCCGGGAGCGCGAGCCGGTGTGCACCGGCTCACCTGGGATCTGTCCGTCCCGCTCGAGACGGGAGCCACGGATGGGCAGGAGGAAGCGGGCGGGCGCGACGCGGTGGGCACGCGGGATGACGTCCTGGTCGCGCCAGGAGCGTACACGCTCCGGATGAGCGTCGACGGGCTCGTGAGGGAGCGTCTGCTCGAGGTGGTCCAGGGCCCCTCGTGACGCGGGCCCGGAGCGGTCAAGCGCCGTCGTCTGCCGGCGCGTGCTCCGCCATCCAGAGGACGGCGTCCTCGGCGAGCACGCGGTCGAGCTCCTCGACCAGCCTCTCTCCGTCCTCCTCCGTGAACGGCATCGGCGGCTTGATCTTGAGGACGTTGTGCGCCGGCCCGTCGGCTCCCAGGAGGACGCCGCGGTCCGCCATGCGGTCGATCACGTAGCGGGCGATGTCCGGCGCCGGCCGCCTCGATCCCCGGTCGGAAACGAGCTCGATCCCCAGGAAGAGCCCCCGGCCGCGGATGTCGCCCACGACCTCGTGCCTCATGGCCAGCGAGGCCAGCGAGCCCTTGAGGGTCCCGCCGAGCACCGCGGCGCGGTCCTGCAGCCGCTCCGCCTCGAGGACGTCGAGGACCGCGAGCCCGATCGCGGCCGAGACGGGATTCCCGCCGAAGGTGCTGAAGAACTCCATGCCGTTGTCGAACGATTCGGCGATCTCGGGTGTCGTGACGACCACCCCGATCGGGTGGCCGTTCCCGACCGGCTTGCCGAGGGTGACGATGTCGGGCACCACATCCTGCGACTCGAACGACCAGAAGTCGCTCCCGATGCGCCCGAAGCCGGTCTGGATCTCGTCCGCGATACAGACGGCGCCGAAGCTGCGGGCGTGCGCGTACGCCGCGGCGAGGTAGCCCTGAGGTGGCTCGATCTGGCCGCCGCACGAGAGGAACGTCTCGGCGATGAACGCCGACGGCGTGATGGACGCGCCGCGGAGCTCCGCCAGGGCCTCCTTCACGTGGCCGGCGTAGCGGGCCGCGCGATCCGGCATGCTACGGCCGTAGCGGCCGCGGTACTCGTCCGGGGCGGGGGCGACCCGGACCCATGGCGGAGCCCCCATGCCGCCGGGGCTGGCGAACTTGTAGTGACTCACGTCGATGAGCGTCTGCGTATGCCCATGGTAGCCACCCTCGAGCGCGACCACGCCCGAGCCGTTCGTGTGGGCGCGGGCCATGCGGAGCGCCAGCTCGTTCGCCTCGCTCCCGGAGTTCACGAAGAAGCAGCAGGAGAGCGGGTCCGGTAGGAGGGCGGCGAGGCGCTCCGCGTATTCGACGACCTTCTCGTGGAGATAACGCGTGTTCGTGTTGAGCACGGCCATCTGGCGCTGTCCCGCGCGGACGACCTCGGGGTGCTCGTGTCCGACGTGCGCGACGTTGTTCACGCAGTCGAGGTACGCACGCCCGAGCGGGTCGTAGAGCCGCGTGCCCCGGCCCCGCACCACGTGGATGGGAGAAGCGTAGGAGAGGGAGAGATTGGCCGGGAGCGCGCGTGAGCGCCGTTCGGCGAGGTCCTCCGGCTCCTGGTAAGTCGCGTCCACCGGAAGGCCGAGGATGACGTTCGGATCGGGTGAGAACGACGCCCACACGCTCCGCTCGCGCGGCAGCGCCACGCCCGGGAAATCACCTCCGTGTCCCAGAAAGTGCGTGACGATCTGGAAGTGGAGGTGCGGCGGCCAGTCCCCGTTCTCGGGCGGCCCGCCGAGACGGGCGAACTGCTCGCCGGCCCGGATCTCGCGACCGATCTCGAGGGAATCGATCGACTCCATCGAGAGGTGTCCGTAGAGGGTCCAGAACCGGCCGTGCGGGGACTGGTGCTCGAGGACCACCGTGGGGCCGTAGTCGAGGCGGGCCGAGTTGTTCTCGATGGCGCGCACCTTACCGGCCAGCGGCGCCCGGATATCGGTCCCCTCGTGTGTGAAGAGGTCGATGCCGAGGTGCACCGTCCTCCGCTCGCGTGGATCGCCCTCTCGCCCGGCGAACGCGTCGGTCAGGTAGAACGCCCGGGGCTCCAGGTAGCGACCGACTCCGATCGACGCGCCGGCGTCGGCGATCATCCTCGAGATGCGCGTCTGGAAGAGGGCCGTGTCGTCGGTGTCGTGTCCGTCCACGTAGGGGCTGTCGACCGCGAGGTCGAGCGCGACCAGCGCGCCGTCCTCCTCCGGGATATCCATGACCGGCTCGCACTCCTGCTTCGCGAGCCACTCCATGAGGTAGGGCGTGCGCACGTTGGCCGACTGCCCGCACGCGTCGCGCAGTACCCCGCGGAGGAACTTGTCGGGGAGGCCGTCGAGCCGCCGGAGGAGGTCCCACGCGGGTGCCTCCGACACGAAGTGGGAGTCGTCGAGGGCCTCGCCCTGACTCCGCTTCCACGCGGCTACGCTGACGCTCTGGCCGAGCCTGGCGCGTGCCAGCGTGAAGATCACGTCGATCTCCGCTTCGAGCAGTGGCGTCGCGTCGTTGAAGCCACGCACGATGGTGGCGGCCGCGGTGACCGGATCCGACGTTCCGAGCGTCGCGTACGCGATGGCGATCGCGAGGTCGAAGACCCGGGGTGCGGAGTGCGCGTCGCCGAAATCGATGAAGCCGGTGACGTAGCGCCGGGTACCGTCGGGGTCGGAGACCAACACGTTGTGGTCGTTGATGTCCCCGTGGATGATCTGGGAGCCGAGGCCGAGGAAGTCGTGGCCGCGCTCGTCGAAGGACCGGTGCACGCTCTCGATGAGCTGCCGCTGCTCTCCGTCGAACAGGTCCAGGCAGCGCTCCATGACGCTGCCCGCGCTTCCGAGCGCCCAGTCGAAGTTGAACCGCGCGGGCGGATGGTCGGGGTATCCCCCGAGCGCGCTCACGAGCTCGGCGACCCGCCGGCCGAAGTCGTAGAGCAGGGGCTCCGTCCTCGGGCGCGCGTTGGCGAGCAGCGTGCCGGGGAGGAAGTCGACCACCCGCATGCGGTGGCTCTTACCCTGCGCGTCCTCGAACTCGACCAGGTTCTCGCCGGATTTCGCCGGGTGCACGCCCGGGACCAGCCCGTCGGTCTCCGCGGCCAACTTCACCAGCATCTCGGTCTCGAAACGGAGAATCGGGTCCGGTTCCTCGGGCGAGCTGACCTTCACGACGTAGCTGCGTCCGTCGTCGGTCTCGAGCAGGTAGTTCTGGTCGCGCTCGCCCGGGAGGGCCGAGAGCGTGCCATCCAGATCGAAGTACTGGCGCATCGCGCCCAGGACTTCCTGGAAGTCGACTTCCGGCCTGCGCTGGATACGGATCATGTCTCGCGTGGTTCTCGGTTGGGACGGACCGGTAATGTGTCGGTTTCCCCGCCCAAGGTCACGGTGTGGGCGGGACGGCCACCCGGGGGAGGAGTAGCGTCCAGACTCCGTCGTGCACGAACGACTCCGGGTAGCGGTCCAGCAACGCGCCGATGACCTCCTCGTCCGTCGTGTGCAGTGAGAGCGCTCCTCGATGGAAGAACGTCGGCTCGGGCGTCGGGGCCTCCTGGCCCAGCTCGTCGTCCTCTTCCGGAACGGAGTCCTCCACACCCTCCGGGGGAGGGGGCACCTCGACGGACTCCAGTCGGCGCCACTCCAGTCCCCGCCCCAAAGAGCTTCCGATGGCCTCGCCCGGCGACAGGAGACCGGGGACGAGGCCCGCGATGGCCGAGCTGGGGGGCCAGCTGCCCGTCTCTTCCCGCACGTCTTCCACGGTGCCCCGCACGAGCTCGATGTCCGACACGATGGCCTCGATCCGCTCGTCGAACGCGCGCTCCCGCGCCGCCGGGTACATGACGGCCGCGAGCAGGGACAGCGTAGCGATCACGAGCAGCACATTGCCGAACGTACCACCGGCTCGTCCCCCCGTCGTCATGACCCGTCCACGCGGGCCAGGAACGCGGAGGCCGCCTCGCGTGCGTCCGGGCCCGGACGGATCGACTCCAGCACGACGGGGCGGCGGTCCGGACCGTAGCCGACCAGCTGGTAAAGACGGTCGTCCGAGCGCACGAAGCGGATTCCGGGCAGTGCGGCCGGGAGCTCGGTCAGATCCGCGGGAAGTCGCTGGGTTCGTTGGCGGAACGCGTCGATCTGCTCGGCTTGGAGCTCCAGCGCGACCCGGACACCGAGGGCTCGCTCCTGGTCGGACACCGAGGGTCTGGGCGCCCCCCTGAGCCAGCTCGGCGGGGCGGCCGCGAGGATTCCGGAGAGGACGAGCAGCACCAGGGCCAACGCGCCCCGCCAACGACCCGACGGCAGGATCTCAGTCGGCGGGCGATAGAGCGCGTCTCGGGCCTCCGCATGCGCGAGGGCCTCGGCGATCAGCCGGTCACGTTCTTCCTGGCTGCTGGTGTCCTCGGCCATCAATCCCTGACGAGCTTCCTGTAGCGGATACGGTGGGGCCGATCGGCCTCGTCGCCCAGGCGGGCTTTTTTGTCGTCCTCGTACTCCTGGTAGTTCCCCTCGAACCATACGACGCGGGAGTTCCCCTCGAACGCCAGGATGTGGGTCGCGACCCGGTCCAGGAACCAGCGATCGTGGGAGATCACCAGAACCGATCCCGCGAAGTCGAGGATCGCGTTCTCGAGGGCTCGCAACGTGTCGACGTCAAGGTCGTTCGTGGGCTCGTCGAGGAGCATCACGTTTCCTCCCGACTTGAGGAGCTTGGCCAGATGCAGCCGGTTCCGCTCGCCTCCCGACAGGACGCCGACCTTTTTCTGCTGGTCCGCGCCTCGGAAGTTGAACCAGGAAAGGTAGGCCCGCGGGTTGACTTCCGCCCGGCCGAAGTGGAGCACGTCCTGCCCCCCACTGACCTCGTCGAACACCGTCTTGTTCGGGTCGAGCTCGGAGCGCGACTGATCGACGTACGAGAGCTTGACCGTCTGCCCGACCTCCATCGTGCCGGCGTCCGGCGACTCGTCGCCGACGATCATGCGGAAGAGCGTGGTCTTACCCGCTCCGTTCGGACCGATGATGCCGACGATCGCGCCCGGCGGGACGTCGAAGGACAGGTCGTCGATCAGGAGCTTTTCGCCGTAGCCCTTCTGGATGTGATCCGCACGGATCACCACGTCGCCGAGCCTCGGTCCCTTGGGGATCAGGATCTCCGCGGTCCGCACCTGCTCGCGCTCGTCCTTCGCGAGCAGCTCCTCGTAGGCGCTGATGCGCGCCTTGGCCTTCGCGTGCCGGGCGCGGGGGGACATCCGCACCCACTCGAGCTCGTTTTCGAGGGTCCGCTGCCGGGCCGACTCCTGCTTCTCCTCGATCCGGAGGCGCTCCCGCTTCTGCTCCAACCAGGACGAGTAGTTCCCCTTCCACGGGATGCCCTGTCCGCGGTCCAGCTCCAGGATCCATTCCGCCACGTTGTCCAGGAAGTAGCGGTCGTGGGTGATGGCCACGATCGTGCCCGGGAAGGCCGCGAGATGGTGCTCGAGCCAGGCGACGGATTCGGCGTCCAGGTGGTTGGTCGGCTCGTCGAGGAGGAGCATGTCCGGCTGCTCCAGGAGCACCCTGCACAGGGCCACCCTGCGGCGCTCTCCACCCGACAGCGTCGAGACGTCCGCGTCTCCGGGAGGGAGGCGGAGCGCATCCATGGCGATCTCGATCTTGCGGTCGAGGTCCCAGGCTCCGGAGGCGTCGATGCGGTCCTGAAGCTTGGCCTGCTCTTCGATGAGCGCGTTCATCGCCTCGTCGTCGGTCACCTCGCCGAAGGCGAGATTGACTTCGTCGAAGCGGCTGAGGAGGGCTCGGGTGTCACGGACGGCCTCCTCCACGTTGCCCCGGACGTCGAGCGACTCGTCGAGCTCGGGCTCCTGCGCCAGATATCCGATGCGGGTCCCCTTCGCGGCCCACGCCTCCCCCTGGATGTCGGTGTCGAGCCCTGCCATGATCCGGAGCAGCGAGCTCTTGCCGGAACCGTTCGGGCCGACGACGCCGATCTTGGCCCCGGGATAGAAGGAGATGCTGATGTCCTTCAGGATTTCCCGCTTCGGGGGCACGATCTTGGAGACCCGGTGCATGTGGTAGATGAACTGCGGTCCGGACATGGCTCGCCATCGGGGTGTGGGTCGAAGATTCCGGCGCTACGGTCGGCCGGCCAGAAGAGGCGGGAATTTAACAGGTCGCCGCGGAAGGCGCGTACGCGGTGGGATCCAGGGGGCCATGGCATTCGGGACGAAGATTTGATACATATTCTTTCTGTCTCGTCGTTCTGTCCGCCTCGCGGTTCGGGCGGGCCGGAGCGGGTTTCCGCCACCGATCACGCCCTCGGATCCAAAGGAGGAGCCATGAGCGCCGCAAAGACGGTTCTCGTCGTCGACGACGAGCCTTCCGTCCTGAGGGTCGCGAGCAAGGTCCTTCGCCGTGACGGTTACGAGATCCTCGAGGCGCTCGGCGGGGAGGAAGCGCTCCGCATCGCGGACGAGCACGACGGAACGATCGACCTGCTCCTGACCGACGTGGTCATGCCGGGGCTCGGTGGGAGAGAGCTCGGTGAGCGCTTTCGTGAGCTGCATCCCGGCACTTCGCTCCTCTTCATGTCCGGCTACACCGAAGACGAGGTGCTCCTGCAGGGGATTCGCGTGGCCGAGGTGAACTACATCTCGAAGCCGTTCACGGTGGCCGGCCTGCGCGACAAGGTCCGTGAGGTCCTCAACGGGACCAAGCCGGGCTGACCGCGCCGACCACAGCCCGTCGGGCTCTGGTCGCTAGGATCCTCCGCCCCGCGCCAGCGTCCGGTAATACTCCTCCACCAGCGCGCGATAGCCCTCCGGCACGTCGTCCGAGCCGGTCAGCGTGCCACGCTGCGGCACCTCGCCCTCGACCTCGCGGCGTAGCCCGAACTCCAGACGCTTGAGCGCGTCCACGGCGTCGGCTTGGAGTTGCGCCGCCTGCGTCGGATCATCGAACGCCCCCTCGCTGGCCAGCCGTTCCATCGCTTCCAGGACGGCCTGGAGGTCCTCGGCCGGGCGACCCGCCTCCCGGAGTTGGTCGCGCAGGTCGCGCACCTGTCCCGCCCGCTCCTGGAGCTCGTTCCGGTACTGCCGGATCTCCTCCGGTGAATAGGTCCGCGGGCTCCCGCCGGTGGGGCCGCCACCGCTCCAGGGGCCGACCTCGTCGGGTCCGCCGCTCGGCCTGAGTCCTCGCTCGGGGCCGCCGCCGCCACCGCTTCCGCCGCCCTGCTCCGCGCCTTGCTGGCCACTTCCGGCCTGCTCACCGGACGCACCTTGCTGACCCTCCTGGCCGGGCTGGCCTCCCTCGCCGGGCCGACCCTCCTGGCCCTCGGCACCGGGCTGACCCTCGGCGCCAGGCTCGCCCTCCTCCCCGGGCTCCCCGGAGCCGCCTCGCTCCTGGTTGGGCGATTCGGTGAGACGGCGCTGCATCGCCTCCATTCCGCGCACGAGCTCCCGGGTCTCGTCCAATGCTTCAGTGAGCGGATTCCGCTCCCTGCTGCCGGCGGCCTCGAGCGCGCCCTCGAGCTCGTCCCGGAGCGCCTGGAGGTCGCCCTCGATGCCGAGCTCGAGAGTAAGCGCCGATTGGGGATCCCACTGCTCGATGGTTCCGCGTGAGTACTGGAGCTTCTCCTTCAGGCTGTTCTCGCGGATCCGGTTGGCGCCTTCCTGCAAGCGCCGTGCTGCCTGAGGGTTCTCGGCCTGCGCGGAGCTCGCCGCCTGGTCGAGATCCTGCTCGAGCTGGCGCACGGCCTCGGTCATCTGATTCTTCCGCTCGCGGAGCTGGTCGATCGCCTCACGGCGGTCCGGCCCCGACGCCGGGAGCTCGCGCACGTCGCTCTGAACGTCCCGCTGCTGTCGCTGGAGCTCGTCGACCCGCCGCAAGGCGTCCTGCGCGTCGCGACCGGCCCGCCCCGCGCGGGAGTCCTCCAGGGACTCACGCGCGTCTTCCAGCCGCCGGAGCGCCTCGCCGGCACCCGCGGACGCGGAGTTCCCCCCTTCGGATGCGGACCGCCGCATGGCCTCGGCCGCTTCCTGCATGGCACGGGCGGTCTCCTGGAGCCGGGCGTCGGAGCGCTCACGGGCGAGCCGCTCGAGCTGCCGGGCGGCCTCTTCGGTCTCGTCGGCGAGGTTCCGCTGGGACGCGCCCGCGCCCGGCGTTCCCTGTGCGCCGGCCTGGGCGCGCCGCCGCTGCCGCTCGGCCTCCTGCTCCTGCCTGCGCGCGAGCTCCTGAAGCTGCTCGAGGAGCTCGTCGACCTGGGCGTCCGCCTGCTGCTGCTGACCCCGCCGAACGGTCTCGTACTGGTTCTGGAGCTTGTCGAGCTCCAGCTCGAACAGGTCGGCCAGGTCGTCGGCGGCGGGGCTGCCCCCTCCGCCTCCGCCCCCACCGCCCTGCTCCTGCTGGGTGACGTACCGCTCGTACGTCTCCTCGGCTTGCTGCAGGAATCGGAGCGCCTCCTGCTCGGCGGGGATCGCCTCCTGGAGCTCCTGCTCGTCGAGCCGCTCCTGAGCCCGGGTCATCGCCTCCGAGGCCTGCGGCAGGACCGCCGAGACATCCCGGAATCCAGGATCGATCTCGTTCAGACCCCTGTTGCCCATCCGCTCGAGAAGTGTCTGCACCTGGCCGCGCAGACGCTCCTGCGCCAGCGCGACGCTCACCACGTTCTCGGCGAACTCGTCGGGCGTGTAGCTGTCCCGCTGGCGGATCAGGTTGAAGGTCGCCGAAATGATCTGCCGCTGCATCTCCGAGAGCGCGGTCTCGGCGCCGGGCTGCTGGCCGCCACCCTGGCCGCCACCGCCCTGCTGTTCCGCCTCGCGGTAAGCCCGCTCGAACGGACGCACGTTGAGGAAGAACATGTCGCTGGCCACGACACGGCGCGTGCCGAGGCCGCGGTTGTCACGGACGAGCGCGTAGTACGAGACGAGATCGCCCGGCTCCAGCATCCACTCCTCGAGATAGAGGGTGTGCCCCGCGGACACCTCCGCGAGCGGAGCGCCGGACGTGCCGAAGACCGCCACGGTATCCTCAGGGCCTCCGTTCACGGAGTACACGAGCCGCACATCGCCGATGCCGTAGTCGTCGATCGCCTCCATCTCGAGGTAGACCTCCTCGATGGGCGAGGCAGGCATGTCGCGGCCCGGGCGCGTGAAGCGGATGGACGGCTCCAGGTCCTCCAGGACGTCGATGGCGTACTCGGGCGACGCCGGGACGAGGTCGCCGTTCGCACGGGCGAGCTCGATGGCGTACAGCCCGGGACGCTCCACGGTGAACCGGGTGGTCAACGTGCCATCCTCCGCGAGCTCCAGCGCTCCGGCCGGCTCCCCGTCCACGAGAAGCTGCCCCCCGGGCGTCGCGATGGTCGGTGAGATGCGGAGCTCGACCTCGGTGCCCGCGAGGGCGGCGACGTCGCCGCCGCCTTCGACGACCCGCGGGGAGAGACCGGTGTAGGCGGGGAAGTGATACGTGAGGTCGAGCTCTCCGACGTAGGGGAGCTCGGCGACCTCGATCGTGAACGTGGGCGACCGGACGCCCGAAGCCTCGACGAAGTAGCGGGTCTCCTGGTCGACGCCGAGGAGCATGACCTCGAAGGCACCGGCGTCGTCGGGAAGCATGCTCAGGCGTCTGAAGGCGGCCTCCTCGCCCGAGCTCGTGAAGATCGAGACCTCGCCTGTTTCGAAGCCACGGAGTGACGCCTTCACCACGAGGTCGGAGCCGCGTGCGATCGCGGCGTCACCGGGTTCGACGAGGACGGCGTAGGGGTTCACCTCGGCCGCGTCACGGGTCGGCGACAGGAGCGCGCTCACGCCGTATCGCACAGAGGTCGGCCCGAGCAGCGCGAAGACGAGCCCCGCGACGACGATCCCGGTCAGCGCACCGCCGAACCGGTAGAGCGCCGACTGCTCGATGCGGCGGCCGTTCTGCACGGACTCCGCCCGTTCGAGCGCGTGCTCGAGGACGCGCCCGGTCAGTGCCGGCGAGAAGCCCGTGGCCCGGGACGCCTCCAGCGCGCTCACCACGGCGTGCTCGAGCGACGGCTCGTGCTCCTCGAGATAGAGCGCGACCTGGCTGTCGGTGACCGGCCGAAGGAGAGGTCGCACGACGAGCAGGACGAAGGTGAGCGCGAGCGTGCCCCAGGTCACGATCCGCAGCCAGAGTAGCGCGTCTTCGGAGAAGCGGGCCTGCTCGAGCACGACCGCCGACCCCAGCAGGACCATGAGGGAGAGGCCGGCGGTCCACGCCAGGCCGCGGAGGACGAGGCGGAGCTTCCATCGGGCGCGCACACCGCGGACGAGCCTCTCGAGCTTCCTGTCCGCGACGTTCCTCTCTGAATCCGTCATGTCCGTGCCTCTCTCGTGGTCGCTACTTGAAGCTTATGCCTCGGTCGTGCGGGACGCCATCGTGCTTCTCCGTGACACCCAATTGGAGAGCACCGTCTCCATGATGAGTAGTCCGAGTGCCGCCGCGAGGATCCAACGCCAGAGCGACTGCCTGCGCTCTTGATCCTCCCGGACCAGCATTTCCGCCCCGGCGGGCCGACTCCCGTCTCCCTCGGCCGACGACGTCACCGCCCGCACCTGCAGCGCGACGTCGTCGGGCTCGATCCGCTCGAGATCCGACTCCTCCACATCGACGTTGACCGCGACGACGAACGGCCGGTCCGGCTCGGCGCCCGGTGGACGGATCGTGTAGAAGCCCCGCTCGGTCAGCGTCAGGTAGCGGGTTTCGGCATCGGCCGGGATGCGCACGCCCGCTCCGGAGGGAGTGAGCGCGACCTGCTCGGCACCCTCGGTCAGTCCCTCCGCCGCGGACGAGACCAGGCCGGCGGCCTCGAGCGCCCGCGGGTCGGCGAGGTCGAGGACCTGCCCGACGGTGAACGCCTGCTGCGCCTCGGTCCGTCCCGCGAGATGCTCGGCGATCCGGTGGACGAAGGGGAGGTAGACCGGCTGCAGCGCCAGGTCGTTCCAGAACCCGTCGAGCGTCGAAGTCCAGAGGAGGACCCGTCCGCGCCCGAGGGTCCGTTCGGCCAGCGCCACCGATCCGTCGTCGAAGCGGGCGAGGACCTGGGCCGAGTCCGACACCGTGACGTCGCGGGCCCTGAAGAAGCGGGCGTTGCCGAAGTCCCCGCTCCGTGGCCCGGAAAAGGCCTCGAAGATCGGGTGGTCGTAGGCGAGCTGCCCGAGCCGGGCCCCGCGACCGGCCTCGCGGTCGCGGGGCGCGCCGGGAGCTCCCGGAAGAAGGTCGAGCGCCGACGCCGGCCAGGCCGCGTTCTCACCCATGGCGACCAGCAGCCCACCCCCCTCTTCCACGAAGGCGCGCAGCCGCTCGGCCGCGCCCCCGTCGATACGGACGTCGTTCAGGACCAGAACCGAGACGCCTTCGGTATCCGAAGCCGCGAGCCCGTTCCCGCGGCGGGCCGTGACTTCGAACCGGCCGTCCTGGCTGATGCCTAGTGCCCGCTCCAGATAGAGGTTCGGGTCCTCGCCGCCGCCGGGCGCGCCCACGACCCGGATGGGTAGCACCGATCCCGGCGAGAGGACGAAGTGCCTCCGGTCGTCGGCCGGCACGGCATCCGTGGGGATAAGGACCGTGCCCCGCGTGTGTGGACGCGATACGGTCACGGGCGGGAAGACGGCGGTCGCGGCCCCCTCGCCGCCCAGCTCGACCGTCTCGGTCCCGATGGGCTGGCCGTCGATCTCCAGCGTGACAGGCACCTCGATCGGCTCCGAGCCTCCGCGGCGGACGAGCCGGACCGTGGGCGTCACCCGCTCCCGCCCCGCATCGACGGAGCGCGGCAGCGAGAGCCCCGCGATCTGGACGTTCTCCGGTGCCGCGTCCCCCAGCGCGACCGGCACGAACTCCGAGCCCGCCGGAAGACCCACACCCTCGTCGGCCGCCCACCCCGTGCGCTGGAAGTCGCTCAGCAGATAGACCGCTCCGTTCGGGAGCTCCGACTCCTCGAGGATCGTCTGCGCCACGCGGAGCGCTGGCCCGAAGCGCGTCACGTCCGAGCCGGCGACGACCGTGTCGAGCACGGACAGAAGCCGCGCACGGTCGGTGGTGGACCGCACGAGGACGGTAGCGTTCCGGTCGAAGGCCACCAGGCTGGCGCGGTCGAGGGGTCCCATGCCGGCCAACACGTCCGCGGTCTCGGCGCGGGCGCGCTCCAGCCGGTCACCGATCTCCATGCTGTACGACCGGTCCACGAGGAGCACGACCTCACGGGGTCCGGTCGCGGTGCCGGCCACGAGGTCGGAACGGTCCAGGAACGGACGCGCGAAGGCGAACACGATCAGCGCGAGCGCTAGCGCCCGCAGAAGGAGCAGGAACCAGTGCTGGACCCGGCGGCGTCGTTGCTCCTGGTAGGGGATCTTCTCCAGGAACATGAGCGACGGAAAGCGCACTACGTTCCGGCGCTGGCGCCGCGTGAGGTGGATCGCGATGGGGATCGCCACCCCCGCGAGCCCGATGAGGAAGAGCGGAACGAGGAAGCTCATCTCGCCGTCCTCATGCGCTCACGGGCCAACAGGTACCGGAAGAGCGCGTCGTCGAGCGGCTTCGAGCTGTCGAGCAGCAGGTAGTCGATCCGGTTGTCGCTGAAGCGCTTCGCGAGCGTTTCGAGGTGCTCGTCCATGAGCCGGCGGTACCCGGCCTTCACCCGCTCCGGCACGACCGGGATCTGCTCACCCGTCTCGAGATCCTCGAAGCCCGAGGCGCCCTCGAACGAGAACTCGAGCTCCATCGGGTCGAGCACGTGGAAGACGATGACGTCGTGGCCGCGCGCGCGCAGTGGACCCACCGCCGCGAGCACGTCCTCGGGATTCTCGTAGAGGTCGGACACGAGCATGACGATCCCCTTCCGGCCGAGAAGCTCGGTGGCCCGGAGCAGCGGTGGGGCGAGCTCGCCGGGGCGGCCCGGATCCACGCGGTCCAGGAGGTGGAGCATGGTGTCCGGGGTCCGCATGGATGGCGGGAGGTACTCGACGAGCTCGTGGTCGAAGGTGACCAGCCCGACCCGGTCGCGCTGCCGGTTGGACAGATATCCCAGGCACGCGGCCAGGTAGCGGCCGTAGTCGAGCTTCGTGACCTCGTGGCTGCCGTAGCTCATGGACCGCGAGACGTCGAGGAGGATGGAGACGTTCGCGTTCGTCTCCGCCTCGAAGAGCTTGATGTAATGCCGGTCGGTACGCGCGAAGAGCCGCCAGTCGATCCGCCGCACGTCGTCGCCCGGCATGTACGCGCGGTGCTCGGCGAAGTCGGTGCTGAAGCCGAGGTAGGGCGAGCGGTGTAGCCCCGTCAGGAACCCGTCCACCACGGTGCGCGCGAGGAGCTCCAGGTTTCCGATACGGGCGAGCACGCCCGGGTCGAGGAACCTGGCGCCGCCTCCGGCGGTCCGAGCTCTGGCCGTCACCGGTCCTCCTACATGCCCGAGGACGGGACAGGCACGGCTTCCAGGAGCATGTCGATGAGCTCCCCGGAGGTCCGGCCTTCCGACTCGGCGTGGAAGTTGGTGAGCACCCGGTGCCGCAGCACGGGGTGCGCGAGCGCGCGGATGTCCTCGAAGGTCACGTGGTAGCGGCCCTGCGTCAGCGCGCGGGCCTTGGCCCCGAGGACCAGGTACTGCGCGGCCCGGACGGAGGCTCCATAGGCGATCCACTTCTTGACGAAGTCCGGGGTCTCGCCGTTCGGCGACGGGCGGCTGGCCCGGGTGAGCCCGACCGCGTATCGCAGAACGGAGTCGGAGACCGGCACCCGGCGCACGAGCTTCTGGAAGGCGACGAGGTCCGGACCGGTGATCGCATGGCCGAACTTCGGGTCGAGGATCCCGGTGGTGGTCCTCACTACCTCGAGCTCCTCCTCCTCGGAGAGATGCTCGATGACGATCTCGAACATGAAGCGGTCGAGCTGCGCTTCGGGGAGGGGGTACGTGCCTTCCAGCTCGATGGGGTTCTGGGTCGCGAAGACGTAGAACGGCTCTTCGAGCGTGTAGGTGCGTCCCTGGACGGTCACGCGGTGTTCCTGCATCGCCTCGAGCAGCGCGGCCTGCGTCTTGGGCGGCGTCCGGTTGATCTCGTCGGCGAGGACGATGTTCGCGAAGACCGGGCCCGGCGCGAAGACCATCTCGCGGCGTCCCGTCTGCGCGTCTTCCTGGATGATGTCGGTGCCCGTGATGTCGGACGGCATGAGGTCCGGCGTGAACTGGATGCGCGAGAATCTCAGGTCGAGCACCTGGGCCACGGTATGGATGAGCAGCGTCTTGGCCAGCCCGGGAACGCCCATGAGGAGGCTGTTGCCGCCCACGAAGAGGGTCAGGAGCACCTGCTCGATGACCTCCTCCTGCCCGATGATGAGCTTCCTGAGCTCGCCGATGACCTCTTCGCGGCCGCGCTTCAGGCGGTCGGCCAGGGCGACGTCGTCCGCGTCCTCGATGGTGAGCGTTCCGATCGCGTCGTCGGTCAAGGCTGTCTCCGTTTCGTGTGGGGCCCCGTGGGGCCGGTGGGTGATCCGTGCGGTCCGCGGGGTCAGTTCGTGTAGGCGTACACCACGTAGTTGACGCCGAGCTTGTACGCTTCGTTCGAGAGGTCTATCGGGTAGTATCCGTAATCGCTGAACTCCCAGTAGTCGCCGATGTCGTTGTTGTAGTTCACGACCATCTGGATGCGGCGGCTCGGGTCGTTGTTCTCGTAGACCGCGAGCCACACCGGCGGCTCGTTCCCGTAGGGCGGAATGACCTGGTCGGGGATGATGCGGAAGAACGAGTCGAAGATCCGGTGGTCCGGCGGGAGCGGCATCAGCCGGCTCCCGGGGAGCATCCGGTCGACCTGGTACGCCAGATTGTCGAGGGCGAACCGGCCGCGAAAGTCGTCGACGATGATGAAGCCGCCCTTGCTCAGGTACGCCCCCATGGCCTCCGCTTCGGCGTCCGACGGGTCCCAAGCCCCGACCTCGACGATGTACGCCACGGGGTGCAGGAAGAGGCGTGGGTCGTCGGCGGTGAGGACGCTCATCCCGTCCGGGCGGGTCCGGAGGTGCGTGGTCTCCTCGATGATCTTGAGGAAGTTGCGGTCGGCCCTCGGGTAGTCGTGGGCCCACATGGGCTCGCGACCTCCGCGGCCGAAGCCCCCGAACCCGCCGCGGCCCCGCGGCTCGTATCGGATGCGCACGAACTGGTGGCGGCCGTCGTAGGGCATGGTCATCTCCTGCGGGGCGGAGGGTGCCTGGTGGCGGGCCGACGACGCGGCCCCGACCCCCGCCTCGGGGCTTGGGAGCCCGAGCGTCAGCGCGCCGATCGCCCCCGCGCTGACCGCAACGGCGCCGACCGCCGCCGCGCCACCTAGCGCCCATGCCACGAGTCCGTACCGTCCGAGTCCGCTCATGGCTCGCCGCCCCCGCCTCCGCGGAGCTCCAGCAGCAGCTCGAGCGCCTCGTCGTAGTTCGGCGCCACTTCGAGCGCGCGGAGAACCGAGCGGCGCGCGGACGTGGCGTCCCCGGCGTTCGCCTCCGCCCTGGCCAGTAGGTAATACGCTTCGGCCTGGTCGGTAGGCCGCAGGGCCACGACGGCCCGCCGCTCGAGCACCTCTCCTTCGTGGTCACCGAGCTCCGCGAGGAGGTCGGCGAGCTCACGGTGGAGGTCGATCTCGTACGGCCAGACGAGCGCCGCCTCCTGGAGCGCCTCGGCGGCCTCGGCGGGGCGTCCGACGTCCCGGAGCAGCTCCGCGCGCTCGACGCGGGTCGCATAGCTCGCTTCGTCCAGGGCATCGTGGAGGGCAAGGCTCTCCGCCGCCCGTTCCGGGTTCCCCCGCAGGCGATGGACGGCCGCGAGCTGTACATGCGGCGCGTCGGGGCCCACGTATTCGGGGAAGATCTCCGCGGCCGCGAGTAGATGCCGCTCGGCGTCGTCCAGGCGGCCGGCCTCGACGAGGCGCGCCCCGAGAGCGAGGCGGGCGACGAAATCGTCCGGGCGCGACGCCACGAACGCTTCGTGCTCGGCCAGGCTCGCGTCGGCGCCGGGGCGCGCTCCCGGGCCGGGGAGCCCCCGCAGCACCCGCGCGAAGCGCTGGTCCAGATGACTCTCGAAGAGTGCGTCGAAGTCAGCGGGGGACATCCCGAGCACTGCCTCGAGAACCGCCTCCGGCTCCTCGCCGCGGTGGTGCCCGTCGAGCATCGCCCGGATGGCGTCGAAGCCCCACCGGTCTTCGATGAGCTCGAAGACGAGCGAAGCCTGGTAGTAGGAGTGTACCACCTGCTCCGGGTAGTCCGGACGCATGAAGCCGTCGTTCAGCTCGCTCACGGCCTTGAGGCGCCCGTCACGGAGCGCCGTCAGGAAGCTGGGCGTCGGACGATGTCCCCACCCGGGACGGGCCTTCCGTTGCTCGTGGACCGCCAGCCCCTCCGAGAACCACCGCGGCACCCGGTGGTCGGTCATGCCCAGATGGAACGAGTGCGCCAACTCGTGCCAGAAGACCGACGCCCAGTTGTACTCGCCCAGGGTGCGTGCCGAGGGCGCGTCCATGACCACGACCGGGCCGAAGCTGACACCGAGGGCACCGAGGCCGGCCTCACCCAGGGTGCGGACCGAGAAGTCGGCGTGGCTCGGGTAGAGCTCCACCCGGATGGGCGTCGTGGGCTCGTAGCCGTAGCGGGCGGCGAGAGCCGCGTAGGCTTCCTCCGCGAGGGGCGCCAGATAGGTCGCGAGGAGCTCCGCCTCGTCGTCGCGCGCGAAGAGCTCGAAGTGCTCGGTCTCCCGGGTCTCGAACCGCTCGAAGGTGTCCAGCAGGTCGAGCGTGTTCTTGAACCACGGGTTGAACGGATCGCCCGCGAAGGCGCGCTCCAGCGCCTCGCGCCCGGCCGGGATCTCCCGGATGCGCAAGCGGTTGAGGCCGAGGAGCCCCCAGGCCTCCCAGGCGGCGGAATCCAGCGCGACCGCGGCCTCCGCGCGCTCGACGGCCTCCGCGTAGCGCCGGGTCTGCACCGCGAGCTCCGCGAGCGTCGCATCCATGACCGCGTAGCGAGGGTTGTGGGCGAGCACCTCGGCACGGGCGTCGCGGAAGGCGGCGTCGTCGCCCGTCACGAAGTGATGGCCCGCGAGCGCCGTCAGCGCGGGGAGGGCGCGCGGGTTCACCGCCAGCGCCCGCTCGATCTCCGCCCGGGCCTCGTCCCAGTCGCCGCGTGAAAGCAGCTGACGAGCCCTGAGCGCCCGGGCCTCGACGTGGTTCGGGTTGACCTCGAAGAGCCGCCGGAGGTAATCCCCCGACTCGGCGGAGCCGTCGAACTCGAGCGCCCGCGCCATGCCGAAGAGCGCGCCCGGATGGTTCGGGTTCCGGGACAGGACCGCTTCGTACTCCGTCTTGGCTTCCGGGCTCGAATACTTCGCCAGGAAGAGGTCCCCCGCCGAGACCCTGGCGTCGAGGACGGCCGGGTCGCGGTCCGCGGCTTCGTCGTAGGCGCGCAGGGCGTCCTGGAACATCGAGGGGCGCTCGCGCCCCAAGAAGGCGACGGCGTGACCCACGGCGACGAGGTCGAGCGCTCCCAGCCGGCCGGCCGACGCGTTGTAGACGTCGATGAAGCGGTCGAAGCGGCGCGTGGCTTCTTCGATGGCGCCGCGCTCGAAGTGCGAGCGCGCCAACGCGGCCTCGGCGGTGAGGCTCCAGCGATTTGCCGTCGAGGCCGTTCCCTCGAAGGCGGCCTCGGCCTCGTCGCGTCGTCCCGTCGCGAGCAGAGCCTCGCCGAGGTGATAACCGACCGCGGACGGTGCCGGCGCATCCTCGCCGATCTCGACGGCCCTCTCGTACTCGCCCGTGGCGAGGAGCGCCTCCATGAGCCCGATCCGGGCCTCGGTGGCCGTCCGGTCGGCGCGAACCGCGCGCGTGAAGCCCGCGATCGCCTCCTCGTAGTCGCCGGTGTCGAGTGCGGCCCTGGCGTCCGACGTCGCCTGTGCTCCGGCGGTCGCCGGCAACCAGGCGAGGACCGCCGCAACGAGCGCCAGCCCGCCGCCGATCCGTGTGGTCCTCCGCCCGGGCGGGGACCGCCGACGTGCGCCGCTCATCGCCCGCCTCCTGCTGCGGCGATCTCGCGGTTCTTCAGCGCGAGCTCGACCAGCAGCTCCTCCATCCGGGCGAGGTAGACGTCCTCGTCCAGCGATCCCGACAGCGCCCTCAGCTCCTCGATGCGACCCTGGATCTCCGCGCGCTCCCCATAGAGTCGGGCCAGTTCGGGATCGTCGGTCTCGGGAGCGTCCGTCTGCACGCGGCCTCCGAACGCGAACGTGCTCGCGAGCCGTCCGTCCGGTGTGTCCGGGCCGGCCTCGTGCGTGCCGCTCCCGTCTCCGTCGTCGTCGAGCATCGCGTGCTCGGTCTGGATCTGGTTCTCGCTCTCGTAGTGCCGCGCGACCTCGTCACGGGCGTACGTGTATGCCTCCAGCAGCGAGATCCGGCCGTCCCGGTCGATGTCGGCGCCCTCGCCCGACAGCGCCGCCACGAAGTGCTCTCCGAAGCGCGTCGCGTTCAACTCGCGCCCGGTTCGGGTCGCCGTGATCACGATACGGTCGGGCCCCGCCAGCGGCTCCAGGTAGGCGCCGCTACCGCTTCCCGTGTGCACGAACGCGACGGGCGTCGAGCCGAACGCGGCGAGAGCTTCGGCCAGATCGTCGGGGCCGATGTCCGGGCCGGGCAGGTTGAACGCTTCTCCCCCGGCGCCGGACGTCCCGTGGCCGATCAGCACCACCAGCACGCGGTCCTCGGGGTCCGACGCGGCGGCGAACCGCTCGAGCACCCCGAGCACGTTCTCGCGCGTGGCGCGGTCCGAGATGACCTCCGGATCGATCTCCACTCGCTCGCCGAGGTAGACGACGTCGCCCGGGTCGAGGCCGTGCTGCTCGACGAGACCCTCCCGAAGCGTGCGCGCCTGTTCGTTGAAGCGCTCCCGGTATTCCGTCGTTCCGCCCAGCCCGACCACGACCAGCGCTCGCGTGCGCGCCTGCGCCTCGAGCTCGAAGGCGGTCGCCGACGGGGCGATGGGCGCGGCGGCCAGGACGGCCAGCGCGGCCGCGCCGGGGAGCAATGCGGTCCGGATGGTTCGCCGCAGCCGTCTCACACGAGCCCCCGTATGCGACGGAAGCCCCACTCGGCGCCCATGAGGAGTAGGATCAGCAGGAAGAGCGCAGGCATGTCCCACAGGTCGCGCTCCTCGACGAGCGTGACCCCGGCGCCCGTGACCGCGATGTCCTCGGGCAGCGAGGCGACGGTCGCGGGCGTGTAGGACCGTCCTCCGGTCTCCGTCGCGATCCGCTCGAGGAACGCGGTGCGGCGCCCGGCGCCGAAGAACTCGTCGTCGCCCGGACCCGCCCGGAAGTAGGTTCGTGACGAGCCCATCGGGACACCGTCGCGCTCCGCGATGATCTCCACCTCGTAGTCGCCTTCCTCGACCGGGCGCAGCTCCGCGGCGTAGTCGCCGTCCCGCTCGACCGTCCACCCGAGCGGGATCTCCTCGATGGCTCCGGTGGGCGTCGTCACGCGAGCGGTGACCGAGGCGTCGTTGACCTCGATGTACGTCGAGTCCGCGATCGCGGCCGAAATCCGAACGGACGACGACGGATCGACGCGCTCCCGCGCCACGGTGGCCGCCACCGGCGTGGGCACGCCGTCCACGAGCCAGCGGAGCATCTGTTGCCAGAACGCCTCGTGGCTCTGGTCCTCCACGGGCACGTCCGCGTGCATCTGCCAGAGCCAGGAGTCCTGCACGGTGAGCGCCGCGGCCTTCCCCCTCCCGTACCGCTGGAACGCCAACACCACCTGGTCCGGCGTCAGGTCCGGCGAGGCTCCGGTCAGGAGCGTGGTCGCACCGGGCTTGGTCCGGGTGAGGCGGTTCACGATGGTGAGCGGTGGCAGCGCGCTCCACCGGTCGGCCACGTCCTCGATCGGCGCGTCGAGCTGGACGGTGGGGTGCGCCAGCCCCGCCGGCGTCGGCCCGACCGAGACCTCGGAGAAGAAACCGTCGGCCCCGCCGGTCGGCTGGTCGAGCACCACGGGCATGACCGCTTCCACCGGCGTTCCGGCCCAGCCGCCCTCGGCGAAAGCGTCACGGCCCCCGAGAAACAACAGTCCGCCGCCCCGCTCGGACACGAAGTCGGCGATCATCGCGAGCTGGTCGAACGTGAAGTGCGACGCTTCGACGCTTCCGAGCACGAGGGCCCGGTAGCGGTAGAGCTCCTCGCGGCTCGTGGGGAAGCCGTACTGGAGCTCCGTGCTGTCGCTGACGGCGAGGCGCAGGAACTTGCTGTCGGCGGTCCGCTGGAGCACGACGAGCTGGAGGTTCTCGTCCTCCTCGACGGCGCGGCGTGTGAACTTCACCTCGAAGCGGGGCTCGCCCTCGAAGTAGAGGATCTTCTCCCGCTCCCCGCGGACCTCGACGAGCACCTCACGTGCGTTGTTCCGGTCGACCCGCTCCCCCTCCTGAGGCGGAATCCGGAAGCGGACGCGGTGGGGGCCCGGCTCCTCGAGCTGGAAGGAGACCCTGGCGACGACGGGCTCCCCGTCGGGACCGAGCTCGATCGACTCCTCCGACAGGATCCGCCGGTCGTCCTCGACGATGAGTGGGACGCTCGACCGTCCCATGCCGTGCTGGGTCACCATGACATCGACCAGCACAGTGCTGCCGGCCAGAATCGCGCGCGGAAGCTCCACCCGGCCCACCTCGATGTCCGGGCGGATCACCTCTTCGCCCAGCCCGACCGTGAAGACCGGGATCCGGCCGGCCTGCAGAGGGACCAGGGCCTCCGTGATGGGACGGTCGCCGGTGTCGGCGCCGTCCGTCACGACCACGAGGCCCGAGAGAGGGACACCCGACAGCTCCTGGCGGGCCGCGTCGAGCGCGGTCGCCAGGTCGGTCCGTGGGCCCGCGTACCCGAGCTCCGCCGGCGAACCCACGCGCCTCGCGACGTCCGAGAAGCGGAAGTAGCGGAGGACGAAGCGCTCCGAGAGGGCGTCGACGAGCGTGCCCTCCCCGGCCGACAGCTGCGTCGTCACGAAGTCGCTCCGCGGCGAGCCGTCGGCGTCGGCCAGCGCCATGCTGCGTGAGTCGTCGATCAGCACCCCGAGGAAGTTCTGCTGCGGAACCACGGTCGAGACGACCAGCGTCGGCTGCAGAAGCGCGAAGACCACGAGCCCCACCAGTCCGACACGGAGGCCGGCCATGACGCCCCGCTCGGTGGGCGTGCTGCGGCCCCGGACCAGCGCATAGGTGCCGATCGCGCCGATGGCGAGCAGCGCGGCGACCAGGACCATCACGCGTACGTTTCCAGGCGCGGCGAACGTGAAGTCGCCCTGCTCGAAGACGAGCGGGCGGTACTTGAAGAGGAGCTCGAACAGACTGCTCATCGTGGGCCACCGTATCGAAGCTCCCGCATCAGTGGCTCATCGCGTAGACGATCATGTTCGCGCCCATCTGATAGGCGTACGTCGAGTACTCGAGGGGATAGTAGGGGTCTTCGGCCCACTCCCAGGCGTCGCCGAGGTCGGTGTTCCAGTTGATGATGACCATCAGCCGCCCGTCGTCGTCGAAGATGCCCCGGACGGTGGCCTCGCAGCCCCTGCACTGCGTGGTGGGCCGGCCTCGGACACCACGTCCCCGCGCAGGCACCTGCTTCACCTCGTCGATGTCGTAGAAGACGCTGAAGACGGGGTGCTCGAGTGGCAAGTCGACGATGGGCTTGTCGGGGAGCACACGCGTGATGTTGTCCTCGAACACCGCCCACTCGCGCGCACCCCAGAAGTCGTCGACGATCAGGAAGCCGCCGGAATCGAGGAAGCCCCTGAGCGCCTCGACCTCCGAGTCGCCGAGGTCCATGTAACCGACCTCCACCATGTAGAGCACGGGGAAGTGTCGCAGGATCGGGTCGTCCAGCCGAACGGCGTTCTCCTCCTGGAAGACGTCGAGCCGGACAAGGCGCTGTAGGACCGTCACGAACTGGATGTCGCTCTTCGGATAGTCGGTCGCCCAGGCGTTCCGGCGCCCCCAACCCCAGCCGCCTCCGCCGTCCGAGTAGGCACCGCGCGTCCAGTAGAAGGCGTGCCTGCCCGGGCGCTCGAAGTCGGCCGCCCGGGAGACAGGGCGCGTGGTCTCGGCCGGCGCTCCGGATCGCGGCGCGCTTCCGGCGAGCTCGCCGACGCCCTCCGAAGCCGCCGCGTCGGTCCCGCGCACGGCCGACGGCTCAGCGCTCACGAGCGTGAGCGAAAGGCCCGTCACCAGGCCGGCTCGGAGTAAACGCGTCATGAGACTGGCGTCCGGTGAGAGGCGTGAAGCGCGGAGTTTCTCGTACGGTCCCGTTCGGGGAAGGTTCCTGCGTCGACCGGCGCGACGGGTCGTCTTGAATCCAGGCTTCCCGCTCACTCGTAGGGTGCGGTGAAGGGCCGGGCAAGAGCCCGGACGATTCGCTGACCCGAACACGAACGCAGGGAGCTGTACCACCATGACCGTCGCATCCAGGGGAGTCACCTTCAGGGACTTCGCGATCTTTCAGCTCAAGCTGGCTCTGGACGGCCTGAAGGACATCCTCGTCTTCAACGTGTCCATCGGTGCGATGCTCATCGACCTGATCGCGGGGCGCGGCAGGCGGCCCCGGCTCTTCTACTCGGTGCTGCGCGGCAGCGAGCGGTTCGACGCGTGGCTCAACCTCCACGGTGTGGTCGAGCGCATGGACGCCGAGGGTGGTGAGGACGGGCTCTTCGGTGCGAGCGAGGCCGGCTCGGACTCCCTGGTCGGTCGGCTCGAGGAGATGTTCCGCGGCGGCGACGAGCCCGGGCGACGCGGGGGCCGTGAGGAGAGCGCCAGGCGCTGACGCCGGTCCCGCTTGCGCGGTCTCGCGGAGCGGTCCGACCTTCCTTGCGTGCCCGCGATGGGCTCGTCCACGGATCGTCGTCGTTTTCGGAGGTCACCCCGTATGCGGTGTGCGTCGTTCGCCCTCGTGGCCTGCCTGGCCGCGTCGTCCCTGTCCGCCCAGGCCGCGCCCGAGAGACTGACCGCGCAGGACTACGCCCGTGCGGAGCGCTTCCTCTCCGAGCACGTCGAGCCACTCGTCCTCCGCGGCGAGGTCGACGCCACCTGGCTGGCTGACGGTCGCTTCTGGTACGGCAACCGCATCGAGGGCGGTGTCGAGCATGTAGTCGTCGACCCGGAGCGGCGGACGCGGGAACGGGCGTTCGACCACCAGCGGATGGCCGCCGCGTTGTCGGCCGCGACCGGGCGCGCCTACGACGCCCTCACGATCCCCATGACGGCGTTCGAGCCCGAGGGCGCGGTCGCCCACCTGCGGCTGAGTGACTCCGGCTGGCTCCGGTGTGACCTCGACGGCTATCGCTGTACGGAGGTCGCGAACCCACCCTCTGTCGGCTCGGACGAGGTCGCTTCGCCGGACGGGCGGTGGGCCGCCTTCCGGCGGGACCACGATCTCTGGGTGCGGGACGTCGCGTCCGGCGAGGAGATGCGCCTCACCGACGACGGCACCGAGGACTTCGGGTACGCCACCAACAACGCGGGCTGGGTGCGCGGCGACCGGCCCGTGCTGAAGTGGTCCCCCGATTCACGGCGCATCGCGACGTTCCGGCACGACGCCCGGGGCGTCGGCATGATGTACGTCACCAGCACGAACGTCGGGCATCCCGAGCTCGACGCGTGGCGGTATCCGCTGCCCGAGGACTCGGTGATCTTCCGGATCCACCGGATCGTGGTCGACCTGGATCGACCGGAGGGCGACAGGGTCATCCCGCTCGACATGGCTCCCGACGAGCACCGGTCCACGGTCTGCGACCACGTCTACTGCGGTGGCACCTTCGCCGACGTGGAGTGGAGCCAGGACGGCACGCGACTCGCCTTCGTCTCGAGCTCCCGGGACCATAAGCGGGCCGAAGTGAAGATCGCGGACGCATCGACCGGGGAGGTCCGCGCCCTGTTCGAGGAGGTCGAGGAGACCTTCTACGAGTCGGGCGGCAACTGGAGGTACCTGTCGGCCTCCGGCCAGGTGCTCTGGTTCTCGCAGCGTGACGACTGGGGGCACCTGTACCTCTACGACGCCGACAGTGGCCGTCTCGAGCGCCAGGTGACGCGGGGTGCGTGGAACGTGAAGGAGATCCTCCACGTGGACGAGGACCGGCGCGAGGTCACATTCGTCGGGAACGGACGTGAGCCGGGCGACCCGTACTTCGAGTACCTCTACCGGGTCGGGCTCGACGACGGAAGCGTGACGCTCCTCACGCCCGACAGCGCGAACCACCAGGTCTCGCTCTCACCGGACGGCCGGCATTTCGTGGACGCCGCGTCCACCCCGGTGACGCCTCCCGTCACGACGCTGAGGGACCGTGATGGTCGCGCCGTCCTGGCGCTGGAGGAGGCCGATGTCTCCGCACTCGAAGCCGCGGGGTGGCAGCCGCCGGTGCCGTTCACGGTGAAGGCGCGCGACGGCGAGACGGACCTCCACGGCCTCCTGTTTCGGCCGACCGACTTCGACGAGACCCGACGCTACCCCGTCGTGAACTACCTCTATCCGGGGCCGCAGAGCGGGAGCGTGGGGAGCCGGAGCTTCCGGGCCGCGCACCGCGACCTCCAAGCCATCGCCGAGCTGGGCTTCGTGGTGGTCGAGCTCGACGCCATGGGCACGCCCGGCCGGTCGAAGACGTTCCACGAGGCCTACTACGGGAACATGGGCGACAACGGTCTTCCGGATCAGGTGGCCGGCATCCGTGAGCTCGCCGCGCGGCACCCCTGGATGGACGTCGACCGCGTCGGGATCTTCGGACACTCGGGCGGCGGATACGCCGCGGCGGGTGCCATCTTCCGTTACCCGGGCTTCTACGACGTCGCCGTGTCGCAGGCGGGCAACCACGACAACCGCAACTACGAGGACGACTGGGGCGAGAAGTGGCAGGGTCTCCTGGTCGAGCATGCCGACGGCACCACCAGCTACGACAACCAGGCCAACCAGCTCCAGGCGCACAACCTCGAGGGAAAGCTGCTGATCGCGCACGGGACATCGGACACGAACGTGCCCGTGTACAACACGCTCCTCGTCGTCGATGCGCTGATCGCGGCCAACAAAGACTTCGATCTCATCCTGCTACCGAACCGGGGTCACGGCTTCGGCAACGAGCCGTACATGATGCGGCGCCGGTGGGACTACTTCGTGCGGCACCTGCTCGGTGCCGAGCCGCCGAAGGAGTACGAGTTCGGGCGCCTGCCCCCGTCGCGCTGAGGCCCGAGGCCGGTCGAACTCACTCCTCGACGGTGACCTTCTCCATCACGACGTCCTCGCGGGGGCGATCCATCGGGCCGGTGTCGACCTTCCCGATCTTCCGCACCACGTCCATCCCCTCGACGACCTTGCCGAAGATGGCGTGCTTCCCGTCGAGCCACGGGGTCGCCGCCAGCGTGATGAAGAACTGGGAGCCGCCGGTGTTCGGCCCCGCGTTCGCCATCGAGAAGGTGCCTTCCTCGGTGTGCTTCAGACCGGGCGCGAACTCGTCGTCGATCTGGTAGCCCGGTCCGCCCCGACCGGTGCCCGTCGGGTCGCCGCCCTGGATCATGAATCCTTCGATGACCCGGTGGAAGACGATGCCGTCGTAGAATCCGTCGCGCGCCAGCTTCAGGAAGTTGCCGGCGGTGGCCGGGGCCACGTCCTCGAACATCTCGGCCTTGAACGTGCCGTGGTTGGTCTCGAAGGTGACGGTGGGGTTCGCCATCGGTGGCTCCGTGCGGTGGAAGGATCGCGCCCTGGGATCAGCGCTCAACGGTAACCCACGCGCGCGGGTCCGTCACCCCGGAATTGCCCCGGCCCAGCGGAGCGGATAGTGTCCGCGCATGAGACTCGACACACGATTTCCGGCCAGTAGCCTGCTCGCCCTCGCCGTGGCGGCCGCCTCGTGCGCGCCCGCCCTGGAGCTCGTCCCCAGCGACGCGGACCGCGTCCTCGCGAGGCAGGTGCTCGACGCTCCCGATCCCGGCCAACGGGGCCCCTACGTCATCCGGACGCTCTATTACGGAAGCGGAAACGACAAGAACCGGCCCGAGTACCGCGACTCCGTCACGATCACCACGCCGAGCGTCGACGCGTCGAAGCTGGTCGACCTCGGGAGCAGCGCGAAGGAGCGGAACGACTACTGGGGCTTCAGCCCCGACTCGATGCCGCTGAACGCGCGCGTCTGGTATCCGGACGGCGACGGACCGTTCCCGTTGGTGCTGGTCGTGCACGGCAACCACGACATGCGTGACTTCTCCGACCCCGGCTACGACTATCTCGGGGAGCTGCTCGCGAGCCGCGGCTACATCCTGGCCAGCGTGGACGAGAACTTCATCAACGGCGGCATCCAGCAGGAGAACGACGCCCGGGGCTGGTTCCTGCTCAAGCACGTCGAGCTCTTCGAGGGCTTCAACCGGGAGGCCGGGAATCCGTTCGAGGGGCTGGTCGACATGGAGCGCATCGCGCTCATCGGCCATTCGCGGGGTGGGGAGGCCGTGGCCAACGCCGTGGCCTTCAACGAGTTGGACTACTATCCGGACGACGCGACCCTCGAGTTCGACTTCGGCTACGACATCCGCGGGATGATCTCCATCGCACCGGTCGACGGCCAATACCTCCCGACCGGGCGGAAGGTCGTCACCGAGGACGTCAGCTACCTCACCTTCCACGGATCGCACGATGGAGACGTGACGAGCTTCCATGGTCTCCGCATCTACGACCGGCTGCGTTTCACGGACCCCGACGACTTCCACTTCAAGTCGGCGATCTACGTGTACCGCGCGAATCACGGGCAGTGGAACTCGGTGTGGGGCCCGAACGACAACGGCCCCCGGAGCGCGCGCATCCTCGACCTCAGGGCGCTCATGCCCGGCGAGGACCAGCGACGGTTCGCCGAGCTGTACGTGTCCGCGTTCCTCGAGACCGTGCTGAAGGACGATCGGCGGTACCTACCCATGTTCCGGGATCACCGGGTGATCGGACAGTGGCTGCCCAACACCATGTACGTGACGCGGTTCGAGACCAGCGCGTTCCAGCCGCTGGTCACCTACGAGGAGGATATCGACGTGACGTCCGGGACCGAGCCGGGCGTCCGGATCCGGGGCGAGGGTCTCGCGTCGTGGAGCGAGGACGACCTTCTGCTCCGGTCGAGCAACCGCAACAACACCTCGGCATCGCAGGAGAACCAGGTCGGCTTCGTCGGGTGGAGCTACGGCTCGCCGGACGAGGCGGCGACGCCCGAGGGGACGTTCGGGCCGGGAGGCGATGCTTCGTCCGCGGCCCGCTACGTCGTCGAGCTCCCGGAGGGGCTGGGCGCGCGCTGGGACGTAACCGATGAGCACGTGCTGACGTTCATGCTCGCTCCCACCAACGAGATCCCGGATCCGCCGGAAGACGCCGAGGACGCCGACCAGGGCGCGAACGAGGCTGCGTCGCCCGACGCCGACGATGCGCCGGACGACGACGAGGACGACCCGCCCCCGGTGGACGTCACGATCGAGGTGGCCGACGCGGCCGGTCGGACCGCGAGCGTGCCGCTGAGCGCGTACGGCGCGATCCGCCGGCCGCTCGAGACGTACGTGATGCGCCGCCGTGACCTCGAGCGGGAACGCTTCCAGGAGCACTGGGAGATCATCCAGCAGACGTACGCGATTCCGCTCTCGGACTTCACGGCCCACGAGCCCGGCTTCGATCCGAGCCGGCTCGCCGAGATCCGCTTCGTGTTCGACCGCTCGCCCGCCGGCGAGGTCGTGCTCGACCAGATCGGCCTGAGCCGCCTCGACCCGGCCTTCCTGTCGGCCAGGGTCGAGGGGCACTGACCGAAGGGCCGCCGGGTGGGCGCAGGGAGGGGCGATCGCGGCCGGGCGGGCCCGGGCCGGGGCGGCCACGGCGGGGCAACCCGCACAATCGTGCATCCCTGCGGCGCCATATAGTGACTTTTCCCCGCTATGCGGGGAAAAACCTTCATTCGTCGCTAGGCACGGCCGCGATCGTGCACTTTGCCCCGGTCAGCGGGGCAAAGCGACACAGAGGTTGGGCGGCCCTGCACGATTGTGCAGTTGTCCCCGGGGATCGCCGCCTGCTATCGCCACCCGATGGAGAAGCGGTGCGTGCCGGACTCCGGCGCGCCGTCGAAGGGCTGGAACGCCCATTCCACGATGAGGTCGTCACCCCAGAAGGCGAAGCCGAACGTGAACGGGCTCGCGTCGCTCCCGTCCGGGACGACCTGGGCGCCCAGGCGCCCCACGAACGTGCGACCCCGCACCGGCCAGTAGCCCACCTCGAGGCCCCCGCCGCCGCGCACCTCGTCGTGGAAGCCGCCCAACCGCCCGCTCACCCCGACGTCGAGCGGACCGAGCTCCCAGCCGTAGGCTCCCACACCGATGTCCAGATCCGAGACGCTCCGGCCGACGTCCGGGTACGTGACGCCGACCGTGACCGGTCCCACTTCGCGGGATGCGCCCAGGAGGACTTCGACGTCCGTCCGGCGCGCGACGCCGACGCGCTCCTCCGAGAGGCGCACAGCCAACCCCCAGTCGACGTCGCCCACGCCTCCGAACGTGCGTGAGATGCCCAGCACGGCAGCGCGCTCTGACACCGGGTCCTCGCCGGGAGATGCCGACGAGAAAAGCGGGTCGAGGGCGCGGCTGCCGGTGCCGGCGGCGAATCCGTGTTGCATCGCCTGGACTCCAATGCCGACCCCGAGGCTCCCGTTGAACCAGGAAGTCGCCGCGGCCGCGGACATGGCTCCGGACGCGGAGCCCCAACGCTGCACGTCGAGCGTCATCCCCGAGGCGCCCTGCAGCAGCGACGGGTGCACGAACACCGCGTCGGCATGGTCGGCGTCCATCATATACGCGCCGCCCAAGGCCATTCCGCGGGTCGACGTGGGAACGTCGTGACCGAGACCGGGCGTGCGGGCCTGTGCCGTGACACCGTTCGACGGGAGGATCGTGACAGCGAGGGCCAACATCAGGGTGGTGAGCGCGGAGCGAAGCATGACGACCGGGGTTGGGGCTGCAGGACGATCGAAGCGGCGATCTCGGGGGAACTTCGGGAACCGGCAGCCGACGCGCCACCTCCTTCCCGCTCGAGCCCGTGTCGGGCGAGCCGACCTCACGCCGGACCGGTGTCGGGTCGGGACGGCCCGACCCGATCGACCACGAGGCTACGGCCGCAGCTCGGGCAGGTGAGCCAGACGCGATCACGCACGTATGAGACGTCCGAGCGCGGTGGAACGCGGCGCTGGTCCATCGGCGTCCGGCACTCCGGGCAGTCCGGGCGCGCGCCCTTCCGGACCGCTCGCTCGAGCTCGTTCCGGGCGGCAACCGAATATCTGGCGGGTGTGTCTCGGTGGGTGGCCAGGTGGCGATCCCGGTCTGGGGAGGCGGAGGCGAGGGACCACTCTTCGATGATCGCGGACCGCCCGACTCAGCGCGAGCCCTACCGTTGCCCGGGCGGGTCGTGCACGATAAAGTTGGTCCGACCAGTACGACTCCAACGCAAGCGACGGACACCGGTGGCGAAAGACGCGATTGAGATCGAAGGCACGGTCACCGAGGTGTTGCCGAACGCGACGTTCCGGGTCACGCTCGAGAACGACCACGAAGTGCTGGCGTACCTGTCGGGTAAGATGCGGCAGAATTATATCCGCGTCCTCGAAGGTGACCGTGTGAAGGTCGAGATGTCCCCGTACGACCTCTCCCGGGGTCGGGTGACGTACCGGTACAAGTAGGACCGAGCCTTCGCTCCGGTGAAACCGGCTCGGTCCCAGGGCCGTAGGGACACGTGAAGTACGAAATTCACGTCGTCCCCAGGGAGCTTTCATGAAGACCTTTGCCGCCTTGACCGTGGCGGGTGTAGCCAGCCTCGTGATCCTCAAGCTCGTGGCCGCGCTGCTGTTGCCGGTGCTCGGGCTCCTGTTCGGCCTGGTCGCACTGACCGTGAAGCTCGCTCTGATCGCGGCGCTCGGATTCTTCGTCTATTCGCTCTTCAAGAAGAGTCGCAATAAAGCCGCGGCCTGAAGTCGGCACCGCCGGAATCCGGCGTCGCGGCACGCTAATTGCCCTGTAGAACGGACAGACGAAGGGGCGAGCGGTTCCCTTGACGCTCTCGGAAGCCGCGCTTACCCTTCGTCGTACTCAGGCTGACGGGCCCGGAAACACTTGATTCAAGCGGCTTTTCGAGTGGTCGTCCACTCCCCGGAGCGTGCTCTTCAGGGTCCGACGTAGGGCGGCTCCGGCCGCGACCTCTTCTTTACTTCCAGTCACAGGAGCTGCCAGATGAACAAGTCCGAACTCGTGGACGAGCTTGCCAGCAGTACCGGCATGACCAAGGCCGACGCTTCGCGGGCCATCGACGCCCTCTTTTCGCCGGATAGCGGTGTGATCGCGAAGCAGCTCAAGCGGGGCAACCGCATCCAGATCACGGGCTTCGGCACGTTCGAGGCGAAGAAGCGGAAGGCGCGCATGGGTCGTAACCCGCGCACCGGTGAGCAGATCAAGATCGCGGCCACCAAGACCCCCGGCTTCCGCGCCGGTAAGGGGCTGAAGGACGCCATCCAGTAGGCATCGGCGCTGGCGGTCGGTCGGCACGGTAAAGGCCGAGTCCGGCACCGTCACCGCCCGCTGAAACGAAAGAGGCCGGGTCGCCATTGGCGATCCGGCCTCTCGTCGTATCCGCCTGCTTCGGGGTGACTCCCCCCGCGCCCCGTGGATCAGCCGCGCGACGGCGGCTTCCGTCGGCCCGGCGCGGGGGTGCCCCGCCGTGGGCGGTCGAAGTCCACGCGCACGGCGCGGCCCCGTATGGTGATCCCGTTGAGCGCCTTGATGACGTCACGGGCGACGGTGTCGTGCACCTCGAGGAGCGTGTGGCTCTCCTTGATGTCGATACGCCCGACCGTGTCGCCCGGAACGGCGGCTTCGCCCGTCACCGCGCCGAGGAGGTCGCCAGGGACGAGGCCGTCCCGGCTACCGACGCTCACGAAGAGCTTCGCCCACGAGGGCGTCGTCGCGGGTGACGACGAGGCGCCCGGGCGGGAGGGGCTCGCGGCGGGCTGGGCCGGTGTCTTCCGTCGCAGGAGTGCCACGGCGGCCGCGGCGATCTCGGCCGGATCGTGCTCCTCGAAGAGCGGGCTCAGCGCCACCAGGTAGGTCTCGACGTCTTCTGATTCGATGGCGGCCTCGAGCATCGCGCGAAGGTCGTCGAACGCCGAGGCTGCCCGCGTGCTCGGGGCCGGGAACGGGATCAGCCCGTATCCCGTGCGTCGGGTCACGTCCTTCAGGTGCGCGACCTCGCGCGTGAGTGTGAGGACGACACCTTCCGCCGAGATTCCGTGCCGCCGGTCCAGCATGTCCGGGTCGGCCGGCACGTCGGCGCTCACGACGACCACACCCTCGGCCCCGTCGAGCGCCTGCCGTGCCTCCAACGGGTCGACCCCAAGCCAGACGGGCACGTCGGACTCGCCCGGAGCACCGGCGACGAACCCCCGGAGGGTCAGTCGGTCCCCGACGTCGGCGGCCCGATCCTCGCTGCGACAGAAGACCAGCACGTGCCGAGCCCCTTGCTCGAAGAGCTCGGAGACGACCCCTGCGAGGGCCTCCTCCGCGGGCTCGTGCACGACCCGGTAGCGGACGGCGCCTCGCTGGGGGGTGCCGCGGGCATCGTGCGCTCCCGGCACCGTGAGCGTGCGCTTCATGTGGCGCTCGACGAAGTCCGCTACAGCCGGAGTCACGGGCAACGCGCTGAGGACCCGTTGCGCGCCGGCCGGAAGGAACTGCAGCACCTCCTCGAGCGGATCGAGTCCTCCGAGACTCTCGATCGCCTGTGCCTGATCGAGGACCAACGCCTCAACGGCATCGAGCGAGACCGCGTCCGCGTGGACCGCTGCGAGGAGATCGGCCGGAGTGCCGACCAGCACGTGGGCACGCTCCGGGAGGGCCCAGGACACGCCCAGGGCCGCCACCACGTGGCCGGTATCCCGCGAGAGTCGGGCCAGCGATTCGGCAAGCCTGGCCGCGGTGTCGCGTTCGGCGGTGAGCACGACGATCCGTGCCCCCGGGCCGTCGGTCGCGATCCGCTCGAGCAAAGGCACCGCCCATGCCGCCAGGACGCCGCTGCCGGGGCCTGCGGCCATGACCAGGTTGTTTCCCTTTCCAAGAAGCGGGATGGCCGCCTCCTGGAGGGGGGTGGGCACCTCGATGCCTTCGGCGGAGAGTGCCTCCACGAGCTCGGGGGTGACCCCGAGGTCCTCGAACGAATCCACTTGATTGATCCCTGAAGAACGGGCGAAAAGGTCTCGGCACGCTGGGTGCTCGATTGTCGCGGGCTCAGCCCACGCCGAAGCGTGTCAGCTGGGCTCGCCGGAACCGCGCCCTCCCTTGTCTCCCGGCTCGTAGGGGAGCTGATTCAGAAAGCGTTGCACCTCGTAATCGAGTCGCGACGTACGAAGACGGTCCGTGGTCGCGACGACGTCGGTGTACGGCCCGTGACGGTGGACCGACAGCGTGACCGTACCTTCTTCGCCGCTGTACGTGGCGCCGTGTCCGGATTCCTTCACCTTGGTCACCCCGACCATCTCGGGCAGCACCGCTTCGGCGTGCTCGAAAATCTCGGAGGGTGAGGATGCGGTCTTGCGCTGGTAGCCGGCCATGATCTACGGGGTGCGGGTTGCTGTTTGGTGGGGCGGGGTCAGGCGGACCCACCGAGAAAGGTGCTGAGCGAAGCACCGTTGTGGAAGCCCTCCAACCGTCGATCCCCGGTCTCGAGCGTCGGGATCACCCGCAGGCCGGCGCCCACGGCTTCGTCTCGCCGGCGGGCTACCGCGTCTCCGAAGCGGTCCACGTCCAGCACGGCTTTGGTCTCGGTGCGGTCGAGTCCGACGGCATGGGCCAGCCCGACCAGGACGTCCACACGCCCGATGTCGCGTCCTTCGTCGAAGTAGGATCGGAAGATGGCTTCCCTCAGCTCGGCGACGTGGTCCTCCGCCCTCTCGCTGGCGTGCTCCACGAGCTCGTGGGCCTTGCGGCTCCACGGCACGAGCGGAGGCGGCGGGAGGGCGCGCCCGAGCCCATCTGCGATGCGGGCGGCCTCGGCCCAACGGGGCGCCCAAAGCTCGTCGTCGGGCGCGCCGAGCGGGTAGGGCGGAGGGTTGATCTCGACACCGAAGCGGGTCACCCGGATGCCGAGCTCCGCCTCCGTGGCCTTCACCTCGAGCTCCAACAGGTAGGAGACGGGGTCCACGAAATCGAAGTACAGGACCGGGTGCGAGATGGGGGGCGGGTTGGACATCGGACGCGAAAGGTCGCCATATTCCACGGCCGCAGCCAGCACTCGACGAGGATCCGGATGACGTTCAGCGAGAATATCGGCAAGCTCAAGCCTTCGGCGACCATGGCGGTCAGCGCGCTCGCGAAACGCCTGGCTTCCGAGGGGCGCGACATCGTCAATCTGAGCGCGGGAGAGCCGGATTTCGCGACGCCCGGCTTCATTGCCGACGCCGGTGTCGCGGCCATTCGCGAAGGCGCCACCCGCTACACCGCGGCCCCCGGGATGCCCGAGTTGCGCAAGGCGATCGCGGCCCACCTCTCCGAACGGGCCGGGCGGACCCTTCCCTGGGAGGGGGTCGTCACGGGCACGGGTGCCAAGCAGGCCCTGTTCAACGCCGTGTTCTCCCTGTTCGGGCCCGGAGACGAAGTCCTGATTCTGACCCCGTACTGGACCACGTATCCGGACATCGTCACGCTGGCCCGGGCCGAGCCCGTCTTCGTCGCTGGTGACGAGGCACGCGACTTCAAGGTGACGCCGGCCGACCTGGACGCGGCCGTGACCGACCGGACCCGGGGCCTGATCCTCAACTCCCCGTCGAACCCTTCAGGGGCCGTGTACTCGCTCGAGGAGCTTCGCGCGATCACGCGTTGGGCGAAGGACCGGAACGTGTGGCTCGTCAGCGACGAGATCTACGGAACCATCTACTACGGTGACGAAGGCGGGCGTGCGCCGGGCGTGCTCGACGTGGACCCGTCGGAGTTGGGCCGCTTCGTGCTCGTCGACGGCCTCTCCAAGAGCCACGCGATGACCGGGTGGCGCTTCGGGTTCTCGTTCAGCGAGCCCGAGTTGGCAGGGAAGCTCACGGCGCTGCAGAGCCAGATCACGTCGAACCCGTCGACGCCGACGCAGCACGCCGCGCTCGAGGCCTACCGGAACGGCGAGGCTTCGGACCGGGCGGTGGCCGAGATGGGCCGGGCGTTCCGCCGGCGTCGCGACCTCGTGCTCGGTCGCCTGCGGGAGCACTTTCCGTCGCTGCGCGTGATCGAGCCCGAGGGCGCCTTCTACGTCTACTTTCGCGTCGACTCGCTCACCGGCGGAGCGGTCGGGAGCGCGACCGAGTGGTGCTCGAAGCTGATCGAGGACGCGGGCGTGGCCCTGGTACCGGGAGCGGCGTTCGGCGACGACGCCTGGGCCCGCATGAGCTACGCGGCGTCCGACGACGAGCTGACCGACGCGATCGAGCGGATCGCGCGCATGGTGGGAGTGGGCTCCGGCTCCTGAGCCCACGGTCGGGCCACATCTCAGCTGAGTCCGGCCAGCGCTCCTTCGGCGGCCCTTCGCGCTCCCGCCTCGTACGACCTGCCGAAGAGGTTCACGTGCACCAGCAGGTAGTAGAGCTGGTACAGGTCACGCTTGAATGCATGGTACTCCGGCGTGATCGGGCGCTCCGCGTCGTAGGCGCGGTAGAAGTCCCGGTCGAACCCGCCGAAGAGCTCGGACATCGCCAGGTCCACCTCCCCGTCGCCCAGGTACACGGCCGGATCGACGAGCACGGGTCTCCCCGCGGACGACGCGTAGGCGTTGCCGCTCCACAGGTCACCGTGAATCAGGGACGGCATGGTGACCGTCGCGAGCGCGCCAGGGACGGCGTCGAGGAGCCGGTCGAAGACCTCGTCACGGAGGCGGCCGCGCGTGCGGGCCGCCTGGAGCTGCGGGGAGAGACGGGCGTCACGCCAGAACGCGCCCCACGATGCCGTGACCGGGTTCGACTGGGGTAACGATCCGATCCAGTTGTCGCGCGACCACCCGAAGGGCCCACCGGCGGCGTCCGGTCCGGACGGGTGGGCCGAGGGCCTGGAAACGTCCGACAAGTGGATGGCGGCCAGGCCGCGGCCCAGCGCCGCGCCGCGAACGTCGTCCGCCGCCGGCGCCACGTACTCCATCAGGAGCCAGGCCGGGGATCCCTCGTCCCAGGCGAGAGGCTCCGGGACCGTGACCGGGCCCGCCTCGCGGAGCGCCCGAAGCCCTTCGGCCTCCGCCTCGAACACCCCCCTGGGAACGTCCTGGCTCCACTTCAGGAAGTAGGACACGCCGGTACTCACCTCGACCCGGGTGCCTCGGTGGATGCAGCCGCCGCCCACGGGCCTCGCGCCGACCACGTCACCCGGGAGGCCGAGCTCCTCGAGCGCCACCTCCACGCCCCGTCGGATCCGGTCCGGCAGGCCGGTGCCTCGGGACACTAGCTGTGGGCCAGCACGTGCTCGAGCAACCCGTCGCAGGATCGGCTCACCATGTCGTACACGGCCTCGAAGCCGCTGGCGCCACCGTAGTACGGATCCGGGACCTCGTCCCCGCCACCGTCCGGATCGAACTCACGGAGGAGATGGATCTCGGCTCCGTCCTCGATGCCGGCCGCCATGCGCTGCAGCTCGGCGAGGTTGTCCCGGTCCATCGCGATCACGTAGTCGTAGCGGGCCAGGTCGTCCTCGCTCACCTGACGAGCCCGGCTCTCGAGCGTGACGCCGTGGCTTTCCGCGACCATCGCGGCCCGGGCGTCCGCGGGCTCACCGATATGCCATCCCCCGGTACCCGCGGAGTCGATCTCGAAACGGTCCGTCAGGCCCCGCTTCGCGACCCTGTCACGGAAGACGCCCTCGGCCAGCGGAGACCGGCAGATGTTGCCGAGGCAGACGAAGAGAATCGAGGTACGGCTGGGGCGGTTGGGCTCGGCATCCATGTGGGCTCGGAGTCCTCTCGTGTCGTCGATTCCGACTCGATGTCGGGCACGGATCGGGCGCGCAAAGTTGCCCAACCGGCTATACCCTTGGCAAGGAAGCTCATTACCTTTCACCGCGTAGCTCCTCGGGTGTGACGTCTCGGGGCGCGGTTCTCCCCGTGTTGTGAACAGCAGGAAGACATCCCTTGGAAACGACCACATTCGCCGATCTCGGCCTCTCTCCCGAACGCCTCGCCGCCGTGGAGGCGCTGGGGTGGACGACCCCGACGCCCATCCAGGCCAAGGCGATCCCCCCCGGCCTCGAAGGCAAGGACGTCGTCGGCATCGCCCAGACCGGGACCGGCAAGACGGCCGCGTTCATGATTCCGGGACTCGAGCGTATCAAGGCCGGCGGCGGGCTCCAGATCCTGGTCCTGTGCCCGACGCGTGAGCTCGCCCAGCAGGTGTCGGACGACACCGTGGAGCTCTCGAAGGGCACGAACATCCGGAGCGAGGTGATCCACGGGGGCGTGGGTTACGGTCCGCAGATCCAGGCCCTCGAGCAGGGCTTCGAGGTGATCGTGGCGACGCCGGGGCGCTTCATCGACCACATGGAGTCCGGACGCGTCGATCTTTCGAAGCTCGACTACATGGTGCTCGACGAGGCGGACCGCATGCTCGACATGGGCTTCCGGCCCCAGATCGAGCAGGTCTTCCGGGGGATGCGCGGGAAGCGTCAGACGATGCTCTTCAGCGCGACCATGCCCAACGGTGTCCACGATCTCGCGCTGCGGCTGACGCAGGAGGCGGAGTGGATCGAGGCCACGCCGGCCGGCACGACGGCGGCGGGCATCGAGGAGCGCTTCTACTCCGTGAAGCCGGAGAAGAAGCCGGAGCTCCTCCTCAAGCTCATGGCCGAGCCGCACTGGGATCAGGTGCTGATCTTCACCCGGACGAAGGCGGGCGCGGACGTTCTCGAGCGTCGGCTCGAGCGTGAGGGCATCGAGGTCGACGTCATGCATTCCGACCGTCAGATGAAGCACCGGACGCGGGCGCTCGACCGGTTCGCCACCGGCAAGGTCCGTGTCCTGGTGGCGACGGACGTGGCCCAGCGGGGCCTCGACGTCGAGGGCATCAGCCACGTGGTCAACTACGACGTGCCTCTCGACCCCGAGGACTACGTCCACCGCATCGGCCGGACGGGGCGCGCGGGCAGGACCGGAACCGCCGTCACCTTCATCACGGCCGGCGACCTCGGGGCCATGAAGAGCCTCGAGCACCGGCTGGGCCGGAGACTGGAGCGCCAGCACCTTCCGGAGTTCGACTACGCTGGAACGCCGCAGACGGAGACCCGCGCGGCCGCGCGCCGCGGCCGGAAGACACGCTCGCCGCAGGGCATGGGCTCAAAGTCCGTGGACGAGCTGTCGCCCGAGGAGCTCGAAGCACTGTTGAACCCGGGATCCTGATCCGAGTGACCCGATTCTCACCGAGACGACCATGATCTTCAGGAAGTACGGCGAGTCCTACCAGAGCGTGGAGACGAACTTCGACTCCAAGGCCCTCAACGAGGTCTCGTTCCGGCGAGACCGCGTCGAATCGTTCCCGGCCGACGAGCTGGAATCCCGTTACGAGCAGCAGTCGGTGCACGAGCTGGTGGCGGAGGCCGAGGGGGGGGTTCAGGACGAGACCGAACAGCTCCTTCTTGAGCGCCTGGAAGGGCAGCTTCGTGAGCTCGAGAGCGGTCTGCAGGCAGGTGATGTCCTCGTGGTCGAGAACGAGCAGGGGCACGACCACCCGAAGACCCGCCAGAAGATCTCCAATGTCGTGGAGGGGGGTGAGAACCGGCTCCGCTTCCACTACACGATCGCTCCGCCCCTCCGCGTGAGCGTGCATCGGCCTCGAAGCTGAGGCGTGCGTGTGGGGGATTTCCCTACACGCATCTGGAGTCTTACCCGACTGATACATCCCTGCGCCCGGGCTATCCTTCGTCAGGATTGGGAGGCGAGCGCCGAGAGAGCGACCGAGTTCGATGGTCGTCGGCCGAAGCCTCCCGGGCTCCGCCGGGAGCTCTGGGCAGGGGTTGCCGGCGGAGCCGCGAAAGGAATGCGGACGTCTGTTGGCGGGAGGGTCACGGGCGTCTCGCAGAGGTCCGGTGGAACTTCGGTTTCGCCGGGCCGTTTTCGTTTGGGCCTGGTCCGACGCGGCGAGCGCGCGATCTTGCGGAGAGGGTCGGATTCCGCTCCACTTCTGCAATCACCCAAGCACCAGGAGATCGGAATGTCTTCCGTACGTCACGCGGACAGCTTGCCCGCCGAAGAGGTCAAAGCCGGCACCGGAACCACGCGCCAGGTCCTCATCGGACCGGATGAGGGCCCGAACTTCGCGATGCGGCGCTTCATCATGGAGCCCGGTGGTGGCATGCCGATGCACACCAACTCGGTCGAGCACGAGCAGTACGTGCTACGTGGGAGCGCACGCGTCCAGATCGGTGACGCCGTCCACGACGTGAAGGCCGGCGACGTCGTCTACATTCCCGGTGGCGTGCCGCACAACTACGCCGCCGGGGACGAGGGCTTCGAATTCCTGTGCGTCGTGCCGAACCAGCCCGATACCATCGAACTGGTGGAGTGCTGAGGCCCCTCCAGCGAGGCGTCAGGCAGTGAGCAGGCCCACGATCGCGGCGGTCGCCACCGGAACGGTGAAGTTGTCGTCGAGGGGCCAGGAGCGCCGCTCGAGCAGCGTCACGGGAAGGGCTACGGCCAACGCGACCGCCCACCCATGACGAGGGGCCAACACGGCGACGGTGACCAGTAGGAAGAGCATGCTCCCTTCCACCGAGCCGCCGAGGAAGGGCCTCCGACCCCAACGCCGCCCGAAGTAGCTCGCGGCCGGGTCCGAGAAGGCGAGGACCAGGATCCCCGATACGGCGACGGGTGCCGGCGTGAAGGTGACGGCCACGGCGATGCCGACGGCGTACCACGTGGAGGATGCGAGCCCATCCGCTTCTCTCGGAGAGGCGAGGCTCCGGAACAGTCGGAAGAAGAGCTCGTTGGCCTTCGGAACCCGGAGCCGGATCAGGTCTCCGATGAGGAGTGCCACGGCCACCGCCCACGCCGCGATCCACGCAGTGTCCGGAGCGAAGGGCCACCACGACAGCACGATCGCGAGCACGACGCCGTTGGCCGCATGGAAGGCTCGACGCCAGGGCTGCGCTCCTTCGGTCCTGCGGACGAGGGTATGGAAGTCGGGGGACCCCTCCATCACCCCATCTCGACGCCCCCGCCGGCTCGCCGTGCCTTTTCCAGGGCCGCCTCCGCGGCGTCCAGTAGCTCCCGATGGTGCTTCATGCGCGGGTCGAAGGTCGCGATGCCGATGGAGATCGGCTCGGCCGTCGTCTCACGCAGGGCCGACTCGATGCGGTCCGCGGCGATGCGGGCTCCGGGGAGGTTCGTTCCGAGCAATAGAACGGCGAACCGCGGCCCGCCGACGTGGGCGACCAGATCGGAAAGCCGAGTCGTGGATTGGAGGGTATCGCCCATGCGGCGGAGTCCCTCGGCATCGATGTCGAGCGGGCGCCCGCCGCCCACGGCGACCAGCATGATGGTGAACGCCATGCCCCGGTCACCCGCCTGGAACATGTAGCGGTAGACCAGCTCGAAGTGGAGGCGGTTGGCGAGCCCGGTATCCGGGTCCGTGAGGGCCGGGTGGCCGAGCACATCCTCGCGGCCTAGCGTGTATCCTTCACGAGACATTCCTGGGGTACGCTCCTGTCGAGGGTCGATCCAATGTCGGGTTCCGAGCCGGTTCCTGCCAGTCGCTCGCGTGCGTCGCCCGTGCGCTACGCGCTCGGAGGGCTCCGCGGACGGCGGGCATGGTGGGTGCTGGGCGCCGGTCTGGTGGCCCTGCTCCTCCTCGGTCCGCGCGTCGAGATGGGTGAGCTTCACGAGGTGCCGGTTGTCCAAGGCGACGTGGATACCTACCTCCGGGGTGTGGAAGCGACCGTTCCGGATATCCGGCCCGGCGCCGAGAGGCAGGTGACCTGGTTGGACCCGGCGACCCGCGCTCCTACACCGCTGGCCGTCGTGTACGTGCACGGCTTCAGCGCCGACCGGCACGAGGTGGAGCCGCTGGTGACGCGGCTCGGGCGGGAGCTCGGCGCGAACGTCTACTTCACCCGGCTGACCGGTCACGGGCGTGACGGTGACGCGATGGCCGAGGCGACCACGTCTGCTTGGCTCCGCGACATGGCCGAGGCCGTGGCGATCGGGCGGGCCATAGGAGACCGTGTGCTCCTGGTGGGGACGTCGACGGGGGGCACGCTCGCGACGTGGGCGGTCTCTCGCCCGGAGCTCGCGAGCGACGTGGCGGCCCTCGTCCTCCTCTCGCCGAACTTCCATCCACGGGACCGGATGTCACGCCTTCTGCTCTGGCCCTGGGGCGGTGTCCTCGCGCGCCTCGTGGTGGGAGACGAACGTTGTTTTCCCACGCACAACGAGCTGCATGCGCGGTACTGGACGTCGTGCTACGCGACGGAAGCACTCCTCCCGATGATGGCGCTGACGGAGCACGTCCGGACGTCGCCGCTGGAGAAGATCCGCACGCCCACGCTCGTGATCTACGTCCCGGACGACGGAATCGTGGACGCAACGGAGACGGCGCGCGCCTTCGAGCGTTTGGGGTCCGAGGTGAAGTCTCTTTTCCGGGTCGAGAATCCCGGCGATCCGGACCGGCATGTGCCGGCCGGCGACGCGCTCTCACCGGAGACCACGGATCTCGTTCTGGATCGTATCCGCACCTTCGTCGCGGGCTTGCGGTGGTGAGCCCGATAGGTGCCCGGGGGCCGGGCTCACGGGGCTATTGAAATCGATCGGGCGCTTCGCTAGCTATCACGCATCGTCCGGATGGACGGTGGGTCGCGCGCCTTCCCAGCGAGGTCGCGGCGGCGAATGGAAGGACACTCGGAGAGGCTTCATCCGCTGGGGGAGTCGTGAGGCCTCGAGTCGTGACCAGGCATGCTGCGCGTGCCCACCGTCGTCAAACCGAGCGCCATCGAGGGCGTCGGTCTCTTCGCCACCCGCCCCATCTCGGCCGGAACGGTGATCTGGGAGTTCACTCCGGGGGTCGACTGGAGGATTCCCGTGGACGACTTCGCTCTCTTCCCCGAGCCCTACCGCGGATGGCTGCTCCGGTACGTCTACCGTGAGCCGGGCGGCTACTACGTCCTGTGCGGGGACAACGGCAAATTCATGAACCACTCCTTCGAGCCGAACTGCGATGACGTGGACGGTCCCTGCACGCTGGCCAAGCGCGACATAGAAGCCGGGGAGGAGCTGACCTGCGACTATCGCCTGTTCGATCTCGACAGTGTGGAAGGCGAGGAACTCGCGGAGTACCGCTGACAGACAAGGAGGAGGCAACGTGAATCTCGACCTCGAGCCGGGGCGCACCGCGTCGCGCACCATGACGGTCACCCGGGACCACGTGAACCAGTACGCCGAGATCACCGGTGACCGGAATCCGCTCCATTTCGACGAGGCGTTCGCCGCCGGCACGCCGTTCGGACGGCTGACGGCACAGGGCGGGATCACGACGGGGCTGTTGCATGCTCTGGTCGCCGAGGATATGCCGGGACCGGGCACGGTGTTCCTCAGCCAGGACTGGAAGTTCACCGCTCCCGTTTTCATCGGAGACACCATCGAGGCGACCGCCGAGGTCCGCTCGGTCCATGAGCGCAAACCCGTCTGCGAGCTTGCGGTTCGGGTCACGCGGGCGGACGGCGAGGTCGTGCTGGAGGGCGCCGCGTGGTGTTATCGCTTCGTCCCCGACGGAGACGCGCCTTAGGCGCTCGACGCCGCGACCCGGTCGTCGAGGTGCCGCCTTACGCGTTGCCCTCGTGGCGATGGGTCCGCTATCGTCGTGACATGAGCGACCGCATTCTCGTGACCGGTGCCACCGGCATCGTCGGATCAGAACTCGTCGGCCTGCTCGTGCGTGACGGCGTGGAGGTCAAGGCCGGCACTCGCAGCCCCGACCGAGCGCGTGGCCTCTTCGACGACTCCGTCGAGGTCGTCGAGTTGGACTACCGTCAGCCCGCGACCTTCGACGCCGCCGTCGAGTGGGCCGACCGGGTCTTCCTCCAGCCTCCGCCGTTCGATCCGGACGCGTACGAGACGTTGGCCCCTCTGCTGGACTGGGCGGTGCAGGCCGGCGCGGAGCACGTCGTGACGCTTTCTGCCATGGGGATGGAGGTCCGTGGAGACCTCCCCATCAGGCGACTCGAGAAGCACCTCGCCTCGCTCGGCGTGGACTACACGTTCCTGCGCCCCAACCTGCTCATGCAGAACTTCCGGCGTGACTTCCTGGGCGAGCGCATCCGGCGCACGGGACGCTTCGCGATGCCGGTCGGCGACGCGGCGGTGAGCATGGTCGACGGCCGCGACGTGGCGGCCGTGGCGGCTGTCGCGCTCACCGGACGGGACCACGTCGGGAAGGCGTATACGCTCACGGGTCCCGCCGCCCTCTCCCACGCGGAGATGGCCGCGGCCATCTCGAAGGCCACCGGGCGCGAGATCCGGTTCGAGAGTTGCACGGACCAGGAGATGCTCGGTTGGCTCGTCGGCGCCGGCTGGTCGCCTCAGATCGCCGGCGTGGTCATCGCGCTCTACCAGTCGGTCAGGGCCGGCGTCAGGGCGGAGGTCACGGGCGACGTGTCCCGTGTCCTCGGGAGGCCGGCCGGCACCTTCGAGGCCTTCGCGGCGGATTACGCCGAGGACTGGCGGTAGCGCAACCCCGCTGAAGGCAGCGCGCCACCACCCTGGCGCGACACCCCGGAGGTCACGAATTTAGGTGGGACGAAATCATCGTGCCCGATCCCGGAGGAATCATGGCCGCTCCGCCGTTCGCCCCGTTCCGCTTGCTGGTCACGGCCGCCGTTCTGTCGGTCGCGACCGCCCTCTCCGAGGCCGGCCCTCTCGGGCCTCATCCGCTCGCCGCACAGATCTTCCATTCGTCGCACGCCGCCAACCTGCCCACCACGGCGACGCTGCCCCGGGGAGATCTCCTGTTCGAGATCTCGCACCGGTTCACACCGGCCATCTCCGACGGAAGCGAGGCGTTCTGGGGGCTCGACGGACCCGTGATCAATCGGCTCGGGCTCGCCTACGCCGTGACCGACGCGGCCCTCCTCGGCGTCAGGCGGAGCAACCTGGCCGACAACGTGGAGCTGTGGGGGAGCGCGCGCCTCGTCGAAGGTGGGTCGGAAGGCGTTCCGGTCGCGTTCGGTGTCACGGGCGCGGTCGCCTGGAACACGGCGTCGACGCAGGGGGTGACCGACGGCCGGACCGAAAACGAGAGGCAGGCCTACCTTCAGGGTGTGCTCGACGTGGGGCTGGGCGAGAGGGTGTCCGTCGGCATCGTGCCGACCTACCTGCGCAACCCGCGCATCCGCGATCTCGAGGCCGACGACGCTTTCGTGCTCGGCCTGCACGGGCGGGTGGCGGCGACCGACAACCTCGGATTCATCGCGGAGTGGATCGTGTCGGAGGAGCGGCAGGGGCGGGCGTTCGACAGCGGCGCCCTGGGCCTCGAGATCCGTACGCGCGGTCACTTCTTCAAGCTGCTGCTCACCAATCAGGTACGAATGAACCCGTCCCAGCTACTCGGCGGCAGCGCCGTCGAGTTCACGCCCGACGAGTGGCGCATCGGCTTCAACATCACGCGGCGCATCGCGTTCTGAGTCAGAAACCCGGCCCGAAGTACTCGACGAGAAGGGCGTAGAGCACACCCGCGATGGCGAGGACCGCCGCCATCTTCAGGAGCTTCTTGAGGAGCGCGAACGCGATCATCGCGACCACGAGCAGTATCGGGAAGAGGACGATCGGGTTCGCGATGAGGAATTCGGCGATGCGGTCCATGTGCGTCCCGGGGGGTTCGACGACGATGTCCTAAGGAACTTCGGTCACCGTCGCGTGTCCAGCCCGCTCAATCCGAGCGTAGGGCCGAAGCCGGATCCGCACTGCTCGCTCGCAACGCCGGCAGAAGCGCCGCGACGCCCCCCGCCACCAGGAGCGCAGCGGCGGCCACCATGAGGCTCCCCGGGTCGGTCGGTTCCACCTCGAACAGGAAGCGCGCCACCACGCCCGAGGCGAGCAGGGCGCACGCGGTTCCACCGACCACACCCAGGACGACGGGGAGCATCCCCTGCTTCAGGATCGTGCCCATCAAGCGCGCGGGCTCGGCGCCGAGCGCCATCCTGATCCCGAACTCGGCGCGCCGCCGCTCCACGGAGTAGGAGACGACGCCGTACACGCCCACCGTGCCGAGCACGAGCCCGAGGACCGCGAACACCCCCAGGAAGAACCGGAGCCGGAGCGGCTCCGCCATCTCGGCATCCACCACGTTGTCCATCGTCTGGACACGACCGACCGCGGCCCTCCCGTCGAGCTCCTGAACCAGCCCGCGGAGTGCGGGCACGATCTCGGTGGGGTTCCCCGAGGCTCGGATGGTCAGGATCCCGAAGGCCTCACCCCGAAGGGCCTGGTCCCAGGGATAGTAGCCGACCATGGGCGGCGCACCCGTGAGATCGGTGACCGCCATGTCCGCGACGACGCCCACGATGAGGACGTCTCCGAGGGCGAACCCCGACCGGTACGTCCGCCCAATGGCGATCTCGTCGCCCCAGACGCGGCGAGCGAACGTCTCATTGACCACCGCCACCGGGGGAGCGTCACGGGTGTCCGTCGCCTCGAACGTACGACCTTCCACGAGCCGCATCCCGAGGAGCTCGAATCCGCCTGGCGTGAGAGGGCGGAAGAGCGCGGTGGGGCGGTCCGCCCCCTGCAAGTCGGGGTGCCCCGGAATCGTGACTGACGCCTGCATGCCCCCGTCGGCGAGCGGCAACCGGTTCAGCAGCGTCGCCCCCGACACCCCGGGCAATGCCTCGGCCCGCACTAACAGCTCTGTGAAATAAGCCGCTCGCTCGACCTCCGTGGTCTGTTCCTCCGGGAGGAGGATGTCCAGGGCGACGAGGCCCTCCGGTTCGAAGCCGAGCTCGAGCGCGCGTAACTCGCCGACCGTACGCACGAGCAGGGCGGCTCCGGTCACCATCACCACGGCGAGAAGGACTTCGGCGAACACCAGGGTCCGCTGCATCCGGCTGGCCTGCACGCCCCCGCGGCCCGAGTTGCGGTCGCCGAATCCGAAGGACGAGAGGTCGCCGCTCAGAAGACTCCGCATGGGGGCCAGCGCGATCAGACTGCCGCTGACGACGGAGAGAAGCACGCCGGTCAGCAACGCCGTCCAATCGAGCGTGACCGTCTCACGAAACGCGTCTCGGAGGGGGAGGCTGGCGACGAGCAGATCGAACGCGGCCACGGCGAGCAGGACCCCGACCGCGCCGGCGGCGAGCCCGAGGATGACGGACTCCGTAAGAACCTGTCGTGCGAGTCGGGCCCGCCCCGCACCCAGCGCGGCGCGGACCGACATCTCCCGGGTGCGGTCCACCGTCTTGGTCAGGATCAGCGCCGCGACGTTCACGCACGCCATGAGAAGGAGGACGCCGACGGCGCCGAGGAGGAGCAGGAGCGCCGGTCGGAGATCCCCGAAGAGATACTCGCGCAGGGGCGTCACATACGCGCCGCGCGTCTTGTCCCACTCCGTGGGATAGTCGTACCGCGCACCGAGCGCCGTCGTGATTCGCTCGAGATCGCGTTGCACGGCGGCGTCCGTCGCGCCGGCGCGGAGCCGACCCGTCAGCACGAGCCAGCCGTTCCCGGCATACGCGGGGTCCGCGGGGTCGAGATCGAGCGGCACGAACAGGCCGGTCTCCGGTGTCGGAAAGTAGAAGCCCTCCGGCATGACACCGACGACCGTGTGCGGCTCGCCGCTCAGCGCCACACGCCGACCGAGTACGTCCGGATCGGCGCCGAACTCCTGCCGCCAGAGGCTGTGACCCAGCACGACGATGCGCTCCGCTCCCGGCCGGTCGTCCCCGGCCCGGAAGCCTCGGCCCAGAAGCGGCCGCACACCCATCACGTCGAAGAGCTCCGCCGACGCCACGGTCGCCAGAACCAGAGACGACCCTGCGTCGGCGCGCAGCGTATACGAATCGATCGAGTAGGCGGCGATCTCCTCGAAGGACTCCGGGATCTCGCGGACGTGGTCGAACTCCTCACCCCGCCAGTTGTACTCGCTCCAGAACGTGACCACGCGCTCGGCGTCGGCCACGGGAAGGGGCCGGATCATGAGCGCCTGCACGACCGACGCGAGCGCGACCGTGCCACCGATGCCGAGGGCCAGTGTGAGTACCGCGAGCAGGCTGAACGTCGGATGCTCGAGGAGTCGACGCGTAGCGAAGCGCACGTCCGAACCGAGCTCGGTCAGCACACCGACACCCCAGGACTCGCGCGCCCGCTCACGGTAGCGGTCCTCCCCTCCGAAGCGGACCCGCGCGATGCGATGCGCCTCGGTCGCGTTCATCCCCTCGTCCCGGAGCTTCTGCTCCTCCATCTCGAGGTGGAAGCGGATCTCTTCGTCGAGCCCGCCCTCCAGCTCCTCGCGCCGGAAGAGCGCCTTCAGTCGAAACAGCAGATCCCCGAGCCAACGCATACGTCCCTCCCCGTCGTCACGTCCATCCCAGAATGCGGTCCACCCCGGCGGACAGGCGCTCCCACTCGGCCCGCTCGGTGCCCAGCCGTCGTTCCCCGGCGGCGGTGAGCCGGTAGTACCGGGCCCGCCGATTGTTCTCGGTGCGGCCCCACGTCGACTCGATCCACCCCTCGCGGGTCAGTCTGTGCAGAGACGCATACAGTGATCCCTGGTTCACCTGGAGCGCGTCCTCGGAGATCCGCTGGATGCGCTCGCCGATCCCCCACCCGTGCATCGGCTCCTGCGAGAGCACCTTCAGGATCAGCATGTCGAGGGTGCCACGAATCATGTCGTCCCCGGGACCCGGCATACTCCTGCCCTTCCTTCGCGTCGTGATCGAGCCGTTCGTGGGCGGGGGCTCCCCGCCAACTGTCGGTTACCGAGAGAAGGTGGGCATCCTTCCCTCGGTAAGCAAGAGAAGAAGTGTGGGGCGCGCCTCCTGGGCCCGGGGCACGTTCCGGACGAGGCCATCGCCCGAAGGCCTGAAGGGGACGAGGGAGGCGGTTGGCGCCGACCTGTTCCGCTCGGTATGTTGCCGGCGTTTTCATGGAGGGTGACTCGCACGGAGAGGCCTCGTGACCATGACAGACGTCCCGCCGGGTCCGCCCTCGAACCCGAGGTCCTTCCTCGGCCACCCTCGCGGCCTCGCGACCCTCTTCTTCACGGAGATGTGGGAGCGCTTCTCGTACTACGGGATGCGCGCGCTGCTCACGCTCTTCATGACCACGGCGACGGTCGGCGCGAACCCCGGGCTGGGCCTGGACGTGGCGACCGCCGGCGCGATCTACGGCCTGTACACGAGCCTCGTCTACATCCTGGCGCTTCCCGGTGGCTGGATCGCGGACAACCTGTGGGGGCAGCGCAAGGCGATCTGGGTCGGCGGCTGGATCATCGCGGCCGGGCACTTCACGATGGCCGTGCCCGGGATGTTCTTCTTCTTCCTGGGGCTCTTCTTCGTCATCTGCGGGACGGGGCTCCTGAAGCCGAACGTGAGCAGCATCGTCGGAGAGCTCTACCCGGAAGGGGGCGCACGGCGGGACGCGGGCTTCTCCGTGTTCTACATGGGGATCAACCTCGGCGCATTCCTCGGCCCGCTCGTCACGGGGTACCTGGGCGAGGGGTACCAGTGGCACTGGGGCTTCGCCGCGGCCGGGGTCGGCATGGTGCTGGGTCTCGTGCAGTACCGGCTCGGAGCAGGATATCTGGGTGATGCGGGTCTGCTGCGCTCGGCGGACGCTCCCGAGCTGCGGGCCCGGCTTTCCCGCCGATTCTTCGGAGGGTTCGGCGCCCTCGTCCTCGGAGCGGCGGCCTTCGGATACCTGGTGTGGAGCGGGGTGCTCCCGTTCACGCTGACGCAGATCGCCTCGGGGCTGGGTTACGGCGTGCTGCTTCTCGTGGCGCTCTACTTCGTCTACGTGTGGACGATGGGTGGGCACACCCCCGACGAGAACAAGCGGATGGCGGTGATCTTCTGGCTGTTCCTGCTGGTCGCGGTGTTCTGGTCGGGCTTCGAGCAGGCCGGCACCTCGCTCAACCTGTTCGCACGGGACCTGACCGATCGCACGGTCTTCGGCATGGAGGTCCCGGCCTCGACCCTGCAGTCCATCAACCCGCTGTTCATCATCATCCTGGCGCCGATCATCGGGTCGCTCTGGGTGTGGCTGGAGAAGCGCGAAGCGGACCCGTCGATTCCGGCGAAGGCCGGTCTCGGTCTGCTGAGCCTGGGGGTCGGCTTCTTCGTGCTCTCGTGGGGCGCGGCCAACGCCTCGCCTGACAGTCCGGTCTCGCCTGCCTGGCTGGTGGTGACCTACTTCTTCCACACGGTCGGAGAGCTGGCGATCTCGCCGATCGGGCTGTCGGCGGTCACGAAGCTGTCGCCGGCTCGCCGCGTCGGCCAGATGATGGGGATCTGGTTCGTCGGTACGGCGCTCGGAAACCTGTTCGCCGGGCTGGTCGCGGGCCGCCTCGAGACGCTGATGCCGTTCGAGCTGTTCCGCACGGTGGCGCTCATCACGGGCGCGGTCGGCATCGTGGGGCTGGTGGCGAGCCCGTGGGTGAAGCGCCTGGCGGGGAGGAGCTGACGTCGCCCGCCCGGGTGGGGCCCGCCTGCGCCGTCAGCCCGCGCCCGCGTCGCGGAGCCGCTTGTATGCCACGAGGTGCTCGAGCGCCTCGGCCTTGCGCCCCTCGGACTCGTGGAGGCGGGAGAGGTTGAAGTGCGCCGGGGCGAGCGCCGGGTCGAGCTCGATGGCCGCCAGGTAGGCGTCGACGGCTTCCTTCGGTCGCCCCAGGTCCTCCAGCGCGACGCCGGCGTTGTAGCGAGCGCGAGCGTCGGGCGGGCTCGCGTCCGCGGCGAGCCGGTAGTGCCTCAGCGCCTCGGACGTCTCTCCGGCTTCGTGAAGAAGTCGTCCCAGGTTCAAATGAGCCTCCGCGTGGGTCGCATCGATGTCGAGAGCCCGCCGGTAGGCGGCCACGGCCTCCTCGGGCGACACGGCTTCCAGGTCGAGCCCGGTGTCGTACCAGTCGTCGGCGGTCGGGCTCGAAGGGGCGCCGGGCCGGTCCAGGCCGCGCCGCACGATCGGCTCCGCCCGGGTCACCACCTCCGAGACCGCGAAGTCCAGGGTCAGCTGTCCGGAGGCGGGCTCCCACACGGTATCGGCGTCGTGGACGACCACCCGGTCGCCGAATGCCGCGATCCGGACGCCGCTCAGCGGACGTCCTTCCGGGAGCTGCTCACGAAGCGCCTCCAGCGCCATACGTACCCGGCGGGTCGAGACGCGCTGGTCGAGGAGCTCACGTGCGGCCCGAAGCAGCACCACGTCCTGGAAGGAGAACAGATATGCGCCTCTCGGTCCGCGCTCGGGCTCGAGCAGCCCACGGTGCGTCCAGTCACGGATGCGGGACGCGGGCAGCTCCAGGATCTCGGAGACCTCGCGGGTGGTGTATCCTCTCACGGGACGACGGGCGCGGCGCGCGACGTCAGCCCGACGAAGCCTTCTTCCGCTTCGTCGTCTTCTTCCCCGCTCCGGAATCCCCCTTCTTGCCGGCCCGGGCCGCAGGCTTCCGCTCGCCATCGGACTCCTTGATGGACGCCTTCAGCGCCGCCATGAGGTCGATGATCTGCGTCTTCGGCTCGGCCGCGGGCGCCGCCGTGATCTCCTGGCCGGCCACCTTCTGCTCGATCAGCTCGAGCATCCGCTCCCGGACCTCGTCCTCGAACTCGCTGGGCTCGAACTCGTCGGCCGCGGCCTGCTCGATCAGCTTCGTGGCGAGCTCGAGCTCCGCGGCGTTCACCTCGCCGTCCTCGAGCGGGACCTCGGAGAAGGGACGGATCTCGTCGGCGTAGTAGAGCTGCTCGAGGAGCAGTCCTCCCTCGTGGGGTCGGACCACGACGAGGTATTGCTTACCCCGCGTGGCGTGCTTGGCGAGGGCGACCCGACCGGTCTCCTCGAGCGCCGCGGCCAGCAGACGGTAGGCCCGGGCGCCTCCCTTGTCGGGACCGAGATAGTAGGCCTTGTTGAAGTACAGCCTGCCGACCGAGCCCTCCGGGATGAACCGAACGATCTCGATCTCGTCCGACTTGGGCGCCTCGACGACCTTGAGCTCCTCGTCGCTGAACAGGACGTACTGGTCCTTGGCGAACTCGTAGCCCTTCACGATCTCGTCCTTGGGGACGACGGCTCCGTCCGCCGGGTCGATGTACTGCTGGCGTACACGGACCCCCCGCTCCTTCCAGATCATGTTGAAGGATATGCGGCGGCCCGACTCGGCGGTGGAGTAGAGCTTCACCGGGAGCGAGACGAGCCCGAAGCTTATGGTCGACGATGCGATGGCGCGTGCGGTCATGGTCCGGAAACATATGGCGGCGCTTCCGGCGGATGCAACAGAAAAATGCGCCGGCGCACTGTTCTATCCCGCAGTATCGAGGCCGTCCCCGCACCGCCGGCAGAAGCGTGCCTTCGGGTCCGTCTCCCGCGTTCCGCAGGTCGAACAGACCACCCCGACGGCTTCCTCTCCCCGCGGGAGTCGGGTGAGCTCCGCGGTCACGATGCCGGTGGGCACCGCGATGATCCCGTATCCCATGATCATGACGACGGCGGCCAGCGCCTGTCCGAGCGGCGTCACCGGTGCGATGTCCCCGAAGCCGACCGTCGTCAGGGTGACGATCCCCCAGTACACGCCTTTCGGGATGCTCGTGAAGCCGGACTCCGGCCCCTCGATCAGGTACATGACCGAGCCGACCACGACCACGGTGCTGAGCACCCCCAGGAGGAACACCGAGATCTTGAAGCGAGACGCCCGCAGCGCGTCTCCTAGCAGGCTCGCCTCGCCGACGTAGCGGGTGAGCTTCAGGACCCGGAAGATGCGCATGACCCTGAGGATCCGGACCGCCATGAGCACCTGGCCGCCCGGGGCGACCAGGCTCACGTAGGTGGGGAGCACGGCCAACAGGTCGATGACGCCGAAGAAGCTGCGCGCATACGTTCGGGGCTGGCGGACACACCATAGGCGCAGGGCGTACTCGAGCGTGAAGATCACCGTGAAGACCCACTCCGCCGCGAGCAGGGCCTCGCCGTGGTCGTCGCGAACGCCCGCGACGGACTCCAGCATGACGGCGAGCACGCTGGCGAGGATGGCGAGGAAGAGCAGAACGTCGAAGGCTCGGCCGCCCACGGTGTCGTGTTCGAAGATGACCTGGAACGTGCGGGCTCTGAGCGAGCCCGGCGCGCCGGCGGCGGTCAACTCACGGTTCCTGTGCTCGGGAGGCATCGGGATGTCGCGGGGTGGGAGGATGTCGGGCGTCGGAGGAGGTCGTGGGTGCTCCGAGGATTCGGCGCATGCGCCCGCCGGTCAAGCCGGGAACATCGCGGCGCACCGGGTCGGAGGATGCGTTCCCGCCCGTAAGGGGTAAGTTGGCCGACATGTCGCCCCGACCGCCCACCGATCCGGACACCCGCCTCGCCGACTATCGCGCGAAGCGCGATCCGATGCGCACGCCCGAGCCGTTCGGAGGCGAGGTCCTTTCGGGGGGAAGGGCCTTCGTGGTCCAGCACCATGCGGCGCGACAGCTCCATTGGGATCTGCGCCTGGAGCACGAGGGCGTACTACTCTCCTGGGCAGTGCCGAAGGGGCCGTCGCCCTCGCAGGCGGACAAGCGGCTGGCGGTGCGCACAGAGGACCATCCGCTCGAGTACGCCGAGTTCGAGGGCGTCATTCCCCATGGTGAATACGGTGCGGGCGCGATGATCGTCTGGGACCGGGGTGTCTGGGTCCCGAAGGAGGATCTCGGGAAGGGTCTCGAGAAGGGCAAGCTCCTTTTCGAGCTCCACGGCCACAAGCTGAAGGGTCTGTGGACGCTCGTGAAGACGAAGCAGGACGAGCGCTCCTGGCTTCTCATCAAGGAGCGGGACGCGTACGAGGACCCCGACGGCTCGACCGAGTCCTACCCGGACGACTCGATCTACTCGGGGCTCACCGTCGAGGAATTCCCGGAGATCGAGCGTCGTGCCGAGGCGTTGCGTGCGCGGCTCGAGGAGGCCGGAGCGCGCCGGCGACCGGTGTCCGTGCGGGACGTGCGGCCGATGCTCGCAACTGCCGAGGACCGCCCGTTCTCACGTGACGGCTGGCTGTTCGAGCTCAAGTACGACGGGTACCGACTTCTCGCGGGACGGGCCGACGGAATCGCGGAGCTTCTCTCGCGGAACGGGAACGACCTCACCGCGGCCTTCCCCGACGTGGCCCGTGCCGTCCGCGGACTGCCGTACCAGGGACTCGTCGTGGACGGCGAGGTCGTCGTGCACGGCCCGGACGGGAAGCCGTCGTTCGGTCTGCTCCAGAAGCGCGGCCGCATCGCGCGACCACTCGATGCGCTCCGGGCGTCCTGGACGCTGCCCGCCACATTCTACGCGTTCGATATCCTGGCGGTCGAAGGGTACGATCTGCGTGCCCTTCCCCTGACCGAGCGCAAGGCGATCCTGCAGGAGCTGCTCCCGACGGTGGGCCCGGTGCGGTACTCGGAGCACGTGGAGCGGGAGGGCGAGGCGATGTTCGCCGGCGTCGAGCGGATGGACCTGGAGGGGATCGTCGCGAAGGACGGGACGTCGGCGTACCGGGGTGGGCGGAGCCGGAGCTGGGTCAAGGTCCGACGTGAGCGCGTGGAGGATTTCGTGGTGGTCGGGTGGACCGAGGGCGAGGGAAGCCGCGGCGGCTTCGGGGCGCTCCACGTCGCACGGTGGGAGGGCGAGGACCTCCGCTACGCGGGGAGCGTGGGGAGCGGCTTCAGCCAGCGCGACCTGGCCGACATCGGTGGAGTGCTTGAGGGGGCGGAGGTCGAGGCGTCGCCGTGTGCGGACGGACCGGTCCCTCAGGGTCCGAAGCACCACTGGGCCCGGCCCGAGCTGGTCGTGGAGGTCCGCTTCAAGGAGCGGACCGAGCAGGGGCTGCTCCGGCATCCCGTGTTCAACCGCTTGCGTGACGACAAGACGCCCGACGAGTGCCGGGACGACGTTCCCGACGTCGAACTTCCGCCCCCGCTTCCTCCCGCCGAGGACGGCCCCCGGTTCACCAACCTGGACAAGGTGTTCTGGCCGGCCGAGGGCTACACCAAGGGCGACCTCATCGAGTACCATCGCCTCGTTGCGCCCTGGATGCTCACGTACCTCCGGGACCGCCCGCTCGTCATGACCCGCTACCCCGACGGGATCGACGGTAAGTCGTTCTTCCAGAAGGACGCGCCTCCGCACGCGCCCGACTGGATCCGCACGGTCACGGTCTGGAGCGAAGGATCCGAGCGGGAGTTGTCGTACTTCGTGGCCGACGACGTCGACGCGCTCCTGTACGTCGTGAACCTGGGGACCATCCCGATCCACGTGTGGTCGTCCCGGGCGGGTAGTCTCGACCGCCCGGACTGGTGCGTCCTGGACCTCGATCCGAAGGAGGCGCCGTTGGATGACGTCGTCGCCGTGGCGCTCGAGCTGCGTGCGCTGTGCGACGAGATCGGGCTTCCGTCGTACCCGAAGACCAGCGGGTCGTCCGGGATGCACGTGCTGCTACCGCTCGCGGGGCGACTCGATCACGACCAGTCGCGCACGCTGGCGGAGCTGCTGGGCCGGGTCGTCGCCACGCGGCGGCCGGATATCGCGACGCTCACCCGGGCGCCCGGGCGTCGTGAGGGGAAGGTATATCTCGACTTCGTCCAGAACGGGCATGGGCGACTGATCGCGGCGCCGTTCACGGTCCGGCCGCTCCCGGGCGCTCCGGTCTCGGCGCCCCTTGACTGGGACGAGGTCCGGCCCGGGCTCGCGCTCGGCGACTACACGATCCGGACCGTGCCGGAGCGCATGGAACGGCTCGGCGGCGACCCGATGGCCCCGGTCCTCGAGGAGGAGCCCGACCTCATGGCGGCGCTGGAGAAGCTGGCGGCGTTGGTGGGCTGACGCACGAGAGCCCGGGCGGCCATGAGGGCTGCCCGGGCTCTCGCCCTTCCGATCGGAACGGCACCGGCCGTCGAGGCCGGCGCGCCCTGCGTCCTACGTCATCCTACCCCGAGATCTCCACGGTCGGCACCGGGAAGCAGGTCGCGTCTTCGTACTCCCGCAGGGGATCGCCCGTCTCGGGATCGAGCAGACGCCCGTTCGGGTGGATCGACCCCGGCTCACCCAGGAAGGGCACCTCGTAATCGGTGCCGCGCCAACGGAGATGGTCACGCAGCCGGTGTCCGCCCTCCGAGAACATCTCCCGGGACCGTTCCTGGATGATGTGGCGGATCACGTCGGCCTGGGTCGGTAGATCGGTGTCGTTCACCTCCGGTATGCCGGCGCGTGTGTGGAGATCGTCCAGGATGGCGATGGCCAGGTCGAGCTCGTCCGTCATCGCGTAGGCCTCGGCCATGAAGAGCCGCGCTTCCGCCCACCGTGCCATGGTCGTGGGCGCATCGTAGGAGTTGATCTTGTTGTTGCGGAAGTGCCGGGTGAAGAAGTCGAATCCCAGCGTGCCGTCCCACTCCACGTCCACGCGCGGGTCGGCGACGCCCTTCCACTGCACGTCTCGATAGTTCGGCGCGACAGTGGCGTGCTTCGTTCCCGAAGACTCCCCCGGTCCACCGTTGATCGACTCGTAGTGCGCGTTCTGGCGGTCGCCCGGGCTGTTGTCCCGCGTCGCCACGAAGAGGAAGTCCTCCGGGATCTCCTCCGCGTCGTCGATGACGCCCGGGTAGTCCCCGAGCGTCAGGCGAGCCCGCGCCCTACCCAGGAGCGCGAGATTCACCAGGTCGTCCCGCCCCGCCTGGGTGGCCAGGTCGATGGCCTCGGTGAACTGCGCCTCGGCCAGCTCCGCGAGCTCCTGCGGGCCGAGCACCGTGTCGCCCCCGTCCAGGGGAGTGCCGCAGAAGCCCTCGCTGAACGCGATGAGCGGCCACGCGCCGTACGCGCGAATGGTGGCCAGGTATTCGATCCGATCGGGCACGGCGGCTTCGTCGAAGCCCGAGATCCGCTCGAAGTTGCTGTCCGCCTGGACGCGGGCGCCGTGCAGCGGTGTGAAGAGACCGTAGCTGGTGCCGCATCCTCCGGTCGCCATAGCGGCGAAGGTGGGTGAGATGTCCCGTAGTCCCCACCGGGCCATCGTCGAGTTTCCGGAGCTGGCGATCCACTCGTCGGAGTGATGCGCCGCGGCCGCGACGTAGTTGTCCCACGAGCATTCCACGTCGGCAATGACCGAGTTGACGAGCGTTCCCGCCAGCCTCGGGTCGTTCAGGGCGTCTTCGGACACCCGTCCCGGAAGGTCGACCTCCAGGAGGCTGTCGGTGTCGCACGCCGCCAGTGCCGCGGTCGCGACGAGCGCCGCGCCCAGCACCGCACGGGTGCTGGACCGCGTGCGCTGGCGCTTCGCTCGGTATGTGTTCGTCTTGCTGTTCATATCGTTGATTCTCCTGGCTCGGCGGCTCATCAGAACGTGGCCCGAATGGTGAAGAGCAGCCGCTTGATGGGCGGCCATGCTTCCTGCACGTAGGCGTGGAGCCCGCCGGGGTCGTTCCCGGCCGCTCCGGTGTCCCTCTGCTCGGGATCCTGGATGGGGTAGCCGAACATCTCGTCCGTCGCCTGCCAGATGGTCCAAAGGTTATGGGCGGAAAGGTTCAGGGTGAGGTTGCTCGCCCCGAACCGAGACGCGAACTCGCCCGGGAGCGTGTAGCTCGCCGAAACGCGCCGGAGCTTCGCGAAGCTCGCGTCGATGAGGCCGGGCTGGTTCATCCCTTCCGAGCCCAGCGCCTCGTAGCCCAGGAGGATCGGATCCTCACGCTCCTGGATTTCCCGCGTCACCTTGAAGAAGGTGTGCGCGCCGGCGGCCGTCCCGTTCACCATGGTATGCCCGCCCTGGTAGTCGACCTGAGCGAAGAGCTGCAGGTCGTTGAAGAGCGTGAGCGTGCTGGTCCAAGTGGCTTCCCTGGTCGGGACCGGCGCGCCCTGGTAGATGTAGGGCGCGTCGTCGCACGACACCGCGGAGCCACCGCCTCGCGAGAGGCTCGGCGTGCCGGCGATGACGTCGCCACCCTCGCACATCACGTTCGTCGCGACCGCGGTCGCGCCGGAGCCCGTGATGTCCGCGGAGACCACGTTCTTGAGGAAGATCGCGCCGAGTGGGAAGTTCTCGACGTAGTACTGTCCGGCCCACCCGGTGGTCGGGTTGGACGCGTTCAGGATCTGCGGCGGTAGTCCACCGAGTGACACGAGCTCGTTGCTGTTCGTGGACAGACTGAGGCTCATGTCGAGATTCCAGTCGTCCCCCTGCGCGACGCCGGCGTTGATGCCGAACTCGAAGCCGGAGTTGGCGATCTCTCCGATGTTCTGGAACTGCGTACCGGGGAACCCGACGGAAGGCCTCACCGGGACCTCGATGAGCGCGTCCTTCCGCGTCTGATCGTAGTAGGTGAGCTCGAAGCTCAGCCGGTCGTCCAGGATGCTCGCGTCGAATCCGAGCTCGAGCTCCTCACCGACCTCCGGCTTCAGGTCCGCGTTACCGATGTTGTCGGGCCTGAGCCCGGAGCTGCCGCCCGGTCCGGTGGACGGCTCGTAGGTACGGAGCGCCGCGAAGACGTCGGGCTGCTGACCGGCCCGTCCCCACGCCGCGCGGAAGCGGAGCTGGTCGAACAGCTCGCTGTCCTCGAGGAAGGGCTCCTCCGACAGCACCCAGCTGGCGCTGAACTTCGGATACAGCACGAAGTCGAAGTTCTGTCCGAAGGCCGAGTTGTCGTCCCCGCGCGCCGCCGCAGTCAGGAATAGACGGTTGCGCCACGAGAACTGCTCCTGGATGTAGGCGCCGAGGGTCTTGTTCTCGACGAAGCCCTCTTCGGCGGCCTTCTGCGACCCGGCGCTGACGGTTTCGAGCGTGGCGACCGGGAAGATCGCGCCACGGGCGTAGACCCAGTCGAACTGGCGCTGGTAGTACTGGACCCCGGCGGAGGTCGAGAACGCCATGTCCTCCGTGGCGTTCCAGTCGGCGGTCGCCGAGTAGTCGAGCGTGACGTACTGCGACGTCTGGCGCTGCGCCGTCTTCGACCCCTGGGGCTGACCATGTCCGGGACCGCTGATGGGCCGGTACAGCTCCGTGTTGTTGGTCTCGGTCCAGTCCGCGCCCCAACGGAGGCGGTGCGTCAGCCACGGCGTCGGCCGGTGGGTGGCCGTCGCGTTGTAGGTGCTGCGGTTCACGGCCTGTCGGCCCTCGACGGAGTCCGCGAGCACCTCCGGGAGGTAGCCGATGTAGCCACGCTGCGGAGAGTCGACCGTGTTTCCAGGCTGACCCTCCTCGCAGCCGCCGAAGCAGGACCAGAGGATGGCCGTGGTGATGGGCTGGTTCGCCGAGGCGGTCGACAGCACCGAGCGCACGCCGCCCACGCCGAACTGCAGGTCGAAGTCCTCGCGGGGCGTCCAGTTGAGGTTCGCCCGGCCACGCATCTGATTCTGCCAGTTGTAGTCGACGATGCCCTCGTCCCGGTCCCAGTCGCCCGAGAAGTAGTACCGGACTTCATCCGTACCGCCGCTCACGCTCGCGGCGTATCCCTGCGCCTGACCGGTCTGGAACCACTCGTTCCCGTTCCGGATCCGGTCCTCGCGGAGGACGTTGAACTCCGTCACCTCGCCCGGCGTGCAGTCGCCAGTTCCCTGGCACCGGTAGTAGGTGCTCGGGAAGTACCCTTCCGGGTCGGGGAGCCAGTTCGCTCCCTGTTTCAGCGTGAAGGTGAAGCTCGGCGAGCCACGGTCGCCCCGCTTGGTGATGATGTTGATGACGCCGTTCGACGCTTCGGTCCCGTACAGCGTCGCGGCCGCCGGGCCCTTGATGACCTCGATGGACTCGATGTCCTCGGGGTTGATGTCGTTCAGGCGGGAAGGCGGCACGGAGTTGTCGATGCCGACCCCGCCGATGCCGCCGCCGGTGTCCGCGTTGCTGCCGTTCACCCGCACCCCGTCGATGTAGACGAGCGGCTGGGAGCTGAGCGCCACGGAGCTCGCCCCGCGAATCCGGATGTTGCTGCCGGTCCCGATCTCACCGCCGCCGGCCGACACGTTCATGCCCGGGACCGAGCCGGTGAGGAGGGACTCGACGTCCGAGGGGGGCGCGATCTGGGTGAGCTCGTCGGCACGGACGCGGCCCACGGTGTTTCCGAGCGAGCGCGCCTGCTGAGCGCCCGCGGTTCCTGTAACCACGATCGCGTTGAGCTCCACGGCCCGGGGCTCCATGCGGATCACCAGGTCCGTCGTTCCCGCGGCGACCTCGCCGGTCCAGGTCGTGTAGCCGAGCATGAGCGCCTCGACGGTGACCGTGGACTGGGTGAGGCCGCGGACCAGGAATGTCCCGTTGGCCTGCGTCAGGGCGCCGAGTCCGGTGCCCTGGACCGACACCTGCACCCCCGACAGCGGCTGGTTCGTGTTCGCGTCGAGGACGCGTCCTCCGACCTGGTCCTGCGCGGCCGCGGGGGCTGCCCAGATCGCGAAGGCGAGGAGCAGAGCGGCGACCGACATCGGTCGATGCGCTCGGTTTTCGGGTGCAGCCCGACCGAGGGGCCCTGCGCCCGGAGATGGGTTCGAACGAGAGGAGGACATGAGTGCCGACTCCTATGGCGGGGTACGTACGAGGCCGGTCCTAACGACCGGCGAGCACCGGGTTTCCGTCCGCATCGGGGGGGAGGGGAGGTGGGAGGAGCTCCCGGTGTCATCGCGTCACGATACGGTCACTCCCCCGGTCCCGCAAATTCCGACCAATCAGGCTTCAATTTCCGGGATTGGCCGGATGCCGCGCGGCGGCCTCCCTGGCCAGTCGGGGGTCGCATCTGCAGGTTGCCGTCGAGCCGGCAAGCCCGTGCCGGCCGTCGTTTCGCGTCGTCCCGTGAAGGAGAGCCAGCCATGATCGTCCGCCCGCTCCACCGACTCCTCATCCTCGCAACGGGTCTTCTGGCCGCCGGTTGTGCTCCCTCCGACGACGCGGAGCTGGAGGGGATCACAGCGGACGAGATCCGTGCCGCGGAGGAGATCCTCGGGCTCGCGTTCACTCCGGAGGAGCGGTCGCAGATGCTCGAGCGACAGCAGTTCTTCCAGGACCTCGCGGCGCTAAGGGAAAGCTACGGGGAGATCCGGGCGGCAGGCCCGGACCAGGCGGTCATGCCCGCCATCAACTTCGTGCCCGGACCGGTGTCATGGATGCTGCCCGAGCGGGACGACGGACCCGTGTGGAGCCCGCTCCCGGCGGTCACCCGCCCCGAGTCGCTGGAGGAGGCGGCGTACTGGACCATCGCCGAGCTCGGGGCGCTGCTGCGGACCGGTCAGGTCACATCGGTGGAGCTCACCCGCATGTACCTCGACCGGATCGAGCGGCACGATCCCAGCCTCGAGCTGGTGGTGACGCTCCTCGAGGACGAGGCGCTCGCCCAGGCCGCGACGGCCGACGCCGAGCTGGCTGCGGGGACGGATCGGGGGCCGCTTCATGGCATCCCGTACGTGCTCAAGGACCTCTTCGCCCTCGAGGGCTACCCGACGACCTGGGGCGCCGTCCCGTCCGGCTTCGAGGAGATGGACGGCACGGCCACGGTCGCGACCGAGTTGGCGGAGGCCGGCGCGGTGCTCCTCGCCAAGGTGAGCCTCGGCGCCCTGGCGTGGGGCGACGTGTGGTTCGGCGGGCGGACACGGAACCCGTGGAATCTCGAGGAAGGCTCGAGCGGGTCGTCGGCCGGGTCGGCCGCGGCGGTGTCGGCCGGACTCGCCCCGTTCGCGATCGGGACCGAGACGTGGGGCTCCATCGTGTCGCCGTCGGCGACGACGGGGGTCACCGGGCTCCGACCCACCTTCGGCCGCGTGAGTCGGGCCGGTGCCATGGCGGTGAGCTGGTCGATGGACAAGGTCGGGCCGATCTGCCGGGTCGCCGAGGACTGCGGCATGGTGCTCGACGCGATTCGGGGCGCCGACGGCATCGATCCGAGCGCGGTCGACGCGCCGTTCAACTACGAGCCCGGCGTGGACTGGTCGGAGCTCACGGTCGGCTACGTGGAAGCCGACTTCGAGGGAGACGGCCCGGACGTGGGGCTGGACCTCGAGACGCTGGAGGTGCTGCGCTCGCTCGGCGCCAGCCTGGTCCCGGTCGACCTGCCGGACGGACCCATCGGGCCGCTCAGCCTCATCCTCGGAGCGGAGGCGGCCGCGTCGTTCGACCGGATCACGCTCTCGAACCGTGACGACGAGCTGCCGCGCCAGGTGGTCGATGCATGGCCGAACGTGCTGCGCAGCGCTCGACTCATCCCGGCCGCGGAGTACATACAGGCGAACCGTATCCGCGCGCTGCTCGGCGTGGACATGCGCGACCTCTTCACCGAAGTAGACGTCTATGCGGCCCCGGCCGGACGCGGCGACAGCTCGCTCCTGACGAACCTCACGGGCCACCCGGCGATCGCCGTCCCGAACGGCATGCGTGACCCGGACTCGCCGAACAGCATCACCTTCATCGGACGGCTCTACGACGAGGCGACGCTGCTCTCGGTCGCGCGTGCCTATCAGGAGGCTACGGACTTCCACCTGCTGCGCCCGCCCGCGTTCCTGCCGTGAGCGCGCGGCTCTCGTAGGAGGGCGCGTCGGCGATCCGGCAGTCGACCGGAGTGATCATCCGGGCCGTCTCCAGGGTATCGGGTCCGAACCGATCGTACGCGCGTCCGACGGCGGCCCGCGTCCCACCTCCGATGGCTTGAGCGCATGACCCGATGACGGACCGCATCATGAGGACGCTCCTCAGGAGCCTCGGCCGCGGCGTCGTACTGATGCTGGCGTCCGGGTTGGCCGCACCGGTCGTGGCTCAGATCGGTACGGCCGAGGCCGGCACCGTCCAAGGGCGGGTCCACGACGGCGAGGGCGCGGCCGTGTCGGGTGCGGTCGTCCGTATCGAGTCCGCGGGCGGAGTATCGCGTTCGGTCGGGACCGGGCCGCTGGGCTCGTTCCGCATTAGCCCGCTGGAGCCGGGAAGCTACGATCTCACGGTGGTCGCTCTCGGCTTCGCGGAGTACGAGGAGACGGTGTCGCTTGCGTCCGGCGAAACCATCGACCTCGATATCACGCTCGAATCCCGCGCGATCGAGCTGGAAGGGATATCGGTGGAGGCGGAGCGCAGTCGCGAGCGCGTGCGCTTCGAGGAGATCGCCGGAGTGACCGTCCGCGAGATGGAGCTCGTCGACCTCCAGTTCGTGCCCGGCGTGGGGGAGACGGACCCGATCCGTGCCATCGAAGTGCTGCCCGGCGTGGTCTCCACGTCGGACTTCAGCGCGTCGTTCAACGTGCGGGGCGGCTCGCAGGACCAGAACCTCGTCCTGCTCGACGGCGTGCCGATCTTCAGCCCGTTCCACCTCGGCGGCCTCTTCTCGGTCTTCAACGCGGACATGATCGACCGGGTGGAGCTGCTTTCCGGAGGCTTCGGGGCCGAGCACGGGGGGCGGGTTTCCTCCGTCCTCCGTATCGAGAGCGAGGCGGGCGACGGCGACACGGGCGTCGACGCGGGCATCTCCCTGCTCGCCAGCCGCGCCGCGGTCGGCGGTGCGTTCCCGGCGGCCGTCGCAGACGCCCTCGGACAGTCGACGCTGCGCTTCCGCGCGTCGGCCCGACGATCGTACTTCGACGTCCTCTTCAAGCCCCTCTTCGACTTCCCTTATCACCTGACGGACTTCCAGGCGGTCGTGGAGGGGTGGTCACCAGGGGGCGACAAGCTCACCGTGACGGCCTACAGCGGGCGGGACGTCCTCGACCTCACGCGGCTCGAAGCCGACGATTTCCCTCTCCGCATCGATTGGGATTGGGGCAACGACCTGGTCGGCCTGCGCTGGACGCACCCCCGGCGCGGCGGGGGATCGCTCGACCTCAAGGCGAACATCAGCCGCTTCCGAACCGGCCTGGCTTTCCCCGACTTCTCGGACACCAATCTCCGGAGCGGCATCTCCCAGATGCAGCTCCGGGCGGACCTGGAGACCAGGCCTTCGGCGGCATGGCGCGTCGCCATGGGAGCCGGCGTGGAGCGGATGGCGTACGACAACGTGTTCGCCACCGGCGGAACGCGCTTCGCCGGTGGGGACGGCACGGGCACCCTGTTCGGCGCGCACACTCAGGTGGCCTGGACCCGGCCAGGGAGGTGGCTGCTGGAAGCCGGGGTTCGTGCGGACGCGTGGCTTCCGAGCCCGGGCCGCACGACCATCGAGCTGGCGCCGCGACTCGCGCTGAAGCGTTTCTTCGGGACGGACGTGGCGGCGAAAGTCGCGGTCGGTCGCTACACGCAGTTCCTGCACTCGCTGCGCGATGAGGAGATTCCGTTGGGGCTCGACATCTGGGTACTCGCCGGAGACCGGGCCCCGCATGTCGTGTCCGACCAGGTCCAGGTGGGCCTCGAGGGTTATCTGGGCGTGGACTGGTTCTGGTCGGCCGAGGCGTATCTGCGGAGCTTCGACGGCGTCGTCGCGTTCGATCCGTCCGACGACCCTTCCGACCCGACCGACGACATCATGTCCGGGGACGGTCTCTCGAAGGGGGTCGACCTCTTCCTGCGCCGTGAGCGCGGCATCGTGAACGGCTGGCTGTCGCTCTCGTTGCTGCGGGCGGAGCGAACCTTCCCGGACCCGTTCGCGGCGCTCGGGTCCGGCGTGGAGGCCACCTACGCGCCGATCTTCGACCGCCGGATCGACGCGGATCTGGTGCTGACCTATCCGGCCCCGTGGGGGTGGGAGGGCGGGGTGCGGTGGAACTTCGGCACGGGCACGCCCTACACGCGCGCCGTCGGGAGCTACGCGTATCACTCGCCTCGCTTCCTCGACGACGGCGGACGGCTGCGTTGGACGGGCTCCGACGACGAGGAGGGCTTCGACGGGTCGTACGCGGTCGAGCTCGAGAACCGGAACGCGTCCCGCTACCCGGCCTATCACCGGCTCGACCTGAGCTTCCGCAAGACGATGACGCGGAGCTGGGGCACGCTGGTTCCGTACGTGAACCTCGTGAACGTCTACAACCAGAGGAACGTGCTCTTCTACTTCTACGAGTACGACCGGTCGCCACCCGTGCGCTCCGGGATCTCGATGTTCCCCGTCCTTCCGACGGTCGGCCTGGAGATCCGCTTCTGATGGCCGGCCGGACCCCGAGAGGCGCCGCCGCCCTCGCGATCGTCCTCGTCGCCGTCCTGACGATGGCCGCGTGTGAGCTGCAGGAGGTGACGGTCGTCGACGTAGAGGACGTGATCATCGTCGAGGCCTACGCGCTCGTCGGCGTGGACACCCCGGACCCGACGGTCGGGCGGCGGTTGTGGGCGTTCGTGAGCCGAACCGTGGGTGGTGAAGGAGCGTCGGACATCCCGCCGGCCGAGGTGGAAGTCGTGCGGACCGATGGACGGCGGTTCGTCCTGGAGGCCGTGGACGACCAGAACTGCATCAGCGACGGCGACCGGGTCCGCCCGGGGGTGTGCTACGACGCCGGAGCGGCGGCGTCGCGACTCCGGCCGGGCGACGAGCTCGAACTGACCGTGCGACTCGCCGACGGCCGCACGCTCGGTGGACGCACGACGATTCCCGGAGACTTCCGGCTGGAGCAGCAGGCCTCGCCGTGCGGCGTGCGCCCGGATACGCCGTTCGAGGTCCGGTGGTCGGCGGCGAGCGGGGCGAGCGCCTACGTCAACGAGACGCGGATCGACGGGTTGGACCGGGCGCTCGAGGACGAGGGCATCGAGGCACCGGACGAGCTCTTCCTGCTGGGATTGTCGCTGTCCGCGAGCGACACGACGATCGTCTTCCCGTCCGAGTTCGGCGTCTTCGACCGATTCGACCTCGACCAAGCGCTCACGGTTCGACTGCAGCGTGGGCTGCCGGACGAGACGCAGGCGTTCGTCGGGATCACGGCCACGGACCGGAACTACGTGAACTGGGCGCGTGGCGGGAACTTCAACCCGTCCGGGCAGGTTCGGGTGCCGAGCGTCCATGGAGACGGGAGCGGCGTGTTCGCATCGGGCGTCATGCGGCGCTTCGGCGTCTTCGCGGGATCGTCCGAACAGACGGATGCCCTTCCACGGTGCGCGGGGGTGCGGTGAACGGACCGGGTCAGGCTTCGTCCGGAACCACGTAGATCTGACGGGCGAGCTCGCGCTCGATAGACCTCAGGCCACCCTCACCCCCGAGGCTCACGCCGATGGAGCCTTCACCGTTCGGGCGGCTCCGGACCTCGACCCTGACGCCCGGGAGCAGCCCCTCTTCGGCGATGGAGCGGAGCGTCTCCGAGTCCTCGTCCCGGACGGCGCGGATGCGGACCCGGTCGCCCAGACGGGCGTCGGCCAGCGTCGCGGGGTCGGTGGACTCGATCTGTCCGCTCTTGGTCGGGATCGGTGCCCCGTGCGGATCGTAGCTCGGGAACTCGAGCGCGGCCGCCATGCGTTCGACGAGCCGGTCGGAGGCCGCGTGCTCGAGACGCTCCGCTTCCGCGTGTACGTCGTCCCAGGAGAAGCCGAGCCGCTCGCACAGGTACGTCTCCAGGATCCGGTGCCGCCGGAGAACTCGAAGGGCCTCTCGTGCCCCCCGGTCGGTCAGGCGCACGCCCTTGTACGGTATGTGCTCCAGGAGCCCGCTTTCCGCCATCCGCTTCACCATGCCGGTGACCGACGCCGGCTGGATGTCCAGCACCGTCGCGATGGCCGAGGTGGAGGCTGGATCGCCGGACTCCGACAGGCCATAGATGGCCTTCAGGTAGTCCTCTTCTGAACGGGACAGCTCGCGGGTGCTCATCGCTCGAAGTTACCCAGGGCCAGGGGTGGAGTCGAGCCGGGTGGGACGGCGAGATTGGGGGATCGGACCTGTCCTTCGACGCCGATCTGGAATATCATGACACGACCCGGTCGGCGCGCCGACCCCGCCCCACTCCGTTCCTCCACCACGATCCCAACCTCCGTCGATGAGCGATAAGGACCAGGTACGGCCCTATCACGCGAAGGATGTCGGCTCCGGTAAGGAAACGGCCGACACCCTCGCGGAGGTGCTCCAGCACGCGGCGGAACGCGAGGAGGCTTCGCGCAAGAAGACGAAGCCCAAGGCGCAGCCGAAGTGGATGCTACCCCTCGGAATCAACCTCGGCGTCCTGGCGGTCTACCTGCTGATCGCGCCTCCGTCCTGGGTCGTGCTGAACCCCATCGAGCCGCCGCCGCCCGAGGAGCAGGTCTCCGGCATCCGCACGGCCATGTTCTTCACGGCGTCCCGGATCGAGGCCTACCGCCAGGCCAACGGTCGACTGCCCGCCACCCTGGACGACGTCGGTGCCACCACCGCGCCCGGGGTCGAGTATTTCCCGCGTGGAACCAACAACTACCAGCTCATCGGCTCGGTCGGCACCGAAACCGTGGTGTACGACTCGACCCAGCCGCTCACCGACTGGGCCGCCGGTCTGGATCTCGGCGCCAGGGTGAGGGGCGGATGAGCATGTCGCGGAGGACGTCGATGCGACCCAGTGGGAGAGCCCGCCGCGACGGCGGCTTCACCTTGGTCGAGCTCCTGGTGGTCGTCTCCATCGTGGGCATCCTCGCGGGGCTGGCCATCCCGAATATGCGGACGGTGCTCATGCGAGCACGGGCCACGGAGGTGGCGGCCGACTTCGAGGTCGTTCGGGTGGCCGCCGCCCAGTACAACGCCGACTCCAACCTGTGGCCTCCGGAGACCACGCTCGGGGTCGTTCCACCGGAGTTGGAGGAATACCTGCCGGACGGGTTCGACTTCCAGGGGAACGGGTACGAGCTCGACTACGAGCGATGGGATCTGCCGGGCGGGCTCCCCGGAGACCCGAGCACGCGAACCCTGATCGGGGTTTCGGTCACCACGGACACCGACGAGCTCGGCAACGCGGTTGCCCAGTTCCTGGGTGGCTCCATTCTGTTCTCGGTGGGTAACACTCACACGGTCGTCATCGATCGCATGTGATCCTCCCGCGGAGCACCCATGACATACGAGAAAGCCACCGAAGGCATCCGGGTTCAGGTCGCCCCGCGCTTTTCGCTCGCCGATTCCGACCCGACGGACGGAACGTTCGTCTTCTCGTATCACGTGAGCATGGCCAACGAGGGGGATACGCCGGCGAAGCTTCTCTTCCGGCACTGGCTCATCCACGATTCCGTGGGCGAGGACGCCGAAGTGGACGGTGAGGGTGTGGTCGGCGAGCAGCCGTGCCTCCGGCCCGGTGACGCACACGAGTACAGGAGCTACTGCGTGCTCCGCTCTCCCGCGGGATACATGGAAGGCTACTATACGTTCGCGCGCCCGACGGGGGAGCGGTTCCGCGTGGTGGTTCCGCGCTTCCATCTCACCGGGCCGCTGGTGCTCCCGTCCGTGCTCAACGATCCCGACGACGACGGCGACGATACCCCCGCGATGCACTAGCAGGTCGTTGGAGCGGGCGCTCCAAATCGTTATCGTTCACCGTCTTTCGGGGCGCGCTCCAGGCTTTTCGGCGCGTCCGACCGGATTCGTCGCTCCGGTCGTTCGACCGGGCGCGCGAGCATCTTCCTCTCCTGCATGACGGCGGGCATCGTGAATGATTCCGTAGCCATCGACGCGAAGCGCATACTCCTCCGTTACGGGGCGCCGATCGCGATTCTCGACAAGGTCTCGGAGGTCCATCGGATCGAGTTCGCGCGTGAGATCGCGAAGACCGAGCTTCCCGAGCGTGAGCTGCGCCTGCACTCGCTCCTGGTCGAGAACGGGTACGTGGACCCGAGCGTGGCGCCACCCAAGGTGAAGAAGAAGCGTCGGAAGTAGCTTCACGACATCAGTCCGCCTCGATCTCGATCCGGCGCGGCGCGTCGAGCGGGGTCTGGAGGCGTACGGTGACACCGGCTCGGCCCGGACTCGCGTCGAGCTCGGCGGGGACCCCGTCGATGGTGACCCGGACAGTCTCTCCGGGAACGGTGGTCTCGAAGACGATGAGAGGCGGTACCCGTCCGCGGAGCGGATCCAGGTCGAAGCGGTGCGTCGCGCCGGCCCGCTCGTAGGCGAGGGCCGACCTGACGTCACCCATGGCGATCCCCGCGAAGCGGAAGCTGGTCACCCGCTCCGGAATCCGGGGCTTCAACGTGAGCCGCCCGACCGGCGCGTCCGGAAACGCGCCCAGCCAGCCGAACGCCATCGCGGCCAGCAGGATGCCGGTCACGGCGGGAGGAGTGTCGGGGTCGATGGAATCCCAGCAGCCGACGCCCCGAGTGCCGGAGTCGAGTCCTTCGGCCACCATGGCACGCCAGGTGTTCCACCCGTCCCCCGGGGCCGCCATCGCCGCCCAGGCGCCCAAGGCACGGGCCACGCGCTCCCGGCCCTCGCCGACCGGCGGCTCCGGGCCCGGTCGGCCCCGCGGACCCTCGAGCATGCGGGAGAGCCACGCCCCGGGCGTCATGGAGGGAGAGATGGCGGGTACGGATCCGGCTCGCCCGCCGAGCGTGGGAAGTCGGACGCCCCGCCCCGCGCCGGCCGCGTCGCCGCCCGGATCGCCCGTGCCGGTCCCGGCCGGTCGTGCTCCGGCGGCGGCCAGCCGCTCGAGCACCGCCTCGGTCGCGGCGTACCGCAGCGCGTCGGCCGCCGCGCGCAGGCCGAGACGTCCGAGCGCCGGGTCCTCGACGTCAGTGGCGGCCAAGCCGTGCTCCGCGGACTCCAATAGCCCGTCCGTCCGTCCGTCCGAGAGCGAGGCCCGCGCTTGGAGGAAGACGGCGGCCTCGGGGCGTCCGAGCCGCTCCAGGAGCGCGGCGCACCTTCGCGCGCGTTCATGGTCGCCGATGGCCGCCGCGCCGAGGCCCGCCCACAACCACCCGTCGCCCTCCGTGGGCGCTCCAGCCGAAGAGGCTCGCGCCAGGGCCGAGTCGATCCCCGATCCGAGACGCCGTTCCATCCAGGCGACGGCGTGGTCCAGACCGTACGCGCCGGTAGTCAGCTCCAGGAGATCGTCGTCGGGCCTAGCGCCGGCCCGGAGGGCATGCCCGGCCAGCTGCCGGGTACCGCTCAGTGCCCCGCGTATGGCGGCCTCGGATCCGTACGCGAGAACCACCGAGGCGATACCCTCCGGGTTGGAGCACCTCAACAACGCTCCGCCGGCCGGAGCGGGTTCGACGCTCCACGCGCAGGAGCCCGGGTCCGCGACGAGCGTCAGGAAGGTGTCCGGGGCCGGACCGGCGAGGGTCACCGCCCCACTTCCCGTCCGGTACCGTGGAGCCGCGACGTCGGGCAGGACCGTCAACGCGAGGGACGGCGGTCCGTCGCGCTTCGGGCCGGCGGACAGGACGACCAGCGGCAGCCCGGGAGCTACCAGCACGGTCTCTTCCCAGGAGCCCGACGGACCGACGTGCTCACGGCGGAGCAGGCTCGGGGAGACGACGGCGTTCGCCACCGCATCGTCGCCCCATGTGAGATCGGCCGCGGCGCGGATGGGCCCGAACCGGATCTCGCCCAAGGGGCCGCGCACCGTCCCGAGCGCTGTCGCACGCGAGCCGTCGAGTCGGACGGGCCGCGAGGACGCGGCCGCCGCGACGGCCAGCCCCGGATCGGGCCAACCGGCTTCGCCCGCGGAGGCGGGCCGCTCGAAGAGCGGGAGCCCGTCGTCCGGTTCTGGGGGCGCCCCGCTCACTCGCCGCCTCCGACGCTCAACGACCGGAGCCGGCTCAGGGTCGCGGCGAGCTCGTAGCGCCGGAATCCGGCGAGGTCGCCCCGGGGCTCCCCGCGCGGGTCCAGCGCGTCGAGACCCGGATCGGCGAGGAGGCGCTCGATGCGGTCCAGGAGCTCGGGCACGCTGGATGTCTCGTCGTCCTCCGTGGCCAGACGCGCCATGGCGAGCCCGATGGACCTGAGCTGGGCCCGGGACGCGAGCTGCTCGACGGCCGAGACGTCGATCTCGTGTCGTCCGAGCAGCAGGGTCCGTCCGTCCGGCACCCGCACGTACGTCGAACGCTTGCCCCGGCGGGGGTCGAGCGACGCGGGCTCGATCGATCGCGCCGGCGGGAGGGCCCAGCCGGTCTCCACGACCTCTCGCCGACCGGTCGGGTGCCGCTCCGCGATGGAGCGGGCTTCGGCGGTGACGTCCATGGGCCGGTACGCCTCCATCCGCACCACGGCGTCGGCCACGTCCAGGTAGTCGCCGGTGCCGCCGATCACCAGCACCGTGCTGACGTCGTGAGCGTCCCACAGAACGCGAACCCGGTCCACGAATGGGGTGATCGGCTCTCCGGACGAGGGGACGAGCTCCTGCATCCGCCGGTCGCGCGTCATGAAGTTGGTGGCCGACGTGTCCTCGTCGATCAGCAGGATACGAGCTCCGGCCTCCAGGGCTTCCACGATCGATGCCGCCTGGCTGGTCGAGCCGCTCGCGTTCGGTGTCGTGAAGGCATGCGTGTCCCGGCCGAAAGGGAGACCGTCGATGAAGCCCGAGATGTCCACGCGCTTGACGGAGCGTCCGTCCTCCGCGCGGATCTTGACGGCGTCCGCTCGGGTGACGACGCGTTCCCGGCCGTCTCCCGGCCGGTGATTGTAGACCCCGGCTTCCAGGGCGCGGAGCAGGGTGCTCTTGCCGTGGAATCCGCCACCGGTCACGACGGTCACGCCGGGCCGCACTGCCATGCCCGTGACCGCTCCGGCGTTCGGCAGCTCGACGCGCGCGCGCATCTCAGGGGGGCCTTCGAACGGAACGACCCCGTCCGTCTCGAGGGGCCGGTCGTCGATGCCGCTCGCGCGGGGCAGACGCGCCCCATCGGCCACGAAGGCGATCAGCCTCTCCCGGCGAAGGAAGTCGCGCAGCGCCTCGGCGTCTTCGTTGGTCTCCGCCGCCTCGACGATTCCGGTGGCCGCAGCCGGGTCGAGGACGAGCGTGCTCCGGACGAGATCGGGGATCGTCTGGAGTAGGAGCTCCGACGCCCCCGCACCGTCGACACGGCGTCCCCGCCCCGGAAGCCCGACCAAGAAGCGCGCCTCGAGGCCGCCTCGTGCATCGACGATGACGGCGGTCTGAGGGAGCACCGTCTGGCCGGGGTGCTCCATGCGGACCTCGCCGCTCCGACCGGTTCCTCGGGCTCGGACCTCCGACGCGGCCTCAGCGAAGCGTGCTGCGAGCCAAGTCGCCGCGCCGAGTCGACGGGCGCTCGTGCCCACGGCGGCGTCCGGGATGCGGGTCCCCTCGGGGCCGATTTCGACATGGACGGCGCTCGGTGTCGCGAACGGGTCGCTCTGGGCGTGGTCTACGAAGAGAGTGAAGCCCGGAAGGTCCCAGGACCCCACGATCTCCCGGTAACGCTTGTACCCGGCTCCGTCGATGCGGGCGATGCGGTCGCGGAGTGCCTTCGCGTCGCGGTCGCTCATCGTCCCTGGAAGTGCGGCTCCTCTCCGGCGCGTTGCGCGCGCAGCCCCTCGCGGAGGTCGTCCGAGGCGGCGCAGACGTCGACGATCTCTCGTCCGGCGGCCTCGTCGAGGGTGCCGTCGGCGATGTCGCAGAGGATCCGCTTCATGCCTTGAACCGCCAGAGGGGCCATGCCCGCGAGCCGCTCGGCGAGCGCCGTGGCCTCGGATTCCAGCCGCTCCGGCTCGACCATCCGGTGGAGAAATCCGTTGCCGAGCAGCTCGACCGCACTCATCTCCTCGTTGGCCACGAGCACCCTGAGCGCCGTGTCCAGTCCGAGGCGCGCGACGTACCGCTTCATGCCGCCCAGCGGGTAGCAGATGCCCAGACGGGCGGCGGGCACCGAGAGTCGGGTGGTCGTCACGCCGATCCGGAAGTCGCAGCAGAGCGCGATCTCCGCGCCGCCGCCGTATACGCCGCCGTTGATGGCGCAGACCGTCGGAACCCGCAGCGAGGCGAGGTCGTCCGTCAGCGTCTCGAAGACGGCGCCGCTCATCTTCCCGGTGTTGAGCTGCTTCAGGGAGGCGCCGGCGCAGAAGGTCTCGGACCCGCTCCCGGTCACCACGAGCACGCGGACGTCGGGGTCCGCCTCGACGGTGGCCAGACACGAGCGGAAGAGCTCGATGTCCTCCGCCTCGAGGGCGTTGTGGCGGTCCGGTCGGTTGAGCGTGATCCGTGCGATGTGGCCGTCGACGGCCAGCACGATCGAGTGGTCGAGTGGGGTCGGAGAGATCATGAGCGGATGATAACACTTCGCCTTCGCTGTCCGGACCTCAACAGGTCGCTGAAGAAGGGGAGTACCCCGGACCCGTGCTGCGCACGGGTGCCCCGGGAGCGCCACGGCCCCGAGCCGTAGGCGGAGCGACGGCCGCATAGCCGTAGCTACGCGGAGGAGCTCCAACGACCGGAACGGGGCCGTGCCGCCCCAACCCTTCAGCATGCAGGAGCATATCGTTCAGGTTGGTGGGCGCATGGGGGTTTCGCTGGTGATGCTGCGTCACTCCTCGCTCGCCGTAGCGCTGCTATGGCTCGTCGTCGTTCCTTGCCTGACCAGCGAAAGCCCCATGCGCGCGGGGTGCTCCCCTTCTTCAGCGACCTGTTAAACTTCGGTCTCAGGCCAATCAGCGTCAGACTGGAGATACAGCGTGGGTCACGTCCGGAGCTTCATGGAGCGTCATTACCTCCACTTCAACGCGCGCGAGGTCGTCGACGCCGCCAAGGGGTACGAGAAGCACCTCGAGGAAGGTGGCAAGATGCTCGTCGCCATGGCGGGCGCGATGTCCACCGGGGAGTTCGGGATCATCCTCGCGCGCATGATCCGCGAGGGGAAGGTCCATGCGATCTCCTGCACGGGCGCCAATCTGGAGGAGGATCTCTTCAACCTCGTCGCCCACGACGAGTACGAGATCATCCCGTCCTGGCGTGAGCTGTCCGCCGCGGAGGAGCAGGCGCTCTACGACCGCGGCATGAACCGGGTGACCGACACGTGCATCCCCGAGACGGTCATGCGGCACATCGAGAAGCGCCTGGTCGGGTGCTGGAGCCGAGCCGCCGATTCGGGCGCGCGGAAGACGCCGGCCGAGTTCCTCTTCGAGGTGCTCGACGATCCCACGCTCGAGCAGCACTACCAGATCGACCCGAAGAACTCCTGGCTTCTGGCGGCGAAAGAAGCCGGTATCCCCGTCTTCGCGCCCGGCTGGGAGGACTCGACCACCGGCAACATCTTCGCCGCCAACGTCATGCTCGGGAACGTCGCCCACCATCAGTGCGTCAAGTCGGGCACCGAGCAGTTCCAGATGCTCATCGAGTGGTACGAGAAGAACCACGGTGCCGGGGAGCACCCCTCGGTCGGATTCTTCCAGATCGGCGGCGGGATCGCGGGGGACTTCGCCATCTGCTCCGTGCCCTGCATCATCCAGGACCTGCAGCGTGACGTCCCCTTCTGGGGCTACTTCTGTCAGATCACCGACGCCCAGCCTTCGTACGGGGGATACTCGGGCGCCCCGGCGAACGAGAAGATCACCTGGGGGAAGCTCGAGGCGGATACGCCGCGGTACGAGATCAACTCGGACGCCGCGATCGTCGCGCCCCTGATCTGTGCCTGGGTGTTGAACGACTGACGAGCCGGGCGCCCCACCCGGTCGGACGCGGGCGGCGCTCCGGTGGTGCCGAGCGCTCCCGTCAGGGCCGCACGGGGCTCTTGGCTCCGTCGCCGACGACGGTGATCCACTCGCTCACCCACCAGCGGGTGATCAGTCCCTCGGTCACGTAGGGGTCGGCCCGCGCGAACTTCTCGGCCACCTCCGGCGAGTCGCCCTGGAAGAGGAGCGCGGCCCCGGCATCACCCTCGGTGAGGGCCCCGCCGAGCACGAGCTCGCCGCGCTCATGGGCCTCCCATGCCTTCTGGAGGTGCAGCGCGCGATGGGCCGTCCGTCGTTCGGCATGGTCCGGAACGGTCTGGTAGAAGAGCATCCAGTGCTTCATGGGGACTCCAGGAGGGACGGGAGAGTAACCGGGTGGAGCGGGTCGAGCCCCGACGTCGGAACGACCATCCTGCGGCGGCCGAGCGCGCCCGTCAACGCGTCAGGAAGAACCCGAGCAGAATGAACCCGGCGGCGGCTCCCGCCCGCTTCCAGCTCCACGGCCGACCGTCGGCCGAGCCCGGATCACGCGTCCAGGCGAGCACCGTGCCGCAGTTGGAGTGGGAGTACTCCAGTGGGCTCGTGCCGGGGCCGTATACCTCCAGCCCCTCGAGGTCGGATACCTGCAGGACGTCGTCGAGACGCACGGGTTGGACCATACGCACGCCGTCCATGATCACCTCCGGTATGCAGCCCCCGCGCATTCTCAGGATTCCGCCGCCGCCCATGAGCCCCGGAGAGACGGAGACACCGGGCATCATACGAACGAGGTCGGTCACGTACGTCGGGCGGCGCGCTTCGATGTCGGCGCGGTCGAGGCTGTGCCCGAAGCCGCGTTGCCGGCGCTCGTAGAAGCCCGACGTCTCCAGCCGGGAGCGCTGGCGCGTCACGACCACCAGCGGCTCGAGCTCCAACGCTTCGGGGCTCATCTCGATCCGGAGGTCCGCGATGCCGTAGCCGGACAGTGCCACCATGTGCGTGAGGGTCTGGTAACCCAACGCGACCGCACGCACCTGGTAGAGCGACGGGCGGAGGCGAGGTCCGGTGAAGGCGCCGATGGAGTCGGACACGCCCTCCCAGGCGAGGCGGGGCTCGTCCTCGAAGTCGAAGACCTCGATCTCGACGAACTCAAGGGGCCGCTGTGTCGTGATGTCGGTCACCAATCCCCGAACCCGAACGGCTTCCTCGTCGGCCCGCACGGTGTCCTGGGGCGCACCCTGACCGGAGGCCGTGACCGGCCCCAGCAACGCCGCCGTGACGGCGACCGAGATACGGGTGCACAACTTCATGGTCTCTCCGTTCGGCCCCCGCTCACGGGCGCTCCGTGCCCGGGACCGTGCGCAACGCGTGTGGCCGATGCCTTCACCATAGGGTCCGAGAGAACTCGGCGCCATGGACGTCTTCTCGTACACGGAATGCGGCTCTAATGTCCATCCCTCATGCACACCGACATCATCCTCGTCCTGGGCGTGCTCGTCGGCGCCGTCGGCGTACTCGCCACGCGCCGGGTCCGCATGGACCTGGTCGCGCTCAGCGTCCTCGCGGCGGTCTCGCTCCTCGGACTCGTCACCCCCGAGCGTGCGCTCGCCGGCTTCGCGAGCCCCGCGGTGATCGCGGTGGCGGGCATGTTCGTCGTCTCTGCCGGGCTCTCGCGGACGGGCGTCGCCGGACTGGTGGGCTCATACGTGCTCCGGTGGGCGGGGGCACACGAGGGTCGCATCGTAATCGGGGTGACGCTCGTGTCCGGTGTCCTTTCGGGGGTGATGAACAACGTGGGCGTCGCGGCTATGATGCTGCCGGTCACGCTCGGGATCGCCCAGCGGACACGGATCGCGCCATCGAAGCTACTCATCCCGATGGCGCTCGGGGCCCAGCTCGGCGGCTTCACGACGCTCATCGGGACGGCTCCCAACCTGCTCGCGGCGACCGCTCTGGGGGACGCCGGCCTCGAACCGTTCGGGCTCTTCGCATACACCCCCGTGGGGATCGTCCTTCTGGGGGCCGGCGCGACCCTCATCGCCGTCGCCGGGCCGCGCCTGCTCCCGAGCCGCACGCCGGAGGGAAAGGACAAGGAAGTCGACCGCTCGGGCGTGCGTAAGGACGTCGATCTGCGCTCGAGGCTCTTCTTTCTGGAGGTACCCGCTCGCTCGCTCCTCGACGGACGCACCCTGGCCGAGAGCCTCATCGACTCCGCGCTGGGGATGCACGTGCTGGCCGTCCAGCGCGACGGCCGCACCCGCCGCGCGCCGGGGCCGGACGCGGTGCTGCGAGGCGGCGACAGGATTCTCGTGCAGGGAAGCCCGGACCACTTCCTCGAGTTGCGTGGCCGCCGGCACCTGGTCGCCGTGTCGGACGCGCCCACGCTCGACTGGCTCCAGGCGGGCGAAGTACGGGTGGCTCGGGCCCGGGTTCCCGCGGGCTCGCGCCTGGTCGGGAAGAGTCCGGCCGAGTCGGATCTCCACGCACGCGACGGCGTCCTGATCCTGGCGCTCCGAAGGAGCTCGGAATTCCGCAGGCGCACGCGCTTCCTCGATACGCCCCTCCGCGCCGGGGACGAGCTCCTGCTGCAGGGGTCGGGAGAGGCGTTGGACGCGCTCGATCCGGGTGAGGACCTCGAGGACATCCAGGTAATGGATGCTGCCGCAGCGGTCGATGCGTTCGACCTGCGGGACCGCCTCTGGTCGCTCCGGGTCACTCCGGACTCGGCTCTGGTCGGTCGGAGCCTGAGGGACTCCCGGCTCGGCGACGCGGTCGGCTTCATGGTTCTGGCCGTCGCTCGCCGCGCGGAGGACGGGGTCGTCTCGGTCCGCTCCCTGCCGGACCCCGACACGGTGTTCGCCCCCGGTGACGAGATCCTGGTCAAGGCGAGCCGCGCGGACATGGTCGTCCTTCGCGCGCTCCAGCGCCTCGTGATCGACCTGGACACCCCCGTGGATCCCGAGCTGCTGGAGGGCGACGCCGTGGGCTTCGCCGAGGCGGTGCTCGCACCCCGGAGCGAGCTGATCGGTCGCACCCTCCGCCAGGTCGGCTTCCAGGGTCGCTTCGGCATGCACGTGGTCGCGATCGTCCGGGAGGGCGGCGCCGTGGAGGCGAACCTGCGCGACGAGGCGCTCCGGTTCGGCGACGCGCTGCTCCTCTACGGGCCCAGGCGCCGGCTCCGCGATCTGGCCCGGGAGCCCGATCTCATCCTCCTCCAGGCCCCGGACGAGGAGGCGTCGAACGTGAAGCTGGCCGCGCGGTCCATCGCGATCACGGTGGTCGCCCTCGCGCCGGTCCTGCTCGGGTGGGTGCCCATCGCCGTCGGAGTGATCATCGGGGCGCTGCTCATGGTGCTCGGTCGGTGCTTGACGCCCGACGAAGCCTACAAGGCGGTGGACTGGCCCACGCTCGTCCTGGTGGCGGGCATGCTGTCGCTCGGGGCCGCGCTCGACCAGACCGGCGCCGTGGCGCTGCTCGGCTCCTTCATGATCGAATGGACCGGCTCACTCAGCGCGCACCTCGTGCTCGCTGTATTCGTCATGGTCACCGCCGTGGGCGGGCAGATCCTCCCGGGTTCTGCGGTCGTGGTCCTCATGGCCCCCGTGGCGATCAACGCCGCGGGGCACCTGGGTGTATCGCCCTACCCCCTCGTCATGGCCGTGGCCATCGCGGCCACGTCGCTCGCCTCGCCCGTGTCACAGCCCGCCCACGCGCTGGTCATGGCGCCCGCCGGGTATCGCATGAGCGACTACCTCCGTCTGGGCATCCCCATGACGGTGCTCGTCCTCCTGCTTACGGTGCTCGTGACGCCGGTCTTCGTTCCGTTCTGACGTCGCGTCGCCGCGAGAGGCCTCGACTCCCTTCAGGACGTCAGGAGACCGGCGTGCCGAGGCCGGCTTCGGCCACGGTGAGCAGCAGGGCGCGCTGCACGGCCAGATACGCGTCCCGGTTGATCCAGTACTCGTCCGGCGCGTGACCGTTGGCCCCGATGCCGCCCCGCCCGATGGTCACGGCCGGGTAACCGAGCGCGATGGGAACGTTCGAGTCGGTCGACGAGCGGCCGAGGCTCGGCTCGACGTCGAACAGGCGCGTGATGGCCAGCGAGCGCTGCACGAGCGGGGTGGCCGGATCCATCTCGCCCGAGGGACGGTCACCGATCTTGGCGAGGTCGAGCTCGAGCGGGTCGCCGTCACGGCGCAGCGCGTTCTCTTCCTCGAGGGCCCGGTTCATGGCCTCGATGAGCGCGTTCTCCATGACGGGAAGGCTCGCCGGACTGATGGAGCGCATGTCGATCTCCGCCCACGCCTCGAAGGGGATCGAGTTCACCGAGGTTCCGCCGCCCAGCCGACCGATGTTGTAGCTGGTGCGCGGCCCGGAGCGTGTCAGCGTGTCGGCCGCGTCCTGGAAATACCGGATGCCCCGGGCGAGCGCGTGGGCCGGGTTCGCGAGTCCGAACGCGCCCCAGGAGTGGCCCCCCGGGCCGTGGAACGTGGGCCGGTACCGCACGGACCCCAGCCCCATGCTGACGATGCCGGCGAGTCCCCCGCCGTCGACCTCGATCCACACGTCGGGCCGGTCGCCTTCCTCGCTGTAGATGTGCTTCATGCCGCGCAGGTCGCCGAGTCCCTCCTCGCCCACCACGCCCACGAAGAGCAGGTCGTCGTCGGTCTCGATCCCGGCCTCCTCGAGCGCGCGCAGGACGGAGAGGACGACCACGAGCCCACGGGAGTCGTCGCCCACACCCGGCGCGAACAGCGTGTCGCCCACCTGTCGCACGGAAACGTCGGTGCCCTCGGGGAACACGGTGTCCAGGTGTCCGCCGATCGCTACGCGGCGCTCGCCGGTCCGTCCTTCGCGCAGCCCGATCACGTTCCCTTCGGCGTCGGTCCACACCGAGTCCGCACCGAGCTCGGCGAGCAGCTCCCCGAAGCGCCGTCCCCGCGCTTCCTCCATGAACGGCGGAGCCGGGATCTCGGTGATCTCGATCAGGAGGTCGAGCGACCAGTCGTCGATCTCCTCGGCGATGCGGAGCGCCTCGGTCAGACCGGGATCGTTCCAGAGCATCTCGGCTTCGGCGACGTACTCGGGCTCCACGTCCTGGGCCGTGACGGGAAGCGCGAGCGCGGCTACGAGAAGAGCCGGCGCGGCGATCGGGAGGAGGGATGGGTGACGCATGTTCGTAACCTGCTGTCGGAAGGACGGCTCTCTGGCTCGGTCGCGCCTCCGGATCTGTTTGGGGAGGAGGCGACCGGATCTACCCAGTCCAGTCGGGGAGGTTTCCGCCGCCCGTGGGACGCGGCTCGCCGCCGACCGGCCCGGAGGCGGGAAACGGGTTGCTGGCGTGCGGGGCCGGGGCGATACTCCCTCCCGAGCCACGGAGGGGTCGTCCGGCCCCGCCGTGTGGGAGGAGCGGAGGCCCTGGAGGAGCCGACATGACGAGCGATCACACGCCGGTAACGCCGACGACGCGGACCCCGTCCGCGGGCGTTCCCGACGACGAGATCTCGCTCTGGGAAGTGCTCGCCGTGCTCCTTCGCCGGCGCCGCGTCATCGTTCTGTCCACGGTGGCGGTGGGGGCACTGGCCGTCGTGTTCGCGCTCACGCGCGACCCCGAGTTCACCACGGCGTCCTCCTTCCAGCCCCAGGGGTCCGAGGCATCGCAGTCCCAGCTCATGGCCCTGGCGAGCCAGTTCGGCGTCAGCGTCGGCGGCGGGGACGCCCTCAGCCCGGCGTTCTACGCCGAGCTTCTCACCTCGCGCGAGATCCTGCTCAGCGTGGCCGAGACCGACCTCCAGGTGGACGGCGCCACCGTTCGGCTCGCCGATCTGCTCGAGATCGAGGAGGACACCGAGGACCTCCGCTTGAAGCGGGTCATCGAGTGGCTGAGGGAGTCCGCCGTGTCGGTCTCGACCGGGCGGGAGACCGGAATCGTCACGGTCGAGGTCACGACGGATTGGCCGGAGCTCTCGCTGCAGATCTCCGAGCGACTCCTGGCCGAGATCAGCCGCTTCAACCTCGAGACACGCCAGTCCCAGGCTGCGTCCGAGCGGAGCTTCATCGAGGAACGCGTCGAGACCGCGCGGGCCGACCTCGAGGTCGCGGAGAACGAACTGCAGAGCTTCCTGCAGGCCAACCGTCAGTTCGAGAGCTCGCCCGAGCTGACGTTCCAGTACGAGCGACTCCAACGGAACGTCTCGCTCCGCCAGCAGGTGTTCACCACGCTCGTGCAGTCGTTCGAGCAGGCGCGCATCGCCGAAGTCCGGGACACGCCGGTCATCACCGTGCTACAGCCTCCGTTCATGCCGCCGGGGCCCGACGAGCGCCGGCTGAAGCTCTTCCTCGCGCTGGGCCTCGTACTGGGGGGGATGGGCGGGACGGTGCTGGCGTTCGTCGTGGAGGCGTTCGCGCGTCCGGGCGGTAACGACCCGGCCAGAGAAGACTTCCAGCGCACGCTGGACGGGTTCCTGGCTTCGTTCGGCCTGAGGAAGCGGGCGGCGCAGGAGTAGGCGGGGCGCCGCGCGACTTCGGACTCACGGCGGACTGATTTACGGCAGGAGTTGGCTCCGTGCTGCCCACGCCCCCACCGCTCCAAACCCTCCCTCCACGTTCTGCACCGGTGGCACAGGGAACAAGCTGCCGCCCGACCCCGTGGTAAGGTGTTCCAGAAGCACTGCGTCGAGGGCATGAACCTCCAGGATCCATCTCCCCAGGTGTTTGGGCAATAGATCCCGAGGGATGGTAGTCTGGACTGCATTGCCCACCGTGCTTACGAACCATCCGTCCGGGCACGTGGCCGTTCGCGCGCAGTCGGGTTCCGTGGAAGGTCGTACGCTGACGAAGTAACCCTGGGCATGGGCGCTCGCCGACCACTCCACCGTCAGGCCACCGGTTCCGGGAGGCTGTCCGGACGCTTCGGCGTACACGATCTCGAAGTCCCCGGGAACAACGGCGGTCGCCGTCGCCGTGGGCCGGCCCGCAGATGTGACTCGAACCAGATAGCGAACCCCGGGTTCGACCGGCGCGTCGAACACCGCGCACGCGAAGTCCCATCCCCCGAGGCGGCCATAGCGGTCCGTGCAGGGCGCGAGGCCCGCGCTCGTTACCGCATCAGCGACCAACACGGTATCACCGGCCGCGATCTGGTACATCGAGGCGGCCACCTCTCCGAGCGGCTCCTCGGCGTCGACTGGCTCCACGAGCAGCACCTGTGTGCTCCGAGCCGGGTCGAGGACCATGAAGAGCTGCAGCCGTTGCGCCGACTGCTCCGCCGGAGGCTCGAACATGGCGGGTAGGTTACACCCGGCGATGACGAGGCAGGCTGTGAACAGCAAAAGCGCTTTCGATGGCATCGGCTCCGAATCTCCGCCTAGAACGAAATGTCGAACCCGATGATCGGGATGAACGGCAACTGAAGGGTCGGTCTCAAGACCGGTGGACCATCCGGCATCGCCTGACCGGTCTCGTAGAACAGCACATTCGCGTGATTCGTGGCGTTGAGAATGCTCAGGTACGGCTCCACCCTTAGACCTCCCACCCGGAAGTCCGTCCTGGCCCCGACATCGATCCGCAGGTAGGACGGGAACCGAGTCTGGCTGTCGGCCCACACCGGGTACGCATCGCCCTGAGCGGTCTGGCCGAGGACCGGGTCGAAACGTCGACCATCGACCGTCCCCGCCGGGGGCCAGAAGGGAAGGCCGGATCCGTAGGTCATCCGAAGCGACAGCGAAAAGGCATCACCCGGTCGAAGGAATGCCATTGCGTCCACTGCGTGGCGCCGGTCCCAGGCCGCTCGATACTCGTCCGTTTCGTTCGCGCCCTGCATCGTCACGCCGGAGAGCCCGTACCCTACCCACCCCGTGATCATCCCCTCGTGACGCCGCACGAAGACCTCACCACCCCACGCTCGCCCTTCGTCGAATCTCAGCTGATCGAGATTCCGGCGACCCTCCGGGCGCCAGCGCGGCAAGCCTTCGAACCTGCGGTGATACCCGGCGAGCTCGAAGCTCCACGTCCGTGCCGACCACCCTTCGAGAGCCATGGTCAAACCGTCGGCCCGGGAACGTGGCGCGCTCTCCTCCTGTCGCGTTCCCATCCAGAGCGGAGCACCCGGCAGGAGGTAGCGGTCGTCCCGCAGCGCGAACAGGTGCTGATGGGCCCGTGACGCGCCGACGGTCAACGCCAGGTCGCGCGCCAGATGGAGGCGTGCGGCAAGGCGGGGCTCCAGAAGAAAAGAGCGACCCGAGGTGGCGAAGACCGTCCGGATACCCGGCGAGAGTCGGAGCGGCCCGAACCAGCGGTCCCCTTCGAAGTACAGGGCGGACCTCGAGGCCCGCGAGCGGTCCTCGCCGACGACGTAGCCTACCGAATCGGGAGAGCCGACCAGCGTGGACTGCGTCCACTCGACATCGACCCCGGCCCTGAAGCCTCCCATCTCACCTCGCCGAGCGGCCTCGACCCGGAGCCCCGCAGCGCGAACGCTGCTCGACGTCGTCCCGGCCACTGCCGGGTCACCGACGGTCAGATCACCGTCGTAGCCGGAGCCCCAGCCCACCGCCGTGAGCTCCCAAGCCCTGGCGAAGAGCGTGCTCCAGGTGACCGAGCCCGCTCGATTCGCCCACGAAGAGCGCAGTCCGCCTTCGGCGTCATCCAGGAACATCCGGAACCTGTCGGAGGAGTCGAAGACGGATACCGATAGCCGTGAGCCCGGACGATCGATGTCCAGCTTCCCCTGCACGTCGTGGAAGCGGAACGGGAACTCGTCCGGTGCGGTGAACGAGCCCAGCGTGAGGTCCGCGTGTGTCCGCCGCGCGCCAACGCCCCAGCGCAGGCCCTCGGACGGCCTCGAACCCCGTACCGCCACGCGGGCACCCATCAAGCTCACGCCGCCGGCGCCTTCGAGCTCCGGTGGATCGTCGGAGGGCTCATCGTCCGCTCCCACCCGCTGCCGGACGTCCACGACGGAGCTCAGCGTTCCGCCGAACCGGGCCGGGAAGGACGCTCGATACATCTCGGCGCGGTCGATGGTTTCCGGGTTGAAGGCGCCGAACAGGCCGAAAATGTGGTACGGTGCGAAGATGCGAGCACCATCGAGGTAGAACGCGTTCTGGTCCGGCCCGCCTCCCCGCACATGCAGCTGAGCCGCCAGATCGTTGAGCGCGACCACGCCCGGGAGGGACTGAAGCGACCGGAGGACGTCGGGTTCGACGGCGATGGGCGCGTCTCGCATCTCCGGCATGCCGATGCCGACGACGCCAGGGGATACTTCGCGGTCGAACAGCGCCCGCTCTCGACCGGGGCCGTCCCGTGGCAGCCGCGACGCCTGGACGGTCAGCGGGCGCAGCCTGACGGGCACCGGCTCCAACGAGATCTCTACCTCGTCCGGTAGCGGACGTCGCAGCAGCGTGTCTCGGGTCTCGTAGCCATAAGCAGAAACCGAGAAGCGCACCTCTCCCGCACTCGCAACCACGAGCCGGAAAGCCCCGACGCTGTCCGTCTCGGTCGAGAGCCCCCGCGCGATCGATCTGACCGAGGCCCCTGACACCGGACGATCCGCTCGAGCCTCGAGGACCCTTCCCTGCACTGTGTCTGGTGTCACTTGGGCCGGGAGGGCGGCCGGAGCCCCGGCGAGGGCCAGGATGACCAGAAAGGGTCTCAAGATGTAGATCCTCCACCGCGTCACGATCCCGAGCGAGCCAGAACCCATATAGGTGGGTCTTGTTGTTCTGAGCAAGCAAAGCGAACCGAGCTACGGGCACCCGGCGACGCCGGACGTGAAACGTGTTAACTTGAAGTGCTGTGCATCAGACGGCCCGCGATCCCGATCGCGGCATCCCGTCCCGCACGAGCACTGAGCTTGACTCGTTCCGCGCCTCGCTGCGCTCCCGAATATGGTACCTATCCGCAACATCGCGATCATCGCGCACGTCGATCACGGCAAGACCACCCTCGTGGACCAGATGTTCCGCAAGGCGGGTGTCTTCCGAGAGAACCAGGCGTTCGTGGAGCGTGTCATGGACTCGAACCCGCTCGAGAAGGAGCGGGGGATCACCATTCTGGCGAAGAACACCGCCGTCGAGTGGAAGGGCGTGAAGATCAACATCGTCGACACGCCCGGGCACGCGGACTTCGGCGGTGAGGTGGAGCGCATTCTGCGGATGGTCGACGGTGTCGTCCTTCTCGTGGACGCAGCCGAAGGCCCGATGCCGCAGACCCGCTTCGTGACGCGGAAGGCGCTCGAGCTGGGACTCCAGCCCCTCGTGGTCATCAACAAGGTGGACCGGAGCGATGCGCGTCCCCACGAGGTGCACGACGAGGTACTCGAGCTCTTCATGGACCTCGAGGCCGACGACAAGCAGCTCGACGCTCCGTTCCTGTACGCGGTGGGCCGCGACGGGTGGGCCTCGACCGACCCGGAGGTCAAGGGCGGTGACCTGTCGCCCCTCTTCGACGTGATCCTGGAGCGCGTTCCGGCGCCAGTGGTGGACCGGGACGGCCCCTTCCAGATGCTGATCTCGACGCTCGATTTCTCGTCGTACGTCGGGCGCATCGCCATCGGGCGCGTCGAGCGTGGGACGGTGTCGGTGGGTGAGCGCGTGTCGATCCTGGAACTCGGTGAGCCCGGCATGGTGACCGCGGGCGACGAGTACGAGGACGCACGGGTGACCAAGCTCTACACCTTCTCGGGACTCGACCGGATCGAGGTCGAGGAAGCCCAGGCAGGCGACATCATCGCGCTTGCGGGCATCGAAGGCGTGGAGATCGGCAAGACGCTCACCGACCCCGAGCACCGGGAGCGCATCCGGGGCATCGCGGTCGAGGAGCCGACGCTCTCCGTCGACTTCACGGTCAACAACTCGCCCTTCGCCGGCCAGTCCGGGAAGTTCGTGACGACACGCCAGGTGCGTGACCGGCTCTACAAGGAGCTCGAGCGCAACGTCGCGCTGCGGGTGGAGGACACCGATCAGCCCGACACCTTCACGGTGAGCGGCCGGGGCGAACTCCACCTCACGATCCTCATGGAGACCATGCGCCGCGAGGGGTTCGAGTTCCAGGTGTCGCGCCCCCGCGTGATCACCCGAAAGGAAGACGGCGTGACGCAGGAGCCCTACGAGGAGGCCGTCGTCGAGGTCCCGCAGGAGCTCGTGGGAACCGTGATCGAGAAGCTCGGCGGCCGGAAGGGCGAGATGACCGAGATGCGCCCGATGGGCGACTCCGGCACGACGCGCCTCCGGTTCAAGATTCCGGCGCGGGGCCTGTTCGGGTACCGCTCGGAGTTCATGACCGACACGCGGGGTGAGGGCATCCTCCACCACCAGTTCGACTCGTGGGGCCCCTGGGCCGGGACGCTGCGCGGTCGCGGACGCGGCGTGCTCGTCGCCGATCGGCCCGGCAAGGTCGTCGGCTTCGCGCTGTTCAACCTCCAGGAGCGCGCGACGCTCTTCGTGTCTCCGGGGGATGACGCCTACGGCGGCATGATCGTCGGCGAGAACGTCCGCCAGGACGACATGGAGGTGAACGTGAGCAAGGAGAAGAAGCTCACGAACATGCGGACCACGTCGTCCGACGAGAACATCAAGCTCGAGCCGCCCCGGAAGATCACGCTCGAGCTCGCCCTCGAGTTCATCGAGGACGACGAGCTGATCGAGGTGACCCCCGACGCGATCCGCCTACGGAAGCGGATTCTCGACGCCAACATGCGCAAGAAGGCCGGCAAGAAGGCCCTCCAGCTGGCGTAGGATGGAAGGACAGGGCGGTCTCCGCAGGCTCGGGCTGTTCGCGCTCGCGTTCGGCTCGGGCTTCGCGGTGCTCGTCATCGAGATCGCCGGGGCCCGGATGATCGCTCCGGTGTTCGGCCTGTCGGCGATCCCCTGGACCGCGGTCATCGGCGTGATTCTCGCGGCGCTCGCGCTGGGGAGCCACCTGGGCGGGCGCATGGCCGACCGCGGCGACGTGCCGCTCCCCTTGATCCTGGCGGCGGCGGGCGCCACCGCGGCCCTTCCCGTGCTCGGCATCGCCGTGCCCTGGATCGCGCGGGACCTGCTCGGCTTCATTCCGGGCGCCGTGGCGAGCGCCGTCGTGCTGTTCGCCCCTTCCGTGCTCTGCCTGGGTGCCGTCGTGCCGTTTCTCGTGCAGGCCGACACGGAGAGCCTCGGCACCGTGGGCCGACGGGCGGGCGACCTGAGCGCCGCGGCCACCGCGGGCTCCATCGCCGGGTCGTTCACCACCGGTTTCGTGCTGCTTCCGCTCATGCCCCTCCCGGTGCTGATGGCCGGTACGGCCGCATTCCTCTTTCTGTTGGCCGCGCTCGCGGGTAGGCTGCTCGGACAGCGCGTACCGGACGCGACGCTGGTCGTGGCCACGCTGTGCGTCGCCGGGCTGTCCGTCGCAGCGCTGTCGCCGGCGGCCGGCGTGCTCCATCAGACCCAGACGCTCTACGCCTCCGTGCAGGTGACGGAGCGGACATGGCGTGACGGGCGTGAGGTCCGAGAGCTCTGGCAGAACGGAGGCTCCTCCTCGGCGGAATACGCCGACGGGGCGCCCGCCCACGCGTACGCGACGGCCAGCCTGGACATCCTCCGGGACGAGCTCGCGCGTGCCGACTCCGTCCTCGTGCTCGGTGGCGCCGCGCTGACCCTGCCGGTGGCGTTCCTCGAGCGTCATCCGGACCTCGCGGTCGACGTCGTCGAGATCGATCCGGTCGTGACCGAGCTCGCGCATCGGTACTTCGCGGTGGGACGGCTCCCGGACGATGCGGTGAGGGTCACGCACGACGACGCGAGGGTATTCCTGCGGACGTCGTCCGACCGCTACGACTTGCTCTACATGGACGTGTTCGACCACCTCGTGACGGTCCCGTGGACCATGGTCACGACGGAGGCCTTCGAGGCGATGGCGGCTCGCCTGACCCCCGACGGGGTCCTGGCGGCCAACGTGCTGTCGCCTCTGGAGGGTCCGGGCGCCGCCTTCCTGCATCGCCTGCGGTCCACGCTCGAGAGCGTCTTCCCGAGCACACGGATCTACGTCGTCGACGCCACGGCGGACGCGCGTGTGACGCAGAACCTCATCGTGCTCGCGGCCGCCGAGGGCACGGACCTTCCCGACTGGAGCGGCGCCGAGGCGGCCGTGGCGGCGGAGGGGCGTCCCTTCACGGACCGGTGGGCCCCGGTCGAGTATCTTCAGGCGCGCGTATTCGTGCAGGGACTCGGCTGGAACTGAGCCCTGGGGGCGTCGAGCCCCCGCCGAACGCTGACGATCGTACTTCACCCCCAAGGAGGCCCCGTGCCGGTGATCTTCAAGGACGGCGTCCACGAGAACACGCATCCGCTGAACGTCGTCGAGGTCCCGGAGGACTTCGTGGCGGCCGTCGATCCGGTGACGCGGCCCCCGCTCTACGAGGTGTACATGCGCATGGCGGAGGAGCTCGCGAAGCGCTCGACGTGCGCGCGGCTCCAGGTAGGGACCGTTCTCACGGACCCGCTACTCGAGCACGTCGTGTCCATCGGCTACAACGGGAACGCGCGAGGCTTTCCCAACCGATGCGATTCAGACGAGGCCGGACGGTGCGGCTGCATCCATTCGGAGATGAACGCGCTCGTGAAGTCGCCGGGCCACATGCGGGACAAGGTGGCGTTCGTCACCGCGAGCCCGTGTGTCATGTGCGCCAAGCTGATGGTCCAGTCTCACGTGTCGCACCTCTTCTACCGGCACGCGTACAGGGACGCGGCGGGCCTCGACGTCCTCGAGCATGCGGGTGTGGCGACCGTGCAATACACCCGCTGGAAGGATCACTGGCGCTAGAGGGGTCCCCTTCTAGAAAACGTCATGCGATTCGTTAGCTTCCGATCCGCGCGCTCCAGCGCCGACCGTCACTGAGTCTTCATCGCAGTCAGCGAGGAGATAGATCCTTGAATAAGCCCATTTCCGGAGGTGCGGAAGCGCCTTTCGGTCGTTTCTTCCTTCCCGGACCCACCGAGGTCCACCCCGATGTCCTCGCGGCGCAGACGCGCCCGATGATCTCCCACCGCGGCGCCGGCATCCAGGCCATCATGCGCGAGATCGACGAGGCTCTCCAGGCCGTCTTCCTCACGAAGCGCCACGTCTACCTGTCGACTTCCTCGGCCACGGGGTTCATGGAGGCCGCGATCCTCAACTCCGGCCGTCGCAAGGTCCTTTCCCTCGTGAACGGCGCGTTCAGCCAGCGGTTCGCGAAGATCGGCGAGGCGTGCGGGCTCGAGGTGGATCGGTACGAGATCCCCTGGGGTGAAGCGCACGACCCCGAGGAGCTGCGTCGTCGCCTGCAGAGCGGAGACTACGGCACGGTCACCGTCGCCCACTCCGAGACGTCCACGAGCGTGCTGAACGACATCCGCGCCCTCGCGGCCGTGGTTCGGGAGCTCGACGACGTCGTGATCATGGTCGACTCGGTCTCCGGCTTCAGCGCCGCCGAGGTCCGGACCGACGAATGGGGCATCGACTTCCTGCTGACCGGCTCGCAGAAGGCGCTCGCCCTCCCGCCGGGGCTCGCGTTCGGCGTGGCTTCCGAGCGGATGCTCGAGCGCTCGAAGCACTCCCCGAACAAGGGGTACTACTTCGACCTCGAGCAGTTCGAGGCCAACGCCGAGAAGTATCAGTCGCCGTCGACGCCGGCCCTGTCGGTGATCTACGCGCTACAGGTCCAGGCCAAGCGGATCCTCGACGAGGGGCTCGAGGCGCGGTGGGCGCGGCACACGGCCATGGCCGAGAGGACGTACGCCTGGGTGGACGAGATGCGCGAAGCCGGCGTGGTGCTCTCCCTCGTCGCGCCCGAGGGGTATCGCTCCCCCGGCGTGACGGCGATCCGCGTGCCCGAAGGCACGGCGGCGCCGGATATCGTCAAGGCGATGGCCCAGCGCGGCTGGGTGATCGGAGGCGGATACGGCAAATGGAAGCCGGAGACCTTCCGAATCGGGCACATGGGCGAGCACACGGTGGACGAGTTGAACGCGCTCCTCGCCGAGCTGACCGAGGTGGTCCGATGAGCGGCGAGCGCTTTACCGTCCTCGTGACGGACAAGGTGTCCGCCTCCGGCCTCGAGCCCTTCTCGGTCGACGACCGGTTCGAGATCGTGCAGATCGACGACTCCTCGACGCCGGAGTTCGAGGAGGCGCTCGGGCGGGCCCAGGGGCTCGTCGTGCGGAGCGCCACCAAGGTGCGCGACGAGATGCTCGCGAAAGCCCCGAAGCTCCAGGTCATCGGACGCGCCGGGGTGGGCGTGGACAACATCGACCTGGACGCGGCGACCGCGCGCGGAGTCGCGGTGATGAACGCGCCGGCCGGAAACACGGTCGCGGCGGCCGAGCTCACCATGGCGCTCATGATGTCGCTGGTGCGCCAGGTCCCGGCCGCGGACGCTTCGGTTCGTAAGGGTGAGTGGAAACGGTCGAAGTTCAAGGGCGTGGAGCTGCGGGGTCGGACGCTCGGCCTCGTGGGCGCGGGTCGAATCGGCGGGACCGTGGCCAAACGCTGCAAGGCGTTCGGCATGCGCGTCGTGGCCTACGATCCGTATCTCACGGACGAGCGTGCGGCCGACCTCGGTGTCGAGCGCGCCGAGTTGGACGACGTCATCGCGGCCGCGGATATCCTCTCGCTGCACGTGCCGCTCACCGACGACACCGAAAACCTGATCGACGCCGAAGCCCTCGGGCGCATGAAGAAGGGCGCCTACCTGGTGAACGTTGCGCGGGGCGGGGTCGTCGACGAGGCCGCGCTCGCCGATGCGCTCCACAGCGGGCACATCGCGGGAGCCGCGCTCGACGTGTACGGCAACGAGCCGCTCGAGGAGGGCTCACCCCTTCGCGAGGCGCCGAACGCGGTGCTCACGCCGCACCTGGGCGCCTCCACCGAGGAGGCGCAGGAGCTGGTCGCGACCGAGATCGCCGAGGCGGTGCGCGACGCACTGTCCAAGGGTGATCTGTCGAGGGCTCTGAATGCGCCGGCGATCGGCAGCGAAGCGCTCCGCACACTCATGCCGCTGTTCGAGCTGGGCCGACGTCTCGGATTCCTGGCCACGGCCCTCGCGCCGGGGGGCCTCGAGGAAGTGGAGATCCGCTACGCCGGAGCGTCCGACGACGCCCTCCGCCCGCTCACCAACTATGTCCTGGTGGGCCTCCTGCAGAAGATCCTGGGTCGGGACCAGGTGAACTTCGTGAGCGCGGGCCACCTCGCGAAGCAGCGCGGGATCGGCGTGTCACGCACGTCCCTCGCCCGTCACCGCCACTACACCGAGTACGTGGAGATCGCGATCAAGGCGGAGCGGGGCAGCCTCAAGCTGGCCGGGGCGCTTCTCGGCGACGCCCACCCGCGCATCGTTCGCATCAACGACTACCATGTCGACGTGGCGCCGGAAGGCTCACTCGTCGTCCTCAAGAACGCCGACGTGCCGGGCGTCATCGGCCGGGTCGGCTCGATTCTGGGCGACCACGGCATCAACATCGCCGGCTATCACCAGGCGAGGTTGGCGAAGGGCGGCGAGGCGTTGGCCGCGATCGTCGTGGATGGCGACGTATCGCAGGACATCCGCGAGGCGTTGCTCGGCTTGGACGAGGTGTCGTCCGCGGTCGTGGTGGCGCTCGATTGATGGCCGGCCGGTGATGGAGAGCGCAGCGTGAGGCTCACGTTCTGGGGCGCGGCGCGTACCGTCACCGGCTCCGCCCATCTCCTCGAGTTCGAGGGTGGGCGCGTGTTGCTGGACTGCGGGTTGTTCCAGGGGCGACGGGCCGAGGCCCGGCGCAGGAACGCTTCCATGCCCGTCGACCCGGCGACCGTCGATGCCGTGCTCCTGTCGCACGCGCACATCGACCATTCCGGGCTGCTGCCGGCGTTCCAGAAGCAGGGATTCAGGGGAACGGTGTGGGCGACCCACGCCACGCGCGACCTGTGCGGGGCGATGCTCCGTGACAGCGCGTTCATCCAGGAGAAGGACATCGAGTGGGTGAACCGTCGCGAGCGGCGACGGGGTGACGACCGGCTCGAGCCGCTGTACCGCATGGAGGACGCCGAGGCGGTGCTCGAGCAGTTCGAAGGCGTGGACTACGGGACGCCCTTCCAACCCCTCCCCGGTCTCGAGGTCGAGTACCGGGACGCCGGGCACATTCTCGGGTCGGCGACCATGGTGCTGACGGTGCGCGAGGGGACGCGGACCGTGAAGCTCGGCTTCACCGGCGACGTGGGACGGGCGAACCGTCCAATCCTTCGCGACCCCGAGACGATGGCCGACTGCGACTACCTCATCACGGAGTCGACCTACGGCGGAGAAGTACACGATCCGCCCGACAAGGCCAAGGATCGACTCGCGGAAGTCGTGGGGCGGACGGCGGCCCGGGGCGGAAAGGTCATCATCCCCGCGTTCGCGGTGGGCCGGACCCAGGAAATCGTGCACCGGCTGGACGAGCTCGAGAACGAGGGGCGCCTGCCGCCCATCCCGATCTTCGTCGACAGCCCGCTCGCGGTGAACGTCACCGACATCTTCCGGGCGCATCCGGAGTGCTTCGACGACAAGATGCGGGCGTACATGGAGACGGACGCGCATCCGTTCGGGTTCGGACGGCTGACGTACATCCGCGACGTCCAGGAGTCGAAGAAGCTGAACTCCTCCCGGCTGCCGATGGTGATCATCTCGGCGTCGGGGATGGCGGAGGCCGGCCGCATCCTCCACCACCTGCGGAACAACATCTCGGACCCCCGCAACACCGTGCTCATCGTGGGCTATTGCGCCGAGCACACGCTGGGCAAGCGCATCGTCGATCGCGAGCCGGAGGTGAGGATCTTCGGCGAGCCCCATCCGTTGCGGGCGGAGGTCGAGGTCATGAACTCCTACTCCGCGCACGCCGACGAGCCCGAGCTGTTGGAGTTCATCGGGCGGCTGGACCGTCAGCGGCTCCGCAGGACCTTCCTGGTCCATGGCGAGCCCGGGCGGCAGATCGCACTCGCGAACGCGCTCGAGGAGCGCGGCTACGACAACGTGACCATGCCCGAGCGCGGCGACTCCTTCGAGTTGTAGGCGCTCGCGGAGGAGCGGGCGCCTTGCTGAGCCGGCGCGCCCGCCTCGCTTCCGCTACTGCGGGATCGCGCCGTACCGCCGCAGGATCTCGATGGTCTCCTCCAGTGGGAGCGCCTCGACGGTGCGCCCGTTGCTGGTCACCGTTTCCGCTTTGAGGAGCGAGTTGTAGATGGCCTCCTCGGTCGCTTCGACCACGGCCTGGAAGAGCGCGCTCGTCCGTGAGTTGGGCAGGTCGTCGAAGCTCCGGGTCTCAGGGCCGGTGCCGCGGCGCACGCCCGAGGCGGTCGAGAAGGCGATGGCGTAGTCGCCCGATCCGTTACTGGCGGCCGAGCCCGTTCGAGCGAGCCCCATGATGGCCCGGGCCGCGAGTCGCTCGAGGTTCCGGGCCGAGAGAGGCGCGTCGGTGGCCACCACGATCATGATCGAGCCCCATTCCTGGGGGTCTTCGGCCGGATCGGGGGCGGGTGCCTCGGGCCGTGCGACCTGGCCGGAGAAGGCGAACTGGCCGAGCTCCACGCCGACCGGCGCGCCGTTCATCTGGAGCACGCCCCCATAGTTCGACTGCACGAGGACGCCGACCGTGTAGCCTCCCAGCGAGGTGGGAACGATCCGGCTGCTCGTGCCGATGCCGCCCTTCCAGCCGAAGGCCGACGTCCCCGCGCCGGCGCCCACCGCGCCCTCGGCGACCGGCCCGTCCGAGGCCGACTCGAGCGCCCGGCGAACGTGCTCCGGCTCGATCGGCCGGCTACGTATGTCGTTCAGCCCCCCGTCGTTGGTCTCTCCCACGACGGCGTTGAGCGAGCGGACGTCCTCCATGTCGGGCCGCTCCAGCATCCACTCCACCATGGCGTCGGCCGCCTTCCAGACGCACAGCGTACAGGTGAGCAGGATGGGCGTCTCGAGCTCACCCAGCTCGCGGACCTGGGTGATGCCGAGGAGCTTGCCGTAGCCGTTGCCGACGTGCATCGCGGCGGGAACCCGCGACATGTACGCGTTGCCCCCGTGCGGGAGGATCGCGGTCACTCCGGTCCTCACGTTCGGTGGCTCGACTACGGTGGCGTGCCCGACCCGTACGCCCGCCACGTCGGTGATCGCGTTGTGCTCGCCGGGCTGGAAGATGCCGACCTGCATCCCGAGGTCACGGGCGCGCGGACGCTCCTGGCTCGCGGCCGGGCTCGCCGCTGCCAGGACCGTACCGATCACGAACGAGCTGACCAGGACGGTTGCCGGAAGCACCGTCCGCGGCGTCTTGGGGTGACGGGGTGCCATCGCGGCGTCCTCCCTGGAAGGGTGTCGTCTGGTTGTCAGAGCGTGCGGACCGTATCGAACAGCATGAGGCAGAGCAGCAACGGATGGTAGAGCAGCGAGGTCAGAAACACCCGGCGCGCGGACCGCTCGTCGAGGTCTCCGGCCGCCTGGAGGGCGCGCCACAGGAAGACGAGGCCGAGAAGCGTGGCGCCCACGAGGTAGACCGAACCCGTCAGCCCGAGGAAGGTCGGCAGCCAGCTCACGGGCACGAGAAGGCCGGTGGATGCCACCATCTGCAACCCGATGGAGCGTGCGCCGCCCTCGGGGATCAGCTTGAAACCCACCCGTGCGTAGTCGTCGCGGAGCATCCACGCGAGGCCGAGGACGTGCGGGAGCTGCCACAGGTACCCGATGGCGAACAGCGCCAGCCCGCCCGCCCCGATCGTGTCCGTCGCCGCCGTCCACCCGATCAGCATCGGGAGTGCGCCCGGCACCGATCCTGCCAGCGTGGCGACGTACGACCGCGTCTTGAGGGGGGTGTACACGCCGTGGTAGACGATCGCGCTGGCGGCGGCGAGGGCCGCGGGGAGAGCCCCGACCATGCCGGCGAGGTAGACGAGGCCTCCCATGAGGAGGACACCTCCGAAGCCGAGGGCTTCCATCGGCGTCACCCGCCCGGACGGAATGGGCCGGCCCTGGGTGCGGAGCATCACGGCGTCGATATCCCGCTCGACGTATTGGTTCAGCGACAGTGCGCCGCCGGTGGCCAGCCCCGTCCCCACGATCGTGTGCAGCGCGGCGGACAGCTCCAGGGCGCCGGCCGATCCCACGTATGCGGCCGCGCCTGCCGTGACCATGACGTAGCCCGCGATTCCGGGCTTGGTCAGCTCGTAGAACGCGCGGACGCGGCTTTCGGAGGTGTCGGAAGAGGGGGAGGTTCGCATGGAAGAGGCCGCCATGCCCGCACGGCAGCGGCCCCGAAGTCGGGAGAGGGGAAAGTCAGGTTGAGAAAGGTGACCGGGGCGCCCGGGCGATGCAACGGACCGCGCCTGCATGGACGACGGTACGAAACCCCAGCACGACCCGATCAGTAAGACATCTCCACGGGGCGACCCCGCCCCTCACCTCATCCACGGGTCCGGATCATGGATTCCAGCGAGCCACTCTCCCTGAAGCGCCGCCGCCAGCGTGAGCGGGTGATCTGGCGCGCCGGGCTGGCGGTCTCGTTGGTGCTTCACCTGGCCGTCTTCCTCTTCTGGCGGGGTGACTTGATCCCGGTCGCGTCGACGTCGGCCGCGGGACCCGAGCGCGGGGACGACCGTGCGGCCGCAGGCGCGATGCAGGCCATGAACATCCGGGCGTCGCCGGAGACGCCGGTGGTGCCGCCGCCGGTTCCGATCGCGGTCGAGACCACCGTCGAGATCGTCGAGTTCGAGGAGGCGCCGCAGGTCGACCCCGCCGATCTCCTCGGCGACCGGCCCGGTCTCGAGGAGGTCCCCGGCGTGGAGGCTGGGACCGGAGGCGGAGACCGGGGCGACGCCGAAAGTGGGGTCGACGCGATGCAGCCGCCGTCGCCGCGCGGGATGATCATCCCCCCGACGAACCGGGACCTGCGCGGTACCGAGGTCCAGGTCTGGGTCTTCGTCGACCAGGCCGGCCGCGTGGTGGCGGATTCGACCCGGCTCGACCCGCCGACGCGCGACGGCGACTTCAACCGTCGCCTGATCCGTGAGGCATCGGAGTGGGTGTTCCGCCCGGCGACGCGTGACGGCTCACCGGTTTCGGCGTGGTTTCCCTACCGGATCATCATGTAGATACAGGGTGAGCGACCACGGCTTCCGCAGGCCGTCCATGCCGCCGAGAAACGCGCTACGCTTGGCCCGTGTCGTTCCAGGCCTCCCCGAGCCGATGCCCGACCACGAACACGGCCACGTCGATGACGGCGTTGGAAAGGGACTCCGGGCGGCGCGTCTCGAAGAACTCCTGTCCCCATTCCCTACGCTCGGCGTACTGCTCGGCGAGCTCGTACGCGACCGCACCGGCGATCGCCCAGTCCCGGGGAAGGTTCACGAGCCCGGCCGCCAGGCCGGCCGCGAAGTGCACGACCGTCCACGGATCGAGGACCGAGCTGTTCTGCTCCTTCTTCTTCGTGGCGATGAGCTTCATGTCGGCTGGGTCGAGGGGTCGGCGTCGAGGACGCCCGGGTCGAGGGCGCGGTCCGGGGCACGCGATGGAGTTCGCACCGTCGGGCGCGCCTGACAAGGCTGCACCGCCCCGGACCGCCCCTCCTCATTCGGCGCGAAGCGCGTCGGCCGGGTCCACGCGCGCCGCGCGACTGGCCGGGATCCACGTGGCCACGAGCGACACGGTGACCAGCAGCAGAGCGACGGACGCGTACGTCGTCGGATCGGTGGGGCCGATGCCGAAGAGCTGGGACTCCATGACCGAGCTCAGCGCACCGGCCACGAGGAGCCCCAGAACGGCCCCGAGCCCGGCGAGCGCGGCCCCCTGACGCACGACCATGCCCCGGACGGCGCCGGAGGTGGCACCGAGCGCCATCCGCACGCCGATCTCGCGTGTACGTTGGGCCACGATGTACGACACGACCCCGTAGATGCCGACGAGGCCGAGCAGCAGAGCGATCCCGGCCGCCGTGCCGAGGAGCGTCATCGTGAACGATGTCCGGGCTCCAGCCGCGTCGAGCACGTCTTCCATCCGACGGGGGTTGGAGAGGGGGATCCTCGGGTTGACCGCCAGAGCCTCACGGCGGAGGACGTCCACGAACGCGAGCGCGTCCGACGACGTCTTCATCGTCACCTGCATGGTGCGCGTGGGCTGGGGGTCGTCGGCGGTACCGCTCGTCGCGGGCCAGTAGACGAGCTCGCCCGGCGCGTCCTCCAGGCTCTCGTAGTGGACATCGGCGACCACGCCCACGACCACGTACCACTCCTCGGGCCCGATTCGGATCTGCCGGCCGAGCGGGCTGGAGCCCGGCCACCAGCGCTCCGCGAAGGCCCGGCTCACGATCGCGGCGCGCGTCCCTTCGGCGCCGTCGCCGGTCTGGAACGTCCGGCCGTCGAGGAGATCGATCTCCAGAGCCTCGAAGAAGCCCGGCTCGACGAAGTTGTGGTTCGCGAAGATGGGGATCTCGCCTTCGGCCCGTGGATGGTCCTCCACGTCGACGTTGAAGAACGGGAGACCGCCGCCGGCCAGGGGGGCGCTCTGCCCGAAGCCGACCGCCTCGACCCCCGGTTGGGAGCGCAGCCGGTCGCCGAGGGTCCGGAAGAAGCCTGCCGTCTCCTCCCATCCCTGGATCTCACCAGGGGGAACGGAGAACTGCGCCACGAGCACGCCCTCCGCGTCGAATCCGGGGTCCAGGGCCCGCAGCGCCTGGAAGCTCCGCAGCATCAGGCCGGCGCCGACGAGAAGGACGAGCGCGAGTGCCACCTGGGTCACGACGAGCCCGCTGCGAAGCCGGTGGGTCTCACGCCCTCCCGTGGCGCCGCGCCCACCGTCGGACCGGAGCCGGGCCGCGAGGTCGCGGCTGCCGGCCCGGAGCATCGGGAAGAGCCCGAAGAAGACCGCGCACCCGAGCGCGAGGACCGCCGTGAACGCGAGCACGCGCGTGTCCATGCCGATCTCGGCCATGCGGGGGAGATCCGTCGGCAGCAGCCCGAACACGAAGCTGACCGCGCCGGCGGCGATGAGCGTGCCCAGAACCCCGCCGGCCGCGGCCAGCAGGAGACTTTCGCTCATGAAGGCCCGGAGCACCTGGCCGCGGCCGGCGCCCAGCGCCATCCGGAGCGCCAGCTCCCGGCTCCGTCCCTCCGCGCGGACGAGCAGTAGGTTCGCCACGTTCGCGCAGGCGATGAGCAGGACGAATCCCACCGTGCTGAGCAGGATCCACAGCGTGGACGAGACGTCTCCCACCACGGCCTCCTTCAGCGGATGGATCTCGGACGTCAGGCCCACCTGCGTGAGGAATGCCGAGGCCCCCGACTCCGGGAAGATCTCGGGCAGCCTGCCGATCAGCCCCTCGATCTCCGTATGCAGCCCCTCGACCGTCGTGCCGTCGGTCATCCGCGCGATGCCTCCTGCGCCGAACGCAGCGAGCGGAGCCTGGACCGGGTCGATGACCATCGGCACCCAGAGGCGGGCTTCACGATCCGGGTGTCCGAAGTCGGGCGGCATCACCCCGACGATCCGGCGACTGGTCCCGTTCACGTCGAGGGTCCGGTCGAGCACCGAGGGGTCGCCTCCGAAGCTCGTCCGCCAGAGCCCGTCGCTCAGCAGAACCACCTGCTCCCCGCCCGGCGCAGCCTCGGCCTCCGTGAAGGCGCGGCCGAGCGCGGGGGCGGCCCGAAGCACGCCGAAGAAGCCGGGCGTCACGACCTGGGCCTGCACGCGCTGGGGCTCGCCGTCGGCGATCAGGTTGACGGACGTGGAGGCGAAGAGCGCGATCTCGTCGATGGACGCCGCCTGCTCACGGTAGAGCACGTAGAGCCCCTGCGACATGGGGAGCTCGTCCTGTCCGTCACGGCCCAGGTGCTCGATGGCCACGAGCTGGTCGGGATCGTCGAAGGGGAGCGGCGATAGCATCACGCCGTCGACGAGGGTGAAGACCGCAGTGTTCGCTCCGATACCCAGCGCGAGTGTGAGTACGGTCACGAACGTGAACATACGATGCCGCCCGAGCCCACGCAGCGCGATCCCGAGCTCCTTCCCCCATCCCCTCATCCCCATCGTCTCTCTCCTCACCCCTCACGCCAGGCGAGGAGTCGGTGGCCGTCTGTGCCCACCTCATCAGACGCGACTGGGCGAAAAAGGGTTTCCCGAAACCCGGAAATCGTTTCCGGCCCCGGGCTCGTAGGTGCGGAGAGCGGGGTGGCGCATGATGCCAGAGGGTTCTGTCGGAGCGTGGGGACCACCGCGGCATGCGCGTGAGGAGATTCGTAAGTGTTTGAGAAACAGGGATTTAGAGCGCCGGTCCTGCGCCCTTGCGATGGAGGTGCGCCTCGAGGGCACCGTGGGGCACGCATGTTGCGACTTTCGAGCCGCCCCACCCCCCTCGTACGGACCGGAGACGACGTCGTGAACCAGAACGCATGGGCCAGGTGCCGGCGTGGCTTCACCATCACCGAGCTGATCGTCGTGCTCGCCATGGTGGGTGTGCTGACGTCGATCGCGGCGCCGCTGGTGACCCCCGGACGGTGGCGCGCGGACGTGGGTGTTCAGGAAGTGATGGCCGGACTGGGTGCAGCCCAGCGCCTGGCCGTGCTCCGTCAGCACGACGTGGTCGTCACCTTCCTCCTGGACGAGCGCTCGCTCCGGGTGCATCGGGACGGAGACAACGACGGTGTCGTCGACGCGGGTGAAGATGTCCGCCTTCTCCAGCTGCCCGAGACGGTGGGCTTCGGGCTGGGCTCGACCCCCGCGATCGGCGCGGACCCGAGCACGGCGACCGCCACTTTCGATGACGACGGCTCGGGTCCGCGACTCGTCTTCCATCGCAACGGAAGCGCGAGCGAGGCCGGGCGCATCTACATGCGACCGCTCGAGGGGTCCCAGTCCACGGACGCGGCTGGCGCTCGTGCGCTCGTCGTCGAGCGATCGACCGGCGAGGTCCGTTGCTTCTCGTATCGGACTGGCGCATGGGAGGCCGAATGTTGACCGGGCGCGCAGGCTTCACCGTCGTCGAGGTGATCGTGGCCCTTGTGATCCTGAGCGTTGCGGTGCTCGGTCTCGCCGGCTCGGCGACCCGGCTCACGACCGCCGCCGCCACCGCCGAGATCCGTGCCCAGGCCGTGTATTCGGCCGACGACCGCATCGGCCGCATCGAGATGGATCGGCGCTACACCCTCCTGGACAGCTTGTACGAAGCGGTCGAGAACGGCGTTCCTGGTCCAGGCTTCGTGCGCAGCACGACGGTCGAGCACATCCAGGTCACCAGCCCCGACACCCTGGACTACCTGATGGTGACCGTGAACGTGACCGGACCCGGCCTCACGTCGCCGGTGAAGCGAACCCTCGTGGTGGCCGCCCCATGAGCGCGCGAATCATGCATCACACGGATCGGTGCGGCATGACGCTCGTGGAGCTCCTGGTCGCCCTCACCATTTTCGGGGTCGTCATCTCCGTTGCGCTGTCGTTCATGGCGCAGCAGAACACGGCGTTCCAGATGTCTCTCGAGCGCATGAGCGCCCTCAGGAACGCGCGCTACGCAGTCACGACCTTGGCCCAGGATCTCGAGACCCTCGGTACAAACGTGCCGGGCAACCAGCCATCGCTCGTCTACGGGGATGACGACGTCGTCGTCTTCTCCACCGATTATGCGACCGATGTGGCTGGTGATCCCTTTGCGGTCTTCCATGACCCGGACGCTCCCGCGAGCCAGGTCCGGGCCCCGGCGTCGTCGTTCACCGTTCCGACGACCTCGGTCACCGTGGCTGATTCCGCCTACGAAGTGGGCGCCGGGGTCGCAAGCCCCGCGGAGATGCTGACGTTCTTTTTCGCGGCCGACTCGATCACGGATCGCGACGACGACTTCGTGCTCCACCGGCAAGTGAACGGAGGCGCTCCCGAAGTCGTGGCGCGCCATCTGCTGCGCGACGGAACGACTCCCTTCTTCGCGTTCGAGCGGGAGATCGGGGGCACGTCCGCGCTCGATGCCGTGCCGGGCAGCGCGCTTCCCATCCACCATTCGGAGCCGCTGCATCTCGCCCCGGCGGACACCGGAGCCTCTGCTCTAGCGGACAGCATCCGCATGGTCCGCGTCACACTCGTGGCCACGAACGGTCTCACGGGCGAGCACGAGCGGTCCGTCCGCATCGAGCGAAGCATCGCCCTACCCAACTCCGGACAGAGCGTGCTCTCCACGTGTGGCTCGGCGCCCATCTTCGGAGACTCGCTTGTGGCGGCGCCGACGACCCTGACCGGAGGCGAGGTCGCTGTCGACCTGAGCTGGGGGCAGGCCGTCGACGAGGCCGGCGGAGAGGAGGATGTCGTGCGGTACGTGCTGTGGCGCCGGGTGGCCGGCAGCTCCGATTGGGGCGCCCCGTTCGTCGCGGTTCCGGCAGGCGCGACCTCCTACAGCTACCAGGACGCCACGGTGGAGTCGGGCACGATCTTCGAGTTCGCCGTCGCTGCCCAGGACTGCACACCGACGCTGTCTTCCCTGCATTCATCCGGATGGATCACGATTCCATGAGCCTGACGACGTGTACCGGCCGAGAGGCCCTGGCCCGGCAGCGCGGCGGATTCGCGCTCGTGACCGTGCTGCTCGTCGTGATGGTCGTAGCCGTGATGGTGACCGGCGCGGCCATGATCGGCTCGACGCACACGCTCAGCAACCGCTACTACGAGCGGCAGGGGCAGCTGGACGGGGTAGCCCTCCAGGGGCTCGAGTTCGCCCGAGCGGTGCTGAACGGCAGCTCAGACCTGTATCCGGACAGCGGATACGTGATCCTCGAGGATGGGGTCACGCCCCAGGACGCCCTCGGAAACCCGGTGCCCGGCGTCCAGCGCTGGACCTACGCGGGACCGACCGGCGTGACGACCGGGCAGTACGGCGTCTTCGGCAGCATCGTCTCCGTGGCGAGGGACGGCGGCGGCGGCGTCGCCATCCGCCGGTCGCAGGTGTTTCAGGAAAGCTTCGCCCGCTATGCGTATTTCACCGACATCGAGCCGTCCACGATCTCGTTCGGCGGCGGTGACCAGATCTTCGGACCCGTCCACACCAACGACGACCTGAAGATCTACTCCTCCGGGGCGACGTTCCATGACGAGACCCGGACGGCGGGCCAGGTCGTGGGTGAGTCGTACGGGACGTTCCATCGGGGGTTCGAGGAGGACGTTCCTACCATCGCGATGCCCGAGACGGCCGAGCTCACCGCGTTGCAGACGCGTGCGGCATCCGCGGGCACGGCGTTTTCGACGGCCTCACCATCGGGGTCCGGCGAGGCTTACCTCCGTATCGAGTTCGTCGCGCTCGACCTCGACGGCGACGGGGAGGTCACCGGCGAGAACGAGGGCTTCTTCAAGGTCTACCAGTCCAACGATGCGACATGGCTGTCCGGTGATCGGCCCGGCTGGGGCATGCGCTACGCGGAGCACTGCGGGCATTACCATTCCGACGGCACCTTCGTGTCGGCGGCGGACCATCCGACCAACGGCCCGGACTCCTATGTGGCTGCCCTGTCGAACTCCACGCGCCGCTGTTACCTGGGCGGTTCCGACGAGATCTTCGGTGGCTTCGTCGCGAACGACGGGAACGGTCAGTGGGTCGCGAGGCCGGGGACTCCCGATCCGCTCATCGCGTCCCGACCGGACGCCCAGTACCTGTTCCCGCTGTCCAGGACCATGAACCCGAATTTCCAGGGCGTCATCCACGTCGACGGCAAGGTGGTCATCAGCGGGCGCCTGCGGGGCCGAGTGACCTTGGCCGCTACCGACGAGATCATCATCGGTGACGACCTGGTGTACGCGACCGACCCCGGCGTGGGCACCTGCGAGGACATCCTCGGGCTTTTCGGCGGCACCGACGTGGTGGTGGCCGACAACACGCTCAACACCGCCCAGAATCCGGCCGGCGGAGCGAACGAGTTCACCTACGACGACACGAAGGACGAGTTCATCCATGCCATCGTCCTCGCACTCGACCAGTTCACGGTCGAGAACTACGCCTCGGGTCCGACGCGGGCGGAGCGGTGCGAAGGCGCGCTCTGGGGGCGTGGCTGCCTCTACCTCACGGGGGGCATCATCCAGAACATCCGCGGCGCGGTGGGTACCATCTGGACGGTCGGTGGCACGGGCTACGTGAAGCGCTACAGCTACGACCGATGCGGCGCCACGGCTCCGCCGCCCTACTTCCCGACCACGGGGCACTTCTCGCGTGGGCAGCGCTACTGGGTGGATCCGGCCGGCTTCGACGTGGACGACTACTTCGACCTGCTGACGGCCGGGACGCCCTAGTCCGCGACGCCTGGCGCCGCGTCCCGGCGGGGTCCTGGCCCAGCGGGGAGAACGACACGATCGTGCAGCCCCGAGACGCGACATGGAGGGTTGACCCCGCCCAGCGAGGAAAAGGGCGCAACGCGCTCCTCTGACGCACGCGAGTGTGCAGTTCGCCCCGCCTGGCGGGGAAAAGCACGCATGGAACGCGCGACCACGACACGATCGTGCAGTTGTCCCCGGCGCCAGCCGTCGCGGTGCGCTCGAACGCTGCGTCCCTCGGGCCCGGGGCACCGGGCGCCGAGCCCTCCCCGCCGAGTCCTCCGCACCGAGCCCCCTCCGCGCCCCGCGCTGTTTGCGACGTCGGCGGTGCGACCGCCCCTGGACCGTTACCTTCCAGGGCGATGCAGACGACGCGCCCCGCCAAACGGATCCTCTGGGTCGACGACGAGGTCGATCTCCTGAAGCCGCACCTGCTCTTCCTGCAGGCGCGCGGCTACCACGTGGACGCCATTCCGAATGGCGACGACGCCCTCGAGCTCCTGCGCGAGCAGCCGTACGATCTCGTGCTCCTCGACGAGCAGATGCCCGGGCGGCGCGGCCTGGAGGTCCTGGAGATCCTCCGGCGCCACGATCCCCACCAGCGCGTGGTGATGGTCACGAAGTCGGAGGAGGACCACACCATGACGGAGGCCATCGGCCGCCGGGTGGACGACTACCTGGTCAAGCCGACGAGCCCTCGGCAGGTCCTGTCGGTCGTCACGCGCATCCTCGAGGGGTCTTCCATCCGCCAGCAGCGCGTCGCGCAGGACTTCGCGGGCCGCTTCGGCGAGCTGTCCAGGCGCGCCCAGGACGCCCAGTCGGCCGAGGACTTCGTGGCCGTCTACACGGAGATGGTCGACTGGGACCTGCGGCTCACGGACTCGGGCGAGACCGGTCTGCTCGACTCGCTCCGCGCCATGATGGTCGACCTCCGGCGCGACTTCGGCATCTGGGCCATGCGCGCGTACCCCCGCTGGATGCGCGCTCCGGACGACGAGCGGCCGCTCCTGTCGGTCGATCTGGTGCGGAACTTCCTGGTGCCCAAACTCGGGAACGACCCGGTCTACTTCGTGGTCCTCGACTGCATGCGCCTCGACCAGTGGCGCACGATCCTTCCGCTGCTGGCCGAGCACTTCGACATCGAGGAGACGTACCACTACTCGATCCTTCCGACGGCCAGTCCCTACGCGCGCAACGCGATCTTCAGCGGCCTCTTCCCCGACGAGATCGCGCGTCAGCGACCGGGCTGGTGGGACTCCTCGGACGACGAGGGCAGCCTGAACGCCTTCGAGGACGAGCTCCTCATCGAGCAGCTCGAGCGGCTCACCGGCAGGCGGGTGCCCGTCCACTACGAGAAGATCTTCTCGGACCGGCAGGGCGATCAGGTTCGGGCCCGCGTGAACTCGGCGATCAAGACGCCCGGGACCGTGGTCGCCATGGTCTTCAACTTCGTCGACCTGATGACGCACGGCCGCTCCGAGTCGCCCATCCTCATGGAGGTGGCCCGGGACGAGGCGGCGCTCCGCGACCTGACGCGCTCCTGGTTCGAGCGCTCGACGGCATACCAGGTGCTCCGGGAGGCGGCAGCGAACGGTCACAAGGTGGTCTTCACGACCGATCACGGCTCGATCCTCTGCCACCGGCCGGCCACCGTGTTCGCCCGCCGCGACGCCACCAGCAACCTACGCTACAAGTTCGGGCAGGATCTGAGGGTCGAGGACTCGTCGACCGCGTACGTCACCAGCGACGCCGGAGACCTTCGGCTCCCCGCCGGCAAGCTCGGCATGACGTATCTGATCACGCTCGACGACTACTTCCTGGTATATCCCACGAAGCTTCGGGAGTACCAGGCCCGCTACCGGAACTCGTTCCTCCACGGCGGCATCAGCCCCGAGGAGATGATCGTGCCGGTCGCGAGCCTGACGCCCAGGTAAGAAGGGTGTTGAAGGAGTGGGGTGCGCCGCGCACGAGGGTCTTGCGGGTATCGTACAAGGAAGAGCGACGAATGCGATGTAGTAAGACCGGGGCGGAAGGATGACGCAGTATAGTGCCGCAACCCCCTCGTGCCCTGCGGGTTGGGGCGGCACAGCCCCATCTCCGTTGTTGGCACTCCTCGACGTAGCGCGTTGCTATGCCTTCGTCGTGCCGCCTAGGATCTGGGGCTGTGGCGCTCCCAACGCGACCCACCCCACTCCTTCAACACCCTTCTAGCCACGCCCTCTCCTCAACGAACCGAGAACACGTTGAAGTCCGGTCCGTCCCGCCTGCTCCCCTATCTGAAGCCCCACACGCCGGTGCTGGTCGCGGCGATCGTCGCGACCGCGGTGTTCGCGGTGCTCGACGCCGCCGTGTACGTCCTGCTGATCCCGTTCGTGGACGCGCTCTTCGTCTCGGGCGGGGCGACGCTCGACCGCAGCGACAGCGCGATGGACCGGCTGCTCGACGCCACGGTCTACCAGTGGGCCGATCCGTCCGGCGATCCGCTCACGGCCGTGAACCGGATCATCGTGCTCATCCTGTTCGTGTTCCTGGCCAAGAACGTGGTGCTGTTCGCGCGGACCTATCTGGTGGCGAGGGCGGAGCAGGGCGTGAACCGGGATCTCCGGAACGCCGTGTACGACCACCTCATGCGGCTCGACCTGGCGTTCTTCGGGAAGGTCCGTATGGGCCAGATCGTGAGCCGCCTCACCACCGAGGTCGAGCAGGTACGCACGCTCGTCACGGCGGAGCTGAGCAAGCTGGTCGGGTCGGTCTTCGAGTTCGCCGTGGCGCTCACCGCCATGCTGCTCATCTCGTGGAAGCTCACGATCGCCGCCTTCGTGGTCATCCCGGGCGCCATGATCATCTGGGGCCCGCTCGTGAAGGTGCTACGGCGGCGCGACCGGCGGGTGCTCCACCTGGGCGGCGAGGTCAACGCGCACATCCAGGAGACGCTCGCGGGGATCCGGCTGGTGAAGTCCTCGTCGGCCGAGGAGCGGGAGCGGGAACGCTTCCGGGGCCTCACCGGAGGATACTTCCACCAGTTCCTCCGGGCGGAGCTGGCGCGGGCGGCCGCCGCGCCGATGACCGAGATGCTGGCGGCGGCCGGCACCGGGATCCTCCTCTGGTTCGGCGCCCGGTTGGTCGTGGGCGGGGAGCTCGCCGGTGCCGAGTTCGTCGGCTTTCTGGGACTGTCGCTCAAGCTGTACGCTCCGGTGAAGAACGTCGCGAAGTTCCCGGCGACCGCGCAGCCCGGCCTGGTCGCGGTGGAGCGCGTCCTCGAGTTCCTCGACGCGCCCGTCGAGATCGACGACGCGCCCGATGCCCGTCCGCTCGACGGCTTCGAGCGGGAGATCGCCTTCGAGGACGTCGGGTTCTCGTACCGAGCCGGAGAGCCCGTGCTGGACGGCGTCTCCTTCCGCGTCGCGAAGGGGACGGTCGTGGCCATCGTCGGACCGAGCGGGGCCGGCAAGAGCACCATCGTCGACCTGGTCGGCCGCTTCTACGAGGTGACGTCGGGGCGCGTGACCATCGACGGGACCGACGTGCGCGACGTCCGGATCTCCGACCTCCGCTCGCTGATGGGCATCGTGTCGCAGGACACCGTGCTCTTCCACGATACGGTACGGGCCAACATCGCCTACGGGCAGCCGGACGCGGACGACGCCCGGATCGAGGCCGCGGCCCGGGCCGCGCACGCGCACGACTTCATCATGCAGATGCCCGACGGGTACGAGACGGTCGTCGGGGAGCGGGGGGTCGAGCTGTCCGGAGGGCAACGCCAGCGCATCGCCATCGCGCGGGCCCTCCTGAAGGATCCCCCCATCCTGATCTTCGACGAGGCCACGAGCGCGCTCGACACCGAGTCGGAGCGGCTCGTGCAGGACGCCATCGAGCGACTCCTCGAGGGGCGGACGGTCTTCGTGATCGCGCACAGGCTCTCCACGGTCCAGCGGGCCGACGAGATCCTGGTCATGGACGATGGCCGGATCGTGGAGCGCGGCACGCACGCTTCGCTGATGGCCGAAGAGAGCGCGTACCGTCGACTCTACGAGCTCCAGTTCCGCGACGCCGCGTCGGCGGAGGTCGACGGGTCGTGACGAACGGGGACGGGCGGGGGCGCCGGCCCACGCTGGCCCACCGCGCCGAGTTCGTCCTGTTCCGCGTGCTGCGGGCCGTGGTGTCCCTCGTGCCGGAGCGCCTCGCCGTGGCGGTCGCGGCGGTTCTCGGTGCCGTGGCCGGATCGGTGCTGCGCGTCCGGCGCGCCGACGTGGACCGGCACCTCGAGTTGGCATTCCCGGACTGGGACCGCCGTCGCCGCGACCGGGTGGCCCGGGCCAGCTACCGACACCTGGCCCGCGAGGCCGTGATGCTCTTCCGTCTCGGCGGGTGGTCGCCCGATCGCGTTCTCGAGCGCACGGAGGTGTCGGGTCTCGACGCCCTGAAGGCGGCTGTCGAGGACCGGGGAGGAGCGCTCTTGCTGACGGGGCACCTCGGCAACTGGGAGGTGGGAGGGGCCGCGGTGGCCGCCCGCGGCGTTCCCATCGATGTGGTGGCGAAGGGGATGGCGAACCCCGACTTCGAGCGCGAGCTCTTCGGTACGCGGGAGCGCCTCGGGATGCGGGTCGTGGAGATGGGGGACGCCCCGAGGCGCGTGCTCCGGGCCCTGCGCCGGGGGCGCGTGGTCGCGATCGTCGGGGACCAGAACGCCCACCGGAACGGTGTGTTCGTGCCGTTCTTCGGCCGGCTCGCGGCGAGCGCGCGGGGGCCGGCGACCTTCGCGCTCCGCACGGGCGTCCCGGTGTTCATCGGCTTCGGTGTGCGGCGTCCGGGGTGGCGGCAGTCGTACCGTGTCCGGCTCGACCTCCTGGAGGTGGAGCACACGGGGGACTTCGAGCGCGACCTGGAGGCCTTCACCGCGGCCTACATGGCTGCCGTCGAAGACGCCGCGCGCGCCCATCCGGAGCAGTATTTCTGGCAGCATAAGCGGTGGAAGACCCGCCCGCCCGAGGAACCGGTCGGCGCGGACCCGGTACAACGCAATGAACGCTGACATCGCCGGGCCCGGCTGCCCGCGCGCCGCCCCCCACCGGGGTTCAGCATCGCATCCCGAGGTACACGAGCCTTGATCTACGTCTGCATTCCCGTCCACGACGAAGCTTCGACCGTCGGCGTGCTCCTGTGGAAGATCCGCAAGGTCATGGGCGAGTTCGGTCGTGACTACCGGATCGTGGTCCACGACGACGCGTCGAGCGACGACACGATCGAAGTGCTCGAGCGGTATCGTCGCGCGCTCCCTCTGACCGTGCTCCGGTCGGGCGAGCGCCAGGGGTACGGGCGCTCGGTGGAGAAGCTCCTTCGCCACGTCGCGGAAGTATCTCCCTATCCCAAGCGGGACTGCGCGGTCGTCATGCAGGGCGACTTCACCGAGAACCCCGAGGACATGGTCTCGCTCGTGAAGGTCTTCGAGGGTGGCGCGGACATCGTCGCCGGCCACGAGGACCGGGACGCCACCCAGGCCGTGGAGCCGCCGGAAGGCGTGCGTTGGGCCCGCCGGCTCAGCGGCATCTTTCTGCGGCGGCTGCTCCGGACCGCGCCCGTCTCCGATCCGTTGTCGGGCATGCGCGCCTACCGGGTGATCGTGTTGAAGAAGGCGTTCCGCGACCTCCCGGAGGACCGCTTCCTGACGACGTCCGACGGGTGGGCGGCCAACGTGGAGATGCTCGGCTGTCTCGTACCGCACGCCCGGCGGGTCGCCGAGGCGCCCCTGACGCTCCGGTACGACCTCCGGCAGCGTCCGTCGCGCTTCAAGGCCTGGCCGACCTTCGTGTCCCTCTTCAAGCTGCGGCGCTCGGAGTGGTCCGAAGCGCCGCCAGAGGCCGCGTGATGACCGCCCGCCGCTCGACCGCCCTCCCGCGCGGCTCGTCCCTGCTGGGTCTGGTCTCGCTCGGTCCGGTCGTGCCGGGTCTGGCCCTTCTCGGCCTGTCCCTGCTCGCCCTCGCGCCCGGCCTTTCCGCCCAGCTACCGGAGGAGGACCCGCCGGTGGTTCCCGAAGCGCTCGCGGAGAATCCTTACGTGGCGCCCGCGCCGTTCGGACCGGGCGAGCACCTGGTCTACGACGTGAAGGTCGGCATCTTCGGCGTCGGCCAGGGCCACATGAGCGTGCATCCGGTGGATACCGTACGGGGCAACGAGACGTACCGGGCGGTCATGGGCATCGAGGGATCGCTCATGGGCCTCAAGGTGGACGACCAGTACGCCACCTGGTTCGACGTCTACACCCTCCAGAGCTGGCGCTTCATCCGCGACGTGCATCAGGTCAACTACGAGAGCTTCCGGCACTTCGAGTTCTTTCCGGAGCGGGGAACGTGGGAGCGGCAGGACAACGACGAGTTCGGTGACCTGGGCTCGCAGATCCCGCTCGACGACATCGCGTTCATCTACTACATCCGGACGCTTCCCCTCGAAGTCGGCGACGTCTATACCCTCGACCGGTACTTCAAGGAGGACGGCAACCCCGTCATCATCCAGGTGGTGAGGAAGGATCGTCGCGAGACGGCGGTCGGTACCTTCAACACCGTCGTCGTGAAGCCCGTCATCAGGACGGACGGGCTCTTCGGCCAGGGGGGCGACGCGGAACTGCACTTCACCGACGACGAGCGCCGGATCCTCGTCTACATGAAGTCGAACATCCCCAAGTTCCCGGGATCGCTGACGCTGCATCTCCGGTCGATCCAGGAGGGCGTGCCGCTCCATCCGGATTCCCGCGAGCGGGTCGCAGAAGCCCGCGCCGCGGCGGCGCGAGACCCGCGCGGATCCCGCTGACCCGCTCCGCACCGTTCCACGCATACCCGACGGTCCCGTGAATCTGAACCGCCTGCGCCTCAAGGCCGTCTGGCTGCTCGTCGTGCCGTTCCTGATCCTGGCACGCCCCACCTGGAGCCTGCTCGCCGTGGGCGCGGCCGTGGCCGCGCTCGGCCTCGGCGTGCGCGCCTGGGCGGCCGGCACGATCCACAAGGAGAGCCAACTCACGGTCTCCGGCCCGTACGCGTTCACGCGGAACCCGTTGTACCTGGGGTCGTTCCTGATCGGAATCGGAGTGACGGCGGCGGGCGGGCACTGGATCTGGCCGGCCGTGTTCGTCCTCTTCTTCACGGGCGTCTACGCCCGCACGATGGCCGCCGAAGCCGGGCGCCTCACCGAACTCTACGGCGAGCGCTACCGGGCGTACGCACGCGCCGTGCCCGCCTTCCTGCCGCGCCTGACCCCCTACCGTCCCGACGCGGATGTGCGGACCGCAGGGTTCCGCGGGGAGCAGTATCGACGCAACCGCGAGTGGGAGGCCCTGCTCGGCGGCGTGGCCGCCTTCGCGTTCCTCGCCGCGAAGGCGTGGTGGCTCAGCGGGTGACGTAGCGCTCCATCGCGAGCGCCACCTTCTCCAGCACGGCCTCCACCGTCACGCGCTTCATCCCGTCGCGGTAGTGGTGCGTGAGCGGGTAATCCTCGCCCGGATACTCGGCATAGCCGTCCACGACGAGGTCCTCGAACGCACGGTACGGGCCGGTCCGCTTCGGGTTCGTGTAGCCGAACAGTCCGACCACCGGCGTGCCGAGGGCGCGCGCGATGTGGAGCGGGCCGGTGTCGGGCGAGACCAGGAGCTCGCTTCCGTCGAGGATCCAGGTCAGGCGCCGAAGGTCGTCCCCCAGCGCGTCGACCACCGTGGCGTCCGTGAGGGCGATCACCTCGTCCGCGATGCGGCGCTCGACCACGGAGGGCCCGCCCACCAGCACGGGCCGGAGCCCATGCTCGCGCTCGACCGCCTCGAGCACGCGTGCGTATCCGGAGGGCGTCCAGTTCTTCTCGAGCTTGCTCGTCCCGACGACCACGGCGCACGCGGGGCGGTCGAGGCCGTCGAAGAAGGCGCGCTGCGCCTCACGCTCACGGTCGGTGAAGTCGATACCCCACTCCACCGGATGCTCGTCGATGCCCAGGGCGTGGAGGAACTCGAAATACTGATCCTGCACGTGCCGCGGCTCGCGCGCCGGGATCCTGCGGTTCGTGAAGAGCCACTGCGCGTCCCGGGCCCGCCGGCGATCGAAGCCGAGCTTGACCCGCGCGGGGACCAACCCGGTGATCAGCCCGGCCTTGAAGTACACCTGAAGCCCGATCAGCAGATCGAACGAGCGCTCGGCCAGCTCCCGCCGGAGATCGCGGTACGATGTCCACGCGCTCCACCCGGAACGCCGCCGGAACACCACGAAGTCGTCGATGGCCGGGTGGCCCTCGACGAGTCGGTGCGGAACCGGTTGGATGATCCAGGTGATGCGGGTGTCGGGCCAGGCGCGCTTGAGCGCGTTGGCGACCGGCAGCACGTGGACGGCGTCGCCGATGGCCGACAGCATGACGATGCAGATCTCCCGGGGCGGCGGTCCCGTCCATGCCTCGCCGCCCATCGCCTCGCCGCTCATCGGGACACCTCGGAGCGTGCGGCGGAGACGCCGTCCGTCAGCGCCTGCCAGTCCTCGTCGCCCAGCGGTCTGCCGTAGCCGCGACCCAGCTTGCGGAGCGAGCGCGCCAAGCGCTCCCGCATGACGCGGGCGTCGGAGGGCCGCGGCGTGCTCCGGATCCGGCCGCGATCGAGATCCACGAGGTGGGCCTCGACCCCGTCGTCGCCCTGACGAAGCACCACGTTCCGAGCGTTCAGGTCGGGGTGTCTCACGCCGGCCCTGGCCGTGCGGACCACGAGCGCCCCGGCTGCCCGGAGCGCGTCGCGCCGGCTCGGCGGCGCGGGAGCATCGTCCGACGGATCGCGTCCGGCGGACGGCGCTTCGAAGAGCACCCGTGCCAGGTCCACGGAGTCGGGCACGAGCTCGGTGACGAGATCGGCACGGTAGCGCATGGTGCCGGCGGGATAGGTCGCGCCTGCCACCACCGCCGGGGTGGGGAGGCCACGCGCCCGCGCCGTGCTCGAAGCCTCGAGCTCCCGCTCGGGTCGTGACGTCCCGACGTCGAAGTAGCGGTCCCGGAGCAGCGCGGCGACCGCGCCGCCGCGCAGGTAGTGCCGGACGACCCAGCGCGCCCGCGCGTCGGGGCCGGGGACGGGGGCGTCCACGACGAGAACCGTGCCGCGACCCGTGAGCCTCCGGGCTTCCGGAGCCGATGCGGCCCACGCGGCCAGGGTGCCGTACCGCTCCAGCGCCTCCTCGGCCCACTCGCGCGCGTCGTCCCAGGCGAAGACATGCACGGCCTCCGAGCTCATGCGGGAGTATCCCTCGGGAAGACTCACGACGGGGTCGCGGACTCCTCGGGGACCTCCATGAGGTAGAGGCCCGGCCCGTCCAGGGTCTGCCCCTTCACGCGCACACGGAAGACGTACTGGCCGGCATGCGGGAAGATCACGTCCTCCATGGGCATGACGAGCTGACTACGTGAGGGCGGGTTCCCCTCGCGGGGCGTCCGGACCTCCGTCTCACCTTCCACGGTGAGCGACGTGTTGCCGTCTTCGTCCTCGAGATCGGCGCGGAAGCGGAATCGTCCATGGTCCTCCCGGTCCCATTCGAGCACGAGCACCAGCACGAGCCGGTCCTGCTTCGCCGGGAAGCCCGGCGCCGAGAGATCGTGATAGACGCCGTGGAGCTCGAGCTTTCCCTCGGGCGTGGCGTGGGCTTCGTCGCAGATCGCTGAGAATCGGAGATGCATGTCGCTCGGCTTGTCGCTGCTGGGGCCTCGGTCACTCGGGCGGCCGCCCCCACCCTCCGCCTCCCGGGGAGCGGATGCTGACGATGTCGCCCGCTTCGACGAAGAATGTAGCCTTTCCGGGCAACGACTTCTCCTCCCCGTCGCGGATCAGCACGTTCTCTCCGGGTGAGCCCGGAGCTCCCCCGCGGGCGCCGGCCGGGCCTTCGACCCGGCGCTCGCAGAGGAGCGCGACCCGTGCCGGCGCGAAGAGCATGATATCCCGCCGGAGTCCGTCCCCGCCGCGGTGGACTCCCCGGCCGCCGGTGCCCCGCCGGAGGCCGTACCGCGTCACGCGGAACGGATAGGCGTGCTCGAGCGCTTCGACGGGCGTGTTGAGCGAGTTGGACATGTGCGTGTGCACGCCGCTCAGGCCGTCGCCCGACGGTCCGGCACCCATCCCGCCGCCGACGGTCTCGTAGTAGGCGAACGGCTGCCCGGTGCGGGGGTCGACGCCGCCGATGGTCGTGTTGTTCATGGTTCCCTGCGAGAGCGCGGGCATGAGATCCGGCAGGGCTTCGGCGAAGGCGCGGATCAGGACATCGGTGATGCGTTGGCTGGTCTCCACGTTCCCGGCGGCGACCGAGGCGGGGAGCTTCGCGTTCACCACGGATCCCTCCGGCAGGGTCAGCGCGACGGCGGCCATGGACCCACCTCCCGCGGGCATCGACTCTCCGAGCAGCGCCTCGATCACGCAGCGGACCGTATACCGCACCGCGGAAGCCGTGATGGCCGAGACGGCGTTCACCCCGCCCGGCACCTGCGGCGAGCTTCCGCTGAAGTCGACGTCGATCGAGCCTTCGCGTACCGTCAGGGCCACCCGAATGGGCACCGGTCCGGACCCGAATCCGTCGTCCTCGAGGTGGTCCTCGGCCTCGTAGCGACCCTCCGGGATGCGGCGCGTGCCGGCGTCGACCAGGCGGTCAGCGTATCGAATGAGGCCGTCCATTGCCCGGAGCGTGAGGTCCTCGCCCCTGCGTCCCGCGATCTCCCGCAGGCGGCGCGCCCCCGTGTTGAGCGCCGCGAGCTGCGCGTCGAGATCACCCGAGCGCTCGTCCGGGGTCCGGACGTTGGCGAGGATGGTCTGCCAGAGCGCCTCGTTGCGCACCCCCGCCTCGAAGAGCTTGACCGGCGGAATGCGGAGCCCCTCCTCGAAGATCTCGCGCGCCAGGGGCATCGACCCGGGGGTCGACCCACCCACGTCGCTGTGGTGCGCCCGGGACGCGACGTAGCCCAGGAGCCGATCGCCCTCGTGCACCGGCGCGACCAGGGTGATGTCGGGGAGGTGCGTCCCGCCGTGGAACGGGTCGTTCAGGCACGCGACGTCTCCGGGCGCCAAGGGCCCCAGCCGTTCGAGCGCCGCATGGACGCTCATCGGCATCGCGCCCAGGTGGACCGGCATGTGGTCGCCCAACGCCACCGCCCGTGCCTCGGGGTCGAAGAGCGCGCACGAGTAGTCACGCCGTTCCTTGATGTTCGGGGAGAAGGACGTACGTCGCAGCGCGGCACCCATCTCCTCGGCGAGGGCGGTGAAGAGGTGCCGGTACACTTCAAGCGTCACCGGGTCGAGCGTAGGGTCACGGTCCATGGTCACGGTTTGGTCAAAGGTTGAATCATGATTACGTTATACGGCTGAGGCCCATGCCAAAACCAGGGGTGGGCCCTGGCTAGGAACAAGACGGAGGGAGATTTTGTCGAAAGAGAAACTTCTGGATCGCGCGCGTGACGAGCTGTTCAGCCACATCAACCGGTGTGGCGTATTGCAGGCGGCCGAGGACGATCAGCGCCATTGGATGGACGAGACCATCGAGTACCTCGGTGAGCGGTATCCGGATCTGAGTGATCTGGAGCTCCGGGGCCTGCACGAGATCGGGATCCGGTTCTGCCGGCCGGCCATCGCGCACGGCGCGGGCAGCTCGGCCAAGAAGCTGGAGGACGCGGGCGTCGCCTGACCCAACGGTCACGCCGTCTCCCGAAGTCTGAACGGAGCGGGGAGTCACCCTTGGGCGACTCCCCGCTCCGTTTTTCGTTCCCCTGCGAGGCCCGGGTGGCGCCGGGCGGGCGGTGCAGGTATACTCCCGGCCAATTTTCGTCGAATACGGGGGGGTGTCTTGGGCCAGATCCTGCAACTCGACAACGAGAAGGCGCTGCTGAAGCAGTATTACGCGGGGCAGCGCATGGAGTCGCCGGCCGGAGGCTTCCTCATCCTGCTCCGCGTCCGTCCGCTCGACGACGGCAGTGCCATGGCTCTCCTAGAGTGCAGTGCTTCGTCGCTGCGGTACGAATTGCCGATTCCGAAGGCCACCCGGACCGAGAAGAAGAAGGTCAAGGACCAGCTGGAGGCCGGTCGGGACCCCGACTGCCCGAGGCACGGACCCGGCCATTTGCTGACCAGGGCCGGCAAGGAGCTCGTCTGCTCCGCGTGTGGCGTGACCTACGGGAAGGTCTGACCCGCGGCAGGGTGGTTCCGTACGTCGGCGCACATTAATTTCCGGCTCACCTGCACCTCCGTCCGGTGCATGCCCATCGCGTCGGCTTCCGTCGTCGACAAGGAGCTCAGCTACATGCCCGACCGGTTCCTCAGCTCGGAGGAATACGACGAACAGGCACACAAGCTCTACAACGACGGTGATTACGACGGGGCCCTCGAGATGCTCAAGGAGGGCCTGACGCTCTACCCCAACGCGGTGGAGCTCTACGTGGGACTCGGATACGCACGGCTCGCCCGTGAAGAGTATGCCTGGGCGCGCCACGCGTTCGACCGGGCCGTGGTGCTGGATCCCAACCACGAGGACGCCCTGGTCGGGCTGGGAGAAGCGCTTCTCCGCTTCGGCGATCATGCCGGCGCCATGGAGCTCTTCAGGCGTGTGGCGGAAGCGGGCTACGACGACGATATCGAGCTGATGCTCACCATCGGCCGGGCGCTCTACCGCGCGGCGATGTACGCGGAATGTCGCGACGTCTTCGCCCAGGCGGCGTCGGCGCGACCCGACAACGCCGAGGCGGCCGCCTCGCTCGGGTATGCGCTCCATCGTCTGGGCGACGACGTGGGCGCAGGTCGGCAGATTCGCCGGGCGCTCCGGCTCGACCCAGACCTCCACGAAGCGCGCATCTACCTGGGTCACCTTCTTTACGACCGCGGTGACTGGGAAGCCGCGCTCAGGGAGTTGGAGCGGGTGCCTCCTCCCGAGCACTGGGACCCCCTCGCCGTCTGGCGGCTCATCGAGCTGAAGAGGAGCCTCTGGCACCTCGACGCCGGTGACGTCCACCTGGTCCCGTGGGAGCAACGGCTCCGGGAGCTCGAGGACTTCGAGGACCCGGTCGACCGCCTGCTGGCCGAGATCGAGTCGAGGGTGGAGGGCAATGCGCCACAGCCCTACGATCCCGGGCAGCTCGAGCTATTCGAGCGAGGCGCCGGTCCTCACGAGGCATTCGTGGTGCGGCTCGGGGACGGACGTAGGCTGCAGGGAACATGGGTGGAGATCGTGCGTCAAATGAGGGACCTCGCGGGCTTCTCACACGAGAGCCTCGGGCGGTACATGCGCAGGCTCGCGGAGCGCTGGCACGAGCAGAGCGGCCTCGAGATCCCCTTCACGGATCCCGAGACCTTCGTCTGCAGCGCCATCGCCGCGGGTCTCATCAGACTGGAAACGGAGAGAGACGACGGATGACGGTTGCGGACGACGTGCTGCAGTCCTTTCACAAGGTCCTGGTCGAGGAGATCAGGTCCAAGCGTCCGGACTATCTGACGGGGCCGTTCACCGTCGCCGAGATCTATCAGGATCTGGTCCCCTATCCGACGCATCGTGACCGGATCGGCGTCGAGATGAACGGGGACTACGAGGACGCCCTCATCCGGCTCCTCGCCGGGGAGGGGGGATACCTCGTGCTCGAGTCCGAGCACGCGTTGCGCGAGCTCCGGTCCGAGCTGCAGTCGAAGAACCCCAACACCGGAGTGTACCGCGAGTACGCGGCGGTCGACGTGCGGCTCAACCCCGACTTCGCGAACGGGGCGGGGCGGGCGGAGGGAGAGTCATCGGAGGCGGACGCGTCCCGGCGGCCGGAGGCCGCGATCGGGGCCCGCGGAGCGACTGGCGGCAACGTCGACACGGTGGGCGGGTCCGTTCCGGACGGATCTGCCGGCGAAGGGGTCGCGTCCGCCCCGGGCAGTGCCGGCGAGACCTGCCGGTGGTGCCGCGCCCCGCTGCCCGCCCGGGACGACCTCAACTTCTGTCCCTATTGCGGAACCGACGTCCATGCCGTTCCGTGCGCCGGCTGTGGCGAGGAGCTCGAGCCGGAGTGGCGTTTCTGCATCTCGTGCGGAACCGAGCGCCCGTCCTGAAGCGGTCGAGGGTGGCCGCGGCCGCCCTCCTCGGCTTCATCCTGACGGGCTGTGGTTCCGGCGAGTCGGATCTGCCGCCGGACCAGCGACTCCAGCGCGAGCTCGGCCTCGAGCCCAGCGACCGGGTGCACGAGGTGCGCCTCCTCGGGGGCATCGAGGGCGCGGTCGACCCGGCCGAAGTGGTGGTGCTCCAGGGCGACTACCTGCAGTTCGTGACCGCCGACTCCTGGGTCCACGAGCTGCTCTTCGAAGTCGACAGCCTCGCCGGCCCGGCGCTCTCCTTCATGGAGGGGCTGGACCAACTCGCGTCCCCGCCCATGGTGTCACGCGGAAGCCGTTTCGTGCTCTCCTTCGTCGACGCTCCGCCGGGGCGGTATCCCTTCCACGTGGAGGGCGGCGGCCCCGTCCGAAGGGGCGTGATCGTCGTGGAGCCGCTCCCGGAGAGGTGAGGCGCGGGCACCACCCTCCCGCGGTGGAAATCGGCGACGTCTTCGTTTAATCTCCGGGGCTTTGCCGGCCCGGCGGCCCGCCGCCGTCGGCCTCCCTCCGACCCGGATGGATTATGCCCAGGATCGCCCTCATTCCCGGTGACGGAATCGGAACGGAAGTGCTCGCGGAGGCTCGGCGCGTGCTCGAGGCCTCCGCCTCCGTGTCCGGTCAGAGCTACGAGCTCGTGGACTGGGACCTCGGCGCCGACCGCTATCTGCGGGACGGTGTGACGATCACCGACGACGAGTTCCGGTCGCTCGCGGACGACCACGACGCGGTTCTCCTGGGCGCCCTCGGCGACCCACGGGTGCCGGGCAACGAGCACGCCAAGGACATCCTGCTCGGCATGCGCTTCCGGCTGGATCTCTACGTGAACTTCCGGCCGTGTACCCTCCTCGCGCCGGAGCTGTGTCCCCTCGAGTCGGTCGATCCGGGGCTCAACCTGGAGATCTTCCGTGAGAACACGGAGGGCGAGTACACGGGCATGGGCGGGAGCTTCAAGTCCGGTACCCCCGACGAGCTCGCCATCGAGGAGAACATCGCGACCCGCAAGGGCGTGGAGCGGCTCATCCGCGCAGGCTTCGAGTACGCGCGGGAGCACGGTCGTGAGCGTGTGACGCTGGTCGACAAGGCGAACGCGATGCGCCACGTGGGCGGGCTCTGGCGCCGCGTGTTCAAGGAGGTCGCCGAGGACTTCCCGGGCATCGAGACCGATGCCATGTACGTGGATGCCATGGCGATGGACCTCGTCCGGCGGCCGGAGCGGTACCGGGTCATCGTGGCGCCGAACCTGTTCGGCGACATCGTGAGCGACCTCGCGGCCGAGATCACGGGCGGCCTGGGCCTCGCGCCATCCGCGAACATCCACCCTGGCAAGCACGCCCTCTTCGAGCCGGTGCACGGATCCGCCCCGGACATCGCGGGCCAGGGCAAGGCCAATCCCCTCGGCGCCGTCCGTTGCGTGGGGCTGATGCTCCAACACTTCGGCGACACGGCCGGGGCCGAACGGATCCACGACACGGTCGTGGCGTCGATTCGGGAGGGCGCGACCACGCCGGATCTGGGTGGATCCCTCACGACGAGCCAGGTGGGTGACTGGATCGTGGAGCGCGTCCGCGGCTGAGCGCATCGGCGGGCCCGCCCGTGCGGCGCTTCCGGTGAACCGAGACGGACGCAGGGGGTAGCCCCGGGTCCGACCAGTCGAACGATCACACGACCATCATTTCGATCAGAGGATTCATGGCAACCCAAGGACACTCACGCGACGTCGTCATCCTCGCGGGGAAGCGCACGGGCTTCGGCACGTTCGGCGGTAGCCTCAAGGACTTCACGGCCACCGACCTGGGCGCCTTAAGCAGCTCCGCCGCGATCGAGGCGGCCGGCATCACGGCCGACCAGATCGATCACACCTTCTTCGGCAACGCCCTCCAGACCTCCGCGGACGCGATCTATCTGGCACGTCATGTGGCGCTCAAGGCGGGCGTGCCCGAGGAGAAGCCCGCGCTGACCGTGAACCGTCTGTGCGGCTCCGGCTTCGAAGCGATCGTCCAGGGTGCGAAGGAAATCGTCCTCGGCGAGGCGAACGTCTGTCTGACAGGCGGCACCGAGTCCATGAGCCAGGCACCGCACGTGGTGCGGGGTGCTCGCTGGGGCCAGGCGCTCCGGCTCGGCCCGGCCGGCCAGCAGTTCGAGGACATGCTCTGGCAGTCCCTCCTCGACACGAACTGTGACCTGACCATGGCACAGACCGCCGAGGAGCTGGCGGATCGCTACAAGGTCACGCGCGAGGAAGCCGACGAGGTGGCGTATCTGTCGCAGCAGCGGGCCAAGGCCGCCTGGGACGCCGGGTATTTCGAAGCCGAGATCGCGCCCGTGACGGTGAGGACCCGTAAGGGGGAGACCCAGTACGCGGCCGACGAGCACATGCGCCCCGACACCACCATGGAGACGCTGGCCAAGCTGCGCCCGTACTTCCGTAAGGACGGACTGGTGACGGCCGGGAACGCGAGCGGCATCGGCGACGGCGCGGCGAGCGCCGTGCTGGCCGGAGCCGACTACGCCGAGGCGAACGGGCTGAAGCCGCTCGGGCGCATCGTGTCCTGGGGCTTCGTGGGCGTAGAGCCGAAGGTGATGGGCATCGGTCCGGCTCCGGCCGCCCGACTCGCGCTGGAGAAGGCCGGGATGGAGCTCGAGGACATGGACCTGGTCGAGGTCAACGAGGCCTTCGCCCCGCAGTACAAGTCGGTGGAGAAGGAGCTCGGACTGGATCCCGAGAAGACCAACGTGAACGGGGGGGCGATCGCGATCACGCACCCGCTCGCCGCGTCGGGATCACGGATCACGATCCATCTCGTGCACGAGCTCCGGCGTCGTGGGCTCCGCTACGGCCTCGGTTCGGCCTGCATCGGTGGCGGCCAGGGCGGCGCGGTGATCGTCGAGGCTTTCTGACGTTCGGCGTGAGTAAGTCTTGAGTACAATATGAGTATCCTACGGAATACACGGAGAGACGAATCTTGAGCATTCAGAAGGTGGGCGTCGTCGGAGCGGGTCTCATGGGGAGCGGCATCGCCGAAGTGGCCGCGACCCACGGCTTCGACGTCATCGTTCGTGAGGTCGATCAGGCGTCGGCGGACAAGGGGCGCGGCCGCATCGAAAAGTCGCTCGAGCGGGCCGTGTCGAAAGAGAAGATTTCCCCGGAGGACCGCGATGCCGCCCTGGGCCGGCTCACGTTCACGACCGAGGTCGCCGACCTCGCGCCGTGCGACATCGTCATCGAGGCTATCGTCGAAGATCTCGAGGTGAAGAACGCCCTGTTCGGCGAGCTCGACGGCCTCTGCGGCCCCGACACGATCTTCGCGTCGAACACGAGCTCGCTCACGATCACGGACATGGCGGCGAACACCGACCGTGCCGACCGCTTCGTGGGGCTGCACTTCTTCAATCCGGTGCCGGTGATGAAGCTCGTCGAGGTCGTTCGCACGATCGCGACCAGCGACGAGACGTTCGACCGAGCGTTCGCGTTCTCGAAGAAGCTCGGCAAGGTGCCGATTGCCGCGAAGGACAACTCGGGCTTCGTCGTGAACCTGCTGCTCGTCCCCTACATGCTCGACGCGATCCGCCAGCTCGAGCGCGGGGTGGCGAGCATCGAGGACATCGACACGGGGATGGTGCTCGGCTGCGGGTACCCGATGGGTCCCTTCACGCTTTGTGACTTCGTGGGGATCGACACCCTCTACAAGATCAGTGAGATCATGTTCGACGAGTACCGGGAGGAGCGTTACGCGCCCCCGCCGCTCCTGAAGCGGATCGTCGCGATGGGCCGGTACGGCCGCAAGTCCGGCCAGGGCTTCTACGACTGGTCCGGCGAAAAGCCGGTGCCGCTTCCGATCTGATCGGGTCGACGGGGAGATGGAGCGCCCCACGGAGGGCGCTGGTGAGTACGGAGGGCCCGTGGGCGTTTGCGCCCCGCGGGCCCTTCGCGCAGCTTCATGGCATCGCTCACGACCAGCCCACGCATGAGATCTGCGCATGATCCTGCTCACCGCGCGTGACCCCGGCCTCCAGGCCGCGGTCCGGAGGATCGCCCGTCCCGACGAGGACGTCGTGGCCGACGGGGAGTGGATCGACCGCGCGCTGGAGCACGGTCATGCTCGACTCCTCGTGTGCGACGACCGGCGGGGCGTCATGCCGGAACGGGTTTCGGGCGTTCCGGTCCTCTACGTTCCACCGGAGTTGCTCTCGAAGTGGGACAGGGCGCGGAAACGGCACGACGTTCCACCGGCGCGCAGCGGTTACATCGAGACGCGCCTCCGTGGGATGGTCGCGGAACTGAGCCGCGAAACGACCTGGGTCGACCGGACGCTCGCGGACCTGGGCCGACTCGCGGGCGGCCCGCTTCCCCTGTCGTTCCGGTCTTTCGCACGTCGCACGCTCGAGTTGCCCGCCCGCTACACGGACCTGAGCGAGGTGGCGGAGCTCGCCGGCTTGAGCCGAGGTGCTCTGAAGGCTCGCTTCCGCAGACGGGGCCTCGAGTCGCCGTTCACATACCAGCGTTGGCTTCGGAGCCTGGCGGTGGCGGAGGCCCTCTCCGTGCCCGAGGTGACGGTAGCGGCCGCGGCGAACGCCCTGGGATTCACCTCGGATACCAACATGTGTCGTATGGTCAGGGTGCTGACGGGTGCCACTCCGGGGCGGCTGAGGGAGCCCGACGCCCGTCGCTGGCTCCTCGTCGCGTTCGCGCGGGCCCACCTGACGCGCGAGGCGCTCGAAGGGTGGAGCGCGCTGGACGATCTGTTCTCGCGACGCGTCGCCTGACCCGCAGGGACGCAAAAAAGGCCGGCTCCCGTCGACGGGGGCCGGCCTTTTCAGTCGTTCGCGGCTTACGCCGCGGCGCTACGGTCGACGTCCGCGACGCTGACGTCGACGCTCTCTACGAATCGCAGCTTCCCGCTTCCGCTTCCGCTGGGCGCTGGGCTTCTCGTAGTACCGCCGCTTGCGGAGCTCGGAATAGAGACCGGACCGCTGCACCTTGCGCTTGAACCGGCGCAGAGCGCGGTCGAGGCTCTCGTTGTCCTGAACGACGACTTCCAAGAGGATCACCTTCCTACGGGTTGAAACAGATGATGAGCTTGGAAAGTTAAAGCGATCCGCTCCGGGGAGCAACGCCGGTCCGGTGGGGCCGGAGCATGGCCCCCGAGATGGCCCGTCGGCCGCGTGGAAGCAGCATTGCGATCCGCGGAAACAAATGGTTATCGTGCTTTCCCCGCGTTCCGGACCTCGGCGTCCGGTTGTTCAGTCGATCGAAGCGCCGCGTCCGCGCCGCGACCGGAAGGAGCCATCATGGACCCAGCTGTGCGTAGCTACGGCCGGACGGAGGCGATGGGCGACGTGCCCGGGGTCTGCGCGCTGCCTCTCACCCGCGCCATCGTCCAGTACCGGGACGTCCACGAGATGGATTTCGCCGGTGGGCGTATCGAAGACATCGGCATGGCGCTGGTCGTCGATGGCCGCTACGCCGCCGCCTCCGAGGTCGTGGATCTCGGGAGCGGGCGCTCCAAGGTGCTCGACCTGAGCCGTGAGTTGGTCGTGCTCGACTGGGCGTACGAGCCGACCCACGAACACGTCGAGCGGCTCCTCGAGCGGGCGGCCGCCACCGAGGACACGCACGAGGTACGAAGATACGGCTTCCAGGTCGCGCTCAACGTGTTGGAGAGACTCGGCTTCGGACCACTCACGCGCCCCGTGCTCCTCAGGATCGGGTACCGGGACATCTGCCGGGACTTCGATCTGCACGAGGGCACTTCGATCCGTATCGTGCTCGGTGCCGGGCGGATCGTGAGGGCCGTTTTGGACTACGACGATTGCGCCCTGGTCTTCCGGACCGCGCTCCACACGCCGGACGAAGAGTTCGAGGGAGCGTTGCTCGAGGCGTTCCCCGGCGTGCCGCTCCGGCGGGTCAGCCCGTCCCCGCGCGAGGCCGGCCTTCGCTATCGCGTGGCCTTCGAGCTTCCGCGGTCCATGAGCGACGTTCGCGACGTACTGGCCCTGGTGCGACGGGGACTCGCGCGACTCGCATCACGCTTCGAGCCGGATCGCTTCGCAGCGGTGTCGGGAGTCGTCGACACCTTCGGAGCTCGCGAGACGCTTTCGGGCCTTCAGGGCGGCCAGCCCACGGAGGGTCGCAAGGGGACGGGATCGCCCCTCGCGACCGCCACCGTCCATTGAGCGGAGCCGCGTGACTCCCGCCGCCCTCGAGGTCAGCGCCCGCACCGGCGCTAGTGAGGAGGAGCTACGGCGTTGGTATCGCGCCTACCGGCGTCGCCAGGCGCGGCGTCTCGTTTCGATCCTGCCGAAGGACGCCGTGCGTCCCCTGTACCGCGCCGCCCTCGCCCGCATGGACGCGACGACCGCCGGGGGTGCTGATCCCCTCAGTGTGTTGATGGAGCACTGCGTCACGCTGCTGCCCCTCCCCCCTTTCGATGTGTGGTTGGCCGATCTGGCGCGCCATCCCGAGGCACACTTCGAGGATTGGGACGAGGCCGTCGACGCCCCTTCGCCCGCTGATCCCGCCACCCTGGCCGCGCGCGAGCTGACCCGGGGCGACGAGCGCTGGAGGGTCACGTTGTGCGCTTATCCGCACGACGGCGCATGGCGCGCGCACCTCGCGTTCACGGGGCCCGCGCTGCACGATTCCCATCGAACCGCACCCGTGTTCCGGGAGGCGTCCGCCGAAGCCCTCCGAGACCGCTTCATGGACTTCGACGTCACCTCGCTCGAGGCCTTCCTGCGGTCCTGTCTCGCCTGAGTGTTTTTTGTAAAAATCAGGGTACGGAGACATGGCTGTCCGGTGACGATGCTCGGTCGAGAACCCGGTGCGCCGCTTGTACTTCCGCATTGCGGGCGAGTTGCGATCCAGCATCGTGAGCGACTCAGGAACAGGTGAATTCGCCTGCTGTCGCCAAAACACTAAGTTGCGACATTGCAACAACTTATGTGTCTTCGGGCTTCTTGCGGTGTCCCGTTTTCAGGGGTTGCGCCCCCCGGTGGCCCCGCTTACCGTTGATCGCACGTTAAGGCTGGCCGGCACCCCGTGCCCTGCGGCGCTGGGGAAAGATGCCGAACTTCGAGAAAGTTCGAATTGCAGGTTTTTTTTACCCCATAGAATCAGGGTGAGGTGTGTCGATGTGGGAAACCCGGTCCGTTCAGCTTAATGTTCGCCTTCCGCGCGATATCGCAGCGCAGGCCGAAGAGGTCCAGGAGAGCGACCCTGAGTTTCTGAGTCGGATCGTGTTGTACGGCCTCACGCGACGTTCCATCTACCGGCATCTGCGCGACGGTGAGGGCGCGACCCTCGGAGACCAGGCGGAGGGCGCCGCCGCACCTCTCAGCTGAACCCCTTGCGCTGAGCAGCCCCGCGGTACATACCTAGGCGCGATGGGAGCGGACACGCTCCATTCCTTCGCGCCCGGTGTGAGCCGGGGGCTTTTTCACGTCCGGCGGGAGGCAGAAGTGGACGCAGGCGAGCGAGGCGGGAGCGAGCCTCTCGAGCTCCTGCGGGCCAAATATCTGGACTACTGCTCGGCCCAGATCGCGGATCTTCTCGTCTACCTTACTCCGGACGAGATCTACCTGATCGCGCACCGCGCCCAGGTGGAAGAAGGGGGCGGCGGGAGTCTCGGGTACGCCGAGATGGTCCAGGTCGCCACCGGCTGGCTGTCCCGCCGTGTCGCGCTTCCCCCGTTCGAGGTCTGGGTCGAGGATTACGTCGCGAACCCGGAGCGCTACGACGCGTACCTGATGGGGCTGTGGCGATCCGAGATGGAAGCGCCCACGGACGGCTGAGGCGGCGCGCTCCGCTCTTCCAGCGACCTGCTAGAACGGCAGGTCGTCGTCGGGCTCGGTCATCGACGGACCCGAGTCGTCGGATCCGCCGTACCCACCGCCGCCGTATCCGCCGCCTCCCCCCCCGCCACCGGATGTAGGTCCGGAGGATCCGAGCATCACCATGTCGTTGACGACGATGTCGGTGAAGTACCGCGTGCCTCCCTCGCCTTCCACCTGCGAGTACTCGATCCGCCCCTCGACGTAGAGCCGGTCGCCTTTCTTCACCCACTGCTCGACGATGTCGACGACGCGGCCGAAGAAGGTCAGCCGATGCCACTCCGTCCGCTCCTGCTGCTGTCCGGCCCGATCCGACCACGTCCGGTTCGTCGCGAGCGAGAGCTTGGCGACCCGGGCTCCGGAGCCCGTTGCACGGATCTCGGGGTCGTTCCCGACGTTCCCGATCAGCATGACCTTGTTGAGCGAACGACTCATGCGTGCTCCTCGTGTAGCTCGTGGTGCGGGACTCGAAGACCGGCGCCGACGCCCATCGCGGGCGGCTCCGCCGGCGCGTGAAGGTAAGGCCTGGGTCCGCCTTTTTCCATGTCGCCGTGGGTCGCTATCTTGCGTGGCTGCGAACGACGTAAACACCCCCGGAGGATGACCGGAATGACCGATTGGGCCCACGTGAGAGTCGAGCGCGACACGGAGATCGCAACCGTGGTCGTCGACCGCCAGGAAAAGATGAACGCGCTCAACGCGGACGTCGTGGCGGAAATCGGAGAAGCCTTCGCAAGCCTTCGAGACGACGACTCGGTCCGGGGGGTCATCCTCACCGGCGGCGGCGAGAAGGCGTTCGTTGCGGGTGCGGACATCGGTGAGCTCGCCAAGATGGACTCGGTGTCCGGGGTCCGCGTGAGTCGGGACGGCCAGGACGTGTTCCGGGCCATCGAGCGCTTTCCAAAGCCGGTGCTCGCGGCCGTGGGTGGCTTCTCACTGGGCGGCGGCTTCGAGCTCGCGTTGGCGTGCCACATGCGGATCGCTTCGGACAATGCGAAGTTCGGGCTTCCCGAGGTCGGGCTGGGCATCATTCCGGGCTACGGCGGCACGATCCGACTCGCGAGGCTGACCGGACTCGGCCGAGCCATCGAGCTGACGCTCACAGGCGAGATGTTCGACGCGGAGCGGGCGCGCGATCTGGGCGTCGTGTCGGCCGTCGTGCCGCGCGCGGAGCTCATGGACGAGGCGCACAAGCTGCTCCGGAAGGTCACGAAGAACGGTCCGGTCGCCGTGCGCATGGCCCTCGAGTCGATCTACCGGGCGTTGGACACGGCCACGGCCGAAGCCCTCGACTACGAATCGTCGCTGTTCGGCCTTCTCGCCTCCACAGAGGACATGAAGGAGGGCATGAACGCCTTCCTGGAGAAGCGCAAGCCGGAGTTCAAGGGTCGGTAACGCGGCCCGAGGCAGACCGGTTCCCGACATACCTGCCGGTCCCCTCGCCCGGGGCCTGAAAGCATTGCGGCGCAACGGCTTCAGCACCGGCGGCGGGGGTGGTCGGGCCGGGTGCTCGCGGTTAACTTTCTCCATGCCTCGAAGGAACCTTCCCAGCCGACCCGCGTGCGCTTGACGGGCCTCGCCCTGCGCGGGTTCCGGAACCTGGGACGGCAGGAGCTGATGATCCCTCGGGAGGGAGCGGCCCTCGTCGGCGACAACGCCCAGGGGAAGTCCAGCTTCCTCGAGGCGATCTACTATCTCGAGACGTTCAGGTCCTTTCGCGGGGCCCGCGACGATCAGCTCGTCTCGTTCGACGAGCCGGTCTTCCGGGTCGGCGGCACGGTCGAGTCCGGAGACGAGGGTGATGCGATCAGCGAGATCACGGCGGCGTTCGCGCGCGACGGAAAGCGGAAGAAGGTCACCGTCGACGGCAACGAGCCGGACCGGCTCGGTGACGCGATCGGCCGCCTGGCGGCCGTGATCTTTTCCCCTGCCGACATCGAGTTGGTGAGCGGCGGCCCCTCCGAGCGTCGACGCTTCCTCGACATCGTGCTCTCGCTGAACGAGCCCGGGTACCTCGAGGCGTTGCAGGAGTACCGTCAGGTCCTGTCTCGCAGGAACGCGTCTCTCAAGACGAATCAGCCGCGTGCGGCGGTCACCGCGTGGAACGGCGGCCTGGTCAGGAGCGGCGCGCTCGTGATCGAGGCCCGCATGGCGTGGATTCGGGAGAGTCGTGAGGCATTCTCCGACTGCTACGACACCATCTCCGACGAGGGGGGAGCCGAGATGGCGTATCGGTCCAGCGTGACCCTCGACGGCGCGGAAACCGTCCCCGAAATCGAGGAGGCGTTCCGCGTGGCGCTCGAGGACTCCGCCGAGCGGGAGCGGCGGACCGCGGTCACGGTCGTCGGCCCGCACCGGGACGAAGTCCGGCTCAAGCTCGCAGGAGAAGGGAACGGTCTGGACCTCCGAGCGTACGGGTCCGGCGGTCAACGACGGACGGCGGCTCTGGCGTTGCGGCTGGTCGAGGCACGGACGATCCGGCGGCGGCGTGGCACCGAGCCGCTCATGCTGCTCGACGACGTGTTCGCCGAGCTCGACGCCGGACGGAGCGAGCGAGTGCTCACCCTGATGGATTCGGCGGATGTCGGGCAGGTGCTCCTCACGGCGCCCAAGCCATCGGACGTGCGGGTGCGTAAGGACGTGCTTCCGCAGTGGCGGATCCACGCCGGGAAGATCGAGACGTGAAGAGGGGCGGCGGGCCGGCCAGGATCGGCGGGCTCCTGAGCGGCGTGCTGGAACGGCACGGCGTTCGGGATCAGGTGCGCCGCATGGAGGTGTTGGAGCTGTGGCCGGACATCGTGGGCGACGAGCTCGCGAAGGTCACGCGGGCGAAGGGCGTGGAAGACACGACGCTCTTCGTCGAGGTGCGTAGCAGCGCCTGGTTGATGGAGTTGAACATGATGAAGCGGGACTTCCTCGAGCGCGTGAACGAGCGCGTCGAGGACGCTCCCTTCGAACGAGTCGTCTTCGCGTTGGCGGGGACGGAGTAGCGCGGCACGCTCCGCGCGCACGAGTCAGGGGTCGACATGGCGAACGAGAAAGAAGCTCCGAAGGGCGGGACCTACTCCGCGGGACAGATCCAGGTTCTCAAGGGCCTGGAGGCGGTCCGCAAGCGGCCGGGCATGTACATCGGCTCGACCTCCACCCGCGGGTTGCATCACCTGGTTTACGAGGTGGTCGACAACTCCATCGACGAGGCGATGGGCGGGTACTGCTCCGAGGTCACCGTCACCATCCACCCCGACAACTCGATCACGGTGGTGGACGACGGGCGTGGTATCCCGGTGGATATCCACCCCACGGAGAACGTGCCGGGCGTCGAGCTCGCCATGACGGTCCTCCACGCCGGCGGAAAGTTCGACAAGGACAGCTACAAGGTGTCCGGTGGACTGCATGGCGTAGGCGTCAGCGTGGTGAACGCGCTGTCCGAGTATCTGGAGGTCGAGATTCGCCGTGACGGCCGGAAGTACCACCAGCGCTACGAACAGGGCATCAAGACCAAGGAGCTCGAAGATCTGGGCCCGGCGGAGGGAGGCACGGGCACGCGCGTGACCTTCAAGCCGGACGCCGAGATCTTCACCGAGCTGGTCTACTCCTGGGAGGTGCTCTCGAACCGACTTCGTGAGCTCGCGTTCCTGAACAAGGGGCTGAGGATCGTCCTGACCGACGAGCGGGACGAGGGGCAGGAGGAGGCCTACAAGTACGATGGCGGACTCGCCGAGTACGTCGCCTATCTGCGCGGAGGTAGGCAGGCCGTGCACGACACCATCTGCTACTTCGAGGTGTCGAAGCCCGAGGCCGAGATCGAGCTGGCGCTCCAGTACGACCAGGGCTTCAGCGAGAACACGCACACCTTCGTGAACAACATCAACACGCACGAAGGCGGTGCCCACCTTACGGGCTTGAAGGCGGCGCTGACCCGGACCATCAACGACTACGCGCGTCGCAACAAGATCTTCAAGAAGGACGAGACCCTTTCCGGCGACGACGTCCGCGAGGGACTCACCTGCGTGCTGAGCGTCCGGGTCATGGAGCCTCAGTTCGAGGGGCAGACCAAGACCAAGCTCGGGAACAGCGAGGTGCGTGGGGCCGTCGAGGCCGCCGTCAACGAGCATCTACAGATGTTCCTCGACGAGAACCCGAAGGCTGCGAAGGCGATCATCGAGAAATCGCTACAGGCGGCTCGTGCCCGCGAGGCCGCGCGGAAGGCCCGGGACCTGGCGCGCAAGAAGAGCGCCCTCGAGGGCGGCGTCTTGCCCGGCAAGCTCGCCGACTGCTCCATCAACGATCCTTCGATGACGGAGATCTACCTGGTCGAGGGTGACTCCGCCGGCGGCAGCGCGAAGCAGGGCCGCGACCGCGCTTACCAGGCGATCCTCCCGCTGAAGGGGAAGATCCTGAACGTCGAGCGGGCCCGTATCGACAAGATCCTGTCGAACATCGAGATCCGGGCGATCATCACCGCCATCGGCGCGGGGATCCGGGAGGAGTTCGAGCTCGAGAAGACGCGCTACCACAAGGTGGTCATCATGACCGACGCCGACGTGGACGGGGCGCACATCCGCACGCTCCTCCTGACTTTCTTCTTCCGTCAGATGCCCGAGCTGATCGAGGCCGGCTACGTGTACATCGCGCAGCCCCCGCTCTACCGGATCCAGAAGGGCAAGCAGGAGCTCTACGCCTACAACGAGGCGGAGCGGGTCGAGTACATCAAGCGGCTCGGGGGCTCGCCGAACGACCCCAAGGGAATCCGGCTCCAGCGCTACAAGGGTCTCGGAGAGATGAACCCGGACCAGCTCTGGAAGACCACCATGGACCCGGAGTCGCGCACCATCATGCAGGTGCAGATCGAGGACGCGGCCATCGCGTCGAGCCTCTTCGACCGGCTCATGGGCGACGAAGTGGAGCCGCGGCGCGAGTTCATCGAGAAGAACGCCAAGTACGTCAAAAACCTGGACGTGTAGGGAGGGGCCCACGCATTACCGCGCGGGCCGCCGGACGCCGACGATTCGGGGCCCCCTCGCTCAGCGAGGGGGCCCCGAATCATCTCAGACCGTCACCGTGAGCGACGTCGCGGGTTCGGCCAGGGCCAGCCCTACCAACAGGTCCGTCCACAGGGCATCCGCGGATTCCAGGCCCACCGACAGCCGTAGCAGACCGTCGGCAATGCCCATCGATGCCCGGGCGGCCGGGGAGACCACACGGTGCGTCAGGCCGGCGGGGTGCTGGATGAGCGAGTCGGTCGAACCGAGGCTCACCGCGGGCGTGATCAACGAAAGGCCACGCATGAGCGCCTTGGCCGCTTCACCGGTCGGTAGCTCGAAGGACAGGATGCTCCCGGGGCCGCTCATCTGGCGCCCGACGATGCCTTCCGGGTCCGCTCCGGCGAGCCCCGGGTAGAGGACGCGCGTGACCAGCGGGTGCTCGGAGAGCCGCCGTGCGAGATCGGAGGCCGTGGACTGCGCCCGTTCGACGCGTAGCGGAAGGGTGGGAAGGCCACGGAGAAGCAGGAATGCCGCCAGCGGGTGCAGAAGCGCCCCCGTGAGCACGCGGATCTGACGCAGCTTGCGCGCTGTCGCCTCGTCCGTGGCGATAACCCCGGCGATCACGTCGCCGTGTCCTCCCAGGAATTTGGTCGCACTGTGCAGCACGAGCGTCGCACCGTGCTCGAGCGGACGCTGGAGGACGGGCGTGGCGAACGTCGAGTCCACCAGGAGTGGCACGTCGCCGGCGGCCTCGGACACGGCCCGGATGTCGGCGAGGTCCAAAGTGGGATTCGCTGGCGTTTCCAGGACGACCAGAGACGTGTCCGGCCGCACCGCCTCGGCCACCCCGTCAGCCGAGGCGAACGTGACGTCCAGGCCCAGAAGCTTGCACGCGAGCAGATGATCGGTGCTGCCGTAGAGCGGACGCACGGCGACGACGTGTCTTCCCTCCTGCGCCGCGACGAACAGGGCGGCGGTCATCGCGGCCATTCCGGACGCGTACGCGACCGCGGCTTCGGTTCCCTCCAGCTCGGCGAGGGCGTCCTCGAAGCGCGCCACCGTGGGATTGTGGAGGCGAGCGTATACGGAATTACCGACCGGCCGGCCTCCGGCGACCATCAGGTCGAGGCCGACCGTGGCGGCATCCGGGTCCGGGACGGGATAGGTCGACGACAGGTCGAGCGGCGCGGCGTGGACACCCAACTCCACGAAGTCTTCTCTTCCGGCGTGCACCGCTAGGGTATGGAGGTCTCTGGCGTCCATGGCTCTTCCTTGGTCGCATATGAATCGATGACACCCTATTATTCTAGAATGCGATGTCACTTATAGTCACATCATCCGAAGATCATGCGCTCCAAGACCGATGTAGCCGATCTCGACCGAATCGACCACGAGATTCTGGCAGCCTTGCAGCAGAATGCGAGGATCACCAACAAGGATCTGGCGAAACGGGTGGGTGTGGCCGAATCGACGTGCCTGGAGCGGGTGCGGAGGCTCGTCGCCTCCGGTGTCATTCGGGGATTCCACGCCGAGCTCGAGCTCTGGGCCGTCGGGGTCGACCTGCAGGCACTCGTGGCCGTTCGCCTGGCGCGACACACGCGCAAGGCGTTCGAAGCTTTCCGGAAGAGCATGCTCACGCTCGATCAGGCGGTTTCGGTCTTTCACGTAGCCGGCGCGAACGACTTTCTCGTGCACGTCGCGGTCCGGGATTCCGACGCCCTGCGTGAGCTCATCCTCGATGCGTTCACCTCGCGGCCGGAGGTCGCGCACGTGGAGACGTCGCTGATCTACGAGCACGCGAGGAACGTCGTCTTCGGCCCGGGAGCAGCAGAATGAGGCCGAAGGTCGGTGCGCAATTGTTGCCCCTCCCTTCCGATGCGGCCCATGTTGCGTCACCTGCTTCCGAGACCCGCTCCCGCATGGGGTGAGAGTGAACGAGTCCACCCCGGTGGAGACATGAACGAGCAAGGCGCTCCGAGCGGCCGCCTGGCGGATACGCTTCGGCTTCTCGAGAGGACCTTCGCGAACCTCTCCGAGGCGGTGCTCATCATCAAGGGTGATGACCACCGGACGGTGGTGGAGGCGAATCGGGCCGCCGAGACCATCTTCGGGTGGAGTCGCGAAGAGCTCGTCGGCCGGTCGACGGCGGTCCTTCATGTCTCGCGAGATCGCTTCGAGAACTTCGGGGCGGGGAGTCAGGAGGTTCTCGTCCAGGGCGGCACCTACCGTGCGAGCGTCCCGATGCGACGTCGTGACGGGACGGTGTTCGAGGCCCAGCAGACCGTCACGCTGTTGGACCTGGAGGCGGGACTCGCGGGAGGCGCGGTGAGCGTGGTGCGCGACGTCTCGGAGCAGGCGCGCGCCGAGCGGAGGCTCCGCGAGAGCGAGGAGCGGTTTCGGGAGATCGCCGAGCACGTTCAGGACGTCTTCTGGGTGATGGCGCCGGACGGGCGCACGATCGAGTACGTCAGTCCGGCCTTCGAGCGAGTGTGGGGCCGCGACGCGCGAGAGCTCCTCGACGACCGGAGCGTCTGGCTCGACTCGATCCACCCGGACGACGTCGATCGTGTGAGTGAGGCGGTTCTGCGTCAGGGGGAGGGGGGATACGACGAGGAGTACCGCATCGTGACGCCCGACGGCAGCGTGCGTTGGATCTGGGACCGGGCGTTCCCCGTTCGTGACGAGACAGGCGCCGCCCATCATGTGCTCGGGGTCGCCGGTGACATCACCCATCGCAGGAATCTCCAGGAGCAGCTCCGGCAGGCGCAGAAGATGGAGGCGGTCGGACGCCTCGCCGGTGGCATCGCGCACGACTTCAACAACCTGCTCACCGTGATCGTCGGTCAGTCGGACCTGCTTCTCCTCGATCTGCCGGAAGAGAGCGAGTGGGCCGAGGAGGTGGAGCTGATCCGCAACGCCGCGGTGCGAGGTGCGGAGCTCACCAAACAGCTGCTCGCGTTCAGCCGGGAGCAGCTCCTGAAGCCCTTACTGGTGGACGTCTCCGACTCCCTCGGTCGGCTCGAGCGCCTCCTGGGCCGGCTTCTGCGCGACGACGTCCAGCTCGTCATGGAGCTCGAGGACGACTTGCCACGGGTTCGCGTCGATCCCACCCAGCTCGAGCAGGTCGTGCTGAACCTCGCGGCCAACGCGCGGGACGCCATGCCGAACGGAGGCGTCGTGACCGTACGGAGCTTCATGGAGCACGTCGATCTCCGTACGGCATCCAGGTGGCCCGGGCTCACGCCCGGCCGCCATGTGGCGATCACCTTTGCCGACACCGGAATCGGCATGGACGAAGACACCCGACTCCGGATCTTCGAGCCGTTCTTCACCACACGCCGTGAGCGCGGCGGGACCGGGCTCGGGCTCGCCACGTCCTATGGGATCGTCAAGCAGAGCGGTGGCACGATCCACGTGGAAAGCGAGCCGGGTCATGGAACGACCTTCCACGTGCGCTTTCCCCCGGTCGCCACCAGGACTTCGGAAAGACAGCCGGTCTAGATCCGGGTCACTCCACGGACGTACCGACGAGCTGGTCGGGCCCGAGCAGCATCGCCTGTTCGCCGCGCATGACCGCTCGCTCCAGCCACCGGGGTGGCGGTGTGCTGGTGAAAAGGATGCGGAGGCGGTGCTCTCGCCCGAAGCCGTAGCGCGTCTCGCGGGCGGACAGGTCCAGAGGGCCGAGCGGATCTTCTCCCCGTTGAGGCGCCCGCCAGAGACAGCCACCGTAGAATGCGGCGCCAGACGTGAGGATCCCCGCGACAGGAATGTCGTACCGCGTTGCCCAGAGGCTACCCAGCTCCCGGGCGTTGGCTCCGAGGGTCCCGATCGCGTCGTGTTCCATGTGCTGGCGGCAGATGAGGGGGAACACGTGCTCGAGGTGCGGGTCGAGGCGACGCCGGATATCGCGCACGACGACCTCCGCGCGGTCACGTGAGCCGGGTGGCGCATAGGGGAGCGGGTGAATGAAGCGGTACCAGAACGCGAGAAAGGGGTCCGCGATCTGGTAGCGGCGAGCTCGACTCGTCGGCGCCGCGTCGAGGGAGCGACGCACCTCCACGAGACCGAGCTCCTCGAGTCGACGGACGTACGGAGCGAGCTGGCCACTCGACGTCAGATCGGGCACCGCCTGGTGCAGCGCCCCCCAGTCGCATTCGCCGAGCGCGAGCCGGGCCAGGACGGCATTGTACCTGCTCGGGGTCTGGAGATCGCGCTCGAGCCACCGGGCGGGGACGTCCGCGAAGGGCGCTCCGGAATCGAGGGTCATCCGGCGGATGTTGGTTTCGAGCGTGACGTCGCGGTCGACGGCCTCGAGCACGCGGGGAATCCCGCCGAGCACGCCGTAGGCACGAGTCATGTCGCGCGGAGTGCCTCGCGGGAGCATCGGTTGCGCGGCGCGGAACGGGAGCGGCGCCAACGTGATGGTCTCGGCGTCCCCGAAGGTGGGGTCGTCCTCGATCGGCGAGCCGTCTCCGGGCGTGTCCGGCCCGACCAGGATCACGTGAAAGGGCCGGTGCTCTGCTCGGGCACGGTGCAGGCACGCAAGGAGGGGGCGCTCGAACCGGGCTCGGGACTCCGAGAGGCGGTGGCAGTCGTCGAGCACGAGCACGTAGGGTGGTCGACCCGGGCGGGCCCGCGACGCGGCGCGGGTGAAGAGCTCTTCCCAGGACGGTGCCTCGTTGATGGCGTCGGCCGCGTCGGCCGACTCGTCTCCCGCGTCCGACCGGCGCGCGGCGCCTTCCTGCTCCCTCAGTGCGCGTCGGAGGGCGGTCCGCTGGAACGGGGCCGGAAGCGCCGGGATCCGGACCACGAGGTGGTCGAAGTCCCGCAGGGCCCTCAGGACCAGCGCCGACTTCCCGACGCCGCGCATCCCCCCGACGCGCAGCAACGATGCTTCGAGAGCGTCACAGCTGGACCGAAGGCGTCCGGTTTCACGGCTGCGCCCGTGAAAGACACCGTGCATGTCTGAGGCTGTCATTAGCGTAAGATAAATTAGCGTAACGATATTTCGCTAGTTGTGCCTTGAGGTTCGGGGTGCGAGGCGTCAGCTTCACGTCTTGACACACCCCAAAGCACCAAGAGGTACGCCACATGCCCAGGACCACCCCACGCTTCGATACGCTGGCCGCAGCGAAGTACACTCCCACGCCTCAGGAGAACGGCGCTCCGCACAAGCGGATCGACCTCGAGGAGGTCTTCGGGGAGAACCTCTTCGGCCTCCACCAGATGAAGTCCCGCCTCCCGAAGCCCCAGTACAAGGCGCTTCTCGCGACTATCCAGAACGGCACGGAGCTCGACCCGTCGGTGGCCGACGCCGTCGCGATCGCGATGAAGGACTGGGCTTTGGAGAAGGGCGCCACGCACTTCACGCATTGGTTCCAGCCGCTGACCGGCCTCACGGCCGAGAAGCACGACTCGTTCGTGAAGCCGACCGGTGACGGGCGAGCCATCACGGAGTTCACCGGGGCTGCTCTGGTCCAGGGCGAGCCCGACGCATCTTCGTTCCCGTCCGGCGGCCTTCGCGCCACGTTCGAAGCCCGCGGCTATACCGCCTGGGATCCGACGTCCCCCGCGTTCCTCATGGAGGGACCCGGCGGAGCCTACCTGTGCATTCCGACGGCGTTCGCTTCCTGGACGGGCGACGCGCTCGACAAGAAGACGCCGCTCCTCCGCTCGATCCATGCGCTGGACAAGCAGGCACGCCGCGCCCTCGAGCTCTTCGGCTCGCCGCCCCTGGCGGTCCGCGCCACCTGTGGCCCGGAGCAGGAGTTCTTCCTCATCGACGAGGAGTTCTTCTACCGCCGGCCCGACCTGATGACGTCCGGCCGTACCCTGTTCGGTACGAGACCGCCGAAGGGTCAGGAGATGGACGACCACTATTTCGGCTCGATTCCGGCGCGTGTGCTCGAGTACATGAACGAAGTCGAGTTCGAGCTCTACAAGATCGGGATCCCGGTGACGACGCGACACAACGAGGTCGCGCCCGGTCAGTACGAGATGGCGCCGATCTTCGAGGACGCGAACCAGGCGGCCGACCATCAGCAGCTCATGATGTCGACGCTGCGGCGCGTGGCCCGGAAGTACGGCCTCGTGTGCCTGCTGCACGAGAAGCCGTTCCAGGGCGTGAACGGAAGTGGCAAGCACCTCAACTGGTCGTTCGGCACCAGCGAGCAGAACCTGCTCGAGCCGGGCGAGACGCCGCACGAGAACATCCAGTTCCTGTTCTTCACGTCCGCGGTCCTCAAGGCCGTGGCCAAGCACCAGGACCTGCTGCGGGCCAGCATCGCCCATGCCGGGAACGACCACCGTCTTGGCGCCAACGAAGCGCCGCCGGCGATCATCTCGGCGTTCTGCGGTGACCAGCTGCACGACATCTTCGAGCAGATCGAGAAGGCTGGCGAGGCCAAGACCAGCAAGAAGTCGGGACTGCTCGGTCTCGGCGTCGACGCGCTCCCGAAGCTCCCGAAGCACGCGGGCGACCGGAACCGGACCTCGCCGTTCGCGTTCACCGGTAACAAGTGGGAGTTCCGGGCCGTGGGGTCGTCGCAGAGCGTGTCGGGTCCGGCGACGGTCCTGAACACGATCGTCGCGGAGGCCATCGACGACCTGAGCACGAAGCTCGAGGGGGCGCTGGAGAAGGGTACCGCCTTCGAGGACGCCCTTCGCACGCTGTTGGCGGAGGAGATCCACGAGTTCAAGCACATCATCTTCAACGGCGACAACTACTCTCAGGAGTGGGTCGAAGAGGCGGAGCGTAGAGGGCTGCTCAACCTCAAGACGGCGATGGACGCCCTTCCGCACCTGGTGGCCGAGAAGAACGCGGCGCTCTTCGAGAAGTACGGCGTCCTGTCGGCGCGCGAGCTGGAGTCCCGCTACGAGATCTTCGTGGAGCAGTTCTTCATGACGATCAACATCGAGGGCGAGACCGGACAGCACATGGCGCAGACCATGTATCTGCCGGCGGCCCAGCGGTACCTGAGCGACCTGCTCCAGACGGCCGAGAGCGCCGACGACCTCGGCATGGTCGCCGAGGGCGTGCTCACGACCGCGCGTCGGGTGAACGAGCTCATCGACCGGCTGACGCAGAAGGTCGGGGTCCTGGCCGAGCAGAATCAGGAGCTGGGTGGCGACGACGTGGTGTCGAAGGCCGAGCACATGCGGAACAACATCATTCCGGCGCTCACCGAGGTCCGTGACGTCGTGGATCGGCTCGAGCGCGTGGTTCCGGACGACTACTGGCCGGTTCCGACGTACCGCGACATGCTGTTCGTGAAGTAACGTCCGGCCGACGGCCGCGCGCTGAGCGCGGGCCGTCGCGGCAGGCAGTAGTGGAGGGGTCGGTGGCGATTGCCATCGGCCCCTTTATCTTGCCGTCGAGCCCCGCCAGACCACGCCGCCTTCCCCGAGTCGCATGCCCCGGATCGATCCAGCCACTTCGTCCCACCTCATAGCCTCGCTGGCGCGCGAGGCCAGGCGCCACCCGGTGGGCCGGAAGGTGCTGGTGACGCCCACCATGGGAGGCGGGCGCGAGCTCCTTCGCCGGCTGGCGCTGGAGCGAGGAGGCTGGGTCGGCTTCGAGGTCGCCACGCCGCGCCCGCTGGCCCTTCGCGTGGCGAGCGACGCGATGGCGCGCCGCGGGGTGACAGCGCTCGACCCCTTCGAGCAGCACTCGTTCCTGGACGACGCGCTCGACGCCGCCCTCCTCGGCGCCCGCGGCGTCTGGGCCGAGCTCTCCGAGAGCGTCGGCTTCCGGGAGCGTGTGCACGAGGCCGTCCTCGCGCTCCGCCTGGCCGGAATCGACGCGGCGGCCGTGCAGCGAGCCCGCCTCGCCGACACGGAGAAGCGGGCGATGATCGCCTCCGTGTTGCGCCGGTACGAGCGGATCCTGGTCGAGCGCGCCCGCCTCGACACGGCCGGCGTTCTGGAACTCGCCGCGTCGGAGCTCCAGAACGGTCTCGATCCGTTGGCGCTCCTCGATGCCGATGCGGTGCTTCTCCAGCCGGGGCTGGGCGCGCGCGGCCTGGCCGGGAAGCTGATCGGAGCGCTGGCGAGCAAGGGGGCGCGGGTCCTCGAAACGGATCATCCGGTCGGGCGCGAGGTGCCCGGGACGGTGCTGTGGAGCCGGGGTGGAGCCGCGAGCGGGCACGCCTTCGTCGACGCTCCCGGGGAGATACCCGAGACGGTCGAGCGCCCCCGGGTTTCGTTCTTCCACGCCGCCTCGGTGACCGACGAGCTACGTGAGGTCCTGAGGCGTGTCGTGGAACGGGGGCTCAGGTGGGACCAGGTCGAGATCGTGACGTCGGACGCCGCCGCGTACGGCTCGGCGCTACATGCCCTCTCGCTCACGCTCGGGATCCCGGTCACGTACGGGGTCGGGCTCCCGGTCGAGCGCACCCGCGTCGGACGGGTCGTCCACGCATACCTCGACTGGGTGGCCGAGGGCTTCCAGGCCGCGCCCATCCGGAGGCTGTTGGAGGCGGGGGATCTCCGACCCGCCCGGTCGCAGGCACCGGTGCCCCCCGCCGTGCTCGCCCGGCGCTTCCGGCGGCTCCGTATCGGGTGGGGGCGGCGGCGCTACCGCTCGAGGATCCGTGATTCGCTGGAGGCGGTGGACCGTATCGAGCGCCGGCGCAACGAGGCCGAGGACACCTTCGAGCGCCGGAGGAAGCGGATACGAGAGGAGCTGGCCGCGCTGCGATCGATCCTCTTTCCGGTGCTGCGGGAGACGCCGAGGGTCCCGGATCGGGCGACCGAGCCCGGCCGCCCCGTTTCGCCCGCCGAGCTGGCGAGGGGACTCCGGGCCTTCTTGAGGAGGGTCCCCCGCGGGCGGGGGCCCGAGCGAGCCGCGCGTGACGAGGTGCTCCGGATCCTCGAGCGGGTCGAGTCCACGCTCAGGCGCCGGACCCACTTCCGGGGTGCCCTGGCCATTCTCCGGCAGCACCTGGAGATCCGCGTTCGCGCCGAGGTGCCGGACGCCGACGGCGCCGCCGACGCGCAGGGGGCTCCGTGGGCTTCGGAAGGCGGACACCTCCACCTCACGGACTTCGAGCACGGCGGCTACACGGGGCGCGAGGCCGTCTTCTTCGTGGGTATGGACGCCGACCGGGTTCCCGGACACGCGGGTCAGGACCCGCTCCTGCTGGACTCGGACCGTCGGATCCTCGGCCGTGCCCTGCCGACCTCCGGGGAGATCTTCCGCGAGCGGGCCTTCAGGCTGTCGGCGCTCTTCGCCCGCCTGAGGGGTGAGGTGACCCTCAGTCATCCCGCTTGGAGCTCGGCCGACGCCCGGGCCATGGGGCCCTCTCCCTTCCTGCTGCAGGCCTACCGCCTGTCGCGCGGAACGCTCTCCTCGACGTTCGAGGCGCTCCGCGAGGAGCTGGGCGCAGTAGTGTGCGCCATACCCGCCACCAAGCGTCCGTGTCTGGACGAGGACGACGCGTGGATGGGACTGCTCGGTGCCGGACCGGTGCTCCTTTCCGGCGTGGACTCCGTGTGCGAGGCGTATCCCGACCTGGGCGCCGGCGTGGCCGCGGCCGTGCGCCGGAGCTCGGGACCGCCGGGGCCGGACCACGGCGTACTCACGCCGAGACCGGATCTCCTCGATCCCCGCCGGAACGAGGAGCTCGTGCTGTCGAGCGGCCGACTCGAGGGACTCGGGAGCTGCCCCCTACGGTACCTGCAACGGACGGTGCTGGGGCTGTATCCCCCCGACGACCCGGAGAGCGACCCGGACCGATGGCTCGGCCACCGGGAGCGGGGGGTTCTGCTCCACCGTGTCTTCGAGCGCCTCCTCCGTGGCGCCAAGGAGCAGGGCATCGGGGTGGGAGACGAGGACTTCGAGCGCCTCGCGTTCGAGTGTCTCGACGAGGCTGCGACGCACATGATGGACGAGCTCCCGGTTCCCGGAGAGGGCACGCTCGCGCGGGAGCTGGCGGCTCTCCGGGACGACGTGTCGTCGTTCGTCCGGATGGTCCGCGAGCACGGGGCGCCCTGGGTACGGCTCGAGTTCGGCTTCGGCTTCGACGACGACGCGCCCGTGGTTCTGGAGCTCGAGGGGGGCGGGCTGCGGTACCGGGGTGTGGTGGATCGTGTCGACGACGCCGGGATGGACGGGATCCGAGTCGTCGACTACAAGACCGGAGTGCCCCGGAACTTCGGGACGAGCGGCGTCTTCAACGGAGGTCGTCGTCTCCAGCATGCCCTTTACGCGCACGCCGTCGAGACGAGGCTCGGCGCCCAGGTCGTGGCCGGCGAGTACCACTTCCCGACCCTGAGGGGAGAGCACGAGATCCATGCGTTCCGGCGCCGGGAGCTGGCGGGCGCGCCGGCCCTGCTGGCGCACATGCTCGACGGCGTGGCCGCGGGCCGTTTCGTGCCCACCGACGACCCCGACGACTGCAAGCTCTGCGACTTCGCCGAGATCTGCCGCGTGCGGCCGCTGCGCTTCGGCAAGGTGGCCTCACCGCCGGCGGCGTGGTCGAAGGAGCGGGCCGGGACCGGCGTGGACCCCACCTTCTCGCACCTCGTGGCCGCACGCTCGTTCGAGGAGTAGCGCCTACTCCTCGCCGAGGATCTCAGCGAGGACCGGTGGGTCGATGTTGCCGCCCGAGATCACCGCCACGACCGGCCCGGGTCCGGCCTCTCCGGTGAGTGCCGCCGCGAGGGCGGCGGCCCCGGCGCCTTCCGCCACCACGTGGACGTCACGGGCCAGCATCCGGATCGCTGCGCGCACCTGCGCGAGCGATACCACGATCGAGCCGTCGAGCAGCGTGGAGACCAGCGGCCACATCGAGTCGAGCACGCTCGACCCCCCGATCCCGTCCACGAACGACGGACGGCGCTCGATCGACGTCGGCCGTCCCAGCTCGAGGGACGCGCGCAGAGGCGCCGCGGTCTCCACCTCCGCGGCGAGCACGCGCACGTCGGGACGGAGTGCCTTGACCGCCGTCGCGATCCCGCAGGCCTGCCCGCCTCCGCCGAAGGGGACGACCACCGCGGCCACGTCGGGAAGGTCGTCGAGGAGCTCGAGACCGACGGTGCCGTTCCCGGCGATGACCCCGGTGTCGGCCACCGGGTGGATGAAATAGCCGGCTTCGCCGGGGTAGCCGTGGTTCTCCAGCACCGACCACCAGACGTCGTAGGGCACGGCGAGGATCTCGGCTCCGAGTCGCTCGATGGCACGGAGCTTGGTGGCGGGCGCACTGTCCGGAACGATCACGCGGCAGGGAACGCCCTGGACGCGCGCGGCATGCGCCAGGCCCTGCGCCATGTTGCCGGCGCTTCCGGTGTAGACGCCTGCGGCGATCGCGTCGCGACCGGCGAGCGCGACGGCGTTCAGGGCGCCACGGATCTTGAAGGCGCCGGTAGGCTGCAAGCACTCCAGCTTCACGTGAACGTCCGCAGGCTCATCCGGTAATCCGAAGGGGATGAGCGGGGTGTGACGCGCGGTCCCGGCGATGCGGATCCGTGCCGCTTCGACGTCGGCCAGTGTGGGAGGACGGACTTTCACGGCGCCTCCGTCTCGACGAGGGTCTCCACACCGCTTAGGCTCCCGCCGCCCCGTGCATCGTAGCGTGCGTCACCGACCCGGACGAGCCACGCGTCGCCCCGTGGCTCCGCCACGAAGAACGGGTAGCGCGCCCAGACCAGGTAGCTACGGACGTCGGGGTCGCGGCTGGCGGCTTCCAGGACCCCGGCAGGAGGCTCGGCGTCGGGAGAGCCCGCGACCGACCGGGTCGGCACCAGGCGGTCCGGATGGAGGGCTACCCGGTCACGTACCCACCAGCTGTGGCTCCCCGGCACGTATCCGGCGGCGGTGCGCACCTCGACCTCGGATGCGCCCGGAGCCCCGGGGAGCGCGGTCACCATGACGTCGCGGACCTCGAGGCCGAGGGACGCGGCTTCGGCGCGGACCTGGGACTCGGCGGCCCGACCCGCGACGACGCCCGCTCCGATGTACAGCGTGACGGCGGCGAGCGCCCAGACCGGCCCACGGGTGGTCCGTGCAGGTGTTTCAGGCGTGGTGCCGCCGGGTCCGCGTCGGACTCCGGCGAGGCCGGTGGCGACGACGGCCACGCACCAGAGCACACGGGTCGGCCAGGGCACGGGGCCGACGAGCACCAGGGCCGTGGTCACGGCCGCCAGCGCTCCCCAGAGCAGAACGCCCGCCCGCTGACGGGATCCGGACAGGTAGACCGCGGCTCCGAGGGCGAGCCAGATCAACGGATCGATGATGAACAGCGTGTCTCCGTAGCTCCACGCGTCGCTGAAGGGCATCCCCCATCGCATGCCGTAGCTGTTCATCCAGTCGAGAACGGGATGGCTCAGAACCCCGATTCCGGCGAGCAGCGACAGAGGGACCCAGCGCGCGCGGGACGACTCGGGATCCCGCCGTGCCCGGACCCACCGATCCCATGCCATGGCGCCGCCCGCCACCGCGACGGTGAGGGCTACCAGCGCCGGCCATCCATGGGTGATGCCGCGCCTGAACTCGAGCGCGAAGTAAGGGCCGTGCACGAACGACAGCACGTCGACGTCCGGGGCGTTCGCCGCCACGACGAGCGTGCCCATCGCGAGCGGGACGCCACGCGCCGGACCCGAACGGGCCACCGCCGCCCCGACCAGCGTGTGCGTGAGGTTGTCCATGGACCGAACCTTCCCCCGCGGAGGACCGCGGACCAGATTGCCTGCGTGACAGAGCTAGCGTACTCCCCGCCCACGTTTCCGGACGCTCCGGCCCGAAGTCGCATCTCCGAGGAGCTGGACGCCAACCTCCTCGTGGAGGCGGGCGCGGGCTCCGGAAAGACGACGGAGCTGGTGAACCGGATGGTGGCGCTCCTGGCCAGCGGGACGGCTCAGGTGGGTGAGATCGCCGCCGTGACGTTCACGCGCAAGGCCGCGGCCGAGCTCCGGGAGCGGTTCCAGGCCGAGCTCGAGCGGCGGGTCCGGGCGCCCGAGGGCGAGCCGGGCGGAGACCTGGAGGGCGCCGACGCCGAAGTGCTGGAGCGGTTGTTGCAGGCGCTCCGTGAGGTCGACCAGGCGTTCGTCGGCACGATCCACGCCTTCTGCGGCCGCCTCCTGCGGGAGCGTCCACTCGACATCGGGCTCGATCCGGGCTTCGAGGAGCTCGCGGCAGACGAGCGCCTCGTGCTGCGCCGACAGTTCTGGGAGGGCTATCTCGAACGGCTCGTGCGAGAGGAGGACCCGGCGCTCGAGGCGCTCGCCGGAGCAGGCCTCCGCGCGTCCGCGCTCTTCGACCTCTTCGGCTTCCTGGTCGAGAACCCGGACGTGTCGTTCCCCGCCGAGCAGGTAGCGCCACCGTCCAGTGCCGCCATCGCGCGGGTGAAGTCCCGCTTGGAAGCGCTGGTGGCGAAGGGCTGGGAGCTCATGCCCGAAGCGGTGCCGGACAAGGACTGGGACTCCCTGCAGAAGAAGGTGCGCAGCCTCCGGTTCACCCGTGAGATCACCGGATGGCGCGACACGCCCTCGTTCTTCGAGGCGCTCGCGGTGATCTGCAAGGACGGGCCGAATGGGCACCGTATCGTCCAGAAACGCTGGAAGGAGCGCGGGCTGGCGAAGGCGTACGTGGACGAGGTCGACGAGTTCTCGGTGGGCGATACCGAGGCGACCCGTCTCCTGGCGGCATGGTACGAGCACCGCTACGCCCTGGTCATCCGCCTGGCTCGGCGGGCCGCCGAGGCGTTCTGGGAGTATCGACGGAGGTCGGGGCGGCTCGACTTCCAGGATCTCCTGGTGCTGTCGGCGGAGCTGCTCCGGACGCGGCCGGACGCCAGGCGCGAGCTCGGACTCCGCTACCGGCGCCTTCTGGTCGACGAGTTCCAGGACACGGATCCGCTTCAGGCGGAGATCATGTTGCTGCTCGCGTCGGAGCCCTCCGACGACGACGCGGAGGGTGGGGCCGCCGCGGACCGCGGGGACGGGAGGGGCGACGGGCCCGACTGGCGCCGGCTCACGCCGAGGCCCGGCGCGCTCTTCGTGGTCGGCGACCCCAAGCAGAGCATCTACCGGTTCCGACGAGCGGACATCCAGCTCTATCAGCTGGTGAAGGAGCGCTTCGCCGACTTCGGCGGCGTGTTGGAGCTCACGACGAACTTCCGTTCCCGTCCGCCCATCGGCGCGCTGGTGAACGAGCTCTTCGCGGCCGACGACTTCTTCCCGGAGCGCGCGACCCCCGAGCAGGCCGCGTTCGAGCCGCTGAACACGTTGCCCGAGCGCCCCGGCTCCGGCGCGGAGGGCGTGTTCGTCTACGACGTGCAGCCGGACGCCTACAATCGCTCGGCGATCGCCATCGACGACGCCGAGCGGTTGGCGTGCTGGATCAGGGAGCGAGTCGATGCGGGCGAGCGCCCGCCCGGATCGTTCATGATCCTGACCCGGCAGCGGATGTCGATCGAAGCCTACGCGCGGGCCCTCGAAGCCTGGGGGCTGCCGGTGCAGGTGACCGGCGCCGGCGTGGGCGTGGAGCAGGAGCTGAGGGAGCTCCGGGCCGTGCTCGAGTGCATGATCGATCCGACGACCTCCGTGAAGGTGGTGTCCGCGCTGGTCGGCCTCTTCTTCGGCCTGGACTACGAGCTTCTCCTTCGGCATCGGCTCGCGGGCGGCGTGTTCGATGCGATGCGCCCGGGAGCGGACGGAGACCCGGAGGTCCTGGAGGCGCTCCGACGGCTGAACCGGTGGTGGCGCGCGTCGAACGCCGAGGCCGCCGACGTCTTCGTCGGACGCCTCGTCCGAGAGGTCGGGCTGCTGCCGTTCGCCGCCGCGGGAGACCTCGGGTCGCTCCGGGCCGGGGCGCTGGTCTTCATGCTGGACACGGTGCGCGCGGCCACCCTGGGGGGAGAGGCCGCTCTGCCGGGCGCGCTCGCCGCCCTCGACGCCGCGCTCGCTCTGACCGACGCCGAAGCCCCCCTCGAGCCCGGCAAGCCGGACGCGGTGCGGGTCATGAACCTGCACCAGGCCAAGGGGCTCGAGGCCGATGTCGTCGTTCTGGCCGACCCGAGCGGTGACCAGGACCGGACGCCCAGGCAGCACGTCCGTCGGACCGCCGATGGATCGGCGTTCGGATACCTCAAGGTCTACGAGCCGGGATTCGGCGGGCAGCCCGGCGCCACGCTGGCGCTCCCCGCCGACTGGTTCCGGTGGGAAGCGGACGAGCGGGCGTTCGAGGCGGCTGAGAACACCCGGCTGCTCTATGTAGCGGTGACCCGGGCGCGGGAAGAGCTGTGGATCGCCCGGCGGGCGGACAAGCCGCACGAGTCTCCATGGTCGGCGCTCGGACCGTGGGTGGAGAAGGCAGCCGAGGTGGTCGCCCTGGAGCGGAGGGAGGCGCCGCCCGCGAAGGAGCTGGACGCCGCCTCCGTGGACCTGGCCCGCGACGAGGCCGCCCGGGCCGTCGAGCGACTGCGAAGGGCGGGCGAGGAGCGCTACTCTTTCGTGTCGGTGACGTCGGCCGCGAAGGAGGGGGGCGCCGACGGAGCGGGACCGGACCACATGGGGCGCGACCGTGCCGTGAGCGACCAGGCGGGGCGCGACGGTGGAGGCCCTCGACCGCGCCCGGGCTCCCGGGCCTCCGGGTACGACACCCGGGCGAGCCGCTTCCGGGGCTTCTCCTGGGGGAGCGTCGTGCACGGAGCGCTCGCCGTGGCCTCGGAGGGGCACGACCCGGACGCGTTGCGTGCCGCCTACCGGAGCCTCCTCGTGGAGCACGGCCGACCGGTCGACGATCACGGAGATCCGCTCGAGCTCGTGGAGTTGACCGAGCTCGTCGACGCGGTGCGCGAGTCGGACGTCTGGGCGCGCGCTGTTCGGGCATCGCGGGTGTTCACGGAGATCCCGCTGGCGCTCAGGGACGGTGTCCGGGTGGAGCCGCGACGGGAAAGTCGGCCCAGCCCGGCCCCGTCCGGGCGCAACGGGCCGCGGCAGCTCGACCTGTTCGGGGCGTCGGCGCCGGAACCCGGCACCGTGCCGGCCAGCGACGACGGGCCCGCCCCGGCCGGAGCCTCACGGCACGAGGCCGCGCTCGACGCGCCCAGCGACCATGAGCCTGCAGAAGACCCGGACGCGCCGAGAGAGGGCCCGGCGCGGGTCCTGGAAGGCGTCATCGACCTCGTCTTCGAGGAGGCCGACGGCTGGGTGGTGGTCGATTACAAGACGGACGTCGGCACCGACCCGCACTTCGCGGAGCGTGTCGACGGATATCGGCGTCAGGTGGACCTCTACGCCGACGCCTGGGGTTCGCTGACGGGGGACCCGGTCAAGGAGCGGGTGCTCTTCTTCACGACCCAGGGGAGGGTGGAGCGCTGGTGAGCGAGTTGGAGGGGAGGGGACGAGGCGAAGGCTTCCGGTGGCCGCCGCCCGGGCTGGAGCGGATGCAGGGCGACCTGTGGCGGGTCGTCCGGAGCGGGTGGCTGGCGGCGGCTCTGCTGGTACTTCCCGTGCTTTTCGTGACGACGACACCCTGGGATCTCGCGACGCTCGGGCCGCTCGCGGACGCCTGGTGGGTCGGTGCCGTGTCGGCCACCTTCGGGCTCGCCTTCGCGCTCGACGCCTTTCTCAGGCTCGCGAGGATGGCCCGTCGCTCGATGCATGCCGTGGAGCGCGGATACGATCTCCGGACGCTCGCGTGCGTGGTGTCGGATCGACGCCGGGACATGGGCTTCCTCCTCCAGGGGGACCGATACTTCTCGGTCCTCGAGCGCCCCGACCGGGAGATGCTCGTGTCCGCGCGCCTCCTCGCCCCGTGCCTCCTCGCGGCCGGGGGCGTCTGGTTGTGCTTGTCGCTGGCCGTGGGACTGATCGTCGCGGCCCGCGGTTGGATGGGGCCGGAGGCGCTGCGGTACGTCACGCTGTTGCCGGCCGCGGGGATGTATCTGGTCGGCATCGTGGTGAGCCTCACCGACGACGTGCGCGTGAGGCGGGCGCGTAGGGATTGGCACTCAGGGGCCTGGGAGGACGACCTCGATACGGGGCGTATCGAGAGATGGCGGGACCGGGCCAGACTCGCGCCGCGGCCCGAGGGCGCGCGGGCGCCGGCCCGGCTTCTCGGGAAGGCGGGACTCGGCTTCACGGTCGCGGCCGTGGTGGTGCTGCTGCCCGTCCTGCTCCTGTTGCCGGCCTCCGCGGTCGGGCCGATGCTGGCGAGCGTTTCGTTCCCCACCTACGACGACATCCAGCGGCGCGCCGCGGAGCTCGAGGTCTACCGGGTGCACCGGGTCTCGCCCGATCCGGCCATCACGCCCGGAGAGGCGGGCCGCCTGCTCCAGAGCCTCGCATACGTCGGCACGGACGAGCCGGTCCCGACCGGAGAGATCGAGCCGGCGGTTCGCATCGTCGAGCCCTGGCTCCCCGACACAGGAGGGACCGACCCGATCGGGGCCCCTCCTCCACGCTGGCACGCCTCGGTCTTCGAGCTGGTGCGGAGCGGTCCGACCGCGGAGCAACGCGCCTACCTCGAGGAGGTCGCGGACCATCCGGCCCGGGCGGACTTCTCGCGCCTCGCACGAGCGCTCCGCATCGACGTCGCGGCCGCCCGGTGGCGAGATCCCCTCCCCGCGGCGTCCGAGGGCGTTTCCGTCTCCCAGCCGCAGCTCCAGGGTGTGCGTCTCGGTGCCCACGCGCACGTGGCGGCCGCGGCGGTCGAGCTCGCGGCAGGGCGCACCGAGGCGGCCGAGACGCTCGTCCGCGAGGTCCTCTCGCTCGGCTTCCTGCTCGCCGACCAGGGACCTACACTCATGGACAACCTGGTCGGGCACGCGCTGGTGCGGGAAGGCGGTCTGGCGCTCGAGCACCTCTTCGAGGTGACCGATCGGCCGGAGCTCGCGGCCGAGCTCTCCACGGCGAGGGCCACGGGCATGAGGGCGGCGGCGCGCATGCACTCGCCCCGGCCCGCCAGCACGGAAGCGCTCGCCCGCATGCTGCCGGGCCTCGTTCTCGACTCCGGCACGGTGCGAGGGCTGGCGTGGGAGAGCTTCGCGGTGATGTCGACCTTGGCCCCGTGCATGAATCTGAACCGCGTGGTCTTCGGCCCGGACGAGGCCCACCGCGCGTTCGTCGACTCGGCCCGCAGCGTGCTCGTGCGTTGGCCGTCCGAGGAGTCCCTCTTCCGGGTCGCAGCCGGCGGGCTCTTCGAGCGATCGGGCGAAGGAGCCTTCCGCCCGCTCCGTCTGCTCCTGCTTTCGGTCCGGTCGGGTGAGGGCTCGTGCGGCGCCGTGCTCGGGCGGTTCTCCGACCGATCGGGGGGAATGACGAGATGAGACCGTGGATTCCGATCGCGATTCTCTCGGCGCTGGCGTACGCTCCGGCCAACGGCGACGCGCAGACCGTGATGGCTCGCGTGCTCGATGAGGAGACCGGCGGTCCGGTCACCGGGGCCCTGGTCCATCTGGTCGATGGCGCGGGCGGCCCCGTCCGGGACCAGCTCACCGACCCGTTGGGTCGGGCCATGTTCGCCGACGTGTCGGACGGCACCTACCGGGTCCGCGTCGAGATGATCGGGCGCGCGACCACCTCGAGCGAGTTGTTCGAGGTGGCGGCCGGGCCGGTCCAGCTCGAGCTTCGCCTCCCGTCGAGCGCCATCGCCCTCGAGGGGATCGAGGTCAGCGCCGGGGAGCGCTGCCAGGTTCGACCCGAGGAAGGACTCGCGACGGCGCGGGTCTGGGACGAGGCCAGGAAGGCGCTGGAGGCGGCGTCGTTCACCGACCGCTCGAACCTCTACCGGTACCAGACCGAGACCTACGAGCGCGATCTGGACGGCGACGGCCGGGTGGTGCTCCGGGAGGAGGGGGCGTCGCGGGTCGCGTATCTGCGGGTCCCCTTCACCAGCCTTCCGGCCGAGGACCTCATCCGGGACGGCTTCCTCCAACCGGACGAGAACCGGGCGAACGTCTACTACGCCCCGGACGCCGAAGTGCTGCTGTCGGATCCGTTCCTCGACACCCATTGCCTCCGTCTCCGGGCAGGGGAGGATGAGGCGGAAGGGCTGATCGGCGTGGGCTTCGAGCCCGTCCCGTCCCGGGACCGCGACGTGGTCGACATCCGCGGCGTGCTCTGGCTCGATCCGGCCACGTCCGAGCTCCGTTGGCTCGAGTACCGGTACGTGAACATCCCGCCGGAGGCGGACACCGGTCTGGTCGGCGGGTTCGTGGAGTTCCGGCGCATGGACGACGGGACCTGGATCGTTCCGGAGTGGTGGATCCGGATGCCGTTGCTCGTGAGGGACAGGGACTTCTCGGGCAACATGCGCACGCGGGTCGACGGCTACCGGCAGACGGGCGGGCGCGTCACCGAGGTCCGGAGCTCCGGCGGCGAGGCGCTCATGCGAGGCGAGACGGCGGCCATCGAGGGATTCGTCCAGGACAGCCTCGGGGTCATGCCGAAGCAGGGTGTGCGGGTCGGCATCGTCGGCTCGAGCCAGATGGTGTTCACGGACGCCGAGGGGCGTTTCGAGATCGGGGGGCTGACGGACGGTGTCTACCGGATCCGCTTCGTCGACGACGAGCTCGAGTCCTACGGGCTCGAGCCCGATCTCGTCGAGCAGTCCGCGACTCGGGGTGAGGTAGGCACCTTCTACTTCCGGATGCCGTCGGTGTCCGAGCTCGCCTTCGAGGCATGCCGGGAGCAGGCGGCTGCCCGGCGCGCCGCCCTGATCGAGCGGACGGGCACTCCCTTGGAGGCGGCGGCGCCCGCGAGCGCGGCGCTGCCCGAGGGCACTGCGATGCTGGCCGGGCGGGTCGTCGATGCGTCCAACGGCCGCGCGTTGGCCGGCGTGACCGTCCGCATCACGTGGGAGGACTTCCGCGTGCGGGCCGTTCCCGGCGGGGGCGCCATCGAGTCGGACATGGTGGGTCTCTCGGACGTCACCGACGAGCGCGGGTACTATCGGGCCTGCGGAGTGCCGCAGGATACACGGCTCCGTACCACGCTTTTCCGGGACGGCGAGGAGATCAGGGCCGACTCCGTATGGGTGCCGGCGTTCACCCGGGCTCTCGCGGCGGATCTGGCGTGGCGGCCGTGAGCGACTCGGCTGTGAGCGGGCCAGTCGTGGTCCCGGGCGTCGCGCGACTGCTCCGCGGCGAGCACGACCATCTGGCGCGCGAGCGCCTCGGGCTGGTCGTCCACCCGGCATCGGTCACCCCTGCGCTCGAGCCCTCGGTCGACGCGCTGCTCCGGTCGGGCTTCGATGTCGCGGCCCTGTTCGGACCGCAGCACGGCGCCCGCGGGGAGAAGCAGGACAACATGATCGAGTCGGACTCCTACCGCGATCCGGTATCCGGGCTTCCGGTGCACTCGCTCTACGGCGAAGTGCGGAAGCCGACGCCCGACATGCTGAGCGGCCTGGACGCGCTCGTCTTCGACCTGCAGGACGTGGGCGTGCGTGTCTACACTTTCGTGTGGACCATGACGTTGGCCATGGAGGCCTGCGCCGAGGCCGGGGTGCGCTTCGTCGTGCTCGACCGGCCGAATCCGGTCGGGCTCGAGGTCCGGGAGGGCCCGCTGCTCCGCCCCGGCTTCGAGTCGTTCGTCGGACTCCATCCGGTGCCGCTGCGCCACGGCCTCACGGCCGGAGAGTTGGCCCGCTGGGCGAACGTGGAGCGCGGCATCGGGTGCGAGCTCGAGGTGGTTCCCTGCGACGGGCTCACGCGGGGGATGCGTTGGCGGGACACCGGGCTTCCCTGGGTGATGCCCAGCCCCAACCTCCCGACGCCGGATTCGTGCGACGTGTACCCGGGGATGGTCCTGCTGGAGGGGACGAACCTCTCCGAGGGCCGCGGTACCACACGACCGTTCGAGCTGTTCGGCTCCCCGTACGTGGATGCCGGAGCGTTGGCCGAGCGGCTCGAGAGTCGGTTGGGGCCGGGCGTCGCGCTCCGTCCGTGCCACTTCGAGCCGACGTTCCAGAAGCATCGGGGCGAGCTGTGCGGCGGTGCGCAGCTCCATGTGGTCGACCCCGTCACGTTCCGGCCGGTCCGGAGCGCGGTCGAGATCCTGTGCGCGGTGCGGGGGATCGCGCCCGAGCGGTTCGGGTGGCGTCCGCCTCCGTACGAGTACGAGGAGGAGCTCATGCCCATCGACCTGCTCTGGGGGCACGACGGCCTGCGGCTGGGCATCGACCGTGGGGACGACGCGGACGCGCTCATGGACGGCGTCGCGTCCGAGCTGGAGCGCTTCGGAAGGGACGCGGACCCCTACCTGCTGTACTGACCCGGGAGGCGCGGTCAGACGCGGCCCGGTTGGAGCGCTAGTTGCAGCGTGCCTGACGCGCGAGGTCCATCTCGATCTGGAGCCTGAGGTCGTCACCTGGATCCACGTTGATCGGCTCGGTCGTGCAACGGGGGCCGGCCAGGAGGTCGATCTCGATGCGGAGTGGCTGCGAGAAGTTCCACGGGAGCCGGTAGACGGCGTCGGCCTTGCCGCCGATCACGCCGATTCGTTGCCGCCCCTCCATGCTGATGGCCCAGAGCCGGGCTTCGTTGAAGTTCAGGTTGGTCACGTGGATGTTGATGACCCGCGGCCCCTCGGCCGCGTTTTCGAAAGGATCGGCGTTGGCCGTCGTGCGACCACCCCCACACGCGGCGAGGCCACTCACGACGAGCAGCGCGAGCGCCGTTCCGCTCAAGCTCTTCCGGATCTGCATCCTGATATCCCCACCTCACTGGGAATCTGAACCCAAACCCGTGCTCCGGGATCGACCGAGATGGCGGAGGTGTCGCACCCCCTGCCGCCGATCACATCGACCTGGAAGGAGATCGGGTTGGCGAAGTTCCAGTCGATCTGGAAGTTCTCGTCGGTCTTCCCGGTCACGTTCCCGAGCCGGATCCGCTGGCCCGCCGACACGGCATAAACCGTGACGTCGTTGAAATTCATGTTCTGAACCTGGATGCGCAGCCGATTCTCACCGGACCGCGCGGCCCCGTCGAACGGATTCGGGGTGCTGTTCCCGAGGGAGCCGCACGCTGAAGCGCCGACGAGGGTGACCAGGACGAGCGCCGCCCGGAGAGAGACGGCGGGCCGAAGGAGTCTCTTGATCATGCCCTCATCCTACGCTGTGGGAGCGCTGCCCGCGAGTCGGCTCGACGGCCAGGCCGGCGTTCGGTGGTCCCGGCGGCGGATACCGCCAGGCGACACGCGAGTTCTTATAGTGCGGCCGAGTTCGAAGGGTCCATCAGGCGTTCGTATATTGAGGTCGATCGATCTTCTGTCCGGACCACCAGAACGGGGCTCCTCATCATGAGCGAACCATCGATTCCCTCGTCTTCGCGCAGGATCTGCTCGCCGCGCTCCGTGGGGCGCGTCCTCGTCGCGATTACGCTCGCGGCCCTGGCCGTGGTCGCCCCGGCGCCGGCGTCCGGGCAGGCTCCTTCCGGCCCAGAGCCCGTCCTCGACGACCTGCGAGCGGTCTTCCAGCAGCCCGGTCTCACGGTCGGCGCGTTGATCCAGGCCGTCGTGGATCCCGGCCTCGACGACCAGCCGGCCCGTGCCCAGGTGGCCGCGGCGCGCCTGCGGGTCAGCGGCGACCTCGACGGCGGATTCCGCTACGACCTGCAGACGAACTTCGCGGCTTCGCCCTCGCTCCTCGACGCGCGGGCGGGGTGGGTGCACAGCGATGCCTTCGCCGTCGACGCGGGACGGTTCAAGACCCCGTTCAGCCGTGAGCTCCTCACCTATGCCGGTTCGATCGACTTCGTCGACCGGGCCCGCGTCGTGAGCGCGCTCGCGCCGAACCGGCAGCTCGGCGTTCGTCTGAGCGGCCGGCTCGACGAGCACGTGTCGTGGGCGGCCGGTGGCTTCACGGGCGGATCGAACAACGTTCCCGGTGAGCCGCTCCTCGGCGTCCTCCGGCTCGAGGGCGCGGGCATTGCCGTGGGTGAGGAGGGCCTCCTGGCTGTGGCCGGCCAAGCCGGCTTCGGTCGGGACGGAGCGGTGGGGGCCGGGGCCGGCGGGAACGCCTTCCGCGGGGACGGCGTGCTCCTCGGGATCGACGGACGCTTCACGTCGGGGCCGCTTCTGCTCGCGGCCGAGTACATCCGGGCCGAATGGCAGCCGACCCTCACGGTGGACCGTGACGCGGACGGTCTCTACGCCACCATCGGGTGGCACGTGCGGGAGAACCACCAGGTTCTCGCACGATGGGACCGGTTCCGGAGCGTCACCGCTCTGGACGCGGACGACGCCATCGTGCTCGGCTACAACGTGTGGCCGACGGGGGCGTCCGAGATCCAGGTGAACGGCGTCTTCCCCATGCGGGACAGCGGCCTGCCGTACCGGCTGCTCGTGAACTTCCAGATCGGCTTCTGAGTGCGGCCCGCCGCCCCCTCACGGCCGTGAAGGGCGCGGGCGATGGGGCGGCGGCTGGCGCTCAGGCGTTCCCGGTGACCAGTCGGTAGGTGTCGCGGGCGATGAGAAGCTCCTCGTCGGTCGGGATCACCCAGGCCGCGAGCCGGGCGTCGTCGCGCGTGATCGGGCCCGTCTCGCCCCCCTTCATGCGCGCGTTCACCTCTACGTCGAGCTCGAGGCCCATCCAGTCGAGCCCGTCCACGATGGCCGCGCGAACCCCCGGCGCGTTGGCTCCGATGCCGCCGGTGAAGATCACCGCGTCCGCGCCTCCCATGGCCGCGAGATAGGCGCCGATGTACTTGCGTGCCCGGTAGCAGAAGACGTCGATCGCGAGGCGCGCCCGGCGGTCGTCGTGCTCGTCGACCTCGGCGAGGAGGTCGCGCATGTCGTGGGTCAGCCCGGAGATCCCCAGGAGCCCCGACTGGCGGTTGAGCAGTCCCTCGACCTCGCTGATGCTCATCCCCTCCTTGGAGGCGATCACGTCGAGAAGTGCCGGGTCCACGTCGCCGGCGCGGGTGCCCATCACCAGCCCTTCGAGGGGCGTGTATCCCATGGACGTGTCGACGGACTCACCGCCGGAGATCGCGCACGCCGAGCATCCGTTCCCGAGATGGAGCGTCACGACGCGCACCTCCTCCTTCGGGACGCCCAGGAGCGTCCGATACCGCCACGCCACATACCGGTGCGACGTCCCGTGGAAGCCGTACCGACGCAGCTTGTGACGTCGGTAGAGTGAGTAGGGGATGGCATAGAGATAGGCGTGCTCCGGCAGCGATGCGTGGAATGCCGTGTCGAAGACCGCGACCTGCGGCACCCCGGCGCCGAGGACGGAACGCACCGCGCGCATCCCCTGGATGTTGTACGGGTTGTGGAGGGGCGCCAGGGGAATGAGGTCCTGGAGCGTTGCCAGCACGTCGTCGTCGACTCGGACGGAGCTCCTGAACTCTTCGCCACCGTGCACGACCCGGTGCCCCACCGCGCCGATGTCCGAGATGGCCGACACGGGCACGCCGGACCGGTCGGAAGCCAGCCAGCGGAGGATCCAGTCGACCGCCGCCGAGAGGTCCCGCAGCGTCGCGGTCTCGATGGTGGTCGCCCCGTCGGCGTCGGTGAGGTGCAGGACCGATTCGCCGCCGATACGCTCGATGGTTCCGAGCGCGAGCTTCTCGTCGCTGTCCGAGGCCATGCGCTCGGCGTCGGTCAGCACCAGCTCGAACTTGAGCGTGGAGGATCCTGCGTTGAGGACCAGGACGTTCATGGTCGGAACTGGGGTCGGGGAGGTGGACCAGTGACCCCTTAGCTTGGCGTGCCGCGGACCCGGCCGGAACCCCCACGGTCCAACGCACGGGGGTTGGTGCTTCTCAGCGACCCGCCTGATCGTGCGGCCGGATCAGCTCCCCACGTGAGCGACCGTGACTGTCGGCTCGCTCGCGGACGCGGGGGTCGGCTCCACCCAGGCGATGGTCCCGTCCCGCTCGAGGGGCGCGTCGATGATGTCTACCCCATCGGCGGCTTCGGGGTGGGTGCTGGCCACGGATTGCACGAGCGCCTGGCCCATCTCGTGGCCCGACCAGGCCGCGTCGGAGCGCACCACGGTCGCCGAAACCGTCAGAGAAGCGCTCGCCTGGGCGGAAACCGCCATGGGTCTTGCAATATGAAAGGCGCCGAGTGCGGCGACCATCAGGCTGGTCGTCAGTAGCGTTGCGTGTCCGTGGGTCCTCATCGTCGGCTCCGTGGGGGGAGGTGTCGCCGACCCAAAGGTGCACGAGGCGTGCCTGGGTGTCGATATCTTCCTAAGTAATTGTAGGGTATTGGCTTACAAGCGAGAGGGCGACCTCGTCGGCGACTCCCGAAGTGTACGATATTTATACACCACACCGACTCCTCGGCATGGTACCGCGCCGCCGCCCTAGCTGTCTCGATATTAGACAGTGGCGCACTTCGAGACGGTCGTGGCATCCGTGTTGCCCATGCCGTTCGCACCGACCTGCACATCTCGGACGACCACCCGCTCGACATCCATAGGACAGGGAAAGAGAACCATGCGCAACTCGATCATCGCCTTCGCGGCCGCCGCCCTCCTCGCTCTTCCGGGCGCGGTCTCCGGACAGAACACGGCCGACATCCAGGCGCTCGCTGAGGTGCTGTCGCCCATCGACGTCACGGCCGTCGCCGACCTCAATTTCGGTCAGGTGCTTCCTGGCGTGCCGACCGTCGTGGCTCCTGGGGCCGCTACCGGTGGCGCCTTCACGGTCTCCGGTGCGGCCGACCAGGACGTCATCGTGGACTTCACCCTCCCTACCGAGCTGACCGCGGGCGCCCTGACCATGCCGGTGTCGTTCGACGCAGGGTACGGCGACGGCGCGCCGAGCACCGGCCTCGACCCGAACGCGGACGTGACGGTCGGTCTTGGGGCGTCCGGTGGCTGGGACGTGTTCCTGGGCGGCACCGTGCTTCCCGCGGTCGACCAGGGAGCGGGCACCTACTCCGGGACGGTCACCCTGACAGTCGTGTATCCAAACTGACCGGGTTGTGCGCGAGGTGATACCTTGCCTCCGACCGGTCCACGAGGCCGGGGTCCCGGGCCACACGGCTCCGGGGCGCCGGCCTCGGCTCGCTCTCCCATGGGATGATGCCACGCGTCTCCACGCTCGCCCTGCTCGCGCTACTGTTGGGCGCCCCAGCTCTGGAGGCTCAGGGTCCTCCCGGACCACGGCCCCCGGGTGGTGGGCGGCCCCTACGGGTCGACGCGAGGCAAGGCCTGTCTTTCGGCACGCTCCTTCCCGGGGTGCCCACAGTGGTTCCATCGAACGACGCCCTGAACGCGGCGAGCGTCGAGGTCCGGGGGCGGGGCGGTAGCGACGTGCTACTCTCGTTCCTGCTCCCGACCCAGCTCGATGGCCCCGGCGGCGCGGGCGTTCCACTCACCTTCGGCGTCGGTTCGGCCGGCTACTCTCCGAGCCGGGACATCAACGCGCAGATCGCCCTCGACCCGGAGGTGTCCGAGGTCCTCCAGCTGCCCCAGAACGGACGGGGGATGATCTACCTCGGTGGAATCGCTTCGCCCCCGACGCAGATCCCGCCCGGCACCTACGGAGCGACGATCACGGTTACACTCTCGTACGTGGGAAGCTGATGCGCCTCGATTCCGTTCTCCGTGCCCTCACCCTCACGGGCGTGCTCTGTCTCGGTGCGCTCCTGGTCGAGGCCGTGGCCATCGTCGTGGCCCCGACCGCCGTCTACATCACGGAGCGCGAGCCGGCGGCGGCCATCACGCTGTACAACCCGTCGAACGATCCCGAGGAAGTGACCGTCGAGACGTTGTTCGGATATCCCACAACGGACACGGAGGGGCGGCTGTTCCTCCACACCGATTCGGTCGGGGACGATCCGCGCTCGGCCGCAGGGTGGATCCAGGCCCTCCCGCGACGTGTCGTGGTGCCGCCCGGTGAGCGCCGGATCGTTCGCCTCCTGGCCCGTCCTCCGGTCGGGACGCCCGACGGCGAGTATTGGTCCCGACTCGTGCTCACGAGCCGCGCGCAGCGGTTGCCGGCTGCCGGCGCGGACACGGCTCAGGTGAACGTTGGGTTGGACATGCAGGTCCGGACGATCATCTCGGTGACGTACAGGAAAGGTGATGTGCGGACGTCACTGAGCGTCGAGGACTTCCAGCCCGAGGTCCGCGGGGACACGCTCTACATGCGGCCCATCCTGGTGCGCGGCGGCGAAGGCGCCTACATCGGCGACATGGACGTGCGTCTGCTCGCCGCCGACGGCTCCGAGGTGGCTGCGTGGAGCGAACAGGTGGCGGTGTACCGCGAATACAGCCGGCGCTACGCCTACGACGTCTCCAGCCTTCCGACGGGCACTTACCGGATGGTGCTCCGGTTCACCACCGAGCGGGACGACATCCCGGCGGCCGACCGGCTCATCGCCGATCCCGTCGAGGTGACCGCGGACGTGGTTCGCCCATGACGCGGGTCCGGCGTGGGGGCCTGGCGTGCCTCGCGCTCGGAGCGCTGCTGGCCGGGCCTTGGGCCGGGGACGTCCACGCGCAGGATCCTGCCACGCCGGCGGCGATCGCGTCGGCTGCCGACCTCGACGAGGTGCTCGTCGAGCTCCGTATCGGCCGGCTGATGTCGGCTACCGTCTTCGCGCTCTCCGACGGTGCCGAGGTCCTGCTCCCCGTCGGCGATCTCCTCCGCCTCGGGGAGGTCGAGCACACGGTCGACGCGGACGGACGCGTGCGGGCGGTGCTTTATCCCGGCGCTCGGGTCGTCGCCATCGACCCGGTGGCGGGGCTTGCGAGCGTGGACGGCGCGCCCTCCTCGCTGCCCGAAGGCTCGATCGCGGTGAGTGGGGGCAGCACGTACGTGGCGACTTCGGTCCTCGAGGCATTGCTCGGGCTCGGCATTCGCACCGACCTGAGCCAGCTGGCGGTGACGGTCCGGAACCCCGAAGCGCTTCCCGTCGGCCTGCGGCTCGAGCGTGAGGCCCGCTGGCGGAACCTCACCGGCGGACGCGAGGCGGGCGCGGGCGCGCAGCTCCTCGAGCTGGAGCGCCCCCGGCTCGGCGGGGCGGTCGTCGACTGGCGCCTCTCTTCCACCATGAACGACCTGTCGGAGAGCACCGCGTATGCCGTCGGTCTGGGCGCGCGGGCCTTCGAGGGTGGCGTGCAGGTCAGCGCCCAGAGCGTCGGGCCGGCGAGCCAGGGCAGGCACCGGATCGACGCGACGTACCAGCGCGTCTTCCACGACCTGAGCTGGCTGACCCAGATGCGCTTCGGCGACGGCTTCACGACCGGGCCTCGTTACCGGAGCCTTCGTGGCTTCTCGTTCACGAACGCACCCTTCGTGCGCCGGAGTTTTTTCGGCGTGGATGCGTTCTCGGGTCGGGTCGGCCCCGGCTGGGACGTCGAGCTGCGGCAGTCCGGCGGCACCGTCGACGTCAGCCGTGCCGACGAGCAGGGCGCCTTCGCCCTGGACATCCCTCTGCGGTACGGAGAGAACGCCATCCAGGTCGTAGCGTTCGGCCCACACGGCGAGGTCGTCACCACGGAGCGCCTCGTGCTGCTCGGTCTGGACCGGCTGAGCGCCGGGACGTTCGAGTGGGGGCTGAGCGGCGGGGCGTGCCGGGACTCGCGTTGCGACTTCACGGGCAACCTCGACCTCCGGTACGGGCTCTCGGAGCGCTGGACGGCGCGCGCCGGCATGGAGTCGTTCACCCGCGATTCCCTCCCGTCGCTGGCGCAGCCCTACGTGGGCGTGACGGGCTCGATCGTGCCGAGTCTCCAACTCACGGCCGAGGCGGTGCATCGGGGGTTCCTGCGGGGTGGCCTGACGTTCGCGCCGTCTCCGCGCCTCCGGGCGCGAGTGGCGCATACGGCCTTCTCGTCGGACGTCGCGGCGCCCGTCCTGAACGACGGAAGTCGGAGCGCCACCACGGAGGCCGACCTGCTTTTTCGCCCCGTGGCCAGCCGCTCACGATGGCTCGTGCGTGCGTCCGTCCTGCGTCAGGACTTCGATTTCGGGGTGCTCTCGCGGATGCAGGCGTCGTCGACCTTCCGAGCCGGCCCGGCCAACGTCGAGTTGGGCATCCGGCGGGAGACGGACGACATGGGCATGGGGGCGCGGTGGGTCCGGGACTTCCAGCAAGGCTCGGTCACGGGCCTCGTTTCGCTTCCCGGAGGGCACCGGCTCTGGGCCCGGGGAGAGATGGAGTTTCTCGAAGGCGAACAGGTCGAGCGGATGCGGGCCCGGCTGGCGTACCAGATCACCCGGGCGACGCGTCTCGAGGTCGGCGGCGGATGGCGTCGCGGGCTCGGGTCCGACCTGACCGTCACCTTCTCGGCGGACCTGGCGCAGCTTCGCAGCCTCACCCAGCTCGCCGCCCCGGAGGGCTTCCCGGCGCGGGTGACCCAGGTGACGCAGGGGGCCATGCACTGGGACGAGTCGGTGGGGCGTCTGGGGTTCACGGGTCGGCCCGGGCTGGAGCGCGGTGGGGTCTCGGGTTATGTCTTCGTGGATGACAACGGAAACGGAATCCGTGACCCCGACGAAACGGGGCTCGACGACGTGCGCGTCGTGATCGGCGGTCGCACGGTGAGGACCGACGAGGACGGACGGCACCACGCGTGGGACCTGGTGCCGTTCGAGCCCGTGGAGGTCTGGGCCGACTCCGCGTCGATCGCCGACCCGTTCCTGGTACCGACCCGCGACCAGGTCCGCGTCGTCGTGCCCCCGTCCTCGTTCGGCCGCGTCGACATCCCCCTCGCCCGGGCTCGCGAGCTCGTGGGCCGGGTGGTGCGCGTCACCGCCGACGGCGAGGTGGCCGTGCCCTACGCCCAGCTCGAGTTGGTGGACGTCGAGACGGGGCAGAGCCGTTCCATCAGGGCGTTCTCCGACGGCGAGATCTACGAGATCGGGGTGAAGCCGGGGCGCTACGAGCTCCGGCTGGCGACCGGCTCTCCCGGAACGATGGGCATGGAGCCCGAACGCGCGGCCTATCCGGTAGAGATTCCGCTCCAGGCCGACGCGCCGTCCCCCGGGCCGGTGGTGGTGCGCCTGGTTCCCGAGCCCATCGACGGTCAGGGCTCGTGAGCGGAACGGTGCTGCTGGTCGACGACGACCCGAACATCCTGAGGTCGCTCAAGCGATACTTGGAAGGGCTCGGCTACGACGTGCTGGCCGAGTCGGTCGGAGCCGGCGGCGTCGAGGCCTACGAGCGCCACCGCCCGGACGTCGTCGTGCTCGATCTCGAGCTTCCGGACCTGCACGGTCTCGAGGTGCTCGAGCGGATCCGGGAGCGCGACGGCTGCGTCGTCATGCTCACCGGTACCGGCGACATCGAAACGGCGGTGCGCAGCATGCGGCTGGGGGCCGAGAACTTCCTCACCAAGCCCGTCGAGCTCGCGCATCTCGGCGCCGTGGTGGGACGCGCCGCCGAGAAGACCCGGCTCCGGCGAGAGAACGCCGCGCTCAAGGCGCGAGCCGGGGACGGTACCGGCGACCTGGACGCACTCGGGGTCTCCCCGCTCATGACCGATCTCGCGGGCCAGATCCGGCTCCTGGCCGAGAGCGACCGGACCACCGTGCTCCTGACCGGCGAGAGCGGCACGGGGAAGGGCTGGGTCGCGCGCATGCTACACGGGATGAGCGCCCGCTCCGACCGGCCGTTCGTGGAGGTCAACTGCGCCGGTCTCACCGCCACCTTCCTCGACTCCGAGCTCTTCGGCCACGAGAAGGGAGCGTACACCGACGCCAAGGAGCGCCGGGAGGGGCTGTTCGAGGCCGCGCACACCGGCGTCCTCTTCCTGGACGAGGTCGGCGACCTGGCCCCCGAGCTCCAGCCCAAGCTCCTCAAGGTGCTGGAGACCAAGACGTTCCGGCGCCTCGGCGGCACCCGCGAGATCACGGTGGATGCCCGGCTGGTCGCCGCCACCCACCAGGACCTGGATCGCCTCCGGGAGGAAGGCAGGTTCCGCGAGGACCTCTTCTACCGCCTGAACGTGACGCCCCTCCACCTGCCGGCCGTCCGCGAGCGGACCGAGGAGGACCGGCTCGCGCTGCTGCACGGGATCCTGCGGGAGCTCAGGGTGGAGATCCGGCGGGGCCCCACGGCGTTCTCCGACGACGCCCTCGACCGGCTGATCACCTACGAGTGGCCGGGCAACATCCGCGAGATGCGGAACGTGCTGGAGCGGGCGCTGATCTTCGGCGGGGACGCGGAAGCGATCGGCCCCGAGCACCTGCCGGCCGAGCTGAAGAAGAGCGGCACGCGGTCCAGGCGGGGCGGATTCACGCCCGAGCCGCTCCAGACCGTCGAGCGCCGTCACATCGAGCGCATGCTCGTGCACCACGACGGCAACCGCACGCACGCCGCAAAGGATCTCGGTATCGCCCGGGCGACGTTGATCAACAAGATCAAGGCGTACGAACTGGATCTCTGAGGTCCCGGAGTCGCCGCCGGGAGGGTAGGTCGGACTGACACCCTGGAGACATCGGGGTCCCTCGCCCATGTTTGGGGCCGCGCCGTCCTACCACCCTCCTCCGAGGTCCATGGTCCCCACGACCGAGTCCACCGCCGCGCCGTCCCGCACGCCCCGCCCCGTGCGGTGCGGGCGGGCCGTGACGTCGGCCCGGTTCGCGAGGCGCCCGGCCCCGGCGCGTACGCGCATTCGCTCGCGGCCGTGAAGAGCCTGCGCGAGCGCGTAGCCCGGGCGACGGAGGGCGCCCCCGGCACGGTGCTGATCCTGTCGGCGAACCCGATGCACGACACCGGGGGTGGCCAGCGCAGCGCGCAGATGGCGCTCGAGCTCCTGGAGTCGGGCTACGCGGTCGTCTTCGTGAGCCACGGACGCGTCACCGAAACCGTCGACCTCGGGCTCCGCTTCCAACGGCCGCGGCTCGTGGAGACGTCGCTCAAGTCGTTCACCGGTCCCTCGGGCAAGGCCGCCCGGGCGCTGCTCTGGGAGCGGGGCGTCTCGTCCGTGATCACCCAGGTGCCGGTGCGCGCCTGGCTCCGCATCCTCGAGCGGGCGTCGTCGGGCGGGGCGGTGACCGTCTACGACTGTGTCGACCGGTGGGACTCGGAGCTCGGCAAGGGGTGGTACCGCCCCGAGGTCGAGCGGCGCGTGGCGCTCGACGCCGACCTGGTCGTGGCCTCCGCCCCCGAGCTCGTGCGGCGCCTGGAGCGCATGGCCGAGCGCGAGGTCCACCTTGTGCCGAACGCCTACAACGGACGGATCTTCGACAGCGACCATCCCCACGCTCGCCCGGAGGACCTTCCCGACGGGCGGGTGGCCCTCTACGTGGGGGCCCTCTGGGGCGGATGGTTCGACTGGAGCCTCGTCGGCCGGCTCGCCGCCGACCATCCCGACACGAGCTTCGTCTTCGTGGGCGACTACCGCGGCGAGGGACTGGGGCTGCCGGCCAACTGCGTCTTCCTGGGCCTCAAGCCGCAACCCGATCTCCCTCCCTACCTGGCCCACTCCGACCTCGCCGTCCTCCCCTGGACGCGCGACGACGTCACCCAGGCGACGAGCCCGCTGAAGGTCTACGAGTTCGTGGGGATGGGGCTGCCGGTGGTGGCGCCCGAGCTCGATCCGCTACGCGGGATACCCGGCGTGACCCTCGTCGACGGGGCGGACGCGTTCTCCGACGCGGTGGGCCGCGTGGACCGGTCGGGGCTGAGCGCCGACGAGCAGGAGGCCATGGAGCGCTTCTCCGACGCGAACAGCTGGAACCGGAGGATGCGTGACCTGGGGAGCCTGGTCGGCCAGGCCCGAACGGGGGGGCGGGTCCGCGACGGGCAGGCCGCTCGTCTGCCGCCAGGGGCCGGGGGGCCGGGCGGTTGGCCGCGCTCCCGGGCCGTGATATCGGTCGTGATCCCCTCGTACAACCATGTCCGCTACATCGGCGAGGCCCTGGCGAGCGTGCGTGCCCAGTCCCTCCCGGCGGGCGACGTCGTGGTGGTCGACGACGGATCGACGGACGAGTCGGTGCGCGTGATCGACGAGGCCCGGTGGGACGCCGTGCGCGTCGTGCGCCAGGAGAACCGGGGCGCCCACGAGACCATCAACCGGGCGGTCGCGTTGAGCGAGGGCGACTACGTCGCGATCCTGAACTCCGACGACCGCTTCACGCCCGAGCGGCTCGAGCACGCCTGGAGCGTGGCGCGAGCCACCGACGCCGCGCTGGTCGTCGGTGGGGTCCGGTGGGTCGACGGGGACGGCGCCTCTCTCCCGGCGGACCACCCCGGAGTGTCCTGGTACCGTGAGGCGTTGGCGACGGCCGCGGGTCGGCGGTCGCTCCGAAGCGCGGCGCTCGTGCACAATTTTGCGGTGACGACGAGCAACTTCTTCATGCATCGAGCGCTCTGGCGCGCCCTCGGGGGGTTCCGGGACCTCCGCTACGTGCACGACCTGGACTTCCTCGTGCGGGCCGTCGAGCTCTGCGGCGCGCGGGTGGTGTTCGAGCCCGGCATGGTCGACGTTCACTACCGGGTCCATGGAGACAACACGATCTCCGAGAGCACGTCGAGAGCGCTCGACGAGCGCCGGAGCCTGGTGAAGACCCTGCAGCGGCCGGTGGGTCGGGCGCGTCGAGTCGCGCAGCGGATCCGCCAACGAGCTCCGCTCCTGGACGCCGTGGCGGCCACGCGGGAGCTGCGACCGATCATGCGCTCCGGGTCGGACATCGGCGAGCGATCCGGATCGGACACCGGCGAGCGCTCCCCGGAGCCCCTGCGGGTTGGGCTCGTCGTGCGGTCTCTGGACCTCGGTGGGCTCGAGGAGATCGTGGCGCTGCTCGCGCGTACCCTGCCGGCGCAGGGTGCGGTGCCGCACGTGCTCTGCACGCACTCGGGAGGGCGGATCGCCCGCCGGCTCGCCGACGCGGGAGTGCCCGTCTATGTGGCGGACGGCACGTCGCGCGCCTGGCAGGCCTGGATGGCGGACGTGTCGCCGGACGTCGTATCCACGCATTTCGCGGACCTCGAGGTGGTCGACGCGCTGGCCGGACGGCGGGCCCCGGTCGTCGAGACGGTGCAGAACACGTATGCATGGTTCGGCGAGCGGGAGTGGACGCGTGAGCGGAGCAAGCTGTGCGGGCTGGACGCCACCGTGGCGGTGAGCGACCTGGTGGCGCGGTACCACGCGCTGCACACGGACTCCGCGCCGACGCCGCACGTGATCCCGAACGCGGTGCATCCCGGGCGGGCGGCGCTGGCGCCGCGCTCGTGGGCCAGGGCGCGCCTCGGGCTCGACCCGGACGCGCCGATGTTCGTGCACCACGGGCGCTTCGCGCGCCAGAAGAACATGACCGGCCTGGTACGGGCGTTCGACCGCCTCGCGCGGGACGTCCCGGCCGCCACCTTGGTCTTCGCGGGACCACGGTCGGAGCGTGGCTACTACCGCGAGGTGCGCCGCGCCACGCCCGGTCCCTTCCGGCGCGGCACCATCCGCGCGCTGCCGCCCGTCCGCCATATCGGGGCGCTGCTGTCGGCGGCCGACGCATACGTGTCGAACTCGTTCTTCGAGGGATGGAGCGTGGCGGCGTCCGAGGCGGCCTGGGTGGGGCTCCCCCTCGTGCTGAGCGACTGCGGCGGTAGCCGAGAGCTGGTCGAGGACGGCGCGTGGGGACGGCTGGTCCCGAACGCCGTCGGCGATCCGCTCTCCGTGGACCCCCGCTCCATCCGCGAGCCACCCGCCGAGACGGCCGAAGCGAACGAGGAGGCCCTGGCCACTGCGCTCCGCGAAATCGTCGACCAACGCTCGGAGTGGAGGGCACGCGCTCCGGAGATCCGCGCCCGCGCGCGCCGCGACCTCGGCCCCGAGCCCATGGCGCGCGCCTATGCCGCGCTCTTCCGTTCCCTGGTGGGAGCCGACCGATGAGCAACGCCATCCCGAGCGCCCACCTGGACGCAGACTTCGACCCGAGCGTCGGCTTGGATGCCTCGCCGAACGTCCGGCCCGACGCCATGGGCGTGCTCCGCCACTACTGGCGTGTCGCCGGCGTGCGGGTCCGCGAGCTGGTCATCCCCATCGTACTGGTGCTCCTCGCCGGCGCGTTCGAAGCGGCCTCGTTCTCGCTGCTCGTCCCGCTCACCGACGCGGTGGCCGAGAACTCCTTCGACTTCCTGGACGATTCGAGGGTGTTCGGGTGGATCACCCTCCTCCTGCCCGACTCGGTCGCGGACGGCCCCAATCGCGACGCGTACCTGGTGGTCGTCACGGTCGGCCTCGTCATCCTGGGGCGCATCGGGAAGCTGGTGGTGGACTACGGGCGCAAGCTCTACGTCGTGGCGCGCAGCGAGCGGTACCGGGTGGCCGTGGGCGAGGAGACGTTCGGCCGGGTGCTCGGCTTCGGGCGCCAGTACTTCGACCGCAACTCCATCGGACGGATCGACGCCGAGATCAGCTGGTCGAGCGCCGTGCTCGGACTGCTCGAGGCCGCCGAAGAGCTGTTCCGCTACGCGGTCGGGCTGGTGGTGAAGGCCGGCGTCATGGTCGCCATCTCGCTGCCGCTGTCCATCGCCTTCATCGTCATGCTTCCCGTGGTGGGCGGGCTCATGCGCGTCATCAACCGCGCGGCTCAGCGGATCTCCCGGGAGGCCATCGAGGTCGATCGGCGGCTGCGGTCCCGCATCCTCGACATCCTCGGGTCGATCCCCCTGGTGAAGGCCTACTCGCAGGAGCGGACGGCGTCGGACGCGTACACCGAGGTGCTGAGGCAGCGTCAGGACGTGGCCGTGCGCCGCGACCGCGTGGTGAGCCTGCGGTATCCGCTCGAGGAGATCCTGATCCTCGTCGTCATGTTGATCGTGCAGGGCGTCGTGATCTATCTGGCCGGCGACTTCCGTCCCGGTGATCTCGCGGCGTTCGGGGCGTTCCTGCTGATCCTCCAGCAGGCGCTGCCCGACTACAAGTACCTGAGCCTGTTCAGCGTGAAGGTGGCCGAGGAGGTCCCGAAGCTGGACGCCCTGGGCGACCTGTTCACGGACGACGGGAAGTTCATCGTGCCCGGCGGATCACGGCCCTTCGAGCGGCTCGACCGGGGCATCTCGGTCCGCGGCCTCACCTTCCGGTACCAGCCGGGCGAAGACACCCTGAAGGATATCTCGACCGAGATCCGGGCGGGCAAGGTGACCGCCATCGTGGGCGAGAGCGGGGCCGGCAAGACGACCTTCGCCGATCTGGTCGCGCGGTTCTACGACTGCCCGCCGGGGTCGATCTTCCTCGACGACGCCGACATCCGGGACTTCTCGCTCTCGTCGCTGCACCGGGCGATGGCCATCGTCAGCCAGGACGTATGGCTCCTGAACCGCACGCTGCGGGACAACCTCGTGTTCGGGCTCGAGCGCGACGTGCCCGACGAGGAGCTCGTGCGGGCGCTCACCGACGTGGAGCTGGGCGCCTTTCTCGACCAGCTCCCCGACAGGCTCGACACCGAGCTGGGCGACCGGGGCGTCAGGCTCTCCGGCGGGCAGCGGCAGCGGGTGGCCCTCGCGCGGGCGCTACTCCGCGATCCGCAGATCCTCATCCTCGACGAAGCCACGTCGGCCCTCGACAGCGTGGTGGAGCAAAGGGTGGCGCGCGCCATCCAGCAGCGGGCCCGGGGACGCACGCTCCTGGTCATCGCGCACAGGCTGTCGACCATCCGCGACGCCGATCTGATTCTTGTCATGAAGGACGGGCGCGTCGTCGAGCAGGGCAGCTGGGACGAGCTCCTCGGCCGAAGCACCGCGTTCATGGAGCTCTACCGCGCCCAGTTCGGCGACGAGATGCCGGCCGAGGACTGAGGCGTGCACCGTAGACCGAGGCGTGCGCCGCGGGTCACCGGGAGATAGACTCCGGACTCCGATCGTGGAGTCCAGGGAGAGGAGACAGCTCGATGCTTCGCACGTTCTCGCGGCTCGGCGCCGCGTTGGTCACCGCCGCGCTCGCCACGATCCTGCTCGTGGCCGGCCCCACGCAGGCGTCCGCCCAGGAACGCGCCCTCGTCGGCCCCGACGGAGCGATCGACTGGAACCGCTTCTATACTGCCGCCGAGACCAACCAGCTCCTGGCCGAGCTCCACGAGCTGTATCCGGAGCTCACGGAGCTGTATTCCATCGGCACGAGCATCTTCGGTCAGCCGCTCATGGTCATGGAGATCACGAACGAGGCCACCGGGCCCGCGTCGGTGAAGCCTGCTCTTTACGTCGACGGGGGGATACACGCCCAGGAGCTCACCGGCTCCTCGGTGGCCACGCACGTCGTCGGGCATCTGCTGAACGGGTATGGCGAGGACCCGCGTATCACGGATCTCCTGGACACCCGCGCGTTTTACGTGCGTCCGAAGTTCAACCCGGACGGCTCGGATCTGGTGCTGATCCACGACCAGTTCATGCGCAGCACGCCGCGCCCCATCGACGAGGACGAGGACGGCTTCGCCGACGAGGATCCTCCGACGGACCTGAACGGAGACGGGTGGATCACCCACATGCGCGTGCCCGACCCGGACGGCGACTGGGTCGTCGATCCCTCGGACGAGCGCATCTTGATCGAGGACGAGGACCATGAGCTTTCCGGCCCGCGGTACGCCCTGCTTCGCGAGGGGATCGACGAGGACGGCGACGGACGGATCAACGAGGACGGGGTCGGCGGCATCGACATGAACCGGAACTATCCGCGGAACTGGGAGCGGTGGCATCTGCAGCCGGGCTCGGGCGATTTCCCGCTGTCCGAGCCGGAGACGCGCGCCGCGGTCGAGTTCATCAACGCCCACCGGAACATCACGGGCATCGTGCACGGCCACACGGCGGGCGGGTTCGTCTACAGGCTGCCGTCGGCGGTGTCACCTCCGGATTTCCCGGACGTGGATCTGTCCCTGATCATCGAGCTCGGGGAGGAGTACACGCGCTCCACGGGTCGTCCCGTCATTCCGAGCTCCACGCATCCCACGGAGCACCGCTACGGTACGCTCATCTCGTGGGGGTTCTGGGACCAGGGCATCATCGGATGGGTGCCGGAGTTCTCGCCCGGGCCGGAGGAATGGGTCACCGACTACGACGGCGACGGGGAGATCAGCGCCGCGGAGGAGCACCGCTTCAACGACGAGGAGTTGGACGGCCGGTACTTCGTGGACTGGGAGCCGTACGACCACCCCGACCTCGGCGCCGTGGAGATCGGCGGCTGGCTCACCAAGTTCTGGGGCCAGAATCCGCCGCCCGAGTTCCTCGAGGCCGAGACCGAGAAACAGCTCCACTGGATCCTGTACCTGGCGGAGCAGTCGCCCATGGTCGAGGTGTCCCGTCCGACGGTGACGTCGGTCGGCGGCGGTGCCTACCGGGTGGACGTCACGGTCGCGAACACCGGCTACCTGCCCACGAGCCTGACCGACCGCGGCGTGGTCGGGAATCCCGGCGAGGACGGGCTCGTGTCGCAGCAGATCGTCGAGTCGCCCTGGGTCGTTCTCGACCTGGAGGGAGGCGAGGTACAGGAGGGCCAGGCGCGCGTCCGGATTCCGCACCTGCGGGGGACGAACCCGTTCCTGGAGGCGCTCGAGTCGTCGAGCCGGACGGTGAGCTGGGTCGTGCGGTCTACGGGCGACACGACCCGGCTACGGGTGACCGTGATGTCGACGAAGGGCGGCACGGCGCAGACCGACTGGGTGCCGGTGCCGTAGGGAAGCTTTGCACACGCCTGGCGGGGCGCCCCGCTCCGTAGAACGGGGACTACCGCGGCGGGCTCTGCCACCCCCGACCGCGGCGGGCTCGGTCAGGCCCCGACCGCGGTGAAGACCCTGCATTCGTGTGCGGTCCCTTGGTGCCATGTCGGCTTTTCCGCCGGATGCGGCGTCGAATCGCCCAGGCGCGCGGGCGCCGGTCACTGGCGAGTCACTTTCCCGCCGCATGGGGCGGTCAAGTCGCCAGACCACCATCGTCAGGCCACCGTTGTGCGAATTGACGCCATCGAGATGCCGCCCCGCCCTGCAAACGCGGGCGGACGACGAGGCGTAGCACCGCTACGTCGAGGAGGAGCAACGCGGCTGGGGGAGCTGCATCGTCGCTCGAGCCGAGCGGCCCAGTCCAGGGTCTGGGCCCGCCGGGTCTTCCGCGGGACGATCGACCGGAGGGAGATCCATGCCACGGGACCTCAACACCCTTCTAGATCAGACCCGCGTCTTCCAGATCTTGAGCCGCTCCAGCAGCCGCCTCCGCCGCGCCATCTTACGGAGGCTCGCGACCTCTTCGAGCCAGTGCTCGTGCTCGGTCGTCGGTACGCCGGCGGACTCGCGCCGACGGGTGGCGTCCGCGAGCAGCCGGTCGAGCACGTCCGGCTCCGGCGGCCAGATGAAGTGGAGGAGCGGCTTCGTGGGACGATCGAGGTCCAGGGCGGCGAACTCCTGCGGCCAGTACATCGCGTGCGGGAGGGGGAGCGTCCCGAGCCGGCGCCGGCCGCCGACGACCCCGAAGCCGATCTCGTCACCCACCCAGCCGCCACGGAGGATGCCGCCCTTGAGCTTCCGCCGGATCTCCCCGCTGAATACGGCGAGGCACTCCTCCATGACCGGCCGTGCGGGCTCGGTCCGGAAGCAGAAGACGCCGCTGTTGGTCTTCAGGTAGCGGTCGAGACCGAACTTCCGCATGAGGCGGCGGGTCGAGAAGCCGTGATGGTTCTCGTCCTGCTCGTCGGTGAGGAGCTCGCCGAGCATGGCCACGTCGGCGTCGTCGAGGCCGGCCCATAGATAGTCGAGCGAGCCGAGGACGAAGCAGTCGGAGTCCACGAACATGGTCTCGGCGAACGGAGAGGCCGCCGCGGAGCCGTACTTGATGGCCCGCCCTTCGAGGAAGCGCGCGGGGATCTCCGTCACCACGTCGAAGACGGGGCTGTACCGCTCCCGTGCGAGCCGGGCGAGGCCCTCGTCGGCGGCCAGTGCGACGGGGTCGGTCGCCTGATGCCGCAGCGAAAGCGCCATATCGACGGCCATCTCCAGATACCGCGGCCGGCCCACGGCCATGGTCAGGTATCCACGCCCACCCGGGTGCTCGAAGTCCACGGGCACGACCTCCGGTCGCCGCCCGGCCGTCAGGCTTCGGCCGGCCGCGGGACCACCATCTGCTGCTGCACCATGAGGCCCATGCAGAGGGCCCACATGAACATCGGCATGGACCAGAACGCCTCGCCTGATTGAATCAGGAGGACCGCACCGAAGGCGCAGTAGGCCATCACCATGATCTCGGCGAAGAAGGTCCAGTCGAGCGGGCTGGCGTAGGCTTTCGGCCGGACGCGCCTCGCCGGCGCGACGGCGGCCCGCGCGGCAGCGGGACCAGTCGCCGCGGCTCCGGCGGCGGGATCACTCGCGCCCGCCGCCCCCGCACCGGCATCCGCGGAGCCCGTGGTCGGTGGGGCATCGGCTCCCGCCCCGCCCGAGGCCAGGGCCGTCCCCTTCGGCGTGCGGAGGAACTCGCCGCCCGTCTGGAAGAAGCCCTGGATCTGCCCGACGGTGTTGTTCACCATGAGTCCCATGCCGACCCCCATCCCGAACAGGACCTCGCCCACGGACCGGAGGGAGAGACGTCGGTCCCGCTCCTGGACGGTGACGAAGAAGCTCAGGACCGCCGCGATCATGCCGAGCGACATGAGCGCCTGCAGGACCCAGAACAGCGTCCGGTCGACGTACAGCACGGCCCATGGCCAGAGCACGAGGCTCATGAGCAGCAGCGGGTGGATGGCGTAGCCCGCCAGGACGAAGGCCTCGTCGAGGCGGTCACGGACGACGCTTCCGGAGCCCAGCACTCGCCCAGTGAGCTTGCGGAAGCACTGGGCGTTCCCCTTCGCCCACCGCCGCTGCTGGAGCTTGAACGCCCGCATGTGCTCGGGGAGCTCGTTCGGAACGTGGACGCTCTGGACGTACCGGCCATGCCATCCCCGGAGCGCGCAGCGGTAGCTCAGGTCCAGGTCCTCCGTGAGCGTATCGGCGGTCCAACCCCCGGCGTCGTCGATCGCCGCCCGACGCCAGATCCCGGCCGATCCGTTGAACGTCGTGACGTTCCCGACGAACTCCTGCGTCGGCTTCTGGATCGCGAAGTGGCGGTCGAGCAGGAGGGACAGCGCGGAGGGGAGCAGGCGGTCGAAGCCCCTGGCCCACGACCAGCGGGCCTGGACGAAGGCCACGGTGGGGTCGTCGAAGGGCCGGTCGTCGACCAGAAGCGCGCGCAGGAAGCCGGGCTCCGGCACGAAATCGGCGTCGAAGAGCGCGACGAAGCGGGCGTCCGAGCGCTCCAGCCCCTCGCTCAGCGCGCCGGCCTTGTAACCCGTGCGGTGCTCTCGCCGGATATGCTCGATCCGTATGCCCTCCGCGAGAACCTCCTCCACCACGGCGGCCACGATCTCGCTGGTCTCGTCCGTCGAGTCGTCGAGGACCTGGATGTCGAACCGGTCCCGCGGGTAGTCCTGAGCGGCCGCGGCGCGCACGATCTGCTCCGCCGAGGTTCGTTCGTTATAAAGAGGGATCTGGATGGTAACGGTTGGCGTCACGTCCTCTTGCGCCCCGTCCGGGCCGTGAGCTTCTTGATCGTACGCGCTCGCCCCCGCACGGATGTCCGCCCGGTTCGTGAGGAACCGGTAGAGCATGCGCAGCTCGATGGCGGCGAAGGCCGCGCCGAAGACGGCTGCGACGCCGTAGAGCAATGAGATCAATGCTGGCATTCCGGGATGTGGCGCGAGAAGGCGCAACTCAGAGGGCGGAAAACGGTATCCAATGATGGGCGGCGGTGGCAACCCTGGAAGACCCGTGCCACCCGAGAAAACCTTGACGCATTTCGACTCCCTTCGCACTCCGCCGCACCGTCGGCGCACCCTCCTGGGCATGGAGCCGGGGGCGGTCTTCGTGTGCCTGGCGGTCGCTTGGGCTGTCCTTTCGCTGGGAACGCCCGCGGCGGCGCAGGACGGGAACGTCGCATCTTCCGCCGATGAACGAGCCGGGGCCGTGGAAGATGACGCCTGTGCCCCGGGCCGGATCACGTCCGTCGAGATCACCAGCCGCTCGATCTTCGATCCGGAGGGCGCTCCCTACCAGGTCGTCTCGCTCGCCTACTCGTTCGCCAACGCCCTGCACGTCAACACGCAGGAATCGTTCATCGAGCGGGAGCTCCTGTTCGAGGAGGGCGACTGCTTCGACCCGTTTCTCCTCTCCGAGTCCGAGCGCCTCCTGGATCAGTACGGGTTTCTGACCGACGCCCGCATCACTTCGCGGCCCGATGGGAACGGCGGTCATGTCGCCATGGTCACCACACGCGACGAGTGGTCCACCAAGGTCGACCTCGGCGTGACGTACGACGAGGGCACCAACGTCGAGCGGCTCCAGGTGACGGAGGAGAACTTCCTGGGGCACGGGGTCTTCGGCGAGTTCACCTTCCTCAACCGCCGGGAGACCCGCACGCACTCCTTCGGCGTCTCGACTCCGCGCTTCTTCGGACGCTCGGACGCTGGCATCGCCTGGGGGAAGTCCCGGTCGGGGCACTTCTTCGACCAGCACGTGCGCTATCCGTTCGTGGGTGAAGCCGGCACGGTGGCGATCCGGGAAGGCTACAGGCGGGGGACGGACTTCTTCGCCTACTCCACCGGCGGGCAGGAGGAGTACACGCGCGTCCTCGTCCCGGTGTTCAAGGAGCAGATCGAGCTCTCGGCCGCCCGGCGGCTCGGGGACCCCGGTGCGTCGATCATCGTCGGAGCGAGCCTGACCCGCGACGTGGTGCGCTTCGACCAGCCCGCCGAGGTCACGCTCGACGAGGGGTACGACGAGCGGGCGCCGCTCGGGGTCGCTCCTCCCGCCCCGATGGCGAGGCAGTGGCGGGCGGGCTCGGCCACGCGCCTGGGGTTGCACCTCGGCACACGGCGATTCCGGTACGAGGACTACGTGGGCCTCGACGGCGTGCGCGACCGCCAGACCGTCGGGCTCGGCCTGTTCGCCGGGGTGAGCCTGGCCCGGGGCCTACCCGTGCCGGGTCCGAGCGGCGTCGAGAGCCGAGAGGACTGGGTGGCCCGCACGCACTTCAGCTTCACGGCCCCGCTCGGCGCGTCGCTCCTCCACGGCGGTACGACGTGGGAAGCCAGGCACGAGGACGGGCACTGGCGTGACGTGCTGGGCTCGGCCGACCTGGTGTTCTACGGGCGCACCCGGCTCCTCCCGGGCCAGACCTGGTTCGCGCGGGCCGCCGTCGGTGGGGGTTGGAACACGCAGGTCCCCTACCAGCTGTCCCTGGGCGGGAGGGAAGCCGTGCGGGCGCTGCCCGAGGATCTCCTGCCGGGCGGGCGCATGCTCCTTCTGGTGCTCGAGGACCGGATCGCCTTCCCATGGCCCGGTCCGAGCACGCTGGACCTCGGCGCCACGGTGTTCGGCGAGGCCGGCCGGATGCTTCCCGGAGACGTTCCCTACGGCGTCGACTCGGGATGGCAGGGGTCGGTGGGCTTCGGCCTCCGGATCGGACTGCCGCCGGGAACCCGGCACATCTGGCGAGCCGACGTGGTGTTTCCCGTCGGCTCCGCTGGAGAGAGCCCCATGTTCCGGCTCACCTTCGAGCTCAACAAGTTCCGATCCGGGTTCTTCAATCCCGAGGTGCGTCGGAGCTACTGGTACGGGTTGGGTCCGGAGACGTTCTAGATAGGACGACCACCCTTCCATCGCGAGCGCCCCCGGCCGAGATTCGAGCGACCTCGTCTCTCATCAACCGAGCGCCATGGAAACCCGACGCCCGACCATCGCCGCCGCCGAGGACATCGTCGGCGGATATTTCCCCGTCCTCGATCACGGCTTCGTCTCGCTCGTGGACTACATGGGCTCCGACGAGGACGTCGAGCGGGCCGCTCGCGTCAGCTACGGCTTCGGCACGCGGAAGGTCTCCCAGACCCGCGGCCTCCTGCGCTACCTCCGCCGGCACCGGCACACGACTCCGTCCGAGATGGTCGAGCTCAAGTTCCACTGCGCGATGCCGATGTTCGTGGCCCGCCAGTGGATCCGGCATCGGACCGCGTCGGTGAACGAGATGTCGGCCAGGTACTCGCTCATGCCGCTCCTCTTCTATACGCCCGACCAGGAGCACTTCGCGCTCCAGAGCCGGTCCAACAAGCAGGGTCGGGAGGGCGACGCCGCGCCCGAGATCTACCGCGAGGCGGTCGAGCGGTGGGAGCGCCTACGGGCGGACGCGGGCGGGACCTACGGATGGCTGCTGGAGGAGGACGTCGCCCGGGAGATCGCGCGCATCGACCTGCCGGTGTCCACCTATACGCAGTGGTATTGGAAGGTCGACCTCCACAACCTGCTGCACTTCCTGTCGCTCCGCGTCGATCCCCGGGCGCAGTACGAGATTCGGGTGTTCGCCGAGGTGATCGCGGGAATGGTCAAGCGGGTCGCGCCGCTCAGCTACGAGGCCTGGGTCGACTACGACCTGGGCGGCGAGTCGTTCAGCCTGGGCGAGCGCCGGGCGCTGGCGCGTCTCCTCGAGGCCGGGGAGGACGGGGTCCGAGCGCGGTCCGGCGCCGACCTCGACATGGACGCGCTGGCCGACTGCGGGCTCTCCCCACGGGAAGCGCGCGAGTTCCTCGAGAAGCTGGAGCCGGGAGAGCGTCCCGACTTCGAGCTGGACCTGTCGACCATGCAGTCCGCCGACGAGATGGCCGCGCGCATGTTCGAAGCCGTGCCCGGGAGCTTCGAGTGACGGAGAGCCAGCGGTGACGCCACCCATCCGGCTGTTCGTCACGGGCGGTACGTTCGACAAGGAGTACGACGAGATCCACGGCAGGCTCCAGTTCGGCGACACGCATCTGCCGGAGATGCTCGACATGGGCCGCTGCCGCCTCGACGTGAACGTGCGCACGCTCATGATGGTCGACTCGTTGGAGATGACCGCCGCGGACCGCGACATGATCGCACGGAACTGCCGGGACGTGCCGGAGCGCCACATCGTGATCACCCACGGGACCGACACGATGGTCGAGACGGCGCGCGTGCTGGCGAACGGCGTGCCCGAGAAGACCATCGTGCTGACCGGCGCCATGATCCCGATCGCGTTCGGCTCGTCGGACGGGCTCTTCAACCTCGGGGGGTCGCTCACGGCCGTGCAGGTGCTGCCCCCGGGGGTCTACATTGCGATGAACGGGCGGATCTTCCCCTGGGACGACGTCCGCAAGAACCGGGACACAGGGGTCTTCGAGCCCCTCGACTGACCCCTCCGGGAGCTTCCATGACCGCCATCGCCTACGTCGACGGAGCGCGTTTCCGGAGGTCTATGCTGGCGGCTTCGGCCCACGTCCGCGGCATGAGCCAGGAGCTCGACCGGATCAATGTCTTCCCGGTTCCTGACGGCGATACGGGCACCAACCTGGCACTGACGCTCCAGTCGATCGCCGAGCGTCTCGCCCAGACACGCGAGTCCGAGATCGGCGCCGTCGCCGAAGCGGCCGCCCAGGGCGCGATCCTGGGGGCGCGGGGCAACTCGGGAATGCTCCTGTCCCACTTCCTGCTCGGTCTCGCGGCGGAGCTCGGAGACCGCGCCCGCATCGATACGGCCACCTTCGCGCGGGCCGTGGCCGCCGGTGCGAGGGCCGTCGGGGGGGCGCTCGAGAAGCCCGTCGAGGGCACGATCGTCACCGTCATGCGCGAAACCGCGGAAGCGGCCACCCGCGATCCGGGAGACGACTTCGTGGCGCTGCTCGAGCGGATGGTGGCCGCGGCCCGCGCCTCGCTCGCCCGGACCCCCGAGCTACTGCCGGTCCTCGCCAAGGCGGGCGTGGTCGACGCCGGCGCCCAGGGCTTCGTCCACCTGCTCGAAGGCGTGCTCCGTCTGGTCCGCGGGGAGACGGACGACGCGTCGTCCCCAGGGTGGGCCGACGGGCCGACCGACCGGGGAGCGGCCGTCGGGCGTGCGGTCAGCGGGAGTGCCGCCACCGGGCCGTCCGCCGCTGCGCGCACCGCCTTCCCCGAAGCATCCGAGCGGTTCCACTACTGCACGGAGGGTCTCGTGCGCGGCCCGTCGCTGCCCGAACGCGCCGCCGCCATGGCCGCCCTCTCTCCGATGGGTGACTCGCTGATCGCCATCCGCTCCGGTGCGCTCCTCAAGGTGCACATCCATACGGACGATCCCGAGGCGGTGTTCGCGCTCCTCGACACGTGGGGCGCCGTCGAAGCGAAGAAGGCCGAGGACATGCGGGCGCAGCACGATGCCGCCGAACGGGCGGAGGCCGGGCGGCACGTCACGCTGGCGCGGCGGCCCGTGGCAGTCGTGACCGATTCCGCGTGCGACCTTCCCGAGGAGCTGGTGCGTCGCCACGGCATCCGGATCGTGCCGCTCGAGCTCGTGGAGGAGGGACGTACTTTCCGGGACCGCCTGGACGTCACCGCCGAGGCGTTCCACGCGAAGCTGAAGACCGGGGGCGCGCTTCCGACCACCAGCCAACCGGCGCCGGCCGCCTTCGTCGAAGCCTTCCAGGAAGCTGCCGGCGAAGCCGAGACGATCGTCGGTGTCTTCGTCGGATCGACGCTGTCCGGAACGTTCGCGTCGGCGAAGTCGGCGGCGGATCGATTCGGCGGCGCCCCCGTCCACCTCGCCGACTCGCTGGGCGCCTCGCTTCTGGAGGGACTGCTCGCCCTCCGGGCCGCGGAGCTCGCGGAAGCGGGTGTGCCCGCGGCTGCGATCGTCGAGCGTCTCGCGGCCATCCGGGAGCGCTCCGGGATCCTGTTCACGGTCCACACCTTCGATCGCCTCATCGCTTCCGGCCGGGTCTCCCTGGGCCGGGCGTTCCTCGGACGGCTGCTCGGGCTGAAGCCGATCCTCGGGGTGGAGCCGGATGGCCGCGTGGCGGTGGCGGGGAAGGCCCGCGGATCGAGCGCGGCCAGAGCGCGCTTGCTCGACCTGGTGCGCGACCGCATCGGCGAGCCGCGCGGCCGCGTGCGGTTCGGCATCGTGCACGTCGGCGCACCCGAGCTCGTAGAAGGGATCGCTGGACGGTTGCGCACGGACTTCGGCCCGGACGTCGAGATCCTCGTGGCGCCCGCGACCCCGGTGCTCGCGACCCATCTCGGCATCGGAGCCTGGGGCGTGGCGTATACCGTCGAAGGCGAATGATCGCCCGGGTCTGACCGGCCCGGGCCCGAACCTCAGCCCGTCTGCGCGCGCGTCTTACCCGCCACGAGCACGTCGTACGTCGCCTTCTGGGCCGAGCTGAGGTTGGCCGGCAGCGATACCAGGACGGCCCGGCCGCCCTTCGTTCCGGGAATCTGCAGCACGAGGTCCGCACGGCTCGGGCGCTCGTAGGGGTGAGCTTTCCCGGTCGCGTCGACGCGGACCGTCCGACCCGGGGCCAACGCTTCGGCCAGCGTCCGCCCGTACTCGGTCCACGCGTCGAGGGCATCCGCGCCCCCTTCGGCGATCGACGGGAGGAGCGTGTCGCGGTAGTAGGCCACGGCCCGGGTGTAGGCGTCCGGGTCGGCCTCCTTCAACTCGCGGAGCCGTTCCCGGTAGAACTCCCGCGGGTCCCGTGCTCCCTCGGCCTCGAGGGCCGCTTCGAGCTTCTTCTCGGCTTCCGCCGCGATGGTGTCGGACATGGCGGGAAGCTGCCCGCGCCCGGGGGACGCGTCAACCGACCATCCCGGCAGCGCGACGGCTCCCGATGTGATTAAGTTAGGAATCCCCGATCAACGAGAAGCACCATGGCCAGCCAAAATGCGTTTCCCACGGAGCACCTCGAGCTCGACTGGGCGATGTTCGGCGAGCTCTGCCGAGCCCTCGCCCTCAAGGTCGCGCGCGACTACGCGCCCGAAGCGATCATCGGTATCGCACGCGCCGGCGTGATCCCCGGAGCCATCATGGCTTCGATCCTCCGGGTCGATTTCTACTCGATGAACATCTCCCGGAAGCACGGCGACGAGATCCGTGAGCGCCCGGAGATCCTTTCGGCGGCGCCTCGCCACGTGAGAGGCAAGCGCGTCCTGATCGTGGACGAGATCACCAGCTCCGGTGATACCCTCCGCCTGGCCCTCGCCGCCGTCCGCGACGTCCAGCCCGCCGAGGTCAGGACCGCCACGAGCTTTGCGCGCACCACCGGCTACCAGCCCGACTACTCGGCGCTCACCACCGACGCCAACGTGATCTTCCCGTGGGACCGAAAGGTGTTCGAAGGTGACGAGCTGATCGTAAACCCGCGGTACGACCACGTGATCGACGAGTAGGGCGGCTTCCGGGGGGCGGCGGTGCGCCCGGCTGCGGCCGTGGCCAACGGGCCCGGATCCGTTTAGCCTGGAGGGTCCATCACGGACGGGGACGACCCCGTCTTCTCGACAACCCAGGTGGGGACGACCCCACACCGGACTCGGAGGCGAGTCGTGGCGTGGGTCATTCTGTTCTTGGCGGGTCTCTTGGAAGTGGGTTGGGCCGTAGGGCTCAAGTACACGGACGGCTTCACCCGACTTTGGCCCACGGCTGGGACCGCGGTCTCCCTGGTCGCTAGCATGGCCCTTCTGGGAATCGCGCTCCAGGCCCTCCCGCTGAGTACCGCCTACGCGGTCTGGACCGGCATCGGGACCATCGGAACCGCCATCCTGGGCATCGTGCTGTTCGACGAGCCCGCGACTCCGGTGCGACTCCTCTGCATCGCCCTCATCGTGGCGGGAATCCTCGGCCTGAAGCTCGCCACCCCGGCTTAGCCGCGTCCCACCGAGAGGCTGAAGGCCAGCGGAGCAGGAGGGGTCCGCGGAGCGCCGTTGCCTTGTAAGTGCGGGGCGGGGCGGAAGGGAAAAACGATGCCCCGTTCGTCCTACGGTGAGGCTGGAGGGCCTGCGGAGGCGAGGGGTTCGCAGAGCGTCGTTGCCTCGTAAGTGCGGGGCGGAAGGGAAGGGAAAAACGAGGCCCAGAGCGGCGCGAACCCCTCGCCTCCGCAGGCCCCCCACCACCTCACCCCCCCTGCGCCATGGCGTCCAGAAACTCCCGGTTGTTCTCGGTCTTCGCCATCCGCTTCAGCAGGAACTCCATCGCCTCGTCCGGCGGCATGTCCGAGAGGAAGTTCCGCAGCAGGTAGACGCGGTTCAGCTCCGTCCCGCTCAGTAGCAGCTCCTCCTTGCGGGTGCTCGAGCGGTTCAGGTTGATGGCGGGGAAGATCCGGCGGTCGGAGATCTCGCGGTCGAGGACGAGCTCCATGTTGCCGGTGCCCTTGAACTCCTCGAAGATGACCTCGTCCATGCGGCTTCCGGTCTCGACGAGCGCCGTGGCGATGATGGTCAGTGAGCCGCCGCCGTCGATCTTGCGGGCCGATCCGAAGAAGCGCTTGGGCTTCTGGAGGGCGTTCGCGTCCACGCCGCCCGACAGGATCTTGCCGGAGTGGGGAACGGTGGTGTTGTACGCGCGGGCGAGCCGGGTGATGGAGTCGAGCAGGATGACCACGTCCTTGCCGTGCTCGACGAGCCGCTTCGCTCGCTCCAGCACCATCTCCGCGACCTGCACGTGGCGCGTGGCCGGCTCGTCGAACGTCGACGACAACACCTCCGCCTCGACGTGCTGCTGCATGTCCGTCACCTCTTCCGGCCGCTCGTCTATGAGCAACACCAGGAGGTGGACATCGGGGGCGTTCCGCGAGAGCGAGTCGGCTATCTGCTGGAGGATGGTCGTCTTGCCGGCCTTCGGCGGTGAGACGATCAGCCCGCGCTGACCCATGCCGATGGGCGCGATGAGATCGACGACGCGCATCGCTATGCTCCCGCCCCCGCCCTTCACCTCGAGGTCGAGCCGCTGGTCCGGATAGCGCGGCCGAAGCTCTTCGAAGTTCGGCCGGCCCGCGGCGGACTCCGGGGGAAGGCCGTTGATCTGCTCGACGCGCAGGAGAGCCAGGTAGCGCTCGCCCTCCTTCGGGGGGCGGACCTGGCCGACGACGGCGTCTCCGGTGCGCAGATCGAAGCGCTTGATCTGGGAAGGACTGACGTAGATGTCGTCGGGTCCGGCCAGGTAGCTCCAGTCCGAGGAACGCAGGAAGCCGTACCCCTCGGGCAGGACCTCGAGAACGCCTTCTCCCCGGAGTACCGTGTCGGTCGAGGCCAGCAGCTCCTCTTCGATGCGGTGCAGGAGATCCGGCTTGCGGAGCCCTTTGTGCTCGCTGATGTTCAGCTCTTCCGCGAGCTCGTGCAACGCGACGAGGCTCTTGCTCTTGAGCTCTGCGATATCCACTGGAGGGCTCCGGTGGTGGGACCCTGAAGACACGGCCGGGAGTGGCGGCGTGCCGGAGGGCGGATGCGCGTGGAGGATGGCCACGATGGCCGGGAGGTCCGCGAGCGGCGTCCGGAGGGAGGCTCGCAGGACGGAATGACCTGAAAATACAAGGGATGACGCGATAGTAATGGGGCCCAGAATGGCGGTCAAGCCTGATCCGAGCCTCTGGCTCCCGCTTCTCGAGTCGTACCGTCTGACGACCCTTGCGCACGATACGGTGCTGGAGGGGACGCTGAGGCCGGATCTCGACGCGGCCTCTCCCGAGGTCGTGGATGCGCTCGAACGTTGGCCTGCGCCGGCGTATCTCGACCATGAGGAGGGGGCGACCAACGTGGTGCTCGTCTACGAGATGCGTGAGGAGCCCCGGGCCATCCCATGGGTGCACGCGGCTCTCTTGGTCGCGACGCTTCTCACGACGCTCGCGGCCGGCGCCCTCATGGGGGGACGGGATCCGCTCCAGACCCGCGTCTTCGAGTTGGGGCGCATGGTCATCCCGTATCCGTCCGGCCTCCGCTGGAACGTGCTGCTCACGGGGGTGCCTTTCGCGCTTCCCTTCCTGGGCGTCCTCCTGGCCCACGAGATGGGACACTACGTAGCGGCGCGCGTCCACCGGGTGCGTGCGACGCTTCCGTACCTCATCCCGTTCCCGCCGTACTTTTCGATCATCGGGACGGTGGGTGCGTTCATCCGCCTGAAGGGCCCGACCGTCCGGCGCTCGACGCTCTTCGACGTGGGCGCGTCCGGGCCGTTCGTGAGCTTCCTCGTCTCCCTGCCGATCCTCGCGGTCGGCATGGCCCTTTCCAGCCCGGTTCCGGGCAGCGTCCCGGCCGGCACGCCGTTCCTGATCGAGTTCGCCGGTCAGCCGGTCTGGCTCGGGAGCGGACTCGTGACCCACGCGTTCGCCGGCTGGTTCGGCCCGTCCGCCTTCGGCGAGGCGCCGCTTCTGCTCCATCCGCTGGCCCTGGTCGGCTGGCTCGGCCTCTTCGTGACGGCGCTCAACCTGCTTCCGCTCGGACAGCTCGACGGCGGGCACGTGCTGTACGCCATGCACCCGGACCGCTCCGACGGGGCGGCCCGCCTCTTCCTGCTGGCGCTCGTGCCGCTCGGCTTCGTCTGGTGGGGGTGGTGGGCCTGGGCGGTGCTGATCGCGGTGCTCCACCGGGGCCGCGTGACGCACCCGGCCGTGATCCAACGCGCGCCGGATATCGGCCGTACCCGGCTGGTGCTCGGCGCGGTGCTGATCGCGATCTTTTTCCTGACGTTCGTGCCGGTCCCCCTGAGGGTATAAATCAGGAAAAGCCGAAGGGGTCCACCTTCCGAACGAGCGCGTATCGCGGGCATTCCGACCGATCCGCGGTCACGATATTCTTGACTTCTCGGCCTCGTCGGGAGAAACATTCGTTTACATAATTTCTTCGTAAACGCCCATGGGCTCCTGGAGGGTCGGGTGGCGCGACACAATCGTGATGGTTCCGGAGCCGATCAGCGCGGCTTCGAGTATGGGGTCAGCTACCAACCGGATTGGCTGCGCCTGGTGAAGGTCACCCGCCAGCTGGAGACCGGTCGCCAGTCCACCAAGACGCTCTTCCGAAATCCCGATCCGCCGGAGGCCGAGCCGGGCGAGCGCGTGCGCACCCGCGTCGCGTCCGAGGACCAGGGACTCGACTTCGAGATCGCGGTGACCGATCCGCGTGCGGCGGTGCGGCGCATCCGGGTCGCCTACGAGCTCCCCGGAGAGGGGGGACGTGTGGAAGAGGTGGAGTTCACGCTGGAAAGCGTACGCGCGTCCGATTGACGCGCGCCGTGGGCCGGGTGGCCCCTTTGCCGCGTTCCCGTCCGTGGTATAATCGATCATGGACGTGATCTTGAGTCCGGTTCGGGCCGTGGGCCGTGGCGCGGTGTCGGCCGTGGAAGCGCTCGGCCGCGCGGGGTATCTGGGAATCGATGCCATGCATGCCCTCCGGAAAGGGAGCCTCTGGGCGCCCCATCTGCTCGGGCAGATGGCGCGCGTGGGCGTCGAGTCCGTTCCCATCGCGCTCTTCATCGCCACGTTCACGGGCATCGTCCTGGCGCTCCAGGCGTCGTACACGTTCACCGGTACGGTCCCCCTCTACTTCGTGGGCACCCTGGTCGGCAAGACCATGGTCCTCGAGCTCGGTCCGGTGCTCACCGGGCTGGCGCTCTCCGGACGGGTCGGCGCCAACATCGCGGCGGAGATCGGGACCATGCGGGTGACCGAGCAGATCGATGCGCTCGAGGCCCTCGCCTACGACCCGGTCGCCTATCTGGTGGTGCCCAAGGTTCTCGCGGGAATCCTCATGTTTCCCGTCGTCGTCGTCCTCGCCAACGGCGTTGGCATCGTGTCGGGCTGGGTCACCGCGATGCTCCTCCTCGACATGTCGTCGCAGGAGTTCGTGAAGGGGCTCCAGCTGTTCTTCCGGCCCTTCGACGTCCAGTTCTCGATCATCAAGTCGGCCACCTTCGGCCTGACGGTGACCGCGGTCGGATGTGCGTTCGGCTTCCATACCCGCGGAGGCGCCGAAGGCGTCGGCCGCGCGACCACCCGCGCCGTCGTCATCTCGAGCATGATCATCCTCGTTCTCGACGCGTTCTGGGCGGCGGTGCTGCTATGAGCATCGAGCTCGTCGACATCCACAAGGCGTTCGGCGACAACGAGGTCCTGAAGGGCTTCTCCCTGTCCATCCAGGAAGGCCAGACCACGTCGGTGATCGGCGGGTCGGGCTCGGGGAAGTCCGTCGCCCTGAAACACATCGTGGGACTCCTTCGTCCCGATCAGGGTGAGGTATGGGTCGACGGCGAGAACGTGAGCCGCCTCGACCAGGAATCGCTCTACGTGCTGCGCCGGAACGTCGGATACGTCTTCCAGTTCGCCGCGCTCTTCGACTCCATGACCATCGAGGAAAACGTGGGGATGGGGCTGAAGCGCATGGGGGGGCACACCGACGCGGAGATCCGTGACCGGGCCCGGGAATGCCTCCAGCTCGTGGACCTGGAGGGATACGGCGACCGTCTGCCCTCCCAGCTCTCCGGGGGTCAGCGGAAGCGGGCGGGGCTCGCTCGCGCGATCGCCACGGAGCCGAAGTACATCCTCTACGACGAGCCCACGACCGGGCTCGACCCGCTCACGACGGCGGTCATCGACGAGCTCATCATGCGGATGTCCGACGAGCTCTCCGTGACCGGACTCGTGATCACCCACAACATGACGAGCGCCTTTCGTGTTTCGGACCGCATCGCGATGCTCTACGACGGTCGTATCCGCTACGAAGGGACCCCGGAAGAGGTCCGGAACGCGGACGACCCCGTCGTGAAGGGATTCATCGAAGGGAGGCCTGAGCTGATGGAGTCGATTCCGTGAACCGGGGCAAGGAGCTCCTGGTGGGCCTCGTGATCCTCGCCGCGCTCGTGGTCGGCCTGGCGGGGACGCTGTGGCTGCAGGGCTCGAACTTCGGGCGTGCCATGGTTCCGCTGGATGTCCGACTCGAGAGCGTCGGGCAGCTCGCCGAGGGGAACGCGGTGACGTACCGTGGCGTGCCTATCGGCCAGGTGTCGAGCATCCAGGTCGAGGAGGATGGTGGGGCGGTCCGGGTGAGACTCCTGTTGGCCCAGACGATCCAGCTTCCCGACGACGCGGCGGTGGTGCTGGGTCCGGAGTCGCTCTTCGGAGCGTGGCAGGCCGAGATCGTCAGCCGTGCGTCGTATCCGCGGTTCCCGTTCTTCGAGGTCGGCGATTCGGCTGCTGCCGCACCGGCCGGCGTTCCTTCCGGCGGGGCCTCCGAGGCACCGGTCGCGGTTCTCGGCGGCTACGCGCTTCCGGAGCTGTCCCGACTCACGGCGTCGGCCGAGGAGATCTCCGGGAACCTCGCCGATCTCACGGAACGCCTGGAGATCGCGTTCAACCAGGAGACCGCGGACAACCTGGCCCGCGCCATCGGCAACATCGAGGCGATCACCGAGGAGGTACGGGCGCTCGTTCAGCAGCAGGCCGTCGTCGCCCAGTCGCTCACCGCGAACGCGGACAGCGCGTTGGGTGAAATCCAGACGGCCGCGGTGGCCGCCCGTTCGTCGTTCGAACGGGTCGAAAGCGTCTTGGATGATCCGGAGATCGATTCCGTCATCGTCAGCGTTGCGGAGGCATCGCGGAACCTACGGAGCATCATGGCATCGTTGTCCGACTCCACGGGCGGACTCGACGGCACGCTGGAGCGGGCCGATTCCGCCTTCGCGCGCATCGACCGCATGACGGCGCGCATCGAGGCGGGCGAGGGGTCGCTCGGGCGTTTGCTCGGCGACTCGACCTTCATCGTGCGAGCCGAGGACGTGCTCGGACAGCTGGACCTCCTGCTCGCGGACTTCCGCGAGAACCCGGGGCGGTACGTCCGTCTGTCCATCTTCTGAGCGAGGGTCGGTGAGTGAGCGAGGGTCCATGAGCGCCGAACGTTCCTCGAATCCGTCGTGGCGGTGGGTCGAGGCCGCGGCGGTCGTGCTCGTGCTCGCGATGTTCCTGTACGCGACCCGCTCGATCCTGAACCCGGTCTTCCTCTTCCTGGTCTTCTGGGCGCTTCTGATGCCCTACCGGGACCGCGACGGACACGGTCTGCTGGTCGGCACCGCCGGCCTGCTGACTGGAGTGTGGCTTCTGTCCACCACGGGCACCCTGCTCGCGCCGTTCATCCTGGCGGTCGTGATGGCATACATCCTCGATCCGGTGGTGGACTGGATGCAGGGACGGGGGCTCTCCCGGACGGTGGCCATCCTGCTGCTCACGCTTCCCGCCCTGGGCGCGCTGGCGCTCCTGGTGTTTCTCGCGATCCCGGCGGCGGCACGCCAGGTGGGCGCCATTCTCTCCGACATCCCCGACCTGCTGGAGCGCATCGCGGACTGGCTCGAGAACCCGCCGGCGGGATTCGGCGCCCTCGACATCCCGCTCGTCGACGAAGAAGCGCTGCTCGAGCGGCTCCGTTCCGTCGACGGCGATGCGGTGGTCGCCTTCCTGCAGGAGCGTCAGTCGGCCCTCGGGCAGTGGGTATGGGACGGGGTGCTCGGGCTCGGACGCGGCATCGGATCGGTGCTGACCATTCTCGGTTACGTGGCGCTCACGCCCGTCCTGGTCTTCTATCTCCTTCGCGACTGGGACGGCATCACCACTTCGCTCGCCGACCTCGTCCCACACGATCGTCGGGAACGCGTCGTCGAGCTCGCCGGAGAGGCCGACCGGATCGTAGCGGGCTATCTACGCGGACAGCTCACGGTGGCGGGTGTCATCGGCCTGGTGACCGGCCTGGGACTCTGGATCGTCGGATTCCCGTACGCAGCGACGCTCGGGCTGATCGTGGCCATCTTCTCGGTGGTGCCGTACCTCGGACTCGTGCTCAGCCTGGTGCCGGCCCTCGTCATCGCCCTCCTGAGCGGCTCGGTGGGTATCTCGATCCTGAAGGTGATCGGCGTGTACGGCGTCGCGCAGGGGCTCGAAGGCACGGTGATCTCGCCGAAGATCGTCGGCGACTCGGTGGGCCTCCACCCCGTCTGGGTCGTGCTGGCGCTGACCGCGGGCGGGTACTTCTTCGGCTTCGCCGGCCTCCTCATCGGGGTGCCCGCCGCCGCGGTCGGGAAGCTCCTGATCACCCGGGGGCTGGCGCGCTACCGGCGCTCGGACTTCTACCTGGGCGAGGGATCCGAGGGCGAGTCCGCCGCCGTTTGATCGGTCCGGGGGCGGCGTTACACTTGTGGCGCTCATCCGACCACGGACTCGCACCTCCCGCGTGCCCCGGAACCGGGGCACGCTTCGCGGCTCATGGCAGACGAAATTCGAGACATCACGATCATCGGCGGAGGCCCCACGGGGCTGTTCGCCGCGTTCTACGCCGGCATGCGCGGCTCGACCTGCCGCATCGTGGATTCCCTCCCCGAACTCGGGGGCCAGCTCATGGCCCTCTACCCGGAGAAGTACATCTTCGACGTGGGCGGGTATCCCAAGATCCTGGCCAAGGACCTCTCCCGGAACCTCATCAAGCAGGCGATGCAGTTCGATCCGGAGATCGTGCTCGACCAGCAGGTGAGGACCCTCACGCGGGAAGGCGACCACTTCGTGCTGACGTGCTCCGGCGCGGTCCTCCGGAGCCGCTCGATCGTCATCGCCGGAGGCAAGGGCGCCTTCGAGCCCATGAAGCTCGCCTGCCCGGGGTACGACGACTTCATGTACAAGGGTGTGGAGTTCGCGGTGCGCGATCCGGAGGCCTTCCGCGGCAAGCGGGTGATGATCGTCGGGGGCGGTGACTCGGCGCTCGACTTCGTGCTCATGCTGAAGGATTCGGCCGAGACCATCACGCTCGTGCACCGGCGAGACGGGTGGCGGGCCCACGGCGCGACCGTGGAGCAGATGGAGGCCGCGGCGGCCGCCGGCGAGATCGACCTCAAGACGTTCCACGAGGTCCGGGAGATCCACGGGAACGGTTGCATCGAGCGGGTGACGATCTACGACAACCGGACGGACGAGGACAAGGACGTCCCGTGTGACGTCGTGATCTCCTGCCTCGGCTTCAAGCCCGACCTCGGCCCCATCAAGAACTGGGGGCTCGAGGTGGACAAGAACCGGATTCTCGTCGACCGGCAGATGGGCACGAACGTTCCCGGCATCTATGCCGCGGGCGACATCGTCGACTACGAAGGGAAACTCGACCTCATCGCCACGGGTTTCGCTGAGGCAGCCGTAGCCGTGAACAACGCGGTACACTTCGTCGATCCCTCGGCGCGCGTGAACCCTGGGCATTCGACCAACATGAAGGTCTTCAAGGAGTAGTCAGATGGGCGAGAAAGGACCCCGTGAGCGCGAGACCGTCGTCATCATCGGATCCGGGCCGGCGTCCTGGACCGCCGCCATCTACGCGGCGCGCGCCCAGATGGAGCCGTTCGTCTTCGAGGGCGCCGGAAGCCGGACCATGATTCCCGGTGGCCAGCTCATGTTCACGACCGAAGTCGAGAACTACCCGGGCTTCAAGGACGGGGTGACCGGCCAGGAGCTCATGGCCGAGATGCGCGCCCAGGCGTTGCGCTTCGGTACGCGTTCCGTGTGGGAGGATGTCGTCTCGGTCGACGTGTCGAGCCACCCGTTCCGCATCGAGTCGAGTGGCGGGGCCGAAGTGCTGGCCGACACGGTCATCGTCGCGACGGGCGCCAACGCCAGGTGGCTGGGGCTCCCGAACGAAGAGCGGCTCGCCCAGTCCGGAGGCGGCGTGAGCGCCTGCGCGGTGTGTGACGGCGCGCTTCCCCACTTCCGGGACAAGGTCCTGGCGGTGGTCGGCGGCGGCGACTCGGCCATGGAAGACGCGCTGTACCTCGCGAAGTTCGCGAAGGAGGTCGTCATCGTGCACCGACGCGACGAGTTCCGTGCCTCCAAGATCATGGCCGAGCGGGCGCTCGAGCACGAGAAGATCCGGGTGGAGTGGAACAAGGTCGTCACCGAGGTCGAGGGCGACGAGTCGATCACGGGGCTGCGCCTCAGGGATACCGAGACCGGGGCCGAGAGCTCGCTCGAGGTGGGGGGGCTGTTCGTGGCCATCGGGCACGATCCCAATACGGCGTTTCTGAAGGGGGCCATCGCGTTGAAGGAGAACGGGTACGTGGAGACCCCCATCCCCTGGCGGACCCAGACATCCGTGCCGGGCGTGTTCGCCGCCGGTGACGTGATGGACGACTTCTACCGCCAGGCGGTCACGGCCGCAGGAACCGGGTGCATGGCCGCGCTCGAAGCGGAGCGGTGGCTCGCCCACGGAGGCCCCGGAACGAGCGGGGGAACCGAGGCGCACGCCGACGTCACCGCGGGGAAGACGCCGGTCGGCTGAGCCGCCCGGCACGTCCCGCCCGCCTTCGTCGCGCCCGCCTTCGTCGCGCCCGACAGGCGCGTGGGGGGCTAGGTGGGCGCCGGAGCGTGGGTCCCGCTATCCCTGCAGCGCCGTCGTGGACCCGAGCGAGCGTCCCCCGTCCACCGCGAGGATCTGCCCGGTCACGAAGCTCGCCTCGGCCAGGTAGAGCACCGCGTCCACGACGTCCTGGGGCGATCCGGTGCGTCGCAGCGGCGCGGCATCGCCCAGGCGCGCCCACTCCTCGTCGGACTGGTCGTCCGGTCGGAGCACCGCCCCCGGTGCCACGGCGTTGACCCGTACGTCGGGCGCGAGCGCTCTCGCTTGCACCTTGGTGAGGTGGACGAGCGCGGCCTTCGACACCGAGTGGTCGGGATACCGCACCCATGGTTCCAGGGCCGAGAGGTCGGCGATGTTGACGACCGAACCATTCGCGGCCCGCAGGAGCTCCGCGGCGGCCCTCACCACCAGGTGTGGCGCACGGACGTTGACCGCCATCACGGCGTCCCACGCGGCGGCGTTCACGGCTTCGAGCGGGCGTGAGGCGAAGCTCGCCGCCGAGTTCACCACCAGGTCGAGGCGCCCGTAGGCATCGTCGGCGGCCCGAACCACGGAGGCGCAGCCCCGCGGTTCGGCGAGGTCGGCCCAAACGAGCGCGCATCGGCGTCCGAGGGAGCGAACGCGCTCTTCGAGCTCACGCGCGGGGCCTTCCGAAGAGCGGTAGGTGACCACCAGGTCGTATCCGGCCTTCGCGAGACCTTGGCTGATGGCCGCCCCCACACGGACGGCGCCCCCCGTGACGAGAGCGACGCGTTGCGACGAGGGTCCTTTCATGGCGACACTCCATGTCGAGTCGGCGTCCAGGCGGGCGCCCCGCCTCACCCGAAGATAGAAGGAGAAGCAAGCATGCCCGACCCTAGCGGAAAAGTCGCGATCGTGACCGGAAGTACCAAGGGAATCGGACGAGCGATCGCCGCGCGTCTCGTCGAAGCGGGGTGCCGGGTCGTGGTGAGCTCCCGTACCGCCAGCGACGTCGAGGCGACGGCGAATGAGCTCGGTGATCTGGCCATCGGCATCCCGTGCGACGTGGCCGACCCGGACGCCTGTCAGACGCTCGTCGACGAGACCGTACGTCGGCTGGGCCGCCTGGACATCCTCGTGAACAACGCGGGCGTCGGGGTCTTCAAGCCGATTTCCGAGCTCTCCGTGGAAGAGTGGCGGCGCCAGATCGACGTGAACCTCGGCGGCGTCTTCTACTGCTCCAAGGCGGCCCTGAAGCCCCTGAGCGCGAGCGGGGACGGCTTCATCATCAACATCGGGTCGCTGGCGGGCCGTAACACGTTCGCGGGCGGCACGGGCTACAACGCCAGCAAGTTCGGCGTGCTCGGCATGACCGAGGCGATGATGCTGGACGTCCGCTACGACGACATCCGCGTGAGCGTCGTGATGCCCGGCAGCGTCGACACCCACTTCAACCAGACGGAGCCGAGCTCGGGTCGGACCTGGCGGCTCGAGCCGGACGACTGCGCCCTCGCGGTCATGCAGCTGCTCGCGTATCCGAAGGAAGCACACGTGAGCCGGATCGAGATGCGTCCGAGCCAGCCGAAGAAGGGCTGAGCGCTGGCGTACCGGGAGGGCTTCACCCCCGCCCGGCGGCGCGTAGATTGAGCACGACCCACATCCACACCCGAAGAGACACGTTTCCCATGGCTGACCAGTTCCGGACCGAGAAGGACTCCCTGGGCGAGATGAAGGTGCCCGCCGACGCGCTCTACGGCCCCCAGACCCAGCGGGCGGTCGAGAACTTTCCGATCAGCGGACAGCGCTTCGGAAGGCGCTTCATCCAGGCGCTCGGGTGGATCAAGAGAGCGGCCGCCGAGACGAACGCCGAGCTGGGCACGGTCGACGCGGACATCGTCCGGGCCATCGTGGAGGCCGCGGGCGAGGTCGCGGACGGCAAGTGGGACGGCCAGTTCGTCCTCGACATCTACCAGACGGGCTCGGGGACCTCGACCAACATGAACACCAACGAGGTGGTCGCCCGGCGAGCGACGCAGATCGCGGGTGGAGAGACGAAGGTCCATCCGAACGATCACGTGAACTTCGGGCAGTCCTCGAACGACGTGATCCCGACCGCCATCCACGTCGCGGCGCGCGTCGCCATCGACGAGGAGCTTCTTCCCGCGCTGGAGCACCTGCGGGCGGCGCTCGCCGAGAAGGCGGAGGCGTTCGACGGTGTCCTGAAGTCCGGGCGGACGCACCTCATGGACGCCACTCCGGTCCGGCTCGGGCAGGAGTTCCGCGGATACGCCACCCAGGTCCAGAAGGGCATGGAGCGGGTGCGGGTCGCCGCGGTCGAGCTCGAGGAGCTCGCGCTCGGCGGGACGGCGACGGGAACGGGCATCAACACGCACGAGCGCTTCGCGGAGAAGACCATCGCGAGGATCGCCGGTGCGTCCGGGGTGCCGTTCCGTGAGGCCGATGACCACTTCGAGGCCCAGGGCGCCAAGGATGCCGCGGTGCAGGTCGCCGGTGCCCTGAACACCGTCGCGACCAGCTTCATGAAGATCGCCGACGATGTCCGGTGGCTCGGTTCGGGTCCGACCTCCGGCCTCTCGGAGATCCGGCTCCCCGCCATCCAGCCCGGCTCCTCGATCATGCCGGGCAAGGTCAACCCGGTGCTCTCGGAGGCCATGATGATGGTCGCCGCGCGCGTCATGGGGAACCACGCGACCATCACCGTCGCCGGGAGCCGCGGCAACTTCGAGCTCAACGTCATGATGCCCGTCCTGGCCCATGCGTTGCTCGAGTCGATCACGCTGCTCGCGAACGTGGCCCGGCTGTTCGCCGATCGCTGCGTCGCCGGCATCGAGGCGAACGAGGAGCGGGCGCGGGAGCTGCTCGAGCTGAACCCGTCCATCGCGACGGCGCTGAACCCCTACATCGGCTACGACGCGGCCGCCGTGGTGGCCAAGGAATCGGCCGCGCGTGGGGTCAGCGTGCGCCAGATCGTGCTCGAGAAGGGCCTTCTTCCCGAAGACCAGATCGACGACGCTCTGGACGTGCGGGGGATGACCGAGCCGGGGCTCCCGGAGTAGCGCCGGCGTCCTGGAGCCTGGAAGCTCGGGCCCGAAACGATTCGAGCGACGGCAGGTGCGCGCACCTGCCGCCGCTCCTGGCACGCCCCCCCCAGGGCGTAGACCCACATCGAACGAGCGTGGGCGCCAGCTGCCGACCGGCCGCTCGAAGCGCTCCGGACCGGCGAGTCATCGTTTCAGGCGATCTTGAGATCGAAGTCCATGATCATGGACCGCTCGAGCCGCTTGCCCTTCGGCTTGGCGTCCGCAATGACGCGCGTCCGGGCCCCGTCAAGGTACAGAGGGTAGTCCCGGTCGCGGAAGCGGAGGACCTGGATCAGCTCGGGCTTCTCGGGGTTTGCCGGCGCCGGTACCGGCACCGTGATGGCGCGCCACACACGGTCGACGATGGCCATGCGCTCCGAGACCGAATCGGCCCAACGCGCCAGTGCGATCCGCTTGCGCTCGTCCAGCGAGAGCGGGCGCACGACGCGCCGGTGTCCCGGGAAGTCGTGCGACAGCAGGAACGAGAGCGCCTCGCCTTCCGGGAGGGGCTCTACGTTGTCGTTATGGGCGCCGGGCGTCCGGACGTAGCGGGCGTCGGTCAGGTCGATGTATCCGTCGGTGGCGATGCGCATTGGGTGGGGGCTCCGCGCGTTTCGGGGTGGTTGGGGGGTGCCCTCTCTTGTTCAAGGGGCGTGCCCGAGGGCGGCGGGTAGCGACGCCTTCCGTGGAGGTTCCTCAAGTGATTGTGCGACAGTGCCTTGCCCTATGTGCGATGCGGTCGGCGCGCTGCCGCCGCCGGTGCCGTCCGTAGTACCTTCTTACCGAACCAGCACTTTTTTCCGATGAGGATGGGTCGATGACGGATCAGCCACGCGACGAGCTCGGAGCCCACGTTTCCGCCCAGGGAGGGGTCAGCAACGCCCCCGCCCGGGCCCGGGCGATCGAGTCCGTGGTCCTCCAGCTCTTCACGAAGCAGCCCAGCCGCTGGGCCGAGCCGACCATCTCGGAGGAGGAGGCGGAGGCCTTCCGCGAGGCTCGGCGGGAGCACCAGATCGAGGTCGCCGGCGCTCACGACTCCTATCTGATCAATCTCTCGTCGCCGGACGGAAGGCTGCGCGGGATGTCCCGCAAGTCGTTCCAGGCGGAGTTGGAGCGGTGCGCCCTGCTGGAGCTGGACTTCCTGGTCACGCATCCGGGGAACGCGACGGACAACGACGTGGAGGCCGGCCTCGAGCGGAACGCGGACGGGATCAAGCGCTGCCTCGAGGCCGTGGACGGACCGACGCGGGTGCTTCTGGAGCTGACGGCCGGGAGCGGGACCACGGTCGGGGCGTCGTTCGAGAATCTGCGGGTCATCCTGGACCACATCCCGGACGAGCTCCAGCACCGGCTCGGCATCTGCTTCGACACGTGCCACGCGTACAGCGCCGGATACGATCTGGTGAACGACTACGACGGGGTCTGGGACGCGTTCGACCGCGTGCTGGGACTCGAGCGTCTGGGGCTCATCCACCTGAACGACTCGAAGCACCCGTTCGACTCCCGCAAGGACCGCCACGAGGAGATCGGCATGGGGACGCTCGGCGACGAGCCGTTCCGCAGGATCATGACGGACGAGCGGCTGCGCCATGTGCCGAAGGTGCTCGAGACGCCGAAGGGGGACGACCCGGTTGAGGGTGACCTGAGAAATCTGGGGCGGCTCAGAGGCTTTCGCGGTTGAGAGGGTGGGGCCCCTGTCGCCGACGCGGAGGCCCCGGTATATTCAGGCTGCGTGTCGGAGAACCACTTATTGAGCCAACACAAGAGAAGCCGGGACTGACTCTCGAGCCCGACGCTATGCCCCTCGAGGGAAAGCGGAAGTGTTCGGGGAGGTCACCATCAATTCATCCCGGGCTTCAATAATACCCTCCGATGCGCAGTGGAGGCCGGTTCCCCCACCCACCGAAAGGTGGGCTCGAGGGCCCGGCCTTCACGCTTTTGTGGACCTAGCAGGTCGCTGAAGAAGGGGAGTACCCCGCGCGCATGGGGCTTTCGCTGGTCAGGCAAGGAACGACGACGAGCCATAGCAGCGCTACGGCGAGCGAGGAGTGACGCCGCATCACCAGCGAAACCCCCATGCGCCCACCAAGTGGTATGATATGATCCTACAAACTGAAGGGTTGGGGCGGCACGGCCCCGTTCCGGTCGTTGGAGCTCCTCCGCGTAGCTACGGCTATGCGGTCGTCGCTCCGCCTACGGCTCGGGGCCGTGGCGCTCCCAACGCGGGGTACTCCCCTTTTTCAGCGACCTGCTAAGTAGCGGGGACCCATGCCCATCGTCACCATCACCAGGCGCGCGCACTTCGCTTCGGCCCACCGCCTCCATCGTGAGGACTGGTCCGAAGAGAAGAACTCCGAGGTGTTCGGGGACTGCGCGAATCCGAACTGGCACGGCCACAACTACGAGCTGATCGTCTCGGTCGCGGGGCCGGTCGATCCCGAGACCGGGTTCGTCATGGACCTGAAGCAGCTCAAGGACGTGATCCAGGACCGGGTCGTCGTCGACGTCGATCACCGGAACCTGAACACCGAGGTCCGCTGGCTCGACGGCATCATCCCATCGACCGAGAACCTGGCGGTCGCGGTCTGGCGCCGCATCGCTCCCGAGCTCCCCGAGGGCGTGACGCTCTCGAGCGTCGTCATCCGTGAGACCCGCAACAACTCGGTCGAGTACCGGGGCGAGAGCGAGAACGCATGAGCAAGGACGGAGCCGCTGGTCTCGAGGGTGTCCCGTTCAAGGATCTCGTCGCGGAGATGATCCGGCGTCTGGGCGAGGACCCGAGCCGAGAGGGGATGGCGAAGACGCCCGAGCGCGTCGAGCGGGCCATGACCTTCCTGACCAAGGGGTATCACGAGACACCCGAAGGTGTGCTAGGGGACGCGCTCTTCGAGGAGTCCCATCAGAGCATGGTGCTCGTGAAGGACATCGAGCTGTACTCGATGTGTGAGCACCACATGCTCCCGTTCTTCGGGAAGGCGCACATCGCCTACATCCCGAACGGCCAAATCGTGGGCCTCTCGAAGTTCGCCCGCCTGGTCGAGGTGTTCGCCCGTCGCTTCCAGGTTCAGGAACGCCTCACGGAACAGATCGCGCAGGCGCTCTGGGATACCGTGCAGCCGCTGGGCGTGGCCGTCGTCGTGGAGGCGTACCACCTCTGCATGATGATGCGCGGCGTGCAGAAGCAGAACTCGAAGACCATCACGTCGGCCATGCGCGGTGTGTTCCTGGAGGACCAGCGGACCCGCGACGAGTTCCTGCGCCTGACCACGAGCGTCCACCAGCCACTGGGATGACCGACGGCGCGGAGCACGGGCGAGCCGAGGACGGCCTCAGGGGGCGTACCGCGCTCGTCACGGGTGCGAGCCGGGGCATCGGGAGGCGGATCGCGGAGCGGCTGGCGGAGGCCGGCGCGCGCGTCACCGGCCTGGGCCGCAGCGCGGCCGACCTGAGAGACCTCGCCGCAGCGACCGGCGGCACGTCGCTGGTCGTCGACCTGACGGACGACGTCGCGCTCTGGGAGGCGCTCGACGGGTGGGTCGAGGAGCATGGCGGCGCGCCCGACATCGTCGTGAACGCGGCGGGCTCGTTCGCGCTGGAGGCGCTGGCCACCGAGACGCTGGCGAGCTTCGAGCGGGGACTCGCGGTCAACGTGCGAGGGCCGTTCATCGTCATGCGGGTCCTGCTCCCGCCGATGCTCGAGCGTGGAAGCGGGCTGTTCTTGAACGTGGGCTCCGTGGCCGGACGGAAAGCGCTCCCGGGCAACGCCGCCTACGCGACGGGCAAGTACGGGCTTCGTGGGCTGCACGAGGTGCTTCTGGAGGAGATCCGTGGCACGGGTGTCCGCGCGACGCTGCTCGAGCCCGCGGCCACCGACACCGAGCTGTGGGACCCCCTCGATCCGGACGCCGATCCGTCCCTGCCTTCGAGGGACCGGATGCTCCGGCCGGAGGACGTCGCCGAGGCGGCGTTGTTCGTCGCCACCCGTCCGGACCACGTGCGGATCCCGCTCCTCCAGATCGAGCGGGCCTGACGCCGCGGTCCATGCACGTCCTCCTCACCGACCGTCTTACCTGTCCCCGCTGTGGGCCCGAGTTCGGGCTCATCCTGCTCGCGGACCGCATGGAGGACCGCCGTGTGATCGATGGGACCTTCGGCTGTCCCAACTGCAGGGATCAGCTCCAGGTGCGGGAGGGCTTCGCCGATCTGCGCTCTCCGCCACGTGGTCCGTTGCCGGCGGGGTATGCGGGTGGGCCCGAGGCGCGCCCGGACGACGACGCCCAGGCCGAGCGGCTCGTCGCCCTGGTGGGTGTGGCGCAGGGCCCGGGCACGTTGGTGCTCGCGGGCGAGCCGGCACGGCACGCAGCTGCGTTCGCGGGTCGGGTCGAGGGCGTCCACGTGGTAGCGATCGACGCGGACCTGGCGGGTTGGCCGGGCGTCGCCGGCGTCAGCCGCATGGCGGCCGCGCCCGGAATCCCGCTCTTCAGCCGCTCGATCCGAGGGGTGGCGGTCGACGCCCGGCTGGGACCCGCGGCCCTCCACGACGCTGCGAGGGTGGCGGCTCCGAGGGCGCGCGTGGTGGCGGTTCGGGCCGATGAGGCCGCCACCGGGGAGATCTTCCGGGCGGCCGGCCTCGAGGTGATGGCCAGCGAAGCCGGAACCGTCGTCGCGGCACGGCCTTAACGGGCGTGGTGGAGCGTTGCGTCGCACCCCGGCGCTCGTCTACCTTCACCTAGCTCTCCGGCCGGCTCCGGACGGCGTCCCGAGCGACCGGCCGACCCCTTCCCACCCCCGATTGCATGGCGTTCTGGAAGAAGCTCTTCAACGACGACGACCCCGATCGGATCGACTACTACCGGGAAGGCGAGGATCTGCTCGTCGCCGGCAAGATCCACGAGGCGCTGACGTCGTTTCGATTGGCGCTCAAGGAGGCGCCGGGAGATCCGGTGGTGCTCCAGCAGATCGCCATGTGCTACACGCGCATCGGGATGGTCGAGGAGGCCGCCAAGACGTACCGCCACGTCCTCCAGAAGCACCCTGACTCGCCCGGCGCGAACTACGGCCTGGCGTTCATCCTGCTGCACTCCGAGCGCCCCGAGCAGTGCATTCCGCACCTCGAGGCCTTCCTGTCCAACCCGCCCGACGGGCCGGACACGGAGCAGCACGTCGACCATGCGCGCCGCACCCTCGCGAAGCTGCGAGGCGACGCGCATGACCGCGCACCCGCTCAGCCACCACCCGATGACTTCTTCGAATAAGAACATCCGTCGTGTCCGCCTCTCGTGGGCCGGCCAAGATCTCCTTTTCCGCGGCGGCCCCGACGAGGGTCCGGTCGTCACGGTGGACGGGAGTGGCAAGGAAGGCGCCGCGCCCATGAACCTCCTGCTCCTCTCGCTGGCTGGGTGCATGGGGATCGACATCAAGATGATCCTCGAGAAGTCGCGTGTGCCCCTCGAGGGGATCGAGATCGAGGTCGTGGGGGAGCGCGCCCCGGAGCCGCCCCGCCGGTACCTGAGCATCGAGCTCGTGTGCAGCGTCCGGGGACCGGCGGCCGGAGACGTCGACAAAGTCGTGCGGGCCGTCGAGCTGTCGCGGGACAAGTACTGCAGCGTGCTGCACTCGCTCGACCCGGCCACGGACATCCAGGTGCGGGTCGACGCCCCCGGCGTGACCTGACGCGGTCCCGCGTGCTCCTCCACCTGACCCGACCAGGCACCCGATGACGCGCACCTCGGCTTCGAACGATACGCCCGTCCCCGAGTCGACCCTCACCGAGCTCTTCTTCGAGTCGGTCGACCGCCACGCCGGGCTCGTGGCCTTCCAGCGCATGCCGGCGGAGGGGGTCCTCGAAGACATCTCCTTCGACGAGGCGCTGTCGATCGTGCGGAGCGTCGTGGCGTCCCTCGACGAATCGGGTATCGAGCGCGGCGAGCGGGTGGCGATCCTGGCGGAGAACCGGCCCGAGTGGGCCTTCGTGGACTACGGGTGCCTTTGCGCCGCGGTGATCCCGGTCCCGATCTACCCGACGCTGACGGCGAGCCAGATCACCTATCTCCTGGAGAACTCGGGGGCTCGCGTCGTCTTTGCGTCGTCGAGGGAGCAGGTCGACAAGGCCCTCGAGGCCGCCGCCGGATGCCCGCAGGACGTCACCGTGGTGGCCTTCGACCCCGACGCTTCCGAGCCCGAAGGCGTGGTGGCCTGGCCCGACTTCCTCGAGCGGGGTCGCGAGCGGGAGCAGGCGTGGACCGACGAGGAGTTCAGGGAGCGGGCGCTCTCGGTGGAGCCCGGGGACGTCGCCACCATCCTCTACACATCGGGGACGACGGGGAAGCCGAAGGGGGTCATGCTGACCCACAACAACATCGCGTCGAACGTGCGGGCCAGCCGCATGGCGCTCGAGGTGTCGGAGGCGGACAACACGGTCAGCTTCCTCCCGTTGTCGCATATCCTCCAGCGCATGTGCGACTACCTCTTCATGTGGGTCGGATGCCGCATCGCGTATCCCCGCGACATCCACACGCTCGTCGACGACCTCAAGGTCATTCGGCCGACCGTGGTCGTGTCCGTCCCTCGCATCTACGAGAAGATCTACAACGGGATCATGGCGTCCCGCGGCATCAAGAAGATGCTCGTCGGGTGGGCCTCGGGCGTGGCGGACCGGGTGGCGGACGACCGGCTGGCCGGACGTCGGCCGACCGGCCTACTCGGTCTCCAGTACCGGCTTGCCGACAAGTTGGTGTTCCGCAAGGTGAAGGCCGCGGTCGGTGGACGGATCCGCTTCTTCGTGAGCGGGGGCGGGCCGCTCGCGCCGGCGCTGAACCGGTTCTTCTACTCGATCGGGCTCACGATCCTCGAAGGTTACGGTCTCACGGAGACCAGCCCGGTGACCAACGTGAACACCCAGGAGGACTTCCGGATCGGGACGGTCGGGAAGCCCCTCGCGAGTACCGAGATCCGGATCGCCGACGACGGTGAGATCCTCATCCGGGGACCTCAGGTCATGAAGGGGTACTTCGACGATCCCGAGGCGACCCGCGACGTCATCGACGAGGACGGTTGGTTCGCCACTGGCGACATCGGTGAGATCGACGACGACGGCTTCCTCTCGATCACGGACCGGAAGAAGGACATCATCGTCACGGCCGGTGGCAAGAACATCGCGCCGCAGCCCATCGAGAACCGTCTCAAGACGCACAGGCTCGTCGAGCAGGCGGTCATCGTCGGCGACCGGCGGAAGTACCCGTCGCTCCTGGTCGTGCCGGACTTCGCTGCGCTCGAGGAATGGGCGAAGCAGAAGGGACTGAGCTGGAACGGTCGCGAGGAGCTCGTGCGGCACCCCGACGTCGTGGCGCACATGGAGCGCGAGACGCTCGGCGCGCTGGACGATCTGGCGTCGTACGAGCGGCCGAAGAAGCTGGCGTTGCTCCCCGAGGAGCTCACGGTGGAGAACGGCTTTCTGACGCCGACGCTCAAGGTGAAGCGGAGGGAGATCCAGGAGCGCATGGAGGAGGTCATCGACGGGCTCTACGAGGTGGAGCCGGCGGATGCGACTGATGCGTGACTCGGAGGTTTCGGTCGTCCTCGTGACCGCCCCCGACGGCGACACGGCCGAGCGGTTGGGCCGGGCGCTCGTCGAGGAGCGGCTCGCCGCGTGCGTCAACGTCGTGCCGGCCATCAAGTCGATCTACCGGTGGGAGGGAGAAGTCGAGACCGATGCGGAGGTACTGTTGGTGATCAAGACGTCGACACGGGGCTGCGAGTCGCTGCGGAGGCGGGTGGTCGAGCTCCATCCCTACGACACGCCCGAAGTTCTGGCGTTGGACGTGCGGGATGGATCGCGGGAGTATCTCGACTGGGTCCTCGGCTCGGTCGGAGGGGCGGCATGAGCGCCGCGGACTCCACTCCCGAGACGCCCGCCGACGAGACGGGTGACCTCCCCGCAGTGGACGCGGGTGAGGCGAGTGCCGATGCCCCGGACGACGCGCCGGTCGACGCCCCCGCCGACACGCCTCCCGCCGGGCGTCCCGAGGACGAGCGGCTCGGAGCGGCCAAGGAACTGGTCGCGGCAGGACGGATTCGCGACGCGGTGGCCCTCTACGTCGAGATCCTGGAGAGCGACCCGGCGAACCTGAAGGCGCGGCACAATCTGGGCGTGCTCTACGACGAGCTCGGACGGCATTCCGAGGCGACCCAACAGCTGCAGGCCGCCGAGCGCCTCGACCCGGATAACGTCGACGTGCTGACCAACCTCGGAACCAGCCTGGCGTCTCAGGCCCGCTTCCATGAGGCCGAGCCGGTCCTCCGGCGCGCGCAGCGGATCGCCCCGGACCACCCCGAGGTCCGGGCGGCGCTCGGAATCCTGCACTTCCGCCGGGGGATGTACGCCCAGGCCGAGCCCGAGCTCCGGTGGGCCTGCGAGCGGGAGCCTGATCACGGGCCGGCGCATTACTACCGGGGGGAGTCGCTGAACCGGCTGGGTCGCTACGACGAAGCGTTCATGGTGCTCAAGCGCGCGGCCGAGCTCCTGCCGGACGATCCTCGGGTCTTCTATACGCTCGGACACCTGCACGACCGTCGGCACGAGCCGGTGGATGCCGCGGCGATGTACCGACGCGCCCGCTCGCTGCAGAACCCGTGATCCGGGTGGTCGTGGGCGCGCTCGCGGATCAGGCCGTGGACGCGGTGCTCCGCCCCATCCGGTCGGACCTGGCGCCGGTGACACCCGCGTCCCGGGACGTCGGCCTCCGTGCGGGAGTGGCCGTCGAGGAGCGACTCGCCTCGACCGGACAGGTTCCGGTGGGGGGCGCGGTCCTGACACCCGGAGGCGACCTCTCGGCGTCGTTCATCATCCACGCGGTGGTCATGGCCGCGGACGAGCCGCAGAGCCGGCAGTCCGTGGAACGGGCCCTCCGTAACGGCCTCGCCCGTGCCGCCGACTGGGAGCTCGGCTCGCTCGCGATGCCCCCCATGGGGCTTGGCGCCGGGAGCATGGATCCGGAGGAGGAGGCGCGCGGGCTCGTGGAGGTGCTCACCGAGCACGTGCGAGCCGGCGTGCCGCCGCTCGAGATCGTCCTGGTCGTGACCTCCGACTACGAGCGGGAGCTTCTCGAGCGGCTTCTCCATCCAGACTGAGGGCATCCTTCCGGGCCGGCGTGCACGAGGCTCGACCCGAACACGGCCCTTCCGTCCGGAACCGAGCGGTCCGAGACTTGTAGAGCAGCGTTCGCCGTCGCCCTCCCCCCAGCGACCCAAGCGCGCGTCGTGACGGGCGCGTGCTCCATGGCCGACCCAGGTAGTGCCCCACGGGTCCGGCCGCGTCAACGGAGACCGAAACGTGAGACGTATCGTCGGGCCGCTCGTCCTGCTCGCCTGGCTCGTGATGGTCGGGTGGCAGGTGCGCCGTGAGTACTTCCAGCCGGAGCTGGCGCAGCTGGCCGAAGCGGCATTGGGGCTGGCCCCGGGTGTCAGCTTCTACACCCTCACCATGGGAAGCCGCGCGGTGGGGCAGGCGACCTCCCGCCTCGACACGCTTCCGGACGGCTTCGCGCTCGAGGACGTGATGATGCTCGAGCTTCCGGCGCTCGGGCAGACCGGGACGGCGGTGTCGCGCACGAACGTCGAGCTCGACCGCTCGCTGGTCATGCGCAGCTTCGCGTTCACGCTCGACAGCGAGGTCGGCCGCTTCCGGGCGGAGGGTACGCTCGGCGCCGACACGACGCTGGCGGTCACGGTGGAATCGGCGGGCAGCCGTCAGGAGCTGAGCTACCGGCTCGCGCAGCCCCCCGTGTTCGCCAACGTCGTGCCGATCCGCGTGGCCATGGGCGGCGAGCTCGAGGTGGGGAACACCGTCCGCATGCCGGTCTTCGATCCCACGTCGTTGTCGTCGAGAACGGTCGAGGTCCGGGTCATGGAGTACGACACGCTCGTCGTCACGGACTCGGTCGTGGTCGACGACGCGACCGGCCGGTGGATACCCGCGGGCGCCGACACCGTCCCGGCCTGGCGGATCGCCGAAGTGTTCGGGGGCATCCAGGTGGAGAGCTGGGTAGATGAGGACGGGCGCATTCTGCGGGCGTCCAGTCCGCTGGGCTTCTCCATGGAGAAGACGGAGTACGAGCTGGCCCGCCAGTCTCAGGAGGAGTCCCGCCTGGTCGGAGGATCTCCGGTGGACGACGACGTGATCCTCTCGACCGCCGTCCAGAGCAACGTCGACCTGTCGGACGCCCAGGAGTACGAGGAGCTCCGCTTCCGCCTCAGCGGCGTCGATCTGAGCGGCTTCGAGCTCGACGGGGGACGGCAGACGCTACGCGGGGACACGCTCATCGTGCGCCGAGAGGATCCCGCCGTGCTCGAGGCGGGCTACATGCTCCCCTACAAGCGCATGGACCTTCGTGAGGCGCTCGAGCCCGAGCCGCTGATCCAGAGCGACGACCCGCGCATCATCGCCCGCGCGCGTCAGGTTACCGCCAGCCGTGCGTCGTGGACGCAGGAGCCGGCTCAGGTCGCCCGCCAGCTCACCCAGTCGGTCTACGGAATGCTCGAGAAGCGCATCACGTTCTCGATGCCGAATGCCGTCCAGGTGCTGGAGACCCTGCAGGGGGACTGCAACGAGCACACGGTGCTGTATGTCGCGATGGCGCGCGCGCTGGGTCTCCCGGCCCGCACCGCGGTGGGGTTGGTGTTCGTGAACGGGGCGTTCTTCTACCACGCGTGGCCCGAGGTGTGGCTCGGGGAATGGGTGGCGGTCGACCCGACGTTCGGTCAGTACCCGGCCGACGCGTCACACATCCGCTTCGTCACGGGCGGCCTCGCGCAGCAGGTGGAGATCGTCCGGCTCATCGGGAATCTGGACATCGAGGTCCTCGACCGGGTGGTCGCCGAGTGACGGCCGTGCCGGAGGGGAGCCCGATGCTCGAGCTCCGCGGCGTCGTGAAGCGGTACGGCTCGTTCGAGGCCGTGAAGGGGATCGACCTGCGCGCGGAGCGAGGCGAGATCTTCGGCTTTCTGGGTCCCAACGGCGCCGGGAAGACCACCACCATCCGCATGGTGGCGGGCGTGCTGCGGCCGACCGCCGGCCAGGTGCTCGTCGGAGGCCTCGACATGGCGCTCGAGCCCGAGGCCGCCAAGTCGAAGGTCGGCTACATCCCCGATCGCCCGTACCTCTACGAGAAGCTGTCCGGTGGTGAGTTCCTGCGGTTCGTGGCGGGCCTCTGGGGGAAGGACGGAGTGGAGGCGGACCGCCGCGCGGAGCGTCTCCTCGAGCTCTTCGGGCTCACCGAGTGGCGCGACGAGCTCATCGAGAGCTACTCGCACGGCATGCGGCAGAAGGTGCTGATCGCGTCGGCGCTCATCCACCAACCCGAGCTCATCGTCGTCGACGAGCCGATGGTCGGCCTCGACCCCCGGTCGGCGAAGCTCCTCAAGGACCTGCTCCAGACCTTCGTCGACGAGGGCGGGACGGTCTTCCTGTCGACGCACACGCTCGAAGTGGCCGAGGCACTCTGCGACCGCATCTCGATCATCCAGGGCGGAGAGATCATCGCGTCGGGGACCATGGAGGACCTGCGCGCCCAGGCCCACGCGGGCGGCGCGCACCTCGAGGAGATCTTCCTCAAGGTGACCGGGGGCGACGTGATGGCGGACGTGATCGCGTCCCTCAGGGAGGCCCTTTGAACGGGATCGCCGATCGGCGTCCGGCGGGACTCTCCTGGCTGCTCCGACCGAAGATCCGGATCAAGATCAACCGCGCGCGGAGTGGCGAGGGCCGGATGTTCAAGGCGTTCCTGCTCGGCACGGTCGGCGTCTTCTTCTGGGGGCTGATCTTCGGGGTCATCTTCCGGATGCTCCTGTACTTCCGGGGCACCCAGGGCATCGGCGACATCCTCTCGGCGAAGCTGCTCGGGCTCGCCTTCGTGACGTTCCTGATGATCCTGGTGCTGTCGAACGTCATCACCGCGCTGTCCACCTTCTTCCTTTCGGAAGACCTCGAGCTGGTCGTGGCCGCGCCGGTGGATCCCGTCACGGTCTATGCGGCGCGGCTGGGCGAGACGATCGTGGACTCGTCGTGGATGGTGGCGCTCCTCGCGATTCCGCTCCTGGGCGCCTACGGGGTCGTGTACGGCGCCGATCCGGGCTACTACCTGCTGGCGGCTTCGACGCTCGTTCCGTTCCTGGTGATCCCCGCCGTGATCGGAAGCGCCACGACCCTCGTGCTGGTCAACATCTTCCCGGCCCGCCGCACCCGGGACCTGCTCGCGCTCATCGGGCTGCTCGCCGCGGCCGGCGTCGTGGCGCTCTTCCGCTTCCTGCGCCCGGAGCGCCTCATGAGGCCCGAGGAGTTCCGCGACCTGGTCGACTTCGTGGCGGTGCTCCGCACTCCGACGTCGCCCTGGTTGCCGAGCGAATGGGCGGCCGACGCGCTGATGTCCTACCTGAACGGCTTCTTCGACTGGTTCCCGTTCGCGTTCCTCTGGACCACGGCCGCCGCCTTCTTCGTGATCGGGGCCTGGCTGCATCGCCGCCACTACCTCGACGGGTTCTCGAGGGCTCAGGAGGGGGCCGAGCGCAGGGAGGGACGTGAGCGCTCGGAGCGCCTGGAGCGTTGGATGGCCCCGCTGCGCCCGAGCACCCGCGGCGTGGTGGTCAAGGAGATTCGCACGTTCTTCCGCGACACGACGCAGTGGTCGCAGCTCATCCTGCTCGCGGTCCTCGTCGTCGTGTACGTCTACAACATCGGCGCGCTCCCGCTGTACACGGGCGAGCGCGTGTCCTTCCTGCTCATCAACGTCGTGTCGTTCCTGAACCTGGGGCTGGCCGGCTTCGTGGTGGCCGCGATCGCGGCGCGCTTCGTCTTCCCGGCCATGTCCGTGGAGGGACGGATGATGTGGCTGCTCCGCTCGTCTCCTCTCGACGTACGTTCCCTCTTCTGGTCGAAGTACTGGGTGGGCACGATACCGCTACTGGTCGTGGCGCTACCGCTCATCGTAGTGACGAACGTCGTGCTCCAGGCGTCGCCGCTCATCCTGGCCCTCACGACGGCGTCCATGGTCGGCATCACCTTCGCGTTGACCGCCCTCGCCCTGGGGATCGGCGCGCTGTATCCGAACTACGATACGGAGAACGTGGCGGAGATCCCGACGTCGTTCGGGGGCCTCCTCTTCATGATGTCCGCGGTGATCTATCTCGGGGGGGTAGTCGTCCTCGAAGGGTGGCCGGTGTACCTGTACCTCAGCGGGAGCCTCGAGGGGGAGGGCGCCGCCGTATCGGTCCTCCCGCTCGTGCTCGGGGTCACCGGGGCCGGGCTGCTGACGGCGCTGGCGATCTGGCTGCCGCTCCGGGCCGGCGCGCGGCGGATCGGCGCGCTCGAGGTCTGAGGTGCCTCCGGCCGCGGGCGGGGGTGACAGGGCCGTCCCGCGCGGGCATATTTCCCTCGACACGAACCCTTCACGAAGAGTCTCGACGATGCTCGACCTGATACCCGGCGGCTACGTCTTCACGCACCTGATCTTCTGGACCGTGATCGCCTTGGTGGCGGTAGGCACCAACGCCGTCGCGATCATCCTTTCCATCGGGCTCGGCCTCCTCACGTTCGAGACCGTCACGAAGAAGTGACGCTCTTTCTCTACGTCGTGGGCGGTATTCTCGCGCTCGGGTTCGGGATCTGGCTCGGGCTCCCGGGACGGTACGATCAGACGCCCGAGGACATCGAGAAGATCATGGCCGAGGGCGGGCGTCGGCGCAGGAAGACCAAGCGCGCCTTCACGCCGCTGGCGTGGCTGCAGCGCAAGGTGAACGTGCGCTCCGAGCGGAGCGGGCGCAGGACCGGCGGCCAGCGCCGGGGCTTCAAGCTGGAATCGCCGGACGACCGTTAGCACTCGCTCGCGGACGGCGTCCCGACGTGCGCGACCTCAGTCGAGCACCGCGTCGACCCCGACCAGGGCCCCGCCGATGAGCGCGCCCAGGACGTAGCCGAGCTTCACGATCATCTTCAGTTCGCGGTTCGTCACCTTCCGGACGAGCTCTTCCATCTTCGGGGTCGGGAAGTGGAGCACCTTCTCCTCGACCCTGCGCGCGACGTCGATTCGCTCGACCACGGCAGGCACCTGCGTCTGGAGCCAGGCCCACAGCGGATCCCCGATCGCGGCCTCGATACGCTGGGGCGCCTCCGGAGGAAGCCAGCGCGACGGTACTCCGATGGGTCGGTCGAGCAGATCGCGCACGATCCGCTCGGCGGCCGACGACGCGACGCGTGCCGCGGTGTCCGTACGTGCCGCCGCGACGAGCGCCGAGGAGACGCGCTCCGGGGGAATTCGTTCCAGCACTTCGCCCCAGGTCTTCGCTCCCGCGCGATCGATTCCCGCGCGCAGCTTCTCGACCAGGAAGACACGAGTCTCCTCGTCGCGGGCCATGTCCACGACCCAGCCGGCGAGGGTGGCGCGGGCATCGACGACGCTTTCCTCGTCCGCCCGCCCCAGCACGTCGGCCACGGGCCGCCGCAGCAGGTCGACGATGGCCTCGTTCACGCCTCGCGCGATGGCGGACTGCACCGCGGCATCCCGTAGGATCTCGGACAGGCGCTGCGCGCCCTCCGCCTCGATCGTGTCGAGCACGCGGTCGACCGTGTCTTCGTTGACGACGAGTCGGGCGACCACGCGTTGGTGGAACTTCAGGTCGCGGAGGAAGCGGTGGAGCAATTCATGGATGGTGGACTCGAACTTCGCCCGGGCCTGCGGGTCCTCCAGAAGCCCGCCCAACCGCTCCGCGGCGAGCGGCAGATAGCTGGCGATCGCGCGCTCCACGGCTCCGACCAGCCCGAGCGGCAGGATGTCCTCGAAGGTCCGGTCCGGGCGCAGCAGCTTCTCGGCTCCGCGGGCCAGGTAGTCGTCGACCGCGGCCTGGAAGTCGGCGCTCTCGACCATGCCTTCGAGCCAGTCCTCCGCGGCCGCCTCGACTGCGGCTCCGCGCGCGGGGGTGAGGATGCCCCCCACGGGCTGGTCGGCCACGTGTGCCACGAGGCGATCGGTGCGGCCACGCACGAACTCCTCGAACGCCGGCGAATCGAGATATCCCCGGAGCTGGGTCGTGCCGTGCGCGACGGCGTCCAGGAGGATGCCTTCGAGGTCCTTGGCGACGTGCTCCGGCAGCATCTCCCGGAGCGACCCCCTCTCCCTGTGCAGCACCTCGTCCAGGAAGCTGGCCAGGCGGCTGTCGAACGCGTCCCGGAATTCCGGGTTGGCGAAAGTGCGGGTGAGGTCCTCGGGGGTCAGAAGTCGATTGCCGACGGTACGTCCGATCGCGGCCGCGAGGCGGGTCTGGCTCTTGGGGATGGCGCCCTGGAGGAACGAGAGCCGCCATCGCCCGAAGAGCTTGGGAGGCTCATAGGGGTGGAAGAGCATCCAGATGGCGACCGTGTTGGTCAACCCGCCGGCGAGCGCGCCGAAGCCGATGGTGATCAGCGCGCGGAGTAGCTCGTCGGACACCCTTCTAGCGCCGCTGGTGTACGAGGATACCGCGCACCGGGATGGAGCTCCCGCGTGCATCGAGCACGCCCTCGACTTCCACGAGCGCAAGCACGGGAAGGAGTGGGCCCGTGCCCTCGCCCGCCTCCATCTCGGAGGTGACGCTGCGCAGGGTTCCCGACAGGGTCCCGTCCGGCGAGGCGATGGACCAGGTGGTGGGGACGTCCCGTCGTGCCGGTGGGAACGCCTGGCGCCCGGCCCAGTCGACCTCCACCTCCGGCCACACCAGATCCTCGGCGCCTCGCTGCGCCCAGATCCGGTAGACCGGCTCGGTGTCGGCGCCGTGCTCGACGCTCCCGGCCATCACGACTCGCACGGAGTCCCCCGAGACGAGGAACGCCCAGTCTCCGGCGGGCTGCTCCGACGGGGTCCAGGAGCGCGACAGGTCGACCACCGTCCCGTCGATGCGTTCCTCCGAGAGGTAGGCCGCGCCCTCGAGGAGGTCGAACGTCTCGCCGCCGGGGCCGACCCACGCCGCGATCACCTCGCCCATGACGACCTCGAGGCTCCTCGGGCCGTCCTGGTACACGAGCCCGTCGACGAGATCCCCGTCGCGGACGACGATGCTCAGGGTATGGTACGGCAGGATGCGCTCGGGGCTGCGGGTAGCGGGCGTCGACCAGCGCTCCCGGTAGAACGGCTCCCACGTTCCCCCTCGGGAGAGCCACCCCGCGACGTTCCTGAGGACCGAGTCCGGACGCGCCTGATGGGTCATGATCCAGGGAACCAGGAGCAGACTGTCTCCGAGCTCCGCAACGAACGCGAAGCTCCTCTCGTAGACGCGCTCCACGACACGCTCCGGTGCCGGGGCGACTTCGGTTCCGTCGGTCGAGGGCTGCGGCTCCGGGGCGGCGTCACCACACCCGGCCATGGCGCTGACGAGCATGAGCGCGATGGCTGTCGAGAAGTTGCGTCGCCTCATCACCCGTCCTCCTGCTGCCATCCGGGAGTGGCCGTCGGATCGAGCTTCTGGCCGGGCGTCGCCTCGAGCTTCCGATCGAGCGAGGCCATGAAGCGATCGACGAGCCGCGGATGGCGACGACGTGACGACGCTCCCTCGACGCGCACGCAGCGCAGGTCGACGCGGGTCTGGGCGTTCTCGTCGAGGCGAACGGTGACCGTCACCTGATCGGGCTTGCGGCGGAGCCAGGTCAGGCTGACGGCCTCGATCACGCCCTCGCGGTCGTCGTCGCGCTCCATGCTCCATCCGCGGAGGCCACCGTCGGTGAGGCTCTTCGCGGCGTCCCACACCCGGGCGAACGGAATCGCGTACGTCCGTCCCCAGAGTCGGGGGTCGGCCGCGCGCGGGTCCGTGCGGGTTCCGCCGTCGGACGTATTCCCCCGTGCGGCTCCGCTCAACGTCCCGGGAGCTCCGGTCCGAGGCCGAAGCGCACGGTGACGTTCGCGGTCACGGTGCGCTCCCCGGCCTCGATGGGCGTCGGCGCGGCGTCCGACCTCATCATCATGGCCTCATACGTGACCGGGCGGGGCGAGGGCCGCTCGGCGCCGCCACGAACCTCGAGGGCCGGGCCGAGTGCATGACCGAGCGCCTCGGCGATCACGCGTGCTTCGGCACGGGCGTTCTCCACGGCCTCGGCGAGCGCCCGGGCGCGGGCTTCCGACGTGTCCTCCGCGTCGAACGAGATGGACGAGATCCGGTTCGCGCCGGCCGCGATCGCGGCGTCGATCACGCCACCGACCTGGTCGACGGCGCCGACGGTCGCCTGGACGTTGTTGAGCGCGGTGTACGCCTCGATGGTGCGGGCGCGCTCGTCCGAGAAGGAGTACTCGGGGCGCAGCGTGTACCCGAACGTTTCGAGGCGCAGCTCGCTGAATCCGCCGGCTCTGAGGTTGCGGAGCACCGCGTCCATGAGGTCCGCGTTCTCCGCCGCCGCGTCCGCCGCCGTCACCGAGCGTGTCTCGACCGCGAAGGTGACCCGGGCCATGTCGGACGGCACCGTCACCGTCGCCGAGCCCTGGACCTCGATGAAGCCGGGCTCCTCCGGGGAAACCGGCGCGTCCAGCGGGACTTCGTACACCCTCGGCGGCTCGAAGACCTCGGCGGGCGTCCCTGCGCCCGTGCCGGCGGCTCCGGGCGTTCCCGGTCCGGCGCCGCCGCCGGCGGCGCACCCTCCGATCGCGACGACCGCGAGCATCCACCCCGCGACACCCTGCATTGTCGACTTCATATCCCCTCTCCGTTGGCCGAGCTCTCGTCGCGCGGCACGCCGGGGAGCCGTGCCGGGGACGAAGCCCCCCCCGGCGGCGACCCTCCCCAGGGCGAGCCGGTCCGCGTATAGTGTGGCGCGAACCTTTGTGACTCGCCAAGCCCGGAGCCCATGAAAGCCGTCATCCCCCTGGCGGGGAAAGGCACACGCCTTCGCCCGCACACGCACCATACCCCCAAGCCGCTCCTCAAGGTCGCCGGAAAGCCGGTCCTGGCCTATATCCTCGACGACCTGATCGACGTCGGTGTGGAAGAGATCGTCTTCATCGTCGGCTACCTGCGCGAGACGGTCGAGGAGTGGATCGAAGCGGAATATCCGCAAATCCGGGGCCACTATGTGCTGCAGGAAGTCCAGGACGGTACGGCGGGCGCGGTGGCCCTCGCCGAGCCCTTCATCGACGACGAGCTGCTCATCGTCTTCGCCGACGCCGTCCTCGAAGTCGACTACGATCTCGCGCGGACGTTGGATTCGAAGTACGCGGGGGTGATCTGGGCGAAGGAGGTCGAGGACTACCAGCGCTTCGGCGTCATCGTCACGGCCGAGGACGGCACGATGGAGAAGATCGTCGAGAAGCCGTCGGAGCCCATCTCCAAGCTCGCCAACATCGGACTGTACCACATCCGTGACCACGAGCTGCTGTACGAGGGCATCCGTCACACGCTGGACTCGCCCCCGGGACCCTCGGGCGAGTTCTACCTGACCGACGCGTTCCAGTACATGGTCGACCATGGGAGCAAGATCCTCACGGCGCCAGTCCAGGGGTGGTGGGACGCCGGGAAGCCCGAGACGCTCCTCGAGACCAACGCGCACCTCGTGGCGAGCACCCGGGGCGGTGTCGACCCGTCGGCCGTCGTCGACGGCGCGGAGATCGTGGAGCCGGTTCGCATCGAGGCCGATGTCGTGGTCCGGGGCGGGAGCGTGGGCCCCAACGTCACCCTCGAGCGGGGCGTTCGCGTGACGGACAGTCGCATCCGTGACAGCGTGATCGGCGCCGGTGCGAAGGTCGAGACCTCGGTGGTGCACGACTCCATCGTCGGCGCGAGGGCCGACCTGCGCGGCGTGCGCGGCTCGCTGTCAGTCACGGACGACTCGGTCGTGACGGGCGACTGAGCCCCCGGGGCGGCCCGACCGCCCCCTGGTGACGAGCTGCCGGCCGCAGATCGTCCAAGGCAGACCGAAGAGGGCGCTCTCCCGATGGGGGGGCGCCCTTTTCGTGCGTTACGGCGCCGTTACAACTCCCGGTCTTCGCCGTTACCTGCGCCCCCTAACCTTCGCCCATGCAAAAGGGAGCGCGGGGCTCCTTGCAACGAAGCAGGTCCGTTCCACCCAGGAAACGGTAAGGAGCAAATGAACGGTACGAAGCGAAGGTTCTTACGACTCTTGGCGGTGGTTGCCCTTCTGGGGCTGCCGGCCGCCGTGGAAGCACAAACCGGGCGCGTGGTCGGCCGCGTCCTCAGCGGGCAGACGGCCGAGCCGCTCTCGAGCGCCCAGGTGTTCGTCGGCGAGGGCTCCATCGGGGCCCTGTCGTCGATCGACGGGCGCTACGTGCTGCGTGACGTGCCGGTCGGGACGCACGACATCACGGTCCAGCTCATCGGGTACGGTGGAAAGACCGTGACCGGCGTGACGGTGACCGAAGGGCGGACGACCGAGCTCGACATCACGATCGAGTCCCAGGCCGTCGCGCTCGAAGGCGTCGTCGTGACGTCCTCGGCGGAGCGGGGCAGCACGACCGCGCTCATGTCGGAGCGCCGCCGGTCCACCGTCGTCTCCGACGCCATCGGCGCCGAGCAGATGTCCCGCACACCGGACGGAGACGCCGGTGCCGCCCTGCGTCGGGTGCCGGGCCTGTCCGTGGTCGACGGGAAGTACGCCTACGTGCGCGGCCTCGGTGAGCGGTACAGCGCCACGACGCTCAACGGGTCGCCACTGGCTTCTCCGGTACCGGACAAGAAGGTCATTCCGCTCGACATCATTCCGTCGGATCTCCTGCAGAGCATCGTCACCTCGAAGAGCTACTCGCCCGACCAGCCCGGCGATCACGCCGGCGGCCTGGTGCAGCTCCGGACGCGTGACTTTCCGGCCAACCGCATCCTCAACATCAGCGCCTCCACGGGCTGGAACTCCACGGCGACGTTCAAGGACGGGCTGGGCTACGCGGGCGGCGCTCGCGACCTGCTCGGCTTCGACGACGGCACGCGGGGGCTGCCGGCCGGCATACCGCGGGATCAGCAGGTGAGCCGGTCGAGCTTCTCGCCCGAGGAGCTCCAGCAGATCGGCCGCGGATTCCAGGGTGGTTGGGGGCCGACCTCCCGCAGCCTCCCGCCGAACCTCGGCGTGGGTGTCTCCTTCGGCGACGAGATCGACCTCGGCGGCGAGCGCCGCCTCGGCTTCATCGCGTCGGCGAACTATTCGGCCAGCCAGAGCGTGCGCCGGGACGTGGTCGAGCGGGTGTTCTCGACCTCCGGTGTGGCGGACCCCGAAGTGGACTACACGGGCGAGATCGCCGAGCGCTCCGTCGGGCTCGGCGGGCTGGCCAACGTGACGTTCCAGCCGCGGGCGAGCGACCAGATCAAGCTGTCCGCGGTCTACAACCGCCTGACCGACGACGCTTCGCGGGTCCTCACCGGGTTCAACCTGGACTCGAACACCAACCAGTGGAACTCGAGGCTGCAGTACCTCGGCCAATCGCTCGTCAACAGCCAGCTCGAGGGCGAGCACCTGCTCGGCTTCCTCGGCGACGCCACCTTCCAGTGGCGGGGCGCCCTGACGCGCGCTTCGCGCTACGAGCCCAGCACCCGGGAGGTGCTCTACCGTGAATTCGACGGTGAGTTCTACTGGGACGACTTCATCCAGAGCGGCTCGGTCTTCCACCAGGACATGGTGGACTCGGGCTGGAACGGTGGCTCCTCGTTGAAGATCCCGTTCGAGCTGGGTGGCTTGCCGGCGTCCGTGGCGATGGGCGCCAGCACCGACCGCAAGGACCGCGAGGCCTACACGCGCCGCTTCCGCTTCCGTCCCCAGGCGGGCGGGATGATCGGCAACGACGTGCGCACCCTCCAGCCCGACGAGCTGTTCGGCGGAGACCAGAGCTACATCGCGCCCGACGGCTTCGAGATCCGGGAGGCCACCTTCCGGACGGACAACTACGACGCGAGCCAGAGTGTCGACGCGGCCTACCTGATGGCGGACTTCGAGCCCATCCGGGGGCTGCGTCTCTCCGGCGGAGCGCGCATCGAGCGCACCCTGCAGGAAGTCAGCCCCAAGGATCTGTGGGACACGGGCCTCGACCCCATCGAAGGCGCCAACCGGGAGTCCACGGACGTCCTGCCGGCGATCAACGTCACCGTCGGGATCAGCGACGAGATGAACATCCGGGCCAGCGCCTCTCGCACCCTGGCCAGGGCCGAGTTGCGTGAGCTGGCGCCGTTCTCGTTCGCGGACTATGCCGGCGGCTTCCTCGTCATCGGAAACCCGCAGCTCGACCGGGCCCGCATCTCGAACTTCGACCTGCGCTGGGAGTGGTTCGCCGGTCCCCAGTCCGTGCTCGCCGTGAGCGGCTTCTACAAGGAGTTCCTCGACCCGATCGAGGTGTCGGTGCTCCCGAGCAGCGAGCTCATCAAGACCTGGGTGAACGCGGACGAGGCCGACAACTACGGCGTCGAGATCGAAGCCCGCAGCGACCTGGGCTTCCTCGCGCGGGGCCTGTCGCCCCTCTCCTTCAACGCCAACGTGACGCTCGTTCGCTCGGACGTCACCACCGGCAGCTCGATCGACGTCTACCTGCCGGGCACGGGCGCCACGGAGCTGGCGGTGGTCCCCAAGAACCGCGCGCTCCAGGGCCAGTCGCCCTACGTGGCCAATCTCGGCCTCACGTGGGCCGGGTCGGAGGGCGCCTCCGCGAGCGTGCTGTTCAATCGATTCGGGCGTCGCATCGACGCGGTCGGCGGACAGTCCACGCCGGAGATCTACGAAGAAGCACGGAGCCAGCTCGACGCGGTCGTCGAGCTTCCGCTCCGGTCGGGCTGGAAGGCCAAGCTGTCGGCCAACCGGCTGCTCGGAAACGAAGTGGAGTTCACGCAGGGCGGCGGAACGCTCCGGTCTTACGACGTCGGACGCTCCCTGTCGCTCTCGCTCAGTTGGGGAAGCGGCCGGTAATGAGCCGGACGTTTCCCGCCCGCGTCGAAGCCGTTCGGGCGGCGGCGCTCATGGCGGGTCGTGGGGATCACGGCCCGAGCAACATCCATAACCAGGAGAATCACAGGATGTCTCGTAAAGGACGCTTGACCCCCCTCGTCACCCTGCTGGCCGTGTTCGCGCTGGCCGCGTGCGGTGACGACGACCCGACCGGGGTGGACACCGCCCCGGCGCAGCCGACGATCTCGTCGGTGACGCTTTCCGGTGGCGCGCTGGTCGTTTCGTGGTCCGCCGTGGACGGCGCGACCGCGTACGACGTGCAGCGCCAGGCGGCCGCTTCCGGCGCCACCTTCAGCACCATCGGTTCCGACGTGACCGGGACCGAGTACTCGGACGACTCGGTGACCCCGGGCTCGACCTACAGCTACCGGGTGATCGCCAAGAACAGCTCGGGCAACTCCGATCCGAGCGACCCTGTCGTCGGAGAGGTTCCCGAGGAGCTCCCGGCCGAGGCCGTGCTCAGCGGCGAGATCACGGGCGACCGTGAGCTGTCCGCCGACACGACGTACTTCATCCAGGGCATCGTGACCGTCGTGGACGGAGCCAGCCTCACCATTCCGGCGGGCACGCTCCTGCTCGGCGACGTGAACATCACGCCGTCGGCGCTGATCGTCCGTCAGGGTGGCCAGCTCTTCTCGAACGGCACCGCAGAGGCGCCGGTGGTCTTCACCTCCGAGAATCCGGTCGGCCAGCGTGAGCGCGGCGACTGGGGCGGCGTGGTGCTGAACGGCCGCTCCATCTGCAACTTCCCGGCGTCCGAGTGCGTCGGTGAGGGCTCGTCCGGCCCGTACGGCGGAGAGATCCTCGACGACAACAGCGGCGTCATGACCTACACCCGCATCGAGTTCGCGGGATACGAGGTCAGCTTCGGTAACGAGCTCAACGCGCTGACGCTGAACGGCGTCGGCTCCGGGACCGAGCTGCACCACCTCCAGACCCACTACGGGTCGGACGACGGCTTCGAGTGGTTCGGCGGCACCGTGGACCTGAAGTACGCCCTGGCCACGGGTATCTCCGACGACTCGTTCGACTACTCGACGGGTTGGCAGGGCCGCGGCCAGTTCTGGATCGCGCAGCACGATCCGGACGACGCGGACAACGGATTCGAGGTCGACGGCAACGAGGACGACTTCACCGCGACGCCGTTCACGGCGCCGACCATCTACAACGTGACGCTCGTCGGTAAGGGTATCGACGGCGCGGGCGGGACGGCTGGCGAGTCGACGACGGGCATGCTCCTCCGTCGCGGCACGGCGGGTGACATCTACAACGCCATCGTGATGGGCTTCGGGACCTTCGGCCTCGATGTCGACAACCAGGAGACCATCGACAACGGGCTCACCCTGCAGAACTCGATCATCGGGCAGAACGCGCTGGACATCTCCGACGATGCCGACGGCATCGACGACAACGCGTTCTTCACGCAGGCCGCGTGGAACAACCGCTTCGGCATCGATCCGCTCCTCGAGAACCCGTTCGACCGCATGGCTCCGGACTTCCGTCCGGCCGACGGGTCGCCCGCGCTGACCGGCTTCGCGACGCCGCCGGCCGACGACTTCTTCGAGGCCGTGGACTTCATCGGCGGCGTGGATCCGAGCGAGGCGACGCCCTGGTACACGGGCTGGACCACGACCGCGCAGAACTAGGCGGGCACGGATCACGGAGCGCGGCCGGAGGGGCGGGACACCCTCCGGTCGCACCGGGTCCGGCCGGAAGCGCGCCCTGCGCGACCGGGAAATCGAAGGACGATGTGATCGGGTCGGTGGCCCTCGCATGCCAGGCTTACCCGCGCTCCTGCACCGCCTCGGCGGCCGCAGAACTGGTGTGTGAGGGCGCCGGCCCTTCATCGCTCACAGGAGGCAGGCAGTGAAGCAGGACGGCAGGCACGAGGCGGACTTCCGGGTCCGTCGCAGCGAAGGGATGGCGTCGGCTCGGCCGCCGAGGCGGGGCCCCGGAGGATTCGTCACCTGGATGCTCGTGGCCGCCATGGGCGTCTTTGGCTGCTCACCGTCGGACGACCGTGTGGCCGACACCCCCGCCACGACCGGGAGCGCCGAGCTCCGCTTCCCGGGCTCGACCGAGACGATCGACGGACTGGGACGGACGGTGCTCGAGGCCTTGAGCCGGTCCGACACGGTCACGCTCGCCGAGCTCCGCCTCACGGAGAGGGAGCACAACGAGGTCGTGTGGCCCGAGCTTCCCGCCGCGCGGCCCGAGGTGAACTTCCCCATCGACTTCGCGTGGACCAACATCGAGCTGAGAGATCGCCGTAGCCTGGCGAGGCTCCTCCCCGTCTTCGACGGTCTCGACGCGCGCTTCAGGACGGTCCAGTGCCGGGGCGCCACGCAGACGTTCGAGACGTTCGAGGTGCTCACCGACTGTTGGACGATCTTCGACGTGGAGGGGCGGGAGGGACCGTTCGAGGCGCAGCTCTTCAAGGATGTGCTCGTGCGGGGCGGGGGTCACAAGATCTTCCGCTACTACGATGAGATGCCCCGCCGGCATGATCCTGCCCGCGCCGGCTGAGGCGACGACGGTGACCCGCCGCGCCCGCATCTCTATGTTTGTTCCTGGACTCCAGACCACGGACGCTGTCGAGGGCGAGCATGGAAGAGCGGGAACTCATCTACGACTGGAACGACGTCGGGGACACCTTCGACTGGTCGGCCGTCGAGAAGGTGGAGCTGGACGACGAGACGCTGCGCGACGGCCTCCAGAATCCGTCGGTGGTCGATCCGCCCCTGGAGGACAAGGTCCGGCTGCTCCACATGATGGACCAGCTCGGCATCCACACGGCGGACATCGGCTTGCCCGGCGCGGGGCCGAGGGCGGTCGAAGCGGTCACGGTGCTGGCGCGGGAGATCGTCGACGCGAAGCTCGCCATCCGGCCCAACTGCGCGGCTCGAACCGTGGTCCAGGACGTCCGGCCCATCGTCGAGATCAGCCAGGAGATCGGCATCCCGATCGAGGCGTGCACCTTCATCGGGAGCTCGCCCATCCGGCAGTACGCCGAGAACTGGACGCTCGACCGCATGCTGAAGACCAGCGAGGAAGCGGTGACCTTCGCCGTGCGCGAGGGGCTTCCCGTGATGATGGTCACGGAGGACACCACTCGTGCCAATCCCGAGGTCCTGAAGGCGCTCTACGGCAAGGCGATCGAATGGGGAGCGAAGCGGCTCTGCATCGCGGACACGGTCGGGCACGCCACCCCCGAAGGCACTCGGTCACTCGTTCGCTTCGTCATCGAAGAGATCGTGAAGCCATCGGGCGAGGACGTGGAGGTCGACTGGCACGGGCACCGCGACCGGGGCTTCGGGCTCGCGAACGCGCTCGCGGCCATCGAGGCCGGGGCGACGCGGGTGCACGGGACAGCGCTCGGCATTGGGGAGCGGTGCGGCAACACCGAGATGGACCTCCTGCTCGTCAATCTCCAGCTCCTGGGGGTTCACGACGCGGACCTGACGGTGCTACCGGAGTACTGCGAGCTGACGGCCGAAGCGTGCCAGGTGCCGCTGGTGCACTCGTACCCCGTGGTGGGTCACGACGCCTTCCGCACGGGTACCGGAGTGCACGCGGCCGCGATCATCAAGGCGGAAGAGAAGGGCGACAGCTGGCTCGCCGACCGGATCTACTCGGCGATCCCCGCGTCCATGGTCGGGCGCAAGCAGCTCATCGAGATCGGCCCGATGTCGGGGCTGTCGAACGTGAAATACTGGCTCCGCGAACACGGGTACGACCCGACCGACGAGGAGCTCACCAGCCGCATCTTCAAGGCGGCGAAGCAGACGGACCACACCTTGACCGAAGGAGAGCTCGAGGCGCTGATCGGGGCGGGCTGACCGCGGGTGGATCCCGCGGTGGGGCCGGCCGGGTCGCGTCCTCGGTGAGAGCCCCATGACCACGATGACCAGAGAATCCATGGACGCTTCCCCGAAATCCGCGTCGGTTCCCCGCGTGCTCGTCGTCGAGGACGAGCCGGATATCGCCGCGTTGATCGCCTATCAGCTCACCCGGGAAGGATTCCGGGTCGAGACCGCGGGGAACGGTCCCGAAGGGCTCGACGCCATCGGTCGCGAGATCCCCGATCTGGTGGTGCTCGATCGCATGCTCCCGGGCCTCAGTGGCGATGCGGTTCTCGAGCAGCTCAAGTCCGAGCCGACGACGTCGAATATCCCCGTGCTGGTGCTCACCGCCAAGCGCGAGCAGGAAGACCGCATCAGCGGCTTCGAGCTCGGCGCGGACGACTACCTGACGAAGCCGTTCAGCCCGCGAGAGCTGGTGCTCCGGGTCCAGGCGATCCTGCGTAGGGTCCAGGAGGCCGGGATCACGTCCGGTGGACGGGTGCTGCGGGCCGGTCCCATCCGCATGGACGTCGCGTCGCACCAGGCGTCGCTCGACGGCGAGGAGCTGAGCCTCACGCCGACCGAGTTCCGGCTCCTCCAGGCGCTCCTGGAGCGTAGGGGGCGGACCCAGAGCCGCAAGCAGCTCCTCGAGAAGGCCTGGGACGTCGAGGCGGACGTGTCCGACCGCATCCAGACGCGCACCGTCGACATGCACGTGCGCCGGCTGCGCGGCAAGCTCGGCGAGGTGGGCGACTGGATCCAGACGATCCGCGGCTTCGGCTACCGGCTGAAGATCCCCGAAGGCAGGGAGTAGGAGGGGCCCTCCCCGACCCGCATGCGCCTACGCATCCATCACGCGCTCTTCTTCGGGTTCTTCGGGGTCGTCGGGCTGCTCGTGGTTCTCACCCTGCTGCTCGTGGGGACCGGCCTGAACCGGGAGCTCCGGGCCACCTTCCGGGCCGAGCTCGAGCGCCAGCTCGCGCTCGGGGCCGCCATCATGGAGACGGCGGGGCCCGCGAACGCCGACTCCCTCGCGCGTACCATGACCGAGCGGATCGGCTACCGGGTCACGCTCATCGACACCGCCGGCGTCGTGCGCGGCGAATCCTATGTCGGGGCGGGCGGGCTGGCCGGCATAGAGAACCACGGGGGGCGACCCGAGATCCGGGGCGTCCTCGAGGGCCGTCCGGTGGACTTCTCGGAGCGCACCAGCACCACGGTCAACGTGCCGCTCCTCTACGGGGCGACGCTCACGACGCTCGGCGGCGAGCCCATGGTGCTCCGCATCGCTGCGCCCCGTTCCGAGATCGACGGCGCCGTGGACCGGGTCCAGCGGGCGGTGGCCGTCGCGGGCCTGCTCGCGATGGTCGTCGCGCTCGCCGCGGCGTATCTGCTGAGCCGGGTCTTCGCCCGACCGCTGGTCGCGCTTTCGGACCGGGCGCGACGGCTTGCTCAGGGCGACTTCACCGGCCGGGTGCCCCCCGGATCCGTGTCGGAGCTCCGGGACGTGGCCGTCGCGTTCAACCGGCTCAGCGACGAGCTGAGGGCCCGCCTGGGGGAGCTCGCCGAGGAGCGCGACGAGATGCAGGTGCTCATCGACTGCATGGCGGAGGGGGTGGTCGCCCTGACGGAGGACGGACGCCTCATGCGCATCAACCGCACGGCCCGCAATCTCCTCCGAATCCCGGAGATGACGGCGCACCCTCCCGTCGGCGCGGTCGTGAGGCAGAGGGAGTTGCGGGAGGCCCTCGAGTCGTCGCTCGAGGTCGATTCGCAGTCGCGGGAGGTCGCCTTCGGTGGGCGTCAGCTCCTTCTCGCCTCGCGCACCCTCGACCGCGGCGGAGCGGTGACCACCTTCCTCGACATCACCGAGGTCAGGCGGCTCGAGGCGGTCCGGCGTGACTTCGTGGCCAACGCGTCGCACGAGCTCAAGACGCCGCTCACGTCGATCCGGGGCTACGCCGAAGCGCTCGTCGAGGACGATCCGCCGGCCGAGATCCGGAGGCGTTTCCTCGAGGCCATCCGGTCCAACACGCTCAGGCTCCAACACCTCGTGGACGACCTGCTGGACCTGTCCCGCCTGGAGTCCGGTGGTTGGACGGCGGGGACGGAGCCCGTCGATGTCGGTGCGCTCGCCGCGGAGGCGTGGGACATGGTCGACGAGGCCCGCGAGGCCGGGAGCATCCACTTCGACATCGAAGGAGCGGCCGAGGCCGTCGCCGACCGCCAGGGGCTCGTGCAGGTGTTTCGGAACCTCTTCGAGAACGCTATCCGCCATACCGAGGCCGACGGTCACGTCCACGTCGCCATCGGACCGGGGGGCGAAGGGTTCGTGTCGGTGGAGGTGTCCGACGACGGGGAGGGGATTCCGGCACGCTCGCTCCCGCGGATCTTCGAGCGCTTCTACAGGGCCGACTCCTCGCGGGCGCGCGACGCCGGCGGTACGGGCCTCGGCCTCGCGATCGTGAAGCACCTGGTGGGCGCCATGGGGGGGGATGTGTCGGCCGAGAGCGAGCTCGGTCACGGGACGACCGTCCGCTTCACGTTGCCGGCGTCGTCGTCCTCCGGATCCCCGTGATCCGGGAAGGATTCCCACCGCGCCCCGGTCTGGCGTTACGGTTTCGTTACAGGTCGTTTATCATAATGACATCGATTCGCCTTAGAGTAAGCCGCCAACCCGAAGCACCCATGAAGATTCCTTCTCCAGGACGGATTCGAATGTCGAAGCTCAGCCTCGTGCTCACCTGCGGAGCTACCACCCTCATGTTCGCGGCCTGCGGCGGAAGCGGCGGTGATGCCGGGGGCGTCGCCGGGAACATCCGCATCGACGGATCAAGCACGGTCTTCCCCGTGGCCGAGGCCCTCGCCGAGGAGTTCCAGCTCGCCAACCCCGACGCCCGCGTGACCGTCGGCGTTTCCGGAACCGGTGGCGGCTTCCAGCGCTTCTGCGCCGGCGAGATCGATCTCACGAACGCATCGCGGCCCATCGCCGACGACGAGCGCGCGGCGTGCGGGGCCGCCGGGTACACCTTCACCGAGCTCACCGTGGGCTGGGACGGGCTCTCCATCATCGTGAACCCGGCCAACGACTTCGTGGAGTGCCTCACCGTCGACGAGCTCCGGCGCATCTGGGAGCCCGGAAGCACGGTGACGACCTGGCGGGACGTCCGGGCCGAGTGGCCGGCCGAGGAGATCCAGCTCTACGGGCCGGGCACGGACTCGGGGACCTTCGACTACTTCACCGAGACGATCGTCGGTGAGGGCGGCGCCAGCCGCGCGGACTATCAGGCGAGCGAGGACGACAACATCCTGGTCCAGGGCGTGACCGGTGACTCGTACGCGCTCGGATACTTCGGCTACGCGTACTTCGTCGAGAACCAGGACGCGCTCAAGCTCGTGGCGGTCGACGGCGGCGCGGGGTGCGTCCTCCCCTCCGACGAGTCCATCGAGGCCGGGACGTACACGCCGCTGGCCCGCCCGCTCCACATGTACGTGCGCGACTCCGCGCTCGAGCGCCCCGAGGTCATGGCGTTCGTGGAGTTCATCCTCCAGGAATCGAGCGAGCTCGTGCCGTCCACCGGCTACCATGCGTTGACGCCCGCCGAGTATCAGGACCAGCTGACCCGGATTCGTGAGGCGGCCGGCTCCGCCGGCTGAACTCCAGCATCTACTGGCCGGGATCGAACGGGTGCGGGATGGCGTGGAACAGGTGAGTCAGGAGGGAGCGACGCTCAGCTTCCGCCGTAGCCGCAACGTCAAGGAGCGGGTCATCGGTGCCGGCCTGTTCGCGTGCGCCGCGGTCTCGACGCTGGTCACGGTCGGCGTGGTGGCCGTGCTCCTCGGTGAGACCGTGAACTTCTTCTCGCAGGTCTCGATCGTGGAGTTCTTCACCGGCACGCGGTGGGAGCCCATGTTCCTCGAGAAGCACTTCGGCGTGCTTCCGCTGTTGGCCGGCTCGTTCATGGTGGCCGGGGGCGCGGCGCTGATCGCGCTCCCGGTCGGCCTGCTTACCGCGATCTTCCTGAGCGAATACGCGAGCCAGGGTCTTCGGAAGACCCTGAAGCCGGTCCTCGAGATCCTCGCCGGGATTCCCACCGTCGTCTACGGGTACTTCGCGCTCACCTTCGTGACTCCGGTCATCAGGACGTTCTTCCCGGAGACCGACGTCTTCAATGCGGCGTCGGCGAGCATCGTCGTGGGGATCATGATCATCCCGACCGTCTCCTCGCTGTCGGAAGACGCACTCCGGGCCGTTCCCAACGCGCTCCGGGAGGGGGCCTACGGTCTCGGCGCGACCCGTCTCGAGGTAGCGACGCGCGTGGTCGTGCCGGCCGCGCTGTCCGGGATCTTCGCGTCGTTCATCCTGGCCGTGTCCCGGGCGATCGGTGAAACGATGGCCGTGACCATCGCAGCGGGTAACCTGCCGAACATGACGCTGAACCCGTTCGAATCGATTCAGACGATGACCGCCTACATCGTACAGGCTTCACTGGGCGACACCCCGCGGGGAACCGTGGTCTACCAGACCCTCTTCGCCGTCGGCATGACGCTCTTCCTGATCACGCTGGCCATGAACATCCTCAGCCAGTGGGTTCTCTCCCGCTTCCGCGAGGAGTACGAGTGAGCGCGCCCGAGCCGACGTTCATGAGCACGTCCAGCCCCAGGTCCATCCGCCGTCGTCGGATGGGCACCGTCTTCGCGGTGCTCTGCGGCGCGGCGACCATGGTGGGTGTGGTTTCGCTCGCGGTGCTGCTGGTGGACGTCGCGCTCGACGGCCTGCCGAGGCTGGACATCGACTTCCTGACGTCGTTCGCCTCGCGGCTTCCCGAGCGATCGGGCATCAAGGCCGCCCTGGTCGGCTCGGTCTGGCTCCTGGTGCTGACCGCTCTGATCTCGTTCCCGATGTCGGTGGCGGCGGCCATCTATCTGGAGGAGTACGCTCCACGGAACTGGATCACCCGCATCATCCAGACCAACATCGCGAATCTGGCGGGGGTGCCTTCCATCGTCTACGGCATCCTGGGACTGGCGCTCTTCGTCCGTTTCCTCGGCTTCGACCGGAGCGTCCTCTCCGGGGCCCTGACGCTTTCGCTCCTGGTGATGCCGGTCATCATCATGGCCGCCCAGGAGGCCATCAAGGCCGTGCCCGGCACGATCCGCGAGGCCGCGTACGGCCTCGGTGCCACACGGTGGCAGGTCGTCAGCACCCAGGTCCTCCCCATGGCGCTTCCCGGGATCCTGACGGGTACGATCCTCGCGCTTTCCCGGGCCGTGGGCGAGACGGCCCCGCTCATCATGGTCGGCGCGGTGGGCTTCATCGCGTTCACGCCGTCCGGGCCCATGGATCGATTCACCGTGCTCCCGCTCCAGATCTACAACTGGGTGTCGCGGCCCCAGGACGAGTTCCGCGCGCTGGCCGCGGCCGGAATCGTCGTGCTGCTGGTCCTGCTGCTCACCATGAACGCGATCGCCATCGTCCTCCGGAACCGATACCAGACACGTAGCTGAGACCATGTCCACGACCTACGATATCGATACGGAGGGCCGACTCCCGGCGCTGGAGGCGCGGGACGTCTCCGTCCACTACGGCGACAACGAGGCCGTGAAGAAGGTCTCGCTCGTGGTGCCGTCCAAACGGGTGGTGGCGCTCATCGGCCCCTCCGGATGCGGCAAGAGCACGCTACTCCGCTGCTTCAACCGCATGAACGACCTCGTGCCCGCCGCGCGCGTGTCGGGTGAGGTGAACTTCCGAGGTCAGAACCTCTACGCGGAGGAGGTGGACCCCGTCGAGGTCCGGCGGCGTATCGGTATGGTCTTCCAGAAGCCGAATCCGTTCCCGAAGAGCATCTTCGACAACGTGGCGTTCGGTCCGCGGATCAACGGCTACGAAGGTGACCTCGACGCGCTCGTGGAGGAGTCGCTCCGGCAGAGCGCGCTTTGGGAGGAGGTGCACGACAGGCTGGGCGACTCCGCGTATGCGCTCTCCGGCGGGCAGCAGCAGCGGCTCTGCATCGCCCGTACCTTGGCGGTGAAGCCGGAGATGGTCTTGATGGACGAGCCCGCCTCGGCGCTCGACCCGATCGCCACGCAGCGCATCGAGGAGCTGATCTACGAGCTCAAGAAGGACTACACGATCGTGATCGTCACCCACAACATGCAGCAGGCAGCCCGGATCTCGGACTACACGGCCTTCCTCTACATGGGAGACCTCATCGAGTACGGGCCCACGGAGACGATCTTCACGAATCCGCGGGAGGAGCAGACCGAGGCTTACATCACGGGGAGGTTCGGTTGAGCGCCCAGCACGCAAGCCAGAGACATTTCCACGACCAGCTCGACGCGCTCCAGGATCGTCTCATGGAGATGGCCGGGTTGGTCGAGGAGGTCATCGCGGCGGCCACGAAGGCCACGCTCGAGCGGGATCCCAGCGTGGTCGAGTGGGTCAAGAAGACCGACGACCGGATCGACGAGCTGGAGATCGAGATCGACGAGCGGGTCGTCGAGCTCCTCGCCCTCCACCAGCCGATGGCCACCGACCTCCGCCGGATCATCACGGCCAACAAGCTGTCGAACGACCTCGAGCGCATGGGCGACCACGCGCTCAACATCTCCAAGGCCGCCAAGCGGCTCGCGGGGACGCCGCCGGTGCCCGAGGTGCGCGAGCTCGCCGAGATGATCGAGGTGACCCGCGAGATGGTGTCGGACGCCCTCGCGGCGTACGTCGCGCGCAACACCGGAACCGCGCGTCTCGTCTGCATCACCGACGACAAGGTCGACGACCTCAGGCGCTCCATGTTCCGGATTCTGGTGACCCACATGCTCGAGGATCCCAAGCGGCTGTCGGGCGCGCTCGAGCTGCTGTTGATCTCCCAGAACCTGGAGCGCATCGGCGACCTGGCCACCAACCTCGCCGAGGACGTGGTCTTCCTGGTCGAGGGGCGGACCATCAAGCACGGGGCCGAGGGAAGTCACGGGCCCGTCGACGAGGACGACGCGCTGGACGGCTGATTGCGCCGTTCCCGCTTCCGGGGTAGCCTCTCTGCCCATGAGCGAACGCCAGACCACCACCACGGACCACGACACCCGGATCAACGACGCGGTCGAGGCCCTCATCGACGAAGTCGGGGACCCGCAGACGCAGCCCGCGTACGCATCCGACGGCTTGAGGGGACGCGTTGCGATCGTCACCGGGGGATCGTCCGGAATCGGCCGCGCGATCGCGACCGCATTCGCCCGCCGCGGCGTGCATGTCGCCTTCTGCTTCCTGGACACCGGATCCGTCTCGCGCCTCGAGGCGCAGGACGTGGCGCGCACCCTCCGGGAGCTCGAGGTCCGCGTCTTCTTCCGCAACTGCGACGTCCGCGAGTCCCGCGAGGTGGCCGAGTTCGTATCGGAGGCGCACGTGGAGCTCGGAGGCGTCCACATCCTGGTCAACAACGCCGGGGTGGGCCGCGACCGGGCGCTCTGGCACATGCAGGACCACGAGTGGGAGGCGGTGGTCCGGACCAACCTCGACGGCGCCTTCTTCTTCACGCGCGCCGTGGCGCCGATCTTCCGCGCTCAGGAGTACGGCAAGATCGTCAACGTCTCGTCGGTGCACGGAATGCGGGGAGACTTCGGCATCGCGAACTACTCGGCCTCCAAGGCCGGGCTCCTGGGCCTGACGCGCTCGGCGGCGGTCGAGCTCGGGCCGAAGAACGTCAACGTCAACGCCGTCGCTCCTGGCTACATCCGGACGACGCGGCTCACCGAGGGCATCCCCTCGGAGAACCTCGACCGTGCTCGGGAGCAGTCCGTGCTGGGGCGTCTCGGCGACCCGCAGGACGTGGCCGACGTGGTGGTGTTCCTCTGCTCCGAAGGCGCTCGCCACGTCACCGGGGCGGTCGTTCCGGTGGATGGCGGATATCTAATCTGACCCGGCTTCCGTTGCCTCGGACGCCCTCCTTATGCAAAATCTGCGCATGCAAATTCTGAAAAGGATGAGCGCCGCCATCGACGGCCTCAACGACGCGATCGGAGTCACGATCCGCTGGCTCACGCTGGTGATGGTCCTCATCGGGGCCATCGGCGCGGTGCTGCGGTACTACTCCCGGGGTCTCGGCCTGTCCATGAACCTGACGCCTCTCGTCGAAGGCCAGTGGTACGCCTTCAGCGTGATCTTCCTGCTGGGAGCGGCGTACGGGCTCAACAAGGACGTGCATGTGCGCGTGGACGTCATGTTCTCGCGCTACACCGACAAGACCCGCGCCATCATCGACCTGGTCGGGACGGTCCTCTACCTCGTGCCGTTCTGCGTTCTCATGCTCTGGGTCTCCTGGTCGCCCGTGATGAACTCCTGGTCCGTGCGTGAGATGTCGCCGGATCCGGGCGGGCTGCCACGGTATCCGATCAAGGCGCTCATCCTGGTCTCCTTCGGTCTGCTGATACTCCAGGCCTTCAGCCACATCATCAAGCAGGTAGGGATCATGCGCGGGACCATGGAGCCGTACGACGGCAGCCACCGGCCGATGCCGGAAGTCGAGGCCACCGCCGCCCCCATCGACGACTCCGCCGAGGGAAGCCGCGCATGAGCGACCTCTGGGGTCCGGCCATGTTCTTCGTGACCCTGGGGCTGATCTTCACCGGATACCCGGTGGCGTTCGTCCTGGGGGGATCGGCGCTCATGTTCGCGTTGATCGGTCACTTCGTCGGTGTCTTCGACCTGTTCTTCCTCTTCGCGATGCCGGAGCGGACGTTCGGGACGATGTCGAACTACACGCTCCTCGCGGTGCCTTTCTTCATCTTCATGGGCACGGTGCTGGAGAAGAGCAAGCTGGCGGAGCAGCTCCTCGAGACCATCGGGGCGTTGTTCGGCCGCTTCCGCGGCGGCCTCGCCGTCGGCGTGGTGATCGTCGGTGCCCTCCTGGCGGCCGCCACCGGCGTGGTCGGGGCGAGCGTCACGGCGATGGGGCTCATCTCCCTGCCGGTCATGCTCCGCAACGGGTACAACAAGGAGCTCAGCCTCGGCGTGATCTCGGCGTCCGGCACGCTCGGGCAGATCATCCCGCCGTCGATCGTGCTGATCGTGCTGGGCGACCAGATGGGCGTCAGCGTCGGGGACCTGTTCCGCGCGGCGCTCGTGCCCGGCCTCGTGCTCACCGGTCTTTACGCGCTCTATGTCCTCGTCCTCGCGTTCTTCGACAAGGACGTCGCTCCGGCGCTTCCGCCGGAGATGCGCACGACGGGCATGGCGCTCGTGAAGCAGGTGATCCTCTCGCTGTTGCCGCCGCTCTCACTGATCGTCGTGGTGCTCGGGAGCATCTTCGCTGGCGTGGCCACGCCCACGGAGGCCGGCGCGCTGGGCGCCGTCGGGGCCATGGTGCTCGCCGCCATGAATCGGCAGCTGAACATGAAGACGCTCACGTCGGCCATGGAGGAGACCAGCAGGCTGACCATCATGGTCGTCTTCCTTCTCATAGGCTCCACCGCCTTCGCGCTCGTGTTCCGCGGTTTCGACGGCGACATCTGGATCGAGCACACCCTGACCGGCATCCCGGGAGGAGCGCTCGGCTTCCTCATCGTCGTGAACCTGGTGGTGTTCTTCCTCGGGTTCTTCATCGACTTCTTCGAGATCGCCTTCATCATCGTGCCGCTCATCGTGCCGCCGGCCATCGTGCTGGGCGTGGACCTGACGGCTCTCGGCATCCTGCTGGCGGTCAACCTGCAGACATCGTTCCTGACGCCTCCGTTCGGATTCAGTCTGTTCTACCTGCGTGGCGTGACACCCAGGGAGATCGAGACGACGTCCATCTACAAGGGCGCGATCCCGTTCATCGCCATCCAGGTCGTCGTGCTGGCGTTCCTCGGCTACATCGCGCTGCCGACGCCGTGACCCTGCTGCGGAGGCCGGCCGGGTGGGGGTGCTGCGCGCCTCCTGCCCGGCCGTCGTCTCCGTCCTGACGGGTCATGGCCCGTCCCGCCCTGCTGCGCCCCCGCCTCGCGGCCGACGCGCTCTCGCGTGACCCGAGGTTCGGGCCGTGGGTCGAGCGGATCGGCGCGGTCCGTGTCCCTCGCCGGGACGATCCTCCTTTCGCCTACCTGACCCGGGCCATCTGCTACCAGCAGCTGGCCGGCGCGGCGGCCGCCACGATCCACGGTCGCGTGGTCGATGCGCTCGAAGGCGAGGTGCGCCCCGAGACGGTTCTCGAGGCGTCGGAGTCCGACCTCCGTGGCGCGGGGCTGTCGGCGGCCAAGCTCGCCGCGATCCGGGATCTGGCGACGAAGGTGTCGGTCGGCGACGTTCGGCTCGACGACCTGGATCGGCTACCCGACGACGAGGTCGTCGAGCGGCTGACGCTCGTGCGGGGGATCGGCGTCTGGACCGCGCAGATGTTCCTGATCTTCAGGCTCCGGCGGGCGGATGTCTGGCCGACCGGCGATCTGGGGGTGCGGCAGGGGTACGCCCGCATCCACGGACTCGAGGACCCGCCGACCGCGCGCGAGCTCGAGCCGCTCGGCGAGCGCCTGCGTCCCTGGCGGAGCGCGGCGGCGTGGTACTGCTACAGGGCGCTCGAGATCGACTCACCCTGACGGGCGGGGTCGGCCCGAACCTGGCTTCGGGGCGAGCGGACCGCGACCGCGCGGAGAACGGAAACGGCCCCTCGGATCGCGGAGATCCGAGGGGCCGCTCGCCCACCTGCTCGACGACGAGCGTCAGCCGGTCATCTGCGGGCTGCCGATGCGGGTGAACGTGTTCTGCTCGTAGGTGAGCTGGTTCCCCGCGCCGTACTGGAAGGCGAGCTCCCGGAACGCGCGGTACGAGTCGTAGACACGTCGGAAGGACTCGCTCGCCGCGGCCTGCTCCTCGAGATAGTCGTTCGAGGCATCCCAGCCCGCGTCCATGATCTCCTGCGGGAACTGCCGGAGTGTCACGCCGTGCTCGGTGACGAGGCGCTGCAGCGCCAGCGGGTTCGCGTGCCCGTATCGCGCCAGCCGGTCGGCGTAGGTCTCGGCGCATACGGCGCGCAGGATGTGCTGATAGTGCGGCGGCAGCTCGTCGTAGTGGCGCTGGCTGATGAGCAGCCCCATGGTGACGCCGCCCTCCCACCAACCGGGGTAGTAGTAGTTCTTGGCCACCTGGTAGAAGCCCAGCTTCTCGTCGTCGTACGGGCCGACCCACTCCGTCGCGTCGATGGCGCCGCGCTCGAGGGCCGGATAGATCTCGGACGCGCCGAGCACCTGCACGGTGGCGCCGAGGCGCGACATGATCTCGCCGCCGATGCCGGGGATCCGGAAGCGGAGGCCGTTGAGCTCGGAGAGGCTGTTCACGGGCTCGCGGAACCAACCCCCCATCTGCCCGCCGGTGGAGTTGGCCGGGAACATGATCACGCCGAACTGGGCGTAGATCTCGTTGAGCAGCTCGAGCCCGCCCCCGGCCATGAGCCAGGAGTACTGCTGCTCGGAGGTCAGTCCGAACGGGATCGCGGTGTCGAACGCGAGCGCGGGGTTCTTGCCCGTGTAGTAGTACCCCGGGGAGACGCCGCACTGGACCGTGCCCTGCATGACCGCGTCCATGACCTGGAGCGCCGGGACGACCTCACCGGCCGCGTACACGCGGATCGTGAAGTTCCCACCGGTCAGCTCGGAGATCCGCTCCGCGATCCGGACGCCCGCGCCGTGGAGGATGTCCAGGCTGGGCGGGAAGCTGGTCGCCAGCCGCCAGTTGACCTGTGGCCCCTGGACGGCCTCGCCACTGGCTACGGCGCCGGTCTCGCCGCCACCGCAGGCGCCCAGCGCTGCCACGCCGGCGGCGCCGGCCCCGGCCTTCTTCAGGAAGTCGCGTCGCTTGATCGTCATGTCGCGTCCCAGTCTAGTGTCCGTAACGGTTCGGTTGAGCATTCGGGAGGCAATGAAGTAACCCGAGCCGGCCGCCGAGGCAATCGGAACGTACACGCCGGTGCTGGTTATCTTACCTCGTAGCCATGAAGACACCCGAGTACCACCCGATGCTCACCACGGAGCACGCCATGCAGGCCAGAACGCTCACCACCGCGCTGCTCGCGCTCTCGATCTCCGCCCTCCCGGCGGCCGGGCAGTCCACCGGCCCCGCGCACCAGGGCTTCGACCCCAACGCCCCGGTCGGCGGCCACTATCACGAGGGTGAGATCGGCGAGAAGCTGATGATCCTCGAGACCGCCCTCAAGTGCGACTGCGGGTGCGGCCTGGACGTGCATTCCTGCCAGTTCCAGATGCAATGCGGCACGTCGCCGGTGTGGTCCATCCGGATTCGTGAAGCGCTCGAGCGGGGCGAGAGCGTCGAGGCCATCCAGGCGAGCTTCGTGGCCGATTTCGGCGGGCGGGTGCTGATGGCGCCGCCCCGTGAGGGCTTCAACCTGGTGGGGTATTTCCTTCCGGCGGCCGGCATCCTGACGATCGGCATGCTCGTCGGCCTCCTCATCCGGAACGGTTCGAACGGTCGCGAGCGTTACGCGGGCGTCACCCAGGTCGACGAGCACGACGAGGCACGCCTCCGCGCGGCGCTCCGGAAGCTCGAGGACGAGGAGTCGCCCGACTGGTAGGACCGCGGCGAGACATCGGGTCACGAAGAAGGGGCGGGGCGCTCGAGCGCCCCGCCCCTTCGCGCTTCCGCGCGGTCCGGGCCCGTGGCGGGATGGTGCCCCGCCGCCCGTCGAGATCAGTCGACGTACGTCAACCAGCCGTGCGGGTCGTCGTTCTCACCTCGGACTGTTTCCAGGAATCGCTTCTGGAGGGCCAGCGTCACCGGGCCCGCCTGGCCGGCGCCCACCTGGATGCGGTCGACGCTCCGCACCGGCGTGACCTCCGCGGCGGTACCGGTGAAGAAGATCTCGTCGGCGGTGTAGAGGCTCTCGCGCGGAACCTGCTGCTCGCGCGTCTCGATCCCCAGGTCGCGCGCCATGGTGAGGATCGCGTTGCGCGTGATTCCTTCGAGCGAGGTTCCGTCGAGGAACGGCGAGATCAGGACGCCGTTCCTCACGAGGAAGACGTTCATGCCGCTCCCCTCGCTCACCAGCCCACCCGGCCCGAGCGCGATCGCGTCGGCGTATCCGTTCTGGATCGCCTCCATCTTCATGAGCTGGGCGTTCACGTAGTGTCCGCCGGCCTTCGCGCGCTGCGGGTAGGTGTTCGGCATGGCGCGCTGCCAGGAGGAGACGCACACGTCGATCCCCTGTTCGAGCGCGTCGGCGCCCAGGTACGTCCCCCACGCCCAGGCGCCGACGTACACCTCGATGGGGCTCCCGAACGGGTTCAGCCCCGGCGCTCCGTACCCGCGTAGGATCATGGGCCGGATGTAGGCGCTCTTGAGGCCGTTCTTCGTCAGGACGTCCTTGCTCGCCTGTGCGATGGTCTCGGTGGTGACCTCCGGTGTCATCCGGTAGATCTTCGCCGAGTCGAACAGGCGCCGCAGGTGCGCGTCGAGCCGGAAGATGGCCGGCCCGCGAGCCGTCTCGTACGCCCGCATCCCCTCGAAGACGGACGTGCCGAACTGCACCGCGGTCGAGAAGAGGTGGAGGTTGGCGTCCCGCCAGGGAATGAAGTCCCCGTCTTTCCAGATCCAGTCGGCTTCCTGGAAGGCCACAGCGCCCATGTCGTAGCTGTCCTTGTTGAGTCGCGACGCCGCCGGAGCGGAGGCGTCAGATGAGTCCCTTGATCCAGCCGCCGTCGACCGCGACGGACTGGCCCGTGATGTACGCCGCCTTCTCGGAGCAGAGAAACGCGGCCAGCGCCGCGAATTCGTGGGGCTCACCCACGCGCCCCATCGGAATCTCCGACTCCCACCCGGCGTAGGCGTCCTGCACGCTCCCACCCTCACGCTTCGAGATCGCCTCGGCCAGATCGACCAACCTCTCGGTGCGCGTGAATCCGGGGAGGATGTTGTTCACCGTCACGCCGAACGGTGCGGCCTCGTTCGCGATCGTGCGCGCGAAGCCGGTGACGCCGGCCCGTATGGAGTTCGAGAGGATGAGTCCCGCGACCGGCTGCTTCACCGAGATCGAAGTGACGTTCAGGATGCGGCCCCAGCGGCGCTCCTTCATGCCGGGGAGCGTGGCGCGCACGAGGTTCACGACGCTCTCGAAGTTCCGTTCGATGGCCTCGCGCCACACCTCCGCCGTGTGCGACTCGAACGGGCCGGACGGCGGGCCGCCGGTGTTCGTCACCAGGATGTCGACCTGCCCGAACGCCTTCTCCGCACCCTCGATGAGGGCCGTGACGGCTTCCGGATCGGTCAGGTTGGCCGCGACCGCCTCCACCTCGGCGCCGGTCGCGTCGGCGATGGCCTTGCGGGTGGCCGCCAGCTTCTCCGGCGAGCGGGAGTTCACGACGACGCGCGCTCCCTCCTCCGCCAGCGTCTCGGCCACGGCCCGACCCAGCCCCTGGCTCGACCCGCATACGACGGCGACTCGGCCCCGAATACCCAGATCCATGGCCCGCCCCTACTTCTTGAAGTACGTGTCGGTCCCGTCCAGCCAATCCTGGCGGGGTGGGCTGAACACGTCGACGTCGAAGGTGTCCTCGAGCGCCTCGGCCTTGTGCGGCACGTTCGACGGGATGTAGAGCACCTCGCCGGCCGAGACCACGAGCTCCTTCACGTCGTCCGAGCCCTCCTCGCCGATCCAGAAGCGGAGGGCACCCTCCAGGATCCAGGTGAGCTGCTCGTTCTCGTGGCTGTGGGTGGGCACGATGGCGCCCTTGTCGAGGTAGACGTGCGCCAGCATCATGCGCTCGCCGGTGAACAGGCGTCGGGAGATCGTTTCGGTGACCTTCTCGTGACGGATCTCGCTCCACTTCTCATGACGGACGGGACTCTCGCTCATCGTGCGGTTACTCCACGCTTTGGTTCGGCCCGGATGCTCGTGACCGGGCGAAGGACCGGCCAATGGGGCACCGCCGCCGCTCCGTGTCAATGGCGGTGCCGGCTCGGTAGGTCGGGCGCCGGGTGTGGCCGTCGCGCCAGGGAGGTTCAACAGGCGGGGGGGCGCGTCTACCTTTCCTGCTCCGGACCGCGAGGGTTCGGGGCCGTACGGCCGGGTGACGGGTCGTCCATCGGAGAAGCGGTTGAAGATAAGGAGGCATGGAATCGGTGGGGTCGCGCTCGCGACGGTGCTGGCGCTGAGCGTCGCGGCGTGCGGCTCGCGCACCGCGCCGCCCCCGGAGCCGGGTACGTCACGCGGCGTGCCTCCCGATCTGCGCGGACGGACCGTGATGCTCTATCCGACGCAGCAGCTGATGGGCGTCCCGGGCGCGATGGACGACGAGCTGCTCTTCCACCTTCGGACTCGCGCGAGCGACGTCACGTGGATCCCGCCGGAGCAGCTCGAGCATGCGCTGGAGCGGTCGCCGAGCCTCCAGGCACGCACGCGCGGTCTCGCGGTCGGCCAGTTCCTCACGGCCGAGGTACTCCGTATCGGCGATCCCCTCTTCGGGGAGATCTACCGGGCTTCGACGCTGGTCGGCGGAGAGGCGGCTCTGCTCCCCGTGCGTGCCGAGCTGGTGAGGGATCCCGACGATGCGTCGCCGAGGGTCCGCCTCACCATGGCGCTCGTCGATGTCCGCTCGGGGCACGTGGCCTGGTTCGCCATCCTCGAAGGTGAGCCCCACCCGATCGACGATCCCAGACTCCTGGCCTCCGCCGCCGACGAAGTCTCCCGGACTCTGCTCTGGTACACCCAAAGCTGACGAACACGACTCCACCCCCGCTGGGCACAGGCCCCGGCATCACCCAACAGATCAACCATGGCCAAGACAATCACAGTCGTCCCCGGAGACGGGATCGGACCCGAAGTCACAGACGCCACCCTGCGCGTTCTCCGGGGGGCCGGCGCCGACCTCGACTTCGACATGCAGCTCGCCGGCGTGACCGCGCTCGAGCAGGTCAAGGATCCGCTCCCTCAGGAGACGCTCGACTCGGTCGCGCGGAACCACGTCCTGCTCAAGGGGCCATTGATGACCCCTTCCGGACGGGGCTTCCGCTCGATCAACGTCCAGCTCCGGAAGGAGTTCGATCTGTACGCGAACGTGCGTCCGGTCCGGACTATCGTCCCGGGCGGCCGGTACGAGGACATCGATCTCGTGCTGATCCGTGAGAACACGGAAGGCCTCTACGTCGGGGTGGAGCACTACATCGGAATGCACGGCGACAGCCGGGCGGCGGCCGAATCCGTCATGATCATCACGCGTTTCGGCGCGGAGCGGATCTCGCGCTACGCCTTCGACTACGCGCGGCAGCACGGTCGGAAAAAGGTGACCCTCGCCCACAAGGCGAACATCCTGAAGTACACGCAGGGGCTCTTCCTCGAGGTGGCGGCCGAGGTCGCGAAGGACTACCCCGAGATCGAGTGGGAGGACAAGATCATCGATGCCACCGCGATGCAGCTCGTGCTCGACCCGTATCAGTTCGACGTGCTCGTCATGGAGAACATGTTCGGCGACATCCTGTCGGACCTCATGGCGGGGCTCGTCGGCGGGCTCGGCTTCGCTCCGGCGGGCAACATCGGCAAGGACACGGCCATGTTCGAGGCCGTGCACGGCACCGCGCCGGACATCGCCGGGCAGGGAGTCGCGAACCCGACCGGGCTCCTGCTCTCGGCCTGCCTCATGCTCGACCACCTCGGTGACGGGGATACCGCCGACCGGATCCGGAACGCGGTGGACACCGTCGTGAGGGGGGACCCGGCGAGCCGGACCCGCGACATGGGCGGCACGGCCGGAACGAACGACTACGCCGACGCCCTGCTGCGGGCGCTCGGCTGAGTCGAGAGGAACGGGGAGCGATCATGGCCGACCGTCCGACCTGGCGAGACCGGTATCCGGAGGAGGTGACCTGCATCCGGTGCCTCGAGGTTCACGACGTCATGAACCTCGACCGGCTCCTCTGGTGCGACGCATGCCGCAGAGATGCGCGCAACCGTGCGGCCTGGTGGGGATGGCTGGGGGGGCTGGTGATCGGCGCGGGGGTCGCGCTCTACATCTGGCTGGGTATCCGCCCGCGGGTGCTCGTAGGCGCGTGGGCCGGGACCGTGGTCGCCGCGATCTGGATCGGGCAGAAGGTCATGCGGGAGTTCGCCTACGGCGTCATGCGCTTCCGGAACCGACGCGCGGTGGAGGCGCGGCCGCCGGAGCTGCCCCCGGAAGACGCGCCCGAATGAGCGACGGGGGCGGGCCGCTTCCGGCCCGCCCCCGCGCTCGTCTCCCTCCCGGCACGACCCCACGCCGGGGCATCGATCACTCACTTCCGGATCCAGGTCGGCCGCTCGTGCGGCCGCTCGCCGGAGGTCCGCTGGGCCAGCTTCGAGCCGTCCGTCCAGATCGTGTAGATCTGGAGCTCGCTGCTGAGGCCGGAGCTGAAGGCGATCAGCCGTCCGTCGGGAGACCACGCAGGGTCGAACTGGCCGAGCGGCAGATTCGTGAGCCGCTGGGGGGAAGCGCCGGACGCGTGGACGAGCCAGATGTCGCCGCCGCCCCCTGTGGTGTCCCCATACCGCTCGAACGCGATGCGCTCCCCGTCGGGTGACCAGGCGGGTTTCATGTCGGCCACGTTACCGGTCGTGATCTGCGTCTTGCCGGTTCCGTCCGGGCGCATGGTCCAGAGGTGTGCACGGCCGTCCGCGATGCGGGTGTAGGCGATCCGGTCTCCACCGACCCGCTCCGGCGACCACGCCGGCCATTGGTTCGAGCCTCCGTCCTGGTCGGAGGACGTCAGGGGCACGAGGTCCGTTCCGTCCGCGTCCACCACCCAGATCCGGGTCACGGGCTCAGTCGGGGACCACCCGTGGAAGACGATCCGCCGGCCGTCGGGCGACCAGCTGGGCGACTCCAGATTCCAGCCCGGCTCGCCCGCGACCTTCAGGCTGTCGCTCCCGTCGAGGTCGGCCACCCAGATCTGCGAGCCTCCGTCGGCGTAGGCCCGGAACGCGATCCGGTCTCCGGCCGGCGACACCGTCGCGTCGAAGCCCGCCCGTCCCGGGAAGACGCGCTCGGGCACCGCGTCCGCCTCGGTGATCGGGAGTCGGAACAGCACCGGCGCCACCTCCACCGCCTCCGACATGTCGTACAGCAGGTCGTAACCGTAGTCCGCCGTCACCGAGACGTCGGCGGTGGCCGTGGCTCCGTCCACCCGCGCGGTCACCCGGGCCGATCCGACCTTCACGCCCGACACCTGGCCGAAGAAGCCCACCTGTGCCACCGCCGCGTTCGACGTCGTCCACTGCACGACGCGGCCCGTCACGACGGTACCGGCGGCGTCCCGTGCGGTGGCCACCAGCGTGGTGGCGTCGCCTTCCTCGAGGCTCACCGCGACCCGATCGAGGGTGACGCTGGCCACCGGTCCCGGCGTCGGGCCCGGGTCCTCGCCTTCCACCACCACATCCATCGCTCCGTCCACTCCGCCCATCGTGGCGGTAACCCGGGTCGCGCCGGTCGCCACCGCCGTGAGGAGGCCGCCGGCCGAAACGGATGCGACGTCGCCGTTCTGCGTGCTCCACACCGCCACGAGGCCGTCGATCCGCTCCCCGGCGGCGTCGCGCGCCACGACCTGCAGCTGCAAGGTCTCGCCGACCATGAGCGTCGTATCACCGGGCGAGACGGTGACGTCGTCCACCACTCGCGGCGCGGTACCGCTCTCGTCGCAGCCGCTCAGAACGAATAGCGCCAGCCCGAGCGTGATCCGCCCGGCCCATGCGCGAACATGACCCATCATCATCAGTCCTCCCTTATCTATCGCGTGAGACGTCCGGGACAGCCCTGTATTTCGAGTTCGGGAATGGGTGGCCGGGACGTGCGGAAGGGTGGCGAAGGGGTCTTGGCGGGGCGATTAAATGGCCTCCCACCGGGCCTGCGGGGGATCTCCTGGCCGGGACCGTGGGTTATCTTGCTGATCTCCGACCGACGTTCCACGGGCCACCGGCCCCGACAGACTTCCCGACATGGCGCGCTTCGAAGGCATCGACTTCTACGACATCGACTCCCTTCTCTCGGAAGAGGAGCGGATGGTGCGCGACACCGTCCGGGACTGGGTGGAGGACCGGCTCATGCCCGTCATCGGCGACGCATACATCCAGCGCCGCTTTCCGAAGGAGCTCATCCCGGAGATGGGCGAGCTCGGTGTCCTCGGAGCGAACCTCCCGGAGGAGTACGGATGCGCGGGGCTGAACAACGTCGCCTACGGCCTCATCATGCAGGAGCTCGAGCGGGGCGATTCGGGCATCCGCTCGTTCGTGTCGGTCCAGGGCGCGCTCGTCATGTACCCGATCTTCGCGTTCGGGAGCGAGGAGCACCGCCGCACCTGGCTGCCCAAGCTCGCGACCGGTGAAGCGATCGGGTGCTTCGGACTCACGGAACCCGACTACGGCTCGAACCCCGCGGGGATGATCACCACCGCGAAGAAGACGTCGGACGGGTGGGTCCTGAACGGCGCCAAGATGTGGATCACCAACGGCTCCATGTCCGACGTCGCGGTGATCTGGGCCCAGACGGGGGAGATCGGCGATCCCAAGGGGATCCGCGGCTTCGTGGTCCCGACCGATACGCCCGGCTTCAGCGCCCGCGACCAGAAAGGGAAGCTGTCGCTGCTCGCCTCCGACACCAGCGAGCTGGTCCTCGAGGACGTCGAGCTCCCCGAGGATGCCCTAATGCCCGACACCACGCGTGGACTCAAGCATCCGCTCATGTGCCTCACGCAGGCCCGTTACGGCATCTCCTGGGGCGTGGTCGGCGCCGCGATGGCGTGCTTCGACGAGGCGCGCGCCTACGCGAAGGAGCGAGTGATGTTCGACACGGTCATCGGCGGGAAGCAGATCCAGCAGGTGCGGCTCGCCGACATGCTCACGAAGATCACCCAGGGCCAGCTCCTCACCTACCGGCTCGGCCGCATGAAGGACGAGGGGACGATGACCCCGCAGCAGGTGTCGCTCGCCAAGCGCGCGAACTGCGACATGGCGACGGACATCGCCCGTGAGGCGCGTCGGCTGCTCGGGGGCAACGGCATCCTCGTCGAGTACCACTCGATGCGGCACATGGCCAACCTGGAGTCGGTCTACACGTACGAAGGGACGCACGACATCCACTCGCTGATCCTGGGGCAGGCCGTCACGGGCATCGCGGCGTACTGAGTCGGCCCCACCCGAGCTCGGCGCCGCCCCGAAGCCGGCCGTCCGCTCACCCGGTGGGCTTCGTGACCCATCCGTAGCTTCGCCGCGACCGCCCATACCTTGCGGTCGGGCGCCCACTCTTGAATGTTGGGTGTGTTCGGGTCCGTAACATCACGGACACCCCCATCCGGACGAATCGGGATTTTCCCGACAGCGCGCCTTCGCCCCTGCGGCGAGCTTCCGGCTCACCGCGACGAGCGAACCTCGCGCTCGTCGCAGAACGGAAGTCGGAGAGCGTCCATGAAGAACCGTCCCAGCCCGCGCGTCCCCCAGCTACTGGTCCTCCTCCTCACGCTGTTCGTCGCGTCGGGGTGCGTCGACGAGCGGGTGGTCTTCCAGGACCGTGAGCTTTTCGAGGATCCGCTCTCAGAGGCGGGCGACTTCCTCGGATACACGGACTCGGACGACAAGCTGACCGTCTGCGGCAATTGCCACATCGGTACGCAGGGTGAGTGGGTCGAGACCGCCCACGCCGACGCCTGGGACGGGCTCCAGGACAGCGGGCACTCGCAGGCCTTCTGCGAGGGGTGTCACACGGTGGGCGAGCTGGGCAACGTGAGCACGGGCACGGTCGGGCACGCCGCCACCGGCGAGGTTCGCTACCAGGACGTCCAGTGTGAGGCCTGCCACGGCCCCGGTCTGGCGCACGTCACGAATCCGAACGACGCGACGGTCCCTCTGGCGCCCATGGACGTGGGTCTCGACCTGACGCTCGGGTGCGCGGAGTGCCACCAGGGCGCTCACCATCCGTTCGCCGACGAGTGGGCCGAGTCGGCCCACGGCCGGGTGCAGGCGTACCCCGCCGGCAACCCCGCCTGCACGAGCTGCCACACGGGTGAGGGTGCGCTCGCCATGATGGGGGTGAAGACGTCCTATCTGGAGCAGGCGGACGTCGCGGCGCCGGGCGAGCACCTGGCGATCACCTGCGCGGTCTGTCACGATCCGCACGGGTCCGACAATCCGGCTCAGCTCCGCTTCGCCATCGACGTGCCGGACGAGGACCAGAACCTCTGCATGATGTGCCACAACAAGCGGGGGACCCCGGATCCCACGACCTTCCGCGGCCCGCATTCCCCGGAAGGGCCGACGCTGCTCGGCGTCGCCGGTTGGTGGCCGCCGAACATGTCGTTCCCGGGCGGGCGGATAGTCGGCACGCACGGTACGCCCGAGGCGAACCCCGGCCTCTGCGCTTCCTGTCATGTCCAGTCCTTCGAGGTGACCGACTCGGAGACGGACGATCTCCTCTTCCAGTCCACCGGGCACTCCTTCGAGGCCACCCCCTGCGTGGACGGAGCCGGTATTCCGACGGGAGCGGCGGATTGCGCGCCCGAAGAGCGCTCCTTCGCCACCTGCGCGACGGCCGGGTGCCATGGTGCACCCGACGTCGCGCGCGGCCTCCAGGTGAACGCCGAGAATCAGATCGCCGCGGATGCCGACGATCTCGAGGCGCTCATCGCGCAGATTCCGGAGACCGAGTTCGACGAGACGGACGACCGCTACACGGTGGGCGAGGGTGCGCAGTTCAACCTCGAATTGGCGAGATCTCCGGGGGCCGCGGTGCACAACCCCTTCCTGATCGAGGCGCTCCTCCAGGCCACGATCACCGAGGTCGAGTCGCGCTACTCGGTCACGGCGCCGCCACGGGCAGCGGCCCTCCACGGGGGGCGGTGAGGCAAGCGAGCGCCTGAGCCGCCATGGCTTCCGACCCTCCTGAAAGGCCGCGCGGGGACCGCATCCGCCGCTGGATCGGCGCGCTGTCGCTGCCGGCGTTGGCGGGCCTGGCGGTCGTCATCGTGGGGTTGGTCGGTACGGGCGGGTACTACGCGTACCAGACCTACGACTTCGTCGAGCACGACAACGACTTCTGCCTGTCGTGCCACCTCATGGTCGATCCATACGAACGGTTCGCTCGTAGCGCCCATCAGGAGCTCGGCTGCAAGGATTGCCATCAGCCGACGCTGATCGAGCGGAGCCGGATGGGGCTCACCCAGTTCGTCGAGAATCCGGACGAGATCTCCGTCCACGCGAACGTGCCCAACGACCTGTGCGCCGACTGCCATATCAACGGCGATCCCGATCGCTGGCAGGTCGTCGCCGCCACCGCCGGACACACGGTCCACCTGGAGTCGGACGACCCGGCGCTGGAGGGACTCCAGTGCGTCGAGTGCCACTCGAGCTCGCTCCACGAGTTCGCGGCGAGCGACCAGACGTGCGCCCAGTCGGGGTGTCACACCGACAGCGGCATCCAGCTCGGCGCCATGAGCGACCTCACGATCCACTGCGCCGCCTGTCACGGCTTCAACGTAGGCGTCACCCAGGAGGGGACCGACGCGGCCCTCGCCGCGCTGGCGCCGAACGAGGACACGTGTCTGTCGTGTCACGCCATGCAGGCGCTGGCGACGATGCCCGCCGACGATCCCCACGACGGCACCTGCGCTTCGTGCCACAACCCGCACGTGCAGGCCACGCCGGCCGAGGCGGCGAACACGTGCGCGACGGCCGGCTGTCATACCGACGCCGAGTCGCTCACGCCGTTCCATCGGGGCCTGGACGAGGGCGTCGCCGCCGATTGCCTCTACTGCCACCAGGCGCACGACTTCCAGGTAGACGGGGATAATTGTCTCGCCTGCCATCAGGACGTGTTCGACGACGGGCCGCCGTCCGGGGCGGCCGCCGCGGCTCGAGCAGTCGCGGGCGGGCATCCTCCGGCGTCACCATTCATCCACGCGTCGCTCGAGCGGCCGGGCCCGTCCTCGACGGAAGCGACAGCCGCGGGGGCGGCTCTGGTCGCCGACGGCGCCCCGGCCGGTCACCCCCAGATCGCGACCCAGGATCCCGACTTCCGGCACTCGGAGCACCGGGACGTCGCCTGCAGCGACTGCCACGCCAGCGAGCCGGTGCACGGCGCGGTCACGGTCGAGACGATCGCCGACTGCCGGAGTTGCCATCACACGGCGCCGGTCGCGGGTGACTGTGTCTCGTGCCACGTCGAAGGCTCTCGGAGCGGAACGGGCGGCTCGCTCGAGGTGACACGGGCGCTGGCGCTTTCCGTCGGGGACATGCCCTCACGCCCGCTCCCCTTCGACCACGAAGTCCACGCAGGCGAGTCGTGCTCGACCTGCCATGCGGAGGGTCCGGATCGATCGGCGGCCGAGCTCGACTGCGCGTCGTGCCACGAGCCGCATCACGACGCGTCGGTGGACTGCGCCTCCTGCCATCTGCCGGCGCCGGAAGGTGCCCACCGGGTGGAGACGGCTCACGTCGGCTGCGCCGGGAGCGGGTGCCACGAGGTGTTGCCGTTCGAGGGCGTCGAGCGGACCCGCGGCGTATGCCTCGTGTGCCACCAGGACGAGCGCGATCACCGGCCGGGAGAGGATTGCGCGGAGTGCCATGCCATGACGGGACCGCCCTTCGGCGCGTCGAGCCGATGAGGGATCATCGTCGGGTCGAGCGCGTGGGTCACCGTCCCTCGCGCGGGGTGCGGCCGCGGTGGGCCGCCGCCGTCCTCCGTCCGGTGGCCGTGCTGGGGCTAGCCGTCGGCGCGGCTCCCATGGCCGCGGAGGCTCAACAGGCGCGTGGCTGGGTGTCGTCCACGGCTCAGGTCGTCGGAATGCGCCCGGTCGTGGCCCTCGCACAGCCCTGCCCGGTGGACCAGCCGTGCTACGTCGCCCAGGACTCCGAGCTCTCCGCCGTCGCGAGCCAGGACCTGTACCTCACCGGGTGGGGCTTCGGGGTCCAGGGGCTGAGCGCGACGGTGCAGCTACGCGCGCGGCAGGACCTCGGAGGATCGTTCCCGTGGCCGCGCGCCGACGACGGCTTCGACGCGATGCTGGCCTACGGGTCCTACACGCGCGGCGGCGTGACCGCTCGCCTCGGCCGTCAGGAGTTGCGCACGGGGCTCGGCTTTCCGTCGTTCGACGGGGCGCTCGTGCGGATCAGTCGCCGGGCCTTCCGAGTCGAGGGGTACGGAGGACGAAGCCTCGCCCGAGGCCTCCGGGAGCCGGCCGACGAGGCGCTCCGTGGTCTCGAGGACTTCGTGCCGGACCAGAGCGTGTACCTCTTCGGCGGCTCGCTGCGGGGACGGATCGCGTCCGCCGCGGTGACGGCCCGCTATCACAGGGAGATCCTGGGCGACCGTTCCGGGCTGGCCTCCGAGCGCGCCTCCGTCGACGTCAGCGCCGCCGCTCCGGTCGGCACCGTCCGGGCCGCCCTCGACTACGACTTCGGGAGAGGCGTCGTCGGCAAGGGGCACCTGACCCTGGCGCGCACCTTCCAGGACGCGCGCTGGCACGCCGAGCTGTCGGCCGCGCGCTACGTGCCGTACTTCTCGCTCTCCACCATCTGGGGATTCTTCGAGCCGGTCTCCTATACGGAGGGCGTGCTCCGGGTCGGGTGGGCGCCGTCCGCCGCGTGGGCTCTCCGCTCGTCGTTCGGGCTGCGCCGGTACGGAGACACGGGGACCGCCGTCATCCTGAGGCCGCTCGAGCACACGGGACGTCGCGGCGAGCTCGACGTGCGGTGGCGTCCGGCGCCGGTGTGGAACGTCGGCGCGACGTACACCCTGGAGTGGGGTCCCGGAGGATATCTGTCGTCGATCGAAGGGCGCACCGGATGGACGCCGGCCGAGGACACCCACGTCACGCTCTTCCTGCGCTCCTTCCAGCAGATCGAGCAGTACCGGCTGGGAGATGGGCGGGCGCTGGGCGGGGGATTGTCGGCAGGGATTCCAGTCACGGATCGACTGTCCGTGTCCGGCGGAGCGTCGATTCTCCGGCATCGTACGACGGGAAGCGCCGAGCTGAGTCCCTGGAACCAGGCGCGCGGCTGGACGTCGGTCCGGCTCCTGGTGGGGCGCGACCCTGGTTCGGTCGATGGAGGGGGTGAGCGATGAAGTGGCCGGTACTCGCCCTGACTCTCGGCGCACTCGTGGCGGCTGCCGCGGTGGGCGCCGCCCGTCCGGACCAGGAGCTTCCGTTCCCGCACGAGGACCATGCCGGACTCTTCCCGGTCTGCACGGGATGCCACGTTCCTGCCGAGCCCGGGGGCGATCCGGGGTATCCGGGCGCCGAGCTGTGCGCGCGCTGCCACGACGGCGCGGACCTGCCCGCGATCGACTGGACCGCGCCCGGCGTCCGTCCGAGCAATTTGACGTTCGACCACGCGTCGCACGCCGCGGAGCTCGCGAGCGAGGGCGAGCCGGCCCAGAGCTGCGAGGCATGCCACAGTCAGCCGGGGGGCCCGCGCATGAGCATTCCCGACCGGGCGATCGAAGCCAGCTGCTTCAGTTGTCATGTAGGTGAGCCCGAGGACCATTTCGCCGCGCCTGCCGCCGACCCGGCCGCGTGCGTGGTCTGTCACGTGCCTCTGTCGGAGAGTCGGTTCCCGTTGGACCGGATCTCCAACCTTCCGGTCCCCACCGACCACGAGCAGGGAGCGTTCCTGGCCGGAGCGCACGGGGAGGCCGCGGCGACCGGCACCGCACGTTGCGCCACCTGTCACACGGCAGAGCGGTGCCTGGCCTGCCACGTCGACGCCGACAATCCGGTCGTCGGCAGTGTCCCCAGGGCGCCGGTCGCCATGGAGCTCCCGGCCGCGACGGCCGCCTACCCCGTGCCGGCTTCGCACCTCACGGAAGACTGGGGCTGGGATCACGCGACGGCGACGACCGCGGAAGGGTGCGTCACCTGCCACACCGCGGACGATTGCAGCTCTTGTCACGTTGCACCGGTACCGGGGGCCGTGGCTGCCCTCCCGGCCCGTGCGGACGTGGCCGCCCCCGGCGTCGGGCTGTCACGCTCCGAGCCCGGATCCCACGAGTCGCCGTTCTTCATGGAGGCGCACGCCACGATGGCGGCCGCCGACGACGGCACATGCGCGACATGTCATACCGAGGCGTCCTGCACGGACTGTCACGATGGTCCCGCGGGCGCCAGCTATCATCCGAACGGCTTCGTCGGATCGCACGCCGCCACGGCATTCGGCCGGGCCGACGAGTGCGCCAGCTGCCACGAAACCGCCGTGTTCTGCCGGTCCTGCCATATCGAGAGCGGCTTCGGGTCCACGGGGCGCCTCGGTGCCGGATACCACGACGCCGAGCCCGTCTGGCTCCTTCGCCATGGCCAGGCCGCGCGGCAGAATCTCGAAAGCTGCGCGTCGTGCCATCAGCAGCGGGACTGCGTGCAGTGCCACGGGGTGCTGGGCTCGTTCAGCGTCAGCCCCCACGAGCCGGGCTTCGACGCCGAGTCGGCATGGGCCCGCTCGCCCAGGACCTGCCTGGCGTGTCATGTCGGCAATCCGCTGTCGGGGGGCGCATGAAGACTCCCGGGGCGATGCGGTTCCGGACGCCGCGCCGGTGGTGGGGCACGGCGCTCCTGTGCGGTCTCCTACTGACGGGGTGCGGGGGGGACGACCAGCGCACGGACTCGGTCACGCCCGACGACGTTCGCCGGGCTCGCGAGGCCCTCGACCCTCGGCTCGTCGCGCATCTGGATAGCGGAAACACCGCGATGCGCGCCCGGGATCCCGCTGCGGCGCTGGAGCAGTATCGAGAGGCCACGGTGGTCGACCCGGAGTCGGCGGCGGCCTGGTTCGGGGTGTACATGGCCGCCGCCGCCCTCGGCCAGGAGGAGGAGGCGACCGCCGCGCTCGAGCGCGCCCGTGAGCTGGAGCCGAGGGCTTCGCTGCTGGACCCGGACACCGTCGACGGCGATCCGCCCCCTCGGTGATCCATCCAGGGGCTCACCCGCGGAGGCCGGGCCATGGGAGTCGACTCGGGGGTATTCCGGTACGGTTGACCCGGTCGGCGCGAAGCGTAGCTTTATGGGCTCCCGACGCCTCGCTAGCTCAACTGGCAGAGCAACTGACTCTTAATCAGTAGGTTCGGGGTTCGAGTCCCTGGCGGGGCACTGCGCCCGGGAGCCGCGTCGCGGCTCCCGGGCGTTTGCGTTCCAGCATCTGCGGGTGTCGAGGTGTCCATGATTCACGGGACACCATGGCTCCTGGGTGGCCCCGGTGCCCGGCATGCGCATATGAAACCCGTGACAAACGGATGCCGGCGACCGACCTTATGGCACACGAGTTGAATCTGGGGGGAGCGTGACGGACTTCGAGTTTCGGGATCGAGACGGCGTCACCTGGCGGATCGCATGGCGGTCTTCCGGGGCGGACGCACGTGTGGTGGGAGGCGGCGACGCCGACCGCATGGCCTCGACCGTCGGGTTCGAGTTCACGTGCGAAGCGGTCACGTTCGTGGCCCCCTGGCCTACATATACGGATCCACGCGCGCTCCGGACGGAGGTCATCCAACGGATGATCGACCGCGCACTCGGCGACTGAGCGCATCGACGCTCGAACGAGAATCCTTTTCTTGACATGCGTCGGACCGGAGTGAATGATGGGCGACTGAGTCGTTCCTGAATATGCCAGACGCCATAAGCTGTAAGCCAATAGATCGAACATCCTCAAATACCCCGGGAAGAGCGGGGGCCGTCAGGCCCTGCCCGCCCCCGGCATCGTATCCAGGTGGTGATGTACCACCTGTTCGACGGGTCGAACACGACCCACCACTCCGCTATAGGGGAGGCCCTATGTATCACAACTCGTTTGTCCAAGTAGTGAAGGGGCAATCACGGGCTCTGCTGCTCGCCGCGGCGCTGGCGTTCGTGCCAGGCTTCGCGGCCGCGCAGCAAGGATCGGTCACTGGAACCGTGACCGATGGGAGCAGCATGCGCCCGCTCGACGCCGTGCAGGTCTACGTGCCGGGGACGAGCCTCGGAACGCTGACCAACTCGTCCGGTCGCTATCTGCTTCTCAACGTGCCCGCTGGTGAAGTCACCATCCGGGTGGAGCGGGTCGGCTACGGCCAGACCGAGCAGACCGTGAACGTGTCCGCCGGCCAGACGGCGGCGCTCGACTTCACGCTCTCGACCAGTGCGGTGCAGCTCGACGAGCTGGTCATCACCGGCGCCGGTCAGGCGACGGAGCGCCGGCGTCTCGGGAACACGGTTGCGGCCGTCGACATGAGCCGCATCCAGGAGTCCCCGATCTCCAACTTCTCCGAGGCTCTCCAGGGCCGCACGGCTGGCGTGAACATCAGCCAGAGCGGCGGCATGGCCGGTGAGGCATCCGAGATCCGCATCCGCGGCACCTCGTCCCTCACCCAGAGCAACAACCCGATCATCTACATCGACGGAATCCGCGTCTCGAACGACGTGGACGAGGGCGATGCGGGTGGTGCGTCCCGTCTGGACGACATCAACCCGGAGGCGATCGAGCGCGTCGAGATCCTCAAGGGCGCCGCGGCGGCCACGCTGTACGGCACCGAGGCCTCCAACGGCGTGATCCAGATCTTCACCAAGGCCGGTCAGGCCGGTGACCCGCAGTGGGAGATGTCGGTCGAGGCCGGCCTGTCCCAGATGGACATGAGCCGCTACGACAACCACTTCGGCTTCGTCTGCAGCGACTCGCGGAGCGCGTGGCCCGGTGGCGGCTGCAACGCCGCGCAGGCCCAGGAAGTCGCGGAGTGGTGGGGGCTGTCCTCCACGCCCGGTCTGTACGACGTCTTCCAGGCGCCCCTGCTCGACGGCCTCTTCGAGACGGGATTCAACCAGGCGTACAGCCTGTCCGTCCGTGGCGGCACCGAGAACATCAACTACTTCGTTTCCGGCCGGTACGCCTATGAGGACGGTGCGTTCGGCGGCGAGCAGTGGGGTCCGGCGCGCGACCTGGACGAGCAGAAGCAGGCCGTCGCGAACCTGACGTTCTTCCCGTCGGAGGACCTCCGCCTCCGCTTCAACACGATGTATACGGAGCGGTACCACGAGGTCCCGACCAACGGAAACAACACGACGGGAACCTTCTCCATGTCGATCATGGCGAAGCCCGAGCTCGCCCGTGAGTCGAACCCGACCGGTACCGGCACCTTCGCCACGATCCGCGAGATGTTCAACATCGAGCAGTTCACGGACACGCGCCGGTTCGCGGGAAGCATCAACACGCAGTACAACCCGCTCGAGGGGCTCACGCTCGACGCCACGGTCGGTGTCGACATCGTCTCGACGGAAGAGGTCGACTTCCAGCGGTTCGGCTGGAACGTGGACAACTTCTCGAACTACGCGCCGCAGGGTGAGCGTATTCTGCAGACCCACAACCGGCGGAACGTCACGTTCGACGCGAAGGCGGTCTACGACAACCAGCTGACGGACAACATCACGTCGTCGTTCATCGTCGGCGGTCAGCTGCTGCAGAACGAGTACCACGAGAACCAGTCCGAAGGGTTCTCGTTCCCGGCTCCGGGCCTCGAGGTCACGGGTGCCGCGGCCGAGCCGAGCGCGGGCGAGACCATCAACCAGCAGGTCAACGCGGGCGTGTACGTGCAGGAGCAGCTCGGCTTCAACGACTTCGTCTTCGCGACGGTCGGCGCGCGCTACGACAAGCACAGCGCGTTCGGTGAGACCGCGGGCGGCGCGCTCTACCCGAAGGTCAGCCTTTCGATCGTTCCGACCGACATGGCCGGCGTCGACAACATCGGGCCGTTCAGCTCGATGCGTCTGCGTGGCGCCATCGGCCAGTCCGGCCTCCAGCCGGGCGCGTTCGATCAGTTCACGACGTTCGAGCCGGAGCCGTCCGTCGAGGGGCCCGGCGTGTCGCCGGACAACCTCGGTAACGCGGACCTCCAGCCCGAGGTTTCGACCGAGTGGGAGGTCGGAGGTGACTTCGGCATCCTGAACAACCGGTTCTCCCTCGACGTGACGTACTGGAACCGTACGGTTTCCGACGCGCTCGTGCCCCGGCAGTTCCCGCCCTCGGGCGGCTTCACCACTCCCCAGCTGTTCAACCTGGGCGAGATGAAGGCCTCGGGCTGGGAGTTCGGACTGAACGGAACCGTGTTCAACACGTCGAACGCGAGCTTCGACATGTTCGCGAACGCCGCGTACCTGCAGGAAGAAGTCACGGACATGGGCGACGCGCCCTCGATCAAGGTCGGGTACTACCGCTACCGGACCTGGATCGTGGAAGGGTACGCCCCGGGCTCGTTCTTCAGCCGACTCATCCACGAGCCGGCCGCGGGCGAGACCGCGTACGACATGAACAACGACGGCACGCCGGACTCCGAGGCGGAGCTCCGTCAGTACTTCGTCGACAACCCGGCCGGTGACGTCGACAACCTCCGTCTGCTCGCGCAGCCCGCGACGACGACGGGGCCGGACGGTGAGTACTACCGTGGCAAGCCGCTGCCGGACTGGTCCGGCTCGTTCGGTGGAACGCTCTCGTTCCTCGGCAGCTTCCGCCTGACCACGCAGTTCGACTATGCGTTCGGCAACTTCAAGCGTCAGAACCTGAGCGGTGAGTTCCGGAACTCGCACAGCCTGCTCGGCCGCAACACCCGTGAGGCTGCGAACATCGAAGCCGTCATCAAGAACCCGGCGGCCTCGCCGGACGACAAGGTGGCGGCTGCCGCCGCCTGGCGTGAGATCGTGGGCCTGTCCCCGTGGGACGGCGTCAACGGCATCGAGACGGCGGACTACATCCGGTGGCGTGAGCTGGGCCTGACCTACCAGGTTCCGGGTTCGGCCATCGAGGGCCTCGGCATCGACCGTATGACGGTCACCGCCGCCGCGCGTAACCTGAAGCTCTTCACGAGCTACTCCGGTATCGACCCGGAGAACAACGTGGTCACGCGTCCGAGTGGCGACACGAGCAACTTCGTGTACGGCATCGACGGGTGGCGTCCGGGTGTCCCGACGCGCTACCAGTTCAGCGTCCGCTTCGGCTTCTGATAACGGAGAATCGATATGCAATCCGTACAAACTGGCTATAAGGGCCGGAGGAAGCCGAGCCGCCTGGCGGCAGGGCTTCTGACCACGGTGTTCGCCGTGGGACTCACCGGCTGCGACAGCCTTCTGGACGTCGAGAACCCCAACAACGTCGTCCAGTCGGACCTCGAGAACCCGGAGGCCGTGAGCGCGCTCGTGAACGGAGCGCTCGCTCTCACCTCCAGCAGCCTCGCGAACATCGCGCTGTCCACCGCGGCGATGTCCGACGAGCTTCTCTTCACCGGCTCCCAGAACTGGGCGGCCGAGCTCGACCGCGGCATCTTCGACACGCCGGCGGGTCGTAGCGACGACATGACCAACGCGCTGGCGCAGGCCGCCTGGACGGCCGAGGAAGCGCTCGCGTTGGCCGCCGAGGTGGGCGCGACGGACTACGAGCTGATGCGCGCCAACCTGTACTCCGGTCTGGTCCACATGACCATCGCGGACATCATGGAGGACTTCGCGTTCTCCGACCGCACCGAGGTCGGGGCGCCGTTGGGCGAGGCGAACATGCAGGACGTCTACGACACGGCGATTACCCGTCTCGAGTCCGCGTTGGGTCTGGCGGCAGCCGGGCCGGACCGGACTCGCATCCGTGCCGCTCTGGCGCGGGCCCACTGGGGACGGGCGCTCTGGCCGCACATGCAGGGCGTCATCCCGAGCGACCCGAATGCGGTCGACCCGAGCGACTATCTGATCAACAATGCCGCGGCGGTGGGCTACGCCGAGGACGTGATCGCCGATATCGGGCCGACGGACGACTGGGCGTTCACGCTCGGGTACGCGTCCGCCAGCGGATCCAACCCCCAGGGGGCATGGATCAACGAGCGGCAGGAGTTCGTCTTCTCGGAGACGTACGTCGTGATCGACAACAGCGGAAAGGCTGTGCGTCGTGACTCTGCGGACGTCGACGGGGACGGCATCACCACGAACGAGCGCGACATCGCGCTGCTCGACCCGATCGACAACATCCCCGATCAGGGTGCCCAGGAGATCATCACGGCATTCGTGGACAACCTGCTGTACTCGCCCCTCAGGGTGGTCACGGCCAGGGAGTTGCACCTGATCCTGGCCGAGGCGGCGCTGGCGGACGGCGTCATGCTCGACTTCCAGACGCACATCAACCACGTGCGCGCGCTCAAGAGCGCGGAGAGCCCGCTGGACCACACGCCGTGGGACATGGTGCAGGCCGGACTGGGCAACCATCCGGAGGCCATCGACATGCTCTTCCACGAGCGGCAGGCCAACCTGCTCAACATGCCGAACCGCCGGCTGTGGGACATGTACCGCACCGGCGTGCATGGCCCCGAGTGGGGCAACGCTTCATCCGCGGTGCTCAACCCTGGTCAGGTCCTCGTGATCGGCCAGAGCGAGCGTGTGTCGAACTGCTTCATTCTCGGCACCTGCTAGTCGCAAACGACTCTTCGTGAGTCGAAACCCGCGGCCCCCCGGCGAATCGCCGGGGGGCCGTTCGGGTATCATTATGTGATGCTCGATCGTTCCAGCTCGAGTAGAGCGCGTTTCTCGTCGAACCAGGAGTTGCTCGATGGCTCGAACCAATGTCGGAAGGCTCATGCGCCGTGTGGCGCTGCCGGGCCTGCTCGTCACACTTGCCGCGGGCTGCTACCGCTACGAGCCGGTCCAGGCGCCGGCGCCGAGCATCGGCGAGCAGGTGAAGGTCGAACTGACCGGGGCCGGGCAGGACCGGCTGCAGGCCACCCGGGCGATACCGTTCTCGGAGCTCACCGGGAGCGTCCTGTCGAGCACCACCCAGGACATCATGCTCCAGGTGGAGCTCGATTCGCGCCGGCTCGGATACGGAAGCGGTACGGTGACGGACACGGTCCGCGTGCCCCGGGCGGATGTGCGGGAGGTCGGGGTACGGACGCTGTCCAGGAACCGGTCGCTTTTCGCCGCCGGGGTGGCGGTGGTGGCCGTCGCGGGCATCTACGCCCTGTTCACGGCGGATCTCTTCAGTGACGACAATACTCAGCCGCGGAGTCCGCCCGAGTTCCTGAAGATCCCCTTGTCATCGATCCTGAACGCGGTGGGCGGCGGGCGGTAAGGTCGGGCTTCACATCGGGCCCGGTGGCCACGAAATTCTACGGCCCCCTCCGCCAACAAGACCCGCTCGCGGGTCACGGACGTGCAATCGATGAGTGACACCAGCAGCAAGATCCCCTTCCTGCCCGAGCGCCTGAAGGACCTCGAGCGGCTTTCCCTGAACCTGCTCTGGCGGTGGAACCGCCGTGCACGGAGCTTCCTCAGGAACGAGTTGGATCCGGTGCTCTGGTCCGCGCTCCGGCACAACCCGGTCGCGCTCCTCCGTCAGATGGATCCGGGTCGGCTCGCTCAACTGGCCCGTGACCCGAACTTCCTGGCGAAGCTCGACGGTGTGTCGGCCGAGATCGAGCACGCGCTGACGTCCGAGGACACGTGGTTCCGGAACACCTTCCCCGACGCGGGTTCCGCGCCGGTGGCGTACTTCTGCGCCGAGTTCGGGCTGCACAACTCCATCCCGATCTACTCGGGCGGGCTCGGCGTCCTCGCCGGTGACCACTGCAAGGCGGTTTCGGACCTGGGCGTACCGTTCGTCGGCGTCGGCCTCCTCTACTCGAAGGGGTACTTCGATCAACACCTGAACCTCGAGGGGTGGCAGCAGGGCTCGGAGGAGCCGTTCGACCCCCGCATCATGCCGCTCGTGCGGCTCTCGGGGGCTCATGGTGAGACCGCGCTGACGGTCCTCAGGACAGGCGGGCGTGACGTCGCCATCGGCGCCTGGAAGCTGGCCGTCGGCCGCGCCAGCCTCATTCTGCTCGACACGAATCTTCCCGAGAACGATCCCGAGGACCGGGAGCTCACGTACCAGCTCTACGGCGGCGGCCAGGAGCACCGGCTGAAGCAGGAGTGGATCCTCGGCGTCGGCGGGGTGCGAGTGCTTCGTGCGCTCGGGATCGCCCCCGGGGCGTGGCACGCCAACGAGGGACACGCCACGTTCATGATGGTCGAGAGACTCCGTGAGCGCATCTCGGACGGGGCCAGCCTGTCCGAGGCGACTCGCGACGTGCGGAGTCGCACCGTGTTCACGACCCACACGCCGGTTCCGGCGGGCCACGACATGTTCTCCCCGGAGCTCATCGACTCCGTGTGCGGATCGTACCACGAAACGCTGGACATGGACCGGGAGCGATTCCGGGCGATCGGCCATCATCCCGAGATCGATCACGGACGCTTCCACATGACCGCGGCCGCGATCCGCCTCGCGGGACACGTGAACGGCGTGTCCATGCTCCACCGGGACGTCACGCGCGAGCTCTGGCGCTGCCTCTGGCCCGGACGCGACGCCGCGCACGTGCCCATCGAAGGGGTCACCAACGGTGTCCATCTGGGCACCTGGATGTCCCATCGGTACATGGAGCTCCTCGACGACCATCTGGGGGCGGATTGGGGCGGCCGCGTCGATGACCCGGCCATGTGGGACGGGGTGCTGGAGCTCGACGACCGGAAGGTGTGGGAAGTGCACGTCGAGCTCAAAAAGCGGCTGCTGGACTTCTGCCGTGAGGAGTCGCGGACCCGCTGGCGCGAGATCTGGAAGGAGGCCGCCCATCTGGTCGGCGGCGGGACCCTCCTCGGCCCGCAGCCCCTCACGTTGGGCTTCGCGCGCCGGTTCGCGACCTACAAGCGGGCCCACCTGCTCTTCATGGACGAGGAGCGGCTGGCCCGGTTGCTCACGGACCCGCGCCGCCCCGTGCAGATCGTGTTCGCCGGAAAGGCACACCCCGCGGACGACACCGCGAAGAAGGTCCTCCAGAAGGTGTGGCAGGCCACCCGGGACGCGCGCTTCGAAGGGCGCATCGCCTTCATCGAGGACTACGAGCTCCACGTCGCGCATCGCCTCGTGCAGGGCGTGGACGTGTGGCTCAACACCCCGAGAGCGCCCATGGAGGCGTCGGGCACGAGCGGCATGAAGGCCGCCCTGAACTGCGTGCCGCACCTGAGCACGCTCGACGGCTGGTGGGCCGAGGGCTTCACCGGGGACAACGGCTGGGCGCTGCCGCGCGCCGAGGGGACCGAGGCCGAGGTCGACCAGCAGGATCACGAGGCGCTCTTCGGCATCCTCGAGCGCGAGGTCGTGCCGCTCTTCTACGACCAGGACGAGGACGGGGTGCCCCACGGCTTCGTCCAGTACATGAAGCACGCCCTGCGCGTCGCGGCCCAGCGCTTCACCGCCCGGCGCATGGTCGAGGATTACGCCACGCGCTTCTACGTGCCCGCGCTGTCCGGCACGCTCGAGAACGACGATCCGCCGACCGAGGGTTTCGGGGATGTCACCCCGGCGTTCGCCGCCGAGGAGTCCGGAGACTGACGAACCGCCGGGCCGGCCACGCGGTTCGCGCGCCGGCTGGCCGCGAGCTCGCGCCTACACCGGTTTGAGGAAGACGGCCGACAGGCCCGGCAGCGGGAGATCGACGACCTGCTCGCGTCCCTGGTAGCGCTCGGGGCGGGGGTCCAGCTCCGGGGGCACGAAGGGATCGCCCTTCCCCCCGTACACCGGGGCGTCGGTGTTCAGGAGCACGCGGTGTCGGGCCGAGAACGGTACCGGGAGCTTGAAGTCCGGTCGCGGTACCGGGGTGAGGTTCACCACGACTGCGACGTAGCTCTTCCATTCTGGCTCCCACCGGACCCACGAGAGGATCACCCGATCGGGGTCCGTGCAGTCGAGCCATTCGAAGCCGTTCGGGTGGAAGTCCTGCGCGTGGAGGGCGCGCTCACCCCGGTAGAGCCGGTTCAGGTCTCCCACCAGGAGCCGGATGCCGGCGTGCGCGTCGAAGTCGAGCAGCGCCCAGTCGAGATCGCCGTCCACGGCCCACTCGGTCCACTGCGCGATCTCCCCGCCCATGAAGAGCAGCTTCTTCCCGGGATGCCCCCACTGCAGCCCGTACAGCGCCCGCAGGTTGCCGAACTTCTCCTCGTCCGGACCCGGCATCTTCGACAGGAGCGAGCGCTTGCCGTGCACGACCTCGTCATGGGAGAGCGGCAGCACGAAGCGCTCGCTGAACGCGTACAGGAGCGAGAAGGTGAACCGGTCGTAGCGGTACTTCCGGAAGAGGGGGTCCGTCTCCATGGCCTCCAGGGTGTCGTTCATCCACCCCATGTTCCACTTCTGGTCGAAGCCCAGCCCGCCACGGTCCGTTCCGTGCGAGACCTGTGGCCATGACGTCGACTCCTCGGCGATCATGAGCGTGCCCGGGCACGCGGCGTGGACCGCGTCGTTGAGGTCCTTCAGGAAGGTGACGGCGTGCAGGTTCTCCCTTCCGCCGTGCTCGTTCGGCGTCCACTCGCCGTCCTTCCGCGAGTAGTCGAGGTAGAGCATCGACGCCACGGCGTCCACGCGCAGACCGTCGATATGGTAGTCCTCGAGCCAGTGCAGCGCGCTCGAGATCAGGAAGGCGCGGACCGAGGGGCGCTCGAAGCCGAATGTCAGGGTTCCCCAGTCCGGGTGGCGGGCCTGTTGGGGGTCGTCGTGCTCGTAGAGCGGCGTCCCGTCGAAGCGGACCAGCCCGTGGGCGTCCTCCGGGAAGTGACCCGGCACCCAGTCCAGGATGACGCCGAGTCCCGCCTGGTGGGCCCGGTCCACGAAGTAACGGAAATCGTCGGGTGTCCCGAAGCGGGAGGTCGGCGCGAAGAAGCCGAGCGGCTGATACCCCCAGCTCTGGTCGAGCGGGTGCTCCACGACCGGGAGCAGCTCGAGATGCGTGAACCCCATCTCCGCCGCGTAGGGGACGAGCCGGTCGGCGAGCTCGCGGTACCCGTACCACCCCGGATCCTGAGGCGCACGGCCCGGACGTCGCCGCCAGGAGCCGAGATGAACCTCGTAGACGGAGATCGGCGCGTCGTCGGCGTTCCAACGCTCCCGCTGCTCCATCCACTTCCCGTCCCCCCAACGGTAGCCGCCCTCGGTCCACACCTCCGACGCCGTGGCGGGGCGCAGCTCGACGGCTCGGCCGCACGGGTCGGCCTTCTCGAGGACTGTGCCGCGCGCGTCCACGATGCGGTACTTGTACCGCGCGCCTGCACCGACGCCGGGAATGAAGAGCTCCCAGACGCCGGTGTCCCCCCTCGGTCGCATCGGGTGGCACCGGCCGTCCCAGCCGTTCATGTCGCCCATGACGGCGACGGCCCGGGCGTGCGGTGCCCAGACGGCGAATGCCGTGCCCTTGACGCCTTCATGGGTCAGGGGGCGCGATCCCAGTACCTGATGAACCCGGTGCTCGCGTCCCTCGAGGAAGGCCCGGACCCGCGTCTCGTTCACGACCGGGCCGAAGCGGTACGGGTCCTCGAGCTCCCATACACGCCCCTCCTCGTCCTCGACCGCGAGTCGGTACTGGAAGAAGTCTGGGTCCGGGAAGTCCGCCTCGAACAGCCCGGCCTCGTGCAGCCTTCGCATGGGCGAGCTTTCGCCGTCACGCACGACGGCGACCGAGCGGGCCCAGGTGACGAACGCGCGAACGACCTTGCCTCGGCCGGCGTCGGCCGGGTGGATACCGAGCACGTCGAAGGGCGTGGCGAGCGTTCCGTCGGCGAGCGCGGCGGCGACTTCGGAGGATACGGGGGTCACGGATGCTCCGGGGCTGTCGGTAACGAAGCGTGCGGAGTGCTGCCCGGACGGTCGAACTCGTGTTCGGGGGAGTGTATGTTGTGGCATCGCCTTTCCCGGGTCCACCGCCAGCGAGCCGCGCCCATGCCTTCCAGGAAGACAGACCCCGGCTCCGGGGCCCACGCGACGCCCGATCTCGAGGGTGCCCGTCCGGTCGTCCACCTCGCGACCGAGTACTGGCCGTACGCGCGCACCGGCGGGCTCGCCGAGGCGGTCCGCGGCATCGCGACCTATCAGGCGAAAGCCGGGCGCGACGTCGCGGTCATCATGCCGCTCTACCGCAGGGTGAGGGAGGCGGGCGCGGACCTCCGCCCGGAGGGCGACGCCTTCGACGTGCCCACGGCGAAGGGCGTGGAGCGGGCGAGGCTCTTCCGCGACCACGGGGTAGCGAACGGCGCGCCCAGGATCTACTTCGTGGAGCACGAGGGCTACTTCGACCGCCCCGGGCTATACGGTGACGGTGGCGACTACCCGGACAACCACCTGCGCTTCTCGTTCTTCTGCCGGGCCGCGCTCGACCGACTCCCGTCCGTGTCGCCGTCGCCCCCGGTGATCCATCCGCACGACTGGCACACCGCGCTGGCGCCCGTGCTCCTGCGCACCGCGCACGCCGGCGACGCCTACTACGACGCCATCCCCTCGGTCATCACGGTCCACAACGCCGGCTATCAGGGCCACCACGGCCCCGAGGTGCTGACGGAGCTCGGGCTCGACCCGGGGCTGTTCACCATGGACCGGATGGAGTGGTACGGGAAGGTGAACCTGCTCAAGGGCGGGCTCGTGTTCGCCGACATGGTGACCACGGTGAGTCCGACGCACGCGCACGAGCTGCGCACGCGCACCGGCGGCTTCGGCCTCCACGACACCTTCAATCTCCTTCAGGACCGGTTCGTGGGCATCCTCAACGGGATCGACTACGAGGTCTGGGACCCGGAGACCGACCCGGCGATCGAGGCGCGCTATTCGGCGGACGACCTCTCGGGCAAGGCGCGGTGCAAGGTGTGGTTCCAGGACGTGCTCGGACTCACGCCGGACGCGGACACGCCCCTCTTCGCGATGAGCGCGCGGCTGGTGGAGCAGAAGGGGCTCGACCTCATTCTCGGCGCGGAGATGATCCCCCGGCTCGACGCCCAGTGGGCCTTCCTCGGGGAGGGCGAGGACCGCTACCAGGACGCCATCGCTGCCCTGGCGGCCAAGGCCCCGGACCGGATCGGATACAGCTTCGCCTTCACCGAGGAGCGGGAGCACAAGCTGCTCGCGGCCGCGGATTTCCTGCTGATGCCTTCGCTGTACGAGCCGTGCGGTCTGACGCAGATGCGCGCGCAGCGCTACGGTGCGCTCCCCGTGGTGCGGCGCGTCGGCGGCCTGGCCGACACCGTCGAGGACCGGATCACCGGCTTCCTGTTCGACGAGTATCAGCCGTGGGCGCTCGAGGAGGCCGTGAAGTACGCCATCGATCTGTACGGGCACCGCGACTCCTGGGAGGAGCGGGTGCGTACGGCCATGGCCCGCGACTTCAGCTGGGACCGATCGGCCGCCGCGTACGCGGACGTGTACCGCATCGCGTCCGAGCACCGGGCGCGGGTCCGTGCGGACGAAGCCTCCGCCGGAGGCACGGCGTGACCCGTCCTTCGGTGGTCGTGCACGGCCACTTCTACCAACCCCCGAGAGAAGATCCGAGAACAGACCGCGTGCCGCGCGAGGCATCGGCGGCGCCCTACCACGACTGGAACGAGCGGATCCTGGCCGAGTGCTACCGGCCGGTCACGGAAGCACGCGTGCTCGACGGGGAAGGACGGATCCGGGACGTCGTCAACACGCTCGAGTGGATGAGCTGGGACGCCGGGCCGACCCTCCTGCGCTGGCTCGCCCGGGAGGCGCCCGCCACGTATGCCGCGTTCCTCGAGGCGGACCGGCGCAGCCTGGAGCGCACGGGCTTCGGCAACGCGCTGGCCGCCCCGTATCATCACGTCATCCTGCCCCTCGCTTCGCGCCGCGAGAAGGTCACCGAGGTGCGCTGGGGGATCGCCGACTTCCGCAGCCGGTTCGGTCGGGATCCCGAGGGCATGTGGCTTCCGGAGACCGCGGTCGACACCGAGACGTTGGAGGTGCTGGCCGAGGAGGGGATCGCGTTCACCGTCCTGGCGCCCGGCCAGGTCGAAGAGGCGCCACGCCACGGGTTGCCCGGGCGGGTGTCCCTGCCCGGCGGGCGCTCGATCGCGGTGTTCGTCTACGACGGTGGGCTGTCTCACGGGGTCGCGTTCGGGTCGCTCCTCGGCAACGCCGACGCGTGGATCCGTGGCGTGATCCAGCGGTCGGAGGAGCCGGGCGCCCGCCTGGTATCGCTCGCGACGGACGGTGAGACGTTCGGGCACCACCATCGCTGGGCGGACATGGCGCTGGCCGCGACGCTCACCGGTCTGGAGGCCGGCGGGCGGGTACGGCTCGAGGGGTATGCTGCGTTCCTGAGCCGGAGCGAGCCGACCGAGGATGTCGTGCTCGTCGAGCCCAGCTCGTGGTCGTGCGCCCACGGCGTCGACCGGTGGCGGGCGGAGTGCGGCTGCAAGATGGCGCCGCACCAGAAGACTCAGCAGGCGTGGAGGCCCGTGCTCCGGGACGCGCTCGACGAGTTGGCCGCGGATCTGCACGCGCTCTACGAGTCGGAGGCCGCTCGCTTCTTCGATGACCCCTGGGCGGTCCGCGACCTTTACGGCTCCGTTCTCGACGCCGGGGTGCCGGCGCGACGCGAGCTCGCGAGAGGGCACGCGCGTGAGGCGCTCTCGGACGACGAGGTCACGCGGGCGCTGACGCTGCTCGAGATCGAGCGCGACGCGCTCCGGATGTTCACGTCCTGCGGCTGGTTCTTCGACGACCTGGCCGGTCTCGAACCGCTCCAGGTGCTGCGCTATGCGGCGCATGCGCTCGACGGGGTCCGGCGTCTGGGCGAGCGCTCCACCGCCGCCGCCGAACGTTGGGAGGAGCGCCTACGCTCCCGTCTGGTGGACGCACGGAGCAACGATCCCGAGGCGGGGACCGGCCGGCGCCTCTGGAACGAGCGGATCCGGGGCGCGCCGCCGGCTCCGGCGGAAGGCGTGACGGACGTAAGCCTCAGGGGCGCAGCGGTCCACGACGCGCCGCTCCTCACCGCGGTGCGGCGCTTCCTCCGCGCGCCGGGTCCGGCGACGTCGCGGGAGGTCACCCACCGAGCCCGGGGCACCGAGGCGGGAGACCCGCGGGTCGTGACGGCGGCGCAGTCCCTGGTCGCGCGGGCGCTCCCACGTCTGGGTGCGGACGCCACACCCGCGATCCGCGCCGCCACTCGGGCCCTCGGGTTCAGCGACCGGTTCTTCGAGCCGCGCTCCATCGGCGGGCGGGGCCCGGTCGGCTTCGTCTTCGGGCTGCACCTGCACCAGCCGGTGGGCAACTTCGACGAGGTCTTCCGGAGCCACACGGACGACGTGTATCTGCCCTTCCTCCGACGAATGGCCGACCACGACCTCCTGCCGCTGACGCTCCACGTGTCCGGGCCCCTGCTCCAGTGGCTGGAGCGCGAGGGGCACGAGCTCCTCGACGTCATCGGCGAGCTCGCCGCGGCGGACTCGCTCGACGTCCTCCTGTCTGGGCTTTACGAGCCCGTGCTCCCCGCGCTCTCCCGGCCCGAGCGGGTCGAGCAGATCGGCTGGATGAGGGAGTGGGTGGAGCGGCGGTTCGGAGTCGAGGCCGCCGGGCTCTGGCTGACGGAACGCGTATGGGAGCCCGACCTCGTGGTCGATCTCGTCGACGCCGGCATCCGCTACGCCTTCGTCGACGACAGGCATTTCCTCGTCGCCGGACACGAGCCGCACACCCTCCACCAGCCCCACCGGACCGAGTCCGGCGGCCGGACGATGGCGCTCCTGCCCATCGACGAGCGGCTCCGTTATCTCGTGCCGTTCAGGCCCGTCGCCGAGCTGGAGCGGTATCTGCGGGGGCTGCGTGCCGAAGACCGGGCGCTCGCGATCCTCGCGGACGACGGCGAGAAGTTCGGAGGGTGGCCGGGCACCGCGGAGTGGGTGTGGGGCTCCGGCTGGATCGAGGACTTCGTGCGAACGATGGGCGGCCTCATCGAGGACGGCGTGGTGGAAATGGTGCGCGCCTCGGATGCCGTGGAGCGTGTGCCTGCGGCCGGCCCGTCGTACCTGCCGTCCGCGTCGTACAGCGAGATGGAAGGGTGGTCGCTGCCGCCGGCCTCGGCGGTCGCCCTCGAGCAGGTCGAGGAGGCGCTCGGCCACACGGGTGCGGCGCACGTGGCGTCCCGGTTCGTGCGGGGAGGGCACTGGCGCAACTTCATGGCGATCTACGCCGAGTCGGGGCGGATGCACCGGAAGGCGGCCCGGCTCGCCGGCCTCTGCGCCGAGCGCGACGCCGGCCCGGAGGCCAGCCACGCCCTCGGCCGCGCCCGCTGCAACGACGCGTACTGGCACGGCGTGTTCGGCGGGCTGTACCTCCGCCATCTCAGGGAGGCCATCTGGGCGAACCTCGCCGAGGCGGAAGGATTGCTGCGTGCCGGGGAGGGGCTCGACGGAGAGATGCTGCGCGGCCCGGCCGGAGACGAGTTGTGGGTCCACTCCGGCGCCTTCTCGGCGATGATCGACCTCACCCGGGGAGGCGCGGTCACGGAGCTCGTGGACTTCGCGGCGCGGCGCAACCTCGCGGACGTGCTCACGCGCCGCTGGGAGAGCTATCACCGCGCGGGCAGCCATGAGACTGCGCATGGGACCGCCCACGAGGACGGCACGCACGCCGCCGACGCCGACGGGATGCCGTCCATCCACGCGCTGGAGGAGCGGCTGGGCTTCGAGGAGCTCCCTCCGTACGACCTCGAGGACCGGGCGCTCACCGTGGATCGGGTGCTGCACGGCGGGCTCTCGAGCGAGGCCTACGCCGCGGCCGACTACGATCCGCTGCGGTCCTGGGCGCGGGAACGACCCGACGTCGCGGTGAGCCGGGGCGAGGGACGCTTCGGCGTCGGCCTGTCCTTCGACGGGCTCGGAGGGCTGACGAAGGAGATCGTATTCGAGGAGGACGGGACCCTCGAGATCACCTACCGATGGGACGCGGCCGACTTCCCGCCGGACGCCTGGTTCGCGCCCGAGCTGTCGCTGTCCCATGACGTGGACCTCGTCCTCGACCCGGAGCCGGCCGAGCTCCAGCGCTACGAGATCCGCACGATGTCCAAGTCCGAGCAGGGACCCGAGTCATCGGTCCAGGGCGTTTCGCTCACGCCCCTGTGGCCCGCCGCACTCGGCCGGGCCCGCCTGCGCATCGAGCCCGACCGGATCGGCTGAGCGCCGGCCGGCTGCGGCTCACGCGGCCGGGCTCGGCGCCGGGGCGGACCCCGGCGCCAGCCCTGTCGCGCCGGACCGACCTCAGTGCGTGTGGTCGGCGATCGTCTTGCGGATGGCGTCCACGGTCACGCCCGCCCGGAAGTCGATGAGCCTCCGGCCGTGCTCGAGCGTCTCGCCGATGGGCGTGATCGAAACCCCGTTGATCGACGCTTTGCCCGCGTTCAGGCGCTCCTCGAAGCGCACATAGCGCGGGTCGTCGTTCATGATGATCGACGTGATGTAGTAGTTGTCGTGGAAGCCGTCGTCGTACTGGACCTCGGGCACGCCGAGGACCTCGTTCTGGTAGGCGAGCACGTCCGCGTAGTTGTAGAACTCCTCGATGTGGTCGATGATCACGCCCTCACCGGCCCAGGCCTCGGACAGCTCGGCGGCGATTTCTTCCATGCCGCGGAGGTTCCCGCCGCTGTCACCCATCATGAAGATGCGCGTGAAACCCTGGGACTTCAGGCTGACCGCGTAGTCGCGGAGCACCGCCCGGTACGTCTCCTGCGAGTAGCGAATCTGACCGAGCGCGCTCACCCGCTCCGGATTACCGGGCTCGACCGCGATGATCGGCGCCACGAGCGTGTTGCCGAGCTTACGCGCGATGGCGTCGCCCATGACCCGGAGTACGTGGTTGTGCTTGCCGGTCGTCAGGTACGGGCCATTCTCCTCGATGCCACCCACGAGGATGAGCGCGGTGTTCGTGCCGCCGGCCAGGAGGTCCCGGACTTCCAGCGCCGTGAGCTCCTCGATCCAGACGTTGTCGGCCATCTCGATCGGCCGCTCGTACGTCGTCATGTCGTGCCGCTCTTGCTGCTGGGCGGCGGCGGGTGCGACGGCCATTCCCGTGGCCACGACCAGAGCGCTCAGCGCGCGGAAACCCTTCCTCATGCGTCCTCCTGGAGTCTATGTCCCGTCCCACCGGAAGCCACCGGCGGACGAAGGCCCGGATAATGTCCAACCGAGGCGTCGTGCGACAGGTCTACCCCCCGCGCCGCGTCCGGTTGCCGTCCGGCCGGCGCGCCCCATACTCAGCAGCGCACCCGCCCGCCGTGTCCCTGAATGGTCCCACGTCCCCATGTTGCGTCGATGACCCCACCCTCGAGAGCCGCCCGTAGCCGTCGCCCGCCCGCGTTCGCATGGGCGGCGCTCGTCTTGTGGTGCCTGAGCGCGGCGTTCGCGACGGACGCGGCCGCTCAATCGGTCTCCGGTGTTTCCCGGGACCTCTTGCTCGAGGTCATGCCGGCCGCGGATCGCTTCGAAAGCAAGTCCGGCGACCCGCCGGTGATCCGCGCCTACAAGGGGGATCTCTTCCTGGGCTTCGTCTTCCTCACCCAGGACATCCCGCCCGAGCAGCTCGGCTACAGCGGACCGGTGCGCGCCATCGTGGGGCTCGGCATCGACGGCCTGATCACCGGGGCCCGGGTCACGGACTACTACGAGTCCTACATGAGCAGCATGGGGGACTTCCTGCGGCGCCGGGGCATCCAGGAGCAGTTCGCCGGCAAGAGCATCGCCGATCCGTTCGAGGTGAACGCCGACGTCGACGGGGTCTCGCGGGCGACGCTCAGCACGCGCGCCTTCGCGCGAGGGATCCGTAACGCAGCCCGGCGGGTGGCCGAGAGTTATTCGGACGACATCCTCGGGGTGGTGGAGCAGGGGCCCATCGTGCTCGAGGAGATGTCGTGGTTCGACATGCGCACCCGCGGGGTCCTGAAGCGCATGCTGATCGAGGACCGCGAAGGGTATCTCGACATCTCGATGACCCATCTGCCCAACGACTCGATCGCCGAGTTCTTCCTCGGGCCGGAGCATCTGCCGCGAATCTACGCCGCCGCGGAGCGCTGGGACCTCGAGGACCCGACCTACGTGATGTACGCGCTCGAAGGCCCGCGGCTCCGGCTCTTCCTGCGGGAGGGATGGTACGTCGAGCAGGCCGGCGACACGCTCGAGCTTCCCGAGAGTCAGGTCTACTCGCTCGGGCTGACCCGCGGGGGGCGCGTCGACGGCGAGGCCGTCATGGTGGGCGTGTTCATGCTCGATGACCGGATCGACGTGACGCAGCCCTTCACCATGATGTACGAGGTCGACGGACACGAAGGGCACTACCTGGCGTACTTCGACGCGCTGGAGGCGCCCGAGCGGGCCGTCGTGGCCGAAGGCGCGACGCCGGAGCCGGCCGTCGTCGAGGAGCCGGAGGCTGAGGCCCCGGTCGTCGACGCCCCGGTGGCGGAGGCGCCCGTAGCAGAGGAACCCGTGGTCGAGGAGCCGCTCCCACCCCCCGAGGACTCGGCCCGGGGCGCGGCCGGATCGACCGTCGACTCCGCGGCCGACTCTGCTGCCGGGGCCACGGTGCCCGGCGCCACCGTGCCTAACGCGACGCCCCCCGCCGCCGAGTCGACGACGCCCGCCCCGGTCCGCCAGGCCCCCTTCGATTTCTCCACCGTCGAGGAGGAATCCGAGCTCCAGCGCACGATCGACACCACCGACTGGACGAGGGTCGTCGGGCTGGCGCTGGTGCTCGGACTCGCCCTGGTCGCGTTCTTCCGCAAGAAGACCGGACTCCGCTACGCCGCGCTCGGAGCCACGATCGTCTTCCTGGGCTTCCTCGACGGGAGCTTCCTCTCCATCTCGCACGTGACGGCGGGCATCTGGGTGGGCCCGGTCGTGTTCGTGCGCGACCTGCCCCTGCTGATGATGGTCGTCGTCACGATCGCGACTACGCTACTGTGGGGGCGGGTCTTCTGCGGCGTCCTGTGCCCGTTCGGCGCGCTGCAGGACATGATCGACCGGGTGGTGCCGAAGCGGTTCAAGGTGACCGTGCCGCGGCGCATCCACGTGCCGGCGCTCAAGGTGAAGTACCTGATCCTGCTCGTCGTGCTCGTGCCCGCGCTCATGGGAAGCCGCGTGAGCCTCTACCAGTACTTCGAGCCGTTCGGGACGGTCTTCTTCCTGAGCCCCTCGTTCCTCCTCTGGTCGATCGCGGTCGCGTTCCTCTTGGCCTCCGCGTTCATTCCACGGTTCTACTGCAGATACGCGTGCCCGCTCGGGGCGGGCCTCGCCGTCGCTTCGCTCGTGTCGCTCCGCAGGATTGGGCGGGTGGAGCAGTGCGACGTCTGCAAGGTGTGCGAGCAGGACTGCCCGACGGGCGCCATCGACGGGCCGCACATCGACTTCAAGGAGTGCGTCCGCTGTAACGTCTGCGAGACGAACCTCATCGAGCGGGTCGGCGCCTGCCGGCACGACATGGAGAAGATCCGGCCCCGGCTGGTGCAGCTCCGGGTGCCGCCGAAGCAGGCGGGCGCCGGTGTCTGAGCCCAGGAAGATCACGCGGAGGGAGGCCCTCCGGATCACCGCGGTGGGTGGGGCGGCGCTCGCCCTCGGGGGTGTGCTGACGCGGGAGGTGCTCCGACGCGCGGGGCTGCACCGGGTGACCGACACGCGGCCGCGCCTGGGGACGCTCGTCACCATCACGGCCGTGCACGCGGACGCCGAGGCGGCGCGCGGCATGGTAAGCGGGGCGTTCGCCGAGATCGAGCGGCTCGAGGCGGTCCTGAGCCGGCACGCATCCGGGACGCCCATGGCGCGCCTGAACACACTCGGGACGCTCGACGACGCGCCCGGCGAGCTCCTCGAGGTCCTGGCTCGCGCCCTCGAGATCCACGACCTCAGCGGCGGCGCGTTCGACCCGACCGTGCTCCCGCTGCTGCGCCTGTTCGAGCGGCACGCGGAACGGGGCGCGCTTCCCACGGATGCCGACGTGGCCCGGGCCGTCGCCCTGGTCGGGCTCGACGCGGTCGAGATCGAGGGGCGCGCGGTCCGACTGACCCGGCCCGGCAGCGCGCTGACCCTCGACGGCATCGCCAAGGGATACGTGGTGGACCGGACGGTGGCGGTCCTGGCGGCGACCGACGCCGAGCGCGTCATGGTCGACGCCGGGGGGGACATCGCGTCGGGCGGCGCGGGCGTGGCGGACGAGCCGTGGAGCATCGCCGTCCAGCACCCCGACGACCCCGCGCGCCCGGTCGGTCGCGTCCGGCTCGCGGGCCAGGCGGTGGCGACGTCGGGTGACTACATGCAGGCGTTCACGCTGGATCGCCGTCATCACCACATCCTCGACCCGAGGACCGGGCGCTCCCCGACCCATACGAGTGCGGTGACCGTCGTGGCCGAAACCGCCATGGACGCCGACGCGCTGTCGACGGCCCTGCTTGTGCTGGGACCGGAGGCGGGTCTGGAGCTGTTGGACCGGGTGCCCGGCGCCGAGGGGCTGCTGGTGGGGAAGGACGGGGCCGTCCACGCGAGCGCGCGGTTCTAGAACCAGCGCTGTACCGACAGCAGGTTCGAGAAGTCGTCGGTCCAGGTCGGCGTGTCCGGGCCGGCCCGGAGCTCGCGCCACCCCGTGTCGGGGATGCCCGCCAGGTCTTCCGGGCTCCGCACCAGGATCACCCAGTGCGATCCGAACACGCCCTCCTCCACGTCCGTGCGGGCGTCGACCCGCTCGTACGCCATCAGCCCCAGATCGCGTGCGTGGCCGGCCAGCACCGGCGCGAGCGCGAGATGCCGGTTCGAGACGTGGAACAGGAGCGCCCCCCGGGGCTGGAGCCGCTCGAGGTACAGCTGGACTGCCTCGCGTGTCATCAGGTGCACCGGGATCGAGCCGCCCGTGAACGCGTCGAGCACGATCAGGTCGAAGCGGCGGTCCGTCTCCTGCAGCGCGATCCGGCCGTCGGCGATGACCGTCTCGTACTCCGCCCGGGCATCCCGGAGGAACGTGAAGTAGCGCGGGTCCTCGGCGATCTCGATCACGACCGGGTCGATCTCGTACAGGGTGACCCTCTGGTGCGGACCGGCGAGCGCCGTCAGCGCCCCGGTGCCCGCGCCCACGAGGGCGATCTCCCGCTTGTCCGGGCGCTGGGCGAGGGCCGCGACGATGCTTCCGGCGGGCCCGCTCCGGTGGTAGTAGGCCAGCGGCTCCCCGGCGAGCGCCGGGTCCCGGCTCTGGATCCCGTGCGCGGTGGCTCCGTGGTAGAGCATGACCAGCGTTTCCTGGGGATCCGTGGTCACGCTGTACACCCCGAAGAACGTGCGGTCCTGGTGCAGCACGCTGCCGCGGTACATCTGCCCCGAGTTGGCCGACAGGAAGAGGAGCGAGAGGCCGAGGGCGTAGCGGATGGGCCGGGTGGCGAACGTGAACACGATCACCGCCGGGACGAACGCGAGCAGCACGACCACGAGCCCGTCCGGGATCTCCTCGAGCGGCGCCAGGAAGCGGTCGCCGAGCAGCAGGTAGAGGCCGAGGGCGGCCGGGAGCGCCAGGTCGAGGAGCTTCTTGCGGCGCGACGGGGCCGGGATCGCGGCACGGCTCGCGCGGCCGCGACTTCCCTCGCCCGCCTCGTCGTCCGGTGCCTGTCCGGCCCGCGTGCGCCCGCTCCGCATCGGGAGCCGGAGGAGCGCCACGAGCGCCACCGCGATGGGATACTCGGCGATGTCGTTGAACGCCACCGGCGCCACCAGCGCGCTGAACGCTCCGCCGATCACGCCTCCGAGCGAGATCAGGAGATAGAACTCGGTGAGGTGCGCCGGGTCCGGTCGCCGCTCGGCCAGACGCTGGTGGCAGAGGAGCGCGCCCGCCGTCAGCATGCTCAGGTGCAGGAGGACGATGAGCCATGTCGGCTCGCCCAGACGGGCCAGCAGCGCCAGTGCCAGGAAGACGCCCAGGATCGCGACGATCCGCGACACGCGCTCGGTCGACACCGTCCGGTAGCGCGCGAAGGCCACGATGAAGGTGACCAGGTAGAGCGCGAGCGGGAGGACCCAGAGAAGCGGGACGGGCGCGATCCGGCTGGTGAGGAAATGGGTCACGCCCATGAGGAGGGCGGACGGGATGGCGGCCGCGGCCACCCAGAACAGCCGGTCGCGTCCGTCGGGCGCGACCGCGGTGGATGTCGTCGGGTCGAGCGCGGCGGCGTCCGGCGGGGGCGGGGGTGGCGCGTCCTCCCTCGAGCGGAAGCGCTCCGCGCGCAGCGCCACGGCCGCGCACCCGATCGCCAGCAGCGCGAAGATACCGTACCCCACGGCCCACGAGCGCGACTGGACGCTCAGCGGCAGGAGCGGCTCGACCAGGAACGGGTACACGAGCAGGCCGAGCAGGCTGCCCGCGTTGCTGCTCGCGTACAGGAAGTACGGATCTCGCGCCGAGTGATGGCTGGTCGACGAAAACCAGCTCTGGAGGAGCGGGCTGGCCGAGGCGAGCACGAAGAACGGTCCGCCCACGCCGAGCGTGAGGAGGGTGAGGATCCAGAGCGACGGGCCCGAGCCGTCCGGGCGCGGCAGGTCCGGGAGCGCGATCGGCAGGACGAGCACCGGGAGCGCCAGGACCACCGCGTGTGCGACGATCTGCCGCCGTGGGCCGAGCAGCCTGACGCTGAAGTGGGCGTAGGCGTACCCCGCCAACAGGGCCGCCTGGAAGAACACCATCGCCGTGATCCAGACCTGCGGGCTCCCGCCGCCGCGCGGCAGGATCATCTTGCCGACCATAGGCTGGACGACGAAGAGCAGCGCGGCCGCCACCCCGATCGCCGCCGTGAAGAGGGCCAGCGTCAGGGCACTCCGGGCCGGGGACGTCTCGCTGGTATCGATGAATGCCTCCACAGGGTCGAGCGTGTGGCTATGGGTCAGGATGGCGCATCGGGGGGCGCACTACGGTAGGGTCACGCACCCGATCCGGAAACGTCCCGCGGGGCGGGCACGCGCGGAACCCGAATGCCGAACGTGTCACGGAGGGCCGTCCGCGCCGCGTGGTATCCGCACATGCCGTGTACACCGCCACCGGGAGGAGTGGCCGCCGAGCACACGTACAGAGCCTCGACGGGGGTCGACCACGGACCCTTCCAGCGGTCTGGCCCGAACCACTGCGAGGGTGTCATGGCGCCGCCGTTCACGTCTCCGCCGACGAGGTTCGCGTTCCATGTCTCGAGCGCCCGGGGCCCGTGCGCGACCCGGTCGAGAACGACGTCGCGGAAGCCCGGGGCGAACCGCTCGATCTGGGCCTCGATCGCCTGGGTGGCGTCGCCGGGCCATCCGTTCGGGACGTGGCAGTACGCCCAGGCCGTGTGGCGGCCGCGCGGGGCCCTCGTCTCGTCGTGGAGCGACGGCTGGGCGACCAGCACGAAGGGCCGCTCGGACGGCTGCCCATCCCACACCGTCCGCTCCGCTCGGGCGATCTCGTCGAGCCCGCCACCGACGTGGATCGTCCCCGCCCGACGGCAGGCTTCGGCCGCCCAGGGGATCGGCGCGTCCAGCGCCCAGTCGACCTTGAACGCGCCTGGCCCGTAGCTCCAGCGCGTGAGGCGCTGCCGGTAGCGGGCCGGAAGAGCGTCGCCGCCGATCCGAGCGATCTGGGCCGGGGTCAACGCGAGGACGACCGCTCGGGCCGGGGGAAGCTCCTCGAGCCGGGCCACCCGGTGGCCGGTCTCGACGGTGCCGCCCAGCTCCAGGAAGCAGCGTTCCATCGCGCCGGTGATGCGTCCGGCGCCGCCGCGTGGCATGGGCCAACCGACCGCGTGCCCCGCGGCCATCAGGACCAGCCCCACGCCCGAGGGTGGAATGGTGTCGAGCGGCGCGCCGGAGTGCGCGGCGTTACCGGCGAGAAGCGCCTTGGCCTCCTCCCCCGGGAGACGGTCGGCGAGCGCTACCGTCGGCCTGAGCGCCCGCAACCCGAAGCGGGCCATCAGGACCGGCGCGCTCGGGATCCGGAACGGGGTGTCGAGCACATGCTCGGCGAGCGTCGGCCAACGCTCCACGATCGGCTTCATGAGCCGGAGATAGTCCGGCCCCGCCCCCTCGAGGCGTCGCGCGGTCTCCTCCAGGTCGCGGTGCAGCGTGACCGCGCGGGCCCCTTCCAGCGGGTGTGCCAGCGTGATGTCCGGATGGACCCATTCGAGTCCGTGCTCCTCCAGGGCCAGGCTCCGGAAGAAGGGCGACGCCACGCCCATGGGATACACCGCCGATCCAACGTCGTGGTGGAAGCCCGGAAGCGTGAGCCGCTCCGTGCGGGCGGCGCCGCCCACCTGATCGTTCGCCTCGAGGAGCAGCGTCCGGAGCCCCTCACGCGCCAGCGTGATCGCGGCGGCCAGACCGTTGGGCCCGGCGCCGACCACGACCACGTCCCAGCTCATGCCGTCCCGCCGGTCATCGAGCGCCTCTTCCGCTCAGCCGGGCGGGGAGGAGAGGGCGCCGAACCGCAGGAGGACCGTCGACGCCCCGTCCCGGGTCAGCGTGACCACATAGAGGCGGTCGTACTCCATCTCGTCGATGGGCGGGCCGGGCTCGCCCCCCAGCGCGGCGACCGCGTCCGGCGTCGTGTTGCTGTGGCCCACGACGAGGTGACGCCCTCCGTCGGCGCGGATCCGCTCCGCGAGCCCAGCGAGGTCGCTCCCTTCGTACGTCTCCACCGGGAGCCCGAGCCGCCGGGCCAACGGTGCGGCCGTGGCCCGGGTGCGCTTGTAGTCGGTCGAATGAACCCGCTCGATCCCGGTGTCCCGCAGTATCTCCGCGAGGAGGTGTGCCCTGGCCTCGCCGGCGTCGGAGATCGGTGGGTCGTTCGTGCCGTCCTCCGCGCGCTCGGCGTGCCGCACGAGGTAGACGACCGTGGGCTCGGAGTGGTCCGGGTGCGCGGAGTGCGCGGTCTGCCCGGCGGCGGGCTCGGCGAGGACCACGGGCCCGCCCAGGGCGAGCAGGACGACGAAGGCGGCGAGAGCGCGACGGACCAACAGCATGGACGGAGCTCCTTCAGAACGAGAGCGCCAGCACGGCGCAGGAGATACACAGGAGGAAGGCGACCGGCGTTCCGGTCAAGCGCTCGACGAGACGTCCGGAGGCGCTGTTGGCGAGCGTGCTGAGGCCGAAGAGGGCGACCAGCCCCCAGAGCAGGGCTTCCAATGTGCCGGGATCGATGGAACCTACGATCCCCCGCGCCCCCAGGACCACCACGGTGGCCGCGGCGAAGACGACGACCGCCACCGCGCTCGTTCGGCGGAGGCGCGTCGGGAGCCTCGCGTGCTTTCCGCCCCATGCGAACATCCCGAACGGGGCGCCCAGGGCGAGCGCCAGCTGCAGTAGTGCCATCCCGAGGAGCAACGGGACGGCCGTGAGCATGGCCATTCGCGGCAGGTCGAACGCCCTCGCATACCGGCTCTCCAGCACACGCTCCCCGTCCAGCCTCAACACGCACGTCGCCTGCCCGAGGTTCCGGGCGCTGTCGATGACCAGCCGGTCTCCCGCATCGTCGAGGACGAGACGGGATCGGAGGTAGCGTCCGGTCTCCAGCGTGGCGCGCACGGACTCGAGCGGCGTGCCCGGCGTGAATGTGTCACAGAGCACCCGGATCTCCTTCTCGGCCTCCATCCAGAAGAGGGCGGCCCACAGCCCGACGATCAGGAATGCGCCGGTGCTGACGACCCGCGCGAGCACACCCATCGCAGAGGCCTGCTGGGGCGGGGACTGGGGCATCGGGTCGGGGGCGCGAGTCACGGGCCGGAAGACGTCGACGGTCGGCCGGATCGGCTCCACCCGGCGCGGCCGCTCCCAAGGTAGCGTCCTCCCGGGACCTTCGCGCCACTCCCGGGGGTTCTATCAAAAGAGCGTGGCGAGTGAGGATCGCCTGTGGCCTTCGGGTCACGGGAGGAAAGTCCGAGCTCCACAGGGCAGGATGCCGGGTAACGCCCGGGCGTCCCTCGGGACGACGGAAAGTGCCACAGAGAGCAAACCGCCGATGGCCGCGCAAGCGGCACAGGTAAGGGTGAAAGGGTGCGGTAAGAGCGCACCGGGCCGTTGGTAACAACGGTCGCACGGCAAACCCCATCCGGAGCAAGGCCAAATAGGGGACGAGGGGCGGCCCGCCCCACCTGAGTCCCGGGTAGGCTGCTCGAGGCCGTCGGTAACGACGGTCCCAGAGGAATGATCCTCCCCCGCGAGGGGACAGAACTCGGCTTATTCCGCGCGCTCCATTCGGCGCCCGTCCGCGATACCGCGGCGGGCGCCGAAGCATGTCCACCCCCGGCGCGTCATATGAATCGCGTCCTCATGTCACCCATCTGCGAACGAAGTATGGGCAGACAACCGAGACTGGAGGGGAGGATGATGCGCAGGAATACCCCGGCGCGCGCGATCGCGGTCGCCGCGCTCACGCTGACCGCCGCGGCGTGCGACCCGGGCATGAGTCCGGAGATGTCCGCAGAGCTCGACGGTGAAGCGGCCCGTGAGGGAATCGAGGCGATGCGCTCCGCGATGGGAAGCGACGACCTGTCGGGCTTCCGCGCTCTCGCCGGCCGGACGCCGTTCGGAGCATCGGAGGCCGTGATCGGGACGGTGGCGGCGATGACGCCGGCCGAAGCGGACCTCGGGGGCCGCGCATTCGCGCTGGACCTGGCGCGCCGGATGGGTGCGGCCGCGTCCGCTGCTTCGGCGGCCCCCGCTGCGGGACCGATCATCTCGGGATGGCACCGCGGTTCGACGTTCGTCTACGACCCCGAAGTGGACGAGTACCGGCCGGACCTGACGCTCGAGGGCGCGCCCGCCACCGGGGTCCGGTTCATCCTGTACGAGGTGGACGCCTACGGGAAGCCCATCCCCGGCCAGGAGGTCGGGTACGCGGACCTGGTGGACGAGGGCGACGGGAGCGTGGAGGACATCGTCCTGCGGTTGCAGGTAGTGCAACACGCGGAGACCCTGCTCGACTACAGGACGACGCTCGACCACGACGCGACCAGCGCGGCGTTGACGGTCGCGGGCTTCCTCATCGGTGACGGGACGAGGCTCGAGTTCGATATCGCGCTGGCGGCGGAGGGCTCCGACGCAGGGGGACAGATCGACCTCGACTTCGAGCTCGGGGTGCCCGACCACGATCTCACCGTCGTGGGTCACGTGCGCGGGGTCGAGGAGGACGAGGAGGGTCAGGGCGACGTCGAGCTGGATATCCGGAGCGGCGCCGACCACATCGGCGTGGAGATGAGCGGTGCGGACGGCGTGCTCGACGGGGTCGTCCTGGTGAACGGGGCCCCGTTCGCGCTCGTGCGGGGGCCGGCGGCTGATCCCGTCGTCACGGATTCCTCCGGCGAGGCGCTGACCCTGACCGAGATCGCGCTCCTCCACGGCATCGTGAAGGTGGTGGAAGACGTTTTCCACCTGGTCGAGGACCTGGTGAGACCGGTCGGAGCGATCGTCCTCCTGGGCTTCGTCCTGTAGCAGTCGCGGGTAGAGTCCAGTAAGCTCACGGGCGGGGTCGCGGCGCGCTGCCGCGGCCCTGCCTTCCCACGTATCGAACATCGAACCGCCGTTTGCGCGGTCGGAGGCACACCTTGAGACCCATCCATGCGCTCCATCTTGCCGCGGTCCTCGTCCTCCTGACGGTGCCGGCCGGGGCGCTGGCCCAGTCTTCCACGACGCGCGGACTCAGCCTCGGCTTCCACCTCTCGGGCGCATCGCTCACGGTCGAGGGGGAGGACAGCAACGGGGCCGCTGGCGGTGGTCTCTCGGTCGGGTACGGCTTCAACCGAAACTTCATGCTGTTCGCCCAGTTGGACGGCGCCCAGTTCGACGACCAGGTGTCCGGGGACGTCGAGGGCGACTGGCGGCTGGGGCACGTGGATCTCGGTGTCCGGTATCACTTCGCGAGCACGCTGCGGCGTTGGGTGCCTTATGCGCAGGCGGCGTTCACCTTCCGCGCGGTCACGGTCGAAGATCCCATGGTCGATGGGGTCCAGAGGAACGAGGTCGAGCTGTCGGGCGGCGGGCTCACCCTGGGAGGCGGGTTGGCGGTCCACCTTTCGGAGGCGTTCTCGCTCGACGCCCAGCTCCTCTGGACGGGCGGCGAGTTCACGACGCTGCGGGTGGACAACGTGTCCGCATCCGGATTCGACGTCGATGCCACGTCCGCGCGTTTCAACCTCGGCGTGGCGTGGTGGCCCCGCATGAATTGAGGCGCGGCGCGGCGGCGGGGTTCAGCCCTCTCCGCCTGCCCGCAGGGACGTGAGGATCTCCTGCTGTTCCCGCGTGAGGAGATTCTTGATGCGCACCAGCATCTCCAGATGGGCCTGCTTCACCGCACGTTCGGTGTCGAGCACCGCGTTCATCTGATCCGCCGCGCGGTCCAGGTCGACGCGCGGGGGACTGGTGACCGCCGCCAGCTCCTCCACCTCCGCCATCAGCTCCCACTGGAGGCCGAGCACCCGACCCTGGAGGTCGGAGATCAGCCGACTGATCGCGTCGCGCTGCTCGTCGTTCAACCCGATCGCTCGCCGGTGCTGCATGATCAGCTCGGGCGGGAAGAGCGTCTGGAACAGGGGGTCTTCCTGGACGGCCGCCGGCCGCTCCTGAGCCGAGGCGGGCGCCGCGAGGCCCAGGATCGCTCCGCAGAGCACGAGGGTCCGCAGGGTCGTCATCGATTCCTCTCCTGAGCTTCATTGGAGCTGGGGACACCCCTCGAGTATGCGCCGAAGGATGGCACGGCACCGAGGTCGATGCCCGGAATGTTCATCAGGGATGCGGTAGGCGACTGTCGTGCCGTGGGCGCGATCGTGGAGCTGTAGTCCGCGACCAGCCGCTCGAATTCGGCGTCGGCGCTCGTTCCCGGCCCTCCGATCAGGAGCACCCCCGCCGCGACGGCGGCCGCCGCCAGAGGCGCCCACCGGACCCAGGGACTCCGCCGGGTCCCGACTCCCGAGCCCGATCGCCCGGATTCCGGTGCCGGGGCTGCGTCCTCCCCGAGGCCTGCGGCGTCCGCACGGGCGCGGGCCATCATGGCCGCGAAATCCGGGATCCTCCCCGAACCCTCTACCCGTTCCCGAAGCGCCTCGAAGTCCCGTTGAAGATCCCGGTCGTTCCCGCCCTGAGTCATCGCGCGCCTCCACCCATGGCTTCTTCCAGAAGCAGGGCCCTCAGTCGCTTCTTGGCCCGGTCGTAATGCACCCGCGCCGACCCGATCGATATCGCCATCACCTCTGCCGCCTCACCGATGGTCATCCCCTCGTAGAACACCAGATGCACGACCTCGCGCTGCCGGGCCGCCAGCGACCGCAACGCCGACCGGAGCGCCCGTGCCCGATCTTCCTCCTCCGTGCCGTCCTCCGGCGGGACCCCGGTCTCCGCCTCGGCCGCGACCTCGGTCGCCAGCCGCTCCCGGAAGGCATCCAAGGACCGGACTCGCCTCCGACGCTCCAGCGCCGTGTACCGGATCACCCCGAAGAGCCAGGTCCGAAAGCCCGAGCGTCCATCGAACGACGCCTTTCCCGAGATCACCTTCAGATACACGTCCTGCAAGACATCCTCCGCATCCGCTTCGTTCCATGCACAGCAGGAACACGCCCAGCCGAAGCTGGCCACGTGCAGGCCGGCGAGCCGAGCCTCCAGATCATCGCTGTCGGTTGGTGGCTGTGCCATGCGGACGTGGTCGGAGGTCCTGCGCTTCGGGAATGAGTGTCGTCTCGGGCCCACGTATATGACAGCCGCCCGGGTGGTGGAGCCCAAGTCCCCCCGACGTTACCTTACCCCTCTTCACAGCGCCGCGCCCGTAGCTCAGTTGGATAGAGCGCATGCCTCCGGAGCATGAGGTCGCTGGTTCGAATCCAGCCGGGCGCATTCAGTAAAGCATGGCCCCGCTTGAGGTTACGACCTTGGGCGGGGCTTCGTGCGTTCGGGGTGGCAGTGATTCCCGCTGTTCATTCCCGCTGTTCAGGACCCTGTGCGGCCCTTTCTGCGTGCCGCCAGGGCTTCCCGGAGCCGCTCCTGGTCTGCGTGCTGGTAGCACTCGACGACGGTGTCGGTGCCGTTCCAGCCACCCAGCTGGCACAGGACTTTGAGCGGCATCTCCATGAGGTCCGAGGCGAACTTTCTTCGCAGCGAGTGCCACCCCCGGCCTTCGATTCGCTCCAGGCCAGCAAGCTCCTCGGCCTTGCGCCACCAGTCCCTGACCAGATGCCTGGAAACAGGCTTGGACGGGTCCTGGGGCGCCCCGAACACGTAGGAGTTTCCGATACCCGGCGCGTCTCTCCTGCGGGCTTCCAAGGCATTACGGGCTGCCTCAGTGAGCGGCGTCACATGCTCGTGGCCGAGCTTGTCACACTCCGCGCGCCACCGGATGCTCTTCGCTCGCAGGTCCACGTCCGACCACCGAAGCTGTCGAACGGCGCCGATCCGGTGGCCAGTCTCACTTGCCACGATGAACAGGGTCCGGAGCATCGGGTCGATCTCGTCTGCTACGTCCAGGAGTGCCTGATACTCCGCGTCACTCACCATGGGACGCTTGGGGTTCCTCTCCGCGGGCATCGGAAGTCCACGCAAAGGGTTGCGGTCCATCAGGAGCCCGCCGTCACCGTCGGTGGACAACGTCGCCCAGTTCAGCACCGCGTGTAGGAACTTGAGGTCCCTCGCGACCGTTCTGGGCCCGACCTTGTGCCCCGTAATCTTGCCGGAGCTGCGCTGCCTGATGAACAGGTCCCACTCTGTTCGAGTGAGTCGGCTCGGTAGAGCTTCGGACCCGAGTGATTGTAGTAGTCTCTTCGCGGCGGCCCGGTCGAACTTCTGCACGCCTGTGCTCTTCGTCGGCGTCACCTCTTCCAGGTACATCTCAAACAGCTGGCCCAGCGTGAGCGGCTCGGGTTCGGCCTCCGCTTCGGGGTCGGGCTCGACGTAGTTGGCGGCGAAATCATCCGCCTGCGCCTTCGCCTTATCCCAGTCACGGTGCTTCAGCGACTTCGTGCGTCGCTTGCCGTGCTCCCGCCACTCGATCTGGTGGATGCCGGTCTTGGGATCGGGGAACACCCGCACCCGGTTCCGGCCCTTCTCGCCCGCTGAGTAACTCTGCGGGTCCTTCTTCTTCGTGCGTGCCATCAGCCAACTCCTTCGGCTATGATGCACTGCACGATCTGCTCATTCGTAGTCTCGCGACGTGGCTCCCGCTTCGCCACCGGGGGCTCAGGTGAGGGCGGCTTTATCGGGAGGTCGCGGCGAGCGATGCGTGGTGCGCCGTGTCGTCCTGCGTTGGGGATCGTTCCCTCACGCACGAGCCTGCCCAGGTGGTCGGCGGAGTAGCCGGACTCCTCGGCGGCTTGTTGGAGGTTGAGCGTCTCTCCCCGGTGGTCTTCTAAAGCCCGCTCCAACTCCCCCGCACAGAAGCGCAGTGTACACGCCTGCGCGGGGGCACCGAGCTTCTCCTGCTGCTCGGCGAGCTGGAACCAGGACGGAGGCAGGTCAGCGGGAAGCATGGGTCGGTGGGTGAATGATCGTGATCACGTCGCAGGAGCAGCTTTCGCCTCGATCCCATCCGCACCACTCCCGGTGGAGCAGGCAGATGTTCGTCATGTGCTCTCGGCCGAGGGCCTGGATGACGGCCCGTTGGTCCTTCGCCGCGGCGGAGACCCGCTCTTCGAAGGAGAGTCCGCCAGGCTTGGGGTAGAAGTAGCTCATCAGACTGTCACCCCCTCAGTCGCCTCAGCTTCATGGACGACATGGACGGCCTGGACGACGATCTTCCGGGTCCTCGCGGGTGTGTTGTCTCGATGCCAGGTGACGTGAACTCCCACCTCCCGGAGGGCCGGGGCCAACCTCTTCAGCGTCTGGGACAGGGCTGCTGGACCATCGGGCAGCCGTTCGCCTCCCGGCTCCCGCCGGACAGCCTCGAGCAGCTGAGTGGCGGTCCCCGCCCACTCCCTGTGGTGCTGTGCAAACTGCTGCATGCACCGCGCGAGCGGCTCGTGATCAAGGACCAGCGAGAGCGCCTCCTTCCGGTTGCGTTCATACGCACGGAGGAAATCCCCACGTTCCCAAGGAAGGACTGGCTCCGCCGCGATGATCCATGCAGCGAAGTCCGCCATCCTGGGAAGGCGGTCAACGTGGACACTCGACTCCCCACGAAGCGCCTGGCTGACTGCATCGAGAAGAGCACCGAGGAGCCGTGGGCGCACGAGGTCAAATTCCGCCCAGAACGTCTTCTCTCTCTGACGCTTGGTGCTGGGAATGACCGGGAGGTCGAAGAGGAGACCTCGGTCACGCAGGTCGTCCCGTGTCGCGAGGTCTTCGATGCCGTTCAGGATCTGCGGCCTACAGAGCTGGAGGATGGTTTCATCAGTGTCTGAGTAGAGCTTCCTGGTTCTGAAGCCCCCGCCCGTGGCCAGCCGGCAGAACGCGTCGGACAGCCAGTCGCTGACTCCGGAGAGGTTATCAAATGCCTGGACCCACGAGTTGTGGGCCGAGATCGCCAGGTCCCGCTCGCTTCTCGGGGTCGTGCCGTGCGTTGGGGTGGCCGGATCGGTCAAGGCTCGGAGCACCTTTGTAAGTGTGCTCTTGGCTGATCCCTGCTCCCCCTGGATGAGTGCCACGGGGTATGGTCCGGACGTGCGTAGCGCACCGAGGAGCCACGCAACCGTGAGGATGAAGTCGTCCTCTCCGCGGACGTTGACGAAGGGTCGGAGTTCGTTGAGATCGCCGCCGTGTTGTGGCTCCGGAAACGGACGCATCCCCGGGGAGCGACAGAACCGCACGGGTGGGTTCTTGATGACCTTCCAGCCGTCGCTCTTGATCTCGACGGCTCGCCATTCGGGGTCTCCGAGGTCGATGTAGACCTTCCCGTCCTGCCCCCCCACCCGGACGTGGACCTCATGTTGGGAGCCCTGGAACACGGCATCCGCGCTGAGCACCTCTATCGCTCGCTTCAGAGCGTCGGAGGATGCTGCCGTGCCCTCCCTTTCGTAGAACGCCCGGGCGAGGCGTTGGTGGAACTGCTTCCCCTCTACCTCCAGGTTCTGCCGTACTCCTCCGACTTCGAGGGTCGCGAACGCTCGGTGGTCCGGTGTATGCCAGAGGTCGGCCTCGCGACCGATCTCGATGAGGGTGTCGGTGTGGTTGATATTGCAGCTGGGCATGCTGTGCCCTCCATGTTCGATGAACGTCCGAGCCCGGTGTGGGCGTTGGTACGCACATGGAAGGTGCCCAGTGAGGACGCCAGAAAAGAGGTCAGGAAATCGGCGATTTACTGCCCCCTGTCTACTATTTCTAGAGGTGGGCGCGGCCGAGAAACTCCTGCTCTTCGTCCGCGCCGACGAGCCGACGGGCGACATGCGGAGGCTCTAGTCCAAGACGGTGAGCCAGGACGAGAATCGACAGACGTCGCGGCGTGAACCAACGCTGCCCTCGGGACGCGGACACCCATCGAAGCTCGCGGGATGAGAGCCCCGGAACCGCGAGTCGTACAGCCCATCCCTCGTGGTCCTCCATCGCTCCGAGCGCGGTGAGCAACTCGACGACGTCGTCACCGAGCGGGGGAGTCTGGTCGATGGCCCACAGGACCGTCAGGAAGTCGGTGGTCTCCTCGTACAAGACCCGAAGCACCTCGTCAGTCGTGACCCTGGGCGGCCGCCCTCGTCCAACCCGGGCGGATATGCGTGCTAGGAAGTCCTTGATGTCTTGTTGGGCTGCCTCCCGCTGATCGGTGCCGGGTCGCTGCCCTTCACGATGTTCGATCAGGGCCACCAACTCCCTTCCGATCTCTTCGTAGACCGTGTGGGCACCCACCGGACCGTCATCGTCCCAGTCCACGATCACTTCGGGTTCTGTAAGGCCGCGAAGATTCGCCGCGTGCCTGATCTGCCACCCGTCCCCTTCCTTACGAATCACCGTGCTAGCGAAGAACCTGTCAGTGGCCTCGCCAAGCTCCCGTCTTCTGGCGGTCAGATTCTCGACGAGCGGAAAGGGAGAGTCGGCGTCACCTCCGAACTGCCACCCCTGCCATCCCTCGTCCGCCAGGACAGAGAGTAAGAGGGATTCGAGTGGAAGGGTGGTCGGGAGGTCTCCGGGAGCGAGCGCTTCGAACGCTCTGGTCTGGAAGGTGCTGAGGGGGAAGTGGTCCCGCATGAAACGAAACCATGCCCCGATCGCCCTCGGGTACTCGTCCAACATGACGAAGGGACGCTCGATGGCGCCGCGTAGAAGCGTCGTCGCTTCGGCGATCTGTTCTTCGGTCAGAGCCAATGTTTCTTCCGGGGAAATGGTGTCCGGGCCGTCCGCGCCGTCCGGCTTGTCTTAGAGAATATGGCTTTCGCCGCTCTCGCAACCGCGGATCTCGCCTCTTCTCGCAGTCCGAAGCCGTCCAATTAACAGTGCCTTGCCCCCCTCAACACGGCCTCCAGCTCCCCGTCGTGCACGTGGGTGTAGATCTGCGTGGTGGAGACGTCCTCGTGTCCTAGCGCCTTCTGTACGAGCCTGAGGTTCGTCGTCTCCGCGTAGAGGTCGGTCGCGAACGTGTGCCGCAGGGTGTGCGGGCTGACTCGCTCCGCTTCGGCCACGCCCGCCTTCCGAGCCATCCGCTTCACCATCTCGCGCATGTAGCGGGTGCTCAGCCGCTCGCCGTCTCGCGTGGGGAAGAGCCAGGGGGACTCGGGGCGGCGCTCCAGCCAGGCGCCCACCAGGTCCCGGAGCCCATCGGCGATCCACAGCACCCGATCCTTCGCCCCCTTACCCTCCCGTACCATCAGACGGCACGTCCTCATGTCCAGGTGCTCCGGCTTCAGGGCCACCGCCTCCCCCACCCGGAGGCCCGCCTCAAGCATGAGGCGGACCAGGCAGAGGTTCCGGTGAGGGGTGGGGTAGCGTGTGTTGAACTGGGACAGAAAGTCATTTTGCTCCTCCCGGCTAAGCACCTTCGGGAGCTTCCGCGCGCGGCTCATTGTCCCGCCCCCACGCACGCACGGAACACCCATACGAAGGGGGCGAGGATCAGCGCGATGGTCAGGACCGTGGTCACAAGGCCCACGATCAGGCTGCCCACGGCCAGGAACAGGTGAAACAAGAGCAGGAGGACCGCACCGATCCACTCAACAAGGCGGCTCATCGCTCCACCCCCTCGACCACGTCGTGGGCCACCCTTTCCGACATGTACCAGACGAGCAGATTCTTCCTGCCGTCCTCGCTCCAGAGCATGTCGCGGCGGTTGAAGGTGGCCACGAACGCCTCGGGGCTCTCATAGCCGAACGCCTCGGCGTCCTCGTTCAGGGCCTCCCGGATCTCGTCGCTGTAGCGGTCGAACAGCTCGACGCACTCCGAGGTGTAGGTGATGCCAGGCCATCCCGTGTCCGCACCGTGGCGGGCCAGGTCCTCGATCTGCTCCGCGTCCAGGGTCCCGGTGAGCCACTCGCGGAAGGTGGCCGGCGGCTCGGGCTCCTGGTGCTCCTCGTAGTAGGCCCAGGCGTCCTCGGACATCGCGAGGGCCTCGGAGCCGTCGAACTCGCTCGGCTCCATGTCCACCAGGTCGCCGCTGGAGCGCTGGAAGGTGAATGAGACGCTCTCGGGGCCGCTGAAGCACGGCCAGCGGCTCGCGAAGGCCTCCACGTCCTGGGGCTCGAACTCGACCGTTACGAACGCGCTCTGGGGGTTGGTGTGCAGCTTCATGGGTCTGTCCTCCGGTATGGGGATGCATGCCGGTCGGAGGCAGCCGCAGCCGAGCCCACGCTCACGTGACGGATGGACGCACGCCGCCCAGGGACGTGCGTGTAGGACGCACGCCCCGAGGCGAGGCGATTCAATCAACCGTGTTGTGTTCGTGGGGGCGCGGCGGAAGTCGCCGCGCGGGTGGGCTGGAACGCCCGGGCTACCGCTTTTCCCTCTTTCCGGTACTCATCCACAACGTACGGGAGGGGGAAGGGTGATTACCCCGAAAATCGGTACTAATGCGCATCCGGCGTGGGTCCCATAGGTTGGTCGCACAGATGGAGCGGGTCGGCCTTCGGCCTAGGGAAGGTCAGGGAGTCGTGCTTGGCTCCTCGGAAGGGGAAGCGCACCATAGGCGCGTATGAGGTGGGAGTCGGGAACCTTGGTCAGATCCGTCAGGTTTGCGAGGGATGGGGTCGCAAGCACGCAGTTATGAGTCATCGAAGGCTGGATAGGGCCGAACCTCCTGGTTGAGCCGAGCTGATGCCGCATCGGCGACTCGAACCTACTTTCCGCGCGACTCAGCCGGAGTGATTCTTGCGCGAACTACTGACAGCGGAACGGGTGGACGAGTTGGTCGCCCTCCCGAAGAGGGTCGTACGGGCCACCGAGTTCGCATGGCGGCCGTTAGGGAACCCGGGAGCGGACGGCGGCCCTCCTGGCGATACTAGTCGTAGTCACCACAAGATCATGCGGATCCGCCTCATCGCGGTCGGCGGACGTGAGACGTTCGAGCTAGTTGCGACCTCGAATGACAAGTTTTCAATGACCTTGAAATACCGGGACGTTCAGCTGGCGAGGCTCTGCTGTTCCCGGGTTCACCGCATTCCCAGGCGCTTGGGCGGCGGCACGGTCAAGGGACCACACGTGCACTACCATCGACCTGGTTTCGGAGAGAAGTACGCGGTCGCTACCGATCGCTATTCTCATGACGATGTCAACGGCGCGCTTTCCTTTTTCTTGGAGCTCTGTGGGGTGACGGGTATACCGCCGCTTCAGGAGATGTTGGACCTGATATGACTGAATTGACCCAACACCATGTGGCAGAGCTGTTGTGTGGGCATTTCAGCGCGTCGGTGGAGGTCCGACCGGGCCGAGATCGGTGGAGTATCGTCTTACCTCTGGTGGACGACCTGAACGACCGGATTGAGGTTGATCTTTGGCGCCACAACAACCAGTGGATTGTCTCAGATAGCGGACTGGTTCATCGAGAGGTCGCCCTCCGCACCGGGGTTGAGGATTCGGAGGAGCGAGTTTGGGAGGAAGTTCAGGTTGCGGCGAATGGATTCGACCTTAACTGGGGCGGAGGGCAGCTATGGACGGGCGTGGATGCTGAGGACCAGCTAGGCGAGGTGATCCTACGGCTCGCCGAGGCCATCCTTATGTCGATTCAAACTTCGGGGCGCTTCGTTTCGGAGGTGAAGGTTCGTTTCTGGGAAGAGGTCCGCCTGTTCTTCGACGACAGCAGAATTCCGTATGAGCGGAACAAGAAGGTCGTCGGAGTCAGCCAGGTCCCCCACCGGATCGACTTCGCCCTACAAAACGGACACCTCCACCTGGTCCAGGCCATTGCCTCGGAACCGTCCATGCGTCGGTCTCTAAACGTCTTCTATGACGTCTTGGAAGCGCATCCCGATATCGTGCCTATCTCGTTCGTTGACGATGCCAAGAGTGGATACAGCAATGAGACGTTCGAGCAACTGTCCTACAAGTCGGACGTCTATTTCTGGGAGGACCGGGCCCGATTCACAGAATACTGGCGGTCCAGGTCCTGAGCGGTGAAGGGTGGGGTGACAGACATGACCATCGTGGGAGCCCGATACTCACAAGAGCGGCATCGATCGGAGCATGACTTCGTGGAGTCGCTCTACCCGATCGACCAGGGCCGGGCCTTCGCGACGGAGCCTGAAGCAGACTATCTGCGGAGGGTGCGGCCTCTGCTTCCCGCCTTCCCAGACGAGGTACTTGTCGAGTGGTTCCTTAGACACGGAGTGCACGCGCACGAGTACGCATGGCTTGGCTACCGCGGATTCTCATTCGCGCGAGAAGTGTGGGTCACTCGGCGCATTCTCGAACACGTGAAGAGTTGGCCGGAGGAAGATGACCCCCTCGATGGATACGCCGAGAGCTTCTTGGCCGAGGAATCCATCCGATCCGGGTGGCTGGGATCCTATATGACGCGCGAGGGGACGTGGCCCACGCCCCCCGTCGTGCTGGATAACCGCGTCGGGTTTCAGACTCCCTCGGGTACTCGACTGGGCCAGCCGTTTAATCTGCTGGAGGGCCACCGGCGCGCGGGGTATCTCCGAGCCCTTGCTCGCTCCAGCAAGTCAGCTGTCCAAGAGCAGCACGCACTCTGGATCGTGACAGCCGATCCTGAGGAGGTCATGGCATTCAGGCCGTTGAACGACCTAGCCGATTGACAGGTGGGACTGGATCGCTCATTTCCGGCTTGAGCCACGTTCTGTGGCGACCGTAATCTTGGTCAAGACGTCGATGAGGAGCAGCAGGTGCGAAGAACGCCGGGCCTGCCGGTAGCTGGTCTTTGATCCGTGGAGGACCCCGTTGCGGTCCGGAACGAGCCCCTCGAGCAGTTCCTGGGTGAGGAACTGCCGCATCACGGACTCGCCCTTGCTGTAGTGCCTCGCCTTGGGGCCTAGGCCACGGAGCTCACCACCGGTCCGCTTATGGGCCCGGTGTCCTCGCCTTCGCGCTAGCCCCTCCAAGACCAGGAGGTCCGTGAGTATCCCCTCCAACTGAGCGTAGAAGACTGGCACGGAGAGGGCGTATTCACGTTCACAGTGTGCGTTGTAGGCGGGCTGGAGAATCGGGGCCCGACGTTGCAGGGTGCGCGATCCTTCGACACGCTGGAGGAGAGCGGATGCAAACTCGGCACTGCGCGTCTGCGCAAGGAACGCTCTGTGTACTTCGCGAGCAGTTGGGCGCTCCTTGGCGATTTCCCGTAGAGCGGGGATACCCCAATCCGAGACGACGAAGCCGTAGCCAATCTCGTCGAGGTGCTCCTTCCCACGGTCCGCCTCGCGCAAGGCGCGCTGGACCTGTCCCCAGTCGGGGAGCGACGCAGTGAAGGACTCGGCAATGGAGTCGGTAATGTGAGTCAGTGGTTGGCTCAGAGCCCTAAGCGTCCGCCCTGCCACCTCGATTGCTCGCATCTGCTGCCGGATGCCGTCCGATAGCACTTGCGTGCCTAGGATAGGAGCCACGGCCACCCTGAACCGTTGCTCAAGACGGAGGATCTTCGTGTCCCAGTCCTTAAGCCAAGCTTTCGCTACAGCCTGGAAATCCGAGAATCGGCGGATCGCAGAGGGGTCGGCGGCCAGGGTCCCCGGGTGACTCCCCCACGTTCGAGCGATGCGGAGCAACGTCGGTCGAGGGAGAACACCCAAGGCCTCTGGACCCAGTCGACCTCGGGCTTGGTGCGCAAGCAACTGAATCGCAAAGTCTACCGGTGCGAGTTCGTCCAGCTGGGTGCGCATGTAAGCGACATCCGCAGCTGAGAGAACCGCGAATCGTGATCGCCCGTGCCCTTCGATTCCGATCTCAGTCTCAGGAAGCCTGGCCTTGAGGATCCGCTCCCTCGTTGTCTCCTTCTTTTCCATAGGTATCAGGTTGGAGGCTTAAAGACCGCATCCTCTTGGCCTGTCACCGATATTCAAAGAGAGCGCTCAATCGACCCGTCAGCGCGGACGCGCCGAAGCGGAACAGAGAATACCTGCTCGAAACCAGGCGAGTATTCATAGATGATACCCACGAATGTCAGTGGCACCATCGAGTCCAAGTCGATTCGATAGACTGGGCCACCGCTCATGCCCCCGAGGTTCGTCCCAGGCGGCAACGCCCGCCCGCCCCAGGGAACGCTCGAGGAGGTATAGGTCCTCATACCGACATGGCGCTCCGAGACGACGTTCGCTCTCCCAATGAAGTTCAGGAAATCGTGGTGTGACTTGTGTACGTCTTCTTCGACCATCCGCCACGGCCAACCTCCCACCAGGAGCAGGTCACCGAGAGCCGGTTGAGGCGGAGGCCATTGGAGTGCGTGGTGTGGAAATACTCGCATCGCCGCAATTTGAACGTCAGAGAGCGCGCAGGTCGCCAGGTCGACTGACCCGTCCACATCGATGAGTCTGGCCGTCGGATCGAAGCTATGGCTCCCCACTTGAAGAGCCAGATCCGGGTCAACCCATGCGGCAAGCGCTTGGCTATGAATGTGCTGGTTCGTCACGCCGATCAATCGCTCACCAGTGTCGACCACACACATCGTTCCCCCGCCAAGCATCCTCGCGCCCTGCTCCGCCCGGCTGTCATACCAGTAATAGGGGGAGGTGCTCTCTTTCGCTGCTGATCGGAGTGCAGGTAAGATTCCCTGACGAGCTAGCTCTTTCAGCTCGGCCACCTCGGCAGGTGTCAGTCCATCAGGCGGCGAGTTGGTCATCTAGCCCTCCGTTCGCCCACGCCAATTGCGACCTGCTCGGCTCCCATTCCCCGCCGACTCCACCTCATCTCCATCGATAGTGGAGGAAGGTTCAGACCCTTCAGTTGACCCAGGCCCGCCGCATCGAACATCGTGAGCCGCTCAGCTCCACGAAGGGGAAGTCCCACGAGACGCGGCCCTCGGGGTGTTCGATGCAGTGCGACAGGTTCTCCACGCCGAAGCTCATGTGATCGAGGACAGCCCGTCCGACCCAATCGGGGACGTGTCGCTCGCGCGCTTCGAGCATCTCGCCAAGGCGTTCGACAGCGGTGGCGAAGCGGTCGCGCTCGTCGGAGTCCGTGCTACTCTCTCGCTTGTCATAATGCTGATTTACGCAAGCATCACCACGATCGGGGGCGGAAGAGTTCGATCAGCATGATAATGAAGACGCAGATGAAGATGAGCGTGAGCAGGATGACGATGGCACTCATGTAGGGTTCCGCGCTTTCGAGGACGATCCCGACGAGCACCAGCGCGACGAAGGAGGCGATGGCGGCGGCTACGGCGGCGGCTGTGCAGCCCAAGGCGGGCCCTCCGTTTGACAAGGTTAGGGTCCCGCTCAACTTCGCGGGGGCGTTGTTCATTCATTCCGCCCAACAGCTTACGCTCGCGGGCCTTGAAGGGTCAATGTTGCTTCTCGACGCGCTCCAACTCGGCGCGGGCCTCATCCGAACGTTGTACTTGAGGCAGGTGAACCAGCACTGCTCTTGGTTGCATTCTATCCGGGAGGCGGAGCGGCAGTACCCCGAGACACTTGGGTTCACGACTACATCGGAATCGAAGAGAATCCTACCGCATCGTGACTCAGCGGTCCGATAGAACCCCCCCCCGCCCAGAAAGGTGGCTCGGGGCTCGGGCTCTGGAAACGCCTCCCGGCAGAGTCCGATGGCCGCGTCACGGTCGACGGTGCGTCCGAGATCCAAGAGGCACTCTCGATATGATTGGGGTGAATCGGCTCCACAACCGTCGAGAACGACAGGCAACACAGGCACGCTATGGTCAGCCACCTCGTCCGTCCTGCTTCAGCCATCGACGGGGTCCTCTGAGAGGGCACGCAGGTCGCGCGCCTCGGATCTGTACTCACCACCGAAACCGCAGACGTCGTTGTCTATGGCGATGTCCGTCGGGTAGCCCAGCTCCGGGTCGAACGTGACGTCCACCCATTGGGCCTCGTCCAGGTCCTCGGCGATGAGGTCGAAATGCTGCTCTACGAGCACCCATCTCCACCATTCCGCCACCCCACTCTCGTCCTCTGCCGAGAAGATCGTGTCTCCGCGGGAGGTCAAGGTGACGAGCTGTACCTCGCCCGCCCTTACAGTGACTGTCATGACTGGCGTCCATCCATAAGTCGCCAAGGTCCGACGCCTATCGAAGATGTAGTCATCGATCGAGGCTTCGCGCCACCTCTCCCTGGCCTCCCTCAGTCCCTGGCGTAGGAACTCGCGCTCATCCGCCGTGAGCGGCTGGCGGACGGGCTCTACCAACCCGTCGCAGGGACTCTCGGCCTCGTCGCCTGGTGGCGCCTCACAGGCCGCCAAGAGGGCCAGAGCGGCCCCGAGCATGGCGATGCTGGGCGACAGTACGTGACGGCGCTTCATCACAGTGTCCCTAGGCTCGAATGGAGTGAGGGGCGCGACGTTAAAGGTGGTGGGGAGAACGGTCCCGGGAATCAGGCCCGGAGTCCGAGAACTCGCCCCAAGAGAGATCACCGCCGAAGCGAATCGGGGCGTGGGAGAGTGAGGTAAGACGGGCGGTTGATGAGGCGTTCTCTGTCTGGGGTGGGTAGGTTCAGGCCTTCAAGAAACTCTGAGTACCACCCACGAGGCGACCGCTGCGCCACCCTCATGGCCATCTCGCACTCCGCCATCCTGCGCCATAGCTGCTGAGATGGCGTCGATGTCGAGTCGAACGGGACTCGATGGAGTTCGATCCCCGACTCGTTCGGGGCGGCGATCTGCACCACCGCCGTGTCGGACTGGTTGTAGTTCCTACAGGTGAACCAACAGCGGTCGGTACCGCACTCGATTCGCGAGCTAGTACCGCAATACCCGGTCGCAGACGGGCTGATTAAGCCACCCGTCCGGAAGCCAATGGTGCCACATTGTGACCCCGTCGTCGGGTAGAAGAACTCTCCAGCGTAGAACGGCAGGTCGGGCTCTGGCTCCGGCGGCTCGGGGAAGGCCTCGCGACATAGCCGGACTACGTCGTTCGCCTCGAGCGTCTGCCCGAGTTCCACTACGCACTCCTCGTAGCTCTGCCGAGAGTCCGATGCGCAGCCCGCGATGCCGAATGCGGCAAAGCACAGCCAGCACAATGACTGTCTGCTCCGGATCGTCCGGCTCACATTCACCATCCTCATTCCGGCAACGTCACTCATAGTCTGTAGACCCATAGCCTAAGGTCTGGCAGGGTGCGTCGCCATGGCAAGCACCCCCGACCAGAGAGTCCAGGCGTTCGGCGCCGCAGTGCGCGCGAGGCGCGAAGAGCTGGGTCTATCCCAGGAGGCTCTGGGCTACCGCGCGAAGGTCCACCGGACGTACGTGAGCGATGTCGAGCGGGGTGCCCGTAACCCAACGGTGAAGGTCATCTGGAAGCTGGCTGACGCGCTGGAGACGCAGCCGAGTGCGCTATGGGAGATTGCTGAGGGACTGGTGACCAAGTAGGAGATCACCTCGACACGAGCTCGGATGGTGATCATGCAGACTGTGAAGAGGGCGGAGCGGGAGAGGGCGGAGGGCGAGGGCTAGCCGAATACCTGGCGACCGAGGCGGATTACCCTAGCCGTGGGGTCATCCCTCGTCAGCGCGATTCCACTCCCAGGGCACCAACTTCCACTTCGCCGCCGGTCCGTGTCCCTCACGCTTCACGAAGGCCGTATCTCGCAGGAAGCGACTGGTCTGGGAGCTGTGATTGTGCCCTAGCAGCGGCGTAAGGTCGCTATTCGATGCGTCGCCGTGCCGACGCAGGTAGTCGTAGAGGTCTACGTATTTCTTCGACGCCGTGGATGCCCGGAACGTCTTGTCGACGTTGAATGCTTTCCGCCACTGTGACGTCAGCCGGATGAAGACGCCTGCTCGCGTGCCACACAGCTCCACCATCGGGAGGCTTTCAAGGGCGCTGTTGATTAGCTTCCATGAGTTTCCCCGGACGCGACCTAGTTGTTTTTCTATGGTCCGCACATCGACATGTCCCGTCTGGTACACGCTGTTCAAGATGAGCATCTCGGGCACACCCCAATCCTCATTGTCGGAAGTCAGCACGGTGATCACGGGCCTCAAGTAGCGGGCCTCCATCGTCACTTCGACCGAGTCGGCAGTCTCTGTGAAGGCCGGGAATGATCGCCCGTACTTTAGGGAATTGAGGCTCATCCTGAGGACGCCCATCCCGGCCCGATCCACAAGCGCATGCGTCATCAGGATCTTCGCCAGGGCCTTGTTCCGATGACGCGGATCGTGCACACCGATGTTCTCGCTCGTGATCCCACCATAGAAGGCCCCCGGGCTGGAGATCGTCATCTCATTCCCCGTAAACGTCACGGTCACCATACCGTCCATGGCATAGTCCCGATGCACCAATGCATTCAGGTAGCCCTCATGGAAGGCGCTTGGGTCCATCAACGGGACTGAGAACTCTCGACCATCGTAGCTGTATCGGCGCTCCTCGTTCACTTGGTCGAATAGGTTGCGGGCACGAACGACCGCTTGCCACAGGTTGCCGCTCCACACCTCGTTCACCTTCAATTGGCCGTTTGGTAGCTTCCATGTGAACCGGAACTCGTAAGTGCCGAGGCGACGTTGGATGGCGTCCGACGTGCCAAGGAATAAGAGCCCCCCTCTCGTGAGAACACCGTTCCGAGTGGCGCCGATTGCCTCCAGATATTCGGTGGACGAGGGTGGGGTCTCCAAAGCCCTCTTGTGAGAGAAGTCCCTACCGGCCTCGTCGAGCGAGGAGTCGTCCAGAAGATCCTCGATCGTGCCCTCGACCGGGTCAGCACTCCAGTCGAACGACGTCAGCTGCTTCACCGCCGCACTGACCTCCTCAGGACTCATCGGGCGGCTCGATCGGCCTTCGCGGATGCAGACCTTCCCAGATGAGGTCTGGACGAGACTGCTCCGAGACACGGGAATGCCGATAACCAGGTAGTCTCGGCCTTCGAAGGATATCAGGGAGAGCTCAAGGGCGACCGCGGGACGGATTCGACCGGCGATCCTCTCGCGACATCTGTCCAGGTCCAGGCCGGGAAAGCCAACAAGCTGTTCCGCCCACTCGCCAGCAGGCACGTTGCTGGAGTCCTTGACCCCGACGACGATCTGTCCGCCTCGGTGATTGGCTAGCGCTGAGATCTCCTCGGCTAGATCCTTGGCGTTGTGTAGAGCCTGCTCATCCCGATAACCCTTGAACTCCATCGTTTCGGACTCAAGCTCTTCGCTCGGGGTAGATTTGAGGTCTTCGAGCAGCTCACGGATTGCATCGGGGTCGATCTTCACGCTGGGTCCTTTGGAAAGATCCGAAGGCGCTCTAATCGCAGCAGTCACCATTTTCAAGCCGAACTTCGAGGCATCGGGGCTACGCCAGCTTACGCGCGAGATCGCAGGATCTGCAAGCGCGAGGGGTAGCCGCCTGTTTCGACGATACGTCGAAATGGACGACCTGGACAGCGCGGACGGCGGTTCCGGAAGATTCCTACATCGGGCTGTAGGGTCCTTGGGGGTGATGCCCTACCTCTGCTCCGGTCGGCAGCTCTACCTCATGCTCCACGACGACCTCGACTACCCGGCTGACTCCATGAGGGAATTCGGAGAGAGGCAGGAACGTCTCGGGGCCCCTGGGGCTCTTCCGCCCGGCACTGCACCTCGGCGCTCCCGAATTATATGCACATAGCCGCAAGCCATCTCGACGGCTCCCCTTAAGCGCGTCCTTGGTGCGAATCCTGATCACCACGGGTCTCTCACTCTGATACCGCTGGAAGTGCCGCACCCCGTAGTCGGAGGGTCCATCCTCCTTGCCAGGCCAGAAGAACACGTATCGATTCAACATGGCCACAACATCCTCGAACTTGTGGCTGTCCTCGAACTCGATATTACCAGCGTAGAGAGGCTGCTGGTCGCGGAGGAGGCGCTGCTTGCCCCTGACCTCGATGACCTGATGGGCGGGTCGCTTCTCTCGGATGTCCCCACTTCGCTCCGCGGCTTCGAGCAACCGAGCCGCTGACTCCAAGCGTCGCTCCTTCCTGATCGCTGTGAGGTTCTCCCGACTGGTGAGGTGGTAGAGCCAGGGACGGTAACGGATGAGGCGTTCAGGCTTCATGAGCTACTACCGGGAGATGAGAAGTTGGGAAAGCCGGTGTCCACGCCGTCCGTGCTGTCCAAGGCGCCAGGGCTCCAGGCGGAAGTGTTCCCCTCCAAGGGGCGTGAGCTGCATCCGTGGCCGTGAGTGGGCGACCTCGAAGAGGTTCACCTACTCACCAATCATCTTGGGCGCCAGCAGGCGATGTAGGACATGATTCAGCCCTCCGGCGTCCGTGTCAGGCCAACGACATTATTCAGGGCATCGCGCATAAGGTCTCGGCGAGCTTCATAGAACTCGATGAAGTTTTCGAAGTCGGTCGCGGCGTCAGCAGGGATGTAGTGCCTGCGACGATACGCCTCGCGGGCGACTTCGTTGGGAAACGCTTCTTCAAGCCAGACAGCGAACGGCTTGTTTGACTTCTCCGTGTTAGTGGTGCCCTCTAGGAGTTGCAGATTCGGGATGAGGTCAAATCGATCCTGGTATTCGATTACCTGCTCGGCGTCGGTAATGCTGCGTCGGGTAAGCTGCGCTTTGGTGAAGTGGCTCCGTGGATGGATGTGGTCCATATGGAAGGCGTTCCGGAAGTCCAGATCCGGATACAGCAAAGCCAGTGTGGAGAACGTGTACCGGTTCGTGAACCTGCTCTCTAGGACCGCGTCGAGTTCCTCGTCTCCGAACGTCATTGACCTGGGGGATGACCGAAGGGCCTTCACGATCTCTTCCGCGGGGAAGCCATCGTCTGAGTGCTCCCGGATCGTGTCTCGAACGAGTCGGAGGACGCTATCCGGCTGTCCAGTGAAGGTGCGCTTGAGGAGCGCGATGGCGAGCCATCTGCGGATCCGCTCCCGGTCGTCGGCCCAACCGTTTGCATTGTGGAAGTTCTCCGGCTTCTCGGCTCTGAAGAGGTAGTAGGTGATGGGGATCACCGCATTGAGAGACGGCAGCGTGTCTCCCGTGAAGCCGAACGTATCAAGGAGTCGGGCGGTGCCGCGGATGGCGTTCGAGATCTGAGGCCACAGCCCCTCGATCACGTGCATGTTCTCTGCTTTGAAGTTCTCCGCAGCGAATCGCGTCTCATACTCACCGAGCATGAGGCAGGTCTTGAGCACGAAGTCTTTGTTGAACTTGAAGCCGTCGCCGATGCGGTTGATGTCGTCGACGATCCTGTGGATCTCCTCGCGGGCGTCTAGCGTGTCCCATTTCGCTGTCGCGATAGAGAGGATTAGGTCCGAGTAGCTGAGTTCGGTACCCGCGCTGTTCACACGGATGAAGATGGTCAGGACCTTGTCGAGGCTCTGGGACTCCTCGAGGTAGCTCGAGACGATTGGTCGGTCATTGACGCTGTTGTAGAGGGCGGTGAGTGCGTCCTGGGGGAACTGCTCCGCTAGGAGATGATTCGCCCGAAGAAAGTTGATGACGTCCGTCAGCCTCTCGAAATCGAGAACCTTACCAACGCGCATCCAGCCGCCATGGTCGTCGCGAACGAAATCGCCTGTGTCGGGCCGGAACCGCAGATCGTACACCATCTCGTTGTCGGCCGAACCCGCGGTCAGGTTCAGGTACAGACGCTTCGGAACGAAGGCCGCATCGTTGGTCCGTCGGGCGTAGGGCTTCTTGACCGCGTAGCTTCCTCGAAGGCCGATATAGAGCGAGGTGAGCCGCTGCTGGCCATCCAGCGTGGCGGTCACCGCCCCCTCTCCACTCAGATCAGCTTTCGGATTGTGCCTTAGGTCCCGCTCGTGGTAGTTCTGTAGAAAGTTGTAGAACTGGTAGTCGGCGCGTCTTTCCGGCTGAACTTTCCAGAAGAGGAACGACCCGATCGGGAAGCCCCTGAGTAGCGAGTCGAAGAGACCGATGATCTGATCCGGCTTCCACACAAACTCACGTTGGATAGCCGGAAGGACGTACTCACGGCGGTGGATTCGGTCGGTGGCCTGACGGACCGTGATCGGTGCCTCAAAAGACATGGGATAGTTCCTGGTCTGCGGAAGACAGTTCTAAGCGCGGGAGCCTGCGTCCGGCACCCCGAGCCAGTCGTGCTTTCGGAGGAGCCCTGGGTTCATCCTGGTAGTTCGGCGGCCCGCAGGGCCCCAGGCGCGTGATAGCGACCGTCGTCCATCTTCTGCACCTCTGCGAGGATGTGGAGGGTCTCTAAGTGGCGTTCTACAATCGCTCGGCGGGCGTTGCGGAATCGGGTGGCGATCTCCTCCACCGTCCCGGGTTCTTCGTCAACCGCCGCCTTGACCGCGCCGAGCTGATCGACTGCGACGTCGGGCCAGGGAAAACGGTCAGGAGGGGCCTTCCGTCGTTTGGGCTCTTCATCCAAAGTGGCCAACTGTTCGACAGTCTCCTCAGGCGCGAAGCGAGGGATCTGATACTCGGGCCGAAGCCACCGGATGTGCCCATTCGCTTCCTCGGCCTGTCGGTCGTCGCGGAGCCGTACGAGGTGATCCAGCATGTCCGACTCTTCCAGGGGCCAAGACCATTCGTAGCATGCTGCGACCTCGGCATCCAGCTCGTCGTGAAGGTCCTTTAGCGATCCACAGGCTCCAAGTTCATGCACCCGCCGCTCGCTGGGAGTCAGCTCCGTCCCCTCCCGAAGCTTCTCGACGACGTTATAGAGGTGGGTCATGGTCACCTCCTCGCCGCGGGCCAACCCCTTCTCCCTATGGCGATGAATCCGCTCCATGATCGCGGACACACGCTCCCGCGCGTCGGGACGCGGGTCGGGGAAAGGGAAGGCATCGAAGCACTTTCCTTTCTGATAACGGGGATCATTTCCTACGCCGAGCCGGCCCCCGGCAGCCAAAGCCCATGCCGAGTGAAGGGCTGACGAGAGGATTCCCAGGTGGTAGAAATCGTCCAAGGCGATGCAAACAATTGTATGACTGGGCGTCGTGTCGGCCTCCAGAAAGACGAAGAAGCGATGCTTGGAAGTCTCCACCGTTGCGATGAATCGCGGGAGGCCGTCAAGGGCCGGGCGGAAGGAGCTTCGTGGTTCACCGAAACGCCACCAATAGTCACGGTAGCTTCGCCGGGCGTTTGCTTCGCGCGTGGGCTTGACCCGGTCGCGCACGATGTCGTAAGGGACCGGGTGCTCCTTCACCTGTCCGAGACCACGAAGCCCAAAATCGATCACGTACTGCTCGCGGGGTCGCTTGGTCAGATCGCGTCCCGTGAGATACCGTTTCACGATCCCCTCGCCGTCGCTCGTTGAGCGCAGGCGGCGTCCTTCGTCTGCATCTAGGACGAATCCGGCCCCGACCAGGATGAAGCCCTGCGACGAGATTCCTTCGTTGGCCAAGAGCGGCTCGGCCGCCGCACGCGGTACATCCGCATGGGCGGTCAAGTCTGCGTTCAGCCGCGAGACCCGTCGTTCACTGAGGACCTTGGCTTCATCGTCGACCTGGACCAGCATCGCCTCGGTGGTGCCCCGGCCGATGACTGTCATCGAAACCCGAACCGCAGCGCTGCCGGTCTCGTCCACCCAAGGGTGGTCAGGGACGGACCATAGAACCCGGGCCCCTGCTTCGGCCGCTTCGGCGACGACTTGGCGGTTGTGCTGCTGGCGAATCGTGTTGGTAGTAATGAGCCCCGCTCGGATCACGCGGCCAGTGGTGACCTCCTTCGCTGCTCGATACCACCAGTACATCACGTAGTCCGCGTTGTCCGGCACCTCTGGGTAGGCGGCGCGCAGGGCGTCGATGTAGCCGTCTCCGAAGGCCTCCCTTTGACGACCGCGACCCATGTAAGGAGGGTTGCCTACAATGAAGTCGGCTTCCGGCCATGCAGCCGGCGTGGCTCCTAGGTGTTCGAGGTAGGGCAGCTGTCTCTCTGGATCGGGTATCAGTTCCCCGGTGACAGGGCTCTTGATCCTAGGAGTCGGGTCGGGCCGCGCGCGTGCGGGATCCTCCCGGACCTCCATCCAGCTCAGGACGGCGTCTCGGCAGTCCAAGGTCCCGGTATCTCTCAAGATCGGCTCGGGGGGTTGCGCATGCCCGTGCGTCTGTCTCCACCATTGGTGATAGCCGATCCAAAGCGTCAGCTCCGCGATCTCCCGGGCCCACGGCTCTAGTTCGATGCCGTAGAACTGTGACGGGTCCACCTGCTCGATACTGAACTCAGGCGCGCCCGTGATGGCCTCCACTTCCCGCGTCACCTCTAGCTCGATCCTCTTGAGCGCGGCCATCGACACGTAGAGAAAGTTGCCGCTTCCGCACGCGGGGTCGAGTACCCGGAGGGACCGCAGCTCCCCATGGAACTCTCGGAGTCGCTTCTCAGCCGAGCGCAGGTCAGTCTTCTTTCCGCGCTCCTTGAGCTGGAGGACCTCGGCCTGTACGAGCGTCCATCGATCGCGAACTGGTTCTTCGATCGTCACGCGTACGAGGCGCTCGACGTAGGCCGGAGGAGTGAACTCCGCGCCGAGCCGGTGGCGCTCTTCCGGGTCTAGAGCCCGTGTGAAGAGTGTGCCGAAGATGCTCGGTTCCACCTCCGCCCAATCCGCTCGCGACGCCTCAAGGAGGATCGCGAGATCCTCCTTGGTCAGCGGGAGGACATCCGCCTCTTGGAAGAAGTGGCCGTTATAGCGGAGGAGCTTCCGTACGCCGAAGCGCCCCCCGATATCCATCGCCTTCCAAAGCTCGCGCGCGCCGTCGGCGAACTCCTCCGGATTCTTGATCCCGAGCCGTACGAGCTCCTCGAAAGGGCGATCGTGCAGAAGGTCCACGTCTTCGGCGAAGAGGGTAAAGACCGTGCGGATCAGGAATCGTGCGACACGCTCTGACTCGTGCCCCCGCTCCTCCAGTGTGGAGGCGAGCTCAGCGAGATGCTCGGCGATTTCCCTAGTGACGGCGGCTGCACGGCTTCGCGGGTCTCGTGCCTTGGGACGCTCCCATAAGTCCCGCAAAAGCTCGATGTCCTGGGGTCGCTCAGCTAGAGTCGGAAGGTCGATCCGGTGTCCCGCCTGGAAGCCGCCATAGGTTCCGTGCCAGCGATCCCAGACGAGTAGCCGCGTACCTACGTCAAGGACCATTAGGTATGGTGGATGGCCACCTGGGACGGAGGCCGCGTATTCGACGGCTTGCCCGAACGCTCGCCTCAGCAGCAGGTCCGTGGACCTAGACGGTTCCTCGTCCTTGGCCTCAAGGATGAAGCAGCCGTCTTTGAAGACGTCTGCGTACTTCACGGTCTCCGATCCGTCGCGGGTGACGACGCGGACGGCATACTCGAACTGGTAGCCGGTTCCGCTCGGTCGTGGGCGTTCCACGCCGAGGGCTTCGGTCAGTTCCGTGAGATAGAGCTGCGCGTTGGATCGCTCGGCCGGCGTCGCATTGGCCCAACGTCCCGCCAGCGCGCGAAGCCGTGATTCGGTAGACGTAGACATGGGGCGGCAAGATGCGAGGAAAATGCCGCCCATGCCAGCGCCTCGCAGCTTGGATGCGGAGATCCAGGCATGGCTCACGCTTCGTGGGGCCAACGGATCGTCGGCTAACCTGCGCTCATCCCCCTCAACTCGGAGACGGTGCGGGTGGTGGCGGTTTGGGAGGGGTGACGAAAGGAGTGAGGGGCGTCTAGTCTGGGGGGCGGCGCCCGGCCGAATTCCTTGTTCTAACCCGAGGGCCGGAATGAGAAGAGGATCGGGAGCGGTACGTGTTTGAGAGCCTTGGGAAGCGGTCCGAACGGTCCCCTGCCGGCGCAGTCCCTGATGGACCCCAATGCCGCGGCGTCAAACTCGCGTGATCCCGAGGTCTCCTGCACCCGCGGATCCGTCACCGATCCGTCCGCTCGGATCGAGAAGAACACTGTGGCCTCATGATCACTTGAGTCGGTTGGCGGTCGAAAACACCGCGCGATCTGACGGATGATGTTCTCATAGTAGCCTTGATCCAACGTCCGAAGGTCGTCGATCACGCTGTTGAGGACCTTCTGGTCCGGCACATCAGCTACGGGAGCGGGAGAGTCGCTCGGCCGGGCGCCCGCGCAGGCCGAAGTGACGCCCATCAGAACGACTAGCCCCAAGAGTCCAGGCTTATTCACAGACAATCTCCGTCGGAAGCGGGGTATAGCTGCTCATCCGACCCCAGCAACGTGTCTCAGGTCTCGGTAACTCACATTATTAGGCGGTACGGGAACCAAGCTGCGACCGGCCGCCCGTTCTGCCGGGCAGGACGAAAAAGCCACGTTGCGGCCTCGCGAATCAGTCGACGATTGAACCCATCGTCACTAGTAGGTGGTTCCAGCCAGGTCGAGTCGGCCACGACCCGCCCCGTCTCGTCTACGAGGACCCAGACCTGGACCTCCGTACCTCTCAGATCCCGGCTGGTAGGAGGGATGGTCATGCCACGCGGGGACGGCGGTTCGGGCCGGAAGCAGGCACTAGCGCCGCGGAGCTCCTCAAGGGCCCCGGCGCGGATACGAACGTAGGCTGCGGAGTCAGCCGTGAATCGCACGCAAAAAGGGGTCGCGTCGACCAGCAACAGTTGCTCGCCCACCGGCACTCGCACGGTTGCGGGGGTCACACCCCGGGCGTCGGCAACCTCGAAAGGCACCTCTGCGGGAAGGAGGTGAATGAGCCGGACCTCGGTTCGGATCGGCAGTAGGTTGAGCCGAACGATCTCCACTTCATCGAGGGCGACCGTTACGGCGTGGGAAGAACTCTCGAATCCCTCTTGGTGCGCCTCAAGCGAGTACGTGCCCGGCGAGAGCTCCAGAAGGACTGGATCTTCCGAGAGTTCGAATCGGCGGGCCTCAGGCCAACGTGTTGAGGACACCACGACGGACGCAGTGCCGCTCTGAATCCCCTGGACCTCGACAAATCCCACTTGGGCCGCCGCTCCCAGAGGTAGGAGCAGCAGCAGGTAGGCTGCAGCAATGGCGGTCAAACGCATGCTCAATGCTATGTTCGCGGTCGATTCGGAGCCAGCGTTTGCATCGCAGCGAGTGCTGAAAAACCTCACGGCCATGAGGTTGGAGGGAGCGCGCACGCAGGGTGTGGGTGCGCTCTAACGGATCGGAGTTCTGCTGCCGCACCGGCCCGTACACAAACCACGGGCGCTACCAGACCTACCGAGCTGCGTCGGTCCGCTTCATAGGCCCCTCCGGCGGCGGCGGCGGCGGGGGCGGGATTTCGGTTGCTCTGGCTTCATCATCTTGGCCAGGGCCACCAGGAGCATCCCAGCGACGATGGGTGCCGCGGCTTGGAAGACACCGATACCGAAGATCGTGGCCGAGATGGCGACTCCAGCGCCTACCCCCATCTCTTCCGCACCGATGAACCCGAGGCCGATGACAACCGCCGCGACTAGGACCAGGGCCGAGGGCACAAGGATAAGGAACCACCCGAACCACAACATGAGGATGCGGATCAAGTCGCCTCCAAGTTAGAGGTGGTGCTGGACTCGCCTTGCATCTTCACGCTACAGGTTCCCCGGGAAAGCCACCACCGAACGTCTCGGAACTCTGCTGCACGGCCCGCCCGATGACAAGCGAAGCGTACCATCCGGTAACCCGTGACAGTAGCAATTCCCTTTTAGCTGGCCCACCCGCTAGGTGGGCTCTTCATTTCGAGACTCCCAAGTTGCCAGTAGGTATGCGGCCATGGCTCCCGCGAGGTTGACGGCCAGCTCTGCATGCCTAGCAGCCGGCTTCGGAGCCCCGGCCCCCTTGCCGTGAGCATCACTGAGTTCGTTCCGAAGCGCACCGAGCCCTTGGACGACCGATGTGCAACCGCCGAGGATCTGTTTGAACACTCCCTCTGTGTGCTGGGATGGCGACAGGTTCAGCGAATCGGACGTCTTCCTGTAGAGCTTGGGGAGATCGTCCTTCTTCCCGTACTGAACTCCTCCATCATCGAGGATGTATTTGCAGACGCCCTCAAGAAGAGTGCGCGCCATCGTTATAGCGCCCTCCGGGTCTGACTTGCGGCGATCCAACGCCTTGGACCAAGCGGCTTGGATGTGCTCGGCGTCGACTTGGGCAAGCACGTCCTCGACCTCGGCGTCGGCCGGGCTTCCCACTACCCCCTTCTCAAGGGCCGTGAGAAGTGGATTGAACTCCTCCCACAAGTAGCTGCGACGCTCAGCGTAGGTACCGAATTTCGGCTTAATGAAGCCCCAAAACTGGTGCAGACTCCGGGACGTGCGAACGAATCGGGGAACGTAGTCCGCGACGCGGGCATCCTGCGTGAAGAGCTGGCGAAGTCTCAGGTACTCGGCTTCGTCTCCCTCCTCCCCCCCACCTGTGGCGTAGCTGACGAGGAGGTTCTGGAGCGCCTCGGCCTCCTCAAGAAGGGACTCATCTATGCTCACAGGCCTGCTCCCATCACGCGCCAGCTAACTCTGGTTCCACGGACCAGCCGTATTCACCTACGGCGTCTAATGTGCGTCCGAGTATGCGACTGGACTGCGAGGCTCGCAACGCGATATCCGTCCCCACCCGCCTCATGACGACTGAATTAAAGTCAGCTTCCGACGTCGAGCGTAGACCTGGAGAGGAGTCCCACCACCCTATCCGCGAAGGGGGCCACTGGGGGGCATGCATCCTCTCAGTTCCCGCTCTAATTCCCGCCGTTCCCTCCGTTATTCCCGCTGTTCAGGCCCGACACGGTCCGGCATCGTGGATCAGCAAGAACGGCAGATCGTGCAGCCCATCAAGGGTTTAGACGATTTCTTGCCGTGATCCACGGTTGCTCCTGACTGCCTCCGGAGCATGAGGTCGCTGGTTCGAATCCAGCCGGGCGCATGAAAGCGGGGGTCCCCAGTTCGGGGGCCCCCGCTTTCTTGTGTTCGTCGAGGAGGCGGACTCTGAGGTTCGAGCCGAGCGGCCGGGAAAGGTGTTCCCCGTTGGGGCCGAGTGGCCTTCCGCGAGACGAGCGAGGATCGCCGCAGGCGACCGCAGCTCCATCCTGCCGGGCGCAAGAGGAACGCCACGGGGCCGTCAGGCCCCGGGGCGTTTTCCTTTGTGGAACCCCTGGCGCGGCTCGAACCCGCCCCGCCCCACCTTGCCGACATTACCTATCAATGCGCATCCGGCATCGGTCCTATAGGTTGGTCGCCGGGCGCCGTCCCCAGCCAGCGTCGGCGTCGGAATCGCAGTCGTGATCGGGAGGCGGAGCATGATCCGGTGGCCCTTGACCGTGACTTCCCTCCTCGTGGAGCTCGCCCTCGTGATCGCGGGCAGCGGCATCGTACCGGTTGGCCTCGCACGGATTCTGGCTGCTCCTGGGTATGCCGTGCATCTGGCTCTCAGCATCGTCCTCCCGAATGCCGGCTTCGTCGTATACGCGTTGCTGTTTCTCGGGGGTGCGATGGCTGCGGATCTCGTGCTTCGGCTTCTGGGGTGGCTGGACCGGAGGCGCCGGTGAGGCCATCCGTGTCTGTCCCGTGGCGGGCCAAGTCCGCGAGCAGCTCGGTGTCCAGGGTCGCGGTGAGCCACTCGCGGAAGTTGGGCTGGGGCTCGGGCTGCTGGCCAGGGCGTTGGAGCCATGGGGACTTGTTGGCCCCATGTCCCTCAGGTAATCGGTAGTAATGCGCAATCCCACCGGGTCCCATAGGTTGGGTCGCCCGAGGATGGGGCCAGGTTGAGATCCTGGCCTCACTCCGCCACGTTCGCGACCAATGAGTTCGCAAACGAACAGTCAACTGACATCGCTTAGGCGTGGCGTCTATCCCACTCTCGTGCACTGCCAAGTACATGGAGTGATCCGCGTGAAACAAGGTCGTGCTTGATGAGCGAGATCACCTCCTTCTTCACGGATCTGGCCAAGAACCATTGGACGAGAGTCTCCGGCCTGATCGCGGCACTTGTTCTCGTGGTCCTGGTCCTCGTGCCGGTATTCGGACAACTCAACTTCGAGAACATCTCGCGCAACGAGTCACTCTTCCTCGTGGCGACCTTGGCCGCCGTAGCCATCCTCTGGATGTGGTCGAACCGGGTGCCCCGACATCCCAAGGACTCGGTCGGCATCGACGTGGTGATCGCCGTGGAAGATGTCGACTATGCGAAGCGGTTGCGTGAGGACTTCGTCCATCAGTTGGAGAAGCTTCTCGGCAAGGGTGTGGGGAGGCACCCCCTCCACCTCCGAATTCACCCCGGCCACCGCTACGCTACGCTGAAGGATGAAGCCGCAGCGACAGAGTTCGTTAGGAAGACCCGCGGTCACTTCGTCATCTATGGACGCGCACGGGAGCGGCACGTCGGCGGCGAGGATAGCCACGTTCTTGAGTTAGAAGGACTCGTAGTCCATAAGCGGGTTCAAGAGGAGATCCATGACCAACTGCGAAAGGAGTTTGTCGAAGTATTTCCCCGTAGGCTGATCGTCGCGAAAGAGAACGACTTGTTCTCCCTCGAGATCACAGCCGGGTGGATTGACGTGGCCGCCCGATACGTTGTTGCCCTGGCATCGATGATCTCCGGGGATCTCGACTACGCGGAATCTATCCTCGTGAACCTTGAGGGGCGGCTGAATCAGGACGGGGATCTTCCGCCGAACCTGGCAAAGATTAAGAACCGGGTTCCGTTACGGATCGCCGAGGTCCTCAAGTCGCGGCTGAATGGACTGTACCACCAGTACTATCTGAAGCGAGACATCGAACACCTGAGGACATCGGTGGAGGTGCTGGACCGGCTGGATGGCTACGATCCGAACTACTATTCGGGCAAGCTACATCGGGCCATTTGCCTTTTCGAGCTCGAAAGGGATGTCGATGGAGCGCTGGAGGTGCTCGACTCCTGCAATGGGAATCCCGACACAACCTGGCGCTACAGCAAGGCCTTCCTACTGGCCTACGATGGGCGGATGGATGAAGCATCCGAGCAACTCAGACACGCGGTAAGGAATCCACCAAATGATTCCACTGTGCCCATCCAATCCGAGGAATTCATTCACCGGGTCCTGGAGGCAGAGCCAGATCGCGCCCAACTCTACTTCCTACTGGGTGTGATCAACCATAAGGCCAAAAAGGACGCGGCTTCGGCTCGACGTGACTTCGAAGCCTTTCTGGCCCAGAACGATCCCGACGACTACTCACGGCAGCGGGCTCTCGCTCGTAAGTGGATGGGGCAGATCGACCGGCAGCTCAGGTACGCAGAAGAGCCCGCTGCATGACCCGTAAGGACTGCTTGGAACGACACAAGGTTGGGAGGGAACGGGCGGGTGTTGCGACGTCAGTTAACAAGAATGTTTCCGGGTCCGTTTGCTTCGCTCACTCCCTCTACATGGCCTGGAGCGTGTGTGGCGGGTTGAGCGTCTAAGCCGTATTCATGACGAGTGGCCAGTTCCGGACGGAGTCGGTGGTGGGCCACGTCGGAAACATCTGAACGCTATCCGCAATGACGCAGCGGGAAGCGAGATGACTTCAGAAATAGGTACACGGTAGGCGCTTTTCGGTCTCGCCCTGGTCGTTCCAGAACAGGAGAGAGAGGATGAGCCGTTGGGCACGGAGCCTTACGCTGACGCTACTGTCAGCAGCCGTATCATGTGGCGGGTCGGAAGCTCCGTCGAATAGCATAATCGTCCGGGACAGCAGCGGCGTGCGGATCGTGGAGACCCAAGCCACAGCTCGGTTTCTGGCTCCTTGGCAGATCGCAGAAGCACCCGACTGGAGCGTCGGAGAGACCCAAGGCGCCCCGGAGTATCTGCTGAGTCGGGTCGTGGGAGCCATGCAACTCCCTGACGGGCGAATCTTGGTGGCCAATGGCGGCACGAACGAGATCAGAGCCTACGACTCAGAGGGCAGGCTCGTAGAGACGTTCGGCCGCGAAGGTGAAGGCCCCGGGGAGTTTCAGTACCTGCGGGCGATAGGACGATGCCAGGACGACGGATTCACCGCCTTCGACCTGAACTGGCAGGTGGCCCGCTTCTCATCGGAGGGCGCTTTCCTTGGTCGTGAAGTTCTGAGGACGCCGGACGGGATCGCGCCGTACAACCTCGCATGCGATCCCGAAGGGCGGATCCTGGTTCTCGGTTGGGGGATGGACTGGTCAGCAGGTCCTCAGTTGGGTTTCCACGCCGTTCGCGACCGGCTGCTCCTGACCTCACTAGAGGGTGAGGATGACGCGGAGCTCGGCGTGTGGTTGGTCAGCGAGCGGATCGGCACTCCGAATGGTTCACGACCGCATCCGGCTGGACGGGCCACGGTCTTCGATCTGCACGACGACCAGGTGTTCGTTGGCTCCGGGGAGCAGTTCGAGGTGGAGGTCCGTGGACTCGACGGGACGCTCCAAGCCCTGCTCCGCGGTCCTCGCCTCAGCCTCGATGTCACCGACTCCTTGAAGGCTCGGAACCTTGAGGTCATGCTCCGAGGTGTGGAGGCCGCTCGCCAGCCCAACATTCGGACCTCCGTAGCCGAGTGGGACTGGCCGGAATCCGTCCCCGCCTATACCGCCCTCCAGGTCGACTCCGAAGGTGTGGTGTGGGCCCGAGCGTACTCTGTTGACCCGCTGACGGGCGAAGCATGGTCGTTGTTGGATCAAGAGGAGGGTTACCTCGGGGACCTACTACTCCCGCCGGGGCAGGATCTGTTGGAGGTGGGGAACGACTATCTCCTCGTCTTGTCCAGGGACGAGTTGGAGGTGGAGCGAGTCGAACGGTACGCCTTGACTCGCTCTGAATAATGGGGTTGGTGAGAGGGGGCCGAAGGGCGCTGCGCCACTGCGTATAACAAGAATGTTTCCGGCTCCGCTCACTGCGTTCGCTCCGACCTGCATGTCCTTTCAGCGTCGTGCAGATTCTTTTTCTCGGCCCTCGCCCACAAGGCATGGCTGGTGTGTCCGTAGCTTGTCAACAAGGTAAGGATTGTGCCCTAATTGCCATGGTACTATTTTTAGCTTGTGCCACGAGCACAACGACACAAGTCATAACTTGTTGGAACGAGCGGAATGAATACCGACAGACGAATCCGAGAACTGGCGCGACAGCAGCTGGACCGCCGCCTGAAGACTGCACGCGAGGTCGCTCCCGCCCTCCGGGTCCCGGAGGGCGGATGGGTCAACGCCATCAGAACAGCTCATGCTATGAGCCAAGGGGACCTGGCCCGCCGGATGGACGTTTCACAACAGGCAGTCAGTCAGCTAGAGCGACGCGAAGCGGTCGGGTCGGCCACTTTGAATGCCTTGGAGGAAGCTGCTCACGCGCTTGATTGCGAGTTCGTATATGCCCTCGTACCCAGACGCGCAATCCAAGAGACGTTGGAGGTCCGAGCCCTGCGCCTTGCACAACAGATGCTCGGATCGGTCCGCCACTCGATGCGCCTGGAAGATCAGGAACCTCAAACAGGGCTTGAGGAGCGGACGGCAGCCCTGGCAAAGGAACTGTTGGCCTCCCCCGACCGCCTCTGGGCTGCATCGCTTGACGAGTGAGCTGCCCTACGGGGCTACGCCAATCGACCCCGATGAAGCCGATGGTCTACTCCATGCGCACGTATCCACCCGTTCTGAGTTGGACGAACTGGAGGAGGCGAATATCCAATCAGGTCTGGAGTGGGCGCTCGACCGAGCCGTCCTCGGCCGTCGGTCTGTCGACGTACTCACGGAGGAGTTCCTCTATGCCTTGCACAAGCGGATGTTCGGCGCAGTCTGGCGCTGGGCAGGCCACGTGCGGAAGACAGATAAGAACATCGGAGTGGACAAGTTCCTGGTTCGCTCCGAGGTCCGAAAGCTGGTCGAGGACGCTCGTCACTGGAGAGAGCATGAAGTCTTCGAACCCGATGAACTAGCGGTTCGTTTCCATCATCGACTTGTCTGGATCCACCCCTTCCCGAACGGCAACGGTCGTCACGCACGGTTGATGGCCGACCTCCTCGTTCAGCAAGCCGGAAGATCGGCATTCTCGTGGGGCGGGGCTAGCCTGGTACAGACTTCCGAGCTCCGCAAAGCATACATTGATGCGTTGAGAGCGGCCGACGGTGGTGACATGGACCCATTGGTGGCGTTCGCTCGCTCGTAGGACCCTTGGTCACCCCCCCGGCTCGAACCTCGCCATCGGCGCCATCCGCGCACGGTTCAGGCTGAGCATGCCCTCATCGCTGACGGTGTAGTTGTCGACCTGCTGCAGCATCTCGAGGAACCCCGACTCGAGACTCATGTCCGGGCACGCCATTCTCGTGACGGCCATGTTTCGGCCGAAGCTGATGCGCTGCCCGGCCTTGATGGCGTACGGCCCCGAGAAAGAGTTGCAGGACGTATTGCCGGCGGCGATCGCATCGTCCGCGCGTAGCTCGAGCACAGCCTCGCGTTCGGCCTGACCGGCCTCCACCGGGTTGCCGCGCAACTCCACGAGCTTCCAGCGTCGGCCCTCGATTTCGGGATCTCGCAGGTGCTTGTGCAACATGTACTGGGCGGCGAGATCGCCGGTAACTCGCTGGCCCTCCCGATCGAGGTGGAACAGCACGTTCTCACCCACCTGGTAGTGCTGTGCTTCGGCATCGGCGGTGTCGAGGATGACCGTGCTGCCGGCGTCGTTCCAGGTGAACGCGCCGCTGTCGGTCTCCGGAACGGGCGACTCGTCGATGTAGAGCATGGAGCGTTCGAACGTGCCGTCCTCGTTCAGCGTGATGACCGTTTCGATGCCAGGGCAGCTGGCGCAGGGCAGGACGCCCGAGTAGCTGCCGGCCCAGTCGAGCGCGATGCGGCTGGAGTGGCCGTCCGGAGCGACAGTGCCCTCCACGGGCTCAGTCGTGGCGTCCGCGCCGGGTTGCTCCTCAGGCGGCTCGCTACCGCCACAGGCGAACATGAGAAGGAATGGCAGTGAAAGGACGAGCCGTTGATGGCAGCGCATGGTGGCCTCCCGGTACGCGTACGTGTGACCTGCAACCTACCGCATGCCCTCGGAGATCAGCCATGGGAGACGACCGCTCGGACCAGGCGTTTGACGCGCGCCGATTACGCATCCCAGCTTCTCCCTGAAGCCGACTCGACCCCGGTCGACGTTCTGTCCTTCCCCCGTTCCCGGGAGTGGTCCATGATGCTGTCTCCCCACCGGACGCTCGCGGCCATGCTGGCGGGCGCACTGATGGCCTCCTGCGCACCGGCGGATCAGGACCCGACCTCCGCGACATCGGCCGTGGCCCCGACGGCGATCTATGCCCCGGTCGCCGAGGAGCTCCGCCGCCTGATCCGGCACGAGATGGAGGACAAGGCCCTGCCGGCGGTGTCCATCGCCCTGGTGGACGGGCCGGACGTCGTCTGGGCGGAGGGCTTCGGGGTCCAGGACCCGGAGGACGGCACGCCCGCTTCGGCGTCCACGGTGCACCGGGTGGGGTCGGTGTCGAAGCTCTTCACCGACATCGCCGTGATGCAGGCCATGGAGCGGGGGGAGTTGGAGCTGGATGTGCCGGTGACCCGCTATCTCCCGGACTTCGCGCCCCGGAATCCCTTCGGAGGCGAGATCACGCTGCGGCAGCTCATGTCGCACCGGTCCGGGTTGGTTCGGGAGCCCCCCGTGGGAAGCTACTTCCACGACGACGAGCCCACCCTGGCGGCCACCGTGGCCAGCCTCAACGCCACCGAGCTGGTCTACCCTCCCGAGAGCCGCTCGAAGTACTCCAACGCGGCCATCGCCACGGTCGGGTACGCCCTCGAGGTGGTGCGGGGACGACCCTTCCACGAGATCCTCGACCAGGAGGTCCTCCGTCCCCTCGGTATGGACCGGACGGCGTTCGTCCCCCGTCCCGACCTAGTGGAGGATCTGGCCGTGGCGGAGATGTGGACCGTGGACGGCAGGACCAGCCGGGCGCCCACCTTCCAGCTGGGTATGGCGCCCGCCGGCAGCATGTACTCCACCGTCACGGACCTGGGACGGTTCCTGAGCGCCCTCTTCGCCGGGGGGGAAGGGGTGCGGGGGCGGATCCTGGAGCCCGAGACCCTGGAGTCGATGTGGACCCCGCAGTTCGCTCCCCCCGAGGCGACCACGGGGTACGGCATCGGGTTCGGGCTCTCCGAGCTGGAGGGACACCGCCGCATCGGCCACGGTGGGGCCATCTACGGGTTCGCCACCGCGCTTGAGGCGCTCCCCGAGGTCGGCCTCGGGGTGGTGGTGGTGACCAGCAAGGACATCGCGAACACGGTGACCGATCGACTGGCCGACCAGGCCCTGCGCCTGATGTTGGCGGCCAGGAACGGGGACGAGCTGCCGCGGATGGCCACCACCGGACCGGTATCGCCCGACGTGGTGGAGCGGCTGGTGGGTCACTACGGCGAGGGGGAGGCTCGTGTGGAACTGGCCCGGCGGGATGGCGGGCTCGTGCTCATCCGGGGCGGCGTTCCGGGCGTCCTTCGGACGCTGGCGGGAGACACCCTGGTCGTGGACGACGCCCTGGCCCGGGGGCCTCGGGTGCTGCCGCTGTCGGATGGCTCGCTCCAGGTGGGAGATCGGGTCCTGCCCCGGACCGCATCCCGGCGGACACCCCCCGCCCCCGCCCGCTGGACCGGCCTCATCGGGGAGTACGGGTGGGACCACAACGTGCTCTACATCCTGGAGCGCGATGGCCGGCTGCATGCCCTCATCGAGTGGTTCTTCGAGTACCCGCTGGAGGAGGTGTCGGAGGATGTCTTCCGGTTTCCCGACCGGGGCCTGTACGACGGGGAGAGCCTGATCTTCACCCGGGGCCCCGGGGGTGAGGCGACGCAGGTGGAGGCGGCCAGCGTGGTGTTCCCCCGCCGGGACCTGGGAACGGTGGACGGCGAGACCTTCCGCATCACCCCGGTCCGGCCGGTATCCGAGCTGCTGGAGGTCGCGCTGGCGGCCACCCCCCCCGCGGAGGAGGGCACGTTCCGGGAGCCCGACCTGGTGGATCTGGCCACCGTGCATCCGGACATCCGCTTCGACATCCGCTACGCGTCCACGAACAACTTCATGAACTCGGTCTTCTACGGGCTCGAGAAGGCCTTCCTGCAGAGGCCGGCGGCCGAGGCGCTGGGGCGGGTCCGGCAGGCGCTGGAGGCGAGAGGCTACGGGCTCCTGATCCACGATGCCTACCGTCCGTGGTACGTCACCCGGACCTTCTGGGATGCCACGCCGGAGTCCATGAAGGTGTTCGTCGCCGACCCGGCACAGGGGTCGCGGCACAACCGGGGCGCCGCCGTCGATCTGACGCTGTACGACCTGGCCACCGGGCAGGTGGTGGAGGCCGTGGGCGGCTATGACGAGTTCTCGCCCCGGTCCTATCCGGACTACCCCGGCGGGACCTCGCTCCAGCGCTGGTTCAGGGCACTGCTTCGGGAGACGATGGAGGCGGAGGGGTTCACCGTGTACGAGGCCGAGTGGTGGCACTTCGATCACGAGCTCTGGCGGGAGTATCCCATTCAGAACGTGACCTTCGAGGAGATCCTGGGAGAGCAGCCGACCGGGTGAGGGCCGGCTGACGGTCTCTTGTCGTGGGGTGTACGCGTACGTATCATGGATGCCGTACCGTACGCTTCCGGAGATAAGGCCATGAGCAGGATTCTTTCCCCCACATTCCTACGCGCCAACCTCTACCGCCTCCTCGATGAGGTGCTCGAGACCGGCGTCCCCATCGAGATCGATCGGGACGGGCGGCACCTGCGCATCGTACCCGTGGAGCCGGCCAGCCGTTTTGCAGCCCTGGCACCCGAACCGGACTACCTGCCGGGGGATCCGGAGGACATCGTGCACCTCGATTGGTCGGGCGAATGGCGGCCCTGATCTACCTGGACACCCACGTCGTGGTGTGGATGCATGCGTCGGCCCTGGAACACCTGTCCTCCGGAGCCATTCGGAGGCTGGAGGAGGCGGAGGAAATCCGCATCTCGCCCATGGTCCGGCTCGAACTCCAGTACCTCTACGAGATCGGACGGGTGACGGGGCCGGCCGGCCCCGTGGTCGATGCGCTCCAGGCATCGCTCGGCCTCCGCGTCTGCGACGCCCCCTTTCCGGTGGTGGCCAGGGCCGCGGAAGGGGAGACCTGGACGAGGGACCCCTTCGATCGGATCATCGTGGCCCAGGCCGCCCTGGCCCGGGCGCCGCTCCTAACGAAGGATCGCACGCTGCACGATCACTACGACCGGGCGACCTGGTAGGGCTCAGCCCCACCCCCACCCCCTCACAACCCCGCGAACGCCCCCAGGTCCTCGAGCTCGGCTGAATCCCGCACATCCAGCACCACCGCATCCTCGGGGAGCGCGTCGCCGAAGGCCAGCCGGAGGATCGTCGGGCCGGGCGACTCCGCCTCGAGCAGATCGCCCGACGCATGCATCTCGCGGAAGCGGTCGACGTCCGGGAAGTCCGCTTCGTCCTGGCGACGGATGAGCTCCTGCATGCCCGTCTCGATCACGCCCGGCGCGAGTGCGAAGGCGCGGATCCCATGCGGACGCTCCTCCACCGACGTCACGCGCGTGAGCATGTCGACGGCGGCCTTGCCCGCGCAGTAGGCGCCCCACCCCGCCACCGGCCGTACCGCGGCACCCGACGAGATGTTGACGATCGTGCCGGTCCGTTTCGCCGCATGGAGGCGCTCGAGATAGACGCGGGTCCCATGGAAGACGCCGAGCAGATTCACGTCGATGTGCCGGCGCACGTCGTCCGGAGAGATCCGCCGCAGGGGGCCGATCGGGTCGAGGAGGCCGGCGTTGTTCACCCAGAGGTCGATCGGCCCGAGACGCTCCTCCGCGTCGGACGCGAACCGGCTCAAGGCGTCGTAGTCGGTGACGTCCACGTTCCCGAAGTGGATCCGCTCCCTGTCCTCGGGGACCTGGCCGGCGTCCGGGTTCGATCTCGCGCAGAGGGCGAGCTTGAGACCGTTGCGGTAGAAGTGGCGGGCGAGCCCGGCACCGATGCCACGACTGGCACCGGTGATGAGCGCGACCCGGTCGCGGAGCGCGTCCATTCCGGTCCCTCCTACTTCTTCTTCGGGCGGGGCAACACGATGACCGGGATCTTGCTCTTCCGCACCACGTCCTCGGCGACGCTGCCCAGCACCATGTGCCGGAAGCCGGTACGTCCGTGGGTCGCCAGTGCGATCAGGTCGGCGCCGTGCTTCTCCGCATACTCCACGATCTCGTCGGCGGTGTCGCCACCGGAGATCACCACCGGCGTCAGCTCCACGCCTTCGCCGTAGGCCGGCAGCCGCTCATCGAGCTTGGCTCGCGCCTTTTCCACTTCCTTGGCGGAAGCGGGCTCCTCGAGGGGGGGAGCGAGCGGCGCCCCGTGGGGGATGGCCTCGTTGCCGCCCACGACGTGCAGAAGCGTCATACGCGCTCCGAGCGTGCGCGCGAGCCCGCCTATGGGTGCGCAGCAAGCGAGCGCGGCCTCCGAGAGGTCCGTGGCGACGAGTATGTGCTCGATCTTCATGAAGATGGTCGGGGTTCGGGGGCGGGACATCGGGCGAGGACGAGCCCAACCTGCCCAGCCCCGGAACGCCGCGCAAGCGATGCGGCTGTGCGATCGTGCTTGACGGAGACCCGTGCGCGCCTTCTACTTGGCGCGGTCGTGCACGTCCGCAAGCACATCGCCGGACGGTGCGCGGGTTCTTCCTCCAGCTCCTGGCCGTCATGACGCTCCGCTCACCGCTGTTGCTCGTTCTGATCGCCATCGCCGCAGGCACGGGACTCCTGGTCCCCGCCAGCGTGGTCGCTGACGACACCCCGGTTGCCGCCGCCGTCGCCCCGAGCGCCGCCACCGAGGCCGGGCCCGCTCCCGCAGCGTCACCCGCCGTCCTCGGATCGCCCAACGTCGCGTTGCGCGGGATAGCGGCCATCCAGATCCCCGGCCAGGGTAGCGCCGAGGAGCGCGTCGGTTGGCAGCAGCGGGCCGACGACGCCATGGGCGTGGTCAACGGCATCATCTCGGCGGTGTTCTTCTTCGACGTCATGTTCTGGAACGACGTCACGCTGCCGCTCGTGGTGCTGTGGCTCGTCGTCGCGGCGGTCTTCCTCACGATCCGGATGGGCTTCATCAACGTCCGGGCGTTCAAGCACGCCATCCAGGTCACGCGGGGCCGCTACACGGACCCGAACGAGCCGGGGGAGGTGTCGCACTTCCAGGCACTCACGACGGCGCTCTCGGCCACGGTGGGCCTCGGCAACATCGCCGGTGTGGCCATCGCGGTGAGCGTAGGTGGGCCGGGCGCGACGTTCTGGATGATCGTCGCCGGCCTCATCGGCATGTCCACGAAGTTCGCCGAGTGTACGCTGGCGCAGGCATACCGCGACGTGGGTCCGAGCGGCAACGTGCTCGGCGGGCCCATGCAGTATCTCTCGCGCGGTCTGGCCGAGAAGGGCCTCGCGCCGCTGGGGAAGGTGCTCGCCGTCCTCTTCGCTTTCCTCTGTATCGGAGGATCGCTGGCCGGCGGCAACAGCTTCCAGGTCAACCAGTCGCTGAACGCCGTGGCGGAGACGTTCCCCGTCCTGGGTCAGTACAACTGGGCCTACGGCCTGATCATGACCTTCTTCGTCGGCATCGTCATCATCGGCGGCCTTCGCCGGATCGCGCAGGTGACCGACAAGATCGTGCCGATCATGGCGGTCATCTACGTGCTCGGCTGCCTGGTCGTGATCTTCATGAACATCGTGGACGTGCCCGCGGCGCTCGTCTACATCATGACCCAGGCGTTCAACCCCGATGCCATGTGGGGCGGGTTCATCGGCGTCCTGGTGGTGGGCTTCCAGCGTGCGGCCTTTTCGAACGAGGCCGGCGCGGGCTCGGCGGCCATCGCGCACTCGGCGGCACGCACCGACGAGCCGATCCGTGAGGGCATCGTGGCCCTCCTCGAGCCGTTCATCGACACCGTGGTCATCTGCACCATGACCGCGCTGGTCATCGTCTTCAGCGGAGCCTACGCCAACCCCGCCTACGCGGACGTCATCGCGGCGAACCAGGGTGCGGCCCTCACCTCCCGGGCGTTCGGCGAGGATCTGCCGTTCTTCTCCTACGTGCTGTCCATCGCGGTCATGATGTTCGCGTACTCGACCATGATCTCCTGGTCGTACTACGGCGAGCGTTGCGCCGTGTGGCTCTTCGGCGCCGCGGCCTCGCTGCCCTACAAGGTGATCTTCCTCACGTTCACGTTCCTGGGCTCGATCATCACCGCCACGCAGATCCTGAACTTCGGCGACCTGATGATCCTCGGCATGGCGTTCCCGAACCTGCTCGGCGTCTACATCCTGAGCGGCAAGGTGAAGTCGATGCTCGACGACTACTGGACGCGGTACAGGACGGGGCAGTTCAAGACGTACTAGCAGTTCAAGACGTACTAGACGATCAGTCCGGTGGGGGTGTGTCGGGCAGGCGGAGTCATCCGTCGTAACGAAGCGCCTCCACCGGCTGGATGGACAGGGCGCGCCGCACCGGGATCCAGCAGGCCAGGAGCCCGGCCAGTCCCATGAGCGCCATGAGCCCCGGGAAGAGCCACCACCCGGGCTCGGGCACGGCGAACACGAACAGCCGGAGCCCGGCCACGCGGTGGCCGAGAACGGCGCCCACCGCCGCGCCGCCCAGGACCAGGAGGCCCGACCGCCGAAGCAACGAGCGGAGGATCGCTCCCCGGTTCTCGCCGAGAGCTACCCGCACGCCGATCTCGCGGGTGCGCCGCGTGACCGACAGCGAGACGATGGAGTAAACGCCCGCCAGGGACAGCAATAGGGTCACGAGGCCGATGCCCGACAGCGCCGACGTCATGGCACCGAGGGCCATGCGGTTCTCGGCGCCGACCTGGTCCAGCCGCGTGATGTCCGAGACGTCCAGGTTGGGATCCACGTCGAACGCGGCCCGGCGTACGCGGCCCGTGTAGGCGACAGGGTCGGCGTCCACCCGCAGCGCCACGCTGACGAACCTACGCGGCGTCAGAGGGATGTAGACACCGCCGGCGTCCCTCGAGCCGGCTACCTCCATGACGTCGGGAATCACGCCGACGATCTCCCGCCAAGGCTCGGCTTCGTCCTGCTCGGACGTGGGAGCGAGGCGCAGCCGGCGGCCCAACACCTGAGTCGTCCCGTACTGCTCGAGCGCGAACGACTCGTTGACCAGCGCCACCGCAGGGGCTCCGGGTCGCAGATCCGCCTCGTCCAGGTCCCGGCCCAGGACGGGGCGGACCTCGAGGACGTCGAGGAGCCCGGGGCCGAGTGCTACCATGGGCGTCGTGACCAGGTCGGGGCGGTCTTCCAGCTCCAGGGGCTCCGGGTAGGGGCTCGTGCGGGGCAGGTGAGAGGCAGCCCCGACGGCGGACACCCCGGGAAGGGCGGCCAGCCGCGCCTGGAAATCGCGTAGCACCAGTTCCAACGAGTCGGACACGGTGGCCGATCCGCCCGGCACCAGCTCCTCTTCGTCGAGGTCCAGGACCAGGCGAGCCGTCAGCACCCGGTCGTCCGGGAGGTCGAAGGAGGGCTCCACGTATCTCTGGAAGCCCTGGGCGAACACGGTGGCGCTGCCCAGGAGGGCCACGGACAGGGCAACCTCGGCGGCGATCATGAAGCCTCCGACGCGGCCCACCCCGAGGTTGGCGCCGCGACCCGCCTTACGCAGCGCGTCGCCAGGGGCCTTCCGCGTGGCGCGCAGTGCTGGGACCACCCCGGTCACGGCCGCGGCGAGCACCGCGAGGACCATCACGACCGCGGCCGTGCCGGGTTCCAGGGCCAGATCCACCCAGAAGGGCAGCTCGTCCAGCACCCGGTCATAGAACTCCAGGATCACGCCGGCCGACGCGAATCCCAGCGCCGACGCGAGCCCGCCTACGACCAGCATCTCCACGAAGAGCTGGCCTACGATCCGCGAGCGCGACGCGCCCAGAGCGGTGCGCACGGCCAGCTCGCCCGAGCGCCGCGACGTGCGGGCCACCACCAGGTTGCCGACGTTGGCCGCGATGATCGCCAGGACCGACAGGAGCACGACCATGAACACGATCATTGCCACCTGGATGTCCGGGGCCACGAGTATTCGGGTCAGCGGTACCACCCGGAAGCGCAGTGCCTCCGTGCCGCGAACCTCCTCCGCCCTCCGGTCGGACAGGCCCTGGATCTGTTCGAGTGCCTGGTCGACCGTGGCTCCCTCTGCCAGCACTCCGATGAAGCGGCTCCCGGGCCCACCGGTGTCGGCGCCGAGGGTGGCCTCGTCCAGCGGAAGCCAGATCTCGCCCTCGGACGGGTACTCGGCCTCGTCGGGCAGGATGCCCACCACGAGGTGGTCCGCGCCGGCGATGTCCACGGTGCGACCCACGATGCCCGGGTCCCGTGAGAAGCGGCGTTCCCACAGGCTCTCCCGGATGAGCGCCACCGGCTCGCCGCCCGGCGCGCCATCGGTGGGCAGGAGGAGGCGGCCGAGGAGAGGGCGGTAGGGCAGATGGCGGAACGTGCCCGGCGTGACCCGGGCCCCAGCGATGCGTTCTACCTCGCCGTTGTCGTGGACGACGTTGAGCTCGGCGGTCCGGGTGCCGGCCAGGTACGCCAGCGCCGGCGCCGACGAGCGGAACAACATCAGCCGTTCCAGGTCCACCGGGGCCCGCGATCCCGACTCCGCGGCGTACGACTCGACGTTCACCCACCGGTCGCCGTTCGGGAAGGGCAGCTCACCGTAGAGCCCCTGACGGAAGACGCTGTACCCGCCCGCCACGATGCCGATGCCTACGCCCAGGGCCACCACCGAGGTCAGCGTCATGACCGGCTGCTTGCGGATCAGGCGCAGGGCCAGACGGAGTTCGGGGCCGGACACCCACCGTGCGGGTGACGCGCCTCGTCCGACGCGACCGGCCGTGTGAACCAGCACCAGCCACGCGCCCTCGGCCAAGGTGATCAGGGTGGCCGGACCCCGGCCGAGTCGGTCGACCCGCCGGCGGTGCAGCTCCTCGAGGTCGCCCACGACGTCGTCGATTCTGGGCCCGGGCACCACCCGCTCCAAGAGCCAGACCAGCCACCGGGGGGCCATCAGGCGGTCTCCGGGTCGGTGTCGAGACCGCCCCACATGCGCTCCAACGCCGAGCGCGACTCGTGGATGGCCAGCGCACCCTGGGACTCCACGCGCACGTGGCGCCGGGCCTTGCCGCCGCGCTCGGCCCGGGGCTCGCCGAGCCAGGTCGAGATGTGTCCCTTCTCCTCCAGGCGCCGGAGGGTCACGTAGACGGCGGAGCGTCGGACCGATCGGCCGGTCCGCTCCGCGATGTCATCCACGATGGCCAGCGCATGGGCTTCCTCCTCGCCCAGGCGTGTGGCCGCGAGCAGGACCATCAACTCGAACTCCCCCAGCGTCTCCTTACCCATCGTCCCCCCCCCACGTCATCCCGTGTTTATTAAAGCAACATTGTGACTTTAATGGGGGGATCGTCGACCCGCAAGAAGGAAGGGGCGTCACACGCCCCTACGAGCAGTGGGAGGAGGCGGAGCGCGACGCCCGACATCGCGAGCGGGGCGGTGCGTGCCCCTAGCAGGCGCGCCCCCCCGCCCCCCGCGGATGCCGGAAGGCGAACCCTTCGCCGAGCGTAGGGGAGTCCACCCAGTCCACCTGGAGGCCGTCCAGCGCCCAAGCGCTTTCGGAATCCATGAAGATCCGGAGGCCCGGCCCCTGGAGGACGAGGTCGTCGTCCCCGGGAGCCATCTCCAGGACCATGCCGAACTGCAGGGGCGCCGAACAACCGGCTCCCGTGTGGGCGGTGAGCCGAAGTCCGCCCTCCTCCAGCAGATCTTCCTCCGCCAACATCTCGCGGATCTGCTCCACCGCGGGCTGCGTGAGCTGGATGCGAGGAGGCGTCAGGACCGGTTCGGCGATGTCGGATTCCGGAAGTGTCATGGATGGGGCCTCGGACTGGGGTCGTCGATCATGATGAGACACGCTTCCCGGAACGCTGGTTCCGACGGAGGGACCGGCGCCGCGCGACGTCGGTCTCGTATCGCCGACGTGCCTTGGTCCCGAGCGCCCCCTACTCCGACCCCTTCGCGGCCCGCAGGCTCGCCGACGACAGATTCAGCGCGTTCTCGATGTGGACGACCACGTTCGTGCCGGGCTCCGCGACGACTGCCGGAGTCACGTAGCGATCCAGGCTCCCGATGGGATCGGCGATCAGGTAGACGTCCCCGCCCGCGTCCAGGAACCTGTCGGGGAGCTCGAACTTCCGGGTCGTGTTGGACGTCACGACGCCGAGGGACACGCGCCCGCCAGCGGTTCGACTCGCGTACATGTGGACGTCGAGCCAGTTGTGGTTCGCCACGATCACGACCGGGTCGGGGAGCGACGCGGCGGCCTCGACGGTCGTCTCGGCGGGCGGCTCGTCCTGGGCGGTCGACATCGCCGGGGTCGTTGCGACCAGGGCGACCGGAATCCAGGCGAGTGTCGACATGCGACGGAACGATCTCATGATCCATGCCTCCTGCTCGGGAGTCGAAACCCTCTGTAGGAGAGAACGATCCAACGGCCCGTTCTTGCACACCTCAGGCCACGGCGTCCGCCAGAGCCTCCATCTCGGTGGCGCAGTCCGGGCACAGGCCGTGGCTCAGCTGCGGAAGCCGCTCCTCCTCCATGAGGCCCGTGCTCGCGACGTACTCCTCGACCTCGACCCAACGTTCGTCGAGCTTCACGCGCTTGCACCAGCTGCACATGACGATCGTCTCGTCGCTCCGATCGACGTCGGTGCTCAAGAGGGGTTGAGGGGGCCTGGGCTCCTCCCTGACGATGCGGCTGGTGAACCGGACGTTCTCGCTTCCATCACCCATCACTTCCATGTGCATGTGCCGCCGAACCTCGGGGGCGTCACATCGGAAGGTGAACTGGATGGGGGTGCGGGTCTGGACGACCCGCCCGATCAGTGCCTCGTAGATCTGGCGGGTCGCCGGACCGCTCACGAAGTCGCACAGGTCGCGACCCACCACGTCGGCCATGCGGAGGTCACCGGCGGCATTCGCCCGGGCGAAGTCGTCCCATATCCCCCGGATCTCGACCACGGTGCCGTCGGGCTTCACGACGTACTCGATGACCCCGGGATCCGTGCGGAGGCGCGGGTCTTCACGATGTTGATTCATATTTGAAAGGTACCCCCTCGATCGCGGCGAGTGCCCTGTCCTCCGCGGTGCCGAGTCGACCGAGCTGGCGCCCGATCAGGGCCCATCGTCCTCTTCGTCGTCCGGGGAGATCGTCGCCTCGCACGTCAGACGTACGTGCCGCGACGAATGACCCCTCCGCTCGCGATCCAGAGCGCCAAGCCCGACGCCACGACGGCCGGAATACCCGACAGGAAGACCATCGGGAGGTCGTAGCCGACTGCCGCGTGCCTTGGTGATACGCTCCGCCAGTGTCAGCGCGCCGAACGACGCGACGACGGCGACGACGTACGAGAGCGCGACGAGCGTGAGGTCGTGCTGACCGTGAAGGGGCCTGTGGGTGACGGTTGGGGTGCGCGGGGAGGCGGGTGATGCCTCGACGGTACATCTGCGGGGGCGACACGGCCAAGCTCCTCCTGCTTCCGCCAGAATTCCTTTGCGCCGCATCGACGTGGCGTGTTAGCCTCTTGTAAGACCCCGACGATGGCTTGCGCGACCGGGGCGCGCCCGAACACCACACGACCGGCCGGCCTCCCCCGGTCCGATCGTCCTCCTCCAATGGTGAAGGGAGCCGATGGCACCGAAGCGGCCGCCGAGCCTCGCGCGCCGGGTTCCGCTGTTCCTCTCGATCCTCGTCCTCACGGTGGTCGGGGCGGGCTCGGTCGTGGTGTACGCCGAGTTCCGAGCCCTCCTGCTCCGCATGAATCAGGAGCGCTTGGCGTCGGCGACCACCCTCTTCGCGGGCCTCCTCTCGCAACAGCTCGAAGCCTCGGAGGCCGCGTACCGGGCGGTGGGCGTTCGGGCGCTCGGGGCGCTCACGGCCACGGGAGACGACTGGAACGAACCCGCCGCGGCCGGTGCCCTCGACCTGCTCGAGGTTCCCGAAGGGATGCGGGCCCTCGCCTTCGTACCGGACGATGGGCCGTGCGTCGGTTTCGTGCGGGGGGCTACGGGAGACTGGCAGGCCATGGCAGGCTGCCCGGTATGGCTCACTGAACAGCCTGCCGCGGGCATCCGACCCCTCCGGGTCGTGGATGACGAGCCACGGGCCAACATGATGGCGCGCGCCGACACGGACGCGTGGAATGGTTGGATCGTCGGTGTATCGTCACTCCGGCTGACGCCCAGCGGCTCTTTCTACGCCGACCTCATCGCGCCGGGCTCCACCTTCCTACTAGGGAACCTCGACGGCACGGTGTGGACGGACCTGGAGTCGGTCGTGGACGGGCCGCCGGAGCCCGGTGGCGCCGGCCAGGTCTCGTTCACCGACGAGGCGGGAACCCGGCGGACGGGCATTCTGGTCCCACTCGCGACCGCGCCATGGGGAATTCTCGTTCATCGCGACATGGCCACGGTGCTCGCTCCTGCGCGCAACTTTCTCTACTGGATGCTCGGCTCGGGTCTTCTCCTCGCCGCGCTCGCGTCGTTCGGCGCCTGGCTCGCGAGCCGCGGGGTCACGGGTCCCCTCGTGGAGGTGACCCGGGGCGCAGAAGCCATCGCCGGGGGCCAGCACGGCCTGCGCGTCCCCACTTCGAACGGCCGCAGCGACGAGGTGGGACGGCTGGCCGAGGCGTTCAACACGATGGCGGCCAAGGTCGACGACCGTGAGCAGACGCTCCAGGAGCAGGTGAGAGAGCGGACGCGCTCACTCGAAGAAGCCATGGCCCGACTCGAGGAGGCCCAGGATCAGCTCCTCCGGCAGGAGCGCCTGGCCACGCTCGGCCAGCTGGCCGGCGGCGTCGGGCATGAGCTCCGGAATCCGCTCGGCGTGATGACGAACGCGGTCTACTACCTCGAGACCGTCCAGCCCGACGCCCCGCCGAAGGTTCGCGAGTATCTGAACATCCTGAAGACCCAGGTGGCCACGTCGGAGAAGATCGTCTCGGACCTCCTGGACTTCGGGCGGGTCAGCGCGCCGGAAAAGGGCCGGGTGGAAGTCGGGCCGCTCATCGAGGAATGCGTCGCCAGGGCGGACCCCGGGAACAGGCTCGACGTCCGGGTCGAAGTGGCGCCCGGCGCAGAGGCCGTGTATGCCGACCGGTCCCAGCTCGTCCAGGTGCTCGTGAACCTGCTCACCAACGCGGCCCAGGCGATGAACGGAGGGGGGGCGGTCGATCTGACCGCGGAACCGGGCGGGGCGGGGGTCGTCCTCCGGGTCACGGACTCCGGTCCCGGAATCCCCCAAGATCAGCTCGAGCGCGTGTTCGAGCCCCTGGTCACCACCAAGGCGCGTGGCATCGGCCTCGGGCTCGCGGTGTCGCGGATGCTCGTCTCCGCGAATGGTGCCCAACTGACCGCGGAGCAAGTGCCGGAGGGTGGGGCGAGCTTCGTTCTGGAGATCCCAGCCCGGGCCCCGGGGGCGGACACGTGAGCCGGCGCATCCTCGTGGTGGACGACGACCGGGCGATGGTCGACACGCTCTGCGACATCCTGGAGCTCGAAGGGTGGACCCCCGAGCGTGCGTACTCCGGAGAGGAGGCGCTCGCCGTGGCGCGGTCCGGCGGTCCCGGCGTCGTTCTCATGGACATCAAGATGAGCGGCTTGAACGGTGTCGATGCGCTGCGTGCGCTGCGAGAGCTCCGCCCCGACGTGAAGGTCGTGCTCATGACGGCGTATTCGGCCTCGTCGCTCCTGGAGGAAGCGGTGAGGGCCGGGGCCGTCGCCGTCCTCGCGAAGCCCCTCGACCCGACCGAGGTCGTGCGCCTTCTGGGCTCGTTGGTCGACCGCCCGAAGCGCGTGTTGGTCGTCGACGACGACCCGGACTTCCTCACGACGCTCGCCGAGGCCGTGGAGAGATCCGGGTACGAGGTGCTCAGGGCCCGGTCGGTGGACCAGGCCCTGAGCGCGCTCGAGACGAACGGAGTGGCCGCCGTACTGCTCGACATGGTGCTTCCCGGAACCGAGCCCAACGCCGCGATCGTGGCCATCCGTCGTGCCAGCCCCACCGCCGCCTTCGTTTTCTTCAGCGGATACGAGCAGGTGCTCAGGCGCGCGAGGACCGACTTCGACGTTCCCTGGGTGAAGGCCAGCCTCCACAAACCGTTCGCGGTATCCGACCTGCTCGAGGCGCTCGATGCCGATGACTAATGTGAAGGAGCGGGTGAAGGTGCTCGTCGTGGACGACGATTCGTCGTTCCTCCGCACCCTGGGGGACATTCTCGAGCTGAGAGGCTACGAGGTCGTGACCGCGAGCGAGGGACGCGCCGCGCTCGAAGCCGTGCTCGACCGTCCGGACCCACCTCTTGTGGCGCTCGTCGACATCGGCCTGCCGGACATTTCCGGGCTGTCCATCGCGCAGGCGCTGCACGACTCCGGCTGCGGCACGCAGGTCATCATGCTCACGGGCCAGGCGTCGGTCGAGTCGGCGATCGGCGCGGTGCGGGCGGAGACCGTCGACTACCTGGTGAAGCCGGTCCATCCGCCGTCGCTGCTGGAGACCGTCGGGAGGGCGTCCGAGCGGGGCCTACGACGGCTCGTGGAGCTCGAGCTCGAGCGCGAACGGACGCTTAAGGCCGAGATCCTCGAGGCGAGTCCCGTCGGTATCGCCGTGCTCTCGCCGGACGGCGACGCGCGCTTCCTCAACCGGTCGGCGCTGGAGATCCTCGGCATCGACGGCGCGTACCGCACAGACCGTCACCTTTCGGCCGTGCAGACATGGCTCGCGTCGTGCGTCGCCCGGGCACATGCCGGCGACATCGACCGGGCCGACCGCCGCTACATGCGGCCCGACGGGCGGATCGTCCTCCTCTCGTCGGCCACGGTCTCCCTTCGTACGCCGGACGGTGCGTTCGACGGAGTTCTGGAGGTCTTCTCAGACGTCACCGATCAGCGGCACCTAGAGGAGACGCTTCAACAGACCCAGAAGATGGAAGCTATCGGCCGGCTGGCCGGCGGCGTCGCGCATGACTTCAACAACGTCCTGACGGTCATCCTGGCGCACGCCGACCTGCTCCTGGCGGATCTCGAGGAGCGCTCTCCGCACCGGGACGACGCGGAAGCCATCCGGGAGGCGGCCCGGCAGGCGGCCGACGTCGCGGCTCAGATGCTCACCTTCAGCCGAGCGACGCCCAATCACCTGCACCTGGAGCCGGTGGACCTCAACGAGATTATCCGCGGGATGTCCGGACTCCTCTCGCGCACCCTGGGCGGATCCATAAGGGTCGAGACGGAGCTCGAGCCCCGCCTGCCGCTGGTCGAGGCCGATCCGGGTCAGATTCGGCAGGTGCTCATGAATCTGGCGATCAACGCGCGGGACGCCATGGAGGGACCGGGACGGCTCACGTTCCGGACGCGCGTGCCGTCATCGGGGCATCCCGACGCCGGCCGGGTGGCCGAGTCCAGGGAGCCTGCATCGAACGGCGATAGGGGGCGGAGGGTCTTGATCGAGGTCGAGGACACGGGTTCCGGGATGGACGAGCCCACCCGCACGCGCATCTTCGAGCCCTTCTTCACCACGAAGGCGGAAGGGCGGGGCACCGGGCTCGGACTCGCGACCGTGTACGGCATCGTGACGCAGCTCGGTGGAGAGATCGACGTGATGAGCGAGCCGGGGGACGGCACGCGCTTCCGAATCCAGCTTCCCGCTACCGGAGTCATGCCGCCCCGCGGTTGACACCTCCGAAGGCTTCGACTAGCGTCTTCGCTCCGCGGCGATTTGTGGCGATTGCATCCGCGTTACCAACTGCTAAATCCGCCCTGGCAAGCCCCCAGGCGGAATGTCGCCGAGGGGCTTTTTTGTTGCCCATGATCCACGGATCGAAAAAGCGAGTAACCTGCGTGATCGGGTCCACCATGATGATGTGCTGCTGCATGTGTCGGTGCGGCTCTCCACTCGGAGAGGCGGACGGGCGTGCTCGCGCGTGGACATCGTCATGATGTGACCGACCGAGATCACGGAGCCCGACCGGCCCCCTCTCCGCTGCGGAGAGGGGGCCTTTTTTCATACCTGCGTGAGGAGAAGCGCGATGTGTCGAATGCCCCGGTGAAGGACCCGACGCTCCCCATCTACATCACTTCGCAACCGGAACGAACCCAGATATGTCGACATCGACCACACTACGACGCGCGGCGGCGGCCGTCGGCCTCACCCTCGCGTCCACGCTTTCGGCCGGCGCTCTCGCCGGCCAGGACACCGGCGCCGTAGGCGGCTCCGTCCGCGAGGCGGGCGTGCTCCGCGCCTTGCCCTCCGTCCAGATCTACGCCCCGGCTCTCGAGCGCGGGGTGCTGACCAGCCGGGACGGCACCTTTCTCCTCGACGGGCTACCCGTCGGCCCCGTCGAGCTGCGGGTCGAGAGCCTCGGCTTCGGCTCGGAGTCGCGCACGGTCGAGATCGTCGCCGGTGAGACCGTCCGGGCCGACTTCTCGCTCGGCTCGTCCGCCATCGCGCTCGACGAGATCGTGGTGACGGGGACCGGCGTGGCCACCGAGCGCCGGAAGCTCGGCAACACCGTCTCGACCATCGACCGGCGGGCGCTCGAGCGGGCTCCGATCACGACCGTCTCGGAGGCGCTGCTCGGTCGCGATCCGGGCGTTGTGGGGCTGCCGTCCGGCGGACTCGTCGGCGAGGGCGCCCGCATCCGCATTCGCGGAACAGGGAGCCTGTCCCAGTCGAACGAGCCCATCGTCTACGTGGACGGCGTCCGCATCGACAACGGCGGCGGTTTCAGCGGCAACGTCGGCGGAGGCGGCGGATCGCCGTCGCGGCTCGACGACATCAACCCGGCGTCCATCGAGCGCGTCGAGATCCTGAAGGGCGCCGCCGCCGCCACGCTGTACGGAACCGAGGCGTCCAACGGCGTCATCCAGATCTTCACGAAGCGCGGCACCGCGGGCCAGACCCGCTGGAACCTCGACGTCGAGCAGGGCTTCTCCAGGTATCCCGAGGGGCGGTACCGGCCTCACGCAGGCTTCGCGCGCACGCAGGAGCGGGCCGACGAGCTGGGCGCGTTCTTCGGCCAGGACATCCGGCCATGGGAGGTGTTCGAGGTCGACCTCGTGCCCAGGCTGTTCGAGACGGGTCGGAGCACCAGCACGACCCTCTCGGTATCCGGCGGGAACGACGCCGTGACCTACTACGTGTCGGGGCGCGTCCAGGGCGAGAACGGCCCGTTCACGAGCGACGGCTACCTCAAGCGGGATTACGGCCTGCCCCGTGCCGAGGACATCGGCAGGAAGCGGCAATTCGACGCCAACCTGTCGTTCGTGCCCGCCGATGATCTGCAGCTCCGGGTGACCTCGCTCTATACCGAGAGCTACCTGAGCATTCCGAACAACAACAACAACACGCTCGGGCCGACGACGTCGGTCATCCGTAGCAAGCCGGAGCTCGCGAGCGAGACGAACCCGACGGGTGACCCGGTGTTCACGACCGTGCGAGAGGTCCTGCACCGCTTCAGCGAGCAGGACGTACGGCGCTTCGGTGGAAGCTTGTCCGCGACCTACACGCCAATCGACGCGCTGTCCTTCGACGCGACCGTCGGGCTGGACGTGGTCGGCCAGCAGGACAGCCACACGATCCCCTTCGGATGGAACGTGGACGGCGTCTCGCAGCAGGACCCGACCGGTGAGCGGCGGGTGAGCGACCGGAACCGGCGGCGCGTGACGGTGGACCTGAAGTCGAGTTGGTCGAGGACGTTGTCCGAGGCCTGGACGGCCTCGGTGGTCGTCGGCGCGCAGCAGGTGCGGGCCGAGACGCGGGAGCTCGGCGGCACCGGCGAGAACTTCAGCGGCCCGGGGCTCGACGTGGCCGGTGCGGGCGCCGCCCAGACCCTCACCGAGTCCCGCCTGGCCGAGGTGAGCGGTGGCGTCTTCGCGCAGGGCCAACTCGGCTTCGGCGACTGGGCGTTCCTCACCCTCGGCGGGCGCTACGACCGCCACAGTGCCTTCGCCGAACAGACGGGGTGGGCGTTCTATCCGAAGGCGAGCCTCTCCGTCGTGCCCAGTGACTGGCGGAGTTGGGACCGGCCGCTCGGCCTGTCGTCGTTCCGGGTGCGGGCGGCCATCGGCCAGTCAGGACTACAGCCCGGCGCCTTCGACCGCCTCACCACCTTCAGTCCGCTCGCATCCGAGAGCGGTGCCGGCGTCGTGCCGTCGAACCTCGGCAATCCCGATCTCCGGCCGGAGGTCAGCACGGAGTGGGAGGTCGGAGCCGAGGTCGGTCTGGTCGATGACCGGGTGGGTCTCGAGGTCACCTACTGGAACCGCACCGTCGACGACCTCCTCGTGGACCGGCAGTTCGCGCCGTCCGGAGGCTTCCGCTCGACCCAGCTCGACAACATCGGGCAGATGAAGGCGTGGGGCGTCGAGGCCGGCCTCGACGCCGCCGCCGGGGGCACGCCGGCGTGCTCGGGCG
>JAWLHJ010000006.1:0-6519 GCA_041690395.1 Longimicrobiales bacterium | reverse complement strand
CCCCCGGGGGGGGGCGCCGCGCCCCCCCCCCCCGCCTCGGCCGTGAGCACGCCGTCGTTCTCGCTCGGCCTGTTCGCCAATGCGTCGTACGTCGATGAGCGGATCACCGACCTGGGTGGGGCGCCGCCCATCAAGATCGGGTACTACCGCTACCGCATATGGCTCAAGGAGGGCCACGCGCCGGGTGCGTTCTTCGGGCCGAAGCTCGTGGACGATCCGAACCCGATCGACGTGAACCGCGACGGGCAGCCGGACTCGGACGCCGAGTTGCTCGCGTTCCTGTCGCAGCCGCGCACGCCGGAGGAGGTGCGGGTGCTCCTGGCGGACGAGGACGGCGACGGCGACCTGCTCGACCACTACCTGGGCAAGCCGAACCCCGACTGGCAGGGGAGCTTCGGGGCCGACATCGGGCTGCCGGCCGGCCTCAGCCTATCGGCCCTGTTCGAGTACCGGACGGGCGACGTACACGTGCACAACCTCACGGGCGCCTTTCAGCGCTCGAGCGGCGGAGCGGGCCGGAACATCCGGCAGGCCGCCGAGGTGGAGGCGACGCTCACGAACCCGGCGAGCACTCCCGCGCAGCGTCTCGATGCCGCGCGGATCTGGGCCACCGAGCTGGCCGCCCTCTCACCCCAGGACGGTCTCGGCGAGGTCGAGTCAGCGGATTGGCTGCGGCTCCGCGAGGTCTCGCTACGCTACTCCGTCCCTGCATCGATCGTCGGCCGTTTGGGTGTGGGGTCGGTCGACCTCCGCGTCGCCGGTCGCGACCTCGCCCTCTGGACCCGCTATGGCGGCGTCGATCCCGAGCTCAATGCCATCGGACGCGGGGCGAGCGAGAGCGAGCTCACCAACAACTTCCTGTCGGGCGTGGATGCCTGGGGCTTCGCCTTGCCGCGGCGCCTCCTGCTGTCCGCCTCCGTCGGCTTCTGAGGAGATCGATCCATGAGACACACCATTCCGACACGTCGCGGAAGCGGCTCCCCCCGCGTCGTCGTCACCCTGGCTCTGGCGCTCACAGTGGGCGCGTGCGACGGCGTGTTCGAAGTCGAGAACCCCAACCAGCTGGTCCAGCAGGACCTCGAGCGCGCGCAGGCGGCGAACGCCCTGGTCAACGGGGCCGAGGCGACGCTCGCGCGGGCGCTCGGCTACCTGATCCTCCCGGTCTCGGTCGCGAGCGACGAGCTCACGTCGATCGGGACCTTCGACGCGGGCGTCGAGCTCGACGGCGGCTTCCTCGCGAATCCGGCGAACGAGTATGCCAACAACGCCTTCCCCTACGTCGCGGAGGCGCGCTTCCAGGCCGACGAGGCCATCCGGTTGCTCGAAGGCTTCGACCGGGCCGGACAGCTCCAGCAGCGGCGCGACCTGGTCCGAGCCTATCTGTACGGAGGGGTCGTCTATACGTACATCGCGGACCACTTCGACGACTTCGTGATCTCGAACCGGACCGAGACCGCTCCACCGCTCGGACCGGACCAGATCGTGACGCTCTACGACCGGGCCGTCGAGGATCTGACTGCCGGGCTGACGCTCGCCCGCGAGCTGGGCGCCGCCGACCTGGAGCTCACGCTCCTCGCCCAGCGCGCCCGCACCCGGCACGCGAGGGATCTCTGGGGTGAGCTGAACCCGGCGGGAGCGGTCCCCGCCGAACCGCTCGTCGATGAGCCACTGGCGCTCGTCGACGCGCTCGACGCGCTGGCGCTTCTCACGGAGCCCGACTGGCGCTTCGAGCTGCGTTACGGCGTGGGCACCATCGGGAATCAGCTCGGTTCGCAGGTGAACCTGAGGCAGGAGTTCCGGATCGACGATCCATACGTGGTGGCCACGGGGGACGGGAAGAGCGTGGCCGACATCCGCCTGGAAGACCCCGTCGAGGAGGAGCCGGACCCGGCGCTACGGGTGGCGATCGAGCGATTCGTGGAGGGCGGGGAGTACCCGGCCCTGACCGTCGTGTCGGCCCGCGAGCTGCACCTCATCGCGGCCGAAGTCGCCCTCGCGGAAGACGACGAGCCGACCGCCGTCGATCACCTGGACGCCGTGAGGGCCCTGGAAGGACGGGGCCCGGTGGCAGGCCGGGTGCCGACCGGCGAGGTGCTACGCCACGAGCGGAGGGTGCAGCTGTTCCTGCAAGGGCGCAGGCTGGCGGATCAGTACCGATTCGGAGCGCCCGACGCACGCTGGCTCGGAAGCTCGGATGCGTTGGTCGCGCCCGGGACCTTCCTGCCGATCACCGAGATCGAGCGGATCTCCAACTGCCACATCGTGGGCACCTGCGGCTGAGCTCGCCGTGGACCGGGGTCGGCTCGACCGGCCCCGGTCGCCCGCGAAGCTGCCCCAGGCGGTGCGCCGCTACCCGCGCGTTCGAACCAGGACCAGCCCGGACGACCCGGCCAGTGTGCCGTAGCGTGCGCCCGCCTCCGACGCGGACATGAACTGTACGTCCAGCACCGCGTCCACCGGAATGCTGCGCAGGTCGCTCACCGTCCCGTACGGATTTCCGTTCAGGAAGACGACGACCTCGCTGGAGTAGTTGACCGAGTTGGTGCCGCGCCCGCGGATCCACGACGGCCGGAGGTTCTGCAGCGCGCCGAGGAGGTCGTTGTGCCTCGACGCGATGAGCTCCTCGCCGGTGAGCACGTTCGAAGACGCCCCGCCGCCGCTCCCTCCCGTCGTGGCGCACGCTCCCACCGAGAGCGCCAGCAGAAGGAGCACCGTGCCCCCTCCCGTCCCGATTCTCCTTCTCATCCCCATGGCTCCCCCTCTCGTTTCGTATCGGGGACATCGACGCCCCCTGCTCCGACCATGTGGCACCCTCGGGTCTTTGTCCAGGGAGTCCCGGACGGCGCCCTTGGGACGCGTGCGGGCCAGCGGTCGATCCGACGCCACGGTTGACGCATGCGTGGCCCGGGAGGCATCGTCGCCTGAACGATTCCTTCCGGAGATGTCGCCATGCGGTTTGCTTCAGTCCCAGTCCTCCTCACGCTCGCCGCTGCAGCCTGTTCGTCGGGCCCGTCGGCGAGAGATCCTGCTCCCCCCGCGCTTTCGCCGTTCGACGTCGTCATCGAGGGCGGGCGCGTCGTCGACGGCACGGGAAACGCCTGGTACTACGCCGACGTGGGCATCCGCGACGACCGCATCGAAGCGATCGTCCCGCCGGGGATGCTCGCCGCGCACGCCGCCGAGACGCGCCTCGACGCGGAGGGCATGGTCGTCGCGCCGGGCTTCATCGACATCCAGAGCCACTCCAGGTCCTCGTTTATGGGCGATGGCGATGGCCGGGTCGTCTCCAAGGTGACCATGGGCGTCACGACGGAGATCATGGGTGAGGGGACCACCAACGCGCCGGGGTCACCGGAGATGCTCGAGGCGGCCGGCGACGCGGTCGGACGCACGCAGTTCGAGCGGTTCGGCGAGTGGATGGCCGCCATGGAGGCCCATGGGGCCAGCGTCAACTTCGGCTCGTTCGTCGGAGCGTCGACGCTGCGGCGGCTCGGGATGGGTGCCGCCATGGGCGACGCGCGTGGTGGAGAGATCAAGGCGATGCAGGCGGCGGTCCGCCAGTCGATGGAGGAAGGAGCGTTCGGCATCGCTTCGGCGCTCATCTATCCGCCGGGGAACTTCGCGGCGACCGACGAGCTCGTGGCGCTGAACGAGGCCGCCGCGCCTTACGGCGGCGTGTACATCACGCACATGCGCTCCGAGGCGGACCGGCTCCTCGAGGCCATCGACGAAGCCATCGAGATCGGGGTGCGGGCCGGTGTGCCGGTCGAGATCTACCACCTCAAGGCGGCCGGGCGCCGCAACTGGGACAAGGCGGCGCAGGCCGTGCAGAAGATCGACTCGGCGCGCGCGGTGGGCATCGACGTGCAGGCCAACATGTATCCCTACACGGCGGGGTCGACGGGGCTGGCGGCCTGCTTCCCGCCCTGGGCCTCCGCGGACGGGCTTCTGTTCGACAACCTCGCGTCCGACGAGGCGCGCTCCCGCATCCGGGGCGAGGTGGAGGCCGACGACGGGGATTGGGAGAACCTGTGCACGCTCTCGACCGCCGAGGGAACGCTCCTGCTCGGTCTGTCACGACCGGAACACCAGCGTTTCGTGGGCCGCTTCCTCTCCGACGTGGCCGAAGAGCTCGGCGTCGACTGGATCGATGCCGCGATGGATCTGGTCCTCGCGGAGCGGTCGGACATCGGGACGGTCTTCTTCATGATGAGCGAGGAGAACGTCGCCGCCCAGATGCGTGCCCCGTGGATGAAGTTCGGGACCGACGCGGGCGGGACGGATCCGGATCGGGCGAGAGGCCCGGTGCACCCGCGCGCCTACGGCACGTTCGCCCGGATCCTGGGCCGCTACGTCCGCGAGGACGGCGTCATTCCGCTCGAGGAGGCCGTCAGGAAGATGACGTCCGCGGTCGCCATCCGGCTGGGCATCCGTGACCGCGGCGTTCTGGCCGAGGGGTATCTCGCCGACGTCGTCGTGTTCGACCCGGACACGGTCATCGACCATGCGACGTACGAGGATCCCCACCGTGTGTCGACGGGCGTCGAGCACGTCTTCGTCAACGGCGTGCCGGTGCTCCTCGACGGCCGACACACCGGTGCGATGCCCGGTCGGGGCGTTCGTGGGCCGGGGTGGGTCGGCTACCATCCGCGATGATGCATGGGCAGCGTATGCCGGTCACGGGTAGAACCGAGTATCTTTGGATGATGTCTTGAAAGGTTCCGGCGTGTAACGGTCGGGACCGCCACTCTGAGAGGGGAAGTCAGCTATCATGAGATCTTCCAAGCTCCTTCCGGCCCTCGCGGTCGTGTTTTTCGCAGCTTGCGGCGGCGGCGAGCCCGCCGATTCCGACGACACCACGTCCACCCCGGCGGCCGAGCCGGCTCCGGCCCCGAGCGGCCCGGCGATGCCGACCGGCGCCATGACCATGCCGGACTGGTACGTCGTCGACGAGGGCGCGCGGACCGTCAACATCACGCTGACGGCCGGTTCGTCGAACCGCAACAACTACTGGAACTACAACGGGGCCATCAATGGTGAGATGGCCATCACCGTGCCCGAGGGCTACACGGTCAACCTGACGCTGGTGAACCAGGACCCGAACATGCCCCACAGCATCGTGATCTCGAGCGAGCTCCAGAACTTCGCCACGCCGCCGTCGCCCGAGCCCGTGTTCGCGGGAGCGGCGACGCAGAACCCGACCTCGATGGTCGACGCCACCATGCCCGGCGAGACGGAGTCGATCTCGTTCGTGGCCGAAGCGGCCGGTGACTATTCGCTGGTTTGCACGATCCCGGGACACTCCGCGCTCGGAATGTGGCTGTTCTTCCGTGTCGTGGGCGAGGGTGAAGAGGTGGGCGTACAGGGCGCCTGAGCCCACCGCCCAGCCGTGGTCGAAGCGCCGTCCCACCACGTGGGGCGGCGCTTTTTCCATGTCCGGCAGGGCCGCCTTACGGGACGACGAACGCCTTCCGCGCCTCCTCCGCACCGGCGCGCGACGCACACTCCTCGGTGTGGTCGTTGACCAGCCCCATGGCCTGCATGAAGGCGTAGGCCGTGGTCGGGCCGAAAAACCGCCAGCCGCGCTTCTTCAGGTCCCTCGACAGCGCCACCGACTCCGGCGACGTCGACAGCGTGCGGAGCGCGGCTTCGGTGAGCTTCGCCGGCCGGCTGGCCGGATCGGGCTCGAAGCGCCAGACGTACGCGGCCAGCGACCCTTCGCGCTCCACCAGCTCGCAGGCCTGACGCGCGTTGTTGATCGTGGCTTCGATCTTTCCGCGGTGCCGTACGATTCCCGCGTCGCCCAGCAGCCGCTCGACGTCCTCCGGTCCGAACCGGGCCACGGCTTCGAAGTCGAACCCGGCGAAGGCCGACCGGAACGCCTCGCGCTTCCTGAGGATGGTCCACCAGGAGAGACCCGACTGGAAGCCCTCCAGGCAGATCTTCTCGAATAGGCGGTGGTCGTCGGCCACCGGGAAGCCCCACTCCTCGTCGTGATACGCCTGGTATACCGGGTTGTCGTCCGGTACCCAGAAGCACCGCGCAACCGCTCCGCCGTTCTCGCCCGACTGCCTCATCCCGCCCTCCCCATGTGGTGGTCCTCTCCGTTTCGGATCCCGGTCCCGGCTCCGATCCTGGGACGCCTGCAACCAAATCGGCGCTGATCTCGTCTAGGTCCATGTCAGCGGACGGAATATCGAACGACGGAACTCGGGGGAGGAAGGGAAGATGAGCAAGGATCAGGTGTTGATCGAGCTGAACGCGCTGAGCAAGGTGTTCTACACCGAGGAGGTGGAGACCCACGCGCTGGCCAACATCAACCTTTCGATCAAGTCGGGGGAGTTCGTGTCGATCGCGGGCCCGTCGGGCTGCGGCAAGACGACGCTGCTGTCGATCCTGGGGCTGCTGGACAGCCCGACGGGCGGCAAGTATCTGCTGGACGACACGCCCGTGGAGAACCTGACGGCGAGCCAGCGTGCGAAGATCCGGAACCAGGCGATCGGGTTCATCTTCCAGGCG
>JAWLHJ010000005.1:0-616133 GCA_041690395.1 Longimicrobiales bacterium | reverse complement strand
CCCGAACCCGCCCACCCACCGGCGTAGCGGCCCGAGTCGGATGAGGACCCCGCGGCTGGCGCGCAGGTCCCGCCCAACACGTCCGTACTACTCGATGATCTCCGTCACCACGCCCGCGCCAACCGTGCGTCCTCCCTCACGGATCGCGAACCGAAGCTCCGCGTCCATCGCGATCGGCGTGATCAGCTCCACTTCCATCTGCACGTTGTCGCCCGGCATCACCATCTCCACGCCCTCCGGAAGGTGCGCCGCGCCCGTCACGTCCGTCGTGCGGAAGTAGAACTGCGGACGATACCCGTCGAAGAACGGCGTATGACGCCCGCCCTCTTCCTTCGTCAGCACGTACACCTCGGCCTTGAACTTCGTGTGCGGCGTGATCGTCCCCGGCTTCGACAGCACCTGGCCGCGCTGGATCTCGTCCTTCGCGACGCCACGGAGCAGCAGCCCCGCGTTGTCACCGGCGCGACCCTCGTCCAGCAGCTTCCGGAACATCTCGACACCGGTCACGACCGTCTTCTTGTCGTGATCCATGCCGACGATCTCGATCTCGTCGCCGACCTTCACGATGCCACGCTCGATCCGGCCCGTCGCCACCGTGCCACGACCCGTGATGCTGAACACGTCCTCGACCGGCATCAGGAACGGCTTGTCGATCGCACGCTCCGGCTCCGGGATGTACGAGTCGATCGCGTCCATCAGCTCCTGGATGCACTCCGCGTCCGGACCGTCGCCCTCGGCGTTCAGCGCCTTCAGCGCCGAGCCCTTGATCACCGGAATGTCGTCGCCCGGGAAGTCGTACTCGGAGAGAAGCTCACGAACCTCGAGCTCCACCAGCTCCAAGAGCTCCTCGTCGTCGACCATGTCCACCTTGTTCATGAACACGACGATGTAGGGCACGTTGACCTGACGGGCGAGCAGGATGTGCTCACGCGTCTGGGGCATCGGGCCGTCCGCCGCGCTCACCACCAGGATCGCGCCGTCCATCTGCGCGGCACCGGTGATCATGTTCTTCACGTAGTCCGCGTGGCCCGGGCAGTCCACGTGTGCGTAGTGGCGATTGTCCGTCTCGTACTCCACGTGCGACGTCGAGATCGTGATGCCGCGCTCCTTCTCTTCCGGAGCCTTGTCGATCTGGTCGAACGCCATCGCGAGCCCGCCGAACTTCTTCGCCTGCGTGATCGTGATCGCGGCCGTCAACGTCGTCTTGCCGTGATCGACGTGGCCGATCGTGCCCACGTTCACATGCGGCTTGCTTCGCTCGAATTTCGCCTTGCCCATCGTAGCCCTCTTCTCGTTCTGTCGCGGTAAACGTTAGGTCTGGATCAGTTGCTCTTGCCGCTCGCGGCGACGATCTCTTCGGCCTTCGACTTCGGAACTTCCTCGTAGTGCGCGAACTGCATGGTGTAGACGGCACGGCCCTGTGAGAGCGAGCGCAGCGTCGTCGAGTAGCCGAACATCTCGCCGAGCGGGACCGAAGCGCCGATTACCCGGGCGCCGGCACGCTCCGTCATCCCGCCGACGCGTCCACGCCGGGAGGACAGGTCGCCGATGATGTCGCCCATGTAGTCCGACGGCGTCACGACCTCGACGTCCATGATCGGCTCGAGCAGCACCGGGCCCGCGCGGCGGACACCCTCTTTCAGCGCCATCGAGCCCGCGATCTTGAACGCCATCTCGTTCGAGTCGACGTCGTGGTAGGAACCGTCGACGAGCTCGACACGAAGGTCGATGATCGGGTAGCCCCCGAGCGTGCCCGTTACGAGCGCCTCGCGAATCCCCTGCTCGACCGAACTGATGTACTCACGCGGAATCACACCACCGACGATCTTGTCCTCGAACATGAAGCCGGTTCCCGGCTCGCCGGGCTCGATGTTGATCACGACGTGTCCGTACTGACCGCGACCACCGGTCTGGCGCACGAACTTGCCCTCGACCTTCTCGGCCCGCTTGCGGATCGTCTCACGGTACGCGACCTGCGGACGACCGATGTTGGCCTCCACGCCGAACTCGCGCTTGAGACGGTCCACGATGATCTCGAGGTGGAGCTCGCCCATGCCGGAGATGATCGTCTGAGCCGTCTCCGGATCGGTGAACACGCGGAACGTCGGGTCCTCGTCGGCCAGCTTCACGAGACCGTTCGTCAGCTTGTCCTGGTCGACCTTCGTCTTCGGCTCGATCGCGACCGCGATCACCGGCTCGGGGAACTTCATCGCCTCGAGGATGATCGGGTGCTTCTCGTCGCAGAGCGTGTCGCCCGTCTTGACGTCCTTCAGGCCGATGGCCGCCGCGATATCGCCGGCATACACCTCGTCCCGCTCCTCACGCTTGTTCGCGTGCATCTGCAGGATGCGGCCGACGCGCTCACGCTTGTCCTTGGTCGCGTTGTACACGTAGCTGCCCGAAGGAAGCGATCCCGAGTACACGCGGAAGAAGGTCAGCTTACCGACATACGGGTCGCTGGCGATCTTGAACGCGAGCGCGCTGAACGGCGCGTCGTCGCTCGGCTTCCGGGAGTCGGGCGTCTCGTCGTGATGCGGCAGGTGCCCCTCGATGGCCGGCACGTCGACCGGCGACGGCAGGTAGTCGATGACCCCGTCGAGGAGCGGCTGCACGCCCTTGTTCTTGAACGCGGAGCCACAGAACACCGGGAAGAGCCCGCCCTTGATGGTCGCGGCGCGCACGGCGTGCCGGATCTCCTCGTTGGTCAGCTCCTCACCGCCCAGGTACTTCTCGATCAGCACGTCGTCATGCTCGACGGCGGCCTCGACCAGCGCGGCACGCAGCTCCTCGATCTTGTCCTTCAGGCCGTCGGGCACCTCCCCGGACGCGATCTTCGAGCCCATCTCGTCTTCATAGATGACGGACCTGCGCTCGATGATGTCGATGAGGCCCGTGAAGAGCTCTCCCTCGCCGAGCGGATACTGGATCGGGTGGGCGTTCGCGCCCAGCCGGTCGCGCATCATGTCGACGACGTTCATGAAGTCCGCGCCGACACGGTCCATCTTGTTGACGAACGCGATACGCGGGACGCGGTATCGATCGGCCTGACGCCACACGGTCTCCGACTGCGGCTCCACGCCACCGACCGCACAGAACACCGCGACGGCACCGTCGAGCACGCGGAGCGAACGCTCCACCTCGGCGGTGAAGTCCACGTGTCCGGGAGTGTCGATGATGTTGATGCGGAACTCTTCGTCGAACCGCTTCCAGTGGGCCGTCGTCGCGGCGGACGTGATCGTGATGCCGCGCTCCTGCTCCTGCTCCATCCAGTCCATGGTCGCGGCGCCATCATGCACCTCGCCCACCCGATGCAGGCGTCCCGTGTAGAACAGGATGCGCTCGGTCGTCGTGGTCTTACCGGCATCGATGTGCGCCATGATGCCGATGTTACGGAGCCGGGGCAGTGGAGTAAGTCTGGGCATCTATCTCAGGTCCTTCTGACGTTGTCCTTCGCGTGCAGCACCCTGGGGTGCAAAAAAGAAGCGCGGCATGTGCTGCTGCCGCCCACGAGGGGCGAACAGGTGTCCGCGCTCCAACTGATCGGAGAGGGCCCGCAGGCCATCGCGTCTTGAATTTTTCCCGAGCTCTTTCGGAGCCCGAGCCCTACCGACCCGCTACCAGCGATAGTGGGCGAACGCCTTGTTCGCTTCAGCCATCCGGTGCGTGTCGTCCTTCTTCTTCACTGTGGATCCCTCACCGCGGGCCGCTGCGAGCAGCTCCGCTGCGAGACGCTCGGCCATGCTCTTCTCCGAGCGACCCCGCGCGAACGTGATCAGCCACCGGCTGGCCAGCGCGGTGCGCCGCTCCGGGCGGACCTCGACCGGCACCTGATAGGTGGCACCACCCACGCGGCGGCTCTTCACCTCGAGCGCGGGCTTGGCGTTGTTCAGCGCCTGCTCGAACACCTGGAGGCCGGGCTGACCCGCCCGCTGCTCCATGATGTCCATCGCGTCATAGAAGATTCGCTCCGCGACCGACTTCTTCCCGTCGTACATCAAGTTGTTGATGAACTTGGTGACGGCGCGGGACTCGAACTTCGGATCGGGAGGAGTCTCTCTCTTTACTGCACGGGAACGACGGCTCATCTCTTTTTTCTACCTTACTTGGGCCGCTTGGCCCCGTACTTGGAGCGCCCCTGCCGGCGGTCGCTGACCCCGGAGGCGTCGAGGGTGCCACGAATGATGTGGTACCGTACGCCCGGGAGGTCCTTCACACGGCCGCCGCGGATCATGACGATCGAGTGCTCCTGGAGGTTATGCCCTTCACCGCCGATGTAGGCGGTGACTTCGAACCCGTTCGTGAGACGTACACGTGCGACCTTCCGAAGGGCGGAGTTCGGCTTCTTCGGCGTCGTGGTATAGACGCGCGTGCAAACCCCCCGCTTCTGCGGATTACGCTGCAGCGCCGGAGCCTTGTTCTTCTTCTTGACGGCTTTCCGGCCCTTGCGAACGAGCTGGTTGATGGTCGGCATGTACCCTCTGGCTTGAAAAAAGCGCGCCTGCTTCGCGTCGCGCGCCTGTCGGTCTGGATCTCTGGGCGGACATGGTCCGTCGAGAGCATGGTAAGGTAGAGGCGGGCCCGGGGGGTGTCAACGGTGCGGGGCGGGTTTGCGGATGTGGTGGGGGCGATGTGCGGGATGCACGTCCCTAGGAGGGGGCGCTTCGCTCCGGATGCGTTGCATCCGAGCCCCTCTACGAGACGTGCCTCGCGCACATCGCCTCGCGCCCGCCGGGTCCCCGTAGCGGCGACAACGCCGCCGGGGCCGCCAGAGGGCGGGCGGAGGGCGGAGACTGTAGGTTGGTGGACGCCCGTGTTGGGCGTGCTCCGGGAACTTCACTTGCCACCAGGGGGGTCCGACAGTGCCATCATCGCGTCCAGGGGAGTTTCAGGTCACCCGGCTCATCGTGATGACGCTGGCGGGTGGCGTCTTCGTGTTCTGGCTGATCGCCTGGGTGCTGACGGGCGGTGGCGCGAACGGTTTGAGGCCGGACGTCCTGGCGGGGTCGCTCGCGCTCGTCGTGTGGGCGGCGGTGGCGTTGCCGGCCCTGGCGGGCGCGCTGTACTTCCGGACGCGGGCCGCCGAACCGCTCCTGCCCGGCTCCGCGGAGGAGGGTCGGGGAGAGGGGCGCGAGGCCGGACGCGCCGGAGGTAGCGCCGAGGACGGCGCCGAGGAAGCCGGTGGGTCGGCGAGCAGAAGCGCTCAGACGCACACCATCGTCGCGCACGCTCTCCTCGAGGGGCCGGCGCTCCTAGGAGGGATCTTCTTCCTGCTCCTCGGCACCACGCCGGTCGTATGGGTGGCGCTGCCGGTCTACGTGCTCGGGCTTGCGCTCACCTGGCCGCGCGCGGAGTGGTTCACGGACGCCCGCGCATAGCAAGGGCGCCGGGCCGGGTAAAACCTCACAGGCGTGCAGCACCGAGGCCCCACATGGAGGGTTGCCGCCGCTCAGGGGGGAAAAGGTGCGCAGCGCGCTCCTCTGAGACCGACGAGTGTGCAACTTCGCGCCGCCTGGGGGGCAAAAGGCGCCATGTCAGGCTCGCCCCGACACGAATGTCAAGTTTCCGCCGGCCCGCACTACCCAGCCCACCGCACGACCCGGCCCACCGACCCCGCACGACCCCACCGCACCACCCGCCCGACAAGAGTGGCTGCCCAGGCCGTTCGCGGCCCCCGGCCCTCCCGCCCGCCGAAGCGCCCCCATTGAGGCACCCCGCCGGCTCGCGCCCCCGCCCGAGCGGATCCGAAGGGGTGATCACACGCAGGGTTCCGTAGAGGGGCTCGGATGCAAAGCATCCGGAGCGAAGCGCCCCCTCATAGGAACCCTGCGTGTGATCACCCCCCACCCACGAGCAAAAACGGGGCGCCCCCACGAAGAGGACGCCCCGTTTCGGCCACACGGGCCGGGTGCCGCGTCAGCCTACTCGACCAGCCCCTCGGTCAATCCACCGAGGCCCGGCACCAGCTCGCCGGGCTCGCCGAGAGGAACGATCTCCTCGTCGTAGTAGGACTGCTCGACCATGAACTCCACCTCGGAGTACCGGTGGATACCGGTTCCGGCGGGAATCAGGTGGCCGATGATGATGTTCTCCTTCAGGCCCTTGAGCTCGTCGCGGGCGCCGCGTACGGCGGCGTCCGTCAGCACGCGCGTCGTCTCCTGGAAGGAGGCGGCCGAGATGAAGCTCTCGGTCGTGAGGCTGGCCTTCGTGATGCCGAGCAGCAGAGGCTCGGACCGGGCCGGCTTCTTCCCTTCCTGGATGGCCGCGAGGTTGGCGTCGCGGAACTCGGTCCGATCGACGTTCTCACCCTCGAGGAGAGAGGTGTCGCCGGCGTCCGTGATGCGCACCTTCTGCAGCATCTGACGCACGATCACACCGATGTGCTTGTCGTTGATCTTCACGCCCTGCAGGCGGTAGACCTCCTGGATCTCGTTCAGCAGGTACTCCTGAACGGCCCGGGGCCCCTTGATGCGCAGGATGTCGTGCGGGTTGATCGGACCCTCGCTGAGACGGTCACCGGCCCGCACCTGATCGCCCGCGTGGACGCGCATGTGCTTACCGACCGGAACGTCGTACGTCCGGCTCGGACCCGTATCGGGCGTGACGTGCACCTCGCGCTTACCGCGCTTGATGTCGCCGAAGCTGATCTCGCCGTCGATCTCCGTGATGACGGCCGGATCCTTCGGACGCCGCGCCTCGAAGAGCTCGGCCACCCGGGGGAGACCACCGGTGATGTCACGCGTCTTGTACACCTCGCGGCTGATCTTCGCGAGCGTATCACCGGGCACCACCTCGGCGCCGTCCTGCACCGTGAGCTGCGCGCCCACCGGCACGATGAACTCGCGCAGCTTCTCGCCCTTCTTGGTGTTCTTCCGGATCTGGATGGTCGGGTGGAGCTTCTTCTCCCGGTCCTCGATGATCGTCATCTGACGACGACCCGTGGACTCGTCGAGCTCCTCGCGCATCGTCTGGTCCTCGACGATGTCGACGAACTGAACCTTACCTTCCGCGTCCGCCACGATGGGCTCGGAGTACGGATCCCAGCTGAAGAGCAGGTCGCCGGACTCGATGGTCTGGCCTTCCTCGATCGACAGCGTGGCGCCGTACGGCACGGCGAGGCGGCTGCGAACCGCACCCTCGGGCGTCTTGAGGAGGATCTGACCCTCGCGGGACGTGACGATCCGCTCCTCGTTCGGCGTGTCGACCGTGGTCACACGCTCGAGCCCGATGACGCCGTCGAACTTCGACTTCCGCTGCGTCTGCGCCGCGATCCGCGACGCGGTACCACCGATGTGGAACGTCCGCAGCGTGAGCTGCGTGCCCGGCTCACCGATGGACTGCGCGGCCAGGATGCCGACGGCCTCACCGATGTCGACGATCTTCATCGTCGCCAGGTTCCGGCCGTAGCACATGCGGCACACGCCCCGCTTGGACTCACACGTGAGCACCGAGCGGATCTTGACCATCTGGAGGCCGGCGTCGTCGATGTTCTCCGCGGCGATCTCGTCGATGAGATCACCGGCGGCGACGAGCTGCTCGCCGTCGATCGGGTCGAACACGTCCTCGAGCGCGACGTTGCCGACGATACGGTCGGACAGCGGCTCGATGATGTCCTCACCTTCCTTCAGGGCCGTCATCTCGAGCCCGAGGATCGTGCCGCAGTCCTCCGTGGCGATGGTGACGTCCTGCGCGACGTCGACCAGACGACGCGTGAGGTAGCCGGCGTCGGCCGTCTTGAGCGCCGTATCCGCCAGACCCTTCCGCGCGCCGTGCGTGGAGATGAAGTACTCCACCACCGTCAGGCCCTCGCGGAAGTTCGACTTGATCGGGCTTTCGATGATCTCGCCCATGCCACCGGTCAGCTTCTTCTGCGGCTTGGCCATCAGGCCGCGCATGCCGGCGAGCTGACGCATCTGGTCACGGTTACCACGAGCGCCGGAGTTCATCATCATGAACACCGGGTTGAAGCCGTCCTTCGACTGCTCCAGGTGGCGCACCATGGCGTCCGCGACGTCGTTGTTCGCGTGCGTCCAGGTATCGATGACCTTGTTGTAGCGCTCGCCGTTCGAGATGAAGCCGCTCCCGTAGGCCTTCTGGAAGCGGGTCACCTGCTCGTCGGCCTCCCGCAGGATCTCGTCCTTCTCGCGCGGCACCTCGAGGTCCTCGATGCCGACGCTCAGACCACCCATGGTGGCGTAGCGGAAGCCGAAGTCCTTGATGGCGTCCAGGAACTCGGTGGTCCGCTTGAGCCCCGTCTCGGTGAAGCACTCGAAGACCAGGTCCCCGAGCTCCTTCTTCCCGAACGTGCGGTTCAGGTAGCCGAGCTCGTCGGGGACGATCGAGTTGAACAGCACCCGTCCGGCGCTCGTACGCACCCAACGCGGCTTCTCACCGAACGACTCGCCGACCCAGTACCACACGAGGTCCTGGAACTTGAGGCGCTCGTCGAGGAGGGCCGACTCCACCTCTCCGTACGTGCCGTAATGCGGCGCGTTCTCGTAGAGCGCGTCGAGATCTTCGTTCGCCTTGGCGCGACGGCTCTTCGGCGTCTTGGGATCGCTGGCGGCCCGCTCGAGATCCGTGACGTTGAGCCCCGGGTTCGTCAGGTAGTACGCGCCGATCACCATGTCCTGCGTCGGCGACGCCACCGGGCGGCCGCTGGACGGGAGCAGGATGTTGTTCGACGACAGCATGAGGACGCGTGCCTCGAGCTGTGCCTCGAACGAGAGCGGCAGGTGCACGGCCATCTGGTCGCCGTCGAAGTCCGCGTTGAACGCGGCGCAGACCAGCGGATGGATCCGGATCGCCTTACCCTCGACCAGCACCGGCTCGAACGCCTGGATGCCCAGGCGGTGCAGCGTAGGCGCACGGTTCAGCAGAACCGGGTGGTCCTTGATGATGTCCTCGAGGACCTCGTAGACCTTCGGATCCGCCTTCTCCACGATCTTCTTGGCGCGCTTCACCGTCTCGGCTTCACCGCGCTTCTCGAGCTCGTGGATGATGAACGGCTTGAAGAGCTCCACCGCCATGGCCTTCGGCAGGCCGCACTGGTGCAGCTTGAGCTCCGGCCCGACCACGATGACGGAACGGCCCGAGTAGTCCACGCGCTTACCGAGCAGGTTCTGCCGGAAGCGACCCTGCTTGCCCTTCAGCATGTCGCTGAGCGACTTGAGCGGACGCTTGCCCCGGCCGCGGATCGCCTTGGAACGGCGTCCGTTGTCGAAGAGCGCGTCGACCGCCTCCTGGAGCATGCGCTTCTCGTTGCGGAGGATGACCTCCGGAGCACGCATGTCGATGAGCTTCTTCAACCGGTTGTTGCGGTTGATGACGCGGCGGTACAGGTCGTTCAGGTCGGACGTCGCGAAACGGCCGCCGTCGAGCGGAACCAGCGGGCGCAGATCCGGCGGAATGACCGGAACCACGTCCAGGATCATCCACTCGGGACGATTCCGCTGGTCGATCGTCGCGCCCGAAGCGCGCAGCGCGTCGACGACCTTGAGGCGCTTCAGCTTCTTCTTCTTGCGGTGCTGCGACGTCTCGTTGGCGATCTCGTACCGCAGCCAATCGGCCAAGCGATCGAGTCCCTTACCGTCGGAGTTCCGGTCCTTGATCTTGCGATCCGGGGTGTCGAGCATCTTGAGGAGCGTACGCACGCCCTCCGCGCCGATCTCGGCACGGAACTCGTCGTCGCCGTCCTCGCGCGCCTTCACCCGCAGGTCGTAGTACTCGTCCTCGTCCAGCAGGTCCTGGAACTCGACGTCCTGCTTGCCGGGGTTCGTGACGATGTACGAAGCGTAGTAGATGACCTTCTCGAGATCCCTGAGGGTCATCCCCAGCAGGTATCCGAGCTGGCTCGGCAGCGTCTTGAAGAACCAGATGTGCGCCACCGGCACGGCCAGCTCGATGTGGCCCATGCGCTCGCGACGGACCTTCGAGAGCGTGACCTCCACGCCGCAGCGGTCGCAGACGTGCCCGCGGAAGCGGATCCGCTTGAACTTACCGCAGTGGCACTCCCAGTCCTTGACCGGACCGAAGATGCGCTCGCAGAAGAGTCCGTCCCGTTCCGGCTTGAACGAGCGGTAGTTGATGGTCTCCGGCTTCACGACCTCGCCGAACGACCACCCGCGGATCTCGTCCGGCGACGCCAGACGGACCTGGATGAAGTCGAAATCCGACGAGCCCTGATCCCGGCTCCTGGGAAAATCAATCATTTATTCCTCCTCTCCGAGCGTGACGCTCAACCCCAGCGCCTGGAGTTCCTTGACGAGCACGTTGAACGACTCCGGAATGCCCGGTTTCGGCAGGTTGTCGCCCTTGACGATCGCCTCGTAGACCTTGGAGCGGCCCTGCACGTCGTCGGACTTGACGGTCAGGATCTCCTGCAGCGTGTGCGCCGCGCCGTAGGCCTCGAGCGCCCAGACCTCCATCTCTCCGAAGCGCTGGCCGCCGAACTGCGCCTTACCGGCGAGCGGCTGCTGCGTCACCAGCGAGTACGGTCCGATGGACCGCGCGTGGATCTTGTCGTCGATCAAGTGGCTGAGCTTCAGCATGTACACCGCGCCCACCGTGATGGGAGAGTCGAAGCGCCTTCCGCTCCGTCCGTCCCGCAGCCAGATCTTGCCGTTCGGCAGGATCTCGGAGTGCGCCATGAGCTCCACGACCGCGTCGTCGAGACCCGACTTCACGGAAGACCGGCCCTTGAGCTTCTGGATCGCCGGGAAGAGGTCGGAAACCTTCTCCCCGCGCCGCTCGCTGATCTCCTCGGCCGCGGCGAGCAGGAAGTCGACCACCCCGTCGAAGAACTTCTGCTGCTTCTTGTTCAGGTCGAGACCGAGATAGGCGTCGAGCGACTGCCCGATGCCGCGGGTCCGGAACGCCGGCTGCTTGCCGTTGCCGTTCCCGTTCTCGATCGCGCCGCTCGCCATGACGACGGGCAGCTCGTTCGCGACCTGCGTGAGCAGCTCGATGTCGTCGGCGGTCGCCGGCGCCCGCTTGGTCAGGTTCAACGAGTCGCCGACCCACTTGAGGCCCGCGAGCTTCAGGAGCGCCCCGATCTCGTTCTCCGAGGCGCCCTGGAAGACCGGCGTCTTCGCCTCGAAGCCGAGCACGTGCGCGGCCCAGCCGAGGTGCGTCTCGAGGATCTGACCCACGTTCATCCGGGACGGCACGCCGAGCGGGTTCAGGACGATGTCCACCGGGGTCCCGTCCGGAAGGAACGGCATGTCCTCTTCCGGCGCGATCCGCGCGATGATGCCCTTGTTTCCGTGGCGGCCGGCCATCTTGTCACCGACGGAGATCTTCCGCTTCTCGGCGACGTAGACCTTCACGAGCTGCACCACGCCGGGCGGCAGCTCGTCGGGCTGGAAGACCTTGTCGATCTGCTCCTCGGTCTTCTCCTTCACCCGCTGGATACGGCGATCGGCCTCGTCGACCAGGCGACGGATCTTCTCGCTCGCTTCCTTGTTCTGAACCTTCAGCGTCGAGAGGTCGACCTTCTTGAAGTCGATCTCGTCGATCTGCTCCTTGTTGAGCTTCGTCCCCTCGTCGAGGAACGGCTCCACGGTGCCGCGCTTGAGCATGAGGGCGACGGTCTGCCGCCCGAGCAGGTCACGCAGCTCCTCGTCGCGCGCCTCGGAGATCCGCTGGATCTCGTCGCGCTCCATGGTGCGCAGGTCGCCGATCTTCGCGCCGTGCTCCTTCTCGAGGAGCGGGTCGTCGATACGGCGGCTGAAGATCTTCACGTCGATGATCGTGCCCGTCATGCCCGGAGGCACGCGGAGCGACGAGTCCTTCACGTCCTTGGCCTTCTCACCGAAGATGGCGGTGAGGAGCTTCTCCTCGGGGGAGAGCTCCGTCTCGCCCTTCGGCGTGATCTTTCCGACCAGGATGTCGCCGGCCTTGACCCGCGCGCCGATGCGGACGATGCCGCGCTCGTCGAGGTCGACCAGGCTCTCCTCGGCCACGTTCGGGATCTCGCGGGTGATTTCCTCCATCCCGCGCTTGGTGTCCCGGACGTGCAGCTCGAGCTCCTGGATGTGGATCGACGTGTAGACGTCGTCCTTCACCAGACGCTCCGAGAGCACGATGGCGTCCTCGAAGTTCGACCCGTACCAGGGCATGAACGAGACGAGGATGTTGCGCCCGAGCGCGAGCTCACCGTTGTCGGTGCTCGGCCCGTCGGCGATGACGTCGCCCGGCTTCACTTCCTCGCCCTTATGGACAAGGGGCCGCTGGTTGATGGCGGTGTCCTGGTTGGTGCGCCAGAACTTGCGGAGCCGGTACCGGTCGAACTGCGCCAGCTTGGCGAGCGGCTGGTCCGTGCTTCCCGGTGACGGAGAGCCCGTGTCGATGACGATCTCGTCGGCCGTGACACGCACCACCGTGCCGCCCCGGCGCGCCGTGATCACCGCGCCGGAGTCCGTGGCCACCTTGGCCTCGAGTCCGGTCCCCACGAGCGGCGCGTCCGTATAGAGGAGCGGGACCGCCTGACGCTGCATGTTCGAGCCCATCAGGGCGCGGTTGGCGTCGTCGTGCTCGAGGAACGGAATGAGCGCAGCCGCGACCGAGACCATCTGGTCCGGCGCCACGTCCATGTAGTCGATATCCTCGGGGCGCAGGAGGGGGAAGTCACCCTTCTCCCGGCAGAGGACGAACTCGTTCTTGAAGTGGCCCTTGTCGTCGAGGGGGGCGTTCGCCTGAGCGATGCGGCCCTCCTCTTCCTCGTTGGCGGAGAGCCACTCGATCTGGTCGGTGACCCTACCGTCCTTGACCTTCCGGTACGGCGTCTCGACGAAGCCGAGATCGTTGATGCGCGAATACGTCGTGAGCGACGTGATGAGGCCGATGTTCGGGCCTTCCGGCGTCTCGATCGGACACATGCGGCCGTAGTGCGAGTAGTGCACGTCTCGCACCTCGAAGCCGGCGCGCTCACGGGTCAGACCGCCCGGCCCGAGCGCCGAGAGGCGACGCTTGTGCGTCATCTCGGCGAGCGGGTTGGTCTGGTCCATGAACTGGGACAGCTGGCTGGACCCGAAGAACGCCTGGATCACCGCGGACACCGTCCGGGCGTTGACCAGGTCGTCGATGTTGATCTTCTCGGGATCCGTGTTGATCGACATCCGCTCCTTCACCAGACGCGCCATACGGCTGAGGCCGACGCTGAACTGGTTCGCGATGAGCTCACCCACGGTCCGCACGCGGCGGTTCCCGAGGTGGTCGATGTCGTCGGTGTACCCACGTCCCTCGTTGAGCTCGATGAGGTGGCCGATGATCGACACGAAGTCCTGCGGCGTGAGGACCGTCTCGCTGCGCGGGACGTCCACGCCGAGGCGCGAGTTGATCTTGTAGCGGCCCACCCGGCCGAGATCGTAGCGCTTCGGGCTGAAGAAGACGCGGTTGAGGGCCTCACGCGCGGTCTGCACGTTGGGCGCCTCGCCCGGCCGCAGGAGCGAGTAGATGGCGGACAGCGCCTCCTCCTCGGTCTCCGTCGGGTCCTTCTTGATGGTGTTCTTGATGAGCGGGCTCTCGCCCCGGACGGCCTGCCGGTCGCTCTTGTAGATCTTGATCTTCTTGGTGCCGAGGCGCTCGAGGATGCCGAAGATCTCCTCGTCGATCTCCTCGCCGTTCTCGATCAGGACCTCACCGGTCTCCGGATCGATGAACTCCTCGGCGATGACCTTCCCTTCGATCTCCGCCCGAACGCTGTCGCCGAGCTTGCCGAGGGTCACCTCGGTCACACCGTAGTACAGCTGGAAGATGTCCGCGTCGCTGCCGTAGCCGAGGGCCCTCAGGAGGGCGGTCGCCGGGAACTTCTTCTTCTTGTCGATGTGGACGTAGCAGATGTCGTTGATGTCGAGCGTGAACTCGACCCACGATCCGCGGAAGGGGATGATCCGCGCGCTGTAGAGCTTCGTCCCGTTCGGGTGGATGTTCTCCTCGAACACCACGCCCGGCGAGCGATGCAGCTGGCTCACCACGACGCGCTCGGCGCCGTTGATGATGAAGGTCCCGAGCTCCGTCAGGAGCGGCAGGTCACCGAGATAGACTTCCTTCTCGATGATGTCCTTCGGTCGCCGCTCTCCGGCGTCCTCGGCCTTCACGCCTTCCTCGAGCTCCTCCCAGACGATGAGACGGAGCTTCGCCTTGAGCGGGGCCGCGTAAGTCATGTCGCGCTCGATGCACTCCTCGACGGAGTACTTCGGCTCGCCCAGCGCGGCGGATACGTAGTCGAGCTGGAAGTTCTCGTTCACGTCCGAGATCGGGAAGATTTCCCCGAAGACCCGGTCGAGCCCGAAATCCCACTGCTCCTCCGCACCCGATTCAATGAGCTTCTCGAACGACCGTACCTGGACGTCGAGGAGATTCGGCATCGGCATGACCGTTGAGAGCTTCTGAAAGCTCAAGATCGGTCGGTTGTCCTTACGCAGTTCCAACGTGTGTCCCCCTTACGAACCCTGCGAGCGAAGCCCGCCGAGTCGCGCATCTCGTGTTCGACATGGGACAAGCGCGTGAATCCCCGACGCGCGAATGCACCCCTGCGGGGTGCTCGCGGCGGGGATCCACACTGGCCCGAGCATGGGAGCGGAAGGGTATGGCCCCAACGCCCCGATCAAACTTCTTCGTCCGGTCGGCAGACCGTACGCCGTGCTTCCGGTACCTTATTTGAGCACGACCGTCGCGCCGACTTCCTCGAGCTTGGCCTTCATCTCGGCGGCCTCCTCCTTCGAGACGGCTTCCTTCACCGTCTTCGGAGCACCGTCGACGACTTCCTTGGCTTCCTTCAGACCCAGCCCGGTGAGCTCGCGCACCACCTTGATGACCTGGATCTTCTTGTCGCCGACGCCCTCGAGGACGACTTCGAACTCGTCCTGTTCCTCGGCCGCAGCAGCCTCGGGAGCAGCACCGCCCGCGGCAGCGACCGGAGCGGCCACGGCCGTGACGTTGAACTTCTCCTTGAAAGCGTCTACGAACTCAGAGAGCTCGAGAACGGTCATGTTGCCGATGGTGTCGAGCAGCTCTTCGTGATTCGTCGCCATTTTACCTGGTTCCTCCTGATGCTCACCGACGCCCCGCCGGCGATTGGGTTGACCCTGTTTCTAAGACCAGGGACGCGCCCGCGTCCCTCAACTATGCCCGGGATGCGGGCTAACTACCGGCCTGCTCGCGCTCCTGCTTGAGCGCGTCGAGAAGTCCGGCCGTTTCCTGAAGCTTCGCTCCGAGGACGCTCGCGAGCGCGGCCATCGGCGCCTCCATGGCACCCGCCAGCTCGGCGTACAGCTGCTCCTTCGGCGGAAGCTTCGCGATCCGGTCGATCTGCTCCGGCGCCAGGACCTTGCTGTCCAGGACGCCCAGCTTGAACACCGGCCGCTGATCGTGATCCTTCGCGAACTCCGACAGCGCCTTCGCGGCGCCGACGGCGTCTTCGTACCCGAAGACCATGCCCGTCGGGCCCGTCAGGCTGTCGGAGATATCCGGCAGCTCCGTTCCGGAGAGGGCCCGCAGCGCGAGGCGGTTCTTCACCACCACGTACTCGGCGCCCTGCGCCCGCAGCGAACGCCGCAGGCTCGTCATCTGCTTGACGCTCAGGCCGGTGAAGTCCGTCAGGTAGAACACGGGCGCCCGGTTGATCCGGTCCCGCAGCTCCGCGACGAACGTCTCTTTGTTGGCGCGATCCATCAGGCCCTCCTGTAGAGGTTCGGGTCGATGGGGACGCCCGGGCCCATGGTGCTGGACACCGTGACGCTCTTCACGTACACGCCCTTCGCCGCGGACGGCTTGGCGCGAACGATCTGATCCATGAAGGCGCCGAGGTTCTCCTTCAGCGCCTCCTCGGAGAACGACACCTTCCCGATGGGAGCGTGCACGTTTCCGGTCTTGTCGACGCGGAACTCGATCTTACCGGCCTTGATGTCCTTCACGGCCTTGCCGATGTCGAAGGTCACCGTACCGGCCTTCGGCGTCGGCATGAGACCACGCGGACCGAGCACGCGGCCCAGCGGACCGACCTTGCCCATCAGGTCCGGCGTGACCACGAGCACGTCGAAGTCGAGCCAGCCTTCCTGGATCTTCTGGATGAAGTCCACGCCCACGTAGTCGGCGCCCGCTTCCTTCGCCTCGGCTTCCTTCTCGCCCTGGGCGACCGCGAGCACGCGAACCGTCTTACCGGTTCCGTGGGGGAGGACGACGGTTCCGCGGACCAACTGGTCCGCCTTCCGGGGATCGACCCCTAGACGCGTCGCGACTTCGACCGTTTCGTCGAACTTCGCGAACGCGAGCTGTTTCACGAGCTGTACCGCCTGGTCGGGGGGGAATTTTGCCCCGACGGGCACGGCGATGCGTGCCGCGGCATAGCGCTTCCCGTTCTTAGCCATCCTGTCTCGAGCCGTTCGTGTACCCTTCCACTGCTGACGGCTCCCAGTCAGTGGTGCGGGCCGAAGCCAAGCTTCGAATCGTCTTGATTAGCCTGCCACCTCGACGCCCATCGAGCGGCACGTCCCGGCGATCATCTTCACCGCGGCGGCCAGATCGTTGGCGTTGAGGTCTTCCATCTTGGTCTGCGCGATCTCCTCGAGCTGCTTCCGGGAGATCTTGCCCACCTTGTCCCGGTTCGGGACGCCCGCGCCCTTCGGCACGTTGATGGCTCTCTTGATCAGCACCGCCGCCGGAGGCGTCTTGGTGATGAACGTGAAGGAGCGATCTCCGAAGACCGTGATCTCGACAGGCGTCGTAATGCCCTGCCGGTCCTGAGTCCTCGCGTTGAACTGCTTGCAGAACTCCATGATGTTGACGCCGTGCTGACCCAGCGCGGGGCCGACCGGCGGCGCCGGATTGGCTTGCCCGCCCGGCACATGGAGCTTGATGAACCCAACAACCTTCTTCGCCATGCTTCGTCGCCCCTCAGTATCCCTTCAGGTCCGTGTAGTCGAGCTCCACCGAAGTCGGACGGCCGAAGAGTGAGACTTCCACCTTCACCTTGCCCTTGTCCGGATAGACCTCCTGCACCGTTCCGCTGAAGTCGGTGAACGGCCCCTTCGTGACCTCGACCACCTGATCGATGTGGAAGGGAATCTCCTCTTTCTGCTCATCCTCGGTCTCGATCTCGACGCCGAGGATCTTGTTGATCTCTTCCTCTCGGAGCGGCTGCGGCTCCTTGCCCTGCCCTACGAACTTGATGACGCCCTGAATGTTGTTGATCGTGTGGCTGGTGCGGTCGTTGAGCACCATGTGCGCCAGGACGTACCCGGGATAGAGACGCCGCGTCACCTGCACGCGCTTCCCGTTCCGGATCTCCGTGACCTCCTGGGTAGGAACGATCACGTCCTTGATCTCGCGGTCCTCCTCGGGTCCGGGCTGATCCGCAATCTTGAGCTGGATCAGCTTCTGGACCTTGTTCTCGTGCCCCGAGTAGGTCTGGACCGCATACCACCGAGCTTCAGTCATTCGATCAGCCATCAGGCCCCAAAGACTCCCATGATCGTGTCGACGAGGAAGCTCACCGTAGAGTCCATCAACCAGATGACGAGCGAGATCGCGATCGTGAACAGGATGACCACGATGGTCGCGCTACGGAGCTGATCCATGTCCGGCCACGTGACCTTCTGGAGCTCGATCCAGCACTCCTCCAGAAAGACCTTCGTGTCTCGGACTTTGTCGACGACGGCCATGAGACCTACTTCGTCTCCTTATGGGGCGTGTGCTGGCGGCACCGGCGGCAGTACTTCTTGTACTCCACCCGTTCCGGATGCAGACGCTTGTTCTTCGTCTGGTTGTAGTTCCTCTCCTGGCATTCCTGGCAGGCGAGAATAATCTTGTCTCTCATGTCCTGGCCTCTGCGTTCCGGGCCACTCTGTGTACGGATGGAACACCTGGGCGTTCCGTCCGTTTCGTTTTTTGTGGTGGGGGGCCGTGTGAACACGGACCTCCGCTACCGCTCGGCCGTTCGGCCGCATCCTTCAACTACTACTTCTTACTTCCTCCGGTGCCTCACTCTGCCGCTACGCGCGGCAGAGCCTCGCTTAAGCGGAGGTCCGTGTCCACACGGCCCTTCACCAGAACGGTTCGGAGCGCCCTTTCGGTCGGTCCCACCGTCGCGCCCCGGAACGAAGCCGGCCCGCCTTGCTCCCTCGTACCAAACTGCAGCCGCTCAATATAATGGAGGGAGCTTCGCTCCCGCCTTCCCTTACACCTGTCTCGCGCGAAGCGCGGGCAGGTGCTCCGGTGATCGTCGAACCGCCTGGTTCGTCGGGCCTGCGCGCCTGCCGCGGGGTCCTCATCCAGCGAGCGGCTCTGCGGAGGGATTCGCTCGGCCCTCCGCAGAGCGGAGCCTCCAAGCTGCCTCCCGAACCCGCCCACCCACCGGCGTAGCGGCCCGAGTCGGATGAGGACCCCGCGGCTGGCGCGCAGGTCCCGCCCAACACGTCCGTCCTACTCGATGATCTCCGTCACCACGCCCGCGCCCACCGTGCGTCCTCCCTCACGGATCGCGAACCGAAGCTCCGCGTCCATCGCGATCGGCGTGATCAGCTCCACTTCCATCTGCACGTTGTCGCCCGGCATCACCATCTCCACGCCCTCCGGAAGGTGCGCCGCGCCCGTCACGTCCGTCGTGCGGAAGTAGAACTGCGGACGATACCCGTCGAAGAACGGCGTATGACGCCCGCCCTCTTCCTTCGTCAGCACGTACACCTCGGCCTTGAACTTCGTGTGCGGCGTGATCGTCCCCGGCTTCGACAGCACCTGGCCGCGCTGGATCTCGTCCTTCGCGACGCCACGGAGCAGCAGCCCCGCGTTGTCACCGGCGCGACCCTCGTCCAGCAGCTTCCGGAACATCTCGACACCGGTCACGACCGTCTTCTTGTCGTGATCCATGCCGACGATCTCGATCTCGTCGCCGACCTTCACGATGCCACGCTCGATCCGGCCCGTCGCCACCGTGCCACGACCCGTGATGCTGAACACGTCCTCGACCGGCATCAGGAACGGCTTGTCGATCGCACGCTCCGGCTCCGGGATGTAGGAGTCGATCGCGTCCATCAGCTCCTGGATGCAGTCGGCATCCGGACCCTCGCCGCCAGCCTCGAGTGCCTTCAGCGCGGAGCCCTTGATCACCGGCGTGTCGTCGCCCGGGAAGTCGTACTCGGAGAGAAGCTCACGAACCTCGAGCTCCACCAGCTCCAGGAGCTCCTCGTCGTCGACCATGTCCACCTTGTTCATGAACACGACCACGTACGGCACGTTGACCTGACGGGCGAGCAGGATGTGCTCACGCGTCTGGGGCATCGGGCCGTCCGCTGCGCTCACCACCAGGATCGCGCCGTCCATCTGCGCGGCACCGGTGATCATGTTCTTCACGTAGTCCGCGTGGCCCGGGCAGTCCACGTGTGCGTAGTGACGGTTCTCCGTCTCGTACTCCACGTGCGCCGTCGAGATCGTGATGCCACGCTCCCGCTCTTCCGGCGCCTTGTCGATGTTCTCGAACGCCACCGCCTCGCCGCCGAACTTCTTCGCCTGCGTGATCGTGATCGCAGCCGTCAGCGTCGTCTTGCCGTGATCGACGTGGCCGATCGTGCCCACGTTCACATGCGGCTTCGTCCGCTCGAATTTCGCCTTGCCCATCGTTGCCCTCTTGGATCGTTAGGCTTTCGAAAAGCGGGAACGTCGTACTCCCGCGACCAGGTTCACGCAGCGCGTGATCAACAAGGTGCCGTGGCACCAGAGCTCTGGGCGGGGATTGAACCCGCGACCTCCTCCTTACCAAGGAGGCGCTCTACCACTGAGCTACCAGAGCGGGACATCACCCACCGTACCAACACCTCACTACACATCAAGCGGGAGACGGGACTCGAACCCGCGACCCTCAGCTTGGAAGGCTGATGCTCTAGCCAACTGAGCTACTCCCGCGATGCCTTCCTCGGCCGCCGTCCACGCCCCGTCTCACACCAGGGTGGTCGACATCGACCGTGTCCTGCGCCTTCACCATGGTGGGGGGAGGATTCGAACCTCCGAAGGCTATGCCAGCAGATTTACAGTCTGCCCCGTTTGACCGCTTCGGTACCCCACCTTCACGTGCTCCCGAACGATCACTGCCGGGGCACCCGTTCAACCCCGCGTTCGAAGCCGAGACCCCGGGTGCGGAAAAGAGCCGCCTCCACGTGCCTGGGGCGGCCTTTATGAACGAGCTTTGGAAGGTAATCGGTGCCCCCCTGAGCGTAAAGGGCCGCACTCCGGTCCCGCGACGGTATCGCGTGATCGCCCACCGCGCAGTAGGATGCCGCGTCCAGGGGCACGAATAGCCCCATGCCACTCGATCCTCCGGAGTGACCACATGAAGACCCCGTTCGCGTGGGCCCTGTCTCTCGCGCTGCTGACCATCGGTTTCGCTCCCGCGTCGGCTCAGGACGCGGCCGAGACCCTCGAGGGAGCCTGGACGCTCACCTTCTCGAGTACCCAGGGGACGGTGAGCCTTCCGGTCCAGCTCACGCCGGACGGGACGACGCTCCGCGGCACCTCCGGTACCGCGCTCGGCTACCGTACCGATTTCGACGAAGGAACGATCACCGCGGACGGCTTCACGTTCGAGATCTTCGTGGAGGTCGAAGGTGAATGGTACCCGGTCGGGTTCGAGGGCCGGCTCGAAGGCGACGAGCTCGCGGGCCGGGTGGACATCCCCGACGGGACACGGGCGAGCTTCCGCGGCGTGCGCCGGACAGCGTCGCCGCCGGCGTTCTGATGTAATGGTCGAAGCTGGCGAAGGGACTCGAACCCCCAACCTGCTGCTTACAAGGCAGCTGCTCTACCAGTTGAGCTACGCCAGCGCTCGGCGAAACTAACCCGCTAGCCGATCACCTTCCAGCGCGTTCCTCCCGCGCCGTCCTCGAGGACGATGCCGCGCTCGGTGAGCTCGTCGCGGATGGCGTCCGCCTCGGCGAAGTCCTTCCGGGCCCTCGCCGCGGCGCGCGCCTCGATGCGCTCCTCCACCCAGGACGCCAGGTCGTCGTCTACGGACCGGCTCGCGTGGGCGACCTCGAGGAGCCCCAGCACCTCGTCCATCGAGCGGAGGGCTGCGAGCGCCTTGTCGCGCTCCGCCGCGCGGACGGCGTCGCGCCCCCGCAGCTCGCCGTGCACGCCACTGACGAACGTGAACACGGCGGCGAGCGCGTCCGCCGTGTTGAGGTCCGCGTCCATGGCGGAGCGAAACCGCTCGAGCGCACCGTCCGCCAGCTCGGGCAAGCGCGTGGGATCGGATGCATCGTCGGTCGCGATCTCTTCGAGACGCGCTTCGAAGTCGAGCAGCCGCTGGACCGCCGCGCCGGAGGACGCGAGACCGTCGCGCGTGAAGTTCAGGTCGCCCCGGTAGTGCGACGAGATGAGGAGATGCCGTATGGCGGCAGGGTCGTATCCTTCGTCGAGAAGCTCACGGACGGTGATGAAGTTGCCGAGCGACTTCGACATCTTCTTGCCCTCGACGAACAGATGCTTCACGTGCAGCCAGTACCGGACGAAGGGTTTTCCGGTGGCCGCCTCCGACTGCGCGATCTCGTTCTCGTGATGCGGGAACACGAGGTCCTCGCCGCCCAGGTGGAGATCGAGGGTGTCGCCCAGCTCGGTTACACTCATGACCGAGCACTCCAAGTGCCATCCGGGACGTCCCCGCCCCCACGGCGAGTCCCAGGCAGCGCCCGCCGCCTCGTCGTCCGGCGTGGCCGCCTTCCACAGCACGAAGTCACGGGCATCGTCTTTCGAATACTCGTCCTGGGCGACGCGCGCGCCGCTCCGCAGCGTCGAGAGGTCGATCCCCTTCAGCTTGCCGTAGTCCGGGAACTTCGCAATCGAGAAGTAGACCGCGCCGTCGTCGGCCTGGTAGGCATGCCCCGAAGCGACGAGGCGCTCGATGAACTCGATCATCGGGCGGACGTACTCCGTGGCGCGCGGATAGGCGTCGACCGGACGGACGCCCAGCACGCCGGCGTCGTGGAGCACGGCCTCGCCGTAGGGCTCGGTGAAGTCCCGCACGCTCACCCCGGCCTCGCGCGCGCCTTTGATGGTCTTGTCGTCGACGTCCGTGAGGTTCATCACGAAACGCACGTCGTAGCCCGACCACTCCAGGTACCGATGGACCAGATCGAAGAAGAGGAAGGTCCTGAAGTTGCCGATGTGGGCGTGGTCGTAGATGGTCGGTCCGCACGCGTAGACGCGGACCCTGCCCTCTTCGAGAGGCTCGAACGTCTGCAGCGCCCGGGCGGCGGTGTTGTGGAGCGTAAGCGGCATGGATGGGTCGGGCTGGAGTAGGAGGCCTACTGCTGAGGCATCTGGTGCGAGGCCTGGATCTCGGTGAGAACGTCCGCCAGGGCCCGCGCGGGGTCGGGCGCACGGGTGACGGCCCGCCCCAGGACGAGGTAGTCCGCTCCGGCCCGAGCCGCGGCGGCAGGCGTCGCGACACGCTTCTGGTCGCCGACGTCGGCTCCGGCGGGCCGGATGCCCGGCGTGACGATGACGAGCTCGGGGGGCGCGGACGCTCGCACGCCGGCGGCCTCGGCCGCCGAGCAGACCACCCCGTGCACGCGCGCCCGCACGGCGAGGTCCGTGAGGCGGCGGACCTCGTCGGGCACGGAAACGGTGGCTCGGCCCCAGACACCGCCGAGCTCCGCGGCGTCGAGGGACGTCAGCACCGTGACGGCGAGCAGGCGGAGCGCGGACGGGTCGCTGCCGGCCGCAGGCGCATCCCCGGCCGCTTCGACCGCGGCCTCGAGCATCGACGGACCGCCGACCGCGTGCACGGTCAGCAGGTCCACACCGAGATCCGAGGCGGCCCGGACCGCCGACGCCACGGTGTTGGGGATGTCGTGGAGCTTGAGGTCGAGGAAGACCCGCTTTCCGGCCGCCCTCAGCTCGCGCACGAAGTCCGGGCCCGCCCGGGTGTAGAGCTCGAGGCCGACCTTGTAGAAGTCGCCACGATCACCGATGCGGCGGACGAGCGCTCTGGCCTCCTCCGCGCTCGGCACGTCGAGCGCCACGATCACTTCGGCCATCAGGCCCTCACCGGCTGGAGGTCCCGCCAGGCCGACACGCCGCGAGCCCGGCCCCATCGCTCGAGCTCCCGCGCCAGGCGCGTTCCGGTGGTCGGCAGAGCGAACGACGCAGTGCCGATCTGCACCAGGAGCGCCCCGGCCCGCGCGTACCCCACGGCGTCCTCCGCGCGCGAGATCCCCCCGACGCCGACCAGCGGGAGCGCGGTGTGCGTCCGGGCCTCGCGCACGGCCCGCACGCCGGCCGGTCGGAGCGCCGGTCCACTGACACCGCCCTGGCCCGCCCCGATGACCGGTGCGCCGTCATCCGCGCGCAGCAGCAGGCCGGGGAGCGTGTTCACCAGGGTGAGGCCGTCGGCGCCCGCGTCCTCCGCGGTCTTCACCGTCACGGCGAGTCGGGTGTCGTTCGGGGCCAGCTTGGCGAGCAGCGGTCGCTCGGTGCGGCTCCGGCATCCGGACACGATGGCGCGGACCTGATCGGGGTCGAGCGCGAACGGCACCCCCGCGCGGTCCCGGTCGTTGGGGCAGGAGAGGTTGAGCTCGAAGCCGAGGAAGCCGTCCGCCCCGTCCAACCCCTCGACCAGGGCGAAGAACTCCTCCACGGTGTGGCCCGCCACGCTCACGAAGACGTGCGCCCGCCGTACGTTGGCGGCAAGCCACGGGAGCTTGTCCCGCCGGGTCGCGGCCAGACCCGGATTGGCGAGGCCGACGGAGTTGATCATGCCGCCGTCGAACTCGGCCACCCTGGGGGCGGGGTTGCCGGCGCGAGGCTCCACCGTGACGGACTTCGTCACGAAGCCGCCGAGCGACTCGAGGTCCAGCACGTCGGCCAGCTCCAGGCCGAAGCCGCACGTGCCCGCCGCGAGCAGCACGGGGTTCTGGAACGTCACCCCGAACAGGTCGGTGGCCAGCTTCAACGCCGGATCCCGGAAAGTCTGGACAACAGCTCCTCCTCGAGCGCCTCGAAGCCCACGGCCGGACGGCCGCGCGCGGCCAGAACGTAAGGACTTCGGGGGTGGCGCTCCAGACGCTCCAGGAGACGCGCCCGCCCGGCCTCGTCGTCGGTGAGCTGGAGCGCCGCGAGCAGGGCCTTCGGAGCCCAGGGCTCGTCCTGGGCACTCGTCGCGTAGGCGAGGAACAGGTCACGGGCCACGCGGGGCGCGCCGACCGCGTCGCGGGCGATCTCCCCGGCGAGGAACCATGCGAGCGGGTCGTCGAGTCCCGCGAAGGCGAGCGCCTCGAGTCGCTCGATGTCGGCGAGCAACCCCGAGACTTCCTGCCGGTCCACGGCCGGCAGCAGGACCGCGCGCAGCCCGAAGATGTCGCCGACGTCGTCCGCCGCCTCGAGCGTCCACGACGCCAGGGTGACGCGCGCCTCGGCCGCCCACGGTCCGCGTCCGTCCGCAACCGACCGCGCCCGCTCCTCGGCCTCGGCCGCCCCGCCTGCCCGCCACAGCATGCGCGCCTGCTCGAGGACCATCCGGTCGCGGACGTCCCGCTCCCACGCCGCACCCTCGGCGCCGTCGAGGAAGGCCGCGCCAGTGTTGCTTCCCCACCTTCGCTCCGCGCCGCGGAGGAGACGCACGACCTCGTCGGCTCGGCGTGCCGCTTCGGGATACGAGAGCAAGCGGCGGACGGACTCCCTCACGCGTATCGGCTCCCCGCGCTCGATGCCCCACGAGAGTCGCTCTAGGTCGGCCTCCACGCGGATGGGCGGGTAGACGGACGCCGCCCGGTCGAGGTCCCACCACCCCGCGTCGGTCTGCCCGCGCTCGAGGAGCAGACGTCCTCGGTGCAGGTGGCCCTCGCCGCGCACGGCCGGGTCGGCCGCGCCCGCCAGAGCCTCGTTGAAGAGCGCGATCGCGGCGTCGCCGTGACCGAGGCGTGCCTCGACGACCCCCTCGTAGACCTGGGCGGCCAGCCGCTCGTCCGGGTTCTCGGCGAGCCCGGCGCTGTGCCCGAGTGCCGCGCGGGCCGCATCGAGATCACCTCGCCTCAGGTGCGCCCGCCCCAGGAGGTAGGACGACTCGTACGCCCACCCGCCGGTCGGATCGCTACGGAAGCCGTCCGCGGCCTTCCGGATCACGTCCTCGTATCGCGCGGCCGCCAGCGAGTCGCGCCCTTCGCGTCTGAGGCGCTCGGCCTCCTCGAAGAGGTGCTCGGCGTTGTAGATCGCGTTGTAGTACGTGCACGCGGCCCCGAGAAGGAAGACCCCCGTGAGGGCCGCTCCGGCCTTCCTCACGGGAGCTCGCATCAGCGCGAGCCTCCGAGCCCGCTCCCCGGTGGATACCGTTCCAGGAAAGACATCACCGCGTTGGCGATGCCCCGCGCCGTCCGGTCCTGGAAGTCGGCCTGAGTCATCAGGCGTGCCTCGGCCTCGTTCGTCACGAAGCCGACTTCGACCAGCACCGAGGGCATGATCGCGTTGGTGAGCACGGCCAGGGGAGCCTGCTTCACCCCCCGGTTCGGACCCGGGTGGAACTTCGCCAGCTCGTCCTGCACCATGCCGGCGAGCAGAGCCGACCAGTGCGCGTGGTCGAAGTTCCGCAGCTCCCGGAGGATGAAGTCGAGATCGGACTGGCGGCTCGCGTCCACCCCTCGTCCGCGGATCGTCAGCGGCGCGTTCTCCACCGCGGAGACGCGGCGCTCGTCTTCCGTCCGGGCCTCCGAGAGAAAGTAGGTCTCGAAGCCACGTGTGGTGCGGCGGGCGGGGAAGGAGTTGGCGTGGATCGACACGAAGATCCCGGGGCGCTCCCCCTTCGCGTCGGTGGCCAAGAGGCCCCGTTCCCAGAGCTCGACGAAGCCGTCGTCTTCGCGGGTCATGCGCACCTCGATCCGCGGCTCGTCCTTCAGGACCTCCGCCAGCCGGCGCGCGACGCCGAGCGCGACGTCCTTCTCCCGCACGCCGTGACCGATGGCACCCGGGTCGGCTCCCCCGTGGCCCGCGTCGATCCAGACCACCCGCACACCGTCGTAGACGCTCGGACGGGTGAGCGCCGGATCGTCCTGCGGCGTCGCGGTCGTGCCGGACGGCTTGACGCCGCCCGAGCCTTGCGACGGCGCCTCGACCGGCCCGGAAGAGGCGATCCGCCTCGGGTCACCCGCCCGGAGGCGGCCGTTCCCCGTGTCGTAGTCGTAGTACTCGGGCAGGTGCTCCGGAAAGAAGTCGGTCATGACCTGCGCCGGCAGGTACACCTCTCCGCCTTCGCGGTAGGGAACGTCCACGAGCTGGAACGGGCGGCCGTCCCAGCGGAAGAACGGGGAGCCCACCAGGAAGGTCGCGGTCGCGCGGTCCGGGATCCGGAGCGTGACGCCGTCGCCGGCCTCGTCGACCGTCCATCCGAGGTCTCGGAACGTGGAGACCGAAAGCGTGGCATATCCACGCTGGGTCGCCAGGGGCAGGCCTTCGACCGATCCGTCCTCACGCTCCACCCGGAGCGTCCCGGCGGTGGACCCTGAGCGACCGTCCTGGCTCGAAGCCGGGAGGGGCAGGAGGAGGAGTGCGGCAGCGAGCGTCACGGCCCAGCGCCCTACCGAGCGTGCCGGCCGCCTCATCGGTGCGACTCCACGGCCCGCCGGGCCTCACGGTCCTGCTGCTTCCGCTTCAGCGCCTCACGCTTGTCGTGCAGCTTCCGCCCACGGGCCACGGCGATGGTCGTTTTCGCGTATCCGCGCACGAAGTAGATATCGAGGGGAACGAGGGTGAGTCCCTTCTCCTCGACCTGGCCGACGAGCTTCCGGATCTCGTGCTTGTGCAGGAGGAGCCGGCGGGTACGGAGCGGGTCGACGTTGGCCCGGTTGGCCTGCTCGTAGGGGCTGATGTGCAGGCTGTAGAGCCATGCCTCCCCCCGCTCGATGCGAGCGAACGCGTCCTGGAAGGAGACCTGACCCTCACGCAACGACTTCACCTCGGGTCCCTTGAGGACCAACCCGGCCTCGAAGGTCTCCAGAATATCGAACTCGTGCCGCGCCTTTCGATTGCGCGCCACGACTTGTCGTCCGTTCTCGCTCACCGCTCTCCCCGGAAGCTCACGACCCCCACCCTGCTCGCCTTTCTCATGGTCGATACCTGCGCGAATTCGCCACCGAGGATAAACACTAGGGACCCGTAATAGATCCAGAAGAAGAGCACCGCGACGGTGGCCAGATTTCCGAACGCGGAGCCGTAGTCGGCCACGTCGGTCGCGTACCAGGAGAAGGCAGCCTTGAGGACCTCGTGGGCCACCGCCGTGAACGTGGCCGCGATGACGGCCGTCCTCCACGGAACGCGCCGGGCGGGCATGTACCGGTAGGTGATCAGGAAGAGCAGCCAGATGGAGCCGAACGCCACGGTCATGCCGAAGGCCCGCTGCGCGACGGAGAGGGTCCACCCCTCGAGCCCGAAGAAGTCCACGGCGGCCTCCATGGCGGCCGACAGCCCCACCGTGACGCCGAGATTCAGGGTCACCAGGACGACGCCGACCACGACCACCACGACATCGAACAGCTTGGCCTCGAGGATGCCGCGCCGCTTCCCCACGTCGAAGATCTCGCGAAGCGCGATGCGCACCGTTCCGGCCAGGCGCGTGGCCAGGAGCACGAAGAACACGAGGCCGATGACGGTGAAGCCGGTGCGCTGCTCGACCAGCCCTTCCGTGAGCTCCGCCACCAACCCCAGGACGTCGACGCCCGCTGCCGGAAGGGCCTCCCCGAAGAGGGAGAGCACGGCACCCGTGGGATCCGTGAAGCGGGAGCTGAGGACGATGCCGGTCAGCCCGACACCGAGGATCAGGAGGGGGAACAGCGCGACCAGCAGATTGAACGCGATCGCGCCGGCCATGAAGAAGATGTCGTCGTCGTCCGCCTTCTCCATCAGCCTCCGGGCGAACTCGAGCGCGCGGGCACCCCTACCGAGATGCCGGGGACGTTCGGACGGCGTCAGTCCTTCGCTCCGCCCTCTTCACCCGTGCCGGTCGCCGCGGCTTCACGGGCGGCCTGCACGCCCGCGCGGTACGCGGCCTTCGAACGCTCGAGCTTCCGCTCGAGGTCCTCACGGGCGTCGTGCGCGGCGGTCCGTCCCGCCTCCACGGCGTCACGGACCTCGTCCACGCGGGACTGGACGCCGTCGCGGGCGTGGTCGAGGCGATCCTCGAGATTCCGCTGGGCTTCACGGACGCGGTCCTCGGCCGTATCACGAAGTCGACGCGCGCGCTCCAGCAACTCGGCCTGGGTTTCCTCCCCCGACCTGGGGGCGAAGAGCAGTGCCAATCCGGCGCCCAACAGGGCTCCGACCACGAAGGGGCCGATCTGGCCGCCTCCGTCCCGCTCGATCACGATGTAGGGAACGTCGCTCTGATCACGCATATCTCAACCTCCGGATGGCCTTGAACAGGTTGCTGTTGAAGGGCCATTGAATCTAACAGGTCCTCCCCCGGGGGCGTACACGGGGGCCTCCCGGTGCCGGTCACACGATCCAGCGAGGATCCGGCGGTGCGATGTCCGGCGCCTCCGAGCCCTCACGCCCCATGAGGCCGTACGTGAGCTTCTTGCTCAGCTCGACCCCGGGCTGATCCAGGGGGTCGACGCCGTAGAGAGCCCCGCCGTACACGGTCGCGATCTGGAAGAGCATCATCAGCTCCCCGAGCGCCTCCGGAGACACCGAGGGAACCGTGAACGTCGCGTTCGGGCGCCCTTCGCGCCGGAGCGCCTCGGCCGTGGCCTTCCGCTCGGTGGCGAGCAGCTCCCCCAGTGTATGCCCACCGAGATAAGCCAACGCCGGGATCTCGGGATGACGACCGGGAATCTCGACCTCCGCCTCGGTGTCCTCGACGTCGACGAAGACCACCACCTTGTCGTGAGGCCCCTCGATGAGGAGCTGGAGGAGCGAGTGCTGATCCGTCGCGCCGAGGGCGGCCAGCGGCGTGGGACCGGTCGGGCGCGCGGTCCCGTCCTCCAGGAGCGCCTTCCCCAGGCTCTCCGCCCAGAGCTGCTGGAACCACGCCGCGAGGGAGCGAAGGCGGTCCGAGTACGGCATGAGCACGTGGATGTGGCGGTCCCGGGCCGTGTCGGCATCGTGCAGGAGCGTGGCGAAGAGGCCGGCCGGATTCTCGAGGAGGTCGGGCGTGCGGCATCGCTCGAGCATGCGGGCGGCCCCGGCGAGCAGTCGGTCGGGGTCGATGCCGCAGATCGCGGCGGGAAGGAGCCCGACGGGAGACAGCACGCTGAAGCGGCCGCCCACGTTCTCGGGAACTCCGAGGGCGGGGATCCCCTCCGCGTCGCTGAGCCTGCGCAGCACGCCGTTGGCGGGATCGGTCGTGAAGAGGAAGTGCCCCCGGGCCTTGTCCTCTCCGACCGCCTCCTCGACCCGTTGCCGCGCGACGAGATACTGCGCCATGGTCTCGGCCGTCGTGCCGGACTTGCTGATCACGTTGAACAGGGTGCGCGCGGGGTCGACCCGCTCGAGGAGGCCCCGGAAGGTGAAGGGGTCGGGGTTGTCCACGATGTGCAGGCGCGGGAAATGGTCCCGCTCCTCGGCGCCCAGCTGATTCCAGAACGGACCCAGGAGCGCGTCCCGGAGCGCGATGGGGCCAAGGCCCGACCCGCCGATGCCGAGCACGACCACGTCTTCGAACCACTGACCGAAGCCGTCGGCGAGCTCACGCACCTGCGCGACGGTCTCCGACGCATACGGAAGCTCCAGGAAGCCGAGCTCCCCGGCCTCCTTGCGGGATTCGAAGCGGGCATGCGCGGCCCTGAACCGTTCCGCGAATGCACCCTCGAGATCCTCACCGGTCACGCCGCCGTCGACACCGGGAGCCATCATGTTGCCGAAGTCGAATCGCACACCTTCCATCATTCGATCTCCACCTGGAGTCCATCGTACGCACCGTACACGCCGTCCGGGAGGCGCGCGTCGAGCTCGGCCTGGCGGACCTTGTGGGTGAGGTGCGTGAGATACGTCCGGCGCGCCCCGAGCGAGCGAGCGGCTTCGACCGCCTCCTCGACGTTGAAGTGGGACGCGTGCGGCGGCCCGAACCAGAGCGCGTTGAGCACGAGCACGTCCACCCCCCGCAAAAGCTCCATGGCCTCGTCCGGGAGCGACTTGGCGTCCGTGACGTAGCCGAGATTGCCGACCCGGAATCCATACGTGTGTACCCCGCCGTGAGGCACGCGCACCGGATCGAAGTGGTGCCCCAGCACCTCCAAGCCCGTTCCGGCCTCGAAGTCGTGCAGCCGGATCCGAGGCTTGGAGCTGCCCTTCGGCGGCTGGAACGCCTCGTTGAAGATGTACTCGAAGTGGCGCTCGATCGTCGGCCGGTACTCCGCCGCCACGTAGGCGTCCATGTCGCCGTGGCGGACGGTGAAGACGCGCACGTCGTCGATCCCGTGGACGTGGTCGGCATGAACGTGCGTGAACCAGACCGCGTCAACGGCGCCGACACCGGCCGCGAGCAGCTGGAGTCGCAGCTCCGGCGGCGTGTCGACGAGAAGTGTGCCCGTGTCGAGCTCCAGCAGCGCCCCGTGACGCGTGCGTCGGTCGCGCGGGTCGTCGGAGGTGCATGTGTCACAGTCGCAGCCGATCACCGGCACGCCGAACGACGTCCCGGTCCCCAGGAACGTCAGCCTCACGGGTGGCCCCGCCACTCGCGCCGGGGCTTCACAACCGCTCGAGGCGCATCGTGTTCGTGGACCCGGACTGATGGAACGGGAAGCCGGCCGTGATGACGACCGTCGCGCCGGGCTCGCCCACGCCGCTGCGGCGAACCTGCTCGCAACCGTGCTCCGCCAGTCCCGTGTAGGAAACCTCGGCGTCGGTCGCGAGCACGGGACGTACGCCCCAGACGGCCGCGAGCTGACAGTACGTCTGCAGGTCCGTCGTCACGGCGAAGACCGGGACGGACGGACGGTACGACGACATCAACCGGGCGGAGAATCCGGAGCGCGTGATGACCACGATCGCCGGGGCGCCCACCTGCCGTACCGACGCCATCGCGGCGGCGGCCACGGCGTGCTCCCGCGGCGAGGCTCCGCCACGCGACATCAAGCCCTGCCGTGTCAGGTAACGCGGCCCACGCTCAAGGAAGCCACTCCGCTCGATCTCGGTCCCGATCGCGACCAACGCCTTGAGCGCCTCCTCCGGGTACCGCCCGACGGCAGTCTCGCCGGAGAGCATCACGGCGTCCGTCCCGTCCAGGATCGCGTTCGCGACGTCCGACGCCTCCGCGCGGGTCGGCCGCGCATGGTCGATCATCGACTCGAGCATCTGCGTCGCGGTGATGACCGGACGCCCGTAGTAGTTGGCGAGCTGGATGATCCGCTTCTGGGCCAGCGGAACGCGCTCGAACGGAAGCTCCACGCCGAGGTCGCCGCGGGCCACCATGACGGCGTCGGTCTCGGCGAGGATCTCTTCGATCGCCCGGAGGGCCTGGACCTTTTCGATCTTGGCCACGACCAGTGCCTGGCCGGCCACCCGGTCCTTGAGGTCGGTCACGTCCTCCGGCTTGCGAACGAACGAGAGTCCGATGTATTCGACGCCGGTCTCGAGCGCGAAGTCGAGGTCTTCGAGATCCTTCTCGGTCAGCGAGGGCGTCTCGAGCGCGACGCTCGGGAGGTTGATCCCCTTCCGACTCTTGAGCACGCCGCCGCGCACCACGCGCAGCCTGGCCCGATTGCCCTCCGTGTCCACGCACTCGAGCTCGAGCAGCCCGTCGTCGAGCAGCACCGCGTCGCCGGGAGAGATCTCCTCGGCGAGGGGCGCGTAGGTGGTCGGGATCTCGTCGCCCTCGGCCTCGTCTTCCGGCGCCATGACGATGACCTCGTCACGGGTCAGCAAGCGCTCCTCGGCAAGCTCGCCGACCCGGATCTTCGGTCCGGCCAGATCGACGAGCACCGCGACCGGCCTCCCGGCCTCCTTGGACGCGGCGCGCACCTCGGCGATCGCCTTGGCGTGGTCATCGTGCGACCCGTGCGACATGTTGATGCGTGCGAGGTCCATCCCCGACGCGACGAGCCTCCGTACCATCTCGGGGGATGAGCTGGCGGGACCCAGGGTGCAAACGACCTTCGTTCGAAGCATGGACGGGGGCGGTGGGAGAGAGGTTCCGCGGCGGCGCCGCCACGAATTGTGGTAGCGCCCGGGAAAGCGGGCAACACCTCCCGGGGGTGGCGCCGAGCGCGCGATCGCTGTCTCTTCCGCGCCTGCCGTGACATCCCCCCGACAACCGAGCCATGACGTACAAGCACGTCGACACACCCACCGCCGCCGGCGACCTGAAGCACGTCCTCTCCGACGCTCGGCGCATCGCGCTCGATTGCGAGGCCGCGGGGTTCCATCGGTACGACAACCGGCTTTGCCTCGTTCAGGTGACGGTAGACGACACCTACGTGGTCGACCCGTTCGCCGTGGACATCGCCGCGATCTTCGGCGACATCCTCGAACGCGAGGACGTCGAGGTCGTGATGCACGGCTCCGACTTCGACCTGCGTCTGCTCGGCGGAGAGCTCGGGCTGAGGGTGCACGGACTGTTCGACACGCAGATCGCCGCCTCCCTACTGGGGGTGGACGGGCTCGGCCTCGCGGCGCTCCTGGAGAACCGCTTCGGCGTGAAGCTCTCCAAGAAGTACCAGCGGGCGGACTGGGCCGAGCGCCCGCTCAGCGACGAGATGCTGGACTATGCCGCGAGCGATACGCGCTACCTGTTCCGCCTGGCCGACGAGCTGGCGGCCGAGCTGGACACCGCGGGCCGAACCGAGTGGGCACGGCAGGAGTGCCGGGCGCTGGAGTCGGTGGCCGAGGCCGCGGACGACGCATCGGACGACGAGCCGGACGATCCGGTCATCCGCGTGAAGGGCACCAAGGACCTGACGCACCGACAGGTCGCGGCCCTGCGTGAGGCCCTGCTGTGGCGCGACGAGATCGCCCGCGCCCGGGACCGCGCCCCCTTCCGCGTGGTTGGTGACCGGCCGCTAATCGACGTCGTGGCGCGCCACCCCCGGAAGGTCGAAGAGCTGGCGAGCATCAAGGGCTTCCCGACGAACCTCGCGCGGGGCGAAGGCGAAGCCCTGCTCGAACGGCTCGAGAAGATCGCCCAGGCCCCCGACGACGAGATCGTCGGCTACCCACGGGTCGTCGCTCGCGGCCCCGGACGGCCCCCGCCCGAGATCGAGGAGATGGCGAACCGTCTCAAGGACGTCCGCAACCGCAAAGCCGGGGAGCTGGAGCTCCCCCGCGGCACGCTGCTCTCGAACTCGGTCCTGCTGGAGATCGCGACCGAGGCGCCGTCGACCCTGGAGGCGCTGTCCCGGATCGACGGGATGCGCCCGTGGCGGGTCGAGCTGATGGGCCGGGAGCTACTCGAGGTGCTGGCGGGGCGCTGAGGGCGATAGGGCCGACCGAGCGGTAGGGCCGACGGCGCCCGCGCGGGTGGGCTTTGGGTAACCGACGGGCTCGGGCCGACGGGCTGACCGGGACGGGCTGACCGCGGGCGGGCTCACCGCGGGCGGGCCTCGGGCCGTAGGGCCGACGGGCTGGTGAGCCGTGGGCGGGCGGACAGGTCCGGCGGGCACCCCGCGCTCGCCCGTCGCAAACTCCACAATCGTGCTGGGTGGAGGCGCGACCTGGCGGGTTCACCCCGCCCAGCGGCGGAAAAGTGCGCGGAGCGCTCCTCTGGTGCGGACGCACTGTGCACCTTTGCGCCGCCTGGGGCGGAAAAAGCGCACAGGGAAGCCGTCGCGCGACACGATCGTGCGGTTTTCGCCGATGCCCGTCGGCCCCGAGGCCCCTTGCGGGCTCGACCGGGGCAAACTGCACAATCGTGCAACCGGGAGAGGCGACCTGGCGGGTTGACCCCGCCCAGCGGGGGTAAGTGCGCGGAGCGCTCCTTCGTCGCGCACGACTGTGCACTTCGCACCGCCTGGCGGGGAAAAGGCGCACATAGACGACGTCGCGCGACACGATCGTGCGGTTTTCGCCGATGCCCGTCGGCCCCGAGGCCCCTTGCGGGCTCGACCGGGGCAAACTGCACAATCGTACAACCGGGAGAGGCGACCTGGCGGGTTGACCCCCCCAGCGGGGGTAAGTGCGCGGAGCGCTCCTTCGTCGCGCACGACTGTGCACTTCGCACCGCCTGGCGGGGAAAAGGCGCCCAGAGACGACGTCGCGCGACACGATCGTGCGGTTGTCCCCGATGGGCGTCGGCCCCGAGGCCCCTTGCGGGCTCGACCGGGGCAAACGGCACAATCGTGCAGCCGGGAGAGGCGACCTGGCGGGTTGACCCCGCCCAGCGGGGGTAAGTGCGCGGAGCGCTCCTTCGTCGCGCACGACTGTGCACTTCGCACCGCCTGGCGGGGAAAAGGCGCCCAGAGACGACGTCGCGCGACACGATCGTGCGGTTGTCCCCGATGGGCGCCCGCGGGGAGGGCTCGGCGATTCAGCCGACCCGGGGCTCGCCGGCCCCCCGGCGATCGGCTGGCTCGGGGCGCGGCCGGCTCGGGGGCGCGGCTGGCTGGGGGGCGCGACGGGGGTGGGCGCCAAACGGGGGCGGGCGCTCAGCGTGGGCGGAGCGCGCGTGGGACGGGCGCCAACGGGGGCGCACAGCCGAGCGGGACGCGGCGGAGGCAGATGTTCCCACCTGCCTCCGCCGCCCTATGCTCCCCGGGGGGAAGGCCTCAGGCGGCCTCCTCCTCCTTACGCTTGCAGTCGATGCAGTAACGCGCGTGCGGCAGGGCGTCGAGTCGGTCGAAGCCCACGTCGGAGCCGCAGGTGTGGCAGGTCCCGAAGGTCTTCGGATCGTTGTACAGACGCCGGAGGGCTTCCTCCAGCCGGTACAGGTACCGCCCCTCCTTGGTCGCGAACGCGGCGGCTTTTTCGCGCTCCATGGCCTCGGTACCCTGATCGGCCATGTGGTCGGTATAGGCGGCCAGGTCGGAATCACCGGATTCCCGATCGGCCTTAGCCATCTCGTCGAACAGTCCGAGCGCCTTGAGCGCACGGGCCCGCTCGTCGAGCAGACGCTTCTCGATGTGTGCCAACTGCTTCTTGTTCAAAGCCATGTCGTTCCCTCGGCAAGGCGGATGACTCAGCCATGCAAATTAACGCGCCTTGCGAACCTCGTCCACGCACGCCCTACAGGTGGACCCCATCCGCACTCGGCGGGTATTCGGCCGCCCCCGGGAGGGCTTCCAGGCATCTCCCGGGTACCTCCCATGCATGGAAGAGCCCATGAGTTCCCAGATCCACTGCCGCCGCTGCGACGACGACGTCGACGCCCTCGCGAAGCCCCCGTTCCGCAACGAGTTGGGAGCGCGCATCGCCGCCGAGATCTGCGCGTCGTGCTGGGGGGAGTGGCTGCAGCATCAGACGCTGCTCATCAACCACTACGGGCTCGACCCGCGCGACCCGAAGTCGAGGGCCTTCCTGTACGAGCAGATCGAGCAGGTCCTCCTGCAGGGCGGCGAAGGGAAGGACATCGACACCAGCAAGGAAGGGTCGATCGAGTGGTGAGGGCCGCGGGTCCTACTCGACGAACCTGACCGGAGCCCTGGGCCGCTCGTCCACCATCAGCGTGAAGATGTCCGGCCGGGCGTAGTGACCGGTCACGTCGAAGTCGAACTTCGCGCGCGCGAGCGCCGCCAACTCCAGGTCGGCGAACAGGATCCCTTCGCGGTCCCAGAGCGGACCCGCGAGCACTTCCCCCTGCGGTCCGTAGACGATCGAGCCACCGCGGCACAGCGGGTCGGGCCGGTCTCCGAGCTCCTCCGTGACCCCCTCGAGGTCCGCGGGCAACATGTCCCGCGTCACGTACTGGTTGCATCCGAGCACGAAGCAGCGCCCCTCGAGCGAGATGTGCTGTAGCGTCGCGAGCCACCGGTCACGCGCATCCGCCGTCGGCGCCACGTAGATGTCGACGCCCTTGCCGTACATCGCCATACGGGCGAGCGGCATGTAGTTCTCCCAGCAGATGAGGCCCCCGAGCGTCCCGAACGGCGTCTCCACCGCGGTGAGCGTGCTCCCGTCGCCTTCGCCCCACACCAGCCGCTCCGCGCCCGTGGGCTTCAGCTTGCGGTGTTTCCCGAGGAGCTGCCCGTCCGGACCGATGTAGAGAAGCGTGCAGAACAGCGTGCCCCCGCTATACGTGCGGTCGCGCTCGATGACGCCGACGCACATGTGGACGTCCACCTCCGCGGCGATCTCCCCCAGGCGCGACACCTCGGGGCCCGGCACGTCGACGGCAGCCTCCCAGTATCTGGCGAACATGGCCCGCCCGACCTCGGAGCGTCCTCCCACGGCGGTGCCGAAGCGGAGCCCCCACGGATATCCCCCGACGAAGGCCTCCGGGAACAACACGAGCTCGGCCCCTTCCGCCGCGGCCTCTCGCGTCATCGACTCGACCCGCTGGATGGCGGCGGCCGGGTCGAAGGGAGATCCGGCGGGCTGGGCGACGGCGACCTTCACATGGGTGGGCTTGGGCACGAAGAAACCTCCTGGGTTCTGGCGGACAGTCCCGCGGTCTGGGCTGGAGCGCACCGTCGTGTGCGCTCGCGGCCGAGCGGCCAACCGGCGGCCGGGCGGCTACCCGGGCTGGACGGCTACCCGGCGGGCCGCTACCCGGCGGCCGGCGGCTACCCGCCCGAGTAGATCAGCTCGGTCACGACCTCACCGACCATCCCCAGGGTACGCGCGCTCACGTGCTCCGGCACGTCGTCGGGGGTGTGCCAGTAGGCGTGACCGGGGCCGTAGGCGAAGTCGATCACGTTGGCGGTGGGCAGGCCGGCCTCGATGAGAGGCACGTGGTCGTCGTTGATGGACTGACCCACCCGACGTGGGAAGGCGGCCGCATGGCCTAGCCGCTCGGCAGCGTCCCAGACCTTGCGGACCACGACCGAGGCGTACTGCGCCGAGAAGCCTTCCACCGGGAAGAGCGGGTCGGCGTCGCCGACCATGTCGAGGAGCACCCCGTACACGGGGCGGTCGTCGCGCGCGGCGAGGCGGTCGGCGTAGCGCCTGGCTCCGAGGAACATGTCCTCCGGTCCGGGGCCGTAGTCCTCCCCGTCCACGAACAGGAGGTCGACGCCCATGGGTGGAGCCACCTCGGCCAGGAGCTCGGCAAGATGCAGCAGCACCGCGGTGCCCGACCCTCCGTCGTTGGCGCCGGGAACGGGGGTGTCGTGCAGAGCGCTGTCGGCCGCCTGGTCCGAGCGGGGCCGGGTGTCCCAGTGGGCGAGTAGCAGGATTCGCCGCGTGGCCTCCGGGCGGAAGCGTGCCTGCACGTTCGTGAGGGTGAGTGAGTCTCCCTGCGTCGTCACCACGTCGAAGGTGTCGGCGACGACCTCGGGTGCGAGCGAGTCGAGGCGGGCGATCATCCACCCGAGCTGGGCGGCGTGCCCGTCGGTTCCCGGAACGCGAGGCCCGAACGCGACCTGCCGCTCCACGAGCGCCATGGCCGAAGCGCCCTGGAACTCCGGGCTGCCAGGCGTGGGACCGATGGGGGCGTCGGAGCACCCGAGGGCGAAGAGCAGGACAGCCGAAGCCAGTGCCCTCCGGGGCGCCTGCGTCCTCCGAGGCGAGCGCTCCCACCGCACGGACCGCGCCCGTCGCCGGGGCCCGCCCATCCCTTCAGGCATCCGCTGGAGCCGCCGTCACGAGTCGAGCTCCCCGAGCGCTTCCCTCGCCTGGGCCTGTAGGTCCACATCCGTGGGATGCACGGCCGGAAGCTCGAGGACCCGGCGATAGACCTCGACCGCTTCGTCGTCCCGGCCGCGCTTCCGGTAGAGCTGGGCCAGATCGAACTGGAAGAGCACGAGGTCGGGCCATGCCCGGGCCGCCGCCTCGAGATGCTTCTCGGCCAGCTCCCAGCTCGCGCTCGAGAGCGCCTCGTTCCCCATGAACAGACGCCCGACCGCACGCTCGAAGCGGGACAGGCTCATCACCTCGTAGTTGAGCTTGCCAAGCAGATTATGCGCGCCGCCGTGGAGGGAGTCGATCTCGAGGATCGCGTGGGCGTCGTCGTAGATCTGCTGGGCGAGCTCGGTCGCGTACCCGGGTGAGGCGTTCATGGCGCGCCGCCCGTGCGCGGCCCCCCGCCAGTACAGGCCGTCGATGCCGTCCGGCCGAATGGCCACCGCGCGGTCGCCGAAGTCCATCGCGGGGTCGAGCCACCGATTCTGGAGCCGCGAGCCTTCCTCCGAAACGCCGAGGAGCACCGCGGCGCGCGCCGCGCGCCAGAGCACCTCGTAGTCGTCGGGCTCGACCTTCAGGTACTCGTCGAGAAGGACGAACGAGGCGCGTGGGTCCCCGTCGAAGTAGAGGGCATCGGCCCGGTTCACGGGACTCAGCGCCCGCAGCGGCGCGGACCGCACGAGGTCGGCCGGACCCGAGCCGTCCATCCCGGACGAATTCTGGGCCCGGAGCGGGACGACCAGCGTCGCGAAGAGCCCGAGCGCGAGCCACACGGTGGAAATCGATCGATTCATGAGCGCGCCGTCATACCGCGGAGCGCCGGGAACGGTCCCGAGGGGTTGCCGCGGCCGAGTCGCCCCCCTCCCTTGGGGACAACGCCCCATTTCCAGAGGATGCCATCGTGATGAACACCCGGAGCGTGTGGCTCGTGCTCTGCGTTGTGGCCACGGCCTGCGGACCGACGGACGAGGAGGCTTCGACGGATGCCGCGGAGATCACAGCCGTACCCACACCAGGCGTGGTCGAGGTGATCGCCCGCGACCTCACCCTGATCGCGCCCGACACGGTGCCGCCCGGATGGACGACCTTCAGCTTCGTCAACACGTCGCCCATGGCTCACTTCGCGGTCGTGCAACGACTTCCCGAGGGGCGTGGCCTGGCATCCCAACAGGAGGAGATCGCGCCCGTCTTCCAGGAGGGGTACGACCTGCTCGCCGCCGGTGACGCCGACGCCGCGATGGCGGCCTTCGGCACGCTTCCACCCTGGTTCGGAGAGGTCGTCTTCATGGGCGGCCCCGGCATGACCTCGCCGGGGCGGACGAGCGAGGCCACCGTCCATCTCGAGCCCGGCACCTACCTGCTCGAGTGCTACGTGAAGACCGACGGCCGCTTCCACTCCTTCAATCCCGAGGGCGTCGGCATGGTGCACGAGTTCGTCGTCGCCGGCCCCACGACGGACGCCCCGGAGCCGACCGCCGACGTCCGGATCACGATCTCGTCGGAGACCGGGATCACGGTCGACGGTCGGATCACGCCCGGGCGACGGACCGTCGCAGTGGACTTCGCAGACCAGACCGTGCACGAGAACTTCGTCGGCCACGACGTGCACGTCGTGAGCCTCACCGACGGGGTCTCGACGGAGCAGGTGGAGACATGGATGGACTGGACCAGGCCGGGCGGCCTCGAGACCCCGGCCCCCGCCCCGTTCCTCGGCGGCACGAACGAGATGCCCGCCGGCTCGACCGGGTATTTCACCGTCGACTTCGAGGCCGGGCCGCACGCGTGGGTCGCGGAGGTCCCGGGGGCCGCCGGCAAGGGCATGTTCGTCCGGTTCGACGTGCCGTCGGGGTCGTGAGCCGGTGACCGCGTGATGTCGGAGCCGCGCCGCGGAGTCACCCGTTGACCCCGCCCGTCCGTCGCATCGTGGAGAGCGCGCTCTACGTGGAGGACGTCGAGCGCTCGGCCGCGTTCTACCAGCGCGTGCTGGGTCTGGAGCGCCTGGCCGAGGGCGATCGCCTGATTCCCATGGACGCGGGGGGCGGGACGGTGCTGCTCCTGTTCCGCCGGGGCGCCACCGAAGACGACGGGTCGCGCTTCGATGGCGGCTGGATCCCGCCCCACGGCGGACGCGGCGAGACCCACTTCGCGCTGGCGATCCGCACGGAGGACCTGGACGCGTGGCGGGCGCACCTCGGTGACGAGGGCGTCGAGATCGAGAGCGAGGTCCGGTGGGGTCGCGGCGGGACCAGCCTCTACCTCCGCGACCCCGACGGTCACTCGGTGGAGTTGGCGACGCCCGGGGTGTGGGCGGTGTACTGACCCGCACCCACGACGAAGGGCGGCGCCCCATCTGGAGGCGCCGCCCTTCCTGGCTACCCGGCCGGCCGTGCCGCGCTAGCCGCCCGCCGTGACCGACCCGTACCCCCGGACGGGGGCGAGGGAGTCAACCCCTCAGCCGCACTCGCTGTACCCGCACACGTGGCACTTCTTGCACCCTTCCTCGAATGCGAGCTGACCCGAGCCGCACTCCGGGCAGGCGCCCATGTCGAAGAGCTCGGGCTCCGTGTAGGACGCCCTCGACGCCTCGGACTGCGTGCCGGCGGTCGAGCTCCCGCTCACCGGCACACCCAGCGCCAGCGCCTCCTGGACGCCTTCCTTCTCCTCGAGGTACCGCTCGATCGCCTGGCCGATCGCGTCCGGCGCGGAGAGCACCTTGTTCGGGCCGAGGCCTACGGCGCGGTCGCAGGAGATGCCGCGGAGCTGGTCCTTCACCTGGCGGATCGGGATGCCCGAGCGGAGGCCGAGCGAGATCAGACGCCCGATCGCCTCGGCGTCGGCCATGGCCGGTCCACCGGCCTTACCGAGCGTGCAGAACACCTCGAACGGCCGGCCGCTCTGGTCCTCGTTGATCGTCACGTACAGATCGCCGAGCGGTGAGATCATCTTCATGGTGTAGCCGCGGAGCGCCTCGGGCCGCTGACGCTTCTGGCGGGCCGCGCCGGCCGTCAGGTCGTGCTCGCGCAGCTCGGCGCGGATCCGCTCGTTCTCGTGCCGCAGGTTGTGCGCCTCCTCGCGGGCATCGGCGAGCTGGTGCTCGAGCTCCGAGATGTTCGCGGTGACCTCGGCCGGAACCTCCTTCTTGCTCGTCTTGCCGGTGGACAGCACCTGGCCGTCCCGGGAGCCGTCGCGGTACACCGTGACGCCCTTGCAGCCGAGGCTGAACGCGAGCTCGTAGATCTCGCGCACCTGCTCCTCGGTCGCCTCGCGAGGGAAGTTCGTCGTCTTGGAGATGGCGGAGTCGCAATGCTCCTGGAAGGCCGCCTGCATGCGCACGTGCCACTCGGGCGTGATGTCGTGCGCGGTGCGGAAGGTCCGCTGGACATCCTCCGGGACCTCGTCGAAGTGGATGTGCCCCTCCTGGGCGATCCGCTCCATGAGGTCGTCGGAGTACCAGCCGCCCTCCTTCGCCATGCGCACGAAGTCCGGGTTCACGTCGGGCATGAGCGAGCCCGCCTGGTTCCGCATGAACGCCACCGCGAAGAGCGGCTCGATGCCGCCGGAGCAGCCGGCGAAGATGGAGATGGTCCCGGTCGGCGCGACGGTGGTCAGGTTGCAGTTCCGGAGCGGGCGCTCGGCACGGATACGGGTGCCGTCAGCGGCGCGGGCGGCGGTCTCGTCCGGACCCCAGATCGACTGCTCCCACTCGGTGAAGACGCCTCGCGTCTCGGCGAGCTTCTCGGACGCCACGCGCGCTTCCTCGTTCAGGAAGCCCATGACTTTGCGGCCGAGCGCCACGCCCTCGGGCGAGTCGTACGGGATGCCGAGGCGGACGAGCATGTCGGCCCATCCCATGACCCCGAGCCCGATGCGGCGGATGCGCTGGGCCAGGTCGTGGATCTCGGGAAGCGGGTACTGGTTCGCATCGATGACGTTGTCGAGGAAGTGCGTCGACAGATGCACCACCTGACGAAGCGCCTCCCAGTCGATCCCCTCGTCGGGGTCGGTGCCGATGCCGGCGTCGTCCTTCACGAACAGGCCGAGGTTCACGCTCCCGAGGTTGCACACGTCGTACGGCAGGAGCGGCTGCTCGCCGCACGGGTTCGTGGCCTCGTACGCGCCGAGGTGCGGCACCGGGTTGAACTCGTTCGCGCGGTCGACGAAGAAGGTGCCGGGCTCACCGGTGAGCCACGCCCCGCGCACGATCAGGTCGAAGATCTCGCGGGCATTGTCCTGGCCCACGACCTCGCCCGTCTTCGGGTTGACGAGGTCGTAGCTCTCGTCGTTCGCCACCGCGTCCATGAACGCGTCGGTGATCGCCACGGAGATGTTGAAGTTCGTGATCTGCGTCGTGTCGTTCTTGCACGCGATGAAGGTGCGGATGTCCGGGTGGTCCACCCGAAGGATGCCCATGTTCGCGCCGCGCCGCGTGCCGCCCTGCTTCACGACGTCGGTGCTGGCGTCGTAGAGCCTCATGAACGAGACGGGTCCGGAGGCCACGCCCATGGTGGAGCGGACGTTCTCGCCCTCCGGACGCAGCCGCGAGAACGAGAAGCCCGTACCGCCGCCGGACTGATGGACGAGCGCCATGGAACGCAGCGTGTCGTAGATACCGCTCTTGCCGTTGGAGATCGCGTCGTCCACGGGAAGCACGAAGCACGCCGAGAGCTGGCCGAGGGGCCGGCCCGCGTTCATGAGCGTCGGGGAGTTCGGCTCGAACTTCCCGTTGATCATGAGGTCGTAGAACTGCCGCGCGACCTCGTCCACCGCCGCCTCCGACGCACCGTAATCGGCGTCCACCGCCGCGATGGTGCGCGCCACCCGCCAGAACATGACCTCCGGCTCCTCCGTCGGGGTCCCCTCGGGATCCTTCTTCAGATATCGCTTGCCGAGGACGATCCGGGCGTTCTCCGTGAGCTCGGCCGGCGGAAGGTCATCAGGAAGGACGTCGTCGAAGAGGACGGGCTCCCGGGCGGGGCGCGGAGTGTGGAGTCGGGGCATGGTGGGCGGCCCTCCTGCGGGCGGTACGTGGAAAAACTACGTGGAAAACGCTGGATACGGAGTCGAAAAACGGCGGGAAGCGGCTCCCGCCGTGGATTTACTTGTGGAAAGGCCCCCGAGGACCGTACCGGATATTGGGTGGAGGCACTATAGGACCCCAATATGTTGTGGTCAAGCAAGATTCCGACGCCGTTTTCCGGCCTGCTCCGGAAAGCCGCTTCACGTAGGGGATTAGGCCGCGCGGCTCACCTCGCCGATGATGGTCGCGGGCGCCGATGGGCATTTTTCACCCTACACCTTCGGCTTCCGTTCGGTTCCCTTCGGGCGGGGTAGCCTGCCCGAGGGGAGACCGAGGCGGACCGGAACCGGCCGCCCTCAGAAAGGGATGCCGAGGCGGACGTAGAGCTGCGGATCGGCCCCGTCGACGAGCGGAACGGCCAGCCCGAGGCGGGTGAGGAGCGAGAAGTCGTAGAGGGCGATGATCTCGGCAGCGATCTCACCGCCGGCGGAGACCATGGGGCGCCGACCGGAGTCGAAGAAGCCCTCCGTGGTCCCGGGATCCCAGGCGTCCCCGCCTTCGGCGAAGAGCGCGCCCGTCATGCGGCCCAGGTAGAGCGGCCACGCACCGAGGCCGCGGTGCACCAGACGCAGCGGGAATCGGTATTCGCCGGAGGCCGACCAGGCGATGCGACCCTGCCGGGCGCCGGAGGCGTAGCCGCGCGTCGGGAAGAACACGGGAGAGCCGCCGAACAGGGCGAGCCCCGTCACCGTCTCCGGCCGTCCGGAGGCGCCGCCCACCTCGAAGTGTCCGCCCGGGGCGTCCGGTCCCCGCGCGACCCCGCCGGCGAGCTGGAAGGCCAGCACGTGCGGCGCGTGCCCGGGCCCACCGAGAGGCACATAGGTGCGCAGCCGCCCGACGAGATCGTCGAGCGCGCGGTCCTCGCCGACCACGCCGGCCAACGAGTCGGGCAGCGCGAGCTCCCGGCGGGTTCGGCCGCTCAGGTAGAGGTCGAGCCCCTTCGAGCCGCCGATCTGGAAGGCATAGGAGCGGGCCGTCGAGAACGAGACGGTGGCGCGGACGTCACCCAGACGGGCGCTGGGCCGGGTCAACCCGTACGTGGCCGAGGGCCGCAGGGTGTTGTCCAGCAGTTCCCGGTCCTGGTCCACGAGGGAGCCCGAGAGCGTGAGCCGCAGGTTCCGTCGCCAGGAGGGGACCACGGCGGTCACGGACGCCGTGAGGAAGCGCTCGCGCTCGAGCACGTAGAGCGTGTCGAACGGCGCGGACGGATCGGGCCGGCCGAGCCGCGCGCCGTCGTCGTCCCAGTACTGCGACGCGGACAGCGTGAAGGTCGGATTCCGGAGGCCGCGGTAGCTGTAGGCCGCCCCCGCGTCGAAGCGACCGCCTCCGGACGTGAACACCCGCCCGAAGACGTCGTACGCATGCCGGCCGACCAGATCCTGACCGCTCGTCCGCGCGCCGACCGCGAAGCCGAGCAGCTCCCGCCGCGGGATGAACAGGTCCGGCCCGAAGACGGCCGGCGAGCGCACGGCCTCCCGCAGCAGCGGCTCCCAGTAACGGGGGAGGAGCGTCGGCCACGGGGAGTAGTCACGGACCGAGGCGTCCGACGCTCCGTCCACGAATGGCTGGTCGGGCTCGAACCGGGCAGCGGCCGTCGGGGCCGTGGGCGCGCTCTCCGGATCGAACGGCATGCGGCCGACCTCCCAGCCGTCCGCCCGGTAGAGCGAGAGGTGGAGGGTCGCGCCGTCCGGATCGACCGAGGGGAACGCCACGCCGGTCCGTACGTTCGAGAGCTGCCGGGGAGCGCCCGCGGTACCGGCCCGGGCGTCGAAGGGCGCAGCCAGCACGTTCAGGATGCCCGTCCGGTCGGAGGCCCACACGATCCAGCGGCCGTCCGGGCTCCACGACGGCGCGAGGTCGAGAGCCCGGTCCCGGGTCAGGGCCGCGACCTCCCGGCCGGTGCGCGCGTCGAGCACGACGACGTCGTGGAAGCCGCCCGAGCGCCAGCGCGTGACGGCGACGTGCCGTCCGTCGGGCGATACGGACGGATAGGCCCAGTGCTCGAGCGAGTCCGGGGCGGAGAGGGGCGTCACGGCGCCGTCCGTCAGGTCGACGCGCACCAGCGCACCCGTGCCTCCGCCCTCCTGCACCGCCACCGCCCAGCCTCCGTCCGGACCCGGCGAAGGTTGCGCGATACGCGCCCCGTGGGTGATCCGCCGGCTGCCTCCGTCGGGCTCTAACAGGTAGAGATCGCTGTAGACCCTGTGCGTGTCTTCGTACTCGAGCTGCCCGACGAGGAGGCGTCCGTCGGCCGTCCAGTCGAAGGAAGCGATCCCGTTGACGCGGATCCCGCCGGACCGGCCACCGCCGTCGGTCGGCTCCAGGGCGACGCGCGTGTCGGAGCGTCCGTCCGCCCGGACATAGGCGAGCGTGCCGTCGGGCCCGACGGACGGCTCGACCGCCCACCGGGCGCCGGCCGTGACCATCTCCGGCTCCGTGACGGGACCCAGCCTGCGGAGCTCCTCATCCAGCGTGCCGTACCGCGCGGCGAGCGAATCTCCCCATGTCCGCCAGGCATCCGAGATCGACACCCCGAACGCGCTCTCGCCGGCCGCGTTCATCCGGTACGGAATCCACTGGCCGGCGATCGCTTTCGCGAAGGCAGCCATCCTGTCCTCGCCGTACATCTCGAGCATGTGCTCGAAGAAGAGGGAGCCGTAGGCGTACGGACGGTTCCCCGCCGGCCACACCGGAGACGAGCCCGAGGCCTGCCCCACATCCTCGAACCGTCCCTCGAGGACCGCCGTGCGGAGCTGCATCTCGAAGAAGGTGCCGTGCAGGCGGCCGGCCTCGGTGAGCGACGACTCGTACCAGGTGGCCAGCCCTTCGGTCACCCACGACGGGGTGCTGTGGCCCGGAAAGAACGGCCAGCGCGTCGGCACGCGGCCGAACACCGCGCGGAGGAGTTGACCGAGCGGGTTCTCCGTGCGGTCGAGGTGCACCACGTGGGCGATCTCGTGGGTGAGCACCAGGTCGAACCAGTCGTCGAAGTAGCCGAGGCCCGGCTCGTCGACCGGCGGCCGGGCGTAGATGGTGATGCGGTTCGAAGGCGTGACCTGGGCGAAGCCGTTGGAGAAGTCCGTGTGGTCGGTGACGAGGATGTCGATGGGGCCAGCGGGGCCCGCGAGGAACGATGCTTCCAGCGCGTCCAGGGCGATCTCCGTGCGGTACGCGGCGCGGCGCCCGAGGGCCTCGAGGCGCTCGGGGAACGTCACGCGGGCCCGCTCCGTCTCTATGGTGCGCCACGACTCGTCGGGTGGCGCCTGCTGCGCGGCGACGGGGGTCGCACCGGGAAGCAACGGCGCCACCAGGAGGCACGCGAGGGCGAGCACGCCCCCGAGGCGGGCGAAGCGCGCCTTGCCCACGGGCTCGCCGCGCGCGACCGTTCGAAACAGCGTTCCCTCAGCCCGTGTCATCGACGATGTCCTCCGATTCCAATCCCTGGTACCGACTCGGCTACCTCTTCGCCCAGGCTCGCGAGGGCCCGTCCCAGGCGCGCGGCGCGCTCTCGGAGCTCGCCGGGCGGGTCCGGGACATCGTGCCCGGAGCCGATCGTGGGGGAAGTAAGAGCCGCTTCCCGCTCCCGGAGACCGACCAGATCGTCACCGCGGGGCTCGCCGCGGTGGCCGCCCGGCTGCTGTCGGCGTGGCGTCCCCGGCACTCGACCGGCGTGGGGGACCTGATCCGCGCGGGGCTCACCGGTGCCGGCGCCGCACTGCTCGTCGAGCTCGCCCGGCCGCTCCTGCGCGGAGAACGAGAGCTCCCGTCGCTCGACGACGGGACGTTGGACCGCATCGTCGCGGGTGTGGCGCAGGGCCTCGTGTACGGGGCCGTCGTGCAGCCGAGGCTTCCGGGTCCGGGTCTCCTGCGCGGGGCCGTGTACGGTGCCGCGGAGTACGCCGCCGTGCCGATGGGCGGTCTCGGACGGGTGTTCGGAAGGGCCACGCCTCAAGGCCGGATCCCCGTGGTCGGACGGGTGCTCGAAGGGACGGACGGTCGCGACCGCGCGTTCCTGGAGCATCTGGCGTTCGGTGTCGTCATCGGCGTCCTCTACGGGACGGACGAGTAGAACAACGGGATCCGGGCCGCGTCCCCCGCGACCGGACCCGCCCGGCCGCCCACCCCGTCGGGGCCGCCCCCAGCGCCCGGCCGCAGATAGTCCGCGGGGCACATCGCCACGGACACACCGCCGGGTCCGCTCGTTCCGTCCGTGCGCAGCTCGGGCGGCAGGATGCCGAGCAGTTGGGACGAGCCGACTTGTCCCGGACCGAACCCGCGTACGAAGCAGAACGCCCCCGGGCGGGCCTGGACCGCGGCGCCCACGAAGCGGCCCGCCTGTCCGTCCCAGCGGTCGAGCAGGACGTAGCGGGCGCCCACGGCGTCGGCTTCCGCGAGGTGGGCGGCCGGGTCGGGCACGAAGGGGAACGTCCGGCTCGGCACCCCCGCGCTCATCAAATAGAAGATGCGCGGCTTCCGGGTCATGACCGCGGAGCCCTCCGGTAGCGCCCCACCCATCCAGGCCGCGGCTTCGACGAACTCCGTGACCCTCGGCCCGTAGCATGCGAACGGACCCTGCTCCTCGACGACCGAGGCGCACGCGCGGGCGTCGGACACGGCCCCCACCCAGCTCCCCAGCGCGGGGATCAGCGCGACGAGCAAGGCCGCGGCGGCGACCACGCGGGCGCCTCCTCCCAGCCGACGCGTCCACCCCTCGAGGGCGACCGCGGCGTACACGAGCAGGAGCGGCAGCACGGGTAGCACGAACCGGTCGCCTCCCCACACCTCGGGCCACAGCAGGATGAGACCCAGGTAGAGAGGAAGGAAGAGCTCGGCGACGGCGGGTTTCTCGCGCGCCCGACGCCACCATCCCCAGGCGGCGGTCGCCAGGAGCGCGACACCGAGGGCCAGGGTCCACAGCCCCTGGGTGCCGACGATAGCGGCCGGGAGGTGCCGCGTCGCGTACGCCACGCCGTTCCCCAGGGCGCGGCCCGCGAGCCCGCCGAGACCGACGGTGCCGAGGCCCGGCTCGTAGGGGTCGACCAGCCAGAACTCCGCGCCGTAGTCGCCGACGCCCGTCCCCAGACCCCGGACCAACCAGAGCCCCGCTGGCACCGCGAAGGCCACGGCGGCGAACGCGAGCAGCCGGAACCGCCGCCGCAACGCGAGCCAGACCAGCACGGCGACGAGCAACGGCAGCCCCGCCGAGCGTGTGAAGTACGCCCCGAGCGCCGCCAGGCACCCCGCGGCGATCCAGCGGGGATCCCAGGAACGTGCCTCACCACGCTCCAGCGCCCATAGCGCGACAATGGTCAGGAGCACGAAGACGGGGTCCGAGAGAATCCAGTGGCTGTAGTAGACCACGCCCGCGGACGCGGCGACGAGCACGGAGACCCCGAACGCCCGCCACGGGCCGAGGCGTCGCTCGGCCCAGAGGAAGGTCACGCCGACACCGAAGACGGTGGCGACGGCGACCAGCGCCTTGAACGCCGACCAGGTCGAGGCCCCGAGCGTGGCCGCCGCGGCCAGGAGGAGCGCGAAGAGCGGGGGGTACTTGGTGTGCGGGGCCCGGAGCGGGTCGAACGCGTCGACGTACCCTTCCCCTTCGATGAGCGCGTGAGCGAGGGCGAGGTAGCCGGCGTTGTCGCCGCCGGTGTGCGGGGCGGGATTGAACGCCGCCCACACGAAGCCGGTCGCCAGGACGAGAGAGGCCGCGAGCAGGATCCCGCGGAGCGGACCGCGCACCGTCATCCGGAGGGGGACTCGAGGGCCCGTGACACCACGCCCCCGTGGGCGTCGATCCGCTCCCTGGCGGCGGCGGCTCCGATGCCGAGGCGCCCCATGACGAGCGCGGTCTTCAACTGCCCGTCGGCCTCGGCCAGGAGCGCCCGGGCCCGCTCGCGGTCGGTGTCCACGAGCGCCACGAGGATCCGCTCGGCGCGGTCCTGCAGCTTCTCGCAGGTCACCTGGAGATCGACCATGAGGTTCCCGTGCACCTTGCCTAGCCGCACCATCGCCCCGGTCGTGATGGTGTTGAGCACCAGCTTGGTGGCCGTGCCCGCCTTCATGCGGGTGGAGCCGGTCACCACCTCGGGGCCGACCAGCGGCGCGATCACCACGTCGTGGGCGGCGATCAGCTCGTCGTTCGGGGGCGTACAGAGAAGGAAGCCGGTGCGCGCGCCGAGCTCCCGGGCACGCTCCAGGGCGCCGTGTACATACGGGGTCGTGCCGGACGTGGCGATCCCCAGCACGAAGTCCTCGGGGCCGACCCCGGCCTCGTCCATGGCGCGGGCCCCGTCTTCGGGGTGGTCCTCGGCGCCCTCCTGGGCCCGGACCAGCGCCTCGTACCCACCGGCGATCACCCCCCGGACCATCTCCGGGTCGGTGCCGTACGTCGGGGGCATCTCCGCGGCGTCGAGCACCCCGAGCCGCCCGGACGTTCCGGCGCCGACGTAGATCAGCCGTCCGCCCGCGCGGAAGGCGGTCTCCGCGAGCTCCAGGGCGCGCGCGACCTCGTGGCGGACTTCCCATACGGCTTCCGGGACCCGGCGGTCCTCGGCGTTGATCAGCTCGACGAGCTCCAGCGGGTCGAGCTCGTCGATCCGCTCGGACCGCTCGTTCCGCTGCTCGGTCAGACGTGAGTCCAGCATCGGCTTGTACGTCTCCTCGGCATGGCTGATCTTCCGGAGAAGCTCGTGGGGCCTGTCGCCGCACGGGTGTGTCGTCGCACTACACTAGTGTACGCCTCCATGGGGCGTCCACTTCGTTCCGACACCTCCGCTCCACCAGAAGCCCGGCCCATGACCATGCCCCAGCACGAAACGCGCCGCCCGGCCCGACCGACCGCTCGCCCCGCCCTGCTCGCCATGACGGGCGCGCTCGTGTTGGGAGCGCTCGCCTGCGCCGAGCCGAGCACCGACCGCTTCCCGGAGAACTGGACGTACGTCGGCGGGGAGCCGGTCGTCGCGGACAGCGGTATGGTCGTGACCACGGACGAGCTCGCGAGCCACGTGGGCCTGGACGTTCTGCGCAGGGGCGGAAACGCGGTCGACGCGGCCGTGGCCGTCCAGTTCGCGCTCGCGGTGGTGAACCCCGAGGCGGGCAACATCGGCGGCGGCGGCTTCATGGTCCTCCGCACCGGCGACGGCGAGGCGGCCGCGCTCGACTTCCGTGAGAAGGCGCCGCTCGCGGCGACGCGGGACATGTACCTCGACGAGGAGGGGAACGTCACCGACCGCTCGGTCGTGGGGCACCTGGCGTCCGGGGTCCCAGGCTCCGTGGCCGGCATGTGGGCCGCGCACGAGCGGTACGGCACGCTCCCGTGGGCCGACCTCGTGGCGCCGGCCGTCCAGCTCGCCGAGGGCTTCGAGGTGCGGGAGCGCTTCCTGGGCTCGCTCTCGCCGGAGATGGTCGAAAGCCTGTCGGCGTTCGCGGCGTCGGCCGCGCAGTTCCTGCCGCGCGACGGCCAGCCGCCCCTCGTGGGCGACACGCTCCGCCAGCCGGATCTGGCCCGGACGCTCGAGCGCATCCGGGACCAGGGCGCCGACGGGTTCTACCTCGGCGAGACCGCCGACCTGATCGTCGCCGAGATGGAGCGCGGCGGAGGGATCATCACGCACGACGACCTCCAGGCGTACGAGCCGGCTTGGCGCGACCCCATCACCTTCCGCTACCGGGACCACACCGTCCTCTCCATGCCTCCCTCCTCGTCCGGGGGCGCGACGATGGCGGAGATCGCCAACATCCTCGAGGTGTACGACCTCGCGGCCCACGACCGGTTCGCCCCGGAGACGCTCCATCTGTACGCCGAGGCGTGGCGGCGCGCATACGCGGACCGGAACCACTACCTGGCCGATCCGGACTACGTGGACCAGCCACTCGAGCGCATGACGTCCGCGGAATACGGACGGGAGCGCGCATCGACCATCTCCCTCGACGCCGCGACACCGTCCACCGACGTCGAGCCGGGTCTCGGGGCCTGGGACGAGGGCGAGAACACGACGCACTTCTCCATCGTCGACGCCGAGGGGAACGCGGTCGCGATCACGACGACCATCAACTCCTGGTACGGGAGTAAGGTCACCGTGACCGGGGCCGGCTTCGTGCTCAACAACGAGATGGACGACTTCACCTCGAAGCCGGGCGTCCCGAACCAGTTCGGGCTGGTCCAGGGCGAGGCCAACGCCATCGCACCGGGGAAGCGCATGCTGTCCGCGATGACGCCCACGATCGTGCTCGACCCCGCGGGCGAGCTCCGGATCGTGACGGGCACACCCGGAGGGTCGACGATCATCACGACCGTCTTCCAGACGATCTCGAACGTGGTCGACTTCGGCATGGGCGTGGTCGACGCGGTGCATGCGCCGCGGATCCACCACCAGCACCTCCCGGACCAGATCCAGTACGAGCGCGGCGGCCTCCGGCCGAACGTGGTGGCGGCCCTCGAGGCGCTCGGGCACACCGTCACCGAGCGCTCCGGGGTCTCGGGCGACGTCCAGATGATCGTCATCGAGGACGGCCGGATGACGGGGTGGTCGGACCCCAGGCGGGGCGGCACGGCGCTCGGGTACTGATGACCGGACGCGACCGACCCGCCCGCGACGGAGGAGCGCCCGGTGGGTGAGCTCCGCACCGTCCTCCCGTACTTCCGGCCCTACCTGAAGGGCTTCACGCTCGGGCTCGTCTGCGTCCTGTTCGCCAACGTCTTCCAGGTCGCGGGCCCGTGGCTGCTGAAGCTGGCCATCGACGGGATCGGCGACCCCGAGGTGACCCGGTCGCGCATCGCCGGGCTCGCGGGGCTCATCGTGCTGGTCGCGTTCGTGGGCGGGGTCTTCCGGTACGGCATGCGCGAGCTGCTGAACGGGATCAGCCGCCGCATGGAGGCCGACATCCGCGACGACTTCTTCCGGCACCTCCTCCGGCTCGACCCAGCGTTCTACGGCCGCGTGCGGACCGGAGACCTGATGAGCCACGCGACCAACGACACCCTCGCGGTACGGATGGCCGTGGGCCCCGCCGTGATGTACACGGTGAACACCACGGTCACGTTCACGCTCACGCTGAGCCTCATGCTCTGGATGAGCCCGCGACTCACGATGTACGCCGTGCTCCCGCTGCTCGCGCTCCCGCCGATCATGATCAAGTTCGGCCACATCATCCACGAGCGCTTCGAGCGGATCCAGGAGCAGTTCTCGGCGCTGTCGACGTTCGTGCAGGAGAACCTCACGGGCGTGCGCATCGTACGGGCCTATGGCCAGGAGACCGACCAAGCTCGACGCTTCGACGCGTTCAACGAGGACTACCGCGAGCGGAACATGAAGCTGGTCATCTCGACCGGCGCGTTCCGACCGCTCCTCATGCTCATCGCCGGGATCTCGATGGTGCTCGTGACCTGGCTCGGCGGGCTCGAGGTCATCGCGGGGCGGATCACCGTGGGCGACTTCGTCGCGTTCACGTTCTACCTGACGCTGCTGGTGTGGCCGATGATCGCCCTCGGCTGGGTGGTGAACCTGTACCAGCGGGGCTCGGCCTCCATGGGGCGGATCAACAAGATCCTGAACACGGAGCCCGCCGTGTCGACTCCGCCGAACCCGGTGCGGCTCGAGGAGCCCAGGGGTGAGATCCGTTTCGAGGGCGTGTCGTTCGCGTACCCGGGCACGACGAGGCCCGTGCTCCACGACATCGACTTCACGGCGCCCGCCGGCGCCACCGTCGCCGTCGTCGGGCCCACCGGGTCGGGGAAGAGCACCCTGGTCTCGCTGATCCCGCGGCTCTACGACCCGACCGAGGGGCGGGTGCTCCTCGACGGGGTGCCCCTGCCCGACCTCGACCCCGCCGGCCTGCGCGGGCTCATCGGCATGGTGCCCCAGGACGCCTTCCTGTTCAGCGACACCATCGCCGCGAACATCGCGCTGGGGTTGGAGGGCGACCCCGATCCGGAGGTGGTCGAGGAGGCCGCGCGGGTTGCCCAGCTCGACGAGCAGGTCCGTGATTTTCCGCGCGGCTACCAGACCCCCCTCGGGGAGCGCGGCATCAACCTGTCCGGGGGGCAGAAGCAGCGGGCCGCCCTCGCCCGCGCGCTGGCCCGCGATCCGAAGATCCTCCTGCTGGACGACGCCCTGAGCGCCGTCGACACGCACACCGAGGCGAAGATCCTCGCCGACCTCCGCTCGGTCACGGCCACGCACACCACGTTCATCATCAGCCACCGGGTCTCGGCGGTCATGCACGCCGACCTGATCCTGGTGCTCGAGGACGGACGGATCGTGGAGCGGGGGCGGCACGCCGAGCTCATCGGCGGGGGCGGCACCTACGCGCGGCTGTTACGCCGCCAGATGCTGGAGGAGGACCTGGAGTCGGAGGATCTGGCGGGGGCGGCTTCGTAAGACGGTGGCGGACGCCGGCGCTCAGGCGTACACCCGGCGGCGAGCCTTGGGCTCGGGGATCTTCCAGCCCTTCTCCCTGGCGGTCTCGATCCACTGATCGATGACGACCTCGACGTTCGCGATTGCCTCCTGATAGGTCTCGCCGTCGGCGGCACACCACTCGAGCTCGGGGACCTCGGCGATGTATGCCTGGTCCTCGTCACTCCAATAGAGGACGATCTCGTAGCGGTGCTTAGTCGTCTTCTTCATCGTTGGCCAGCCCGTGCTCAATGATGATCCGTCGGACCTGCTTCACCTGATACGCCTTGGCTCTCGAGCCCCTGGGCTGGAGGTTCAGCGCGGCCTCGCGTCCTTCGAGACTGAAGATATGGTGACCGCCCTTGATCCGCTCCTCAAAGCCCAGGGCCGCGAGCAGCGTTCTCAGGTCGACGAACCTGATGTTGGCATCCGAGCTACCCCGGAGGACCTTGGCGAGTGTCTTCTTGTAGCTGGTCACACCTCCAACGTATGCTCTACGCTCGGGTCAACACGATAGGTCCATGGGCCGCCCACCTGAGGAGCGAATCGCGCTCTTTGGAGAGGCCTGGGATTTGATGGCGGCTAGCTCAGGCGATGTGCCGATTCGCGAATGGCACGTCGATGAGCTCGAGCGGAGGCTGGCCATGTCGCCCCCCGAGTTCGTTTCGTGGGACGAAGTTCGCGACCGACTGCCACGACACTCACACCATCGTGAAGGCAAGGCTCAAGACCGTGCCCAACATGAGCCAGGTCAGCACCACGAGGGCCCGTCGGTACCGATCGCCTGTCGCGGTGAAGAAGTCGGGCTCCTGCCAGTACAATGGGACAGGACCAAGCTGGTCTTCGCGGATACCTGCCCGGAGGTGTCTCCGAAGCCGCAAATCAAGGCTCGCCATAAGAATCCCCTCCACGACGGCGGCTCCGGTAATGAACTCCTGAATCGTCATCGACGTGGGTTGAGAGGTGTGTCTATCGTGAAGGCTCCGCCCGGAAGGGGCAGGGCGACATCAGTGTTGAAGCTGGCGCCCCTGGTAAACACACTACCATCGGGACGCACTGCCTTGTGGACGGTTACTCCGAAGTGTCGATGCATCCCGATGGTCATGGATCCCACCGACTAGCGGGCCGGCGGGCGTGGGCGGGCGGGGAAAACCGCACACCCTCGAGGATCCAAGGCACTAGTGTGTTGGTTCTCCCCGCATACCGGGGCAAATCGCACACGGGGCGCGACCTTACTCGGCCCCCTGTGCCGTTCTCCTCGCTCAGCGGGGCAAAGTCACACGACCGCGATCTTCGACCGCACGATTGTGCAGTTTTCCTCGCGATCGGGCGCGCGCCCTCTGTTAGATCCGCTCCAGAATGAACCCCGGCGTGAACCGTGTCAGGTATCCGCTCAACACCGTGAACTGACCCGTCAGCAGCAGCACGCCCAGGATGATCAGCAGCACGCCGGCCCCTTTTTCCACCACCGGGATCCAGCGGCGGAAGCGCTTGAACGTCTGCAGGAACTGGTCGAGGGCGAGGGAGGCGAGCAGAAAGGGAACGGCGAGCCCGAGGGAGTACACGCTCAGCAGGCCAACGCCGGCCCACATGGTGTCCTGGGTGAAGCCGTAGGTGAGGATCGCGCCGAGGATCGGGCCGATGCAGGGCGTCCAGCCAGCCCCGAACGCCATGCCGACGCCCAGCGTGCCGAGGTAGCCGACCGGCTTGTCGTTCAGGTGCACCCGCCTCTCGCGCATCAGCGGCGCGATGCGGAAGACGCCCGCCATGTGGAGCCCCAGCACGATGATGATCAGTCCACCGACGCGCGCGATCCACAGCTCGTACTGGCGGAAGAACTGACCGAGGAAGGAGGCCGACGCGCCGAGCAGCACGAAGATCAGGCTGAACCCGAACACGAAGAGCAGCGAGTGGATCATCGTGGCCTTGCGGTTCACTCCGGCCTGGAGGTCCTCCAGGCTCATGCCGGTCACGAACGTGAGGTAGCTCGGCACGAGTGGCAGCACGCACGGGGACAGGAACGAGAGCACACCGGCCGTGAAGGCGATCGCGATCCCAACTTCGACTTCATTCACCAGTCTGCTCCTCGTGCTGTGATTCAGTGGTCCCGGGCTTTCGCCCGGACTCCCGCTCTGATTCCCGCTCCGACTCCGGGTCCCGCTCCGACTCCAGGTCCCGCTCGGACTCCAACTCCCGCTCCCGCTTCAGCTCCCGCTCCGACGCCCGCAGATCCTCCCGCGCCCGGTGCTCCTCCCTCCGGGCCCGCCGTGCCTGTATGAACGCCCGGATCCCGGTGGTGACGCCGAACCACCCGAACACCGCGGCGAGCGTCCAGCCGACGACCGTCGGCGCGAACGCGGCCACGCCCGCCAGCACCAGGATGACGACAGAGACGGTCCCCAGGACCGTCCGGTCCTCACGCCCGAGCGTCCGGTTCCCGGCCAGCGCATCCCCCAGCACGAAGCCGGCGCGGACCACGGACGCCAGGCTCAGCCGTCCCGGCCCGTGCCCGAGCGTGCGGAGCTGCTGTTCCAACCGCTCCGGGAGCGAGCCGCTCGGCTCGATGGACTCCTGCCGTGGCTCACGTCCGGCCTCGCTCCGGAGCCTCGTCCGGACCCGGTTCGGCAACACGATCTCCACCGACGACGCCAGGTCGGCCATGAAGAGCCCCTCGAGCTGACCGGCCACGCCCCGATCCAGAACGCCTACGTCCAGCTCCCAGTTCCCCATGAGGCTCGCGCCGTTCAGATTGCTCGAGCCGACCCGGCACCAGACACCGTCCACGACCGACGTTTTGGCGTGGATCATGGGGCCCTGCCACTCGAAGATCCGCACGCCGCTTTCGAGCAGACCGCGGTATCCACCGCGGGAGATGCTGCCCACCCACGGCCAGTTGTTGTGGGCCGGAACCAGTATGCGCACGTCGACGCCGTCGCGGGCGGCGGCGCCCAGGGCCTCCGACACCGCGCGGGGCGCGACGAAATAGGCGTCGGTGATCCAGATGCGGCGTCGGGCGCGGACCGCTGCGTAATGGAGGGTCCGGTACACCCGTGCCCGCCCCGGCTCGCCCTGGATGAGCCAGACCGGCGTGTCACCGACATCCTCCACCTTCGGGAGCGTGCTCGCCAGATGGAGCGGCTCCTCGATGGCGGACCAGTGCCGTTCGAACGCCACCGCCGCCTCGAGCGCCGCCGGCCCGCGGATCTCGAGTCCGGTATCACGCCATGGCGCCTCGTGCTCGGTCCCCGCCCATTCGACCCCGATGCAGAACCCACCGACGAACGCCACCTCCCCGTCCACGCAGATCAGCTTCCGGTGGTCCCGCTGCAGGACCCCGAACGGATCGCCGAGCCCGATCGACGGCCGGTTGAACGGGTGAACGCGCACCCCCGCGGCCACGAGCGGACGCCAGAACGACCGCGGCGTCGCCCAGCAGCCGAGCCAGTCGTAGACCACGCAGACCGTGACCCCTTCCCGCGCCTTCGCGATGAGCGCGTCCCGGAACTGGAAGCCGATCTCGTCGTTCCGGATGACGTAGTTCTCGAAGTACACGAAGCGCTGCGCCCCGGCGATGGCTTCGAGCCATCCGGCGAACGTGCTCGATCCCTCGAACTGGATCTGGAGACGGTTCCCGAGGATGGTCTCGGAGCCGGCGGTCCGCTCGATCTCGTCCGTGTCGAAGCGCGGCAGATCGGGGGTTCCGAGCAGGGCCGGATGCTTCTCGCCCGGGAGCGCGCGCGCCGGAGAGCGGTCGGAAGTCACGGACCCGGGGCTCTCAGCCCCGCAAGTCGCCCTGGAACCGGTACGACAGGAGCTTGTAGACGAGCTTCGCCACGAGGAAGTCGGGCGCGTGGTTTCCGGGGATCGGCGCGAGCTCCACGACGTCCGCAGCGACCACGTCCCGCTCGGCGAAGACCCGCTTCAGGAAGCGAAGCGTCCGGTACCAGTCGCCGCCCCCCGGCTCCGGCGTGCCGGTCGACGGAATCAGCGACGGGTCGAAGTAATCCACGTCGAAGGTGAGATACACCCGCGGCCCGAGTGCTTCGAGGGCGCGGTCCATCCAGCTGTCGTCCTCCCACATCTCGTCGGCCCAGATCAGCGTCGATCCGGGCGTGCGGTCGGAGAGCTCGCGCTCCTCGGCGCAGATGGCGCGAATGCCGACCCCGACGACGTCGGCCCGGTCCAGGACGCGAGCCATGACCGCGGCATGCGAGTGGGGCGTGCCCTCGTAGCTGGTGCGGAGGTCTCCATGGGCGTCCATCTGCAGCACGGTGAGCCGCTCGTCCGAGCGGTCCGCCTGGGCCAGGACGGCGGGGCCGGTCACCGAGTGCTCGCCGCCGAGCATGAGCAGAAAGCGGTCGCCGGCGGCCTCGGCCACCCGCGCGTACGACGCCTGCAGCTCGGCCATCGCATGCTCCGCCCCGGCCTGGGTGAGGTGGAGCTGCGGGAGCGTGTGCACCCCGTAGCGGAGCGCGGCCTCGCACCCGAGCTCCTGGTCGTACAGCTCGATGTAGCGCGACGCGTCGACGATGGCGCCGGGGCCGTTCCGGGTCCCGCCGCCGTACGACGTCGTGGACTCGTAGGGCACCGGCAGGATGACGGAGCGGGCCTCGTCGAACGCGGCGTCCTTGCCATCGAGGCCGAGGAAGGTGTGGGGCGGCTCCCAGGGGAGGTCCTTCAGCGCGTCGATCAAACCGTCTCGATGGGACAGGTGAGTCCGTCGTTGGGAAGCTCGACTCCGGCTTCCCGGCAAGTCTCGCACAGGCCGTAGATCTCCAAGCGATGCCTCACGGGCGTGAACCCGTGCTCCCTGCGCACGCGGTTCTCGACCGAGTACATCTCCGAGCTCTCGAACTCGGTGACACTGGCGCACTCCAGGCAGATGAGGTGCTCGTGCACCGGATGGCGCGAGAGGCGGTGCTCGTACCGCTTGAAGCCCTCGCCGAAGTCGTGCTCCTCGACGAGCCGGCTGCGGACCAGAAGGTCGAGGGTGCGGTAGATCGTGGCCTTGCCGATGCGCTCGCCGCGAGAGCGGATCTCGCGCTCGATGTCGTCCACGGACAGGTGCGCGTCCGAGCCGAACACGACGTCCGCGACGACCTCGCGCTGCTGGGTGACCGGCAGCCCCTGGTCGCGCAGATAGCGGCCGAACAGCCGCGTGAACGGATCGCTTACGGTTGATGTGCTCACGATTCCATCGCCCTCAAGAACGCCGTGTCGAACTCCTCCAGGAGCTCCTCGAATCGGGCCGGGTCGCCGTCGATCTCGACTTCGCGGGGCTCGCCCAGCTCGTCGCCGCTCCGGCGCACGACACCTTCGATCACGCCCGGAAAACGGTCCGGCGGCGCGTCGCCCTCCCGCGTCAGCGAAGGGGTGACCGTCACACCCTTGCCGGTGTGCTCGGCCACGTACGCGACCGTGACCATGCTCCTGCGGTCGTCGGCGTCGTCGAGGAAAGTACTAACCGCGACGAGTCCCTGTTCCCGTCGGCCTTTGCGGACGGGAGGGAAAATCCACATGCGGTCGATGCTGGGCACGCCGAGCTGGTCCCTCACGCGGATGAGCACGCGGGGGATCGCCTCGGGGACTCCAGGGTCGGAGTCGCGGCCGCCGTCGACCGCCCGCGTCATCGCGGAGCCCGGGTCGGCGGTGCCGGCGCGCGGGTCACGCCCGCCCTCCTCCGACGGCGCTCGCCACCACGTCCCGCGCGGCCGCAAGCACCTCGTCCATGGCGCGCTGCATCGGCCCCGGAAGCATCGCGCCCGATGCCTTCACGTGCCCGCCCCCTTCCCACCGGCGTGCGAGCGCGTTCACGTCGACCTCGCCGCTCGAGCGGAACGACACCTTGATGTCGCCCGTCGACGTTCCGCGGAAGAGGAGCGCGACCTTGGTCCCGGCGATCGTCCGTGGCACGTCGACCATCCCCTCGAGATCCTCCGGCGTGGCACCGACCCGCTCGTACGCCTCGGTCGGCACGACCATCCAGGAGATGCCCGCGTCGGCGTCGTGCTCGAGCGTGTCGAGGGCCTCCCGCAGCAGCGCGAACCGGCGCAGCGGCGCCGATCCGTAGATCCGCTCGTAGGTGGTCTCGGGGTTCACGCCGCGATCGATGAGGTCCGCGGCGATGAGGTGGCTCTCCGGCGTGGCGTTCGTGAAGCGGAACCCGCCGGTATCGGTCAGGATGGCGACGTAGATGCCGAGCGCCACGTGATCCGTCCAGGGGCCCTTCGCCGCCGTGATCAGGTCGTAGAGCAGCTCGCCCGTCGCGCATGCCGCCGGGTCACGAAGCGACATGCCGCCGATGGCGTGATCGCCGGGCGGGTGGTGGTCCACGACCAGGGTCGGCAGGTCGCGGATCAGATCCCGCACCCGCCCGATCCGGGGGATCTCGCCGGTGTCGAGCACGACGGCGAGGTCGGCGGACCCGCAGAGGTCCCGGGCGCGGCTCGACCCCGCGTGCACGATCCAGTCCTCCGACTCCGCCAGGAAGCGGAATCCGTCCGGAAACGGCGTCGGGTTGATGATCCAAGCCTCGGTGCCGTTGGCGCGCATCCACGACGCCAGCGCGCACTCGCAGCCGGCGCCGTCGCCGTCGGCGTTCAGGTGGGTCGTGAGGATCGCCCGCCGCGAAGCCAGGAGCGCATTTCTCGCCGCCATGACCGCGGGCACCCTGCTCGAGGGCGTCCGATAGCTCACTCCGACTCCTGACCCTGAAGATGACGAGATCGGGCCGACGGAGCGGCCCCGCGAGGCCGCAAGATACCGAAAAACCGCGTTCGGACGCTACGGCCCGCCCCGTGACCGGGCCGAGGGCGGTGGTTGAGCACGGGGGCCGGCTCAGTCGATGCCGCCCGCTCCGCGGACGCGGTCAGGCTCCCCCGGGCAGCTTCTTCCGCACCTTCGCCCAGGTGGAGGCCAGATGCACGAGCCGCGATGCCTCGGTGCCGCCGGTCCGGGCGTGGGCGAGGGCGGCCCGGAGCCCCTCCGCGTCGTTCGGATGCGCCGGGAGCTCGACGAAGGCGTTTCCGATCTCACCGACGGTGTGCGCGTCCGATCCCGCGCCCCGGAGCGTTCCGTGCCGCTCCGCCAGGGCCTCGGCCCGGGTGTTGGACTCCGGGTCGTGGAGCCGGGCGTTGAACACCTCGACCACGTCGCAAAGCGATGCCAGTGCGTCCGCCATGCGCCCCCCGCCGCCCTTCCCGCCCGCGTACGGGTGCGGGAGGTACGGAATCCCGCCCTGCTCGCGGATCCAGGCGATGGTCTTCTCGGCCGGGGTCCCCTTGGGGATCTCCTCGGTCAGGTAAAGCCCGATCACGTCGATGCCCTCGGCGGTCTTCACCTCCTCTCCCGGGACGATCTCGCCGGGGTGGAGCTCGGCCATGCGAAGCCCGACGTGGACCCGGTTGTGGTCGGTGATGGCGATGCGTCCATAGCCGAGCGCCCGTGCCCGCTTCAGCACCGCCTCCGGGTCCGAGAGGCAATCCCACGAACCCTCGGTATGGAGGTGCAGATCCATGCGGAGCGGCGGGCGGGCGCGCGCGCGCAGCTCCTCGAGCACCTCCCGCGACCGGGCTTCGAGGGCCTCGAGGGTGCCGCCGTTGTCGATGACGAGGTCGGAGCGGTCACGCTTCTGGTCCGCGGGGAGCTGCGCGGCCATCATGCGGCGCGCCTCGCCCGCATCGAGCCCTCGGCCTTCGACCAGACGCCGAAGCCGCTCCGGCTCGGGGGCGTCGACCAGGACGACGACGTCGAACGCCCCGTCCATGCCGGTCTCGAACAGGAGCGGAATCTCCGACACGGCGATGTCGTGGCCCTCGGCGACCCGGGCGTCGAACCACGCGTCGCGAAGCGCCCGCACCCGAGGATGGATGATGGCCTCGAGGCGCCTCCGCGCGTCGTCGTCCTGGAACACCCGGCTCCGTACGGCCGCCCGGTCGAGCGCGCCGTCGGGCGTCAGCACCGCGTCCCCGAACAGCTCGCGGACCTCGGTGAGTCCGGGCGATCCCGGCGCTACGGCCTGGCGGGCGAAGTCGTCCGCGCTGGCGACGGGCACCCCCTCGGCGGCCCAGAGCTCGGCCACGGTCGACTTGCCCGAAGCGATGCTTCCGGTGAGCGCGACGTTGAGCGTCATGAGGAAGAAGACTCCGGCGCGGGGCGCGGTCCCCGACGCGCGCGCCACACCACCCAGAGGATCACCCCGGCGACGGCGAACGCGATCGCTCCTCCGGCGCCGACCCACTGCGCCACGGCTTCCCAGCTCTCACCCGCGAGCCATCCAATGGTCACGTAGATCGCCACCCACCCCACGAGCCCGATCACCTCGTATAGGAGGAACGTCCGGTAGCGGAGCTCACTCATCCCGGCCGCCATGGGCATGAGGGTGCGCGCGAACGAGATCAGGCGACCCACCGTCACCGAGTAGATCGGGTGGCGCCCGAAGAAGTGGCTCATGCGGGCGTGCCGTACCCGCGCGATACGGGCGATCCGGCTGTCACCCTCCAGCACGCGGCTCCCCCACGTCCGGCCGATCCAGAAGCCGATGCTGTCCCCCAGCGCCCCGCCCGCGCCGGCGGCCGCGAGCATCGGAGCCAGCGCGACCTCGCCCTCCAGCGCGAGGGCCGTGGCGAAGGACGTCGCCATGCCGGACGGGACGACGAGCCCGGTGACGAAGCACGTCTCGAGCACCGCGAGGGCGAACAGGAGCCAGGGCCCGTAGAGGGGCAGGAGCTCGAGGAGGTACGCGCCGACGGGATCCATTCAGGCCACCGCGGCGCCCGAGGCGCCCTGCACGAGGATCCGCAGGGCGTCGCTACCCGCGGGGCATGGCGACCTGCAGATCGTCATCGGTGCCGGCCATCCCGTCGGGTCCGTACGAGACGATGCCGACGGAGTCGGGCCAGACGACGAGCCGGTAGGTCGAGCCCCAGCGGTCCGTGCCGACGTCCCTGGCCCGGTAGCGCTCCTGGAGCCACTCCTCCCAGGCATCGTCCTCGTCGGGGATCTCACCGGTCAAACGCTCGTGGGAGACCACGTTGCGCCCGATCCTGTGCATCTCGTCCAGGGCGCCCCACGCCTGGAACGGGCGGACGATGGGCTCCACCAGCGGCTCCACGATCGGCTCCGTGGCCTCGAGCATGATCGCCCGTGACTCGGGGAAGTAGTACCATGTGAGGAGACATAACACGGAGAGGAGCACGAGCCTAGTCATGCGTCGGGCCCTCCGCCGCGTCGCTTCCACCGATCCTGCGCCGCATGCTCTGGGTCCAGACCAGGTATCGCTCGAGGTCGTCGAGGGGCGGCACCACGTCGGGGTCGCCGAACGCCGTTTCCATCCGCCAACGCATGTACGAGGCCGGCGGCACGGGCAGGAACGGAAAACGCCTGTACCAGTCCCGGGCCCGGAACGCCCAGGAGGCGCCGAGAATCGCGGGAATCGTGCGTGGCCGCCGGACCGCGAGGGCCAGCATGCGGGTGTGGATGGACACGTGCCTACGGCGTGGGTGGATACCGGTTCGGGGGTGACAATGTAATCACCCGGTCCAGAAGTTGAAAACATTTGTTTACGGCCGGCCCGCCGACGCTTCGCGGGACGCCCGAGACCTTCAAGCTACCCGCCCCAACCGAAATCCCATGGCCAACCGACTCGCGCAGGAATCGAGCCCCTATCTGCAGCAGCACGCCCACAATCCCGTGGACTGGTTCCCGTGGGGCGACGAAGCCTTCGAGCGTGCCCGGGAGCTGGACCGGGCTGTCCTGCTCTCCATCGGATACTCGGCGTGCCACTGGTGCCACGTCATGGAACGCGAGTCGTTCGAGGACGAAGCGACCGCCGCGCTCATGAACGAGCTCTTCGTGAGTGTGAAGGTCGACCGCGAGGAGCGACCCGACATCGACCAGATCTACATCAAGGCGGTCCAGGCGATGACCGGCGGAGGAGGATGGCCGCTCACGGTCTGGCTGACGCCGGACGGCGTTCCCTTCTATGGCGGCACGTACTTCCCGCCCGAGCCGCGGCACGGGATGCCGGCGTTCCAGCAGGTGCTGCGCGGGGTGGCCGAGGCCTACCGGAATCGACGCCCCGAGGTGCTCGCCAGCGGGAAGCGGTTGGTGGAGGCGTTGACCCGGGCCAACGAGCCGGGAACACCGGGCGAGGCGGGGGTCGCACTGCTCGACGGCGCGTACGAGGCGCTCGCTGGGCGCTACGACCGGGAGCATGGCGGCTACGGCGGGGCCCCGAAGTTTCCCCAGCCCGTGACCCTCGAGATCGTCCTCCGCCACGCGGCCCGGACCGGAGACGAGGCGGCGAAGGCGTCACTCCTCCACACGCTCCGGGCCATGGCCGCGGGTGGGATGCGGGATCAGCTCGCCGGCGGCTTCCACCGCTACTCGGTCGATGACCGGTGGCTCGTGCCGCACTTCGAGAAGATGCTGTACGACAACGCGCTCCTCGCGCGGCTGTACCTCGACGCGTACCGCCTGACCGGGGAGGCGGACCTCCGCGCCGTCGTCGAGGAAGTGCTCGGCGACGTGCTCACGGACCTCCGCTCGCCCGACGGCGGGTTCTACACCGCCCGCGACGCCGACTCGGAGGGGGAGGAAGGGGTGTTCTACGTCTGGAAGCCGGGCGAGCTCGATACGGTGCTCGGCGCCGACCGGGCCCGGGTGTTCGCGGAGGTGTACGGAGTGACGCGGGGCGGCAACTTCGAGGGCCGCTCGATCCTGCACGTGACACGCGAACCGGCCGAGGTCGCCGGGGAAGAGGGCGTCGGCGAGGACGAGCTGCGAGCGCGGTTGGCCGAGGACCGCGCGCGGCTGCTCGAGGCGCGGGCGAAGCGGGAGGCGCCGTTCCGGGACGAGAAGATCCTGGTGTCGTGGAACGCGATGACGATCCGGGCGCTGGCGGAGGCGGGCGCGACGCTCGGGCGCGAGGACTGGATCGACGCCGCGGTGGAGGCTGCGGGGTTCCTGGAGGATCGCCTGTTCGACGGAGAGCGGCTCCTGCGGGTCTTCAAGGACGGTGAGGCGAAGGTGCCCGCCTTCCTGGAGGATCACGCCGCCCTGGGCAACGCGGCCCTATCGCTCCACGCGGCCACGCTCGGTCCGCGGTGGCTCGAGCGTGCGCGCTGGTGCTGCGAGGAGATCCTGGCGCGGTTCCGGGACCCGGAGACCGGGCTCCTTTTCGATGCCCCCGACGACGGGGAGGCGCTGGTGGTCCGGCCACGGGACTCGACGGACGGGGCCACGCCCTCCGGCCCCTCGCTCGCGGCGGAGCTGTTCGTCCGTGCCGGCCACGTGTTCGACGAGCCGCGCTACCGCGAGATCGCCGAGGAGACCTTCTCCACCCACGTCGGAGCCCTTCAGCGCTTCGGGACGGCCTTCGGCCGTATGCTCTCGGCGCTGGACCGCGCGCGGGCGCTACCGGTCGAGGTGGCGGTCGTCGGAGACCTGTCGACCGACGCGACCCGGGCGCTGATCCGCGCGGCCCACCAGGCGTATCTTCCCGCGCTCACCGTGGTCGGCCGCGCACCCGAGGTCGACGTGCCCGGTGTGCCGCTCCTCGCCGACCGGGGGCTCGTCGACGGCCGGCCGGCGGCCTACGTCTGCAGGGCGTACGCCTGCTACCTGCCGGTCACCGACGCGGACGGGGTCCGGGGGGAGCTGGAACGCGTGCTCATCGATTGAGGGAGGCCGGCGGCGGGCGCGGCCCCGGCGCCGGCCGACACCAGCGGCTCACTCTTCCCGTAAAGCACTTCCCGGGTGGATGGCGGCGGCGCGCCGGGCCGGCACGAGGGAGGCGACCAGCACCACGAGCAGGAGCAGCGCGGTCACGCCGGCCAGGGTCAGGGGATCACCCGGCTCGACGCCATAGAGAAGCGCGCCCATGGTCCGGGCGCCGAACCACGAGGCGACGAGGCCCACGGCAACCCCGAGGAGCGCGGGCGCCACACCCTGCCGAACCACCAGCCCCACCACGTCTTCGGCCCGTGCGCCCAACGCCCTGCGGATGCCGATCTCGCGCACCCGCCGGCTCACCGAGTAGGCGACGACCCCGTAGAGACCCACGGCCGCCAGCACCACCGCCAGCACGGAGAAGACGCCCAGCAGGGTCATGTAGAAGCGGGTGGACGCAGTCTCCCGCGCTACCGCGTCCACCAGGGACTCCTCGCGGGTGATGGCCAGCTCCGGGTCCATGTCGGCGAGAAGCTGCCGGGCGGCAGGCAGCACCGAGAGGGCCCCTGGAGCCCGACGCACGGTGAAGTACGCGATGTTGACGCCGAACTGGGCGTTTGGCAGGTAGATGGTGGGGATGTCGGGCCGGGTGGCGTCGGATACCCGGGTATCGCCGACCACGCCCACGATGGTCCAGTCGGGCTCCTTGTCGAAGCCCCAGCTCGCGGAGACCGAGACACGCTCCCCCAGTGGGGAGCCGTCCGGGAAGAGCACGCGGGCGGCCGATTCGTTCACCACGGCCACGGCCTCGGCCTCGTGGACATCGTCCTCGGTGAACCAGCGCCCCCGGACCAGGGGAATCCGCAAGGTCTCGAGGTACCCGCGGCTCGCGGGGCGCAGACCCACCGGAGCGGGCTCCGCGTCGGGGCGACTCCGGAGCTCGATGCCGATGGTCATGGAGCCCGGGGCGAAGGGCACGCCGAAGGCGTGGCCGGCGGCCTCCACGGACGGGAGGGCGGCCAGCCGATCCTCCAGCTCGCTGAAGAAGCGCAGCGTCTCTTCGGTGTCGTAGCGACTCTCCGGCGTGGAGAGCCGGAACCGCTCGATGTCCTCCACCTGGTAGCCCAGCTCCACGGCGCGGATCTCCGTCAGCGTCCGGAGCATGAGGCCCGCACCCAGAAGCAGCACGAGGGACAGCGCCACCTCACCACTTAGAAGGAGCGAGCGCGACCAGCCGCTCCGGCGTCCGCCCTCCACCCGCGTCCCGCCGTGCAGGAAAGACGCCGGCGCCACGCGAGATGCCCGGCGAGCGGGCAGCAACCCGAACACCACGGTCACCAGCAGCACGAGGAGCGCCGCGAACCCCAGGGCTCGGGGGTCCAGCGCCACCTCGTCCATGCGGGGCAGGCCCTCGGGCGCCATGCCCACCAGGGCGTCGATGCCCCAGAACGCCAGCACGGTCCCGAGCGCTCCGGCCATCCCCGCCAGCACCAGCGCCTCGGCCAAGAGCTGCCGGACCAGCCGGCCGCGGCTCGCGCCCAAGGTGGCGCGGACGGCCATCTCGCCGCTCCGCCCCGCTCCCCTGACGATCATGAGATTCGCCACGTTGGCGCACGCGATGAGCAGCACAAGCGCCACCGCTCCCATGAGCACCCAGAGCGCCGAGCGCACATCGGCGACGTCGTGCTCGTGCATGGACTGGAGCTCGGTGACCACGTCCTCGTGCTGCTCGGGAAACGCCTCCGCCAGACGGGCGTCCACGGCCCGTAGCCGCTCCTCCACGGCGGCCACGTCCATCCCTTCGGGAAGCCGTCCCGCGGCGACCATGATGTTGCAGCCGTGGTGGCATCCCTCCGCCGGGTGCAGACGAGGCATCCAGAGGTCCGGGCGGCCGGGAAACGCGAACCCTTCCGGCGCCACGCCGACGATCTCCCACGGCTCGCCTCCCAGAGTCAGGGAGGTGCCCACGACGTCGGGGGCGGCGCCCAGCCGTGTGCTCCAGAACGCATGGGACAGCACGGCCACGCGTGGTCCGGCGGGGACGTCGTCGGCCCGTGAGAGATCACGACCGAGGAACGGCGCCACGCCGAACGTCCCCAGAGGTGCGCCGGTGACCCGCGCCACCGTCACGACCTCGGCCGCGCCGCCCAGGAGCAGCGTGGGTTGGCTGGAAGCGTAGCCGAGGACCTGCAGGCCGGGCACGCCCTCGGACCACGCGTCGAGATCCGGGTGGTCCACGGAGCGTCCGCGCTCGCCGTCCTCGGTACCGACCTTCCAGAACACGACCAGCTCTTCCGAGTCGGGATACGGCAGCGGCCGAAGGAGCACCGCGTCCACAACGCTGAAGAGCGCCACCACGACGCCGAGGCCCAGCGCCAAAGTCCCCGCCGCCGCCGCCGTGAAGCCCGGCCGCTTCCTCAGGCCGCGCAGTGCCAGCCGAATGTCCTGCACCCATCCACCCATCGCCATCCCCTCCCTGGAAAGTCTCGTCACCCCGTGCGTCCACTCGGCGCCCGCCTGCACCACCACGTCCAGCACCGCCCGGACCCAGAGACCCGCGCGGGCCGGCCGGCCCGCGGTGTCGTCCAGCCGGTCCACGAACAAGCGGGTCATCTCGTCCCCGCAGTCGCGACGGAAGTCCGACGGAAAAGCCAGCAGGAGGACCCGGTACAACCGGGCGGCCGTCCGCTCAGCCACCGCCGAACGCCTCCCGCGCCTCCCGGAGGAGCCCCTCCATGCGCCCGGCCTCGGCACGGGCCACGGCCCGGCCGAGCGACGTCACCGCGAAATAGCGGCGGCGCTCGTCCACCTCCTCGCCCGCGGGTCCCTCGGTCTCTTCCAGGAGCCCGTCCGCGAGCAGGGTCCGCAGCCGTCGGTAGAGGTTCGCGGGCATGACCGGTCCGGGCCGCCCGGGATCGCGCTCGAGCTCCTTCACGATGGCGTATCCGTGGAGCTCCTGACCGTGCAGGACCGTCAGGATCCGGAACGCCTCGGGATGAAGAGGCAGGAAGGCGTGGATGTGCTCGGAGTCGGGGGTCGTCACGGGCGCCTCGCGCACTGGTGTCACAAAGACAGTAATGTCATTGCGACACTATCGTGCAGCGAGACGGCTGCGTCAAGCATCACCGCGAGGGCCGAGGGGCGCCGCGCCCCGGAGGCGTCACCCGCGCCCGGAACGAGAAAGGCCCGGCCGGAGCCATCTCCGACCGGACCTTGGGAGTCCCCGTGGCCCCCGCCGGCCGCCGCCACGAACGGGCCGACGGTCGACGGCGGTCGCGCACGACTACCTCACAGGCGGAAGCCCACGCTCACCGGGAAGTAGCGGATCTTGCTGCCTTCGGTGTTGATCTGGATCACCCGGAACTCGGCGAAGCCGCCGAATCCGAGCGCCCCGATGTTCACGCCGAAACCACCCTGGAAGCCGGTCTCGGTCACCGGATCCGACTCGAGGCCGGTGATGTCCGCGTCCACACGGTAGCGTCCGATACCGGCGAGGAAGTACGGGCTGATGCCCGTCCCCTGAAGCTCGAGCACCGCGCTCAGCGTACCGTTGAGCACCTTGTACTTCGGAAGCCCGGTGGTCTGGCCGAACGAGTGGTACTCACCCTCCAGGCGGCCGGCGAGCGGGAAGGCGGGCGCGCCCATCTGGAGGCCCAGACGGCCGTGGTAGCCCACCTCGGCCACATCGTTGAAATCGCCGGTCGGTGTGCTCAGTCCCCCGCCGGCCATGATCCGCGGAAGCTGAGCCTCGGCCGCGGCAGGAACCAGGAAGCCCGCCAGCACGGCGGCAAGCATCAAACGTCGCATGTTCCAATCCTCGATTGGGATGAAGGGGGGGGCTCGAAAAAGCTGTCACCGACTGCGGCCAAACTGCAAGGATCTTCGGTTCGCGCGATCCGAATCAGAAGCGCCATCCGACCGAGAGGATCACAGCCGAGTAGCGGTAGTCGGACGAGCCCGTCGAGAAGCTCTGCAGACCGGTCGAGGAGTACCCGCCGGACAGGGCGATCTCCCGGCCGGACGCCACGGCATACCCGATGCGCGCCGAAGCCCGCATGGTCCCGGCCGGATCGCCGTCGCTGGTCACCTTCTGCACTCCGGGAGCGCCCTCGAGGAGCAGGTTCCAGGCTCCGAGGTCCGTCTGCCAGCGGCCGGTCAGCTCCAGGATGCCGTAGAAATCCGGGTCGAAGTAGCCGTCGCCGAGGTCCTTCTCGAACGTGAACGCACGTCCGGCTACGCCCATGGCGAACCCGCGCGGCAGCGTCCGGGCCGCGGACACCGATCCGTTCGTGCGCGTGTTCGACTCGGAGCCCTCGAAGCGCGCGTGGCCGACCGATCCGTCGAGACGCCAGTCCGCCGAAGGACGCCAGCGCATGGAGAGCGAGGCCTCCGACATGCGGACTCCGGCCGCGGCCAGCGCGGCGGTCGCGTCGAGCTGGCTGGTACCGATCTGGAGCGTCGCGCCGTAGGGGTGCCGGCCGGGCGTGGCGAGGGCGGCCTGAGCGGAGAGCTCCGTCGACGCCCCCGCCCCGTCCACCCGCGTGCCACCGAGCCCCGCCGACACCGTCCACCCCGGCTCGAGCACGTAGGCACCCGAGAGGGTCACGCCGAACGCGGACCGTGACAGGGGATTCTGGTCGAGCGTCTTCTCGTACACGTCGGACCGGATCCGGAGACGCGGTGTCGCGTGCCAGCTGGCGCCGACAGACACGGTCCGCATCCGGTTGTCGTCGGAGTCGGACTCGAACGCCACGCTCGGCCACGCCGACGGGGACATCGCCGAGCGCATGGACCGGAGTTGCTCCCTCGCCTCACCGTGCGTGGGGTCGGCCTCCACGGCCGCCTCCAGGGCGGCGAGCGCGGAGGCGTTGCGTCCCTGCCACCGGAGGTTCTGGCCGAGCGCGACCCAGGCGTCCGCCCCGCCCTCCCCGCGCGCGGCGGTCCGCAGGGTCTCCTCCCCCTCGACGAGCCGACCGGCCCACCCGAGGGTCCGACCGAGCCCCACGAGCGCCTCCGGGTCGCCCGGCGCGCGCTCCAGGACCCGCCCGTACTCGGCAACCGCCTCGTCGAGGCGGTCCGAGAAGGCGAGCGCCCGGGCCCGGGCCCGCCGAGCCTCGAGATCGTCCGGTTCCCGGGCCAGGATCGAGTCGTACACCGCGATCGACGCGCCGAAATCCGACGCCCACGTCAGAACCTGGGCCTGTTGCCGGCGGGCATCGACGTTGTCCGGAGCGATCGAGAGAAGGTCGTCGTAGGCGGCCAGGGACTCGTCGTACCGACCCTCCCATGCCTGGAAGAGGGCGCGGGCCTCGAGCGCGGGCGCGTGACCCGGTTCACGCTCGAGGACGGCGTCCAGCGCCGCGAGCGCGGCGGGCACGTCTCCGGACCAGGCCAGGACACGCGCCCGGTCCACCCTCGCCCCCAGATGATCGGGGGCGTCGCCGATCAACCGGTCGAAACGGGCCAGCGAGGCCTCGTACCGCTCGTCCCAGGCGAGCATGAGCGCAGTCCGGTGGAGCGCGAGCGGGTCCGACGGCGCGTCCAGCAACAGCTGCTCGTAGAGGCGCATCGCCTCGTCCGTCTCTCCCGCCTCCCAGGCCCGGGCGGCAGCCTCGCGCAGCGTGTCCATTGGCGTGGCACCGGGGGTGGGTCCGGCCGCGTCGCCCGATGGAGACGCCCCAGCCCCCGCCCCACCCGGAGGACGGGTCGGCCCACCGGGCTGGATCAACGGACCGGTGCCGTACGGCTGGAGCTCCGCGAACAGATCGGCCATGACGTCGTAGGCGACCCGTGGGCGCTCGACCCACTCGGGCTCCTCCCACGTCGACCAGGCGAAGCGGGCCACCGGGCGCCCGGAGGTTGGGAGCATCACGGCACCCGCCGGCCCCCGCACCGAGGCCACGATCCCGATATCCTCGACCTGCTCGGTCCCGAAGGCGCCGAACACCGAGTCCGGCCAGGCGCGGACGCCATCGCGGAGCCTCCAGCGTCCGTCCGGTCCACGCTCCGCGTCCCGTGCGTTCGCCGCGCCCGGGCCCTGGAGCACGGTGCGGCTCGACGGGTCGGTCACGTTGATCAGCAGCCAGGGGATCCGTACCTCCAGCATGCGACCGTCCGCGGTCCGCTCCCAGAAGCCGTCCGGGGCTCGCCCGGCAGGCAGCACGCCCCGGTCGTAGCCGGCGGCCAGGTACTCGGTGGAGTCGCTCGCGAACCTCCGGCGGTTCACGACCACCCGGAGTGAATCGTAGCGGCCGTCGTCGTTGGGCTCGGTGTAGTAGGGGAGGTTGAAGCGCTGTTCGACCCGAGTGTGGAAGAGGCCGTCCGGGGCGTTCTCGAAGGCTACGCGCCGACCGGCGAGACCGGTGGCCCCCTCCCCGACCTCGACCAGGCGGAACGGGTTCGACGGCGGATCGGCCATCACCCGAACCTCGTCCCCCGTGGCCCTCAGCACGAACTCGAGACCCACCGGAAGGCGCTCGCCCACCCGGCCAGGCCACCGGAAATCCCCGGCCTCGGGCCGCACGACGTCGAATCCGACCAGCACGGTATCCGCGGCAAGCGCCCGGGGCACCTCGACGGACAGCCAGAGATACGCGGCGTCATGGGCCGCCCGGACCGTGAGCTGCGGGGTCTCGTAGAGCGCAGGCTCCTGGCGCCATTCGGCGACACGCTCCTCGAGCGTCTCGCCCGCGAAGGGCGGTCGGGCCTCGACGGCCCACATGCCGTAGTGCTGCTCCGCGTCCAGCCGGTTGTACCAGAGCCGATTCCGTTCGGCCGGCAGCTCGAACTCGAGGGCGACCCAGTTCTGCTTGAACCACTCGTCGATCCATGCGAACAGGGCGCCGCCCGCCATACCGGCCTCAGCCAGCTCGAGCGTGAGACGCTGGTTCACGCGGGCCATCTCGTCCTCGGTGAGGCCGCCGTGATGCCAGCCCTGCGGCTGCAGGTGCGCGTTCCCGAGCGACGCCGGAACGCCGTACTCCGAGATGACGACCGGCATGTCGGGGTGGTGGGCCTTGAGCTCACGCAGGTAGCCGATGTAGCGGGACGGACCCATGGTCGAGGACGCCGACGCATACCGCTCGGACAGGATCATGAAGTCCGGGTAGTACGGATACGCATGGTAGGACGCGAAGTAGCCGGCCGGGAACCGGTCCGTCACACTCACCAGCGACGCGTCGAGCGCGATCGCGTCGTTCTCGTACTCACGGGGGCGAACGGGGGGATTCTCGCCGAGCGCGCGCCGGATCGCCATCTCCTCGTCCGCGGTCGTCTCGGAGGGGTGGTCGAGCGGGTCCAACGTCGGCCAGTTGGTGTAGGCGACGGGCCGCTGCGCCCGGTAGGTCTCGGTCTCGTAGGCGACGATCTCCTCGACCGCCTCCGCCATCCATGCGTCCAGGGCGTTCCCGCCGTCCACCCGGACGTACCGCCCGTCGAAGCCGCTCTCCCCGCCCCGAATGGAGTCGAAGGCCAGGGCGCTGTGCGGCTCCCATTCCCGGCCCAGGATGTACGCGAGCGTCCAGCGCGACACGTCGGCGGTGTAGTGCCCCCACGCGTTGCCCGGCCGGTACTCGAGGCTGGCGCGCCCGTGGAGCACGTCGACGACGCGGCGCATCTCGGCGAAGAAGTCCGACTCGTAGGGCTCGGCGGCGAAGTCGCCGTCCGGCGGTATCCCGGCCCACGCCCCGTGGATGAGCCACAGCGCCCGGTCCGGGTTGGCGACATTCCAGTCCAGGAGCGCCTCGTAGAACCCCGGCGGATGGATCGTATAGACGCGGACCGCGTTCGCGTTCATCGTGGCCATGCGCTCGACCCACCGCGCGTACACCGCGGAATCCGGGAACTCGCTCGGAAACCGGCCCGGTAGTGCGGCTCCGAGGTTCACCCCCTTGATGTAGAAGGGGGTCCAGCCGTCCGGTGTCCTGACCTCGAAGCGATCGCCGGCGGTGCGCGACGGGTACCGCAAGCTGTCCGGCAGTTCGAGTGGCGGCCGCTCGGGCGCAGGACCCAGCGCCGGGCCGCGGATACGCTCCAGGTAGTCGACCGCGGTCGCGTTGCCCGGATCGACGCGGGCCACACGCTCGAACGCATCCTCGGCCGCCGGCAGATCCGCCCGTCGCCAGGCGACGAGTCCCAGCCCGGTCCAGGCGTCGACGTTGTCAGGCTCCGCGGCCGTCACGATCCGCCAGAGCCGGTCCGCCTCCTCCATGTCGTCCTGCCGGAGCGCCACGTATCCGAGACCCGTGCGCGCGTAGTGGTCGCCCGCACACAGCTCGAGCGCGGCTCCGAAGCGCGCTCCGGCCGCCGCGATGTCGCCACCGGCATACGCCGCCCAGCCGGCTTCGGCCTCGGGACCCGAGCGGTCGCGGCAGTCCTCCTGCCCGGCCGCCCCGGCCGCGGGCATGGCCGACAGAACGACGAACAGAGCGAACATGCGCCTCACGTGGATCCTCCTGAGCCGGGCGTCTCCTGCTCCTCGTCCCGCCTCGGCGTGACGGTCGGCAGAATCAGGCGCACGGCCTTCCGGAACGAGATGTAGTTCCATGCCCAGTTCACCAGCACGAGGGCGCGATTTCGGAAGCCGATGAGCCACGTGACATGGATGCCGAGCCAGAGCCACCAGGCGACGAAGCCCCGGAACGCGCGCCCGCCCACGTGAGCGACCGCCGCGTTGCGGCCGATGACGGCGAGCATGCCGAGGTCCTTGTACCGGAACGGTTGGAGGCTCGCGCCCCGCGCCGTTCGCAGAATGTTGGTGGCGGCGTGCCGCCCCTGCTGGATCGCGACCTGGGCGACCTGGGGGAGCGGCTCGCCGTCCTCCTCGAGCAGCGCCAGGTCGCCGACCACGAACACCTCGGGGCGGCCCCGGAGGTTCAGGTGGTCGGTGATGGGCACCCGACCACCGCGGCTCACGGGCAAGCCCCAGCTCGCTACCCGCGGATCACCTTTGACGCCGGCCGTCCATACCACGGTCTCCGACGCGAGGCTGGAACCGTCGCCGAGTCGCACGTCGCTCGGCCCGACCGCTTCGACCGCCTTACCGAAGAGCACCTCGACCCTGCGACGCCTCAACCGCTCGAGCGCGTAACGCCCGAGCTCTTCCGGCATCCCGGCCAGGATCCGCTCCCCGGCTTCGACGAGCACGATACGCACCTCGTCCGCGTCGATATCCGGGAAGTCCCGAACCAGCGGACCGTGCACGAGCTCGGACAGCGCGCCGGCATACTCGACTCCGGTCGGGCCACCCCCGACGACCACGAAGGTCAGCGCTCGCCGGCGACCCTCATCGGAGCGCGAGCGCGCGGCCTCGAAGCGGGTGAGGATGTGATGCCGGAGCGGGATCGCGTCGTCCATCCAGCGGAGAGGGAAAGCGTGACGGTCGGCCCCCTCGACCCCGAAGAAGTTCGACTCGCTCCCGAGCGCCAACACGAGGAAGTCGTATTCGAGGGTGCCCTCGGAGGTGCGCACCTTGCGCGCCTCCGGATCGAGGTCCAGGACCTCGGCCATGCGCACGTCCACGTTCCGCGCCTTGCGGAAGATGGAGCGGACCGGATAGGCGATGTCGGTCGGCACCAGCTCCGCCGCAGCCACCTGATAGAGGAGCGGAAAGAAGGTGTGGTAGTTGCGCCGATCGACCAGCGTCACGTCGACGGCCTCGTTGGCGAGGGTGCGGGCACACCAGAGCCCTCCGAAGCCGGCGCCGACGACGAGGACTCTCGGGCGGACCGCCGGCTCGACGCTCATGGAACCATGAGCTCCGGCTCGATCTGACGAGCCCAGGCGGCGATCCCTCCGTCGAGATTCGCCACCGAAGGGAAGCCCCGGCCCGCGAGGAGCCGGGCGGCCGTGGCGCTCCGCTGTCCGGACTTGCAGTAGACCACGATGGGCCGGTCGCGGGGCAGCTCGGCGAGCCGATCCTCGAGCTCCGCGAGCGGCACGAGCCGCGCGCCCCGTCCGCCGAGGTTGCCGACGGCCCACTCCCAGGACTCGCGCACGTCGAGCAGGAAGGGTGGGTCGTCGCCGGCCAGGCGGGCGGCGAGCGTGGGCACGTCGACGGAGGCCACGGCCGACGCCGTCGTCACCGAGCCGGCGGCCGAGCCACCGGCGCCGGCCCCCGCGCCCGAGTCGCCCCCCACACCGGTCGGCGCCACCCCGCAGAACACCTCGTAGTCGATCAGCTCGGTCTGGGTCGGCTCGTCGCCGCAGACCGGGCAATCGGGGTTCCGCCGGAGAGCCACCTCGCGCCAGCTCATGTCGAGCCCGTCGAAGATGAGCAGCCGCCCGATCAGGGGTCGGCCGACGCCGAGAAGGAGCTTCACGGTCTCCATCGCCTGCATGCTGCCGATGATCCCCGGGAGCACGCCGAGCACTCCGCCCTCTGCGCAGTTCGGAACGAGTCCGGGCGGAGGAGGCTCGCGGAAGAGGCACCGGTAGCAAGGCCCGTCTTCGGCCGCGAAGACCGAGACCTGACCCTCCCACCGGAAGATCGACCCGTACACGTTGGGCTTCCCGAGCAGCACGCACGCGTCGTTGACGAGATACCGGGTCGGGAAGTTGTCCGTGCCGTCCACGACCACGTCGTAGTCGGCGAGGATGTCCAGGGCGTTCTCGGAGGTCAGCCGGGTCTCGTGCCGCTCGACGGTCACGTGGGGGTTCACGTCGCGCAGCCTGTCCGCGGCGCTGTCGAGCTTCGAGCGCCCGACATCCGAGGTCCCGTGGAGGATCTGCCGCTGGAGGTTGCTTTCGTCGACCGTGTCGAAGTCGACGATGCCGAGGGTGCCCACGCCGGCCGCGGCCAGATAGAGCGAGAGCGGGGAGCCGAGGCCTCCGGCTCCGACGCAGAGCACGCGGCCCCGCTTCAGCCTACCCTGCCCTTCAAGTCCGACCTCCGGGAGCGAGAAGTGGCGCGCGTAGCGGTACAGCTCCTGGCGGGAGAAATCCATGGGTCGCATGGCCTTAGTCACCCCCGCCGGAAGCGGGGGTTCCGAGCACGCCCCCATCGGCCAGGAGCTGGAATTCGACCGCGTCGGCCTGCAACTCCGAGACGAGCCCGGCCGGCTCACCCGCCAGCCCCGCGACGTCCGAGAGCTGCGCGGCGAGCGCGTAGTACTGCCAGGGAATGTTCAGGGTCGAGCGGTCCTGCCAGATGAGACGGTCCCGGAACCCCCGGTACATGTAGACATCGCGGTACAGCTGTAGCGAGCGCTCCAGATCGAACCACTCCGCCGCATACGCGCGACTACCCTGGACGAGCCCCTCGGGCGGCCCGTCCTCCAGCCTCCTCAGCTCGAGCTTGGCGACGAGGCCCTGCCGGACGGCCCACCGCTCGAGTCCCAGCTCGGCCAGGATGCCACCGACGGCCGAAAAGTAGACGGGCCGCTCTCCGAGGGAGTCACGGATCATGGAGATCGCGATCTGATGGCTCCGGTCGAGCGTCATGCCGGCCGGATACGTCACGGCCAACCCCGGCAGCGCCACCGTCAGATCCTGGCGCAGCGTCACCCTTCCCACCCCGTCCAGCTGGTCGGCTGGAAGCGACAGGATGGGCCGCTCGGGGGCCGGCCGGTCGTCGTAGAGGCCGGGCACCAGATCCGGATCGAACGGGCGCTGCCGCTCCGGGCTGGTCAGCTGCTGTAGCTGCTTGGGATACCAGTCCGTGTACAGGTACTGGCCGACGACGACGGTCACGTCACGCCGGATCCCCTCCACCTCCTGGAGATACCAGAGCGGGAAGGTGTCGTTGTCGCCGTTCGTGAAGAGGACGCCGTACGGCTCCACGCTCACCAACAGGTCGTACGCCCAATCGCGCGCGGCATAGTCGCCGGTTCGGCTCGCCCACGACCAGTTCAGGACCAGGGGCACCATCGCCACGAGCAGCACCGGAGCGGCCAGGCGTAGCCCACGCTGCGGGCCCCGTTCCCCGCCCACCAACTCCGCGACGACACGCCAGACCCACGCGAGCCCGAGTCCGGCCAGGGATCCCCAGAGCATGAAGCCCGCGATGAAGAAGTAGTCCCTTTCGCGCACCTCGTGCTGAGCACGATCCACGATCTCCGGGGCGAGGGAGTAGCCGTGGCGGAAGTTCAGGTAGTAGACGAGCGCGACCGTCAACGTGGTCGCCAGCACCGCGAGGTATGCGAACAGAGCCCGGTCGGACGACCAGGCCGCCCACAGACCGGCGCCCCCGAGCAGCAGGAAGAGGATCCCGAACGGAAGCCGCGGTCCGAACGGGGTCTCCGAGGGCTCGAGACCGCGCGCCCACTGCCATTCGAAGTACTGCCACCACATCTCCATCTGCGCGCCGAACGGGGCCTTTCGCTCCGTCACGGGAGGCGGCTGGTACTGCCGGCGCGTCAGGTTGTCGGCGAGCATCTCGCACCCGGCCCGGCCATGCGTGTAGATGGCCGCGGCCGCGCCCACGACGCTCTCGCACGTGGGGTCGCCCTCGTTGATGACCGGATCGAGCTCGGCCCGGACGGGGAGAACGAAGTTGAACGACAACCCGATCATCCCGAGCAGTAGCGCTCGCCCGAGAAAGGCGGGCGTGAAGACCGCCCGCGCGCCGCTCAGCAGGACGAGCGCGGCGACCGCCGGCGCGGGAAGCACCGACATGAGGTGGTTCGTGGAGCCCAGCGCCAGCAGAAAGACGATCCAGAGGAGATAGCGCTCGCTGCCGGGCTCGTCCCGGAGGTCGCGCCAGCGGACCGCCAGCCAGCTCACCAGGCCGATGATCAGCACGCTGAGCGTGTAGACCTTCTCGTTCACGTTCGACTGGTTCCACACCGTGAACGCCGTGGCGCCGAGCAGGGCCGCCGCGCCCGCGCCGATCTTCGCGAACCACGGGCCGTCGGACAGTCCCACCAACACCCGGTGCGCGACCAGGTAGAAGCACGTGGTCGCGCCGGCGCTGGTCGCCGCGGCGAGCAGGTTGATGCGCACGGCCACCGGAAGGCCGAGAGGCGCCAGGAGCAGGCTCCACGCCCTTCCGAGCACGACGAACAGGGGGTTCCCGGGCGGGTGCGGGATCCCGACCGTGTGCGCGGTCGCGATGTACTCGCTGGCGTCCCAGAACGCGGTCGTCGGCGCGAGCGTCAGGACATAGAGGCCGAAGGCCGCCAGCCCGGCGAGGGCGGCGGCGAGGTACGGAGGGCTGTAGCGGATCACGCCATTCCGAGCAGGCGTCGGACCTCGGCCTTCACGGCGGGGTCGCGGTCGTCGACCGCCTGGTTCAGCAGCCTTCGCGCGTGGGGCGTGCCGATGTGGCGGAGCGCACCGTACGCGGCGATGCGGAGGTCCCGGGGTGGGCGCCGGAGGAAAGAGCCGACCGCATGACGCTCGATGGCGTGCACGGCGGCGGGGTCCCGGAGATGTCCGAGCGCATGGAGCGCGGCGAGGAGCAGGTCCGGGTCGTCCTCCTCTGCGAGCATGCGCATGAGCGGCTTGACCGCGCGCTCGACACCGAGCGCCCCGACCGCCGACACCGCGGCCACCCGCACCGTCGTGGCCGGATCGTCGAGCATGCCGAAGACGAGCTGGCCGGCATCGTCTCCACCGGCCTTCGCGAGCGCGAGGACGACCTCGCGGCGCACCTTCGGCTCCGGCCGCGCGAGCGCGCCGACGAGCAGCTCCACGGCGCGCAGGCCTCCGATCTCGCCCAGCACGAACGATCCGTTGCGGACCACGAACCAGCGCGCATCGTCCATCATCTCCTCGACGACCCGCAGCGAGACGGGCGCGAGGCTGATCAGGGCGTCGAGGTAGACGCTCCGGGCGAACCGGTCCTCGGTCTGGCCCAGGGCGTCCGCGATGGCGTCGGCGCCCGGCTCACCGAGGCGAGCGAGCTCGTCGACGATCGCGTGACGGCGGTCGTCGTCCCGCTCGCGCCCGAGCTCCGCCACCAGCGGCACGGCCGGGTGGAGCATCGCTCCTTCGTCGGTCGCCACGGTGGTGTCTTCCAAGGCCCGTGCGGCGCCGTCACGCGTTCCCCGGCCCGACGTGAAGAGCTGGTCGATGGACCGGGCGAGCCCGCTCCGTTCAGGTGTGTCCGACATGCACGCCTCTCAAGCCAGATTGCAGGACCGCCGGGTGCATCTCCGGGCGCAACGCCACGTGCTCCTAATGTACGGCCTGCCGGGCCCGGACGCCGCCCTCGACATTGCGGACGTCGGAGAAGCCTTCGGCCTGGAGCAGGCTCGCCCCGATGGCCGACCGGTTCCCCGACCGGCAATAGAGGACGACCGGACGGTCTCGGTCGAGCTCGTCCAGGCGGTCGCGCAACGCCCCCAGGTGGATGTGGGTGGCTCCCGGGACGTGACCTTCGTCCCATTCCGACTGACCACGCACGTCGAGAAGCACGGCTCCTTCATCGTCGACGGCCCGCTCCGCCGCCCCCCAATCGACGACCTCGGTAGGCTCGAGGGGTCCTTTCCTCCCGGTCCACCAGTCCAGCACGGCCTCGTCGGCGTACCCGGCCGAGCGATCGATGCCGATCATGGCGAGATCGCGGACCGCCCCGCGCGCCTGTGCCGCTTCGTACGCCACGAAGTGGATCGGCGCGTCGTAGGGAAGGAGCCACCCGGCCCAGGTCGTGAAGTCGGGACCCCAGGGAAGGTTGAGCGTCCCCGGGAGGTGTCCTTCGGCGAAGTCCGCGCGACTCCGGAGATCGACGACCACGGCGCCGGAGCGGAGCCGGTCGGCGAGCGCTTCTGGCTCCATGGGCTCGGGCTCCGGAAGCCGGTCGAGCACGGCCGGGCCGTCCCGATTCATGCGCTTCATGTGCGCGAAGTAGACCGGCGGCTCGGGCTGATCGGCGAGGACCTTCTGCACGAAGTCGTCCTCGTCGGCGCACTGGAACGCCCAGTTCACCATCTTCTCGTACCCGAGCGTCGACGAGGGCACGGACCCGAGCGCCTTCCCGCACGCGGATCCCGCACCATGGCCCGGCAGGATCTGGAGGTAGTCAGGCATCGAGCGGAACCGCTCCAGCGAGGCCCAGAGTACCCGCGCGCCGGCCTCCATCGTGCCGGCCACGCCCGCCGCCTTCTCGAGCAGGTCCGGTCGTCCCACGTCGCCGACGAAGAGGAAGTCGCCGGTGAGGACGCCCATGGGGCGATCGCTCGCCGCGCCGTCCGTGATCTGGAACGAGAGGTGCTCGGGGGTGTGCCCGGGCGTGTGCAGCGCCTCGAGCGTGATCCTCCCGAGCTCGATCCGGTCACCGTCGCGCAGCAGGGTCGCGCCGTCTTCCGCGGCGAAGCCGTAGCGCCAGTCCTCGCCGCCCTCGTCCGACAGCAGCAGGGTCGCCCCGACCCTCTTCGCCAGCTGACGCGCGCCGGAGAGGAAGTCCGCGTGGATGTGCGTCTCGGTGACGTACCGGATCCGCATCCCCTCCTTCTCGGCGGCGTCGAGGTACACGTCGGTGTCGCGGTGCGGGTCCACGACGACCGCTTCCCCGGTCGCCTGGCACCCGACCATGTAGCTCGCCTGGGCGAGCTTGTCGTCGTAGAAGCGGCGCAGCAGCATCGTTACCTCCCGATGGGGCGTTCAGTAGATGCAAATCTAGCAGATCATCGGGCCGCTTGCTGCCCCTCGGCCCGCCCGTCATCTTGGCGATCGAGCCGGCGCGGACCGCGCGCCGACCAGCATCCGTGAACAGGAGAAGACCTCCGAGATGCCCGTCTTCTCGCGAGTGAAGAACGATATTCTGGTGCTCACCGCCGACGGCGATTACACGCCCGGGGAGCTGGCGCGTGTCGGCGCCCGGGCCTTCGGCGACCACGAGCACCCGGGCCCGGGCCCCGTCCTGCTCGACCTCAGCGGCGCGGCGGGCCTGGACCACAAGTCCCCGGAGTCGCTGGCGGCCGAGGGCGCGGCCCTGGCGGCCCACCGCGACCAGATAGCTCGCCTGGCCGTGGTCGTCTCGAGCCAGTTCTCCGACCTGTTCGCCGCGGAGGGGCCGTTCGCGCAGGCCGTCGGCGTCCAGGTGGGCACGTGCGTGTCCCACAGCGAAGCGAAGGCGTGGTTGAGCTCATGACCCGAGGAGGGAGGATGATGATGACGATGGGGAGCGATTCGAGCGTGAGGACCAGGGCGGCGATCCTGGCCGTGGCGGTTCTGGGCGGGGCAGCGTGTCAGGCACCCCCGGTCGCCGAGCCGGGGACGACGGCGTTCGTGGACGTCTCCGTGATTCCCATGGATCGTCAGGGGGTGGTCCCGAACCAGACCGTGATCGTGGTCGACGACGTGATCCGCGAGATGGGCCCGACGGACGAGATCGTCGTTGGCGAGGGCGCGACGGTCATAGCCGGAGAGGGGCGCTTCCTCATGCCGGGGCTCGCCGAGATGCACGCTCACGTCCCGCCGGGCGCCGACCCTCCGCGGGATCAGGTCGAGGACATCCTCTTCCTCTACGTCGCCAACGGAATCACGACCATCCGCGGCATGCTGGGCTCGGACTATCAGCTCCCGCTCGCGGCCGAGATCGAGCGCGGCGACGTGCTCGGCCCGACGTTCTTCGTGGGCGCGCCCTCGATCAACGGGAATACGGCGCCGACGCCCGAGGCGGCCGAGGAGCTGGTCCGGCGTCACGCTGAGGCCGGCTACCACCTCCAGAAGATCCATCCGGGCGTGTCGCTGGCCGCGTGGAACCGCATGGCGGACGTCGCCGCGGAGGTGGGGCTCACGTTCGGCGGGCACGTCCCCGCGGATGTCGGCCTCGAGCACGCGCTACGCACGGGGATGTCCACCGTCGACCACCTCGACGGCTACGTACAGGCCGTCGCCTCGGACGACGTGCAGGAGCAGATCAACGCTGGGGCCATCGATCTCGAAGGGCTCGCGGCCGGTGTGGACCCGGAGCGCATCCGGGAGGTCGTCTCGCTGACCGTGGAGGAGGACGCGTTCGTGGTCCCGACGATGTATCTCTGGGAAAACCTCTACCGCGGCGCCGATCCCGATGCGTTCCTCTCGCTCCCCGAGATGCGCTACGTCTCGGAGGCGCAGAAGGAGGCGTGGCGCCAACAGGGATCGGGCGGCCCCCAGGGCTCGCCGGAAGCCCTGCGCGCCTTCTTCGATCTCCGGAACGGGATCCTGAAGTCGCTGGCCGACGCGGGCGCCGGCATCCTAATGGGCACCGATTCGCCGCAGCTGTACAACGTGCCGGGGTTCGCGCTGCACCGTGAGATCGCCGTCATGGCCGAGTCGGGGATGACCCCTCACCAGATCCTCGAGAGCGGGACGGTCGCGGTGGGCCGGTACGTGCGTGAGCACCTCGGACTCGACGGCGCGTTCGGAGCCGTGGCCCCGGGTCAGCGCGCCGACCTGCTCCTCCTGGAGTCGAATCCCCTCGACGACCTGGAGAACCTCTCCGACCGCGCGGGCGTCATGGTACGCGGACGGTGGCTGGCCGAGCAGGAGATCCAGGCCGGGCTCGAGGAGATCGCGGCGAAGCACGGGGGTTGAGGCACCGGACCCCACACGACGTCGTGCGGGGTCCGGGAACTCTCCTCCGCCTCTCGATCGGCCTGCTCGTCTTCTGGTGGGGGCTCGACAAGATCACGAACGTCGAGCACGCCGTTCAGGTATCGGAGGCATTCTACCTGGGCCTTCTGAGCCATCCGGCCGTGTTGCCGGTGCTCGGGGGACTCCAGATGCTGGTCGCAGTGGCCTACATCGCAGGATTCCAGCGTCGGTGGGCCGATCCGGTGGTGCTGCTGATCAACACCGGCAGCATGCTCGGCGTGTGGCGCTCGATCGTCGATCCGTTCGGGCACTTCCTCGAGGGCACGAACGCGCTCTTCTTCCCGTCCCTGACGGTCTTCGCGGGATGCCTGCTGTTGATCGCCTTCCGGGGTGAGGAGGAGCTGGTCCTCGACGTTCGCTCAGCCCCCGCCTGACGCGCCGTCCAACGTCTCGATCGTCGCCATCGACGGCGGACCCTCGCGCTGCAGCCGGCGGGCGACCGCTTCGGCTTCCCGCATGACCCGCAGCATGTTGTCGCCCGCCAGCTTGGCGAGCTCCTCGTCGGTCCATCCACGGCGGGACAGCTCCGCGAACAGGTCCGGGAAGGTCGAGACGTCCTCGAGTCCGACGGGGGTGCTGTCGATCCCGTCGAAGTCGGAGCCGATCCCGACGTGGTCGATCCCCGCGAGGTTCGCCACGTGATCGATGTGGTCGGCCACGTCCGACAGCGTCGCTTCCTCCTCGGCCGACACGAACGACGGCACGAAGGTCACCATCACGACCCCGCCGTTCTCCGGGAGCCTCTGGAGGACCTGGTCGGGGACGTTACGGGTGTGCTCGCGCATGCCGTACGCCGCCGCGTGCGACCAGATCACCGGCGCTTCCGACACATCCAAGGCGTCGTTCATCGTGGCCGGCGAGGTGTGCGAGAGATCGACGAGCATGCCGAGCCGGTTCATCTCGCGTACGACCTCCCGCCCGAAGTCGGTGAGGCCGCCGTGGCGCGCCGTATCCGCCGCCGAGTCCGCCCAGTCGATCGTGCCGTTGTGGGTCAGCGTCATGTACCGGACGCCGAGCGCATGGAACGCGCGTAGCGCGCCGAGCGAGTTCTCGATGGCGTGCCCACCCTCCATCCCCAGGATCGACGCGATGCGGCCTTCGCCGAAGATGCGCTCCACGTCGGACGCGTCGAGGGCCAGATCGAACACGTCGGGATACGTATCGATGATCTCCAGCGCGATGTCGATCTGCTCGAGCTGGGTCATGGCGGCGCCGTCCTCCGTCGCCCCGAAGGGGATGTAGACGGACCAGTACTGGGCCCCCACCCGGCCCTCGCGCAGCCGCTCGATGTCGGTATGGAAGGGCGTCCGCGTCCGCAGGTCGTGCGCCTCGTGATGGACGTCGTGCGGCGCGAGGTCGCTCTGCCGGATGGCCCAGGGAAGGTCGTTGTGTCCGTCGATGAGCGGCGTAGACGAGAGCACCCGGAGCGCCCGCTCCACGTGCGGGTCTTCCTGGGCGTGCGCGAGCGAGGGAAGCAGGGCGAGCGTCAGGGCGGCGAACAGCGTCGATCGCTTCATTCCGGCATGTCCTGAAAGTGTCTCGAGAAACGGTTCGGATCACGGCCCCGGCGCGTCTGGCGGCTCCGGGCCCGGTTCCCGCAACGATGGCGTCGCGGATGCGGTCGTAGCAAGGAAGCGGCATCCGGCGCGGGCTGGGGGCTTGGGACTCGCCGGCCCGGATGCGAGATTCGAGCGACGAGGAAAACCAAGCGCCAGAGCCATGTTGGAGACGATCTTGAGCGAGCGGATACCGGTAGGCATTCTCGGGACGACGGGCACCGTCGGGGCCCGCCTGGTGGGCATGCTCGCCCGCCATCCCTGGTTCGAGATCGCGGAGGTCGGGGCGTCGGAGCGCTCGGCCGGAGGCCGCCTGGGAGACCTGCTCGCGGGCGAGGCCGGAGACCTTCCCGACAGCGTGGCCGACCTCGAGGTGCGGAGCCTCTCGGGACGCTGGTCGTCGCCGCTGGTGCTGTCCGCGCTGCCCTCGTCCGTCGCGAAGGAGGTCGAGCCGGAGCTCGCCCGCGCCGGTCATCTGGTCGTCAGCAACGCGTCGACCTTCCGGCAGGATCCCGACGTCCCGCTCGTCATCCCCGAGCTCAACGCGGACCATCTCGCCCTCATCGAGCGTCAGAAGTCCCGCTGGCCCGGCGCCATCGTGACCAACCCGAACTGCGTGGTCACGGGGCTCGCCACGGCGCTCGCCCCGCTCCACGAGGCGTTCGGCATCGAGCGTGCGGTCGCCACGACCTTCCAGGCCATCTCCGGCGCGGGCAAGCCCGGCCCCCCGGCCTTCGACCTGGTCGACAACGTGATCCCGTTCATCCCGGGCGAAGAGGAGAAGGTCGCCTACGAGCCGACCAAGATCCTCGGGAGCGTCGAAGGCGGCGCGCTCCGCGAGGCGCCGTTCCGGATCGGGGTGACCGCCACGCGAGTGAACGTGCTGCACGGACACCTGGTGTCGGTGTCGGTCCAGCTCGGCCGGGACGTCGATCCGGACGAGGCGCTGCGGGTGTTCCGGGCGTACCGAGGCAAGACCGCGGAGCTGGGCCTTCCGTCCTCGCCGGAGCGGCTGATCGACGTGACCGACGATCCGACCCGGCCGCAGCCGCGCCTCGACCGTGATGCGGGCCGAGGGATGACGGTCACCGTCGGTCGCGTGCGCTCCTGCTCGGCGCTCGGGCTCTCGTTCATGGCGCTGGCCCACAACCTGGACCGGGGCGCGGCCGGCGCGGCCGTCCTGAACGCGGAGCTCTGCCGGGTGAAGGGTCTCGTCGAAGCGGTGGCCGGGAACCGGTCGTGACCAGCGGGCCGGCGCCCGTCGTCTACAAGTTCGGAGGGACGTCGCTGGGCGACGGCGCACGGATCGCTCACGTGGCGGACCTCGTGGTCGAGGGCCCCCGCCCGCTGGCGGTGGTGGTCTCGGCGATGGCCGGGGTGACCGACCTGCTGCAGGGGCTCGCTCTGGCCGAGACCTCGACCCGAGCGGCGGTCGACGAGGTGGCGGGCACGCTGTCGGAGCGGCATCTGGCCGCACTGGACGCGCTTCGCCCGAGCGGCCGGGCCGCCGGCGCCGCGCACGAGCGGGCGCGGCGCGACATCGAGGCCCGCGTCGAGCGGCTCGTCGCAGACGCGACCGGCCAGACCGGGCTCACCGGACGCATGCGCGCCGACGCGATCCTGTCGACCGGGGAGGACCTGTCGCAACGCCTCCTCCTGGCGGCGCTCGAGGCCCGCGACCTCGCGGCCGCGGCGATCGACAGCCGGAGCGTCGTCGTCACGGATGCGCGCTTCGGGCGGGCCGTGCCGGACCGCGCCGCCACCCGCGAGGCCTGCGCCACCCGCCTGCTACCGGTGCTCCGCGAGGGCACCGTGGCCGTCCTCCAGGGCTTCGTCGGCGCGACCCCGGACGGTCACACGACCACGCTGGGCCGGGGCGGCTCGGACTTCTCCGCCGCGATTCTGGGCGGGGCGCTCGACGCCGGGACCGTGCACATCTGGACCGATGTCCAGGGCGTTCTCTCCGGGGATCCTCGGCAGGTCGACGCCCCGCGGCTCCTGCCCGAGATCGGCTTCGAGGAGCTGGTCGAGCTCGCCTGGGCGGGCGCGCGCGTCATCCATCCGGTGGCCGCGAAGTGGGCCGTCGCCGAGGGTGCGCCCCTGCGCATCCGTGATACCTTCCACCCGGAGCATCCGGGGACGCGCGTGCTGCACGACGCGCGTGGCGCCTCGGAGATCGCCGCGATCACGGCCAAGCGGGGCGTGGCGCTCATCAAGGTTCGGTCGCACCCGGTGGCGCTCCCGTACGGATTCCTGGCGCGCGTCTTCGGCGTGCTCGGGCGGCACAGGCTAGAGGTAGACCTCGTCGCCACCAGCCACTCGTCGACCGCGTTCACCATCGACGACCGGGCGCACCTGTCCGAGGTCGAGGCGGAGCTCGGCACGTTCGCCGACGTGGATGTCCGGCGTGAGCTCGCGACCATCACCGTGGTCGGCCGCGGACTGATGGCCGAGCCGGGCGTCGACGGCCAGGTGTTCGCCGCGGTGGGCACCACGCGGGTCCACCTGGTGTCCCAGGCCTCGGACGTGAGCTTGAGTCTGGTCGTCGATGCCGGGGACGCCGACGGGCTGACCCGGAAGCTGCACGACGCGCTGATCGCCCCGGAGAGGACCCGCTCGGAAACGAACGCATGACGCATACGACGAGGACGAAGCCATGAAGATCGCCCTGGTGGGATACGGCCGGATGGGCCGGGCCGTGGAGACGCAAGCAGAGGCGCGCGGCCACGAGATCGTGGCGCGGCTGGGCCGGGACGCGCTGGAAGGCGGCCCGGAAGAGCTCGCCCGGCGGCTCGAGGCGGCCGACGCGGCCATCGACTTCACGGTGGGGTCACTGGTGCCCAAGATCGTGCGAGCGGCGGCCCTCGCCGGCACCGACCTCGCCACCGGGACGACAGGGCTCGGCGACGAGACCCACGAGGCCATGCGCGCGGCCGAAGGCATCGGTATCGTGCACGGCCCCAACTTCTCCATCGGAGTGCACCTCTTCTTCCGTATGTCCCGGGATGCCGCGAGGCTCATGGACCGGGTCGGCGGCTACGACGCGCACATCCACGAGGCGCACCACCGGCACAAGCGTGATCACCCGAGCGGAACCGCGTGGCGGCTGGCGGACCTCCTCGTGGAGGAGCTGGGCGACAAGGCGCGTTGGGCCGCGGGTGCGCCCGACGGGCCTGCCGACGAGGGCACGCTCTACGTGACGAGCACGCGCGCCGGGGAGATCCCGGGCACGCACACCATCGGCTTCGAGGGCCCCCACGACGGGATCGAGCTGACGCACAACGCGCACGGGCGGGACGGCTTCGCCTCGGGCGCGGTCCGGGCCGCCGAGTGGATCCATGGGAAGGCCGGCGTGTTCACGTTCGCGGACGTCATGGACCGGATTCTGGACGACGAGCGGACGGGCGCGACGGATCAACACGACTGAACACGGGAGCAGCAAGATGAGGAGTGAGCGATTCGGTGGCGTGGGCGTGGCCCTGGTCACCCCCTTCGAGGCCGACGGGAGCCTCGACCTCGACGCCTACGCGCAGCACGCCGAGCGAATGATCGCCGGCGGTGTCGACTACCTGGTGCCGTGCGGCACCACGGGCGAGAGTGCCACCATGACGGCCGACGAGCAGGCGGAGGTCATCCGGGCCGCCGTGTCCGTGGCGAACGGCCGGGTGAAGGTGCTCGCGGGAGCGGGCGCGAACGCCACCGCCGAGGCGGTCGCGCGGGCCAAGGCGGCCGCGAAGGCCGGAGCGGACGGGATCCTGTCCGTCGCGCCCTACTACAACAAGCCGCCGCAGGAGGGGCTCTTCCGCCACTTCGAGGCCGTGGCCGCCGCGGCGGACCTTCCGGTGGTGCTGTACAACGTGCCGGGCCGGACGGCGTCGAACGTCCTTCCCGCGACGGCCATCCGGCTGGCGGCCCTCCCGAACGTGGTCGCCATCAAGGAGGCGTGCGGCGACCTCGATCAGATCGGAACGCTACTCCACGAGCGGCCGGACGATTTTCTCGTCCTCTCCGGAGACGACGAGCTCACGCTTCCCATGATCGCCCTCGGGGCGGACGGCCTGATCTCGGTGTGCGCGAACGAGGCGCCGGCCGAGACTACGGCCCTGGTTCATGCGGCGCTGGACGGCGACTTCGCCGCGGCCCGCTCCCTGCACTACCGACTCCTGGATCTCATGCGCTGCAACTTCGTGGAAACCAACCCCATTCCCGTGAAGACCGCCGTCGAGATACTCGGCGGCCCCCCGGCCCGCTTCCGCGCCCCGCTCGTGCCGCTCTCGAAGGGCGCGCGTGCCCAGCTCGAGGAGGCCCTCGCCACCGCCGGCATCTCCCGGTTCGACGGAGACGCCCGATGAGCGCCGCCACCGACGCGCTGCGTGGCCGTATCGAGACGCTCACCGCCCCGGGCGCGACGCCCGACCGCGACGAGGCCCGCGCCGCCGTCGCCGACCTCCTCGATGCCCTCGGACGCGGCGAGGTCCGGGCCGCCGAGCCCGGGCCGGACGGCTGGCAGGCGGTGCCCTGGGTGAAGTCGGGCATCCTGCTCGCTTTCCGCTCCGGATCCACGAAGGAGTTCATCGCACACCCGGCCGCCGAGAATCCCGACTTCGGTGGCTCGACCGTCCGCTTCTTCGACCGGGACACCCTTCCCCTCCGCGACACGGACGGCCCGGCCGAGAACGTCCGCATCGTACCGGGCGGCTCGACGGTCCGGGCCGGCGCGTATCTCGCGCCCGGCGTGGTCATCATGCCGCCCGCGTACGTGAACATCGGCGCCTACGTGGACGAGGGCGCCATGATCGACTCCCACGCGCTGGTCGGCTCGTGCGCGCAGGTGGGTAAGCGCGTGCATCTCTCCGCCGGCGCCCAGCTCGGCGGCGTGCTCGAGCCGGTGGGGCTCCGTCCGGTCGTCATCGAGGACGACGCCATGGTGGGCGGGAACACCGGCATCTTCGAGGGGACGCTCGTCGGACGCCGCGCGGTCATCGCACCCGGCGTGCAGCTGACGGCGTCGACCGCCGTGTACGATCTCGTGCGGGAGACGGTTTACCGCGCCGGTCCGGAAGGTCCGCTCAGCATTCCCGATGGCGCCGTCGTCGTCCCGGGCGCCCGTCCTGCTACGAACGCCTGGGGGAAGGCGCAGGGGCTCTCGCTCTACGCGCCCATGATCGTGAAGTACCGCGACGACAAGACGGACGCGGCGACGGCGCTCGAGCAGGCGCTCCGGTAGGAGGCGCATTCCCGCCGGAAGGACGCTACCGGCATCGGGCCGGAGCGCTGGTTGCGACCGGCGCTCCGGCCCTTTCTGCAACCGATCGGGTCCGGCACTCGTCATAGGTGGTGTGTCGCGACCCACGGGACCGTCCGGTGGGTGACGCGGCCGTCGTCCTCGAGTCACGGCGCATGCCGCGTCGATCAGTGGAGCCACCTCATGTCCGGTCTGAAGCTCGCCGTCCGAGCCCTCGCCAAGTCCCCGTTCGTCACGGCCGTGGCCGTGCTCTCCCTGGCCCTCGGGATCGGGGCGAACGCCGCCATCTTCTCGATGTTCGACGAGATGCTGCTCCGCGCGCTCCCCGTGCAGGAGCCGGACCGGCTGGTGAACCTGAGCGCGCCGGGGCCCAAACCGGGCTCGCAGTCGTGCAACCAGGCGGGCGACTGCGACGCCGTCTTCAGCTATCCGATGTTCCGCGACCTCGAAGAAGCACGGGGGGCGTTCTCGGGGCTCGCGGCCCACAGGCTCTTCCCGGTCAATCTGGCGCGTACGGGTGAAACCCAGAGCGGCGAGGGCTTGCTGGTGTCCGGCTCCTACTTCCCCGTCCTCGGCGTCCAGCCGGCGCTCGGGAGGCTGCTCGGGCCGGGAGACGATGAGGTGATCGGCGGGCATTTCGTGACCGTGCTCAGCCACGACTACTGGCAGAATCGGCTGGGCGGCGACCCAGCCGTTTTGAACCAGTCCATCACGGTGAACGGTCAGTCGCTGACCGTCGTCGGGGTCGCGCCGAGCGGTTTCGGCGGCACCACGCTCGGCGGCGACCCCGACGTGTACGTCCCGCTGAGCATGAGGGGCGTGCTCGAGAGCTACTTCGACGACGCCGGCTTCGACAACCGGCGCAGCTACTGGGCGTACGTCTTCGGCCGGATGGCTCCGGGCGTGACGATCGAGCGCGCAGATTCCGAGATCAACACGGTGTACGCGTCGATCGTGAACGAAGTAGAGGCGCCCCTCCAGGAGGGAATGAGCGCCGAGACGCTGGAGCGCTTCCGGCAGAAGCGCCTGGGACTGGAGCCCGGCTACCGCGGCCAAAGCTCGATCCACGCCGAGGTGCGCACCCCTCTCGCGATCCTCTTCGCGGTCACCGGGGTCGTGCTCCTCATCGCCTGCGCGAACATCGCGAACTTGCTGCTCGCACGGGGCGCCGGACGCAGCCAGGAGATGGCCATCCGCGGCTCACTAGGAGCCGGCCGCGGCCAGCTCATGCGGCAGCTCCTCACCGAGTCGGTGCTGTTGGCCGCGCTGGGCGGCCTGGCGAGCCTGGTCGTGGCGCGCTGGACGCTCCGCTTCATTGCCTCGATCCTGCCGCCCGAGGCGTCCAGCAACCTGAGCCTGGCGCTCGACCCGCGCGTCCTGTTGTTCGCGGCCGTGCTCTCGATCGGGACGGGCGTCCTGTTCGGCCTGTATCCCGCGATCACCAACTCGCGGCCCGACCTGCAGAGCATCCTGAAGGCGGGCTCCGGCCAGCCTTCAGGCGCGCGCGGAGCCGCCCGCTTCCGGCGCACGCTGGTCACAGCGCAGATCGCCCTGTCGACGGCGCTCCTCGTCCCCGCGGGGCTTTTCGTCCGCAGCCTCTCCAACGTGAGTCGGATCGACCTGGGGGTCGCCGATGCCGGCGAGGTGGTGACCTTCCAGGTCGCGCCGACGCTCAACGGATACGACGACGCGCGTAACATGCAGATCCTGCGCGGTATCGAGGAGGAACTCGCCGCACTGCCCGGCGTGACCGGCGTCTCAGCGGGCATGGTCGCGATCATGGCGGGAAGCAGCTGGGGGACCGACGTGTCCGTCGAAGGCTTCGAGTCCGGCCCCGACATCGATTCGAACGCGCGCTTGAACCGGGTCGGGCCGGGGTATTTCAGCACGCTGGGCATCGCGCTCGTCGCGGGACGCGAGTTCGACGTGGCCGACGCGGACGGGGCCCCGCTGGTCGCGGTGGTGAACGAGGCGTTCACACGAAAGTTCAATCTCGATGGTGCCCAGGCGGTCGGGAAATACATGGCGACGGGTGGCAGCGGTGAGACGGAGCTCGACGTTCAGATCGTCGGGGTCATTCAGGATGCGAAGTACGCCGACGTGAAGGACGAGACGCCGCCGGTCTTCTACACGCCCTACCGGCAGGCCGAGAGCATGGGGTTCATGACCTTCTATGCGCGGACGGCGGTGGAGCCCAGCACGCTGCTGTCCCAGATCCCCGGGGTCGTTGCCCGCGTCGACGGGAACCTTCCGGTGGAGGAGCTGAAGACGCTCGAGGCGCAGGTACGAGACAACGTCTTCCTCGACCGGATCATCTCGACGCTGTCCGCGGCCTTCGCGGCGCTGGCCACGACGCTGGCCGCCGTCGGCCTCTACGGCGTGCTGGCGTACACCGTCGCGCAGCGGACACGCGAGATCGGGCTCCGCATGGCCCTAGGGGCCGGCCGGGCCCGGGTCCGGAAGATGATCGTCGCGCAGATGACCCGCATGCTCCTGGTGGGCGGTGTGGTCGGAATCGCCCTTGCGGTGGCGCTCGGGCGGGCTGCCCAGTCCCTGTTGTTCGGAGTCGGCGGGTTCGACCCGGTCGTGCTCGTCGGCGTCGCGGTGCTCCTGTCGGCGATCGCGCTCGGCGCGGCGTTCATCCCGGCCCAGCGCGCCTCCCGGGTCGATCCGATGGACGCGCTCAGGTACGAGTAGTAGGATTCCACCCATGCGAAACTTCCTCATCCGGCTGATCGTCAACGCGCTCGCCCTCTCGGCGGCCGCCTGGCTCCTCGACGGCATCTCGCTCTCGGGCGGCTTCTTCGACGTGCTCCTGGTGGCGCTGATCTTCGGCCTCCTGAACGCGCTGCTGAAGCCGATCCTGCTCTTCTTCTCGTTGCCGTTCCTGATCGTGACGCTGGGGTTGTTCGCGTTCGTCGTGAACGCGCTCGTGCTCATGCTCACGGCACGGCTGACCGACGCGATGAGCGTATCGGGCTTCGGAGCGGCGCTCCTGGGCAGCCTCGTCGTGTCGCTCGTGACGCTCTTCCTGGGTAGCGCGCTGAAGGACGAGCTGAAGGGCTGAGCCGGCCCGCCCGGCGCCGGGTCCCCGAAACCACCCCGCCCACCACTCCGTAGGGCCCTCCGTCGGTCGTGAATGGACGAGGCGGCGCACGGGCGCCGGCCGCTCGAGGGGGGAGGCGACATGGGTGGATTGGCGATGGACGTCCGGTACGCGCTCCGGATGCTGTTCAAGCATCCGGCGGTATCGGGACTCGCGGTGATGGCTCTGGGTCTCGGGATCGGGCTCACGGCCGTGATGTTCAGCATCGTCTACGGGGCACTCCTGCGGGGCCTCCCGTTCGAGAACGGCGACCGCATCGTGGCGGTCCAGCGCGCGAACCCGTCCATCGGCGCCGAGAACATGGGCGTGTCCATCCACGACTATCTGGACTGGCGGGAGCAGCAGAGCTCCTTCACCCACCTGGCCGCCCTCTACGGCGGGACGGTGAACATCCGCTGGAGCGACGAGCCCGCCCGCTACGACGGATCGTTCGTTACCGCGAACACCTTCCAGGCGCTCGGCGCCAGCGCCCTCGTCGGGCGCACGTTCACCGAGGCGGAGGACGAGCCCGGCGCCCCCGGGACGGTCATCCTCTCGCACCGGCTCTGGATGGAGCGGTTCGGCGGTGACCCGGGAGCCCTCGGCCAGACGGTGACGGTCAACGGCGAGGCGGCCGAGATCGTCGGCGTGATGCCCGAGTCGTTCGGCTTCCCGAACCGACAGGACGTCTGGGTCCCGCTCCGGATGAACGCGCTCGAGATCCCCCGCAACGAGGGCACCTGGCTCAGCGTCTTCGGGCCGCTGGCCGAGGGTCGTGACGTGGACGCCGCGATGCTGGAGCTCACCGGAATCGCCGCGCGACTCGCCGAGGAGTACCCCGAGACGAACGAGGGCGTGATTCCCGTGATCCGCCCCTACACGGAGCAGTCCATCGGGACCGAGGCGGTCGCGCTGCTCTACACCATGCTCGCCGCCGTCTCGCTCGTGCTGCTCATCGCGTGCGCCAACGTGGCGAACCTGCTCCTGGCCCGGGCCGCGCAGCGCACCCGGGAGGTCGGGGTGCGCACGGCGTTGGGCGCGAGCCGGTGGCGCGTCGTCACCCAGCTGGTGGTCGAGGCGCTCGCGCTCGCCATGGTCGCCGCCGCGATCGGAGCCGTGATCGCCTGGATCGGGGTGGGCATCTTCGACCGCGCCGTGGCCCCCACGAACCCACCCTTCTTCATGCACTTCGCGGTCGACGCGCCCATCCTCCTCTTCATCGTCGGGGCGGCCACGCTGTCGGCGGTGATCGCCGGAGGGATCCCGGCCTGGAAGGCATCCGGAATGGACGTGGGCGAGATCCTGAAGGACGAGTCCCGGGGCTCCTCGAGCCTCCGCATCGGGCGCCTGTCCAAGATCCTGGTCGTGGGCGAGATCGCCATGTCGGTCGGACTCCTTGTGGCCGCCGGACTGATGACCAAGAGCATCGCGACGCTTCGCGACTACGACTACGGGTTCGAGACCGACCGGATGTTCACCACCCGCCTCGGGCTCTTCGAGGCCGACTTTCCCGAGGTCACGGACCGTCGCGCCTTCTACGACCAGCTCGAGGACCGCGTCCGGGAGATCCCCGGCGTGCGTCAGGCGGCGCTCGGAACGATCCTGCCCGGCGGGTGGGGTGGCGGACAGACACCCATCGCCATCGAAGGCGTCACCTACACGGAGACGCGGGACTACCCGTTCGCCCGGTCCGGGGAGATCACGCCCGGCTACTTCGACGTCGCCGGCGTGTCGCTGGTTGAAGGCCGCGACTTCACCCCACTGGACGACGCGTCGTCCGACCGGGTGGCGATCGTGAATCAGAGCTTCGCGCGTACGTACTTCCCCGGCGAGAGCCCGATCGGGCGCCGCTTCCGGGCCGATCGCGGACAGGACGCGGAGGGATGGCTTACCATCGTCGGTGTCGCGCCCGACCTGTTCATGGAAGGCGTCGGCAACCGCGAAGGCGACCCGGCAGGGTACTACCGGCCCATCGCGCAGAGCGACGCCCAATTCATGAGCGTGCTGGCGCGCGGCCCGGAGGACCCGATGACGCTGACCGAGTCCGTGCGCCAGGCGGTGACGTCCGTGCACGCCGACACCCCCATCTACTACTCGGAGACCCTCACCGAGCGCATCGGCGAAGGCACGTGGTTCTACAACGTGTTCGGCACCCTCTTCGTGGTGTTCGGCGGCGTGGCGCTGTTCCTGGCCGCCGTGGGCCTCTACGGGGTGATGTCCTTCAGCGTCGCCCGCAGGACGTCGGAAGTCGGCATCCGGATGGCCCTCGGCGCCTCCCGCAAGCAGGTCCTGTCGCTGATCATGAGGCAGGGCGGAGAGCAGCTCGCCATCGGGCTCGCGCTCGGCCTCGGGCTGGCCGTCCTCATTTCACGGGCCCTACAGACAGCCCTCTTCGAGGTGAGCCCCAACGATCCGGTCGTGTTCATGACGATCGTCCTGATCCTCGGGGCCACCGGAGTCCTGGCGACCCTGGTGCCGGCCCGGCGCGCAACGCGGGCCGACCCGGCCATCGCGCTCCGGCACGAGTAGAGCACGGGTCGAGGTGCCGATGGTGCGGAGCGGCCGAGCCCGCGGGTCCGGCCGCTCCACCGTCGGGACGTCCGCGGTCAGGTCAGAAGCACCGTCGACCCCACCGTCTCCCTTGCCTCGAGCGCCCGGTGCGCGTCGGCCGCTTCCTTCAGAGGATAGCGCGCCCCGATGTGCGGCCGGACCTTCCCGGCGAGGATGACGTCGAAGAGCGCGGCGCACCCCTCGGCCGTCTCCTCACGGGTCCGGTAGTAGTCACGCAGCGTGGGGCGCGTGACGAACAGTGACCCCTTCTTCGCGAGCACCAGCGGGGAGAAGGGCGGCACCGGCCCTGAGGCATTCCCGAACGTCACCATCATGCCCCGGGGGCGGAGCGAGTCGATCGAGCCTTCCCAGGTGTCCTTCCCGACCGAGTCGTAGACGACATCCACGCCGCGGCCGTCGGTCAGCTCCCGAACCCGCTCGGGAACGGACTCGCTCCGGTACAGGATCGTATGCGCGCACCCCTGTTCCTCGGCGAGGCGCGCCTTCTCCTCGGTACCGACCGTGCCGATCACCGTGGCGCCGAGGGCGGCCAGCCACTGGGTCGCCAGGAGCCCCACGCCGCCCGCGGCCGCATGGAGGAGCACGACGTCGCCCTCCTTCACGGGCCAGGTGCGCCGGACCAGATACTCCACGGTGCACCCCTTCACCATGACGGCCGCGGCGGTCTCGTCGTCGATGCCGTCCGGCAGCTTCACCAGGCGCTCGGCCGGCAGCACCCGCCCCTCGCGGTACGCTCCCTCCGGCCCGTTGGACGTGTAGGCCACCCGGTCGCCGACCTCGAGCCCGTCCACGTCGGGGCCGAGTCGCTCCACAACTCCGGCCCCTTCGCTACCTGGGATGAACGGGAGGTCGAGCATGTACAGACCGGTGCGGTGGTACACGTCGATGAAGTTGAGGCCCACCGCCGTGTGTCGGACCAGCACCTCGCCGGGTCCCGGGGCTCCCGGGTCGTCGCTCGTCCACTCGAGGACCTCGGGCCCTCCGTGCCTCCGTACGATGATCGCTCCGTCCATGCGCTGCCGTCCTTGAAGGGTGCGTCGTAGTCGATATCGGTCCAGGAAGATAGCAGGCTGCCGGAATGGCGCTCCCGGCCCTACCCTCCGCCGCAGTCGGCCTTACGCGGCCCGTGTCCGCAGCCTACCTTGCGAGCCGATCTCACCTTCACGCACGGAGAAGCACGGCATGCGCTCCACACGACCCGGTGGCGCGGTCGGGACACTCGCTCTCGTCCTCGCCATGACGCTCACATATGCGACATCCGCTCCCGCTCAGGTCACCTGGACGTCTCCGGCGCCCGGCTACCCACAGACGGCGGCGGAGCTGAACGGCTTCTCGGCGCACACCCGTCATCTCGAGATGTGGGATTACCTCGAGGCGCTGAGCGGAGTGGCTCCGAACATGACGCTCGGCACGTACGGCGAGACGCGGGAGGGGCGGAAGCTCGCGTACGCGGTCTTCGGCAACCCGCTGGTCACCGAGCCGTGGGAGGCCATGGCGCTCGACCGCCCCGTGCTCGTGCTCGCGGCCAACGTGCACGGCGGCGAGCGCACATTCCGGGAGGGACTTCTCGTCCTGATGCGGGACTTCGCCACGCCGGGCACGCGCGCCTATGAGCTCCTGGACGATGTGACGGTCGTGGTCGCGCCCCAGATCAACCCCGACGGCTTCGAGGCGAGCTTCGACGGTCAGCGCGGCAACGCCTGGGGCATCGACCTGAACCGTGACTACATCAAGCTCGAGCACCCGTCGATCGCCAGCTACGTCGAGAACATCATCGGCGCATGGCGTCCGCACCTCTTCGTCGACGGCCACAACGGCGGCTCCCGCCCGTACAACCTGAACTACCAGTGCCCGAGCATCTTCTCCGCCATGCAGGAGATCACCGGCATGTGCGATCAGGAGATCTTCCCCGCGATCGACGCCATGCTCGAGAGCGAGGACATGCTCGGTTGGTTCTACACGGGCGGCGACCGCGAGGAGTGGCGGGTCGGTGGGTGGCAGGCACGGATCGGCCGCAACTACGGCGGGCTGATCAACAGCGTCGGGATCCTCTTCGAGGCGCCACGGCAGGAGTTGGAGACGGGCGCGCGGGCAGGCTACCTGGGCTACCTCGCGGTGGTCGACTGGGCGGCTCGCAACCCGGACCGGCTCATGGACGTGGTCGCACGCGCCAACCGGGAGACGGTCGAGATGGGCGCCCGGCCTTCCGGCCAGGTCGCCGTGCGTCAGGACTACGAGCACGAGGACTACACCGTCGACTATCTGCTGGTCGAGGAGACGAACGGCGGGCTGGATACGATCCAGGTGACGAACGCGCGCATCCTGAAGAAGCCGGTCGCGACGTTGCTCCGCGACCGTCCGTGGGCGTACGTGCTCCCGCGTGACGCGGAGGCGGCGGTCGACCTGCTCCTCCAGCAGGGCATCCGGGTGGAGCGGCTGACCGAGTCGGCCGAGGTGACCGTTCAGGCCTACACGGTCGGGAGCGTCACCCACGAGCGGCAGTACAACCACGCGGCCGTCACGATCGTCGAGGTCGGGGAAGTCCTGACGCGTGAGATGAGCTTCCCGGCCGGAACGTACGTCGTGCCGACCGGGCAGAACCTCGGACGTCTCGTCGCGCACATGCTCGAGGTCGAGACGGACGACAACGTGATCTACTGGAACCGGATGGACGCCTGGCTCCCCCGGCCCGGTACCGATTGGGCCGCCGGGTTCGGGAATCAGGATCCGGGCCCACCGCTCGTTCCGATCTACAAGATCATGACGCCGACGCCGCTGACGGCTCAGATCCTGGACGGAAGCCGCTGATCACCGCGGTTCGCGACAACTGACGCGGACCGGTCACGAGAGGGACGACGAGGGGCCCGGGCCAGGCGGCTCGGGCCCCTCCGGCGTTCCCGCGCTCAGGCGCTCCGCCGCTCGGCGTCGAGCGCGTCTCCCACCCGTTGGCGCAACGTCTCGAGGGTCCAGGGCTTCTCCAGGAAGGCGTAGGCGCCTCTCCCCTCGCCTTCGGACACGGCCTCGGGCGGGTGGCCGCTCATGAACAGGAACGGCACGGTCCACCCCCGCTCCTGCAGGGTGTCGTACAGCTCGTCGCCACCCATGCGCGGCATCACGAGGTCGGAGATGACGAGGTCCCACGCTGACGGGTCCGCCGCGATCCGCTCGAGCGCCGCGGCCCCGTCCTCGGCCGTCGTGACATCGTAGCCGAGGCGGGTGAGGGCGCGATGCGCGGCCTTCCGCAGGCGCTCGTCGTCCTCGACCAGAAGCAGCCGGCCTTCCGCTCGGGCCTCTTCCCCGGAAGCCGTACCCTCCGCACCCGGCTGCGGCCCCTCGAGCCCGAGGTCGTCGGCTCCGGTCGACCTCGGGAGGCGGATCGCCACGGTCGTGCCCTCGCCGCGCACGCTGGTCACGTCGAGAAGGCCTCCATGTCGTTCCACGATTCCCTTGACCATGGGCAGCCCGAGGCCGGTGCCGTGCTCCTTCGTGGTGAAGAACGGGTCGAAGATCCTCGACAGCGTACCGGCGTCCATCCCGAGCCCGTCGTCCCGGACCTCGATCCACACATCCGGGCCGTCGGAGTCACCACGGATGTCCACGACGATGCGCCCGCCGTCCGGCATCGCCTGACCCGAGTTCGCCACGAGGTTGAGCAGGGCGTCCTGGATCAGGTCGGGATCGACGTCGACGGTGTAGGTCTCCTCACCCCGCCGTATCTCCAGGTCGATGGAGTCGAGCAGCATCGCACGTAGCATCCCGTGCATCTCACCGACGAGCGCCCCGAGATCGGCACGACGCAAATTCACCTCGGGTTGGCGCGCCACCCTGAGGAGGCGACCGACGAGATCCGCTCCCCGCTTCGTCGCCGTCAGGATCTCGTCCAGCTCACCGCGCCCGGCCGCCAACGCATCGTCATCCCGCAACAGCTCGGCGTTCACCAGGACCACGTTCAGTAGGTTCCGGAAGTCGTGCGCCACGCCCGCCGCCAGCTGGCCGACGGCGTCCATCTTCTCGGTGAAGCGCAAGCGGCGCTCCAACGCACGCTGGACCGTGATGTCCCGGGCCACGGCGATGAAGTGCTCGATCGGGCCATCCTCGCCACGCACGGGCGTGATGGAGGTGGCCTGCTCGAAGAGCCGTCCGTCGATCCTGCGGTTCACGAGCACGCCCCGGAACGTTCGGCCGGACGTGATCGTGCTCCACATCTGCGCATAGAACGCGGCATCCTGCTCGCCGCTCTTGAGGATGCTGGGATTCCGCCCGAGCACGTCGTCCGGCAGGTAACCGGTGATCTCGGTGAACGCCCGGTTCACGTACTCGATCTTCCCGTCCCGGTCCGTGATCATGACCGACTCGCCGGCCACCTCCAGCGCGGACGACAACAGCGTCCGGAAGCGCTCGCTCTCGCGATGCCGCGTCACGTCGCGCAGGACCCCCGAGATGCGCACGACGTGCCCCGCGGCGTCGCGCTCCTTCGTCACCCGGATGTCGCCCCAGAACGTGTGGCCGTCCTTGTGGAGCCAGCGGAGCTCCGCGTCCTCGGTCTCCGAATCGACGTCCGTGAGGAGCTGTTGCAGGCGCTCGCGGTCCTCGGGATGGACGGTGCCGAGGACGCCGGCCGCGTCGTCGTAGTATTCCTGGGGAGTGTACCCGCCGATGTCGACCGAAGAGGGGCTCACGTACTCGAAGCGCGGCTCCGGCCGGATCCGGAGCCGGAAGATCATGTCGGGGACGTTCTCCGCCAGCGTCCGGAGGTCGCGGTCGCCCTTCTCGCGGGACGCCAGCTCCCGACGGATGAGGACGTAGAGCAGCAGGCTCGTGACGAGCACGAAGGCGGCCCCTTTGACCATGTTCAGCAGGGTCGCTCCGTCGATGCCGCCGCTCCAGAGCGCCACCAGCAGGTCGGTCGCCAGGATCCACCCCACCGCGACGGGCGCGTAGAGGAAGAGGGCGATGCGGCGCGCGGTCCGCTCGGGAGAGCGCTGCGTCATGAGCCGGGGGCGAAGTCCACCTGACGGCGGCTCCGCGGGTGGGGAAGGTTCGTCACAACGTCAACTTAGGGGTTACCCGCCCCAGCGCGCACGTATCGTGTGAGCACGACGGCCGAGCGACCGTCACCCGCCCAACCGGGTCCGGACGCCGATCGCCAGCCCGCGCCCCTCGGCCGGCAGCCCGGAGAGATCCGCGTACTCCGAGTCGGTCAGATTCGTCCCACCGACGAAGATCTCCCCGAAGGCCACGTCGACGCCGACGCGGGCGTCGAGCAGGAAGACGCCTGCCTCCTCGATCCGCGTCTGGTCCCGGGCGTGGACACGGAGCCTCGCCCGGTCCCCGAACGCCCGTTCGACCGCGAGGCCGAGCGACCGGCTCAGGGGGCGCAGCGTCGACTTCGACGCGAAGCCCTCGGCTTCCGACGTCTCGATGTCGAGCCAGGTGGCGTAACCGGACACCAGCACCGAGCGCAGAGAACCGATCGAGCCACCGAGCTCGAGGCCGTCGAAGGTGGCGGACTCGACGTTCCGGGTCCTCCAGCGCGCATCGGGTTCGTCGGCCGGGCGGGCCCAGTCGATGAGGTCGTCGGACTGGCGTCGGAACGCGGTCACGCGCACGACGGCGCCGGCCGGCAGGAAGGCGTCGAAGCCCCCCTCGACCGACCAGGACCTCTCGCCCTCGAGATCCGGAGTCCCGAGGTTGGCCGGATCCTCGTAGTACCGCTCCGTCCACGTCGGCGTCCGGAACGCGCGGCCGACCTGCCCCCGGAGGCGCAGCCCGTCACCCGCCGGCACGGACAGGGACAGCGACGGCGACACGAACGTCTCGAAGCCTTCGCGCCGATCCACCCGCACCCCCCCGGTCGCGCGGGCCGGGCCCACCGGGGTGGTCATCTCCATGAACGCGGCCAGGCGATCCTGGCTCCGGTCCCCGAGCGCGTTGCTCTCGAGCATCTCCCGGATCCATTCGCCACCGAAGGCCAACTCACGGTCCGAGCCCAGCGACGCACGGGCCGCGACGTCGGCGCCGAGCTGCTCGGAGACGTGGTTGTTCCGGTACACCGACGGGTCGGTGCGGATCAGGATGAAGTCGTCCGTGTGCCGGCGTGCGGTGACCCGGGGCGTCACCTCGAGCGAGCCGAGCGTCGCGCTCCAGCCTACCGAGCCCGTGGTGGTGCGCGTCCGCTCGTACGCCGGGAACGGACCGTAGAAGTCGGCCGCGCCGAAGTTCCGCCGGCCGTGGCCCAGCGCGACGTCGACGCGGCCGGCTCCGACCGGTCCCGAGGCCGCGCCGTCGAGCAGGAGAATCTCGTAGTCGGTCCCCTCCCGGTGGCCGTCGGACTCGCTCCGCTCCACGCCACCGCTCACGTCCCACTCGCCCGCCCGTGTCCCGCCCGCGCCCGCGACCGCCCAACGACCGAAGGACCCGGCCTCGGTCCGGAGATCACCGCCCGTCCAGTCGCTCCGCGTGACCACGTTGACCACGCCCCCGACCGCATCCGCACCGAACTGCGCCGACGCCGGCCCGAGCAGGACCTCGATCCGCTCCACCCGCTCCAGCGGCACTGTGAGATCCAGGTCGAAGTGTCCCGTCTGCGGGTCGCTCATGCGCACCCCGTCCACCAGCACGAGAACCCCCTCGTACGAGACGCCGCGGAGCGACAGATCGGCCTGGGCGGGAGAGCGGACCTGCAGATCGCTCCCGAGCGCCCAGCCGATGGCTTCGGACACGCTTCTGACGGGTTGGCGGGAGAGCGCTTCGCTGTCGACGATCGTGACGACCCGACCGACGGCGCCCCCGGGCAGGCGCGACGCCCCGGTCACGAGGAGCGTATCGAGCTCGAATGGGTGGACCTGAGCCGATGAAGGAGCGGCCGCCACCACGGCGAGCAGAAAGGCGAGCGCGAGCGGACGAAGCCGGCGGACATACGTGCGGCGAGCGACATTCTTCATGGATCGACGTGCGGAGGTACGGGAGAGTTCCGGTGCCGCGCGCGAACACGCGGGCACCGGAGGCCCCGAAAAGCTAACAGGTCCCTGAAGGAGGGGAGTGCACGTCGCGCCCGCGGGTCAGCCGTTCTCGTCCGCCGACGGCCCGTACGGGCCGGGGACCGGGACGTCGAGCAGGCGCAGGTAGACGCCCAGCTGCGCCCGGTGGTGAATGTTGTGGTTGAAGACGAAGCTCCGGATCACGACCGCCTTCGGCATGGTGAAGATCTCCTCGCCGTCCGACTTCAGCGTCCACGTCTCCGAGAGCTGCTCGGGGGTCGCGCCGGCCAACGCCTTGCGCGCGCTCGCCACCGCGCCGTCGAAGCGGTCGAGGATCTCGGCGGTCGAGCCAGGCTCGAAGGGCTCGAACGAGGCGGCCGTGAAGTCGAGCTCGTCCGTCTCGAGCGTGATGGGAAGCCACTCGGCGATGTTGGCTAGATGCACGGCCAGGTCCCGGAGCGAGAAGGACTTCTCGTGCGGCTTCCAGTCGAACTTTCCGTCCGGCACGCGCTCCAGCGTCTTCCGCGTCTCGGCGAACTCCTGGTCGAACTCGGGCAACATCATCGCGCCTGTCATGGTCGTTCTCCTTGCTTTTGGCGAGACCGAAGAAAAACCGAATATAGTCGAGCGGGATGCCACCGCCAGGGGCGGGATCTTACCTTTCTGCGCCGATTCCACGATCCCGCGCCCCACGACCCATGACCTCCCGTCCCTCCTGGCTCGTCCTGAAGTTCGGCGGCACGTCCGTCGCGAGCGCCCACAACTGGGAAACGATCGCCGACGTCGTCCGCGCCCGGCTCGACGAAGGCTTCCGTCCGGTCGTCGTCCATTCCGCGCTCGCCGGTGTCACGAACATACTCGAGGCCCTTCCGGCCCGTGCGCTCGAAGGCACCCACGAGGAGCTCCTGGCGGAGATCGAGGCCCGGCACGACGCGCTGGCCGCCGACCTGGGCTTCCTGCCGCGCGAGACGATCGACCTCCTGGCCCCCGATCGGCGCGAGCTGCGGGAGCTCGCCGAAGGGGTCGCGCTCCTGCGCGAGGCCACCCCCAGGACCCGCGCCCGCATCCTGGCGTTCGGCGAGCGGATGGCGACGCGCATCGGCGCGGCGTACCTGAACGCCAAGGGGCTGGGCGGCACGTGGGTCGACGTCCGGGAGCTGCTCACCAGCGTCGAGGACGACGACGGTTCGGAGAGCGCGGCCTACCTGTCGGCCGAATGCAACTCCGGCCCGGACCGGGCCACCGCGGCCCGTCTGGCGCAGGTGGCCGGCGTGCCGGTCACGCAGGGGTTCACGGCCCGGAACCCCGAAGGCGAGACCGTCGTGCTGGGCCGGGGCGGCTCCGACACCGCGGCCGCCTACCTCGCCGGCAAGCTCGAGGCCGAGCGCCTCGAGATCTGGACCGATGTGCCCGGCATGTTCACGGCCGACCCGCGCGTGGTGCCGTCCGCGCGGCTACTCCGGCAGCTGGACTACCGCGAGGCGCAGGAGATCGCCACGACGGGAAGCAAGGTGCTCCACCCCCGCTGCATTCCGGCGCTGCGGGACCACGCCGTGCCGATCCACATCTACAGCACGCCCAATCCCGAGATGGAGGGCACCGTCATCCGCCGGGGCGCTGCCGAGGGCCCCGCACAGGTCAAGGCGATCTCGCGGAAGAAGGGCGTGGTGCTGATCTCCATGGAGACGGTCGGGATGTGGCAGGAGGTCGGCTTCCTGGCCGAGGCGTTCGACGTCTTCCGGAGGCTGGGGATCTCGGTCGATCTCGTGTCGACGTCCGAGACCAACGTCACGGTCTCCCTCGACGCCGAGGCGAACCTGCTCGAGACCGACGCCATGGAGGAGCTCACCGAGGAGCTCGGACGGCTCTGCAAGGTGTCCGTCATCCGTCCTTGCGCGGCGGTGAGCCTCGTCGGACGGCGCATCCGCGCGCTGCTTCACAAGCTGGGGCCTGCCCTGGAGGTGTTCGAGCAGCAGCGGATCCACCTCGTCACTCAGGCGGCCAGCGACCTGAACCTGACCGTGGTGGTCGACGAGGAGCAGGCGGACCGCCTCGTTCGACTGCTGCATGCGCAGCTCATCGCCGACGCCGGCAGCCCGGAGGTGTTCGGACCGAGTTGGGAGCAGCTCCGCCCCGGGGCGGCCGATCTCCCGAGGCGCCCGGCACGGTGGTGGGAGGAGAAGCGGGACGCGCTGGTGGCCCGGCTCGGAGACGACCTCTGTGCCTACGTGTACGACCTCGAGACGGTCGATGCCCGCCTGCGCGCACTGAAGGGCATCGAAGGCGTCGACCGTGTTCTCTACGCGATGAAGGCGAACGCCTTTGGGCCGGTGCTCGACCGCGTCCGGGCGGCCGGCGTCGGCTTCGAGTGCGTGTCGCCCGGTGAGATCGCCCGGGTGCTGGAGCGCTTCCCGGACCTCGATCCTTCGGAGATCCTCTTCACGCCCAACTTCGCGCCCCGCGAGGAGTACCGTGACGCGCTCGAGGCGGGCGTGCGCACCACCCTGGACTCCGTCGAGCCTCTCCGCCTGTGGCCGGAGCTCTTCGAAGGACGTGAGATCTTCGTGCGCGTGGATCCCGGCGTCGGCAAGGGACATCACGAAAAGGTCCGGACCGCGGGCACCCACGCGAAGTTCGGCGTGCCGCTCTTCGAGCTCGACGAGCTGGCGCGCCTGACGGACGAAGCCGGGGGCCGTGTCGTGGGGCTGCACGCGCACTCGGGGAGCGGGATCCTGACCCCCGACCACTGGTCCGAGCTGGCCGCCACCCTTGGCGAAGTCCGTGAGCGCTTCCCCGATGTCGGAGTGATCGACGTGGGCGGCGGGCTCGGCGTGCCGGAGAAGCTGGCGCAGAACCCGCTCGACCTCTCGGCGCTGGCCGAGGGGCTGGTCGAGGTGAGGGGCGCGCTTCCCGGTGTCGAGATCTGGATCGAGCCGGGTCGCTACGTGGTCGCCGAAGCGGGCGTGCTGGTGGCCCGCGTGAACCAGACCAAGGGCAAGGGCGCCGTGCGCTACGTGGGCATCGCGACCGGCATGAACTCGCTCATCCGACCGGCGCTCTACGGCGCGTACCACGAGATCGTGAACCTGTCACGGATCGGGGAGGACGCGACCCAGCGGGTGAACGTCGTCGGGCCGATCTGCGAGACCGGCGACGTGCTGGGGCTCGACCGGCTGCTGCCCCCGACCGAAGCGGGCGACGTGCTCCTCATCGCCAATGCCGGCGCCTACGGGCACGTCATGTCGTCGCGCTACAACCTCCGCGACCCCGCGCCGGAGCGCACGCTGGACGCCTGAGGTCCGCCCGCGCCGTGGAGGGGGGCGCGCCGGGCGCGCCCCCCTCCACGGGCCACGATGCCGCCGGGGCGGCCCGCCCGGACGCGGCGCTACCCCTACGGCCCCCGCACGATCGGATAGTCCTCACCGACCGCAATCCAGGCGTCGAGCAGCCCCCAATTGGCGAACCCGTCCTCCGCCTCCGGCTCGAGCAGATGGACGACCAGCCGGCCGAGCGGCTGGTCGACCGGCACGCGGACCGTGCCCTCGGGCATGGCCACGGTCTCCGGCCGCCAGGCGCCTCCCAGCGTGCGCTCCACCCGTCCCTGGAACGGCCGCTCGGCCGACGTCGCTGACCTGACGCCGAACGCCTCTCCGCCGACGAAGTTGGCGCCCTCGACGTCCTCCACGACCACGCCGTGGGCTCGCAGGCGCTCCACCACGTCGGCGAGCTCCGGAGGCAGGTAATACGCCTCGGGGGCGACGACCGAGTGGACCGCGGCGAAGGTGCCCCATTCGTACATTTCGACGGTCCGGGTCTCTTCCCGCCTCAGGAGCATCGGCTCGCCCGCGTAGGGATGATAGACGGTGTCCACGGCGCCCATCAGGATGTCGACGGGCTCGGCCGAACGTTCGATCTCCGAGCGGACGCCCACTTCCTGGCCGACGATGGGCAGCGCGCCGGCCGCGGCGACCGCCTCCTCGATGGCGTCGGCGTTCCGTTGGGCGAAGCCGAGGACCTCCTCGACGAAGATCCGCGTCGCCTCGATCCGGTCCCGGAGCGTCAGATAGGAGTATGCCTCGCTCAGGATGCCGATGCGGTTCCGGAGCCCGAGATAGTTGGTGCCGAAGCGGGGACGAGCGTCGAAGGTGGCCCACCCCGGCTCCTCGTCCGGACCCGGCGCGAAGACGTTGCCGTAGTAGTATGTGTGCCAACCGGTGCGCTGGAGCATCCGTTCGGTGGTCTCGGGGAGCCAGCGGTCGCGCAGCAGCGCGTCGATCGACTCCGGCGTGTCCGGATGCAGCGGCGGGCTGTAGGTCAGGTGATACCCGTGCCGCGTTCCGTTCGTCGTGTGCAGGTCCACCCCGACGTGCGGATCATATGCCGTCAGCATGCGCGTCAGCCCCCTGGACTCGGGGGCGTCGAGCTTCATGTGATCGCGGTTGAGGTCGAGCCCCATCGCGTTCGGGCGCTGTCCCATGCCGCCGATGGGTCCGTGCTGGAGCGGGCGGTTGTCGAGCGCCACCCGCTCGCTTCCGTCCACGTTGTAGATCGGCGCGATCAGGAGCACCATCTCGTCGAGCAGCGCGTCGTGCCGGCCCCGGGCGATCTCCCGGAGGAGCATCTGCAGCGACTCCTTTCCGGGGACCTCGCCCGAGTGGATTCCGCCCTGCAGGTAGACCCGCAGCTTACCCGTCGAACGCACCGCGTCCGGCGATTCGTCCGGCGCGCCGACGACCACCATGGGGAGGGCACGCCCTTCGGTAGTGTACCCGAAGGTCGTGAGGTGCATGCGGTCGTCGAGGGGCACGACCGTCTCCAGGAAGTCCATCACGTCGGCGTAGCGACTCGTCTCGACGAAGTCGGTCGCCTCGGGGCGCGTCTGGAGCGCCTCGAGCACCTCCTCTCGGTCGGGATCCCCTCCCCCGCAGGCGCCGGCCACGACCACGACCAGCCATGCGGCGCCGGCGCGCCGCCGGGCCCCCATCGTCAGGCTCCTCATCGTCCCGCCTCCTCCTCGTCAGACCACGTTTCCGCGCGCTCGATCGAGCGCACCCACGCCATCAGCACACCCACCAGCAGGAATCCCGCCCCCGCCATCACGGGAATCGACACGAAGCCGAACACCGCCAGGTAGCGGGCCGAGCACGAGACTCCCGCGCTGCACACGCCGACGTCCATGCTGGGCTGCAGCTGGATCGTCACGTGGTACGCGGCGATCAGCGCCCCGACCACGGGAAGGGGTAGCGCGTAGCGCCACACGGCCGCGTCCCCGCGGAGCATCCCCACACCCAGCACCAACACCAGGGGATACATGGCGATGCGCTGGTACCAGCAGAACAGGCAGGGCACGAACCCCACGACCTCCGACAGATACAGGCTGCCGACGCTGGCGACCAGCGCTACGCCCCAGGCCCACCCGATGGGGTGCGCCGCACGCCCGACGAAACCTTCCACCAGGGAGGAGCGCGCACCCGGCACGGCCAGCGCCACGGCGAGCGCGACGGCCAGCGCGAGCGCCACCAGCGAGGCTCCGGCCAGCAGGGTGATCAGGGTCGCGTAGAGGGTCACCGGCTGGCTCCGTGGAAGCGCGTGGGGTCGGTGCGGCGAGGCGCCCCGGCGGGACGTCTCAGCGTGGATCCGGGGAGGAACCCGGCACCGTCGGCCCCTCCCTTCCGGGCGCGAGCGAGTCCGGCGTCACTCCGTCGACCGGCATGATGTCCACGGATCCCCTGTCCAGTCCAGCCCCCCAGCGCTCGGCGACCACGCGCTCCCCCTGCCGAGCGTAGTCGATGGACTCCGCCAGGACCTTGGCCGCCTCCTGCGGCGCGTGGAATCCGCGCGACCCCTCGGAGTAGATGAAGTCGAGACGCCACTGGGCCCGCCGCTGCAGCTGGAGGGCCTCCGCCAGATCTTCGTCGGCGGCGCCGATCTCGCGGGCGGCGGCGATCACCGTAATGAGATCGACGAGCGCTTCCGCGGCCCGGTCGATCAGGTCGTCGGTCCGGGTCTGGATCCGCTCGACGCGGGCCAGGAGCTCGTCCTCGGCGGCCGTGTGGCACGTCTGGCACGCCGGATTCACGTTGAGGAGCGGACTGCGCACATGGTGGTTCGATACCTTACGCGCACCCTCGCGCTCGTAAGACATGTGACAGTCGGCGCACGTCACGCCGGCCGACGCGTGGACCCCCTGGTTCCACATCTCGAACTCGGGGTGCTGGGCCTTGAGCATCCCGCCGCCCGTGGTGCCGTGGGTCCAGTCGCTGAAGCCGATCTCGTCGTAGTACGCCTCGATCTCGTGCGCCCGCAGCCCTTCTGACCACGGGTAGGTGACGGCCTTGTTGTTGTCCGGATCGAAGTAGTACTCGACGTGGCACTGCCCGCACACGAAGGTGCGCATCTCCTGCCGCGTGGCGTCGCGGTTCGGGTCGAAGTCCTCGATGCCCTGGGAGGCCTTGAGCTCCCGGATCCCGTTGATGAAGCCCGGCCGGGTGACACGCAGCCGCATGGTCCCCGGCGTGTGACAGTCGACGCAGCTCACCGGGTGCTCCACGAGCGGGCGACCGTCGTCGTCGGTCATGAAGCGCGCCTCCTCCCAGCTCATGCCGCTGGCTTCGACGAAGCCCGCCATCTCGTCGCCGTCGCCGAGGTACCGGTACAGCGGACCGACCGAGGCGTGGCAATGCAGGCAGGCCCCCGGCTGGGATCGCTGGAGGACACGCTGCGTGTGATCCTGATCGTGGAGGGTGAAGGCGTGCCCGCGCGACTCCCGGTAGTCGATGCTGAACGCATACCCGGACCACATCGCCCGCAGCCAGGGATCCTCGTTCAGCTTCTGCCGGGGAATCGCGTCGCTCCCGCCGTGCCGGGTCCGCTCCCAGTCCGTCGTGCGCAGATAGCTCTCGTACTGGCTCGGGAAGTTGATGCCCCAGACCTCGGGGTCCGTAACGTCCTCGTCGACCGCGACGATCAGATCGTAGGGCTGAAGCGTCTCCCCCCGTCGCTCCCCGATGGTGACGAGGAGCGCGGCGACCAGGAGCGCCACCACCGCTCCCCCGACGAGCGCGAGCACGATCGGGACGGACACCGCCCCACGGGAGGAGGTCGTCGAGGGCTCATCGGAATGCGGCATGACCGGCGTCCTTGTGGCATTGGAGGCAGGAGACGCCCTCTCCGGCGGGGGCGTCCGAGACGAGCGCGTGGGTCAGGTCGGCATGGCAGCGAACGCAATTCGCTTCGGCGATGCGCCTGTTCCTGGGCTTGATCCGGATCGGGTCCGGATGGTTCCGGAAGGTGAAGGCCCACGAGTGGAAGAATCCGTTGTCGGCCTTCGACACCCACTTCATGACGGGACCCTTCGGAACGTGACAGCCGTTGCACGTGGCGACGCCGTGGTGCGATCCCTTAACCCAGGAGTCGAACTGATCCTGCATGACGTGGCACTGCGTACAGGCCGTGGGGTCGTCCGACAGGTAGGCCGTTCCCTGAGCGTAATGCACGGTCACGAAGCCCAGCGTGCCGGCGAAGGCCAGGACGGCCGCCAAGGCGAGGACGAGCCCGGTCGAACGACTTGTCGGTGGCATGGTGCGTGACTCCGGATCGGTCAGCCGCAGGCTTGACGCGGTCACGTCGTCGGCTCATGTAGCATAGGGTATCCGCGGTCGTTTCGCACGTGGCCCCTTCTCTTTCGCCAGGTCACCGGCAGGTATCATGGCAACTACCGGAGCGCAGATCTCGGTGGAACCGCTAGCGGTTGGGGCTGGCGCAGTGTCGGAGAATCGCCGAGCATCACAATGGATGGATCACGGCCGAGGGAGTACCGGGCGAGGGGAGCCGCTTCACCCTCGCGCTCCCACACAGTCCAGGGAAGCCCGCATGACCCCATCGCCGAAGCCCATCGTCATTCTGACGAGGACATCGCCAGGAGCTACGACGCAGGCGCGAACTCGTACGTGCGCCAGCCCGTCACGTTCGAAGGGCTCGTCGATGCCGTGCGGGCCATGGGCCGGTACTGGCTCGAGGTCTTCGAGCTTCCGCGCGACGCCACTTCCGAGTAGCCGGTGACGCAAGAGCTCATTCGAGTCCTGGTCGTCGACGACGACGCGGACGACGCAGATCTCGTCGCGGATCTGCTTTCCGAAGCCACCTTCGCCGGCTTCTCCATAACCCGGGCCGAAACGTACGAGGAGGCACTGGAGCAGCTCGAGGCGGTCGCGTTCGACGTGTGCCTCGTCGACTACCAGCTGGGGGCCCGCTCGGGGATGGACTTCCTCAACGACCGGGCCGTCCAGGCGTTCGGGACCCCCCTGATTTTGATGACCGGCCAGGGCACCATCGAGCTCGACATGGAAGCGATGCGCTCCGGGGCGGCGGATTATCTGACGAAGCGGGACCTCACGGCCTCCCTCCTCGAGCGCGCCATCCACCACGCGGTCCAGCGCGCCCGGCGCGCCGATGACGCGAGGAAGATCCGGTTCCAGGCGAGCCTCCTCGACGCCGTGGGCCAGGCCGTGATCGCCACCGACCTCGATAGGCGCGTCACCTACTGGAACCGGGCCGCCGAGGAGATCTTCGGTTGGACCCGGGACGAGGTGATCGGGCGTGACATCGTCGAGATCACGCCGTCCGGCAGGACCCGCACCGACGCCCAGGGGCTCATGACCGGCCTGAGTCGGGGCCAGGGATGGAGCGGCGAGATCGAGCTGCGGCGGAGGGACGGCTCCACATTCCCCGCGCTCGTCACGAACGCGCCGATCCGGGCCGAGGACGGGACCATCATCGGCTCAGTCGGCATCACTTCCGACATCAGCGAGCGGATCCGCATGGAGGACGCACTCCGCGAGCGCGTGAAGGAGTTGCGGACGCTGAACGCGGTCGGGCACCAGATGAACCGGCGGGACGTCACGCTCGGTGAGCGACTACGCAGAGTCGTCGACGCGATACCCAGCGGGTTCCGCTGGCCCGAGATCACCGAAGCGAGACTCATGCTCGGAGAGCGCTTCGTCGAGACGGAGGGATTCGGCGGCAACTCCGGCGGACACGAGCTGGCCGCGGTGGTGCGGGCTGGCGATATCGAGGGTGAAGGACGTCTCGAGGTCGTGCTCCGCGGAGACCCGCCCGAGGGCGCGTCCGATGCCTTCCTCCCCGAGGAGCGTGAGCTCGTATCCAACCTCGCCCGAACCATCGGGGAGACCGTCGCCCGCGAGCGGGCCACCCACATGCTCTCGCAAACGTTCGCGAGCCTGGAGGAGGCGGTCGTGATCCTGGACTCGCCGAGCGATGTCCGGCGCGTGCGCTACGTGAACCCGGCCGCGGAGCGCATGTTCGGCCTCTCCTGGAACGAGTTCATCGGCCTTGTCCCCGAAGCGCTCCATCCGTCACGGGAGTCGTTCGAGCGGTTCGGCCGCCTGGCCGCGGAGCAGCTCGAGACGGGCGCCTCCTTCTCGGCCACCTTCACGCTCCGCCGCGTGGACGGCACGATCTTCCAGGCAGAGCAGACCGTCTCGTTGCTCGACCCACAGCGGGGTCTCGACGGTGGCATCGTCACCGTCGTGCGTGACGTGACCCGGCGCGAAGCGGCGGAGGCGGCGCTGCGCGAGAGCGAGGAGCGCTTCCGGCAGCTCGCGGAGCACATCAACGACGTTTTCTGGGTCTCCTCCCCCGACAAGACGCGCCTGGAATACGTGAGCCCTGCCTACGAGAAGATCTGGGGGCGCTCGGTGGGGAGCCTCCACGACGACCCTTCCACCTGGACGGACGCCATCCTCGCCGAGGACCGTGCGCGCATCGTGGAGGCCGCGGCGCGCCAGGCCGATGCCCCGTACGACGTGAACTACCGGATTCGCCGTCCCGACGGCTCGATCCGTTGGATTCACGACCGCGCGTTCCCGGTCCGGAACGAGGCCGGAAAGGTCATGCGCCTCGTCGGGGTCGCCGAAGACGTGACCGACCGCCGCATGGCCGAGGAGCGCTTCCGGGTCCTCGGCGAGGAGATGACCGACGTGGTCATCGTCATCGCGCCGGACGGCCGCGTCATGTTCGCGAGCCCGTCCGTGCAGTGGCTGACCGGGTACACCGCGCACGACCTCACCGGCCGCAACGCCCTCGACCTGATCCACCCGGAAGACGTCGACAGCGTGCAGCGTCTTCTGCAGGAGCTCACGGCACAACCGGAGAAGACCCGACGGGCCGAGTACCGATTGGTGCGCGAGGACGGAACGATCCGCGACGTCGAGTCCGTGGGCCGGAACCTCCGAGACCACCCCGCCGTCCGAGGTATCGTGGTCACGACGCGTGACATCACGGAGCGGCTCGTCCTCGAGCGCCGGCTCCGCCAGGTCCAGAAGATGGAGGCCGTCGGTCGCCTCGCGGGCGGGATCGCGCACGACTTCAACAACATCCTCACGGTCATCCGCTCGGAGGCGGAGCTCCTCCTGCTCGAGCACGAGGACGCGCCCATCGCCACCGACCTCGAGGTCATTCGAACGGCGGCCGACCGGGCGGCCACCCTGACGAGTCAGCTCCTCGCGTTCAGCCGAGAACAGGTGCTACGACCCCGTACCGTCAAACTCGCCGAGGTCGTCCGGGACGTGTCGCCCATGGCCGATCGAGTCGTAGGCGAGCGGATCCGCGTGCGTTACGATCTGGACAGAGACGTGGAGCCGGTCCATGTCGACCCGGATCAGCTCCAACAGGTCGTCCTCAACCTGGTGCTCAACGCGCGGGACGCCATGCCCGGCGGAGGCACGTTGACCCTCTCGACGAATCTCGAAGAGCTCGCCCCGGAGGACCTCACGGAGCTCCCCGGTCTCACGCCCGGGCGTTACGCGGTGCTGCGCGTCGCCGACACCGGCGTCGGGATCAGCCAGGAGACGACCTCACGGATCTTCGACCCGTTCTTCACGACCAAGCCGACCGGGAAGGGCACGGGCCTCGGGCTCGCCATGGCCTACGGGTTCATGAAGCAGAGCGGCGGAGGCATCCACGTCGAGACCCGGCTCGGCGAAGGGAGCACCTTCTCCCTCCGGTTCCCTCTCTCCCGCGCACCAGGGGGAGACATCGAAGCGCCGGCCGACCCGCGGGCTCCGGAAGCGGTAACTGCAGCAGCGCTCGATGCGCCGAAAGCGCCGAGCACCATCCTGGTGGTCGACGACGAGCCGGGCGTACGGGCCGTCACCCGTCGGGTCCTCGAGCGGGCGGGATTCGACGTCGTGGTGGCCGGCGATGTCGAAGAGGCCGCCACGGCGCTGGAGCAGGAAGGTCCGTTCGATCTCGTGTTGACCGATCTCTCCCTGCCCGACGGAGACGGGAAGGGCGTGGCCGACCTGGCCGGAGCGCGTTTGCCCGCCGTCCCCGTCTTGATCATGTCCGGCTACTCGGAGCGATCGGAACAGGAGGAGCTCCTGCAGCGCTCGGGCATCACCGACTACCTGAGCAAGCCCTTCACCAGGGACCAGCTCCTGGACTCGGTGCGGTCCGCGCTCGAGGCCGATAGCGGGTCCTCGTAGCCCTCCGCGCCTTCCCCCCGGTAGCCACCCGCCGATCGGTCAGCGCCGCGCCGGCTCCTCGACCAGGGCCTCCAGGCCGCGCTCCACCTTCTCCCACTCCGCCATGAGCGCATCCACCCGCGTCTGGACGTCGTCGCGCTCCTGCTCGAGCCCGGCGATCTCCTCGGCCGGCGTGCTCTCGTAATATCCCGGTTGGCAGAAGACCCCGTCGATCTCCGCCACCCTGCCCTCGGCTTCCTCGAGCTCGGCGGTGATCTCGTCACGGCGCCGCTCCAGCCGCCCGCGCTCGATTCTCGGATCGACGCGCGCGCGCTCGTCAGGACGACCGCTGGACGCGCCCGCGGCCGAGGCCCCGTTCCCCCGGCCCGATCGTCCGCCCTGACCCTCGGACTTCCCGGCTCTGCGATCCCGCCCCTCCTTCTTGGCCTTGAGCACCACGCTCTCGGCGTCGAGGTGGTCGTCGCCGCACGCCTGCACGTACTCCTCGTACGTCCCCTGGTAGTCGCGGATGCCGTCCGCCCGGATCTCGACCACGCGGGTCGCCAACTCGCCCACGAACCAGCGGTCGTGTGAGACCAGGATGAGGGTGCCGTCGTAGTTCTTCAGCCCATGCACGAGCGCCTCGATCGACTCGAGGTCCAGGTGGTTGGTCGGCTCGTCCAGCACCAGCACGTTCGGGCGCTCGAGCTGGATCTTGGCGAAGACGAGCCGTGCCGCCTCGCCACCCGACAGGCTGCTCAGCCGCTTCGCGCCGTCGTCTCCGGAGAAGAGCATGAGCCCCATGTGCCCGCGCACGAAGCCCCGGTCCTTGTCCGGACAGAAGTCCCAGAGCCACGCCTCCGCGGTCCGGTCGGATTCCTCGACCTGCTCCTTGTGGTCCTGGGCGAAGTAGCCCGGGTGCGTCTCGTATCCCCACTCGACCTCGCCGGCGTCGGCCTCGAGCTTTCCCATCACGATCTTGAGGAGCGTGGACTTTCCGATGCCGTTCGGGCCCATGATGACGAGGCGGTCGCCGCGCCGGACCTCCAGGTCCACGCCGTGGAGCACCTCGTTGTCCTCGAACGACTTGCGAATCCCCTTGACCTTGAGGACCTCCTTGCCGCTCGGACGGCGCTGCTCGAAGCGGAACTTCGGGTACCGGCGAGAGCTTCCCGGGAGCTCGTCGAGCTCGTCGGCCTTCTTCTCGATCATGCGCAGCTTGCTCTGCGCCTGGCGCGCCTTGCTCGCCTTCGCCCGGAAGCGATCCACGAACTTCTGGTGGTGCGCGATCTCCTTCTCGCGTCCCTCGATCTCCTTCTCGCGCCGCTCGCGGTCTTCCTTCTTCTGCTCGACGAACGACGTGTAATTCCCCTTGTAGAGGGTCACCGTCTGATAGTCGACGTCGAGGATGTGCGTCGAGACGTTGTCCAGGAAGCGGTGGTCGTGGGAGATGACCACGACGGGCCCGGTGAAGGCCTGCAGGAACTTCTCCAGCCACCGGATCGACAGGATGTCGAGGTGGTTGGTCGGCTCGTCGAGGAGGAGCACGTCGGGGTTGCTCGCGAGCACCTGGGCCAGCAGCACGCGGAGCTTGAAGCCGCCGGAGAGCGTCGAGAGCGGATCCCTGTGCACCTCCGCGGGGAGGCCGAGCCCCTCCAGGATCGCGGCGGCGCGCGCTTCGGCCGTGTATCCGTCGTGGCGCTGCACCGTCTCCTCGAGCTCGCTGAAGCGCTCGGCGTCGAAGTCCTCGCCCGCGTTCTCGAGGATCTTCTCCTTCTCGAGCATCGCTTCCCACAGCTCGGGGTTGCCCATGAGGGCCACGCCGATCACCTGCTGGTCCTCGTATAGGAACTGGTCCTGTCGGAGGACGCCGAGGCGCGCGGCCTTCGGAATCGACACCTGGCCGGACGTCGCGTCACCGTCTCCCGTCAGGATGCCGAGCAGGGTCGTCTTGCCCGACCCGTTGGCGCCCACGAGACCGTAGCGCTCGCCGGGGTTCAGCTGAAAGGAGGCGTCGCGGAACAGGGTCCGGTCGCCGAACGACTTTTCGAGATTGGATACGGAGATCATGGGGGCGGAATCTAGTGGACCGGCCGCCCTCGGTCACCGCCGCGTGGCTCAGCCTCCCGGCACCCGGTCCTGCGAGATCGACACCCAGATGGCGATCCTGCGCGGCTCCACGTCTCCGAGCGTGACGTAGTGCACGTGCATCCGGTCGCGCTCGTCGGAGGCCTCGAGCTGCTGGAGAATGAAGCGGATCTCGCGGCTCTCCATGACGGTCGCGTGCGGCACGGCCGGGCCATCCTGCCGTGCCGAGTCGGCGCGCGGCTCCCGGCGCTCCTGCACGGTGTCCGGCAGGATCTCGAACGCGTACTCCTCACCTTCGTCGCTCCGAAGGAGGAACCCCTCGGCGAACCGCTCGACCACGGTCCCGGTGACCGAATCCGTGGGCAGGGAGGCATCGATCGCGTCCTGCGCGCTGGACCCCTCCGGAGAGAGGACGAGGGCCGCGCCCAGGACGACGAGCGCTCCGGCGAATCGGACGATGCGGTTCGATGCGTGCGGGATGGTGGTCCTCCCGGAGTGGTGGGTGTGGCTGAAATGCCGACTCCCGATCCTACCCATGACCACGCAAAATGTTTCAGGACAATGCCTTACGAGCTCACCCGCCCTCATGGCCCGTCGGAGACAGGACCCGGTAGGTCCTGTCCGCGTACAGGAGCGGCTCCACGCCGTCGCCCAGCACGACGTCCTCGAGCCGAGCCACGACGAGGCGGCTCCGTCCCTCCGTCGGGTGGATCGCCTGCACGGAGCAGGCCAGCCCTGCGAGGGAGCCGGGGAGGAGCGGCACCCCTTCCGCCGGCCAGGGGCTCGGCCCCGCCGGGTAGGAGTCGGCGAACAGGCGGGCCCACCGCCGCTGGTCGGCCGCGAGCAGGCTGATCCCCACGACGCCGCCCTCCTCGATGAACGGCAGGACCTGGGCGCTCGGGTTCAGCGAGACGACGACCTCGGGCGGCTCGGCCGACACGGGCGCGAACGACGTCGCGGTGGTGGCGCGCACCCGGCCGTCGTCGGGGTCCCGCGCGGCGACCACCGTGACGGTCGATGCCCAGCGAGCCATGGCATCCCGGAAGAGGTCCGCGTCGACACCAGCACGACGCCCGTCTCGGTTACCCATGGTCTCGGTCGCTCCTCGCCTCGTTGGTCATCGCCTCGGTCCCTCATCGGTATGCGCTTCGGACATCCGTCCACGTCTCCATCGGTGGATGGCCCATCCGTACACCCCCGCGCTCCACACGATCAGCGCCACGCCGAGTACGAGCTGGGCACCGTGGGTCAGTCCGGGCGGATAGATGAGCGGAACGATGTAGTGCTCGATGAAGGTCGCCTCGTACCCCGCCCCGCCCGCGGCCCTTCTGAACCGGTTCTCGAGTGGGGTGAGCGGGCAGACCCCTCCGGTCAGCTCGATCCAGACACCCCAGGCGAGGACCGGCAGGTGCAGCCAAGCCGCGCGCGGCCAGCGCACGACCAGGAGGCCGCCGAAGACCACGAAGAGGATGAAGGCCAGGTGCCCCACGAGCACCAGATCCGCCAGCAGCGCGTAAGGCACGGGTCCTACGAGGCCTCGCGGGTCCGCACGGCCGTCAACTCCCCCCGTTCCGCCTCCGCAGCACGGCACGAAGCCGCAGGAAGTACCGCGGAGGATCGAGGGGCTTCACGACGTAGTCGTCCGCGCCCGCCTCGAAGAGGCTCATCTCGATGTTGCGGTCCTCCGAGCTCGTGAGCACGACGACCGGCAAGTGGTCGAAGGCCGGCTTCGAGCGGATCGCCTGGAGCACCTTCAGCCCGTTCATCGGGTGCATGTAGTAGTCCAGCGAGACCGCATCGATGGATGGATCCGCCTTCAGCGCCTCCAGCGCACGCGGTCCGTCGGGAACCGGCGTCACCCGGAACCCTTTACCGACCAGGAACGACTCCAGGAGCGTGGCCGTTTCCGGATCGTCGTCGACCACCAGGACGTGGGTACGGTCGTCGTGCTCCGAAGCGGCCGGCGTGGCTGCCGGGGTCGCCCCTCCGGAGCGCTCGGGCAAGCGCGCCTCCCCCGCCGGACGCGGCTGGCCCGACCCGACGTAGGCGTTGCCCAACGCCTCCCGGATCGCCGCGGGCGGCGCCAGCTCGAACCGGACGGCGCGGGTCGCGAGCCGTGATACCTCGCGCTCGGCATCGACGTCGTGCGGATCGGCGGTCGCCACGTCGAGCGTCCGGTCGGTATACCGGAGAGGGAGCACCTGATACTTGACCGCCACGATCGCCGGCACGAGTCGCGTCGCGTACTGTTCCGCCGAGGCGAGGTCGGCGACGCCCATGAGGTAGCGCTCCGCCAGGAGCTCGGTCAGCTCGGCGTCGGACACGCCCGTGGCCTCCACCACCCGGCTCCAGACGTCGGCGAGCTTCTCGCCGCTCCGGGCCTCCAGGGTGTCGGCGTGCTCGAGCTCGAGCGAGCGGGCCGCCGATACGAGCCAGTGGGTTTGGGTGTCAGTCGTCACGGATCTGGTGTTCGTGGGACACGGTTCTGCGCCGTACGCGCCTACCTACTCTATCGTCTCGAACATCGCGACGGTGAAGCGCGAGCGCTATCCTCTTATGGTACCCCGTCAGGCTTCTCCCGCACTGCCAGGCTCGTCTGCCCCGGTTGGGGCACCCCGACCGAGACCACCAGCGCGACCTCCGTCTCCCTTGTGCCCAGACTCTGATCCAATTATGTAGAATACGACACTAACAAGCCCGTCCATCTGGAGACGACTGCCTCCATGAGCATTCGCCGCGCGACCGCCCTGATCCTCCTGGCCCTTCGAAAGGGCCACGTATACGGCTTCGACATCATGGACGCGACGGGCCTGGCGAGCGGCAGCGTCTACCCGGCGCTCCGTCGCCTCGAAGAGCAAGGGTCGGTGGTGAGTCACTGGGAGGAGGACCTCTCCGATGCCCGTGGACCGGGACGCCCTACTCGCCGTGTCTATTCCCTGACGGAAGCGGGGAAGAAGCGTGTCGCGGAGGCACACGCCAAGGTGTCCGAGTCCCAAGGCGCGGCTCGCGATCTCCTCTCGCCGGAGGGCACCGGATGAACCCTCGGTCGGAGCGTCGACATGCGACCGCCCGGTCCAGGATCAGCAGGAGGCTCCGCCGCTGCGCTCGGATGGTGCCGCGGCAGCACCGCAGTCGCTGGCTTCGAGAGTGGGAAAGCGAGTTGGACGCACACTTCGGGCCGTCCTCCATTTGGGATGAGGGGACCGCGGCATTGGCGGAAGAGCGGGTTCGAGGGGCGCCGCTGGATGCGCTCCATCTAGCATCAACCGTGTGGGGGAGGAGGATGGGTGACATGATGAAGGTTTGGCGCTTGGGATCCGTGCGTCGGGCGGTGCGTTCATGGACGCGGAGCCCCGGCTTCTTCGTTGCGGGGGCGAGCACTTTGGCCCTCGGGATTGCATGTACGACCGTGCTCTTCGCAGTAGCGGACCATGTGCTGCTCCAGCCGCTCGGTTTTCCGGACGAGGACCGGCTCGTCGCCCTTCAGGGCGGCAGGATCGGTGAACCGATCACGATCGGAACGGTCTCTTATCCCGAGGTCAGAGATCTGGCCGAACGTTCGCGTTCCTTCGCGGGGACCGCAGCCATACGCGCGTGGCTCCCGGCCATCGAACCCGGCGACGGGCCACCGACGGTCGCGCCGGGAGGGACGGTATCGTGGAACTACTTCCGGTTGTTGGGAGTCGACCCCGCCCTCGGCCGACTCTTCACTGCCGCCGACGAAGGTGCCGGACGCGCCCCGGTGGCTATCCTGTCGCACGACCTCTGGATCCGCGTCTTCGGTGGAGATGCGGACGTGGTCGGACGCACCGTACAGATGAGCGGCACCGGCTACGAGATCGTCGGTGTCCTCCCGGAGCGGTATGAGGATCCGCGCCTTCTCACATTCGACGGCGACATCCCCGAGATCTGGCGCACGTCGGGGATCGACGTCTCCGATTGGCCCAGGGGCGGTCGCTCGTGGCGGGGCATCGGGCGGCTCGCAGGAGGTGTAGGCATCGGCGTCGCGGAAGCGGAAGCGCGGGACGTCATGGCCACGCTGGGCGAGATCTATCCCGAGGAGAGCCGCGATCAGACGATCCACGTCAGCCCGATTCGGGAGCCCGTCGTCGGTCCGGTCCGCTCTGGGCTCATTGTCCTGCTTGCGTCCGTTGGAATACTCCTGGCGATATCCGTCCTGAACGCGGCGAGCCTGGTCGTCAACCGAACCGTGGATCGCGCGAACGATTGGCGAGTTCGGCGTGCCCTCGGAGCCAGCCGCGCCCAGCTCTTCGGCGAGCTCCTCGCGGAAGGAACAGTGCTCGCCGCCGCGGCCGGCCTGGCTGGTATCGGGCTGGCGGTCGCCGGCATCGAGGCCGTCAGGCAGCTCGCCACAACCAGCTTACCCGGCATCCAGGACCTGACGCTGGACGTGCAGGTGCTCGCATTCGTTCTCACTGTGGTGCTGGGGGTCAGCCTCGTGCTGGGGCTGCTGCCGCTCGGGCGTATCACTCCCGAAGATGGTCTGGCCCGTGCGGACCTGCGCGCCGGTGCCGCCGGCCTGAGCGGGCCCCTCCGACGCGGTCTTCTGGTGGGCCAGATCGCAGCCACCGTGGTGCTCCTTTTCGGAGCCGGCCTCACGGCACGAAGTGTGACCCGACTCTATGACGTGGATCTCGGGATCGACACGGAAGACGCCCTCGTGCTCGAAATGCATGGCCTCGGCATGTTCGCGCGATCGGACGATGAGGCCGCATCCGTATACCGCGATGTGTTCAGTCGGCTCTCCGCGCTCGACGGCGTGCGTGCCGCGGGGGCCGCGGACATCGTGCCCCTCACGACCAATCGGTCCTGCGACGGGGTCACGCCTCTCGATGGCCCGCCGCGCGGGCCCGGTGAAGCCCTCTGCGCGGAGGTCCGGTCCGCGACACCCGGATTCCTGGAGGCGCTCGGAGTCCCCCTCATCCACGGAAGGACCCTGGGCTGGGAGGACAACCGCGACGCGGCCGGAGCGATGGTCATCTCCCGTTCGGCAGCCGATCTGTTCTGGCCGGAAGGGGACGTGCTCGGCCGTCGCGCCCTGGTGCACGGTGACACGTTCGCGGTGGTCGGCATCGTCGAGGACGTCCACGCACGGGGGCCCGCCGTGGAGCCCGACCCCAACGTCTATTTGTCGGCCGCCCAGGAACCGTGGAACGGCCTTGGTCGCGGCCTGAGCATCGTGGTTCGGGGAACCCCGAACGCGCGTCTCGAGGCGGCGGCTCTGCGTGCCACCGTGCAAGAGGCCGATCCCCGGGAGCCGGTGCGATCGATCCGACCCCTCTCCGACTACCGTGACGAGCGCGTCGCCGGGTTCCGCCTACGCGGTGCGCTGATGCAGCTGTTCGGCGGTGCTGCTCTCGCGCTGGCCTCGATCGGGCTCGCGGGTGCGGTCGGGTTCTCCGTCCGTCGCAGACGGCGCGAGTACGGCGTGAGGCTCGCGCTCGGCGCCCGCGGTCCGGAGCTGACGCGCCACGCGCTTGGTGAAGCCCTCCGCTGGATCGGCGCCGGAGTGGCAGTCGGTCTCGCAGCAGCATTCGTGGCGGGACTCGCGGCGCGCTCCCTGCTCTTCCACGTGCAACCGTGGGATCCGGTCGCGCTCGTGCTGACGCCGGTCCTGCTCACCGTCGTCGGACTCGTGTCCGCCTGGCTGCCTGCGCGCCGCGCCGCGAAGGTCGATCCGATGGTTTCGCTGAGGCCGGGCTGAGTGGACGCGCGACACGATTCCGCCCACGGACCCGGCGGCAATCAGTCCTCCCGCAACGCCAGGTTCGGATCCAGCCGCGCAGCATTGACCGCCGGTACAAGGGCGGCCAGCACGGAGGAAGCCGCCAGGATGGCGGGCGCCAGGAGATAGGCCGTGGCATCCGCGCCCTGAAGCTCGACGACCAGGCGCGTCAGCCACTGGAGCAGCAGGTAGGAGGAGATGCCACCCACGAGAATCCCGACGCAGCAGTAGCCCATCGCCTGCCGGACCACCGCCCCCACGACCGCCCTGGGCGTGGCTCCCAGCGCCAACCGGGTGCCGATCTCGCGGGTACGGCGTGCGACGGTGAAGGCCAGGATCCCGTACACTCCGACGGCAGCCAGGAAGAGGGCTACGCCCCCGAAGATCGCCAGGAGGGTCAGGCTCAGCCGGGGACCGGCCATCGACGCGCGCACGCGGGTGGCCATCAGGGACACGTCGGTCACGGCGGCCCGTGGTGCAACCTCCCGTAGGATGCTCCGCACGGGCTCGGCGAGGGTCAGGGGGTCGCCGTCCGTGCGCGCTACGAAGGTGACCGATCGCTGTGCCCGTTGAAGGAGCGAGAAGTACACGTGCCCTCCGTCCGTCTGGTCCGGCCGCTCATGTGGAACGTCCGTGACGATGCCGACCACGGTCGCCAGGTCCCGCGACAAGCCTCCCACCGAGACCTGGCTCCCGATGGGACTGCTCTCCGGCCAGAAGCGCTCCGCCACGGTCCGGTCGATGACGACTACGGGCACGCCACCGGCTACGTCGGATTCCGTCAGGCCCCTGCCCTCCAGGACACGGATTCCCATCGCCTCGAAGTATCCCGGCGTAACCGGGCGCATGTTCGCGCCCGGATCGACCAGCGGGTCGTCCGGTTCGGCGATGGCGAAAGAGGCCGACCATCCGGTACCTTCGAGCGGGAGGTAGCTGCCGCCCCCCGCCCACTCCACCCCCGGGAGCGCAGCCATCCGTTCGAGGGTCGCTCGATAGAGCGCGAACGCCTCATCCGCCTCCGTTCCGGCAGGCAGCTCGACGGATGTCGCCAGAACCCCATCGGGATCGAAGCCCTGATCACGGCTCGAGATCCCGCGATAGGTCGACGTGGAGACGCTCACCGCCACCAGGAGGACCAGGGCCACGGCGATCTGTGCCGTCACCAGACCGGCCCGCAGCCGCGTCGCGCTCCGACCGCCCGCCGTTCGCCGCGTCCCTCCCTGGAGGGCACCGGCAGGGTCGGCGCCGATGGCGGCGGCCACGGGTGCCATTCCGAAGGCGACCGTCGCGATGAGCACGATCGCTACGGCGAAGGCCCCGACCCGGAGGTCGATCGAGAGGGGTCCCAGAGCGAACAGGGCTTCGAGCTGCGAGAGCGAGAGGAACCGGATCGCTGCGGCGGCGAGCCCGAGGCCGGCCGCGGTACCCAGCGTGGCCATGACGCCGGTCTCCAGCATCACCTGACGGGCCAGCCGACTCCCCCCCACGCCGAGCGCCCGCCGCAGCCCGAACTCCGCAGCCCGCGTCTGGGCGCGGGCCAGGAGGACCGAAGCGATGTTGAGGCAGGCGATGAGCAGAAGCAGACCCACCGCGATCGAGAGCACGAGGATGCCGGCACGGGCGCTCCCCACCAGTTCCTCTCTCAGGGGTCGGAGGACGCGCATCTGCCCTTCCCTGCTCCCGGCCGTCTCTTCCACGAAGCGGCGGGTCAGCTCGGTCTGCGCCGTCGCCACGTCCGTCCCGGGGGTCAGCCGTCCCAGGGCGGCGAGGAACTGCCAGCCCCATCGGTCCTCCTCGTACCACTCGGGTCCGAGGGCGAGGGCCCGCCACAGATCCGCGCCCACCGGGAGCATCCCGTTCTTGGGCGCGACCCCCACCACCTGGTAGGCCGCTCCGTCGAGCTCGATGCTGGTCCCGACGACGCCCGGATCCGCACCCCATGCATCGGTCCAAAGCCGGTGTGATAGCACCACGGCCCGGTCCCCGCCGGGGACCTCCTCGTCGGCGACGAAGAAGCGACCTGCTACGGGCTCCGCACCCAGGATCCTGAAGAGCCCAACCGAGGCCCGCGGCGCCTCCAGGCGAACCGGCTCCACCACGCTGGTGAGGTGCACGGTCTCCCCCAGGGTCCAGATCCCGACCTCCTCGATCTGTCCCGTCGCCGAGGCAATCCCTCTGGCGTCGAGGGGCGATATCGCGTCCACCGAGCCGCTCCCGCCGTCGAAGCCCGTATGGAAGCGCACGAGCCGCTCCTCATTGGGCCAGGGAAGCGGCCGCAGGAAGGCCGCATCGGCCACGGCGAACATCGCGATGGTCGCGGCGGTTGCCACCGCCAGAGTGGTGGCGACTACCAGCGTCACGCCCGGGGTGCGGATCGAGGAGCGCAGCGCCATGCGGAGATCGCGCAACAGGTCTTCGAACATGCGGGGGCTCCTGGTGGTGTGGGTTGGGGCGGAGCGCAGTGTGGGCCGGGGGAACAGGTGGCCGCGCAGGTAGGCCAGCAGGAGGGATGTGGCCTCTCGGAGGTACCAGAGCTCGTCCTTCCAGTTCGGCGTGCGCGCGCCCGTGCGTCGAGCGAGCTCCTCATCCAGGTCACCGACATGATGCTGCTCATCAGGACCGAGCAGGCGGTCGAGGAGCCGGCGCATGGCGATCGACGGACGCATCAGCCCGGCTCGGTGGAGAGGTCGAGGCCGGCACGCATCCGGTCCAGGTCGTTCGCCGCGGACCGGACCGCCGCAATGCCCGATGGGGTGAGGCTCAGGTACCGCTTCGCCCGTCCGCCACGAACCGGCGTGGCCTCCCCGAGACGGCCTTCGATCAGCCCCTTGGATTCGAGGCGACGGAGTGCGGTGTAGACCGCGCCGCGCGTCAGCCTTCGACCGGTGCGCGCATCGAGTTCGTCGCGAATCGCGACTCCGTACGCCTCTTCATCGAGCCGCAGGACCGCCAGTAGCAGCAGCACCTCCAGTTCTCCGACCGACATCTCCACTCCCGTTCGTGTGTCGTGTTTCGTATACGACGCATCCTAAATGAGAAAGGTTGGAAAGGGATTCGGGCAGTGTCGATTCTCGAGAACTTCGTGCGTCTGGGGGGCAGACCTGCTCACTCGGACACCGGAGGTCCCCATGCAACGCCCGACCCACCCATCCCCGATCCGCCGCCCGCCACCGGCGTCACCCCGGCCCCGCGTACGGGCCGCGGTGAGCGCGCTGCTCCTACTCATCGCCCTGCCGGTCCCTTCTCGGGCCCAGCGGACGCCCCTCGTCCTGATGCCGCCGGCCGAGGAGGCGGCCCTGGCCCGGTCCGCGGCCGACTCGGACATCTCCGACCATGCGGACGTGTGGGTGCTCTACGAGGACGGCTACCGGCTGCACGCCGCCGGCACGAACGGATGGACGTGCCTCGTCGATCGTGATCACCCGGAAAGCGTGGCGCCGATCTGCTACGATCCCGAAGGCACGCGGACGCTGGTCCCGGGAGTCGTGCGGATCGAGCGGCTGCGCGCGGGCGGGCTCCCGTACCAGGCGGCCGTCGACTCTGTCGAGGCCCTCTACCGCGCAGGAGTGCTTCCCGAGCCGACCCGGCCCGTGTTCACGACCATGCTCTCCCGAAACCAGCGGCTACACTCGGCGCCCGACGGACCCGCCATCGGGGCATGGCGGCCGCACGTCATGATCTTCGATCCGGGCTTCTCCAACGAGGGTATGGCCCTCCCCGAGGGGAGCTCGATCATGGTCAGCCACCTGGGACGCATCTTCAACTACCTCATCTTGCCCGTCGGATCGTGGTCGGACGATGTCGAGGGGCCGAGTTCCCTTGAACCGGCAGTTGTTACCGCGCCTCGTACCATCGAAAGGCTTCCAGTCCGCCCGGGTTCGGGTCCGTGTTCCGCACCGTGAACGGAAGGCTGGGACAATGACCTGTGGCTGGAAGCCCCGGCAGCTCGTTGCAGGGATGCAGCGAGAAGTGCAGGTGAGGTTCCGTCGACAAGCCCGTGTTGCCGCTCAAGCCAATCGTGTCTCCCTGGGCGACCGTATCGCCGGATCTCACGAGGACACCGTCGAGCGTGAGGTGCGAGTAGAGTGCAACGGTTTCGTCCTCGTGGATGACGGTGATCAGGTTCGTGCATGCCCGATCGCCGTCGGAGCAGCCGTCTCTCGCCCAACCGACCACGCCGGCCCTGGACGCCGTCACCACCGTCCCGATCGGCATGATGAAATCGTAGCCGTGCTTCCAGAAGCCCACGTGCCCGAACCCGGAGCAGTTCGATTGCCGCAGCTCGTAGGAGCGTCCCTTCGGGTACGGAAGGTCATACGGCGAGGTCGACCACTCCGGGAAAGGGCCGCATTCTTCGGCCACCCCGACCGGGTCCTCGCCGCATGCTATCGCCACGACGAGGCACGCCGAGACGAGTGTCGACTGCTTGGTCATCGCTCAATCTATCCGGTTACGGTGGAGTCGCGTTCCCCATGATGGGCGTCTCACACCACCACCCATTCCTACGAGTCCCATGATACCTCCCATTTCCAGTTCGCGAGTTAGGACATGCGCTGTCGCGCTGCTTGCCGTCCCCCTCGCTCTCGTCCTGATCTCTTCGTGCGTTTCCGGTCAGTCCAACCCGGATCTCCCGTCGCAGGTGGAGGCGGCAGAGCGCGCCTTCGCCCGCACCATGGCGGACCGGGACATCGAGGCCTTTGCCGATCTTGTCGCGGAAGATGCGGTCTTTTTCGGAGCCGCACCCCTCCAGGGCCGCGAGGCCGTGGTAGAGGGATGGGCGGTCTACTTCCAGGGTCAGGAGGCTCCCTTTTCCTGGGAGCCCGAAGAGGTCGTGGTCCTCGCGTCCGGTACGCTCGCCCACAGCTCGGGGCCCGTACGAAACCCCGCCGGTGAGCAAGTCGGCACCTTCAATTCGGTCTGGCGCCTGGAGGCCGACGGACGCTGGCGCGTGATCTTCGACAAGGGATGCGGATGCCCGGGCGGCTGAGCCTTCGTGTAGCGTCCTGCCGTTCCCACTCGTTCTGATGGGGACGACGCTTTTGCGACGGAGGGGGGGAGATGGGATCGGGTCTTGGGATGGGACGGGGATGGCGGACGCTGGCGCCGGCGTGGATGGCGACGATCGTCGCGACGGCCGGCTGCGGCAGCGACCCCGCGGAGCCGGAGATCTTCGAGTTGCCGGCCCAGTACACCGTCACCGGGGAGGCAGGAGGCACGAACGACGGATTCACGGTGTCCTGCACGATGGATCTCGTGTTCGAATGGGACGGCCTCGAACGCCTGGAGACGGGGCGCGTCTACGTCACCTCCGGGGGCGGCGAGGTGGAGCGGACCATCGAGCGCCCCGACGGCACGGGTCTCGTCTTCACGCCCTTCCTGTTGAGCGAGGAGAATCATGTCCGGCTGATCGGGGCCGACAGCATCGCACTGGAAACGCCCGTCAACCTCGCGACCGACATCCCGTTCTACGAAGGCATCGGCCGCATGACGGGTCGTGTCACGGGGCCCGGAACCGCCGAGGGAACGTGGACGTGCGGCGCACTGGTGCTTGACGAAGACGGCGCCGGGCCTGCGGAAGGGACGTGGAGGCTGGAGCCGGCCTGACCTCGCTGGAGGATCCCTTCGCCGATCCTCCTCCCGTCCCCGCGCGCCCCGGTTCGTCCCGGTGTGGCCGCCGACCAACGCTCCTGAGCCGGCGGGGTGGTCGCAGCCTCTCGCCCGGGCGACTGAGACGCGTCGGCGCGCGCTGACGCCCCGAGCAGAGCCTCTTGCGCACATATTGATATCACACAATACTAGTCTTATGTGATGCAATTGCCGCCGAGCCGGCGCGTCCTTCCGTCGAGGTCTCGATGATCGGTCGTCCAATGAAGCCCCAGTGGTACCACATCCTCCTCGCACTGGCGGACAAGCCGCTGCACGGCTTCGGCATCCAACGCGCGGTCCTGGACGCCACGGCGGGGCATATGACCTTGTGGCCGGCCATGCTCTACCGATCGTTGGCCACGCTCGAGGACGAGGGCATGGTCGAGCAGGTCGGGACGCCGCCGGGCGAGGCGGAGGACGAGCGTCGCCAGTACTACGCGCTGACGGGTCCGGGGCGGGCTCGCCTCAAGGAAGAGACCGACATGCTGGCTGAATGGGTCCGTGCGGCGAGGAACGCGGTCACGTGACCGATCCCGACGTCCCACCACCGAGTCGCGATCGGCGTGCTCCGCTCTGGTATCGGGCGCTTCTGCTCCTGATGCCGCCCGCCTGGAGGCGTGAGCACGGTAGGGCGGCCGAGCGCCTCGTGGCCGATATGCTGGCCGACCGGAGCAGATCGGGGCGCTCGACGGGGATCGGGTTCTGGGGTGCGTTGGCGTTCGATACGGCGCGCCACGCGGTGCTGGAGAGGGTGGGGGTCCGGGCCGGTGCCCGGCGGGGGAGAACCGACGAGGGGGAGTCTTCGATGCGTGCTCTGGTCTACGATATCCGTTACGCGGTCCGGTCCCTGTCCAGGCAGCCGGCGTACGCGATCACCGTGGTGGCGATCATGATGATGGCGGTCGCGGCCAACACCGCGGTGTTTCGCGTCTACGATGGGCTCTTCGTCCGATCCCTTCCTTTCGAGGATGCCGGGCGCCTCGTCGATCTGGATACGCGGGCGCCCCAGTGGAATCTTGACTTCACCGGGATGGCGTACGCGGACTTCGCGGCGTGGCGGGACGGCAACCGGACCTTCGAGTCCATGGCCGTCTACGACGTGGGGGGCGCGAGTCTGCAGGGCGTGGACGGCGCAACCCGTGTGAGCCTCGTACGGGCCTCCCACGATCTGGCGACGACGCTGGGCATCGAGCCCGTCGAGGGCCGACTGTTCAACGAGAGCGAGGACGTGCCGGATGGTCCGCTCGTGGCGTTGCTCGGCCATGGGCTTTGGGTACAGGCCTACGGTCGGGACCCGTCGGTCGTCGGTGGGACGGTGACCTTGGACGATCGCGTGTTCCAGGTCCTGGGCGTAATCCCGCCGGAGGCCTCCTTCGTCGAGGATGCCGATCTCTGGGTCCCCCTGCAGGAGGACCCCGGCACGCACGATGCGTTCTCCTATCAGGGTGTCGGGCGCCTCCTGCCCGGCGTGACCCTGAGCGGAGCGGAGGAGGACCTGACGCGCGTGCACAAAAGCCTCGTGGATCGATGGTCCGTCAACGAGGTGACCTTCCCGGTCGTGAGCTCCCTCAGGGAACGGTATCTCGGCGACGCACGCACCGGCCTCCATGTGCTCGTCGGCGCGGTGGGCGTGATCCTTCTCCTGGCGTGTGCGAACATCGCGGGACTCACGCTGGTTCGAGCGCTGGGCCGACAGCGGGAGATCGAGATCCGGTTGGCAATGGGTGCCGGGCGGGGTCGCATCGTGCGTCATCTCTTCACCGAGAGCCTCGTGCTCGCGCTCGCGGGAGGGGTCGCCGGAGCAGGTGTGGGTGTCTGGCTGTCGGGCCTCATGGTGTTCCGCCTCGGGGACCAGTTTCCACCGTGGGTCCGCTTCGACATCGACGGGCGCCTGGTGCTGTTCACCGTGATCGCGACGGCGGCCACCGCCGTGCTCTTCGGGATGTTCCCGGCGCTCCGCCTGTCACGCGCGCAAGCCTCGGGGTCGTTCAGCACGACCACCTCCCGCGGCACGGCCGGACAACGGCAGGTCCGCGCGACCGGCATGTTGGTGGCCGGACAGATCGCCCTCGCGTGTATGTTACTGGTCGTGACGGGGGTCACCCTCCGGGACGCGCAGGCCCTTCAGGATGTCGAGCCTGGGTTCCGGACGGAGGGTGTGCTCGCCTACACCGTGCAGCTCCCGGCCGAGCGCTATCCCACGCCCGCGGAGCGGGTCCGCTTCTGGACCGAACATCTCGAGCGGGTCGAGGCCGTCCCGGGCGTCGTCTCGGCCGGCGCGACCACGATCCTGCCGCTCCGGGGCCACAGTGGATACTTCTTCCAGGCGGAGGGCGCCCCGGAGCGTGCCGACGGCGAGGCGAACCCCGTCGTCCTGGTTCGGGCCATCAGTCCGGGCTATCTGGAGACGATGGGTGTGCAGATCGTCCAGGGTCGGGCCCTCACGGCATCCGACGGAAGGGACGAAGGCGCGGGGGTCGTCGTGGTCAACGAGACCTTCGCTCGGGAGTTCCTGGGCCACCTCGAGGAGCCCGTGGGCGCGCGGGTACGCACGGGAGGCCGCGACTGGTGGACGGTCGTGGCCGTCACCGCCGACACGAAGCACTACGGGCTCGACGAGCCCATGCGCCCCGGGGTCTGGGTGCCCTTGCCACAGCTTCCTCCGAGCGCGATGAACATCGCCGTCCGGAGCGCCGGCGAGCCGACCCGCCTCACGGAGTCGCTCCGGGCCGCCCTCACGGAACAGGCGCCTGGCGTGGCAATGTTCCGGGTCACGACCATGGCAGAGGTCATGGCCGATGCGCTCTGGGCCCGGCGCGCGAGCATGTGGCTCATGCTCGGCTTCGCGGGCGCCGCCCTACTCCTCGCCGTGGCGGGGCTCTACGGCGTTGTGTCGTACGGGGTCCGGCAGCGTGTCGGTGAGATCGGGATTCGGATGGCCATTGGCGCTCGGCGCGGACAGGTGGCTCGGAAGGTCGTCCGGGACGGCCTGGTCATCGTGGGCGCCGGCACCACGCTCGGGTTGGCCGTCGCGTTCGCGGTCGCGCCGTTCCTGGCGTCCGCGCTCTTCACGGCCAGCCCCCGCGATCCCTGGGTCTTCCTCGGCGTTCTGATCACGGTCCCCGCGGTGGCCGTGGCGGCCAGCGTGTTTCCCGCGAGGCGGGCGGCCTCACTCGACCCCATGGAAGTGCTTCGGGGCGAGTGAGCCCCACCTGCGCCCCGTCCACTCAAGGCACCGTCTCGTCGTAGAACTTCGCCCCGGCCTCGGCGAGCACCTCGTGGGCCCTCTCGGCCCGTTCCCCGGTCGCGTGCACGCCCACCCACACCGAGCCTTCCTTGATGTGCGCGGCATGGAAGTCCGCTTCCTCGCGCATGATCCCGAGGCCGACCAGCCATCCGGCGACGGTGCCGAAGGCGCCCACGGCCAAACCGCCTTCGAGCGCCGCGATCACGGGTCCGACCGCGACCAAGGCCGCCGGTCCGGCCAGGACGCCGGCGGCCACCATCGCCGCACCGGTCGCACCGATGACTGCCCCGATGCCGCCACCGAGCTTGGCTCCTTCTATCATCTCCAACTCGTCCCTGATCGGGACGGATTCATGCTCGGCCGTCCATTCATCCGTCAGCACGACGGAGATGTCGTCATTCGGCTCGAAATGAGCCTCGACGAGCCCCGCGATGGCCTGGGCCGCGGCTTCCTGGTCCTCGAAGACGCCTGCCACGACCCCGGGTCGCTCTTGCTTGATCCCAGACACGATCCCTCCCGACCGAAGAGTGAGGATTCACCCCCGGAACATCGCGACCGAGGCGCCTACGCGCTATGCTCCTTCAGGAGTCGGAAGAATCGGGAATTCGCCGGGAGATCATTATGGACCGCCGTAACTTCGTGAAGTCCACCGCCGCAGGTATCGCCACCGTTTCGTTGCCCGGAGCGCTCGGCGCCGCAACGGTGGAGGCCCCGTTCGTGAAGCGGGGCCGCCGCGCCACCGCCCGCTGCGTGGCCGACGTGAGCGCCATCCGCTACCGGAACGGTGGACCGGAGAGCGCCATCGAGCGGGCGTACCGGGGCATCACCGGGGGTGAAGACGTCCTCGACGCTCTGGTCGCGGGCGCCAACATCCCCGAGTTGGACCCGGAGGAGTCGGGCATCGGGTTCGGGGGGCTTCCGAACGCCGAAGGTGTCGTGCAGCTCGACTCCTGCGTGATGCACGGCCCGCGGAAGTGGGCGGGCGGCGTCGCCTCCATCGAGGGCATCCGGACTCCGTCGCTGATCGCCAAGGCGGTCGCGGAGCTCACGGACCACCACCTCCTGGTGGGAGAGGGCGCACGAGAGTTCGCGCGCTCGCTCGGCTTCACCGTCGAAGACGACCTGAACACCGATCGGTCGCGCGAGCTCTGGCTCGAGTGGCGTCGCCGGGTCGACCCGAGCCACTGGCTGGACCCGGAGGAGCGACTCCGCGGACAGGGCCGGGCCGGAGAGGTGACCGATCCGGACCTCATCGGCCGGCCGCCGCCCGGACCGGGCTTCGCCGATGCCGCGCTCGAGGCCGGGCTCTCCATGGTGGACGACGGCCTGATCCCCGAGAGCTCGTTCTGGGGCACGACGTCCATCGAGGGCGTCAACGCCGACGGCGACCTCTGCGGTGTGACGACGACCAGCGGGCTCGCGTGGAAGATCCCCGGGCGGGTGGGCGACTCGCCGCTGCTGGGTGCCGGTCAGTACGTCGACAACGAGGTCGGCGCGGCCGGATCGACCGGGCGTGGCGAGGCGAACATCTACTCGTGCGCGTCGTTCCTCATCGTCGAGATGATGCGCCAGGGGATGAGCCCGAAAGACGCCGGCATGGCCGCGCTGCGCCGCATCCAGGCCAACACCGTCGAGCCGAGGCTCCTGAACGAGCGAGGCCTCCCGAACTTCGACGTGCGCTTCTTCATCTTGAACAAGGAGGGTGACTACGCTGGCGTGGCGCTCTACGGCACCGGGGAGTCGAACTTCTGCGTGTGCGATGAGGGGGGTGCGCGCGAGGAGCCGCTCGAGGGGCTGTTGGAGGGATCGCCGCGCGGATAGCGCGCGGCCGCCCCGCCGGGTGAAGCGCCCGTGAGCGCACGCACGGGGCCGAAGGGGGAAATCCGTACATTCGTGCGGCGCCCACGACCCCAATGTCGGATTCCCGTCGCTGAGCGGCAGAAAAATGCAAAGGCGGCGTTGACCTGGACGATCACCAGGTGGTTTTCCGCCGAATGAGGCGGTGAATCCGCCCAGCCGTGCCCCGGAACGCCGTCCGTGTCAGATTTTCGCCGGGGAGCTCGACCTGGCCACGGTCTGTGCCGGGTCTCCGCCGGGCCGCTCAGCCGCGCCGGGCGGGCTCAACCGCGCCGGGGCACCTCGGCCGCGCCGGCCCGCCTCAGCCGCGCCCGCCGCCTCAAACCGCGCCCGCCACCTCAGCCCCGCCGGCCCGCCTTCTCGGCCGCCTCGACCACAGCGTTCCGCAATCGCGGCCAGATGTAGTCGGCCCGGGCGAGGAACGAGCGGCGCTCCTCGTCACGGTCCTGGAGGTAGGCCCACGCCGGCTGCCCGCCCTTCTGGCGATTACAGTCGACGCAGGCCGTCACCAGGTTGCCGCGGCTGTTGTCCCCGCCTCGCATGCGCGGCTCCACGTGATCCACGCTGAGCTCGACGTCGGGATCGGCCTGCCCGCAGTACACACACCGGTAACCGTCGCGTGCGAAGACGTCCGTGCGGTCCATGGGCGGGGGCGATCGCGGGGTCGGGTCGGGGCCCGAAGCCCGCTACCGGCGCAGCAGCGACGTCGGGAAGGCCACCGGGCTCTCGTTGCCGTCCCGACCCACGGCCGCCACACCGAAGAGGTAGTTGTCGATCACGACGTTCTCCATCGTGAACTCGGTGACGGCTCCGACCCAGCGCGACCACTGCCACTGCGGCTCGGTCGTGAGCCTCCAGTAGACCTTGTAGCCCGCGAGGTTCGGGTCGTCGACCGCGTCCCAGGCCAGCGTGGTACTCGGCCGCACTGCGCCGCCGATCTGGACGTTGGTCGGCGCCGGCGGTCCCCAGGCCATGGCGGCGAGCACGGTCGCGTTCAGGCTGGTCATCTTCGCCGCGAAGTCGAAGTCGACGCCGTCGATCACGTCCCCGTACTCACGGCCGTTCTCCACCCGGATGTCCTGGTGCTGCCGGTCGTAGTGCTCGTGGGCCTCCATGATGCGCACGCCCGGGAAGCCGGCGTCGTTGAACGGCCGGTGGTGCCCGCCGCGCCCGAAGCGGTCGAGCCGGTAGATCATCATCGCGTCGAGGTTCGGGAAGAACCGTTCGGCCACCCGGTCCACGTAGCGCGCGATCTGGCGCGACGGTCCGTCGACCTCACCGCCGTAGACGCGGTAGTTCCACCCGTCCGGCCCGTGTCCCTCCACGGGGGTCGGCTCGCTGAACACACGGAAGATCGTGTTGTCGATGACGCCGTCGATGCCGGCGATGTTGCCGATCATGTCGTTGTTGATGACCGCCGCGATGTCCCACCCCTGCTCGACCGCGTCGGCCGCCAGGTACTGGCCACCCCAGAGCCCCTGCTCCTCACCGGACAGGCCGATGAACGCGATGCTCGACGGGAACTCGTACTGCGATAGGATCCGCGCGGCCTCGATCGTGCCGGCCATCCCCGACGCGTTGTCGTTGGCGCCCGGCGCGTCGGTCACGCCGTCCGATCCGTCGGAGGCGCGCGAGTCGATGTCGCCCGACATGATGACGTACCGGTTCGGGTGCTCGGTGCCGCGCAGGATCGCAACGACGTTCACGATCTCGACGGGCTCGGTGATCCGGCCCTCCGCCTCCATGAACGTCCGGTGGTACGAGACCTCCAGGCATCCCCCGCAGGCCGCGCTGATGCGGTCGAACTCGTCCTTGATCCAGCGCCGGGCCGCTCCGATGCCGCGCGTGGTCGACACGGTGTCGGACAGCGTGTTCCGCGTGCCGAAGTCGGCGAGCGTCCGGACGTACGATTCGACCTGCTCCGTCGAAGCCGCGGTCGCGACGTCGTAGAGGCGCGGGTCGAGCTCGGGGGGCGGCGCGTCCTGCGCCGACACGGCCAGTGGCGTCAGGGTGAGGGCGGCCGCGAGGCCGAGGGTCGAGCCGAGGGTGCGTCGGGTCACGTCGAATCTCCTATGTCTTCCGTGGCGCTGGGCGGGTCGTCCCGCGCCCCGTGCGTCCGAATCAGGTCAAGCTTAAGATGTACGGACGGGCCGATGACGCCACCCCCGCGAAACGCGGCGGAGCGCCGGTCCGTACGGTGCCGGACACCCGGGACGACGAAGCGGAGAGGTGGAAATGGAGACCAGCCCCAGACGTGACATCCCCAAGGCCGCAGTCCTCGCGGTGCTGCTCGCTCTCGCGGCGACCGCGTGTGGCGGAAGCGACACGGGAGGCGACGCGGGGGCAGGCGCAGGCTACTCGGTACCCGTCGTCTACGACTCGCTCGACAACGGTCTCCGGGTCGTCCTGTCCGAGGACCACACGGCACCGACCGTGACCGTGGCGGTCTACTACGAGGTGGGCTTCCGCGTCGAGCCACAGGGCCGCACCGGCTTCGCGCACCTCTTCGAGCACATGATGTTCCAGGGCTCCGAGAGCCTCGGCACGATGGAGTTCGTTCAGCTCGTCGAGGAGAACGGCGGGGTGCTCAACGGTTCCACCCGCTTCGACTTCACGAACTACTTCCAGATCGTGCCGGCCCACACGCTCGAGACGATCCTCTGGGCCGAGGCCGACCGCATGCGCGGGCTCGCCATCACCGACGACCGGCTCGTCAACCAGCGCGAGGTCGTGAAGAACGAGGTGCGGGTGAACGTCCTGAACCAGCCGTACGGCGGCTTTCCCTGGCTCGACCTGCCGCAGCTCGCGTTCGACAACTGGCACAACGCACACAACTTCTACGGCGACTTCACCGATCTCGACGCCGCGACGCTCGAGGATGTCCGCTCGTTCTTCGACCGGTACTACGCGCCCGACAACGCCGTCCTCGTCATGGTCGGCGACTTCGAGCCCGAGACCACGATGGCGTGGATCGAGCGGTATTTCGGGGATATCCCACGGGGCACGGGCGTCGAGCGCCCGGACGTGTCGGAAGCCCGCCAGGACGCCGAGCGGCGCCACACCCGTACCGATCCGCTCGCCAACCGGCCGGCGGTGGCGTTCGGCTACCGCATGCCGGAGCGGGGCTCGGACGCGTACTGGGCGATGGGCCTCCTCGACCAGATCCTCCTGCAGGGCGACGACTCGTGGCTGCATCAGGCCCTGGTTCAGCGGGAGGGGCTGACCGGCGGCGTGAGCGGGGGCGTCAACGCGCTCGGCAACCTGTTCAACTACGACGGCCCGATGCTCTGGTCGTTCTCGCTGATCCACGACGCGGACATGGCCGCCGACTCGATCGAGTCCGTGGTGGACGCCGTGATCGAGCGAGCGCGCACCGAGGTGGTGGACTCGGCGACGCTCGCCCGGGCCCGGGTGAAGGCGCGCTCGAATCTGTACGACCAGATCGAGGGCCTGTTCGGGTTCGGCCGGGCGGACCTGCTGGCCTCGTTCGCGCTGTTCGACGACGACCCGTCCGGGATCAACCGCATCGAGGACCGGTTCGCGGGCGTCACCGCCGAGCAGATCCGGGAGGCGGCACAGGAATACCTGCGACCGACGAACCGAACGGTCCTCGTCCTCGAGCCCACGGCCGGCCAGGGAGGTGCACGATGAGGCCGCGGCGGAAGACCCCGCCCACCTGCGGGACCGCGGCGAGGCGCGTGACGAGCCGGGCACGGTGGTGCCGCCGGAGCGCCCGCGCGGTGGCGGCGGCCGTCGCCCTGACGCTCGCACCGGGCGCCGTGCACGCGCAGGAGCCAGCGCCCCGCCCGGAGATCGGTGAGCCGCGCCCGTTCCCACTCCCGGAGATCGAGCGCTACACGCTCGCCAACGGCCTCACCGTGACGCTCGTTCCGTACGGCGCGACGCCAAAGGCGACCGTGCGTCTGGTCCTGCCGACCGGGAGCGTGGACGAGGGGGCCGACGAGATCTGGCTCGCCGCACTCACGGGCGACCTCGTCCAGGAAGGGACGACCACCCGGTCCGCCGAGCAGATCGCCACCGAGGCAGCGTCCATGGGAGGCTCTCTCTCCCTCGGCGTGGGCCAGGACCGAACCAGCGTGGGCGGCGACGTCCTCCAGGAGTTCGCGTCGGACCTCGTCGCCCTCGTCGCCGACGTGGTGCGCAACCCCGCGCTTCCCGAGTCCGAGCTCGACCGGCTGAAGAACAACCGGACCCGGCAGCTCAGCGTGGCCCTGCAACAGCCCGGAACGCTCACCCAGGTCGAGTTCCTGCGGCGCATCTACCCGGATCACCCGTACGGGCGGCCCCTGCCCACCGTCGACGTCGTGGAGGGCTTCACGCTCGACGCCATCCGGTCGTTCTGGTCGGAGCAGTACGCCCCGGCGGGCGCCCACCTGTACGTAAACGGCCGCTTCGACGCCGGCGAGGTCCGAGCCGCGGTCGAGGAGGCGTTCGATTCCTGGTCGGGCGGGTCGGCGACGGCCCCCGAGCCCGTGACGGCCGCGACCCCCTCGGGAGTGGTGCTGGTCGAGCGCCCGGACGCCCCACAGTCGACGATCTACCTGGGGCTCCCGGTGGTCGACCCCTCCCACGAGGACTACGTGCGCCTCCAGGTCACGAACGCGCTCCTGGGCGGCGCCTTCGGCTCACGCATCACGCGCAACATCCGCGAGGACAAAGGCTACACCTACTCGCCGCAGAGCCTCGTCTCGAGCCGATACCGGTCCGCCTACTGGGTCCAGACGGCCGACGTCGCGTCGGACGTGACCGGCCCCGCCGTCACGGAGATCCTGACCGAGATCGAGCGGCTGAGGGAGGAGGCGCCGCCGGAGGCCGAGCTCGCGGGGATCCGCAACTACCTCGGCGGCATCTTCGTGCTGCAGAACTCGAGCCGGGCCGGGATCGTCGGACAGCTCTCGTACCTCGACCTCCACGGGCTGCCGCCGGAGTACCTGACGGACTACGTCGAGCGGATCCAGGCGGTCACGCCGGAGGACGTGCAGCGGACGGCGCGCGACTACTTCCGCCCGGACGACATGCTGCTCGTGGTCACGGGGGATCCCGAGGTGGCGCTCCCCCAGCTGCGTGACTTCGGCGAGGTCGAGGTCGTTCCGCCCATGAGGCCCTGAGGCGAAAGCGGGCCGGCGCTAGCTCGGGACGATCCGGTACACCGCCCCACCCTGCTCGACCACGTACAGCTCGCCCTCGTTGTCCTGTCCGAACGAGACGACGTTGCCGCCCGGCGCGAGCTCGTCCGAGTGGTCCTGGACGTCGGTCGCCGACCCACCGGCGAGCTGGAAGCTCCGGACCCATCCCTCGCAGTAATCGGCGAACAGGTAACGGCCCTGCAGCTCGGGAATAGCGTCGCCCCGGTACACGTACCCGCCCGTGATCGAGCACCCTTCCGTATGCGGGTACTCGTAGGCCGGGAGCACCAGGCCGCCCTGGTTGCACCCCGTCGACGGGTCGTAGCAGCTCGTCCCCTCCATCCGCCGCCATCCGTAGTTCTCGCCGCCATCGCTCGAGGCGGGTTGCACCGAGACCTCCTCCATCGCGTTCTGGCCCACGTCGGCGATGTAGAGATCCCCGGTCTGGCGATCGAACGAGTACCGCCACGGGTTGCGGAGGCCGAACGACCAGACCTCGGCCCGGAACTCCTGCACGTTCACGAACGGGTTGCCGAAGGGGATGAAGTACGGGTCGTCCGCGTCCGCGCCGAGAACGTCGATGCGCAGCATGGACCCGAGGAGCGTGCTCGGATCCTGCGCGTTGTTCTCCGGATCTCCGGTGCCCCCGCCGTCGCCCAGCCCCACGTACAGGTAGTCGTCGAACGGACCGAAGGCCAACATGCCGCCGTTGTGGTTGGCGTAGGGCTGCTCGACCACCAGGATGTCGAGCGCGGAGCTCTCGTCCGCCACGTTCTCGTCGGCCGAGACCGTGTAGCGCACGATGCGCGTGTCGCCGTTCAGGTCCGTGTAGTTCACGAAGAAGAAGCCGTTGGCCCCGTACGCCGGGTCGAACGCCAGCCCCAGGAGCCCCTGCTCACCGCCCGCCATCACCTCCGCCGTGAGATCCAGGAACGGCTCGGAGAGCAGCGTGCCATTCTCGACGATGCGCACCAGCCCCCCCTGCTCGACCACGAACAGACGGTCCCCGAAGTCCCCCGGCGCGGTGGTCACGAAGACGGGCGCGTCGAGTCCGTCCACGACGAGCTCGAGCTCGGCGGCCAACCGGTCGGTGATGACGCCGCTGGGGACGTCGTTGGTGCCGCAGGCCGCCACGGACAGCAGCGCGATCACCGGAAACACGAAACGGGCGCGGGACACGGAACCTCCGAAGTTGGTGTACGGGGCACGCTCCAAAGCTCGTATCGGAGCAGGGAGCGTGCCAGCGTCGCGTCCCGAAGCCCCCGGACAGGTCGTCGAGCGACGTCCGCGGGCAGGCCCGGGCCAGGGGTGGCCCGGACCCACCTTTCATCGGGTCATGAGTCGGGTTGGAACGTGATCGGGAAGGAGACCCAGACCGGGACGGCGTCCTCCCGGTTCAGCGCAGGCGAGAACCGGTAGACCTCGGCGACGTTCAGGGCGGCCCGGTCGAGAGCCTCGTGACCGCTGCTCAGGTCGATGCGCCGCTCCCCGACCCGCCCGGTCTCGGTGATTAAGAAGTACACGCGCACCGTGCCGCCGATGCCCGCCTCACGCAGAAGCGGCGGGTACTCACGCTCCATCGCCTCGATGACCTCGTCCCGGTTGGTGATCTGCGGCGGGTCCGTGAACGGAGTGAACTGGGGGCCGGAGGCCAGGTTCGCCTCGACGGCCGGGCCGGTCGCGCCCTCCTGGGCTCCGTCCGCCTCCGTGAGCGGACTCTCGACCCCGCATGCCTGGACGGCGAGGAGCGCGGCGGCCACCAGTAGGGCGACACCGGTGATCTGCGTGCCGCGGGATATGCGCGTCGTCATGGCGATCAACCTCCGTTCGAGGGAATGGGATGACTCGGTGAACGCGGCCAGAGCCATGCTCGACCGGGGCATGCGTGCCGCGACCGCGAGCAGGCTCTCCCCGTAGGTTTTCGTGGTCGGCATGCGCCGCAGGACCCGTCGGTCGCAATCGATCTCGACCGCGCTCCTGAGGCGCCGGAGCGCCCACCAGCCGAAGGGGTTCCATGCGGTCGCGCCTACGACCAGCAGCGCCGCGGCGAGCCACTGCGGGTCTCGCGCCCGCTCGTGCTCCTTCTCGTGCGCCAGAACGAGCCTGAGCTGGTCGTCGGGCAGCTCGAGCGCCCAGGCGGGGAGGACCGTCCGGGGTCGGAGGACGCCCGCGACGGCGGGGCCGAGCGACGCGGACACGAAGACCGGGTGACCGTGCACCACCTCCGGCCGCCAGCTGCCGCGCGCCTTCCGGAGGGCGAGGTGGCTTCGGAGGAGCACCACGAATACGGTGAGACCGGACAGCAGCCACAGCACGATCGCGGCCCGCTCCAGCGTCACGCCCACGCCCGTCGCGCCGCCCAGCTCCAGTCCGGGGATCTCGATGACGAGCCCAGCGGGGACGCCCGCAGGCCCCGCGGCCAAGCCCCCGGCGGGGAGGACCGCGTAAGCCACGAGCAGGGCGGGGCCCGCCACCATCGCGGCCATCCAGGGAAACCGAGCGGGGAGTCCGGCCAACCGGAGGCCTTTCTCGGCCGTCCAGGCTGCCGCCGCCGCCATGGCGGACACCAGGAGCAGGAAGCCCATGATCGGGATCGTCATCGCTCCTCCTCCGCCAACCGGCGATCGAGGAGGTCCTTGAGACGGCGGAGCTCGTCGCCGGACATCGGATGGTCCTCGACGAGGCGCGTCAGGAGCAGCTCCGAGGAGCCCGAGAACAGATGCTCCTTGACCCGCCGCAGGGCGCTCCCGGCCGCGGCCTCGCGGTCCACCAGTGCCCGGTACCGATGCGCCCGGCCCTCGGTGGCGTGGGTCACGTGCCCTTTCTCTTCGAGGACCCGCAACACCGTCAGGACCGTGGTATACGCGAGGTCGTCCTGCAGGGCCTCGCGCACCTCGGTCACGGTCGACGGGCCCCGGTCCCAGAGCACGTTCATCAGGTCGAGCTCTCGCTCGGTGAAGCGGACGTCCATCGGGCCTCCTGGCTGATGTACTAGTATCTTAGTAGCCAGGATACGACGAGGTGGGCCCGATGTCAACTATACTCGTAGTATGTCGCCGCCGAACGGGCTTCGGCTCCTTCCGCAGAGCTTCGAAAGTCGTTCGAAAGTCGAATGATTCGCGCGCGGGCTGCGCTGATGAGCGCCGGTCGCCCCTCCGCGCCGTTCCGCGATCCGAAAGCCGGGCCAGTCGTGGTCGTGCCGGGAAGAGATCGTTCGAAAGTCGAACGACTTCCGAGAAGGCGAATCGGAACACCTACTCCGCCCTGAGCGCCTCCCGTGGATCGACCCGGCTCGCCTCGCGGGCGGGTACCCACGCCGCGAGGAGGGCGACCGCGAGGAAAACGGCCGCCACGCCGCCGTATGTCACCGGGTCGATGGAGGGGATGCCGAACAGGAGGCGCCGGACCACCGACGAAAGCCCCGCGGCCACGAGGAGGCCCAGCACGAGCCCGCCCAGCACCGGCCGGAGCGCACCGCCGATGACCAGGCGCCGCACGCCGGCCTGATTCGCCCCGAGCGCCAGTCGCAGCCCGATCTCGCGGGTCCGCCGCCGCACGGTATACGCCACGACGCCGTAGATCCCCACGGCCGCCAGCAGCGCCGCCGCCGCCGCGAAGATCGACATGACGAGCGCGAAGAAGCGGGGCCGGCCGACGGCCTCGGCGTACGCCGACTCGCCGGTGTACAGGGTGCGGATGGGCTGGCGGTCGTCGAGCTCGGTGAGGGTCCGCTGGAACGGCTCGGCCAGCGCCAGCGGATCACCGTCCGTGCGGACCACGAAGGCGAAGACCCGGCGGGTGTTGATGCGGTCGTCCACGTAGATCATCGGGGGCGGCTCGGCGGCCGGATCGGCGTGGAGCACGTCGCCCACGACGGCTCGCACCGGGATCTCCATGCCGCTCACGACCATGACCGAGCCCACCGCGTCGTCCGCCGAGCCGAACGCGGAGCGGGCCAGGCGCTCGTTGATGATCACCGACAGCTCGGGATCGGTGCCCGGCAACGTCCCCCGCACGAGCGGGATCCGCATGACCTCGAAGAAGTCCCGGTGGACGTGGAGGGCCTGCGCCGTGCGGGCCTCGCCCGGCAGCGGCTCCGGCTCACCCCGCAGGCGCCATGCCCACTGCTCCCCCATGCCGCGCGTGGGGAACTCCTTGGCCGTGGTCGCCCCGAGCACACCGGGCAGCGCTTCGAGGCGCTGGAGGAAGCGGTCCCGGAATCCGATGTAGTCTTCCGCGTCCTCGTAGCCGGACACGACCATGTCCGCCACGAGCAGACCCTCGGGCTCGAAGCCCGGATCGACGGTCCGCAGCTCGATGAAGCTCCGCATGAGCAGCCCGCCCGCCACGAGGAGCACGACCGCCAGGCCCACCTCCGCGAACACCAGCCCGTCGAGCAGCCCCCGCGCCTCGACGCCGTCACCGCTCCCGCCTCCGCCGCGGCCGGCCGCCCCGAGCGATCTCCGGCCCACCCGCAGCGCGGGAAGAAGGCCGACGAGCAGCCCCGTCCCGACCGAGACCGCGAGCGCCGCCAGGAGGACGCCGGCGTCGACGGTCACGGCCTGGCTGCGCGGGATCAGCGCTCCGGCGCGGGACAGCAGCGCCGGAACCGCGAACGCCGCCAGCAGCATGCCCGCGACCCCGCCGAGCACCCCGAGCAGCAGCCCTTCGGCCAGCACCTGCCGGACGAGGCGGCCCCGACCCGCCCCCAGCGAGGCCCGCACCGCGAACTCGCGCTGGCGGCCCGCCCCGCGCGCCAGCAGGAGGTTGGCGACGTTGGCGCACGCGATGAGCAGTGTGAGCGCCACCGCGGCCAGCACGATGAGGAGTGGCGTCCGTACATCGCCGACGACAGCCGTCCGGATCGGTATCAACTCGACCGACGTGATGCCGGCGTTCGTCTCGGGCACATCGGCGGCGATGCCGCGGGCCACCTCGGCCAGCTCCTGCTCGGCGGTGGCGAGGTCCTCGTCGGCCGCGCCCGTCCGCGGCGCGATCCGTGCAACGGCGTCGAACACCCGGACCTGCCGGAGGAGCCACGGCACGGACGTCTGGTCGACGTTCGCCAGGAACGTCCAGAGCTCCGTGTCGGGATCGGGGAACCCGAAGCCGTCCGGCATCACGCCGACGATCCGGTAGGCGCCCTGCTGCGCGTCCAGCACCTGCCCGACCACGTCGGGATCGCCCCCGAACCGTCGCTGCCAGAACCCCTGCGACAGGACCACCACCCGGGGATCGCCTTCCTCCGCCTCGGGGGGGAGCGTGCCACCCACGACCGGAGCGGTGCCGAGCGCCTCGAAGAAACCGGACGTCACGTATGCGGTCCGGACCTCCTCCGGCGCTCCCGATTCGGTGGGAATGACGAGTCCCGCGAGGGTCGAGGTGTACCCGCCGATCGCCGCGAGGGACTCCGACCGCTCCCGCCAGTCGTCGAGGTCGGGCACCGACCAGGACTGCCGGCCACCGTCCACGTCGTCCGGGGCGGCCGGCCAGATGCGCACGACGCGCTCCTCGTCCGGATACGGGAGCGCCCGCAGGAGCACGCCCTGGACCACCGAGTAGACGGACGTCGTGCCGCCGACGCCGAGGGCCAGCGTCACCAGCGCCGCCGCCCAGAGTCCCGGATTCCGGCGCACCTGTCGCATGGCCAGCCGCACGTCGCGCCCCGCTTCGCCCATCCACCGCATCACCCGCATCGTCGCCTCCCCTCCACCTCGTGATTCCCGCTCCGTGCGACGCACCATGTGCGCCCGGTCCCCGAACTCCCGCTCCGCTCGCCGGCGCGCCTCGGCCTCCGGCACCCCCTCGGCCACGAGCTCGTCGACGCGCGACTCGATATGGAAGCGGATCTCCTCCTCGACCTCGCTGCCGCCGCCGGATAGCTCGGGCGGCGTGGTCCGCCGGAAGCCGTCCGGAAGCCTCATCCGTTCGCGCCTCCCGGCGACTCCGCCTTGAGGACCCGGTCGACGGCCCTCGCGTAGGCGTCCCAACTGTCGGCCTCCTCGGCCAACGCCTGGCGCCCCTTCGGCGTGAGCGCGTAGAACTTCGCCCGCCGGTTGTTCTCGGATACGCCCCACTCCGACTCGACCAGCCCCTTGCGCCGCAAGCGGTGGAGCGCCGGATAGAGCGCCCCCTCCTCGACCGTCAGGACATCCCGGGTGGTGCTCTTGATCCACCGGCTCACGGCATAGCCGTGGCGCGGCCCCCACTCCAGGGCCTTCAGGATCATGACGTCGAGGGTGCCCTGGAGCAGTTCCATAGGATGCCGGGTCCGGTGTGGAGTCCACGGTGGAATCCGTGGGAGGCGCCCCCTAAGATGTCCAGGGGACGCACATGGAGGATGTCACCAGCACCCCTAAGCTGTCAATGGGATGACCCCGAAGGTCGCCTGTTGCCTCCCCCTCAGTCCGCCCGAAGCGCCGTCACGGGGTCGACTCGGGTCGCGCGCGCCGCGGGAACGATGGTCGCGACGGTCGCCACCGCGAGCAGGATCAGCGCGACCGCCCCCAACACCGACGGATCCCCGGGTTGGACCTGGAACAGGAGCCCGTCGAGGACCCGGCCCGCGAGGAGCGCCCCGCCGATCCCGAGCACCAGACCGGCGAGCGCCGGCCGGAGCCCCTCCATCACGACCATCCGCCTCACCCGCTCCGTGCCGGCCCCGAGAGCGACGCGAATGCCGATCTCCCGTGTCCTGCGCGACACCAGGTACGACACGACGCCGTAGAGCCCAACCGCCGCCATCACCACGGCGAGTCCCGCGAAGATCGCGACGATCGAGAGGTAGAAGCGCGTGGTCGCGGTGCCGCGCCGGACGGCCTCGCCGAGGGTCTCCACACGGGCGAGCGGCAGACCCGGATCGAGGGCGCGCACTTCCTCTCGTGCGCGCTCGATGAGCCCCGTGGCGCCGGTCCGGCCACGCATGTGCACCGTCAGATTTCCGGGGCCGAACTGAGCGTGGGGCAGATACACGGCGGGCACGGGAGGGTCCGAGAGCCGCGACCGGGTGTCGGGCACGACGCCGACGACCGTGTAAAGGCTGTCGCGCTGGTAGCGCCACCCCGCGGTCACGCCGATCCGCTGGCCGAGCACCTCCTCGTCGGGGAAGTTCTGCCGCACGAACTCCTCGTTCACCACGACGACCGCTTCCGACTCCGCACGGTCGCTCGGCTCGATTCCCCTCCCCCGAAGCACCGGAAGGCCGATCGCCTCGAAGAAGCCGGGCGTCGACGGCCGCAGATACGCCTCGTTGCCTTCGCCCGGGCCTGGAATGGGCCGCCCCTGCACCCGGACCTCCCCGGAGATGCTCACGAAGCCGAGCGGAGCATCGTACGTGGAGCCGACGGCCTCGACCTCGGGCAGCGCGAGAAGCCGGGCCTCCAGCTCCTGGTAGTGTCCGGCGATCTCGGGAAGCTCGTCGTACCGCGCGGACGGGAGGCTCAGAGAGAACCGGACGATCTCCCGCTCCTGGAATCCCAGGTCGACGGTGGTCAGCTCGGACAAGCTGCGCACGAAAAGGCCTGCCCCGGCGAGCAGAACCACCGACAGCGCGACCTCGGCCGCAAGAAGCGTCGAGCGGCTGCGCGCGTCCGTCCGATTCCCGCCGGAGCGTGCGGCTCCACCGAGGTCACCGGCGGGCGCCGTGCGTGCGAGCCTGAGGGCCGGCCAGAGACCGAACAGGAGCGTGACGGCCACCGTCACGCTCGAGGCGAAGAGCAACACGGTCCCGTCGAGGGAGACGGCGTCGAGGCGCGGCACCGCTCCGGGTGGAACGAGATCGAGCGCACCCACCGCGCCCCACGCCACCAAGAGGCCCAACAAGGCGCCCGCCCCGGCGAGCACCGCGCTCTCGACGAGCACCGCTCCCACGACCCGCGTCGGACCCGCACCGAGGGCCGAGCGGACGGCCACCTCCGATGTGCGACTCGAGCCGCGGACGAGCAGGAGGTTGGCGACATTCACGCAGGCGATGAGCAGCACGACGCCCACGGCGCCCAGCAGCATCCAGAGACCCCGTCGAACGTCGCCGACCAGGTAGTCGACGAGGCGCTCCACGCGCATCCCCTTCTGGAAGTTCGAGTCCGGGAACGCGTCGGCCAACGAGGCAGCGAGCGCGGACAGCTCCTGTCTCGCCTGTTCGAAGCCGACCCCTTCGGCCAGCCTCGCGACGGTCTGAAACGTATGGCACCCCCGCCCGCACCCCTCCGTGTCGAGTCGCCGGGGGATCCAGAGCTCGGCCTCCCGCGGGTAGTCGAATCCGGCGGGGGCGACGCCGACGATCTCGTACGACTCCTCGGCGATCTCCAGGGTCGAGCCCAGCACGTCCGGGCTCCCGCCGAGCTGCGTCCGCCAGAAGGCGTGCGACACGACGACCGTGGGTGCGGCGCCGGGCATGTTCTCGTCATGCTCGAGGTCCCGGCCCAGGTGCGGCGAGAGCCCGAACACGTGCAGGAGCCCCCCGGTGACCCGAGTGCCCACGACGAGCCGGGGGTCGCCGTCTCCGGTGAGCGTCATCGTGCTGCTGGACCATCCTTCCACCGCGGCGAAGCTCGCGCTCGCCCGCACGCTCTCGAGGTCGGGCTGGGACATGTTCCAGCGGCGCTCGCCCGGTCCGTCCGGCGTCTGGTACGTCGAGACGGCCATCACCCGGTCCGCCTCCGGATACGGAAGCGGCCGGAGCAGGACGCCGTTCACGACGCTGAAGACCGCGGTCGTGGACCCGATCCCGAGCGCCAGCGTAAGGACGGCGACGAACGTGAACGCGGGCCGGCGGCGGAGGGCTCGCACGGCGAACCGGAACTCTTGCAGAACGGAATCCATGAGGGGTGCGCGACCGGAGTGTGACGGCCGCTCCGCCGGGTGCGGAGTCGGCGAGATCCGCTCGCGAATCCCGACCAGGACGATCCCGGCCAGCGAGCGAACGAGGAAGGCGAGACGCGTGAGCCCCCGCCGTGCGCTCAGGCCGGCGTCGACCGTGTCGGCCATCGCCTCGCCGAACCTCCGGCGGAAGGGGGCTGGGAGCGTGCGGAGGGCAGCGGCAACCAGCAGGCGCGCAACCCTCACGACGAGTCTCCGGCGGCGAAGAGGCGCCGGGCCTGAGCGAGATCGACCAGCTCGGCCATCCGGCGGGCCTCATCGGCCGCGGTCGCGCGACCTTCGTCCGTGAGGCCGTAGTACCGGCGAGCCTTTCCAGGGTGGTCCTGGTCGGCGTCCTTCGGCGTCGGCCGCTCCTCGACGAGCCCGCGCGCCATCAGCCGCGCCAGGACCCGGTACAGGCTGCCCACATCCGGCGCGACCCGCCCGGACGACTCCTCCTCGACCGCGGTCATGAGGGCGTAGCCGTACGCGTCGCCCCGGGCGAGGGCGATCAGCACGTGGAACTCCAGGGGCGTGAGCAGGCTGTCGGAAGGCATGGCGGCTCCGGGTGGTCATACATGCACGATGCTATATATATCCGCGTGCCTGTATAGACCCGCAAGAGGCCGTCAGGGTTGGAACGGGGTCACGGACCGGCTCGCTTCCGCGGCGTCGGCCGCTCTCGTGGCTACCCCCCGAGCCGCACCGGCATCGTCATCGCCCCGTTCCCCGCCGTATCCCACGCGGCGAACCGGATCCAGCGCTGGCCCGTCACGTCGACGGGGATGGTGAAGGTGCGTGACCCGAACGCCGGATGGTCCGTCGCCGACAGCCTGCGCGTCGTGGTCCGCTCGCCGTCGCCCATGACGACCTCCACGAACGAGAGCGGGAACGTCCAGGTGACGTCGGCCACGACCCGAGCGTCGGCGCCCGTCCCCTCGTAGCGCACGGACGGGACGAGAACCTCCCCGGACGTCACGAAGTAGTCGCCCCGCTCGAGCACGTCCACGATGGGCGCGTAGTCGCCGGACTCCGGGAGCTCGTCGAGCTTCAGGTACGTGACCGGGCCGTTCGCGTAGACGTCGTCCCCGGGCTGCTTCCGGTACGTCTCGGTGATGGCCAGGAGCCCCTTCGGCGCGGCCCCCGTCCCGACCATCCAGTTGTTCATCTCGTCGAAGAGCGGGATGACCCGGAAGTCCGACAGCCGCTGCTCGGACAGGTCGGACCCCATCCCCCATCGCCATCCGACGCCCCGGTACCGGTCGCTCAGGAACTGAGGCGTCTCGCGCACCGCATCCGGGTATCCGGTGGATCCCTTGGTGCGGGGATGGGGCATGTAGATGAGCATGTCCTCGGCCTCGACCATAGCCATCATGTCTTCGGCGCTACCGATGTTGTACATGCGCCCGTACTCGGGATGCTCCGTCACGAGGGGCGTGCCGGGCGCGCGCTCGTCCACGTAGTAGACGGGGTGGCTGAAGAGCAGGTCCCAGTGGCCGCCGAGCAGGTTGCTGTTCTCCATCTGCGGCATGACCACGAAGTCCGAATCGGAGTGCCGCCGGGCCCCCTCGAAGAGCGCGTGCTGCTCCTCGAGCTGTGTCGGGTCCCTGGGCCGGTCGACCGGACCGACGATGTCCATGCCCGTAGCGCGCAGCGCCTCGAAGTCCGGAAGGCGGGTGTCCAGGCTGCCGGACGCGATGAGGTTCCGCCCGACGTCCGTGTGGTAGTGGCTGCCCATGACGCGGTAGCCTTCCAGCGGCCGGTACACGTCTCCGTTCGTGAAGGCCAGGGCGGCGTCCAGGGCGGCGCCGGCATCGCCCAGCGTCGGATAGAAGTAGCCGGCCATTCGCTGCTCCGACCCGGGCGGGGCGCTGTAGAGCGACCAGTTCGCCAGATACCGGTCGACCACCTCCTGCTCGCCCTGCCGGATGCCGACGGCGAACGATCCGTCGTCGTCCGTCCGGTACCAGTTGTTCCCCACGTTGATCTCGACCTCCCGGGCCCAGAAGAACGTATGGGGCGGCGGGAACGCCGCGATGGCGCCCCCGCGGGTCTCGGCCGCGACCAGGCGGTTCGCCGCCCGGACCGGCACGTAGGCGTCGTTCGGCAGCCCGGCGGGCCGGTACGACTGGAGCCGGTTGGCGATGTCCCGCCAGACGACCCGCCCTCCGGCGGTCGCGTCCAGGCCGGTGATCCCGACGTCGTACTTGTAGGCCACCGACGGTAGCTCGGTGGCGCCCACGGCCTCCACGCGGACGAGGTTGGTGCCCCGGTAGACCGTGAACACGAGCTCGCCGTCGAACGAGCCGAGGCGCATGCCGTCGAACGACACGCCTAGATGGCTCCCGTCGGTCGTGACCGAGCACCCGGTCGCGGCGTGGGCCGCGGTCGCCCGCCGGATCTCGCCCGGGTCGCGCGGGAGGCCGGGCTGGTGGGCCACGCCCTCGGGCGGCGGCGGGTTGTTGCCGCCCGGCTCGTCCCGCAGGTCGAGGGGAGCGTCCCAGAACACGTCCCACTTGTACCGATCGACGACCTCGGAGGTCAGCTCGACCCCGAGGCCCCGGAGCGGCACGAGCTGCTGGTTGCTGATGCGCCGGAGTCCCTCGACGATGGAGTACTCGACGCGGGCGTCGGTCGCGAGAGGGACCCAGGCGGTGCCCTCACCGGCTCGGAGCGCGAGCTCGTCGATGACGGGCACGCCGTCCCGGATGGCGAAGCGGAGACTCACCCGCTCGTCACCCGCGCCGGCCCACTCGACCGCGAGGACGTCGCCGGAGACGCGGGCGGTCAGATCGGGATGGTGCCGGTAGCCGGCCAGGTCGCAGGTGAGAGGCTCGGACACCGCCTGAGCGCCGGCCGTGACGGGCGCGACGGCCGCGGCCACCTGTGCCGTGACCAGCCCGGCCACGGCGGCCGCCATCCGTCCGGCCGCCGCGACCGAGAGTCCCTTCCACCGTGTGATCGACCGCATCGACGAGCCTCCCCGAGGTGAGTGGAAGGCCAACATACGAGCGCGGCCGAGCGACCGGCCAGATCGGTGCGCTACTCCGCCTTCAACGCCCTCACCGGGTCGAGTCCGGCTGCCCGGCGGGCCGGGAGCCACGACGCCACCAGCGCCACGAACGCCAGCGCGCCCGCGGTGACCGCATAGGTCGTGGGATCCGTCGCGCTCACCCCGTACAGGAGCGACGCGAGCACCCGGCTCGCGCCCCACGCGCCGACCAGGCCGACCACCACCCCGGTTCCGGCGAGGGCCATCCCCTGCCCGATGACGTTCCGCAGCACGAGCCCCGCCGGTGCGCCGAGGGCCATCCGCACGCCGATCTCCTGGGTGCGCCGCCCCACCACGTACGAGATGACGCCGTAGATCCCGACCGCCCCGAGCAGGAGCGCGATGCTCGCCGCGATGCCGAGGAGCACGACGGTGAACGACGTCGCGGCGCTCGCCTCACTCACGACCCGGGCCAGCGGTCGGGGATCGACCATCGGCAGCCGTCCGTCCACCTCGCGGAGCGCCTGCCGCGCGCCGTCGACGAGCGCGAGCGGGTCCCCCCTTCCATGCACCACCACGGAGAGGGCCCGTTGGGCGAACGCGGCGTCCGAGTCCCCCGACACCAGTGGGAAATACGCCATCAGCCCGGGCTCCTCGGACAGGCTCTCGAAGTGCACGTCCCGCACCACGCCGACGATCTCCCAGCTCTCGTCGGTGTCGCCCATGCCCACGATACGACGTCCGAGCACGGACCCCTCGCCGGGCCAGAGCTGGCGGGCCATCCGCTCACTCACCACGACGGACCGGAGTCCGCCGGCCGCGTCGTCCTCCCCGAGCCCACGGCCCTCCACGATCTCGATCCCCATGGCCTCGAAGTATCCAGGCCCGGCCCAGTGCAGGTTCACGAGCGGACCGAGCTCTCCCTCGGGGAGGGGCTGGTCGTCGGGTCGGAACGAGCTCTGGGCCCGCGATCCCGTGAGCGGCATGGACGACGCGAGCGCCGCCCGGGTCACGCCCGGCTCGGCCTCGAGACGATCCCGGAACGCTCGGTAGAACGCGCTTGCGTCCTCGACCTCCGGGTACTCGGCGGAGGGAAGCGAGATCCGGAACGTCAGTCTGCCCTCCTCCTCGAAGCCCGGATCGACCGAGCGGATCGCCGCGAAGCTGCGGGCCATCAGCCCCGAGCCGACCAGCAGCATGAGCGCCAGCGCGACCTGGGCGACGACGAGCCCACTCTGGACCCGGCTCCGCCCCCTGCCGGTGGTCGACGACCGCCCGCCCTCCTTCAAGGCCCCCGACAGGTCACGGTTGGCGTATCCGAACACCGGGAAGAGCCCGAAAAGCAGGCCGGAGAGGATGGAGATCACCGCCGTGTACGCGAGCACACTCCCGTCGATCCCGACTTCGGCCGCCCGGGGGAGCGCCACCGGAGCCATCGCCAACAGGCCCCGCACGCCGAGGCTGGCGAGCCCGAGGCCGATGACGCCGGCACCGAGACCCAGCGTCACGCTCTCGGTGAGATAGTGCCGGATCATGTCGCCGCGGGTCGCGCCCATGGCGGTCCGTACCGCCTGCTCCCGCTGCCTCGCCTCCGCGCGCACGAGGAAGAGGTTGGCGACGTTGGCGCAGGCGATCAGGAGCACGAAGCCCACCGTTCCGAGCACGACCCACAGCGCCTGCCGGATGTCCTCGACGTACATCTCCTTCAGGGGCTTGGCGTCGCCGCGGATCTGTCCCTGCTCCAGGACCGTGCGCGGCAGGTCGTCGCCGTTCACGTCCGCGAACCGGAGGAGGAGCTGGTCCATCTCCTGGTTGAGCGCCTCGGGCGTGGCCCCCGCGGTCAGCCGCCCTATCCCCATGTAGCTGAACGACCCCTGGTCGGCGTCCGCCGGATCGACCTCGAGCTGCGTCCACATCTCGGCGTCCTGGGGAAACTGGAAGCCTTCGGGCATGACGCCGATCACCCGCCTCATGACGCCGTCCATCTCGACCGTCCGGCCGACCACCGAAGGGTCACCGCCGAACGTCTGCCGCCAGAGACCGTAGCCGAGCACCGCGAGCGGCTCCGCGCCCTCCCGGTCCTCGCCCGCCACGAAGGTGCGTCCGAGCGTGGGAGGTACCCCGAGCACGTCGAAGAAGCGCTGCGTGACCCGGGCCGAAGACAGTCGCTCGGGCTCGGACCCCAACACGAGGTTCACGTTGTCCATCTGGAAGACGGCGAGGCCGTCCAGGCTGGCCAGGGCGTCGGCGTACATCAGGTACATCCCCTCGGAGTAGGGGAGGATCGGCACGCCGAGACCCGGGGCCGTGTGGTTCACCGTGTAGAGCCGGTCGCTCTCCGGATACGGCAGAGGGTCGAGCAGCACGCTGTCGACCACGCTGTAGATAGCGGTGTTCGCGCCGATGCCGATCGCGAGCGTCAGCCCCGCGAGCGCGGTGAAGAAGGGCTTCCGCCAGAGTCCCTTGATCGCGTGCCTCACGTCCTGCGTCATGCGTCCCATCGTCCACCCATCCCGTCTCAAGTGCCAGGCGTCCGGGAGGGCCCCGAACGCGTCGACCCAACGCCACCCGGAGGCGGCGAGCTCCCCTTCCCACTCCTCCACCCACTCCACGCGCTCGTCCCGGGGGACGAGCAGGCAGACGGACAGGAGCCAGAGCCTTCTCACCGCTCAGGCCTCCCGCGCGTCCGGCCCCGGTGCGTCGCGGAGCACCCGCTCCACCTCGGCGATCTTGGCCTCCGCCTCGGGCATGCCCCGGCGGCCGCGCTCGGTGAGCGCGTAGGTCCTCCGTCTCGGGCGTCCCTCGGCGTGCGCGGTGTCGGCATCCTCCCAAGCCGCGGCGAGCCAGCCGGCCCGCTCGAGGCGTCGAAGCGCAGGGTACACGGTACCGCTGGGAAGCCCGCACCGCTCCATCACGTCGAAGCCGAACGCGTGTCCCGCGGCGACGGCGCGCAGCACCAGCGCGGTCACCTGCGTCATCCTCGGATCCCCCATCCCATCCCCGGACCAGGCGGCCAGGGGGGGACCGGTGCACATGCGCCGACCACGACTCCCCGACCTATGAATGCCGTTTTCTACATAGCATTACGGACGGGGCCGAGGGTTGGTTTCAGGGGGTGCCTCGTCACCGGCGGGCCGGCGATCGCCGGACGCGCCCCGCCCCGCTCAGTCGAGCGTGCTCACTTCGGCTTCCGGTGTGCCGTCCCGCCCGAAGCGCACTTCGACGCGCCAGGGCCGGCAACACACCTCGCAGTCCTCGACGTACTCCTGGTGCGCGCCGCCGCCGGGATCGACGAGCAGCTCGACCGGCTCCCCGCAGTACGGACACCACACGGTGAGCGCCCCTTCGAGCTCCGCGAAAGTTTCTCCGAGTTCGTCTTCGAAGTCGTCATCGAGATCGTCGCTCACCGATTCGCCCCCGGTCGGCTGGCCCCCGCTACGCGCTCGCAGCGCCCGCGAGCTCTTCGTCGTGGAGCTTCGGCCCCTTCGCCCTGTCACCGCCCGTCACCCTGGCCACGGCGTCCTCGCCCATGTGCACGGCGGCGTTGACGACCGCGCCCTCGCCGACGCGCACCGAGCGGGCGTACACCTCGCCGTCCAGACGACACGTCTCCTGCAGGTCGAGCTTGGACTCCGCGATGAGCGTGCCCTTGATCGTGCCGGCCACGGTCGCGTCACGGGCCCGCACGTCCCCGGTCACGATGCCGTCCGGACCGATGACCACGGTGCGCCCGGCACGAATGGAGCCCTCCAGGCGACCCTCCACGCGGATGGTCCCCTCGGTCTCGCAGTCCCCGACGAACGTCATGCCGGGGCCGACGATGGAGATGGCCTCGGTCGACCCCTGTGTGCTCCTGTCCCGATCGCGTCCCATGTCTCACCTCACTCGCATTGGATAAGAAGTTGCGACGAGGGGGGTGCCGGAGCGGGGTGTGGCCCGCGCGCCGGCTTCGACGCTTGCGTCACCAGGAAGCTGCAAGGTGCATGCCCATCGTGCCCGGCAGGAAAGCCACTACACCAGGCGGAGGAGGATTCCCGACACCCGGCAATCGTGTCCTCCGTTAGTCTCGATGTACCGCATTCGAGGAGGGCCGCGTGACGCCACAAGTCTGGATTCCGCTGATCGTCCAGGGGCTCGTCCCGCCCCTGTGGATGGCATGGACCCTCGTCGGGCCGAGGCCGACCCGTGTCGGCTGGCTCACCCACGTGCTCGCCCTTGGTGCCCTGCTGCTCGCGACCGGGCTCGCCGGCCTGTGGCTCGCGCTCCCGCTCGGGCTGCTGTGGATCTGGGCGGCGCTCTGGGTGGTCACGGCGGTCGTCGGGTGGCGACGCATCGGGCCTGAGTCTCGGACCTGGCCCTCCCGGACCTGGGCAACCCGAATCGGTGTCTACGCGCGGGCCGCGCTGGCCGTCGTGCTGCTCGCTGGAGCGGGACGCGCGCTGGCGGGGCGCATCCCCATCGACGAGCCGCGCGTGGTGGAGCTGTCGTTCCCGCTCTCCACGGGCGTCTTCCTTGTGGCCAACGGCGGCGCCAACACGACGGTCAACGCGCACGTCCACACGCTCGACCCGACCCCCCGGTACCGTCAGTATCGTGGCCAGAGCTACGCGGTGGACCTGGTCGCCGTGGGTGGCTGGGGCTCGCGGCTCGAGGGCCTCCAGCCGGCCGACCCCGCGAGCTACGCGATCTTCGGCACCCCGGTCGTGGCTCCTTGCTCGGGCGTGGTGGTCCGGGCCCGGGACGACCTCGCGGACCTACCCGTCCCGGAGCGCGACCGCGAGCACATGGCCGGGAACCACGTGATTCTCCGATGCGACGACGCGTGGATCGTGCTCGGGCACCTCATGGAGGGCTCGGTCCTGGTGGAGCCCGGCGCAGAAGTCCGCGTCGGGAGCGAGATCGCCCGGGTCGGGAACAACGGCAACACCGACGAGCCGCACCTCCACATCCATGCGCAGACTCCGGGAACGGCCGCCGAGCCACTCTCCGGCGAGCCGCTCCCCATGCGAATCGACGGTCGCTGGCTCGTGCGCAACCAGCGCGTGGCCGTGCCCGTCCCGCCCGCCCCCTGATCTGGCACGCGGGCCGGCAGCCGACCTCGGCTCCGGGCCGGCCGCGTGGCGCCTTACTCCGGGAAGATGGCCTTCGGCACGTACCCCGTGACGACCTGCGTCAGGTCGACGACCTCGCTGACGCGGAAGTCGACGGCCACGCTCGCGAGCGACAGCGCCTCGGCCGGCGTGAGCCCGTGCTCCTCCACCAGGAAGTCGACGACCTCCCAGGTGGCGTCACGCGCTGCGCGGTCGAGATCCAGCGCGATGCCCATGAGCATGTGATGCGTGGCGTTCTCGGCACGCGGGAGCGTCAGGGAGCGATCCTGGTGGAGCACCAGCCGGAACGTGCCGGTGAGAGACTGCTCCACGGCGGTACCGCTCACCTCTCCGTCGCCCTGGGCCCCGTGCCCGTCCCCGACGTAGAAGAGCGCGCCCTCCTGGAAGACCGGTAGGTACAGCGTGGTCCCCGCGGCGAGGTCCTTCACGTCGAGGTTGCCGCCGAACGGTCCCGGAGGCCTCGAGCTCTGGACGCCGGGCACGGTCACGCCGGGCTGGCCCACGACCGGGTCGGGCGCGACGGCCAGGATGCCCATGAAGGGCTCCAGCGGGACCTCGATGCCGTTCGGGTAGAACGCGACTTCGCGCCCGCCCGACATACCGGTCCGGATCAGGTGCCGGGTGCCCGGCGGGATGTCGAGCTCCGGGTCACCGTCGCGGTAGCCGGGATACGAGGCCGAGAAGACGCCTCCGCGCGAGCTCGTGTTGTTGATCCCCCAGGGGACGCGGGTCTCGACGTCGAGGATCTGGATCTCGAGGACGTCGCCCGGACGGGCTCCCTCCACGTAGACGGGACCGGTGATCACGTGACCGCTCCGGCCCTCGCGCGCCCGTCCCTCCCGATCCTCCCAGAACGCGATGACCTGATCGAGGACCTGATCGCGCGGCACGCCGAGCGCCTCCAGATACGCGACAGGATGCTCGTCCTGCGTGGCGCCGGCGTGCGTGATGGTCTCGATCCGCACGGTCTCACCCGAGGTCATCCGAAGCACCGGCTCGGCGTCCGTCGGGAACCACCCCCAGTGCAGGTTCTCGGGCACGGCCTCGACCACGTGGTCGGGCTCGGCCACGGGTGCATCCGCGACGGCGGCCGAGCTCTCGGCGTTGCGTGCCGCCGGGTCGGCCTCGGGGCCACACGCGGCGAGCGCCAGAACGGTGACGCCAAGCGCGGCAAGGCGGCGGCGGGAGTGCCGCCGGCGGGATGGAAGAACGGTGAGCGGCTGGGACACGACGACTCCTCTGATGGCTGCGGGCACGGTACCGCATCATGGGCCACGGTCGGGGCGCCGGGCAACGTCTCGCGTGACGCTCCAGGGCCAGACGCCTCGTTTGACATATGTATCCGCTGTAGATATATCTGTTGCGGATACTTCAACACGGAGCCTCGATGCCCGACACGATGGATCTGCCCCTGCGTCCCCCGGTCTTCCACATCCTACTCGCGCTCTCGACGGCGGCGCGGCACGGGCTCGGCATCGCCGACGAGGTCGAGGCCGCCTCCGAGGGTGCGGTCACGCTCGGCCCGGGCACGCTGTACCGCTCGCTCGACGAGATGCGGGACGGCGGACTGGTGGCGCCCGCGTCACCACCGGACGAGGACGCGGACCCCAGGCGCAAGTACTACCGGCTCACGGAGTCGGGGCGCGCGCTGCTCGAAGCGGAGGTGGCGCGGCTGGGGCGGCTGGTGGACCTGGCCAAGGTGAGGGTGGCCGGGGAGCGCGCATGAGGCTCGCGCGGGTCCTCTGCTCGCTGTACCCGGCAGGGCTCCGTCACGAGCACGGCGCCGAGATGGAGGCGCTCGTCGCGGCGCGGTTGGAACGAGCACGGTCCGGGAGCGCGATGAGTCTTGCCGTCGTGGTGGCCGCGACGCTGTGGGACGTGGCCCGGACCTGGACCACGAGTGGGCTGATCGAGAACCGGAGCGGGAGGGGTGGCATGCGTGGATGGGTTCAGGACATGGGATACGCGCTGCGGAGACTACGCGCGACGCCGCTCTTCACGCTGGGCGCCGTGGCGATCGTCGCGGTCGCCATCGGCGCCAACACGGCGATGTTCGCGCTGGTCCACGCTGCGCTCTTCGAGCGGCCGCCCTACGCCGACGTCGAGCGGGTAGTCCACGTCTACCAGGACTCCGACGACGGCGAGCCGGCATCGACCTCGTACCCGGCGTACCTCGACATGCTGGCCACGACGGACGTCTTCGCGGCGGTCGGAGCCACGTCCCCCGAATCCGCCAACCTCACGGTCGGAGAGGGCACGCAGTCCGTAGCCATCGAGTACACGACGTCGACGCTGCTGCCCACGCTCGGACTCACGCCCCACCGGGGTCGCTGGTTCGACACGGGAATGGACGAGGTCGGCGCCGGTCACTTCGCGGTGGTGAGCCACGCCGCTTGGGAACGCCGGTTCGGCTCGGACGCCGGCTTGATCGGGCGGACAATCGAGCTCAACGGGCAGCCGGTCGAGGTGATCGGGGTCGGGCCGCGGGACTTCAACGGCGTTTTCGGCTTCGCGGTCACGGACTTCTGGCTCTCGATCTCGAGCACGCCCGTCGGCGGCAGCTACCGCGTCACGAATCTCGAGCGAAGGCAGGACCACTGGTACGACGTCCGGGCCCGCCTCGCCGACGGGGTCACCCTCACGCGGGCCCGGGAGGCCATGGACGCGCTCGCCCTGCGGCTGGCCGAAGGGTTCCCGGAGCTCAACGAGGGGCGCGGCATCACGGTCTTCCCGGCCACCGACGTGCGGGTCCATCCCTCGGAGGACGCCAACATCCGGGCCGTCGCCGCGGCGATCATGGGCATCGTCGGGTTGGTGCTGGTGCTGGCGGCCACGAACCTGGGCAGCCTCCTCCTCGTCCGCGGGATGGCGCGCGGGCCGGAGATCGCGGTGCGGCGCGCGCTCGGCGCGGGCCAGGGGCGGGTCGCCGGCCTGTTCGTGTCCGAAGGGCTGCTCCTCTCCCTGCTCGGGGGCGGGGTCGGGTTGGTGCTCGCCGGGTGGCTGATCTCCGTCATGCGCACCATCCCGAGCCCGGCCGGAGGCGGCGCCCTCGACGTGAGCCTCGACCCGCAGGTCGGGCTGTTCGCTGTCGCACTCATGGTCGGTACCGGCGTGTTTTTCGGATGGGCGCCGGCGCTGCAGTCGCTACGTACGGACGTGGCCGGGGCGCTCCGGGACGAGACCGCCGTCTCTGGCAACCGACGCGCGTTCCTCTTCCGCGACGGCATGGTGGCTGTCCAGGTCGCGGCGTCCGTAGTGCTGGTCGTGGGGGCGAGCCTCATGGTGAGCGGGCTGGCCCGCTATCAACAGATCGACACGGGAGTGGAGGTCGACCGCCTCGCCCTGCTGAGGACCACGTTCTCGCAGGCCGGAATCGAGCCAGAGAGCCGCCAGGCCACGGCCGCCACCCTGATCGAGCGGCTCGAGGCGATCCCGGGCGTGTCGTCCGTGGCGCTCACCACGCGGATCCCGGTGTCGGGGGGCGGCAGCACGACGACGGTCGTGGAAGGGTACGACCCGCAGGTGGGCACCGGGTCCGTAGAGCTCCCGTTCGCGTACGTCAGTCCCGGCTACTTCGAGACCGTCGGCATGTCGGTCGTCACCGGACGAGGCTACGGACCCAACGACCGCATCGGCCCGCGCCAGTCGGTCATCGTGAACGAGACGGCCGCCCGCCGCTTCTGGGGCGACCCCGACGCGGCGATCGGGGGGCGCGTCCGGCCGCAGGGAGCGCCCGACGCATGGGTCCAGGTCGTGGGCGTCGTCTCCGACGTCACGGTGGGCGACCTGGGCGGTCCCGACCTTCCCATGCTCTACTATGCCATGCCCGAGTCCGCCGTCGATGCGCCCACCTTCGTGGTGAGCGCTGACGTGGATCCCGCCTCGCTCCTGCCCGTCATGCGCTCGACGCTTCGCGAGCTGAACCCCCGGCTGCCCGTGGACCGTCTCGACACCATGCGGGGCCACCTGACAGCGGCGCTCGCGGGGCCGCGGCTGGCGACCGGGGTGCTCGGCCTCTTCTCGCTGCTCGCCCTGATTCTGGCCAGCATCGGCATCTACACGATCGTCTCGCTGACGGTGGCGGGGCGCCGCTCCGAGATCGGGCTCCGCATCGCGCTGGGCGCCGAGCCGGGGCGCGTCATCCGGCTCGTCACCGGCCGTGTTCTCGCGACGGTGGCGGTCGGATTCGCGCTGGGCGCCCTGGCCGTCGCGGTCGTGGCACCGAACGCCGGAGCCTTCACGATGGGTGTGGAACCGCTCGATGCCGCCGCGCTCCTGATCGCCACGGCTGTACTCGGCGTCGTGGTGGCGATAGCGTCGTACGTGCCCGCGCGCCGGGCCGCGCGGGTCGACCCGGTGGAGGCGCTCACCGGACGCTGACAGGAGACACCATGCTCGACGCCATCACACGCTTCTTCCGACGCTCCATGGATCCCGAGGAGCCAGTCGATGCCGGCGGCCCGCCCCCGGACCTCAAGCTGGCGGCATGCGCGCTCCTGCTCGAGCTCGCCCACGCCGACGACGAGTTTTCCGAGGAGGAACGGGAGCACGTCGAGGCCGCGGTCCGGCGCCACTTCGGCGTCGATCCGGACCAGGCGGAGGAGCTCCTCCGCCTCGCCGAAGCGGAGCGGCGTCAGGCCGTCGACTTCTGGCAGTTCACGAGCCTGATCGACCGGCACTACTCGCTCGCGCAGAAGACGCTGCTCGCCGAGATCATGTGGGGACTCGTGTACTCGGACGGGGAGCTCCTCGAGAAGGAGCACTACCTCATGCGCAAGATCTCGCACCTCCTCCACATCAAGCCGGGGTACCTCGCGGAGGCCCGGAAGCGCGTCGAAGAGCGTCAGGGACCGCCGGGGTTCGACTGACCGGACTCCACCGTCTCGATCAGGATCACGCCCGAGGCGCCGTCCGGGTAGCGTGACGTCGAGGCGGGTCCCCGGAGGATGCGAATGCGCCTCACCGCGGCCGCCGGGATCTGGTCGAGCGCCTTCATCGCCTCCCCGGTCCCGCCGCCGTCGATGCGGACTCCGTCGAGGTAGATGGCCGGCTGCGTCGTGAGCTCGATGGTGCTCACGCCCCGCAACCGTACCGACAGGCCCGATCCCGCGCCTCCGGTCACCCGCGACACGGAGAGCCCCGGCACTCTCCGCATCAGGATGTCGCTGGCCGTGCTCATCCCGTCGTCGGCAACCAGCGACGACTCCGTATGGCCGCGGCTGCGCCCGTCGTCGACGCCGACGAACAGCCGTCCGAGCACCGCCCCGAGCCGCTGCATCCGGAACTGGAGGAGCGACGTCTCCAGGGGATGCACCTCCAGGCTCTCGACCGAAGTGACGTACCCCTCACGCTCGATGCGCAGGTAGGCGGTCCCGGCCGGAACGCCCTCGAGCGTGAACTCGCCGCTCTCGTCGGTACGGGTTCGGTCGGAGAAGTCGCCGAGCGACACGTCCGCGCCCTCGATGGGAGCCAGCGTCACGTCGTCGACCACCACGCCGATGAGTGAGCCGGTCGTCTGCGCAGAGAGCTCGCCGCCCCAGCCCCAGATCGCCACGCCCGCGAGGAGCGCGGCCTTCGTCACCCTGACCATCCTTGATCGTACCGGTCCCGAGTGATCTACCGCAAGCAAGATCCAGGGCGCGAGCCCTTCCGCAAGAGCCTCGAAAGTCGTTCGAAAGTCGAACGACATCGAGCAGAGCTCCGGTGGTGACACCCGGGCGAATCCCCGTGCCACAGCAGGCCTGTCGAAGCCTGCGTGATCATGACACGGCGTGAGCGATCGTTCGAGAGTCGAACGACTTTCGAGGAGGCGAAAAAGAGATCGAGACGCACCGAGCCGGCCGCACTGCACGGAGCCGCTTGGAACGACGGAGGGGGCACACCACCCGGTGCGCCCCCTCGTCGTGCTTCAATCCGGCGCGGCGTTCGCCGCGCCGACCGTCGTCTACTGCTGGGCGGCCAGCCCGCGCAGCGTCCGGGCCAACGCGGCCAGCTTGTCGGGGTCACCCCCCAGCTGAGCAGACCGGATCTGGATGACGTCGGCCTCGAGGGCCAGCGCCACGTCGTTGAGCTGGTCGGCCGATGCGCGGCCGTTCAGCACGCGCTCGACCTCCTGCGCCCGCTCGTCCAGAATGCGTCGCTCACGCACCAGCTGCTCCAGGTACGCGCGCGCCACCGGCACGGCGGCCGGCCACGTGAAGCGCGGCTGCATCTGCGCGTTGAACTCGTCCAGGGTGGCGAGCTTCGCGGCCTCGATCTCGGCCTCGGACAAGTGCTCGCTCGGCGTGAGCTCGAACACGTCGATCCCTCGGGAGATCTCGGCGCCGTAGATCGCGCCGTTGTACCAGTAGGTCGACCAGTAACCGCCGGTGTAGAGCTCGGTGTCGCTCAGCGGACCGCGGTCGAAGTAGGCGATCTCGTAGGCGTTCGCCGGGTCGGTGAAGTCGAGGATCGACACGCCGCCCTGGTACCACGCCTGGACCATGATGTCACGGCCCGGCACCGGGATCATCGAGCCGTTGTGCGCCACGCAGTTCTCGGTCTCGCCCTGCGGCACGGGAAGCTTGTAGTAGCCGGCCAGCTCGAGGTGACCGTCCACGAGGCGGAAGATCGCGTTCGCGCCCCAGGTATCGGGATCCGTCGCCCGGCAGCGCGGAGCGGAACCACCGCCCCACTCGTCCGTGAAGAGGATCTTGGTCGCGTCGTTGTTGAAGGTCGCGGAGTGCCAGTAGGCGAAGTTCGGGTCGATGACCTCTTCGACACGGGTCGGGTTCACCGGGTCCGTGATGTCGAGAAGGATGCCGTTGCCGGCGCACGCACCCGCGGCGAGTCCGATCTCCGGATACGCCGTGATGTCGTGGCACTGAGTCGTGCGGCGCGACGCCTGCGTGCCGGGGCCGTGGTCACCACCGCCCCAGAGACCGGCGATCTCGCCCGTCTCGGCGTCCGCGAAGATGCGCGGCATGTTCACGACCTCGGCGAGCTCCGGGTTGGCCAGCGGTACGCGCACGACCTCGATGCGGAAGAGCGCGGTGTTCTCGTCCTCCTCGGGATCGGCTCCCGAGCAGCCCGCCAGCTCCTCCGCAGGACGGACGCCGCCCGTGCCCTGGATGTAGATGTAGACGTGGTCCGGATCCGTCGGGTCCTCGACCAACGTGTGCGTGTGCGATCCGCGGCAGGACTGTACCGCGGCCACCTGGCGGGGATTCGTGAGGTCGGAGATGTCGAAGATGCGCACGCCGAGCAGCCGCACGTCGCTCACCGTCTCCTCGACGCCCTGGATGCCGCAGTCGAGACGCCCTCGGTTCTCCTGCGCGGACATGACCAGGAGGTTGCCGTACACGGACACGTCGCCCTGACCACCCGGGCAGACGACGCCGACTTCGAGCCGCGGATTCGCGGGATCGGAGATGTCGTAGACCTGGAAGCCGTTGTAGTTGCCCTGGAAGAGGCGGTCACCGCTGAACGCCACGTCCGTGTTGTTGAAGCGCCCGTCGCCCGGGGTTTCGGGGTTGAGGAAGCCTTCCGGGCGCTCGAGGCTGGTCAGGAGCCGGAGGTTCCAGATCGCCTCCTCGGCGTCCGTCCAGCCGGCCGCGAGGTCGATCCGAGGATCGTTCGGGTCCCAGGTCATCTGAGGCTCTTCCGACTGCATCTGGGCCTCGACGGTCGCGACCGGCAGGACCAGCAGAAGGGACAGCATCGCCGCCCGCACCAGCAGGCTCGCCAGGCCGTGGCGGCGGCGGGGGGTCGTAGCGGATCTCGTCATCTCGAACATCTCCAGGGTACGCGTGGGTACGTCTATGGTGGTGAAGCTCATCGGAGCCGGTGTCAGCGCAAGGTTTCGAGGATCTGCCTCATGCGGCGGATCTCGATGTCCTGGTCGGCGTCGACCTCGCTCGCGAAGTGGTACACGATGGACTCCTGAGCGGCTCCGGGCGAGTTGTAGAGGTCCCGCACCATCGCGAGGGCCCCCTCGTGATGCTGGATCATGAGCTCGAGGAAGAGCCTGTCGAACGCCGGTCCCTCGGCCGCCCCGAGCTGGGCCATCTGCTCGGGGGTCAGCATGCCGGGCATCATGCCCTCGCCCATGTCGTGGCCCATGGCGGCGTGATCCATGCCGGCGTGGCCCGCGTGCTCGCCCGACGCCGTCGGGCGCCACTCCGGAACGTCGAGCCCCCGCTCCCGCAGCCACCGCTCCATGATGGCGATCTCGTCGCCCTGGGAGATCTCCATGCGGAGACCCATCTGGCGGATGGCCGGGTTCGTGGTGCGGTCGGAGATCAGCGCCGTCATCTCCAGCGCCTGGGCGTGATGGTGGATCATGCCCTGCATGAAGGCCACGTCGGCCTCGGTGTGGGCCGCGCCCTGGAGGTCGCTCAGCGAGCCGCCCTCGTAGCCCCGGGTCGCCTCGCCGGGGGCGCCGGCCTGCACGACCAGCGGGCCGGACTCGGCGGCAGGAGCGGGGGCGGACGCAGGGGCGGACGATCCCCCGCACGCGGCGACGGATAGCAGCGCGGCGACGGAAGCGAGTCCCGCGGCGCGTCGGTTGCAAAGAGGGGTCACGATCATCTCCGGATGCACTGGAACGGACTACGGCCAAAAGATACACCGGAAGGGGCTCCGGGTACCATCGGAGCGGGTCGTGCGAGGCCGCTCGGGCGCCACGCCGGGCTCCGGCCGCGCCTTGATCGATTTAACCTGTTGACATATAATAGTTTACGATTACGGGTTTCTAGTTTGGGAGGTATACGTGGCCAAGGACAAGCGCCAGCTCAGGAAAGAACGTCGTCTCGTGCAGAGCGAGTCCCGCTGGATGCAGAAGGCGCTCTTCGCGCTTGGGAAGGCCGAAACGGCGCGCGAAAAGCTGGCCAAGGCCCGCAAGGAAGAGCTCGAGCAGGAGACGGTGAAGGTCGGCGGCAAGTCCCTCTCCCTCGACGCCCTGCGAGACGCCATCCAGGATCGCGTCGAGACCCTGGCGGAAGTGCTTCAGGAGCGCAGGGAAGTCACCCGCTGACGGGCCCGCGCGGCTCCGCCCCCCGCACCACGCGCCCGCCGCACACCACGACCTCCACGGGATCGCCCCCCATCTCGTAGGCGAGTATTCGCTCGTCCCGTGCGCTCGTGAGTAGCATATCCGCGCGCATTCCCGCCTCGACGGTCCCACGGTCGTCGAATCCGAGCAGCCTCGCGGCGTTCACGGTGCAGGCACGGAGCGCCTCGTCCACCGTCAGGCCCAGCTTCCGGACCGCGAGCGCGACGATCAACGGCATCGAGAAGGTAGGCGCCGACCCGGGGTTGTAGTTCGTGGCGATCACCAGCCGGTCCGCGCCGCCCGCGGCGTCCACGAAGCCCCGCCCGTTCGCGTACCGGTCGTCCAGGTGTAGTCCACACGCGGGGAGCATGACGGCGTACGTGTCCGACCGGGCGAGCCGCTCCAGCCCCTCCGACGTGCTCGCCTCGAGATGGTCGACGCTGAGGGCCCCGTGAGCGGCGGCCCATTCGGTCATGCCGAGGGGGTTGAACTGGTCGGCGTGTACCCGGTACGGATGGCCCCGGGCCACGGCCGCCTCGAAGAGCCGGACACACGCCTCGAGCGACCACGCCGAGCGCTCGCAGTACGCGTCCACCGTCACGCCCGGGAACGCCTCACTCACGGCGGGCAGCGTCTCCTCGATGGTGCGGTCCACGAAGGCGGCCACGTCGGGATCGAGCGCGTGCCCCAGGAGCGCCGTGCGGACGACGGAGCCAGGGAAGCGCGAAGCCGCGTCGCCGATCGCGGCGAGTGACTCGAGCTCGTGCTCGGTAGACAGGCCGTAGCCGGACTTCACCTCGACCGTCGTGGTGCCAGCCCGCAGCATACGAGCCAGTCTCCCCTCGAGAAGACCCGTGAGCTCGGCTCTCGAGGCGCCGCGGACCGCGCGCACCGTCGACATGATGCCGCCACCCGCCTCGAGCACGTCCAGGTACGATGCGCCCGCGAGCTGCGCCTCGAACTCGTCCAGTCGGTCGCCGGCCCACAACGCGTGCGTGTGGGCGTCGACGAAGCCGGGGAGCAGCACGCGCCCGCCCGCCTCGATCACCCGCGCGTCGGCGGGCGCGGTCAGGTCAGGGCCGACCGACACGATCCGGTCGCCCCGCACGAGCACCGACGCGCGCTCCAGCGTCCCCCGCTCCGTGAGGGTGACCACGCGGGCGTCCCGAACGAACAGGGGTGCGGCTCCGCCTCCGCTCACGCCGGCCGCTCGGCGAAGCCGGCCACGAAGTGCAGGAACAGTAGAGCGGCGAGGCGCGCGGTCCGTCCGTCCGTGTCGTGCGGAGGGCTCAGCTCCATCAGATCGAAGTGTCCCACGGCCGGCGAGCGTCCGGCACGCTCGGCGATCGCCGTGACGGTCCGGACGTCGAGCCCGGCCGGGTTCGTGGCGCTCACCCCGGGGGCGTGCGTCACGTCGATCGCGTCGAGATCGAGCGTCACGAAGCATCGCGGCGCCTCGTCTCCGCGTCCCGTGGCCAGCTCGAACGCCCGGGCGATCTCCTCCTCGCCGGCGAGCGCCCGCTCCATACCGACCAGGGTCGCTCCGAGGCCCTCCAGCCATCGCACGTGCTCGGCCTCGTGGACGAAGCGAGCGGCTCCGAACGTCACGAACCGCCGTGCATCGATTCGCCCTTCGTCCAACAGACGACGAAACGCCATGCCCGAACCCACGCGCTCCCGGACGTCGAGGTGCGCGTCGACGTTGATGCCGCCCACCGGCCCACCCGACGCCTCGGCGAACGCGCGGACGGTCGGCAGCGTCAGGTCGTGCCCGCCGCCGATGAAGACCGGCGTCAGCCCCGCCGCATAGAGCGCGGCCGCGGCCTCCCGGACCCGTTCGTGCGTCTCGAGCAGCGCCTCCTCCCCCTCGCCGTGCACCGGCAGGACGTCTCCGGCGTCGACCACGGGCACCGTCGTCTCCGCACCGCGTTCCAGATCGTAGCTTCCACCGTAGCGCGCCAGCGCGGCCCGGAACGCACCCGGCCCGGCCGCGGCGCCCACCCGTCCGTGGTTCAGCGCGACCCCGGTGTCGTCGGGGAGTCCCATGACGGCGAGCGAGGACACCGCTCCGTGACCTCGCCCCGCGAGGAACGCCTCGACGTCCCGCTCGATCCTCGACGCGAAGCGCCTGTCGCTGAGCGGCGGCCAGACTCCGGCAACGGTGTGGGGGATCGCGCTCACGTGGAGTCGCCCCCCATGGGCACGTCCACGCCCCGCTCCCTCGCGCAGGCGACCGCCTCCTCATAGCCCGCGTCGACGTGGCGGAACACACCCGTGGTCGGATCGTTCGTCAGCACACGCTCGAGACGGCGTGCGGCTTCGGGCGTCCCGTCCGCGACCACGACCTGGCCCGCGTGCTGCGAGTATCCGATGCCCACCCCACCGCCGTGGTGGAAGCTCACCCAGCTCGCACCGCTGGCCACGTTGACCATGGCGTTGAGGAGCGCCCAGTCGCTCACGGCGTCGGTGCCGTCCTTCATCCCCTCGGTCTCACGGTTGGGCGACGCGACGGAGCCGCAATCGAGGTGGTCGCGCCCGATCACGATCGGCGCCCGGAGCTCCCCGGACGCCACCATGTCGTTGAACAGCAGCCCCGCGCGGTGGCGCTCGCCGAGGCCGAACCAGCAGATTCGCGCCGGGAGTCCCTGGAACGCGAAGGCCGGCTCGCACGCCTCGAAGTCCCCGGCCAGGAGCGCCTCGGGCCGGGCGTGACAGCTCAGGATCCAGCGGTGGAGCCGCTCGTTGTACCCACCCGCATCGGCCGGAAAGCGGCGGAGCAGCTCCAGGTCCGTGCGGTAGATGTCCGTCGGATCGCCGGAGAGCGCCACCCACCGGAACGGTCCGCGTCCCACGCAGAATTGCGGCCGGATGTACGCCGGCACGAAGCCAGGAAAGGCGAACGCGTCGGCGAAGCCCTCCTCGAGCGCGACCTGGCGGATGTTGTTGCCGTAATCGAAGGTGACCGCCCCGCGCCCCTGGAGACGGACCATGAGCTCCACGTGGCGGCGCATGGTGTCCCGGGCCCTCGTCTCGTACCCCCGGGGATCGTCGGTGAGCAGCCTGGCCGCCGCCTCGAGCGTCAATCCGTCCGGGACGTAGCTCCTCGGGTCGTGCGCCGACGTCTGGTCGGTCAGGATGTCGGGGACGACGTCGCGCTCGAGAAGCCGCGCGAGCAGCTCGGTGGCGTTGCAGCAGACCCCGATGGAGCGCGCCTCCCGCGCCGCCTTGCACTCGAGGGCCCGGTCGATCGCCGCGTCGATCGCGGCGGTCCCCACCCCGTCCACGACCTCGTGCAGATACCGCTCACGCACGCGCCGGTCGAGCCGCCCCGGGTCCACGTCCGCGATGAGGCAGACGCCCCCGTTCATCGTCACAGAGAGCGGCTGGGCGCCGCCCATGCCGCCGCATCCCGCCGTCACGCTCAGCGTACCCGCCAGCGATCCCCCGAAGTGCTGGCGGGCGCACTCCGCGAACGTCTCGAAGGTGCCCTGCAGGATGCCCTGCGTCCCGATGTAGATCCAGGAGCCGGCGGTCATCTGGCCGTACATCATGAGTCCCCGGGCGCACAGCTCGTCGAAGTGCTCCTGGGTCGCCCAGTGCGGCACGAGATTGCTGTTCGCGATGAGCACGCGCGGGGCGTCGGCGTGGGTGCGGACGACACCCACCGGCTTGCCCGACTGGACGAGCAGTGTCTCGTCGGGCTCGAGGCGCCGGAGCGTCCGGACGATGGCGTCGAAGCAGGCCCAGTTCCTCGCGGCCTGTCCGCGTCCCCCGTACACGACCAGCTTTTCGGGGATCTCCGCGACCTCGGGGTCTAGATTGTTCATCAGCATCCGCATGGCGGCCTCGGCCTGCCACGTGGAGCAGACGCGCTCGGGGCCGCGCGGCGCGCGCACGGTGCGGGAACCTTCGCTCATGGCTCGATGGGAATCGGGGTGAACGTGCCTGCGCGGATGAGCTCGGTCACGGCCGCGATGTCGGGCGACGGCGACCGGTCGGCCAGGAGCGGCTCGACCACGCTACGCACCGCGGCCCGGGCCGCCTCCACACCCGCCCCGGACTTCAGCGGACGGTGTGCCTCGAGCGCCTGCGTCGCGCACATCAGCTCGATGGCCACGACGCTCTCCGCGAGGTCGAGCGCGCGACGCGCCTTCTTCGCGGACGCCGGACCGAAGGAGTTGTAGTCCTCCATGCCGGCGCTCGTCGGGATGTTCGCCACGCTGGCCGGCCCCGCGAGCTGAATGATCTCGTTGCAACAGGCGGCGGCCGTGTACTGCGCGATCATGTACCCGGAGTGGAGCCCGGGCTTCGGGCTCAGATACGCCGTGAGGTGGGCCTCCGGGTCCTGGGCCGCCAGCATGAGGTAGATGCGCCGCTCGCTGATGCCGGCCACGTGCGCGATCGCGACCGCGAGCGCATCGAGCGGAATCGCGAGAGGCATCCCGTGGAAGTTGCCGGCCGAGAGGACATCGACGTCACGACCGTCCGTCCCCTCGAAGACGAGCGGGTTGTCGGTGACCGCGTCCAGCTCGAGGACCACGGCCCGACGGACCCCGCCGATCGCGTCGAGCGCGGCCCCCAGCACCTGCGGGGCGCACCGCAGCGAATACGGATCCTGAACCCGCGGATCGTCCGTACGATGGGAGTCCCGGATCTCGCTCCCGAAGAGGAGGTCCCGGAGCGCCGCCGCGACCCGGATCTGCCCCCTCTGCCTGCGCACCTCGTGCACCCTGGGGTCGAGGAACACGTGCGACGCCCGACACGCGTCGATCGACATCGCGCATGCGGTCACGCACGCGCCGAGGAGATGGTCGATGTCGTGGAGCAGCAGAGCCGCCCGGGCCGCCATCAGGTGCGTGCCGTTGATGAGCGCCAGCCCCTCCTTGGCGGTCAGCTCCACCGGACGCAGGCCGGCGCGGGCGAGCGCGTCGGCCGCGTCCATACGCTCCCCGTCGAAGTCGACCCGGCCCTCGCCGATGAGGGCCAACGAAGCGTGCGCGAGCGGAGCCAGATCGCCGGAAGCGCCCACCGACCCCGTCTCCGGCACCACCGGCGTGATGCCGGCCTCGAGCAGGTCGACGAGCGCCTGGGCGAGGCCGGGGCGCGCGCCGGAGTGGCCGCGGGACAGCGAAGCCGCGAGGAGGAGCATCATCGCGCGGACCACGTCGGCCGCGAGCGCGTCGCCGACACCGGCCGCGTGCGAGCGGAGCAGGTTGTGCTGCACCTCGCCGAGCTCGTGCTCGGCGATGCGCTGGCGGGAGAGCGAGCCGAAGCCCGTGTTCACCCCGTAGATCGCCTCATGGCGGGAAAGCGCCCCTTCCAGGCGGGAGCGGGAACGGGCGAGGCGCTCCCGGGCCGCAGGACCGAGCCGCACCTCCGCCCCGGCGCGCGCGACGGCGACCACGTCGGACACGGTGAGCGCCCCGCCGTCGAGCACGACGGGAGAGGGGGCCTCACCCGTGGGAGCGTCGCGCCTGGACGACGGGTCCGAGCGCTCGGGCCGGGCATCACGTTCGTTGAAGGTCATCGGCCGATCATGCGGACCGCCGCGGCCCGGACGCAAGCCGGCGGCGAGTGTCCCGAGTCATCGGGACACCCGCGCTCCCGCTCGACAGCGCGAGACGGCTCCTCTCGCTCCTTCGACGATCCGGTCGGCGAGGACGCTGGCCGCCGTCCCGGCGAGGAGGGTGTCCCGCTCCGCCCAGAGATGCACACGGTCGGACGCTCTGACGATCTGGCTGAAGACGACGAGGGTATCTCGCGAGAGGAACCGCACGGATCCGCTCAACAGCAGACACGCGCCGAGCGCGGAGCGCGCGCCCTCCACGTCGTCCGGCCCCCGGAGGCCGGCGACTCCGGCCGGTCCGACCACGCCCGCGTCACCCCCCAGAGAAGATGTCAGCGCGGCGACGACGGCCTCCGTCAGTGCTCCGACGTCGGCATCCCGCAAGGCGGCAGCCTCGTCCCCGTTCCCTCCCGTGTCGGCGAACTCGTACGGAAACACGACCAGCACCGGCGGACCGGCGGCCCCCGTCGCCCATCGAAGCCCGCCGGCGATCGCCACGACGACCGAGGCGAGGGCCACGACGAGCCAGGCCGCGCTCATCGTCGATCTCGACGTGCCTCCCTCTTCGGTCGGGCGGGAGGGACCGGGTCCGCGGAGGGAGTCCGACGCGACGGAGCCCGACGCGCCGGATCGGAACGCCGCACCCGCGGAAGCCGGGTTCCTGCCCACCGGTCCCTTCAGCCGCAGGCCTCGCCGCGGGAGCGTCTCGATGACGGCCGGGTCCACACCCACTTCCTCGAGCGTCTTCCGGACCTCTCGGAGCGCGAACGCGATCCCCTGGTCGAACTCCACCCTACCGCCCGGCCACAGGTGGTCCTTCAACTCGTCGCGGGTCACGATCTCCCCGGCCTGCCGTGACAAGAGCTCCAGCAGGGCCGCGGGCTGGGGCGCGAGACGCGCGGCACCGCCCGGCCCCCGGAGGTCGCCGCTATCCGGATCGAAGGCGATTCCCGCGGCGGACAGCGCTCGCTCGGCACGCTCGCTCATGATTTCCTCATCGCTTCCTCGCCCCCTCCTCATCGCTCGCGCATGGCGTCCGCCCGAAGCCCTCGACAGCGTGGGACTCGACGACGCAACGAACGCCGCTGAACGATCCCTCATCGGAGGTCATACGAGCATGATCGGCCGTGAAGCCCAGGTCCAACCGTCGCGCAGAAGCTTCCTCCGGCAAGCCGCCGTCCTCGGCGCCTTCCCCCTCCTCGCCGTGCAGCGTACCGGAGATCGCGGCGGGACCGGGACCCACACGCCCGGCACGTCGCCCGTCGCGTTTCCACGCACCGACCCCGACCGCGTCCGGACGGTGGTGGGAGCGTCGCACGGCAACATAGATCTCGTACGCACGCTCGTCACGGAGCAACCGTCCCTGGCCAAGGCGTCGTGGGACTGGCAGCTCGGGGATTGGGAGACGCCGCTGGGCGCGGCCTCCCACGTGGGGCGTCGCGACATCGCGGAGCTGCTGATCGCGCACGGCGCCCGTCCGACCATCTTCTCGGCGGCCATGCTCGGCCAGATCGATACGGTGCGTGCATACCTCGAGGCCGACCCGGACCTCTTCCTGCTGCACGGCCCCCACGGGATCTCGCTCACGCGGCACGCGGAGGCCGGAGGTGCCGACGCCGCCGACGTGGTGGGGTACCTGCACGAGCGGTTCGGGCCGGACCCCGTCCCCTTCGGATTCGAGGCGGGTGAGCGAGAGGCGGCCCGGTACGGTGGTCGCTTCCGCTTCGACGCGGAGCCGCCCGTGGAGCTCGTGGTGGGTGTGCGGAACGGGTGGCTGATGGTCGGTGCCGGCGCCGACCCCACCGGGAGGATGCTCCCGGTCGACGGGGAGGACGACGTGTTCCACCCCACCGGGTCGCCGGCCGTGCGCCTGACGTTCCACGTCCGCGACGGGCGCACGACGCGGCTCGACGTCACCGACGGCCCGTTCTCCGGGACGGGGGAACGGGTCGACGGCTGACGCGAGACAGGGACGGGTTGCGTTGCCCACCCCGACCCTCCGATGCTAGGACGATTCGAATCTCGCTGGACGTACCCCTGGACGAGTTTAGCCCCGTGGTCCCTATCCACGCTCGATGGCCGGACTGAGCTCCGGCGTGGCGGCCGACTGGCTCGGAGTCCTGGTCAACCTGACCGTGCTGCTGGGCGGCCTGGCCGCCGCGTACAAGTTCCGCGTCTTCGACGTCCTCGGGCATCGGTACCGGTCCGAGGTCTGGTGCACCTCGACTCCGACGGGCGAGGCGGGGGCCCGCTCGATCCTGTTCGTCGGGAACTACGTCATCCACAACACCGGCAGCCGCCCGCTCTTGATCTCCCGCGTGACGCTCGAGCTGCTCGAGCCCGCCCGGACCGGTGACCTCATCGTTTCGGACGAAGCCCGTCCGATCGCGACCCGTGATTTCCGAACGGACGCCGGATCCTCCTGGTTCAGGGTCGGGGCGGGCGAACGGAGCATCTTTCCGCTCCGCTGCTACATCGAGAGGCTTCCGACGCCGGCCCTGCTGCGATGCACGTTCCGATGGAAGCACCAGGGCGATCCGTCCGAGTTCGTCTGGCTCTACGACCCCCGTCTGCCGACGACCTGGTGGAGCGCGCCGACGCCCGGGCTGCCGGAAGCGTACGACCCCGCCACGCCCCCGGGATAGCCCGAAGCCATCGATTCGCCGCGCCTCGTCATGGACCCGTGACCCGACCATGACCGGTCGGTGACGCGAGTGGAGTACCGTCCGGAATCATCACGACCTGGTCCTCCGTCCCGGTGTAGCGCCTTGCAGACGCCACGTCTCCACCTGTTCTCCTTCGTCCTCCTCGCCGCTTTCGCACTCCCGGGGTGCGACTCCACACCGCAAGGCGCCCCGGGCACCGCGGAAGCGCGTTCCGACCTCCGCCAGGCCACTTTCCGCCTCCGGTCCGACGCCTCCGCCCCCCTCAACGCCGACGCCGGGTGGGCGGCCCCGGCCGGGGAGGGCGCCACGCTCTTCGTCGAGCGCCCGTTCCGGGTCCGCTTCGAGGTCGAGCGGGACGGCAGCCTCACGGAGCCGATCCGACTGCGACTCCAGGTCCGGCGAAACGGAGGAGCGTGGACGAACATCGCCGCGGAGGACTTTCCCTATCCCGAGACGGCGACGCCCCGCGTCAGCATCGTGTCGCCGGCCGGGTATCCGACGGGCGCGACCACGACCGATCTCCTAGTGGGCGCGACGTCGGCCTTCGCTCCGGGCGGCGTCGGCGTGGTCCTCGACACACTGACGGCACCCTGGCCGGCCGGGCCCGACGCCGGTCCCGACGCTCCACTGCACTCGGAATGGGAGTGGCCGCTCGTGATCCGGCGCTTCGCGGACGGCGCCGTGACGAACGAGGACGGCGACGCCTTCGAGTTCCGGCTGACGGACGCCGAGGGGCGAGCCCTGGCCGCGGATAGGCACCCGCGGGTCACCGTAACGGTGCCGGACGGCCTGCTCGCGGGCACCTTCGTGGAGACCCCGGAGCGTCTCGGCCCATGGCAGACCACGAACGGCGACCTCTACTTCGTCATGGAGCCCGCCGAGTCGGACAATGTCCTCATGGTGGTCCGGTCGGCGGACGGCGGCCGCACGTGGGCCGAGGTCGACGGGCCGGGCCGCCCCGCGACAGGGGACCTCGAGGGCTTCGCGACGGCCTTCCGGAACGGCCGGATCCACATGCTGCACCAGACGTCCGACGCCGTCTTCCACCACGCTTTCGGCACATCTGACGACCCGGAAGCCCGGGACCGGTGGGTCGCGCGGGACGAGCTCGTGGCCGAGCCTCCGGAGCCCCCGACGCAGGTGGCCGCGCTCCAGGCGCGATCCGACGGCAGCCTGGTCGGCGTCTACGGCGGTCCCGAGCGCATCCACATGAAGGTCCGTGACGTCGAAGGCGTTTGGGGCGCCGAAACCGTGGTCGACGCCGGGCTTCCGTTCCGGCTGTCGGGACCCCAGACCGTGCTCGGCCGGAACGACGTCGTGCACCTCGCCTACACGGCCAAACCCCTGTCCGAGGCCACCGCGCCGGAGAGCGGCACCATCTGGTACCGTCGCATCGAGCGCGACGGCTCGCTCGGCCCCCGCGTGCGAATCGCCGAAGGTGTGGGTGTCGGCGAAGAGGACGTGGGTGCGGTCGTCCCGCTGGTCCACCTCGCCGAGAGCAACACGGTGGTCGTCCTCTACCGGCTGGCCGAGGGCGAGCTCTGGGAGCGGCGCATCGTGGACGGCGGCCAGGCCACGCCGTCCGTCACACCACCCGCCATGATCAGCGAGCGGAGCGTCGTCCAGAGCGCCATCGACTCGGACCAGGTCGGCGCGGACGCGATCTCCGACGGGGAACGGGTGCACCTGCTCTTCATCGACGCGGACTATGGAGGGATCTACCACACCGAGAGCGATGCGCCGGGCTCCTGGAGCCCGGCAAGGCTCGTCCATGGCGGGATCCGCGCGCACTGGGTTCGGGGAGCGAGGGTGAGGCGCCCGGACGGCTCCGCCGCGTACGGGTTCGTCTACGACGCGGGGTCCTACGGCGGAAGCGGCTTCAACCGGTACGGGGAGGTCACGCTCGGGGGGGGATGACCACCCGGACCGGCTGGCGCGCCGGCATGGCGGGGCACTACATGTTCCCCTCGCTCAGCCAGGGACGAACAGGAGGACACACCTTGAAGCCGCCCGTCGCCGCTCGACCGCTGCTCGCCGCCGCACTGCTCACCGCCGCGCTCCTCGCGGCCTACGCGGGGTCCGCCGAGGCGCAGGCCACCGCGCCCGAGGAGATACGCCTCGACGCGCCGGGGCTCGACCAGCCCGTGGAGATCCTCAAGGACCAGTGGGGCATCTCGCACATCTACGCGGAGACCGAGCACGACCTCTTCTTCGCGCAGGGATGGAACGCAGCCCGCGACCGGCTCTTCCAGCTCGAGATCTGGAGGCGTGAAGCCACCGGGACCATGGCCGAGATTCTCGGACCGCGGGCCATCACGCGTGACCACGGGATCCGGCTCTTCAAGTTCCGCGGCGATCTCGACACCGAGATGCGGCACTACCATCCGCGGGGGCACGAGATCATCCCCGCGTTCGTCGCGGGCGTCAACGCGTATATCGACGAGACGCGGCGGGACCCCGACCTGCTGCCCATCGAGTTCGAGATGCTCGGCATCGAGCCCGGGCACTGGACGCCGGAGGTCGTGATCACCCGCCACCGCGGGCTGCTGGGCGACGCCGGCACGTCGCTCTCGTACGGGCGCGCCGTCCATGTGCTCGGCGCCGAGCGTGTACGCGAGATCGCGTCGTTCCACCCCCATCAGCCCGACATCGAGCTCGACCCATCGATCGACGGCCAGCACCTGGTCGATCACGACATCCTCGAGCTCTATCGGGCGTTTCGCAGCACGACGTCGTTCCGGCCCGAGGACGTGGCGCCCGAGTTCCGCGCCGAGGAAGACGACTTCGAGCGGCTCGATGCGGCGCTCGCCACGGAAGCGCACGCCCTCGAGCGCCGGGAGCGGGAGAGCCTCGGCAGCAATAACTGGGTCGTGAGTGGCCGCCTGGCCGCGAACGACTATCCGATGATGGCCAACGACCCGCATCGGGCGCAGGCCGCCCCGTCGCTCCGCTACTGGGTGCACCTGAACGGGCCCGGGTGGAACGTCCAGGGCGCCGGCGAGCCGACCATTCCCGGCGTGTCCATCGGGCACAACGACCACGGAGCCTGGGGCCTCACCGTGTTCGCCATCAACCACGAGGACGTCTTCGTCTACGAGACCCACCCCGACGACCCGACGCGATATCGGTATCAGGACCGCTGGGTCGCCATGGAGACGGTCACCGAGACGATCGGCGTGGAGGGGGGTGATCCGGTCGACGTCGAGTTGCGCTACACCCGGCACGGACCCGTCGTCTATCAGGACGAGGCGCGCGGGATCGCCTACGCGGTGGGCGCGGCCTGGATGGAGGTCGGCGGCGCGCCCTACCTCGCGTCGCTCCGGATGAACCAGGCCACCGACTGGGAGGAATTCCAGGAGGCTTGCACCTACAGCCACATCCCGGGCGAGAACATGGTCTGGGCCGACCGGGAGGGAAACATCGGCTGGCAGGCCGTGGGCATCGCGCCCATCCGCAGGAACTTCAGCGGGGTGGTGCCCGTGCCGGGAGACGGCCGCTTCGAGTGGGACGGCTTCCTGCCCATCGATGCCCTGCCGAGTGCCTACAACCCACCCGGGGGCTTCATCGCGACCGCCAACGCGAACCTGGTCTCCCCGTTCGACTATCCGCACCTCGAGGAAGCGACGTCGTTCTTCTGGGCCGATCCGTTCCGCCAGAACCGGGTCAAGGAAGTGCTGAGCAGCGGCCGCCGGTTCAGCCTCGCCGACATGGTCGCGCTCCAGCACGACTATCTGTCGATCCCCGCGCGCACGCTCGTCCCCCTGCTTCGGCACGTCTCGTCGGACGACACGCGCGCCGAGGAGGCGCGGCGGCGTCTCCTCGGCTGGGATCACGTCCTCGACGCCGAGTCGATCGAAGCGGGGATCTACGTCGCGTTCGAGCGGAGGCTGCGCGAGCGGGTCGAGGAGCTGTTGGTTCCCGAGGCGGCCCGGGAGCACATCGGAGTCTCGATGAACGAGGTGCTCGAACGGGTCGTGGGGCCCACGCCCGAGTTCCGGGCGCTCGGACCGACGCCGATCGACGGCCGGGACGCCCTGCTGGTCGAGAGCCTGGAGGCAGGGGTGGCAGACCTCACGGAACGGCTCGGTACCGACATGGCCGGGTGGCGGTACGGGCAGGAGGAGTACAAGCACGCGCTGCTCCGGCACCCCCTCTCCCCAGCCGTATCTCCGAGCGTCCGCCAGCGGCTCGACGTGGGTCCTGCGCCACGCGGCGGCTACAGCTTCACGGTGGGCGCCAACGGGTATGGGGACAACCAGACCTCCGGGGCGTCGTTCCGGATCTTCGTCGATACACGGGACTGGGACGCCACCCTGGGGATGAATACCCCCGGGCAGGTCGGCGACCCGGACAGCCCGTTCTACGACAACCTCTTCCGGCTCTGGGCCGCGGACCGGGTGTTCCCGGCGTACTTCTCGCGCGAGAAGATCGAGGCCGTCACCGCCGAGCGGATTCGGCTGGCACCCGGAGGGGAGTGACCGCGACCTGACGCACGGCGCGTCGGCGGCGACGGCTGGCTTTCCGCCGCATCGACGACGCGCCACCCCGCCATCCACGGTTCACCGCCTACGTACGCGGCCACCCAGGCGTCGTCGTACAAGAAGGCTCGAACATATAACACACATGGCGTTGACATTTTGTTGACAACGGGTGTCTCGCAGCGTATCTGGAGCACAGACGAATTCCTCGGGCGCCCCGCCTCGTCGGAGGATCGGGCGATTCGAGGACCTTTTCACCTCCGGGTGAAGGAGGGTCTAGGTATGTCGGACTCTCAGGTTCGAATTCGACGGTGGAGCCTGCCCATGACGGGCACCTGGCTCGCCGTCCTCGCCCTGGTCGCGATGCCATTGCACGCGGCCGCGCAGGGCACCGTCACGGGTACGGTCACCGAGGCGGGAACGCAGCGACCGCTGGGGAACGCACAGGTCTATATCGAAGGAACGAGCTTCGGCTCGCTATCCAACGCGAGAGGCCAGTTCCTCATCCTCAACGTCCCGGCTGGCGAGCACGTCGTCCGGGCCGAGCTCATCGGCTTCGCGGCCGCCGAGGCGACGGTGACGGTACAGGCCGGGCAGACCGCCACGGCCAACTTCGAGCTCCGCCAGACGGCGCTCGCACTCGACCAGATCGTGGTCACGGGCGCCGGTGCCGCGACGGAGCGGCGGCGACTGGGGAACCAGATCGCAACGGTCGACCTGAGAGAGATGGAAGCAGCGCCGGTGACCAACATGTCGGAGATTCTGACGGCACGGGAACCGGGGGTGATGGGATTGCCGAGTGGTGGTGTCGCTGGTGAAGGAACCCGGATCAGGATCCGTGGCTCCGCGTCTCTCTCTCAGTCGAACGAGCCGGTCATCTACATCGACGGCGTCCGGGCGGACAACTCACAGGGCTTCGGCCCGGGCGTGGGATCACCCGGCGGATCGCCGTCGCGCCTCGACGACCTCAACCCCGACGCCATCGAGCGCATCGAGATCCTGAAGGGCGCCGCCGCGGCGACGCTCTACGGAACGCAGGCCTCGAACGGCGTCATCCAGATCTTCACGAAGCGTGGGCAGGCCGGAACGCCACGTTACGACGTGAGCATCGAGCAGGGCTTCACGCAGTACCCGCTCGATCGCTTCGACATGCACGCGGGCTTCGTGCGGGCGCAGGGTCCGAGCTTCACCTCCGGCGGCGCCCTCCTCGACGTCGGTGCCACCGGCATCCAGGAGCGCTGGGGCATCAGCGTGAATCCGTGGGAGGTCTTCGAAGCGGACATGATCGGACCGCAGTTCGGAACCGGCACCATGCAGACGTACACGGCGTCCGTGACCGGCGGATCGCAGGCCGTCACCTACTTCCTGTCCGGCCGCTTCGCGACGGAGGACGGTCCGTACGACGGGGAGCAGTATGCAGGCCCCGGACTGACGGTCTCGAACGACAAGAGCGAGCGGATGCAGTTCAACGCCAACGTCGAGATCTTCCCGCTCGACAACCTCCGTGTCCGCGTCTCCTCCAACTATACCGAGATGGACCACGAGGTCCCGGACACGAACAACAACATCTACGGCGTGCTGTCCAGCATCATCAACAGCCAGCCCGATCTCGCGACGTCCGACAACCTGTTCGGCTCGCCGGCCTTCGCCACCACGCGTGAGAACTGGCACCGCCGCACCAGCCAGGACGTCCAGCGCTTCGGCGGCGCCTTCACGACGATCTGGCAGGCCGCCTCGAACATCTCGGTCGACGCGACCGTCGGTGTCGACTTCGTGAACCAGCGCGGCGTCCGCTTCATTCCGTTCGGGTGGGACGTCGACAACTACACGAGCTCCAACGTGGCCGGTAACCGGACGGTCGGTGACCGGAACCACCGTGAGGTCACGCTCGACCTCAAGGCCAACTGGGGAACCACGTTCGGTGACGACTGGACGGCCGACTTCGTGTTCGGCGGCCAGGGCTTCCTGACCCGTACGCTCAGCCAGGACGGCCAGGGTGAGGAGTTCCCCGCTCCCGGTCTCGAAGTCACGGAGGCCGGCGCGCTCCAGACGGTGGGAGAGGAGTTCCTGGAAGAGGCCAGCGCCGGTATCCTCGGTCAGGCGCAGATCGGCTACCAGAACTTCGCGTTCTTCACGGTCGGCGCGCGGTACGACGAGCACTCCGCGTTCGGTGAGACGGCCGGTGGCGCGCTGTATCCGAAGGTGAGCATGTCGATTGTTCCGAGCGACCTTCCCGGGTGGGACAACGTCTTCTCGACGTTCCGCATCCGCGGCGCCTACGGAACCTCCGGGCTGCAGCCGGGGGCGTTCGACCAGTTCACGACCTTCGCGGCGCTGGCATCGGAGCTCGGACCCGGCGTTGCGCCGGACAACCTCGGTAACCCGGACCTCAAGCCCGAGACGTCCGTGGAGTGGGAGGTCGGCACGGAGCTCGGCGTCTTCGACGACCGTGTCTCGGTCGAGGCCACCTACTGGAACCGCACGGTCAACGACGTGCTCGTCGACCGGCAGTTCGCGCCCTCCGGTGGCTTCCGCTCCACGCAGCTCGACAACATCGGTGAGATGAAGTCGTGGGGCGTGGAAGTCGGGGCCAACGCGGTGGCGGTCGCTTCGCCGGACTTCTCGGCGAACGTCTTCGCGAACGCTTCGTTCCTGCGGGAGCGAATCACGGACCTCGGTGGCGCCCCGCCGCTCAAGGTCGGCGGATCCTATCCGCGCTACCGTCAGTTCACGCGCGAAGACTACCACCCGGGCGCCTTCTTCGGCCCGATGATCGACAACAGCGCAGAGACCGCAGTGCACCTCGGCGATTGTAACCCGCTCACGCAGGCGGAGCTCGACGCGTACGTGTCGACGCCCCGGAGCCCGGGCGACCTGCAGCCGTACGTACTGAACTGCGGCACGCCCGAGTCGCTCGAGCACTATCTGGGCAAGCCGGTTCCGGACTGGCAGGGCAGCTTCGGCACGAACCTGACGTTCTTCGGCGACGTGTCGCTCAACACGCTGTTCGAGTACCGGTTCGGCAACTTCCAGATCCACGATCTGGATGGTGCGTTCCGTCGCTCGCATCCGCTCATCGGGCGCAACACCCGGGAGTCCGCGGAGGTCGAGTCGATTCTGCTCAACCCCGCGAGCACCACGGCGGAGCGCGCGGCGGCGGCCGACAAATGGGTTCGCGAGCTCGCGGCCCTGTCGCCGTACGACGGACTGAACGAGATCCACGACGCCGACTGGCTCCGCCTCCGTGAGGTGAGCCTGACGTACCGGCTGCCGGTCTCGACCGCGGAGCGGTTCGGAGCGTCGTCCCTGTCGCTGTCCGCGGCCGCGCGCAACCTCGCGCTGTGGACGAAGTTCCCCGGTACGGATCCGGAGCTGAATACGGCGTCCGGTGACGGGGAAGGTGGCCTCACGAGCAACTTCAACGTGGGCACCGTGGGATGGGGTGTACCGCTCCCGCGTCGATTCACCGTCACGATCCGGGCTGGCTTCTGAGCCCCCGTGAACCGCGATCTTCGATCTCGAGACAAGGAAGGATATGATGAGAACGGATGACAAGCGGGGCCGGAGGGAATCCAACTCCGGAGCCACCGCAAGAAACATCCGCCGGGTGCCGGCGGGGCTGGGGGCGCTGGTAGGCGTCCTCACCCTGACGGCATGCAGCGGGTTGCTCGACGTGGAGAACCCGAACTCGCTCCTCCAGGAGGACCTCGAAACGCCGTCGTCCGCGGGAGCGTTGGCGAACGGTGCGCTGTCCACGGTCGCTCAGGCCGCGGGCCAGGCCATCATGCTGCACTCGGCGGCATCGGACGAGCTGGTGTTCACGGGCTCGCGAGACGCCTGGATCCAGATCCAGTCCGGAGACCTCCAGGACGCGGCGAACGAGTTCTCGGACGCCGCTTGGCCCTTCGTGACGGAAGGGCGTTGGATGGCGGACGAAGCCGTCAGGCTTCTCGAGCAGTTCGACGCCGAGGGCAACCTCGATGAGCCGGACTACCTGGCCAGGGCGAAGCTGTATTCCGCGATCATGCGCACCATGATCGCGGACCTCTGGGAGGACTTCGTGCTCTCGGATCGACGGGACACGCAGCCTCCCGTCGGGCCGGCGAACATGCTCGACTTCTACGACTACGCCGAGACGCAGCTCACCGAGGCGTTGGCCCTCACGAGCACCGAAGCGCTCGAGGCGCAGCTCCTGGCGCAGCGGGCACGCACGCGCCACGCGAGGGCGGTACGTGAGAAGATCACGCCGGCCGGAAACACGCCGGCGGACCCGCTCGTGAACGACGCGGGCGCCAACGCGGACGCCCTGGCGGCGCTGGCGTTGGTCGAGGACTCCTGGCGGTACCGCTTCACCTACAGCTCCTCGACGGTGGACAACGCTTGGGGCGGATGGGTGAACGAGCGGCTGGAGCTCCGGCCGTCCGACGACTACGTCGACGCGACGGACAACAACAAGGAGGTCGAGAGCGTGGCGTTGATGGACCCCATCGACAACGTCGTCGATCCGGCGCTCGAGGACATCATCCTCGAGGCGATCGACGCACGTGACTGGCCGCCGCTGACCATCGTGTCGGCGCGCGAGCTTCTGCTGATCCTGGCGGAAGCCGAGCTGGCCGCGAACGGGGACACCGGAACGTTCCGGGGCTACATCAACCGGATCCGCGACCTCGACGGCCTGACGGACTACACGGGCCAGGTCGACCCGGAGGATCTCCTCCGCCACCACCGCATGGGCGGGCTGTACTTCACCGGCCGACGCCTCAACGACCACTACCGTTGGGGCACCACGTCGAGCCTCTGGAACCCGAACGCGTCGGCGTCGACACGGCCCGGCACGTTGTTCCCGGTGGCCCAGATCGAGCGGACGTCGAACTGCTACATCGTGGGGACGTGTTGAGACGCTCCCTTTCACTTTCCATGGTCGCCAGCCCGGTCCGTCGGACCGGGCTGGCGCTTCTTCTCCTGGCGTCGCTCGGTGGCTGCTACTCCTACCAGGCGGTGCTGGGGAACGATCTCGCACCCGGAGATCCCGTCCGCTTGAGGCTGGCCGCGGAGCCGTCACAACGGCTCTCGGATCGGATGGGGAGTACCGTCCGGAGCGTCGAGGGCCCGCTGGTGAGGGTCACGCCCGACTCCCTCCGCTTGAGCGTGGGATGGGGCGCCTTCTACGCAGGCACGATGTTCGAAGGGCGGCAGGACACGCTCCAGTTCCACCGATCGGAGGTGCTGGAGGTCGATCGCCGGGAGTTCTCCCGGGTTCGCACGGGCGTCGTCGCCGCGGCGCTGACGACGGCGATCGTCGTGTTCTTCAAGTCGATCAACCTGGGAGGCCAGGGTGGCGGAGACGATCCGACCGACCCACCCTTGATCGTGATCCCGGGTCGGTAGACACCACGAACTCCGCGCGAGCGTGAACCAGCGGCACTTCCTCTCGATTCTTCTCGTCACGCTCGCCGCCACGGGGTGCGGGCGCGACTCCCAGGCCGGGAGCGCGCCCGACGCCTCGTCCGGGCCCACCGCCTCTTTGGTGCCTTCCGCGGCGGCCGCCTTCGTCGGAAGCGAGACGTGCGTGGCCTGCCACCAGGACATCGCGACCGACTACGCGGCGACGGCCAAGAGCGGCTCGATCAGCCGTTTCGAGGCGGCCAGCGCCCCCGAGCGGCTTCCCGGCGCGGTCGTGTACAACGCCGCCACGGACCTCAGCTACGAGGCGTTCGCCCGCGGTGACACGCTGTTCCAGCGCGAGTTCAGGATCGCCGGCGGCGGAGCGGTGGTGCACGACGTCACCTACCCCGCCGCCTACGTCATCGGGTCGGGCGCGGCCACCCGCTCGTACCTCATGCGGGTGGACGGCTACGTCACGGAGATGCCGCTCACCTGGTACGCGGAGCGGGGCCGGTGGGACATGAGCCCCGGCTACGAGGAGGCGAACGACCGCTTCAGCCGGAAGATCAACCTCGAGTGTGCGACCTGTCACACCGACTTCCCGGAACACAGTCGGTACGCTCAGAATCACTATCCCGAGCTGCCCACCGGCATCGGCTGTGAACGCTGCCACGGACCCGGCGGCGACCACGTCGCCCTGCGCGAGGCCGGCGAAGGACCGGCGACGGGCGAGCCCGACCCGACCATCGTCCACCCGGGCCGCCTCGACCGGAGCGCCCAGCTCTCCAACTGCCAGCAGTGCCACCTGGCCGGAGTGACCGTCTTCAAGGAGGGGGAGGACCCGACCACGTTCCGGTCGGGCCAATCGCTCTGGGAGCACCGAACGGTCTTCGTGCCGGAACAGCAGCTCACCGACCCGGACTGGGTCGGGATCGACTCCCACCCGTTGCGGTTGGCGCGGAGCGCCTGCTACCAGGCATCCGAGATGACGTGCACGACATGCCACGCGCCGCACACGGCGGGGCGGGCCGTGACATCGGAGCAGTACGACCAGGCGTGCGCCTCGTGCCACGATGCGCCGGATCACCCGGGCGTCGGGGCGGACACCACCGGCGACTGCGTCGACTGCCACATGAGCCGCGGCGGCACGAGCGACGTCCCCCACGTTCGCTTCACCGACCACTGGATCCGACGCGACCCCGGTCCTCCGCTGGATCCCTCGGAGGGGCGCCCCGCGTTCGAGTCTCCGGACCCGATCCGGCTGGTCGCCCTGCAGGAGGCGGGACGCAGCGCGCACATCATGGCCGCGCGGAGCACCTCGACGCCTCTCGACGCCCTCGAGACCGCAGCGGCATACATGGCGTTCTACGAGACGATGCACCGGGTGCCCACGTACGTGCGCACCGTGGTCGACTTCGCTCGCCGTGGCCTCGCCGAGGGAGCGGACCATGTCGAGGCCCGCATCGCGCTCGGCCGAGCGCTCGCCGACATCGGGTCGACGGCCGAGGCCGAGCAGGTCTTCCTGGACGCCACCGAGGCGTACCCGGACGACCCCTGGGCCCACTTCTGGCTCGGCTCCCTACGTGAGGAGCAAGGACGCGCCGACGCCATCCCGCCGCTACGACGCGCCATCGAGATTCAGCCGTACCTCATCGAGGCGCAGGTGAAGCTGGGCGACGCGCTGTTCTCGGCCGGACGCGCCGCCGAGGCGCTCGCTCAGCTCGAGCGCGTCGTTTCTCTGGACCCCGTCCACGCACCCCGCTCCTGGTACAACATCGCCGTGCTCCTCGTGTCGGAAGGAGACGCGGCGGGGGCGGCACGGGCGCTGGAGCAGGCCGTGCGGGGCGATCCGGATCTCGTGGACGCACACGTCCTGCTGGGCTCGATCCGCATGGAGGAGGGACGGCTCGACGAAGCGGAGCTCCGCTTCCGGGCCGCCATCGCAGCGGACGAGGAGTCGGTGGCCGGCTACGGTAGCCTGGCGCTCCTCCACCTCCGCCGCGGAGACACGCCTGCCGCGCGGGCCGCCCTGGAGCGCGCGCTCGGGATCGACCCGGGCAACGAGGATGTCCTGGGCCTCCTCAGGCAAATCGGAGGCTGACCCGCCGCTCCACCCCCACGGCTTCGAGGAAGTCCGCGTCGTGGGACACCACCAGGAGTGCCCCGTCGTACTCGGACACCGCACGCTCGACCGTTTCCAGGCTGCGGATGTCCAGGTGGTTCGTGGGCTCGTCGAGCACGAGGAGCCAGGGGGTGCTCGGACCGCCGAGGACGCTGGCGAGGCCGGCGCGCATCCGCTCGCCGCCGCTCAGCCGATCGACCGGAACGAGCGCCGCCTCACCGGGAAATAGATAGCGCGCGAGCACGTGACGGGCGTGTCCCTCGTCCCATTCGGGATGCGCGGCTCGGAAGCACTCCAGCACCGTCCGCCCCGGCTCGAGCGTCCGCACCGACTGGTCGAGCCAGGCGACCGACGCGCGCGGGACACCGATCCGGACCACCCCGGCGTCCGACTCGAGTTCGCCCATGACGATCCGGAGCAGGGTCGTCTTTCCACTCCCGTTCGGCCCCGTGAGCGCGACCCGCTCCGCCCCTCGGATCACGAGATCGACACCGCCCAGCAAGCGATCTCTTCCGCCGGGGGGCGTATACGCCACGTCCTCCAGCACCACGACGTCCTTCCCGCTCGGCAGGCCGCTCGGGGTCACGTCCATGCGCAGCGGCGTGACCTCCTCCATGCGTGCCCGCGCCGCGGCTACCCGCTCGGCGGCATCCTGCTCGGACTCGTCCATCACCTTCCCGATGCGGCCCGTGCTGTTCTGGCTCCGGTTCCGCATGCTGTTCAGCAGAACCTTCGGGACGCCCCCGTCCGCGCGCGCCCGCTTTCCGCGGGCCGCCCTCCGAGCCTGCCGCTCACGCACCGTCCGCGCTTCCTCGGTGGCGCGCCGCCTGGCCGCCTCGGCGGCACCGAGCTCGAGCTCGGCGGCTCTGGCTTCGGCATCGCGGATGCGCCGGTACTCGTCGTAATTCCCGCCGTACTCGCGGATGCCGGCCGGCGACAGCTCGAGCATCCGGTCCACGCGCCGGAGGACGTCGCGGTCGTGGGAGACGACCAGGAGGCCGCCCCGGTGCGTCTCGATCGCCTCCAGGAGGGCGGCGCGGCTCTGCGCGTCGAGGTCGTTGGTGGGCTCGTCGAGCACCAGGAGGTCCGGCGTCGCGAGGAGCGCGCCGGCCAGCGCGACCCTGGTGCGCTCCCCACCACTGAGAGTCCCGACCGGTCGATCGAGCCCGAGGCGGCCGAGCCCGAGGCGCGCGAGCTGCGCCCGGGTCCGCTCGGGAAGGTCCCAACCGTCGACGCCGATCCGTTCGTAGTCGGCCGGGTCGGTACCGCCCGCCAGCACGCGCTCGAGGGCATCGAGTCGCTCTCGGACACCGAGTCGATCGGCCACCGTACCCGCATCCGCGAGCCCGAGCTCGACCCCGCGCCCGCCACCCCCACCCTGGCGAACGTACGCCACGCGGCCGCTCCGGGTCACGCTCCCGGCCGTCGGAGGGCGCGCGCCCACCAGGAGGTCGAGCAGGAGCGACTTACCGACGCCGTTAGCGCCGACGAGGCCGGTGCGCTCGTCCGCGAACGCGAGAGTCAGACCGTCGAAGAGCCGACGGCCGTCGGAAAGGGTCAGGCCGAGGCGGTCGGCCGATACGAACGGGGAAGTAGGATGTGGCATGCGATGCTCCCGAGCTGGATGGACAGGCTGCTGATTCCAGTCCGGTGGCTCCGCATGATCTTCCTCACGTCCGGGGACGGTGCGCGCCGGGTGCGCGCACGCTCCTCAAGATATCCACCGGAAACGCGTCCCCCAAGGCTCACCGGAACGGGATCGCGACCGCCGGTGCGGGGGTAGGAGGCGGTCCGATCAAGCCGAAACCGTCGTGCCACGAACCCGAGAGACGCTCACATGGGTGAATTCCGTCTGCCGATCCCCCTAGGAATCCTTGGCCTCACGCTCGCTTTCGCGGTCGCGTGCACCCCGTCGTCCGCGCAGTTCCGGGAGACGGTTCAGATCGAGCCGGGCGAGCGGTGCCCGAGCGGCATGACCGAGATCCGGCCGCAGACCTGCATGGCTCCGGAGTTCCCGCCGCCGGCCATCACGGACTACGACCCGAAGTCGATGCTCGTGAACGAGGAGACGCCCACCCCGCGGGCGAAGTTCCCGGTCGTGGACGTCCACGGGCACGCACGCGGGCTGACGGGGGAGGGCACGATCGCGGACATGATCGGGCACCTCGACGACCTCAACATCCAGGTGTACATCGCCTCGGACAACGTGTCGGGCGACCGGCTCCGGCAGGCGATGGCGAACATCCGCGCGAGCGGGCATGAGGACCGCTTCCGCGTCATGACGGGCATCGACTTCGACGGGGTCGGTACGCCGGGATGGGCCGAGAGGGCCGTGCGCCGGCTCGAGGAGGATATCGCCATGGGCGCCGTCGGCATCGGGGAAATCTCGAAGAGCTTTGGCATGACCACCCGCAAGTCCGACGGCTCACGCCTCGCCATCGACGACCCGGAGCTCGATCCCGTGTGGGAGGCGGCCGGCCGGCTGGGCATCCCGGTACTGATCCACACCGCCGAGCCGCCCGCGTTCTTCGAGCCGCCGACCATGGAGAACGAGCGGTGGCTGGAGCTCGCGCTCTTCCCCGACCGCCGGAACTACGGGGACGACAAGATCGGCTTCGAGCAGCTCATGACCGAGCGGGACAACGTCTTCCGCAAGCACCCGAACACCACATTCATCGCGGCGCACTTCGGGTGGCACGGCAACGACCTCGAGCGGGCGGGCCAGCTCCTCGACGAGTTCCCGAACGTGCACTACGAGGTCGGCGCCGTTCTCTACGAGTTCGGCCGGCAGCCTCGCGCCGCGCGCGAGTTCTTCATCGAGTACCAGGACCGGATCCTGTTCGGCAAGGACAGCTTCCAGCCGCCCGAGTATCCCTACTTCTGGCGCGTGTTCGAGACCACGGACGAGTACTTCGACTACTACCGCGACTACCATGCGTTCTGGAAGATGTACGGTATGGACCTACCGGACGAAGTGCTCCGGAAGCTCTACTACGAGAACGCGCTCAGGCTGATGCCGGGGCTGCCGAGGGCCGGCTTCACGCGGTAGAGAAGCACCGCGCACGAACGCGTGTTTCGGGCGCGTCCCGCGTCGTCAGGATCCCTTGTCGAACACCACGCGCCAGACCCCGTCGGCCTCGAGTCTCCACACCGAGTTGAAGCGGCCCGCTGGCTCCCCGCCCGGCGTGTGGACCACACCCGAGCTCAACGCCAGCGTCCCGGACTCGAGCACCTGCACCACGTCGGGGTGCCAGCTGAACGGCGCCTCCGGACCCTCGAAGAACGGGGCCCATGCCTCCACGACGGCGTCGCGCCCGCGGATCGGCGTGTTCCCGTTGAAGAAGACGGCCTCCTCGGACACGAACGAACGGAACGCCTCGAGGTCACGGTCGGCCATGGTACGCGCGAACGCGATCTCCCGCGCCTCCACGGTCGACGCCAGCACGCCGGAATCGGCCTGCGCGGCCACCGTCACCGGGACGACCATCCACAGAACGCACACCCCCGCCCCACCCAGCCATCGGCTGCGCCGACCCGATCCCCTTTCGCCGCCCATCGTCCCTCCCTCCCGTGGAATGGATCCGCCGTCGCGGCGGTCCTGAAGCGTGGCGAGGCGCCCTCCGGCCGGCAAGACGTGGCGAGGCCCATCCCGTCCGATCGCGGCTCGTCCCTCCGGAGCGCGGCCCGCGCCACATCCGTTCCTCTTTCGACCACGATCGCCTTCCTTTCTCTTTCGTGATCTACGCGAACCCTCGGCGGCGGTACACCGATGACGAGAACCATGCGCGCGATCGCGGTCGACGACGAGCCCCTCGGCCTGACCCGCATCCGTAAGGCACTCGAGCGACACCCCGACGTGGAGCTCGTCGCGGAAGCGGCGGACGGGGACGAGGCCGTGGCGCGTATTCGCGAGCTGTCCCCCGACGTCGTCTTCCTGGACATCCGCATGCCCGGGCGCGACGGGTTCGACGTCGTCGCCGCGCTCCCTTCCGGCTTCAGACCCGCGATCGTCTTCGTGACGGCATACGACGAGCACGCGCTCGAGGCGTTCGAGGTCCATGCGGCGGACTACCTCGTGAAGCCCTTCGACGACGCCCGGTTCGACGACGCGCTCGGGGCCGTTCGGGAGCGGCTGCGCTCGCGGAACCCGATGCCCGCGCCGGACCTGGACGCGCTGCTCGACGAGCTCGGCCCACGGACCAGCTGGGCGCGCCGTATCCGCGTCACCGAAGGGAGCCGTACCCGCTTCGTGCCGGTCGACGCGATCCGCTACCTGGAGTCGGACGGGAACTACGTGGTCATCCACACGGACGGCGACACCCACAGGGTCCGCGTCGGCCTCGCGGAGCTACACGGGCGCCTCGACCCCTCGATCTTCGCGCGCGTGCACCGCGGGACGGTGCTGAACCTCGACCGCGTGCGCGAGATCCAGCCGTGGTTCTCGGGGGCGTACATCGCGATCATGGACGACGGTAAGCAGCTCAAGATCAGCCGGACCTACCGGGACGACGTCCTCAAGCTGACCTCTTAGCAGCCCGAGGCTCGGTCACCGCCATCGGTCGAGGCTAGCCGACACCGCGCTCCGGAGGAGCTCGAGCGTCCCTTCGTCCACCGCGTCGTCGAGGCCGGGGAGGCCCGAGGGGTCGACGTCGAAGAGACCCGCATAGATGGTGTGCGCCGCCGCGAGCGCGCCCAGATAGCCGGGGTGGAATCCGTCACCCCCGTAGAGCGGAAGCGCCTCGTCCCTCGACCAGACCTCCAGCCATGTCGTCCCGGCCGGGAGCAGGCGCCCTTCGATGGCGGTCGCGGCCGCCGCGTAGGATGCCTCGACCGCTCCGAAGGCGAACCGCCGCGAGACGTCCGGCCACACCATGTACATGGCCGGCTCGGCGCCCACCTCCCTCGCCACTTCGGCGATGCGCCCCGCCCACAGCACGAGGTGCTCCCGGCTCTCGTCGAGCGACGAGGGCCCCTGCTGCATGACCACGACGTCGGGCTCGAGCTGCCGGATGCGGTCCGCGAGACCGGTCCGCCAGTGGTCTTCGAGGCTGTAGTTCGGGAAGGCGATCGAGGCCGTGGCGACGGATCGCCCGTCTTTCTCGGCGAGCCGGTGCACCAGGCCCGGCACGTCGTGCGTGTAGGTCAGCGAGTTGCCGACGAAAAGGATCCCCACGGCGCCGTCACGGGCGCTCGGATCCAAACCCGGGTCGGGCTCGAGCGAGCCGCGCCCGCACCCGAGGAGGGCGAGCACCGCAAGCAGCAAGGCTCGTCGTCGAGCCGGGAACACCGTCTTCGTCCGCGATCGCATGATCGACCCTCCGGTCGGGGCTGCGAGGAGCTTGAACGCTACCTCGCCGCCGGTCGTCTCGCGGCGGCGGTGGTGCGAGTCCCAATTGGCCGGGGTCCGGACGCACCACGGAGGGACGTGCGCCCTCGTTCCCGACCACGCTTGACCCACGCATCGCGGTCCGGTTAAGACGCTTCATGGCCTCCGACCGCACCCACCCGCTGCTTCGCCCCCTCGTGCCGCCTCCCGAGGCGCTCGCCTCACTCCGCGTGCGCTTCCTCCTCCTCGCATTCTGGATCGTGATGGGGGCCATGGAGACCGCGAAAGAGGTGACGACCGCCCGCCTCCAGGGCATCGAGCGGACCGTCGGCGAGGCCATCCTCGTGAACTTCCCGTGGTGGTTCTTCTGGGTCGCCGGCACGCTTCTCGTCGTGACACTGGCGGAGCGCTGGCCGATCGACCGGCCGGGGCGGATTCGAGCCATCGCCGCGCACGCGCTCACCGCCGCGGCCCTCTCGGTCGTGCACCTGACCCTCGTCGGGGTCCTCGTGTTCTTCACCGTCGCGCGGGGCGGCGGCAGGGACCTCGGCGCCCAGGTCCAGTTCTGGGTCCAGGGGTACGTGGTGCTCGACTTCTTCGTGTACTGGATGGTGCTGGGCGCGTACTACGCACTGCTCTACCACCGGCGGTGGGTAGAAGGAGCCCTGCGCGAGTCCGAAGCCCGGGCACTCGCCATGCGCCTCGAAGCCGAAGCCGTCGGCGCCAAGCTCCGGGCGCTTCAGATGGAGCTCAACCCGCACTTCCTGTTCAACGCCCTGAACGCCGTGTCAGGATTGGTCGAGGAAGGGCGGAGCTCCGAGGCGACGACCGTCATCGCGAGGCTCGGCGAGCTCCTCCGCACGACGCTCCGACGCGGTGACCAGCGAGAGATCACCCTGGAGGAGGAGCTCTCGCTCGTCGCCCTCTACCTCGACATGGAGCGCGTCCGCTTCGGCCCGCGGCTCGGTGTCGAGATCGACGCGCCCCACGACGATGTCCTGGCCGCCCGCGTCCCACCGATGATCCTGCAGCCGCTCGTCGAGAACGCCGTCCGGCACGGCGCCGCGAAGGCGCGCGGCCCCGTCGGCATCCGGGTCCGTGTAGGGTGCGACGACCGGACCCTCCGCGTCGCCGTGGAGGACGATGGGCCCGGCTGGCCGCCGAGCGCTCCTCCGGCCGAGGGCACCGGCCTCTCGAACGTCCGCGCTCGGCTGGAGACGTTGTACGGTGACGAAGCGTCCGTCGTGTTGGGGATCGACCCGACGGGGCCGGCGACCCGGGCCGAGATCACCCTTCCGTTTCGGAACGGCGACTCTGCGCCACCTGCCTGAGGGACGGTTCCAGGGGATCGCCCCGCCCGCTCCCCTACGGCTCCCCGCAGACGTCCCGGGTGCCCAGGCTACCGCCCGACGTGCCCTCCCGCGCAGCGCGCGCCGCCCGCACGAACCCGTCGAAGCCCGACACGTCCACACCAGCGGCATCCAGCCGCGACCGGAACGGCTCCAGGTCGGCTCCGTCCGCGACCGCGGCCAGGAGCTCCTCGTACAGGGCGAGGAAGTCCGGCCCGACCACCGGCCCATGGCTCGGGAGCAGCCTGGCCCCGTCCCCGCGGCCCATTACCAGCCGTCGCACGCGCACGAGGGCGTCCACCCATCCCGGCACGCACGCACCGTCGAGCCACGGCGTCCCCCACTCCAGGAGATCGCCGACCGCCGTCACACCGGCGTCCGGGACATGCACGATCATGTCGCCTCTGGTGTGGGACGGTCCGACGTGCTCCATGCGCACCGCGAGCCCCCCCAGGTCGAGCGTGAGCGAATCGTCGACGACCATGTCGGGGGGAAGCACGCGGAGTTCCGCGAGTTGCGCGAGATAGCGCCGCCTCAGCGCGAGCCCTCGCTCGACCGCGGACCGGTCGTCGTCGGTCAGCGGGCGTCCGGCCGCCTCCCCATTCGCCAGCCATCCCTCGCGCTCCTCGATCTCCCGGGGCAGCGCTTCGAGCAGCTCGTCCCTGTACGCGCGCGTGCGCTCCGGCACGTCGTCCAGGAGCGAACGATGCCCGACGATGCGCGCGTCCGGGAAGGCGTCGCGCCACGCCTGGTTGCCGAATACGTGGTCGGCGTGCCAGTGCGTGTTCACGATCCAGCGGACGGGTCGGTCGGTCAGCGACGGCAGCATCCGGAGGAGAGCCTCCGCCGCGCCGGGCGACTGCTGGGTGTCGACGATCATCACGGCGCTGTCACCTGCGATGACCAACGAGTTCGCGAACGCGTAGTCGGGAGGGTTCGGAACCACGAGGGCCGCGTGCACGCCCGGATGGAGCGTCTCGACCCGGAACGTCTCCGCGTCCTGCGCGGCCAGGAGCGATGCCGCGAGGGCGGCGGCGGTGAGTGTGATCATGATGCAAGCTCGCTCGCGCGGGCGCGCGGCGCATCCGCGCCGGTGTGAGCCGCATCACGGAGGGCCGAAGCGCGCGTGGGTGCGGCGGAGCCGAGGCTCAGCCCACCGTGTTGATCAGCCCGTGCAGCGTGCCGAGAAACGAGACCTTCTCCCACGTCCGTCCGAGCGAGGAGCCCTCGCGCCGGTCCGCCGTGTGGCTGAACAGCCCCGTGACCGTGCGCCCGTTCCGGGCCTCCGCGGGAAGGCTCTCGGACAGTCGGAAGCACTCCGTGAAGGGAATCAGGCGATCCCCACGTCCGTGGATGAGCCGGGTCGGGACGCGCACGCCAGAGAGGTAAGGCGCCGGCTCGAGGAGTGGCTCGGCCCGCCTACACGCCTCGGCCAGGCGATGGGCCATGTCCAGCCGCTCGTCCCGCTCCGGACGCTCCTTTCCGGAGGCGGTCGCGAACAGGTCGAACATCGCCCGCCTGCGCTCCGGCAGCGCGCTCCGGAGATCCTCGATCAGCGCGTCGTGATGGGGCTCCCAAGCGGCAACCCGGTCTCCGCTGGCGGCACGGGCGAGCGTGAGCAGGGCGTCGGCCACGTCCCCAGCGTCGTCGCAACCGGGAATGTCGGTGAGGTGGTTCGCTCCCACGACCCAGCGGCCGTACGGGTCGGGCTCGACGTCGTGCCGCGTCCCCTCCCACTCATGATCGCCCGTGAACATGCAGCCGAGCGTCCGCTCGAGACTGCAGTAGCCTCCGAAGAGCGCGATGCCCGCGATGTGTGGCTCGAGGTCCTCGCGCGCCGCCGCGATGGCGAGCTGCGGCGCCCCGAACGAGAAGCCGATCAGCCCCGCCTTTCCGGGCCGTACGTCGGGCCGTGTGGAGAGCATGTCGACGCATCCGCGGATGGTCGGCGCGGTCGGTCTCGGCGCCAGCTCGAGGCGTCGCCACTCCGGGATCTCCGGGACGACCACCGCAGCGCCACTCGTCGCGAGCGCGCCGGAGAACCGCACGAGCTGTGGGTGGTGACGTCCCATGCGAGAGATACCCCCGAGCGCGATCCAGGCCGGCCAGGGACCTCGTCCTCGCGCCGGCAGCACGAGCGTGGCCGGCACCTCCTCGCCGTCCCGCCGGATCACCGTCTCCTCCACCTTCACGTCGGCGCCGGTGTTCCAGCTGCGCGCGTAGCGGAGGGTCCGCAGGGTGCCTTGTATCATGGAGGAAGCTAACGGAAGGCCGGACTCACCAGGACACGACCAGCCCCGCCGTGATCTCGGAGTACACACCCCGGAAATCGGCACCGACCGCGTTCAGACGACCCTCCAGGCGGAGTGCGGCTCCTTCGGAGACCGCGACCCGGACCCCGGTCGCGAACGAGGGCGAGAACGACACGTCGGTCGCGCCCTCGGCCTCGGGGACCTCGACCGTGAGCCCCGCTCCCAGCCCGACGTAGGGGCTGAACTGCCCGGACGTGCCCTGGAGCTGGACCTGGAACCCGGGCATGAAGACGTCGCCGACGCCGGACTCCCCGCCGGGGCGGGCGTAGCTCAGTCCTCCCTCGATCAGCAGACTCGGATAGATCGGGAGGTCGGCGCGCAGCGCGTACACGCCGGTCGTGCCCACACCCGACCGATCGAAGATCGAGACCCCGGCCTGGAGGCTCACATGGCCATCGTACCACTGGGGGTCGGTCGCCTGGGCGTGAGCGGTGCGTGGCGACAACGTCGCCGCGACCATCAGAAGCAGGAAGGTCATCTTGCGAGGGGTCATGCGGGTCTCCGGTCGAGGGCGATCGTAATCGACCGGAGGGAGGCGCAAGGATCAGGCCAACCCGCATGCCACCCCGCTCCTTCAACCGTCGGCGCGCAGCGCCTCCGTCGGCTGGATGCTCAGGGCCCGGCGGACCGGTATCAGGCCGCCCAACAGCCCGACGATGAGCAGCACGGCGGAGACCCCCGCTCCCGTGAGCCACAGGGTCCGCAGGTCGGCGCCCTCCCCGGCGCCCGGCACCCCGACGGCACCCACGATGACGAGGCCGATCAACACGCCCAGCCCGAGCTGCACGAACGTCTTCAGGAAGACCCCGCGAAGCACCAGGGCGGGCGCCGCGCCCAGCGCCGTCCGGATGCCGATCTCCCGGGTGCGCTGGGACACGATGAAGGAGAGGAGCGCGTACACCCCGGCGGTCGCCAGGAGGGCCGTGACCAGGGCGACGAATCCGATGATCCCCACCCGGAAGTGCACCTGCAGGACTTCGTTCCGCCGCAGATCCGCCAGCGGGAGGATCTCGTCGAGGATGACGCCCGGCTCGGCTTCCGCCGCGATCGCCTGGAGTCGGGGCGCCAGCGTCTCCGGATCGCCGTCCACCTCGATGAGGAGCCGGATCGGGTAGGTCCCGGCCCCCGACAAGGGGAAGTACACCTGCGGATCGGCGCCGGCCGCACCCGTGAGCTCGTCGGGGATGACGCCCACAATCTCGGTCCACGGCCGCCCGGGATCGGCCTCCTGTGAGGCGACCGTTCCCTGCTCGAGTGTGCCGCCGCCAGTTCCGACCGAGACTCGTCTGGCCGGAACGGGCGCGCTGAAGCCGCGGATCTGACGCCCCACCGCGTCCTGCCCCCTCAGGACCTCCGTCACGAACGCCTCGTTCACCATGGCCACGTGCTGATCTTCGGCGAAGTCCACCTGAGTGAGCGTTCGGCCGGACCGGACACGGGGCGCCACGACCTGGAAGAAGTCGGCCTCGGCGGTGGCCGTCCTGGCCCACCATCCGTTCGGTGGCGGCTCTTCGCCCGCCACCTCGAGCCGCATGGACGGAATCGACTCCGCGATGATGCCCGGAAGACGCGTGGTGAGCGACACGCTCCTCACCCCGGGCTCGTTCCGCACGCGCCGGGCCACGTCGTCCCGCATCTCCCCGTACCGCTGGAGGAGCGTGGGGCCCATCATGAACCCGTCCGTCACGCCGGTCACAGACACCCGCCGGAGCTCCTCGCCCGCGGACTGGTCCGTCGCGGCCGAGGTGAGCTCCACGTTGGAGTCGACGAGGATGCGGGCCGTGAGATACCGCTCCGTGGGGAACTCGGTGACGGCGACCTCGTCGCGGTACGTCTGCACGGCCATCGTGAAGACGATCGGGAAGAGGGCCACGGAGACGGCGATCTGGAACACGATGACCATCGTGGGGAGTCGGCCGAACGCCAACGCGGAGCCGCCGCTCCCCGTGGTCTGCAGGGTAGCCGCGAGCCTGCTGCCCGTGGCACGCAGCGCGGGAAGGATGCCCACCACGGCGGCGGCGAACGTGGCCAGGGCGAGGCTGTACGCGATGGTGGGCCAGGACATGCCCGGGTCCCACCAGAAGGGCGGCGGAACGCGCTGAGCTTCCCAGAAGATGTCCCCGCCCCACTTCAGCATCCAATCCGCCGCCAGGAGGCCCACGCCTGCCGAGAGCCACGCGAGCACCAACGCCTCCGCGAAGAGCTGCGCGACGATGCGGCCGCGGCGCGCCCCGAGCGCGGAGCGGACGGCGATCTCGGACGTCCGGCCCACGTTCCGTGCGAACACCAGCGTCGCCACGTTGGCGCATGCCACGACCAGAAGCAGCACGAGCACGGTCCGGGCGATCCTCAGCGCCCACCGGATCATCTCGGGGTTCCCCGACGCCACTTCCTGATAGGGCAGCACGGCCGGTCGCACCCGCTCGTAGAGATCCGGGAGGTCCTGAGCCAACCGCGCGCCGAGCTGCTCCATCTCGAGCTGGGCCTCCTGGAGCGACCGCTCCGGCGCCAAACGTCCGAACGCAACGAGCGGTGGACCCGCCCGGGAGGCCGCCGTGGCGTCGTCGCGGCGGAAGTTCACCCAGACGTCCACGGGGCCGGGGAAGTAGGTCTCGGCGGCCGCCACGCCCACGACCGTGTACGACGTGTCACCCAGGCGGACCACCGATCCGACCACGTCCGGGTTCGCTCCCAGGATCCGGTCCCATGCCTCGTAGGCCAGCACCGCCACCGGCTCGGCGGCGGGCCCGTCGTCGCTGGACAGGAGCAACCGCCCGAGGGCGGGCGTGGCCTCGACCATGGAGAAGCCACTGGCGCTCATCTCCGCCACGTCCACGGGCGCCGTGCTGCCGTCGGACGCGACCAGGCTCATGTCCATACGGAGGGCGGCACCGATGTCCTCGACTGTCTGGAGCCCCTCGCGCCACCGCCGGAGGTCGGCCAGGACCCGGGCATCCCGATCCCCGGACTCGGTGTCGAAGTTCGCGAGCCCCACCACCCGGTCATCGACCTCGGCCCACCTGGCTTCCCCGAGCAGGTCGCCCGTGAACTCGTTGAAGCCCGCGTTGATGCCGATCGCCGTCGCGATCGCCACGCACCCCGTCACGGTCAGGAGCGGGCTCTTGCGGAGCATGCGGGCGCCGAGGCGGAAGTCCAGGAGCGAGGGTGTGGCCGACCCCTTCAGCTCCCTGAGCCGCTCCCATGCGAAACGGGCCGAGAAGGAACCCGCCTCCAGGACGTACCAGACGTCGGCGCGGAGCCGCCCTCCCTCGGCGACCCGGCGCGCATACACCTCCTCGAGATCTCCCAGGACGGTATCCCGGGCATCGGCCGGCACGAAGCGGCTCAGCAGCCAACACGCGAGGCGCGGCGGGCGGCCGCGGCTCATCGCCCCTCTCCGGCCACGGGCTCGAGGCCGTCCCACATGGCCTCCATCGCCCGGCGCGAGTCCGCGAGCATGCGCCGTCCCTCGGCCCGCACCCGGACCATGCGCCTCGGCTTGCCGCCACGCTCTTCGATCGGGTCGCTCATCCACGACTCGACGAGTCCCTTCTTCTCGAGCCGGCGGAGCGTCACGTACACGGCGGCCCGTGCCACGCTGCGGCCCGTGCGCTGCTCGATCTCGTCCACGATCGGCACGCCGTAGACGTCGTCTCCCAGATGCAGGATCGCGAGCAACACCATCTGCTCGAATTCCCCGAGGCTTCCCTGACCCATCCCCACCTCCCGGTCCCGGCGCACGCGCCATAAAGATTACATCGTCATCAATACTCGATGAGCGCAAGTATACAATGTCATCATTACGGGATCAACGGGGGTGATTCGGCGGCCGGCGGGGTGGACAGGTAGGCGTCTGCGCGAGCTTCGAAAGTCGTTCGAAAGTCGAACGATCTGGACGTGGGCTCTTGTGGCGGGCACCCGTGAGGATCTCCTTGCCACGCAAGGCCTCCGGAGCGTACGTCCTGGTCGGCGGGCCGGAGGCACTCGTTCGACTTTCGAACGACTTTCGATAAGGCGAAAAGACAACGATGCGACACCATCCACCGCCCGACCCCACCGGTCCGGGCGAAGAGTCCGTCTGGAGCTATCCGCGCCCTCCGGCCCTGGAGGCCGTCTCGAAGCGCATCGAGATCCGCTTCAACGGCGAGGTCATCGCCGACTCCACGGCCGCGTATCGGGTGCTCGAGACCAGCCACCCTCCGGTCTACTACATTCCGCGCACGGACATCCGTGACGAAGTGCTCAGCGAAGCGGGAGGTGGATCGTGGTGCGAATGGAAGGGACGGGCCCGCTACTGGACCGTGCGCGTCGGCGATCGAGCGGCGGAGCGCGTCGGGTGGAGCTACCCGGACCCGACGCCCACCTTCGAGCCGATCCGCGACCATGTCGCGTTCTACGCGGGGCCGATGGACGCGTGCACGGTGGACGGGGTGGAGGTCGTGCCGCAGCCCGGTGGATTCTACGGCGGCTGGATCACGCCGGAGATCAAGGGGCCGTTCAAGGGCGGGCCGGGCAGCGCGGGTTGGTGAGGCCGGAGAGCGAGCCCACCCGGCAGACGGGGCCCCGATGAGCAGCGCCCTGGTCGTCGGCTCCACGGGTCTCGTCGGGACCGAGTGCCTCCGGGTGCTGTCCGAGGATGCAGACCACCGGCCCGTCGTCGCGCTCACCCGCCGGCCGTTGCCGGATCCGGTGCCCACGAACGTGACCCAGCGACTCGTCTCGTTCGACCGGCTGGAGGAGCACCGTGCCGATATCCGGGGGGATCACGTGTTCTGTGCTCTGGGCACGACGATCGGGAAGGCGGGCTCGAAGGAGCGGTTTCGCGAGGTGGACTACGACCTTCCGCTGACGATCGCGCGGGTGGCGCTGGAGAACGGGGCGCGGCACTTCTCCCTGGTGAGCGCCGTAGGCGCCGACCCCGATTCGCGCGTCTTCTACAACCGGGTGAAAGGCGAGGTCGAGCGGGACATCCGGGCGCTCGGCTACCCCAGCCTGGTCATCCTCCGTCCCTCGGTTCTCGCCGGGGAGCGTACGGAGCGGCGGCCGATGGAGGCGTTGGGTCGCCTGCTTCTACGCCTGGTGCCCGGCCGGTACCATCCGGTGCATGCCCGGGCCGTCGCCGCGACCATGGCCCTCCTCGCCCGCGAGGAAGCCGCCGGGGTCCGCGTGGTCGAGTCGGAGGAAATCCGGAAGCTGGGCGGTTAGCGCCCCTGGGGCTTCCGCAAGACCCACGTCGTCATCGACCGCATGCCCTGGACGACGGTGGTCTTGAGCGGGTCGATCAGCTCGCCCCCGAGCTCACCACCGACATGCATGAGATAGTCCTCGTCGACGAGGAACCGGTCGCTCCCGTCCGGTAACCGGTGCCATCGGTCGCGGAGGTGGACGACGTCGTCCTCGATACCGATGGAGGACGCGAGGCGGGCGAACCAGAGCCCGCCGGGCTCCAGGACGCGCCACATCTCGGCCATCATCTCCTCGAACTCCGTCGAGGTCTCGGCGAAGTGGAGGACCGCGCTGCAGAGGACCACATCGAAGAACCCGTCCTCGAAAGGCAGATCGCCGAGGTGTCCGGCCACGAAGTTCCCGGCGGGCAGATCGGGCGCGGCGGCCGCGGCGACCTTGCGAATCCGGGCGATCTGGGCGGGCTCCGCGTCCACGCCGTGGACCTCCGCTCCGCAGCGCATGAGGTACTCGGTGTTGCGCCCGCCACCGCAGCCCGCGTCCAGGACCCGCATGCCGGGCGTGATCCGGCCGCGCAGGAGCTGGTCGAAGACGTAGATGTCGATCCGGCCGAAGGTCGCGAGCAGCTGGTCGGGGCCGCGAGGAATCGGGGGTCGAGTCATGGGTCTCTCACTCTCTGTCGCCCTCCATTCACCTCGAAATCCACCAGCTCGAGCTCGACGTATGCGAACGCCCCCTCCCGCGGATGCCACCGCCCCTCCCCTCGCGTCATCACCCGGCGATCGCCGAAGGTCCTGTAATCTCGAACCGGCGTGGAGAACCGCAACGGAGTCATGCGCCCGCCCTCGGAGACCGCGGACCGGTCGTCCGAGACGAAGTCCACGAGCTCGCCCGCGTCATTGAATTCCAGGACGGCGGAGATGGTGTTCTCGCCGAGCGTGTAGCGCGCCCGGACCGAGCGGTCATCGACGGCGTCCCATTCGATGCCGGGATCGATCAGGGCGGCCGGCGCCAGCAAGCACAGATCGTTGAACAGGGTGACCGTCTCGGCCCGCGTGAGCTCCGGGCCCTGCTCGTCGACTACCGGGACGAGCGACAGGACGCGCACACGCATACTCGCGGCGCCGTCCGCGAAGGCGTGGAACACGTCGACGGGCAGGCGGCTCCGCCGCGCGTCCATGAGGAAGAAGCGAGCGGGGTCCCGGATGAAGTTGACCTGCTCGGCCGTGAACGTCATCCAGGCATCCTCGGGGGATTCGCGAATGCGGCCACGCCAGGCCGCGCGGAAATGTTCGACGCGGGGCTGCCCGATCGCTCCGGTCACGCGCAGGTATCGCTGTACGAGCTCCGGCAGGTGCACGATATCGGCTTCTGTGAGCGCCGGCGGCTCTACCTCCTCACCTTCGGCCAGGCGGGCGTCCACCTGCCGCTCGTAGGCGGCCCGGAAGCTCCACGGCCCCTGGGACGCGAAGCCGTAGATGGCTCCCAGGAGGATCACGAGATTCGCGATCGTTCCGACCTTCGCATCCGTCCACGACGCCATGATGGCCGCCTGGGACAGCACGACGGCGACCACGGCGACGAGCCACCAGACGCGCTGCCCCAGGAGGAAGGCGCCGCTGGCCAGCAGCATCGCAACGCCGGCCGCGAGCCACACCACGCCCATCCCACGCGCGATCGACTGCGTGAGCTGGGGGAGATCCGCGAGTCCGAACGCCTTGGCGGGACCCATGAAGTGAATCAGACCGTGCACGACGACGAACGCCGCAAAGAGCCATCTCATAGCCGCGACCTCCGGAACATGGGACTCCTGGACTGCTCCCGTACGATAAGCTCGCGTCCGCGTCGTGTCGGGTCTGTCGGGAGGACGTCCCGCTCCGTTGTAGGGAGACCCCCGATCGCTAGAGCTCGGTCGATACGTCCCGCAGCCGGCCCAGGAAGTAGCCCCACCCGAACGGATAGTCGCTCAGATCCACAGCCCGGACGAAGCCGCTGTGGATCACCGTCACGCGGGTCCCGTCCCCGGAGGGCTCGAGCAGCCACGTGACGGACTGTTCGGGCACGGACGTGTCGCCGCGCCAGTCGGGCCAGGAGATCATCAGCCTCTCGTTCGGGACGAGCTCCAGGATCCGCATGGGCGGCCCATCGTACCCCTCCGGGGTGAAACCGAGGTCGTACCGCCCGCCTTCACGGAGCTCGACCTTGGCCCCGTTGGCCATCCAGCGGTCGAGCGCCTCGGGCTCGGTCAGCGCCCGGAACACCTTGTCCGGGGGCGCGTCCATCTCCATCGAGAGCCGGATCTCGGGGCTCGGGTCGTCGAAATCCACCCGTAGCACGTCACCATGCTCCGCCGCGTGAGCCATCAGGTTGCCGAGGCAGAAGCGCCACCAGTCGTCGATCATCTCCTTCGGCCGCGGCATGTCGAAGAGACCCTCGAGCTCGTGCCGGATCGCGACCCGGGTCGCCGGACCGTGCTCCGTCGCTTCCGAGCCACCCGAACGCTCCTCCGGAGTCAGGTCGATCGTCACCGTCGACGGCACACCCTGGACCGTCCAGGTGAAGACGAGCCGCCGGTCGCGCTCGAGCGACTCGATGCGTCCGTCGGCCTCGTCCTCCGACGGTGTCCCCAGGGTGTGCTTTCCCCAGAAGGCGTAGCGCCCGCCCTCCCGCGGCTCGACCCGTGCGTGCTCGGCGAACCATGCCTCCAGGTCCTCCGACTCCGTCAGGGCCGCGAAGATCCGCTCGGCCGGAGCGTGGATCGGGTAGGCGTATTCGTGCGTCCAGCGCTCGCTCATGGCGTCTCCTCGACGAAACGTTTGAGATCGTGCATCCGTGCCGCCCAGAACGTCCGGTACTTCGCCATCCACCGGTCGACCTCCTTCAGCGCCTCGGGATTCAGGCTGTAGATGCGCCACTGGGCCTCGGTGCGCCGCTCCACCAGCCCGGCGTCGAGCAGCACCCTCAGATGCCTGGAGATCGCCGGCCGGCTCACGTCGAACCGCTCGGCCACGTCGCCCGCGGTGCGCTCCTGCACCGCCAGCAGGTCGAGGATCGCCCTTCGGGTCGGGTCGGCGAGCGCGTCGAAGACGTCGCTCCGTTCGTATTTAACCATATGATTACATACTGGGCCGCAGACCCGTCTCACGCAAGCCTGGCCTCGCCTACTCCGCCACCGCCGCCGCGATCTCCTCGAGCTGCAGGGCGTGGCGTCCCTCGTGAAGACTCGCGAACGCGAGCCACTGGTAGGCGTTCATCGGCTCCCCGGTCACGGGAGAGTCGTGCGTGTGGTCTTCGAGCCGCATCCCCTGGCCCCGGTCGAGGACCTCCAACAGGTCCCGGCGACTGGCCTCCAACGCCTCCCAGGCCTCCGACGCGCCCAGCTCCCCACTCGGCTGCGTGCCCTCGACTCTCCGTGACCGGTCGAGGATGAACGGCATGCTGATGGAGCGCTCGAACGCCGCCCGGTCGAAGTCCTCGTCGTCGTCGCGGGGCTCGGCCCCATCGACCATCCCCGAAATCAGGGCGGTGATTCTCTGCTCCGAGGTGGCCAGATGCTCGACCAGATTCGCCGGGGACCAGCCGCCGGAGTCGGGCCTGGTGCCCCTGGCATCCGCGGGTATGCTCTCGAACACCTCGGCCAGGCGGCGACGGTGTCGGTCGAGGAGCTCACGTACGATATCGATTCTCGGATCCATCACGCGCTCCATCCGATCTCACGCATCGCCCACACATCGTTCCAGATCTTCGTCATGTGGCGAATGCGGTCGCCGTCGAACTCCATGACGTAGACGTAGTCGCTCTCGGTCCGCTTCCCCGTCGGCGGCACAGGCCCGCCCTCGCCGGTGTGCGTCCCTTTGAAGACGGCGAAGCCGCATACCGTGCTGCGATCCTCGTCCACGGCGAACGACTTCAACTCGTACTCGGCGTCGGGCACGGGTCCGGCGATGAATCCGGCCATGGCATCGGTATAGGCCTCGATGGTGTCGAGGGCCGCGAAGGTGTCGGCCTGCACGGAGAACGAAGCGTCCGGATGGCAGTGCTGGGCGCAGGCCGCCCAGCCTTTCCCGGTCTCGCAGGCGTCGAAGAATGCGGCGGCGGTGTCCTTGATGGAGCTCATGGTCGGATCCTGCGTCTGGGGGGTCGCCGTGGGCCCGCGGGCCCGGCATGGCAGTCAGTATGCGGGCCGGAGGGTGCTGGGCGCCAGCCGACCCGCTCAGCCGGCGGAGGACGCTCCGAGCGCGTTCACGCGGACACCCTGGTCTCGGTGCTCATCGGTGGCTCCCCGCCGCGTGGGTGGCCACCGCCGAGCTGGTCAGCTCCTGCAGGAAGGCGACGGCCAGGGGCACGCTGCCCGCCATGGTGAGCGGGTCGTGCCCGCCGCCCGCGTAGATGAAGAACCCGTCGTCCGGCGCGCCCCGACCCAACGACTCCAGAGCCTCGATAAGCGCATGCGCCTCCCCGACCGGGACGACGTCGTCGAGCGATCCATGATGGATCTGGAGGGGTGGCAGATCGGCGGCGAACAGGACGGCCGAACGACGAACCAGCTCCGCGCGCAGGTCGGCGACGGACATGGAGCCGTCGGCGAACGGTCGTACGAAGCGGGTGGTCAGCGTGGACAGCCCCGGCAGGTCGGTCGCGCTTCCGTCGAGCGCATCCTCGACGACATCCCTGATGAACGGCCCGAAGAAGTCGGTGGGCCCGGAGAACGCCACGATCCGGTCGATACGCGGGTCGCGGATCCCCATGAGGAGCGCGACGCCCGCGCCCCGTGAGAGGCCCAGCACGCCGACGCGATCTTCGTCGGCCGCGGGCGTGAGCTCCACCGCGGCACCCAGGAGGGCCAGGGCATCGTCCACGTCCCGGTCCCACGGGCTCGCCTGACCGTCCGACCGCCAGACCCCGCCGCCCGTCTCGAGCGGCTCGGCGCGAAACGACGGGACCACCCAGACGAAGTCGGCCGCGACGCTTCCGAGGGAGAACGTGAGCGCCGCAAGGTCCGAGATCCGCACGCCCTGATCTCCCCCGTGCGCGACCACCAGCACCGGGAGGCTCCCCGGCGCCGCACCGTCGGGCGTGATCACGGCTCCGTAGTGACGCCCACCCTCGATGGCGTGCGAGACCACCCGCACCGTCGCCAGGGTCCCCCCGAGGAGGCCCAGCTCCGTCGCTTCGACGCTGGCCTCGACGGGCGCCACGTCACGGGAGTCCCAATCCGCCCGGACCGCCGCGATCTCCTCCGAAGTGGCCGGCGCGAAGAGTGCGTCGACGTCCGGGCGCGGATCGGGGTCCGGCTCGAGCGGGGCCGGCCCATCGCCGCAGCCCGTGACGAGGAGCCCGAGGAGCAGCGCGTGGACGACGAGCCCGCGTTTCATCGCTCACCGTCCGGGCGAAAGAAGCCCCACACCGAGAAGCCTTCCTCGAGGTCGGCCCGACCCAGGAGGTCGTAGCCGAAGTGCCGGTAGAGCGAGACGTTCGAGGCGCGGCTCGTCACCAGGCTGACACCTGTCGAGCCCGAGTCGTGCTTGGAGAGATCATGCACGGCCTCGAGGACCGCGCGACCCAATCCCGTGCCCCGAGCCGCCGCCCTCACCCCGATCATGTTGAGGTGGAGATGTGGATGGGCCACCGTCAGCGGATCGGCTGCCCGACCGAAGCCTTCGTAGCGGGCACGTGCCCGGTCTCCGAGCTCGGCCCAGAGCTCTTCACGACGATCTCCGAGCTCCGGTGGGCTACGCCGGGCGCCGGGATACGACACCAGGGCTGCGGCCTCGAGTCCCTCAGACGACCGGACTCCGAGGACCAACTCGTCCCGCAGCACACGCGCCATCACGAAGAAGGTTACGAGCTTCTCGAGACGCGCCGCGAATCCCGTGGGAGAGCCCAGCACGAAGCCCATCACCGGATCGTCGGCGAACGTCTCACACAGGACCGAGACCACATCGGCCGTGTCAGCGGCGCCCAGGACCTCGACAGTCGCCCCGACGTTCTCTGCCATTCCCGACCTCCCTGTACGGTACGAGATCAAGATAAGGAGAGGTCGACGGCCGCGACACGTGACGCGACTCCTAGGCGGTCCTACTCCTGTCGGCCGACGGGAAAACGGCTTCATACGGTCGTTTCCGGCGCCTCCGCCCCGCTCCTCGAGGGAGGTATGGAAGTTGCCTTTTTCTCCTACCAGGCAGGATTACACACTCGGCAGGAGAATAGACATGACCACGAAAGACGAAACGCTGGTGACAGGAGTATTCAAGACTCGGGTCGACGCCACCCGGGCCATTCAGATGCTGGAAGAAAAGGGGTTCCGGGATAACGAAATCAGCCTGCTGATGTCCGACTCGGTGGGCAAGGACTTCCAGATCAAGGACTCGTCCAAGATGCCCGAAGGGATCGCTGCCGGCGCGACGGCCGGCGGCGTGATCGGGGCTCTACTCGCGGGTCTCACCGCGGTCGGTACGATCGCCACGGGGGGCGGGCTGCTCATCGCCGGGCCCCTGGTCGCCATTCTCGCAGGTGGTGGAGCGGGCGCAGGTGTCGGCGGAATCATCGGCGGCCTGACGGGCGCCGGGATGACCGAGCACGAGGCGAAGCTCTTCGCGAGCGAGCTCGAAGACGGACGAATCCTCGTCGCCGTCCATTGCTCGAGCGACGCACGGAAAGAGACGGCCGAGGATGTCCTCGAGGCCGCCGACGGGTCGGTATCCGTCGAGTAGTCCGGGGGAATGAGCGACCCGCCCCGGGACGAGCCGAAGCGCCGCCCCGGGGCGATCCCGGCCCATCACACGGGCCCAATCTCAAAAGACAGGAGCACTCTGCATGTCCATCGCCAAAGTGATCGAAGTTATCGCCGAATCCGACACGTCCTTCGACGACGCCGTCAACAAAGGCGTCACTGACGCATCCAAGACCGTCAAGAACGTCAGGAGCATCTGGGTCAAGGAGATGACCGGGCTCGTCGAGAACGGGAAGGTGAAGACGTTCCGCGTGGCCATGAAGGTGACGTTCGTCGTCGACCGGTAGCGTCATGTCGCCTCGGAGCGACAGAAGGGATGCCTAAGGTAGCCCCGAAAACCCCGTCACTACGCCGTTTCCGCCCAGGCACGGACGTTGCGCTGCTTAGAGGCAGAGTGCCGCTGCTCACATCGTGGAGGTCGTATGTCGGTCATCCGTATCACGGTCCCGTTTCTCGTTCTCGCATCCGCCGCCTGCGGTGCCTTCGGAGGAGGTAGCGCCGTGGAGCTGGGGACCGCGGGTGCGGCGGCGGGTTCCCAGTGGAACGCCACGCTCGCCTCACCGGCGGCGATGGCCGGGGTCGTCCAGATGACCGGCACGGTGTCGATGGCTCCGAGTGCCGACAGCACGCGCACGGTCATCACGATCAACCTCGCGAACGCATCACCGGGCGGCGTTCATCCCTGGGAGGTCCGCAGCGGGGAGTGTGGCTCGACATCGAGCTCGACGACCTTCGGATCGCGAGACGACTACGAGCCCCTCGAAGTGGACTCCGACGGACGCGCCAACTCGACGGCTACGATCGATGCCCGGATCCCCACGACCGGTCGCTACTCGGCGGTGGTCCACGCCTCGGCAGCGAACGACCGGACGGTCGTCGCGTGCGGCAATCTCGCCCCGCCCACGCGCTGAGACGTTGAACGTGCGTAGCACTGCCGCGCCCGAACCTCCTCGACCGAGGGCCTTTCCAGCTTCCCGGTCGCCGACCTCCGGTTGGTGGCGGAGTCGGAGCCGGTGGGCGGGCGCGGCGCTGCGCGGGCTCGTGCAGAGAGCCGGTGCGTCCCTGGTGTTGCGGACCTGGTCCTGACGCTACGCGAGCCGCATCCTACGCCGGAACACGATGGCCAGAGCGATCGCCGCCCCGGGGAACGTCACGGCCCAGAGGGCTGCGATCCAGATGAGCGAAGGAACGTAGATCTGGAAGAGTAGGAAGGGCAGGAGCAGTCCGTTCGCCAACAGGAACAGGCGAGCGGTGCGGGTCGAGCCGACGCCAACCAGGCCGAATGCCGCGAACAGGGTGGCTAGGCTCATGGAGCTGTATCCGAGGAGATCCACGGAATACAGGAACGAGTCGAACGGCCGGAACAGCAGGACCTCGATATCCTCGGTCCTGCCCTGCAGCATACGCGGCATGACCAGGGTGAGCTGCACGTAGTACACGATGCCGATGAGGGTCGCGTACACCGTCGCGAACGCGACACCCGCCTGGGCCCAGATCTGGCGATGTTCGGGCACGAGGTAGCGCACACCGATCATCATGACGACGAACGCCGGGGCCAGGAGCACGGAGGGTGTGAGCAGGAGCGCGATGCCCAACGGCGTGCTCGCGCTCTCGGGTCCGCCCGCCGACCCGAGTAGTCCCACCCATTCCGCCAGCTGAAAGAGGATGTAGAGCAGGCTGAAGAGAGCAGAAAAGACGGCCGCCCAGAAGCCCACGCTCCAGGTCACAACGGACTCATTCGCGTCCATACCGCCCTCGTGAAAAGGATTGGTCGACCTACGGACGGTCCTGCTCCCCGGCCGCCTCCCTCTCCATGCGAGCCAACCTGGTGTAGTAGTCGGGGAACTCGTTCAGGTGGGCCAACGCGATCTTCCCCGTGGTCATGGGGTCGTCCCCGGTCACGTCGGTCGCTGGATCCTGACGGCCGTGCTCGAGCTCCACGTTGAGGCCCATGCGGAACTGCTCGACATCGAACTTGCTCCAGTCGATTCCGAGCGCGTTGCCGATCTCGAGTGCCTGTGCGGCCGTGAACTGCTTCATGGCTGACATGATGAACCCCCCTCTATGACGCTTCTGCCCAGCGCCTGAGCAATGCCCGATCCTGGTCGCTCAGGCGAGCCTCGGGATGAGGCGGCAGGTAGAACCACAGGGGCATCTCGCCCTCGGCCACCTCTTCCCAACTCTCGTGCATGGCTTCGACCTGGTCCTGGGTCGAGAGCCGATTCCAGGTCGAGAAGTTGAGGTGCTCCCGGCCTTCGTGTACGTCGCGGGCAACCAGCCACGATACCGGGGCGACCCGGGAGTACCAGGGCCAGACGGTCTCGTTCGAATGGCAGTCGTAACAGGCTCGCCGAAGGACTTCCCGGACCTCTGGTGAGGCGGGGACCTCGCTCTCCACGGGAGGGTTGGACCGGTCCACCGGAAAGAACTGGATGAGCGCGAAGGACACCACCAGAACCACACCGGACCACTTCAGGACCCGTCGCATCCCACGCTCCTCGAAAGGTGGCGCCTACCTACTCCTTGAAATCTAGGGGCGGGCCAGAGGAACCGATAGCGGGCGAGCCCGTTCGGCGCACCCCCATCACATCCAGCATCTGTGCGGCCCGGATCACCGTCCCTTCTGAGACGACTCCTCGAAGCGTCAAAGCAAGGCACTCCGGCCGCTCGGAGTCGTTGCCAGGGCGATTGCCCACCCAGATAGCGTAGCGGTCGTGCCTTCCCGACCCACTGGCGGTTACGCCAACGACGTCCGCACCGATGGCAATGATGAGGGACCTGTCGTCCAGGGGCGCGGGCACCCCACCGATGATCCAGGGAAGGAGCATGGTGCTGGCATCGTCCGTACGGCTGTCGAAGCCGGCCTTGATCCGTACGAGATCGCCCAGGTCGGCCCCCACCAACGCGCCATAGGCGAGCGTCACCCGACCCTCCCGAAACAGCGACACCGCCGCGCGCCCTTCCCCGAGGTGAACGCGAATCCGGTCGCCGGTCCGGAGTTCCGACAAGAGGGAGTCCGGAACGTCGAACTCGATCTTGCCGAGCCGCACCGTCCTGCGCCATACCCGCGGTGCGGCGCGACCTGTCCGCTCATCACGGATGGGATCCGAGGCGAGCTTCGCCGGGCCGACGGACACAAGCCGCACTCCGTATCCCTGAACGGGGGTCGGTCCGAGCGTGGACGTCCGCGGGCAAGAGACGGTGCGTCCCGGCAACAGGTCCGATGATGCCCAGGAGTCGGGCACCAGAAAATCGACCATATGCCCTCCGAGTCCGTCGGGAATACCGACCATCGGAACCACGATAGGGTGACGGAGCGCAATCCGTCGAGTGATCCGCAGCGCGGCACCTGCGTCGGCGCCCCTTGACCCTCACGCTGCGTGAGGCCGTAGCGTCTCCTCTCACGCGCCGCCCAGGAGGCTCCCGCCATGACCACGCCCGTCACGATCCCACGGACCGAAGTGTTCGACCTGCGTTCGCGCCATGCGGACGCCGACTTCCAGCTTTGGGTCGCCACACCCATGGCCGGGGTGATGCCCATGGCACCGGGGCCGCGACAGGTCCTCTACGTTCTCGACGCGAACCTCTTCTTCGGCACGGCCGTCGAGATGACGCGACTCATGAGCCAGCTCTACGGGGAGCTTCCCCCGCTGCTCATCGTCGGGATCGCATACGACACCGAGAGCCCGGCCATACAGGCCGAGCTACGAGCCCGCGACTTCACTCCTTCGGTCGATGCGCGGATGGAAGCCCTGTACGGATCACTCCCGGGCGCGCCGGCGCCTACCCTCCCCGAAGGCCGGAGACTCGGACGCGCCAGCGAGTTCCTCGCTTTCCTGACCGAGGAGGTGAGGCCGTTCATCGAAGAGCGCTACGACGTCGCGGCCCGCGGCGCGACCTTGTTCGGCTCGTCGCTCGGTGGGCTGTTCACGTTGTACGCGTTGCTGGAACGACCCGAAGCGTTCGACGCGTACGTTGCGGTCAGTCCCGCACTGTGGTGGGACGACCAGGTCCTGATGAAGCGGGAGGCCGCCGTCGCCGAGTCTCCTGACGACCTGCCAGCCACGCTGTTCCTGGCCGTCGGCGCCGAGGAGGAGCGGGACGACATCCCCTCCCTGGCCTCATTCCGAATGATCTCGAACGTCCGGGAGCTGAGCACCCGGCTCCGGCAGCGGGGCTACCCGTCGTTGGACCTCGCCACCTTCATCGCCGAAGGCGAGTCGCACACCTCGGTGGTGCCGGTGGCGTTGACCCGGGCACTGCGGCACGTTTACCGGTCAGGGGAGAACCGAGCAGACCTATCCAGGTCCGGATCTCGCATTCTGGAGCCTGTGGTCAAAGGACACCCGGCGAGACCAACGTGAACTTCCATATGTCGATGTATGGCTGTCCAAGATCGTCCTGCCGGTAGCTGGCCGCGAAGCCGTCGGGTGAAATGAAGACGACATGCGCATCGATGCGCAGGGACGCGAGGAGCGTCGCGGTCTCGGGGTCGAGGATCTCCACCACCGAGTCCAATAGGCTGCTCTGGGCGCCCTCGCGAAGTCCGGGAGCCGCCCGACCGGAGCGGTCTCTGACATTCTCGAGCGCATCCTCCCATGCCGGGTCCGGGACGTGCGCTACCGTCCAGATCCTTCCCTCGGCATCGATGCGAGGCGTCTCCAGCCGGGGCGGCGGAGCTTGCCGGGCGTCTGCTGGCATCGTTGCAGATTGGAACCAATCGGGACTTCGCGTCAGCGTCTTGATGTGCTCACCCGACAGGCTCCAAAGCTCCACCGCATAGCGGTCGTTGTGAGCAACGGCCAGTTGACCGTCCATGGAGACCGTGAGGCGCCGGCGAAGTGACGCCACGGGAGCACGGGGTCCAACGGGATCGCTGGGCATGAACGAGCGGACGGGTGTCATGGCCGTATCGAAGACACGTATGCGATCCTGCGCCGCCCCGCGAGGAATCGCGGTCTGGACCACGATGTCGCCCACCTCGGTCGTGCCGAACCACGCGCTGAAAACGGGGATACGCGCGGTTCGCGCGACCCTGAGTCTGGGATCGAGTACCGCGATCCGCCCCGCACCTGCGTCCATGATCAGGATGCTGTCGCCCAACCCCGGCTGTATGGCGATCACGCCTCGGAACTCCTGCGGCCCGTCCCCGGGTCGGCCAACCGGGCGTACGAAAGTCCCCAGGGAATCGAACAAGAGGACCGCGCCCTGACGGTTGGCCGGCACGACAAGGTATTGACCGCCCGCAGTCCGTTCGACAACGAGCGGATTCGATAGCCCGGCTCGGCCATCGTCGTCCACGAGGGTCGCAACGAGCTCTGCTTCGAGCCAGCAAGAGCATGCCGGTTCCTCCGGGACCGACACGGTCTCCTGCGCCTGCACGCCCGCACTGGCTAGAAGAAGCATCAGGATCCCGTGGCGACCACCGAGGCGACCACCACCGCGTGGCCTACACGCGAACACGAGCCGAGCCCAACTACTTCGTCATGCTACCGCTCGGCGCCCCTCATGCCGTTCCCAAGGCCGCAGGTCTCGAGAACCAATCGCGCATCCGCGGCCACCTCGCCGGAGGGACGAACCTCCGTGATCGACTGTCGGTTCACCGGCAGGCTATGCTGCGCCGCCTGGTACTCCCAGGCGCGGGCCGCCACCGTGAGCGCCGCGGGCGTCGATGCTGGATCGAGGGAGGTGGTGATGATCTCCCGAACGGCCCCGATCGGTGAATAATCTCGCCGCACTTCCGCCTCGAGGGTGAGCGCGGCCCGGTCCGCTCCGCGCACGTCGTAGCCCCTGTCGGCAAGCACGCCGGCGGCGCATGTCATCGCATCACCACCAGCGGGCGCGGTCTCCACGACGGCCGGAGGAGTCGTCGCACAGCCGACAAGCAACACGGAAGCAGCCATCCCCAAGCAGCTACGGTTCATTCCACACCTCCCCTGTGAAAGCTCCTTGACTCCACGTTACGTCGCGAGTGCTTCCGGGGCCAGCCGAATCGCCACGCCGGCGGGTGAAACTGCCGCGGTCTCCCCGCTACGTTCCCCCGGCCTGCTCCAACTGGCCGCGCTCGCACTCGGGACAGAGTCCATGGGAGACGTCGGTGCCCTCCACCCTTTTCAGGTAGGCACTGATGCCTTCCCACGAGCCGTCCTCGGTCTGGATGCGGCCACACCATGCGCACATCGGAAGGAGGCGGCGAATCTGGGCAAGCTCCTCCTGCACGTCCTTGAGCTCAGTGATGTCATCGACGCGGATCACGGCACCGACGACTTCCCCGCTCTCCACGAGAGGCTTGGCCTCGCCGTGGTACCAGGCCACGGTCCCGTCGGGAAGCAGAGCCTCCACTTCGTAGCTCTGCGCCTCTCCGCTCTCGAAGACGAGATCCAGAGCCTGCCTCAGAACATCCCGAGATTCCAGGAAGAGCGTCTCTTCTGCGCTCTTCCCCAGGAAATCCGCAGGGTCGTACTCGGGGGCGACGCGACTGACGAATCGTATGGAGCGCCCCCGGTCGACGACCACGACGAACTCCGGCAAGACTCCGAGTACGCTGCGGAGGAGCTGTTCATCGACTTTCAGTTCCACGCCTACTCCTGGTTGGATATTCCCCCACAGACCACTTCGTACGTCGTCAGAACCGCGCGATCTCGGCCAAGTACCGATCGTACGGCGTCACACCTTCGCCCCTCCCCGCTCGCTGCCACCCGCCGAAAAGGACGTCGGCGGTCCAGAAGCACTCCTCTGCATCCGGTGCCGGCATCGAGCTGTTCGAGCCCACGGCCCAGGCCGTGACGCAGCCGTCCGAGCCGATGGGCACGCTCCGCGATCCAATGTTCTGCCGCTCGTCTCGGATCGGGTATCGATACTCCACGTCGTTCCGGTCACAGGTATCGATCGACGAGTGCCCTCCGTCGCAGGCCGAACGGCTCGGGTAGTTGGCCTGCCGACCCTCGGACACCCAGACGATCGGCGCGCCACCTACCGAGCCATCGACCCAGGTAAACCGCTCCACCTCAGCCCCTTCATACCAGCGGCAGTCGTCACCCGAACCGAAGCAATGGGCGGGGAAGGTACGCGACGCGCGCACGATCTGCGCCCGTGCTCTGGACGGCAAACAGGTATTCGCCGCCCAACCGGGCGGGGGCGACCGACGTATCCCAGTTGCATCCGCCCGGGGCCACCCTGAGGCTGGGAGCGAACGCAGCGGCCAGCTCGAGCTCGCAGCGATCGGAAACGCCATCTCGGTCGGTATCCGGGCCTGCCGGACCTTAAGGGACCTTAAGTCCAAGATCGCCCGGTGATGCGTTCGACGCGGGCGCGGCGGCCCGTCCGCCGGCGCACGCCATCGCCAGCATCGTAGACGCAATCACCAGCTTCCTCACGACGACAGCCGAAGCTCTCGACGAGCGAGTCCCGGCTGCCCGTCATATCCACGGCCACCGGCTCGTTCCAGGTTGAAGCTACGCATCCCGACGCCACCATCCTCACGAAGCCATGTCACGCCACATCCGAACCTATGCACTCGTTCTGGCCGTCGCGACTTGGCTGTCCGGCTGCGATGGCATCTTCGGACCGGACTCCGACCGAGCACTCGAGTACGTGGTCGAGCGCTTCGAGGTCATTCAGGAGGACGTGGACTGGTCGCCGATTCCGATCGCCTACCTGATTGCGGAGATCGGGATCGTCAATACCGGTAGCGAATCAACGACTACCGGCTTCTCGCTTTGTGACTTCCACCTCGAAGCCTTCGCCACGGATGCTGCGGAGCTTCCGGTTTGGCGAAGCCCGACCCACACGTCCTGGCCAATGAGCACCCATATCGCGTGCACGTTGGCGGATAACTCCTACCACATCGGACCCGGGGACACCCTCAGCATCCTGGCGACGACGCAGCCCCTGGCCGGGATCCTCGCCGACTCGCTTCCGGCCGGCTCGTACGACTTCCGGGCAACCCTCGGCGTGGATCCGGGCCCCGTACATCTCGATTTCGGAACCATAACAGTGCCGACAAGCCGCCACCCACTCCCGGATCGTGTGGCGCATCGCGACGGATTCCGATACGAGGTCGAGATCGAGGATATCGGCGCGGGGAGCACCGATGAGGCCATCGTGAAGCTGCATGTCGCGTACTCGGCCAGCTCCCTCACCAGGGCGTTGGAGAGGGAGCTCGTGTCGGAGTGTCCCGTGCGTCTGCTCGCGTTCCGGGAGGCCACGGAGGTGACGACCATTCCGGTCCCCGAGCCGGTCTGGTCGTGGCCGGAGAGCTGCCCTCCCGGAGATGAATCCGTGACCCTGAACCCGGGAGAGTCACGCAGCTTCGAGCGTCGACTCGACCCCGAGCAGGTGGCGGGCATCGCGGGGCCCGGCCGGTACCACTTGATGGGCATCATCGAAGTGGACGGCCGCGCGATCCGGTTGTCGGCCGGCGAGGTGAGCGTCCCTCAGTAGCGGACGACCGCGCATCCAGCGTAGGCTCGGCCAGCCCCCGCGACAGGGCTGGCAGGACCCTACTTCCTCAGGATCTTCTCCATGGCTTTCCCACGAGCCAGCTCATCTGCCGTGCCATGATGCTCCGGGTCTCATGAGGTGCGTCACGTGCCCTTCATCTCGATGAAGTATCGATGGGCGGTCAACGAGGCCTTCGACTCTTCGACGGGCCGGCTGGTCCCGTCGAATCTGAAGCCCAGACTCTCGTAAAAGCGGCGAGCTCGCTCGTTCACGTCGACGACCCAAAGTACGACCGACGAAAAGCCTCTCACCTCCGCCCGTTGTAGCGTTTCCAGGCAGAGTCGGCGGCCGTAGCCCAGACGCCAGTATCTGGGATGAACGTAGAGCGTGGGCATCTCACCATAACGGGTGTCATCCAGGTCCGGTTCGGTGCAGGGCCGCAGCGTGGAGAACCCTACGAGACTCCCGTGAGACTCGCCCACCACGGTGTCGATGCTCGGATTCGCGAGCCAGTTTGTCCAACGCGCGACACGGTGAGGGACCACGCGCGGCTCCTCGGGCCAACCCGGCACGCGTCCCAGGTACGCCCCCTCGAGGCCAGCCCAGTGAACGGCCTCGACCTCCTCGGCATCCGCGACGGTCCCAAGGCGGATCGTGAGATGGTTTGTCCTGGGCACTACTAGCTGACCCCATACCTCGGGGGTCCGTCACCCTCGACCGAGATGATCTCGCCCGAGGCATCGAACGTGACCGAGCGTTCCTCGATGAGACCGATCGCGCATAGGGAGCCGCAGGTGTACTTCCAACGCAGCCGCATCTCCACGACGCAATGACCCTGATCGCCGCGGCACTGGACCCCCGCGCGGTAGTCCACTTCACCGCTATGCCAATCCGTCCCGGTATACTCCGCCAGCGGGTTCGGGCCCGCTGCCAGGTCCCGCATGCGCTCGAGATAGTACGCAACAGCAGGACCGGTCAGCGCATAGGGTAGCAGCGTCTCGTCGAAGCTGTGCCACCACCACCGGGGACCGTCCATCGAGGCGACGTCCTCCATCTGAACCGCCATGCCGCGCTCACCCCGGGCCCTCAGATAGTCGGCTCTCTCTGCTTCGATCGACTCCCGAGGAGGGAAGAGGCTCTCGGCTCGTTGAAGCAACTCTCGATCACGCTCGGAATCCGCGGTACGGAGGACCGTCAACCTGAAGTCTCCTCCCACATGGGACTCGCACAACGTGTCGGGTAGGGCGACGGGGGGGACCTCGTAGTAGCTCGCCAGATCGTCCTGTGCTCCCAGCGCGGAGGCACACACGACGGCCAAGGAAGAGACGCCGGCGAACAACACGAGAGCAGCTTTCATCGGTCTCCATGGTCTGATCGGACGCTACCGGGTGAGCGGAGGCGGCGCAATCAGGCATCTCCGTCGGTAGCGTGGAGCATGGCGCGAATCCTGTCGATGTGGACCTGGGAGTCCTTGACCCGCTCGACCACCGATGAAGGCAGATCCTTCTGGCTGCTGCCCATCGTGGATATCAGGTTCTGGCGCTCCTCGAACATGCGCAGCGCCACCCACAGGGTTTCCTCGACCTTTTCGCTCTGTTCTGCGAGCAAGGCGGCCGATGAGAATGCATGCCCGGTATGACAGCGGAACCTCGGCACATTGCCGTGCTTCATCTGCCACAGCACGCCGCCGCAGTCGGGGCAGTTGAAGGGTACCTGATGTCCCAGCCGATCCACCGACTTCAGGTCGCTTACCACGCGTTGCGCGATCTCCGCCTCGATGACGAGATCCTCGGGCGGCTCGTCGCTGACTCCCTCCACGCGCGCCACCAGCTTCTCGAGCAGCGAACCCATTCGCGCGAGCGGCACGCAGTAGTCAGCACCCACATGCGTGATGACGGACTGCGGCATATCCGGATGCGCCGCGTCGGCCGGGTCCTGGACAACCGAAATGCCGCCGCAGCGCTTCACGGCCATCATGCCGCTGGTGCCGTCGTCGAGATAGCCGGTGAGGATGACACCGATCACCCCCTTGCCGTACGCCACCGCAGCACTGCGGAACAAGGGATCGATGGCGGGTCGGTAGCGATTCTCACGCGCTCCCTTGGTCACGAGCATCTTGCCCCTGACAACCAGAAGGTGCTGGTCGGAGGGCGCCAGATAGACATGCCCACGCTCGAAGGGCTCCTCGTCCCTGGCATGGCCGCACGGCATGCTCCCTGCCTCGTTCAGCGCCCTCACCAGCGGGTCGCCGGTGGTTTCCGCTCCCATGTGATTGACGATGAGTACAGGCGCCGGAAAGTCCGCGGGCAGTTGCGCTACCAGGCCCGTGAGCGCCTCCATCCCTCCTGCCGACGCACCCACAACCACCACCTTCGATATTTGGTTCTGCATCGACCGTCTCCCGCATTCGCCCACGTGGCCACTGTTCTTCGACCACATACCCTCATCCCCGGCGCGTGTGGCGGGAGTGCTTTTCATCCTGTCTCGCCATGATCTGATGATGATATCCGATACCTTCCCGACGGAGTCGCACCGTGTCGAGTCCCGAAGCTCGCCCAACGTACCTCGTTCTCGGAGCCACCGGAGCAACCGGCCGCCTCCTCGTGAAGGAGCTCCTCTATCGTGGTGCATCCGTCCGGATCGTCGTGCGGGATGCGGCTCGGCTCGACGAGTCGCTGCGCGGCAGGCCCGAGCTCTCGGTGGTCGAGGCGAACCTATCGGAGGTGAATGACGACGCCATCCGGGCGCTGGTCGCCGGCTGCGAGGCTGCCGCATCGTGCCTCGGGCACAACCTGACCTTCAAAGGCCTGTTCGGTCCGCCCTACCGCCTGGTGACCGACGTGACTCGCCGGATCTGCGAGGCTCTTCGGGCGGAGAAGGGTGACGAGCCCCGTCGCTTCGTCCTGATGAACACCACCGGGGTGCGAAACCCCGAAGTAGACGACCGAGTCCCTCTCTCCGAGAGGCTCGTCATCCTCGCGCTCCGTGCTCTACTTCCTCCACACGCCGACAATGAAGGCGCCGCCCGATACCTACGAACGGAGGTCGGGCCGTCGCATCCGGACCTCGAGTGGGTCGCCGTGCGCCCCGACAGCCTGGTCGATCAAGACGACGTCTCGAGCTACGAGCTCCACCCATCGCCGACGCGGAGCGCGATCTTCGATGCCGGCCGGACGAGTCGGATCAACGTGGCGCACTTCATGGCCTCGCTTCTGACCGACCCGGATCTCTGGGCACGCTGGAAGGGGCAGACGCCCGTCATCTACGACGCTCCGTAGCCACAGGCTCACCGCGCCGGGTGGCGCGCCGTGCCCACGTGCCGGGTCAGAAGCTACCCACCCGGTCCGTCGCGAGGTTGTGCGAGAGCAGCAGCTCCCACAACGAGCCGATATCCGCGAGGTGACGGCGCGCGATCTCGTCCGCGTGAGGCGCGAGCTCCGCCACCCGCGCCGTGGTCTCGGCACGCACCCGCACGTGCACGATCCATGGCTCCCCGATCGGGGTGCCGATCCGGCTGACGACGAAGACCAGGGCCTCCTCCGCGCCTTCGACGCCCGATACGATCTCCTCGGCGATCCGCGTCGCCGCGACGTTGTAGAGCTTCCCCACGTGCGTGATCGGGTTCTTGCCCGCGTACGATTCGATGGTCATCGGCCGCGCGGGCGTGATCAATCCGTTCGCGCGGTTGCCCCTACCCGTCTGGCCGTCGTCGCCGGCCTCCGCGGACGTCCCGGTGACCGTCAGGTACACGCTCCCGGCGGCCGGGTCGTCGGCGGTGTTGACGTCCACCGCCGGCTCGACGCCGAGGACTTCCGTGGCCGCGGCCCGAACGTCCCCGGCGGCACGGGACCGTGCCGCGAGATAGGCATCCAGATCGCGAATGTGCCCGCCGACGAACGCGCACGCCACGGTCAGAGACGTGTGGGCGCCGACACGCACGCCCATCAGCTTCACGTCCTCGCCGCGCTCGGGCACGGCCGGACTCCGCAGGCTCACGTCCGCCGCGAGCACCGCGCGCTCCAACGGGGTCAGAGGTGCGAAGCCCACGCCCACCGACGTGTCGTTCGCCAGTCGTGGGGCGAGGCCCGTGCGCTGCCGCTCGAACAGCTCCACGAGCTCCACGGAGCCCGGTCGGACGAGACAGTGCACACGTACATGACGGTCCACGTCGAGCCCGCGCAGGTTGGCGGACAGCCACGACCGGGAGGCCTCGATGGCGAGCTCGTCCACGGGGACCTTGACGCCACGGTACTCCCGCGTCGCGCGGCCCGCGATGTAGAGCTCGATCGGCTCGAGCACCTCACCGCCCCCGAAGGCCGGCCGCGCCGAGCCGCCGCGTAGCATCACCTTGTCGACGTTGTGGTGCAGCACGAACCCGAACCGCTCCCGGTAGAACCGCGAGAGCGCGAGGCTCACTTCTTCGGCGAGCGCGTCGCATATCGTGTCCGGATGGCCGAGCCCCTTACGCTCCACCACCTCGACCGGCCCCGCCGCGACGGACGTACCGTCGAGCTCGCTGACCATCACGTTCATGGGTGCTCCGTTGGATGCCTATTCCGTCGGTGGGGGACGGTCGGGGAGCGCCGCCTCCAGCTCCCGAACCCGGCTCTCGAGCGCGTCGATCGTCGCACGCAGCTTCGGCAGCCGTCGCACGGAGGCTCTCTGGCGCTGCTCGGTCATGAGACCGGTGGCCGGATCGCCCTTGAGCACCGCGCCGTCGGGCACGTCGTTCGTGATCATGCTGAACGCGCCGCACTGCACGCCGTCGCCGATGCGCACGTGATCCGTCACCCCGCAGTGACCGGAGATGATGACGTGATGACCGAGCACCGACGATCCGCCGATGGCGGTCATGGCGATCAACATGCTGTGATCGCCGATCACCACGTTGTGACCGATGTGCACCTGGTTGTCCGTCTTCACGCCGTCGCCCACGCGCGTGGCCCCGGTGCGCCCCCGGTCGATGGTGTTGTTCGCGCCCATCTCCACGTCGTTCCCGATCTCGACCCACCCGGTCTGCGGGATCTTCACGTGCCGCCCCCCACGGAACAGGAACCCGAAGCCGTCGGCCCCGATGGTGCTGTTGGGGTGGATGATCACCCGGTCCCCGATCCGGATCCGCTCCCGGACGACCACGTTCGGCCAGAGCACGCAGTCCTCGCCGATGGTGGTGCCGTCGCCGACGCGCACGCCGGCATGCAGCTGGGTCCCGCGTCCGATCACGGCGCCCTTACCGACGGACACGTGGGGGCCGATGCGGGCGCCGGTCACGACCGCGCCCTCGCCGATGGAGGCCGTGGGATCGACGCCTTCGTCGACGGAATGGGCGGGCGGTGCCAGCCACCCCTGAACGGCCACGATGGCCAGGTCGGGATCCGCCACGCGGATCAGTGAGGCCGAGGTCGAGAGCGCGCCGGCCTGGGGCAACACGATCGCTCCCGCGGAGGACGTGGCCGCTTTTCGGAGGAAGGCCTCGGAGCCGACCCACGCGATGTCGCTCGGAGTCGCCTCGTCGAGGGTGGACACCCCCGAGACGACCCGCTCCGGATCCCCCTCCACGGTGGCCTCCAGGCGCTCCGCGATCTCACCTACGGTCAGTCCGGCTGGTCCTGCCATTTCAAGGTCTCCTGGAGCTCGGCGGCGTTCCGGGTGGATCCCGAATAGCGCGGCGGGAGGTTACCGGGGCGTCAGCGGGCGGCGCAAGCTCGCCTCCGGGGTCGAGGGGGCGTATTCTTTCGGCCAGCATCCTCGCGATATCGCCCGCTCCGGAGGCCCCATGGCGCCCCTCGCCCGTCTCGCCCTCTCGATCCTCCTCTTCGGCGTGCTCGTCGCACCCGCCACCGCTCAATCCGGCTCCTTCGGCAACGCGGTCCTGGTCGACGGCGACGCGCTCATCGTCGGAGAGCCGAACAACACCTTCCGCCCCGGCACCGTCTACCTCTACCGGAAACAGGGCGGGGCCTGGATGGAGACCGGTCGGCTGACGGCACCGGATGCGGAGCGGGCGGACGGCTTCGGGGCCCTCCTCGCGTCGACCGGCACCACCCTCTTCGTGGCGAGCCGCGACGGTCGCATCGACGCCTTCGAGCGCTCGGGCGATGACTGGGCGCACGCCTCCGTGCTCGACACGGAGGCACTCGAGACGCTGGACCCGGGGTGCAACTACAACGGGTATTGCGGGGTCGATTTCGGGCTCTCGATGGCGGCCGCGGGTGACTGGCTCCTCGTCGGCCAGAGTGGGGTCCAGACGGAGCAGAGCCGACTGGCGCTTCGTCGCGGGAACGACGAGGCCGGCGAAGCGGCGCCGGCGGGTATGGTCTACGCCTACCGGCGCGGACCGGATGGCCGCTGGTCCGAGGCCCAGCGCTTCCGGGCGCCGGCTTCGGCGAGCGGCGACGCGTTCGGCGCCGCCATCGCGATGAGCGGGGATCGCGCGCTCGTGGGAGCACCGTTCGCGGCCGGGGACGACGGTGCGGCCGAGGCCGCGGGTCGGGTCTTCGAGTACCGGCTGCGGAACGGGACGTGGCAGGCGTCCGGCGAGCTCCCCGTGGAGGCCGAGGCGCAGGCGTCGTTCGGCTCCGCCATCACGATGACCGACGACCGGGTGCTCGTCGGCGCACCCAACGCCGGCTCCGGTATCGGCACGGCGTACATGTACCGGGCCCGAGAGGACGGGAGCAGCTGGTCGCGACCGACCCGAATCGACGCACCGGAGCCGCTGGAGCGCGACATCTTCGGCAACGCCGTGGCGCTCGCCGGGGCGGACGTCTGGATCGGCGCCCCCGTCGCTCGAGGCATCGAAACCGGGATGACCTTCGTCTTCTCGGACGCCGAGGTGCGCACCTTCCGGTTCACCGAAGAGGAGACCAATACGGAAGACTCCTTCGGTCACCGCGTGGTCTCGGACGGCGAAGTCGTCGCCGTCACCGCCTCGGGTCTCGACCATCAGGCCGGGGGCGTCTTCGTGTACGAGCGGGACGGCGGCGGGGCGTGGCAACAGGTCGATCTTCTTCTGAGCCCGCCCGACGCGATGGGGGCGGTGACCGGGGAGGAGCGCCGGTGCGTCGACGGCTCGGTGGAGCAGTTCGACTGCACCGACGTCGAGTTGTATGCGTACGTTCCGGCCGCGATGCTCACCGCGCCCGAGCACGCGCGTGGGGTTCGGGCCAACGACAACTGGGGATGGACCGATGCCGCGACGGGGCGGGAGTACGCCCTGGTCGGTCGCAACGACGGGACGTCCTTCATCGACATCACCGACCCGACCAACCCCGTTCTCGTGGGCGACCTTCCGAAGACGCCCGATACGCCGCGATCCCAGCTGTGGCGTGACATCAAGACGTTCAAGGACCACGCGTTCATCGTCGCGGACGGCGCGGGGGCCCACGGGATGCAGGTCTTCGATCTGACGCGACTGAGGGACGTCACGGACCCACCCGTCATCTTCGAGCCAGACCTCCTCTACCGGGGCGACGGACTCAACGTCGTCGAGAGCACCCACAACGTCATCATCAACGAGGATACCGGGTTCGCCTACCTCACCAGCCGAGGATGCGCCGGACTCCACATGGTGGACATCAGCGATCCCCTCGACCCGACCTTCGTCGGGTGCTCCGACCCCGGGGACTCCCACGACGCGCAGTGCGTGCTCTACCAGGGGCCGGACGAGGGATACCGCGGCCGCGAGATCTGCCTCCGCATGTCGGGGAGTCGCTTCCAGATCTCGGACGTCACGGACAAGGCCGACCCGGTCGAGCTCTCCACGGCCTCGCACCCGAACCCGGCGTACATGCACCAGGGTTGGCTGACCGAGGATCACCGGTACTTCATCATGAACGACGAGAGCGACGTCATCGCCGGAAACGTCGAGACCACGCGCACCCTCATGTGGGACGTGGCCGACCTCGAGGATCCGGTCCTCGCCCTGGAGTTCTTCGGCTCGCTTCCGGCCAGCGCGCACAACCTCTACGTGAAGGGCGACTTCACCTACCAGGCGAACTACAAGTACGGGCTGCACATCCTCGACACCTCGGACCCCCTGAATCCGGTGGAGGTCGGGATGTTCGACACCTCACCGTACGGTGACGGGCCGGGGTTCGGCGGCGCGTGGAGCACGTACCCGTTCTTCGAGAGCGGCGCCATTCTCGTGACGAGCATGCAGGAGGGGTTCTTCATCCTGAAGAAGAGGCCACCGCCGGTCTCCTGAGCGGGGAAAGGCCGCTCAGAGCTCCAGCTCGATGAGGCGTCCCACGGGGCTGCCACTCACGGGATCCCACAGCCTGAGGTTGATGCGGATGGGACCGGACGGGGCGCCGTACGCGTCGACCCACGCACGAGCGAGAGGCGTCAGATCGAAGGCGCGCTCCTCCGTGAGGTAGGCGTCGCAGGGGTCGTCGCCGTCGTCGTGGGTGATGAGGGCGTTGACCTGGACCGGGTGGGACTCGAGCCATCCACCGTAGGCTACCAGGTCCATCCGGTGGGCCCTGCAGCCTCCGCCGTAGCTCACCTCGGCGCGGAGCGTGCGTCCGTCCGCCTCCACAGCTCCGAGGGTGTAGGCATCGCGGGGCCAGTCCGAGGGCTCGGTGTCGTGTGCCACCAGCATGGGGACCCGTCCGTGGCCGAGGGCGACAACGTGCGCGATGGCCGTGGCCAGCTCCCGGGGGATGGCCTGGTCGCTACCCTGGACCCGTGCGGTGCGCTCCCCCCTCCGGTACCGCAGGTCGTAGCCGATCTGATCGCAGCACGGGAACTCGTAGTCCCCCGCGTTCTCGAAGACGCCGGCTTCCTCCAGCCGCCGGGCCAGATCGGCGACCTGAGCCTCCGAGACCGGGAGGATGACGTCCCCCGCCTCGAAGTCGCAGTGCGCGTCACACCGGACACCGACGATCTCCCGCGTCTCCCCGTCGACGAGGAACTCGAACGACTGGCCGATGAGGCCTCCGGACACCGCCAGCGTGATGGAGACGTCCTCGCTGACGATGGGGCCCAGCGGCCCGCTGGATCCGCAGCCCAGAAGGGCTGTGACACAGAGCCACGCCGTCGTGGTGGCACGCCCGGGGATCATCCCTGCTCTCCTCCGCTCCATGGATCCGCTTCTCGCCTCCATGGCAACGAGCGGACCGGAGGCCACGTGACGCGTCGCGGGATGTGGAGCCTACTCCCCCGCCAGCGCCTCCACCGGGTCCACGCTCGTCGCCCGCCGGGCGGGGATCATGCACGCCACCAGCCCGACCACCGCCAGCACGGCCGCCGCGGAGGCGAGGATCATCGGGTCCGTGGCCTCCACGTCGAACAGCAGGGACTGGATGAGGCGGGTGAGAAAGAGCGCGGCGCCGACGCCCACGACGAGCCCGAAGACCGTGACGCGGAGTCCCTGGCCCACCACCGAGCGGAACATGTCCCCCGGCGCCGAGCCCACCGCCATGCGGATCCCGATCTCCCGACGCCGCTGAGTCACCGAGTAGGCCAGCGCACCATAGATGCCCACCATCGCCAGGAAGAGGGCCACGCCGGCGAACACGCCCAGCAGCACCAGGGGCACACGCCGCTGGATCAGCGAGTCGTCGACCCTCTGCCGCATGGTCTCCACCCCGAAGAGCGGGAGCTCGGCGTCCAACTCCTGAAGCGCCTCCCGCACCGGCTGGGTGATGGAGGAGGCGTCTCCGTCGACGCGGGCCGTCAGCACGGCGGACCCGGGTGTGAGCTGCCGGTAGTCGAAGTAGTACGCACCCACGTGCTCGGATTCCGGAGCCGTGAGATCGTTGTGCTTGATGGTGCTCACCACGCCGACGATGGTGTAGAAGTTGTCCTCGGGAATGGAGTCCTGGCCGGGAATCGAGCCGTAGACCATGCGCGAGCCCACGGCGCCCCCGTCCGGCCAGTACCGGCGCGCCAGCCACTCGTCGAGGACGATGACCTGGACGTCGTCCGGCCCGTCCTGGGGTCCGAAGGCCCTTCCCTCCACCACCTCGATCCCCATGGATTCGAAGTAGCCCGGGCCCGCGATGGTCTGGACGGGTGACAGGAGCGACTCTCCGGGTGGGATCTCGTGGCCCTCGGGGAAGATGACGCTGTTGGAGTTGTTGTTCGTGAACGGGAGCTGCGTTGTGATGGACGCCGCGTCCACCGAGGGGATCGCCCTGACCTCGGCCAGCAGGCCGTCCCAGAGCTGCCGCCGCTCCTCGGGTCCCTCGTAGCGCGCGCTCGGCAACGACACGAACGCGGTGAACACGCCGTCGGGCCGGAAGCCCGGATCCACGGAGAGGGCGGCCCGGAAGCTGGCGAGCATGAGTCCCGCCCCGATGAGCATGACGAACGCGAGGGCCACCTGGCCCGTGACGAGGGCGTTCCTGAGGAGCACCGCCCGGCGATTCGCCGTCCCCGTGCGCCCCCCGGAGCGGAAGACCGTCGACAGGTCGCCGCGCATGATCTGCGCCATGGGAATGGCTCCGAAGATGGCGCCCGCCGCCACGGCCAGGACCGCCGTGAAAAGGAGGACCGGCCCGTCGATGGCGATGTCGGTGCCACGAGGGAGCGCCTCCGTGCCGAAGGTCCGGAGCAGCCCGAGGCCGGCGGACCCGAGCCCTACGCCGAGCACGCCTCCCACCAGCCCCATGACCACGGCCTCGGTGAGCACCTGACGGGCGACCCGCGACCGTCCCGCGCCGAGGGCGAGCTGCGTGGCGACCTCGGTCCGACGGGTCTGGGCGCGGGCGAGCATGAGGTTGGCGATGTTCACGCAGCCGATGAGGAGGACGAACACCACCCCCGACCAGAGCATGTAGAGGAGGGGGCGGACGTCCCGCACCAGGTCCTCCTGCGTGGACACCACCACGGTGCCGTACCCGACGTCCGTGAGCAGCTGCCGGGCGTTGGGCAGCGGCCAGGAATCGATGAGGGCATCGTTCAGCGCGGCGTTCTGGGCGTTGGCCTGCTCGACGGTGGCTCCGGAGCCGAGCCGGGCGATCATGGAGAAGTTGTTGCTGTGCCAGTTGTCCAGATCCCGATCCTCCGGCGAGAAGGCGACGGGCAGCACCAGCCGCGCTTCCTGCTGGAACAGACGCGGGAAGTCCTCACCCAGGACGCCCACCACCGTGAAGGGACGCCCGTCCACCCGGAGCTCCCTGCCCACCACGTCCGGGGCGCCGCCGAACTGCTCCTGCCAGTAGCCGTGCGTGAGGATCACCTGCTGATGGTTGCCTTCCTCCATCTCCTCCTCGGTGAAGCCGCGGCCCAGGGCGGGCTGGATCCCCAGGAGGGGGAAGAAGGAGGGCGTGACCCGCATGGAGCTCACGCGCTCGGTGGCTCCGGCCTCCCCGATGGTGTTCCCCGATCCGGTGTAGAGCGCGACCTCCTGGAAGGCGTCGATGTTCTCCCGCCGCTGGAAGAAGTCCACCGTCCCGTTGCCCCCACGCGGGGAGCCGGCACCCGGATAGCTGTTGTAGACCGTGACGAGCCGGTCGGGCTGCGGGAACGGGAGGGGCTTCAGCAGCACCGTGTGGATGACGCTGAAGATGGCGACGTTGGCGCCGATGCAGATGGCCAGGGTCAGGAGGACCGTGACGCTGAAGGTCCGCTCCTTGCGGAGGATCCTCAGACTCTGGCGAACGTCGCGGATGAGGTCGTGCATGGGGTGCCTGTGGGACCAGGGGACGTCGGGGTCTCACAGGACCGGACGGGGACGGGGGCGTCCGGGTTTCGCCCGGCGACCCGGGGCCGACGTGCCATCCGCGCGCCGACCCCAGGTGCCTCGAAGCCTACCGCTCCGGCAGCGGCCCGAAGTCCGGCGGCGGCACCCGGTGCCTCGTGCTCGCCTCATAGGCCGACGCGATGCGGAAGAGCATGGGCTCGTCGAAGGGTCTCGCGAGGAAGTCGATGCCCACGGGGAGCCGGGCCGGCACCGGACCGACCAGGCGCGTGCTGTCCGGCTGGGTGTCGTCGCGCACCCGGTCCCAGACCTCGGTGGTGAATCCCGCCGGGACCGTCATGGCCGGGAAGCCCTTGCTGTTGATGTATGTCCAGACCCCGTTGCTCCGGTTGTACACGAACGGCTCCGGCGGATTCGTGAGAATGGCCGGTGGGACGTTGCCCGAGGGATAGATCACGGCGTCGAGCTCCAGCTCCGCGAACGTCTGCATGACGATGGTCCGCACGGCGAACCGGGTCTGGAGCGTGGATTCCGTGGCCAGCGTCCTCGCAGAGTCGGCTCGCTGGAGGCTCCCGAGCCGACTCGGCATGTTCGGGTCCTCCCAGTGGTTCGCCTTCTCCACGAGGTCCGTGAGGCTCCGGATCTCGGCGTCGCCGCGCTCCCGCAGGTACGTATTCATGTTGTAGCGCGTGCCACCCTCGTCGTCGCCCCCGCCGCCCAGGTTCCGCATGCTCGGCCGCCCGATGGAGTCCTCGGGGACCAGCGTCGGATCGAAGGACATGTCCAGCACGGCCGCGAGCTCGTCCGACCCTTCGACGAAAACCTCCGGGAACTGATCGAGGAACAGCTCGGCGCTCCAGACCGGGGTGAAGCGGTCGACAGCGTCCTGGAACAGCGCGCCCCCGGGGCCTGGATCGACGATGGTGGCGCCCAGCGCCCGCAGGTCCTCGATGGCCTGCTCGATGATGGTGATGGTCTCCTGGTCGGCCTCGGGGAAGATCTCCCGGTCCATGTACTCCCGCACCACCCCGATGCGGATGCCGTCGAGGCGCTCCTCGCTCGCGAAGCTCTGGTAGGGCCGGTCGGGCATCCGCCCCACGCTGTAGGCCGTGAGCTCGTCCTTTGGGTCGAAGCCCGCGTAGGCATCGAGGATCCGGGCCACGTCCTCCACGGTCCGGCAGATGGGCCCGACCCTGGTGGTGATCCCCCGCTGCATCATCCCGTCGGCGCTCACCAGCTCGCGGGTGGGGGCGAGGCCCACGGCGGCGGCGTTCTTGGCCGGCTCGCGCACGGAGGTGCCCGTCTCCTCGGCGATGGCGCACGTGACGAGGTTCGCCGCAACCGAGTTGCCCGAGCCTCCGCTGGAGGCGCCCGGATCACGCTCGGTGTCGTAGGCGTTGCAGTTGGTGCCGCCGAACGAGCTCCGGGTCCCCGTGACGCCTCCCGCCGCGTACTCCCCCATGTTCGCCTTGGCGAGGATGATGGCGCCGGCGTCCCTCAGGCGCTGCACGAACTCCGCGTCGTTCGGCGGGCGGTCGTTGGCGTAGAAGGCGTCGGCCCCGGAGGTGGTCCGCATGTCGTACGTGTCGAACTGGTCCTTGATGGCCAGCACCACGCCGTGGAGCGGCCCCACGAGCTCGCCGGTGGAGGCGAAATGGGCGTCCTGCTCGGCCGCCACCTCCAGGGCGTCGGGCATACCCGGATCCGCGTCGACGGAATCGGTCATGCTGCGGGCCTTCCGCGCATCGAAGCCGCGGGCCTCGCGCTCCGACGGACGCAGGTTCAGGGTGATGAGCGCGTTGATCTTCCCGGCATCGGGGATGGTCGTGACCGGCCCCAGGATCCCCTGGGGCTCCTCGACGCAGGGTCCGTTGTAGGCGGCGATGCGGGCCAGGTAGCCCTCCACCAGCTGGGTCGAAGTGAGCCGGCCGTCGAGGATGGCCGCCTGGATCCCCGCGATGGTCGCTTCCTCGATTTGAAACGGCCCCTGCTCCGACCCGGTTTGACACGCCGGAAGCAGCAAGAGGAGGCTTCCGGCGAGCGTCAGGGCGGGAAGGGGCAGTCTCATGATGGAACGAAGCTCCTTGGGCTGGGCGGGAAGGCGGCCAAGGTGGGCGGGGGGGTGGGGAGGGGCAAGGGAGGCCCGCTCAGTCGGCCCGTAGGGACGGGGCATGGGAGGACCGTCTGGCCATCGTGGATGCGCCCGGGAGGTACCGGGCGTGGTGTCGGCATCGCTGACATACGACCCGTACCAGATTCCGCGTCTGGCCGACGTGGCGGTGGACCCGGTGGCCGCCCTCGGCGCGCTTGCCCTGGGCCTGACGGTGCTCCTGGGCGTGCTGCCCAACCGTCGCGGTGGTGGGCCGGAGGACTACACGGTGCGCTCGCGCGTCACGACGAGTCGCCGGCAGGGCCGGGTGCGTCTGCTGCTCATCGGCGGACGTGCTGTCCATGACGACGTGGCCTCCCACCACGTCCGGATCCTCACCGTACATCTGACGCCAAGCGCGGTGGGACAACAGGACCGCGGACTCCGCGTCGATGTCGAAGCCGTCGGCATCGAAGTCACGCCCCATGACGGGCGAGACGCCGAGGGTCCGCATGTAGGCCGGCGTGACCGCGGCACCGTAAAGGATGGTCGTCGCACCGGTGGCCGGATCCTCGAGGGCGCCCCTCGCGTTCTGGAACGCCGCCACGCCGCTGACGATCTCCGACAGGCCTTCCGCGTCACGCAGATGTCCCCGGGTCAGGCGCGCGCCGCTCCCCCTCCCGTCGGCGAGCCAGAGCGTCGTCACCCGGTCCGGCTCCGGGACCGGCAGTGGGTCCAGAAGGACGCCCTTCACCACGCTGTGCACGGCGATCACCGACCCGAATCCCACGGCGAGAATCACCAGTGCCATCATCGCGAACCCCGGCCGCCTGAGCCCGCGCCACGCGAGGCCCACATCCTCGAACATCGCCCCCATCGTCCTCCCCTCCCGTCGCTCGTCCACCCATTCCCGAACCCGCTCACATGCCTCGTGCAGCGGATCTGCAGACAGCATCATCCAGAATCCGATCGCCCGACGACGGCCACGGTCGTCCCTGGTGAGCTCGTCCGGCTCGCCCCCCTCGGCCCAGCAAGTGGAGTCTGTAGGAGCCGAACGGCTCCACCGCATGAGTACCCCAGTGATACCGTTCGATCCAGTTCAGGCTCCTGTGTCGCACTGGCTGTGGAGCTGATAGGTTGCGACAAACTCATTCTCTGTCTGTTAGGACCTCAACCTAGATATCCGTAATCGGGAAACCCACACAGATGAGTGAAGATCTAGCCTCCGTTGACCAGTCCTTTAGAAACGCGTTCACCAACTACACATACTCTATCGAGGCATTTCGCCTCTTCCTCGAACACCTCCACGGGTCGATTGAGGAGCTCGAGGCCGGTGAGGCTGACGAGTTCAGCAGTCACCTATCAGAGATCGTAGGGGGGTTGTCCCATGAGGACCGCGGGGCACTGATCCGAGCTCTCCGCTCCTTAGCCGGGCGAGAGGTCGAGGACGAAGACAAGGCTGACGAAGAGAGGGACGATGGTGTGGGCCCCTCAAAGGCTGTGTCTCTCCGTCTTACCGGTCCGTCCGCCACTGCCTTCCACGACATCCTCGAGCGGGTAAGGCGACGCGTTGAGGTCGGTAGTCCAACCCAGCGGAAGTTGCTCTATCGCGCAGTGCTGACTGGGCTCGTCGGACAGTTCGAGGTATTGATCGCTGACATCGCTCACCAGTACTACGCACGCACTCCAGAGGCGCTCGGCGCCGCCCAGGCGACGCTGACGCTCGCCGATCTCCAGCAGATTGGAAGCGTAGAGGGCGCGATCGACTTCTTGGTTGAGAAACGGACAGATGACTTGCTCATGAAGTCTGTCGATGAGTGGGCGAAGTTCCTCGGAAGCTCTGTGAGGGTCGATCTCAAACGGCTGTCACCAGATTGGGAGGAGTTCAAAGAGTTTGTCCAGCGACGTCATATCGTCGTGCACGCTGGTGGCCGCATCACCCGGCGGTACTTGGAGAACGTGCACCCGACGGTCGTGACCCGGTACTTCGGTGACGCTGATGTCGGTCAACCTGCAGACATTGATAGGCCGTACGTGGAAAACGCCCTCGACCATTTTGAACTTCTTGGTACTATGGCGTACTTCACGGCCTGGGTCTCGCTCCAGAGGGAAGACCTCGCGGCGTTCGAGAACATGTTGTTAGAGCACGTCTATGATCTACTCGTGAAGGAGCGGTGGTCGCACGCGTTGATGGTTGCAGGCGAAGGCATGGATAGCAAACGGCTCAGCGCAGCTACGAAGCTTGTGTGTCGCTTGAACGCCTGGCAGTGCAAGAAATGGCAGGGGCGGCTCGACGAAGTCCGAGCGGAAATCGAAGAATTCGACGATTCGGCGTTAAGTACCCCCTTCAAGCTGGTGCGGCTGGCACTCTTGGACGAAACGGACGCGTTCTTGAACCTCGTTGAGGCCACTGAAGGTCGAGACCTGGACTATCAGGCGTGTTACGAATGGCCGGTGTTCCGCGAGATACGCAAGGATTCACGGTTCCACGCCCTGGCTGACAGGTTCGCCCCGGCCGACAGCAGCTCGCAGTCCGGCGGGCATATCCGCTCCGGGGCTGGTGCGTCCCCTGACGGAGACAAAGAGCCAAGGAAGAAGGCCGCTCCAAAGAAGAAGGCCGCTCCGAAGAAGAAGGTCGCTCCGAAGAAGAAGGTCGCTTCAAAGAAGAAAGCGCCGCCGAGTAAGAAGGCCGCTCCGAAGGAGAAAGTGGCGCGAAGGAAGAAGGCCCCTCCGAAGAAGAAAGCGGCTCAAGACGACTAGGGGATACTCACCTTTTCCGGACTCAGCCGCCACCGGGCTCTACCCCGTTCTCGCTGACGGTTGATGGCACTGCCCCCTTCGTTGCGGGAGTCGATGTAGTCGAACACGTCAGCTCTGGCGCCGCTGGCAGACTCCTGTCGACCTAGCTCAGAATACGCTGCGATCCGTCTCTCAGCCACAACAATGCTTCGACCATATACGTCGGAGCGAACGAAGCGAGTAGAGCCGGAAACACATCCTTGTTATCCGGTTGAACCGCCGCATCCACACGCTACAGGTCTTCTCGAGCCCCAATAAATGCAGGCGAGAGGAGTTCCAATCGACGTATCGAGTATCGGAATCCGACACTCCCGTCGAATCCATCCCGAGCAAGCTGCGACAGGTAACCAAGTGACTTTCTGGCCTGAACCACCTCGGGCGGGTCTTCTCCTCCCGGAGGCTTATCCTGATCGGCAAGTTTCTTCAGCCGCTCTTTCAACGCTGATGGGCGGTCGAGCTCCGTGACACCGGCCATGATCGTTGCCTCAAAGAGGTTCGCCACATGCTTTCCGCGAACCAACTCCAAGGCAGGGTCTTCAAAGATCCGGTCAAGGATCTCCGCGTCCGACCTCCTCCCCAAGACCAGGTCTTGGTACAGCATCGGGTCCAGAGTTCGGAGGATGACCAAGGTGGCTGCTGTCACTGCAAACATGCGCTTGTCGGCTGGCAAGGACCCCAGAACTAGTGCGAGCCGGTTGACCCCTTGAGCGATTGGCCGGAGACCGACCGAAGACTCCCCCAGCAGCAACGAAAGCATCTTCGTGATGACCTCTCGAAGCCTCCGTGCATCTTCGTCCTTGGTGCGACCGAAGTACGCCTCGATTGAGCCTCCCTGGAGCAAGCTCTCCACGAACCTTGTGCGGTCCGGAACCGGAAGGGCGTAGTCCACATCAAAGAAGCGCCGGAGGTACCCAGATGCATCAAAATCTGAGCCGTAGATGGCCCGAATCGAGTGGCCCAACTCTCGCCGATCGATGCTTACCACAAAGATGATGTTATCGACGGAGAAGAGGTGCTTTGCGACCTCAAGAAGCTCTACCGCATAGGATGGCCGGCACCGGTCGAGTTCGTCCACAAAGATCACAAGTGGATGCCCGGCGCTGTCCTTGTTGACTTCTGCAGCAAGTCCGGACAATTCCGTTCGAAAGGACGCGATGGAATCCCGCGCCTGCTCATAGCGCTGTAGTTGTTCTTCGGCCAAGGCGGCCAAACCAGATCCTAGCTCGCCCTCGATCAGTGGGTTGAGATCCAGAGCACCCGCCGTGGCAAGCCGGATAGCACCAGGTAGGGTATACTTGAGCACTTGGATCGCCGCCGCCCGCGTGCCTGACAGAGCCTTTTCGAGCCGAGAGCCGGAATCGCGGGTGAGGGAGCGTCCGAGTTCTGCCGTCAATGCCGCAAAGGGTTCGCCCGTGAAGTCAGTCTCCCAGGCGTTGAACTCAGCTACCGCAAATCCGAGCTGCCGCAAATGGGCAGACCACATGCGCAGGAAAGAGGTCTTCCCGGTTCCCCAGGGTGCGTCCAAGGCGAACACACACGGGCCTTCGATGTGGGAAAGCAGCTCAGAAAGGACCTCAACTGCTTCTCGACGTCCCAATAGGTCATGTCGAAATGGATCTTCATCAGGGACAGGGAGCTCTGTGGGCTGAACCCGGACCCGCCAGCCCTTCGCCTCCTCTCCGTCGGTCATTCCGGCCGGCCTATCCTGTCCAGGGGCTCCCTAGCGTTCAGATGCGTCGGCAGTGGCCCCACCAGACGCGTCGGTCTTCCTGAAACCTACGAAGTGTGGATAACAGTACAGAGTCCACCCGGTCGAGGCCATATAGGTCGGAGCGAACGAAGTGAGCGGAGCCGGAAACATACTTGTTATATGACGCACGCCGATGCCCAATCACCCCAGCTTGGTGAAGTCTGCGGGCCAAACGATTAGAACTCCGAGTGAGCCAAAGAGGCTGACCCACCCTGCCGGAGGTCGTCGCTCTGAAGCCAATACCGCGACGACGGGCCGGCCGAGCTTGATCTCTAAATGGTGGCGGTACTGGAGGACTTGACCGAGTCCCATCCGAAGCTGCCGCTCTTCGTTACGATTCGTCACGCTCTTCACTTCCGCAACAAAGACTCGGTCTCCAGCCTCCCAGGCCAGATCGAAGTTCGGTTCGTCGGGTTGGGGTGAGCGGGGTGTGAGGCCGAGAGACTCGACATAATCTGCCAAGGCGTTCTGGGTCATCGCATGACCCCGAGTGCCGCGTTCGACTACAGCCGGGTCAACCTCCATCGGATCGAAGGCTCCCACGGATGTCTCTTCGTCTGCCCGTCTGTAGCTGGCTCCAAACTGGTCCTCGCTCTTTCCCATTGTGACCTCTCCCAAGTCCATGCCCATGTGCAGCTCAGGAAAGAGCTCCACAAAGAATCGGGGCAGCTTGAAGAGGTAGCCCTGCATCGGGCGGGTGGGACGCTTCGTCCCGGTCTCAAACGGGAAGTACAGCGGCGACCCTACCTGATGGACCAGGTTCCTATACGCCTGACGGATCTCAGCCATCTTCGAGCGAATCCCCTCCAGCTCGAGTGGCTGCGCGAGATGCTCGAAGCCCTCAAGGCCAGCGTACCATCCTGGCCGCGGATAAGGCTCGACTCCGGCTTGGCGCGCGTACGTACCGCGTGCGCCCCACACGAGCTGGTCATCCCAAACGTCACCAGTGGCCCGGGACCGAGCCATGATGCGTTGAGACGGCCTGTCGTAGTGGAAGACTCTGTCACCCGACGAGACCTCTCGAACGAGGGAGTAGCTCCAGAAGTCCCCACCTGCCTCGTTCTCTTGGGGCGCCTTCAGGTTCGTTCCGAGATCCTCACGGTCGGTTACTTCTAGCCAATACGATTCGCCTTCGCGGCCTTTCCACCAAGCGTGTAGATCGGCCATTCAGAACCGTTCGTTCGAGGCGTGTGTCATATAACTCGGAGTTCCCGACATGCCGGGAACGCCCGTCCGCCACGTTGCGCCTCGAGTGCTCCTGACGCAACCTGAGTTCTTGGGGCGTGCGTTGGGGCGTGATCCTCCATGTTCGCGGACAGGCTGGCGGCTATAAAAAAAGGCCGGAAGCCCGCTTCCCGCACGGACTCCCGGCCAGTGACCCGGCTGGGGATCGAACCCAGGACTACTGATTAAAAGGCAGTTGGATCAGGGGCCAGAATCAAGCGGGGCCCGTGTGACGCGGCCTCTTGGCGCAGATTTCCAGCGTCGGTTGGCGTGCGTCGCTGCTCGCCCATAGCACTCCGTCAGAGCTGCAGTTCGGTCTAGCTTCGGTGCGAGTAGTCGGCCACTGCTGTCTCGACATCTGCCCGTGAAAGCGACTTAAGGCGGTTCACGTACTTCTCAGAGTACCGCGTGACCATCCCTGTGGAGTCTCTCCAGCACCATTCAGGATTCTCACGCACTTGGAGCTTCTTCCCGATCGCACGGAACTGGTACTGACCTAGCGGGAGCCCGTCGTACTCGATTCCGAATCCTCTGTCGCCAGACTTCGGAGTGATGATATCCGACTCGCGGTAGGGATGAGAGGCATTCGGATCGGTGGGTTTCTGGACCAACAACTTCCCATCCGTACCGGCCTGTCCTTGAACGCCCACGACCAGGTCCGCCTTCTCCAATTTCTTGGTGGAAACGAGCTTCACCTGGAACACGGTAAGTAACCGGCCGGTGTCACGCTTGTCCGACTCTAGCGACTCTACTGCAGAGGTCACCAAATTCGCGAAGTCCCTTACGGCGGTGTTGAACTCACCATCCTCTCGGGCACGCCTTAGGAACTGGATGGGATCAACGGGTGTGGCGAACGAGAGCGGGAGAAGCGATATCGATACCTCATCCGAAAGGTCTCTGTCGAAGACATGCTCGACGAGGTCCTTCAGGTTGACGATCGCCGTCTGGGCCAGGGAGTAGAGGACAACCTCCAGCCCTTCCTTGTGATAGAAATGGACCGCGGTGTCCCGATATTCAATTAGGAGCTGAACGTTCTCAGCGGTGGCCCGATAGTCGATTTCCTTCGGAAAGAACGGCTCCGCCTTGGTCAGGGCGTCTCGTGCGCTCAGGGTCCGATAGGGCTGGTCGCGCTTCTTGGGATAGTAGATGGGCACCCGGTTCTTCGAGAGAACCGCCTTCAGAGCCAACTCCCACGCGTTTACCAGCAGAATGATCGCGGTTTCATCCCGATAATCGAACTTCGGCTTGTTGTAGATCTCAATCCCAGCGCATGCCGCGGATACCGCGTTTCCTAACAGCGCACGGTAAGAGCCGTATCGATTCACCCATCTCCTCCCTGATGCGCCGATTCACTTCGTGCCCGACGGCCCAGCCCTAGCGTCCGCGATCCAACCCAGAGACGAGCGTTCCATAACGTTCAGATGTCTCCGACGTAGCCCAACCACAAATCGCGGTCGGACTGTCACTCCGAGAGTACGCTGCACTTCGTTCCCCGGCCACACTTGTCTGGGGCCATCTAGGTCGGAGCGAACGAAGTGAGCGGAGCCGGAAGCATTTTTGTTAACTGAGGTGGGGCGTCGCCCCACGGATCAACCCGCATCCCGATCTCTCCAGAGTCGTCCCACACTTCTACGGCTTCTTGCCCCGCTTCCTCGACCGGGATGGAGGTGCCTCGGCGCTCGGCGGGGTTGGCACGGTTGTGGCGGTGGCAGGCTCGCCTTTCTTCTTAGAGATACCCCTTCGGCCGTTCCTGTCAGGTGTCGCTTCTATCGACTCGGGAAGGCCGTCGAGTACTAGCTGCTCGGCACCGGCTGTCCGGAAGGGCACCTGGGCCACGGCAGTATGCTCCGCCGACGGCTCGAGATGGGTTGCCTGATCGTCGAAGAAGATGTGCGGCCCAAAGGCTCGCACGACGCCGTCCTTCGGAGCTCCGCCCAACAGAAACGTCTCGTCAACTCGTACGTTCCACGAGCGGAGAGTCCGGATCACTCGCTCATGTGCAGGGCTGTTCCGAGCAGTAATAAGCGCTGTCCGGATGGGACCCTCCTCTCCCTCTTTACGGCCAAACTCGCGTTGTAGTGTGGACAGGGTCCGAAGGAACGGCGCAAAAGGGCCAGCTCCGAGAGGCTCAGACGCTCTCTCTTGCTCATGAAGATGAAATGCGTCCAGACCGTCCTTCTGATAGATGAGTTCGGACTCTTCCGAGAAAAGGACCGCATCTCCATCGAACGCGATTCTGACCTGGTCGGTCGGAAGGGACCCGTCAGGAGGCGAAGAATAAATACGGGCTGCGGCGAATCCCCCGTCCACGGCCATCTGGACATCCTGTTCGTCTGCCGACAAAAAGAGGTCGACCTCAAACGCCTTGGCGTACCTTGCTAGAGGGGCACCCGAGGTCAGCGCTGCCCTGGTGATGTCGAGATTGTGCTTCCTAATGGAGTGGAAGAGCCTCAGGCTTGTGTCCGCATTGTTCCGGGACATCACGACCACCTCGGTGCGCCGCTTCTCCCCACCAATCTCGTTTAGGTGAAGCAAGGCCTTCACGAGAGCGAAAGCTGGACCCGGATCGAGGGGTTTGTCCTCGTGGGCGATCTGATACTTGGAGTAGGCCTCCAGACCTTCTTCGTCGAAGATCCGGTCCTCCGTTCGGAGGTCGAATAGGGCTCGGGATGAGATCCCGACCACCAGAACCTGAGAAAGATCGTACGGCATGGGCCCGCTTCCTGAATGGGGAACAAATTCCCTACCCCAAGGAAGCAGCAAAGATGCACCGCCGCCGGCATCCATCACCAAGGGCACATGTCAGTGAACGTTCAGATGTTTCCGACGTGGCCCACTATCCAACGGTTTACGCGAGCCTGATCGAGAATACGCTGCACTCCGCCTCCGGCCCACAACAGCTCCGGGCCATGTAGGGGGAGCGACGGCAGGGAGCGGACCCGGAAGAACTCTTGTTCTGTGAAGTCGCTGCCCGACCGCCTACTCAACGATTCGCGAGTCGCCCACGACTTTAGTGACTCCCGTCCTCAAGCTCCCAATCGAACTCGCATTCAACCGGAGACGGTCCATCGCGGCGGAGCCAACTGCGACTTCCTCAATAGGGGGTCTCGGTGTGCCGCACCCACAAGCAACACACCCTTCTTGAACGAGGCCCGCCTAGCATGCGCTTCGACTCCGGTCAGCATTGCGAGCTCCCTCCCGCGCCCGTGATCTTGCCACGCAAGCACGAGAGCTTTCTCGTGGACCATCAGTCTACGGACTATGAGTCACATACCCCTACATGGTTGGACGAATGAGGATTTCGCTGCTCACAGCTATCACGGTCTTGGTCGTGGCGAGCGCGGCACGAGCTCAGGAGGTCCCGTTCCCGCTGCCCCACGAACTGGAGTCGACAGAATTCGGATCCGTTCGACTTGGGCAGGTGGGTGACCAGGAGTTCGAGGTCTACGACGATATGAGCGGCCACGTCGGAAGTTGGGCGCTCCTCGGCTGTGCGACCGACGCAATGACCGATGACTCTCAATGCCTCGTCCAGAATCGGGCGATTCTTGCGGACAGGCGTGTAGGCACCGGCCCTCTAACCCTCCTCTATGGGGAGGACGGACTCCTCGCGATCTACCTCAGTAGAGGGGGCCGGGAAACCGTGACCTCCGACCAGTATATTCGACTTGATAGCGAGGAGCCCCTGGTGGCGCCGCCGGGCTCTGCCTGGCTTGGCTCAGATGCGGAGTCCCTGCTCACGCGGTTGCTAGAGGCGAATCGAGTTCGGACGCGGTACTTCGACTCCGATGCTCCAGTTGACGCAGAGATTCCCACGCTTGGGGACACCGGCTTCCCGGAAGCCGTGCGTGTCGTGAGTTGGTGGCTGGCCAATCGCTAGGTGCGGCCGCCGGCAGGACCCTCCTCTCCCACGGCCCGCGAGATCTCAAACGCCTCTACGTCCTCCGCTCGGTAGCAACGGGTGTTCGGACCCGGCTTCAGGTACGGAGTCCTCTCGGCCGCAGCTTGTAGATGGTGTCTCGATGCACTCCCCAACGGTGTGCGATCTCCTCGGCGGTCATGTACGGCTGCTTCGTTTGCACTGCTCCTCCTCTGAATGGCTGAGTAGACGTGTTCGCACAAGGCAGACGTGGTATCGTTATACGCCATGTCTTGGAGGGACTGGATTATGGTCTGACCGAAGAAGAGGGGCACGGTGGCGCTTTCCTTCAGGATCCGGCCCATGACGACCCGACCGCCCTTCGGGCTGTCCGGTCCCCAGTTGAGTGATTCCAGGGCCTGGTTCTGGTCTACCTCGTGGTTGTTTGCGTCAGTCATTCGGCCTCCTGAGTTGTTGCCGCCGGCTGTCGGCGGCGAGGATTGCCCTCTCAACGAGTAGAAGGCAAGCCGAACGCAGCATTACAAGAGGCGAGGCCGCGAGTTGAACCCCAACCTCCAACGAGGCCACGAGTGCAAACGGATCCTTAGTGTCGGGTTGTTATGAGTCACGACGATGGAGGACGACACCGTGGTCCGATGAATATGATCCGACTCACGGCGACCTCGGTCGGTCGAGCAGCGAACCTGGCCAGAGACAGGCCTGCTAGGCATACCGGCCGGCGCAAGGGGCTCCAGACCATGCAGGACGGCGCGGCGGAACGCTTGGAGGCGATGCTCTTCTCGGGGGCCGGTGAATGACCCATTCGTCCCATAGCGACATGGAGAAGGGCCCGCCCGGGGGTTATACATGAGAGGCGACCAAGCGACCGAAGGCGACATCGTACCGGCTGAAGTGCGCTCTCGGATGATGGCGGCAGTCCGGCAGCGGGACACGAAGCCCGAAATCAGCGTCCGATCGATGGCGCACGGGCTCGGCCTTCGGTACCGGACCCGGAACCGCGATCTTCCCGGGTCTCCCGATCTCGCCAATCGGAAGAGACAGTGGGCGATCTTCGTCCACGGGTGCTTCTGGCACGGACACAAGAACTGCGCGAAGACGAAGGGCGGGCGGGGATACCGAATCCCCCTCAAGAACTCCGACTTCTGGCGCGAGAAGATCGAGACAAACCGACGGCGGGACGCCGCGGCAGTCAGGGCTTTGAGGGAGAAGGGTTACACGGTGCGAATCATCTGGGAGTGTGCGTTGCGAGATCCTGAGGAAGTCCTGGCCCGTCTGGCCTCCTTGAAGTCCTCGACCCACCCTCAACCCCAGGGAGCGGAATGAAGGTCGCCGCGCTGTTCGCAGGCATCGGGGGCATCGAGCTCGGCCTCGCACGATCCGGACACGAGACGGTCCTGTTCTGCGAAAACGACCCTTCAGCGTCCGCAGTCCTCAAAAAACGCTTTCCGCATGTTCCGGAAGACGCACACCACGAAGACGTTCGGGACCTCAGCCTGCCAAGCGGTGTGGAGCTGCTGACCGCAGGCTTTCCCTGCCAGGACCTGTCGCAGGCAGGTCAGACCAAGGGCATTAAAGGCGACCAGTCCGGTCTCGTTTCCCATGTGTTCCGGATGATCGACGAGTCTGACGTACCGTGGGTCCTGATCGAGAACGTGCCGTTCATGCTGCAGCTGGGCCGCGGCCAAGCGATGGAGTATCTCGTCCGGCAGTTTGAGGAGCGCGGCTACAGGTGGGCTTACCGGGTCGTGGACTCACGGGCGTTCGGTCTTCCCCAACGACGTCGCCGTGTCTATCTACTCGCCGCCAAGGGACCGTCGGTCAATCCTGCGACACTGCTTTTTTCCGAGAACGCCGCCGAACCAGGTAGGCCAGACCACACCGGTCGGGCTTGTGGATTCTATTGGACCGAGGGGACCCGCGGACTCGGATGGGCAGTAGATGCCATACCCACACTGAAGGGAGGCTCAGGCCTCGGGATACCGTCCCCGCCTGCCATCTGGTTGCCGGACGGAAAGATCGTGACCCCGCATCTTCGCGACGCCGAGCGCCTCCAAGGCTTTCCGGTCGATTGGACCCTCCCGGCCGAGGCCGTAGGGCGGGCAACCCTGCGCTGGAAGCTCGTCGGCAATGCCGTGTCGGTGGATGCTGCGGCCTGGGTCGGGGAGGTGCTAACCCGATCTCAAGGCGCGCTACCACTGGGTTCGGAGCGATTGGTGCGGGAACGCTCCTGGCCCACGGCCGCCTGGGGCTCGAAGAAGGACGGCAGATGGACCGTAGACGTGAGCGAGTGGCCGAGGCGCGAAGCGATTCCACCACTCGACCGATTCCTCGAGTTCGAGCCTAAGCCCCTCTCCCGGCGCGCAACGTCCGGTTTCTTCGGCCGGCTCAAGAAGAGCAGCCTGAGGTATCCAGACGACTTCGCGTCTGCCCTGGAGGCCCACCTCGCGACGATGAGTGACCTCGCCGAAGTGTAGACGGCCGATACCTCAAGCGGATATATCCTTGAGATCCGAGCTGATTGACTCCCAGTGCTGGCCGAGATCGAGGGTAAGGGCGCGAAGCGGGCGCCCACGGTACTGATAGCTGACGTCAAAGCCCTCGCCAGACCAGGCGTATAACAGCACTCCCTCGGCAGGGGGACCGTCCCTGAGGTTGTCCATGTAAGTGGTCAACTGATAGAGATGCTGGGATCTCAACCGCGCGACACCGTAGAACCCCGCCAGCGGCCGCGAGTAGAACTTGGTCTCCAGAACGATGCGTCGGTCAGATCGCTCAAGGAGGACGTCAAGCTTCATTCCGGGAAGCAGGCGAGCAGATTCCCTGTCGGACTCGATGGTTCTCCACCCGAGGTCAGGGGAGCTCACCGCGAACGCTGCCTGCTCTCGTGTGAGGAAATTGCGCACGAACGACTCGAACAGACGCCCCATCTCCTGGTCGCTCCCCAAAAAGCGTGCGAACGACCGCCGACCAGGATCCTCGGTGGGCAGCAGGCCGTCGCAGACAAGCCGGCAGACATCCATGACGAAACCGTAGAGCCGGCTGTTCCGGCTCAGTTGGACGCTCCGGAATGCCCCGGGGTCAAGATTGATGTCAGTCACCCCAGAAAGCCTGCTCAACAGCCGCACCAACCCGGCCTCGATCGAGGGATCGAGCTCACCGGAGCCCACCAGCTTCCTGACCGCGGCTTTCAGAATCCGGTTGTGTTGAACGTCCTCCGACAAGAGGTCGAAGGAACATACGGCGCGCCCTCTTTCGAACGACATCCGCCGCAGCGAGCCAGAGAAGTCAATCTGGCCCCGTATACCCCGAACTTCTGCGGTCGAAGTCGCGTACCCCCGGTCAATCCCTCGGCGGATCAGTATGTTGGCCGCCCCCTCGAGCACCCGGGCCAGGAGATTCGTGAGGTCGTGCACCTCTTCGGCTCCCACCGAGATCCGCTCTGCTTCCTGGAGCCGGTCCCAGGCGTACGCGAGCAGGTAGTAGAGATTCCGGACTGGAATCTTCACCCTAGAAGTTCGGCGGCCAGGTTCCTGGCTCTCCCTGGGTCATCAAACCAATACTCGGCCAGCAGCGGGGCGATCTCGGTCTCCACTACGCCCGTATACCACGCCTCATCCAGCCCCCGCTCCTTGTCAGCCTGCGACGGACAGAAGAAGCTGTGACCAACCCGGAAGCCTGCCCCGAGGTTGCCGTCATCAACGATGAGCTGATTGAGCATCATCATCCGCTCGTTGATCCGCTCCACCAGGTCGCCCGGAACTCCCTGCTCGGCCAAGAATTCGCGGAATATCTCGGTGCCGTAAAGAGGCTGTAGTGCATGGAATGCGAAGCGACGCCTGAGGGCGTAGTCAACCAAAGCGAGCGACCGGTCTGCAGTATTCATCAATCCCAACATGAAGACGTTGGGAGGGACGAAGAACCTACCCTCACCGTCCTTCCGGTTCGGCAGCTCCACTGCATACCGCTCGTCCCGTTTGTCTCTTTCCATGAGGACCAGGAGCTCACCGAAGATGCCGGCGACGTTGCCGCGATTGATCTCGTCTATGATGAAGACGCAGGGCTGATCCTTCGGGAACCGGCCAGCGATGGTGCAGAATCGGTGGAACACCCCGTCTTCCACCTCGAATCCGCCGGACTCCTTCGGCCGCCAACCGCGGACGAAGTCTTCGTATGAGAATGATTGGTGAAACTGCACGACCCTGGAGCGGTCCGGGTGCCCGTCCGAGAGGACCTGAGCGAGCCGCTTTGCCATGAACGTCTTGCCGACGCCTGGCGGACCCTGAAGAATCACGTTCTTCTTTCGCCGAAGCAGGTCCAGCAACTGCTCGAACTCTGCCCGATCCAGGGCTGCACCCTCAAAGACCTCTTCCGGGAAGTCGTTGCTGGGGTCTAAAGCGATCTCGCCCGGGGTCTGGTTCAGTCGCTCAATGACGTTTACGTCCAGGTCAAGAGACGAAACCAGACGATCCAGAGCCCCCTGCTCAAGGTCCCTGGCGAAAATCCTCGTCGCAGCGTAATCGGCACGTTTGTCAAAGACGATGGCACTGCCAGTCCCCGGAAGCTCTCGCTGGAGAATCCGGCAGAGGTTTGCGAAGTCCCCCTCCTCGTCACCGGTGTACACTATCGCCGCAAGGTACGGATCATCCTCGCCGAGTCCTTGCTTGGCCTTGTTGCTCCCCACTGCGTCCAGACGCGTCCCGGCATCGCCAGACTTGCCGACCCTCTTGACGTCAATGCCGTTCTCCGGAAGGTCCGTAATGCTGGCCAGAATCGGCTTAATACGACTGTACTTGGTTGGGAGACTCTGAGAGACGGTCTCCTCGCCAACGTCCCGAATGAGACTGGCAAGCTGCCCCTCCCTCATCCCTCGGTCTCCAGTCGAACCACTCCGAATGAATGTGCCGGACTGGTCAGCGCTCCCGGCACACAGCTCGCACACATTTCCGGCCGTCTCGAAGAACAGGCTGCCATCCCGAACCCCCTATTAGGCTAAGGGAATAGAGCTTACGCTAGTGACCCGGCTGGGGATCGAACCCAGGACCTACTGATTAAAAGTCAGTTGCTCTACCAGCTGAGCTACCGGGTCTGACCCGGAAGATACGGCGCGGGGCCGAAAGGTGAAGGATGCCCGGTAGCGGACTCCCTCCCCCGCGACTAGCCTTCTCGCATGACCGGACTCCTCGCCCTCCTCGACGACGTCGCCGCCCTGGCCAAGCTGGCGGCGGCCCAGCTCGACGACGTGGCGGCCCACGCGGCCAAGGCCGGGACCAAGGCCGCCGGCCTGGTCATCGACGACGGGGCCGTGACGCCGAAGTACGTGCACGGCCTCCCGGCCGCCCGGGAAGTGCCCATCGTCTTCCGCATCGCCCGGGGATCGCTCTTCAACAAGGTGGTGATCCTCCTCCCGGCGGCGCTCGTCCTCTCGGCCTTCGCCCCGTGGGTGCTGACGCCCCTCCTCATGCTGGGCGGGACCTACCTCTGCTTCGAAGGGGCCGAGAAGGTGTGGCACCTCGTCGCGCATCGGGGTGGGCACGCCGAAGAGAAGAGGCCCGTGACGCTGGACGCCGCCCACCTGGAGGAACGACGGGTGAAAGGCGCCATCAAGACGGACTTCATCCTTTCGGCCGAGATCATGGCCATGGCGCTCTCGGTGGTGGAGGCCGAGGGGCTCATCACCCAGGGCGTGGTCCTTCTGGTGGTGGCCGTGGGCATCACCGCGCTCGTCTACGGCGCCGTGGCCCTCCTGATCAAGGCCGACGACTTCGGGCTTCGCCTGAGCCAGACCGAGGGCGTGCCTTCCGTCCGGGCCCTCGGGCGGGGCATCGTGAAGGCCATGCCCGCGGTCATGGAGGTCATCGCCATCGTGGGCACCGCCGCCATGCTCTGGGTCGGCGGCAACATCATTCTCCACGGCCTCGACGAGCTGGGGTTCGGGGCCCCCTACGGGTGGATCCACGACGTGGCCGAGGCCGCCGCGGAGGCGGCGCCGGTGGCCTCCGGCTTCACCGAGTGGTTCGTCACCGCCTCGCTGGACGGGATCTTCGGGCTCGCGCTTGGGCTCCTGGTGATCCCCCTTGCCACGCGGGTCGTGGCTCCGGCCCTCGCCAGCCTGAAAGAGCTGAGAGGCGCGTAACACCCCGGTACGACGTCGCCTTTCCCCGCGGTGCCGACCGTCTCACCTTGCGTGCTCGACCACCGGACGATTCAGCAAGGCGGCACGACCATGGAAGCCACCACCCCTTCTCCGCAGCCCAGCTCGCACGAGTTCGGACCCCACGAGAACCAGATCATCGGCACAGCCGGGAAGTGGATCGGCTACTGGTCCTGGATCGCGATCGTGAGCGGCGCCTTGATGATCATCGGCGGGATTCTGGACCCGGAAGACCTCATTGCGGGTCTCATCATGGGCGGCGTCTACATCGGGGTCGGCGTGTACTTCCGGGGCGCCGCGTCGGCGATGTCCGACGTCGTATCGACCGCCGGCAACGACGTGCAACATCTCATGACCGCGCTCGACAAGCTGTCGTCCGCGTTCAAGGTGATGGTGTTGCTGGTCTTCATCGGCGCGCTCATGGCACTGGTGGCGGGCATCATGCTCGCGATGAGGGGCTGAGCCCTCTCAGTGCCGCAGGGTGAGGCCGACCTGCGTTCCGTACCGGCCCGGCGCCACGAACGCCTGGACGCCCGACTCTGCCGGGTCCGCCTCGACGTCGTCCCGCCCGAGCGCACGGACCACGGTCGATCCCGCGGCCACGAGCGCGCCCGCCACGTTCAGCCCGATCACCCACGCTTCGTCGTCGACGTCGTTGGTGCCCGCATTCACGAGCAGCGCCGTGTGCCCGACGGTCGTGCCGATCATGAGGGCGTCCAGCCAGGGCCTGGCCTCCTGCGGCTCGACCATCGCGGCGTAGGAGGCGAGGGCCGCGGTCGCGATGGACAGGCCCACGGTGAAGGTCTCGTCGTACTCGACATGGACCATGGGGATCGGCTGCGGGTCGTATCCGGGCTGGATCCGGGCGGCCTCCGCCAGCGTCAGCCCGTGCTCGTCCAGCCAGGCGTCCAGGCGCTCGTCACCGGCCAGCTCCGGGACGCGCACGAGGTTGTCGGTCCGCACGATCTCCTCGACGAGCTCGTGCTCGCCCGATCGTAGCATCAGGTGGCCGACCGCGCACGGCGTCCCGTGGGGATCGACGAACACCGGCACCCGGCCCTCGGGGTGCACGTGGTTGTGCGGGAACCGTCCGGCGGCCCGGTACTCCTCGAGCCAGCCGATGGCCGTCCGCCGCGCCGCGAGCTGCCGGGGCGTGAGGTGGGCCGGAGCGTCCGCCCGGAGCGCGCGCAGCACGTCGGCCAGATGGGCCTGGATGCGCGCGACCTCCGCGCTCGCCGGATAGGCCTCCTGCTCCGGAGCGCAACTTCCCCCGGCGACCGCGAGGCCGGTGGCGAGCAGGACTGCGAGTGCCGATGGTCTCATGGCTGGTCCCTCGTCGAGGTTGAACGCTCCCGGCGACATACGAGCAACGAATCGGGCACGGAGTTCATGACGCATACTATCGCGGCACATCGCACTCCACATGGGTACGACCAGGTCCGCACCGCTCACCCTCACCCCCTGACATCCCCATGGATTACGTGAAGCTCGGCAGCACCGGCCTCGAAGTCTCCCGTCTCTGCCTTGGTATGATGAGCTACGGCGACCCGGAGTGGCGCCCCTGGATCCTGTCCGAGGACGACGCGCGGCCCTTCGTGCGGCGCGCCGTCGAGGCGGGCATCAACTTCTTCGACACGGCCGACATGTACTCGCTCGGCGTGAGCGAGGAGGTGACGGGCAAGCTGCTGAACGAGCATATGCGCCGGGACGAGGTGGTCCTCGCCACCAAGGTCTATCATCCGATGTCCGACCGGCCCAACCGGGGCGGGCTCTCCCGCAAGCATATCCTCGACGGGGTGCGGGATTCGCTGCGGCGGCTCGATACGGACTACATCGACCTCTATCAGATCCATCGCTGGGACGACACGACGCCCATCGAGGAGACGCTGGAGGCGCTGCACGACGCGGTGCGGATGGGCTACGTGCGGTACGTGGGCGCGTCGAGCATGTACGCCTGGCAGTTCGCGCGGTCGCTGTACATGGCGGAATTGGCCGGCTGGAGCCGGTTCGTGTCCATGCAGAACCATTACAACCTGCTCTACCGCGAGGAAGAGCGTGAGATGATGCCGCTGTGCCGGGAGGAGGGCATCGGGGTGATCCCCTGGAGCCCGCTTGCTAGGGGATGGCTGACCCGTCCGGCCGCGCGGAAGGACGCCACCTCACGCGGCGAGAGCGACGACTTCGCGGAGCGGCTCTACGACTTCCCGGAGGCCGACGAGATCATCCGGCGGGTCGGGGAGGTGGCCGAAGCGCGCGGCATCAGCCGGGCGCAGGTGGCCCTGGCGTGGCTCCTCGGCCGCCCCGGTGTCACGGCGCCCATCATCGGCGCCACCAAGATGGCGCACCTCGACGACGCGCTCGGCGCGCTCGACGTCGAGCTGACCGACGAGGAGGTGGCCCGCCTCGAGGAGCCGTATCCGCCGCGGCCCGTCAGGGGACACGGATAGGGCTTCGCCACGACTCCAGGCGCTCCGACTGCTGCGCGCTCCGCTCCCCCGCCGGGAGCAGGACGCCCCGGCGGGCCGGGTCCTCCTCGAGCAGGAGCTCGGCCTGGTGCTCCGTGCCCCGGCTCCGGAACCGGACCGGAATCCGGTCGCCGGGACCGTGTTCGGCCAGCACGGCCGCGACCTCGTCGGCCGACGTCACCGGTCGGCCGTCCAGATCGAGGATCCGGGCGTTCCGGTCGAGTCCCGCCTCGTACAGGGGGCTCCCGAGGCGCGGCGTCCCGTTCACCACCGCACCGTCGGGGTCGGCCCGCAGCTGGAGCGGTCCGATCCAGGCCGCACCGGGACGCGCCGGCTCCCAGGCGATGCCCGCCTCGCGGAGCAGCGCGCCGTAGTCGGGTGCTTCGCGGCCGCGCACGAAGCGACGGAAGAAGTCGGCGGCGAACGCGGCGTCCCCGGTGACGCGTGCCAGCGCGGCCTCCACGTCGTCCACGTCGTACGGGATCTCCGGAGATCCGTGGGCACGCCACATCTCGCGCATCAGGTGGTCGAGCGTCACGCCCTCGAAGCGCCTGCGCAGCGTGAGGTCGAGACCGAGGGCCACGCCCGAGCCCCACGTGTAGTACGACAGGAACGTGTTGCCGCGGTTCTGGGGATCGATGGAGACGGCGGCGTCGACGAACGGAGCCTGCATGCTCATCTCGACCGGCGAGAAGAACCGCCGGCCCGGGGCCGAGGTCACGGCCTCGGCGATGGAGCCCATCCGCGCCGCGAACTCGCCGTCGTCGATGAGCCCGGCCCGCCAGAGAATCAGGTCGTCGTAGTAGCTCGTGAACCCTTCGCCGAACCAGAGCTCCCGCGACATGTTCGCTTCCTCGAAGTCGAACGGCTCCAGGGTCGCCGGCCGGATCCGCTCGATGCTCCACGCATGGAAGAATTCGTGGGCGACCGTCCCCAGGATGCCCAGGCGATTCTCGGCCAGCGAGCTCGTGTTCGAGACGATGGTGGAGTTCCGGTGCTCCATGCCGTCCCCGGCCACCCAGGGCAGGTAATCCGCCAGGAACGTGTAGGTCCCGTAGTCGAAGCGCGGCATCTCACCGTACACGTCCTTCGAGGCTTCCACGATGGCGGCCACGTCGCGGGCGTAGCGCTCCGCGTCGGCTTCCGTGCCGTCGTGATGCAGTGCCACCCGCACGGCCTGCCGCGCCCCTCCCGTCGCCCCGGTCACCGGCCAGCGCTCGAGCCACAAGCTCGAGACCTCGGTCGGGCTGTCGAGGAAGTAGGCTAGGTCCGGCGCGGTGAATCGGTACGGATCGTCCGTCTCGACCAGCTGCGTCGCGACCTGCCAGCCGCTCCCCTCCGGCACCGTCACGCTGAGCTCGATGGGTCTCGCCTCGAGCCCCCGCGCCCACATGAACGTCGCCGGCATGTTCAGGTGCCCGTGGGTCCGGTCGATGCCCGTGTAGGTGCCGTCCGCCCGGTCCCCGTAGAGGGTGTACGTCAGGGTCACCTCGCCGCCGTGCTCCGTCACGTCCCACTGATGGGGGTTCGGGCGCGTGACCACGACCTCGCGGCCGTCGACGCCCGTCGCCCGCACCCCGTAAACGTTCTTGGCGAACTCGTGGAGCGCATATCGTCCAGGCGACGTCCGACTCATGCGGACCTCGAGAGGGCCCGGATCCAGGTCGGGAAAGGTGACGCGGATCTCGGCCTCGTGATGGGCACGGTTCGGGAAGCTGATCTCGTACCGAACCGGGTCCTGAGCCTGGCCCCGCAACGACGCCGGAATCAGGAGGAGCACGGTGAGGAGCGGGAGAACGTGACGCATGGCTGGGCGCAAGGAAGAGGTGGGAGTCATGGTGCAAGCATAGGCCCGCGCGGCTTGCCACGCGATACCCGGAACCGGATGTTGATCGTCGCACCGCCCTGCCCCGTATCCATGAGGACCTTCCGATGCTCCGACGTGAATTCCTGGCCTCCTCCGCCGCGGCCGGCCTCGGCCTGACCACCGGCGTCACGACCGCCACCGCAGCCGGCACCGGGGCGGCCGGACGCCCCGACCACCAGCCCGTCCCGCGCCAGATCCTCATCGCCGGCGGTGGATTCGGCACGGCCTTCATCCGCTACATGGCCGAGCTCACCGGCCAGGAGCGGCCGAAGCTCTGCTACCTGCCGACCGCATCGGCCGACCGCGAGTCGGGCATCATCCGGTGGTACGAGTACTGCGCGCCCCTCGACGTCGAGCCGTCGGCCCAGGAGAGCTTCATCAGCAGCTACCGCACGGACCGGAGCTGGGAGGAGATCTTCCTGTCGGTGGACGGCATCGTGGTATCCGGAGGAAACACGCTGAACCAGCAGGCCATCTGGCGCGCCCAGGGCATCGACGAGGTGCTGCGCGAGGCGTGGAACCGGGGGATCGTGCTCGGGGGCGCGAGCGCGGGCTCTCTCTGCTGGTTCGAGGAGGGCACGACCGATTCACGGCCGCAGGAGGTCACCAAGGTCGAGTGCCTGGGATTCCTGCGGGGGAGCCACTCGCCCCACTACGACGCCGAGGCCGTACGCCGCCCCACGTACCACCGCATGATCGCGTCGGGGGAGCTGAAGCCCGGGTATGCGTGCGACAACGACGCGGGCATCCACTTCGTGGACAACGAGGTGCGGCGCGTGGTGAAGACGCGGGAGGACGCGCGTGTCTATCACGTCGCGCTGGAGGGTAGTGACGTCGTCGAGACCGAGTTGCCCGGCGAGCTCATCGCCTGACCGACCCCTGGAGAGCCCCATGCCCGAGACGTCTCAGAGCTTCGCCAGCCACGCGAAGATGGTGCCGCTGTATCACTACTGGACCATGTCGTTCCTCCTCGTGCCCACCATCTACTTCGCCTATGTGGCCGTCACCGGGTTCTCGTTGGGCGCCCTGATGACGCTCGTATTCGCAATCGGGGTGCTCCTGGCCGCATTCTTCGCCCGCGCGTTCCCGCTGGGCGTGCAGGACCGGGTCATCCGCCTGGAAGAGCGGATCCGCATGCAGCGGCTCCCCGACGACCTCCGCGGCCGCATCGACGAGATCTCGACCGACCACATCGTCGGGCTGCGCTTCACGTCGGACGACGAGCTCGAGGGCCTGGTGCGGCGCGTCCTCGACGGCGAGCTCGCGGACCGGAAGTCGATCAAGGCGGCCGTGCGGAACTGGAGAGCCGACCACCAGAGGATCTGAGGACGCGGGGCGCCGCCCCCGTCAGCAAGATCCCCCTGCACTCCCCGGGGCGTCCGGGCACCGCTCCCGGGCGCCCGGGCATCTGCCTCATGCGGGCGAATCTTCGACACCGCCCGACCCGTAGGGAGTGGACGCGAGGGGTCGAGGAACGATGACGGGGGAGACGATCGATGCACGATGAATTCGAGATCGCGGTCACTGGATCGAGAGCGGGCCGGGGCCTTTCCCCGCTGGGGTGGGTCTTCGTGGCGCTGGGCTTCTTCGCCCTGGTGGGGACGCTGGGCGCGGGGTTCGTCGCCTACAAGGTGGCGAACGAGGTACGGCACGAGATCCGGAACGTGGTGACCCGCGAGCTGGGCGCGGCGCCGAACGTGGCCCTGGCCAGGATGGCGGCACGCCTGGCCACGGCCGAGGACCTCGTCTCCCTGCGCCCGGAACGGGGCGTGGCCCTGCTTTCCGGCGTGGAAGGTGGTGACGGACCGGCCGAGGTCCTGAGAGCGATGTCGGCGCCGCTCGAGACCACCGACGGCCAGACCCATCCCGATCCATCGACCGCGGAGACGCAGGAGGTGGCATCGCTCAGCATCAGCTCGGACGAAGGCCGCATCGCGTTCGATCTGGCCCGCACGGACCAGGGCGGGCTGCTCACCATCGATTCGGACGAGGGCCGGGTGCGCGTCGAGTTCGTCGACGGAGACGACGGCGGGCAGATCCGGATCCACACCGACGAGGGCCAGGCCGTGGCCGCGTTCGGCGACAACGCGTCGAGCATGCCCGATTGGGTCGGAAGCTTCGGCGACGTGCCCGGCCGGGCGACGCCGGTCCTTTCGCTGGACTCGGACAGGGGGCGGCTGGGTGCCGTCGCATGGGAGTCCGAGAGCGGTGCGTCGGAGCTTCTCGCCTCCTACCTCGAGGCGCTCGAGGCGGAGGGGTACGAGGTGAAGGTCGAGCACCGGGTCCGCAACGGCGCGGAGGAGCACGGATCGCTGTGGGCCCGACACGAGGCTGACGAGCGGATGCTCTTCGTGGTCGCGCATCGCGAAGGTTCGGGGGCGACGGGCGTGCTGGTAGGGTACGGAGAGAAGCAGTAGCGACCTGAGGGCGGAGGTCTCCGTTCAGGCCGGGCCCTGCTCCGAGGGCGGCTCGTCGTCCAAGCCCCGCTCCCTCCCGCCGAGCCACTTCCAGGTCACGACGGAGAGCGCCGCCGGAATCGCGATCATGCACGCGATCAGGACGAGGCCGAAGATGGAGGTGACGGAGTCGCGGCCGTCCGGCTCCAGATCGGTGGCCACGTAGAAGAGCACCACCACGGCGAGGGCTCCCCACGTCCACAGGAGGATCAGCTTCCCGTAGTGCCAGCGCGTGATCGCCATCGTGGCGGGGCCCGCTACCGGCCGCCGCCCGACCAGCGGAGGCTCAGCGGCCCGGACTCGATGGAGACGGAGACGTCTTCGCCCAGCCGACGGATCGGCGCGCGGATCGCCTCGAAGAGGCGGAACCAGAACGTCTCGGTCGCGGGGTCGAGGCTCGCGATGTCGCCCGCGTAGAGCGCGTCCGCCAGGGAGATCAGGAACTGGCGGATCTCGGCGGGCTCGGCGCCCGCCAGCTGGACCGTCCCGTACTCCTCCACCCGCTCGTCCGGGGTCGGGTAGGAGGTGGTCACCAGGACGTGGGGGCTTCGGCTCGGCATCAGGTCGTACAGGTCGCAGAAGCGTGCGGCCCGCTCGACGTCCACGTCCTCCACGAGCTGCTCGGTGCCCCACCTCGGGTCCTGCCGCCAGAACCATACCGCGAGGTGGTCGTCCCCGATGGCTCGTCCGAATCCCGTGAAGGCGTTCCACATGTCCTCGATGCGCTCGAACGCGTCGGGGCTGGCCCACTCGGGATTGCAGACGAGGAAGAGGGACCATGTCTCGTAGCCCCGGGAGATCTCCATCTCCGGCGTCAGGACCTCCTGGATGGCCTGGCCGCGGAGCTCCGCGCCGGGGAAGGCGACGGCGAGGGTGAGCAGGACACCCACCTTCCATGGCTGGCTCATCTTCCCTCTGAGTTGGAGTCGCCCGGGGCCCGACCCGGCATTCACCGGTAGGGGTCGCAAGCCCGACGCACAAGGGGACGAGCACAAACGCCGGCCCCGCGTCGACTACGAGGTCCAGCGCGCGATGAGGACGGGTCTCGGGCGGGGTATTGTTGCACGCATAGAACCCGCCCCCTACCTTGGGATCCGGACCGATGAGGGCGTTCGGGCCTCTATTGTTTTGCGTGGTTGCGCTTCCTGAAGTGGAGCCCGGCGCCTGAGCGACGGAATGTCCACCTCAGCCCCTGTCTCGCCATGCGACGTCCCCCCCGTTTCCTGGCCCCGGCGATCCTCGCGGTAACCACACTGCTCAGCGCCTGCGGAGACTCCCCATCCTCGGTTGACGATCCGCCCAACACGGACCCGCCCGGAGACGATCCGACGCCCCCCGTGGCCTACTGCACGGACGCCGCCCTGGGCGCTGCGGCCGCCGAGCCGTTCGAGCGCGTCGCGGTGACGGGAATCGAGGACATCGTCGGCGAGGCGTGGGTCGAGTACGAGTCCGAGGGCGGGGCGACCGGGATCACCGCGCTCTTCGCGGCAGAGACCGGTGGGGCCGAGATCGCGGTGCCGGCGAATCCCGACGACCTCATGGGGGGTGGGACGCTCCTTCTCCGTGTGACCGACGGACAGCGTTCCTGTGAGCCCCTCGAGATCGAGGTGCTTCCCATCGAAGCCGCGGAAGGCGATCCCCTTGGCGACCTCGAGGCTGCCCTGGAGGCTCAGGCCGAGTGGCTCGCGGCGCAGGTCGGCTCGACACGGACCGAGCTCATGCAGGCCAGCCTGGCGGAGCTGTCGCCGGAGGCCGTGCCGGTAGCGTTGTTGTTCGAGGCTATCGATGCGTTCGATCCCGCCTCCGAGCTCGCGGAGATGAGCGCTTCCGAGGCGGCCTTCACCCAGGCGTTGCTGGCCCGGATGGACCTCGCGGCGGCCCTGAACGGCCTGGAGGCGCTGCCGGCGCTGCCCGCATCGAGCGGACCGGCAGCAACCAGCGCCGCGCCCGCCGACGCGCCGGCGCTGAGCTCGCACCTCGGCACCTGCACGTCCCTCGGATCCGTGCCGCCCGACTGGTTCGGCCTGGACGACCCACAAACCCTGAGCGACTACCTGAAGGCGGCGCGAGGAGCCGACGACAGCCTCGGCCCTCTCAAGAGCACCATCTCGGACGTGGGTACGGCGTTCGCGGTGATGGGGCTCGCCGTGCCGGTGGTCGGTCAGGTGGCCGGCTGGGTGGCCTTCGGCGCCTCCGTCCTTCAGCAGATGCGAGCGAACCTGTATCCCGGCGCCATCACGCGTCTCGAGTTCCAGCTACCCCAGGACCGCGTCGAGGAGGACTGGGACACGGAGCGGGGCGACCCGGAGATCCGCTGGTCCTTCGCGAAGATCTGGGCGTCGAACAATGGGATGGGCCTGGCGCGCACCGGTCTCGACTTCATCACCACGGCGGTTGGGCTCCCACCGGCGTTCCGCGGCGCCGTGGCCAACACGGCGGTGGGCGCGGTGGACATCGCGGCCAAGGAGGCCCTCAACGCGCGCCTCGACGAGCTCGACCAGGAGCCCAGCGCAGAATGCTGGTCCGTCGACGCTACCGAGTTCGGGCCGGTGGTCGTGCCCGACGACTCCGGGGACGAGTGGGTCCGGGCCGAGGTCCTGGAGGGTGATGCCTTCGAGATCGACGGAGCGGACATGCGGAAGCTGAATCCGCTCCGGATCGGGCCGGCCACCTTGCGCGTGCGCACCCAGGAGGAAGCCTTCCCCAGCCCCTTCGGCTTCGAGGACCGGCCCATGGAGGTGCTGCGAAAGGAGGTCGTCTGGATTCCTTCCACCCTCCTCGTGGAGAACCCGGGCGAGACCAGCACCGTGAAGTTCCGGATCGACAACGCGCGCCACGCGGGACCCGAGGACGTGGAAGTCATCCCCGATCCGGAGCTGGGAGCCGTCGTTCCCACGTTCGCCGACGGCGTGTTCACCATCGAGTTGGCCACCCCGCACGACCGGGATCTCTATCCGACCTCCATCACCGCCCGCAGCACGTCGAAGGAGCTTCCCCCGGTGACACCGGAACGCTTGGGGACACTCGACATCTTCGTGGACGAGCATATCGAGATCTCGCCGCGCAGCGCCTGCATGGCGCCTGGTGAGGTCCAGCCGCTCACCGCGCTCGCCGGCGGGCCCGGTCAGATCACCGTGAGCTGGGAGATCGAATCCGGAGCGGGTACGCTGTCCGCCCCCACGGGCGAGGCCGTCGATTACCAGGCGCCGGCCTCGGGCAGCGGCACGGTCACCATCCGCGCCTATGTGGCCGAGAACCCCGAGGTCGAAGACCGGGTGACCCTCCGCTACGGTCTCTGTGCCGGGCTCGCCGCGTACCACCTGGCGTTCACCGAGATCACGTTTCCCTTCGCTTCGCCCGGATCCTGTGGCAACCCCGACCTGGACGAAGAGTTCGAGGACATCACGCTGTCGGAAGAGGGCATCGATCCGACCGTGCCTGCGGCCCAGGAGCACGTCTGGGTCGACCGGTCCGAAACCCTCGCACACGCGCTGAGCGCCTCGGGGACGTTCGCGGACGCGCCTCCAGGCTCGGAGGACTGCGTGAGCGCATCGTTCTTCGCCGATGCGAGCTACGAGGGAACGCTCACGGGCTCCGTGGACGGCACCCGCCTGGATCTGGACATCACCACTCTGGGACGGTCCAACGCCGTCGACATGGGCGATCCGTTCGGCATCCGCGCCAGCGCCGCGGGAGCCGGGTTCAGCCTGGCGACCCGATTCGACCTGGAGATCGGCGAAGCCGTGAGCCATCGGCTCCGGGTTGAGCTCGCGTGTGACTTCGCCGTTTCGCTCGGGTCCCCCGATCAGACGGGCGTGAGCGTGACCGTGGTCCGGGTGAATCCCAGCGGCGAGGTGCTCCCGCCCGAAGATTCCACCGGGCCCATCCAGGGAACGTGCGGCGGGTCCAACCCGACGCTCTCCCTGGACCAGGTCCTGGACTTCGCGGCACCGTCCGACCCGGAGCAACCCGACCGTGTCGTGATTCTCATCCAGACATCCGTGAGCTCTTTCGGTGCGATAGGGACGGAGACGGGTGAGTTCGAGAGTACCGGAACGATGACCGGATTCTTTGCGGTAGAGCCGCAGCCCTGAGTATCCGAAGGTCCCGCAGGCGGGATCCCGCGCGGGTGTACCGCACGCCCGGCATGTCGATTCTCGACCATGCCACGCCCACCCCGACTACTCGCGCGAGTCATCACGACGGGAGCCCTGCTTCTGCTCATCGCGCCGGCACACGCCCACGCGCAACGTACGCCCCTGCCCCTGCTCGATCCTGCGGAGGAGGCCGCCCTCGCGCGGTCCGCGGCCACTGCGGACATCTCCGATCACGCCGACGTCTGGGTCCTGGCGGAGGACGGATTCCGGCTTCATGCACGCGGCACCAACGGATGGACGTGCCTGGTCGAGCGCGACCATCCGGAGAGCCTGGCGCCCATCTACTACGACCCCGAGGGCACGCGGACGCTGGTCCCGGGCGTGCGCCGGATCGAGCAGCTACGCGCGGCGGGGCTACCCTACCGCGCGGCCGTCGACTCCGTCGAGGCGCTGTATGTGACCGGCGCGCTCGCCGAGCCGGAGCGGCCCGTCTACACGACCATGCTCTCCAGGGGCCAGAGGCTCCACGCCACGCCCGAGGGGCCGGCGGTCGGCGCCTGGCGCCCGCACGTGATGATCTTCCACCCGGCCTTTTCCAACGAGGCGATGGCGCTCCCGGAGGGGGGCTCGGTCACGGTGACCCACCTGGGACGGATCTTCAACTATCTGGTCGTGCCCGTCGCGGCGTGGTCGGACGGCAGCCCCTGAATCAGGGCGCGGCCGGCGGCTGCATCACCGAGGCCAGGAAGAGGATCGTGCCGGAGAGCCGCTCCCGGATCGCGAAGAGGAAGGGACGGTCCGCCCGCACTTCGGGCGGGGCGGATTCCACCATGACCACGATGGTCGCGGCTGCGGCCTCCGTGCCCTCCTCGTCGACGCGGACGAAGCTCTTCTGCCGCACCTCGTCGATCCAGGGGCTCGAGCCTTCGAACATGCGGGTGAAGTCGGCCCCGCCCCCGAACGCGATCCCCATCCCCAACTGGGTGAGGTCGTCGTTGAGTGTGCGCTCCCACTCGAGTTCGAAGCGCGGCAACAGGACGCGAACACGGCTCGGGGACCGGGCCGCGAGCTGATCGGTGAGATCGTTCCATCCGCCATCCGCGAGCTCGTCCAGGACCCCGGCCACCGACGCATCCCCGACAGGCACGATCACGTCCATCACGAACGCGCCCCCACCGTAGGGGAGTTCGACCGCGGCATACGACGGCGTGAAGTGGGACCGGAACTCCTCGTCCTGGTCCATGAGCTGCACCGTACCCGCGGGACCGCCGGGCCCGTGGAAGGGCGCCTCCCTGGTCTGGGCCACATCGAACTGCTCCCGCCAGTCACCCTTGAAGTGGATGGCGTTCAAAAGCATGGCGACCACGTTGCCGGGGATCGGCGGCTTGACCATGTCCTCGATGCGTCCCTCGGTCGCCCCCTCGACCCACGCGTTGATCTCCTCGGCGGCCGACGGGTCGCCGAAGTCGACGCCCTCGACGGCCGCCCGGAAATGCTCCGTCACCCGTGAGACGAAGCCCGGACGCGGAATGAGGCCGTCCCGGTACCAGATCGCGTTGGCGATCTGGAAGGAGACTCGGGGGTCGAGGTCGTCGAGCAGATCGAGGAGTCCGAGATACGCGTCGTTGATCTCCTCCTCCTCGAGACCGCCGAAGCGGAGCGTCTCCCGCATGCGGTCGAGGGTCTCTCCGTCGGCGCCGTTGAGCGCCATACCGAGCGCCATCGACGCGCTGAGCGGCGACAGGAAGTGGGTCTCGCCCGGGGCGTCGGTGAGGATCACGTCGAGCAGGTCGAGCCCGAAGCGGTTGCTCGCGCCGAGCGCCTCGGTCTCGGTGGCCGTCAACGGGCGTGGCAGCCGGGTGATCTCCGGTGGCGGGCCGTCGGGGTCGCCCGGTCCGGAGATCGACTCGCACCCGCCGAGGGCCAGGGCGCCGAACGCCACCAGGAGGCCGAGGGGCAGGACGGAACGGGCTCGATGGGGCATACGAATGACCTCCGGACTTCGTGGGACGGACATCGTGATTCCAACGAGCGAGCCGTCGCGCTTGTGACCGGGCCGTCAGAGCCCCTGCCGCAAATACCTCCCGATCGCTTCCACCCCGCGCTCCACGTCCTCGAACGAGTTGTAGTAGTGCGGTGAGAACCGGATGCCCGGCCGGTCGCTCCCGCCCCGTGACGCCGCGACGATGCCGTCCGCTTCGAGCGCATCGATCACCCGCGACGGCTCGAGCTCGCCCGGCTGGAAGGTGACCACGGCCGCCCGCAGCGCGGGTTCGGTGGACGTCCACATGCGCACGCCGTCGAGCCTACCGAGCTCCTCGACGAGCGCCGTGGCGAGCTCGCGGCTCCGCGCCTCGATCTCGTGCTGGCCGATCTCGCTCAGGAAGTCGATCTGCCGCCCGAACGCACGCAGCGCCGGCTCGTCGCGCTGACCGAGCCCCTCGTGCGTGCGCGCGAGCCCGCGTGAGCCCGTGTATGCGCTGACGATGGACGGGTGAAACCGGTCGTGGACGTCGGCGGACACGGAGAGCAGCCCGGTCTCCTTCGGGCCGCACGGCCACTTGTGGGCGCTCCCGCTGAAGAAGTCGGGACGCATGGCGGACAGATCGATGTCGAACAGGCCGAACGACTGCGCGCCGTCGACCACCGAGAGGACGCCGCGCTCGCGTGCCAGCGCGCACAGCTCGCGGGCCGGCAGGACGTCGCCGGCGGTGTTGGTCAGGTGCGTGAACGCGAGCACCCGTGTCCGCGGCGTGATGGCCCGCGCGAACGCGTCGAGGTAGTAGTCGGAGCCCGGATGCGGCGTGACGGGGTCGACCTCCCGCACGGTGTAGCCGAAGCGCTCGGCCCGCGCCTTCCACGCCTGGTTGTTGCTGGGATGGTTGTCCGAGAAGAGGAGCACCTCGTCGCCGGGGCCGAGATCGAGCCCGGCGGACACCCAGTTGTTGGCCTCGCTCGTGTTGCGCGTGAGCAGGATCTCCTCGGGCGTGACGCGCAGGAACGCGGCCAGCTTGTCGCGGGTCACCTCCTTGGCGCCCAGCATGTCGGAGCGGACGCTCGGCACGGGGTCACGGTCCAGGCTGCGGTTGGCCGCGTCGAGCACCTCGAGCACGGGCATCGACGACGGGCACAGGTTCGCCGCGTTCATGACCGAGAGGTCGGGCGGCATGAGGAACTGCGCGCGGACGGCGGCCCAGTCCACGTCCCCGCTGGGGCGCCGGACGGGGCCCCACGGGTCGCCGATCCGGCCCGACGGGTGGCTCACGGCACCCCACCGGTCCCGGAGCTCCTCGAATCCGGGCGCGCCCAGCAGCGCGGCCGAGCCTCCGGCGGCGAAGAGGCGGACGAAGCTGCGGCGGTCGAGGGGTGGGGTGCTCATGGGGTCCTCCGGGGTCGGCATGGGGGATCCTGCAACCTACTCCAGCATCTGCACGCCCGCTCTGTCGGGCCTCGGGCGCCACGCGGCATCGCGCTCTTTTCCGCCGTCTCGGGAATCGTTCGATCTTCGAACGATCTGTTCCGACATGCCGCCGGCCCCGTCAGCCGCGGAAGCGCCGGTATGGCGCGGGAAAACGGGCGCCGCCCACCACCGAGATTGCTTTCGACTTCATTCGAATTTCGAACGACTTTCGACCGGCGTTCTGGCCGCCCTACACCGCTCCGCCCTGGCGAGCGCGGGTCAGTCGTTCGCGACCTCCACCACCATCTCGATCTCGACCGTGAAGTCCACCGGAAGGGCCGCCATCCCCACCGCGGACCGCGCGTGGTGCCCGGCCTCGCCGAAGACCTCCTGCATGAAGAAGCTGAACCCGTTCATCACCTGGGACTGACCCGTGAAGTCCGGCTCCGAGTTCACCATGCCCAGGACCTTCACGATGCGCCTCACGCGGCTCAGGTCACCGAGATGGGCCTTGAGGGATCCCAGGAGGCAGATGCCCACCTGGCGGGCGGTGGCCTGGGCCTCCTCGACGCTCACCGCGCTCGGCACCTTCCCGCGACCCGTCCCGTCCCACTCGCCGCAGGCACCGTGGCCCGAGGTGAAGACCAGATTCCCCGTCTGCACCACGCGGTCGAAGGACTGGGTGCGCATCTCGGCGGGCACGGGTAGCTCGATGCCCATCTCGGCGAGACGTGCCTCGGGATCGTACGCGGGTGCGGCCTGACCCTCGGCGAAGGCCGGAGCGGCAGCCAGCAGCGCGAACGCCAGTGCGGCACGCACGGCGGAGCGCATCGCCGGGGTGTGTCTGGGCTTCGAGGTGGAGGGAGAACGACGGACAGGACCGGACATGAGCGACTCCGAGCGGAACGCGGTGGACAGGGGGACTCGTCTTCTCTCGATCTTGACCCGCCCGGCCGGTCACCGCAATCACATGCCCGTGACCTACGCCCGGACTCAGGCTCGGAGTCGGACGCCGCCGCGCTGGCCGGCCCCGCGCGTGAGGCCGCCTGGGAGATCCGGCCGACGCTGCTCCTGCTCGGCGCGTTCGCCACGCTGTGCCCTTCGCAGCCCTCCCCTTGCATGTCTATGCTTCCAACCCCAAGCTTCCCTTCGGAGTCTATGGGAGTGGAGATCACCTCTCACGGGGCGAGATCACTCGGGGCGAGATCACACGGGGACGAAGCGGAGGGGACGACGATGTTCGAAGACGAGCGGGGGCTGCTTCAGGGAACGCTGGAGCTCCTGATCCTGAAGGCGCTCAGCGAGGGACCCGCGCACGGATACGGGATCGCGCGCTGGATCGAAGAAGTCACCGACGACGCGCTGCGCGTGGAGGAGGGCTCGCTGTACCCCGCCCTCCATCGCATGAAGGCGAAGGGGTGGCTGGCTTCGTCGTGGGGCACGTCGGAGAACAACCGGCGGGCGAAGTTCTACGAGCTGACCGCGGAGGGGCGCGCCGCGTTCGAAGCCAAGACGGAGCGTTGGGGCACGATGGTCCGGGTGGTGCGGCGCGCGCTGGTCGCAACCGCGATCGCCGGGGGTGACGCATGAGGCCCCGCGGGTCGGACCGGCTGCGCGGCCTCATGGCCCGAGTGCTCGGGCGACCGTCCGAGCGCGACGCCGACGAGGAGCTCCGCTTCCACTTCGAGATGCGGGTGCGGGACTACATGGCCGGCGGCATGTCCGAGCGCGAGGCCCGCGCGGCCGCGCGCGACCGGATCGGGGACGAGCGGCGGATCACCGAGGCGTGCGACCGGATCGACGAGCGCGCCCACCGGCGGGAGAGCCGCCGCGCCTGGCTCGCCGAGCTCGTCCAGGACGTCCGGTACGGCCTCCGGTCGCTCAGGCGCGCACCAGTCTTCACCCTCGTGGCGGTCGGTACGCTCGCGGCCGGCATCGGTGCGACGACGTCCATCTTCAGCGTGGTGGATGCGGTCCTGCTCGCTCCCCTGCCCTATGCGCACCCCGACCGCCTGGTCCGCATCTGGGAGACGTCACCGCAGGGGGCGACGCGCAACGTGGTCTCGTCGGGGAACGTGGTCGACTGGCAGGAGAACGCTTCCTCGTTCGAGGTCGTCGCGGCGCAGAGCGGGCCGTACGGTGTGTCGCTCACCGGCCTGGGCGACGCAGCCCGGGTCCGCGTGCTCGACCTCGAGCCCGAGGCGTTCACCGCCCTCGGCACGACGCCGCATCTCGGCCGGACCCTCCTGCCGGCGGACGGGAGCGGAGGCGACGCGGTCGTGCTGGCCAACGGGTTCTGGCGGACGCGCCTCGGCGGCGATCCCGGTGTCCTCGGGACCCGCATCGTCCTGAACGACGTTCCCCACACGGTCGTGGGCGTCATGCCGGCGGGCTTCGATTATCCGACGGCGAACGTCGACCTGTGGCGGGCCATGCCCGACGACCGGCTCGACCCGACGGAGCGCACCAGCCACAACTTCTCGGTGATCGGCCTGCTCCGCGAAGGCGTCTCGGTCGGCGCGGCGCAGGCCGAGATGAGCCAGCTCGCCCGTGCCATCGCCGAGGAGCACCCGGCCCAGATGACCGGGTGGGGCGTGAACGTGGTGCCGTTCCACGCCGACCTCACGCGGAACGTGCGGACCCTGCTCCTGGTCCTGCTCGGAGGAGTGGGCGTCGTGTTGCTGATCGTGTGCGGCAACCTCGCGAACCTCCTACTGGCCCGGGCCGCGTCCCGTGAGCGCGAGATGGCGGTGCGCGGCGCGATGGGCGCCGGCCGCGGCCGGATCATGCGGCAGTTGCTGACGGAAAGCGGGCTTCTGGCGGTACTCGGTGGGGTCGGCGCGGCCCTCGTCGCGCCGACGCTCCTCCGTGTTCTGGTCGCGGCGGCCCCGGCGGACGTCCCGCTTCTCGGGCGCGCGTCGGTGGACCTCCGCATGCTCGCCTTCGCGGGGGCCGTGGCGTTCGGCTGCGCCGCGCTCTTCGGCCTGGCTCCGGCCCTACGGCTGGCCCGGACCGACGTCGACCGCGCCCTCAGGGGAACGCGCACCACTTCCGGCGCCGGCCACGTGCGGCTCCGGGACGGCCTTCTGGTCGGTCAGGTCGCGTTCTCCGTGGTGCTGCTCGTCGGCGCCGGCCTCTTCATCCAGTCGTTCCGGGCCGTGACCACCGTCGATCCCGGCTTCGACCCGGAGGGCCTGAGCGTCATGGAGCTAGACCTCCCGTTCGGCCGCTACGGCGAGATCGACGAGCAGGTCGACTTCTACGACGGGCTCCTGGAGCGGGTACGCGCCATTCCCGGAGTCGCGGACGCCAGCGCGTCGACATGGACGCCCGCCTCGGGACAGTCGATGACGATGAGCTTCGCGATCGAGGGTCGAGAGGCCACCAACCCCAGCGGCCGTGAGGACGACGAGCCCCTGGTGGCGGTCCACCCGCGCTACTTCGAGACCCTGCGTCAGGCTGTCGTCGAAGGACGCGCACTCGGCCCCGCCGACGGGCGGGACGGCGCGCCGGTAGCCGTCATCAGCGAGTCGCTGGCTCGGAAGCACTGGCCGGCGGGGGGCGCCGTCGGGAGCCGCATCGCGTTCCGGGTGGGAGAGACACCGTGGCGAGAGATCGTCGGGGTGGTCGCCGACGCGCGACTGGCCGGCCCCGACATCGAGCCCGGACCCGTGGTCTACGTCCCCTACGCACAGAAGACATGGCCGTGGCTGACGTGGATGGGCGTCGTGGTCCGCCGAGCCGACGGCGTCGACGAGGGATCGGTCGGTGCGAGCCTGCGGACCGTGCTCGCGGACGTCGACCCGACGCTCCCGCCCCACGAGCTCACGACCATCGCGGCCCGCTTCCAGGAGAGCACCGCGCGGCGGGCGTTCGCCATGACGCTCGTAGGCGGGTTCGGCGCCCTGGCGCTCGGGCTGAGCCTGATCGGCCTCTACGGCATCCTGGGATACACGCTCTCACGCCAGCGCCGGGAGATCGGCCTACGGATCGCCGTCGGGGCCGGAGCGCGCGACATCGTCGGGCGGGTACTCGGGCGGTCGCTCGTCCTCACCCTCTCCGGGGCTGCGGTCGGCGTGCTCGTGTCGCTGGTGCTGGCGCGGTGGGTGGAAAGCCTGCTGTATGGCGTGTCGCCGACGGACCCGGGCCTCTACCTGATCATCGTGGCTGGCGTGGCGATGGTCGCGACCGTGACCTCGCTCGGCCCTGCCCGTCGCGCCGCGCGCACCGATCCGCTGGACGCGCTAGGGTCGGACTGACGGCGCCTACATCTCCCGGACGAAGCGGTTCTCGCGGTCCACGAGGACGAGCTTCGGCTCCACCGGCTCGTCGGCGAGCTCGAAGCCCATGATGATGATCTCCTCGCCCTTCTGGATGAGGTGCGCGGCGGCGCCGTTCATCTCGACGGCTCCCGATCCGCGCGGAGCCTCGATGATGTACGTCTCGAGGCGCGCCCCGGAGGTGTTGCTCACGACGAGGACCTTCTCGCCGACCATGAACCCGGCGCGCTCGACGAGGTCGAGATCGATGGCGATGCTGCCGACGTAGTCGACGCTCGCTCCGGTGACGACGGCCTGGTGGATCTTCGAGCGGAGGATGAAGCGCATGATGTCAGGAACTCACGGAACGGCCGAGGGTGACCCGGCGACCCATCCGGCCGCCGAGAACGGAAGCGAGGAGCTGGACGAGCACGAGTCCGAGCACGATTCCGGCCTGGTCGAAGGTCCCGGTATCGCTGACCAGGGTCATGAGGTACCAGACGACCACGCTCACCAGGCTGATGGCGACCCCGTGCAGGATGGGCGCGTCGGACCAGCGCATCCCGACGAACAACCCCCCTACGTAGAAGCCCCCGGCCATGGAGGCGACGAGCCAGGGAAGCGCGCCCGACCCGGCCTGGACCACGCCGAGCCCGATGCCGCCCAGGTAGAGCGCCGCGGTCACGGAGACGGCGATGAGCCAGCCGCCGACGACCCATCCCGGGTGGAGATTCGTGAGGTGCTCGGATTGCATGTGTCCTCCCTCAGAGCTCGAGCTCGAATTGGCATCCGCCGAACGTCAGGCGGTGATGGGGCGTGGGACCGAGCGTGCGGAGCGCGTCGCGGTGCGCCTGCGTTCCGTACCCCACGTTCGTCTCCCACGCGTACCCTGGATATCTCCTGGAGAGCCGGCGCATGAGCCGGTCCCGCACGACCTTGGCCACGATCGAGGCGCACCCGATGCTGTGCACCAGCGCGTCGCCGTCGACCACCGCGTCGTGCTCGCGCCCGAGGTGCTTCACCGGGAGGCCGTCGACGACGATGTGGTCGGGCACCACCTCGAGCCGGTCGAGCGCCCGGCGCATGGCCACCGTCGTCGCGCGCAGGATGTTGCGGCGGTCGATCTCACGCACCGAGGCGGCGCCGATCCCGACGCAGAGGGCCGTCTCCAGAATGCGGTCGAACAGCTCTTCACGCGTCTTCTCGGCGAGTCGCTTGGAATCGTCGGCTCCGTCGACCAGGGTTCCTTCCGGGAGGACCACCGCCGCGGCCACGACCGGGCCGGCCAAAGGGCCCCGACCGGCTTCGTCGACGCCCGCGACGGACATGCCACGACCCCAGAACCGACGCTCGTAAGCGAGAAGGTCCTGGGGTCGTTGGGCCCCCGACGACTCCGGCGACACGGCCGGGTCCCGTCAGCGCGTCGTGCGCTTCTCCGCGATGCGGGCCGACTTGCCGCGGCGGCCGCGCAGGTAGTAGAGCTTGGCGCGGCGCACACGGCCACGGCGCACGACTTCGATGCCGCTCACCGTGGGCGCGTGGAGCGGGAAGATACGCTCGACGCCGATACCGCTCGACACCTTACGGACGGTGAAGGTCTCGTCCACCCCGCCGCCTTTGCGGCCGATGCAAACGCCCTCGAACGCCTGGATGCGCTCCTTGGCGCCCTCGCGGACGAGATAGAGCACCTTGACGGTGTCTCCGGGTGCGAACTCGGGGACTTCGTCCCGGAGCTGCTCTTTTTCGATTTCTTTGATTACGTCCGCCATGATGCACTCCACGACGCGGTCGGCCGGTTGCTGAACAGACGGGTAACCTAATGGACCGGTCCGGCCCGGTGAAGGGGCGACATGTGCAGATCGTCGATGTGCCGGAGCGGGAGGGATCGTGATCTCTCCTCGGCTCCTCGGAAATCGTTCGATCTTCGAACGATCCCTTCAGTCGCGCCCAGAACGACGTAGGCTCCGGAAGCCCTGTGTGGCGCAGAGATTCTCCGGGTGGGGTCAGCACGAGAGCCCCCCTCGAGATCGTTCGACTTTCGAAGGACTCTCGATCCTCCCGGAGCGACGACAGCGCTGCCCTGCGCTCCGGGGCCAGCCGTGGCGCCCGGCCTACCGTAGGCCCAACTTCAGCCACCGCCGTTCCCGCTTTTCCAGGAGCCCCCGATGTCCCGCCCGAAGCGTCTGCAGACCCTCGCCAGGTTCTACCGTGCCCTCGCCCCAGCGTCACGCCCCCGTGCCAGCACGCTCTTGGCAGTGGGCGTGATGGCTCTCACCGCGGGCGCGTGCGGCGGCGAGCCCGACGGACCGGCGACGGACACCGGAACGGAAGCGACCCGGGGGATGGACGCCGCGGCCGCGGACGGCCCGACGAGCCGACTCGAGGCGCTCCTGTCGACGCTCGCCGCCGATTCGCTGCAGGGACGCCTGGCGGGAACGAGGGGCGCGCACCTGGCCGCCGACTTCCTGGCCGCCGAGCTCGAGCGGTCCGGCGTCCAGCCCCTCGGCGAGGACGGGTACTTCCAACCCGTCCCGCTCGCCCGCCTGGGCGGACCGGACGCGCGAGGACTGGCCCTGCCGTCGGCCGAGCTCGACTTCGATACGCTTCCCGCGGAGTGGATCCTGACGGACGAGGTCAACGTGGTCGGGCTGATTCCCGGCTCCGATCCGGAGGTGCAGGACGAGTACGTGATCGTGGGCGCGCACTACGACCACGTGGGCATCGGCCCGGCCGTGGACGGCGACTCGATCTACAACGGTGCGGACGACGACGGGACGGGCACCGTGGCCGTCCTGGAGATCGCCAGGGCGTTGGTGGCGAGCCCGCCCAGACGTCCGGTCGTGGTACTCCTGAGCACGGCCGAGGAGCAGGGGCTGCTCGGCACCCGTTGGTATATCGAGCATCCGCTGGTCCCGCTGGAGCAGACGGTCGCCGATTTCCAGATCGAGATGATCGGGCGGCCCGACTCCCTGGCCGGCGGCTTCGGCCGGGGTTGGCTGACGGGGTACGAGCGGACGACCATGGGCGACCAGCTCACCGAGGCCGGATCGCCGATCGTCCCCGACCCCAGGCCCGAGATGCGCTTCTTCTTCCGGAGCGACAACCTGCCGTTCGCCGTCGAGGGCATCCCTGCGCATACGCTGTCGTCCTACAACATGCACGAGGACTACCACCAGCCGTCGGACGAGGTGGAGCAGGTCGACTTCGATCACATGGCCGCGCTGGTGGAGGCCGCCGTGGAGGCCGTGCGCTTCCTGGCCGACGGGCCGCGCCCCGCCTGGAAGGAGGGCGGACGAGACGGGCTGCCCTGACAGCCGGGGTACCCCCGGCGGCTCAAGCGCGCGGGGTCGTGCGTCTCCGCTCGAGCGCCAGCCCCGCCAGGAGCGCCAGGGCCATCCAAACCAGCCACGACACCCGCTCCGCCCGACTCCGCTGGGCGGCGAAGTGGGCGGGGAGCGAGACCGTCGCACCCAGCGCGGCCATTCTCCCTTCGCCGGCCATGGCCATCGAGGGGCGCCGGTAGGCGACGACCTCCACCGCGTCGCGCCCTCCGTAGCGGAGCAACCACTCTATGCGCGCCCCCACGGCTTCCGGAGTCATGTCCCGCCATCCCGGGATCCGGATCAGGTTCCAGCTCGCCGCGGTGGCACCCCACCCGTGCAGGTTCGACGCGGACACGAGAGCCAGGCCCAGGCTGTCGGCGATCGCCAGGATCCGCTCACGCTCGACGTCGCTCTGCAGCAGACCGCGGGGATCGCCGTCCAGGAGCTCGATGGCCTCGACACCCGCCCCGCCCGGCCCGCAAGACGGGACCGGCACCCGCCCGAGATCGTTCGGAATGGTCTGGATGAGGACCGGCCACCCGTCGCACCAACGCGTGCCGGGGCCGTCGTCGCCGACGGCGTGCGGCCCCGGCGGAGCCGTCGGGTCCGGCTGCCACGCGCGTGCCTCGGCACGGGCGCGCGGATCGACTGTGCCCAACGCGACCACGTGCTGGCCCGCGTACACGAACTCACGGGCCGGGAGGACCACGGTGCCGTCCCCCGCACGACGCGGGTTGCGGGCCATGGCGCGGAGCACGGGCGCCACGCTGTCGTGATCGGCGATGAAGGCGACGTGCGTCCCTGCCCCTCGATGCCAGCTCCGGTTCCGCTCGGCCGTGAAGTCCCAGCGGCCGTCGTGCGAGCCGCGGGTGTGGCTGTGGAAGTCGACCACCACGATGTCCGGATCGTCCACGACCAGACGCGCCATCGGCCGGTAGGCGAGCGCGCCCGCCAGGACGAAGGCGGCCAGGGCGACGGTGAAGCCCGCGAGGGCCCCACCTTCGATCAGCCCGCGCACGCCCCACCCGCGGGGTGTGCGTCGACGGGCCACGCGCCAGACGCCGAACGCCAGAAAGACGCTGACGATCCAGGTGACGTGCTGGGGCATGGTGAGCACGGTGAGGTAGTCCATGACCCCGAAGATCGGCGCCAGGACCAGATATCCGAGAGAATGCTCCAGGCCGACGCCCGGCACCGGAGCCCCGGTGAGGGCGGAAACCACGGGCGCCCGCTCGGGAAGCAGGAGCGCGGCGCCGAAGAGCGCCGTGCCGATCACGACGAAGACGCGCAAGAGATGCCTCCGGCGAGGGGATGGTCGGAACCGGACACATATGCGGGTCCGGGTGCGCCCCGTCAAATCAGGTCGGGGCGTCGGTCACGGGTGAGCCGCTCGGCCTGGGCCTTCCGCCAGGCAGCGATCCGCGCGTGATCCCCCGACCGCAGGACTTCGGGGACCTCGTGGCCCCGGTACTCCGCGGGCCGCGTGTAGGACGGAGCGCTGAGCGAACGGTCGTCGTCGTAGAACGAGTCGGTCGCGGCTGCGTCGTGGTCGCCCATGGCTCCCGGGAGCAGTCGCACTACCGCGTCCGTGATCGCCAGCGCGCCGATCTCCCCGCCCGAGAGCACGAAGTCGCCGAGCGAGACCTCTTCGGTCGCCAGATGGTCGGCCACGCGCTGATCGACGTCCTTGTAGTGGCCGCACAGCAGCGTCAGCTCGGGCGAGACGCTGTAGCGCACCGCGTCTTCGTGTCGGAACGGACGCCCGCGCGCGGACAGGAGCACGACGGGGCCCTTCGGCCGGATCTCGTCGACCGCCTCGAAGAACGGCTCGGGCTTCATGACCATCCCCGCCCCTCCGCCGTACGGCACGTCGTCCACCGTCCGGTGCGGATCGTGCGTGAAGTCGCGCAGGTCGACCAGCCGGTAGGTGACGAGGCCGGCCTCCGCCGCCCGCTTCGGGATCGAGAGGCCGAGCGGGCCCTCGAAGAAGCCGGGGAAAATCGAGACGATGTTGATGCGCATGGGTGCACGCGACCTGCTAGAGATCCAGGAGCCCTTCCGGCGGGTCGATCACGATGCGACCGCGGACCGCGTCGATCTCCACGACGATGCGCTCGAGGAAGGGAATCATGTACTCCTTCTCCCTACCCCGGACTTCGAGTAGATCCGCCGGGTGCATCTCGAACACGTGCGTGACCTCGCCGACGTGCTCGCCGTTCGGCAGAACGATCTCCATGCCCACGAGGTCGTGGTAGAAGAGCTCGCCCTCGGCCAGCGGCTCGAGCTCGGAGGCCTCGCGGTAGGCATACGTGCCCCGCAGCAACTCGGCCTGATTCCGGTCGTCGAGGCCGTGGAACACGACCAGGAAGCCGTCGCGGAACGGGCGCACGGACTCGATGCGCAGCGGCGGCAGGTCCGGATCCGGACCGTCCCCCTCCTTCCGCCCCAAAGACACGACCACCCCGGGGGCGTATGTCCCCTCGGGGTGGTCGGTCAGCGGCTGGACGAACATCTCGCCCTTGATGCCGTGCGCCTTCGCCAGGTGCCCCACGACCAGATGGCGCGGGTCGGGGCGCTCTCCCGGCGACATGTGGAAGGCCTGGTTACTCGGCCTTCTCGGCGTCGGCCTCGGAGGGAGCCGGCTCGGCTTCCTCGGCCACGGACTCCGCGGCGGCGGCTTCGGCCGTCGCGGCCTCGTCGGTCGCAGCTTCTTCGGCGGCGGCCTCGGCTGTCGCGGCTTCGGCGGCAGCCTTCTCCTCGGCTGCGGCCTTCTCGGCGGCCGCCTTCTCTTCAGCCGCCTTCTCCGCGAGCGCCTTCTCCTCGGCGGCTCGCTTGGCCGCGATCTCCTCGGCGCGCTTCGCCTTCTGCTCCTCGGCGTCTTCCGCGCCGATCGCCACCGTCTCGTCGCCGCCCGCGCGGGCCTTGGCGATGAGGGACTTCATGGTGGCGGACGGGTCGGCACCCTCGCTCAGCCAGTAGTCGACCCGCTCGAGGTCGAGTACGAGGCGGGCGGGATGGGCGAGCGGCTTGTAGTAGCCCAGGTTCTCGACGAACCGGCCGTCGCGCGGCGAATGGCTGTCGGCCACGACGACGCGATAATGGGGCTGCTTCTTCCGGCCCATCCGCCGGAGTCGGATACGTACGGGCATCTTATCAGAGTTTCTGGCGTGAACACGTGGCCCCGCGCTGTGCGGAGCGAGCCCACGTCCAGCGAGTCCGTGACGTAGGCAGACGCATAGGATAAAAGGCCGGACGCCGTGTGTACAGCGCGGGGGCCACGCGATATATCTTCCGGGCCGACCTCGCCACCGACTCCGCCGCCCTCCAGGGAAGACCTTTGATCGACGCTACCGACCCGTTCCTCCTCGTCGCCGCCTTCGGTGCCGCGCTCCTGGCGGGCGCCGGAAACGCGGTCGCGGGAGGGGGTACGAACCTCTCGTTCCCGATCCTCATCTGGCTGGGCATTCCGCCCGTGGCCGCGAACGCGACGAACGGCGTCGGTCTCTGGCCCGGATCGGCGGGCGCGGCCTGGAGCTACCGCACCGCGCTCCGCGAGGCGGACCGTCACTGGTGGTGGTTCGCCGTGCCCTCCCTCGTGGGCGGCGGCATCGGGGCCTGGCTCCTGCTGGCCCTCCCGCCGACCTGGTTCGGCGCGATGGCGCCCTGGCTGGTGATCGTAGCCTCGGGCATGGTCGCGGCCGAGCCCGTAGTCCGGCGCTGGCTCCGCTCACCCGGCCACGAGGCGCACCGGGGCAAGGGTTGGCTGGTGCTCACCATGTCGGTGCAGTTCGTGATCTCCGTGTACGGCGGCTACTTCGGAGCCGGCATGGGGATCCTGATGCTGACGAGCCTCGGCCTCATGGGCATGCACGACCTCCACGAGGCGAACGCGTGGAAGAACGTGCTGGCCGTCGCGATCAAGGGCGTCGCGGTCCTCTACTTCGTCGTGGCCGGCGTGCTGGTTTGGCCGGTGGCCATCGTCATGGCGATCGGCTCGACGCTGGGCGGTTACGCGACCGGAACGTTCATCCAGCAGTTCGACCAGCGGAAGCTCCGGTGGGTCGTCGTGGCGATGGGTGTGGGGATGGGACTCGTGCTGCTCCTGCGGGGGAACGGCTAGGCTGAACCGACGCGCCTCGTGCGCCGGCTGGATCGAGGAGCGGCTCAGGGGTACTATGCGGAATGCCAACGCCACCGCAGACGCCCTGGGAGGACGCGTTCGAACGCTGGACGACGGGTGTCGCGATCGCTGGCGCGGACACCAGGATCGAATACGCCAACTCCGCGTTTCGAACCATGGTCGGGCGGAGGCCCGACGAGATCGAGGGTCGGTCCTTCCTCGACCTCACGCACGACGAGGACCGAGAGGCGAATCTCGTTCTCTACAATGAGGTGCTGGAAGGGGTTCGCGACGGCTTCGTGCTCGAAAAGCGCTTCGTGCGACCCGACGGCGGCTCACTCTGGGGCCGGGTGAGCGTCTCCGTGGTCCAGGGGGAAGGCGACGAGCCGGCACGCGCCGTCGCAGTCATCGAGGACCACACCGATCGGCGGGAGGCGAAGGAGCGGCTGGCGCAGAGCGAGCAGCGGTCTCGTGAGCTCGCCCAGCGGCTGGCCACGATCCTGGAGAGCATCACCGATGCGTTCTTCACGCTCGACCGCGAATGGCGATTCTCCTACGTGAACCAGGAGGCCGAGCGGCTCCTCGAGCGGCCCCGCGACGAGCTCCTCGGTGCGCGCATCTGGGACCGGTTCCCCGACGCCCGCGGCACCCAGTGGGAGGTCATGTACACTCGCGCCGTGGAGAGCCGCGAGGCGGTCCGTTTCAACCAACTTTACGATCCCCTCGGTCGCTGGTTCGAAGTCCGCGCATACCCGTCGGCCGAAGGGTTGGCCGTCTACTTCCGGGACGTATCCGACGAGCGTCGCGCGGCGGAGCTGATCCGGGAGAACGGCGAGCGCTTCCAGCGCGTGGCCCGCGCCACCGCCGACGCCATCTGGGACTGGGACCTCCGCACCGACGCCGTGTGGTGGAGCGAAGGGCTGCAGCGGACCTTCGGCCTCGCTCACAACGACATGGCGCGGGACTCCTCGTCGTGGACCGCCCGTGTTCACCCTGAGGACCATGCACGTGTCGTGACCAGCATCCAGACGGCGATCGACGGGGGCGGGGAGAGCTGGGAGGATCGATACCGCTTCCTTCGCGGGGACGGTGGGTACGCGCGCGTGCATGATCGTGGCTACGTCGTGCGCGACGACGACGGCGAGCCCCTCCGCATGGTCGGCGGCATGTCCGACGAGACCGACCGGGTGGAAGCCGAGCGGCGGGTTCGGGAGCAGGCGGAGCTCCTGGCCAAGGCCCAGGACGCCATCATCGTCCGTGAGCTCGACCATACGATCACGTTCTGGAACCCGAGCGCGAAGCGGCTCTACGGATGGTCCACGGAGGAAGCCGTCGGACGCCGGGTCGAAGAGCTCCTCTATGAGGCTCCGGAGGCGTTCCGGGCGGCCACGTCGACGGTGCTTGACCGGGGAGAGTGGGTCGGCGAGCTGGAGCAGGTTCGCAAGGACGGCACGACGATCACGGTCGAGGGACGCTGGACGCTCGTCCGCGACGACGACGGTGAGCCCGGCCGCATTCTCGCGATCAACACGGACGTGACCGAGCGGAAGAAGCTGCTGGCTCAGTTCCTCAGGGCCCAGCGCATGGAAAGCATCGGCACACTCGCGAGCGGCATCGCCCACGATCTGAACAACGTGCTCGCGCCCATCCTCCTCTCCATCGAGCTGCTGAAGCTGGACGCCGAGGACGCCGAGACGCGCGAAACCCTCGAGACCATCGAAGACAGCGCCCGGCGTGGGGCCGACATGGTGCGGCAGGTACTCTCGTTCGCGCGGGGTGTGGAGAGCGCGCGGGTCGCCCTGGACGTGAAGCGTGTCGCGACCGACGTGGGGCGCGTCGTACGGGACACTTTTCCGAAGAACATCACGCTTCGTAACGACCTCCCCGACGACCTGTGGCCGCTCCTCGGAGACCCGACCCAGATCCACCAGGTACTCCTCAACCTCTTCGTCAACGCGCGTGACGCCATGCCTGACGGAGGAACGCTTCGGCTGGACGCTGCGAACGTCTCCATCGACGAGCACTACGCCGAGCTCAGCGGCCAGGCCGAGCCCGGGCCGTATGTTCGGCTCTCCGTGATCGACACCGGTGAGGGCATGCCGCCCGGGGTCGTCCAACAGGTCTTCGACCCGTTCTTCACGACCAAGGAGGTCGGGAAGGGCACGGGGCTCGGCCTCTCCACGGTGGCGGCCATCGTCCGCGGACACGATGGATTCGTGAACGTCTACAGCGAGCCCGGACGCGGGACGACGTTCCGGGTGTACCTGCCCGCCGGCGGAACCGACGGGGAGTCGCTGGCCCCTCGTCCGCCCGAGGCCGAGCTCCCTCGGGGCAACGAAGAGCTGATCCTGGTGGTCGACGACGAAGCTTCGGTACGAGACATCACCCGGCAGACCCTCGAAGCCTTCGGCTACAGGGTGCTCACCGCGACGGACGGTGCCGACGCGGTCGCACTGTACGGTAGGCGCGGAGACGACGTCGACCTCGTTTTGACCGACCTCATGATGCCCATCATGGACGGGTCGACCCTGATCCGCGCTCTGAGGCGGATGGACCCGGACGTCCGCATCGTGGCCGCGAGCGGCATCGGGACGGACGGGGGCTTGGTCCGCGCGGCGGACTCGGGAGTGAAGGCCTTCATCCCAAAGCCGTACACGGCGGGCACGCTCCTGCAGGTGCTGGCGCGTGCGCTCGGCGCGGGCGCTTAGAGGTACGGCGAGAACAGCCGGGCAACGCCGTCGCGCAGCTTCACGGGCATTGGACGCGCATGGAGCGCCTCGAGGGTGATCGGTTCCGAGGCGTCTCGACGCTCCGCGAACAGAGCCGTCATGCTCGCGCCGAGCGCGGGATCGTAGCATTCCACGTTGAATTCGAAGTTCAACTGAAGGCTGCGCGGGTCCCAGTTCGCCGAGCCGACGAGGGTCCAGCATTCGTCCACGACCATCAGCTTGCTATGATCGAAGGGCGGTGGTGAGGCGTACACGCGCACCCCTTTCTCGATCATCTGGTCGAGTTGGGCCGTGCTCGCCCACTGCACGAGCGAGAGGTTGTTCTCGGCCGGCACGACGACCTCGACGTTCACGCCCCGCAGGGCCGCCACGCTCAGCGCTGACAGCAACGCCGGATCCGGCAGGAAGTAGGGCGTGAGAATCCGAACCGAGCGCCGGGCGACCGCGAGCGCTCCAAGCATGACGGTCTCGAGCTTCTCATAGTCGATGTCGGGGCCGTCGAAGATGCCTCGCGCAACCACGTCGCCGACGGACACGAGAGGCGGGAACCACACCTCGCCCTCGAGACGCTCTCCGGTCGTGAAGGTCCAGTCCTCGGCGAACGCCTCCTGGATCTCACAGACGACCGGTCCCTCGATCCGGAAGTGCAGGTCCCGCGCGAAGTGATGGGGATCCATGCCCTTCCAGAATTCGTCGCGGATGTTCATACCGCCCGTGAAGGCGGTGCGCCCGTCCACGACCATGATCTTCCTGTGATTCCGCAGGTTGAAATACGGCATACGCCACGGAAGCAGCCCCGGCATGAAATGCGCGACGCGCACGTCCCGACGTCGCAGCCGACGCGCGATCCGTGGCCTCGAGTAGCGGGCACCGACGTCGTCCACCAGAACCCGTACGTCGACGCCTCGGGCCCGCGCCGCCCCCAGCGCTTCGACGAAGCGGTCGCCGACCGGGCCGGCATCGAAGATGTAGCTGGCGAGACTCACGGAGGTCGTGGCACCCTCGATGGCGTCCAACATGGCTGGATAGGCCTGGTCCCCCTCCGCCAGCGGCACCACCCGGTTGCCTCCGAGGAGCGGCCGGCCCGACACGCGGTCTCCAAGGGTGGCCAGGTCCGCCAGATAGCCGCGGTCGTCGGCCCCGCAGCTCTCGAGGAAGGCACGTCCCACCGCGCCTCCCGCGATCCACTCGCGGTAACCTCCGCCCTGCGTTCGCAGCGTCTGCGCCCGTCGCTGGATCCGGTTCACACCCAACGTCGTGTAAGCGACCACCCCCACCACCGGTGCCAGCCAGATCAGACCAACCCAGCCCACGGCCGAGCGCACGTTCCGCTTACGGAGGATCACGTGCGCCGTCGCGGTCGCCTGGACGACCGGAATGAGGGCGGCCAGGATATAGGGCCAGATCTCGGCGAGTAGTCGCATCGGGTCCGGTGGCTGGCTGGGACGACGACGGAACGGGGGGCAACATAGGTGGAGCGGCAGGCCGGCACGACAGCCGCCGTCATCCGCGATCGTCCGCCTCGTGGGCACCCGCGGGTCGGAGCTTCGCCACGGTAGCGAGGCGGGTGGTGCAGTGGGTCTTCACGATCCTCGGCCTGGTACCACTGGGGCGGCTACCGCCCGAACGGCATCCCCGGGAAGCCGCCACCCATGCCCGGCATGCCGCCGCCACCCATCATCCCCTTCATCTGCTTCATGAACTTCTCCATCTCCTTGAACTGCTTCATGAGGCGGTTGACCTCGGCCACCGGTCGGCCGCTCCCCTTCGCGATGCGGGCACGTCGCGATCCGTTGAGGATCTCGGGCTTCCGGCGCTCTTCCAGCGTCATCGAGAGGATGATGGCCTCGACGTGCTTCATGCGCTTCGGGTCCATGTTCGCCGCGGGGATCTTCATCTTCCCCGCACCGGGGATGAGCTTCAGGAGCTGATCGAGCGGGCCCATCTTCTGGACCTGGCGCATGGCGACCAGGAAGTCCTCGAGCGTGAAGCGGCCCTTGCCGAGCATCTTCTTCTCGAGCTTCTCGCGTTCCTCCTCGTCGACCGCCGTCTGAGCACGCTCCACGAGGCCGACGACGTCGCCCATCTGGAGGATGCGTCCGGCGAGGCGCTGCGGATCGGCTACGTCGAGGTCGTCGACCCCCTCGCCCACACCGAGGAACTTGATGGGCTTGCCGGTGACACCCCGGATGGAGAGCGCGGCGCCGCCGCGGGCGTCGCCGTCCATCTTGGTCATGACCACGCCGGTGATGCCGAGCGCGTCGTCGAAGCCCTGCGCGATGGTGACCGCTTCCTGACCGGTCATCGCGTCGGCGACGAGCAGGATCTCGTCCGGCTGGACGGCCTCCTTCACGCGCCGGAGCTCGTCCATGAGCGCCTCGTCGATCTGGAGGCGGCCGGCGGTGTCGACGATGAGCACGCCGTTCCCCTCCTCCTTCGCCTTCGAGCGCGCGGCCAACGCCGCCTCGACCGGGTCGCCCTCGAAGGTCCCGGCCACGACGGGGACGCTGATCTGCTTGCCGAGGGTCTGGAGCTGCTCGATGGCCGCCGGACGCTGCAGGTCGCATGCGGCCAGGAGCGGGTTACGGCCCTCGCGGTGGAGTCGCCGCGCGAGCTTCGCCGACGTCGTCGTCTTACCCGACCCCTGAAGCCCGACCATGAGGACGACCGCCGGCTTCTTCGCGCCGGGGGCGAGCGTGGCCCGCCCTTCGCCGAACAGGTTCGCCAGCTCGTCGTGGACGATCTTGACGATCTGCTGACCGGGCGAAACGGCCTTGAGCACGGACTCGCCGAGCGCCTGCTCCTGCACGCGCCCGAGAAAGTCGCGCGTCACCTGGAAGTTGACGTCGGCCTCGAGCAGGACGCGCCGAACCTCGCGGAGCCCCTCCTTCACCATGGACTCGTTGAGCACTCCGCGTTGGCGGAGCTTCTTCAGCGCTTCGTCCAGCTTCGAGCCTAACTCGTCGAACATGCGGAGGCGGGGGTCGGCGTGTGCGTGCGGCGCGCGAGCGGGCTCCGGTGCGGAAGCTCCCCCACGCGGGGACCCCCAAGCTATCCGGACGCGGGAACGGGCTCAACGGCGCCCGGGCCGGGGGTCCCTCCTATTCGACGACGACGTGCTGGTGGTCCTCCGTCCGTCGCCGGAGGAAGGCGCCCGGAGTGACGCCCGCGAACCGCCGGAACTCCTGCACGAGGTGGGGTTGGTCCGCGTACCCGAACCGCACCGCCAGTCGTGACCACGAGACATCGGCGGCAGGGACGCCCGCGACCGCCGCGACGACGGCATGGAAGCGCTGGATCCGGCTCGCGGTCTTCGGCGTGAGGCCCACGACCTCACGGAACTGGTCGATGAGATGCCGGTTCGACAAGCCGAGCCTCGCGCACATCTCTCCGACACCCATGCGGAAGTCCGATGCATGGACGAGATCGAGGGCCCGCCGCACAGTCGCGTAGTAGGGGTGAACGGCATAGCGCCGCTCCAGAAGCCAGGCCTCGGCCTCCCGCGCCCGGGCCCCGTGGCTCGGAAGCCCGATGAGCCGATCGCGAAGCTCCACGGCCGCGGCCCGCCCCACCACGAGGTCCAGATCGACGACCCGGCCGGTCATCTCGCTCATGGGCAACCCGAAGAACGCGTGCGCGCCCCCGGGGCGGAAGCGGACACCGAAGTGGTCGCACCCTTCGGGAGAACCGATGACGAGCGGCTGGTCCTGCACCCCTGCCAGCCAGAAGCGGCCGAAGTCTTCGTCGACCGCGCGGCTCCCGTAGGCCCACACCTTCTGCGTCGGGCCGAAGTTCACCATGAGCTCTGTCGCGCCGTTCGGGATGACCGCTTCCTGAAAGGCGATCGGTCCAGCCCGCACGCCCCAGATGAGCTCCACGAACGGGGCGAGGGTGGGCGAGGGAAGCTCGGCGAGGAACACGGGCGCCGAGAAAGCGCCCGGCGTCGTGCTCACCGCCAGGCCGCGATGATGAGCCCCATCACGATGAACGAGACGACGTGGTAGCCGGCGTTCACCGCGAAGTGCTTGAAGGGCCTCTGCTCGAAGAGGTAGACAACGCCGAAGGCCGGCGCGACCCAGGCGATTCCGATCGACGCGGCCGCAGCGACGGCCGGTCCGAACGCCATGACGTCCTCCGGTCCCAGGAAGGCCGCGAGCACCGTGGCCGCGACCAGCTGGAGGAGGAAGGACACGCCGAAGATCTTCGCCATGTTGCCCTGAGCCGCGCGCTCCTCGGTCATGCCCGATGCGCCCATCCAGGATTTGCCGAACAGCGGACCGTACCAGAGCCCGCCCAGCAGGAACGTCGACCCCGCAGCCACCACCACCGCGATCCAGTTGATCGCCATCGTCTCCCCCTCGTTCGGAGCCTTGGCAGGCTCAGCGGCCTGCCGGGGTCGTCACCCTCCGGCCACGCCCCCCGCGAGCCGGAGCGTCGACCGGCTCGAACGCGGGCAAGATACGGCGGTCCGGGCCGGCACGCTTGGACTTTTCTTACCAGGCGCACGTCGGCGGGGCGGAGGCCCCATCACGGGTACGGTGCCTACCCTTTCGCCCGTTGGGCCGCTACGTAGTCCCGCAGCACCCCCGCTTCGGTCTCGAGCTGTTCGAGGCGCTGCTTCACGATGTCACCGACGGAGATGACCCCCGCGATCCGGTCGCCGTCCATGACCACGAGGTGACGCAGGCGCTCGCGAGTCATGCGCGTCATGACCGACGTCAGGGATTCGTCCGCCCCGCACACGGGTGCCGGTCGCCGCATGGCGGCCGAGACCGGGGTGTCCCGGATGCCGGACGTCTTGCCGTCGACGAGTGCCACCACGTCGCGCTCGGCGAGGAACCCGACCAACCGACCCTGTTCGTCCACGACCGGCAGCCCACCGACGCCTTCGTCGATCAGGCGCCTCGACGCGACCGCCACGCTCACGGTCGGCTTCACCGAGACGACACCGGCGGGTTTCCGGGTCAGAAGATCGCGCACGCTCATGTAATTCCTCCTGCTGCCGGGTTCGGGGGAAGTCACCCGGGCCCGGCGGGGTGGCGCGGGAGCTCGGGGTCCGTTTCAATACCCCGAAATCGGCACGCGGTCCCGCTCTCCCGGCATGACATGCAAGCGCTCTACGTCTTCTCGGTCTTCCTGCACATCCTGTCCGCGATCGTCTGGATCGGCGGCATGTTCTTCCTGATCCTGGTCGTCGTGCCCTGGTTGCGCGCGGGGAACCGGGCGCAGGCGGGCGCCTTCCTCCGCGACACGGGGATCCGCTTCCGGACGGTGGGCTGGGCGTGCCTTCTCACACTGCTGGGAACGGGCACCCTGAACCTGTGGTTGAGACAGGTGCGGCTCGCGGACTTCACCCGCTCCGAGTGGCTGGCCACCCCGTTCGGGGGCGCGATCGTAGCCAAGCTCGTGCTGTTCGCACTCGTGCTGGCGATCAGCGCCGTGCACGACTTCCACGTCGGGCCGGCGGCGACGAGCGCCATGCGCGACGACCCGAGCGGTGACCGGGCGCTCCGCCTTCGCCGAGCCGCGTCATGGATGGGCCGGGTCAACGCCCTTCTCGCGCTCGCGCTGGTCTTCCTGGGCGTGGTGCTGGTCCGCGGCTGGCCGTAGAGCCTGTGGTGGTGGGGCGGGGGCGGCGCTGCCCCGGCCGACCGGCCGGGGGTGGCGGCGCGTCCGCCACCCCCGGTACCGCCCGGGAGTTACCGCCCGCCCGAGCCGTTCATCGTGGCCGTGGCTTCTTCCTCCGTGGCCTCGGTTTCGAGCGTCTCGAGCACCTGGCTCCATTCGAAGCCGTCGCCGATCCCCCGGACCCAATGGTCCATCCATGCCATCTCGCTGACGGATTTCACGAGGCGGTTCCGCGGGTCCGGAATCCCGTGACTCTGCCCGGGATACACGAAGAACTCGGTCGGCACCCCGAGCTTCTTGAGCGCCATGTGCAGCTCGGCCGACTGCGGGCTCGGCACGCGCGGATCGCCGAGGACCACGTGGATCATCGTCGGCGTGCTCGCGTTGGAGATGTACTGGAGCGGTGACTGGTCCCAGTACGGCTCGAAGTTCTCGTAGAGGAAGTCGTCCCCGATATAGAACTGGCGGTTTCGCTGCACGTCGCTCTGCGCGTACATGCTGATCCAGTTCATCGTGCCCGCGCCGGAGCTGATCGCCTTGAACCGGTCGGTCTGCGTCAGGATCCAGTTCGACCAGTGGCCTCCCGCGCTCCAGCCGAGCACGCCCATGCGGTCACCGTCGACGATGCCCTCGGCGATGAGGTGGTCCACGCCGGTCATGATGTCGTCGTACCCGAGTGTGAAGTAGTCGCCGACGATGTCGGTGCGGTGGGCGTTCCCGTAGCCGGTGGAGCCGCGGTAATTGGGCTTGAGCACCGCGTAGCCGGCCCCCGCGTACACCTGCGAGCCGTAGCCCCCGTTGAACCGCAGGACGTCCGCCGACGCGGGGCCGCCGTGGATCGCCACGATGAGGGGGTAGCGCTCCCCTTCCTCGTAGCCCACGGGGAGGTTCAGAACGCCGCCCACGGTCTTCCCGTCGGTCGATGTCCACTCCACCTCCACCTCACGCCCGAGCGCGATCTCCTCCTCGATCCACGGGTTCACGTCCACGAGCCGGGTCCAGCGCGAGCGGTCGGCCACCATGCCGAGGTCGTCGACCGTGAAGACCGTCGCCGGCGTCGCGGGATCCTGGTAATCGATGAGGAGCACGCCCGAGTCCTCGTCACGGTCGACCGAGAGCGTGGCTTCCTCGTAGGTGACCTGGCGCACGTCGCCGCTGGCCACGTCGAGGGCGTGGAGCTGGCGGGTGACCTTCACGCCGGTCGTGAAGTAGATCGTGTTGCCGTCCTCGGACCAGAAGTCGATGTCGGCGCTGTTGTCGAAGTCCGTGGCCAGCTTGCGGAAGGCTCCGCCCCGGTCGTCCACGGCGCGGATGTAGACCCGGTCCTCGGTCATGGTATAGCCGGTCATGTCGTCCGGCGCCGAGAACGCGATCCAGCGGCCGTCCGGCGAGAAGCTCGGCGTGCTCTCGCCCACCTCGTGGTTCTCGGCGAGCTGCTCGATGGTGCCGGTGGCCACCTCGAACAGGTACGGGTCCCGGTAGAGACCGGCGCCGGTGATGTTCCGCTCGTACCGCTCGGGGGAGCCGCCCGAGAAGGCGATCCAGCGGCCGTCGGCCGAAACCTCGAACCCGTCGACGCTGTAGGTGGAGTCCTCCTCGAGTAGCTCTTCACGGGCATCGGCGACCTGGACCGACCAGAGGCTCGACAGAGGCGTGACCTGGTTGCGGACGTCGACCGTGAAGTCCATCTCGCGCCTGCGGTGATCGTGCTCGTCGAAGTCGTCGGGGCGCGTGAAGTAGATCCGGCTGCCGTCGGGTGCCCACTCCCAGCGCTCCACGCCAGCCTCGCCCGACGTGAGCGTGACGGGCTCCGTACCCGGCATGAGCGTGCCGGGAATCCGGTGCAGCTGCTCGCGGTCCTCCTCCCCGCTCCGGTAGACGAGCCAGCGGCCGTCGGGGCTGAACTCGAAGTCCGCGACACCGTGCTCGTCGTCGGTGATCCGCCGGGCCTCCCCGCCGTCGGTGCGCATCGCGTACAGCTGACGACCGCTCAGGCCCTCGACGTCCGCGTCCCGGTCGGACGAGAAGACGAAGACTCCCGCCTCGGGCGCCCAGGCCGGCCGATCCTCGTCGTGCTCGGGCGTGAACGTGAGCTGACGGCTCGACGAGACCCCCTCATCCAGCGACACGAGATGGATATCGGACTGGGACTCGTCCTCCTGCCAGTCCGGGGTGGTCACGGAGTAGAGCATCCAACGGCCGTCGGAGCTCGGCGTCCACTGACCGGCGCTGCTCATCTGCTGCACGTCCAGGAAGGTGAGCGGGCGCTGCTGGGCCTCGAGAGCGACGGGGGCCATGACGAGCGCGAGGGGTGCCAGGAGCGCCAGGAGCGCGGAAACGCCCACCGGCGACCGCTGCGGACGAGGGCACGAACGACGGAGCGGGACCTTGTGGCGCGGCCGCGCCTGGCGAGGGATGACCATACGCATGGGACCTCCGGACGACGGTAACAAGCGGAGCCGTGTACGGTGCATCCCCCGTACACGGGATACCTGACATGGTGCAGGATTTGGAGTCCGATCGCCAGGCATCGTCAACCCTGAGCTCAACGCGCCACGCACTCCGGGCTCACCGCCACGCGCACCTCGGGCTCAACACCCCGCCCACCTTCGCTCGACGCGCCGCGCACCTCGGGCTCAACGCCCCACCCACTTTCGCTCGACGCGCCGCGCACCTCCGGCTCAACGCCCCACCGCCAGAGCGCGCCCGAGACGCACCAGCAGCGCCTCCGGTCGATGGACGATCTCTCGCCACGTGATGCGCAGCACCCGGTATCCCGCGGTGGCGAGATCCGCGTCTCGCCGGCGATCCCGACTCACTGCCTTCGGCGAGCTGTGGTATGCCCACCCGTCCACTTCGACCACCAGAAGATGCTCGGGCCAGAAGAAGTCCACCTCGTGGCCGGCGACCGGAGTATTGAGCTTCGGCCGGCCGACGCTCGCCTTACGTACGAGGGCCAGAAAGCGTTCTTCGGCCGTGGAACGGGTCCGGCTCGGTCTTGCATCGCCTTTGACCACTTGTCGGAATCGACCCGCGCCCAGCCGGCCCCGGTAGCGTTCGGCCGCCGCCGCCAGACCCTCCAGCGCGACGAGGCGGAGGGCGATCGCTTCGGCCACCGCCTGCTCGAGAGCGCGAGGCTTGAGCACGCTGGCCAGGTCGTAGAGGGTACGCGAAGGGCTGGTCAGGGGGATGCCGTCTCGGACGCTGCGCTCATCCGGCGCGAGTTCGGCGACGCGATGGATCCGGATGCCCGGGCGGGCTCGGTGCCTGCCGACGAGGATCACGTGGGCAGCAGTCGGGCGGAAGTCGGGACGGAGAATGCGCCACAGGACACCGGCGCTGGCGTGGCTGACGAGTGCGTGGCGCCCGCAGGCGAGGACCGCCGCCATCTCCTCCATGCCCGGCGCCTGGACGGGCCCGAGCGTGTACACACCGCGGTGTACGGCGCGGAGGCGGCCGGTCGCCACCCGCCGGTCCACGGTGCGGGCGGGACACCCGGCGGAAAGGAGTTGTCCCCGAGTGACGACGCCGTGTTGACCGGCCGCGATTCGTTCCGCGGCCTGCTCCACGGTGGGGCGTTCGCCCGAGGTGAGGTGTCCACGAGAGGAGGGTGCATGGGTCATGCATCCATTCTGCGTCGCACCCCGGGACAAGCCCATGCGGTTCGGGGACGAGATCCGCGCGGGGACGTGGCCGCGGGGAGACGTGGCCAGCGGTGGGCGCTCCGGGACCGTCACGTCGGAGGGCGCTGACGGGGCCGCCACGCCGGGGGGCCTGGACGGGGCCGCCACGCCGGGGGGCCTGGACGGGGACCATCGTCGGCCACGAGGAGCCTGGCGGAATCCGGAAGGAGCCTGGCGGAAAGATGACATGACGGAGAGGCCACACCGCGCATGTCGTGTCGACTACCTCATGTGGCGGAACGATGACGCGCAAAGACCGGCCACTCTGACGCTCGTGAGACCCGGCGCCACATCTGGCGACAAAATGACGCCGCCGCCTCGCGGCGGCACCGATGTGCGATTTCTGCCACCGGCACCCTCCGCGACCGCCTCCGCGACCGCCTCCGCGACCGCATCCCGGTACCGGCCGGCCACGATCGTCGGTACGGCGCGGCGCTCGCGAGCACGGGGGGCGGCTCTCCCCAGCACGGGGGGGCGCTCGCGAACACGGGGGGCGCTCCCCAGCACCCGCGTGCCGACTCCCAGAAGCTGCCCACCCGCCCAGCACCCGCGTGCCGACCTCCGAAGCTGCCGGCCCACCCCGACCACCCCGTACCCCTGGCCGCGGGTTCAGGGCGCCGTCACTCCGACCGCAACGCCTCCATCGGATCGACACTCGTGGCCCTCATGCCCGGCACCCAGGACGCGAGCGCGCCGGCCCCAACGAGCACGACAGCCACGGTCGTGAGGACGAGCGGATCGCGCGCGGCGACGCCGAAGAGGAGGTCCTCCACTCTGGGCGCCAGCCACAGGGCAACCGTCGAGCCGAGAGCCACGCCCGCCACGGCGAGCCCGACGCCGCGAACCACGACGCCGCGGAGTAGCCCCTGCTTGCTGGCGCCCAACGCCGACCGGATGCCCAGCTCCCGGGTGCGGTCGGCGACGTCGAACGCGAGTAGGCTGTAGAGCCCGACGACCGCCACCAGCAGCGCCAGCACCCCGAACGCCGAGAAGAGCGTCGCGCCGAGGGACCAGGCGCGCGCCTGGGGATCCAGCGCGTCACGGAGCGTCTCGACGGACGCGTAGCGCACGCGGGGCGAGAACGAGCGCAGCGGACGCGCCAGCGCCGAGGCGACGGCCGCCGCGTCGTCCGACGTAGTCCGCACGTACATCCCGCGCGGTGCGGGGCCATCCACGGTGAGAGGCACGTAGTAAGCCATGTGTGCCTCCTCCTGTAGAGACCCGCGAGTGACGTCCTCGGCCACGCCAACGACCGTCGTGCACGGCGTGTCCTCCTCCTCTCCGTGGTAGAAGCACTTGCCGAGCGCGTCCTCACGCGGCCACAGCGTGCGCGCCATGGTCTCGCTGATGACCGCCACGTGGGTTCCCTCGGCTCGATCGGCGGCCTCGAGGCCGCGGCCTCTCAGCACCTCGATACCGAGCGTGGACAGGTAGTGCTCGTCGGCACCCACGTAATACGGACCGCCGCCGGGGAGATCGGGAATCGAGTCGAGCCCAGGCACCCGGATCCCGGCGGAGAACGCCCATCCGAACGGCGACATGGTAAGCGAGACGGAGGCCACCCCGTCCGCCTCCCGGGCGATGCGCGTCGCCTCCTCGTAGAGGGCGGTGTTCGCCACTCGTTCCTCCTCCGTCTCCTGACCGAACATCGATGCGGTTCCATCGACCTCGAGCCGGACGACGGCCAGCCGATCGACGTCGACTCCCAGGTCGAGGCCGCGCACTTCGGCCAGGCTGCGGACGAACAGGCCGGCCCCCACCAGCAGCACGACGGAGAGTGCGACCTGGGCCACCGCGAGGCCGTTCCGGAGGCGCGAGCGACGGCCGGCATTGCCCCGCCCGCCGTTCTGGAGCTGCACGGCCACGTCCGCACGAGCGCTCCGGAGCGCCGGCCCGATCCCCGCGACGAGGCCGGCGACCATGGCCACGCCCGCCATGAACCCCGCCAGACGGGCATCCACCGCCGACCCGGCCCAGTAGACGTCGGGCATCAGGGTGTCCCGGATGACGACCGCGCCCCAATGCGCGAGCCCGAGCGCGAGCACGCCGCCCGCGCCCGCCAGGATCAGGGCCTCGAGCATGGCTCCCCGCAGGAGCCCCGCGCGGGAGATGCCCAGAGAGAGCCGCACGGCCTCCTCTCGCCTGCGCTGCTCACCGCGGGCCAGCAGCAGGTTGGCCACGTTCGCGCACGCGATCAGCAGCACCAACAGGGCCACGCCCGACAGCCAGAGCGCGACCCGCGACTCGTCCGACGCCAGTGGCCCCCGCGCCGCGATGAGCGGAGCCGTCACGATGCGTGCGTCGGGGTCGTAGCGCCCGGTCTCGATCTCCTCCTGCCGGGCGTTCCGGTGCAGGGCCGTCGTGGCTTCCTCCGCGGCCGCCAGTCGCGCATCATCCTCGGCGCGGACGATGAGGCGCATCCACCAGAAGCCGCGACTCTCATGGAAGTCGTACCGGCCCCACTGCAGCATCCCGTACGGAACGAGCGGGATCCACACGTCCACCCGACTCATGTCGACGCCGGTGAAGCCCCGGGGCGTCACCCCGATGACCGTGTAGGCGACCCCGTCGATCTCGATGGACGTGCCCAGGACGTCGGGCGTTCCACCGAAGCTCCGCTGCCAGAAGTCCCAGTCCAGCACGGCCGTGGGGGCGGCCTCGACCTCGTCGTCCTCAGGCGACGGAAAGCGTCCCAGGGCCGGACCGACTCCGAGCAGCGTGAAGAAGTCGTGGCTCGCCCCGACGGTCTCCACGCGCATCGCCTCGGCGCCTTCGCCCAGGGTCCTGGTGCGTGGACCCGAGTAGCCGGCAGCGGCGGTGAACTCACCCACCGTCCGAAGGTCGTCGAGGTCCGGATACGTCATCGAAGCCCCGTAGGAGGGAGCGTCGAATCTGCTGCGGAGCGTGAGAACCCGACGCACCTCGTCCGGGCGCTCGATGTGATCCGGCGCACGCAGCAGCAGCCGGTCCGTCACCGCGAACATGGCCCCGTTCACCCCGATGCCGAGCCCGAGCGTCGCGAGCACACCCAGCGAGAATCCGGGATTTCGCGCGAGCCCCCGCGCCGCCTGCCTCACCTCGCCCCACACGCGCCGTGCCGTCTCCAGTCCCCTCCGCATCGTCTCCCCCCTCCGGTTCAACCGCACCAACGCATCCCGATGCCGTCGCACGCTCCCGAAACGCCGCTCCGCCTCGCGCCGCGCCCGCTCGCGCGGCAGGCCCTCCGCCCGGAGCGCGTCCACCATCTCCTCCAGGTGATGCCGGATCTCCTCGTCGACGTCGTCCGACGGGTCGAAGCGCCGCACGATCGCCCCGAGCACTTCGCGAATCCGCGACAGACGTATCACGAACTTCCCCTCGTCACGCGGGCTCCGCTCCGGTGATGCGGGCGACCGCCGCCACGTATCTCGACCAACGCGCCTCCTCCTCGGCGAGCGCGGCCCGTCCCTTGTCGGTGAGCCCGTAGTAGCGGGCCCGGCGTCCCTTGTCCGAGACGCCCCACTCGGCGCTCACCCACCCACGCTTCTTCATCCGGTGCAGCGCGTGGTAGAGCGCGCCGTCCTCCACGACGATCTCCTCGCCCGTGGTGCGGCGCATCCAGTCGAGGATCCCGAAGCCGTGCATCTCGCCCCCGGTCGCGAGCGACTTGAGGACGAGCAGCTCCAGCGTGCCCTGCACGGGGCCCATGGGCGTGGGTGTCATGATCGGTTCCCCGGACGAATGATGGCGACGTTCACCTGAACGCCTCAGGTCAATCTGTTGAACTGAGACATTCAGGTCAAGGGTCGCGAACCGCGTCGCGCGTCATCCGCTCACCCGGGGCGCCACGCAGCCGTCGCGCCACTCGCGCGTCGTCCCGCTCACCCGGCGCCGCGCCGCGCCGCCCGCCACTCGTCGGTGAGCATGCCGTCGAAGCCCCAGTCCTCCTCCTCGATCTCCTGGATGACGATGTGGATGTGCTCGGGCTTCTTGCCGAGCGCGGACACGAGGGAGCGAGTGATGTCCTCGACCACCGTCCGCTTCTGGTCTCGGGTCGCGCCGCGCGTGATCTGGACATTGACGTAAGGCATGGAAAGGGTCTCCGGAGGGATGAGGTGTCTCAACAGCGTGAAGAGATGCGCAGGGGACGGCGAGGGCGGTCGGTACCCCGAATGACGCCCTCCCTACGATCCCAGAGAAGACGAACCAGGAGCAGACCATGACACCCTCCAGCCTTTCCAGCGCACCCACCCAGGAACACGCGAGCCCCGCCGTCCGGATCCCGGCCGACGGGGGCGACAGCTTCGACTTCGGCGGGCTCGGCGTCCACTGGAAGATCGACGCCGACGCGACCGACGGACACTTCAGCGTCGTCCATCATCCATTGGCCCCGCACGCCCTCGCGGCGCCGCTCCATCGCCACCACAACGAGGATGAGTACTCGTACGTGCTCGAGGGAAAGCTCGGCGCGCTCCTCGGGGACGAGGTCGTCGTGGCCGAGGCGGGCAGCTGGGTCTTCAAGCCGCGCGGCCAGTGGCACACGTTCTGGAACGCGGGCGACACCCCGTGTCACATCATCGAGGTGATCTCGCCCGGAGGGTTCGAGGACTACTTCCGTAAGGTGGCCGACGCGTGGGGCGACGTGGAAGCCTTCGCCCGCATCAACGCGGAGTTCGACCTCGAGATGGATTTCGACAGCGTGCCGGGGCTGTGCCGGCGCTTCGGACTGACCTTCCCGGAGCTCTGAACACCCGGGCCGCCCCGGGGGGCCGGCACCGCCACTGCGGTCCGCCACCCCCGGGGCTTCGTCACCCGGAACGGACGAGCTAGCTTTCGACGATTGCCGCGGCCGAACGGCGTGGCCGGGCATTCGTGACCCGTCGCAGGACACAGCCGATGCGCGAGACCCTGATGCGGACTCGCGGGACGGCCCTGGCGCTCCTCCTCATCGGCGCGGGGGCTCTCGCGTTCCCGACACCGTCCGCCCTTCCCGGGCCGGACGGCGGGGCGAGGCTCGTCCTGCAGGGCGGCGTCCCCAGCACCGCGGCACCCACCTCCACGTGGGCCAGTGCCGCGGAATCCGGGGACTCGTCCTCGCCCACGCCCGAGCGCCATACCGGCCGGGCGGGTCGGCACCCGCAGCTCCGCGCGGGAGCCCTGCTCCGGGGTCCCAGCAACCCCGACCTCCTCGTCATCCGGTCAGGCGCCGCGCTCCTGGGCCTTCTGGCCGCACCCGCGAACGCCCCTCCCCACGTCTGAGCCCGCGGCCTACGGCCGCGCCGGACGTACTCGGGCCACGGTTCCCGTGGCCCTCTTCAGACTGTCGACCCCAGGGAGGGGTGTATCCAATGACGACGTACATACTGCCGGCCCTCGTGGCACTCCAGAGCGCCGATGAAGGCCTCACCGGAAGCGAGATCATCCAGGGCCTTCCCCGCGACCCGGTCTCGATCTTCGCACTCCTGTTGATCGTGGTGGGCGCCGGAGCCGTGCTCTGGTTCGGGCGGCCGCGCGGCGGCGGAACCGCGAGCCGCGGCGCGCAGGACAGAGCGAGCTGACTACCCGCACGCGAGCCCCCCGTCCCTTCCCGGGGGCGGGGGCCTTCGCGGGGGTGCGGGGGATCTTCTTGTCGGACCCCCGGCACGCTAAATTTCCCGCAGGTCCGTTGCAGCGGCTCGTCCGAACCGCCGCGACGGAGGCGACTACAGGCAGGTAGCGAACGATGCGCGAGGCCGTGAAGCGGGCTCGCTGGTTGGCCCTGACGCTTTTCATCGTATGCGTCGGGGCTCTGTCGTACCCGGAGCCGTCGACCCGCACGGGACCCGACGTCGGGCCGGGCGTCGCCCTGCAGGACGGAAGCACTGCCGTCGTGGTGCCCACGTCTGCCTGGACCGCCACCCTGCATGCCGGGGACGCATCATCCCCGCCGCGTGCCCGTCGCTCCGGTGGACGCGCCTCACCGCGCCCCACGTCGCCCGCACACGGAGTCCAAGGGCCGAGCACGCCGGAGCTCGAGCCGGTCCGGTCGAGCGCGTCGCTCCTGGGCCTCCACGCAGCACCTGCCAACGCCCCTCCCCACGCCTGAGCACGAGTGGCCACACGGCCGCTCCCGAGATTCCGCGCCCCACGAATTCCCGCGGGGCCTGCTCAGAACCGTAGTCCGACCACCCCCGGGAGGGGTGTACCATGACGACCCAGATTCTTCTTCCAGCCATCCTCGCGCTGCAGAGCGCCGACGACGGCCTCACCGGCAACGAAGTCCTCCAGTCCCTTCCACGTGACCCGGCGTCGATCTTCGCGCTGATCCTGATCGTGGCGTCCGCGATCGCCGTGCTGTGGTTCGGCCGGCCCCGCGGGGGCGGGACCAAGACCCCCGTGTGATCCACGGCCCGAGAAGGCCTCCGTCCCCGCTCGGGGGCGGAGGCCCTCGCGCCGCCCTCCTTCCTCGTCATCATTTCCTCCGACACCCTCCCCCTCATGTCCGAACCTTCGGGCCGCCGGCCCGCCCTGCACGTCCGCATCCTGTTCGGCCTGCTGGTCGGCGCCGTCCTGGGCATCACCGCCAACGTCTTCTGGCGCGACGCCCCCGCGCTGGCGTGGATCGTCGACACCGTGGCGCAGCCCATCGGACAGATCTTCCTCCGCATGCTGTTCATGGTCGTCGTCCCCCTCGTGTTCACGTCGCTCGTGCTCGGCGTGACCGGCCTCGGCGACCTCAAGCGGCTGGGCCGCATCAGCGCCCGCACGTTGGGGCTCTTCCTGGCGACCACGCTCGCGGCGGGCGCGCTCGGCATCACCCTCGTCAACGTCGTGGCCCCCGGCGAGGCGCTCGATCCGGGCATCCGGACCGGCCTCATGGAGGAGTTCTCCGACCAGGCGACCGACCGCGTGGAAGCCGCCGGGCAGACCGGCTTCGGCATCCAGACGTTCGTCAACATCGTGCCGCGCAACCCGGTGGACTCGGCCGCACGCGGCGACATGCTCGGCCTCATCTTCTTCAGCCTCGTGTTCGGCATCGGCATGTCCCTCGCCGGGCGGGAGCGGTCCGAGCCGCTCCTGAAGGTCATCGACGGGATCGCCGGCGCGGTGGAGGTCATGATCGCCATCGCCATGAAGCTGGCGCCCCTCGGCGTGGCGGCCCTGATCTTCGCCGTGACGGCCCGGTTCGGGTTCGGCCTCCTGCAGTCGCTCGCGCTCTATGCGGCCGTGGTGCTCGTGGGCCTCGCGCTCCATCAGGTCGTGACGCTGGGTCTGGTGGCTCGGGTGCTCGCGGGCATCCAGCCGCTCGACCTCTTCCGCCGGAGCCGGGCACTGATGCTGACCGCGTTCAGCACCTCGAGCTCGAACGCGACGCTCCCCACGACCATCCGCACCGCCCGCGAGAGCTTCGGCGTCAGCCGTGAAGTGAGCGGCTTCGTGCTGCCGCTCGGCGCGACCATGAACATGAACGGCACGGCGCTCTTCGAGGGCGTGACCGTCCTCTTCCTCGCGCAGGCGTTCGGCGTCGACCTCTCGCTCACGGCGCAGGCGGTCGTGCTCGTCATGGTCGTCCTCACCGCGGTCGGCGCCTCCGGCGTGCCCAGCGGCTCCATCCCGCTGCTCATCCTCGTGCTCGAGACCGTCGGCGTGCCCGGCGAGGGGATCGCTCTGGTGCTCGGCATCGACCGCATCCTCGACATGGCCCGCACGGTGCCCAACGTGACCGGTGACCTGGTCGCCTCGATCGTCGTCGATCGCTGGGAAGCCGGGTCCGCGGCCGCCGTCGAGCTCGCCGGGGTCGATCCCGTCCTCGCTTCGACCGAGATCCCGGCCCGATGACGACCACGCTCGTGTGGAGCGGGTTCGTCCTCGTCATCCTGCTCCTCCTCGCCCTCGACCTGGGCGTGTTCAACCGCCGCCCGCACGTCATTCCCATGCGGACGGCGCTCGCGTGGCCCGAGGGTAACCTCGCGTACCGGTTGGCTCGCCGCTGGATGCCGGTGACGACAGAGTTCGACGGCGCACGATTCTTCACGACGCGGGACGGGGTCCGGCACGCCACGCCGCTCTTCCTGGTGCTCCTCATGGTCGAGTCGTCGGACGTCATGTTCGCCATCGACTCGATCCCGGCCGGATTCAGCCTGGCCATGGTTGCGGGCATCCTGGCCGTCGGCATCCTGGCGTCGGTGATCGCCAACGCGCTGGAGCCGCGGTCATGACGGTCGGACCGAAGGCAAAGACGGGCGGGACGCCGCCGAGCGGACTCGTGCCCCCGGCGGTCAGTCCCGCGCGCCGGATCGGGCTCGTGCTCGGCGTGACCCTGTTCCTCCTCCTGCTCGTCATCCCGCCGCCGGCCCCGCTCTCTCCGGTGGCATGGAAGGTGGCCGCGGTCCTGGCGCTCATGGGGAGCTGGTGGCTCACGGAGGCGGTGCCCATCTCCGCCACCGCGCTCCTCCCCCTCGTGCTCTTCCCGCTCCTCGGCATCACGACGATGCAGGAGGCGGCCACCCCGTACGCCAACGAGATCATCTTCCTCTTCATGGGAAGCTTCTTCCTCGCCGGGGCGATGGAGCGTTGGGGGGTGCACCGCCGGTTCGCCCTCGCGGTCATGAGCCGCACCGGCACGAGCCCGCGCAAGCTCCTGTTCGGCTTCATGTTCGCGACCGCCTTCGTCTCGATGTGGATCAACAACACGGCGACGGCCGCCATGATGCTCCCGATCGCGACGGCGCTGGGGCGGATGTTCGAGCCGGCCCGGACGCCCGCTCAGGCCGAGGCGGCTCACGGCGACCCTCGGCGCTCGTACAACTTCGGCGTCGCGCTCATGCTCGGCATCGCGTACGCCTCCTCCATCGGCGGCGTCGCGACGCTCATCGGGACGGCACCCAACGCGCTCTTCGCCGCCGCCGCGTCCGAGCTGCTCGGCATCGAGATCGGCTTCCTGGAGTGGCTGGCCGTCGGGCTTCCGGTAGCGGGACTGCTCCTTCCCCTCTCCTGGTTGGCCCTCGTCGTGCTCTACCCGCCCGAGACACCGGCCGGCGATCCCGCCGAGCTCCTCGCGGCCGAGCGTGCCTCACTCGGGCCCGCGTCCCGAGGGGAGCGGTACGTGACCCTGGTCTTCCTCCTGACCGTGGCCGCCTGGATGGCCCGCGTGCCTAAGGATCTGGGCTTCGTGACCCTGCCCGGCCTCACCATGCTCTTCCCGGAGGTCACCGACGCCACCATAGCCATGCTGGCCGCCCTGGCACTCTTCGCGTGGCCTCTGGACTGGCGGTCGGGCTCGGTCGCGCTCGATTGGCGGACCGCCTCGCAGATTCCCTGGGGCGTGCTGCTGCTGTTCGGTGGTGGGCTCAGCCTGGCGCTGGGCATGTCCTCGAGTGGGCTCGCGGAGTGGATCGGAGGAAGCGTGGCCGCGCTCGCCGGCGCGCCGGCGATCGTCGTGATCGGTGCGACCGTGGCCCTCTTCGTCTTCCTCACGGAGATCACCTCCAACACGGCCGTCACGGCCATGGCCATGCCCATCACGGCCGGCATCGCGATCACGCTGGGCATCCCGCCGGTCGCGCTCATGGCCTCGACCGCCATCGCCTGCTCCATGGCGTTCATGATGCCCGCCGGCACGCCGCCGAACGCCATCGTGTTCAGCTCCGGCTACGTCACCATCGGTCAGATGGTGCGGGTGGGGCTGTGGGTGAACCTGGTCGCAGTCATCGTCGTGACGCTGGCCGGGACGCTCATCCTGCCGAGACTCTTCGGCGGGTGAGCGGGCGGCTCGCGCCGACTCACTAACAACGTATTTGACAGGGACACCCCATCCCCTCCACGTTGACTAACGGCGCTAGTCGCAACGTACGGTAGCTCGACGGGGAGGCGGATTTGGGACGACGTGGATTGGGTGAGTTCGAGCAGCAGGTGATGCTGACGATCCTCCAGTTGGGCGGAGAATCGTACAGCGTGCCCATGGTCCTCGAGCTCGAGGAGCGCGGCGGACGCGAGATATCTCAGGCGGCGGTCTACATCGCGCTCTGCCGGCTGGAAGAGAAGGGGCTCGTCCGGTCGCGGATGGAGGCCGCGTCCGAGACCGAGACCGGGCGGGAGCGGCGGTGGTTCCGCGTGACCCCCGAAGGCCTCGAGAAGCTCCGGGAGACCCGCCGAACCTTCGAGCGCTTCTGGGAGGGGCTCGACGGGGTCGCGGAGGAAGCATGAGCGGGCCAGGATCGCCGCCCCCGGTCCCCGGCCCGATCGCCTGGGCGCTCGCCAGGCTCATCGACGAGCGGGAGCGTCGGCTCGTCCTGGCCGAGCTCGCGGAGCTGCACGCGGCCGTCGCGGCGCGGCACGGCGTGCCCGAGGCCGACCGACGCTACCTGCGGCAGCTCCGACGCTACCCGGTCCTGCTCGCGCTGCGACGTGTGCGCGCGACCGCCCGCCTCCCGGGAGGCGGGGACGGTGAGCTTCGACGCGCCGGGCGGGGCCTGGCGTCATCCCCGGTGCTCTCCCTGACGATCGTCGCCACCCTCGCCCTGGGGATCGCGGGCTGCGCCGTCGTCTTTTCCATGGTGGAGGCCCTCTACCTGAGCCCGCTGCCCTACCCCGACGCCGACCGGGTCGCGCGGATCTACACCGACGCTCCGCCGAACCGCTTCCCCTTCTCCGTCGTCGACTTCCAGGCGCTCGAGGCGCGACAGACTTCGTTCGAGCGCGTGGGCGCCTACCGAAACGCGTCGCGGGCCCTCGCCGGCGATGGCGGGGTGGAGCTGATGCGCGTCGTCGAGGCGACGCCCGGCCTGCTCGAGACCTGGGGTCTCGCGCCGCGCTGGGGCCGGACGCCCACCCGGGCGGAGGGCGCTCCGGACGCACCGGCCACGGTCATGGTCACCGCCGGGTTCGCCGAGCGCCGGATGGGCGTGGCGACGCCGGCGGACGCCATCGGCCGCACCCTGACGCTCGACGACCAGCCCTGGGAGGTCATCGGCATCCTGCCCCCGGACCTCGGGCCTCTCGCCCGCGGCAGCGAGATCGTGCCGACGCTGCGGCTCGAGCCGCCATCGCGTAAGGGCCCGTTCTTCCTGACCGTGTTCGGCCGCCTGGCTCCGGGCGTGGAGCCCGCCGCGGCTCGGACGGAGCTGCGCGCGCTGAACGAGGAGCTGTTTCCCCTCTGGGCCGACAGCTACCAGGACCGGAGGGCAAGCTGGGGCCTCGAGGACGTCACCGCCTATGCGCGCGGTGAGGCCGGACCGCTACTCGGCGTACTGATGGGAGCCGTGGGGCTCATGTTGCTGATCGCCGTCACCAACGCGGTCAACCTCCTGCTCGCCCGATTCGGGTCGCGAGCCCGCGAGATGGCCGTTCGGCGCGCGCTCGGGGCCTCCGACGGGCGCATCTGGTGGCACCTCGCGGCGGAGAGCGCCTGGCTCGCGGGGCTCGGCGGCGCGCTGGGCCTGGCGTCGGCCTACGTCGGCATCCGCGCGCTGCCCGTGGTCGCGGGAGATTGGCTCCCCCGGGCCGGGGAGGCCACGCTCGGAGGGTACACGGTCGCATTCGCGTCCGGGCTGGCCGGCATGGCCACGTTCCTGTTCGCGATCGTCCCGGCGATCCACGGACGGAAGGACGTCCACCTGGGCGCGGACCTCCGCTCGGGCGGCCGCTCGTCGACGGACGGACGCTCGCAGCAGCGCACCCAGCGCCTGCTCGTGGCCGGACAGCTCGCCGTCGTCACGCCGCTCTTGGTCGGCACCACGCTCCTCCTGGCGAGCTTCGCCAAGCTCCAGGACGTCGAGCCGGGTTACGCCGCCGAGGAGCTCCTCATGGTGAACGTCGCGCTGGGCCCCACGCGTTACGCGAACGGGGGGCGTCGGGCGGACTTCTGGGAGCCGGCCATCTCGAGCCTGGCGGCCATCCCCGGGGTCGCCGGCGTGACCCTGTCGAGCGAGCGCCCCCCGGACGATGTCGGCAACGTCAACAACTTCCGGCTCGAGGACCGGCCCCCTCCGGCCGGAGAGTCGGAGCCGGTGGCTCCCTGGATCACCGTCGACCGCTCGTACTTCGACGTCATGGGGATCCCGATCGTCGAAGGGCGCGGCTTCGGGGCCGGTGATCTCGACGAGGGGGCGCCCCCCGTGGTCGTCGTGGACGAGGTCTGGGCGCGCCTCCACTATCCGGGAGAGAGCCCGGTGGGCCGCCGTTTGTACGCCGGAGGCCGGACGTCCGGGCCGCGAACGACCATCGTCGGCGTGGCCTCGACCGTCCCGTACCAGGGGGTGGGCACGAGCCCGCTCGGCGCCATGTACGAGCCGACGCGCGCGGGGCTGGTCAACGCCTGGCTCATCGTCCGGACCTCCGGCGATCCCGGGACGGCGGCCTCGGCAGTTCGTGAGGCGCTCCGGCAGACCGACCCCTCGGTGCCCATCGTCTCCATGGCCACGGGTGCGAGCCTCCTACACGACTCGTTCACCCGCCCGCGCCATCTGTCCCTCCTGCTCGGCACCTTCTCCGCGGTCGCGCTCGCCCTGGCGGTCATCGGTCTGTACGGCATCACCGCGCACTTCGTGCAGCGCAGGCGGTCCGACATCGCCGTCCGGCTCGCCCTGGGCGGCGCACCCGGCTCGGTGATCGGCCGCACGGTCTGGCAGGGGCTCCGGCTCACGCTCGCGGGGCTCGCCGTCGGCCTCCTGGCCACCCTGCCGCTGACGGGTGGCCTCTCCGCGCTGCTCTACGAGGTCGAGCCGCGCGATCCGCTGGCGTTGGCGGCAGCCGCGGTGCTGCTCGTGGCCGTCTCGGGCGTCGCGTGTCTGGTGCCGGCCGTCGGCGCGGCGCGGGTGGATCCGGCTGCGGTGCTGCGGGAGGAGTGAGTCGAGGAGACTACTTCCGCAGCCTGAACGCCACCGAGTACGGGCGCTCCCGCAGCTTCCTGAGCATCTCGGCCGACGGCGTCGCCCCGTAGCGCTCCGGGGCGATGCGCGGCTCCTCGAAGTCCTCCACCACGAAGCCGGCGGCCTTGAACGCCTTCCAGTAGTCGGACAGCGGGCGATGGAACCAGATGAACTCCCGCTCGAAGTGGCCCCAGGGCGGATCGACCTGCCGCCGCTGCTCGAAGTACGGGAAGTCCCACGTGTACGTCACGGTCGACCGGTCCACCAATTCGTTGCGCCGGCCCTGGGGAAAGCAGGGGTGCGAGAAGATCAGCACGGCGACGCCGCCGGGCCGGAGCACCCGGTATAGGGACCGGACCGTCGCCTCGAGGTCCGGCGCATCCATGAGGACGTAGTTCGAGACCACCGAGTCGAAAGTGTCGTCCTGGATGGACGGGAGCGCGGCCACCGACTCCGTCCGGAAGTCGATATCGGGGTGGTCGGCACGCGCGATAGCGGTCATCTCGGCCGAGATGTCCACGCCCACGACCCGAGCACCCCGGTCCCGCAGCCTGGCCGACAGATATCCCGTGCCGCAGCCCGCGTCGAGCACGTCCTTCCCGCTCACGTCTCCCAGGAGATCCCAGAGGACCGGGTCGGAGTTGAAGCGGCGGTTCCTGTCACCCTCCGTTCCGACCTGGATGCGCCAGTCCTTCGCCACGGCGTCCCAGAACTCCCGCACGTCCTCCTCGGTCCGGGCGTCGGGCACCTCGTTCTCCTCACGCTTCGATCTCATGCGCCTCCCCCGCCCCGCGCGGCACCCGGATGAGGTCCACCAGCACCTGCACCTGAATGGGCGGCTCCGGCGTGAAGCGCGACACGGTGAGCGTGACGGCGAAGTTCAGGAGCATGCCCAAGGTGCCGATCCCCTCCGGACTGATGCCGAGCCACCAATGGTCGGCGGTGTTCAGCTCCGGGTGCACGAACTTGAACCAGACGATGTAGGCGGCGGTGAACGTGATCCCCGTGATCATGCCGAGGATCGCCCCTTCGCGCGTGGTGCGCCTCGAGAAGATCCCCAGGATGATGACCGGGAAGAACGAGGAGGCGGCCAGCCCGAACGCGAACGCCACCACCTGGGCCACGAAGCCCGGTGGGTTGATCCCCAGGTAACCCGCCACGAGCACGGCGAAGCCGGCGGCGACCCGCGCGGCCACGAGCTCGCCCTTCTCGGTGATGTCCGGCTTGATGGCGCGCTTGAGCAGGTCGTGACTGACCGCCGACGATACCACCAGCAGCAACCCGGCCGCGGTCGAGAGCGCCGCAGCCAACCCGCCGGCCGCGACGAGCCCGACCACCCAATCGGGAAGCGCGGCGATCTCGGGATTGGCGAGCACCATGATGTCCTGGTCGACGGTCAGCTCGTTGGCGACGGGAGACGCCGGGCCGGTGAACTGGATGAGGCCGTCGCCGTTCAGGTCCTCATGGCTCACGAGCCCGGTCCGCTCCCAGTTGGTGAACCACTCGGGCACCTGGTCGACGGGCGTCTCCGACACGCTCTGGATGAGGTTGGCGCGGGCGAACACCGCCACCGCGGGGGCGGTGGTGTAGAGGAGCGCGATGAAGATGAGGGCCCACCCCACGCTGATGCGGGCGTCGCGCACGCGCGGAACGGTGTAGAAGCGGATGATGACGTGCGGCAAGCCGGCGGTGCCCACCATGAGCGCCGCGGTGATGAAGAAGACGTCGAGCGTGGACTTGGTGCCGTCGGTGTACGGCGCGAAGCCGAGCTCCTGGTGCAGGCCGTTGAGCCGCTCGAGGAGGGGCAGACCCGACGCCTGATCGATGCCGCCGAGGCCGAGTTGTGGCACCGGGTTGCCGGTGATCATCAGCGACAGGAAGATGGCCGGGACCATGTACGCGAAGATGAGCACGCAGTACTGAGCGACCTGGGTGTAGGTGATGCCCTTCATGCCCCCGAGCACGGCGTAGAAGAAGACGATCGCCATGCCGATGAGCACGCCCGTCGTGACCTCGACCTCGAGGAAGCGGCTGAAGACGATGCCCACACCCCGCATCTGACCGGCCACGTACGTGAACGACACGAAGATCGCGCACACCACGGCGACGATCCGGGCCGTCTGCGAGTAGTACCGGTCGCCCACGAAGTCGGGCACGGTGAACGCCCCGTACTTGCGCAGGTAAGGCGCCAGGAGGAGCGCGAGCAGCACGTAACCGCCGGTCCACCCCATCAGGTAGACCGAGCCGTCGTATCCCATGAACGAGATGAGCCCGGCCATGGAGATGAACGACGCCGCGCTCATCCAGTCCGCGGCGGTGGCCATCCCGTTGGCGAGCGGAGAGACGCCGGTGCCCGCGACGTAGAAGTCCTTCGTGGTGGAGGCTCGCGACCACACCGCGATCCCGATGTAGAGGGCGAACGAGGCCGCGACCAGCAGGAAGGTCCACGCCTGGACGTTCACGCCTCACCTCCCTCGTCGACGTCGAACTCCCGGTCGAGCCGGTTCATGAGCACGACGTACGCGAAGATGAGGACCACGAACACGTAGATGGAGCCCTGCTGCGCGAACCAGAACCCGAGGGGGTAGCCCGTGCCGGGCACGTTGACGGCGTTCAACGGCTCCGCGAGAACGATGCCGAAGCCGTACGACACGGTGAACCAGACCACGAGCAGCCCGGCGACGTAGCGGACGTTCCGCTTCCAGTAGGCTTCGTGTCTGGCCCGGACCTCGGGATCGGCCTCGGACTCGCGGGGACGGCGGGAATCGGTCATGTCTGCCTCGCGCAGAAGGGTCGGGAAGCGCGGGCAGACTAGCGCGGGGGCACCGCGCCGGGCAACCTACCCTTCGGACCCTTCCGACGAGACCGGGGAGCTCCCCGACTGCGTGTGCACCACCTTCCACGCCCCGTCGACCCAACGGAGGAGGTACGTGCCGTGCCCCCGATTGTGGATGTCGCGTCCGTCGCTCGTCGTGAGGCGGATCTCGGTGTCGACGACGGCCCAGGCGAAGTCGTCCTCGAAATGGGTCTGGACGTTGGTGAAGTCCAGCTGCAGCCCCAACTCCGCCTCGGGCTCGACGTGGTTCTCGACCAGGTCACGAAGACCGACGTTCTCACCCCCGCCCTCGAAGTAGCGGGCCCCCTCCCAATCCAGGAAGTGCTCGTAGAAGGGTGCCCCATCCCCTTGCTCCCACCCGACCCGGACGTCCTCCAGGATGGCCTCGATCATCGCGGGATCGTGGTGGCTCGTGTCGACGGGCTCGGCGGCACAGCCGAGCGACAACACCATCAGTGGCACCAGCACATGTCTCGGCATCATCGGCTCTCCTCTAACGTGCTCTCGATGACCAGTGAATCGCCTTGATGCGCCAGACGCCGGCCTGGCGAGCCAGCACCATGAGCTCCGCCCCCTGGGCGTCGATCTCACGCTCCCCCATCCTGCCCGTCGTCACGCTGGTCGACCAGGCCCACGCGACATCGCCCACGATCTCGACCGACATCGCGCCCCTCTCCCTGGGAACCGCCTGTGCGAATCGCATGTCGCCCGCGAGATGCCCGGAGCGGTAGTGCTCCTTCGTCTCCATCCCTCCGCTCTCCAGGATGACCACGTCGTCGGCGAGCAGGGCGAGGGCACCGACGGAGTCCCCGGCGGCGAGGGCCTCGTGGTAGGCGGTTACGACGGCTTCGACCTCGGACTCCGCCGGAGCTTGGGCCGATACCTCCAGGGTGAAGCCGAGAGCGGCTACGGTCAGCGCCGACCAGAGGCCGGCGTGTCGGGTCATGGAGTCCTTCATGATCGTCCTCCGGAGACAGGTCAGCGAGATGCCACGGTGAACTGGAAGGTGTCCCGGACGACGTGGCCGTCCGCACCCATGCCTCGCCACGACACCGTGTACGTGCCGGCGGGAACGGTGCCGTGAAGGGCGACCGAGAACGCGTTCGGGGCTTCGGGATCCTGCACCGCGTCCATCACATGGATGCCCGCGTCGTCCGCCTCGAGCAGACGGATGGATACCGTACCGTCCTGCGGCTCCTCGGTGAACCACAGCTTCACCTGGGAAGGCGCAGCCACGGAGGAACCCGCTTCCGGTGTGGAGCGGTCCAACCCGAAGTGAACGGCGGCCTCTGCCGGAGCGTCGCTCGACAGCGCGAGCAGAGCGAGGGTCAGCAGCGGAACAGAGAGGAAACGGGCGAACGCGTTCATGCATGGCTCCGGGAGGGCGTGTCCAGATGGGTACCGATAACCGTCCAATCAATCACCGCGCCGGTGAAAGCAAGGTGAATGAACGATGAAGAAAGATTCACGGTGCGCACCGCCGGACGGCTGTTGCGGTCAACCTGCCGCGAACGTCCCCAGAACCCGGAGCTTCGTAGTGAGGGCGCGGGCGTCCTCGAGCGCGGCCTCGGCCTCTTCGGACGAGGTGTGGGCGAACTCGACGATGAAGCGGTAGGTCCAGGGTGTGGGCGCCGGACGTGACGTGACGTGCGTCAGGCTCAGCCCGCGCGCAGCGAAGACGCCGAGCAGCTCGTGGAGGGACCCAGGCCGATTCTCGAGCTCCGCGATGCACGATGTCTTGAGCCGCGCGGCGCCCCACTGCTCACCCGCCCCCCGGACGTCGGCATCCGCACCTCCCCGGGCGATCATGTAGAAGCGCGTCTGGTTGTCGTCGCGGTCCTGGAGATCCCATCGCAGCACATCGAGGCCGTATCGGTCCCCCGCCCTAGCGGAGGCGATCGCGGCCAACCCCGGATCGGCGAGCTCGGCGACCTCCAGGGCCGCCCCCGCGGTATCGTAGACCGCCCGGGCCTGGATACCGGGGTGGGCGGCGAAGAAGCTCCGGCACTGGGCGAGCGCCACCGGGTGCGAACGGACCTCGCGGAGCCCGCCGAGCTTCGCGCCCGCGACGCCGAGCAGACAGTGGCGGATGGGGATGGCCACCTCCGCCACGACGGTCAGCTCACTGGCGGCCAGCGCGTCGTAGGCCTCGACGACCGTTCCGGCGAGCGTGTTCTCGACCGGAACGATCCCGACGTCGTCGTCACCATGCTCCACGGATCGGACCACCTCCTCGAAGGTCGATCGCGGGACCGGCTCGGCGTCCGGCGCCAGGATGAGGACCGCTTCCTCGCTGAACGCTCCGAGCGCGCCCTGGAACCCCACGCGCCGCACGGCGGGCGGCGGCGCTTCGTTGGTGGATTCGTTCATGCCATGAAGGTCACACGGTGGCGGGCCCGGGTCATGCCCCCCAGCTTGGGAGGATCGTGAAGCGCTCGCCTAGCCGCCCGCGCCGCGCCAAGGAGGTCTCCGTTCCATGCGACCCATGCCCGTGCTCCGGACCCGCGTCTCGCTCCGCGCGCTCCCGTCCTCCCTGGCTCTGGTCCTAGCCCTCGCGGCGTCGTCTCCGCACAGGGACCTCGCGGCCCAGGGTTCCGACTCCGCGGCTCCCGACTGGGAGACCACCGAGATCGCCCGGGGCGTGCACCAGTTCCGCTGGGGAGGCCACAACGCTCTCCTGATCTCGACCCCCGCGGGCATGGTCGTCGTGGATCCTCTCGCGCCGGCCGCGGGGCCCGTGGTGGCGGACGAGATCCGGCGCCTCGCCCCGGGACTCCCCCTTCACACCATCATCTACAGCCACAGCGACCACGACCATGCGGCGGGCGCTCCGGCCCTCGTCGAGGCAATGGATCAGGGCTTCGCCTCGGTGGAGATCGTGGCGAACGAGCGGGCCGTCCCCCACATCGTGGCGCTCGGCGACCCGGAGCTGCCGCCACCGACCCTGACGTTCTCGGAGCGGCTGACGATCCGCCCCGGCGGGCGCGCCATCGAGCTCCACTACCTGGGCCCGAGTCACACGGACAACCTCGTCGTCCCGTTCGTGCCCGACGTGGGCGTCGCCTTCGCCGTGGACTTCGTGTTCAACGACCGGGTCGGATGGCGCGACCTCCCGGGGTGGGACTTCGACGGACTGTTCCGGGCCATTCCGGGGCTTCTCGAGATCCCCTTCCGGACGATGGCGTTCGGGCACGGAGCCCCGGGAAATCGGGCGACAATCCAGCGGCAGCTGACGTACTACGACGACCTGGCCACCGCGGTCCGGGCGGCGGTAGCGACCGGCTGGACGGAAGATGAAGCGGCCGAGCGCATCCGCCTACCGTCGTACGGCCACTTCGCGGACTACGACGCGTGGCTCCCCCTCAACGTCCGGGCCGTGCACCGCTGGCTCACGGCGCCGGAGTAGCGCACGGATTCGTCTCAGACCGTGATGATCTGGCTCCGCTTCGTGCCCACGCTCACCCACTGGACCGGCGCGCCGGTCAGCTCCTCGATCCGGTCGAGGTAGGCCCTGGCGTTCCTCGGCAGATCCTCGAGACGCCGGGCCTCGGTGGTAGGCGCCTCCCAGCCGGGCAAGGTCTCGTACACGGGCTCGAGTCCGCTCAGCGACCAGGTGTCGGCCGGGAATCGTTCCGTCACGCTCCCGTCCGGCATGCGGTACGCCGTGGCGACCTGCAGCTCCGGCAGGGTGTCGAGCACGTCCATCTTGGTCACGGCCAGGCCGGTGAGCCCGTTCACCTGAGCCGCGTGGCGGGCGAGCACGGAGTCGAACCATCCGCACCGGCGGGGCCGGCCCGTCGTGGCGCCGAACTCTCCGCCCAGCTTACGGATGTGCTCGTCCATCTCTGGCTCGAACGCGCTCGGCAGCGGCCCCTCGCCGACACGCGTCGTGTAGGCCTTCACCACACCGACGACCGAGTCGATGGCCGTGGGCCCGATGCCGGTCCCGGTCGCCGCGGCCGCCGCGGTCGTGTTCGACGACGTCACGAACGGATAGGTGCCGTGGTCCAGGTCGAGGGCGGTCCCCTGCGCGCCCTCCAGGAGCACCCGCCGACCGTTCTTCAGCGCGGCCGTGATTTCCGGGCCGCAGTCGGTGGCGATGGCGAGCAGCCGTTCGCCGAGCTCCAGCGCCTGCTCGAGCGCGCGGTCGAGCTCGTCGGTCGCGCCTCCACCCATCTCACGGAGACGGTCGCAGATGCGGGCCTTCGCCTGATCCACGCGCTTGCGAAGGCGCTCCGGGTTGGCCAGGTCGGCCACGCGAACGCCGCGGCGTCCCGCCTTGTCCTCGTAGGCGGGCCCGATGCCGCGGCCGGTCGTGCCGATCTTGTCCTGGGCCTCGGCAGTGTCCTCCACCGCGCGGTCCATCCAGCGGTGATACGGGAGCAGGAGCTGCGCCCGCTCGCTCACGCCGACCCGGCCCTCGAGGTCGAGGCCGCGCTTCAGCAGAGCGTCGTACTCCTCGAAGAACTGCAGGATGTCGAGCACGACGCCGTTGCCCAGCAGGCATCGCTTGCCGTCGTGGAGCACTCCCGACGGGATCTGGTGCAGGATGAACTCGTCCTCGCCCACGTGCACGGTGTGGCCGGCGTTCGCCCCGCCCTGATACCGGGCCACGATGTCCACGTCCTCGGCCAGCACGTCGACGATCTTCCCCTTCCCCTCGTCACCCCACTGACAGCCGACGATGACGGTACACTTGCCTTGCTCGGACATCTCCAACCTCGAAAAAAAGAAAACGGACCTTCCCCGAGGGGATGGCCCGTTGACCGCTGTATCCTTTGGGAGAAGCTAGAAACGGCAGGTGGGGGTGTCAACGAGAATCAGGGCGTCACGCCGTCCCACATGATCTCGAGCGCTCGCCGGGTGTCCCGCAGCGCCTCGCGCCCCGCGCGCTCGACCCGGAAGTACTTCTTCGCGCGCCCTCCTCGCTCCGGCGTCGGCGCCCCGAGCTCGTGCGCGACCCACCCCTTCCGCTCGAGGCGGTCGAGGGTGGTGTAGACCGCGCCGTACGAGACGTCGCGGCCGGTGCGCGCTTCGATCTCGGCCCGGACCTCCATGCCGTAAGCCTCGTCCTCCAACCTGAGGATCGCGAGCAGGACCAGCTGTTCGAACTCACCCATCGGTCACTCCGAGCGTAGCGCGAGAACCGGCGGCACCCGCACGGCTCTGAGGGCGGGTAGCGTCGAGGCCGCCAGCGCGACCGCGGCGAGCGCGAGGCAGCCGAAGACGAGGGCGAGCGGATCGGTCGCGCCCACCCCGTAGACGAGCGTCTCGAGGACCGAGGTGCTCGCCCAAACGCCGGCGAGGCCCAGTATCAGTCCCCAGACCACCAGACGAATGCCGCGCCGGAGAACGAGCCCGACGATGCCCGTCCTGCCGGCGCCGAGGGCCATACGAATGCCGAGCTCCCGCACGCGGCGCGTCACGAAGAAGGTGACGGTCCCGTAGATGCCTGCGGCGGCCAGAAGGAGCGCACCGCCCGCGAAGAGCCCGATCAGTGTCGTATAGAAGCGCCGCTGCGCCAGACGGGCCTCGAGTCGCTCGTCCATGCCCCGAAGATCGGACGGCGGCTGCGTGGGATCCACCGAGATCGCCGCCCGTCTCACCGCCGGGACGACCTCCGCCGGGTCTCCGGCCATGCGGGCGACTACGTGGCCCGCGCTGCTCCAGCCACGCCTGTACGGCGCGTAGAGCTGCGCGACGGGCGGCCGCTCCGGGCTCCACTGGCGCACGTTGCCCACCACTCCGACGACGGTCAGCCAGGCGGGCGGATCGTCGGAGAAGCTGAAGCGCTTCCCGATGGGGTCCTCGTCCGGCCACACCTCGTCGACCATCGCCTGATTCACGACCACGCCGATCGCGTCGGCCACGGAGTCCACGGGAAGCAGCGTCCGGCCCCGCAGAAGCGGGATCCCCATGACCTCGAAGTAGTCGCCCCGGGCGCTGGTGACCTCGACGAGAGGGCCCTGGTCGGCGCTGGTCCGCGGTCCCCTGCCCTCGACGAGCACGTTCCCGTTGCTGCCGCCCTCCAGGGGGAGACGCGTGATGAAGCCCACTTCCTCGACTCCGGGCACCTCGGCGATTCTCCGCTGGATCTCGTCCAGGTAGCGCTCGCGCGCCTCAGCGGACTCGTAGCGGCTGCCCGCCGGCGTGACAGCCATGGTCAGCACACCCTCGGTGTGGAAGCCGTACTCCTGGCCGCGGACCTCCGTGTAGCTCCGGACCAGAAGCACCGCGCCGTTGGCGAGCACGAGGCCCAGGGCGATCTGGGTCGCGATGAACACGTCCCGCAGGCGCTCCTTCCCGGGAGCGAGCGTCCCGTAGCCGCCCTCCCGGACGCCCGACGCCAGGTCCCGCCGCGCGGCGAGGAGCGCGGGCGCGATCCCGAAGACGACGGCCGTGAGCGCCGCCGTGCCGAGGGCGAAGGCCAGGGCCGCCCCGTCGAGGGCGATCCCGTCGGTCCTGGGCATCGTGGAAGGAAGGAGCGAGCGGAGCAGCCCCAGGCCGAGGAACGCCAGGATCACGCCCAGGACGCCACCGGCCGCCGCGAGCAGCGCGCTCTCGGAGAAGAGCAGCCGCCCAACGGTCCACCTGGACGCGCCGAGCGCGGCCCGGACCGAGAGCTCCGACTCGCGCGCCGTCGCCCGCGCGAGCTGCAGCCCTGCGACGTTCCCGCAGGCGATGAGCAGGACGAGCGCGGCGGCCGCCAGGATCAGCCCGAGCTGCCGGCCGACGTCTCCATACAGGTACTCATGGACCTGGAAGACCCGGGCCGAGCGGTCGGCGTTCGTTCGCGGATACTCGACTGCGAGCTCGGCCATGATGCGCTCCATGTCGGCCTGGGCCGTCTCGACCGTGCTCTCGTCGGAGAGCCGGGCGACGACGGGAAAGCCGTGGCTCCCTCGGTTCGTATCGAGCCACTCCCGGGGAAAAGGCATGTAGAGCTGGTGCCGGAGGTTCACCGACCAGGGTGAAGGCACGTCGAAGCCCTCGGGCATGACGCCGACGACCGTGAGGGCGTTCCCGTCCACCTCGAGGGTGGATCCGAGGACGTCCGGATCGCCGCCGAGCACCGAGCTCCAAAGGGTGTGCGAGAGGATCGCGACGTCGCCCGCCTCCATGTCCTCCTCGGTGAAGGCGCGGCCCATGCGCGGCTCGACCCCCAGCATGGGGAACGCCGACGGCGTCACGACCGTGGCGTACACGCGGCGTGGCTCCTCGAGGCTGGTCAGATTCACGAACCGGGGCGAGATGGCGGCCATGCCGTCGAACGATCGCTCGCGCTCGACCCAGTCGAGGTAGTCCGGCCCCGACGAGGGACCGCAGCAGCCGAAGCTCGCCGTCTGCATGACGACTACGAGCTCGTCGGAGTCCGGCAGCGCGACGGGCTCGAGGAACACCGCCCGGAAGACGCCGAAGAGCGCCGTGGTCGCACCGACGCCGAGGCCCAGCATGAGCGCCACCATGACGGTGAAGCCCGGCCGGCGCGCCAGCGTGCGCGCCGCGATTCGCAGATCCTGCATCCACATCGTCACCACCTCCCCCCTGGAATCCATGCTCCGCCGCCGCTCGACGAGGGCTCGGGCCGAGTGCGCGAGCCCCGGGCCCAGCGACCGGATGGCCTGGCGGCGGTACCAGGCCCGCGCGGCCCGGTCGCCGTCCCGATCCCGGCGAGCGCGGAACTCCTCATCGGCATCGCCGAGCGCCGCGTCGCGGTACGGGTCCGGCACGGCCAGGCCGAGAAGCCACACCCACGCCTTCCCTGGCCCGCCCCTCTCGTCACGCCCACCCAACGTCCACGGCCTCCACACCCGACATCGTCCTCATGCTCACCTCATTGATGATACAATGTGTGATAAATGGACGCACCCACCCCTTCCACACCCTCTGACATGCGTAATCAACGAAAGGTTGCGACACGTGACCGAGCCGTGTCGATTCCACGGACCGTCGCGCGTCTGTGGGTCGAGCGGGTCGGACGAGCCGGCGCGCGACACAGCGAGGAGGTGGACGATGGGACGGTTTCTGGTGTTGCCGAGGGATCCTTCGGGCGCGTGGGACGACGTGAGCCCCCAGGAGATGCAGCGGATCGTCGAGAAGTACGTGGCGTGGGGGAACAAGCTCGCCGAGGCGGGCAAGCTCGCGGGTGGTGAGAAGCTCGAAGACGGCGACGGACGGGTCCTTACGGGGGAGGGCGCCGGGCTGAAGGTCACGAACGGACCCTTCGCCGAGGCGAAGGAGGTCGTCGGCGGATTCTGGATCATCGAAGCGGCCGACTACGACGAAGCCGTGAAGCTGGTCGGCGACTGCCCGCATCTGGGGGTGGGCTCGCTCGAGGTGCGGCGCATCGAGGAGATGCCGGCGTCGTGACGCGGGCGCGTTGCCGGCCGTGACGGTGCCGACCACGCCCAGGCTGGTGGACGACCTCTTCCGCAGGAGCGCCGGCGAGATCTCGGCAGTGCTCCTGCGGCGGCTCGGCGGCGCGAGCCTCGACGCGATCGAGGAGGCCGTGCAGGACGCGTTCGTCCAGGCGCTCCGGACGTGGCCGTACCGAGGGGTGCCGGACAATCCGAAGGGGTGGCTGTACCGCGTGGCCCTCCGGCGCGCGCTGGATGGGGCCGGGCGCGAGCAGCGGAGGGAACGGCTCCTCGCCGCGGCCTGGTCGGGCGGCACGGTGGCCACTCCCCCGCCCGTGACGCTCCCGGATCCCGACCGGGTATCGGACGACGAGCTCGCGTTCCTGTTGCTGTGCTGCCACCCGAAGCTGACCCGTATCGACCGCGTGGTACTGACGCTCAAGGTGGGATGCGGCTTCTCCGTGGACGAGATCGCCGCGGCCTTTCTGGCCAGGCGGCCAGCAGTGGCGCAGCGACTCGTCCGGGCGAAGAAGAAGCTGCGCGACGGCGCCGGGGAGTTCCCGGATCCGACCGCCGAGCTGCTCTCCGCGCGAGGGGGCGACCTCCGCGAGGTCGTCTACCTCCTCTTCAGTGGCGGCCATGCCGCGGTGGCCGGAGACGGTCTGGTGCGAGGCGACCTGTGCGTCGAGGCCCTCCGGCTGGCGCGTCTCATGCTCGGCCACGTCGGCGGAGAGCACCCGGCCACGCGCGCACTGGCCGCGCTCATGTGCTTCCACGGGGCACGCCTGCCGGCCCGCATCGACGAGGGCGGCGCGCTCGTGCCGCTCGACGAGCAGGACCGGACGCTCTGGGACCGAGCGCTCCTCGCGGAAGGCTTCCACCACCTGGAGCGCGCCGCGGAGGGCGAGGAACTGACGCGCTATCATCTCGAGGCGGGGATCGCCGCGGCGCACGTGGCCGCCCCGACGTCGGAGGAGACGGACTGGCCGCGAATCCTGCAGCTCTACGACGCGCTGGGGGATCACCACCCTTCGCCGGTCGTGGCACTCAATCGGGCCGTCGCGGTCGGGCGGGTGCGGGGCCCGGAGGCCGGGCTCTCCGCCGCACGAGAAGCCGCGAGCGACGGGCGGTTGGTCCGGTTCCATCTGCGCCCCGCGGTGATCGGCTCCTTCCTCGCGGAGCTCGACCGACGCCCGGAAGCCGCGGCGGCGTTCCGTGAGGCGGCCGCGCTCGCTCCATCCGTTACCGAGCGGCACTATCTGGACGCGCGGGCGGCTCGTATGCTCGAGGCGCGCGCCGGCAAGTGACGTCGGTCCCGCGACCCATCTCCCGAGACCCACCGACCCGACTTCCGCAGGAGCCTGAGCATGCCGTGGCAACCCCGCGCACGCACCGACCGCCAACTGGAGTTGCTTCGCGCCGCGCTCGAGCGCATGCCCGACGGGTACCTCGACGGGCTCGGCATGCCGGAGGGTGCGCTCGAGGAGTTGCAGGAGCGCATGGAAGGCCCGGTGCTCATCCCGGGGATGGCCGGCTACGACGAGGCCCGCTGGCGCGGATCGCACTATCCGGATCTGGAGGAACCGCAGCTCATTGCGATGTGCGAGGTCGTCCCGGACGTGCGCGTATGCCTCGACGTGGCCCGGAAGTACGACCTCGACTTCGCGCCCCGATCGGGCGGGCACAGCACGGTCGGGTACGGAGTGAAGCGCGGGATGGTCGTCGACCTGAGCCCGCTCCACGGCGTCCTCCTCTCCGACGACCGCCGGACGGTCCGGGTCCAGGCGGGCGCGAATCTGTCGAAGGTGTACCGAACGCTCGAGATGCACGGGCTTCACATCCCCGGAGGTGAGTGCGATACCGTCGGGGTGGCCGGACACATGCAGGGCGGCGGCTACGGCTTCACGTCCAGGAAGTTCGGGCTCAACTGCGACTGCGTGGAGGAGGTGGAGGTCATGCTGGCGGACGGCCGGGTGGTCCGGGCGAGCGAGTCGGAGGAGGTGGATCTCTTCTGGGCCGTGCGCGGCGGGACGGGAAACAACTTCGGCGTCCTACTGGAGGTCCGGTACCGCGTCGCAGAGCTGGGCGAGCTGTGGGGCGGCACCTTCGTGTGGCCGCTCGACCAGGCGCCCGACCTGCTCACCGAGATCCAGCGGAGCTACATCGAGGGGGCGGCCCCGGCCGCTCTCGGCTTCCAGCTCGCCTTCTGCTTCCGCGACGGCGAGCCGTCGTTCGTCCTGATGTGCATGTTCGACGGGAGCGAGGCGGACGGCCGAGCCGAGCTCGAACGCCTCTTCGCAGTGCACGCTCCGGAGCGTGAGCTGTTCTCGCATGTCGACCGGTACTTCGACCTGAACCGCGATCTCATCCAGAGCTTCTATCCCGAGATGCCGCCGCCGGGAACGTTCGAGCTCAAGAGCTCCGCGTATGTCGACCGGGTGTTGGCGCGCCAGGACTGGACCGAGATCCTCGACATCTTCCGGAAGTCACCCAACCCGTTCAACGTCATGGCCATGGAGGCGTACGGCGGGCGCATCTTCGAGATCGAGCCGGACGCGACCGCCTTCGTGCACCGGAAGGCACACGGCGACCTGTTCGTGGACTCGTTCTTCAACGACGACTGGGCCTACAACGACCGTGCCGAGGCCGAGGGCTGGCTCGCTGCCATGAGCGATGTGCTGGTGCATCATGGGAACGGCCGCCGGTACCAGAACTATCCGGAGCGAGGTCTCGAGAACCCGCTCGATGCGTACTTCGGCGATAACCTGAAGCGGCTCAAGCGGGCGAAGACGCAGTACGATCCCGAGGGCTTCTTCCACTTCGAGCAGGGGATTCCGCCCGAGGACGAGTGAGGATTTGCCGGGACGACCCACCCCGGGGCACGGTCAGCGCAACCAGTCGATGCGCCAGAGGTCCGCGTCGGTCACCGTGCGCGAGAAGTAGATCCACCGGCCGTCGCGGGACACGCTGCCGAGCCCCACCACGTCGTCGCCCAGCGAGTAGACCTCCCGCACCTCGTCGGCGTCGAGGTCGGCCAGGTAGAGCCGGCTTCCCCAGGCGAAGAGGAGCCGGCGCCCGTCCGGAAGCCACTGCGGGGCGTCGCCGAAGTCCGACACGGTCTCGAGCGCGCGGGTCCGGAGCGAGTAGACGACGATACCCGACCCGCCGGCGGCCGGAGGCAGCACCCCGGCGATGCGGCTCCCGTCGGGTGACCAGGAGGGGCGGACCATGAGATCGCCCGGGATGAGCATCTCGGCGCCCGTTTCCGGGGCGTCCACCGGCACGGCCGAGACGCCCCGGCCGATCTCGACGAATCCCACGCGGCGGCTCTCCGGCGACCAGAACGAGTAGATGGTGATGACCCCGGAGCTCGTGAGCTGCCGCAGGGGCACCTCGGCGCCGGGTCCGCTCACGTCCGCCGCCCAGATCTGGTAGCGCCCGCTCCGGTCCGAGTGGAACGCGAGCCGGCGGCCGTCGGGAGACCACTGCGGTGACCGGTCGTTCCCGGCGTCGTCGGTGATGCGACGGCTCGTCGAGCCGTCCGTGGCGGCGATGTGCAGCGCCATCGGTTCTTCGAGCGTGTAGTAGGCGACCCAGGCCCCGTCCGGCGAGACGGCCGGCTCGATCGCCATCATGCCTCCGGAGGTGACCGGGACCGGCGGCCCGGTGACGACCCCGGCTTCGGGATCGAACGGAAGCCGGTGGACGTTCGACGTGGTGAGCCGCTCCACGTAGAGGGCCTCGCCGGAAACGGACGCGACGGCCGTGTGCTCGTGGGATCCCGCCGCGCCCCGGGTCAGCGACGAGGCCGGGCCGAGCACCCGGCCGGTCGAGGGATCGAGAGGCACGGACCAGAGGCTGCGGCTCCCGCCCCGGTCGCTCGAGAAGACCAGGTGGCGGCCGTCCGCCGTCCAGACGGGATTCCAGTCGACCGCGCGATCGTCCGTCACCATGACGGCCTCGCCGCCGTTGGCCGCCATCGTCCAGATGTCGCGTTGGCTCGTGAGGGCGCCGTCACGCATGACGCTCCAGAACGCGATCCTGGTGCCGTCCGGCGACCAGCTCGGCTGGACCGCGTCGATGTCGCTCACCCGCCGCTGATCGCCGGCGGCGAGATCCAGGACGAACAGGTTGCTGAGGCTCCGTCGCGTCGACGGGTCCGTGACGCCCTCGGTCGCGAAGAGGATCCGCGTGCCGTCCGGCGACCAGTCCGGATTGTAGCCGAAGTTCGTGAGCCGCCGGACCTCACCGCCCTCGACGCCGACCTCGAAGAGCCCGCCGCCGTTCCGCTCCGACCGGAACGCCACCCGCCGGCCATCCGGAGAGAGGGTGGGCTGCGTGTTCCCGAGCGACGGATCGTCCGTGAGACGGCGCTCGGTACCGTCCACGCGCGACAGCAGATAGAGATCGCCCCGGCGCTCGAAGACGACGGTGTCGCCGGATGCCGAGAGCGTGGGGAAGAGCTCGGGGGCCGCCTCGCGCGTGACGCGCTCGAACGAAGCGGTCGGAAGGCCGGGAGCGGTGGGGCGACCGACGGCGTACAGGAGGGTGAGGGCGACGGCGGCCACGCCGACCACGGAGACCGCGCGTATGGTCCGTGACCTGCGGACGGCCCGTGACCCGCGCTCCGGACGCTGCGCGGGTTCCTGGCCTGCCAGGGGCGTGCTCGAGGAGGCGCGCCTGAGAGCCTCCGCGAACGCCGCCGCGCTCGGATGGCGATCGACCGGCAGCTTCTGGAGCGCCTTCGTCAACACCTCCCCGACCTCGGGCGACACGGCTTCACGCAATCGGCGGACCGAAGGCACCGGGTCGGTGAGTCGCTTGATAGTGACCATGCGCGCGGTGGGCCCCGTATAGGGGGGCTCGCCGGCCAGCATCTGATACAGCACGCACGCCAGCGAGTACACGTCGCTGCGCGGGGTCACTTCGTCGGCTCCGGAGGCCTGCTCGGGGCTCATGTAGAGCGGCGTGCCTACGGTGATGCCCGTGGAGGTGAGCGCCGCCCCGGCCGCATCGTCGACGATGCGCGCGATCCCGAAGTCCGACACGAACGTTCGGCCCGACGAGAGCAGGATGTTGCTCGGCTTGACGTCCCGGTGGACGACGCCGGCCCGGTGCGCGTGCTCGAGCGCGTCCGCCACGTCGAGCGCGATGCGTACGGCCTCGTCGACGGGGAGCGGCCCTTCGCGCTCGAGCCGGTCCGCCAGCGTCTCCCCCGGCAGATACGGCATCACGTAGTACACGAGCCCGTCGGCCTCGCCCGAATCGTAGAGCGGCAGGATGTGCGGGTGATGGAGTCCCGCGGTGACGCGGATCTCGTGGAGAAAGCGCTCCGTTCCGACCGCGGCCGCGACCTCGGGGTGCAGCACCTTGAGCGCCACCTGGCGGTCGTGCTTCAGCTCGTGCGCGAGAAAGACGCTCGCCATGCCCCCGCGCCCCACGGGGCGCAGATCGGCATAGCGCCCCTCCAGGGCATCGCTCAGGCGCTCGAGAATGGGATCGCTCACGGGGAAGGCTCGGAAGGAAGGGGCGGCGTCAGGCCGGCGGCGCAGCATGGGCAACATCCCGCGACCAGTGGTATCCACGCAACCGGACGACGCCCTTGGTGACAGGAGAGCGGCTTCGGCCTGCGGTTCAGGGGGCGTGGTGGAGAGGTGGGCGCGGAAGGGACCACGGCATGGTGCGGGATCCGAAGATCCTTGCAAGGCGCCGACCCCGGCCCCTAGCGTTGAAGGTCCACCCACGCCCGCCCCGACGCCCGCGCCGCCATGTCCACCTCGACCCGCCCCGAGGACCCTTCGCCCCGCGACCCCGAGGTCACGGGGCTGCTCAGGGCCTGGACACAGGGTGACGAGGGCGCCGTGGACCAGCTCCTTCCATTGGTATACGACGAGCTGCACCGGCTGGCTCAGTCGGCCATGCGAGGTGAGGCGACCGGTCACACGCTCCAGACGACCGCACTGGTGCACGAGGCTTATGTGCGGCTCGTCAAGGCGGACCTGGAGTGGGAGAGCTCCGGACACTTCCTCCGGGTTGCCGCGCGCGCAATGCGTCGGGTGCTGGTCGACCACGCGCGTGCGAGGAAATCGGCCAAGCGCGGCGGGGGAGCCCCGATGCTGCTGATCGACACGCTGGAGGGGATCGTCGCCGCCAACTCGCCCCCCGACGAGGTTCTCGCCCTCGATGAGGCCCTCGAGCGGCTTTTCGCGCTTGATGAGAGGAAGGGGCGCATCGTGGAGCTCTGCTACTTCGGCGGACTTACCTACGACGAGATCGCCGACACGCTCGACGTGTCCGCGGCCACGGTGCACCGGGACCTCCGCCTGGCGAGAGCGTGGCTATATGATGACCTCCGAGACGACGGCGAATCCTGAGCGGTTCCGCCTCCTGAACCAGCTGTTCGAAGTCCTCCTCCGCACCGATCCGACCCGTTGGGACGAAGTCGTCGCCGATCGTGCCGTCGATCCCCGCCTCGCGGCGGAGGCCCGCAGGCTCCTCGTGCTGGACCGGTCGGGCGTCCCCGATCGGTATCTCAAACACCTCGTGGCCGCCGCCCAGGTGGTGGTGCGGTGTGAGCGGATGAGGGAATCCGAACGCGGTTGACGCCTCTCGATGTGAAGACCCCGGCCCCGAGCCGGGCGAGCATCGATCCAGCCGGCCAGGCCGGCGTCAACATCCGGAGCCATCCCATGAGTCATCGACGTGTGCCGCGGGCACGGGCCCTCGCCTTCGCCCTGATCACGGGGCTGTTGTCCGCCTGCGGCGGCAGCGAAGCGCCGACGTGCAGCCCTACCGACCCGGGATGCGATCCGGGCGACGGGAACGGTGACGGGAACGGTGACCCGGTCGCCCTCGCCGTGACCCAGGTCTCGCCTACCGACGGAACGAGCGGAGTGGCTACCGACGCCATCGTGGCCATCACGTTCTCACGGGCGGTGGCCGCGTCGTCGGTCACGTCGACGTCCGTGACGGTGGGATCGTTGACGGGCACGCGGGACGTGAGCGGCTCGACCGTGACGTTCACGCCCGACGACGCCATGGCGGAGGCGACGAGCTACACCGTCACCGTCACGGGCGTGACCGACACCGACGGCGTGGGGCTCGACGGCCCGTTCAGCTCGTCGTTCACCACGGTGTCCAGCCCGGCCATGGCCGACGCCGGACCCGACATGAACGTGACGGCCGGCGCGGAGGCGATGCTGGACGGAAGCGCGAGCACGGGCTCGGGCGCCGACTACACGTGGACCCAGCTCGAAGGCCCCGCGGTGGGCACGCTGAACGGGCAAACGCCCACGTTCACGGCGCCGGACGAGATGGGGAAGATGATCTTCGAGCTGAGCGTGGCCGGTGGGTCGGGCGCGGACGTGGACACCGTCCAGGTCTGGGTGCTCGAGGACGCCGACCACGCGCTGTGGGTCAGCCCCGCCGGCTCGGACTCGAATGCCGGCACCCGGGAGGCGCCGATGGCGACGATCCAGGCCGCAATCGAAGCAGCGGACGGCGCGGGCAACGGGGCGGACCTCTACATCGTCGGCGGCGAGTACCCGGAGACGCTGACACTCAGGTCGCGGGTGAGCCTGTACGGCGGCTGGGACGAGACGGATTGGTCGCGGGACATCACCGCCGGACGGGCCGTGGTCCGTGGCGGCCCGACGGCCGTCCAGGGGACCGAGTCGAACGATCTGGTGCTCGAGGGCCTCGAGATCGTGTCGGCGGATGCCACCGATCCCGGGGCCAGCTCCATCGCGGTCTGGCTCCTCAACGCCACGGGGGTGACCGTCCGGGAGAACATCATCCGGGCCGGCGCGGGTGCGATGGGTGTGGCGGGCACTACGCCGAACCGCACGCGCACCGGCTCGGCCGGCTCCGATGGCGGGGACGCGCGGTTGTGTGTGAGCCGCACGGCCGGCGGGTCCCGTGGCGTCAACTACCGCGACGGTGGCACCGGCGGGCTCGGTGGAGGCACCAACCCCACGGGTGGCTCGGGTGGTGAGACGTCGAGTGGAGGCGATGGCGGGAGCGCCGGAAGCTCCGGATCGAAGAACGGGCGTGACGGCACCAACGGGAAGGCCACCGGACCGGTCGGCGGGAACGGCGCGGCCGGCTCCGCGTTCGGCGTCATCGACGGGAGCGGCACATACGACCCGTCCGCGGCGGGTGGCAACCCCGGCACGAGCGGCGGGCCCGGATACGGGGGTGGCGGTGGCGGTGGAGCCTACGGCCTCGTGGGCTTCTGTGGCGGGAGCGGTGGCGGCGGCGGTGGTGGCGGTGAGGGCGGCCAGCCGGGCACGGGGGGTATGGGCGGCGGAGCGTCCTTCGCCGTGCTGGCGGTGGGTCCCGGCGAGCTGGAGATCGTCGACAACGAGCTCCACACCGCCGGCGGCGGCAACGGCGGGACCGGTGCGACCGGAGGCTTGGGCGGACGCGGCGGACTCGGCGGCGATGGTGGTACATACGGCTGCGACGCCTGGATCCCCTCCATCTGCACCGGTTCGGGCGGCGACGGCGGGAACGGAACGACCGGTGGGGGCGGCGGCCACGGCGGTGGCGGTGGCGGCGGGCCGAGTATCGGCATCATCGAGGGCGCGACGACGACCATCACCCGCGATGGAAACGTGTTCATGCTGGGCGAGGGCGGGGCGGGCGGAACGAGTTCCGGCAACAGCGGCCCGGCAGGCGAGACCGCCGAGCACAAGAAGCTGTCGTCATGAGCACACGAGCCAAGCGGACCGGGGCGCGCGCGCTCCGGTCCGATGCACCGGAGAGAACGATGAGCCATCGCATACGCACGGGCTGGAGGGCCCTTCTCGGCGCCCTCCTCCTCCTGACGATTCCCACCGCCTGCTCGGAGAGCGATCCGACCGGCCCCGGAGACGGAGGCGGCGACGGCGTGACCGACCAGAGCGTCACCGACTATCTGCAGAGCCTCGGGTCGTGGGCGGCCTTCTCGCCCCAGCTTCCAGACCAGGCGCCGACGCCCGTCGACGACCCTGTGACGCTGCCACCGGACACGTTGAACGTGCAGCAGATCGTCGAAGAGGACGGCGGCGCGTCGGCTCGTGTCGAGGTCGTCCCGAACGTGGTGTACCAGTGCACCGAGACGCCCTACACCCTGACGGACAATCCCGAGCGGATCGTCATGTACAACCCCGACCGCTCCATCCTGTGGCCGGGATCGCTCATCCAGGGCAAGAGTCACCGGGACGGCCGGGGAGCGCTGCTCGGGCTGTCCATCGCCGAGCGCACGCCGATCCAGGTGTCGATCCCCGCGATACCGTCGGGGCAGAACTTCCGGGAGGTCCAGAATCCGAGCCAGGCCACGGTGGACGCGGCTATCGGTGAGATGCGCGGCAACGCCACCGCCGAGGACCTGATCACGCCTTCGACCATCGTCTTCAGGCAGACCGTGTCGCACTCCGAGCGACAGCTCGCCGCCTCCATGGACGTGTCCGGCCACTACCTCGGCTTCTCGGCGGCGGCGAGCGCGGACTTCGAGCGAAACGCGTCCGAGACGACGATCTCGGCGCACTTCTACGAGCAGATGTTCACCGTCGTGGTAGCGCCCCCCCAGACCCCAGGGGCGTTCTTCAGCGAGGCGTTCACCCAGGAGAAGCTCCAGCAGCAGCAGAGCCTAGGGAACATCGGGCCGGACAACCTCCCGGTATACCTCTCGGAGGTGGTCTATGGACGCATGATGATCTTCTCGATCACGTCCACGGCCACCGAGCAGGAGATCCGCGCCACGCTACAGGCCGCCTACAACGGCATCGGCGCCGGTGCCGAGCTCGACCTCTCAGCCAAGGACCGGACGATCCTCAGGGAATCGCGAATCTCGGTCACGTCGCTGGGGGGTCAGGCGGAAGCCACTCTGGCGGTCATCCGCTCCGGAGACTGGGCCCAGTACTTTACGGAGAATGCGCCGCTGTCGAGCGCGGCACCGCTCTCCTACACCTTCCGCAACCTCTCCGACGGCAGCATCGCGTCTGTGAGCGAAGCGACCGAGTACAACCTCAAGGAGTGCACGCCCAGGCCGTCGAGCCCGGGATTGTTCGACTTCGCGTCGCTCCAGGCCACCCCACTCGGCATCCCGACGCCCGTGCGCACCCGCGTCGCCGACATCGACGGTGACGGCCGCCAGGACATGGTCTGGAACCACATGGGCTCTACGAACCAGGTCGCCGTGGGCCTGTCCAACGGGGACGGCACGTTCGAGATGGTGTCGCCGATGACGCACCCGGACAGTCCGTCCGAGGGGTGGGCCAACTACGAGACCGTGGTGGGCGACTTCAACGGAGACGGCACGTCGGATCTGGCGTGGGCCTACGCGGGCGCCGCCGGCAACAAGGTCTACCTGGGACTGGGGAATGGCGACGGCAGCTTCGGTACGCCGAGCGTGCGTATCCTGAGCGCCGCGAACCTGGCCGGCTACCGGACGCAGGTGGCCGACGTCAACGGAGACGGCGACGACGACCTGGTGTTCAATCGGATCGGCACCACCTACAACGACGTGTACACCGCCATTTCCGACGGGACGAGCAACTTCACGCTCACGGTCAATCGACGGCACCCACGGACCAGCGACTGGAGCATCTACGACACGTTCGTCGGGGACACCGACGCCAACGGCAGAGAGGAGCTCTTCTGGGCACGAGCGAGTCGATCGTACGTGGCCAACGCGAACCTCGACGGCACGCTCACGCTGGGGGCGACCTTCTACGACCCACCCGGCACGGGGGCCTCTTCGCCCGTCCGCGTCGCCGGCGATGTCGACGGTGACGGCCGCACCGACCTGATCTGGGCCGACACGACCACCGCCGGCACGAATGGGGTCGTGGTCGGGCGGTCCACGGGAACGGGCATCACGTTCCTATCCCGCGTCGACGGAAACCTGCAGAACGGGGTGCCGCTCAGCGTACGCGCGGGCGACATCAACGGCGACGGGCGGGCCGACCTGCTCTGGAACACGCAGGGCGCGGTGAACCGGATCTACGGAAGTCTGGGTCGGTCCAACGGCGGCATGGACTTCTCACCCGCCAACCAGCTCCATCCGGTCTCGACCGACTGGGATCAGTTCACGGTCTATCTCGCCGACGTGAACGGCAACGGGCGCCAGGACGTCATCTGGAATCACGCCGCTTCGGAGAACCGCATCTACGTGGGGATCTCGCGACGGCAGAACTGACACGGCCCGGCTGGGCGCGAGCTCGAGGTGGACCCGCGCCGTCACGGCGCGGGTCCATCGAGGGGTGTGGCGGCGTGAAGGGCCGGACCCACCTTGGCGACGTGAACCGAACAGTCGTGGCTGCTCGGCCGGCCATCGGTGCGGGCCGCTGGGTCGGAGGAGCCGCCGGGTCTTGGGGCCGGGCCGCTGGGTCGGGCGAGCCGCCAGGTCGAAGCGCGCGGCCCCGTCCGTCGGCGTCAACCCGCTATCTCGTGAGGACCGATCCGACAAACGGTGGGTCCGCCGCCGCATAAGGCGAAAAGCGTATGGGTCGCGCACGCCGACTTCCGCGAGCGTGCGGATTCACGCCGCCAGGGGCGGAAGATCCGCCAGGGGAGGCCGGACGCACCCACGATTGTCGTGTTTCAGCCGGCCATCAGGACGGGCCGCCCACCCGTGGCAGGGCGGCGTGAGGGCCCGGCGGTCCGCAGCCGGACAGACGGAGCCCCCGCCACCCCCCGGTCAGCGCCCTCCGGGCGTGAGGAAGAAGTCGACGCCTTCCTTCCGGGGGTCGGGGACCACGACGACCGGGACGGTCGCCTCCTCGGTACCCACGCGGACCGTGACCTCGTAAGTGCCCGGCGTCACCTCGTCGCCCAGGCCCTCCTCCTCATCCACCCGCAGGTCCCAGACGACCCGGTTCACCCCGGGCTCGGCCGAGCCCTCGAGCTCACGGATCACCGTGCCCGTGCCGTCCCGGACCTCGACCGTGGCGGTAGCGGTGCCCCCCCCGGCCGCTCCCTCCCCGACCCAGTAGCTCACCAGCGCCCCGTACGGCCGGAGGTCGCCGAAGTACATCGCGTGCCCCACGACCCGGTAGCCGAGGTGGATGCCGAGGTCACCCCGGAGCGCCACCTCGTGCTGCTGGGCCGGCGGCGGACCGAACACGTGGAGCGCGCGGCCCGCGATCGACGGGTCGGCGGCCAACTCGCGCAGCGGCCGCATGTCGTCCACGATCCAGGCGCCACGTCCGTGCGTGCCGATGACCAGGTCGTGCTCCCGCGGATGCACGATCGCCTCGCGGACCGGCGTAGCGGGTAGCCCGTGACGCCACGGCAGCCAGCTCTCGCCACGATCGAGGCTCATGTAGAGCCCGAGCTCGCTCCCGATGAACAGCAGGTTCGGCTCGACGGGATCCTCCTCGACCTCGTGCAGGAAGCCCTCGACCCCTTCTGTGGGAAGCCGCCGCCACTCATCCCCGAAATTCTCGGTGACGTACACGTACGGCTCCATGTCGCCCCGGCGGTGGTCGTCGACGACGACGTACGCGCGGCCGGCCACGTGGTTGGACGCCTCGACCTCCGGCACGTACGCGGAGTCCGGCGCGTCCGGCAGCCTATCAGCCACGTTACGCCAGCTGGCGCCGCCGTCGCGCGTCACCTGGACGTTCCCGTCGTCGGTGACGGCCCAGATCACGCCATCCTCGAGGGGGCTCGTGTCGATGGCCAGGATGGTGGTGTGGTTGTCGACCTCGCTCGAGCCCAGGCCGCGGTCCTCGAACGCCGGCCCCTGCTTGTTCGGATCGTTGGTCGTGAGGTCCGGCGAGATCGTCTCCCAGGTCGCGCCGCCGTCCGCGCTCCGGTGCACGTGCTGGCTGCCGAAGTAGATGGTCGTCGAGTCGCGCTGGTCCACCGCGAGCGCCGCGTTCCAGTTGAAGCGCAGCTCCGCACCATCGGGATCCTCGGGCTGGATGCCGCGCCGCTCCATGGTCTCCTTGTCGAAGCGCAGCAGCCGTCCGTTTTGCGAGGTGGTGTACCCGAAGCGCGGGTTGGAGAAGTCCGTCATCGTGGCGAAGCCGTCGGCCCCGTTCACCCGGCGCCAGTGCGCGTTCAGGATGCCGCGGTCCTGCCAGACGTTGCTCGGGCCCATCCACGAGCCGCTGTCCTGCACCCCGCCGTAGACCCAGAACGGGTGCGCCATGTCGACGCTGAGCTGATAAAACTGCGACAACGGGAGGTTGTCGACGAAGCGCCACTTCCCCCCGTGGTCGTACGAGATGCCGACGCCGCCGTCGTTCCCGTTGATGAGGTAGGCCGCGTCGTCCGGGTCGATCCACAGCGCGTGGTGGTCGCCGTGGATGATCCGGCTCGGGACCACCACCCGCCACGTGCGCCCGGCGTCCTCGCTCACATCGAGGCTCGTGGCGAGCCGGTAGATCCGGTTCTCGTTCTTCGGGTCCACCCGGATATCCGCGTAGTACATGGGACGCGGATTGATGCCATCCTCGTCGCTGACGACGCTCCACGTGAAGCCACCGTCGTCGGAGCGCAGCAGCGCGTCCCGCTCCGCCTCGACGAGCGCATAGACCACGTCCCGCTTCGAAGGCGCGATGGCGAGCCCGATTCGACCGAGGGTTCCCTCCGGGAAGCCGTGCTCCACGCCGAGCCGGGTCCAACTCTCGCCACCGTCGAGGGTCATGAACACACCACTGGTGGGCCCGCCGGACTCGAAGAACCAGGGCGAGCGCCGATGCTCGTACATGGCGACGAACATCTTCTCGGGGTTCACCGGGTCCATGACCATGTCGGCCACGCCGGTGCGGTCGTCACCGGCCAGGACCTGCTCCCAGCTCTCCCCGCCGTCGGTACTCCTGTAGACGCCCCGCTGGCCTCCGCCGCTCCAGAGCGGCCCCATGGCGCCCACGTAGACGACGTCCTGGTCGGTGGGGTGCGGCAGCACCCTGTGGATGTGCTCGGTGCCCTCGAGCCCCATGTGCTGCCACGTGTCGCCGCCGTCCACGCTCTTGTAGACGCCGTTGCCGATGCCCACGGACTGGCGCGGGTTGCCCTCGCCGGTGCCGACCCAGACGTGGTCGGGATTGGCCTTCGAGACGACGACGTCGCCGATGGACTGGACCGGCTGGTCATCGAAGATCGGCCCCCAGGTCACGCCGCCGTCGTCGGACCGCCACACGCCGCCGGCCGCCGCACCGACGAAGATGCGGTTGCGGTTCGTCAGGTCGACGTCGATGGCGGACACCCGGCCGCTCATACCGGCGGGCCCGATGTTACGGGCCGCGAGGGCGCTCAAATGCTCCGGCGCGAGCTGGGCAGACGACGCGGCGGGAAAGGAAAGGAGCGCCATGAGCAGGAGGGCGCACCAAGTCGAGGATCCGGCACTGGGGACACGGGTCGGCGGCATGGTCATCGCTGTCTCCTCTCGGGGCTCGCCAGGGTTCACGCGGGGGCCATCTTACGAGGTCGCTCTTTCGCGCCGCAAGACGACGCCGGCCCTGTCAGTCGCCCCCTGCGGCCACTCGCTCCGCATCGGTTGGTCGGCCCGACACCCGGTAGAGATGAGCCAGGCGCTCCCTCGCGAGTCGTGTGTCCGGGCTCCTCGTCCCGCGCAATCCCACCAGCGTCTCGTGGGCTCCATGCAGGAGCTCCTCGGCCTCGGCGAACTCCTCGAGCGTGGTCAGGACACCGCCGAGCTCCGACTGGGCCCGGGCTCTTTCGAGGCTGGCCTGGCCGACCCCGTCGGCATCGTGACGCTCCAGCGCATTCCGCAGGGCAGCGGCGGCCTGTCCGTGCTCTCCACGTCCGTCCAGGATCCGCGCCTGCACCATGAGGGCGTGGCCCCATGCGCCGGCCCGTGGAGGGGCTTCCGCGAACCCGTCGATAACGACACGCACGAGGGAGTCGGCCACGTCGGCCCGACCGAGGGCCGCGTGGGTCTCCGCGAGGTCGAGACGGATTTCGGGGGGGAAGAATCCCTCGTCTCCCATGGCCTCGATCCAGCTCGACAGCCCGGCTTCCAGAACGGGCCGGGCCTCTTCGTGACGTTCCAGGCCCATGAGGGAGCGCCCCAGGTTGCGACGTGTCATGGCCACGTAGAGGTGTCCCTCCCCCAGGGCCGCCACCTGGATATCCTCCACCTCACGGAACAAGTCGACGGCCGTCTCCGCATCCCCCGCATAGTTCCCCACCATGACGGCCAACGCTCCCAGATGCATCGCGTAGTCCGGATGCGTCGGACCCAAGGTCTCCCGAAGACCCTGAACGCCCTCCCGGCTCAGAGCCAGGGCCTCGTCGAACCGGCCAAGGTGCCCGGAGGCTGCGGCGAGAGCCATCCGCGTGATCGCGACCTCGCGGTGTTGGTCGCCATAGACCTTTCGACGCAACTCCAGGGCTCCCCGCAGCAACCGCTCGGCTCGCTCGGCGTCGCCACGGTAGGTGGACTCCACGCCGAGCCCGAACATGGCCTGCGCGACCGTGGCGGACCGTTCGTCATCCAGGAGGGAACGGTTGGCCACGATCCTGGCGTACACCTGTTCGATCCGCTCCGTATCGCCCAGGGTGTGTAGGGTCCCTATGTGGCTGAAATCCAGGAGCAGGAGCTCGAGGGAATCCGCGCCGTGAGCCAGCGTTTCACGGGACAGGGTGAAGAGTGAATCGGCCTCCTCGTAGCGGCCCGCGCCGTGGGCCAGGAGCGCCCGGTCGTGGTACACGCGACCGACCTCGACCGACTCGGATCCGGCAGCCTGCTCGAGCCAACCCTGGGCTTCCAGGTAGAGTGCCTGCGCACCCTCCCACTCGCCGGCGCGGTGCTCGATCCGCGCCAGTTCCAGCATCGCCAGCGCGTGCGGAGCACTCCCGGGGCCCGCCGTAGACTCGTGAAGGCCCACGGCCCGACCAAGCAGCCTACGACCATCGTCGTACTGACCGAGCCGCCCGTAAATCGACCCGACGAGGGTGAACATCTCGGCCTGCAACCAGGGTTGGCTGGCTAGCTCACGCTCGACCCGCTCGGAGGCTCGGGCGAGAAGCTCTTGAATGGTGATGGCCTCCCCGGTGGCAAGCTCCGGATCCGTACCTTCGAACAGGTCCAGCATGAAGTCGCGAACCTCGCCGGCTCGGGCCGCCTCCACCCGGGCAATGTCCGCCTGCCACAGGGCCGCCCCCAGCCCGCCCGCCATGGCCAGCACGACCAGGACCGCGGCAGCCACCAGGGTGCGGTTTCTGGCGACGAACCTTCGGGTCCGATACCCGAGGGTGTCCGGGCGGGCTGTCACGGGGCGGCACTCCCGGTATCGCTCGAGGTCGTCGACGAAGGCCTGGGCCGACTCGTACCGACGCTCCGGCTCGTCCCGAAGCGCCATGCGGGAAATCCGGTCGAGGTCGACGGGTAGTCGGCCGGAGGGGATGTCGGTATCCCCGTCCGGCTTGTGGCCGGTCAACAGCTTCACGAGTAGGACACCGAGGGCGTACACGTCCGCCGCCGTCGTGACCGGTCCACTCCGGAGCTGCTCGGGAGCGGCGTATCCCGGGGTCATCATCCCCCCGCCGGCGAGCGTGAGCTCTCCGTCGTGGTCCTCCTCGAGCAGCTTCGCGATGCCGAAGTCCAGGAGCTTGGGCATCCCGTCGGGCGTCACGAGAATGTTCGAGGGCTTCAGGTCACGATGAACCACCAGGTTCCGGTGGGCATATTGAACCGCCCGGCCCACGTCCTGCAGGAGCCGAATACGTCCGTCGACCGGGAGCTTCCGCTCCTCGCAGAACGCCGTCAGGGGTACGCCGTCCACGTACTCCATGACCAGGTAGGGCCACCCGTCCTCGGTCACCCCGCCATCCAGCAGGCGAGCGATGTTCGGGTGCTCGAGGCGAGCGAGAATCTGCCGTTCGCGCAGGAATCGCTCGACCATCTCGGCCCCGCGAACCCGCGGCGTATTCACGAGCTTGACGGCGACGCGCTGCTCGAACTGTCCGTCGGCCCGCTCCGCCAGGTAGACGGCGCCCATGCCCCCGACGCCGAGGGGAGCGAGAATTCGGTAGGCCCCGACCTGGAGCCCGGGCTCGAGGGGGGCCTCGCGGGCAAATGCGCGCATCAGCAGGCGGGCGCGAACCTGGTCGTCCTCGCCGAAGAGGGCGTCGGACGCCTCGGCGGCCTCCAGCAGCGCGTGGACCTCGGCCTGGAGGTTCCGGTCCGACCCGCTCGCATCCGCCACGTACTCCGCCCGCCCCTCCGTGGGGAGAGCGAGCGCCGCGGCGAAGATCGCATCCACCCGGTCCCAGTGAGTCCTCGACATCCCTCGCCTCCATTGCCTCCGGCGGTCCGTATCTCACCCAGGCCTCGCCGGCCGGGGCGGGAAGCTCGTGCTAATCGCGCACTCCACTCCCGGGGGCCAACCTGTGGTAGAGGTAGCCTCGGGCCCTGGCCCATTCACGCTCCACCGTTCGGGCCGAGACCCCCAGCGCCTCCCCGGTCTCTTCAACGGAAAGCCCGCCGAAGAAGCGACACTCCGCAATCGCCGCGAGGCGCTGATCGTGCTTCTCGAGCCATTTCAGGGCCTCGTCCACCGCCAGAATCCGCAACACGTCCGGATCCACCACCGCCGTGCTCGAGGTCAGGGGCACCCGCACCCGGTCGCCCCCGCGCTTGTCCGCACCCCGGGCGCGGGCGGAGTCGATGAGAATCCTCCGCATGGCCTTCGCACAGAACGCGTAGAACTGAGCACGGCCGAGCCACTCGTGCCCGGAGACACCGGCGAGCTTCACGAAAGCCTCGTGGACGAGGCCCGTCGTATTGACCGTCTCGCCACCCCCACCCTGGCTGATCTGACGGTGCGCGATGCGCCGCAGGTCGTCGTAGACCAGGTCGATCAGCTCGTCCAGCGCGTCCCGGTCGCCCCGGGCCCACCGGTTGGCCAGTTGGGTGACTTCACCCTGGAGGTCGGCCTTTGGAAGTCCGGAAGGGGTCACGGTTCTGACGGTGGGGGGGAGAGGCTCTTCCAACCTGCGGTGCCCTCGTGCGCTCCGCCAGTTCCCACCACACCGACGACCCATCGAGGACGCTCCGGAATCACAACATTCGGACGGCCGCCGGGTGGCCCGGACCTCCAAGCGGTGGCGGCGCCTGGTACGCTTTCCCGTTTGTCTCTGTACGGAGGGTCGACGGGCCCCTGTGGTCATCCCGGGGGTGGGTGACGTCACCCGTTCGCAGCAGAGGAGACACGAGATGCTTCGAGTCCGCACCGCGGTTCTCGCACTCTTGGCGTTCACCGCCTGGAGTTGCGCCGACTTCACGGCACCCCCGGACCCCGCCGACCCTTGGGGTCTGGACGGGGTCGGACCCTCCATGTTGGTCCTTGATGAGCTCCCGGCCGTGTGTGGCACGCCGACCCGGGTCGACCTCATCGCGAACGGGTCCACGCATGCCGGCACGGTCGAAGTCATGCAGGATGGCCGAAACCTCTACGTGGTCTACCGGACCGACGAGAGCTGGCCCATCGGGAAGACGGCGCTCGCCGCCGGGACGTCCGTCGAGGACATCCCCACTACCTCGACCGGGAATCCCGTGATCGGCCAGTTCCCGTTCACGTCCAGCCATGCGGGCGTCCACGAAGTGATCTGGCCGGTCCCGCTCGAGGCGCTGCAGGGGCCGTCCGTGGTCCTGGCCGCGTTCGCGGAGCTGGGCGGGGGGACTACCGGCGCGTGGGGAGAAGGCGAGCCGCTCGCTACGCGGGGGAGTTGGGCCATGTACTTCACCCACGAAGCGGACGGGTGCGTATCGGCCAACGTGGGTCCGGAGGGCGGTACGGTCCGCACTCGCGACGGAGCCGCCAGCCTCGAGGTCGGGGAAGGGGCGCTTCTGGAGCCTGTCTCCATCAGCATCGACCCTGTGGGCATCGACGAGATCCAGGCGTACATCGACGGTCGCGACGGTGCCGGCGGGGCTCCCGTGCCCTCGCCCGCCGCGTCACCCGCCGGGTCACCCGCCGCGAGCCCGGCTGCCGCGCCTCTCGACGATTTCGCCCGTCTCTACGACCTGGTGCCGATTCCCGGGACGACCTGGGACCTCGGCCCCGACGGCCTGGAGTTCCAGGAACCCGTGACTCTGGCGCTGAGCTACGACGAGGCGAGCCTGCCCGACGGCGTGGACGAGAGCGAGCTCGGGGTCTTCGTCATCAACGGCGTCATCCCCTTCGACGCGGTACCCAGTGTCGTCGATACCGAGAACAACATCGTGTTCGCAACCGTGGAGCACTTCTCCTTCTACTTCGTGGCGCATGAGCTGGTGACGCCAGTCGACCTGGCGGCCACGGAATTGCGGCTGGCCTCGAACAGCGAAGCGAAGGTCGGTCGACGCATGGACTTCTTCTCGACCGTCAGAAACTTCGGGCCGGAAGCCTCCGCCGGTGGCACGCTCGTCTACCAGGCGTTCGGCGACGTCGTTCTCGAGGGCGTCTTCGGGTCGTGCGAGGAAATCGAGAATCCGACCTTCGGTGCCGTGGCCGTCCGGTGCCCGGTGGACCCGCTCGAGCCGGGGCAGTCCGATCCCATGCCGTCGCTGCTCCTCATCGCACAATCCGAGGGGGAGGTGACGGTCTGGGCGACCGTGAGTCCGGCCTCCGGCGACCTGGACGTGACGGAGGCGAACGACCGGGAGGAGCTCACGATCACGGTCGGGCCCGCGGTGTCGACGGACGTTGCCGTGACGAGCCTCAGGGAGCCGAGCGACCCCGCCCGGGTGGGTGAAACGCTGGAGTACGGCGCGACCGTGACGAACTTCGGGCCGGACGTGTCCGAGGGCGCGATGTTCACCTGGGTCGCCTTTGGCGACGTGACGCTCGACGGGCTCTACAGTTTTGATTGCGAGGAGATCGAGGATCCGATCTTCGGGACCGTGGCGGTGCGGTGCCCGGTGGGTCCCCTGGCCGTGGACGCCCAGCGCGGCATCCCGGTGCTTCGGATCACGCCGCAGTCCGACGCGCCCATCACCGTGTGGGCCACCGTCAACCAGGGACCCGACGCCGTCGACCCGAACGAGGAGAACGACCGGCTGACGGCGACGCCGGAGTTCGAGGTCATCACGACGGACGTAGCCGTGACGAGCCTTACGCAGCCGAGTGAGCCGGCACGGGTGGGCGAGACCCTGGAGTACGGGGCGAACGTGACCAACTTCGGGCCGGACGTGGCGGAAGGCGCGGTGTTCACCTGGGTCGCCTTCGGCGATGTGACGCTGGCCGGGGTGTTCGGCTTCTGCGAGGAGATCGCCGACCCGGTCTTCGGGACCGTGGCGCTGCGGTGTCCGCTGGATGCCTTGCTCGCGGGCGCCGGACAGGTGATGCCGGAGTTCTGGATCACCCCCCAGTCCCAGGAGCCCATCACCGTGTGGGCGACCGTCAATCAAGGGCCCGACGCCGTCGACCCGAACGAGGAGAATGACCGGCTGGTCGCCACGCCGGAGTTCGAGAGCTCAGACCTCGTGGCGGACCTGAGCGTCGACTTCATCCGACAGCTTCACGGGGCCGTCGTGGGAGAGCCGGTCGGATTCTCCTCCAGAGTCGTGAACCTTGGACCCGACGAAGTCCCGGAGGGCACGGTGTTCACCTGGGTGGCCTTCGGGAACGTCGAGCTGGACTTGGTCACCGACGGGTGCGAGGCGATTCCCAATCCGCCGGTGGGCGATGTCTCCATCGCCTGCCCCATCTGGATCATCGGCGTGGAAAGCTTCCGGTCCGTCCCCGACTTCCGGATCGTCCCGCAGTCCTTGGAGGGTGTGGTCATCTGGGGCACGGCCACACCGCCCCCGGCCGTCGAGGATCCGGATCCGGACAACAACCGGTTCGTCCTGGAAGGTCTGTTCGAAGCCCCAGGCGGCGAGTGACGGGGCCGGGCGCGGGCCTCAGACGCCCGCGCCCGCTCCCAGCTCGGCCGTGGCCAGAATGCCGCGGATCTCCTCGAGGCGCGCCTCGGCCACCGGCGCGAGCGGCGCGCGCGGCTGCCCGCCGTGCAGGCCGAGCAGGTCGAGTGCGGCCTTCACGCCGGGCACGCCCATCCCGCCGACGATGCCGTTGTGGACCGGCGCGATCCGCTCCTGGATGCGTCCGGCCTCGCTGGTCCGTCCGTCGCGGAACGCGTGGTAGATCTCGGCCGCCTCGGCGGTCGCCATGAGGCCGACGGCGACGATGCCGCCCACTGCGCCCAGCTCCAGCGCGCCGTAGAGGATCGCGCCGCTTCCGACGAGGACCTGGAAGTCGTCGGCGGTGGCGTCGACGAGCTCGCCCACGAGCTCGAGCTTGCCGCGGGAGTCCTTGATGCCGACGATGTTGGGGTGCTTCGACAGCTCGGCGATGAGCCCCGTGGGGAACTCGAGCGTGCTGAGGCGGAGCGGCACCTGGTAGATCAGGACCGGCACCGGTGACGCGTCGGCCACTGCCTTGTAGTGGCGTGCCAGCACCTCGGGGGTCATGGCGCCCTTGAAGTACACCGGCGGCTTCACGAGCACGGCCTGGGCACCGGCGTCCGCCGCGTCCTGCGTACCGCGGATGACCTGGCGGGTCGACTCGGCCCCGGTCCCCGCGATGAGGATGGCCTCGTCGGGCACGACGTCCCGCGCCGCCTCGATCAGCTGGAGCTTCTCGGCGCTGTCCAGGAAGACCGACTCGCCTGTCGAGCCGGCCGTCAGGATGCCGCGGATCGGGCTCTTGAACCAGTGGCGGAGGTTCGCCCGGTACGCCACGACGTCGACGTCGCCGGTCACCGGGTCGAAAGGCGTGGTGACGGGAAGGAAGGTCCCCGAGAAGTCGTGCGTCCCCTTGCCACTGCTCACGTATTCAGCCTCCGGCCATCTTGGACATTTCGTCGGCGAGCCCGGTCGTTCCGGGCACGTTGCGACCCCCACCAGCGTCGCCCAGCATGTTCATCTTGAGGTCGAAGTCGGCCGGGTTGTTCGCCGCGGCCTTGGCGACCTCGAAGTCTACCGTTCCGCCCTTCACCAGGTCCATGAGGTGCTGGTCGAAGGTCTGCGACCCGTAGTGCTCGCGCCCCTCCTCGATCAGGTCGAAGATCTCCTCCATCCGGTGCGGGTCGCGGATACAGTCCCGGATCGTCGACGTCACGGGCATGATCTCCATGGCCGCCACGCGCCCCCCGTTCTTGCGCTGCACGAGGCGCTGCGAGATGACCGCCTGGATCGACTCGGAAAGCCGCACGCGGATCATCTCCTGCTCGTTCGGATCGAAGACGGCGATGATGCGCGAGATGGTCTGCACCGCGTTCTTCGTGTGCAGCGTGGAGATCACCAGGTGACCCGTCTCGGCCGCCTTGAGCGCCGTCTCGATCGTGATCTTGTCCCGCATCTCACCGATCAGGATGACGTCGGGATCCTGACGGAGCACCGAGCGGAGGCCGCTCTCGAACGACTCGGTATCGGTGCCGATGTCCCGCTGCGTGATGGACGACAGGTTGTCCCGGTGCAGGAACTCGATCGGATTCTCGAGCGTGACGATGTGCAGCCGGCGGTTCATGTTCATCCAGTTGATCATGGCCGCCATCGTGGAGCTCTTACCCGACCCCGTGATGCCCGTCACCAGGATCATCCCGCGCCGCGTGGCCGCGATCCGGTTGATGACCGGCGGAAGTCCCAGGTCCTCGACCGTCGGGATGTCGATGGGGATCGCGCGCATGACGATCATGGGCGAGCCGCGCTGCTTCATGATGTTCACGCGGAACCGACCGACGCCGGGGATACCCCAGGAGCAATCGTAGTCGAGGAGGCGGTCGAAGTTCTGCCGGTCCTCCTCGTGCGGGATCAGCTGCAGCGCGATGCCCTTCACCTGGTCGACGGTGAGCTTCTGCTGGGTCAGCGTCTGGAGATCACCGTTCACCCGAGCACGAATGAAGTCGCCGGCCTTGATGTGGATGTCGCTCGCGCCGCGCTCGACGGCCGCTCTGAACAGCTCCTGCATGCAAATCCTCCTCCGCTGACTCTTCAGAAAGGTGTTGCCACCCACTCGCTCAACACCCTTCCACTCTCGGGAAGTTAGCGGCCGGGGGGGAGCCGCGCTTGAAGGGCGTCGCCGTCCGCCGGGTCAGCCCTCCCGGCCGATGGCGGCGCGCCAGTCGAGTCCCATGCGCTCACGCACCTCGGTCATGGTCGTCTCGGCGATGGCTCTTGCACGAACCGCGCCCTCGTCGAGGATTCGCCGTACTTCGCCCGGATTGGCGCGGTACTCGGCCGCCCGCTCCCGGAACGGGGCGAATGCGTCGGCGATGTTTTCTGCGAGGATCCTCTTGCAGTCCACACACCCCCGCGTGGCGCCTCGGCACTGGGTGGCGATGTCCTCGAGCTGTTCCGCGTCCGCGAAGAACCGATGCAGCGAGAACACGTTGCACACTTCAGGACGCCCCGGATCGTCACGCCGCACGCGCTGCGGATCGGTCACGGCGGTGCGGACCCGCGCCCAGATCTCGTCGGGCTCCGCGAGGATCCCGACCGTGTTGCCGAGCGACTTGCTCATCTTGGCCTCGCCGTCGAGCCCCATGATCCGCCCGACGTCCTTGTCGATGATTGCGTCGGTCTCGGGGAACGTCTCGCCGTAGCGCGCGTTGAACTTGCGCGCGATCTCGCGGGTGAGCTCGAGGTGCTGTCGCTGGTCCTCGCCCACCGGCACCGCGTCGGCCTTGTAGAGCAGGATGTCCGCGGCCTGAAGGATCGGGTAGTTCAGGATGCCGGCCGGAATCGAGTCGAACTGCTGCGACTTGTCCTTGTACTGCGTCATCCGCTCGAGATCGCCCACCGGCGTGACCGCGTTGAAGAGCCACGCCAGCTCGGTGTGCTCGTGCACGTCGGACTGGACGAAGATGATCGCCTTCTCCGGATCGAGCCCCACCGCGAGGAACGAGACCGCGAGGTCGAAGACGTTCTTCGGCATGTCCGCGGGATCGCCGCCGGCCGTGATCGCGTGATCGTCCACGATGCAGAAGACGCAGTCGTGCTCGTCCTGCATCTCGACCCAGCGGCGCAGCGCTCCCAGATAGTTCCCGAGATGGGCCTCGCCCGACGGCTGCATTCCGCTGAACACCCGCTTCTTGCTCGTGCCCGAGTCCTTCTCCGGCATGCGCTCCGTTCCCTTCGGCTGGTCCAAGTGTTGGGGCCCGCTAAGTTAGCGGCCGGCCGAAGGGAACGGCACCCGCCGGAATCCGCGGCGGGTTCGGGAGCGCACGCCCCGGTCAGGTCGTCCGCTGCGCACGGAAGTTGAAGGTGCCGTTCACGCCGTCGAGCACGACACGGATGCCCCACGCTCCGGCGACCCCGACGAGGGTCTGACCATCGCTGTCGTCCGCGAGGTCTTCCTGGTAGACCACGGTGCCGTCCGCATCCGTGATGGTCAGCATGGCCGCCCCGGAGGTGATGGCCTGCGAGACGTCGATCGTCGCCTGGGTGCCGGTATTCTCCCAGCTGTACTCCAGGGTCTGGCTGACCTCGTCCAGCGCGCTCACCTGGAGCTGGAAGTTGTCCTGGGCGTTCGTGACCTCGAGCTGGTTGTCGGGGCCGATCACGTTGGAGTCGCCACACGCCGCGACCGCGGTCATCAGGGCGGCCGACAGGGCAAGCATACGAAGGGTGTTCATGACTATTATCCTTTGAAGATGGTTTCCCGCGGATCGTCTCAATGGGCAAGGCGCGTGCCCCGAGCGGATGCGGCCCCACCCATGTCGTTGGCGCCACAAGACATACGGACGCAATAGCGACCTCCTTCGGCGTCGATGCCGACGACCGCTGCGACCATCAGGCCGCAAATCGAGGCAGCCAGTAGGCGCTCTGCCACGATACGGTGCACATGCTTTCCCCGATCGAGGGGCCCGTCGCCTCGCAACGTTCCTTCGCCACCGAGAGCCGCCACGATGTCACGCCTACTCGATACAGCGCGTGCAGCCGCCGACGCGGCGACCGCGATCCACCGTCGGGACTTCGGCGCCACGCTGGCCGGGGCCACGGAGAAGGCGCGCGCGGATTACGTGTCACGTACGGACCTCGACGCGCAGGAGGCCGCCCTCGCGGTCATCCGCGAGCGGCACCCGAACCACACGGTCCTGGCCGAGGAGAGTGACGAGTCGGTGGAGCGACAACTCGCGCGCTGGGACGGCCGCCCGCTCTGGATCGTCGACCCGCTGGACGGCACCACGAACTTCCTGCACGGCCACCCGATGTACTGCGCCTCGGTGGCCGTCTGGGTCGATGGGGAGCCCGAGGCGGGTGTGGTGGCGAGCGGCTCGAGCGGAGAGCGGTGGTGGGCCCAGCGCGGGCAGGGCGCGTTCAAGAACGGTCGGCGCGTAAGGGTCTCCGAGCCGCGACCGCTCATCGACGCGTTGATCGGCACGGGCTTCCCGTTCAAGCGGCTCGAGCTTCTCCCGGATTATCTCGGGCAGTTCGAGCGCGTGCTCCGGTCCGCGTCCGGCATCCGGAGGGGCGGCTCGGCCGCGCTCGACCTCGCCTACCTGGCGCAGGGATCGCTCGACGCATTCTGGGAGGAGATCCTCATGCCGTGGGACTTCGCCGCGGGCGTCGTTCTGATCCGGGAAGCCGGGGGTGTCGTGACCGGGCTCGACGGCGGTACGCCGCGCCTGGCCGAAGGGCCGGTGCGGGCCGCCAGCGGACCCGAGCTGCTGGCGGGCCTGAACGAGGTGCTCGCGGGCGGCTGAGATGGCTGGCCGGGCCCGCGAGGGCGGCCGGCAGGCGTGCAGGCGTGCAGGCGTGCAGGCGTGCAGGCGTGCAGGCGGGGAAAACTGCACGATCCTGCACGTCCGCGCTGCTGGTATGCGGGTTTTCCTCGCTATGCGGGGACAATCGCACAAGGGCGGACCCGGCGGACGCTCCATGAGCAGTTGACCCCGCTATGCGGGGACAATCCACACATGGGCGCGGATCGGGTGCACGCCTGTGCGGTTTGCACCGGTCCCATCGTGGCGTCCGGGCCCAGCGTCGCGCACCGGCCCCATCGTGGCGTCCGGGCCCAGCGTCGCGCACCGGTCCCATCGTGGCGTCCGGGCCCAGCGTGGCGGCCCACTCGCACCACCGACACACCGGTTCACCACCCGCCCGGTACCCGGCCCCGGGCGACTAGCCCGAGGCCGGCCCACCGGTCAGGTCACGCCCAGCTCAGATCGTGCTTCGACAGCGGCAGCGACCGGATCCGCTTCCCGGTCGCCTGGAAGATCGCGTTGCAGAGCGCGGGGATCACGGGCGGGAGCATGGGCTCACCGAGCCCGCTCGGGTCGTGGTCGGCCTCGACGAAGTGGACCTCCACCTCCGGAGCGCCACCGATGCGCAGGAGCGGATACTCGTCGAAGTTCGACGGCTCGGCACGGCCGTTCACGATCCGGATCTCCTGCCCGAGGGCGTGTGAGATCCCCTCGATGACGCCGCCCTGGGTCTGGTTCATGGCGTTGATCGGATTGATGATGTGCCGGCCGACGTCGCCGGCGACCCAGACCTTGTCGACCGTGAGCTGGCCGGACCGCGTTACCGTCGCCTGGACGACCTCGGCGAAGTGACCGCGGTGGCTGTAGTGGAACGCCACGCCCATGCCCGTGCCCCGCGGCAGAGTGGTCGAGCCCCAACCGGACACCTCGGCCACCCGCTCGAGCACGGCGCGCATACGCGCCGGGTCGAGCGTGGTCTCGGGACTGGCCGCGTCGAGGATGTTCAGCCGGAACTGGACCGGATCGACGCCCGCCGCGTGCGCGAGCTCGTCGACGAAGCACTGATAGACGAAAGCGAGCCCGTTGCTCCCCGGAGCCCTCAGCGCGCCCGTCGGGACGCCGGACGGAATGAGGCTCGCGCCGAGCTGGAAATTCGGCACGAAGCCGGCCGGGAACTCGTTCTCGCTGACCCCGGCGCTCGACTGGAAACGCTCGCCCTCGCCGAACGAGACGAAGTGGTTCCGCCACGCGACCAGGCGGCCCGAATTGTCGACCCCACCCTCCAGCCGGTGGTAGCCGGCCGGCCGGTAGAAGTCGTGACGCATGTCGTCCTCGCGCGTCCACAGGAGCTTCACGGGAACGCCCGCCTCACGCGCGATCCACGACGCCTCGATGAGGTAGTCGTTGCTCAGGCGCCGGCCGAACCCGCCGCCGATCCGCATGATGTGGAGGGTGATGTCGTCCTCGCTGATTCCAAGCGTTTCGGCCACCATGGACCGTCCGCGCTCGGGCGTCTGCGTGGGACCCCAGATCTCCAGGTGCCCGTCGCGGTAGTGCGCCGTGCAGTTCTGCGGCTCGAGGGGCGCGTGCGAGAGGAACGGATAGTCGTAGTCGGCCTGGACGCGGTGCGGCGCACCGGCCAGCCCCGACATGACGTTGCCGTCGGTCCGGAGATCGTTGGCCGGCGCCTGCGGGAAGAGGTTCCTGGCCGTCGCCGCGAAGCTCTCGCTGCTCTGACTCGCCGTGGGGCCCTCGTCCCACTCTACCTGGAGCACGTTCAGGCGGGCCTGGTTGAGGAGCCACCAGTTGTCTCCGACGATGGCCACACCTCCGACGAGCCCGTTCAGGTCGTCACCACCATCGACCACGAACGCCTGCTCGACTCCGGGCTGCGCCCTCACCTCATCGAGGTTTGCGCTCCTTACGCGCCCACCGAACACCGGGCACTTCTCGAACACGGCGTACCGCATGTCCGGCAGCGTGAAGTCGATCCCGTACAGCGGCCGGCCCGTCACGATGGCGTCGATGTCGACGTTCCCCACGTCCGTGCCGATGATCCGGAACTGGTCCGGGGTCTTGAGGGGCACGGTTTCCGGATCCGGAGCCGTCATGCCGGTGGCCGCGTTCGCGAGCTCACCGTACGTGGCGCTCCGCCCGCTCGAGCGGTGGTGGACCACGCCTTCCTCGGTCGTGAGCTCGGAGGCGGCGACGCCCCACTCCTCGGCCGCGGCCTGGAGGAGGACCTGCCGGGCCGCCGCGCCCGCCTGTCGCATCGGGAGCCAGTGGGTCGGGGTCGCCGTGCTCCCGCCCGCGAACTGCCGCGAGTAGAGCTCCGTGTTCAGGTCGGCCTGCTCGATGGTGACGTCCGCCCAGGCGACGTCGAGCTCGTCGGCGATCAGCATGGGGAGCATGGCCTTCACGCCCTGCCCCACTTCGGGATTCTGGGAGATGATCGTGATGCGTCCGTCCGGGTCGATCCTCACGTGCCCGTTCGGCACGAAGTTGTCGGACGACGACGCGAGCGCCTCGTCTCCGCCGACCCAGTCGAAACAGCTCGATACGAGCAGCCCGCCGCCCGCGACGGCGCTCAGGCGAAGGAAGTGTCTCCGGTTCATCGTCGTGATGCTCATGCTTCCTCCTCGCCACCGGCTTCGGGCTGCGCCGTGCCGGCCATCAGGCGCGCGGCCCGGTGGATGCCTTCGCGGATCCGGATGTAAGTGCCGCACCGGCAGAGATTCCGGTCCATGGCGCCGTCGATCTGGTCGTCGGTCGGGTTGGGGATCCGCTCGAGCAGCGCCGCGGCCGCCATGAGCTGGCCGGCCTGGCAGTACCCGCACTGCGGAACGTCGAGCTCCCGCCAGACGCGCTGCAGCGGATGGTCACCTTCGGGCGAGAGCCCCTCGATGGTCACGACCGTGTCGCCCTCGTCGAGCGTGTCGACGGCGACCTGGCAACTCCGCGTCGTGCGCCCGTTCAGGTGCACGGTGCAGGCTCCGCACTCGGAGATCCCGCATCCGAACTTGGTTCCCTTGAGATCCAGGAGATCGCGCAGGACCCAGAGGAGAGGCATCTCGGGCGGCGCGTCCACCGTGACGGGCGCGCCGTTGAGCGTGAAAGTGACGGGCATGGTGGGCCTCCGAATTCGACGGGCACGACGGAACCCTTCATCCTACGATGGGGAGTGTATGTCCAGCAAGCGCGGTCGGGCCGTTCCGCCCACCCGGAGCATGGGAAAGCTCGCGCGGCCGTACAAAGAAAAGCGGACCGGAGGGCTGAGCCCTCCGATCCGCGGGTCGTGGGTCGCTGGAGCCGTACGCGGCTCCGACATCGGATCAACCCTTGGCGATCTCGATCCTGCGACCCTTCGCCTCGGCCGCCTTCGGCAGATCGACGGTCAGCACGCCGTTGTCGAAGCGCGCCGTGATCTCGTCGGCCTTGACGGTGCGGGGCAGCGTGAACGAGCGCTGGAACGCGCCGTAGCTGCGCTCCCACACGTGGTACCGGCGCTCGTCTTCGCCCTCCGTGCGCTGCTCGACCTTCTCGCCGCTGATGGTGAGCACGTTGTTCTCGATCTCGATCGAGACGTCCTCCTCCTTCATGCCCGGAAGCTCGGCCGTGAGCACGAGGCCTTCCTTCGTCTCCGCCACGTTGACGGCCGGCAGCCACGCGCTACCGCCATTGTCCTGGGTGCGCAGAGGGCTGTCGTCGAAGAAGCGGGCCAGGCGGCTCGACATGTTCTCGAGGTCACGCCAAGGATCGACGGACGAAGTCTTGTACGGGTAACGGGTAAGGGCCATTTCGACCTCCTCACGTTGGATGTCTCACTGCGCGCGCCCCACCGGCACCGGGATCGCCGGCCGGGCTGCGCGTCTTTCGATTTCATCCTGTAGGAGTGCAACGGGCATGCCAGCGCGGAGAGCCCCCGGAAGCTGTCAAAATGGATGATCTGCGGCGGCCCGCGCGGGGCGAATCTGTCAGAATGACGCCACACTCTCTCCGAGAGTGCCGCATGGAACGACCACTCAGCCGGTCAACCGCATCGCGAGCCGGGCCGCGCCGAGCGGAGGGTCGACCGGGGCCGCGTGGACGGTGAGTCCCAGCGGTGCGAGGAGTCGGTCGAGCGTGGGGCGCAGGGGCCCGCCCGTTTCGATCAGCCCGCCCCAGAGCGCCAACCTCATCGCGTCCGGCTCCACGCCGGCTCGCTCCAGACGCTCCAGGAGCGCGACCACGTGCGTCCTCAGGGCGGCCGCCGCATCCGTCGCGATCGAGGCGGCGACGGGGTCTCCCGCGGCGGCGGCCTCGAGCACGGTCGGGGCGAGCCCGGCGACCTCGGCCTTGGTGGCCCGGTCGACCCAGTCGATCAACTCGGCCCGGTCGGTCAGCCCGAGCCGGCGGGTCAGCGCGTCGCGCAACGCCGTGTCCTGGGCCCGGCCGTCCTCGGCGCGCGCGACGGCACCCAGGGCGTGCATGCCGATCCAGTAGCCGCCCCCCTCGTCGCCCAGGCGGGCGCCCCAGCCACCCGTGCGGAAGGTCTCGCCCGAGGCCGACCGGCAGAGGGCGATCGATCCGGTACCGGCAATCAACAGGATTCCGGGTCCCTCCCCGAAGGCGCTCTCGAACGCGGCCTCGACGTCCGTCCCGACGCGAACCCGCTCGGCGAGGCCGAGCGCGGCCAGATCCGCCTCGGCGCCCGCGCGCACGAGCTCGCGGCCCGCGCCCGCCAGACCGGCCCAGAGGTGCCCCACCGGAGCCTCGACGCCAGCCTCCGCGAGCGCCTCCCGGACCGCGGCCGCGACGGCGTCCACGGCGGGCGTGACCGACGTGACCGTAGCCACGGCTCCCGCCGCCCGGCCCCGCCCGAGCTCCCGGCCGCCCTCGTCGACCACGACGGCGACCGCCCGGGTTCCGCCGGCGTCGACGCCCACATGGTGGCCGCTCAGGTCAGGCCTTCCTCGGGAAGACCCATCCCGCCAGCCATCCGACGGAGAACGTGACGAGGCTGCCGAACGGCACGTACCAGGGCCACGCCATCTCCGCCCGCAGCAGGGTCACCGTTCCGATGCCGACGGCGATGCCGACGATGGCCGCGCCCTGGCCCGGTCGATCGGTCAGGACCCCGAGCGCGAAGACGCCCAGGAGTCCTCCGTAGACCAGCGACGCGATCCCCAGGGCGACCTCGACGGCCGACGTGCCCTGCGAGAGCGGGATGAACAGGATCGCGCCGCCGATCAGCAGGGCCGCCCATACGAGCGTGAAGACACGCCCGGCCCGGAAGATCCGCGCCTCGTCGTCCGACGCACCCACGATGGGGGCCCAGTAGTCGTACGCGGTGGCCGACGCGAGAGAGTTGATGGACGACGACAGCGAGCTCATGGCCGCAGCGAAGACGCCGGCGATGAGGAGGCCCGTGAGGCCGGGGGGCAGCGCCTCCACGATGAAGCGGGCGAAGATCTCGTCCGGGAGCGCGAAGTCACGCCCGCCGTAGTAGCCCCAGAGGCCCAGGCCGACCAGAAGGAACAGCAGAAACTGCAGGACGACCACGAAGCCGCTCCCGACCAGCGCCTTCTGGGCGGAGGCGCGGTCGCGGCAGGTGAGCAGGCGCTGGACGATGAGCTGGTCGGTGCCGTGCGAGGCCATGGTCAGGAAGCCCCCGCCCAGCACACCCGCCCAGATGGTGTACGTCGTGCTCAGATTCCAGGTGAAGTCGACCACCTGCAGCTTCCCGGCCGCGGACGCGCTGGCCCACACGTCGCCCCAACCTCCGGGCACGAGGAGCTGCACGGCGAAGAGCGTGACCGCCGCGCCGAGCAGGTACAGCCCCATCTGGACCGCGTCGACCCAGACGACCGCCTTGATGCCGCCGAAGTAGGTATAGACCACGGTGAGGACGCCGATCACGGCGATGGACACCGGATACGGCCACCCGGTGATGAGCGCCAAAGGGATCGCCGTGGCGAACAGGCGGACGGAATCCGCCAGGAGCCGTGTCACCATGAAGATCGCCGATGTGAACCGGCGAGCCCCTACGCCGAAGCGCGTCTCGAGGAGCGCGTAGGCCGTGACGAGCTCTCCCCGGTAGTAGGCCGGAAGGAGCACGGCCGCGACGACGAGGCGACCCAACAGATATCCCAGGGTGAGCTGCAGGAAGACGAGACTTCCGGTATACGACACTCCGGGGATGCTCAGGAAGGTGAGCGTGCTGGTCTCCGTGGCCACGACCGAGAGCATGACCGCGAACCAGGGGAGAGACCGGCTCCCGAGGAAGTAGTCGCGACCGCCCGTCTGTCCGCGCCCGAGCCAGGCGCCCCAGACGGTGACGCCGGCCAGGTACGCGACGAGGACGCCGACGTCGAGCGCGGTGAAGCCGATCACGGCCTACCGTCCACCCCGCGGCTCGACCACCCGATCGGTGATGGAGCGGGCGACGGCGTCGTGAAGCTCACGGCGGAGTGGTACATGGCGCTGGTTCCCGCGGGTCGGGTGCACGCGGTTCGTGAGCAGCACGACCCACAGGTCGAGCTCCGGGTCGATCCAGAGGGACGTCCCGGTGTAGCCGGTGTGTCCGAACGCCGACGCGGTGAAGTAATCCCCGGCCGACGAGCGTCCTTCCGGCGTATCCCAGCCGAGCGCCCGCGACGACGACGGATCCTGCCGTGCCGTGAAGGTCGCGACGATCTCCGGGTCCAGGAGGGCGACGGGCGCGGGTCGGGCTACCGGGCACGGCTCCCCCACCACGGCCCCCGGCGAGCAAGCCGGCGCGACGCCTCCGTTCAGCATCATGCGCGCGAACACCGACAGGTCGAGCGCGGTGCCGAAGAGCCCGGCGTGACCCGCGACCCCACCGGCGGCGTCGGCGTTCTCGTCGTGCACGCGACCCCATACGAGCTCGCCGCGCCAGACCGTGTCCATCTCGGTCGCGGCGATGCGCGGCAGCAGGTCCGCGTCCGGGCGATACATCGTGTCGTTCATGCCGAGCGGGCTCCAGACCCGTTCCCGGAGGAAGGCGTCGAGCTCCTGCCCGGTGATCTCCTCGACGATCCAGGCCAGGGTCATCGGACCGAGGTCCGAGTAGACCGTCGCCTCGCCCGGGGCGGTTTCGAGCGGCTCGGCGGCGACCGCGGCACGATAGGCGTCCTCACCCTCCAGCTCGAAGAACCAACGCCGGAACGGGACGAGACCGGCCCGGTGCGTGAGCAGCTGGCGGACGGTGACGGTCTCCTTGCGGGGGTCGCTGCCTGCCCAGTCGGGCAGATACGACACGACCCGCTCGTCGAGGTCCAGCCGTCCCTCCTGGACCAGCAGCATGGCCGCGGTGGTCGTCCCCACGACCTTCGAGACGGAAGCCAGGTCGAAGATGGACGTGGCCGTCACGGGCCGGCCGCTTCCCCAGGCGAGCTCGCCGTATCCGCGCAGCAGCACCAGGCGGCCGTGCCGGCCGACCGCGACTGCGGCGCCTGACGCCGCCGAATCGGCGAGCGCTGCGTGGACGATGGCGTCGACCCTCGTCTGGACCGCGGGGTCCATCCCGACCGCGGCCGGGTCGGCCTCACGGGTCAGGACGCCCGCCGCCCCCGTGCGACCGCCAGCCGCGATCCCGGCGGCGACCAGGGGGTCGTCCACGACCCGCACGGCCACGCGATCCGCCACCTTGTCCCGGTACAGCCCGTGCCCGATCGGGTAGGCGGGCGGGAGCGGGATGGGGAGTCGCCCGCCGATCGCTTCCTCCCCGAAAAGGGCGGCGAGGGCAGCGCGCTGGGATACTTCGCGGTCGCCCCAACCCACCAGGTACGTGCCTACGTCGGGAAGCGCCGACACGATGTAGGGGTTGCCGAGCGAGACCAGCATCGTGCGCGCCGGATCGGCGTGGTCGGCGAGGAGCGCCCGGAACGCCTCGGGCAGAGCCTCCCGCCCGGACCCGGCCGAGGGCGGAACGTACGCGGTGACCAGAACGGTCGCCCCGTCCCCCGCGTCGGTGAGCACGCCGGCCGCGGCCGCGTAGGCGGCCGAGTCGCTCCGCTCGTCGAGCGCGATCTGTACGACGCCGGGCGCGCGCTCCCTGAGACCCGGCGAGAACGCCGCGCCCGCCCAGAGCCAGGTCGACGGTGCGTACCGCACGTGCACGAGAGGGGCGAGCGGGCCGCCCCCGGCGCCGGGGCCTCCCCCGACGCCCGGGGCATTCGTCGCGATGGGACCTCCGGTGGCACCCGAACCTCCAGCCTCGAGCGGCAGCAGCCCGAGGTCGTCGCGCACGAGTGTCATCGACCGTGTGGCCACGGAGTCCGCGAACGCCAGATGTGCTCCGATTCCGACGACCTCGTCGACCCGGTCCAGGGAGACGGTGCGGCTCCGGTGCAGCCCCAGGCGGGCCTTGAGCTCCAGGACCCTGCGCGCCGACGCCTCCAGGCGCGCCCGCTCCAGCCGCCCCTCACGGACCGCCGCGACGACCGCCGCGACCACCTCGGGCACCGCGCGCGGTGCGAGGATGATGTCGGCGCCGGCCTCGACCGAACGGATGGAGGCCTCCTCGATGCCGTACATGTCGGTGATCGCCCGCATGGTCAGCGCGTCCGTGAGCACGAGGCCGTCGAAGCCGAGTCCCTCCCGAAGCAGGCCGGTGAGGAGCGGCTCGGCCAGGGTCGCGGGCTCGGATCCGGGCCCGAGGATGCCCGGTAGCTGGACGTGCGCCGTCATGACGCCGTCCACGTCCTCCTCGATGGCCCGAACGAACGGCACCAGCTCGACCGAGTCGAGACGCGCGCGGTCCGCCGCGATGACGGGGAGGCCCAGGTGCGAGTCGACCGACGTGTCGCCGTGTCCCGGAAAATGCTTGGCGGTCGTGAGCGCGCCCCCCTCCCGCGCCCCCTGGATGAACGCCGCGCCCAACCGCGCGACGGCGTGCGGATCGGCGCCGAAGGAGCGCGTCGAGATGACCGGGTTGTCCGGATTGGAGTTGACGTCCAGGACGGGAGCGAACAGCAGGTGGACACCCGCCGCCCGCGCCTCGCGCGCGGTGATGCGCCCGTACTCGAACGCGAACGACTCGTCGCCGACGGCACCGAACGCCATCGTGGGCGGAAAGGCCGTACCTCCGCCCTGGGGGAGCAAAGACGGAAGGGCGTACGTGCCGGAAAGCCTCATCCCCGGACCGCCGTTCTCGAAATCGGACGCGACCAGGAGGGGCACGTCAGCGATCTCCTGCAACGCGTTCAGCTTGGCCGCGTAGGCGTGCGGCGTCCCGATCGAGGGCGACACGCCACCGATCCCCTGATCCCCGACCCAGCTCCGGAGCGGCTCGAAGTCGGGGCTCGACGGCGCGGCGTATCCGCCGGGAATCCACTCGATGACGAGCTGAGCCGCGAGGCGCTCCAGGGTGAGTCCCTCGAGGGTGCGCTCCACCCAGGCCGATGCCTCGGCGTCGAGGTCGCCCGCCGGCCGGAGGGGCGGCGGCGGTGCGAACGGAACCCCGGCAGCCTGGCCTGGCGACGGAGATCCGGAGGAGGGTGGTCCGGTCCCTCCGCAGGCGGAGGCGACCAGAAGCGTGACGAGCGAGCCGAGCCGGCGAAGCTCAGCCGTCACTGGCGTTCCGCACGCGGGCGCCGATGGTGAGCCCGTCCCCGATCTCGAACAGAGGGGGAATGCGGGTCGGAACGCGCCCGGAGATCTCGAAGTTGCCGAAGAGCGCCCTCGCTGCCGCCCGCTGGCTCACCTGGGACCCGCTCCACGCGAGCATGTACGCCTGCGCGCTCGGGAAGTCACGGATCAGGTACGGGTTTCCGAACGACACGACGACGTGGGGGACACCTGCGTCCGAGAGCCGCCCGATGAAGTCGGCGAGCTCGTCGGGAATCGCGACCGACCCCTGGTACGACACCGCGGTCACATAGGTGCTCACGACGACGAGCGCGTTGCTGCTCACGCGGCGCCAGAGATCCTCGTAGCGGTCCGGCCCCGCGTCGCGGTCCAGGTCCACGGTCGAGAGTCGGGGATAGACCGAACGGAGCTGCGCGTTGAAGGTGCGCCCGGCCAGGATGTCGTTCGAGCGGCGGTAGGTGACCGACAGCACCCTCGCGGTCCGCGTCCCTCGGAGCGGCAGGATGTCACGCTCGTTGCTGAGCACCGTGATCGAGCGCTCCGCGATGTGCTCCGCGAGCTGCGTGTGCTCGGGCACACCGACGACACGCTTCAGCCCTTCCACCGGGACGGCTCGGAGGGTGTCGAGACCGAGCGAGGCCTTCGTGCGTAGAAGCCGCCGGACGGAGTGATCGATGCGGTCCTCGGCGATCCGGCCGCTCTCCACCGCGGCCACGATCCCGTCGATCGCGGCAGGTACGGACGCGGGCATCAGGATCACGTCGGCGCCCGCCTCGACGGCGCGTACCGCGGCCTCGGCGGCGGTGCGGCCCCGCGCGATGGCGCTCATGTCCATGGCATCCGTGAACACCAGCCCTCCGAAGCCCATCTCGTCCCGCAGAAGCGTGCCGAGCACGTAGGGCGACAGCGTGGCCGGCTCGGTCCCCCCTCCGTTGAGCGTCGGGACAGAGATGTGCGCGGTCATGACCGCCCCCATTCCCGCGTCGATCGCGGCCTGGAACGGGCGGAGCTCGACCGAGTCCATGCGTGCGCGGTCGTGGCGAATGACCGGAAGGGCGATGTGCGAATCCACGTCCGTGTCGCCGTGCCCGGGGAAGTGCTTGCCCGTGGCGATGGCGCCGTGGTCCTGGACCCCCGACACGAACGCCGCGCCCATGCGCGAGACCTCGGCAGGGTCCTCGCCGAACGCACGCACGTTGATGATCGGGTTGTCGGGGTTGTTGTTCACGTCGAGCACGGGCGCGAACGGCACGTGGATCCCGACGGCGCGCGCCTCGAGCGCGGTCACCCGTCCCATCTGGTACGCGAGTCTGGGGCTTCCGGTGGCGCCGACCGCCATGAGAGACGGAAAGTCCGTCGCGCCGCCGAGATCGATCGTCCCCGGCGTATGGACCGCGCCCCGCAGGCGGAATCCCGCGCCGGTCTCGAGATCCGCCGCCACGAGGAGCGGTAGGCGCGCATGCTCCTGGAGGTCGTTCAGCTTGGCCGCGACCTCGGTCGGCGTGCCCACCGACATGATCACGCCGCCCACCCCGTCATCCTCGATCATGCGCACGATACGCTCGTGGCTCGGCGAGCCGTCCGGGGCGTAGTCACCGAGCACCCACGGCATCATGAGCTGCCCGACCTTCTCGCGGAGCGTCAACCCGGCGAGTGCGTCGTCCGCCCAGGCCGCCGCACGCTCCTGCGCGGTAGGCTCCTCGGGCACGGCCTCCGCGAGCGGCTCCTCGGCGTCTTCGGCGTCAGTCTCGTCCGCCTCGGCCAGGCGGCGGGCCTCTGCGCTGAGCTCATCGAGCAGCGCCTCGACCTCTTCCTCGGAGGGAACGCCCGCCGCCCCTTCTTCCTCCGGGGCCTCCTCCGCGAGGACCGCCTTGGCCTCGTCACCGGCGGGCTCGACCGAGCCTCCTCCGACGAACGGCAGGACGCCGCAGGCCGGTAGAGCGAGAAGGGCGAGCAGGAGCCACACGGGCCTCGTCGAGGGCCCACGGGCGGACTGGTGGAGATGCGGCATCAGCGACCTGCTGGGGCGAACGGCGGAGAAACGCGTTGACGGTGCCCGTCGGGCGAACGATCCTTGCCCCATGGCCACACGGACCCATGAGAAAAAGACCGCCGGGACCGGCGGACGCTCGGAAGGTATGGCGACGCATACACCGTCACAATCACGCGTGTTCGCCGGCCGCCTGGTGGGCGCGCTTCTCCTGGCGGTCGTCGCCTGCGCGGGTGATCCGGCGCCGGAAGTACCGGTCGAGGTCCAACTTCGCCCGGGCATCGACGTACTCCTCGACGACTCGCTCCACCTCGTACGGCATCGTCGCGTCGGGCTGATCACCAACCACACGGGACTCGACCGGACGGGGCGCTCGTCTATCGATCGGCTCGCCGAACACCCGGACGTCGACCTCGTGGCGCTCTACTCCCCGGAGCACGGCATCGGGGGCCGGGCCGAGGCCGGGGAGAGCGTGGCCAGCCGCTCGGACGCACGGACCGGGCTTCCGATCCACTCGCTCTACGGCGAAACGCGTCGACCGACGGAGGACATGCTCGAGGGCATCGACGTGCTCCTCTTCGACCTCCAGGACGTCGGGGCACGCTACTACACCTACGTCTACACGATGGCGTACGCGATGGAGGAAGCCGGCCGGCGCGGCATCCCCTTCGTCGTCCTCGACCGGCCGAACCCCATCGGGGGAGAAGCGGCCCAGGGGAACGTCCTCGACCCTGCGTTCAGCACGTTCGTCGGACTGTATCCGGTACCGATGCGCCACGGAATGACGCCGGCCGAGCTCGCCCGGCTGTACGTCGGGGAGTTCGGAATCGACGTCGACCTGCGGGTCGTCCCGGTCGCCGGCCTCACGCGGTCGATGACCTTCGACGACACGGGTCTCCCCTGGGTCCCGCCGTCGCCCAACATCCCGTCCGTCGAGAGCGCGCTGGCCTATCCGGGTACGTGCCTGTTCGAGGGCACGCCTCTGTCGGTCGGGCGCGGCACCGACCGGGCCTTCCAGTGGGTCGGGGCTCCCTGGCTGGACGGCGCGGCGCTGTCCGAGGCGCTGAACGCCTACGGCTTCGAGGGCGTGCGCTTCGAGCCCGCGACGTTCACGCCGAGCGGCGCCGGCGACGGGAAGTTCGACGGCGTCGAGGTGAGCGGGGTCCGGGTGGTCCCGCTCGACGCCGGCTTCGACGCGCCCCGCGTGGGCGCCGCCATGGTGATCGAGGCCTACCGCGCATCCGGAGATCGCTGGTCCTGGAACGTCGCGCACTTCGACCGACTGGCCGGGACGGACGCCCTGCGCCTCGGAATCGAAGCGGGAGCGGAGCTCGACGAGCTCACCGCAGGATGGGACGAGCAGCTTCGCGCGTTCGAATCGCTACGGGAGCCGTACCTGATCTACCGCTGAGAGCGGCGGGGCCGGGCTCCGCCGGTCCCGGATACCCCTCACGCCCACGCCCACAGCACCCGTCCCACCACCGCCCCGCCCAGCACCAGCCAAACCGCGTTGGTCCGGAAGCGAACCACCAGGACCCCCGCCGCGAGCGCGATCACCAAGGCCGGCCAGGAGACGAGCACCGCCACCGAGAGCTGGATGGTGACGGCCACCATGAGCGCGAGCGCCGAGACGTTCACCGCGTCCAGGAACGCCGACAGCCAGGCCGACTCTCTGAGCCGCGGAATGAGCGGATTCAGCAGGAGCACGAAGAAGAACGACGGAAGGAAGATGCCGAGCGTCGCGGCCGCGGCGCCCGGTACGCCGTCCAGCACGTAGCCGATGAACGTGGCGGTGGAGAGCACCGGCCCCGGCGTGAGCTGACCGATGGCGATGGCGTCGAGGAGTTGCGCCTGGGTCAGCCAGCCGTAGTCCGAGACCAGCCCACCCTCGAGGAAGGCGACCAGGACGTAGCCGCTCCCGTAGAGCACCGATCCGACCTTGAGGAAGAAGAGGAAGATCTTCGGTAGAGACACGGCGGCCGCCGCCCCCATCGCCGCGGCACCGGCCCCCTGGACCCCCACCGAAGCCCCGTCCCGCAGGAAGAGGATGGGCACGTACCGTCCCGCCGTCCCGCTGTCTTCGCCGCCGCCCGCCCGGAACCAGAGCATTCCCAGCACGCCGCCGAGCAGCAGCCCCTGGATCTCGCCGAGACCGAGAAGCAGCGCGCCGGCCACGCCCACGCCGAGCACCGCGAAGCGCCAGTCCTTCACGGCCGGACGGGCGAGCCTCCAGATCGCGCCGAGGATCACGGCGATGACGGCGGGCTTGATGCCGTACAGGAACGGCTCCACGGCAGGGAGCGAACCGTACTGGACGTACAGCCACCCGAGCGCGCCCGTGATCACGACCGCCGGGCCGATGAAGCAGGAACCCGCCGTAACCAGCCCCGCCCAACCTGCCCGCTCGTAACCGACATGCATCGTCATCTCGGTCGAGTTCGGACCGGGGATCAGGTTCGTCGCGCCGATCAGGTCGAGGAAGTGCTGCCGGCCGATCCACTTCCGGCGGGTGACCACCTCGTCCTCGAGCATGGCGATGTGGGCGGCCGGGCCGCCGAACGCGATCACGCCGAGCTTGAGGAAGAGCCGCGCCAGCTCTCCGAGTCGGCCCGGCTCCCGGCGGGTCTCACGATGCTCGTCGCGCTCGCCGCGACCCTCGGGCCGGCGATCGGTCATCTACCGTCGCCGTCCGTCACGAAGCGGAACTCCGTGAATCGGTCCGGGCGCCATACCGGCCCGTCGTATACCCTGGCCAAGCGGCGCTCGAACTCGCCCAGATCCGTGAGCGGAACCGGGGCCGTGGGCGCATCGTAGGGCTGGAAGAAGTCCTCCCAGTGGCCGAGAAGGACATGTCGCGGCTGGAGGTTTCCGACGATCGCCTCCGGATGCCACGGGACCTCCTCGAACGTCGCGGGCACGAGGATCGCCACGTCGACCGGGTGTTCCTCGAGGACGCTCGCCGGGGCGAAGCCCTGCGGCCGGGGCGCCACGGCGTCCTGGTAGTAGATCCGGAACACCACGTCACCGCGGTCGCCCAGGAAGTCGACCAGAAACGCGAACGTCTCCCCGTCGACCCAGTCGGTCGCCGTGCGTGGCGGGCTCGCGCGCGGCTCGTCGGTCGTGCCGACGTAGAGGGTGAGCCCGTCGAAGTGCGGCCCATGCAGGGAGCGGAGCGGCATGACGCGAACGCGGGGACCGTACCGCATCCAGTGGCCCGGCGAGGCGCCGTCGCCGGCCGAATCGTTCACGACGTCGACCCGGCTCATCACCCCCGACCAGGTGCCGAGCGTGTTCCGCACCGTGCGGCTCCCGACGATGCGCGCTCGCGGGGCGTGCCGCTCCGCGACGCGGGGCACGTCCATCAGGTGGTCGTAGTGCGCGTGGCCCACGAGAATCGCCCTGGCCGCGGACACGTCGAACGGTTCCATCTGCTCGTCCACCGCGACCGTGTCCGAGGAGATCGGGCGCGTGCCGGTGCGGAGGAAAGCCGGGTTGGAGAAGAGCGGAGCCGCGAGCAGCTGCTCACCCCCGTGCTCGAAGATCCATCCTCCGGAGCCGAGATAGGTCAGATGAACCGGCGCGGCGCCCCGCGCGGTGTTCGGGACCACCACGACGCCGACCGCTGGTGGTCCGGGCGGGACGCCGCAGGCGACGGCGGCGACCAAGGCCGCCAGGGCCGTTCCGAGCCGCGTGGCGCTCAGCTTACCGGGGCGCGAGCAGCGTCCTTGGTGGCCTCGATCCGTCTCAGGAACGCGTCCGACAGCCGACGCGTGACGGGCCCGACCGCGCCGTCACCGACGGGACGCCCGTCGACCTCGACGCATGGACGCACTTCGCCCGTCGTGCCCGTGAAGAACAGCTCGTCGGCGCCGGCCAGCTCCTCGACCGCGATCGCCCGCTCACGCACGGGCACGCCCTCCTCCTCGGCGAGCTCGAGAACCACGCCGCGCGTGATGCCCGGCAGGATGTGATTGGTCTTCGGGTGCGTGACGACGGTGCCGTCGATGACCGCCCAGAAGTTCTGGTGCGCCCCCTCGAGCGCGACCCCGTCACGAACGAGGATCGCGTCGTCCACGCCGGCGTCCTTCGCGGCCTGGTAGGCCAGGACGTTCGGGAGCAGCCCGATGGTCTTGATGTCCACCCGACTCCAGCGCCGGTCGGGCACCGTGATCGCGCGGAAGCCGCGGTTCCACACGTCGTCGGCCGGCCGGCTCCAGGGCGCCGCGTAGGCATACACCGTCGGCTCGGCCGCCACTGTCGGGAAGTAGTGGGTCCGAGGCGCCGCCCCACGCGTGACCTGCACGTAGACGAGCGCACGCTCCGCGCCCTCCAGCCCGTTCCGCCGGACGAGCTCGCGGTGCATCTCGTCCAACGACGACGGATCGAACGCGATCCGCATGAACGCCAGCCCTTCCTTCATCCGGTGGAGATGCCGGTCCAACCCGAACGGCACCCCCTCGTAGAACGGGGTCACTTCATAAACCCCGTCCCCCAGCAGAAAGCCCCGGTCGTCGACCGAGACGTGGGCGTCGGACTTCGGGAGATACTCGCCGTTGAGATAAACCGTGGTCATTCGAGCCGATCCGTGAGAGGGTCTTTCCGTCCCGCTCAAAGATGCGACGCGCGCCCCGGAGCGAAAGCCCCGGAACCCCCGCCGTGTCAGATGCCCACCAACCCGCAGCCAGGCCCACCGTCCCGTGCGGAACGGAGGCGGAGCGGCGAGAGCCCGTCTCCAGGGGGCTCGGATGCAGAGCATCCGGAGCGCAGCGCCCCCCTGGAGACGGGCTCTCGCCGCTCCGCCGCACAACCCCCGCGCGTCAGGACTCCGAGTGCTTCTCCTCCAACCGATCGAACTCCGACAGCAGCTCGGCCTCCGGAATCGCCGCGTCCTCCCCGTCCGCGCTCTCGTCCACCTCGGCGTCCTTGACCTGGCCGTCCGCCTTGTCACCGGCTCCGAGGCGCTTGCCCTCGCCGCCGTCCTTGGGCGCGGCGATCAGGCCCATCTCCTGCTTGAGCGCGAGAAGCTGACCCTCAACGTCGGCACCCGAGGGACCCGATTCGAGCCGCAGGAACTCCGTCTCCAGCGTATCGCCTTGCAGCGCTTCGGTGACCTCCGCCTGCGCGACGCTCCGCCGCTCCTCCTCCTCGATCTTGTCGGCCATGCGGTTGAAGGCCTCGAACGCGGAGGTGTCGGACAGCCCCGACATCGTCTCGTGGATCCGGCGCTGGGCCTGAGCGCGCTTCTGCTTCGCGATGAGCAGGTTCCGCTTCCGCTTCGCCTCCTCGATCTTGTCGTTCAGCTGCCGCAGCGAGCCCTTGAGCTTCTCGGTCTCGGCCGCCTGCGCCTCCCAGGTATTCTGCAGGACGTGGGCCCGGTCGGTGTGCTCCTTCTGCCGAACGAGCGCCTGCTTCGCCAGGTCGTCCCGGCCCTCCTTCACGGCCAGCATCGCACGGTGCTGCCAGTCCCGCGCCTGCTTCACCTCGGCGTCGAGCTGGGACTTCAGCTTCCGCTCGTCGGCGATGGCGGACGCGACTTCCCGCTTCGCCTTGGCGAGCTGGTCGCGCATGTCCAGGATGATCTGGTTCAGCATCTTCTCGGGATTCTCGGCCCGAGAGATCAGATCGTTCATGTTCGACTTGATCACGGTCGAAAGCTTCTGGAAGATCCCCATCGATTACTCCTCCGTCCCCACGCCGGCCAGGGACCGGATCTTTTCCATGTGACTCGCGGCCGCGAGCTCGATCGACTCCATCGACGCCTGCAGCTCGTGCATGTCGAGGGTCTCGAGCTCCAACGTGTCGCTCAGGATGAGCTCGCCGTCCTCGATGCCGTACGCGCCGTGGATGACGTCGGTGGCGTTGAGTTCGAGGAGCGTACGGTACAAGCCGGCCTCGGCCGGGGCTGTCTCGGGCATGTCCATCACCTTCAGGCGGATCAGCAGCAGGTTGTCCGCATGATGAACCACCATGGGCAGTCCGCTGTTCCGTCCCTGGACGAGATACATCCCGTCGTCGACTTCCCTCCAGTCGATATCCATCCGGATCAGGAAGCTCTCGAGATCCTCTCGGGTCACCATGCGCTCTCCATTGGCTGTGTCCGCGTATCGGCCCTTTCCATCTCGTCCCCCTACGTCCCGGGGGGTGGGCGGGTTTCTTCGCGCGGGCCCGCCGGGCCGGCGAGCATGCGATAAGGTAAGCGGTCCCGGCCCGGGTCGCACGGCGTGGCCGCCGCCCCGCCGGGGGGCCGCCCACCATGGCCGACGCGTGGCTCGCACCCTACTCTGGTGGCATCGGCACATGCGCGACTGTCGAAAGGAGTCCTCATGACGGCTATGCTCTGGGTATCGACCCTGGTGGCCACCGCCCTCGGGTTCGCCACCCCCGAACGCCACCGCGTGGATCCCGCGGCCGACTCGAGTCAGCTCGTCGCCTGGCACCAGGCGCTCCGGAACCTTCGCCCCGACCCGGACCGCGGCGCCGCCGTCGAAGGCCTGGTCCTGGAGCGTGACGCCGCCCGCTTCCACCTGGACCGCGGCACCCTGCACCTCCTCCCGGACTTCGACGGACGCACCTACGGCGCCGTGTTCTCCGGCGAAGGACGCTTCGAGGTGGCGGTCCCCGATCCGCTCGAGGCGGCCCACGTGTCTCGGGCCTTCGATGTCTCCGTCGAGGAGCCCGTGCCCTTCAGGAACGCGGTCTTCCTGTTCAACGACCTCACGCTGACGGAGCTGGAGCCGAGCGGAGGCTGGGTCCCGCTCGAGCCGTCCCGCGACGCACGCGACGAAGTCGCCGAGGCGTCCGCTTACCTGGCGGGCGACGACGGTTGGATCGATCGCACGGTCACGCTACCGCTCGTCAACGGGGCCCCGGGATTCTTCTACGCTCACTTCTCCGAACGCCGCGACGACCCTCTCATGTTCACGATCGATCTCCTCGAGGCGGAAGAGATCGGGTTGCACCAGCGAGCCGGGCGCGACAAGCGGCGCGAGGTCATGAGCCGCTTCCACCGGCGGCTCGACTACGAATCGGGGCGCAGCCTCCCGCAAGAGGCCCTCGACATCGTCACGATCACGGCGTACGACATCGAGATCGAGATCGACGAAGACCTCGACGTCGTCGGGCGCGCCGAGGTCACCCTGTTCCGGAGGCAGCTCGCGTACGACTGGGTGCCGTTCCAGCTCTACTCCGGCCTGGACGTGGACTCCGTGCGCTGGTCCGATGGGTCGGCGGTGCCGTTCTATCGTCCGGACGACCGCGCGGACCTGTGGGTGGACCTCCGCTCCATGCCCTCGGATACGGCCTCGCTCGCCGTCCACTACTCCGGCGAGATGATGGACCGCCCGGAGAACCTCTGGGTGCGATTGTGGTCGCACACCACCTGGTACCCGGTCTACGAGCATGGCCGGCCCATTCCGTACACGCTCACCTTCCACGCGCCCGACGACTACGTGGTCACGACGGTCGGGGAGCGCACGCACGTCGAGACCGCGGAGGGGCGGACGACGTCGGTCTTCGAGACGCCCGCGGTCCGGGCCGTCACGTTCAATATCGGAGAGTTCGACGCGCTCGAGGCCGAGGCCCTCTACCCCGACGACCCCGAGCTGACCGTGCTCATCAACGAGCGGGCCCACCGGCGGCTGGGAGGCATGGTCGCCGAGGCCGGGGGATACCTTCTCGAGCAGCGGGACATGGCCGACATGGTCGCCCACGACCTGCGGAACAGCTTCACCTTCTTCAACGGCGTCTACGGTCCCACGACGGTCCGGAGCTTCGTCGCCACGGAGATCCCATACAGCCACGGAGAAGCGTATCCCGGGCTCGTGATGCTCGCGTGGAACACGTTCCAGTGGACCAGCGAGAAAGGCTTCGACGAGATGTTCCGGGCCCACGAGGTCGCCCATCAGTGGTGGGGCATCGGCGTTCGGCCGGCGACGTACCGGGACTGGTGGCTGGCCGAGGGCTTCTCGGAGTTCTCCGGATGGTGGTACGCGGCCAGAGCGAGGGGCTCCATCGACATGTACCTCGAGCGGCTGAAGGAGACCCGGGAGGACCTGCTCGATCGCCGCGGCGAGTCGCCCCCCATCGCGCTCGGTACCCGGTCGGCGACCTCGGAGAATCCTGGAGACTACCAGATGACGGTGTACCACAAAGGCGCTTGGGTGCTGCACATGCTGCGCACGCTCATGACCGACACCGACACGGGCAGCGACTCCCTCTTCACCGGCATGATGCGGTCATTCTACAACGGTCACCTGGGACGCACCGCGACGACGCAGAGCTTCCAGAACGCCGTCGAAGAGGCGCTCGGAGGGTCCATGCAGTGGTTCTTCGACGCTTGGGTGTACGGGTCGGACATTCCGACCTACGCGTTCTCGCACGACTACGAAGAGCTGGACGACGGCTCCGTGCTGGCCCACGCCCGCATCCGTCAGGAGCACGTTCCCGATGACTTCCGGATGTTCGTCCCCATCCTGGTCGACTTCGGGGAGGAGGGATCGGCGATGGTCCGTGTGGAAGTCACAGGTCCGGTCACTGAAGTGACGCTGCCCGCGATGCCGCGCGTACCCGACCGCCTCGAGTTCAACCCCTTCGAGGCGGTGCTGGCCGAGACCAGGACGGAAGGGTGGAGGAACTGAGCGGACGCGAACAGCAGCGATGCGGTTGGCGCGCGACGGACTGTCGGCGGTAATCTTCCTACTCCGACGAACCTCCCCCCGCACGCCGGGTCGTCCACGATGTCCAGCTCGAGGGACCACGTCAGCTTTCGGCAGCCCGGCGAGATGCCGCGCCGCCTGAACGCCTTCGACTGGTCGGCCACCGAAGTGGGTCCGCCCGAGGCGTGGCCCGTCGAGTTCCTGGCCGCGGTCAACCTGGCGCTGGATGCACGGATTCCCATGATGCTCGGGCTGGGACCCGAGTTCAGAATCGTCTACAACGACGGCTACATCCCCATCCTCGGCGGCAAGCATCCGGTCCTCTGGGAGCCGGTGCACGAGGTGTTCGGCGAGCTCTGGGATCATGTCGGCCCCCTCCTCCAAGACGTCTACCGGACCGGCACCGCGATCCGGAGGGAAAACGAGCTCCTTCCCCTCGACAAGCACGGGTTCCTGGAGGATTGCTACTTCACCTTCTCCTACTCTCCGCTGCGGGACCTGCGGGGGAATGTCGTCGGGTTGCTATCGACGGCCGTCGACACCACGGCCCAGGTGCTCGCCGTGCGGCGGGGGCGCACGCTCCAACAGCTCGGTCAGCACAGGGAGCCCATGCATCCCCTGGACGGCGTTCGGCGCTCCTGCGAGGCGTTGGTGGGATCCGCGGATGCGCCGATGCACGCGGTCCTGCTCCCGGGGGAGGAGGGTCACCGGACACTGGTCTCCGCCGCCGGCGTGCGCCTCGACGAGGACGGTATCCGTGCAGCCGGGGCCGTCGCGGAGGGGTTGCGGTCGGACCGCGGGGCAGCCGTGGGCGAGGTCCGGAGGGTCCCGCTGGCCGAGCTCGGCGGCGTGGCGCTGGAGGAAGGCGTGACGGCCACCCACGTGGCGATCGCCCCGCTCGGCCACGACGGCTCGCCTTCAGGGGAGCGCGACGAGGCGGGAGTCCTTCTACTCGGTCTCTCCCCGAGCCTTCCCTGGGACGCCGCATACCGGTCGTTCGCCCAGAGCGTCGCGGGCGCGTTGTCGTCGCAGCACGACGCACAGCGGCTCCGCGAGCTGCTCATCGCGGAGGCCGAGGATCGATACCGCGAGCTCTTCGTCGAGGCTCTGGACGGCATCATCCTGGGCAAGCCGTCGGGCCGGATCCTCGCCGCGAACCCGGCCGCGTGCCGCATCCTGGGATACACCGAAGCCGAGTTGATCGCGGGGGGGCGTGAACTCGTACAGGACCCCGACGACCCACGTTGGAAGGCCGCGCTGGACGAGCGCCGCTCCGACGGATCGTTCTCCGGGGAGCTGACCTGGCTCCACAGCTCCGGACGGCGGGTTCCGTGCGAGGTCAGCAGTAGCGTTTACGAGGATCCGGAGGGCGGACTGCGGAGCACGGCCATCGTGCGAGACATCAGCGAGCGGCTCCTGCTTCAGGCTCAGCTCGCGGAAGCGCAGAAGATGGAGGTCGTCGGCCGGATCTCCGGCGGCATCGCGCACGACTTCAACAACCTGCTCGCGGTGATCGACGTCCAGACCGACCTCCTCCGGGACGAGTTGGAAGACCACCCGACGGCCCTCGCCGACCTCGAGCTCCTCACCCAGACGAGCCACCGTGCCGCGGGGCTCATCCGGCGGCTCCTCGACTTCACCCGCCGGTCCACCGAAGAGGCGAAAGCGTTCAACCCGTCCATCGCGGTCACCGAGATGGCCCCGATCCTGAGGCGCCTGGTCGGATCGGCCTGCGAGCTCGCCTTCGAGCTGGACGACGAGGCCCCCGACGTCGTCATGCCGCCGCACCAGTTCGAACAGGTCGTGATGAACCTGATCGTCAACGCGCGCGACGCACTCGAGGAAGCGGGCCGCACCGGGACCGTCCATGTGCGCGTGGGGAGCGCGCAAGCTGAAGATCGGGTCGAGCTCTCCGTGTCCGACGACGGAACGGGGATCCCCCGATCGGCACTCGGGAGCATCTTCGAGCCCTTCTACACGACCAAGCAGCACGGGACGGGCATCGGTCTCAACACCGTACGGCTGCTGGCCGAAGGACTGGGGGGCTCGGTCTCCGTCGACAGCGCGGAGGGCGTCGGCAGCACCTTCACCGTCACTCTTCCGGCGAGCAGGGGCGCCGCCCGTGCGGCCGATGCGCAGGCCGCCCGGTCTCCGGGGAGACGGCTCGACGGCATCCAGGTCCTTTTGGTGGAAGACCAGGCGCACCTCCGCACCGTGCTCGAAAAGGTGCTGACGCGCGCCGGTGCACGGGTGAGGACGGCATCCAACGGCGAGGAGGCCCTCCGTGTGGCCGAGGAGGCGCCGCCCGACATCCTCGTGAGCGACGTCGTGATGCCGCTCCTGTCGGGGCCCGAGCTGGTGCAGCAGCTACGCTCCGAGCACCGCGCGCTCCCCGTCGTGCTCATGTCCGGCTACGCCGGCGACGAGATCGTGCCCCCGGAGGTGCTCCAGGGCGCGCATTTCCTGCACAAGCCGTTCGCCGCGGAGGCTCTGGTGCGGGCCGTGACGGACGCCCTCTCCCCGGATGGGTGAGCGCGGCGGACGCGGCGAGCTTTTTCACTGGCCCGGCCCGATCCTCGGGGCCTAGCTTTGAACAGCCCGGCAGTTCAGGGCACGCGCAACCTCCGCTCGGAGTCGGACTGATGAACGGACGCCTCGCTCCCACGGCCCTCGCCCTGCTGGGCATCCTTCTCCTCGCCGGCTGCGGAGACTCTCCTGGCCCGACGGGAACGCAGGACCCTGAAGAGCAGGAGCAGGAAGAAGAGCAGGCGCCGGTTCGCGACTACGCCTCCTCCACGCCCATGGGCGCGCTGGCGGGCTTCCTGGACCTGAGCGGCGGCGGCCCCGGCACCGAAGCGGCGGTGGACGTCTTCCTGAAGATCCCCGACATCCCGGGCGAGTCCCAGGACGCCGACCACGAGGACGAGATCGACATCCTCAGCATCGACTGGACCATCGAGGTGGAGGTGGCGCCCGGAGACGACGGTCAGCTCGCGGCGGTGGCCCGCCTGGGCGAGATCGTCCTGACCAAGGGCAACGACCTGGCGAGCCACGAGCTCACCCACGTGATGCAGCAGGGCACGGCCATCGCGGAGATGGACCTGGCGGTACGACGGAGTGACGCCGACGGGGAGGAGTACATGCAGGTCCAGCTCACGGACGTATTGGTGAGCTCGATCGAGCCGTCGTCGAGCACGCCCGGCGCCGCGCCGGACCAGGAGCAAGTGACGTTCACCTTCCAGGGCGTGACGTGGTCGCTGCCGGGCCTGGAGCCCGAGGTCGGCACCGCCGACGCGTCCATCCCCATGGACGGCATTGTCGCCTTTCTGGATCTGTCCGTCCCCGACCCGGACCCTCAGCCCCAGCCCGTGGACGTCTTCATAAAGATCCCGGACATCGACGGCGAGTCCGAGGAGGCGGGGCACGAAGGTCACATCGAAATCGAGAGCTTCAGCTGGGGCACCACGGTGAACGTCACCGCGGGGGGCGGCGCGGGTAAGGCCAGTTTCAAGGACTTGACCATCACGAAGAAGACGGACACAGCCTCCCGCGCCCTGGAGGACGCAGCCGCCGCCGGGACCGTATTCGCCGAGATCGTCGTCTACCTCCGCAAGGACGAGGGCACGGCGGCGCCCCGCTACCACAACCTGACCCTGAAGCGCGGGGTGATCTCCTACACACCCGGGGACAGCGCGGACGAGGTGCCTACCGAAACCATCTCGCTCAACTTCGAGGAGATCGGTTGAGCGCACGACGCTCCAGCAGCGGTCAGCCGAGCAGCGGTTTCAGGTACCGGCCCGTGTAGGAGTCGTCGACGGCGGCGACCTCTTCGGGCGTCCCCTCCACGAGAATCTCTCCGCCGGCCGCCCCGCCCTCGGGTCCGAGGTCGAGGATCCAGTCGGCCGTCTTCACGACGTGCAGGTTGTGCTCGATCACGATGACCGTGTTGCCGAGGTCGACGAGGCGGTGCAGCACCTCGAGCAGCACCCGGACATCCTCGAAATGAAGCCCCGTCGTGGGCTCGTCGAGGATGTACACGGTGCTTCCGGTCGCGCGCTTCGAGAGCTCCGTCGCGAGCTTGACCCGTTGCGCCTCGCCGCCCGACAGCGTCGTCGCCGACTGCCCGAGGTGGATGTAGCCGAGGCCGACGTCGTGGAGCGTCTGCAGCTTGTTCTTGATGCGGGGCACCGCGTCGAAGAAATCGAGCGCGTCCTCGACCGTCATGTCGAGCACGTCGGCGATGTTCTTGCCCTTGTAGTAGACGTCGAGCGTCTCGCGGTTGTACCGACGCCCGCGGCACACGTCGCAGGGCACGTAGACGTCGGGCAGGAAGTGCATCTCGATCTTGACCAGGCCGTCGCCCTGACACGCCTCGCAGCGCCCGCCCTTCACGTTGAACGAGAAGCGCCCGGGATCGTATCCGCGCATCTGCGACTCGGGCAGATTCGCGAAGAGGTCGCGGATGGGCGTGAAGAGCCCCGTGTACGTCGCCGGGTTGGACCGCGGCGTGCGTCCGATGGGCGACTGGTCGACGTCGATCACCTTGTCGACCAGGTCGATGCCGTCGATGGTGTCGTGAGTGGCCGGAACGAGCTTGCTCCGGTGCAGCTTCCGCGACAGCGCGTGGTAGAGCGTCTCGTTCACCAGCGTCGACTTCCCCGAGCCGCTCACCCCGGTGACGCAGGTGAACGTGCCCAGGGGAAAGCGCGCGTCGACGCTCCGGAGGTTGTTCCCGCGCGCGCCGCGGACCACGAGCGCCTGCTCGGGGTCGACGGAACGACGCTCCTCGGGGAGCGGGATCTCGCGGTCGCCCCGCAGATACGCGCCGGTGAGCGAGCGCGACTCGGCCAGGATGTCGGCCAGCACGCCCTCGGCGACGACCTCGCCGCCGTGCCGCCCGGCGCCCGGCCCGAGGTCGACGATCCAGTCCGCGGCCTTGATGGTGTCCTCGTCGTGCTCGACGACCAGGACGGTGTTGCCGAGGTCCCGAAGGCTCCGCAGCGTGTCGAGGAGACGGTCGTTGTCCCGCTGGTGCAGCCCGATCGACGGCTCGTCCAGGATGTAGAGGACGCCGACGAGACGGCTCCCGATCTGCGTGGCGAGCCGGATCCGTTGGGCCTCTCCGCCCGACAGCGTGCCCGCGGCCCGGCCCAGGGTGAGGTACTCGAGCCCGACGTCCCGCAGGAAGCGCAGGCGCTCCGCCACCTCCTTCAGGATCGGGCCGGCGATCTCGCCCGGGAGCGGAGGGTAGGCGCCGTTTCCGGCCGTGCCCGACTCCAGGGGATCCCCGGGATAGCGAACGGGAAGGCCCTCGAAGAAGTCCACCGCCTCACCGATGGACAGCTCGGCTATGTCGCCGAGCGAGCGGCCGCCGACGGTGACGGCCCGGGATGCTGCGGCGAGTCGGCTCCCGCCGCAGGTGGTGCACGGCAGGGTCGACATGTACTCGTCGAGCTGCGAGCGCACGGCCTCGGAGCCGGTGTCCTCGTAGCGGCGCGCCACGTTGGCGACCACGCCTTCCCACACGTCCTCGTAGTGGCCGCCCTTCCCGCCGGCCTTGTACGGGAAGCGGAGCTTCATGGTGCCCGAGCCGTGGAGCACCGCGTCGCGGACTTCCTGGGAGAGCTCGCCCCAGGGCGTGTTCGCGTCGAACTCGTACGCTTCGGCGAGCCCCGGAATGACCGACCGGCGGATCTGGCCGGAGGGGTCGCCCCACGGCAGGATGACGCCTTCGAGGATCGAGACGCTCGGATCGGCGGTGAGCAGATCCGGGTTTACTTCCTTGCGGGTGCCGAGCCCTCCACAGTCCTCGCACGCACCGTACGGGGAGTTGAACGAGAACTGCCGCGGCTCGAGCTCCGGGAGGTTCGTGCCGCAGTTCGAGCACGCGTAGTGCTCGCTGTAGACGTGCGGCCGGGGCTCGGGCAGGTCGTCGCCGTGCTCGAGCACCTCCAGGATGCCCCCGCCGGTGCGCAGCGCCGTCTCGACGGAGTCCGCGATACGGTCGCGGTCCCGCGCGCGCAGCACGAGCCGGTCGACCACGACCGCCACGTCGTGGTTCTCGTATCGGTTGAGCTTCGGCGGGTCGGCCAGGTCGTAGGTCTCACCGTTGACGCGCACACGCACGAACCCATCCTTGCGCGCCTTCTCCATGAGATCGCGGAACTCGCCCTTCCGGCCACGTACGAGCGGAGCCAGCACCTCGACCCGGGTGCCCTCGGGGAAGCCGAGGAGTTGATCGACGATCTGCGTCGCCGACTGGCGGATGACCGGCTCGCCGCAGTTCGGGCAGTGCGGGGTGCCTGCGCGCGCCCAGAGGAGCCGCAGGTAGTCGTAGATCTCGGTGACCGTGCCGACGGTCGAGCGGGGGTTGCGGCTGACGGTCTTCTGCTCGATCGAGATCGCCGGACTGAGCCCCTCGATCGCGTCGACGTCGGGCTTCTCCATGAGCCCGAGGAACTGCCGCGCGTAGGCCGACAGCGATTCGACGTAGCGGCGCTGACCTTCCGCGTAGATCGTGTCGAAGGCCAGCGACGACTTGCCCGATCCCGAGAGGCCGGTGATGACGACGAGCCGCTCGCGAGGCAGCACGACGTCGATGTCACGCAGGTTGTGCTCACGCGCACCGCGGACGACGAGGCGCTCGCCCGGGCGGGCGGTGTCGGGAGCGAAGTCGAGCTTGGAGGACGGCATAGCCTGCAAAACTAACGAAGCCGGCGAGTGCGGCTCAATCCGGGGCGCCCCACCCGGGTAGGATGGGGCGCCCCGGTCGCTCAGATCGCGAGGGTCTGGAGGCGCTCGATGCGCGCCTCGGTGGGAGGGTGCGTCCGGAAGAGACCGAGGAAGGCCTGACCGCGCGCGCCGGCGAGCGGGTTCACGATCGCCAGCTGGGCCGCCGCCGGATTCACGTCCATCGGCACCCGCCGCGACGTGTTCTCGAGCGAGCGGAGCGCGCTCGCCAGACCACCCGGGTCGCCCGTGATGCGCGCGGCGCTCGCGTCGGCCTGGAACTCGTTCTGCCGGCTGATGGCCATCTGCACGATGGCGGCCGCGATCGGCGCGACGAGCGCCATGACCAGGAGCGCGATCGGATTCTGATCGCCGTCGTCCCGTCCCCCGAAGCCGCCGAAGATCATCCCCCAACGCACGATGCTGCCGAGCATGGCGATGGCACCGGCCATGGTGGCCGCGATGGTGCCCACGAGCATGTGCCGGTGGTCGATGTGGGCCAATTCGTGCGCAATCACGCCCTCGAGCTCACGCCGGTTCAGCGACTGGAGGATGCCCGCGGTGACGCACACCACCGCGTGCGACGGACTCCGGCCCGTGGCGAACGCGTTCGGCTGCTGCTGCGGGGCGATCGCCACGACCGGCATGGGCAGGTCGGCCCGCTGCCGGAGCCGGTCGACCATCTCGTACAGCTCCGGGGCGTCTTCCGGCCCGATGATGCGCGCCTTGTACATCTTCAGCACGGCCTTATCGCTGAACCAGTACATCCCGAAGTTCATGACGGCGGCGATGACGAAGAACAGCACTGCGCCGTTCGTGCCTCCGAAATACGACCCGGCGAACACGAGCAACAGCGTCAGCCCGGTCATCAGCCCGAAGACCTTGATCATCTGCATATCTGGACGACTCCACGATCGGAAGATCGACGTTGTTTGTTGGGACCCCTGATTACACCGGGAACGGCCGGAGGGTTGCGGCTACTCGTCGTTGTAGCTCCACTCGCGCGCGAAGAGCACGCCGTAGAGGAGTTCGCCCCCGAGGTCCTGGATGGCCAGGAAGCCGACGCCGCTCCTCAGGAAGCGGTCCTCGACGAACGCCTCGAAGTTGTACGCGTCGGTGAGCGCCCATTCGACTCTCACCCCCCCGAAACGGCTGGCTTCCTCGATGAGCGGGCGGAAGGTGACCACGGCGAAGACGTCATCGCCGAGATACCGTCCGAGCTCGAGCTGCGCGGATCGCAGCCCGGCCCATTCGGCCGACGCGGGCCCGGAGGAGACCGCCACGTAGTCGAGGCTGAGCTCCTGAGCGATCGCCGCGCCGGACTGGTTCACGAAGGAGCCGCCAAGGTAAGTCACCGCCCCCGAGAGCGCCGTGGCCGCCGCCCCGCCGGTCGCCTGGCCGAGGAACGACTGCTGCGCCCGCCCCACCTCGGCTGCGGACTGGTTGAAGACCAGGTACGAGATCAGGTCCGACTGCGAGAGCTCACCGCTTTCCGAGGTGAGCGTCACACGGGGTTGGACGAGCGTGCCGTCGACCGTGGCCGTGATGGATACCTGTCCCCCCTCCGACGTCCGGAACCGGCTCACGGCCGCGATGTCGAGCGACGGATTGATTCCCGGTCGGCCGATGAACGAGACGGCCCCCTCGTCGACCTCGAACGTCCGACCCACGACCAGGTATGTCCCTCGCAGCGCCTGGAGCTCGCCGATCAACACGAGGTCACCGGCGCTACGGTCGTAGCGGACGAGCAGATCACCGCCCATCTCGACGTTCATCTCGTTGGAGCGGAGCCAGGTGTTCCGCGGAACGGACAGGTCGACGTTGAGCCGCAGGTTGTCGAGGAAGGGATTGCGGATGTCGGCCAGGATACGCTGCGACATGAAGACCGTGGTATCGACCGCGAGCCCCTGGCTGAACAGGCGGGGATCGCTCAGATCCACCACGCCGGCGGCCCGCGAGAACTCGTCGACCTGCAACAGACCCTCGTCGACCGTGAGAGCCCCTTCGGTGAGGGGGCGCCGGTACGTCCCCGTGACCGCGAGCTCGCCACTCAGCGTCCCTTCGATGTCCCGTCGCTCCATGGCGCGGAACCGGTCGAAGCTCACCGTGAGATCGAGCGTAGGGTCGTCGAGCGGGGAGAGGCGGATCGTCCCGCCCACCGTGGACGTTCCGGTACCCGTCGTGGAGAGATCGACGGTCACGGTCTGATCCTCACGGAGGTCCAGCGTGCCGGAAACGTCCTGGTGCCGCACCCCGAGCGCTTCGAGCGTCCATGCGCCGTTCTCGAGCCGCACCTCCCCGCTCGGGATCGGATCCGCCGTCGTGCCGCGCAGCCGGACGTCCGCGGAGACCACTCCGACCACGTCGTCGAGGGAGTCGAAATAGGCGAGCACGAGCCCCGCGTCGAGAGAGTCGGCCGCGAGAGTGAGGTCCATGGGCTCGTCCAGCCGCCTGGACGCCACTTCCGCGAGGGAGAGGTCGACGGGCACCGTCCCGGATATGGTGAGCGCCTGCCGCTCGCCGTCCCATGCCTCGATTGCCATCGAGGCCCCGCGGTCGCGATAGGACATGGTCCCCTCGACGCGGCTGAGCGTCATGTTGCGGAACCGGGGATCCACGATCTCCAACTCGGCGTCTATGAGGGGGGAGGGCGCCGGGCCCCGGACATGGAGCCGCAGGTCCAGATGCCCCGCCATGTCGAGCGGATCGTTGCGGATCATGGCGCCGAGGCGCTCGAGGTGGAGGCCGTCGATGTCGAGACGGAAGTCCGATTCGCCCTCCCGCGCGAGGGTGCCCGCCGCCGTCATCCGCATGGGGTCGTCACCCTCCCGCAGCACCTCGAGGTCCTCGACGCCGAGGGCGTCCGCGGTCCACGAGATCGAGGTGGGCCGGGACATCGACCAGGTACGCTCCTCCAGGCTCGCGACCAGCTGCGTGAGATACGCCTCGCCGCCCAGCGAGTCGAGCTGGAAGTCGCCCGCGAGCGCGTAGCTCTCGCTCTCACGGCGTGTCATGCGGAGCGCGCCGGAGCCCGCGCGGTCCTGCATCGAGCCGGTCACGGCGAGCTGCTGGATGGTTCGACCCTCCCAGAGCACCCCGGTCGCGTCGATGTCCGCCTCCCACGGCCCCGTCGTCGCCGGTAGCCCGGTCACCGACATGGCCACCTCCATCGAGTCCACGGAGTTCCGGCCGTACGCGCCGCCGATCATCGTCATCCGGAGATCGACGGCGAGGTCCGTGACCAGACCCGACAGCTCGGCCTCGCCCCGCACCGCGCCCTCCACCCGTACCTCGTCGGCCGTGGGCAGCGTATCCGGCTCCACGCCCTCGAGCCTGAGCATCTCCTGCTCGAGGGAGGTGAGCTCGTCGCCGACGATGATCGAGTCTCCCATGAGCAACGGGCGCAGTCCGACGAGCGATTCGGTATAGAACAGGAGAGAGGCGTTCCCGGTGGCCTCCCCGGACAGCCCCAATCGCCCGGACCCCTCGAAGTGGACGCCGCCCACGGAGCCCTCCATCGACTCCCAGTGGAGCAGCCCGTCCTCCGCACGGAGCGCCGCGGAGACCGTATCGACCGTGAGCGCCCCGATCCGACTACCGCGGAGTTGGAGGCTCGCTGTGCCCCGCAAGGAATCCAGCACCAGCCCCGAGCCGTCGACGCTGAGCGTTCCGTTCCAAACCGTCGGGTCGGGAAGCCTCCCGCTGTAGGCGGCCAGCGCGAGATCGACCGCCTCGAAATCGAGTTGGTACGCGGAGCCCGGGGCGGTCACGTCGAGCCCGCCGCTCAGGTTCAGGCGGCCGCCCGGCCCCATGAGGTCGGCCGTCAGCCGCAGGTCCGTGAGGAGCCCGCGGGCGGTCACCGGACCGCGTACCTCCCCGCGCAGCTCGAGATCGGGGCTCAAGGCGCCGGCGACCTCGAGGGACAGCGGGGTGACGTCTCCGCTGAGGTCCAGGGTCCAGCCGTCACCGCTGCGGCCGAACGTTCCGCGGGCGTTCACCCGTGACTCGGGGGAGGTCCCGTCGCGATGGACGAGGTCCGCGATCACGCGAACGCCCAGGCGCGTCCGCCCGTCGAGCTGGACGTCCGCCGAGCCCCTCCCGTCGAACGTGACGTCCGGAGCGAAGAGGTCGACCAACGAGTAGTTCAGCGGATCGAGCCGCGCCTCGAAATCCGTCCACCCCAGGTCGTTCCCGAGGTGCATCCGCCCGCTGAAGTCGGCCGTGGTCGGGGCGCCTCCGTGACCGACGGGCACGAACGTGACGCGACCGTCGGCACGGAGGTCCTCGCGCGTGCCCGTGAAGGTCGCTCGGCCGCTCAGCCACCCGTCGACGGGCAGGGGCTCCGGTAGCCAAGGGGAGATCCGGGACAGGACGAGGGGGCTGGCCACGACGTCGAGCGCGCGGGTCGACAGCACGTCGCCGAAGACCACCCCTCCGTCCAGCGCGAGGTTCGTATCCGAGAGGCGGACGTCGACCCGCTCGAGGTCCAGGGCGAGCCCGTCCGCGGTGGACACCTGGACGCCGCCCCGGAACGTGCCTTCGGGGATGCGGGGGTCGGCCCATTGGAGATCCGCGAGGCTCCCCCAATCCTCCACCTCGAAGTCGGCGTCGAGCGCCCATCCCTCGACCCCGGCCTCCGGCCCGATCTCCACGGTTCCACGCCCGAGCGTCTGCGGCAGACGGAACGCGCCCTCCGTAATGGTGATGCCGCTGTCCAGATCGAAGGTGAGCCGACCGAACGCCTCCCTCACGACCATGGGCTCGGTCCGGCCGGGCAGCCCGAGGCGCATGGCCAGGGACGCCAGGTCGGAGCGGAAGGCGACGTCGCCGTCGATGGTGAGCACGGCGTCCTCGAGGTCCAGGTTCAGCTGGTCTAGGCCGATGCGCGCCAAAGGACCCTCCGGACCAGGAACCACACCGCCCGCGCCGATGGGCAGGCCGCCGGACGCGGGAGAGAGCACGGAGACGCGTCCGTCGCGAACACCGACCTGGCCGAAGAGGAGCTCGGTGCGCGTCCGGGCGGAGTCCGGCGCGGGATCTCCCGGGGCCAGCACCCGGCCGAGATTCAGAGCGCCGTCCTCGGACAGCCTCGAAATCTCGAAGTCCATCCCCCAGAGAATGACCGACCTGACGCGTAGCGCGCCCGACACCAGCCCCGTGGGCAGGTACCGGACGACGACGGAGTCCGCGGTGAGCACCGGACGGCCGGTGTCGTCCGTGAGGACGACGTCGTCGAGGGACGCGCCGGCCAGGAGCGTCCGGCTCCGGATGGCGCCGATGCGGAGCTCGCCCGCCAGCGAGCCTTCGATCTGTTCCAGAGCGAAGTCGAGCGCGGCTCGCTGCCCGGGCGCGGTCTGCAGGACCACGATGCCGGCGATCGCGACGAGGGCCCCGAGAACGAGCAGGACGCCCGTGGTCCATCGTCGCACGGTACGCAAGCGGCGAAGCCGTCTGCGACGGACCTCGCGGCTGGGCGCCGCCCGTTCGCCCCCGCCCGCCTCCTGCTTGTCGCCCCGGTCCATCAGAACGCCTGTCCGATCGAGAAGTGCAGCTGAAATCCCCGCCCCGATGCTGCATACCGCACCGGCGACGAAAGGATGCCGAGCTCACCCGTGGACACGTAGAACACACCGTCGAACCCGAAGCATCTCGAGCTTTCCACCTCGCACTCGCCCGGGTCGGCCTCGCGGACGCTGGAGGTGATGACGGACAGCGCGTCGGCGCCCCGGAACCGGTAGCCGAGGTCGAAACGGATGGGGCCCAGCGGGCTGAGGTACCGTAGCCCGACGCCGGGACTGAACTCCAGCTCCGAGAGCGAGACCTTGCCGCTCGCCGGCCACACCTGTCCGAAATCCCCGAAGGTGACGCCTTCGAAGCTACGACCGAGACGGAAGCGGAGCTCCAGATTCCCCTCCAACACCCGGGTCCCTCCGGTCGGGCGAGGGAAGAAATCACTTTCGGCCACGTCGCTCGCGTCGCACGAGAGGTCCATGAGCTCGGCCGGGGTGCACCCGGCGTCGAGCAGCACGTCCGGGCTCGCCACCGTGAGCACGCGAGGGCCGAGGCGCCCCTGTCCGAAGCCGCGCACCGAGCTCGCCCCGCCGGCGTAGAAGCGCTTCTGCGGATGCACGATCTCGGCGCCACCCTCATCCCGGAGCAGTCGATCGAAGCCCCCGGAGCCGACCCATCCCCCCCGCAAGCGGGCGGCGACGACCGCGTTACCCACGGACCCGTAGGTCGTCCCCTCGACCGAGACGCGGTCGTACCGGAACTCGGAGGCCGTCCACCCCGCGGCGTGCTCGAGGTCGATGGTCAGGCGGTATCCGCGGGTCGCGTTCAGCAGGTCGTTCGACCGGTCGCGGGTGAACGAGAGTCCGACGGGCGCGAGGATGTTCGCCCCCGACAGGATCGAGACGTCTTCGGGGGTGCAGACCAGGAACCCCGTGCAGAACAGGACCTCGGCGGCCTCCAGCTGGGACCGCTCCGGCCGGTACGACAGCGTGAGCGGCGTGGCGGCACCGAGGGAGCGCGTCAGGGCCAACTGCAGGCCGATCGCCTGCCGTATGAAGATGTCCGGGAGGCTCTGCCGCTCGGTGAAGACCGAGGCGCCGAACGAGTTGCGGGTCGAGAAGATCCACGGCTGCGCGAAGTCGACCGTGGCCAGCCAGGTCAGATCCTCGTACTCCTCGGTGCGCTCCGACACGCCGCACAGCACGTCGCCGAACTGGCGCGTGAGTACGTTGGACACGCGTCCGCGGACCCGCAGCACCCGACCGCCGCCGAAGAAGTTCCGGCTCGTCCAACTCGACTCGACGTTCATGCACTCGGCGCTGGTCCACCCGGCCCCGGCCCGCACCCTGTACGCATTCGCCTCCTGGACGTTCACCTGGAGGGGGACGATGGAGTCCGGTTCGGACTCCAGGTCGGCGGTCACCTGGGCGCTCCGGACGATCTCCATGCCGAACAGCCGGGCCTGGGCGTCGAGGAGCTGGTCCACGCGGTAGTAGTCGCCCTCTCTGAACTGGAGCGTGCGGACGACGCTCGCTTCGTCCAAGGTGCGGGTGCCCGACACCGAAATCGTGCCGTACGTCGCGCGGGTCCCCGGGTCCACCTCGAAGGTCACCTCGGCGTCGTAGGGGCGCGCCGCGGGTATGAGCGACTGTCGGTACACCTCGGCGTGCGCGTATCCGCGATTCCTGAGCCGGAGGAGGATCAGGTCGCGGGTGGCGTCGAGCCTCAGCATGTTGAGCGGGTCGCCCTCTCCCAGGGGCAGATCCTCCACGACATCGGGTCCGAGATCGTTCTCGGGGTCCGAGCCGACGCCCGCGAAGTCGATGCTGCGCACGATCACCGGGCGCCCCTCGTCGATGCTGAACGCCAGGACCGCCCCGCCGTCCTCGCGAACGGTCGTCGACGTATCGACGGCCGCCTCCCTGAATCCCCGCTGTCGGTACCAGATCTCGAGCCGGACCCGGTCCCGGGGGACCTCACGAGGCCGGAGATCCCGCCGCTCGACGGCGAAGTCCAGATCGAGCCAGCAGAACGGCGCCAGGAAGTCCGACTTACACTCGGTCGGCCTCGTGGCGATGGCGCGCTGCAGGGAGTCCTGGGGGAACGCCTCGTTGCCCAGGAAGCGGACCTGGACGACCTCGGGCGGGCCTACCTGCTGCCCCGCGGCGGGGCGGGTGGTCGAGCCCGCGGCCATGAGCATGGCGCAGAGCGCGGCGACGAGGGGCGCTCGGTACCCGCCCGGGCCGGGCTGAGCTCCGCTACGCCTCACCTCTCGACCCCCCGGCCCGTGCGTCCCCCCGGAAGCCCGACCCGGCGCGGTGGCGCGACACGACGATCGGCTCCCTCGGCTCGAAGCGATGACGCTCGCGCGAGAGACGGTGAGGCACCACGCGAATCTCGTCGGCACCGATCTCGATGACGTTCAGGCTGTTGGCATCGATTTCTTCGCCACGGCCGCGCCACGACGTGGTGGTGCCGCAGGAGACGACCGGGAACGGCGCTCCGGTCCGGGGATCGTCGGGGGCCAGGACGCGCGTCTGGTGCACGTGCCCGCCCAGGAGCAGGTCGATGCCCATGTGACTGAATGCGTCGAGATGGCTGCGTGCGCCGGGAAGCGGGCTCCCCCCCGACCCGTCGTCCGTCACGACGAAATGATGATGAACGACCAGGATTCGCACATCCGGCGCGGGCGACTGCTCGAAGGCCCGACGAGCCAGGGCGACCTGATGGTCTCCGAGGCGCCCTCCCACGATCGCCCGGCGGGGCGCGGAGGAGTTGAGGGCGACCACCGTGGCCCCGGCGAGGCGCGTCACGGTGTCGAGCTCCGAGGATACGAACCGCTTCCAGTTCCGATACGGCGTGGCCAACCGCTCCCAGAAGCGGTACAGCGGAACGTCGTGGTTCCCGGGGGTGACCACGACCGGCGCGGGGCCGAGGCGCGCGAGCAGCGCCCGGGCGACCCTGAACTCCTCCGCCTTGGCCCGCTGCGTCAGATCACCCGCCACCACCACGAGGTCCGGCCGAACCCGCTCCACCTTCCGGACCAGGGCCTCGGCGGCCTCGGGACGGTAGGGCTTTCCGACCTGGAGATCGGAGGTGTGGAGGACGGTCAGCATCCGCGCGACCTGCTAGGCCCGCTTCGACTGGCGGCTCGCGCCCCCCGAGAGGCGTGCCATCCCGACCGCGCCGACGACCATGATGGCGACGGAGATGACCTGGGCCACGGTGAGCGGTCCGAGGAAGCGATCGTCCTTGGCGCGGAAGAACTCCACGATGAAGCGCTCGATCCCGGCCAGCACGAGCCAGAGCATGAAGAGCCAGCCCGCGACCCTGGGCTGCCGCCTGAGCTTCCAGAGCACGAAGAAGATGAGCGTGCTCATTCCCACTTCATAGAGCTGCGTCGGATGCACGGGAACGATCTGCCCGTAGCGCTCGATGAGCGCTGGGTCGACGGCGATACCGAAGTCACGCTCGATGATGTCGACCCGGGTGGGGGGCGCCCCCTGCGGAAACGCAATGCCGACCCACGAGTCTGTGGGCCTGCCCCAATCGTCGCCCACCATGAAGCACCCGACACGGCCGACGGCGTAGGCGAGAGCCAGCGCAGGCGCCACCGCGTCGGCGATCTTCGGTAGGGGCAGCTTCTGTCGCCGGATCTCCCAGATCACGAGCACCGTCGCCAGAATGAAGCCGCCGTACCACACGAGCCCGCCACGCGCCAGGATCATCCCGACCGGGTCGGCCATGGTCCGGTCCCAGTTGAGCAGGACGTAGTAGGCCTTGGCCCCGATGATCCCGCCGATGACGGCCATGAACACGAGGTCCCAGGCCTTCTCGGGGTCCTCGCCGAGTCGGCGCATCTCGGCGCGCAGGATGTAGCCGCCGGTCAGGAACGCGAGCAGCATGAACACGCCGAACGACGTGACGGCTTCGCCACCGATGAACGGCAGCCAGTCGGGAAGCTCGAAGATGACGGGATACATGGCTTCGGGCGACTCCTAGCAGGGGCTCGGGGCGGTCGTCGCCCGCGGCGCGTCGGCGGCCGCGGCGCCACCCCGCATCAGACCGGGGAAAGGTAGCGAAGCCGACGCCGAGCCGTGCATGGTGGCCACCTCCCCGCGGTCGAAGCGGAAATGGGCGGCGCGGGCGACCATGGCTCCGTTGTCGAGGGACAGCCTCGGAGACGCATGGAACAGCCGGCCCGAGGGCCCGAGCGCCTCGGCCATGGACTCGCGAAGCCGCCGGTTCACGCTCACGCCCCCGCCCATCAGCACGCGCCGACATCCGGTCCGTTCCACGGCGCGCATGGTCTTGCGCACGAGCACGTCGGTCGCGGCCTCCTGGAAGGACGCGGCCACATGGGGAAGCTCCTCGGCCAGGGCACCCCGGTCGTCGAGTTGCGCGACGAGGTCTCCCACCGCCGTCTTGAGCCCGCTGTACGAGAAGTCGTAGTAGTCGGCGTCGCCCGGGCGCTGGTTCCGGCGGAGCATGGGCCGGGGAAGACGATGGCGGTCGGCCTCACCGCGCTCGGCGACCTTCTGGATCTGGGGGCCGCCCGGATACGGGAGACCCAGGAGCTTGGCGACCTTGTCGAACGCCTCTCCGGCCGCATCGTCCCGCGTCTCACCGAGCAGGTGGTACTCCCCCCAGGCGGGGACATGGAGGAGCATCGTGTGCCCGCCGGAAACGAGGAGAGCGACGAACGGCGGCTCCGCGTCCGGATCTTCGAGCGAGGGGGCGAACAGGTGCGCCTCCATGTGATGGACGGGCACCCAGGGCCGTCCCGACCCGTAGGCCGCGGCCTTGGTCCAGCACACGCCCACCAGGAGAGCGCCGATCAGCCCCGGTCCGGCCGTGACGCCGAAGACGTCGACGTCCGACAGCTGGATGCCGGCGGCCCGGAGGGCGGAGGCGACGACCGCATCGATCTTCTGGAGGTGCGCCCGGGCCGCGAGCTCCGGCACGACTCCCCCGTACACCTCGTGCACGTCCTGGGAGAGGATCACGTGCCCCAGGATCCGATGGTCACCCGACAACACCGCGGCAGAGGTCTCGTCGCACGACGTCTCGAGGCCGAGCACGATCGGGCGGGAGCGATCGGTCATGACCGTCCGTCGCCCGGAGGAGCTCGACCCACGTCGGCCGCGCGTCGCACGGCAACGGACCCGACGAGTGGCTCGGCCCGCAGTCCGGCGGGAACGCCCTCGATCCGGATCGGGACCCGACGAACCTCGCCGGTGGCCATGCCGAGCAGGAGCTCGTTAGCCACCTCTGCCCGTACCGCCCCGGTGTCGAAACCGGTCACGAGGGACCGCGGGCCCGTGATCCGGACCTGGACCGAGGCCGGGTCTGCGACGAGCTCGGGCTGTCCTTGCCCGGCGTCGACGGCTACCGACACGTCGAAGAGGACGCGCTCGACCAGGTCCTCTACGCGAATGCTGAGGGAGACCGTCCCCGGCTGCGCGGTCCCCCCCATCAGCCCCGCGGTGTCGACCGGCACGGTATAGACTCCCGACTCACGCACGCTCCCCAGATCGAACCCCTGCAATCCGATCGAGTCGAGCCCCGAGACGCGGCTCTCCGGCCCCCTCACGCGGACGAACTGCGGATTGGCGGTGACGGCGCCGAGGAGGGCGAGCCCGTCGGGAACCTGCCCCTGGAGTCGCTGAGCCACCGGGACGAGCCGCGTCACGGCGGGCTCGAACGAGAGCGCGATCGATCCGGGAAGGACCGACTCGACCGTCACGCCGGCGCGGGCCGCCGCCTCCACCCATTCGCGGCGGACCGTGACGACCGTATCCCGGGAAGAGACGGACCCGATGGGCACCCGAACGGTGGTTCCCTCACGGGCCAGTCGGATGATCTCGCGGGCCACGCCGCCGAGCCGGATCTCGAGAACCGGAGGGTCGGCGGGACCGGCCAGGACCCAGCTCGTGTCCGCGATCTCGACGCGGACCGGCACCGACGAGAAGGTCTCTCGGTTGCTCGGCTCGGCCTGGACGACCGCCCAGAGGAAGACGGACAGCCCCAGGGCCGAAAGCTTGAGCCGCCAGTTCTGGAAGAGTCGCGAGGAGGGGGGCATGAGGACGAGGCGTCAGCCTTCCAGGAGCCGGCGGACGAGCCCCATGTTCACGTCCGCGTCCCAGTGCGTACCGCCCGCCACCTTCTTGTAGATGATGCCGTCCTTCCCGATCAGGAACGTCTCGGGGACGCCGGTCGTCTGGTAGATACGCTGGATGTCGCCGGCCGGGTCGTGGAGGATCGGGAACGTCAGGCCGTACTCGTTGGCGAAGGCGGCAAGGTCGCCGCCGGGACGTCCGCTCGGGTCCCGCTCTCCGATCCGGGCATCGACGCTCACCGCGACGATCTCGAAGTCCTCCCCCTGGAACGCCTCGTACATCCGCTGCATCGAGGGCATTTCCTCGCGGCACGGCAGGCACCAGGTCGCCCACACGTTCAGGAGCACGACCTTGTCGTCGTAGTCCTCGAGGGTCCGCACCTCGCCGTCCAGGGTCGTGGCGGTGAAGCTCGGTGCCTCGGCCCCCGTGATCACGGGCTGATAGCTCTCCCGGCCGAGCCACGCGACCAGAACGACGACGCCGGCACCGACGATCGTCCAGAGGTAAGGCGAGCGAATGAAACTGCGCTTCATGGAGACCAGTCCCAAAGGCGGACGCGAAACGGGTGGACACGCACCGGGCGAGTGCCCGGAATGCTACGAACGACGGGCGGTATTGTTCCCCTGGGCCGCGGGCGGTCAGCCACCGCGCCGACCGACCGAGAGGCGGACCTCCGCCCCCCTCTGCAGCTCCGTATCCGCGGCAGGCTCCTGCTCGACCACGATGCCCTGGTCCCGCCCGAAGCGGAACACCTCCTCCACCTCCATCACGACGAACCCGAGGGAGTCGAGCATGGACACGGCCTCCGCCTCCTCCAGACCGAGCACCAACGGCATGAAGAGCGAGGGTGGCCCGGTGCTGATCCGGATCCGGACCTCGGCCGGAAGCGCCACGACGCGGTCCGGTCCGGGTGTGATCGCGACCACCCGCCCCCGCGGATCCTCGCTCTCGACCGAGTCCGCGCGCACGACGAAGCCGCTGGCCTCGAGCACGATCATGGCCTGGTTCGCCGCCAGCCCCAGCACGTCGGGGACCGACCGCGTCTGCGGGCCGAGGCTGAGCGTCACGCTCACGGCGCTACCGGGGAGGGCGGCCTGGCCGGGAAGCGGGGACTGCCCCACCACCCGTGCGTCGGGCACGGTCGGGTGCGCGATGGAATCGACGTCCCCGAGCTCGAGGCTCGCGCCCGAGAGGCGCTCGCGCGCGGTCTCGACGTCCACTCCGCTCAGGTCGGGCACCTCGAACATGTCTCCCGGCGGAGGCGGCGCAGGGAAAACGACGCGGGTGGCGATCATATAGCCCACGAACCAACCGACGAACGCGAGTCCGACGACTCCCAGGGCGACCTTGCCGCCGAGCTCCGACAACGAGAAACGGCTCCCCCCGTCGTCCGGGCTCCGCCGTCCTCGCCTGCGTCTACGCTCCAGTGAGCCACCCAGCTTCATCCGATTCTCCTCATCCTCGCGGCGAACGCGCCGTCGTGCCCCGAGCCCTGGGGCGTCACGGACAGGCACCCCACGGCATCCATCGTATTGTCGGGGACGGACCCCGTCGCCTCCAACTGGAAGTTGGCATGCGTACCCAGGAACCGGTCGATACGGTCCCCGTTCTCCTCCGGCTCCAGCGTGCAGGTCGAGTAGACGAGCACCCCCCCCGGCGTGACCCGGTCCGCAGCCGCCTCCAGGAGCCGTTCCTGCAGCGCGGCGAAGCGCCCGATCGCGGCCGGATCGAGGCGCCAACGCGCATCCGGATGCCGTGCCAGCGTTCCCGTTCCGGAGCACGGCACGTCCAGCAAAACCACGTCCACGCGCCGAATGGCCGGCCTCAGGGCGTCAGCCACCACGCAATGCACGCTTCGCCCGGTGCGCGCCGCGTTCTCCCGAACCAGCCGGAGACGCGCTTCGGAGAGGTCCGCCGCGACCAGCCGCCCGGCCCGGCCCGACACCGCCAGCGCCTTACCTCCGGGCGCCGCACACAGATCTGCAACGTCCGTGCCTTCCGGGATATCCGCGTACCTGCCGACGAGCCCCGCGGCAGGATCCTGGATGATCGAGCCCGGCACGGCGGCGAGCGCGTCACGCGGGTGTGCTTCGTCGGGAAGCCGGACACACGTCGGATCCTCGGCGACCAGCGTGGCGGCCACGTCCGCCCCGGAGAGCAGGTCCAGGACTTCCTCCCCGGGGAGATCGAGCGCGACCAGGTAGGTGGGTGGTCGCCGGTTGTCGGACTCGACCAGCGCCCGCACTTCCTGGAACGGCCAGCGCTCGAGCCAGCGCTCCAGGAGCCACCGCGGATGCGATCCCCAATGCTCCAGGAAGCCGAGTGGATCGCGCTCCGGATCCGGAAAGCGCCCCGGTCCGTCTCCGGCCTCCACGACCCGGCGCAGCACCGCGTTGACGAGGCCGGTGGGTTTGGCACCCGCGACGTCGCGCGCCAGATCGACCGACTCGGACACCGCCGCGAACGCCGGCACCCCGTCCATGTAGAGCGCCTGGTACGCGCCGAGGCGCAACACCTCCAGCACCTTCGGGTCGAGGGAGTCGAGCCCGCGGTCCACGAAGCGGCCTATGAGATGGTCGAGCCGTCCCCGCAGACGGGTAGTTCCGTAGGTGAGCTCATGTACGAAGCCACGGTCCCGGTCCTCGAGCCGGGCCGCCCTGGCACCGAACGCGAGATCCAGCCGGCGGCCCCGCTCGACCTCGGTCCGAATCCGAAACGCCGCCTCCCTGGCGGCGGACGCTCGCTTCAGTCGAGCATCCCCCGGGTGGGCGACGACGGCACGGCGATCTCACGCGACGGCATCCGTCCGGCCAGGTACGCGAGGCGTCCCGCACGAATGGCATGGCGCATCGCGTGGGCCATCCGGACCGGATCGTCCGCGGCGGCCAGCGCGGTGTTCATGAGCACGCCGTCCACGCCCTGCTCCATGGTCACGCATGCGTCCGAGGCGGTCCCCACGCCCGCGTCGACGATCACCGGCACCTCGAGGCGCCGCTTGATCTCGCGAATGAAGTAGGGATTCACCACGCCGAGCCCGCTCCCGATGGGGCTGGCGAGCGGCATGACCGCGACGCATCCGGCGTCCTCGAGGCGGAGCGCGGTGATGAGGTCGTCGTTCGTGTACGCCATGACCTTGAAGCCTTCGTCCGAGAGCGTCTTCGCGGCTTCGAGGGTCGCCTGCACGTCCGGCAGGAGCGTCGCCTCGTCGCCGATGACCTCGAGCTTCACGAACTCGTTGAAGCCGGCCGCGCGCGCGAGTCGGGCGTAGCGCACGGCGTCCTCGGCGGTGTAGCAGCCGGCGGTGTTCGCGAGCAGGAAGAATTCTTTCGGGTCGAGGTGGTGGAGGATGCCCTCCTCCTGCGTCCGGTCGAGGTCGACCCGCCGGACGGCGACGGTCACCATGTCGGCCCCCGACGCGCGGATCGCGTCGATCATCACCTGGTTGGTCGTGTACTTGCCGGTCCCGACGATCAGGCGGGAAGCGAGCGTGTGCCCGCCCACCACGAGGGGCGTGTCGAGCGCGTCTTCCGTCATCTCACCCTCCACCGACGAAGTGCACGAGCTCGATCGTGTCGCCTTCGCCTATCGTGAACTCTTCGTATCGGTCGCACGGCAGGATCTCACGGTTCAGCTCGACCACCACCATGCCGGGTCGGAGGTCGAGCGATTCCAGGAGCCCGTTGACGGACAGGCCGTCCTCGACCTCCGCGGGTTTGCCGTTGAGCTGCACGCTCACCGTAGTCTTCGTCGTATTCATCAGTCCTCCTCCAGCGCGACAAGATACTCGCTCACGGCGGCCACCGGATCCCGAGCCGCCCAGACCCCCCCGAGCACGGCGACACCGTAGGCGCCCGCTCGGACGACATCGGCGACCCTGGCCACCGACACGCCACCGATGCCGAGCATGGGAAAGCCGGGAGCCGCCTCGAGGATCGCGGCCATGCCCGAAACGCCGATGCCCGTCCGGCCCGGGTGGCTCGGCGTGGAGAAGATGGTACCCACAAAGGCGTAATTCGCGCCTTCCTCGCACGCGGCGCGCGCCCGGCCCCGGTCGTGGACGGACGCTCCGATCAGGCGCTCGCCCCCGAGAAGGCGCCGTGCCTCGGTTACCGGGAGCGACCGCTCGCCCAGATGGGCTCCATCCAGCCCCGCCGCCAACGCCACGTCCACGCGGTCGTTCACGAGGAGCCGTGCCCCCGCGTCCCGGGCCGGCGACCGCAGCGCCACCGCAAGGTCGTGGACCGTCCTCCCGTCCGTCGCCGGCCCGCGGACGTGCAGCGCGAGTCGGGCCCCACCCGCGGCCAACACCTCGCGGGCGAGCACCACGAAGTCCGGACGCTCGAGCGTACGCGAGTCGGTGACGACGTGCAGTCGGGGAATCCATCCCGCCGGCATGGCCTACGGCTACTCGAACGTCTGCCCGACCGCCACGCCCCGCCCGTTGATCCAATCGGCGGCCCTCATTCGGCGCTTCCCGGGCGGCTGGACCTCGGCGAAGAGGACCGCGCCCCAGGCCGCCGCCACGAGCACGCCCTCGGCGGGATCCGCGGCGACGACGGTACCGGGCTCGACCGGCTCCGCCAGTGGATCGCGCCCATTGCCGGCGCTCCCCTGATCGACGTTGAATTCGCCCTCGACCACGCTCGGACGGAAGAGCTTCACCGCCGCGCCGTCCAGCGTCGTCCACGGGCCCGGCGCCGGGTCCATCGCGCGGACGTGGCAACCGATCTCCACCGCCGGGCGGCTCCAGTCGATGCGCGCCGTCTCCCGGTCGAGCTTGGGCGCGTACGTCGCCTCGCCGTCGTCCTGCTCCTCCTCCTCGGCCAGGCCGGCGTCGAGGAAGGCGAGCGACTCGACCAGCGCCGCGGCCCCCAACTCGGAGAGCCGGATGGTGAGCTCGCCGGCGGTCTCGTCCGCCAGGATGGGCTCGACCACCTGATGGATCATGGGTCCGGCGTCCATGGCCTCGACCATGCGCATGACGGTCACCCCGGTCTCCTCATGGCCGCGCGCTATGGCCCAGTTGATGGGTGCGGCGCCGCGGAGCTTCGGAAGGAGCGAGGCGTGCAGGTTGATCGACCCGAGCCGCGGCACGTCCAGGACCTCCCGCTTCAGGATGTGCCCGTACGCCACCACGACCGAGACGTCCGGGGCCAGATCGCGGATGAGCGACAGGAAGTCGTCGCCCTGGGGCCGTTCCGGCGTGAGCACCGTGAGTCCTTCGTCGAGGGCCACCTGCTTCACAGGGGAAGGCGTGACGTGGCGTCCCCGGCCGGCGGGGCGGTCGGGCTGCGTCACCACGCCCACGATGTCGAAGCCCTCGCCCACCAGCGCACGCAGCGACGGCACGGCGAAGTCGGGGGTGCCCCAGAAGAGGATCTTCATTCGGCTTCGTCTTCGCGCAGCTTCTTCCACTTCTTCAGCAGCATGCGCCGTTTGAGCGGGGTGACCCGGTCGAGAAAGAGGATGCCGTCCACGTGATCGATCTCGTGCTGCAGGGCGCGCCCGAAGAGCTCGTCGGCCTCGATGCTGAGCGGCTCACCCGTCGGGTCGAGGCCCTCGACGCGGACCGCCGCCGGACGCTCGACGACTTCCTCGAGCCCGGGAATGCTCAGGCACCCCTCGGGCTCCTTCTCCTTCGCGGTGCTCTCCCAGACCACCCGCGGGTTGATGATGGCCAGGCGCTCCTCCGGGCGCTCCTCGCGCCGGAGGTCGACCACGATGATCCGCTGCGAAAGGCCGATCTGTGGCGCGGCCAGCCCGATTCCCTCCGCGTGGTACATCGTCTCGAACATGTCGCGCACCAGCGCCCGGAGGTCGTCGTCGAACGACGTGACCTCGTCCGCCTCGCGGCGCAGCACGGGATCTCCGAGGAGTACGATGTCGCGTAGAGCCATGTCGGTCGTGGGTTCGAACGGCGCGCGGGCCCGTGGGCGATCGCGCGACGCCCCGTCAATCGTCTTTGGTGTCGCCCTGGTTATCGAGTACCGCCGCGATGCGACTCCGATCCACGGTCAGCTTGGTGCTGTCGCCGGTCTTGACCGTGAGCCGGCTCTCGTCGACGTGCACCACGCGCCCGATGATCCCCCCGTTCGTGACCACTTCGTCGCCCTTCTTCAGTTCCTTCAACATCTGCTCGTGCCGCTTCCGCTCCTTCGCCTGGGGGCGCAGGAGCAGGAAGTAGAAGATGCCGAAGATGAGGGCCATCTGGACGAAGAAGATGGTCCCGGCGCTGCCCCCCTCGCGGGGTACGGCCAACATCGCGTACAGCGTCACGCTTCACTCCGTTCTTTGCGGTATCGTTCCAGCCAGTCGTTCTTCCACGCCTCGAACGTCCCCGCCACCACGTGGCGGCGGGCCTCCTCGCCCAGGCGAACCAGGAAGCGGAGGTTGTGGATCGAGACGAGCCGGACGGCGAGCAGCTCGCCCGCGCTCACCAGATGCCGGAGGTACGCACGATCGTAGTGGGTGCAGGCGTGGCAGTCGCACCCCGGGTCGATCGGCCGCGTGTCCTCGCGGAACCGGGCAGCCTTCAAGTTCACCTGCCCCTGTTCGAGAGTCCAGGCAGTGCCGTGACGCGCGTTCCGCGTCGGGGCGACGCAGTCGAACATGTCACACCCTCGCGAGATCGCCTCCAGGAGATCGTCGGGATACCCGACTCCCATGAGATAGCGTGGCCGGTCGGTGGGGAGCACGGGGTCGAGCACCTCCAGGGTGCGCCACATGTCGGGCTTGGCTTCGCCGACGGAGAGACCGCCGATGGCGTACCCGTGCCAATCTCCCAGATCCGAGATCTGCCGCACGTGCTCACGCCGCAGGTCGTCGTAGACGTTCCCCTGTGCGATCGGGAAGAGCGTCTGCTCCGGTACGTCCCGCTCGTTCGCGAGCTCACGGAAGCGCGTGCGGCACCGCTCGAGCCAGGCGATGGTGCGCCGGTTCGCCTCCACGGCGGTGTTCCGGTCGCAGCCGCCGGGCGGACACTCGTCGAACGCCATGATGACGTCGGCACCCAGCGTCCGCTGGATCTCCATGACGGACTCGGGCGTGAACATGTGCTCGGAGCCGTCGATGTGGCTCTGGAAGAGGACGCCGTCGTCCTCGATCCGCCGGATATCCGCCAGCGAAAAGACCTGGAAGCCGCCGGAATCGGTGAGGATGGGCCCGTCCCAGCGCATGAAGTCGTGCAGGCCGCCCAGCTGCCGGACCAGGTCGTGCCCCGGCCTCAGATACAGGTGGTACGTGTTGGCGAGCACCATCTCCGCGCCGAGGTCGCGGACCTCGGACATGCTCACGCTCTTCACCGTGCCGAGGGTTCCGACCGGCATGAAGGCGGGCGTGTGGAGGGCGCCGTGGGGCGTGGTGAACGTGCCGGCGCGCGCGGCGCCGTCGGTGGCTTCGAGCTGGTAGGAGAACATGGGCGAGAAAGTAATGGAAATGCGGGCCATCACATCGTGCCCGGGTCCTGCGAGATCAACCCCGGCGCAGCTCTTCGACGATCTGGAGGACCCCGTCCACCGTCACATCCATGTCCTCGAGGGTGGCGCGGTGGTTCATGAGGCAGCAACGGATGGCCAGCGCGTCGCCGATTCGGGTGGTGGACGGCGCCGCGATCCCCCGCTTCTGAAGCTCCGTGACGACGCGGATGTTCACTTCGTCACTGTCCTCACCGGCCGCCGGTATCACCCGGAAGCAGACGATGTTCAGGCTGGCCGGAGCCAACCGCTCCAGGAGGGGCTCGTCTTCGACACGACGCGCCAGGTACCGGGACCGTTCGACGCTGCCTTCGATGGCCTGAGCCAGAGCGTCGGTGCCGTGTTCCGCCAGCAGGAACCAGACGCGAAGCGCGCTGAAGCCCCGGGAGAGCTCGGGGCCGTAGTCACAGAACCACGGCTCACCTGCAGCCAGCCCCTCGGCCTGTCCCTCCAGATAGCGCGGGCGCCCGGCGAAGGCGGCATGGTGATCCGACGAGTGGCGGATCAGTACGCAGCCGCAGGAATAGGTGACGTGCAGCCACTTGTGGAAGTCGAAGGCCAGCGAGTCCGCCTTCTCGATTCCTGCGACCCGGTGCTTCAGCGACGGACTCAGCTGAAGCAGGGCGCCGAAGGCTCCATCCACGTGGAACCAGACGTCTTCTTCGCGAGCCAGCCGGGCGATACCCTCGAGGTCGTCCACCGCACCGATGTCCACAGTACCCGCGTTCCCGACGACGGCGAAGGGAATCAGCCCCTGGTTCCGATCGGCGTGTATGGATGCACGGAGGGTGTCCAGCTCCATTTCACCGGCTTCGTCCACCGGGATCCGCACAAGCGCCTGACGGCCGAATCCCAGGAGACGCAACGCGTTCTCCACACAGGTGTGGGTGGCCTCCGAGGCGTACAGGCGGAATCGGGTGCCCTTGGCTCCCAGTCCCTGTTCCTCCACGTCCCAGTCGGCCTTGGCCTGACGGGCTGCTGCCAGAGCGATGACCGTAGCCATGGAGGTTCCGCTGGTCAGGATGCCCGTGGTGTCCTCGGGGAAGGCAAAGAGATCTCGAGCCCAGCCGAGGACGGCCCGTTCGACCCGCGCGGCGCCCGTGTTGCGGCCTCCTAGGTTCGCGTTCATGGCCGCTTCGGCCATCCCGGCGATGATTCCACCGGGCGTGCCGGCGCCGTGCACCCATCCCATGAAACGGGGATGGACGTTCCCCACGCCGTACGGAAGGATATTCTCCCGGAACGCCTCCCAGGCGGCTCCCGGCCCGGAACCCTCGTCCGTGAACGGCTCCGTGAGCGCGTCCGCGACTTCATCGGGCATCTCCTGCCAGACGGGCCAGTGGCGCGGGTCCCGGACGTGGTTCACCAGCCGGTCGGCCGCATCGTGCACCAATCGCCTGAATGCGTCCCAGTCAGGAGGGGTGAGGGGTGAATCCGCCTGCAGTGCCGCAGGCATGACTTCCTGTGTAATGCTGAATCTATCGGACATCCCAGAAGACGATTCGACTCGAGGGTCGGGGACTCACGGCCGCGCATGGCGACGTGTGGAGACAAGCCCGAAGACTAACAGATTCCTGGACCCGTCCGAGGAGGGTCGTATCTCCATGCACCGACGTGACATCCTTCGAAGCGCGGGCCCAGCCGACGGCTCGGCGGCCACGGCTGGGCGCGAGGTGACCCGGTCGCGTGGCGTCACGGCCGGGCTCGGCGGCCCCGTCGCCGGACCACAGCCGGCCGCAACGAGCCTGGCGGAAAGCGCACATGCCCGAGTGGCCACGCCCGCCCTTGTCGCATCCACCGCCATATGCGGCGGAACCGTGACGCGCGCCGGCCCACCACTCCCGCGCTCGCCAAACCCGGCGCCACATCCGGCGAACACATGACGCCGCTCCCTTCGGGGCGGCACCGATTCATGGTTCACCGCCACGCGGCCCCTCCAGCAAGCCGCCGCTCTCGCCCGCCCGCGACTTCGAGTTCCGAGCGCGACAGGATGACGATCAAGACGCGGAAGCCCCGCCGGAACCACGGGTCTCCGGCGGGACTTCCGCATCTTCTGGGCAGCGGCCTCTCAACGGGAAGGTCGCTTGCGCGATCTCAGGGCGTGGTGGCGTGATACCCCATATCCGAGAGGGGCGGTGTCCAAGGGCTCGGCGGGCTCACCGCTGGGTCCAGACGCTCGTGCAGGAACAGGAGCCGAATGGTGCCCTCACTGATCCGGGCATGGTAGCTCCAGGTGGAAGGGTCGCGTACCAGCGCCATGGCATCTCCGTACGAGTAAAACCGATACCCCTCCCGCACCGCGATCTCGCAGGCCGCCATCACCCGCTCGTAGCCACCGAAGGCCGCCGCCAGCATCAGGAGCGTGGAGCGCGGCAGGTGGATGTTCGTGATAACGGCGTCCACCACCCGGAAGTCGGACGGCGGCCGGATGAAGAGGTCCGTGGACCCTGGACCGGACCGCACCCGCCCGTCGGGCTCCGCCGCCACCTCCAGCGCGCGCACCACCGTGGTCCCCCCCCCCACACCCGCCCTCCCGCCTCGCGCGTCTCCGCTACCGCGTCGGACACCGACTCCGGCACCACGTACGTCTCGTGATGCATCTCGTGGTCGGCGGGGTCGTCGGCCTCCACCGGCCGGAACGTTCCGATACCCAATGAAGTCGTGGAGCCCGCCGAGCTGTCGGACCAGCTCGTGCCCCCGGCGGTGGTACGGGTTGGCGAGCACCATCTCCGCGCCCAGGTCGCCGACCTCGGACATGCTCACGCTCTTCACGGTGCCGAGCGTGCCGACCGGCATGAAGGCGGGCGTGTGGAGGGCGCCGTGGGGCGTGGTGAACGTGGGCGGGTACGGTAGCGCTACCCACCCACCCCCGCGTACCGGATACCCGTGAGGTCGGCGATCTCCCGCTTCCACGCCGTGAGGTCCGACGGCTCGAAACCGGCCAGCTCGTCGCGTCCGCAGGCCCGGGCCAGGACCTGCATGAGAGCGACGGACGCCTGGAGGAAGTTGGTGAGGCGCTGCGCGGACGTGTCGACCACGAAGCGCGCCCGGAGATCGTCCTTCTGCGTCGCGATCCCCACGGGGCAGTTGTTGGTGTGGCAGGCCCGCATGCCCAGGCACCCGATGGCCTGCATGGCCGAATTCGCCACGGCGACGGCGTCGGCGCCCAGGGCCAGCGCCTTCACGAAGTCGGTCTCGGTGCGGAGGCCGCCGGTGATGACCAGGGACACGTCGTCCGCTCCCCGGAGGTCCAGATGACGCCTGGCCCGGGCCAGGGCCGCGAGCGTCGGTACCGATATGTGGTCCCGGAAGAGGAGCGGGGCGGCGCCGGTGCCCCCGCCGCGCCCATCCAGGATCACGTAGTCCGCGCCGGCCTCCAAAGCGAAGTCCAGGTCGTCCTCGATGTGCTGCGCCGACATCTTGAAGCCGACCGGAATACCGCCCGAGGCTTCACGGACCTGCTCGCCGAGCGCGCGGAAGTCGTCGACCGTGGCCAGCTCCTCGAACCGTGAGGGGCTGACGGCCGGCTGGCCGGCCTCCAGACCCCGTACGCGGGCGATCTCCTCGGTGACCTTGTGACCCGGCAGGTGGCCGCCGGTCCCGGTCTTGGCTCCCTGGCCGCCCTTGAAATGGAACGCCTGGACGTCGCGCACCCGGTCCAACGACCAACCGAAGCGTCCGGAGGCCAGCTCGTACAGATACCGGGAGTTCTCGGCGTGCTCCTCCCGAAGCATGCCTCCTTCACCCGAGCAGATGCCGGTCCCGGCCCAGTCCGCACCTCGCGCCAGCGCGATCTTCGCCTCCCGGGACAGCGCGCCGAAGCTCATGTCCGACACCAGGAGGGGGATGTCCAGCCGGAGCGGGCGGTCCGCCCGCGGTCCGAGAACGACCTCGGTGGACACCGGCGCGTCGTCGGCCAGCGGTCGCCTGGCGAACTGCCCGGTGACGATCTGGATGTCGTCCCAGCCCGGGAGCTCCGAGCGCGGCACGCCCATCGCCTCGACCCGTCCGTGGTGCCCGAGCACGGAGAGCCCCTCGCGCGCCAGCCGCTGGATGTAGGGGTTCGCCGGCTCCACGTCGGGTGCATGGGCCTCCTGGTACGCGCCGAGGTACTCGTCCCGCTTCCACGGCTGCGGATGCTCGCGGGCCCACGCAGCCACCTGATCGCCGTCCACCAGCACCGAATCCGCGTCGGCGTCGACATACGCATCGAACTTGAACAGGGCCTCGGAGTTGTCGTACTCGCTCACCCCGGAGTCGATGCGGTAGTCCCAGTGGTGCAGCCCGCAGATGAGGTTGTCGCCCTCCACGTGCCCGTCGCCGAGCAGCGCCCCGCGGTGCAGGCAGCGACCATACAGGACCGACACCTCGCTCCCGTACCGGATCACCACCAGGTCGACACCGGCCACGAGGGCGTGGCGCGGCGTGCGGTCCGGGAGCGTCGACCACTTGGCAATGGATTCGAACGGCATCAGAGCCTCCCTCGGCGCACCAGCGCCATGGCGTCTCCGTAAGAGTAGAAGCGGTATCCCTCGGCGATGGCTTCGCCGTACGCCTCCATCACCCGGTCGTACCCACCGAGCGCGGCCACGAGCATGAGGAGCGTGGAGCGTGGCAGGTGGAAGTTGGTGATGAGCGCGTCGACCACCCGAAAGTCGTAGGGCGGACGGATGAAGAGGTCGGTCGAGCCCGGCCCCGGGCGCACCTGCCCGTCCGGCCCGGCGGCCGCCTCGAGCGTGCGCACGACCGTGGTGCCCACCGCCCAGACCCTGCCGCCCGCCGCGCGTGTCTCGGCCACCGCTTCAGCCACGGACTCCGGTACGAAGTAGGTCTCGTGGTGCATCTCGTGCTCGGTGGGGTCGTCCGCCTCGACGGGCCGGAACGTGCCGATGCCCACGTGGAGCGAGACGGCAGCCCGGCGCACGCCCATCGCCTCGATTCGTGCGAGGAGCTCGTCGGTGAAATGGAGGCCGGCGGTAGGGGCGGCGACGGAGCCGGGGTCGCGCGCGTACACGGTCTGGTAGCGCTCCCGGTCGAGGGGCTCGTCGTCCCGGTCGATGTACGGGGGGAGCGGCATGTGGCCGTGCCGCTCGATGGCCGCCTCGACGGAGCCGGTGGTGTGCAGGCGCACCACCCGCCCGCCGCCCGGCGCGGAATCGAGGATCTCGACGGTGAGGTCGTCGGCCACGTCGACGGTCCGGCCGGGCTTGAGCTTGCTACCCGGGCGGACGAGGGCGACCCAGTCGCGCGGGTCGTCGTCGGGTCCGTCGCGGGGCCCGCCACCGTCCCGCTCCCGCACCGTATCCGCCGGCCCCAACAGCAGGATCTCCGCCGGCGCTCCGGTCGGCTTCCGGCCGAGTAGCCTCGCCGGCCTCACCCGGCTCTCGTTCACGACCAGGAGGTCGCCCGGTCGGAGCAGCTCGGTGACGTCCCTGAAGCGCAGGTGCCGGAACGGCACGCCGTCCTCGGGAGGGACCACGAGCAACCGACTCTCGTCCCGGTGCTCCGCCGGATAACGCGCGATACGGTCGTCCGGGAGCTCGTAGTCGTAGTCGGAGATACGGGCCCCAGTAGCCGGCGCCGCTTCGATACGGTCGGTCATGGGCGAAATCTAGCAGCCCGTGGCCCGGCGGCGCCTCAGTGGCTCGGCGCCGCCTCCAGCGCACCGGGCTTGTCGTGGGACCCGAGGCGGGACAGCAGGGTGGCGCTGGCCTCGTTCAGACCCACGAGCTCCACGTCCACGCCGCGGCGACGGAATCGGAGGATCGCCTTGTCGAGGGCGGCGACCGCCGAGTGATCCCACAGGTGCGAGCGCGACAGGTCGATGACCACCCGGTCCACGTCTTCCTGGAAATTGAAGTGGGCGAGGAACCCGTTGACCGTCGCGAAGAAGAGCTGCCCCGTCACCGAATAACTGCGCTCCCGGCCGTCCGCGCTCAGGCCGTCCTCCATGAAGGCCACCTCGGCCACCTTCCGGGCGAAGAGGATCGCGCTGAAAAGGACCCCCGCGAACACGCCGAGGGCCAGGTCGTGCGTCCACACGACCGTCAGGACGGTGAGCAGCATCACGAGCGTCTCCCCACGCGGCACGATGTGGAGCGTGCGGAGCGACGACCAGTCGAACGTGCCGATGGACACCATGATCATGACCGCGACCAACGCGCTCATGGGCACGAGTCGCAGCCAGTCGCCCAGCACGAGAATGAAGACCAGCACGAACGCGCCCGCCGCGAAGGACGAGAGCCGACCGCGGCCGCCGGATTTGATGTTGATGACGGACTGGCCGATCATCGCGCAGCCGGCCATCCCCCCGAAGAACCCGGTGACGACGTTGGCGATGCCCTGACCCCGCGCCTCCTTGTTCTTGTCGCTGGTGGTCTCCGTGAGCTCGTCGACGATGGACGCCGTGAGCAGCGACTCGATCATGCCCACCAGGGTGAGCGTGAGCGCGACGGGCAGGATGATCTGGAGGGTCGCGAGCGTAAGCGGGATGCCCGGCAGGGCGAAGATGGGAAGGGCGGTGGGAAGCGCGCCCATGTCACCCACGGTGCGGAGCCCGCCGTCCGTCATCAGCGAGACGAGCGTGAGGCCGACGATCGCCACCAGCGCCGACGGGACCGCGGTCGTCAGTCGCGGCAGCAGGTAGATGACCGCCAGCCCGGCCGCGACGAACGCGTACGTCATCCAGCCGACGCCGACGAACTGTGGGAGCTGCGCCATGAAGATGAGGATGGCCAGGGCGTTCACGAACCCGACCATGACCGCGCGCGGCACGAACTTCATGTAGCGGGAGAGCCGGAAGACGCCGAAGAGCACCTGCAGGACGCCAGTGAGGATCGTGGCGGCGAACAGGTACTCGAGCCCGTGATCGCGCACCAGCGTGATCATCAGGAGCGCCATCGCGCCGGTGGCCGCCGAGATCATGCCCGGCCGACCACCGACGAAGGCGGTGACGATGGCGATGCTGATCGAGGCGTACAGGCCGACCTTGGGATCGACGCCGGCGATGATCGAGAACGCGATCGCCTCCGGAATCAGGGCGAGCGCGACCACGGCACCGGCCAGGAGGTCACCTCGAATATTGCCGAACCACTCTTCTCTGAACGTGGAAATCAATGCTGTCTCTTCTATGTATGCGTGCTCGACGCGTGGGAACGCGGCCGAGGCGTAACGTCGGTGGCGGGACCGCGCGCGGGTGCTCGGGCGCGATGACAGTGGGACACAAAAAAAGACCCGGGCGCCTGCCCAGGTCCGCGGATCGTCCCGCCCCACTCGAATCAAGGTCGCCAAGGCTAACGGATCTCGGCGATTCGCCCCAGGGGCCGGGCTGATCCGTGCCGCGGGCCCCCGGCTACAGCCCGACGCGCTCCCCTCGCACCGCCACCCGGAAGCCCGCGGCGTGCACGGCGTCCCACTCGGGTGTCCACGGCCAGCCCACCGGGTTCGTCCGGTTCACGTGGATGAACCGCACCTTGGCGCGCTCCCGCGCAGGGAGCGCATCGAAGCGATCCATGCTCTCCGAAACGAACGGGTGGGGGATCTCCGCCATCGCGCGGCCCGGAACCTCGCCATCGGCGAAGAACGTCGCATCCAGATAGGCGACGTCCGCTCGTGCGAGGACGTCCTCCACCCTCGTCCCGAGGGCGTCCCATGCTTCCCACTTGTCGATGTCCGGCAGGAAGAAGACGCTTCTCCCGGGACCCTCGATCAGATAGCCCACGGTCTCCGAGTACTCGTCACGATGCGGCACCGTCAGCGGTGTGACCCGGATGCGCGCGTTGAGGGGGGTCGAGACCCCGTCGGCCAGGGGCCGGATGTCGATGTTGCGCAGCTCGACGAGCTGGTCCCACGGGCCGTTCGAGCGGAGGAACGTATCCATGCGCGGCATGGCGTACACGGGAACGTCCGAGGCGCCGAGGATCTCACGCCCCAGATGGATGAGCCCGGCATAGTGACCCACGTGCGCATGGGTGAGCAGCACCCCGGACAAGCCGGGGACGTCCTCGTGAGGGGCCACCGACTCCAGGGCCCGGAGCTGCTCCGGAAAGGACGGAGTGGCCTCGACCATCCATCGCTCCCCGGAGGACGGGTCGACGATGCCCAGGCTCACGGGAAGGCGTCGCCGCTCGGCACGCTCCCAGGCCTCGGCGTCCCTCGTCCCCGCTTGCGGGTATCCTCCGTCCTGGCCGATGCCCAGGACCACCACGAACGGCTGGTCGTCGTGTTCCGGGGCGAGTGGATCGGCGACCTCTTCGGGTGCCGTGAAGGACGGACGTGCCGCCGGACCCTCGACGTCCCCGGCGGAGGGCCCGCGGTCGGCATCCGGAGCGCCGCAGGCGCCGAGGCCGCCGACCAGGCCCGCCACGAGGATCCGACGGAGCCGGGCATCACGACCGATTCTCGACCGTCTCGATCCACCCGGGGTCTTCGCGCAATCGCTCATAGGGGCAATGTACGCCGGGTGTGGACGCGCGACAGCCGCGGAGTCGATCTCCCCGCGCGCCCCCACCGGGGACTCCGTGGCCCCTCCTGTTATCTTCAAACAGCCGGGCCCCTAGGCCCGGACGGCCCGAACTTGGAGTCCCGATGGCGATCCCGAAGCTGGAAATGGCAAGGGTGACCAGGCGGCTCGACGCCTACTGCGAACGCATGTCCATGCACTCGGGAGGCGCCGGCCGATTCAGCTGGCGTGTCCGCGGCAATCACGTCTGCGTGTCGGAGCAACGACCGGACTATAGCGGGCTTCCCGGAGAGACCACGGTCGTCGAGCTCGCTCGCTTCCACTACGACCCGGCGACCGAGGTGTGGACGCTCGGCCGGAGGGACGGGAAGAGGCGGCTGCATCCCTACGAAGGCTCGGAGGACATGCGCTCCTTCGAGGAGCTGGCCGACAGGCTCGAAGCGGAACCCGCGCCTCCCGGCGCGTAGGCCCGAGCCGCCCCGCCCCTGCGTGCGGGCTCACTCCACGACGAACAGCGAGCCCTGCGACCCCTTCAGCGACTCGGGCATCGTGTACCCGAAGCGCCGGAACGCCCTCGGAGTGGCGACGCGTCCCTGGGCGGTCCGCATCAGGAAGCCCTCCATGATCAGGAAGGGCTCGTAGACCTCTTCGAGCGTCGTGGCGTCTTCTCCCATCGCGACCGCGAGCGAGTTCAGTCCCACGGGGCCGCCCTCGAACTTCTCGATCAGCGTCTTGAGCACCCGCGCGTCCATCTCGTCGAGGCCGTACTCGTCGACGTCGAGCATCTTGAGCGCCGCCTGGGCGACCGTCTCGTCGATGAGGCCGTCGGCCCGCACCTCCGCGTAGTCGCGGACACGCCGGAGCAATCGGTTCGCCACCCGGGGCGTCCCCCGCGCCCGCCGCGCGATCTCGCTCGAGCCCTCGGGCGTGGTCTCGACCCCGAGGATGTCGGCGCTGCGGGACACGATGGTCGCGAGCTCCTCGGCCGGATAGAAGTTGAGCCGCTGCACGATGCCGAAGCGCGCCCGCATGGGGGCCGTGAGCAGCCCGAAGCGGGTCGTCGCGCCGACCAGTGTGAACGGCTCGATGCTCATGCTCATCGTATCGGCCTTCGGGCCGTCCGAGAGCCGGATCTCGACCTGCCAATCCTCCATCGCGGGATACAGGAACTCCTCGATGATGGGGCGGAGCCTGTGGATCTCGTCGATGAAGAGGATGTCGCCCTTGCGCTGGTTCGTGAGGATCCCGACCAGGTCGGCGGGCTTCTCCAACACGGGCCCGGACGTGGTCTTGATGTTCACGCCCATCTCGCGCGCCATGAGCGACGCCAGCGTGGTCTTCCCCAGCCCGGGCGGACCGTGGAAGAGCACGTGGTCGAGCGGATCGCGCCGCCCCTTCGCGGCCTCGATCGCGATCGAGAGCGACTCCCGCACCTTGGGCTGGCCGATGAACTCGGCCAACCGCTGCGGTCTGAGGCTCGGCTCGACCTGCTCGTCGTCCGAGAGGGCTTCGGGGGTCGTCACTTCGGTGCGCTCGCTCATGGAGGCAATCTAAGCGGTCACCGGGGGTCGATGCAGCGGCGGAACGGGACAGCGATTGGCGCCGCGCCGGATCGCGCCCTACCGTGGTCGGGAAAGGGCCCCGACGCCTCATCCGCTTCCAGCCCACACATCCAGGACACGACCATGCATCGACTGCTCACCGTCCTCGTCCCGGCGGCGCTCCTCGTCCCCGCCGCGGGTGACGCGCAGGTCGCGCTCACCGAGTCGCACCTCGAGACCTTCCACCCCAGGGTCATCGGTCCCGCGGTGACGGGCGGCCGGGTCCACGACGTGGAATCCGTCCCCGAGGACCCCAACATGCTTTGGGTGGCCACGGCCTCCGGCGGGCTGTGGAAGAGCGAGAACCGCGGCCAGACCTGGGTGAACACCTTCGCCGACATGCCCGTGAGCACCTTCGGCGACGTGGCCCTCGCTCCGACGAACCCGGACATCGTCTACGCGGGAACCGGCGAGGAGAACAACCGGCAGAGCACGTCGTACGGGAACGGCATCTACCGCTCCGACGACGGCGGTGAGACGTGGAGGCACCTGGGTCTCGAGAACACGCGGCACATCGGTGAGGTGCTCGTGCACCCGACCGACCCCGACGTGGTCTACGTGGCCGCCCAGGGGAACCTGTGGGCGCCCAGCGAAGACCGGGGGGTGTACCGCACCACCGACGGCGGAGCGACCTGGGAGAAGGTGCTCTACATCGACGAGCACACCGGCGTCGTGGACCTCGACTGGAACCAGTCGAACCCGGACGAGATCTACGCCGCCGCCTACCAGCGGCTCCGGCGCAGCTGGGGCTTCAACGGCGGTGGTCCCGGGAGCGGCATCTACAAGAGCACCGACGGCGGCGACAGCTGGACCGAGCTCACGAACGGCATCCCCGGCGAGGACAAGGGCCGCATCGGCGTCGCCGTGGCGCAGTCGAACCCGCGGGTGCTGAACGCCCTCATCGAGTTCGCCGACGACGAGCTGACTGGCACCTATCGGTCCGAGGACGCCGGCGCCACCTGGGAGCGGGTGAGCGACCTGAACATCCGGCCCATGTACTACTCTCACATCTGGATCGACCCGTCCGACGAGGACCGGGTGTATAGCCTCGCCACCAACTCCAACCGGAGCGACGACGGTGGGGAGACCTGGACAGAGATCGCCCGGCGTCCGACCTACGATGTCGGCGTTCATGCGGACCAGCACGCGCTGTGGATCAACCCCAGCGATCCCGACCACCTCATCATGGGCGGCGACGCGGGGCTGCACGTCTCGTACGACCGGGGGCACAACTTCCGGAAGGTCAACAACTTCCCGATCTCCCAGATGTACGCCATCGCGGTGGACATGCAGGACCCCTACTGGGTCTACACGGGGCTCCAGGACAACCACTCGTTCATGGGTCCCTCGGAGACGCGTCGGTGGATCGGTATCGTAAACGACGACTGGAAGCAGAACGGCTACGGGGACGGCATGTACTGGCAGGCCGACCCCCGCCCGGGCTCCCCTTACCGCTACGGCAGCTCGAACGGCGGTACGTACTTCCGCTACGACTTCGTCACCGGCGACATGCTGGACATCAGCCCCCAGGAGGGCTTCGGGGAGGAGGGGTACCGCTTCGACTGGACGTCGCCGATGCTGCTCTCCGAGCACGACCCCGACCGTCTGGTGGTGGCAGGGAACCGGGTGTTCGTCTCGACGGACAACGGCGAAAGCTGGACGCGCTCCGAGGATCTGAGCCGCCAGATCGACCGCGACACGCTGTCGCTCATGGGGGTAGCTGGCGGCGACATCTCCATCTCGCGCAATGACGGAACGGGGAGCTACGGGGAGGCCGTCACGCTCGACGAGTCGCCCATCGCCCCCGAGATCTTCTGGGTCGGCTTCGACGACGGTAACCTGCAGGTGACCAGGAACAGCGGCGAAAGCTGGACGGAAGTGTCGGGGAACGTGCCCGGCATCGAGGACGGCACGTACGTCAGCCGCATCACGGCGTCGACCCGGAGCCTCGGGACGGCCTACGCGGCCTTCGACGCGCACCGTCGCGGCGACTTCGGCCCCTACCTCTTCCGCACCACCGACTTCGGCGCCTCGTGGGAGCCTCTCCACTCCGGGCTGCCCGAGATGGGACCGGTGAACGACGTCGTCGAGCACCCCGACAACCCCGACGTGCTGTTCGTCGGCACCGAGCACGCCGTCTTCGTCTCGGTCGATGCCGGCGCCGCGTGGACGAAGATGGCCAACCTACCCACCACGCTGTACGACGACCTTCTCATCCATCCCCGGGAGAAGGATCTGGTGATGGGCACGCACGGGCAGGCCGTCTGGATCCTCGACGACACACGCCCGCTCGTGGAGTGGGCGAGCGCCGACGACATGGTCCACCTGTTCAGCGTCGGGCCGGCCACGATGAAGATCTACCGGAAGGACACGTCGTACCGGGCGCAGGCCGAGTTCCACGGCGTGAATCCCCCGGACGGCGCCCTGGTGACGTACCGGCTGGGCGCCGGGAGCGGGCCGGCGGTGCTGCAGGTCGCCCGCGCGGACGGCGAGGTCATTCGCCGTATGACCGTGCCGTCGTCGGCCGGGATGCACCGGGTGAACTGGGACCTCCGGCATCCCCTCGACATGGACGACGACGTCTGGGAGCGGTGGGACGACCCGGAGGTTCCGCGACCGATCAACGAGCGCGGGCCCTGGGTGTCGCCGGGGACGTACACGCTCACGCTGGAGGCGCGGGGAGGCACGTCCACCCAGACCGTCGAGGTCCGGGGCGAGCCCGACCTCGACCTCACCCTGGCCCAGTATCAGACCCGGGAGCGCTTCATGCTGAAACTCCTGGCCATGGAGGGCGCCTTCGACGCGCTCATGGAGTCCCGGGGGATGACGGGCAGCGCCAACGACGGGCCCGACGATGCCCGCATCCGCGAGGCGGCTCGGGCCGTGGGCGGCATCTACGGAGACCTGAACGGAGGGGGCGGCGTGCGGGCCGGGAGCCTGCATCCGCCCACGACCTCCATGCTCGAGCGCGCCCGGGCGGCCGAGGCGGTGCTGGAGGAGTTCGGCGGCTCAGCGCCGTAGCTCCGCCCCCGGTCGGTACCGCTCCACCACGCCGGCCTCGACGTCCTCGACCGTGAACAACACCGGCTTCATCCGTTCGTCCGAGAACAGCTCCGCCTGGTCGTAGAAGCGGGGCGACCCGGGCCGGTCGGAGTTCCCGTACAACAGGACCGACCGCGCGACGGGCACGTCGGCGAACTCGACCGCGACGACCCACCCGTCGCCGCGATAGCCGGCGTACCGTCCGTCCTCGTCGTCCTCGAAGCCGACGACCCGGAAGCACCCGAGTGCGCTCGCGCACCCTCCGACGGGCAGGTCGATGTCGCTCGAATCGGGCCGGATGCGATGCACCTCACCCCAGGTCACGTCCCAGCCACCCCATCGCTCCTCCGCCTCCGCGAGCGCGCCCTCGAAGGCCTCGACCGCCGCGTCCTGGTCGCCCACACCGCGAGGCGTCCTCATGGGAGCGTCCTCCGACCACGGCACGTCGAACTGGAGGGAGTCCGGCACGGCGCGCATGTACCGGTTGACCCACAGCTCGAACAGGGAGCTCCCGCGGCTGCCCCGGGACGCGGTGTTGTCCCACGAGGCCAACGTCTCGATAGCGCGCGCGGCATCTCCCGTCCAGCCACCACGGGCCCGGAGGACCCGCACGAGGTCGTCCTTCATCCGGTCGGCGATCACCATCCCCATGTCGTGCTTCAACTCCACGAGTTGGTCCAGGGAGAGGACGTCGTCGGTGTCGATGAGCTCGATCGAGTTCTGCGACCGGAAGCGGAGCACCGGATCGGGGAAGTGCGCCGGATAGTCCTCACGCGGCAGGATCCGGCGGAGGTTCGTGTAGTACGGCGGATCGTTCGCGTTCTGGACGTAGCCGCCCGGCGGGTTGGTGAGCTGGGGCAGGGCGTCGTACGGGTAGAGGCTGGTCCACACGTCGTCCGACGACGTGGCCAGGACCGGATGGTCCGACGGCTCGTGCGGCAGATCGGGCGTCGCGGCGTTCCACACCAGGTGGATGACCCCGTCGGCGTCGGCGTACGTCAGGTTCGACGACACCTTGGCCCGGATCTTCATGCCCTCCGTCCACTCCTCGAAGGTGGAGGCCTGCATCATCCGCAGCCACTGCTCGCCCACCCGGTACTGGGACAGGCCATGCGCCTTCACCACGTAGAACGTGTCGGGGACCTCGTAGATGATCGGCCCGAGCGGTGTGTGCGGCATGTCACGGGTCTCGGTGCCGAGGGTGCCGTCCTCGCGCCGGTACTCCACCGTGACCGGCCGCCGGTCGATCTCGATCGACCCCCCGTCGAAGAAGTAGGCATCTGGGTTCAGCGAGTCGCGCACCAGCGCGTAGATCTCCTCGAGGACCGGATAGTTGTTGGTCGTCGCCCACCCGAGACGGTGGTTGAACCCGCCGATGGTGGTGAACGGCCCACCCACACGGAAGTCGCCGTAGAAGTCGATGACGCCGGGCACGCGGACGTGGGCTTCGTAGTAGCCCGCGGTCCAGGAGAGGTGCGGGTTCCTGAGGAGGATGGCGTTGCCGGACGCGGTGCGCTCCGGCGCCAGCGCCCAGGCGTTGGACCCCACCTCGGGGTCACCCTCCCCCGGCCGCTCCCCGCCCTGGAGCCAACGGTGGAGCCGGTCCGAAGCGGAGGCGGTGCGCCCTTCGCCATCCTCGTTCGCTCCATCGTCGATGGGCTCTTCCCGGAGCTCGAGGAAGTCGGACACGGCACCCTGGTCCCATACTCCGATGTCGCGAGCCGCCACGTCGTGCGGCGTGAACTCGGGCCGCGCCCAGTCCGGGAGGGAGTCGGGGTTCACGCGCACGTAGTCGTTCACCCCCGCCGCGAAGCCGGCATAGACCTGACGCACGTCGGCAGGCAGAAGGTGATACTTCGCCTCGGCGAACGCGTGGTCGAGGCGCCCGGCGAAGTCTCCGTCGATCTCGTCCGGGCCGGTCGCGAGCGCCCACCTGCCGTTCGAGCTCAGCAGCGCCTCGAGCACCTCCTCGCGGTAGTCCTCCGTCATCGCCCAGGCGAGGCCGTACCCCATGGCGCCCAGGTCGTCGGCGAAGATGTGGGGCACGCCGAAATCGGTCCGGATGATCTCCACGCGCTCGGTGTAGGAGGCGCCTTCCGCCGCCACGATCGCGCCGTCCTGGGCGCCGAGAGGCGTCGGCGTCATGGCGGCCGCCACCAGAGACAGCGCACATGCGAGCACGGCGGCCACGCGCGCCACCCCGTTCTCCCTCACCGCCCCCTCCCTCACCGTGTGAGTCGGTAGATCAGGACCGCAGCCCGCCGCGCCGCCCGCTCGATGGACGGCAGGTTCACGGTCTCCTCGACGGTATGGGAGCCGCTCCCGTCGGGCCCGAGCCCTCCGAGGGCCCGGTCCACGTGCGCTGCCACGAACGAGATGTCCGCGGCGCCGCGCTGGCCCGGATCGAACGCTTCGACCGCGCCCTCACCCAGATCCTGACTCACCTGGCTGAAGACTTCCAGGAGCGCGTAGTTCCCTTCGGTCGGGGGCATCGACGGATACCCGTCGTGGAACGTGATCTCCGACGAGGTGCCCGGAAGCGGCCGCGCGACGATGGCGCGCATCCTGTCCCGGGTGCGCTCGAGCTGCTCGTCGGTGAGCGTGCGGATGTCGCCGGTGAGGATCGCGACGGGCGGGACCACGTTCGTCTTGCCGAAGGCGCTCCCCCGGGCCGCCTCGTCGTCCCACGAGGCCTCGGTGCCCGCCACCATGGTGGCCGCGTTGAACGTCAGGTTCTCCTCGCCGCGGATCTCGGAATAGAAGTCCTCCAGGATCCGGCCCGCCTCGTAGATCGCCCCGGCGCCGACGCCGTCACGGAAGACGCCGGAGGAGTGAGCCGTCGTAGCGGTCACGTCGAGCCGCCAGGACGAAGAGCTCCGGCGTGCGACGACGCCGAGTCCGGGCGTGCCGCCTTCGAAGCCCAGGGCGACGTCGGCGGCGATGCCCGCGTCGACGAGGGCACGGCGGGCCTGGTCCACGGGCACGCCGGGGCGCTCCTCGTCACCCGTCAGCACGACCGTAATCGACGCGCCGTCCAGCGCGCCTTCCCGGTGAAGCGCCTCCAGGGCCGACCAGATCACCACGTTCCCGCCTTTCATGTCCGCCGCGCCCGGCCCACGCGCCACGCTGTCGTTCACCATCTCCCATCGCTGGAAGGGGCTGTCCTCCTCGAACACGGTGTCCATGTGACCGATGAGGAGGATGTGCTCGCCCCGGGAGCCCGTCCGGGTGGCCACGAGGTGGCCGCCCCGCTGCTCCACGCCCGAGAGGACGTACTGCACGTCGAAGCCCAACGCCTCGAAGTAGGGTGCCGTCACGTCGTAGACCCTGCGCTGGCCCTCGACGTTCAGCGTGCCGCTGTTGATGTTGACCGTCTCCTCCAGCAGGGCCACCGCCTCGGCCTGGTTCGCCGAGACGGCCTCGACGATGCGGGACTCCTCGGATGAGAGCTGCTGGGCGGCGACGGAGGGCGCGAAGAGGGCGATCGCGGCCGCGATCTTCAATAGCGTACGGAACATGGTCCTCGGAATGTCTCGGGTCACGGTTCGTTCCCTGGGAGTATACGGGCGCCCCCGCGGACGGGCACATGGTGTGGGTTGCACGATACCCTTCGCCGGGTAGCTTCCGGCCCTCCCGGCGGCTCCTACGCGTCCCCGAAGTCCGAGCACCCCATGGCAAGAGAGAACGGCGCGTTCCGCGTCGTCGACACACCCGAGCCGCACCACCTCCGCACGCGGGACATCCTCCGGGATCACCCCGAGGTGAGGGAGTTGATCGGGCGGAATCCGTGGTCGTTCGGCATCATCGTCGCGGGCGTTGCGCTGCAGATGACCCTCGCGTGGCGGCTCGCCGGTGCGCCGTGGTGGGCGATCCTCGCCGTCGCGTGGCTCGTCGGCGCATTCGTGAACCACGCGATGTACGTCATGATCCACGAGGCGGCGCACAACCTGATCTTCGAGCGGCGTTGGCAGAACCACGTGGCCGGGATCCTGGCCGACGTGGTGAACGTGCTTCCCGCCGCGATCTCCTTCCGGGGATACCACCTCATGCATCACGCGCACCAGGGCGTCTACGACCTGGACGCCGACCTGCCGAGCCGCTGGGAGGCGCGCCTGATCGGGTGCGGCGCGCTCGGGAAGAGCCTGTGGCTGCTGCTGTTCCCCGTCTTCCAGCTGACCCGCCCTCCACGCCTCAAGCAGATCGCCTTCCTGAACCGCTGGGTCCTGCTCAACTGGGGGAGCGCGGCGCTCGTCGCTTCGTCCGTCGTCGTTCTCTGGGGATGGGGTGCCGTCGGCTACCTGCTCGCCTCGTTCTTCTTCGCCGTGGGCCTCCATCCGCTCGGCGCCCGCTGGATCCAGGAACACTACCTGACCAGCGATCCCCAGGAGACCTACAGCTACTACGGCCTCGCGAACGTCGTGGCGATGAACGTGGGCTATCACAACGAGCACCACGACTTCCCGTCCATCCCCTGGAACCGGCTGCCGCACCTCAAGGAGGCGGCGCCCGAGTACTACGAAGGCCTCGAGTACCACGGATCGTGGACGGGGCTCCTCCTGCGCTTCGTCTTCGACCAGGAGCTCAGCCTCTTCAGCCGCATGGTCCGGAGGCGGGCGCGAGGAGAGCTGAAGGCCGAGCGCGCGTGAGCCGTATGTGAGGGTGGCTCGACAGCCCCCATCGCACACGAGGCGCACCATGCTCCACGGCACGAACCCGCTCCGCCCGCTGGTCCTGCTCCTTCTCTGCTGGCTCCCCGGCCAGCTGGCCGCGCAGGAGACACCGCTCTCGGCGGGGCAGACCCTCCAGGGAACCCTGGCCGCGGGAGACACCGCCCGATACGCCATCGAGACCGGTGAGGAGTGGTACGTCTTCGGTGAGGTCGATCAGATCTCGGTGGATGCCGTTGTGCGCGTCGTGGATCCAGCGGGCGAGCAGGTGGCGCGGGTCGACGTGACGAGGCGCGGCCTCGACCGCTTCTCGGGCGAGACCCGGGAAGCCGGCCGTCACGTCATCCAGGTCATCGCCGACGAAGACGAGGGAGGCGACTTCAGCATCACCCTCCACCGCCTCGAGCCGCTCGCCGAAGACCCGGAGGAGCTCGTCGATCAGCTCATGTCTCCCTACGCCGACGTGGGCTCGCCGGGAGCGGCCGTCCGGGTGTGGCGGGGCGGCGAGACGCTCCTCTCGAGGGCGTACGGGACGGCGAACCTCGCATACGGGATCCCCTTCGAGACCGACACCCGCACGAACATCGGCTCCAGCTCGAAGCAGTTCACGGCGTTCGCGGTGATGCTCGAGGCCGAGCGCGGCGCGCTGTCCCTCGACGACGACATCCGGGAGCACGTGCCCGAGCTGCCCGCCTTCGACGAGCCCATCACGGTCCGGCACCTCCTCACCCACACCTCCGGGCTGCGGGAGATCTTCAACCTGCTGATCATGACCGGCCGGCGTATCGACCTGGGCGACTACGTCGATCGCGACGAGATCCTCACCGTGGTGAAGAATCAGCCGAAGCTCCAGAACGTCCCCGGCGCCGAGTTCAACTACAACAACACGGCCTTCGCACTCGCGGCCCTCGTCGTCGAGCGCACGTCCGGCATGCCGTTCCACGAGTACAAGGAGCGGAACGTCTTCGAGCCCCTCGGGATGTCCGGGACGATGGTCCGGCCCCACCCCGCGGCGATCGTCCCGAATCGGTCGCAGGGATACGCGCCCGGTCCGGACGGGTTCACGGAGATCCGCGACCTGGGTGCGGCCGTCGGAGCCGGCGGGATCTACGCGACGGTCGGGGACCTGCAGACCTGGGTCGAGAACTACGCGAACCCCCAGGTCGGAACGCCCGCGATGATCGACGAGATGATGACGCCCTACGTGCTCGCCGACGGCGACACCACCGACTACGGCTACGGCGTGTTCATCGACGAGCACCGTGGGCTCCGCAGGGTCCATCACGGCGGTGCGGACATCGCGCACCGCTCCATGGTCGCCTACTACCCCGAGATCGAGGCCGGCATCACGACCCAGAGCAACCACGCCGGCTTCAACAGCAACGTGGCGTTCCGTATCGCCGAGGCGTTCTTCGAGGACGCCATGGAGCCCGAAGAGCCGACGGCCACGGCCGAGGACGAGGCCTTCGATCCGGCGTCGTACGAGCCCGAAGCCTTCGACGAGCTCGCGGGCCGCTACGCACTCGACGCCGCGCCGAACGTCGTCCTCACCTTCTCGCGCGAGGGTGAGACGCTCTACACCCAGGTCACCGGTCAGCCGCGGGTCGAGATCGAGCCCACCTCGGACACGACGTTCTCCCTCACGGTCGTCGAAGCGTCCGTGGCGTTCCATCGGAACGACGACGGGGAGGTGGACGGGGTGACGCTGACGCAGGGCGGCCAGACCCAGCACGCCACCCGGCTCGACGGCGCGGCCGCAGACGCATGGGAGCCCGACGCGGAGGAGCTGCCCGACTTCGTGGGTCGCTACTTCAGCGAGGAGCTCGAGACGTTCTTCGACGTCACCCTGGAGATGGCCGGGGGTGACCGGGCGGCCGATGCGGAAGAGGACGCGGAGGGCGCCGTCGAGGGCGACGACGATGCTCCTGGTCCACATCTGGTGCTCCAGCACCGCCGCCTGGACGACGCGACGCTCACGCCCGGTGCCGAAGACACGTTCTCCGGCGGGAACCTGACCCTCTCCTTCGAGCGAGACCGGAACGGCGAGGTCATCGGCTTCTACATGTCGAACGGGCGGACCCGGGACGTGCGGTTCGCGAAGATCGAGTAAGCGGCGTGGCGAGCGCGGGGGGCGAGGCGCGTGCCTCGCGCTCGTTCCCCGCGTCCGCTCCTACTTCCCCCGCTCGGCCAGAGCCTTCCGGATGAGCGCGTCCGTGCTGTCCGGAACGCCCTCCGCGATCACCGCGCGCACGGCCTGGTCGGCCTCGGAGAAGGTGTAGCCGAGCGCCACGAGCGCCTTGATCGCAGCCTGGGTCCCGGCAGCGGCGCCGTCCTCGCCGCGTCCCGGCGTGACGATCGCGAGATCCTCGACCTTGTCCGAGAGCTCGAGCGCGATCTTCTCGGCCTTCTTCTTCCCGATGCCGGTCACCTGCTGCAGCGCCGTGATGTCCTTCTCCACCAGGGCACGGGCGAGACGCTCGACCTGGTAGGTCGACATCATGGCCAGCGCGACCTTCGCGCCCACACCGGAAGCGCCGAGCAGCCGCTGGAACAACGTCCGTTCCGCGGCCTCCATGAAGCCGTACAGGGCGACGGACGAATCCGTCACCACCTGGTAGGTCCGAAGCGAAATCGCGGAGCCCACCTGCGGGATCTTCTGGAAGACCGTCAGCGGGATCTCGATCTCGTATACGACGCCCCCGGACGTCTCGATCTCGACCCGGTCGGGCTGGCGCGTGAGCAGGGTGCCGCCCACCCGGGAGATCATACGCCGCCTCCGGCCGGGAAGCTGCCCATGAGGCAGTGGCAAAGCGCCGCCGCCACACCGTCCGCCGCGTCGGCGGGCGTGGGCGGAGCTTGGAGACGGAGCTGTTTCTGCACCATGAAGCCGACCTGGTCCTTGGAAGCGTTGCCGTGGCCTACGACGGCCTTCTTGATCTGTCTCGGAGCGTACTCCGCGACCGGAAGATCGCGCAGCGAGGCGGCCAGCAGGATGGCGCCACGGGCATGCCCGAGCTTGAGGGCGCTCTGGGCGTTCTTGCCGTGGAAGACGTCCTCGACCGACATGACGTGCGGCCGATGGCGCTCGACGAGGCCGACGATCTCCTCGTGGATCTCACGGATGCGCGTCACCATCGGCGAGCCGGCCGACGTCCGCACGACGCCGCACTCGAGCAGCCGGACCCGTCCCGGACCGGTCCGGACGACGACTCCGTACCCGGTCGCGGCCGTACCGGGGTCGACCCCGAGCACGACCACACCCTCGGCTCCCGGGCGCTCGCCGGGCGGCCCGGTCACGGCCTGCCCGCCGGGCGCCGGCGACCCACCGCTACATCGCCTCCGCGAGAATCGCTTCGTCGATGTCGGCGTTGGAGTGAACCTTCTGGACGTCGTCGAGCTCGTCGAGCACCTCGAGGAGCTTCAGGAGCTTCTCCGCGTCCTTCCCGCCCACGGGCACCTCGTTCTTCGCGACGCGTGTCAGCTCGGCCGAGCTCGCTTCGACGCCCGCCGCCTTGATGCCGTCCTGGACGGCGGCGAAGTCGGTGGGGTCCGTCGTGACGATGAACTCGTCACCGTCGCGCTCGACGTCCTCGGCTCCGGCCTCGATGGCCGCCTCGAAGACGGACTCCTCCGTGTACCGGTTGGCGTCGATGACGATCTGACCCTTCCGGTCGAACTGCCACGCCACCGAGCCGTCCGTTCCCAGACTGCCGTCGTGCTTGCCGAGGGCGTGCCGGACATCGGCGACGCTGCGGTTGGTGTTGTCGGTGAGGCACTCGATGAAGAGCGCCACGCCGCCGGGGCCGTACCCTTCGTAGGTGACCTCTTCGTACGCGACGCCCTCGAGCTCACCCGTCCCCTTCTTGATGGCGCGCTCGATGTTCTCGGCGGGCATCGACGCCGCCTTGGCGGTGTCCACGGCCAGGCGCAGCCGGGCGTTGTACTCCGGATCGCCACCGCCCTCCCTGGCCGCGACGGTGATCTCGCGGATCAGCTTGGTGAACTGGGCCCCGCGCCTGGCGTCGTTGACCGCCTTCTTGCGCTTGATCTTCGACCACTTGTTGTGCCCTGCCACGAATCCTCCGAGGTGCCTGCGTGACCAGTCGAGCCGCGCCCGAAGGTATCGCGGAGCCGCCCCCCCGATCAATCGGGGGGGGGTGTCAGGGTGCCGGGACCAGCTCCGGCGCCCTCCGACCGTCGACTGCCTGCTCGAGCGCGTAGGCGAACGCCAGCAGCTCGGGCTCCGTCCAGCTGTCGCCGATGAGCGCGAGCACGAACGGGGTGCCGTCCTCGTAGTGGCCGAAGGGCACGGTCACCACCGGCACGCCGAGGTCGTTGATGATGTTGCTCGGCAGCTCCGCCCAGTTGTTGGGCTTGTAGTCCGGCCGCTCGGGGTCCTCCACCAGCGGCCGGTTCGGCTCGCCCGCCTGGGGGAAGAAGAGCGCGTCGAGGTCGTGGTCCGCGAGCACCCGACGGAACAGGCCACGGATCTCGTGGCGCCACGCCTGGTAGGCGTCGCCCTCTTCGGTGGCGCTCGGACGTGCCGGCGGCGCCAGCTCCCCGTTCCGACGCACCCGGTTGAGCGTCCGGCCGCTCAACGCCTCCCACTCCTCCACGGAGTCGAACGGCGCGCCGGTGCCGAGCCGCTCCATGTACAGATGCATGTCGTAAGCGGACTGCGACGGGACACCCGTGCGCTCCTCGTAGAGCTCCTTGAAGCCGGTCTCCGCGAACGGATCCTCGACGGCGGTACCGCCCAGGCGCTCCAGCACGGCGACGGCCTCCCGGTACATCCGCTCGGTCTCGGGATGGAGCGGAAGGAAGTCGTCGCGCCACCCCGTTCCGACCAGGCCGAAGCGCTTGCCTTCGACGGCACCGGGAACGAGCGCCGCGGCGTACCCGCTCAGTGGCATCCGCCCGGCGGCGGCGTACGTGGCCAGATCCTCGGGCGTCGGGCCGGCGAGCGCGTCGAGGGCGATCGCCGCGTCGCGCACCGTACGGGCCAACGGACCGACCACGTCGACGTATGTCCCGCTCAGCGGCACGATCCCGTCGATGGGCGTGAGGCCGTACGTGGGCTTGATGCCGACCAGCCCCTGCGCGCCCGCGGGGTTCTCGATGGAACCGCCCGTCTCCGTCCCGAGTCCGAGCACCGCGAAGGAGGCGTTCACCGCGGTCGCGGTGCCCCCGCTCGACCCGCCCGGCACCTTCGTGACGTCGTACGGGTTGAGCGTGACACCGGCCACGGAGCTCTCCGTCCGCGTCCCGTGCCCGGCGAAATCGGGCAGGTTCGTCTTGCCGAGAATGACCGCCCCCGCTTCCTGGAGGCGCCGCACGACGGTGGCGTGCCGCTCCGGGACCATGTCGACGCCGCCCGCGGCGCTGCTGAAGCCGTCGAAGCCGGCCGTCGTCACGAGTCCGGCGTAGTCGATGTTGTCCTTGATGACCACCGGTACGCCGTGGAGTGGACCGCGCGGCCCGGTGCCCGCGTACTCCACGTCGAGCGCCTGCGCGATCGCCAGCGCGTCGGGGTTCATGGAGATGAACGCGTTGTAGTGGCTCTCGTAGCGCCCGATCCGCTCCAGTGAGGCGCGCGTAAGCTCCTCGGCGGTGAAGGCGCCCGAGCGGAGTCCCTCCTCGATGTCGGCCACGGTCAGCTCGACGACGTCGACCTGCGCGTGGGCGGCAATGGGCGGAACGGCCGCCGGGACCACCACGACCGCGAAGAAAATCGTCAGGAATCGTCCGACGAGGGGTCCGGAAGTCTGTCGCATCGGTCTCAACCCAGCTCGGTCATGTCGGGATGTCGGAGGTGCCAGTCCGTGGTGGACTGGAAGGCGTGCGCCACGCTCAGGAGCTTGTCGTCGGCGAACAGCGCGCCGACCAGCATGGTCGTGAGGGGCATTTCGGTTGGGCTCTCGTCGTCGGGGTTACGGACGCCGAAGCCGTAGGGCACGACCACGGACGGATGCCCCGTCGTGTTCGTGAGCCCGATGTGGCCGGAGCCGCTCACGAACATGTCGAAGCCGCTCATGGCGCGCTCCATCTCCTTCATGACGAGGTAGCGGCGGCGCTGCGACTGGATATAGTCGACCGCGCTGACCTCGCGACCCCGGGTGAAGCGCGTGGCCCGACGGCGCGCGCGATCATCGAGCCCCTGGAGGACGGCCTCGGTCGGACCGTCGGTGCCGATGTGATACTCGAACGCAGCCGCGCTCTCGACGGAGATCGCATTCGAGCTGCCGTTCGGCAGGTCCGCCATGGGCATCGGGGCAGCGCCGCGTCCGGTGAGCGCTTCGAGAAACGACTCGGGAGCGTCGGGCGTGTACCCGATCGCCAGCTCCGACAGGTCGGGCGTGCGGTCGAACCGGAAGGGCGCGGTGAGCGACCCCGGGTCCTTTTCGTCGGAACCGTGGATCGCGTTGAAGACGTGCGCGCAGTCCTCGATGCTCCGGCACATCGGACCGGGCTTGTCCATGCTCCACGACAGCACCATGCCTCCGTGCCGGCTGACCCGCCCGTGCGTGGGGCGCAGCGCGCTCAGTCCGTTCCGACGGGACGGAGAAACGATGGAGCCCTGTGTCTCGGTGCCGATCGAGAAGCCGACCAATCCCGCCGCCGTGGCCGAGCCGGGGCCCGCCGACGAGCCACTCGAGCCCTCGTCGGTGTTCCACGGATTCAGGGTCCGTCCGCGGAACCACTGGTCGCCCTGCGCGAACTCACCGGTTGCGAGCTTCGCGATGAGCACGGCGCCCGCTTCCCGGAGCCGGACCACGATCTCGGAGTCGAAGTCGAGCACCTGGTCCTGGAACGCGTCCGAGCCCCAGGCCGTCCGTGATCCCGCCACCGCGAAAAGATCTTTGACGCCGTACGGTACGCCGTGCAACGGGCCGCGCCACGTCCCGGCGCGAAGCTCCCTGTCGGCCTCCTGGGCCTCCTCACGCCCGCGGCCCTCGAGGATCTGCACGGCGCACATCAGCACGGGGTCGTAGCGACGCAGCCGTTCCAGGTAAATCTCGGTCAGATCCACGGACGTGAGGTGCCCCGCCCGGATGAGGGCGCCGAGACGATGGGCGGGGAGGAAGGCGACGTCCTCCTCGGAGGTGGGAACGGGACCGGTCCACGGCTGGAGGTCGATCTCCGTCCGCGCGAACGGAGCGCCGCCGTGCTCCTTCCAGAGCCGCTCGAGCAGCGCGCCCGTGCCGCCGGGGTACGCCTGGAACTGGAACGCCGGTGGCTCGCCGTTGCCGAGGGGTGCGACCTCCTGAGCCTCCTGGGACCTGACGGCCGCTCCAGCCCGAAGCGCCGTCAGTGCATCGGCCGCGTCCGGCGGCAGCACCGTGGACGCCGCCAGCCCGGCCGGCCCCAGGGCGCCCGCCGCAGCAGCGGCCGTCGCCGATCTCAGGAAATCCTTCCGCCGCATGACGCGGCCACCGGCCGATCCAGGCTCCTCACCCATGTGATCCTCTCGTGTTAGCAGGTCGCTGAAGAAGGGGAGTACCCCGCGTTGGGAGCGCCACGGCCCCGAGCCGTAGGCGGAGCGACGACCGCATAGCCGTAGCTACGCGGAGGAGCTCCAACGACCGGAACGGGGCCGTGCCGCCCCAACCCTTCAGTTTGTAGGATCATATCATACCACTTGGTGGGCGCATGGGGGTTTCGCTGGTGATGCGGCGTCACTCCTCGCTCGCCGTAGCGCTGCTATGGCTCGTCGTCGTTCCTTGCCTGACCAGCGAAAGCCCCATGCGCGCGGGGTCCTCCCCTTCTTCAGCGACCTGCTAGGTCGAAACGAGGCCGGCACGATGCCCCCGCCGGTCCGCGGAGGCAAGTCGTCGGCGGCCGGCCAGGCCCCCCGGGGGTCACACGATCAGAGCCGCCTCGGCCACGAGGCCCGGACCGAAGGCGAGCGCGACGCACGGGAGCGGTGCCCGCTCCCGCCTGAGCCGTTCCAGGATGAAGAGGATCGTCGCCGAAGACATGTTGCCGTGGCCGCGGAGCACCGACCGTGCCGCTTCCGTTCGGGACCGATCCAGCCCCAGGGAACCCTCCACGGCGTCCAGGATCCGCGGGCCGCCCGGATGCACCGCCCACGTCGCCACGTCGTCGGGCTCGAGCCCCGACCGGGCCAGCCACGGCTCGAGCCAGCCGGCGAGGTCACGCCCGATGATGTCCGGCACCCGCGAGGAGAGCGTCATGCGGAAACCATGGTTCCCGATCCGCCAGGTCATGTCGTCGCCCGACTCGTCGAGGAGCACCGTGCCGGTGCTGGCTACGGTCCAGTCGGCGGCGGGCGGGCCGGCAGCGGCAGGCTCCTCCGCACGGCCACCCACAGTCGGCTCGCCGGAGCACACCACGGCCCCGGCTCCGTCCGCGAAGAGCGCGTTCGCCACCATCACCTCGGGATCCCACCCGTAGGCGAAGTGCAGGCTGCACAGCTCGACGGCGCACAGGAGCACCACGCTCTCCGGCTCGGCCCGCGCGTACCCGTGCGCCACGCGCAAACCATTCAGCGCGCCGTGGCATCCCATGAAGCCCACCTGCGTCCGGGTCACGTCGCGGTCGAGCCCGAGCTCCTCCACGAGCCGGATGTCGACACCGGGAGACGCGAAGCCGGTGCAGGAGACGGTCACTAGATGCGAGACGCCCGCCGGGTCCTGGCCCGCGTCCGACATCGCCCGCCCCGCGGCCCGCAGCGCGAGGCCGGGCGCGTGCGCTTCGTACCTGCCCATCCGCTCTGCGGTCGACGGGCCGAGGTCACCCTCGTCCCGGACCGGACGGTAGAACGACTGCCGCCCGGCCAGGAGCCCGTCCGGGCGGTCGAGCAGCACGCTCGCACGACGCTCCACCCCCGACCGGCGGTACAGCGTCCGGAGCACCCGCGAACGGACCCGGTCCAGTCCGCTGAGCTCGGCGTGGAGCTCGGCGGCCTCGGCCTGGCCTGCGTCGTGCTCGGGAACCGCGGTCCCGATGCCCAGGATGCGCATCAGCGGCCGACCATTCGCACGACCGGAGCGGCGAGCCCCGGAGCGACGGACATCGCGGAGACCGCCATCCTCACCAGACCCGGACGCCGGAGACCCCAGGCGATCGTCCTGCAGAGCACCTTGGAACGGGAGAGCAACCTGTCCCGGTACTGATCCCACGCCAGCTCGAGCCCGGGATCCCATGCGGCCACGCCACGGAGCGCGAGCGGCACCAACGCCTGTGCCGACGACATCGCCCAGCCCATCCCCTCCCCGGTGAACGGCTCCACGTAACCCATCGCGTCCCCGACGAGGAAGCGTCGCCGGTCGGCGACCCGTTCCGGCGCGCGGGTGAGCGGCGGGGTCCCGTTCCAGCTCTCGACCGCGTCGCCCTCCAACGCCGCCCCGGCCTCGCCCAGGACGCGCGCCACGGCCCCGTCGGCTCCCTGGTACCGGAGCGCCGCCCTGGTGACGGCCGCCGCGACGTTCAGGCTACCGTCCGGGAGCCGCACGATGCCCACATACCCCGACCGCCCGACCACCATATCGACTCGCCCCGGCGGCAGCGGCTCGGCTCGCCGCCGGCCGATGCGAACGCCTCCCCCCGCGGCGAGCCGGACACCGAGGCCGATCCTGGTGTCCGGGGCGACTCGCTCCTCGCCGGCGGCGGCGTCTCGAGCGGGAGGGGCCCCGCCCAGGCCCGCCGCGTCCACCACGACCCGCGCCCGGAGGACCCGTACCCCTCCCCCGTGCCGCATCTCGACGACACGCGCCGCACCCTCGACCGGACCGATCCGCGCATGCGCCTCGGTCCAGACCCGGACACCCGCCTCCGCCGCTGCCCGCACGAGGGATGCGTCCATCTCGGAACGGGCCCAGGCCACCCCTCCACCGAGCCGGATCGTGGCCTGCCGCCCTCCCGGCGAGACGAGGCGCATCGACTCGAGCGGCGTCGCGCCTCCCCTGCCGGGGAGGTCCCCCAGCCCGACTTCGCCCAGCACGCGCAGGGCCACCGGGCCGACGCAGGCGCCGCACACTTTCCTCCTCGGTAGGGAGCGCCGCTCGACCAGGATCACCGTCGCACCGCCCAGCGCCAGCCCCCTCGCGGCCAGCGCCCCGGCCGGACCCGCTCCGATCACGACCGCGTCCGCGTGGACGTCCTCGCTCGCGGCAGGCCGGATCACATTCTCTCCCAACGGATCGTGAGGCGCTGAGGCCACGCCCGCCGGACGGTCGCCCCCGCCAGCCCGGCACGGCCTGCGAGCCCGGCGGCCTCGTCGAGCGAGAATGCCGCCCGCACGGATCTCGGGCCGTCCACACGCGCGACCGGCGACCGGGTGAGCAGGCGAACCCCGAGCCAGGCCAGGGCCAGGCCGGTGCGTGTGCGCCTCAGGTCCTGCGCCAGCACGATCCCCGCGGCCTCCGCCATGGCCGAGAGCAGGCGCACCGCGTCCGCGTCGGCGAGGTGGTGCAGGAAGAGCGAGCAGGTCGCGACGTCGAAGCCGCCGGGCAGCGGATCCGTCGTCACGTCCAGGCGGGACACGCGGAGCGGGACGCCCGCTCGCCCGGCGCGCTCCTCGGCACAGGCCAGGGCCACCGGGCTCGTGTCGCATCCGTGGGGCTCGACCGTGACGCCCCGGCGGCCGGCGCGTCTCGCGGCCCCGACGAGCACGGCGGCGTCCCCGCACCCGATGTCCAGCACCCGTACGGGTCCGGCTCGGCGAGCGGCCACCCGCAGCACTTCATCCACCAGCCGGCGCTCCGTCAGAGAGACCCGGTTGATCCGCGCCAGGGCGTCGAGGGCCTCGGCGTGGAGCGCCGGGTCGAGCCCAGGGTCGTCCATGACCTCGGGCTCGACCCGACGCTCCACGGGGCTCAGTGCCTTTCGCTCACGGTCGGACCCCGCAGCGTCGGATACTCGATGCCGAGCTGCTCCAGGTAGCTGTCGAAGCGGGTCGGGTCGTAGTAGAACGGACGCATCTGCTCGCGCCAGCGGCCCATGATGTCCTCGTTCAGCCAGATCGCGGGCTCGTCCTCGGGCGTGATGAACGGCGTGTAGGTGGTCTCCGAGGTCTGGACCTCGTTGAAGTATTCCCAGGCGGCGTCGACCATGCCCGGCACGAGCAGCAGGTCGAGCAGCGTGAGCGCCTGGACCTTCGCTCCCTGGAGTGATCCCTTGTGGGCGATGGGCGTGGCCATCGCGATGCCGTTCGCCCAGTTGTGCCCGGGGCCGCCCGGCATGTTGGCCGGATAGCGGAGCGTGACCGTGGGCATGTTCCATGAGACGTCGCCGATGTCGTCGGAGCCACCGCCGAGCGAACGCGACAGGTCGACCGGGCCCGTGAGCTCGTTCAGCTCCGTGGGCAGCCCCTGCTCCTCGACGCCCAGCTCGCGCTGGAACCCGAGCGCCAGCTCGACGTCATCCTCCGACCAGTCGGGCAGGCCGACACGCTCGATGTTGGCGTACGTGGCCTCGGCGACCGGGCGGTTGAAGTGCCGGCTCCACGCGGAGCCGATCGTCATGATGGTGTCGATCTGGGTGCCGGTCATGAGCGCGGCGCCCTCCGCCATCCGCTTGGCCGCCTCGTAGTTCTCCATCACGTGCTCGTAATCCACTTCCCGGATGAAGAACCAGATGGTGGCGGTCTGGGGCACCACGTTGGGCTGGTCGCCGCCGTCCACGATGACGTAGTGCGACCGCTGCGGCGGGCGGAGGTGCTCCCGCTTGTACTCCCACGCCTGCGCGAGCAGCATGACCGCGTCGAGCGCGGAGCGGCCGCGCCACGGCGAGCCTGCGGAGTGCGCCGTCTCTCCCCGGAACCGGAACTGGGCGGACACCATCGCGTTGCCGCCGGCCTGCCCCCACGACACCCCGAAGTTGTTCGATACGTGGGTGAAGAGGTTCACGTCGACGCCGTCGAAGACACCGTCCCGCACGAAGTAGGCCTTGGAGCCCAGCTGTTCCTCGGCGATGCCCGGCCAGATGAGGAGGGTCCCGTCGATGCCCTCGCGCTCCATGATCTCCTTGACCGCCAGCGCCGCGGCGATGTTCACCGCCTGCCCCGAGTTGTGGCCCTCGCCGTGCCCTGGCGCGCCGTCGAGGATCGCCTCACGGAATCCGACGCCAGGCTTCTGGCTGGACTGCGGGATGCCGTCGACGTCCGAGCCGAGGGCGATGACCGGCTGGCCCGTTCCGTTGGACCACCGCGCGGTCCATGCGCTGGGCATGCCGGCCACGCCGAGCTCGATGTCGAAGCCCTCGTCTTCCAGGAGCCCGGTCAGGTAACGCTGCGTCTCGAACTCCTGCATTCCGAGCTCGCCGAAGCTGAACAGCATGTCGACGATCTCCTGCACGAGCTCGGCGCGGTCCTCTACGCCCTGGAGGGCCTCTTCCTTGAAGGCCTCGAGCCGGTCCTGCTGCGCCTCGAGGGCCAGCGGGACGATCGATACGACGAGGGCGAGGACTGCTGGACACCAGCGACTTGCGCGCATCGGGCACCTCTCCGGTGGGGTTGTCGGTCCGTTCCACGGCAGGATGGCCGCCGACGTCGCGTCGAGCAAGTCGCGCGAAGGACAGCGGCCCTCCCACGACGCCGCCTTACGACTTCCGAACACGCCGAGCGTTGCCCGCCCGGTCGTCCGAGCCGCATGATTGTCGGACGCTCCATCCCTCGCCCCCGGAGGCGCTCCGGTGTCGCGCGCATTTCATCTCCGCCGCCCGGCCCCAACGTCGACCACGATGTTGGCCGTGTTCCTACTCGCCATCGTGGTGCTGGCCTGCACGCTGGCAGTCCAGGCGTACGCGACGGCCCGCTCGCACCAGGCCACGACGCAAGCCGTCCTGTCCGACTACGCCGGCATCGCCGCCGCCGAGTACGGTCGGGTCGCGAGGGAGCATCTTTCGAGGATCTTCGACGTGGCCTTCGACGAGATCCCGAGGCGGTACCGTGCCGGTCGCATGCCGGATCCGGTCGAGGTCCGGTGGGAGCTCGATGACGCCGCGGAAGCGATCCGTTGCCCCTGTCCCGGACTCCAGAACCCCTCCCTGGTCTTCCGGACGGACCTGAGGACCGGCCGGTCGAGCTTCGACGGCGCTCTGCCGGCCGCGGACGGCGAGGCGGTCACGGCGTTCGTCCGCGACCGCCTGGCCTCGACCCCGCCCGAACGCTACGAGCTCGCCACGCTCGAGGCAGAGTCGGGGACCGGGGAAGGCGTGGTGCTCTGGGCCACGGTGTTCGACGGGCAGGACACTCCGGTCATGGCCTACGGCGTGGTGGTCGGCCGCACGGCTCTCACCGAGCTCGCCGAGCACTGGTACGAGCGTCATGCGCTGCTCCCGGAAGCGATCACCCGCGGTGCGGACGAAGCGGGCCTGGTCCGCATCGAGCTACATGGCGCCGACAGCGGACTGCTGTTCGCGTCCCACGAGGACGGCAGGACCGGTGCGGTCGCCGCGGATACGCTCGACCGCTATCTCGGCGGGGTCGTGGTCGAGGCCTCGATCCGCCCTGACGCCGCGGGCCGACTGGTCATCGGCGGTCTGCCGTCATCCCGGCTCCCGTTTTCACTGGCACTGCTCGGGCTCACCCTCGCGGTCGGCGCGGCGGGTCTCTGGGAAGTACGGAAGCATCAGCAGCTCGCACGCCTGCGGGAGGACTTCATCTCGAGCGTGTCGCACGAGCTACGCACACCCCTCGCTCAGATCCGGATGCTGGCCGAGCTGCAGGCCGACCGGAAGTTCCGCACCGACGAGGAGCGGGAGCGGGCGAACCGTATCATGGCCCGGGAATCACAGCGCCTCACCCAGCTCGTCGAGAACATCCTCCACTTCTCCCGGAGTCGCGCGGTCCCACGCTCACCGAGCCCCCTCCAGCCCGTCCTGCTCGACGAGTGCGCCTCGGACGTCGCCGAAGCGTTCCGTCCGCTGATGGATCCGGACGCCGGGGTCATCGCCGCGGATATCCCCGAGGGCCTCGCCGTCATGGCCCATCGGGATGCGCTCCGCCAGATCCTCAGCAACCTCCTCGACAACGCGATGAAGTACGGACCACCGGGCCAGACGGTCCGCATCGGCGTCGACCGTGATGCCGGTCTCGTGCGGATCGTCGTGGACGACGAGGGTCCTGGCGTGCCGGAACAGGACCGGGCGACGATCTGGGAGCCCTACGTTCGTCTCCCCCGCGACGTCGACGGACACAAGCCGGGGAGCGGCGTGGGCCTGGCGGTCGTGAAGACACTGGTCGGCGAGCTCCGGGGGCGGGTGTGGATCGACGACGCCCCCGGTGGAGGAGCCCGGTTCATCGTAGAACTCGAAGCTGCCCCGGAGGTCTCCACAGGTCCCGAACGGCATCCGACGGAACCGACCCACGACCCTCACCCGAGTCCTCGCGTTGGCGCACATACTGCTGGTTGAGGACAACGACGATCTGGCGTTCGGCCTACGGGCGACGCTGGAGTTCGAAGGACACGACGTGGAGGTCGCGCCGGACGGCGGCGCCGCGCGCCTGTCGCTCGAGGACGGCCCACCCGATCTGGTCGTGCTCGACCTCACCCTTCCCGACGTCGACGGCCTGACGCTGCTCGCCGAGCTGCGGACACGCGGCGACCGGACTCCCGTCCTGATCCTCACGGCACGCGGTGACGAGGCGGACGTGCTCATGGGCTTCGACCGGGGTGCCGACGACTACGTCACGAAGCCGTTCAGCACCGGCGAGCTGCTCGCCCGGGTTCGCGCGCTGCTCCGACGGGCCACCCGCGGGGGCGAGAGTACGCATCTCCCGGTGTGGCGCTTCGGTGGGGTCGAGGTGAACCCGGCGTCGGGGACCGTCATCCGGGACGGAGAGAGCGTCACGCTCTCCCCCAAGGAGTTCGATCTGCTCGTCGCGCTGCTCAAGCGTGACGGGGCCGTGGCGTCCCGCTCGGAGCTCCTCCGTGAGGTCTGGGAGTATGCCAACGCGAACGTCGAGACGCGTACCGTGGACGTTCATGTCGCCGAGCTCCGAAGAAAGCTCGAAGAGGATCCCTCCGCCCCCGCGCACATCCTCACCGTTCGGAAGAAGGGGTATCGGTTGCGCCGCTGAGTGTACCGGGGTCGAACCCTCTTACCGATCCCTTACACGATCCGTGTGCGGTGCGAACACCGGTACGCACCTCGCGCGGATAGCTTCAGATATGCCCACTTCCACCGATCTGCTCCGGTCCGCGCGCTCCATCGCGCTCGCCCTCCTGCTGTCGGTGTCCGCGACCCCGGCCCTCGCCCAGGACCCGGAAGGGCCACCGGCCCCTCCCGCCGGGCTCCGCGTCTACCTCGACTGTCAGCGCTGTGACTTCGACTTCATCCGGGAGCAGGTCCCGATCATCGACTACGTCCGTGACCCTGCCGTGGCCGACCTCCACGTCCTGGTCACCAACCAGCAGACGGGCGCCGGCGGAGAGGAGTACGTGTTCCAGTTCCTCGGCCGCAATCAGCTGGCCGGCCTCGCGGACACGCTGCGGTACGTGACGCTCCAGACGGACAGCGACGACGAGGTGCGCAGAGGATATGCGCAGACGTTCGGAGCCGGGCTCGTCCGGTATCTGGCGTACGCGGCCCAGACGGACCGTATCGAGCTCGGGTTCCGCGAGGTGACGGGCCCCTCCCGCCAGACCGTGCCCGACGACGACCCGTGGGACCTCTGGGTCTTCCGGGCCAACATGAGCGGAGAGCTCGAGGGCGAGAGCCTGGAGCGATCGAGGGCCTTGAACGGCGGCCTGTCCGCGAGCCGGACCACCGAGGACTTCAAGATCGACATCGGCTTCCGCGGTGAGTACGAGTGGGAGGAGTTCGACGACGTCGACGAGGTCGGCAACGTCGAGTCCTTCACGTCGTCCGCCACCGAGATCGACGTCTCGTCGACCGCGGTCTGGAGCATCGGGCCGCATTGGTCGTGGGGGCTCAGCGCGGAGAGCGGCTCAGACAGCCCGTCGAACCAGCGCTTCTACCTTCGGGGCGGGCCCGCGCTGGAGTACTCGCTCTATCCGTACGCGGAGGCCAACAACCGTCAGATCACCGCCCTCTACCGGATCGGGGCGGCGACCTTCCAGTATCAGGACACGACGGTGTTCGGGCAGCTGGCCGAAACGCGGCCCGAGCACAGCCTCGAGATCTCCGCGGACTTCCGCCAGCCCTGGGGTGAGTTCGTCCTCTCGGTCGAGGGCTCGCACTTCCTGGACGACGTGACCCAGCACCGGGTCGACGTCTTCACGAACCTCGAGATCCGGCTCTTCCGCGGCTTCAACCTCGACATCCGCGGCAGCGTGGCCCGGGTCAAGGATCAGATCTACCTGTCGGTCACCGAGGTCGATCTCGAAGATCGGCTGCTGGGCCGAACGGAGATCGGGACCGACTTCGAGTATTCCGTCGATGTCGGCTTCAGCTTCACGTTCGGATCGGTCTTCAACAACGTGGTGAACCCTCGGATCCGCACGGGCGGTCGCAGATTCTTCTGACGGTCCCCCGCGGGCGCCGGCTCACGCGGAGTCGTTCCCGCGCCGACCCGCTCGCGCGATGGGCCGAGCCGGTGTATCGTGGTCGCCGATCCTCGTCATCTCATGAGACTCCGGGCGGCTCCAGAGGGAGCGCCCGGTCACCAACCCGGGAGTGGACAGTGACCCGTACCGCTACGATCTCCGCAGCCCTCGTCCTGGCCGGCGCCCTTGCGCTGGGCGCCCCCGAGCGCGCCGTCGCGCAGGACGCGCCCGCCGAGGTCACGTACCGCCAGAACATCATGCAGGCGATCCGCACCAACGTCATGCAGCTGCGCGCGGTGGGCGCGGTCGGACAGCCGACCCACACCGTCCACTACGCCCGGGCCCTGTACGGCATCGGCGAGATGCTCGGCGACGCCTTCCGTGAGGGCTCCGCCGCCAACTCCGGTGCCCTCCCCGCGGTGTGGCAGAATCGCGCCGGGTTCGAGGAGCGGGTCACGGCCTTCGAGGTCGCGACCGCTCAGCTACTCGAAGCCGCCGAGATGCGGGATGCCGAGGCCATCCAACAGGGCATCCAGGCCGTGGGCGGCACGTGCAGCGCGTGCCATCAGGCGTTCCGCGCGCCGAACTGACCGGCGCCCGCCCGCCGCGGGGTGGGGCATCGTGCGGCTGCTGGGCGCGTCAGCCTTCGAACGCGCCCAGCAGCTCCAGCACGTGGTCGATGTCCGACTCCGTGTGATCGGCGTTGACCTGCGTGCGAATCTCCTCGTCGCCCCGCGGGACCACGGGATACGTCAGGCCGGTCACCAGCACGCCGTTGTCGAACAGGTAGCGAACCAGGGCCCGCGTGCGCGCGGTGTCCCGGATCATGAGGGGCACGACCGGATGCTCGCCCGGAATCGTCTCGATGCCGACGCGCCCGAGTCCCTGTTCGAACCTCCGCGTGAGCGCCCGTAGCTTCTCCAGCCGCTTCACCCCTTCCGGACTGTCCACGAGCTCGACGGCTCTCAACGCGGCCGCGGCCTCCCCGACGGTGATCGGGTTCGAGTAGATGTACATCGGCGCCGACTCCCGGAGGGAGCGGATCACGTCGGCGCTCGAGGTCACGTAGCCGCCGTTCACGCCGAACGCCTTCCCGAGCGTGCCCACCAGGATGTCCGCGGGGCCGCTGCCGGTGTACTCCTCCGTCCCGCGCCCAGTCGCACCGAACGCGCCCACGCCGTGGGAGTCGTCCACCACGCTGACGACGTTCTCCTCGTAGTCCGCGTCGTGCCGCGCACAGATCTCGAGGATCTCCGCCAGGGGCGCATGGTCGCCACGCATGGAGAAGATGCCGTCCGTGACCACGATCGCGCGGCGGGCCTTCCCCTTCCACTCCGTGAGCGCGCGGTCGAGCGCGTCCAGGTCGTTGTGCGGGTAGATCGCCTTGCCGGCCGGACGGGACAGCCGCATCGCGTTGATGATGCAGTTGTGGTTCAGCTCGTCCGAGACGAGCACCGTCTCTTCCGTCACGAGCGGCGTGATGGTGGAGACCACCGTCGCGTACGCCGACGAGAAGATCATGGCGGCTTCCCTGCCGTGGAACTCGGCCAGCTTCCGCTCCAGGGCGATGTGCGCAGCGTAGCTGCCCGAGATGAAGCGCACCGCGCCGGGGCCGACACCGAATGCGGCCGTGGCCCGCTCCTCGGCCTCGACGAGCGAAGGGTGGAGGCCGAGCCCGAGATACGAGTTGGAGTTCATCCTCATGAACTCACGATCTCCCTCTCCCTCCAACAGGAAGCGCGGACCCCGATCTCCGGAAGCCGGCTTCACGCCGACGACCACGGTCTCGGCGCCCTTCGCGGTTCCGGCTTCGTCGAGTCCCTTCACGTGCGCGCGGAGCGCGGCGCTCAGTCGGTCCATCCCCATGTCGTCTCTTCGTCCGATGTTCGTGTGTGTGGTACGGGACACCCGCCGTTTCGCGGTCAGGCGTTCCCCAGGTGTTTCAGCATGTCTTCGGTCATGGCCGCGGCGTCGAACTCCGGGCGCCATCCCCACTCCTCCCGGGCCGCCGAGTCGTCGATCCTGTCCGGCCACGAATCGGCGATCGTCTGACGCACGGGGTCGATGTCGTAGTCGATCTCGAAGCCCGGCACGTGCTTGCGGATCTCGGTGGCGAGACGCTCGGGCGCGAGCTGCATGGCCGTAACGTTGAACGCGTTCCGGTGGACCAGCCGCTCCGGATCGGCCTCCATCAGGCCGATGATCGCACGTATGGCGTCGGGCATGTACATCATGTCGAGCTGCTGGTCCGGCCCGAGGAAGCAGGTGTAGCGCCCCTTCTCCACCGCCTGGTAGAAGATGTCGACCGCCCAGTCCGTCGTGCCACCGCCCGGAGGCGCCCCGTAGGAGATGAGCCCCGGAAAGCGCACGCCCCGCGTGTCGACGCCGTAGCGGGAGTGGTAGTAGTCGCACAGGAGCTCGCCCGCGACCTTGGTGATCCCGTAGATCGTGGCCGGACGCATGATCGTGTCCTGCGGCGTGGGATCCTTCGGAGTACCGGGTCCGAAAACACCGATCGAGCTCGGCGTGAACACCGCGCACCCCTGCTCGCGGGCGACCTCCAGGACCGCTTCCAGACTCGCCATGTTCACGTGCCAGGCCAGCCGTGGATCGCGCTCGCCGACCGCGGAGAGGATGGCCGCGAGGTGGAACACCGTGTCGGCGTCGTGCCTCATGACCGCCTGACCCACCGAGCGGGCGTGGGTCGCGTCGAGCACCTGGAAGGGACCGCCCTCGGCGACCTCCGTCTCCAGCTGCCGGACGTCGGTGGCGAGGACGTTCGACGCACCGTACAGGGCGCGGAGCTCGGGAACGAGCCAGGAGCCGATCTGCCCGCCGGCTCCGGTCACCAGAATGCGCTTCAAGCCGTGTCTCTCCAATGGCGATGAGAATGGAATCGACGGCCGGAAACGACATGCCGCCCGGCCCCCCTTGGGGGAGCCGGGCGGGAATGTATGGAGGGAGGGGTACCGGAGCCACCCGGCAGTCCGGAGTGCGCGCTACTCCTGGGCCAGCGCCTCCGCCGGAGAGCGTGTGGCCGCCCGCCACGCCGGAATCGCGGCGGCGAGCGCGGCCACGGCCAGCGTGGCCGCCGCGGCGAGGGCGAAGGTCACCGGGTCCGTGGGTGGGATCGAGAACAGGAGACCCTCGAGTACCCGCACGCCCAGAGCCGCTCCACCGGCGCCGATCGCCGCCCCGAGCGCCGCCATCGTGACACCCTGCCACACGACGGAGCGCGCGACGTCTCCGGCCTTCGCGCCCAGCGCGCGTCGCACCGCGATCTCGCGGGTACGGCGGGCCACGGTGAAGGCGAGCACGCCGTAGATCCCCACGCAGGCCAGCGTGAGCGCCACGGCTCCGAAAAGGCTCATGAGCAGGGCCGCGAGTCGGGGCGTGGCGGTCTGCTGCAGATAGCCTTCGCGCAGGGTCGACTCGGCGAAGACCGGCAGGTCCGGGTCGATGGCGCGCACGGCGTCACGGACACGCGCGACCGGAGGCGCGTCCGCGGCCGCCACGCGGTATGATACCTCGAGCGTCCGGGACGGGACCTGCCGGAGCGAGAAGAAGACGTCCGGGCTGTTCGGCTCGGCCATCATGTCCTGGGTGAGATTCCGGTACCGCACGTCCTCCACGACGCCGACGATCTCGGCCAGGTTGTCCGGATTCGACGGATTCCCGATCCAGAAAGTACGGCCGACGCCCGAGCCAGCGTCGGGGAACACCCTGCGCACGAAGGCCTCGGTGACCACCGCGACGCCCGCCGCGCGCTCGTCGTCCCGTTCCTCGAGGAAGCGCCCGGCGAGGAGCTCGACCCCGAGATTCGTGAAGTACCCCGGCGACACCGAGTGCCGGTGGTACCGGATCCGCGTCTCGGGATCGTCCTCCCTGGCGACGTACGAGCCGCTGCTCCGGCCGCGGAACGGGAAGTCCGACGAGGCGGCCACCGAAGAGACGCCTGGCACGACCGACACCGCGCGCGTCAGCTGCTCGGTGAACACCCGCAGCGCTTCGGCGTCCGGATAGCGCGACGACGGGAGCTCGACGCGGAAGACATGCACGCCGTCCATCTCCATGCCCGGATCGACCGCCAGCTGTGCGCGGAAGCTGCGCGTGAGGAGGCCGGCACCGATGAGCAAGAGAAGCGCCAGCGCGACCTGGGTGGTGACGAACACCCGCTGCGCGCGCCCACCCGATACCGCTCCACGGGCACCCCGCAACGCTCCCGCCAGGTCGCCGCGCCCCGAGCGGACGGCAGGAACGAGGCCGGCGCCGATCCCGACGAGCGCCAGGACGACGAGGGTGAAGGCGAACACGCGGCCGCTGATGACCGGATCGGCGTAGGCCGGCAGGACGCCGTCCGGCACGAGCTCGGTGAGAGCGCCGAGCCCCCAGGCCGCCAGCACGAAGCCGACGACGCCTCCGAGCCCGGCCAGTACGAGGCTCTCGGTCATGAGTTGCCGCGTGAGTCGCCCGCCGCTCGCGCCGAGCGCCCTGCGCACGACCAGCTCCCCCGCACGTCCATGTGCCCGGACGAGCAACAGGTTGGCCACGTTGGCCGACGCGACCAGCAACAGGAGCGCCCCCGCGCCGAAGAGCACCCAGAGCAGGTCGCCGGTTGTCCCCAGATAGCCCTCCCTGAAGGAGCGCACCTGCGCGAAACGGTCTTCGTGGGCATCCGGGTAGAGCGCCTGGAGCTCGAGGGAGATCTCGTCCAGCTCGGCCTCGGCCGACGCGACCGTGGCGCCGGGCACGAGCCTTCCGAGCACGGGGAGGAAGCGGGTCCCCCGCGACTCGAGGATGTCGGGGGACCCGACGATGCCGATCATGGCCAGGGGGAGCCACAGCTCCGTGCTCAGCGTCGCGCCCCGGAATCCCTCCGCCGCCACGCCCACCACCGTCACCGTGCGCTCGTTGATCTCGACCGTCTGGCCCACGACGTCCGGATCTCCGGCGAAGCGCCTCTGCCAGAGCTCGTGCGCGAGAACCGCCACCGGATGTCCACCCGGCGTGGACAGCTCGTCCTCCGTGAAGAAGCGCCCACTCGCGACCGCTCCGCCGAGAACGTCGAAATACCCTTCGCTGACCAGCTCCGCGAGCACTCGCTCCGCGCCTTCGTCCGCCCGCGAGAGCGTGACCCCACTGGGGTCGTACGCGACCATCGGATCGATGGAGCGGGTCCGTTCGCGCCAGTCCCGAAACTCCGGAACCGAGGCATTCCGGATGGCCCGCTGGCCGTCCTGGAGATGGTAGCCGTTCACGAACACCAGCCGCTCGTGGTCCGCGAACGGAAGCGCCCGGAGAACGGCCGCGTCGAGCACCGAGAAGATGGCCGTGTTGGCTCCCAGCGCGACTCCTAGGGTCAAGATCGCGACCGCCGCGAAGCCCGGCGCTCGGGCAAGGCCCCGTAGCGCGTACATGACGTCCCTCGTCGACCACCCCATCGTCCACCTCCCGTCCCGTGTATGGCGCCGGCGCGCCTCCCTGCGCAGCCGACGCTCGATCTCCCGACGATTCCCGAACCGCCGCTCGGCCCCACGACGCGCGGCCGCGGGCGTCATCCCCTCCTCGATCAGCTCCTCGGTCCGGAGCTCCAGGTACAGATCCAGCTCGTCCCGGATCTCCGCGTCGGCATCGCCCTCGAGGCCGCCGGGCCCGGGGGCCCGGCGAAACGGCCAGGGTCGCACGTCACGCCTCCCCGGCCCCGTCCAGGATCGCCCCGACGGCGCCGGAGTACTCGCGCCAGCGCGCCGTCTCCTCGTCGAGGTGCGCCCGGCCCGCGTCGCTCAACCGGTAGAATTTCGCGCGGCGCCCCGTGTCGGTCTTTCCCCAGACGGCCTCCAGCAGGCCGCGCCGCTGGAGCCGGTGGAGCGCCGGATAGAGCGCGCCCTCCTCGACGCTGAGCACGCCATCGCTCCGGTCGCGCAACGCCTTGCCGATCGCGTAGCCGTGGAGCGGTCCGGGTTGGACCGTGCGCAGGACGAGGATGTCCAGCGTGCCGGTGAAAAGATCGCTGCCGCCCATGGTCGCCTCATGGCATTCGGATGGGTCCACCCCTACGCCAAATAGGTATCGCACACACCCCTCGCTCGTCAAGGGATACGTCCGGGCTCGGCCGCCAGCCTAACGAATCCGAGGAGTCGCGCGTCCAGGAAGCACCGAGACAGCGCGATCTTCGCCGACCTCCGGCTCCATCACGGGGCCCCAGCCCGAACAGATCTCGAGCATGCTCCGACCCATCTCCGTCGTGTTTCTGGCCCTCGCCGTCGCCGCCGCGGGCGCCTCCGCCCAGCAGCCTGGCGAGGTCACGGGAATGCTGCGCGACGCGAGCAGCGGCGAGCCGATCGGGGGGGCGTCGGTGATTCTCGAGCTCCTGGAGGACACCACCGACATCCGACGTGGCGTGACCAACGCTGCGGGACGTGTGCTCTTCGTCGGCGTGACGCCCGACCGGTACCGACTCCGGGTCAGCAGTCTCGCCTACGGCTCGACCGTCACCGATGCGTTCGCCGTCGAGCCGGGCGCACGACACGATCTCGGCACGGTCGAGCTCACCATCGCCGCACTCGAGCTCGAAGCGCTCTCCGTCACCGCCGAGCGCGCCGCCGTGACCTTCGAGGCCGACCGGACTTCGTACGACATCACCGCAATGCCCTCGGCCCAGGGCACGGCCGCGTCGGAGCTCCTCCGCGCCATGCCGGAGCTCGACGTCGATCTGGACGGCCAGGTCTCGATGAACGGCTCTCCGACCGAGATCTACATCGACGGTCGTCCCGCCCCGATGGCCGGTCTCTCGCTCACCGCCTTCCTCGAGCAATTCCCCTCCGATCACATCGAGCGCGTCGAGGTGATCGACAACCCGTCCGCCCGCTACGGAGCGCAGGGCACCGGCGGCATCGTGAACATCGTGCTCCGGGAGGGCGTCGAGCTCGGTATGACCGGGGTCGCGTTCGCGAACGGCGGCACGCGTGGTCAGGCCGGAGTCGGGGCAAGGGCCACGCTCCAGCGCGGACCGTGGACGGTGAGTGGCGGGGTCGACGGAAGCCGCACCGACCGGGAGAGCTCTTCTTTCGACCTGCGGCAAAACCTCATCGCCGACCCGACGACGTTCCTCGAGCAGGAGTCGAGCTCCCATCGCACCGGCACTTCGGCCAACGGCGATCTCGAGATCGAGTACCAGCCCACCGAGCGCGCGCGCTTCTGGGTCCAGGGACGGCTCCGGGGAAGCGACGACGGTTCGGAAGGGCAGTCGCAGACGATCCACCAGGACGCCGCTCGCGACCCTACGTCATCGTACCGAAGGCTGAACACGCTCGATGCCGGGAGCTGGTCGGGACGCGTCGGCACGGGCTTCACCTACGAGTGGGAGCGGAGGCGCCACGAGTTCGAGGTCGAGTTGGAGCTCGATGCGGGACGGAACGGCGAGGAGACGCGCGAGGAGCTCGATCCGTTGCTGTTGGATCCGGGCGACCCCCTCCCGGCCGAGTTGACGATCGAGGACGAGCAGGAGCGCGAGCGTGAGATCCGGCTCGACGTCGACTACGTCCGCCCATGGAGCGAGGACGGCCGCTTCGAGGTCGGGTACCGCTTCGAATCGGACGACACCGGCAGCGAGCGTTTCCTCGAGCTGGCCAACGAAGGGCAGGCCGCTCCGGACGTGACCGAGCTCGGCTTCGACCACCGGCAGACGTTCAACTCGCTCTACTTCACAGTCCAGCGCCAGCTCGGATCCGTCGGCGTACAGGTGGGGCTGCGGGGCGAGCACGCCGACACCCGCTTCGAGATCCCGGCCGGCGACGTGTTCGACAACGACTACTTCAGCCTCTTCCCGAGCGCGAGCCTGTCCGCGCGCATCGACGACAGCAGGCAGCTGCGGCTATCCTACTCGCGCCGGATCGGTCGTCCGTCGCCGTCGGTGCTGAACCCCATCGACCGGTCCACCGACCCGCTGAACCGCAGGGTCGGCAACCCGGACATCGCACCCGAGTACACGCACTCGGTGAGCCTGCACGCGACCTGGTCGACCTCGGTCGGGCGGCTCAGGCTCTCTCCGTACTACCGACGGAGCGACGGCGGTTGGGCGGAGCTCACCACGGTGGACGCGGACGGTGTGTCCACACGCTCCTGGGACAACGTGACCTCCGAGGAGCGCTACGGCGCTTCGCTCACCGCGTGGCTCCCGCGCGGGAACCGCATCAACGGCTTCGTGCGCCTGGGCGCCGACCGGACGGTCCGCGACGCCAGCAACCTGGCCGAGCGCTACTCGGGAAGCTCCCTCCGGTGGCAGACGCGCGCCAACCTCGAAGCCGTCGTGACCGAGGAGCTCAGCGTCGAGGGGCGCTTCAGCTACTTCCCGGCCGTCGACCTTCCGCAGGGTCGCTCCGACGCCCGTGTCTCCACGGACTTCGGCCTCCGTTACCGGTTCCTCGATCGCCGCGCGTCACTCCGTATGGCGTTCGAGGATCCTCTCGGCCTCCAGGAAACGTCGTTCGAGACGCGCGACCTGACGCACGTCCAGATCGGACGCAGCTCGGAGAGCGCTCGCAGCGTGCGTTTCAGCGTGTCGTACGCCTTCGGCGGCGGCGGGGCGGTGCGGGGCGGCGGACGGCGGCGCTGAGGACGGCGGCGGACCGTCAGTTGAGCGATACCGTGGTGGTGTGGGTCCCGCCCTTCTGGCTCACGTAGGTCAGCGTCACCTCACCACCGCCCGTCACGATCCAGCTCGCCGTGACGTCTCCGAACCCGGGGACGCCGCCCTCGATGTGCAGCGTCGAAGCGTCGCCGTCCACCACGTCGATGCGGTCCCCGAGCTCGCCCACGGCGAGCCCACCGGTCTGGACCGTCGCCCCCGAGAGCGAGAACCGGTCGGGGAGCCCGGCCCGGTACATCCGCGCAGCGTCGCTCCGAGTGGGAATCACCCGGTCGTTCCGGATCGACGCCGTGACCTTGAACGTGCTCCCGCCCAGCCGCTCGACCTCGACGTCGCCCCACGCCAGCAGCGGCATGTGGTCCGCGTGGAAGAGCGCGAACATGGCGTTCCTGTGCGCGAGCTCCTGTAGCATGAACGGCGGGGTGGTACGCCCGAACCACCTGGACGAGAAACCTCCGATCTCGACCTCGCCGAGGGTCGGGTGCTCGTACGGCTCCCAGTCCTTGAACCACGCGCCCATCCCCAGGCGGTCGCTGAAGAAGAGCTGCTGCATGTCGTCGGGGAGCGGGGCGTCCTCGTCCCACGCGGGCCCGTAGAACTGGTTGTTCGACCAGAGCTCGTTGGTGAAGCTGATGACCCCGAGCGCGTCGTGCGCCCAGTCGAGGGTGCCGCCGTACACCGTGTAGAGGTCCCGCCAGATGTTCATGTAGCGGTAATGCGGGAGCATGAGCTCGCCGCGAGTGCCGATGTACTCGTAGATCTCCGCGTCGCGGTCCGAGTACTCTCCGCTTCCCTTGTAGTAGCGTGAGCCCGGGCCGTACAGGATCATGCCTCCCGAGTTATGCCACGACTGCGCCGCCGCGATGTTCGGATGGCCCTTGAGCCAGTCCCCCACCGTCCGCGTCTCGGGCCACGAGAACGGGTAGCGATAGGCGCCCCCCTGAACGTGGGACGGCTGCCAGTCCGAGGGGAAGTCGCGGTTCATGTCGTAGCCACCGCGCGCGTCCTCGGCGCGCCGGCCGTCGCCGTCCGAGTCCAGCGCCTCGGGCCCGAGCATGATGTAATCGCCCCGCTCGCCCTCCGGCGCAGGCACCAGCAGACGCGGATCGAGGTCGCTCACGACCATGTTCCCCTCGCCGGGCACGTGCTTCCGCATCATCCGGATCTCGCCGTCGCCGTCGAGGTCGTCAGGGTTGTCCTCGTTGGCCCGGCCGTCCAGGTCCGAGTCCCACGGGAGCATGCCGGACCGGGACGGACCACCCGTATCCAGGAAATTCTGGCGCCCGTCGGGGTTCATCGTGGGGATGATGTAGAAGACCCGCCGGTCGACCAGCTCCCGCACCGCCGGCAGATGGTCGTAGTTCTCCATCAGGAACCAGATCAGGTACAGGTTGACCTCGAGCCCCTGGATCTCGTTCCCGTGGATGTTGCCGTCGACGTAGAACGCGGCCTTCGACGTGTGCGGCCCCGTGTCGGAGTTGTTGATGGTGACCGCCCAGATCTCGCGGTCCTCCCCGGAGCGTCCCGCGACTTCCACGGTGAGGAAGTCACCGTACGCCTCTTCGAGCCGTTCCAGAGCGTCGCGGAGGTCGTCGTGGTCGTAGTAGCGGTCGAAGCGGAGCCCGACGCGAGGCTCGCGGTCCGGGAAGGCGAACATGCCCGACCCGCCGGTCTGCGCAGCCGCCTGCGCCGGTCCCGCGACCGGAAGAGCGAGCGCTCCTGTGAGCACGATGGCGGCCGCCGTCCCGAAGCGCGTGCGGGTTCCCTTCCGCGACCCACCGCCGGATCTCGTCGTGCCGTTGCCCGTCGTCACCTTCGTCTCTCCGTGCCTGCTCGGTGCCTTGCTCATCGGTCGTCCCCCGCGCTCAACGTCACCGGAATGGTGATCAGACCTCCGGCCCTCTCGGCGAACACCTCGATCGCCACCTCGGTCCCGGCGGGAGCGGTGATCAGCCAGCTGAAGTCCGCGGTCCCGCCCATCCCGTCGATGCGTGGCAACTGATGCTGGACGTCCTCGCTGAGGACCGTCACGCCGGAGGCGGGCATCAGACGCGCGTTGATCGGCCGGTTGAAGCGGATCCGCTCCGCGAGCTCGAGCTGGGTGGGGAAGTAACCCTCGTTCGTGAGCGTCAGCGCCACGCTCCAGACGCCTTCCCCGCGCGGCTCGACGGTCGTCTCGACCACCTCCACCTCCGGGAGCCGCCCGGCCAACCAGAGCGCGAAATCCGTGTGGCGCTCGAGCAGGCCGTCGAGCTCGGAGGCGGGAGGGTTGACTCGGGCGTTCGGCACGAAGCCTCCCACCTCGACCTCTCCGAGCTGAGGGTGACTCGCCGGCGTCCATGCAACGTGGCCGTCGACGCCGACCGAATCGAAGAGCGCGAGCCAGCGCGCATCGGTGCTCCCTGCACCCTCGGGCGGCGCCCAGACCGGGGTCGTGAAGGTGGGGAGGCCCATCTGGTAGTACGTGAACTGCGGGAAGGAGCCGCCCTCGTCCGGCGCACCGTCCCCGCTCAGCCCGGTGATCTCACGGAACTGCTCACTCACATACTCGAAGTAGGGCCGGTCGCCCTCGGCCAGGTTCGTCGGCACCTCGGGAGGGTTCCCCGTGACGGCGGGCGGCGGTGTGCGGTTCGCCGGTGTGGGTGAGCGCAGATTGTCGAACGCCGACCAGACGAGCACGGCGGCCACGTTCGGATGTTCGAACACGAAGTCCGCCAGAGCCCTCGACTCGGGCTCGCTGATCATGTGCGGGCCCACGTGCGGCTCGAAGTACTGGTACTCGTGCTGGAAGTTCAGGTTGAGATTCACCCCGTCCCCACCGAGCGGCACATAGGCGTCCAGGCTGTCGGGATGGATCCCCTCCGGCATGATGTCGTAGGCGCCGCGCTCGGCGCGTGTCCGCTCGGCCTCGCGGACGAGCCGCGGATCGTCCGGATCGGCCATCATCGCGCCGCCGGCACGGGACACGCGCATGGTCGTCACGAGCCCGTCACCGTTCAGGTCGCGACCGAGCTCACGGGCATTGAGGCCGCCGGCGTCGGCGTTCCCCTGGAACGGCTTGTACGGGGTCTCGATGCCGGGAAGGGTGAACACGAGCTCGGCGCCGTCCGGGTTCGCGCGCGGGACCACGTAGACAGTGCGGGTATCCAGCAGGGCGGTCACATCGGGGTCGGCGCCGTACCCCGCCGCGAGCCGCTCGACGAAACGGAGGGCGGCGTGCGACCCCGCGACCCGGTTGGCCTCCAGGTTCGCCACGACGAGGAGCGCCGGGCGCTGGTCGAGCGGCCGTCCCTCCGCGGACCCCAACGTCAGGAGCCAGATGTCGCGCCCGGCGTTCGATGTCGTCAGGCTCGACACACGGACGAGATCGCCTTCCAGGCCTCGCACAGCCGACGTCAGCGCCTCGTAATCCAGGTACGTGCCGGTGTCCTGCGCCGCGACCGGACCCGTCGCCCCCGGAGTCGCCGTGACCACCATCCCGAGCGCACACGCGGCCAACCTGCCCCCGCAACGCCACCACCCCCCCGATCGTCCCATGCCGCAACCGTCCCTTGTCGAGATTCCCCGCCATCCCGGCGGCTTTCGGCACGCCGGAGACTTCAGTCAAGGAAGGTGATGCAGGTCACCGACGAGCGCCAGCGCCTGGGCGCGCGGCCCACACCTCGCGCCTACGGCGCACGCACCAGCCCCGGTGAACGCGCGAGGTCGCTCCGGCGCGGGCTGTGCTCCAGGACATGACGCATTCGAGCGATCTGGTCCTTCGTGAACGTGCTCATGCACGAGTCGGCGGACCACCCCATGTAGTTCTCGATCATGACGGGCACGCCCCCGCAGCCCAGAGGCGGGTCGACCGGGCACCCCAGGACGGACTCCGACATCGCGGGCGTATCGGCGCAGAAGTCGTTGGTGTCGCAGTCACCCCTCCCCCACGGATGCAGAAGGCCCAGGTAGTGGCCCATCTCATGGGTCAGGGTGCGGCCGAGCCCGTGCAACGACTCGGTCGACGGTCGGCCGAAGGCCGCCCGCACACCGTCAGGGCCGCCCCGCCTCCGGTATGAACAGCGGCCGCACGGCCACGTACCACCCGAGTTCCTCCCCCATGCGCGCCGCGGGATGGAGCGAAGCGATGCGGACCGCTTCGTCCACATCGTCCGCCTCCACGACAAACACGCCGCCGATCTCCTTGGACTCTACGAACGGACCGTCCGTCACCACGGGCTTGCCCCCGCGCGTTCGCACGATCCGGCCGCCTTCCGACAGGCCGGCGTAGAGCCCGACGCGCTCATTCGCGGCCAGCTCCTCATCATGCACCCGGCAGCGGGCCACGTACTCCTGCTGTTGTTCCTCGGTCAGCTTCTCCCAGGCCGATTCATCGCCGCAAGCCAGACACAAGTACTTCACAGTTCCTCCTCGCATGGGGATTCCGTTTCGATCTCACCCCATTGTCGAGCGAGACCCGGGGCATTCGACAGCGACGAGCGAACGTCCTAACGTCCTCCCCGGAACCGGAACCGGACCCGTTCTCCCGCGAGGTCTTCCGCCACCGTGAAGTGGGCGGGCATCCCGGGCCCGATCGCGCCGGTCGCGTCCAGAGCCTCAGGGTCGGCGATGAGATACAGCCCGGAGACGTCGAGGGTGTCCTGGGCCTCGTATCCGCCGAGATCCCCCACGTCGGAGATGACGCCGCCCTCCTCCAGAAGGGGACGGTCGTAGTTCACCATGACGTCGGCTCGGAGGGGCGGCAGCCCCGGCACGACCACCGTTCCACCCTCGAGGAGGAGATCCGGCACCCTCCGTCCGTTGAAGGCCAACCCTTCATAGAGGTCCGTCCCGTACGCCTGGTAGCGCCCGGTGGCGATAGCGTCCAGCGCGGTGACGAGCGCCACGAAGTTCGTCCGCCGGAGGTGTTGCTTCTGCGGATCCTCGGCCCACCCCCCGCTCTCGATGAGGACGGTGCTCGTCCCCCAGGCCGCCATGAGATCGCCGAAGGCCCTGGCGTTGAAAGTGTCGTCGTAGCGGGCCACGTGATCACCGACCAGCGGCTCCACCGCGTCGACCAGAAGGGAGGCCACCTGCATGGCGGCCCGGCGCCGATCGTTGACGCCCCGCGCCTCGTTGAAGGCGGGAGCCAGGAGCGCGATGGCGGCCTGCCGATCGGAGTTGCCGACCCGGATGGCCGGATCCTGGTCGTGCAGGTTGAAGCCGAAGTCGGGCTGGAATGCGTCGTGCGCCGCCTTGAGCGCCCGTCCCTCGGGTGTCACCAGTCGGCGAGCGTCCCGGTTCACGTCCACGCCCTGCGCGTTCCGGCGCTGAAAGCGCTCGGCCCCGTCCGGGTTGAGCATCGGAATCAGGTGGAGCGTCGTACCCTCGAGGATGCTCCGCGTAAGGCGGTGCTCCGGCTGCTCGTGGAAGAACCGGATCAGGTCGGCCAGCGCCATGGATGCCGTGCTCTCGTCCCCGTGCATCTGCGACCACAGCATGACCCGGGTAGGGCCCGAACCCGCCGTGAGCCTATGGATCTCCCTCCCCTCGGCCGACCGGCCCGCTTCCTCCACGGTCCACGGTTCACCGAGGTAGGGCTCAACGGCGCGCCAATAGGTGGCGTGGTCGAAGCGGCGGTCCTCCAGGCCGGGGACGGTCATGGCGGCGTGGAGGTCGACGATCTCCGAAGGGGCCGGGCCGGGTGCGCCCGTCGGGGCGGGAGCCGGGGCGGCGGTACAGGCGGCGAGGACCAGAACGGCTGAGGCGGCGAGTTGGCGCATGGCGGTCGACGCGGGGACGTGGGTCACAGGAGGAGCTGGCGGAGCTCCACGCTCGGCCGGCTTCCGGCTCCCGGCAAGCTACGAGGGCCGTGGGATCGTGGCGACCGGAGCGGCGCTGGCGCCCGGACACACCCCACCGTACTCTGTGCGGCTTCATTGCACTCCCGTTAGCCATCCCACCGCGGAGCCGAGCATGGATCACCCTCCCACGATATTCGAGGCCTTCGGTGGGCTCGGGCCGATGGACGCCCTGGGACCCCGCGAGTACGCCGTCGAGGAGCTGGCCGAGGTCGCGCGTGATCGGCGCGCCCTTCTGCAGGAGCCTTTGACGGAGATCCCCGCCGAGGTGCCCCGTGGCTACGTCCCGAGCGGCCGTACGGAGGGACGAACGATCCCGGTCCTGCTCGCGGCCGGAATCGCGGGCGTGGCGTTGGGCACCGGGGTCGCGCTCGCCATCCAATGGGGAGGGCTATGGGTGATGGGGGTGTTCGTCAGCATGGGCGGCTGCCTGCAGATCCTCCTGCTGGGTGCCATCTTGGCCTACTTCTTCTCACCGCTGGCCGTCGCGTTCACGACGGGAGCGATCTTCGCGGCGTCCGGTGGTGTCGCACGCTGCCGTTCCCCCGCCTTGGCCGAGCGCCTGGGGTGGGGCGTGGGCCTGCTGGCGGCCGGGGCGACGCTCTGGCTCGTCCTGGGGATGGCCTCCCGGATCGAAGGGGACATCGACCCGGTGTTGGGCGGGCTCATCGGCACGAGCATCTGGGCGGTAATGGTGGGGCTCGGCACCGCCCTGGCCAGCGTGATCGTGCTGGCCAAATCGGGACTGGTGTACGGCGGCGTCCTGGCGGTGTTCGCCTTCCTCTTCGTGGGGCTCGCCGCGTCCCAGGCGGGGGAGCACCCGTTCTGCGAATCCAGCGGCAGCGAGATGGAGCGCAAGGTCGTGGGGCGCTACCCACTGGAGCATGTCGGGGTGCTCCTGAGAGGCCTCTACCACGGGAACCTGGCGCTATTGGCCGCGTTGGAGTCCCTCCCGGTCGACGAGCCGCCGGACGAGAAGGAGGCCCGTCTGGACCTGACACTGTGGAGCGGCAGCGACCGGAGTACCAACCTGGTGGAAGTGGAGGCCCACTTCTTCGAGGATGGCAAGACGAAGGTGGAGCGCCGCCTCTTCAGCGAGATGTTCGGCCGGGAACAGGCCGACATCCTGTCGGAAGCGCTGGGAACGGGACCGGCGGAGGCCGCCGGGGACGCTTCGTGACGCTCCGCGGCATCGACCGGACCGTGTTCGTCGGTGCGGCCGCGCTTCTGTCGGTCTCGCTCGCCGCCCCCGTCCTGGCGCTGGCCGGCGGCGATGCCGGCCGTCTCGCCATGGCCGCCGTCGAGGGGCTCTGCCACCAGCTCGCGGCTCGCTCGTTCCACGTGCTCGGACACTCCATGGCGCTCTGCGCGCGCTGCACCGGCGTGTACGGCGGCCTGGCCCTCTCGTGGTGGATGCTGCGACGGGTGGAGGAACCCTGGGAGTGGCGGCGAGCCTTCACACCGGGACCAGTGCTCCTGGCCGTCGCGCTCATGGCCCTCATGGCGGGGGAGTGGACGCTGTCGCAGCAGGCCCCGGAACTCAGCGGCAACCCCACCCGTTTCCTCAGCGGCCTCGCCTTCGGGACCGGATGGATCCTCGGACCCCACAGGTGGATGCTGGCGGCAGGGGCCCACGGAAGGACCCTCCTGCGCCTACCGGCGTGACCGCACCGGGCCATCCGGTCACACGCGCACGCCGGACGTTCAACGGCCCAACGGCTCGAGCCTCAGCATCGGAGCGTCGCTCGAGTCGATCAGGAGGTAGAGGAATCCGTCCGGGCCGGTGCGCACGTCCCGGATCCGGTGCTCCAGGTCCTCGAGCAGCGTCTCGCTGTCCCGGAGCTCGTGACCATCGAAGTCGAGCCGTACCAGATGGCGTCCCGCGAGCCCGCCCGCGAAGAGCTGTCCGCTCCAGGGGCCCAGCTCGCCTCCCGTGTAGATCGTCAGCCCGGACAGTGCAGGCGACTCGTCCCAATGATGGACGGGTTGCACCATGCCGTCCCTCTCGGTGAGCTCGCTGATGACGCTGCCGTCGTAGTTCAATCCGTAGGTGACCTCCGGCCACCCGTAGTTGCCGCCTTCCTCGATGACGTTGATCTCGTCGCCGCCGAGAGGGCCGTGCTCGCCGGCCCAGAGCTCCCCCGTCTCCGGATGGAACGCGAGTGCCTGGATATTGCGCACGCCGTAAGCCCATATGGCTCCACGGGCGTTCCCGTCGCCGATGAATGGATTGTCGACCGGTATGCTGCCGTCGTCGTTCAGCCGGAGCACGGCACCCTGGTCGTTGGCGCGATTCTGGGCCTCTTCCATCTCACCCCGCTCCCCTATCGTGACATAGAGATATCCGGCCACGTCGAATGCGATCCTGGAGCCGAAGTGCCTGTCGCCGTCGCCCCAGGCTTCCGCTTCGTAGATCTCTTCCAGCTCGGTCAAGCGCTCTCCGTCGTAGCGCCCTCGCGCGATGGCGGTGGTCCGTTCGCCGGATTCCGATCTCGAGTAGGTCAGATAGACCCAGCGGTTGCTCTCGAAGTCCGGATGGAGCGCGATGTCGAGGAGACCTCCCTGGCCGCCCGCACCCACGTCGGGCACGCCGGAGAGCGGCTCGTCGACGAGGCTCCCGTCCCGCACCAGTCGCAGGCGACCGGGACGCTCGGTCACCAGGATCTCGCCACCAGGTAGGAAGGCCATGCCCCATGGATGCTCGAGTCCCTCGACCACCGTGACGACCCGGAAGTCGAGCAGGCGCGACTCGTGTACCTCGTCCGTATCCTGCTCGTCGTCGGCGATCGGATCGGCGCTACACCCCAGGACCAGAAGTACCGGAATCAATAGGGTCGGATGGCGTGACGAGATGGATCGCAGGCGCGACGGGCGACAGCCCGAATGTCGCGTTTCGGCCACCGACCGGACGTTTAGAGCCCCCTGCATTGTCCCTCCTTCTCGTCGGCCACGTTCCCGCTCCCGGTCGGGGCAGGAGTGTTGTCCTTGCACGTGAGCTTGCCGTCGATCTCGTTGCGGAAGAGGGTGAACGGGCCCTCGCGGTTCTTCTCGAGCTTGACGTCGTCATCGACCGTGTTGTCCCTGAGGTCGATACGTCCGCGGTTATCCTTGATCTCGACCTTCCCGTCGACCTGGCTGTCGAGGATGGTGACCCGCCCACCCTTCTCGAACTGGACGTCGCCCTCGATTCGCGATCGGGTGAGCCGGAGCTCCTCGGCTCCGTCCGCCTCGACGTCCCCGTCCACCCTCAGGTCCGAGCCGATCAGGCGGGCGCCCCTCCCGAGCTCCAGGTCGCCTCGCACCCGGACGTTGGTGAAGGTGCACGTCCAGTCCCTGGGGATCTCGACGTCGTCGTCGAAGGTGCGATCGCTGATGCTGCAGGAGTCCTCGGGCTCCGGTTCGGGCTCCGGCTCGGGCTCGGGCTCGGGTTCGGGCTCGGGCTCGGGCTCGGGCTCGGGCTCCGGCTCGGGCTCGGGCTCCGGCTCGGGCTCGGGCTCCGGCTCGGGCTCGGGCTCTTCGACCACGGTCAGCCGCACCTTCACCTCGATCGAGCCGTTCCGGGCCGACGGAGAGCCCACCGTCACAACCGCTACGTAGGCACCGGCGGCGAGTCCCTCGGCGTTCGCGCTGAGGCGGAGCCGTGTCGGCGCTCTGGTACCCAGGAGACGGGCGTCCAACCAGCTCACGTCACCCCCCTTCACCCGAGCGGTGAGCCGGTCCAGGGTCCCATTGCCGGCATTCCTCACGTCGACCTCCCGGGTGAGGGCCGCGGCCTTTCCGGCCGCCCCATCGAGATCGACGGTAGCGACCGAGACCTCGACCTCGGGGCCGGCGACAACCGTGACCTCCCCCGTCCCGCTGACACCCTCGCTGGTGGCGTGGATCCGGGTCGTCCCGGGGCCCCGCCCCTCCACAACCCCCTCCGAAGTGACCGAGGCCACTTCCTCATCGTCGACCGACCATACCACCTCGCGACCCGACACCTCGGCTCCGCCGCGCTCCCTCAACACGACGGACACGGTGTCGCGCTCACCCTCCACCAGCGTGATGCGAGCCGGCGAGACCTCCACCTCGGAGACCTCGACCACGGAGACCACGCTATGCTCACAACCGGAGAGGAGCGTGACTGTCAACAGGAGGCCGTACGCCCAGATCCAGAACCGACGCTGGAGTGCTTCGGTTGACGTCGACCTTCGCCATCGGTGGCGGCGCGCGGGAAGCTTCACCCGTACTTCGGGAGCAAGAGCCATGCGACACTAATCGGTCACCACCTGTCTCATCTCGAACAGCTCTCGCCGAACCGAAGCCGTCAGGGCTCCGAGCGCCCGGGCGATGTCGGTGCGTCGGCTCTCGATCTCCTCAGCCGTGGCATCGCTGAGGCCGTCCAGCCGGGTCTCGAGCTTACCGGCCTGGTCGCGGAGCGCCTCGAGCGTCGCTGACGCTTCCTCACGCGCTTCCGCCGAAAGGGATGCGACCTCGTCACCGAGGACCTCGAGGTCCTCCTCCACCCGGACCATGCGATCCCGCGAGGCCGAGAGGAACTCCCTGTCGTCCTCGACGGCCTCCAGGTCGGCGCGCTCGAGACGCTCCGTCAGGCGCTCGAGATCCTCCGCCATCTGACGCTTCAGCCTCTGGGCTTCGTCCACACTCGCCCCTTCGAGCCTGGCGAGATTGGCCTCGAGCCCCTCTCGGTATTCCCGTATCTCGGCCCGCGTCTCCGACCAGGTCGCCGCCACGTTCTCCGTGGCGCTCTGATAGCGCTGATCGAGTCGCTCCATCTGCACTCCGAACTGATCGAGCGTGGACCGGAGATCCTGGTACAACGCAGCGGTCGACGCGAGCAACGCGTCCGCCGTCGGTGGCGTCTCCGCGTGATCCGAGTCCGCGCAACCAACGAAAAGCAACACGAGCCCGACGACAGGCGCCATCCCTTGTCTAGCCATCCGCACCATCCTGTTGGGGGGCGTCAGCGGCGAGCCCGCTCGAGAGGTAGGAGTCTCAAGCTTCATGCCACGCCCGGCGTCACGTATGGCGCGATATTCCGGAAGTCACCGGTCCTTGCTAAGGAGCGGTTTCGGGTAAAGGACGCGTCAACTGTCGCACCGGGGCGCCGTAGCGGACCCGAGCACGGTGGACGAGCTTCCGCACCCGTCGCGAAACCATGTGGCAGGCATAACCCGGGTCGTCCAGGATCGGCAGGTCGTTCACGACGACCGGAGGCCGCAGGCTCCAGAGCCAGGCGCTCGCGGAGAGGAGGCCCTCGTTCCGGTACGCCAGCGCCGCGGGCACGTCGCGGCACAGCTCGACCCACTTCTGCCGGAAGTGGTGGGGTCGCCTGGGCTGGGTCGGGTCGCCGAGCAAAGAGCGCACGGCTTCATGCGCGAGATCGACACCCACGGGCACGCCGATGTCGTCCCAAAGGCTATACCGCGGGTTGACCTCGATCAGCTTCGCGACCCCGTCCCTCGGATCGTGCTTGAGCTCGATTCCGCAAAGGCCTTCGTATCCGAGGGCGGTGAGAAACCGCTCGCATTGATCCTCGACCTCCGGCGCGTCGACGAGCTCCACGAAGGTGGCCGACCCGTAGTGGATCGGCACGATTCTCCGCTTCACCCCCACCAGACGCCCCCCCACCCTCCGTTCCGGGCCCACGAACCCGCACCAGTAGACGAGATTGCTGTCGGGCCCGGGGATCACCTCCTGGGCGAGCACGCCCGGGGTGAAGGGAGCGATCTCGTCGTAGGCGCCGAGCAACTCGTCCTTGGTCCGCCCCGTGGCCACCTTACGCCTTCCGACGACCGGTGCCGCGGTGCGATTCCTCCACTGGTACGTGAATTCCGGCTTGAACAGGACCGGTCCCGACAACTCGTCCGCGAAGTCGGCCAGCTCGTCCCGGCTTTCCACCCACCGTGATGCGGGTCGCGAGAAGTTCTCTTCCGCGGCCAGCTCGAACGTGTGGCGCTTCGACGTCAGGCGCGTGTGCAGGCGGTTGCCGAGACCGTGCAGACGAAACCGTCCGGCCAGGTGAGACGTGGCTCGGTCGAACGCAACGACGTGAACGTCGGACATGGGTAGAACGGGTGGCGGCTCCTCGAACTCGTCCCCCAGCTGGAGCAAAGCGCCCACCCATCCCTCGAAGTCCTCTCTCGGGTCGGGGGTACGATGGCGGAGGGCACCGCTCACGTGCCACCCCGGCTCATCCGGGTTGAAGCTCAGGCCCCGCGCCGCGTAGCCTAGCCGTACCATTCTGCGAAGGACCGTGGCGCCGTTGAGGGTCAGGCCAGCCACGATCACCGGAGGGGGCTCACGCCTGTCGGTCGAGAACATCCTTCTCCATGACATGAGTCGAGTTGCCGCGCCCGCCGAAGCGCAGGAGGAGTCTCGACCGGCGGCGACCACGGTCGGGCGTCACGCTCATTCGATCGTGCTGCCCTCGATGGCATGCGAGCTTCGTGCCGCTCGCCTCGTGGCTCGGAACCGCGAAAACGGGGCGCTCGTGACGCGGCCGCGCGACACGTGGCGCCCCTGAACCGGCTAACGCGCGCGTCATCTCCGACTCAGCGACTTACCCGCTCATCTCCCGACCAGACACGGGCCATCCGCGCTGCCAGCCGATGCCGGACCCCGGGGGTCCCCTCGAATCGCTCCCGGCCTTCGCGTAGCTGAGCGACCAGGGCTGCGTAATCCCCTCCGAACTTCTCACACCTGTCGCAGCCACGGAGGTGCGCTCGTACCTTCTCGAGCGTGGTCGGATCGAGGTCGCCGTCCACGAAGTCGGCGAGCAGGTCCAGCACGTCACGGCATCGGAGCCCTCCGACGACTCGATCGAGGTCAGGCATTCGTCTCCTCCGTTCGTACGAGGCCCATGAGACGCAACCGCCCTCGGTGCAGGCGGCTCTTCATCGCGGCCACGCTCAGCTCGAGGACCTCGGCGGCTTCCTCCCCACTCAAGCCCTCCAGGTCACGAAGCACGACGACCTCCCTTTCCTCGGGCAGGATCCTGCTCAACGCCCACTCGAGCTCATCGCGCATCTCGAAACGGTGCCTGAAATCCGACTGCACGCCCCATCCCGCGGCAGCCCCGAGTGCCTCCAGGCCTTCCATCTCGGTGGGCTCCCCCGCTCGCCGCCGGTGCTGTCTACGCAGGGCGTTTCGGGCGATGGAGAAGAGCCATGCTCTCGCCGAGGCGGTCCCCCTGAAAGTCCCGGCGCTCAGCCATGCAGACACGAAGCAATCCTGCAAAGCATCCTCGGCGTCGTCCTGGCCCGCGCCGAGCGAGAGGAGGAGCCGATGGACCGCATCGGCGTGGCGGTCCATCAACTCCGTGAACGCGGGCTGATCTCCTGCGGCACTACGCCTCAGAAGCTCCGCGTCGTCAGCAGGTACCGTCACGCGCGCAGGTGCTGAAGCCGATCATCGAGTAGAGGGGGCACGTGCCGAGAAGCCCGGTCGCGAGCGGGACGATCCCGATGAGACCCCAGTAGGTCCGAGGCCCGACGAACACGATGCTCAGCAGGGCGAGTCCGAGGACGACCCGCACCACACGCTCCACGATGTGCTCGTTCCGGGTGAAAAGCTTGCTGGCCATGGTTCTGCGCTCCTCCATTTGGGTGATCTCTACTCGGGAGAGCCAGAATCCGACAGAAAGGATTCAAGTCGGTGAGCGCGCCGACGGCGAAGGTCTCGGGGGGCATGTCGCCCCCTCGTCACCCCCGCTTGGCTTCCCTCTTCGACGGCGTTGGCGGGTTCTTCATGACGAACCGGTGGTCTTCCACCAACCGCAGCAGATCGAACGAGCTGAGGATCCCGACGAGCTGCTGCTCGTGGGTCACGACCACGTGGTGGATCTTGTGGTTGCGCATCACCCGCGCGGCGATGTGGACGTCCGAGTAGAGCGGCACGCTGTAGACGCTCTTGGTCATCACGTTGCTCACCGGCGTGTTGTCCGACAGGTCTTCCAGCATGTCCGTCGAGGTGACGATGCCGAGGACCTGCTTCTCCTCGTCCACCACGGGCACGGACTGGATGCCGTTGGTCTTCATGATGTCCTTCACGTGCCCGACCGACTTGTGGGGACGGGTGGTGACCACGGACTTGACCATCAGGTCTTCGATGGTGGCGTTCATCGTATGGGCGCTGGGCTGTTGGATGGCGGCAGCCCGATTCGGGCCCGCCGACGAGGTGGGAGCGAGGAATCCTAAGGACGATCTCCCGAGCGCTCAAGGGAAAGGAGTGGCCGACGGCCATTGAGCCTCCACGCGCGCTTCGCCACACTCGAAGGACCATGCCTTCCGCCGCCGCCCTCCTCGTCTTCGGCATTCTCGCCGTCACGATCGTGCTCTTCGTGAGCGAGCGCCTCCGCCTCGACGTGGCGGCCCTCATGGCGCTCCTGGCCCTGACCCTCACCGGCATCCTCACCCCCGGCGAGGCGTTGGCCGGCTTCTCGGACCCCGTGGTCATCATGATCGCCGGGCTCTTCGTGGTGGGCGACGGCCTCTTCCAGACCGGCGTCGCTCGAGCCATGGGACGCCTCCCGGCGAGGCTCGCCGGCGACTCCGAGGTTCGGCTCCTCGTCGTCATCATGCTGCTCGTCGCGCTCCTCTCGGGCATCATGAGCTCCACCGGCACCGTGGCGGTCATGCTCCCGGTAGTCATGGGGCTCGCCTGGGCCCGGGACATCTCCCCTTCCCGACTCCTCATTCCCCTCTCGGTCGCCTCGCTCCTCGGGGGTATGCTCACCCTCATCGGCACGGCCCCCAACATCGTGGTGAGCCAGCACCTTGAGTCGCTGGGCCGCGAGGGCTTCGGCATGTTCGACTTCACCCCGGTGGGCCTGGCCATGGTGGTCGCAGGGGTGACCTTCATGGCGCTGGCGGGACGCCGCCTTCTCCCGGACCGCCCGAGCCCCGCCCGCCCCGCCGCCTCCACCGATGCCCCCACGCTCTCGGACCTGGCGGGGGAGTGGGAGCTGGCGCCATCGCTCTTTCGGGTCCGGCTGGGGTCCGAGTCCCCGCTCGTGGGAACCGCGCTGGGCGACGCGGAGCTTCCGGCCCGATTCGGGGTCACGGTCACGGAGATCCGGGAGGGCGTCGGCGGCGAGCGCCGGAGGAAGCCACGGCCTGGCGTCGCACGGACCCGGCCGGCTCTCGCCACGTCGAGCCTCCGGGCCGGCGACGAGCTGGTCCTTCAAGGAAGTCCCGACGGAGTGCACCGCCTCGTGGCACGCATGGGATTCCACCTCCTCGGCGAAGAGCTCGAGGGCGACCCGACGGGTCCCGAGACCGGGATGGCCGAGGTGCTGCTGGCCCCTCGATCCCGGCTCGTGGGCAAGACCCTCCAGGACATCCGCTTCCGGGACCGCTACCAGCTCAACGTGGTCGGGGTGAAGCGCCTGGGAGAGCTGGTTTCCGCTTCGCTGGCCGACCTCTCCCTCCGATTCGGCGACACCCTGCTCGTGCAGGGCGAGTGGGAGCGGATTCGGCTTCTCCAGCGGGAGACCCGGGACTTCATCGTGGCCATGGCGCCACGCGAGATGTCGGACGCGCTGGCGCCCCTCGCGCGGGCACCGCTCGCCGTGGGAATGATGGTGGCCATGATGGCCCTCCTCACCCTGGGCATCGTCCCGCCGGTCACGGCAGTGCTCCTGGCCGCCGTCGGCATGGTCCTCACCGGATGCGTCACGGTGGAGGACGCCTATCGTGCGGTGAACTGGGAGAGCGTGGTCCTCATCGCCGGCATTCTCCCGATGGCCACAGCGCTGGAGGCCACCGGCGGGATGGCGTGGCTCGTAGCGTCCCTCTCGGGTCTCATGGAGGGCGCCGGCCCCCTGCTCCTCCTGGCGGCGCTCTTTCTCCTCACCTCGGCCCTGAGCCAGGTCATTTCCAACACGGCAACGGCTGTGCTCCTCGCCCCCATCGCCTCGTCCCTCGCGCTGGGGGTCGGGGCCCGACCGGAGCCCTTCCTGATGACCCTTGCCGTCGCGGCGTCGACCGCCTTCGCTACCCCGGTGGCTTCACCGGTCAACACGTTGGTGCTCGGGCCCGGCGGCTACCGTTTCGGCGACTTCTTCAAGGTGGGCGTGGCGCTCCAGGCCATCATCCTCGTGATCACCGTGCTCCTGGTGCCGGTGATGTTTCCGTTCTGAGAGCACATGCTCCCACTGACCAAAACACACGCTGAGTCCCACTTCAGTGGCGCGCGCGGATCGCTGCGTGCTCCGGTCCTCGGGCAAGCGACGGGATCGCCGACGCATGCCTTGCGCCAAGCCGCTCGTGCCTCCCATCGTCACCGTGAGGAAGGTCGAGCCCGTTGCGCCAGCCAGGAAGGAACCATCATGTCCCTACGAATCAACGACGTCGCCCCCGACTTCACGACCGACTCCACCGCTGGCGAGCTTACCTTCCACGACTGGATGGGCGACAGCTACGCCATCCTGTTTTCGCACCCAAAGGACTTCACGCCGGTCTGCACTACTGAATTCGGAGCGGTCGCCCGCCTCGCCCCCGAGTTCGCCAAGCGCAACACCAGAGTCATGGGCGTGTCGGTCGACACCGTCGAAGAGCACCGCAAGTGGAAGCGCGACATCGAGGCCTTCGCCGGTGCCCCCGCGGACTTTCCGATCATCGACGACACCTCACTGCAAGTCGCCAAGCTCTACGACATGCTACCCGCCGATGCGTACCTGCCCGATGGCCGCACCCCTGCCGACAGCGCCACCGTGCGAACGGTATTCATCATCGGGCCGGACAAGAAGATCCGGCTCATGATGGCCTATCCGATGTCGGTGGGTCGTAACTTCGCAGAGATCCTGCGTGCGCTCGATGCAGTGCAGATGACCGACGGCGTCCCCGTATCCACGCCCGCCGACTGGGTGCCGGGCCAGGACGTGATCGTGGGGCTGAGCCTCGACGACGAGCAGGCGAAGAGCAGGTTCGGCGAGATCGATATCAGGCTCCCCTACCTGCGCTTCGCCAAAGCACCAAGCTAGCTTCGGGCCACGGGCCAGTTCTGCGACCCACTGGAATCGACTTCATCACGGCAACAGGTTCTCGTCCCCCGATTCCTTCAGCTCGTCGAGCACCTGCTTCTCGAGCTCGTGATCCGGCTTCACGTCGATGAGGGCCGCCTCGCTCTCCACGTCGCTGGGGAGCGCGGTGACCGTCGCCTTCTTCTCCGGCAGCGCCCGTGTCAGCACGCGGTAGGTGGGCTCGGGCATCACGATGCCTTCGGCGTCCAGAGCGGCCTTCACCAGGCGGATCGCCTCGCTCCGTACTTTCAGGAAATCCGTGGCGCGCTGGTCGACCCAGCCGTGGAAGCGGACGGCTACCGTGGATTCACCTAACGCCATCACCCGACCGAAGGGTCCGGGATCTTCCATCACTCCGGCCATGGCCTTCAGTGTTCCGACGCCGACGGCGAGCGCCCGCTGAAGCTCCTCGTCCACGGAGATCCCGACCTCGAACTGGAACAGGCGGCGCGGATTGATGGTGAAGTTCGTGAGCGGGTTCTTGAAGACGTGTGCGTTGGGCAGCCTCACATGATTCCCTTCCGGAGTGAGGAGGACGAGCTCCCGTGAGGTGAGCCGAACGATACGGCCCTCGAACTCGCCCACCCGGACGAGGTCGTTCACCGAGAAGGGGCGCCGCAAGCTGAGCAGCATACCCGCCAGATAGTTCTCGACGATGTCCTGAAAGGCGAAGCCGATGGCGAGGCCGACGATGCCCGCGGTGCCGAGGACCGCACCCATGAGGCTGGTTATTCCCAGGATGTCGAAAGCGAGCAGCAGCCCAACCGCCACCATGAACCCGCGCACCAGGCGACCGATGAAGCCCCACAGAAGCGGGTTGATCCCCGTCCAGGTGGCGGGCCGTCGCCACCGGCCGAGCATGAAGCTGGCGCCCCAGAAGAGCATGACGACGAGGAGGGCCACCGCCATTACCGGGAGCTGGGCCACGAGGGCTTCCCAGTACTCCTGGATCTGGGCCACCGCCGGTGTGAGGCGGGTCTCCACGTCCGTGGCCGTCTCCACGTCGCTGACGACGTAGACGACCCCCTGGATCTCGTTGCTGAGCTCCTCGAGCCGTCGACGCACGTCCGGGTTGTCGACGGTTCCGGCGAGACGCACGACTCCTTCGGTCACGGAGAACGTGACCTCCTCGAACTCCTCGAAGCTCCCGTACACGGCCCGGAGTCTGGCGGAGAGCACCGAATCCGGCGGGGCGACGACGGCCTGGGTCGGGGCGGCGGCGGTGTCGGGCGCGCCCGTGAGGATCTGTGGGCTCGCGGCCGCGGGCCACCCTGCGAGAAGCAGAATCCATGAGACCGCGACGGCGCACCTTCGCACCGTGGCCCACCGACGGTTCGACGTCATGCCTCGCTCTCCTTGGATGATTCCACCCGCAGCACGAATCCTCCAAGGTAGCCCGAATGCGGGGAGATGCCGCACAGGGCGCCGACTCCGGTTGCGGCCATGTCGACGGGGTTACCCGTCTTCGGCCCCCGCATGCTCAGCAACCGAACTCGAGGGGCATGGCCACGGTGTGCCCGCGTCGTGCACGCGACGTGATGTACCCGGGGGTGTAGACGCGAATCCCGCCTCTCCCGTGGCGATAGATCTCGATGAGCGCCACGGACTCGATGTCCATGCCCGCCACTTCGTCGATCCACGAATCGCGGCCATCGAGGCATAGGATGACGTGGTCCTGGGAGGGAGCGAACAGGACGCTCCTGCGACCCCGGTTCTCACGCGAGCACAGGCCGCTCAGGGACGACCCGCATGGGTATACGTACGAGGCTTCGCGACGCAGGAAGTCCCACACGCTCCCGATCGGCGCGAGCCGCTCAAGGCGGGCCCGATCAAAAGTGCCGACTGCTCCGGGGAATGCGTTCCGCCTCCTCTCCAGGCCCTCCAGCATCTCGGTCACCGCCGACTCCCCGACGACGTCGATGCCCTGCAGCTCGATGGGTGCGGGCTCCAGCAGGAGGATCGACCGCCGCTCTTCCGCCCCTTCGGGCAGTCGGAACCACGTCGTTCGATAGCCGACTCTTTCTACCAGGACCTCCAGAGAGTCGCCGTCCGGCACCCGAATGACGAAGAGACCCGTCGAGTCGGTTGCGGCAGCGTATGTGGAATCCGCCGAGAACACCGTGGCATCGGCCAGGGGCATCCGGGAGATGGCGTCGTCCACACGACCGTGAATGACCGAGACTTGTGCCCCGACGGGTGCCCGCGCTCCGGCGAGCGCGAGCACTGTGACGAGCGCGCTCCCCGTGACTCCCCGCACCGCCGATGCACCGGGGCCGCGCACACTCATCATCGAAGCGTCTGGTCTGAGCTCATCCGTCCAGGAGGTCGGAGGAGGCCGGCAACTCGTCACGACCGAAGGTATCGGCACACGTAGCGTCGAGCAACCACTCCTCCGGTAACCGCGCGCGCCCAGCTGGCTCTGTTGAATCCCTTGCTTTCAGGACGCATGGTGGCTGGCTCGCCCGAATTCGGAACGGCCGCCACGGACGACGGTGAGGCGAGCCTCTCGGTCCCGGCGGGCGGCCTCGGGGATCCGGTGGAGATCACGGTGTCGCCGGCGCCGACCGCCGCTCAGGGACGACGTAGCCGTGGTCGAGGCCGAGGTGACACGAATGCTGAGCATCGACGAGGCGCTCCGGGGACTCGAGAGGCACGACGCCCGGATGGGGCGCATCGTGGAGTGCCGGTTCTTCGGGGGGATGTCCGTGGCGGACACGGCGGAGGCGGTGGGTGCGTCCACGCGAACCGTGGAGCGCGAATGGACTCGGGCCCGAGCGTATCTACACGAGGCGCTTCAATAGGCTCAACGCTCCCCCGTGGGTTGGCCCTTCCACCAGACCGGCCCTCGCTTAATGTAGGAGAGTCGCAATGTAGGAGAGCCGCACGAACGCCACTCGACCGAGGATCGACGCCAGTACGATCCGGGAGCAGGAATGGGCCGCCGCAGAGGACAGGGACCACAGCAGCAGGTGAAGGGCTTTCGCCCGGGGAAGGAGCCGCCGGGGCTCCGCAAAGCGCACGCCAAGAACCAGTTCGGTGACCTCAACCCTGCGCAGGAGCGCATGGTCGAGCTCTTCGCCGAGCGCACGCCCGAGGAGTCACGGAAGCTGATCTCGCGCTGGACTACCGGGGCCTTCGTCGCCGGCGTCGTCCTATCGGTCCTGACCGTATTGGCCTGGATGTGGACATGGATCGCGGGTGCGATCGCCGGCGTGGCGGCGGGCTTGGTCTTCTTCCTGTACTTCCGTCTGCGGGCGCAGAGAGCTCAGTTCGAGCAGATGGCGGACGCGGTCGCGCAGGCCACGGGACGAAAGCGGTAGGGGAGGCGCGCCCCTTCGGGCAACGCGCTCGCCCCCCTCGAGCCGCTACTTGTAGCGGTAGGTGACCCGCCCCCGGCTCATGTCGTAAGGGGACATCTCCACCTTCACGCGGTCGCCCTCGAGCACGCGGATGTAGAACTTCCGCATCTTGCCGGAGAGGTAGGCCAGGATCTTGTGGCCGTTCTCCAGCTCCACGCGGAATTTGGTGTTGGGGAGGACCTCGTTCACGACGCCCTCGAGCTCGATCGGTTCTTCTTTCGCCATGCTTGGTTCGCTCTTGTCTTTGGATTCGTAGCCCTGAAGGTTAACGGCACAAGAGCGAAGACCGAAGGCGCACCTAATGCGCCAGCGGATTCGGGCGCACCTGGAAGTGCACGACGATGGGCTTCGATCCCTGGCCGTCCTCCTTGAGCCAGGGCGTGCGTCCCCCCTCCGGAACCCAGAGCCCGCGCCCCTTCCAGCCGGCATCGGGATCGTCGATGCGCCCCTCGAACCCCTTGGTATAGAACCCCAGTGGATACGGGATCCGCAGGGTGACGAAGTCGCCGCCCACGAGGGCGTGCACGCCGTCGAAGAGGTTCCCGGTGGCGATGGGCACGTCCTCGCCCAACCCCAGGGAATTGTGCTGGTCCACCCAGGTGTAGTAGCTGGACTCCACGCTGTACTCCGGGAGGTCGGCGAACCCGGGGCCCGGCAAGTCGTGGAAGGTCCAACCCTCCGGGCAGTGATCGCCGGTGGCCTCTGGCCCGTTCAGCGGGCCCTCGCACCGGCGGCGGTCGAACGCGCCCAGGTGGCCGCTCCCCAGCGACGTCCACACGACGCCGTCCTTGTCGATGTCCGCGCCCCGGACGCCGAAGCCCGGGAGCGGCGGCTCGTAGACCTCCGCCAGGGACGTGCGCGGCGGGTCCTCTCCGGGGACCAGCCTCGTGATGGATCCGGGATAGCGGAACGCGTTCGACCCCCAGACGGCGTCGCCTCGGGGCTCGGGCATGACGGCGTAGAAACCGTTGGGTACGCGCATGTCGAGGGCGGGATCCAGCGGGTCGCCGGGCTCGGTCCAGGGATCCTGCCGACCGTTCCCGTTCGTGTCCAGGACGAGGGGCGCCCACCCCTGGGCCGCCGCCGCGTCGCCGGTCTCCAGGAAGAGATCCGTGTCGAGCCACCCCACGACGTCCCCACCGCCGCTGGTCCAGAGGATGTTGTCCTCGCCGTAGGCGAACTGGAGGTGGTGCGTGCTGTAGCAGGTATCGACGAAGGAGTACTCCTCCGTTTCCGGGTCGAAGACGGCCAGGTGGCGCCCCGTTCGGTCCTTGGGGTACAGAGCCGCCGACGGGTGGCTCGAGCCCTCCCGGCAGAAGTCCGGATTCTCGGGGCCCCGGATCCGGGCCGTGAGCCACACCCGCCCGTCCTGGTCCAACATGGGATTGTGGATGTTCGACTGGCTGTCCCAGATCCGCTCCTCCCCCCAGTAGGCAGACGGTCCCATGGCCGGCACTTCGTTCGTCGTCGGCGTGTCCTCGTCGCGGACCGGCACGTGGAACGCGGTCGCCTCGTTCGCCACGGGATCCAGGATCGGCATCTCGTCCGTGCTGAGCTCCGGCGCGCCGTAGAGCGGGCCGTACCCGTTCACGGTAGGGTCGCGCCGGTCCGTGCCGGAAAGGTCGTGCATGTAGAACTGAGGGCTCGACCAGTCGCGGATGGTGGCCACGACGTTGCGCTCGAGGCCCGACGGCCGCTCGGGAACATGGGCCGGGAGCTCGCCGGCTGCGATCCGGTCCGTCCACTCCGCCATGTACTTGACCGGAAGTCCGTCGAACCTGCTCGCCAGCCCGTACATGTTCTCGCCGGCCTGCCCCGACGAGATCCGGCGCCACCAGGCCTCCTCCGAGGACGCTGCGTCGGCGAACACTTCGGGGATGGTCCGGGTCGACTCGTTGCCGAGCTGGTGGCAACCGATGCACCCCATGTTCTTCACCCACGTAAGGTACTCGTTCATCCCGCCCTCGAAGCCGGCGACCTCTTCCTCCGTGGGAAGGTCCATCATGGCGTACCAGTAGGCCGCCGGGTACACCTCCGCGGCGGCGGCGGCGTCCGGCGCCACCGTGGCCGTCAGGTCCCGGAGCGCCCCACGCTCGGCGGGCTCCGGCTCCGAGTCCACCAGCCCGTAGCCTCGCACCCACACCCGGTAGCTGGCCTCGGGCAGGTCGGGGACCAGATACCGGCCCTCGTCGTCCGTCACCACGATGCGGGCGAAGCGCGTGCCGAGGTCGTCGGTCTCCGCGATGACCCAAACGCCGGCCTCGGGCCCGTCGGCGCTGGTTACGACGCCGCCGATATCGTCGTCGTCCACCACGATGCCATCCCCTCCACCCCCGTCACCCGTCCCGCACGAGGTGAGGGACATGGTGAGGGATACCGATGCGACCATGGAGAAGGTGCGGACGCTCATGAACGGGACTCCCTTTCGCCGTTGGCCCGAAACCCGTACCGCGCGGGCGCGTCGCGGACATTCCGGGAAACTACGGCGCGGTCGGCCTCGGTGCATCGCGGGCCGACCGGTGCCCACCGCCCGCTCTTCAGCTCACCGGCCGCCCCGTCTCCTTCAGCTCGGCGATCCAGAGCCCCGAATTGAGGTCCGAAGTGTAGATGCGGCCCTTGTGGATCTGGGCCCCCCATGTCATGGACCAGTTGGGGACCGCGGCGTCCGGGGCACCCGTCTTCAGGACGGCCAGCTCCCGGCCCTGGGCGTAGAGGTCGCCGCGGAGCTCGCCGGAGATGTCCAGCACCCTGAGACCGCCCTGGTAGTATCCCACGTAGAGGCGGTCGCCCTCGGCCCAGACGTTGTGGGCTCCGGCCTCGGGGACCTCGTAGCGCGCCACCTCCACCGGGTTGTCCATGTCGCTCATGTCCAGGACGTGGATGTAGCCCCGGGCCTCGATGGGCGCCTCCGGATCCCAGTCTCCCGGGAAGATCTCGTCGCCCACGAAGAGGTACTTGCCGTGGCGCCAGGCCACGTGGGTGTTCCCGATCGGGTACGAATAGGCGCTCACGAAGACGGGCTCCGTGGGGGTGCCGCCGTGGGTTCCGGCGCCCACGTCCAGGGTCACCGCACCGTCGTCCCAGTAGGAGACGTAGGCGTAGCCGTCCTGGACGATGACGTCATGAAGCGAGCGCTGCTCGTTGTCCACCGCCCATCGCCCGACCTCACGCACGTTGCGCGGATCGGAGATATCCAGGATGTGCACGGCGCGCGTTCCGTTGTGGACCGCGTAGACCAGGTCGAGGTCGCCCCGGATCCATACGTTGTGCACCCCGCCTGTGACGGTTTCGGTGTATTCGGAGAGCACGGTCGGGTGGGCCGGCGTCGACAGGTCCAGAAGGACGATCCCGTTGCGTCGGTCCGACGCGCCCTCCCGGGTGACGATTCCCACCCGGTTGTTCGGGTGGATCTTCACGTCGTTGATCCGGCGCGCGTCCATCTGGAGCGAGTCGGTGAGGACCGGATTCCCGGGATCCGTCACGTCCCAGACCTTCATCCAGTCGTGGAAGAAGGTCCCGATGTAGGCGTAGTCGCGCCCATCGACCCCCTCGAAGACCCAGACGTCGCCCGAATGGTGGTCGGCGATGGCGCCCCGTCCCACCCGGACCAGCTCGGCTTCGAGCCCCCGGGGCTCCACTCGGATGACCGAGCTCACCGCCGCCTCTTCGCCCAGGAGCGCCGTCACCCGGTAGGTGCCCGGCTCCTCGGCCACGAAGATGCCCTCGCCGGCCTCGTCCTCCACCTGGGCCCCCACGCCCGAGACCGACCAGGCCGGGTGCGCCTCCGCCGCATCGGCCGAGCCCGCGACCCGTACGGAGGCCCGCAACCGAACCACGTCGCCGGTTCGGACCCGGGTCTCCTCGGGGGTGATGGAGAACTCCAGATCGGTGGCGGGCCGCACCTCCAGCCGCACCCGCGTGGACGCTGCACCGTCGGCGGACGTTGCCGTGACCCAGGTGTTGCCGGCGCTGCGAGCGAAAACGAGCCCACCCGGATCCACGGCGGCTACCGAGGGGTCCTCCGATGCATAGCGGAGCTCGGTGCCCTCCACCACGCGCCCCAGGCGATCCAGCGCCGTGACCCGGAGCGGGACGGCCTGTCCGGCGTACGGAGCGGTTTCGGGGAGACTGGCCTCCAGGGAAGCGGCCGGAAGGGCCCGGATGAGCACGGTGGCCTCCACCGGCGTGCTGCCCACCACCGCGGTGATGCGGGCCGTTCCCGGGTTCAACGCCGCCACCCGACCGGTCTGGTCCACGGTGGCCAGCTCCGGGGTGGCGGAGATCCACCGCACCGGCAGGTCGTCGCCGGCCGGCTGTCGGACAGATAGGGCCGTGGTGTCGCCCACCCGGGCCTCGACCCGCTCCGGCACGATCTGGGCAGCGGCCTGGTCGGCCTGGACCAGCGTCGCGAGAAGGAGCGCACAGGTGAGAGAGCGCATGGATTCCTCCGGGAGCGTGAGAGCTGGGCGCCGCCGAGGGGTTCGCGGCGACGGTACCGTAGACTGCGGACGAAGCGGCGGCAAGGATGCCGGACGCGCCTACCCGGCCCCGCGCGGGAGGTCCGTGACCCTCAGTTCGCGGCCCTGAAGAGAACCTCGGTGACCTCCCACCCCTCACGGCCATAGCCCATCGCGACGCCAACGACGCTGTGGTGCACCTCTTCGCGGGAGGGATAGTCCTGCCAGAGCCCCACTGAGAATCGTGGCGAATCACCCTCCGGCTCCAGGGCCCTGAACGCCACGAGCGCCACGCCCGGAGCGATCCGGCACGGATCGATGGGGGCTTGCGGCGGACACGTGACGACAGAATCCAGCGCTACGATGGACGCGTCGAGGGCCTCGGCGACGCCGTTCAAGGCCTCTGGAGGTGTGCTTCCCGCTTCGACCAGCAACGAGACGTCGGAGGGGACCTCCCGCGTGGCGAACTCGATGGCGGCAAGCGCGGGGGCAACGTCGGGGTGCTCCTGTGCCACCGCGGACGTCGCGAACGTGAGCGCCATCAGCAGAACGATCATGGTCTCCATCCCTTCGAGGGTCTCGGAGTAGGATGAGGAACGGGCCACGCGCGGGCACGCACTCGAAAGGCCATTTCAATGAACTGTTCAACCGATCACAAGTGATCCACTCAGCCGCCCTTGGACAGACCGCTCATCCGCGATCGCAGGTATGCCGCAACGATCCCATCGTCGGCCTCGTTGTTCGCCACCTTCATGGTAAGGGCATACAGTTCCTCACCTGGCACGTGAAGCACGTGGCCGTTCAGGCGCAGGAAGACCAATGCTGTCGCAAGGCCCGTTCGCTTGTTGCCATCGTTGAACCCTTGGGAGCGGGCGAATCCCACGAGATAGGAAGCGGCCAGATCCGCGAGGTCGGCATCCTGGTCATAGGCCCACCGGTTGATGGGCCGGGCAAGCGCGGAGCGCACGACATTCGGATCGAGAATACCATGCGCCCCGCCGTACCGCTCTACCTGCTGGGCGTGGATCATCATGAGTATGGTCTCGGTGAGCCAACGCGGCTCCTCCACGCCTGCCTCGTCGCTCACTTCGCCAGTTCGCGGAACACTCCGTCGTACTCGGCCATGATCGCCTCATGGGCCTCGGCCGCGGCGCCGAGTTCCTCGGAATGGGGGACGACCCGAAAGCCGCCCAGCCCATCTTCAATCCAGTCCAGCCTCTGACCCGGAGGAATACCGAGCCGCCGGACTACCTCTGCGGGCAGGGTGGTCACAATCGACGCCCCCTGCTTCCGTGTCGTGCTCGAGAGTGTATGCATTATCGATTCCTGGTCGAGCAGAATGTCATCTTAGTTACACCGACCAAGGTGCTACGGTTCGACTTCCTGGGTCAACCCCACACGAAGTCCCCCCCTCTCCCTTCGCCGTCAGCGAGACCCATCGCCCCCAACGTGATAATGAAGATGATAGAAGCCGCCTACCGATTCCCCAGTACCGCCCACAAGACCGCACCCACTAGGGTGAGCAACACGCAGCCATACAGATAAGGGAGGCGGCTGCGACCCTCTGCCGTGTAGTTCCGAGGAAGCATCATGTCCAAACCAAGGATCTCGGAGTCACCGCGGTAGAAGGGCTGGCTCCGTCGCAAGTCGAGTCGATACTTCTCGAGATGATCCCCAACCAGATACATGCCCACCTGCCCTGCCGTGAAGAGTACGAATCCAATGAACTGCTCCATCACGGCCTCCAGCGCGCGCGCCGGGCCTTCCTGTGGTTACCCTGAACCATATCAAGCTCTTAGCGGGGTCTGCGAGGCCAAAGGGCAAGGAGAAGAACGACGATCGGCGTCGTATTGATGGCTATTCCGTGGGCGCTCATGTGCGCAAAGTCGAGGCTTACCACAGCAGCAATGACGGTCGGTGGCACTAGACCTAGCAGGATCCGGTCCTTCTTGCGCGGACGTTGAGCACGCCCCCGAAGAACGACGAAGACAACCGAGAACCCCAATGCCATGAAAAGTAGCGCACCGTTCGCTGTAGCCGACATTCCTGACAGCCACCGCACAGCGATGATAACCCAAGCCGATATCAGGGCGATCGACACGCCTCCGGACCAATCTTCGGGCCGAAGATCTCTGACCATCAGTTCCCTCGGTCTCGTCGCAGGACGGAGCCCTGGCCGACTACGGCGCCAACCAATCCGCCCCTCAGGTCAATCCACATTGGCCGATACGTCCAGAATGCGGCTAGATAGCCTCTCGGACAACGGCGGACCGGTGGGACGGCGGGCCGGGATCACCCGGGCAGACATGTCCGCCTTTTCGCTCGCAGTGTCGCACAAGACGGACGTACTCGCCCAACTGCCCCAGATGACGCCGCTTCAGCGCTAGCCGCCGATCACGACTCGCCGCCCACCGGCACGTAGATCTCCCCGCCCTTCTCGCGGAACTCCCCCGCCTTCTCCTCCATCCCGGCCTCCACAGCCTCGACCGTCTCCATCCCCTGCTCGGCGGCGAACTGGCGGATATCCTCCGTGATCTTCATGGAGCAGAATTTCGGCCCGCACATGCTGCAGAAGTGCGCCACCTTCGCGCCCTCGGCCGGCAGCGTCTCGTCGTGGTACTCGAGCGCCGTCATGGGGTCGAGTGACAGGTTGAACTGGTCGCGCCACCGGAACTCGAAGCGCGCCTTGCTGAGCGCGTCGTCCCAGTCCTGCGCCCGGGGATGGCCCTTGGCCAGGTCCGCCGCGTGGGCCGCGATCTTGTACGTGATCACCCCGCGCTTCACGTCGTCGCGGTTCGGCAGCCCGAGGTGCTCCTTCGGTGTCACGTAGCAGAGCATGGCCGTGCCGTACCAGCCGATCTGCGCCGCGCCTATCGCGCTCGTGATGTGGTCGTACGCCGGCGCGATGTCGGTGGTGAGCGGCCCGAGCGTGTAGAACGGCGCCTCGTCGCACCACTCGAGCTGCTTCTTCATGTTCTCTTCGATGAGGTGCATGGGCACGTGGCCGGGCCCCTCGTTCATGACCTGCACCCCGTACTCCCAGGCGATCTTCGTCAACTCGCCCTGCACCTTCAGCTCGGCGAACTGGGCCTCGTCGTTGGCGTCGCGGATGGACCCGGGCCGGAGCCCGTCGCCCAGCGAGAACGACACGTCGTACTCCGCCATGATCTCGCACAGCTCGCGGAAGTGCGTGTAGGTGAAGTTCTCCTTGTGGTGCGCCATGCACCATTTGGCCAGGATGGATCCGCCGCGGGACACGATGCCCGTGAGGCGGTTCGCCGTGAGGGGGATGAACCGCAGCAGCACCCCCGCGTGCACCGTGAAGTAGTCCACGCCCTGCTCGCACTGCTCGATGATGGTGTCCCGGTAGATCTCCCACGTGAGATCTTCGGGCACGCCGCCGACCTTCTCGAGCGCCTGGTAGATGGGCACGGTGCCGATGGGTACCGGCGAGTTCCGGAGGATCCACTCGCGGGTCTCGTGGATGTTCTTGCCCGTAGAGAGATCCATGACGGTGTCGGCGCCCCAGAGCGTGGCCCAGCGGAGCTTCTCCACCTCCTCCTCGATGGAGGAGCTCACCGCGGAGTTCCCGATGTTGGCGTTGATCTTCACCTTGAAGTTCCGGCCGATGATCATCGGCTCGAGCTCGGGGTGGTTCACGTTCGCCGGGATGATGGCGCGGCCCCGGGCCACCTCGTCGCGCACGAACTCAGGGGCCATCCCTTCGCGGATGGCCACGAACTCCATCTCGGGGGTGATCTCGCCGCGGCGGGCGTAGGTCATCTGGGTGACGGAGCCGCTCCCGCGGACGGTCGGGCGCGCGAGCCCCGCGGGCATCTCGAGCTCGCCCCGCAGATCGCGGACGCGGCCGGTCTCGCGAACGCCACGTTCGGCGATCCACGGCTGTCGGAGAGAGGGCAGTCCCTGGCGCACGTCCGTCCCTCGCGGGCCGCTCGTGTCGTAGACGCGGAACGGCTCCTCCCCGCCGCTCAGCACGATCTCGCGCATGGGGACGCGCACGCCGCGTGCGCCCTCGACGTGCACCTTCCGGGAGTTGGGGAAGGCGCCCGGGTAGTCGGTATCCGTCTCGGGGGAGGTCGGGGCGGTCGTGCGGCTTCCGTTGCGCTCGGTCATGACGACTCCACTGCGGGGCGCAGCGAGCGCGGGCGGGAGGCCGATGCCGGACGATCGCCCTGCGGCGTCTCCGGCGACCCGATGGATCCACCTGGCGGGGACCCTCCCTGCCGCGCTCCCTACGCCGGTTTGAACCGGATCAGGTTCCAAGGGTCTGTCTCAATCCCGAGTCGATCCCGGGATGCCCCTGGCGGCTGTGCTCAAGGTAGAGGCTGGGTGACTTCGGCTCAAGCCGAGCGGTCGGCGTCCGAAACTCCAAGCGTGGTCGCTCATCGCCCCCCCCTCCGGTATCCCGCGCGCTTTCTCGCGGCGCTCGTCATGTTCGCATCGCCCCTGCTCGGAGCGATACAGGATCGTGCGGCGCCGGACGGAGGCGCACCTGCGTCATTGGCCTCGGAGCTCGTGAAGGACGCGCTGACGCATGAGATCGAGCTCTCCGAGCCTCGCCCGCAAGCAACCGCCACGAGACGGAAGCCCACCGGTGACAGGCCCAGTCCCCTTTGGCTGCTCGTCTTTGGAGGCGCCGGGTTCGTGCTCGTTCTGCTTCAACGCCGGGAAGCCGCGGAAGACCCGCTCGTGGGAAGGGCTGGAGCGGGGAAGGGCGGCGATTGCGGGCTCGTGACGCACATGGATCGGAGACCGACCGGCGCTCCGGATGGACGCCGGGGGCGATCGAGTCACCCGCGCCGGCACGCTCAGGCGCCGTTGACCCTCCCCCCTCACGTCATCGCACACCTCAAGGGCGAAACGTCGAGCGCTTCGCGCCCGAGTCACGTGGGCCGGCCCGAACGGGCCGATGAAGAGGACGGGTCGGAACCTGGCGACACCCACGATGAAGCCCTTCGGGACGACCCGTCCACCGCCGGTCCGGGCCCCTCCGGATGGGAGATCGTCGTTCCCGCCTTCAAGCCCTGGACCTCCGACGACCGGCGCTAGGCGGTCGGGCGGGAGGAGTCAGGACGCAGCACGCTTCTCGAGAACCTCGAACACCTTGGCCCGCAGCCCCTCGATCGAGAACGGCTTCGCGATGAACTCGACCTCGGCCACACGAATCCCTTCGAGCAGCACTTCGTCCTCGGTGTAGGCCGACATGAACAGAACGGATGCGTCCGGCTGACTCCGCCGAATCGTCTCGCTGAGCTCCCGGCCGCCAATGCCCGGCATGATGACGTCGGTGAGAAGGAGCGTGATGGGGCCGGCATGGTCCTGCGCGACCTCCAAGGCCTCTTCCCCCGTCGACGCTTCGAGCACCTCGTCGAAGACTCCTTCGAGGACCTTGCAAGCGACACGCAGGATCAACGGCTCGTCGTCCACGATCAGGACGGCGCCGCGCCCGTGCGCGTATTCGGGCTGAGCGGATATCATGCTGCCGTGCGCTCCCTGTGTCATTGGGGGGGGTGAGGGAGTACCATCGGGATTCAAGGGCCGACGGCACCCATCCAGAGAGGGTCCCGTAACCCCGCTTTGCAAGTTCCAGGCCTAGTTCCGCCCGTTCTCCTGTCGTCGTGACTCGGGTTCCGCCGCGGTGGCGTCCGGCCCGGCCAGACTCCGACGCCACCCCTCGATCGTCCTCATGATATCCACGCGGTCGTAGAGAAACTCTATGCGGCGGTTCAGGGCGCGTCCACCCATGGAGTCATTCGATGCCACCGGCCGGTGCTCACCAAACGACTCCACCCTCAGGAGCAGCGGGTCGTGCCCTCGGGCCACGAGCTCCCGCGCGACTCCCGCCGCACGGGCCGCGGACAGCTCCCAGTTGGAGGGAAACCACGCATTCTGGATGGGCTGGTTGTCCGCGTGCCCCGAAACGATGACCGGCAGACGTACTTCGCTGGCGAGGTCGGCAAAGAAGTCCAGGAGCCAGCGACTTTCCTCGCTCACGGCAGCGCTTCCCGGCTCGAACAGCGCCGCCGCCGAAACCCGGACACGCACACCCGACGGCCCTTTGTCGACACTGAGGACCTCACCCAGGTCGTTTCGCGTCACGAAGTCCTGGAGCCGCCTCAGAAGGTCGTTCAGATACTCCTCGGTGAGGCGCTCCACGACCGACTCCACGGACGGCGTATCCCCGGCGAGTTCGGACTCCGGCCCGGGCTCGGCCTCCCCCCTGGCATCGGGGGCTTCGCCCGCCGAGCCCGGGGGCCCCTCCGGAAAGGGTTCGCCGAGGGAGTCCGGTACGAGGCTGATCGGCTCCGGCACAGGCTCCGGCGCGGTTCCTCCCAACGCGGCGCTAAGAGACTGACTCGCGAGCAGGAACCGCTCCATGCGGAGCTCGGACATGGAGAACAGCAAGATGAAGAAGGTCAACAGCAAGCTCATCATGTCCCCGAACGTCACGGTCCAGAGCGGCGCTCCCTCCTCCACGGGCGCTTCGGATGTCTCTTCGTTCACGTCGGGTCCCAGAGCAGCCATGGTGTCAGCCCTCCGCCCCGGTTGTCTCCAGATCCTCGTCCTGCGCGTGCACGAACGCCATGAGCTTCTCCCGCAGGATCTGGGTGGTGTCCCCCCGATGGAGCGAGATCAAGCCGACGATGGCGAGTTGGATCTGCGTGACCTCGATGTGAATGCGCCTGTCCAGCTTGGTCACCATCGGAATGAAAATGAGATTGGCCAGCACGGCGCCGTAGAACGTGGTGAGCAGAGCCACGGCCATGGCCGGGCCGAGGCTCTCCGGGTCACTCATGTTGGCCAGCATCTGGACGAGCCCGATCAGCGTCCCGACCATGCCGAACGCAGGGGCGTACTTGCCCATTTCGTTGAAGATCTTCTGGCCTACCCGGTGATGCTCCTCCATGTATTTTCGCTCAGTGCCGAGAATCTCGTGGATCGTGGCCGCATCCGTACCGTCGGCGATGAGCTGCAGTCCCTTGGCCAGGGGCTTGGACGGTGCCTCGGCGGCGATGCCCTCGAGGGCGAGTGGGCCATCCCGCTTGAAGATCTGGGCCGCCCGCACCAGGAACTTCATGAGCGCCGCCATCTCGTCCCCGGGATGGTTGAAGACCCGACGGGTCACGGGAAGGATGAGCTTGAGCTCGTCGGTGGGAAACGCGATGCAGACCGCCGCGAAGGTGCCGCCAGCGACGATGAGGAGGCCTTGGACGTTGAAGAACGTGCCGAGACTGCCCCCGAGGAGAATCGCGGCCAGGACGAGGGCCGTGCCCGTGACCACTCCGAAGATCGAGGCTTTGTCCATTCAGGATCCGCATCATCGAGGAAGTGAGAGAAAGCCATCCGGATCGCTGAGTATCGACCGTGCGGGCAGTGGAATTGAGTCTCTCCTCAGGTGTGGTTCCCGCGGGCGCCGAACGCTTCGCTTGTGCCTCGCCGGAGCGCACGTACATTGCGGACGCCTGCGTCGATTCGTGCTCGCCGGGGCTGCTCACGCGGCGCGAGACCGACCACCACCGCGACCGTCGATTGATCCCAGATACCTTCCACGCTCTGACCGTCCACATGCGGCGCCCCGCGCTGCTACTCACGGTCGATGGGCGCATTCTCGCCGCGAATCCGGCGGGTGAGCGACTCCTAGGCAACGACCCTGCCCTGTCGGACAGCGGGCTGGCGGACCACGTCCTGGATGACCCGGATAGGATCGGGCAAGCCCTTTCGGCATGGCGCTCCAGTGGCACGTTCTCGTCCCGAGAGTTGACGTTCCGCCGTGGGGGGGAGCGGCCCCTTCGATGTCTCGCCGAGGGCATGCGGATCGCGCGGGCGGACAGCTGGGGGACGCCACTCATCTTCATGCGATGTGCGGTCCCCCGAGGATGGACAGACGATCCCGCGGCGACCTCGATGTCCACAGGCACCTCCCGTAAGCGGACGTCGGAGGAGGCACGCCCGGCACGGAACGCGCCGACGAACGAGCCCGCTGCTCATCAAGCCACCCCTCCCGCCATGGAGATCGTCGGCAACATCGCGGGGGGGATCGCGCACGAGTTCAACAACCTGCTCACCGTCATTCAGGCGGAAGCCGAGTGGGGCCTCCAACGCGGAACGGACCCCACGCTCAGGGAATCTCTCGATTCGATTCGGGCCGCCAGCGACCAGGCGTCGAAGCTCGTCTTCAGACTCCTCGCGTATTCGCAGCGGCAGTTCGTCGAAAGTGAGGCGTTCGACCTGCGGGAGCTGGTCGAGGACGCCTTCCCCGCGGACCTCGGTCTGTTCGACGGATCCTGCTCACTCAGCACCCATCAGTGCGCCGAACCTCTCCCGGTGTTCGCGGACCGTGCGCAGATCAGACAGGCGCTGAGGAACGTGGCCGACAACGCCATGGAGGCCATCGCCAGCGATGGCCACGTCTGGATCCGCACGCGCCGAGCGACCCTCTCGAAGGACTTCGTGGCCCGGCACCCCGGCTCCCGGGAAGGGCGGTTCGCCGTCGTGGAGATCGCCGACGACGGGCCAGGGATCCCACGGGAGGCACTGAGCCGGGTCTTCGAGCCGTTTTTCACGACCAAGCGCCGTACGGGAGCGAAAGGCCTCGGCCTGTCCGAAGCCTTCGGGAGCGTGAAGCGCGCCGGGGGCTACCTCGACGTCCAGAGCACCGAGGCCGTCGGAACGACCGTGGCCGTCTATCTGCCCGTCGCGCAGGACGGTTGAGGCGGGACGCCCCCCTCAGCTCGGCCGAGTCCGCGGAAGGAACAGCGTCACGGTGGTCCCGCGCCCGACATCGCTCTCGATGTCGACGTGACCGCCGGACTGACTCACGAATCCGTAGACCATGCTGAGCCCGAGGCCCGTCCCATGGCCGGGACCTTTGGTGGTGAAGAAGGGCTCCGTCACCCGGGGAAGATCCACCGGGTCGATGCCGTACCCGGTGTCACTCACCTCGATGGCGATGTAATCGCCGGGGGGTACCGCCTCGCTCAGCGCGTGGGCGGGGAAGTCCAGCCTGGGGACGTTTCTCGTCCGGATCCGGATCCGTCCGCCGTCCGGCATGGCGTCCCTGGCGTTGCCGGTGAGGTTCAAGATGCAACTGTCGAACTGCGAGGCGTCGACCGTGGTCGTCCACAAGTCTGGGGCGAGGTCCATCTCCATTTCGATGTGTCCCCCGAGGGTCCGGCCCAGGAGGTCCAGCATGCCCTGGATACGCTCGTTGACGTCGGTCGGCCGAGGGGCGAGAGGCTGCCTGCGGGCGAATGCGAGGAGGCTCCGCGTGACTTCCGCTCCCTTCCGCGCACCCATCATGACGCCCTCGATGAGCTCTTCCGCCGTCGCGTCCCAGCCGCCCCGTTCCCGAAGGAGTCCCATGTTGCCGAGGATGACTCCGAGGTAGTTGTTGAAGTCGTGGGCCATCCCGCCGGTGAGGTTCCCGATGGCCTCCATCTTGACGGAGTGGGACAACCGCTCCTGGAGGGCGCGTCGCTCGGTCACGTCCGTGATGGTGCCGATGTACCCGGAGACGTCGCCGTCCTGTCCGGGAATCGGAATGGCCTCGGCGATGACCCATCGTACGTCACCCTCGGCTCGCACGAACCGCACTTCCGCCTCGAACGGCTCGCGAGCCGCCGTGGCTTCCATCCAGGCCTCGACGAGCGCCCGCCGGTCCTCGCGATGCACGGCCTGAGCCCAGCCGCGGTCCGTCGCGTCCTCCTCGGTGAGCCCGGTGATCTCGGTCCACCGACGGCTCACATGCGTCACCGCGCCGTCCGGGTCGGTCCGGAAGATCCCGACCGGCGCCAGCTGCGAGAGGGAGGTGAAGACCCGCTCACCATCGAGCGCTCGCTCCAGGGCGTCCTGTACCGCGGTGACGTCCTCGTGGCTGACCACGACTCGACCTGGCCCGGTGGCATGGATGGGCGCCACGCGACATACGAACCACCGGTGGCCCTGTGGCGTCGGCATCGAGTACTCGTAAACGACGTGGTCGGCACCCCCGTCGATGACCGAACGGATGGCCCGGGCGACGCGCCGTGCGTCCCGAGCGTCCCGGCCCGTGGTCCGGTCACAGACGTCCAGGTAACTCTCCCCGAGGAGATCCGTCGAGAGACCGTTGGCGAGCCCAAAGTCTCGCCAGGCCTTGTTGGTTTCGATGATCCGGCCTTCGTGGTCGAGCACCACCACCATGGCGCCTACCGCGTCGAGAACGCCGCGTACGAACCGCTCCTTCTCCTCGAGGACGCGCGCATGTCGCTCGACCGAGGACAACGCATGCTTGAGCTGCGCTTCAAGCCGATGATGGACGAGGGCCGCTTGGATGGTGAGGTGGAGCTCCCGTTCCTCGAACGGCTTCACGAGGTACCCGAACGGCCGCACCTCGAGCGCTCCCCGAACCAGGGACTCGTCGGAGAACGCGCTGAGAAACACGACCGGCACGTCCACGAGCTCCGACAATGCGCTGGCCGTGTCGACGCCGGACATCTCACCCGCGAGACGGATGTCCATGAGCACGAGATCCGGTGCCGCGGCCGGCACGGCCTCCACCGCATCCTCTCCGCGTGCGACGGTCCCGACGACTTCGTATCCCATGCTCTCGAGCCGGGACTCGAGCTCCATGGCGATGAGCGCCTCGTCCTCGACGACGAAGATCCGCGTGCGTGGGTCGGTCATCGGGTCACCCGGCGAGGGACGGTCACGCGGACCTCCCGAGGTCCCATCTCGAGGGTCGCGTCGACCTGCCGGGCCAGACCCCGGACGAGCTTCCAACCGAACCCTTCCCCTCGCTCGGGCGAGAAGCCTTCTGGGAACCCGATCCCGTCATCGCGAACCGCCAGCGATAGACCACCGTCGTCGTCCGTGACCACAGAGACCTCGATGCGACCTCCGGGGGCATCTTCGAACGCATGCTTGAAGGCGTTGGTCACGAGCTCGGTCACGATCATGCCGCAGGGGAGGGCAACCTCCACAGGCAGATCGACGGGTTCGCCCGTGACCAGCACCTCGACGGCCTTGTCTGGATCGTAGATCGAGCTCCGCACGGTCCCGGCCAGCGACCGCACGTAATCGAGGAAGGCGATGTGCGACATGTCCTGGGAACGATACAGCGACTCGTGAAGGAGGATCATGGAGCGAAGACGCTGGCCGACCTCGGCGAAGGACCGCGCGACGTCGGGAACGTCCTCGTAGGATCGGCCGTGGAAGTACAGGAGCGAGGAGACGAGCTGCAGGTTGTTCTTGACGCGGTGGTGCACCTCCCGGAGAAGGATCTCCCGCTCGTTGAGCGCGCGACGCAACCGTTCGCTGGTCAGGTGCCGGTCCGTGACCAGCTGCACGGTACCGACTGAACGCACCGGACGGCCGGCCTCGTCGAGGAGGGTCTGCGCGCGCTCCTCCACCCACTCCACCCGGCCGTCGGCCAACTTGATGCGGTGCAGGGCCTCGTAGGGCTCTCCGCTCTCGAGCGACCCCGCGTACGCCGCCTTCACCGTGTCCCGGTCCTCCGGATGTACCTGAGCGAGAAAGCCTTCGTACGACGGCTCGAACACCTCGGGATCGAGATCGAAGATCCGGTACACCTCGTCCGACCACACCAACTCATTCGCCTTCACGTCCAGCTCCCAGGACCCGATTCGCGCCATTCGTTGGGCCTCTTCCAGCCGCGCCCGGGTCCGGGCCAGCTCCCGCTCCCCTCGCACCCGTTCGGTCACATCCACGCCGACGGCCAGAAGCACGTCCCCGCCCGAACCCGGTATCGATAGGGTCGTATCGGACCACTCGATCTCCCGCTCGCCGCCGTCCCGTGTCAGGATGGGATTCAGGTGCCCGCGGGTCGCGTCACCGGCGATGGCCCTTTCGAAACGCTCCTGAACCGAATCCCGGCACCGACTGGGAATCATGGTCGTGAACCAATCGCGTCCCTGAAGATCGGCTTCGGCGTACCCGGTGACGTCCTCCACCGCGGCGTTCACCTGCATCACCGTGCCGTCGTCCGCCAGGAGGACGACCAGCACCGGCGCCACCTGAAGAAGGGTATCGGAGAAAGCCCTCTGGCGATCCAGCTCCTCCGTCGCGCGGATCTGCTCGCTCACGTCGAGGAACGAGGCCATCATCCCTGCGAATCGCCCCTTTTTGTCGAGGACGACCTGTGCGGAGACCGCCACCGGGAATTGCCGGCCGTCCTTGCCCAGGGCGGTCATCCGCCCTTCCCACGCGCCCCTGCGCCGGAGCGTGTCGATGACCTCCATGGGGTCCGAAGGGTGGGCCCAGAACTCCACGGGGTCCCGCCCGATGGCCTCCTCTACGGTCTCCAGCCCCCAAAGACGTGCGAACGCGGGGTTGACGTATTCCAGCAAGCCCGAGCGACCGGCGATGGCGACGGCACCAAGGGACGAATCCAGTGCCTGTTGGACCACCGTGAGCGCGCGAGCACGATCCCGAGCTCGCCAGGTCACCCAACCCGGGAAAACCAGTGTCACGGCGGCCAGAGTCGCGTATATGAGCACTTCCGGCCTCATGGATTCGCCCTTTGAAGCGCGCGCGACGCCTCCGGTTCCGGGACCCTCTGGCGCTTATGGAGCACGACGATCTCGTGGTTGGGGCGAACGTCCCGCCACGTCACGGAGCGGTCCTCAACCGGCGGCCCCGGGCGGGGCAGACGGGCTCGGGGTGAGCGACTCACGACGACACATACAAGGCGACATGTACAACCTGAAAAGATCTTCAGTGCCCCACGGCCAGTCAACGCGCATGCGCCGGATGGGGGCCTGCGGTGACCACGGGTCGACCGTCCGGCGAGCCGGTGTGAAGTGACGAGCCGCCACTGCCCAGGAGCCCCCGCATTTCGGGGATTCGCTAAAGTTTCGGTCCGCGGCCCCCGAGCCTTGAGACACTCGCACGCGCACAGGCGTACCAGAACACAGACGGGTCATGAACGTAGACACCCCCCCTGAACACGCCGTCGACCCGGCCAGCGACGTCATCGACGGGCCTGCGCCGTCGTTCATCCATTCCCTGATCGAAGCCACGCCCGACGGCCTCCTCGTCGTGGACTCCGAGGGCCGGATCTCCATGGTGAACCGGCGCCTCGAGAACCTGCTGGGCTACGACACCGGTGAGCTGACCGGCCAGACCATGGAGGTCATGGTCCCCGAAGGCTTCCGGTCTCGGCACGTGGCCCTCCGGCGTGCGTATGCCGAGTCGAGCACGTCCGTCAGGCCTATGGGACTCGGGCTGGATCTGTCGGCGAGGCGAAAGGACGGCACGAGCGTGCCGGTGGACATCAGCCTCACGCGAATGTCCACACCTGCCGGCGTGTTCACGGTCGCCTCGGTCCGGGACGCCAGTCGTCAGCGCCAACTCGATCGTGAGCGGCGTATCCACGAATGGGCCATCGAATGCTCCACCGACCCCATGGTCTTCACCGATACCTCGGGCCACGTCACCGCCGTCAACCGGGCCTTCAGGGAACAGTGCCGCCATGCGGCGGGAGCCGACCCGACTGGAAGGCATATCGGTGACTTCATTCGGTTTCACGAGCCGTCGCTCTGGGAGGGCGCCACGTCGTGGTCCGGCACCGCCGAATGGGCGACCGTGCAGGAGGGGAGGAGCCATCTCGACGTCCGACTGAGCGCCGTGCACGACGATCAGGGCCAGCTCCTATGCTGCTTCTACGCGATCCACGACACGACCGAGAACGTTCTGGCGTACCGGGCTCTGGGAGAAGCAGAGCGACGACTCCGACGTGGCCAGTCGGTGGCGAGGCTGGGCTATTGGGAGTGGTATCCAACAGAGGGAAGATGGTGGGTCTCGGAGCAGGTGTTCGAGACCCTCGGTGTTCCGGATGGCGATGACCGACACTTGCCCGGGGCCCTCTGGCGCCGGGTGCACCCCGACGATCGCCGCGCTGTCCACAGCGCCCTCGAGCGCTCGAGGGCGCTCGGCGAGTCCTTCGATCTAGAGCTACGAATACGACGCGGCGACGACGAGCCAGCGTGGATCCGCCTGAAGGGCGAGCCTGTTCACGACCTCGACGAAGAAGCACCTCACCTGGTGGGAACGACACTCGACATCTCCGAACGGGTGCAGCTCGAGCGAAGATTGCGGCATGCCCAGACGCTGGAAGCCATCGGCCAACTCGCGGGAGGTGTCGCGCACGACTTCAACAATCTTCTCACGGCCATCATCGGTCACACCGATCTCGTGCAGGAGGGCGCCACCCTCCCGGAAGACGCGCGGATGGATCTTCAGGAGATCAAGCACGCGGCCGAGCGCGCGTCCGCGCTGACGCGTCAGCTGCTGGCGTTCTCTCGCCGTCAGATCCTCGCTCCGCGTACAGTGCGCGTGAACGCCGCGGTCGAAGAAGCGCTCAAGCTACTGACACGAAGCGAAGGGGCACCGGTGACCGTTCACACCGAACTGTCGGACAGCGATCCAAAGACCTTCATGGATCCGAGCCAGCTCGAGCAGGTCGTCTACAACCTTCTCACCAACGCTCGGGATGCCACCGAGGCGGGCGGAGACATCGTGGTGTCCACGCGGAACGTGTCCGTGGCCGGGGGAGAGGGGACCGCGCCCTCCCTCGACGAAGCGGAAAGCCGCGCATACGTCCAGCTCGTGGTACGCGACACGGGTGCGGGCATGGACCCGGAAACACATCGACGATGTTTCGAGCCGTTCTTCACCACAAAGGGCGTCGGTGCCGGCGTCGGACTGGGGCTCTCGAGCGTCTACGGCATCCTTACGCAGAGCGGAGGGTCCATGCGAATCGACAGCGAGCCCGGCAGAGGCACGACCGTGGAGATCCTGCTACCCCGCACCTTGGAGACCACGACACGGGCCTGAGAGGATTGCGAGCGCCCGGTCTTGTGGGCACCCTTCACCGGACACTTGTGAACCCGTCGCAGCAGCGGACCTCTCCCCGAATACGCCACCGAATCGAACTCCGTGCCGCCGTTCCATCATGCAGGGTCCGCGACGCGGACCGGGGCGACCGCTCCTCGGCGTAGAGGAGCCCTGGAAGAATGATCCCCCGCGACGGCACGGGACCTTTCGACCCTTCGGACCCTCCGCGACTGGCAGGTCCGGATGGGGGTCCCGGCAGGATCGTGATGTTGTCCGTCTCGGCGCGCGGGTGGAGCGAGGGGTGGGGCACGAGCATTGCCACCGCCTTGGCCCGCGCCTGGAGTGGCACCCGCACGAGTGTGGTGCTCGTCGATGCCTCTTTCCGGGCTCCGGGCTTGGGTCTCTGGCTGGGCACCCACGAAGGGCCAGGGCTGGCCGAAACCCTCGAGGGTGCGTCCACGGTCCAGGAGGCTGTTCAGGATGTCGGCGGGGAGCGCTTCTCCCTCATCCCGCCGGGACGCGCGCTGAGCGACCCCAGCCTCCTCTTGAAGTCGGAGCGCTGGCATCGGCTCTGCGAAACGTTCGTTCAGGCTGGGGTCACGCTCGTCGTGTTCACGCCAGCCGACGCTGCATGGGCGTCGCTCGTAGCGACCCGCGCCGACGACGTCATTGGCATCGCGTCCCCGGAAGACACGCTTCCTCGCGACGTCGTTCCTGCGGACAAGTTACGCGCGATCGTGGCACCGCCCGAAGCCGGGCCCGGGTCCTCCGACGACGCTGTCACCCACACACACGAGGGAGACCTGCTGGACCCGCTGGCGATGGATCCGTTCGCCCGGCCGTCGCCCCCGCGCGAGACGTGGGGTGCCGTGTCCACCGAGGGCAGCGCGGCTTTCGGCGACTCGGATCGTCCGGACGGCGCCGGATGGACCGGGACGCCGCCGAAGCCCTGGTGGAAGCGCCTCCGCGTCTCAGGCTCCCAAGACTTCGGGCGGTCGCTGGTGCATGCCGCCGCCCTCGCAGCCGTGGTGGTGGGTGTCCTGGCCTGGACGGGGTGGTGGAGCGGTCCCTCCGGGGACGCAGACGGCTCGGGTCTACCCCACGTCCCGGATGCCACCGCACCTGCACGGGACAGCATGGTCGAACCTACCGAGGCCGTGGACGCCGCCGACGCGCGCCCCATCGAGCCCGACGCGCGGGGAACGTTCGACGGGACGCCGACCTTCTCCATCGCCCTGGCGTCGTATCGGGATCGCGGCACCGCGCGCCGGCACGCGGAACGGGTCATGGCTCGAGGGGACACCGTCCTGGTGGTCGTGACACCCGTCGACGTCGGTGGGAACACGTTCCACCGTGTGCTCGCCGGCAGCTATGGAGACTCGATTCGAGCCGAAGCGGCCAAGGCGGATCTCGAACGATGGTCAGGGGAAGCTGCCGACGCCTGGCTGGTGCGCCGATCCCAACTGGCCTATGAGATGGGCGTCTGGGATACCCCGGCTGACGCGGCGGGCCATGTGGACCGGCTGAGCGCGTCGGGCATCGACGGCTACGTGCTCTGGGACTCCACTCCGGACGCAGGTCCGCGCTTCCGGGTGTACGCCGGCGCCTTCGGGACTGCCGACGAGGCGACAGCTCTGGAGGCCCTGCTCGCCGCCCACGACCTGTCCGGAGCCCTCACCACCCGGAGGGGCTCGGCCCGCCCGTTCACGACGAGGTGAAGACCTCGTCGGCGAGCGCCTGCCGCTCATCGGCCCCCAGTGTCGACGCGTCGGGATCGCACGTCTCCGGATCCTGGGTCCGGGGTCCCGCCACCGGACCTCGTTCCTCCAGGACCCCCCGAAGCTCGTCCATCCCCATCTTCTGGAGGTCGAAGACGCGTACCAGCCTCATCATGCGCTCTTCGATGTCCATGAGGACCCCGGAGGCATAACCGAGCTGCTGGGACGTGATATCCTGGAACTGAAGCAGATTCATGATCTGATGCAGCTCGTCGCGCAGCGTGTCTGCGGTCTCGCTGCGCCGTGCGCCGGGGTCCGAGCCATCGGACGAGGCCGAGCCGCCGGCCTCGTCCGACGAGAGCTCGTCCACGAGGCCGAGCGCACGGTCGAGGCCGTCCAAGATGCCGGCGGCCGCCAGCTCCGTGGCGGACGATACCTCGGCGAGCTTCTCGTGGGTGCTCTTCAGTCGATCCATCGCCGCCTGTTCGAGGAGGCCACGACTCTGCCGCAGGCTCTCGATGACGGCCATGATCTCCGTGTAGGTCCCGATGAGCAGCTTGACCAGGTCGTGGAGCCCCGCCGGGGGACCGTCCGGATCCGTCACGATCTCTTCGAAGCTCAGACGGCCGTCGGTCCCGCTGAACTCGTCCAGGGCGGACTCCACCTGACGCAGCGTGGCCTCCGAATCGTGGAGCGCCAACCCGGGCCGATCGGCGGGTGCCGACATCAGGCGCTCCCCGCGACGGCCCCTAGGGCCTGGTCGATCTTTTCCTTCAACACCTGGGGCGTGAACGGCTTGACGACGTAGTTGTTCACGCCCGCCTGTGCGGCGAGAACGATGTCTTCCTTCACGCTTCGCGTTGTGACCATCAGGATGGGCACGGCCTTCCCGTCATCCCTAGCGCGAATCGCCTTGACGAAGTCCAGTCCGCTCATGTTCGGCATGTTCCAGTCGGTGATGACGAAATCCACCGAGGTATCGAACGCCGCGAGCCCGGCAGAGCCGTCGTCGGCCTCGACGCATTCGTCGTAGCCGATGCGTTTCAAGGAGTTCACGACGATCCTGCGCATGGTGGCGGAGTCGTCGACGACCAGAAACTTCATCTCACCTTCCTCCGAAATCGGAATGAGCCAGCTCGCCCCGTCGGACCGAGCTAGAGGTCCCCGCCTTCGAGCATACGTCGCGCCACCGTTTCCGCGACCGCAGGCTCATCGTAGTGCCCGAGAGAGATCCGCTCCTGGATCTCGTCTATCCGCGCCTGCGAGAGCGATGGCTCGGATGCAGATGCCTGCGCCGCGAGCTCCCGCCCTTCGGCGGATATCTGTACCTCGTCCGAGCGTGCGGAACGCGCGTCGCCGGAATCTCCCTGGCGCGCCTTGCTCCGCTCCTCCCCGCCGACCGCTCGCGGAGCGAGAGGCCGTACGAGGTCTGAACCGATCTTATGTATCGACATGAGTCATTCCTCCCTTATGCACAGCTTCGGCCGAACGCCGAATAACTTTAGCCAGGGGGCCATCCGCATCCGTGCGGGCTACGATTTCACGTCCAGGCGTGACGAACGCGCCGGCTCGATCTCGGCGTCCCGGGTGACGTACGCCCTCGCCTGGGGTCGCCTCGTCAGCGTGCGCCGGACCTCGGCGCCTTCGGCTTCCTTCATGGCTCGCAGGCGAGATGCCATCTCCCTTGTCCTGTCGAGGGCGTCCCGTAGAAGCTCCGCCGCATGCTCAGCGTCCTCGCCGCCCTCGGCGATGGCGCGCTCTCCAGGGATGGGCGAGCCGATCCGGCCCTCGAGGGCGGAGAGCTCGTCCGCGAGCTTCCGGACCTGCTCGAGGTCTCCATGATCGAGGGCGGACTCCTGAGCGGATACCAGCTCGGCGTACCGACGGTACTGGCTCAAGCGCTCGTGCGAGACGGCGACCCCGGGAGGAGCGCGCCCGCGAGCTTCACGGGCCGTCATGCGTCCTCGCGCGTCGGGCCAGGCGAGGCGCCTGGACCCTCCAGCGAGCGTGTCGCTTCGTCCCAAGCCTCATGGAGGGATTCCACCATCCGCGCCACTTGCTCCAGGCGAGGCGCGTCGAGATCGCGACCCGCCTGGAGCACTTCCTTCATCCAGTAGGCATAGAGCGAGGCCAGCCTGCTCGCGAGCTCTCCACCGGCGTCGAAGTCCAGCGACGACAGCAGCTCGGTCAGAATGTCCTGTGCCTGGGTCAAGGTCGCGAACTTGCCCTCGATGTCCCGCTCCCGGATCTGTAACGCTCCCCGCTTCAGGCGAACCAGAAGATGCTCGTACAGGGTCGGCACGAGGCGTTCCCGAGAGGAACTCAGGATCTGCGTCTGTCGGTAAGCCATCGTGGTGCCGTAGCCGTGCATGTTCGCCCCGTTCATTGGTCGTCCGTCCTCAAGCGCTCGGTGATCCGAGCAGAGATCCCAGCTGGGCCTGTAGCCAAGCCGCCTGTTGCTGTGCCTGCGCCATCGCTTCCTCCAGCGCGCTGAACCGCTTCATCAGATTCTGGGCTCTCAGGTCGAGCCGTGACTCGAACGCCTCGATGCGATCGTCGATGCGGCGCTTCTGAGTATCGAGCCCTTCGACGATGGCTTGAATCGACCCGCTCTCGCCGCTGAGGAGGCCGCCGGTCACGCCCTCCAGTGACGATGCGATGCCTCGAGAGTACGAGACCGATCCCACGGCCCCGTCTCCGGACCCACGGAACGTCACCGCCAGCCCTTCCGCCGGAGAGCCTTCACCCCCCGTCAGGACTTGGCCCACTCCCGTGGCCGCTTGACCACCGATGGTCCCCGAGACGTCGCTCCCGGCATACGCTCCGGCGGCGAGCCCGAGCGCCCCGGTACCATCCGTTCCACCGGGCGTGTACGTGATGTCGAAGCCCTCCGAGGCACCGTAGTCTTCGTGACGCAAGGACAGCTGACCGTCCACGTCCGCCGCGACGATCGTCGACGCGCCGCGCCCCTCGACCGCTACGTCGAACGCCCCGAGCGCAAGGGTTCCTCCGCCGGCATTGTCCGAGGAGACGGAGAGCGTGAAAGCACTCCGTCCCGGTTCGGCTGCCATGGCCGTCAGCATGCCATCCGCGATGTCGATCTCGACGTCGGAGCCGACGGCCGCGGAGATCTGGGCACGAAGATCCCCGAGCGTCTGCGTCGCCGCGCTCGAGACCGTCCACTCGCGGAAGAAGCTGGTCCCGTCCGTGCGCGTGCCCGCGATGGTCAGCACGTCACCGTCCGCGACGCCGAGGTTCGTACCGGCTTCGTCGTGAAGGTCCGCGAGCGCCGTGGGTTCGGCGGCCTCCGTCCCGGCCCCGTCCGCCCGTAGGATCGACGTGGCGTGGAGTTCCCTGCGCGTAGCCGTCCCGAGCTCGTCGTTCAGCGCCTGGACGATGTCCGCGAGGCTCATGCCATCGGCCAGGACGGCGGAGTAGGACGATCCCGTCCCCGTGTCCGTGATCGTCACCTGGTCCGGCACGCCGTCGTCCACGTAAGCCCCAGCGAAGCCCGCCCCGGTGGCCTCGGCCCGCGTTGCCGGATTCGTGATGACGACATCGTAGGTGCCGGGGACGGTGGCGGCCGAGGCCGACACGTATCGCAGGGAAGACACGCTGCCCGCGCCGTGCGAGGAGAAGATCCTCTGCACGCCGGCGGGATCGGATTCCACGGCGTCTCGCAACGCCGACGTGTCGATGTCGTACGTACCCCGCCGGTTGATCTCGATGCCGAGCTCCGAGAGCGTACGGAACTGCGTCTGTGTCGCGGCGAACGCGGATTCCAGGGCGCCCCTCAGCCGCCCGCGCATGGACCGGATGAGGTTCTCGCCGGATAGCGGCGGACGCGTCCCCCCCTCCGTCGCTCCCGCACCCGAAAACTGTCTCGACACGAACTCGGAGATGCCGTCCATGGCTTCGAACAGTGCCTCGATCTCGGACACGATGGCATCCACGTCCCGCTCTACGCTCACCACGGTCGAGCTCTCCGAGGTCTGGGTCAGCGAGAGGGTCACTCCGGGAATGACGTCGTCGACTGTGTTGGACGATCGGCTGTGGAAGACACCGTCGACCTGCACCTGGGCGTCCCGGCCGGCGGTGATCTCACGGGCTCGCCCCGTCGTCGTGACGGCGAAGGCTCCGAAATCGAGTCTGCCGCCACCTTCGTTGTTGGAAACGACCGTCAATGCGAGTCGACTGTACCCACCAACGTCGTCGGTGACGACGATGGCGCCGTCGGCCAGGGCCGCAGTCGCGGTGCGCGGGCCCACGCCGAGCGCGTCGGTCTCGGAGTTGAGCGCGTCGACCAGATCCTGATAGGTGCTGGTGGCGCCTACCTCGAAGGAGAGCGCGAACGTCGTACCGTCGCCGCGCATCCCACTGATCGACAGCGTATCCCCGACCTGGACGCCGGCGCTGGCGCCGTCCTGCCACAAGTCGGTGATCAAGGTGCCTGCCGTCGCCGGAGTCACCCCGTCTCCGTCGGTGAAGGTGGCACCGCTGAGCTGCTGGGCCACCGCCGACCGGCCGGACTCCAGAATTCCCAGGGTCTCCAGAACCCCGTTCGCATCCGTGAAGGATGTGGTGCCACTTACATCCAGACGCCGGCCGGTCCTCCCGTCGAGCCCCGTCTCCGAGACGATCCGGGCCTCGATGGGACTTCCCGCGCTCGCCGCAGCAGCGTTGATGGCATCGGCGATGTCTTCCAGGCCGTTGCTGGCCAGGTCGAGGGCCACGCTCAGGGAACCAACCCCCACCGTGCCGGCCGGCGGCGAAGCCAGGCCGATCTGGCTCCCGACAGCGGCCGTGGACGAAGCGAACGCGTCGCTGGTCGCGCCGTCGGACGTCTGATGCCGTATGGACATGCCGCCGTCGAGATAGCCCAGGGACCGCAGCACCCCGGACGAACCGTCCGCGAGCCGTACCCCCGTCTCTCCCGATGCGTCCGCCGTGAGCACGATGCGGTAACCGGCGTCCGCCGACCCCACGAGTGACGCCGTCACGCGCGAAGCGGAGGCCCCGGCGTTGACCGCGTTGATCGCGCCGGCGACATCCCGCAGGGTATCTTCCGCCGAGATCTCCACCCCTCGTCCACCGACGACGAAAGTTCCGGAAAAGCCGAGGGCCTCGTCGAGAGAGCCGAACACGTCACTCCCGACCTTCTCCCTCGTGGCGACCTGCAGAACGTCCACGTTGTACGTGCCGGGTGACGCACCGGACCGGGCCGACGCGGAGAGCGCTTCGGAACCGCCGGCCACGCTCGTGCGGAAGGCATCGAATACGGTGCCGCGACCGAGGGCGTCGGCGCGGTCGTCCAAGGTGCGGATGCGCCGCTGGAAGTCCGTCCAGGCGGCCTCTCTCGCGTCGAGCGTCAGCTTTCGGCTCTCCATCACCTGGACGGGCCGGGACTCCGCAGCCACGATCTGGTCGACGAGATCCCGAAAATCGATTCCGGTCGCAAGCCCCTGAACCGAAGCGATGGCCTCCATATGTGTCCCCCTCCTTGCTTGCTGTTCCCGCCCCGCACCCGGTGGGACGGACGCCTCATCGGTGGAGTCCCGGCCGACCCTCCGCCAGCTCGAGTCCGACGAAGGCTCCCCACCCATGTCGACGAAAGCTCCCGGGGGTCGAACGACCCCCGGGAGTCCTGATCCGCTGGCCTCCCGAGTCGATTACCTCAGAAGGGACAACACGCCCTGCGGGGCCGAGTTGGCCTGGGCCAGCATCGCGGTACCGGCCTGCTGCAGGATCTGGAACTTCGTCATCTGCGCGACCTCGGCAGCCATGTCCACGTCGCGGATGACCGACTCCGCGGCCGAAAGGTTCTCGACCATGGACTGCGCGTTCGCGAACGCGAACTCGAATCGGTTCTGAGCCGCACCGATGGCGGAGAACGTGTCGGACAGCGTGTCGATCGCGTCGTCGATGCTCGTCAACGCGGACTGGGCGCCGACCGCGGTGGTCAGGTCGATGGAACCCGTGTCCACGCCCAGCGTCGAAGCGGTGAGGTTCACGGAGTCCAGAAGCACGAGGTCGTTGCTCGTGTAGTCACCCGACGCGCTCACCAGGAACTGCGCCTGGCTCACGGTGTCGCCCTGTACGGCGAGCGTGTTGTTGGCGCCGATGTCGAAAGCCACGTCGTTCTGGGCGGCGTCGACCCGGACCCGGATGCCGAAGTTGGTGAAGTCCAGGGTCTGCGTCGTGCCGCTCGCGTCGAGCGTCAGCGTCTGGCTGGTGGCGCCTCCTCCGGCGAGCTGCAGGCTGAAGGACTGGTCGACCGTGATCGTACCGAGGGAGCCGTCGGCCAGGCTGTTGATGTCGCCGGCCCCGTCACCGGCCAGGGTGATGCCGGACGTGGCGAAGACGATGTCCTCACCGCTCGTCAGCGCGCCTGCCGCGACGGTCTCGATGACCGTGCTGTTGCCGTCGACGAGCTGGATGTCCGATCCGCTCTTGGTGACGGTGTAGACACCTTCCTCGAGCGCGTTGAACCCGGGCTGACCGGAGATCGACACCGTGCCGGACAGACCGGCCTGGGTGCCGACGGACTCGGCCGAGATGGTGCCGTCGATCTGCGTGACGGTCGCCGTGATGTTGCCGGCGGTCAGTCCGTTGAAGGTCGACTCGCTGCTGATGCCCACCGTCAGCCCGGCCACGTCGTCCAGGTTGTTGGTGACAGTGCTGTCGAACGAGTTGGCCGTAGTGCTGGCCGAGCCGTAGCTGCCGTTGAGGAGCGCCTGACCCTGGAACTTGGTGGTGGTCACGATCCGGTCGACCTCCGCCGAGAGCTGGTCGAACTCGCTGTTCAGCTGGGAGCGGGCCTGGGAATCCACGGAGTCCGACGCGGCCTGGGCGGCGAGCTCCTTCATCCGGTCGAGAATGCCGCTGACCTGCTGAGCGCCGCCTTCCATGACCTGGAGCACGGAGTTGCCCTGCTCCGTGTTGCGGGCTGCCTGGCTGGTCGCACGGATGTTCGACCGAAGAGTGTTGGCGATACCCAGACCGGCGGCGTCGTCGGCCGCACGGTTGATCCGGAAGCCGGACGAGAGCCGGCCCACCGACTGCGAGAACATCTTGCTGCTCTGCCCGAGCTGGCGGAGCGTGTTCATCGCCGGAACGTTGGTGTTGATGCGCATGGGGTTCTCCTTCCTTCCTTGGAAAGTGTGTTCGGAGCGTCCTTGCTCCTCTCGGGGCCCTCGCCCCGCATCTCGCGACCGACCCCTGCTCGGCCGTCGGTTCAGAGTATCGCCCGTCCACGTCGAAGGTTTAGTGGCGCGTTGTCGGGAGCGGAGACTTGTGCTCTCCTCGCGGGCACCCTTATAGATGGTGCGCCTCGTTCTCGTATCCGACGGGGCGTGGATGTGACCCTCCGGTTACGGCCGTCCCCTTCCGACGTGAAAGGCTCGAGCCATCTTGGTCCACAAATGAACGAAGCACAGGCCACCGACCGACTTCGGATCCTCCTGGCTGACGATGAGCCGCTCATCGTGCTCGCTTTGGCGAGAGTCCTCGAAGTGAGGGGACATCAGGTCTTCCCCACGACGAACGCGTTCGAGGCACTCGAGGTGCTCGACAAATACGCGATCGACGCCGCCGTGCTCGACATCGGCATGCCGGGAGGGGGACTCCGCGTCGCTCAGCACCTCGTTCAGGACGCCGACTTCCATGGACCGGTCGTCCTCATGACCGGAGGTCTGGCGACCGATACTGGGCCACAGATGGGGCCCAGCGTGCTTCGCCTGCAGAAGCCGTTCGAGTACCCGGACGTAATCCCCCTTGTGGAGGGGGAGCGGACCGAGGCCATGGCGGGCCCCTCCACCCAGAGGAGGGAGCACAGTGAGGGACGTCTTCGTGGCGAGGCAGCCGATCTTCGACGCCGACAATAGCGTCGTCGGTCACGAGCTGCTCTATCGTGCAAATCTCGACGTCGGTACCGCGGGCAACGCTTCCGCGTCGACCATGTCATCCACCGTCATCGTCGACGCGGTGCTCGGGTTGGGCCTGGACCTACTGACCGAAGGTCAGAAGGCCTTCATCAACTTCTCGACGGACATGTTGCTCGGCGGAGCTCCGGAGCTTCTGGATCCGGGTCGAGTGGTGATCGAAGTGCTGGAGGATGTCGAGCCCAGTCCCGCCGTGGTCGACAAGCTCCGGTCCCTCGCGGCGGCGGGTTACACCATCGCCCTGGACGACTTCGTCCACCGCACGGAGCTGGAGCCGATGGTCGACGTCGCGAGCATCGTCAAGGTCGACGTCCAGCGAGCCGGCCTTTCACTCGCCACGGTCGCCGAACAGCTCCGCTCACGCGGCATCCGGATGCTGGCAGAGAAGGTCGAGAACCAGGACATGCACGAGACCTGCGTATCTCTCGGATTCGAGCTCTTCCAGGGGTTCCACTACGTGGCTCCTGAGACGCTCTCCCGGAGTGACCTCAAGGCCCAGTCGGTGGCGATCATCCGCCTCATGAACCTGGTGCAGGACCCGAACGCGGGAGACCGCCAGCTCGAGGAGGCGTTCAGGGTCGATCCGGCGCTGACGTACAAGCTGCTACGTATCGTCAACTCGGCGTCCCTGGGTGGGCGAGGCGTCGACTCCATCGGTCACGCGATGCGTCTCCTCGGTCGAGAGCCCCTCTACCGCTGGCTGACGCTCCTGCTGATGACGTCCGAGGATGGCGACGGCATGCGGATGGAGCTCATCAAGGACGCCCTCCTTCGCGCTCGGATGTGCGAAGTGCTCGGAGACCAGATTCGCACGGCCAGAACGAGAGACGTCCCGGCGGGCGGGGCCCTCTTCCTGGTCGGCCTCTTCTCACAGGCGGATCAGCTGCTGAACACGACCCTGGGACAGCTCCTCGAGGAGGTGGACGTGTCTTCCGAGGTGCGGGGAGCCCTGCTCGAGCGAGCGGGTCCCGGAGGCATCATCCTCAAGGCGGTCGAGGCCTACGCCGAGGCCGACTGGGACCGGGCGATCAGGGATCTTCAGACGCTGGGAGGATCAGGAGAGATCCTTTCGGATACCTACCTCGAAGCCCTGGGTTGGGCCGCGGACCGGATGCGGAGCCACCAGGATGCGGCGGCCTGAAGGGTCCGGACTCACCCGAGCTTCGCGTCAGGCCTCGACGGCCCGGGCGAGCTCTTCGAGGTCGAAGGGCTTCGAGAGGGCAGGCCGCCCGGACTCGACGATGAAGCGCTCGATGGCGCTCTCCACGTATCCGCCGGTCATGAAGATCGTACGCGGCCGCAGCTGGGGCGCGGACACGCCCAACCCCTCGTAGAACTCCGGGCCTCCCTTCCCGGGCATGTGGACATCCACGATCAGTCGATCGAAGTCCTTCTGGGCCACGGCAGTCAGTCCTTCGTTTCCGTCGGACGCCTCGGTCACCTCGTGCCCCCGACGCTCCAGGTAGCGGCGAAGCACGCTCCTCAGCGCAGGGTTGTCGTCCACGACGAGCACGGACAGAACAGTGGGTCCCCCCGCATCCGGCGTGCCCCCTCTCGGCCTCTCTTCGGGAAGTGTCCGAGCGGGCACGGCCCGAAGCAGCACGGTGGATCGGGTCCACAGACCCGGCCGGCTCTCCAACAGCAGCTTCGCTCCGATCCGCTCGAGAAAGGCACGCACCTCGATGGTGTCGGTCTCCGAGCTCGGCTCGGCGAGCCGGAAGAGCGGCAGGCCGATGTTGTCTCCGCCGTCGTTCGCGAGCCGGCCCGCGCCGTCATCCGAGACCGTAACGTAAGGCTGGTCGTCCACCTTACCCGTCTTGAGCGTCAGAGACCCCCCTCTTCCCCCTAGCGAGGCCCGAGCGCGGTCGATGAGTCGGCGCAGTGCCCTGTAGAGCGAGACCGAATCGATAGCTGCGGGCGGAAGCTCGGGCTGCAGCAAGCTGAACACGCGGATCCGTTCCGCGGCGAGCGCCCGGTCCACGGCATGCAAGCACGCTCGGACGATGTCGTTCAACTCGTCACCGCTCGTGACGCCCGGGTGCGAGACGGACGGGGCCGCCGCTTCCAGGAGCCGAGAGGCCTCGGTCACCAGGTCGGCAAGCGGGGCTTGGCCGGGCGAGTCTACCGCACCCAACGCGTCGAGCGCCCAGGCGACCTCGGCGACAAGCTCGAAGCGCAGGCCGATCCCTCGCCGTCCGGGGTCGGTGCGCAGATCCCGCACGCAGACCACACGGTGACCGAGCCGATGAGCGCTCCCCCTCGAATCGGGGACCATGGCGACGGCGAGCCCCCCGCTCGCCGAGGCCGGCAACAGGTGTTCGCTCCACACGACCTCGGCCTCCTCGGAGGCCAACATGGTCGACGCCGACTCGCCGCCGAGAAGATCCTCCATACGAGCGCCGAGCGGCGGGGCCGCGGCTCTTGTCAGAATGTCCCTGCAGAGTCCACGCGCCATCAGGATGCGCCCACTCGTGTCGAGGGTCATGACACCATCGACGTCGGCGATCACCCCGCCCCTCGCCGGTCGTCCGGCCAACGCGTCGAGGGCAGCCGTCGCCGCGCCCAGCCTGACCGTCCATACCGCCGACTCGCATGCCGCCCACGGCCCGGAATCTTCCAACACGGCCGATCCACCTTCACACGGCGCCATGACACAACCGGCCAGCTCCCCCTCACCCCTGATGGGAAAGGCCGCGAGGTCGGGCACTCCCGACCGGGCGAGCGCCGCCCTCAACGTCATCAGGCTCCTGGGCAGCCGGTCGCCCGGCACGCGAAGCGGCCCTACCGACCGTAGGAGGTCGTGGGTCAGGAAGGAAAACGTCTCCTCCACGACTTCGGTCCGCTGAAAGACGGGGCCGCGCGCCAGCAGGATGTCAGGGCGTGCCCCCTGGGCGCGCCGCACGGCCGCCGATACGCTGTCCGACCCGGAGAGCTCGGCCAGCTTATCCGCGAACACGCGGACGAGCCACCGGAAGTCGAAACGCGTTCCTCCCGGGCTCACGAGTCGGCACTCCCCGAGTCGATCTCGGCCCCGTCCCCCGACTCCGACCACTCCCACCCCTCGAAATCCCCCATACCGGGGGTATCGAACGGAATCAGCACCGTGACGCGACGATTTCGGCGATCCGAAGGTGAATCGACGAACTTGAGCCGCCGATCGGCATAGCCGCGGACCTCGACCAGACGCTCCGGGGACAGCCCACCGGACAGCAGCACCCGGCGCGCCGCGTTCGCCCGATCCACCGAGAGCTCCCAGTTCGAATACCCAGCGCTGCCGAACGGTGTCGCGTCGGTGTGACCCTCGACCACGACGCCATTGTCCAGGTCCGCGAGCTCCGCAGCCACGACGCGGAGAACCTGCTCGAGCTCTCTGGTAGGATTGGATGATGCGACATCGAAGAACGAGGCCCCCTGGTTGGGTTCCATCATTTCGATACGCAGACCATCGTCCGCGACGACGACTTCGACCCCGAGCTCCTCTGGCGTGCCGGACTCGCTTCCCACGAGGCGCCGCTCGATCTCCGCCGCGACTTCCCGGAACCTGCCTTCCTCCGCTTCACGACGCTTCAGGATGAGCTGCCGCCGTACCTCCATGTTCATGATGGAATTCCCCTGGGACAGGATGTTTCGCCCACCCGAGTAGCTGCGCTTGAAGCCCACCGGATTCTCGAAGTAGCCCTGCACCAGGTCCCGCACGCCCTGATCCATGTTCATGATCCACATCACGAGGAAGAACGCCATCATCGCGGTCACGAAATCGGCGTAGGCCACCTTCCAGGATCCGCCATGGTGCCCGTGTTTCGCCTTAATCTTCTTCTTCACGAAGACGATTTTCTTGTCGGCCACGCTCTACCCCTTCCCTCGCTTACGCGTCATCTCTTCGAGCTCCTCGAACGAGGGGCGATCCGCCGGCTCGATGTTCCGGCGGGCGAACTCCACCGAGGTGATCGGGGGGTCCCCGCGCGCGAAGGACAGCAAGGCCGTACGAATGCAGCCGAGATAGCGCTCCTGTGCCACCACCCGGTTCTCGACGGCCTGGGCGATGGGGCCGACCACACCGTACGCCAGAAGGATGCCGAGGAAGGTCCCGACCAACGCGGCGGCGACGCTCTTCCCGATCACCTCCGGTGATCCACCGATCTTACCCATGGTGATGATCACCCCGAGCACCGCGGCGACGATACCGAAGCCGGGCATGGCGTCGGCGACGGCCTGCAACCGCGTGGGCACGACCATCGCCTCGTGGTGGTGCTGCTCGAGATCCAGATCGAGGATCTCCGACAGGTGATGGTCCTCGACGGCACCGGTGAGCAACACCTTCATGGTGTCGGCGAGGAAAGACACGGCGTGGTGGTTGTCCCGAAAGCTCGGATATTGCTTGAAGAGCTCGCTCTCGAAGGGCTTCTCCACATGCGCTTCGACGCCGACGAGCCCGTCCCTTCGGGCCTGGTAGAAGATGTCGTACAGGACCTGGAGTAGGTCCCGGAACGTCGCCTTGCCGTACGGATCGGGCTTGAGGAGACCGATCGTCTCCGCGAACATCGCTTTCACCGTCGAGGGTGGATTACCCACGATCACGGCACCGAACGCGGCGCCGCCGATGATGATGAACTCGCTGACCTGTATGAGAATCGCGAGCTCGCCATGGTGCATCGTATATCCGACGATGATGCTCCCGAAGACGACCCCGAGACCAATGAACACAGACACTGAGGGCCCCCTGTGGCTTCCTTGCCTTGCGGCCGACGCGACGCGCCCACCGACTCGATGCCCTGGCGCGGGATCCTTCCCGCACGTACCAGTATCGACAGCCCGCGTGTGAACTGGAGCGACGAGTGACAACGGACGACTATCCTCCCACGACCGCAGGCTCGCTCCTGGAAAGCGCCGGCTGGAGCGCGCTCGTCGACAGGATCATCCGGGGCGTGTGTCACGATCTGAACAGCCGCGTCAGCTCGCTCATGGCGGTGACACAGCTCATGCAGCTCGGGGAGCCCGTACCGGAGGCATTCCAGGACGAGACCGCGAAGCTGGAGCAACTCGCCCGATTGCTTCAGCTCATTCCCGCGAATCCGGAGGCCGGTGCGGAAGCCCGGCTACCTCAGGACCTCGTGGCCGAGGCGCTCAGCATGCACGCGAAGGCGCGCGACAAGGGTTATGTCCGTCCGCCTCGCGTTTCGGTCGCGGACGGGACGCCGGCAGTCCTGGTGGGAGCAGGCAGGACCGTCCGGGCCATGGCGCTCCTCATCGATCGTCTGGGAGGCGACTGGGACCGACTGGACAGGCCCGTGGTGGTCCGCGGTGACGCGAAGGCGGCCCACATCGACATCCCCTCCGTGGCGCCCGTGCCCCCGGGCCCATGGACCGCCGCCCTGTCGGCGGTCTTCGCCATGGATGCGGGCTCGTGTTCGGTGACGGCAGACGGCGCGACGGTCTCCTTCCCGTCCCTCGAGGTGTCCCGCGCCTCGAAGTAACCTCGGCGCCCCCGTCCAGGCCGGGGTCGAGTGGCCGATGTCCCGTGACGTTGCTCCTCCACCACGTGGCGATGCGAAGCTTCGGTCACACTTCGTCGGCGGAGTCCGCGTCCGTGACCTCCGCCGGTTCAGCGGGGTCCGAGCCCAACGCCTCGAGCCATGCGCGCGTCTCGGGCGTTGCTCCGGCCCGTACGTTCTCTTCGGCGATATCCCGAGCGATCTCTTCCCGCACGATGCCGACGGACGCCGGCGCCTCGATACCCAGGCGCACGCCTCCTCCGTCCGTCGACAGGACGACAATGCGAATGCCACCGTCGATCAGCACGGCGTCGCCAGGCTTGCGACTCAGGATCAGCATGAACCCAACTCGAGTTGAAGGAGCCGCCCTCGAAGGCGGGCCGATCGAATCGGATCACACCGCCAGCAAGGACTGGAGCATCTCGTCGGCCGCGCTGATGACCCGGGCGGAGGCCTGATACGCGCGCTGGAACTCGATCATCTTGACGAGCTCCTCGTCCACGGAGACCCCACTGACCCGCATCCGTCGAATGTCGGCCTGGTCCGCGAGAATCCGGTGGGATTCAGCGGCTTGATCCATCGAACGTACGGCAACACCGACCGAGGACACCAGCCCCCGGTAGTGCTCGGCGCCCGACACGCCCAAGGACCCGAGTGTCGCGTCCCGGAGTGCGGCCAGTCCCAGAGCGACATCGTTCGCACCGGCACGGTAGTCACCACTTCCGTCCGGTGTACCCGCGGCGATCGCTCCCGCGTCGGCCCGCACCTCCGCGGACAGTCCGATGGAAGAGGCCGTCAGGCCGGCCGGGTCGAAGAAGTCGATTCCGGTCCCGCCGTCGGGATTGGTCCCCGTCCGATGGAGAAGATTCGTCTCCTCCACGAGAGCCGCGGCGAGATCGTCGAGGCCTTGTCTCACCTCCGGCAAGTCCGAGTTGACCACATCCATGAGGCCACCCAGTCGTCCACCGTCGCCCAGCGCCCCCGTGCGCCCGACGACGCCGATCTCCCAGCCCCCCCCGGAGGCCCGAGCCTCGAGACTCAACGACTCCGCTCCGTCGACCACCGTGACGCCGGATATGATGACACCCATACTTCCATTGTCGCGCTCCACGGCCTGAATCGGCAGCAGATCCGCGAGCTCGGCGAGGGCACGGCCTCGAGCGTCCCGCAGATCCCCGGCGGTCGTGCCGTCTGATTCGGTGGACACGATCTGGCGATTCAGGTCTCCGATCCGGGACATGAGCGAGTTGGCCGAATCCACGCCCTGTTGGAGCCGGGCCTCGGCTTCCTGGCGGATGGTGTCGAGACCCGCCGCCAGCTCGTGGAATTGCCGGGTCAGCACCGACGCGGTCTGTCGCAGCACGGTGCGGACCGGGCTGCTGGACGGGTTGGCCGACAGCTCGCTCCAAGCTGAATGGAAGCGGTCGAGGGCGGCGGCCAGGCCGAGCTCCGACGGCTCCTCGAAGAGCCCTTCGACACGCCCCAGCATCGCCGCGCGGCCATCGAACTCGCTGGAGGCGGACACCTCACGAAAATACGCCGCGTCCAGGAGCCCATCGCGTACGCTCTGGATGTCGGAGACGCCGGCACCGCTGCCAAAGACCCCGTCGGCCAGGTGCACCCCCGGCGTGGCGGTGAGCACCGCGCGCTGTCGCGAATACCCCTCCGTCGACGCGTTCGCGATGTTGTGCGCGGTGACGTTCAGAGCCTGCTGCTGGGTCCGAAGGCCGCTGGTCGCGATCTGGAGAATGCTTCCGAGAGAGGGCATCGACGCCTCCTAACCTTGGCGGTCCAGCAGCACACCGGAAGGAGCGGCCGGGCTTCCGTCGGTGTGTCTGGCGTACGAGGTCGCCCGGCCGGCCGAACGCGTGAGCGCCCGGATCAGTCCGTCTCCGATGCTGGCGGCGCCCTGAATCGCGGTGCGATTGATGCCGAGCTCGCGGCGCAGCGCCTGTGCCGCGTCCAGGAGCCGGTCGAGTGCCTCCAGCGTCGCGGCCGGTGCTCCGACGAGCTCGTCACGCAGGGAGGACAGATTCACCGCTTCCCCCGGAAGGAGGAGCTTGAGCAGGCTCTGTCTCCGTCGTCGGGCCTCGTGGAGGGTCAGGAGCACGCGCTGCGCCGAGTAGACGGAGTCGTCGAGGATCTCCACGTCATTCCCTGACAAGCCCTCCCGCTGATGCAAGAGGATACGTATCAGCTCGCCGAGGAGGCGACGCTCCGTATCGAACGCCTCACCCAGCTCCGGCCAGCGGTCGCGACGGCTGCTCACACTGACCGAAGGCTCCTCGGCACCCACCGTCTGGGCGATCACGGGGCGCCTTCTCCGTGCGGCCCCGGGGTCGGTGAAGCACCGCCATGGATGCGTTGTGTCAGGTACCGGTACAGAGCGCTCCCGAGACCACCATCGTTTCGAGCCGCGGCCGCGTCGGCGACGGTCTGATCCAGCATCCCCGTGAAGATCTCCTCACCGGATCCGCCGGACACCATCCCCCCCTCTGGCACCGTGGCGCGCATGGCCTTGAAGACCTCCTGATAGAAGGTGCCCTCGAGGAGTTGGGTGGCCGTTCGAAGCCGCTGGGCGTCTCCCTCCACCCGACCATCCTTCAGCGCCTGCAGCCCATCTCCACCGGGTCCCGGTGCGGTAGGGCCGATGGCGGCGCGTCCGCCGCTCCCGCCGATCGCACCGGTCATCGGAGGGTCACCTCCGCCGTGAGCGCGCCGACCTGGCGCAGCGACTCGAACACCGCCGCGATGGCTTCCGGCCGCGCTGCGACGCCGTGGAGGGCGGCGGCGATGTCCTGCACCGAAGCGCCGGGATTCATGCGAAGGTCTCCGAAGACCAGAGGATCCGCGGGCGCCGATGCGCCAATGGCGAGCGTCAGCTCCCCGTAGCTGACCACCGCCTCACCGATGGTGATGTCGCCCCCGGCGATGACGGTCCCCGACCGACTGTCGATCACGACGCGCGCGGAGCGGCCCGGCTGGACCGGGAGATTGCCGATCTCGGCAAGGCGCGCCGCATCCCACGGCTCCATGCCATCCGCCAGCGTGAGGGATATGGAGCCCGGATCTTCGACCACCGCGACACCCGGGGCCACGCTCAGGTTGATCGCCTCCGCGATGCGTGACGCCGTGACGAGATCGGGACGCCGGAGGTGCAGCACCGGGGCGACGCCGAACTCCAGTCGGGGGAGGGGCTGCTCCAGGATCCCACCTCCCGGCAGGGCCGCCGTGGTCTCGACGGCGTATCGATTGCTGCTCGCCGAACCTTCGCTGATCAACAGCGGTCCCTGCGCCGACGCGACGGGATCGATCGAAGGTCCGCTCTGCAGCGGCGTGATCCACAGGACCCCGCCCCGAAGGGATTGGGCATCTCCCAAGGAGGAGACATGGATGTCGAAGCGCCCTCCAGGACGCAGGTACGGCGATACCTCCGCCGTCACCAGCACTGCCGCGACGTTCCGGGTCCGGAGCATGTTCTCCGGAACCTCGACGTCGAACCGCCTGAGCAAGTTGGCGACGGAGCGCACGGTATGGCCCGAGGAGAACCCCCCGACCACCCGGTCACCCGTGCCGTCGAGCCCGACGACCAGGCCGTATCCGACGAGTCGGACGGGAACCTCGCCCCCGCCCACGGTCAGATCGCTGATGCGCGTCTCCTGCGCGCCCACGGCTACCGCCGTGACCAGAAGAGCGAGCGTCACGATGGCAGCCACCACATGCATCCAGGCCTCCATCCGTCGCAGCGTCGCGTTGCTCAGGGGCGCTTCCTCGACACCCGCTGCGGTTTCCCCCGTCCAGCGTATCATGGCACGATCAGGTCCAGGAGCTTCGACCAGATACCACCGGCCTTGCCGAGCTCCTCGTTGGAGTCATAGACGAGCTCGGCGTTCGCGATCTTCCAGGAAGGCACCGTGTTGTCCGCGGTGATGTCCTGGATCCTCACGAAGCCGCGCACGAGCACTTCCTGCTCGTGTTTGTCGATCTGGACCCGCTTGGTCCCCTCGACCCGAGCGACACCGTTGGGTAGAAGCTCCACCACGCGAGCGCTGAGCTCCGCCGTGAACCGTTCCCTTCGAGACGAAGACCCTCGCGTGCGGTTGGACGCGTCGTTCTGCGTACGGAGCCCGCCGCCGAGCGACGTGCCGGACGGGTTCGCCCGAACTCCGACGTCGCGATCTCGCTCACGCGCGTTCGTTTCGTCCCTGTCGGCGCTGGCCACGGTGAACTCGTCGATGAGGATCGTCACGATATCCCCGGCACGCACCGGAAAGGCGTCCGATGTCCAGGAGCTCCTCACCGGCGCGACTTCCTGGGACGAGGCGGCTGCGGCGCCGAAGAGTAAGGCAGCCACGCACACCGCCACCGGCATGCCCATCGAGGTTCTCATCGTGCGCCACCTCCGGATAAGGGGGTTCCTCGAGCGCTCACGTCCACGATGCCCGATCCCTCGACCACGCCCACCAGCCGTCGGCCGGACGAGGTGCGGACGGTCACGCGCTCTCCCACGGACGCCGAGCCGGAGGCGATTCCCGCCACGATGACCCGTACCGACCCCCGATCCCATCGGATCTCCACAGGACGCCCCGACAGCACCGCCAACGGAGGGCGCACGGCCGGAGTGACGAGCTCGTCGCCCGGCCTCAAGGGACGCTGTGCGACCCAACCGGATCGGACCGACGACGAATCCGCCTCCACCCGTCCCCAAGCCAGACGAGGCTCCGTGGTGATGTCCTCAGCGGTGAGCGCCGCACCGCGGGCCACGCTCCGCGCCGCGACGGCTGTGACCAAGCGTCGGCCGGCTCGCACGCGGACGCTGGCGCTTCCACCATCCACCTGCTCCGTACGCACGATCCAGTACCCGCCCGCGCCACTCCCCTTCAACTCCACCGGGGCATCCCGACGAACCGGTTCGCCACGGTAGGGCCCCCACTCGAGCACGATCTCGTCGGCGGGAGCATCGAGTTGGTCCGAGACGAGCCGGACGACGTCTTCGACCACTTCGGTCGGCCAGGGAGCGGCCTGCGCCGAGACGAGCTCCGGAAGCGACGTGACCGCGGCGAGCGCAATGGCGAGGAAGAGATCGACCCGGGACATCGTCATCGGACCAGGCTGTTGGCGATCTCGGACAACTCCTCGGCGGACTGCACGGCCTTGGAGTTGATCTCGTAGGCGCGCATGGCCGTGATCATGTCGACCATCTCTTGCACGATCTCGACGTTGCTGCCCTCGAGGGAGCCCTGCAGCACGCGACCGAAGCCGCCTTCCTGCGCGAACCCGAGGAGCGGCTCCCCGGACGCCCCCGTCGCGGTATACAGATTCTCACCCATCGCTCGCAGTCCCGATGGGTTCGTGAAGCGGGCCATCTCCAGCCGGCCGACCTCCAGAGGTCTGGCGTCCCCCACCGTGCTCACCGAGACGACACCGGTGCGCGACACGGTGAGCTCGGCCGAATCGGTCGGAATCGCGATCCCAGGTACGATGGTGTAGCCACCGCTCGTGACGAGGGTCCCCTGATCGGAGATCTCCAGCGAGCCGTCACGCGTGTAGCCGATGGTGCCGTCCGGAAGCTCCACCTGGAAGAACCCCTCTCCTTCGATGGCCAGATCCAGAGCCCGCCCGGTCTGCTCGACACCTCCCTGATTGTGCACGCGCTGAACCGCCGACAGGCGAGTGCCCCGACCGATCTGGACGGCCCCGGTCGTTTCGCTGTCGGCACCGTCGATGGCCTGTGCACCTTGCCGCGTCTGGTAGAGCAGGTCTTCGAAGTGCGCTCGGCTCCGCTTGAACCCGGTGGTGTTCACGTTCGCCAGGTTGTTGGAGATGACTTCGACTCTCGTTTGCTGTGCCTGCATGCCTGTGGCAGCGGCGCGAAGTGCTGGATCCATGGGATTTCTTCCGTCTTGAGATTCGTTCGGATCAGCCGATGCGGCCGATCTCGCTCGCTATGGACTGCATCATCGCGTCCTCGGTCTGCATCGAACGTTGGATCGCGGTATATGCGCGCTGGATCTCGATCATCTCGACGAGCGAGCCTACCGGATCCACGTTGCTCTCTTCGAGGTGGCCCTGGCGTACTTGAATCTCGTCCGGACCGAGGGGGGTCTTGAGTCCGGTCGGAAGCCAGAGATTCGCCCCACGGCGCTCGACGACCTCCGCGTCGCCGGGCCTCTCCAGCCTCAATCGGTCGAACGGCTCCCCGTCCACCCGCAGCTCACCGGCGGCGGTGATCTCGATCTGCCCCGGCGGCACGACGATCGGCCCCGCTTCACCCAGCACGGCGCGTCCGCCCATGTCCACGAGCATGCCATCGGGGCTCAGGGACAAAGCGCCACCTCGAATCCACCGTTCCTCCCCTTCAGGGGTTTCGACGACGAGAAATCCGCGACCGCCGAGGGCGATGTCCAACTCCCGTCCCGTAGGGGTGAGGGAGCCTTCGGCGTGGTCGGCCTGGCTCACGGCCACGAGGTCGCCGTCGGCAAGCAGCCGAGCGAAGACGCGCTCAGCCTTGAATCCGGCCGTCTCCACATTGGCCAGATTGTTGGACATGGCGGCCTGGCGTTGCTCCCAGTACCGGAGCGCCCGAGCGCTCACCTCCCCGACCCTCACGACGTGCGCACCCGCGTCAGGACGACGACGGCTTCCCGGGACAAGCCCATTCGGCGGGCGATATCGGCGACGGGAACGCCGGTGGCCGCCAGGGCGCGGACCTGGCCTCTACGGTCGAGATTCCCGGAGGCCACAGCCTCCGGCGGCGACATTCGGCCTTGCCGACGTCTGGTGATGAAGGCGAAAGCGAGGACGAGAACGCACGCGGCCGCGAGGGCGAGCGCATAGGGTGCGTAGGCCGAGCTCAGGGACGACTCCATCCACCTCCCAGCGAACGCGACCCAATCGCCGGGCGCAGGCGACGCACCGGTCGTGGGAACGGCAGACGGGAGCGACAACGAAGCCGAGCCACTCCCGACTTCGGCCAGCGCCTCGTGCAAGCGGGCCCAGACCGACGCGTCGCCTTCTCCTCTCAGGATCCGTCGCACCTGGGCCGCCACATACTGAGAGGGCTGTAACTCCGTGGGCGCCACGGGTACCGACTCGAGAGCGAGGGCACGGGCCTGCTCATTCGCGACACCCTCGGCGAAGGGCCGCATCAGGAACACCGTCGGGCGGAGGCTCATGGCTCAGTCCTCCCGAAGATGACCCAGGCGCCCACGCAGGTTCGCGACCGCCTGCGACCTGATCTGTGAGATCCGCGATTCGGTGACGCCGAGAATGGAAGCGATCTCATGGAGCTTGAGCTCCTCGAAGTAGTACAGGGAGAGCACGAGGCGCTCCTGTTCCTTCAGGTTGAGGATCTCGTCACGCAGGAACGCCACTTCTTCTTTCCGAGTGATCTCCTCCTCGACGCTCACTTCGTCGTCACCGGCGAGCACGTCCTTCGGGGCCATGGCGCGACCATACCCGGAGTCGACGGTGGCATCGATGGACACCCGCCCCGCATACTCAGTTTCTCGCTCCCACTTCCACAGCTTGGTCACGTCGATTCCGAGCTCGTTCGCCACTTCGTCCGGCGACGGAGCGCGCCCCAGCTCCGCCTGCAGCTTCTCCGTGGCGCGCGAGATGTCGCGCTGCTTCTTCCGGATCGATCGGGGTGCGTGATCTCTCCTTCGCAGATCGTCGAGCACCGAGCCCCGAATTCTGGGCGCGGCATACGTGCTGAACGCGAGGCCCCGCGAAGGATCGAAGTTCTCAATGGCCTTCATGAGCCCAACGGCTCCAGCGCTGACGAGCTCGTCCAGGTCGACGTCCGCGCTTGTGGATCGCATCACCTGCCGCGCGACGTGATGCACCAGCCTCATGTGCCGTGAGATCAGATCGTCACGCGCAGCGACGTCCGTCCCGCTCTGAGCCGCGTCCCACCCGGTAGTCGTGTGTTCCATGTCGCTCTCTCCAGAGTTCCCAGCGTTGGCTGCACCCCTTAAGGGCACGCACCGTACCACGTGCCAGGACTTTGGCCGAGCGCCCGTCACATACGTACATTACGTTGTCCTGCAACACTTTAGAGCCTCACGGACACGGGCCCGCTTCGATTCGGGTGCCAGGCTCGGGAGGAGTGACCCGGAAGGTGCTTCCTGTCCGAACCGGTCGGATCTTCCGGTTGGCCGCGGGGAGGTCGAGGCGCCGGGGAAGGCCTCGGTAGCCCGTAGCACCGATCGCGCTTACCATGCGCCACCGGCCGAAGCGGGACGCTACCGAATCAGGTGGACGATCTGGTCGTCCGCGGCTCCGGAGGCGCGGCTACCGAAAAGCCGGTCGCCGAGAGCGGTCATCGCCGTGCCCGCGCCCGAGCGCGCCTCCACGCCGAACAACGACACCCCCGCCTGGAGGCTCCAGACGACCTCGGGCGAAGTGGGAATGGACCCACCGAATCCGATGTCGGTGGCCAGGAAGCTCCTGGCCGCGCGCCCGACCACCGCGTGCAGATCCGACGCTTCGGCTGCGTCCGCCCGATTGACCAGAAGGTCCACCGGCAGCCCGCGGAAGCGCGCCCGCGCGACCTTGAACAGTGCGTAGCTCGCCGCCAGCGAGATCCGATCACCGGTGGTCACACAGAGGAGTCGGGCGGCCCCCGCGGAGCACGCGGCCATCACGGACTCCAGTCGGGAGCCGCCATCCACGACCACCGTGGTGAAGTCGTCGTAGAGTCCGGATACACGGCGCAGAAGGCTCCGACGCTCACCCAGAGCGGAGCTCAGCGTGGCATCGACACCTCCTCCGCCTCCGGAGAGGAGCGAGACTCCCGGCGCGACTTGCCGCAACAGGTCTTCAGCGACCACCCCCGGCTTTCGCAGAGCGCCGAGGCCCGGCCCCCCGTCGTCCTGGCCGAACATGAGGTGTAGCGATCCGACGGTCTCGTCCGCGTCCACCAGGAGAACGCGACCGTGCCGCCTCGCGGCCTCGACGGCGAGGAGCGCCGCCACCACCGAGGTACCCACCCCTCCCTTTCCGGAACCCACGACGAACACGCCCGGGCGGGGCTCGAAAGGAGCGCTCCCTCCGGATCCGGCCATGAAGGCCTTGAGGGAATCGAGGGAGCGGCGAACGCCAGACATCGTGAGATCGGCGCGGCGTCAGCCGGCCATCCGTCGTGCGTCGGCGTCGCTCCAACGACGCCCCAGTGCACCGAGAATCCGGGGAAGCGCTGCGGCGAGGGCCCCCGGAACCTCGTGTCCGTCCGCGATCCATCGCACAGGAAGGGAGACGGCCTCCGCGGTCTGCGCCAGCCCCGCGTCGTCCTCGAGGTCGTCGACCTTCGTGTACAGACCGTGGGTCACCCCTGCGACCCCGAAGCGGTCCCGGAGGCGAAGCGCCACGTCATGCCGAAGGCCCGCAGGCATCACCAGGTGCACTTCGTCGGGGTCGATGCGTCGGAGGATCGAAAGCCAATCGCACTCCGCCTCGAGTCGACTGGGTGTATCGACCAGAACGACGTCCCGGTCACGGAGACGCTCCAGGGCCGGTCCGACATCCTCCTCGGAATAGGCGACCTCCATGGGCACACTCGTGATCTCGGCATAGGTCTGAAGCTCCTCCAACGCGCCCACTCGATACGTATCGAGGGTCACGAATCCGATCTTCCGCCCACCGAGGCCCTTGGGGTGAAGCGCGAGCTTGACCGCCGTCGTGGTCTTACCCGCACCCGAAGGGCCGACGAGCGCGACGGTGTAGGGCCCGACGCGACTGCGCGTCCTGGCCCGGCGGGCCGCCGCCAACCCTCCATCGAGGGAACGGCGAAACGCCTCCAGGGCCTCGGGCTTCGCCGCGACCACTTCGAAGGCCCGCCCCTCCGGTTCGTGGAGGGCGTGCGTCGTCAGGATCAGCGCATCGCCCCCGAGCGCGGCACGGACGAGCCGCATGACGGACGGGAGATCCCGGCCTCGAAAAGTCTCAAGCTGCATTGGACAAGTCCCAGGTGGCTACGCTGCGCAAGTTGGCCTGAGCGGGCAGCTCCGCCAGCGAGATGACAGGTACGTTCGGAAGAACGGGCTCGATCAACCGGCGAACGCCGACCCTCAAGCCAGGAGGTGTGATGATGGGCACGGCACGTCCCTCGTCGCCGTGCGCTCGCGTCAGGTCGTCGAGCCTGTTGAGGAGCATGGTGAGCCGCTCGGGGTCCATCATGTCGGTAGACGCCCGGTTCGCTCTGGGGCTGAACAGGCCCATCAGCGCCGCCTCGAGGGAGGGGCCCAGAGTGATCCCGCGAATCGAGCCGTCCGGACCGGTGAACCGGTCTCCGATGACGTTCGACAGCGCACGCCGGGCGTGCTCGGTGAGCGCCTCCGGATCCTTGGTCGTCTCCGAGGCGTCGGCGAGCGTCTCCATGATGGTGACCATGTCGCGAATGGGCACGCGCTCGGCGAGAAGGCGTTGAAGCACGCGATGCAACGTGCCGAGGGGGAGCCGGTTCGGCACCACCTCGTCGACCAGCGCGGGGTACGATTCCTTGAGCGCTTCGATCATCTCCTTGACATCCTGGCGGCCCAGCAGCTCCGACGCGCTCGCCTTGAGGGTCTCCATGAGATGCGTGGCAAGGACGGTGGACGCTTCGACCACCGTGTATCCAGCGGCCTCCGCATCGACGCGCGCCTTCATCGGGATCCACTTGGCCGGCATGCCGAAGCTCGGGTCGAACGTGTCTTCACCCTCGAGCGCGCCGAAGGCGCCGCCGGTGTCCAGCGCGAGCAGCTGGCGCGGCCTGACTTCGCCACGCGCGGCCTCCGAGCCCCGGATCTTCACGACGTAGACGTCGGCTGGAAGGCGGACGTCATCGCGGATTCGAATCGGAGGCACGAGAATGCCGATCTCCAGCGCGGCCTGCTTGCGGAGCAGGCGGATGCGACTGAGGAGATCACCTCCCTGCTTCTCGTCGACGAGCGGGATGAGCCCGTAGCCCACCTCGAGCTCGACCGTATCCGTCTGCAGAAGGTCGTGGATCGTGCTCTGGTCCGGGGCCGGCTCCGGCTCCCGAGCCTCCTCGGCCTCGATCCTACCGACCTCGGCGAGCTCCTCGGCTTCTTTCGCAGAGTAGCGTGCGGCCGCGGCGGCGCCGCCCGACAGCACGAGAAAGGGCACGGTCGGCATTCCGGGCACCAGGCCCAGGGCGCCCAGAAACCCCGAGGCGATCCACATGGGCCGCGCGTCCCGGCCGAGCTGATTGAGCACGGCGACGCCGACACGCTCGCCCCCACCGGACGAGGTGACCATGATGCCCGACGCGGTGGAGATGATCAGCGCCGGAATCTGACTCACCAACCCGTCGCCCACGGTCAGGATCGTGTAGGTGGACAGTGCCGACGCGACATCCATCTCTCGCTGAACGACGCCGACGAAGAGACCCCCGAGAATGTTGATGCCCGTAATCAGGAGGCCCGCGATTGCGTCGCCACGCACGAACTTGGCGGCACCGTCCATGGCTCCGTAGAAGTCCGCCTCGCGTGAGACCTCCTCACGCCTGCGCTTGGCCTCCTTGTCGTCGATGAGACCCGCCGACAGGTCCCCGTCGATGCTCATCTGGCGACCCGGCATGGCGTCGAGGGTGAACCGCGCCGCCACCTCGGCCACCCTGCCCGCGCCCTTCGTGATCACGATGAAGTTGATGCCGACGAGGACGAGAAAGATCACGACCCCGACCGCGTAGTTCCCCCCGATGACGAACTGCCCGAACGACTCGATCACCTTCCCGGCTTCCCCCTGTCCCAGGATCAGCCGGGTCGAGCTGACGTTCAGAGCCAGCCGATACAGGGTCAGGATGAGGAGGACGGCGGGAAACGCGGAGAAGTCGAGCGCCCGATTCGCGTTCAGCGTCACGAGCAGGATCAAGAGGGCCGACGCGATGGAAAGCGCGAGGAAGAGATCCAACAACACCGTCGGCAGCGGCAGCACCAACAGCCCCACGATGAAGACGATGCCGACGACGACGGAGATCTCGCCGGCGTCCCTGAACGGCTTGGGCAGCAATGCCTCCGGGTTCATCGGCCGACCCCATACGTTCCGGCACCGCTACGATGCTTGTAGACGAAGGCGAGGACCTCGGCGACCGCGACGAAGAACTCGACGGGAATGGCCTGACCGACGCGTGCGGTGGCCAGGAGAGCACGGGCAAGAGGCTTGTTCTCGACGGTCGGGATGCCCTCTTCCGCGGCCAGCGCCTTGATGCGCTCAGCCACCTTCCGCTCACCCATGGCGAGCACGATGGGGGCCGGAGCCACATCGGGATCGTACTTCAGCGCCACCGCCACATGGGTCGGATTCGTGACGACCACATCCGCCTCGGACACGGACAGCATCATTCGGCGGTGTGCGAGCTGCCGAGCCATGGTCCGGCGCCGGACCTTCACGACCTGATCGCCCTCGCTCTCCTTGAGCTCGCGCTTCACCTCCTCGCGGGTCATCCGAAGCTGCTTTTCGTGCTGCCACACCTGGTAGGCGTAGTCCAGGGCGGCCACCACCAGATAAGCCGCGCCGGCGGCGAGCAGAACACGAACCGTGTAACGGCGAAGCAGCACCAACAGCGCCATGGGCGAAGTCTGGGACAGGGAACCGACGTCGTCGATCATGCTTCGAAGCGTGATCCACACCACGACCCCGATGAGCCCCAACTTGAGCAGAGACTTCAACAGCTCCGCCACGGCTTTCACCCCCCAGATCTGCTTGGCCTTCTTGAGGGGATCCAACCGCTCCCACTGCGGCTTCAGGGGCGTCAGGGTCAGCACGCCACGAGCCTGCAGAACGCTGATGGCCAACGCCGTCCCCGAGAGGATCAGCACGATGGGCGCAACCGCGGCGAGGGCCAGACCGGCAGCCGCTTCGACATGCTCCACGGCCCCGTCCATGCCCACCGGCATGGCGGTGACCCCCACGACACTCCGACCGAACAGATCCACCACCGTACGCGAGGCAGTGCCGCCCACCAGTCCCACAGCGCCGGCCCCGGCCATGAGTAGAAACGCCGTGGTCACTTCCGGGCTGCGGGGGACCTGCCCCTTCCGCGCCGCGTCCTGTCTCCGCTTCGGGGTGGGCGCCTGGGTCTTCTCCTGCATCGACTCCTCGGACATCAGGGCGCGTCCTCCGCGGGCGACATGGCTTCCAGAAGGCGTCCCACCACGTCCTCGTAGCTCACGTCCCAGGACTGGAATCCGCTGGCCATCATGGGCAGGGTGGCCGCCAGCACGAAGAGACCGATTCCGATCTGCACGGGGAATGCCACCACCAGCACGTTCAACTGGGGAACGGTGCGCGCCATGACCCCGAGCGCCACGTTCCCGATCATCATCGCCGCGACCACGGGCGCCGCGAACCGCAGCCCGAGCCAAAGCAGCGTGGCACCGAGGTACACGACCTCCCGGGCCCCCTCGGCAGCCGCCACGCGACTTCCGGACGGCATGAGCTCGAGCGACACGGCCAGCGCCTTGACGATGACGAGATGGCCACCGGTCGCCAGGATCAGCGATACGACGAAGAGGCCGAGGAGCTGACCGAGCACCGGAAGCTGCGTTCGGGACATGGGATCGAGGACGTTCGCACCGGACAGGCCCATCTGGACCGCGACCATATCACCGGCGGACTCTGCCGCCGCAACGAACACCGCCGCCCCCATGCCGAGGGCCATCCCGATCAGGATCTCGGACAATACCGTCCCCACGCCGAGCTCTGCCGAGGCTCCATGTGTCATGGCGATGGGCCAGAGGAGCACCGTCAGCAGAACGCTCAGTGCGGTCTTCAGGGAAGCAGGCAGGACCTGAGCGGAGAACACAGGAGCGGTCCACACGAGGCCGGCCATGCGCAGCAGCAGTAAAGCAGCAACCGAGGCGCCGGCCGGCTGGAAGATCTCCATTCCCGTGACCTCGGCCATCTCAGCTCACCAGACCGGGCAACGCCCTGAAGAGCTCGGACGTGTACCGCATCATGATCTGCAACATCCACGACAGAAGCAGGATGAAGACGGCGCCGATGGCGAACAGTTTCGGCACGAAGGAGAGGGTCTGCTCCTGAATCGACGTCACGGCCTGGAGGACGCTCACCAGCAGGCCGACCACGAGGGCGACGGCGAGCAGCGGTCCGGCCAGCAGGAGAGAGGTCCAGAGCGCCTCACGCGCGAGGTCGAGTACCAGGCCCAGCGGCATCAGAAGCTCCTCACCAGGCTGTTCATGATCAGCGACCATCCATCGACGAGCACGAACAGGAGGAGCTTGAAAGGGAGTGACACCATCACCGGAGGGAGCATGAACATGCCCATGCTCATCAACACGGACGCCACGACGATGTCGATCACGACGAACGGAAGGAAAAGCGCAAAGCCCATCTGGAATGCGCTGGTGAGCTCGCTCGTGACGAACGCCGAGGTCACGACGACGAGCGGTACGTCGTCGATGGTTTCCGGCACCGGACCGGCGCTCATCTCGCTGAAGGACGCCAGGTCCTGCTCTCGAGTATGCGACAGCATGAAGTCACGCATGGGTCCCGACGCCGTCTCGAGCATCTGGAGCTCGTCCGTCTCTCCATTCATCCACGGTTCCACCGCGGACACCTGGATCTGCTCGAAGGTCGGAGCCATGACGAAGCCCGTGAGGAGCAACGCCATCGCCGCGAGAAGGTGCGCGGGGGGCGCCGTCTGTGTACCCAGCGCCTGCTTCAGCAGGTGCAGCACGATGAGGATCCGCGTGAAGCTCGTCATGAGGAGAAGGAGCGTCGGGATCAGCGTCATGAACCCGATGAACAGGACCGTCCCCACGGGACCGCTCAGCTCCAACCGCCCCTCCTCTTCCTGCCCACCGAGGCTCACGCTCATCTGCGGGCCCGCGGATCCGTCGCCGGCGGGCACCCGGGCGACCTCACCGACCGCGGCGACCGGTGCCTCGGCAGCGCTCTGTGCGTCCACCGAGGGCGCCGAGACCAGGAGAGTTCCCATCATCAGGACGGCCGGGAGCACCCGCAGGCCCGCGACCCGGCGCCGCGCGAGGGAAATCAGGGCACCGGCCTGTCCAGGGAGCGTGGCCAACCCGCTCCTCACCGGGCCATGCGCCCCCGCACCAGCGTCGATTTCGTCGCCCGCATCACACGCCGCGGCATCCATTTCCGCGAGCGCACGGACGCCACCTTCGCCATAGGAGACGAGTAGGAAGCGACCACCGAATTTCACCGTCGCCACGCCCTGCTTGGGCGCGAGCCCCACCCGCGAAACCACCTCGATGGAGCCCTGAGGGGTCGTGACGCCGGAGCGTGTCCCGAAGCGGCGAGCCCAGTGAGCGGCCACGGCCACGACACCCAAGACGAAGGCCAGCGCCGAAACCACCGTGACCCAGGTCATCATGGTCAAGCCGCGGACTCCGACGCGGACTCCGCGGCGTTCTCCACGCTCGTGCTCAGAATCCGGGTGATCCGCACGCCGAACTGCTCCCCCACGACGACCACCTCTCCCTCGGCGAACCGCCGATCACCCACGAACACGTCCACCGGCTCTCCGGCGAGGCGGTCCAGCTGGATCACGGATCCCCGACCGAGAGTCAGGATCTCCTGCACCGACATACGGGTCCTGCCCAGCTCGATGGCCACCGGCATATGGAGGTCATAGAGCATGTTCAGCGCCGCGGGCTGCCCGCTCACCCCATCGCGGCGGAATTCACCGAACTCGGCGGCCGGGCTCTCCTCGCCCCCGTCGTTCAGCTCCGCCTCCATGGCGGCCTCGAGTGCTCGTTCGTCCAGTGCTTCTTCGTTTCGCTCATCCATGCTCGTGACCTCGTCTACCGCTGCAGGTGGCTGATGTGAAGGGATGCGTCGAGCTCATCGGTCCGGGGATGAGCCGCGCTCGGGGTGAATGAGATCGTCCGGCTCGGGATCCACGGCCTCCGAGACTCGGACCGCGAGGGTTCGCCCCATCTTGCCGGGAAGCCCTCGGAACCGACGCTGGCCGGCCATGATGACTTCCAGCTCCGAGTCGGGCTCGAGGCCGGTGCTCAGGACCGATCCGGGCTCGAGGTCCAGGAGATCGCGAAAGCTCACGTTGAAGCGTGGCAGGCGGGCCTGAACGAGCACGTGCGCGTCACGGACCGTCGTCTCGAGGACCGTGCGCTCGCGGGCACGCTCCGACTCGGACCCCTCGGGTTGGGCCGGCCTACGCGCGGTGGTGCCCGTGAAGAACTTTTCGACCGTGGCGAAAGGCAGGCAGAGCATCATGAGCGAGTGCATGTCCCCCATGCCCACACTCAGGTTCGCCACGAGTACGGGGTCCTCACGGTTGGCGACCTGTAGCATCTCCGGAATCGATTCGAAGCCGGACACCTCGAGGGTCAGCCTCACGTAGTCCTTCCACGCCTCGGCGAGATGGAAGGCCACACGATCGGCGACGATCCGGACCGCCATCCGTTCGATGGCGGAGAGGGTGCGTGACGGCACCGTGTGCTGACCGGTTCCCCCGAACAGCCGGTCTACGATGAAGTAGGCGAACTCATGACCGAAGTCGATCACGCCCTGCCGACCCGTACCCTGGATGTCCAGGATGTAGGACGAGCAGGGCGACGGAAGAGCGAGTTGGAACTCGCCGAAGCTGAGCTGCTCCACGCTCTGGAGCTCCACCTCGAGCTGGTCCCGCATACGGCCCGTGATCCAGGACTCCAATGACTTGGCCAGGAGCCCGTACATCGCCTTGAGCGAGCGCATCCGGTCCTTGGAGATCCTGGCCGGTCGCCGGAAGTCGTAGACCTGCACCTCACTCTGGCGGCGGACGGACTCGGAGCCACCGGACTCGGCACCTCCGCCACCGCTGAAGAGCAGATCGATCTCGTTCTGGGAGAGGCTCTCGGAAGTACTCACTGGATGACGAACTGGGGGATGAAGATGTCATGGACCACATCGGGACCCAGCACGTCCACGATGGTCGCGCGAACCTCGTCGACGATGGACGCCCTCTGCTCGATGTCCGTGAGCTCGTCCACGGACCGTGCGCCGAGTACGAGCAGAAGGGCCGCGCGCAATTCCACGTCTCGCTCGGAGACCATGTCCGTCGTAGCCGGCTGGCGAACCTGGACGGCGACGCTGACCAGCAGGAATCGGGTTCCACGCGAGCGGGCCGGATTCACCACCAGGTTGTCGATGAGGTGGAGGGCGGTGGGCGCAGGAGCAGTGGATTCCTCTTCCTGGACCTCGGCCCTGTCGGCGAGCAGCGGAGCCACCGCGCCACCGAGCGTGGTGGCGCCCACCGCACCACCCGCGGCCAGGCAAGCGCCGCCCAACAGAAATGCCAGGAGCAACCGCTTCCGCGGTGCCCCCGCATCGTCTGGCGTGCCGTCGTCGAGTTCGGTGCGGTCTTCGGACATCGTGCGCCTCTGGGTTCAGTCACGCGGCCGCCTGGGCCGCTGCACCCCCTATTCGCACGCGTCGTACCACACCCAAGACACACGGCGGGACACACCCCATGTGCGCCCAAAGAACTGACACACAACGATTTACGAGCGCGCCACCCCTCGGCGCGAAGAGACTCGTCCACAGGTCCGTCGCGGGGAGTACGGAAGATCCTTCCGGGGTCGAGGCGGACAGGATTGCCGCCTTGGCCCCGGAGCACGAAGAGCCCCGGGGCCGCCATCACGCGGCCCCGAGGCTCTCGTCGATCACGAGTCAGTCAGCCCGGATCATCGCTTCAGCGTCACGACCTCCTGCAGCATCTCGTCCGCGGTGGTGATCACTCGCGCGTTGGACTGGAAGCCTCGCTGGGCGGTGATCATGCCCGTGAACTCCTGCGCGAGATCGACGTTCGACATCTCGAGAGCACCCGACGTGATGGAGGACTGGCTGCCCTCACCGGAGAAGCCGAGGACCGGCGATCCGGAGTTGGCGGACACCTGGTACATGTTGTCACCGCTCCGGATGAGGCCCGCCGGGTTGTTGAAGTCGGCGAGCACGATCTGCGCCAACGTCAGGGTCACCCCGTTCGTGAACGCGCCGGTCACGGTACCGGTCTGGTCGATGGAAATCCGCTCGAGGTCACCCATCGTATACCCGTCCTGGTCACGAACCACCGCCGTGCTCGGCGCGGCGAACTGGGAGAGCCCTTCAATGGAGCCGGCGGTTCCGAAGCGCAGGTCCACGGACACGTCTTCGGCGCCCGACGCCGGCGTGAAGACGAAGGGGTCGGTCGGCACGGGCGCGGTCAGCCGGCCCTGATTGTCGAAGGTGAGCGTACCCGTGTCTCCGGAGACCGTCGTACCATCCCCCGAGGCCACCGAATAGTCCCACGTCGTGCCGCTGGTCTTCGTGAAGCTGATGGTCATCTCGTCACGAGCGCCCATCGCATCGAACACCGTGATCGTCGTCTCGCGCGTGGCGCCGATGTCGGCCTCCGCGTCGAGGTTACCGGCGAAGGAGACCGTCTCCGTCGCCCGAGCGGCCGACTTCTGCCCGAACGGAAGCCGGATATCCTGAATCGTGTCGGTCAGCACGCCGCCTTCCGCGATCTTTCCCTGCACGATGAAGCCGTTCGTGGAAGCCACCATGCGCCCGTTCGCATCCAGCTGGAAATTCCCGGAGCGGGTGAAGAAGTTCTGAGAGCCATCGGAAGCGACGAAGAAGGAATCCCCCTGAATCGCCAGATCCGTGGTGACACCCGTCGTCTCGAGGTTCCCCTGCGTGAACAGCAGGTCGATGGAGCCGATGTTCATGCCCAACCCGACCTGCACCGGATTCACGCCACCCGAGACGTTTCCGGAGTCGCCCGGAGGCCGACTCGCTCCCTGCAGCTGCTGGGCGAAGGCCTCCTCGAAGGTCACGCGACTGGCTTTGTACCCCGTGGTGTTCACGTTGGCGATGTTGTTCCCGATGACATCCATGCGGATCTGATGATTCCGCAAGCCGGACACACCGGCGAAGAGTGAGCGCATCATGGTGTGGCTTCTCCTGTTGTGAAGAGTCTTACTGCTGGATGATTTCGATCACGTCGGCCATCGGGATCTCCAGATCCCCGGAAAGCAGCTGCGGGCCGTTCGAGCCGTAGCGCACGCCGTCGATGTGGGCGCGCATGAGCGTGCGGACTTCGACCGAAGACTGGTCAGCGTCCTGGACGCTGACCTCGTATCGGTAGTCCCCTGGCGGGAGCCCGTCGGCGGCACTCCCGAGGTCGATGTCCTGCCGACCACCGTCCAGGGTGCCGAGATCACGGGCACCGACCCGGTTTCCCCCCTCATCGAAGAGCGTCAGGACGCCGCGACCTCCTCCCTCCCCGACCACGACGGTCACTGCTCCGCCGTCAGGGTCGTCGATGGCGACCTGGTCCCCGGGGGTGAGCACGTTCTTTCCGATGACGCCGACCGCGGTGCTGTTGTTCAGCGACGACGCCATGACCTCCGCGGAGGAGGCCTGCGTACCCAGCTGCTCATTGATGCCGATGAGCTGTTCGACCGACGAGAACTGAGCGAGCTGAGCCGCCATGTCCTCGGGGTTGCTGGGATTCATGGGGTCCTGATGCTTCAGCTGGGCTACCAGGAGTTGCAGGAACTCCTGCTTCCCGAGCGTGGGGTTCCCCTGCGCTCCCCCCACCGTCATGCGAGACGGCAGGAGGACGGGGGGCTGCGATGCTTCAATGCTTGTGGGCATGCCGCCCTTCCTTGTCCGAGTTCGAGTGTGAGCGGCTCGAGCCGCTCTCGTCCTGGGGCGTCCGGCCATCGTGTGAGCGTGCGCCTCCGTTGGGGTCGCGGCCCCGGTCCTGGCTCGGCTGGGACAGCCAGGTGTTCATCAACTCCGCCACGCCATCGGCCGACGATCGAAGACCCTGGGCCCACCCGCTGGACGGGTCCGGCGAGGAGACCCGTAGGGCACCCAGGCTCAAGCCCCGCTCTCCCAGTGATCTGGAGAGTTCGGCCACACGGCCCCGGATGGCCTCCGACCCGCGACGGTCCGTCAGATCGAGATCCACATCGACCCGGTGATCGGCGAGCCCGACCCGCACCTGGTCTCCGCCGCCGAAGCCATCACCGATCCGCAGGGACACGAATCCCGGGCGGGTGGCGCGGCCGAGCTCGCGCATGTCGAGAGCCTGCTCGACCCGGCCGAGCACGTCGACAGGTGCTACGGAAGCCACGGCACCACGGCGCCCTCCCGAACCCCCGAGGTCCGGCGTCCGGATCCCGTCGGCGACCCCATGCCCGGCGTCTCGCCCGAGGTCGGGATCGGGTGGCGGATCGATCGGGCGCGATGCTTGCCGGCGCGACGATCCGGGATCCACGGCGGGGTCCCGGAGCTCGCTGGCGAGATTCTCGGCACGCATGGGAGCCGTGGCCGACACCTCGGTTCCAGCGCTGGAGACCGGCGGGCGACCTGCCTCGCCGGAGAGGGACACCGATCCAGCGACATCGGCCACGCGGGCGACCTTCGCCACAGGAGAGATCTCCGCGACTCGCGCGACTTCCGCCACCCGTGCCACCTCCGCGGGCTCAACCGGACTCGACGTCCACATGGCGTTGTCCATCGTCCGAGGCACCGTCGTGACCGCTCCCTCGGGACGCGCCGCCCTACGCTGCGTCTGGCGCTCGACGGAAGCCCCGGGGACCGCATCGACCGAGGTCGCGTCGGTCCTGAATCGCCGGGCAGAAGGTGCGTCCAACCCTTCGGGCAGCTCGACATGCCCCGGATCTCGCGGCCCCAGCGTGCGGAGGCCCTCCTGACGGGCCACCTCCTGAAGTCGCTGGTAGCCCGTCCCGAGCTCGAAGCTGCCATCCACCATGAGGTCCGCGGCGCGACCTTCCATATGCCGGGACGAGCGAGTCCAGGTCACGATCGGCCCGGGAGCGCTTCTCCCCTGAGCGAACAACTCAGCCTGGCGCTCGCCGGTCCTGTAACCCTCGATCAGCTGCACCTCATGACCGTGCTCGGAGCGCATACGGTCGATCACTCGCTCGAGCTTTCCCTTCAGCACCGGATCCAATCGCTCCCAGGACCGGCTCGCTTCTCCCGCGGCCGGAGCCGCCCCGCTGGACATGCTCGACGGAGCCTCCGAGGCGTCGCCCTGGGATAGTCCGGGAGAGGGCAACACCGCATCCCCATCGTCCGCCGTCGAGGCGTCCGCAGAGTCGGTCTGTGACGCCGCATCGGGACCAGCCAGGTGCGGGGACCCGCCTTCCGGTGTCGCGGACGCCCGATCGTCGGTCGATGCGCCGTCGGGGCGCATCGTATGCACCGGGACGGGGTTCGCCTCGGACGCACGCTCGACCGCCCCACCCGGCTCCGGGGGTAGAGAGCGCACGACGTCTGCCGCTGCTCCTTCTCTCCCCATGGCGGGGCCGGTCGCAGGCCGACCGCCCGCCGTGTCAGCCGGCGACGCGATTACGGACGAGTCGCTCGGAAGCGCTTCCCGGCTCGCCATGATGTCAGGCGATCCCGGGCCCCTGATGGGCTCGCCGGACACCGCGGAGGACCCGGGTGCCAGGAGCGCCTTTCGCACGCGAACCCTCACGTCGACGTCCCCGTAGCCGCCGGCCACCGGATCTTCCAGGGCCGGACGCGCTCCTTCTTCGAGCTCTCCGGGCGTCCCGACCTCCGGCTCCGCAGGATCTCCGAGACCGAGGGCGGCCAGGAAGGCCACGGCGAAGTCCGGACCCGCCGGGCTTCCGGACGGCACGGTCTCGCGCTCGTGTACGGTTCCGGACTCGAAGCCAGCCTCGGCGACGAAGCCCGCACCGGTCCCGCGCGATGTCACGCCGGTCCCGGGGCCTGACAACCCGAATCCACCGGCGTTCGGACTGGGGGAGATCATGGCGTGGGTGTGCCTCCCAACACCGTGCGGCTCAACAGCGCCGCACGTGCCGGCTCGAACTCTCCGAGAATCTGGCCAGCCAGCCGTGACTGCATGTGGCGGAGGATCGCATCGACCTCGGCGTCGGTGAGCTCCTGGAGCACGGCGGCCGCGTCGACGGCCTTCATGGAGCTGAACATCCGGGCCAGCTGCATGGCGCCCTGGATCGCTGCGGAGTCAGCGACTACCCCTGCGGGCGCCGCCACCTCCGTGCCGGTGGGCGCGACTTCGGGACCACCCGACGACGTGGGGCCGGCGGCGCCCGTCGCCGCCTCGTCCACCCCGACGGAGACCGCGTTGCCGCCGACCTCGGGGGTCGAAGCGCCCGTCCCGGTCGACGCGCGCTCAGGTCCGGACCGCTCTCCGCTCGGAGGGTCGAGAGCGGCGGTCGTCACCGAGGATCTGGCCCCGGGAGTCGACGCCTCTCCCGCTCCGCGATCCGGGACGCCCGGTCGGTCTTCCGGATTCGTGCGGTCGGTCGAAGGCGCCACCCTCGGAGACCCGGCTCCGGCTCTCTCCTGGGCGGCGCTCGCCACGTCCGACCCGCCGAGAGACTCGGGGGAGTCAGCGGCGACCTGAGCCCGCTCCTCCAGGATGGCGTTCTTCATGCGGTTCCCACTGAACAGGGCACCGCCCAGCACGCCGACGATGAGGGATACGAGTCCGATCATGGCGAGTCTCATTCGCCGGCCCCCAACCTCGCGGCCGATCCGGAACGCCCGTGCCGCGTGATGGCGATGTCGTCCATCGCTTTTTGTTCGGACCGTACTTCCTCGCTCCGCCACTGGTGGAGCTTCCGCTCCCGCAGCCCTTCGATGGTCTTCCGGTCACGCAGAGCCGCACGGTAATGCTCGAGCCTCTCGACCACGGCCTCGTCCGCCTCCTTGCAGACCTCGTCGGCGGCCCGGATCTGATCGTCCACCCGCTCCAGGACGTAGGACAGGTTGCGCATGTGCCCGACCGACCCGCCCGCGCCATGCGCACGCGCCAGGTCCGTGCGCCCGGACTCTCGAGCCGTCTCGAGCATCTCCTTGGCCCGAGTCGCGGACTCGGCATCGCGCCGCGCCCTGGCCAACCCCACCGCCGAGTCCTTCTCGCCCTGCTCCTTGAGCTCGAGCACGCTCTGGAGCCGGAACTTGAATCGGTCACTCATCGCCCCGTCCGTCCCGTGGCTTCCACGCGGCCCACCAGGCCGAGCAGGCGCTCATGTGTCTCTCCGAAGTCCGCGACCTCGTCCGGCGCTTGGCACAGGAAGTCCGTGGTTTCGTCCCGCAGCCGCACGGCCGCATCGAGCCTCGGGTCAGTTCCTTCTTGGTACGCGCCCACGGATATCAAGTCCTCCTTCTCCCTGTATGCCGCCACGAGCGACGTGAGCTGGTTGGCCGCGTTCCAATGCTCGGGAGCCACGACCTGATTCCTGGTTCGGCTGGCGCTTTCCGTGACCTCGATGGCCGGAAAGTGCCCGGCGCCGGCCAGACGCCGGCTCAACACGATGTGCCCGTCCAGGACCGACCTGACATGATCGGCGACGGGCTCGTTGAAGTCGTCCCCTTCGACGAGGACGGTATAGACACCGGTAATCCCCCCCACCTCGGCGTTCCCCGCCCGCTCCAGGAGGCGCGGCAGCTGGGCGAACACCGACGGGGGATACCCACGGGTGGTCGGCGGCTCGCCGACGGCCAACCCGATCTCACGCCAGGCCATCGCCACCCGGGTGACGGAGTCGACCATGAGGAGGACCTGCTTGCCCTGGTCCCGGAAGTACTCGGCGATGGAGGTCGCCACGAGGGCGCCCCGCGCCCTGACGAGAGCCGACTGATCACCGGTGGCGACCACCAGCACGGACCGGGACAGACCCTCGGGCCCGAGCGAGCTTCGGATGAACTCCTGGACCTCACGTCCTCGCTCCCCGAGCAACGCGATCACGTTGACGTCGGCCTGCGCATGCCGGGCGATCATGCCGAGCAGGGTGCTCTTCCCGACACCGCTGCCCGCGAAGATCCCAATGCGCTGGCCACGGCCCACCGTGAGGAGTCCGTCAATGGCCCGCACGCCGGTGGCCATGGGCTCGTCGATCGCGCGACGCGTGAGAGGATTCGGCGGATCCGCGAGGAGCGGAGCGGGGACGGTCGGCCCCACGTCCCCGAGACCATCCATGGGGTTCCCGAGTCCATCCAGCGTACGACCCAACAAACCCGGCCCCACCCGCAGGCCGAAGGATCTCCCCATGGGCTCGACGGCGCTTCCGGGATGAATGCCGTCGACGTCTCCGAGCGGCATGAGCAACACCCCACCGGCGTGAAACCCCACCACTTCCGCGAGCACGGTCGCGTCGTGGGTGAGGCTTCGCACGCGGCACAGCTCGCCCATGGCCACATCGACCCCTACGGCCTCGACCACCAGCCCGACCACACGCGTGGCTCGCCCGTACTGGGCGAACCGCGAAACCGCCTCGACCTTCGCCACCAGCCCGTCAACCATGGGTCAGCGTCCTGACGACGCGAACCAAAGCTTCGTCCACTCGGCCATCGACGATGCGATCCGGACCTTCCACCACGCACCCGCCGCGCACCATGGCCTCGTCGAGCACCCACCTCACAGCGCGGTCTCCCTTGAGGTCGTCCGGTGACAGGGCCTCGGCCTCTTCCAGCATCGCGAGATCCTCCGGGTGGACACGGACACGAAGCGGCTCGTCCAATGGAAAGGCGGAGATCGCCTTCTTGGCGGTATCGACGAAGATGGTCGGATCGAGACTCAGCTCCCGGTCCACGATCTGCCGGGCGATGCCGGCTGCGAGGGTCACGAGATTCTCCTTCACGGTCGACATCCACATGGCACGACCCGACTTGATCTCGCCCATGGCCTTCAAGGCGACGCCCATGGCCGACGCCAGCTCCTTTCTTGCTTGAGCACGCGCGGATGTCCGTCCGTCTTCGACGCCGCGGCGGTAGGCCTCCTCGAGCTCCTCTCGATGGCGCTCCTCCACCGCCTCTTCGCGAGAGGAGTCCACCATGCCCACCTGCCCACCGGGCTCCAGCTCGGCCCAGGGCCAGGCGCGCGGCGCGAGCCGCGAGGCGGAGGGGGCGGACGTGTCAGTCGACGACGACGTCATCCCCACCTCCCACCACGATCTCACCGGCATCCTCGAGCGCCCGCGTCAGCTTCACGATATTGGCCTGGGCCGCCTCGATGTCACTCACGCGGAGCGGGCCGAGGAACTCGATCTCTTCCTCGAGGGCGTCCCGCGCGCGTGAGGACATGGATGCCATCAGGTGCTCCTTCAGCTCATCGCTCGCCAGCTTGAGCGCCGTCGCGAGTTCACGGGTGTCCACGTCGCGTAGGAGCCGGGTCACCGACTTCTCGTCGAGCTTGACGATGTCCTCGAAGACGAACATGAGGTTCTTGATCTGCTCCGAGAGCTCGGCATCCACCGCGGCCACACCCTCCAACAGGTCCTTCTCAGCGCCGGCCGACAGCAGGTTGAGCACCTCGGCGACCGCGCCGGGTCCGCCGGCCGCCGAGCCGTTGCCCGAGCTGGAGAGTTCGGCGTCGGTACCGATGGCCTCCTCGAGGAGCTTCAGGACGTCCGGCATGACCTTCTGCATTCTCGCGATGCGCAAGAGGATATCACTGCCTACGCCCGGGTCGGTGTCACGCAGGATGGCGGCGGTCTGGCCTGGATCGAGGAAGGCGAGGATGAGCGCGATGGTCTGCGGATACTCGTTGCGAATGAAGGCCGACAGCTGGGCGACGTCGGCCTTCCTCAGATGCGTGAGGGACACATGGTCCAACAGCTGGGCCTCGATCCGCTTGAGGACCGCCGACGCCTTCACGCTGCCGAAGGCCTTCTCGAGGACGCGCCGCGCGTAGTCGACCCCTCCGGACGCCAGGCTGAAAGCCGCCTGCTCGGTGTGCTGCCACTCATCGAGCACTTGCTCCACGAGTTGGGGCGAGACCCGATCCATCTTGGCGATCTCCAGGGAGATGGCCTCCACCTCGTCGGCGGACATGTTCTTCGTGATGGCCGCGGAAGCCTCTTCTCCCACGGCCATCAACAGGACGGCGACCTTCTGACGCCCCGTCAGATCCTCCGGCTTCGGGACCCTGGTCACGGCGTTGCCCATGTCAGCTGTCCCTCATCCAGCTACGGAGCACCTTCGCGGTCATCTCCGGGTCCTGGAGCTTGAGCTCCGCCCTGGGTGGCGGGGCGGTCTCCACCGCCTCCCGACCAGGCGCACCCTGGGGAAGGGAGCGCCCGTCGGTGCGGTCGCCCGATGCCTCCAGCTTCAAGCCTCCTGTGCCGGATCCCGGGTTCGGTGACGCGGGAGCCAACCTCAAGGTCTTCAGAACCCTGAGGGCGATGAGGAAGGCGACCGTGAGGGCGACGAACGCAATGAACGGGCGTTGGGCGGCCATCACGATGCCCGCGTAGTCGACCTCACGCTCCGCGTCGGTGAAGACTTCCGGCTGGGCCTGTTCCACAGGCGCCGACATGACGGAGATCTGGTCACCGCGCGGGGCCGAGAACCCCACCGCGTTGCCCACCAGGAGCTCGATCTGGCGCAGCTCGGCCGCGGTGCGGGGCTCGAAGGCCACCACGCCGTCCGCGGACTCCGCGCGGCGATCCGCCACGACCACGGCAACGGTCAGTCGCTCGACTCTCGCGCCGCCCCGGGAGACCGTCTCCACCGAACGGGTCGTTTCGAAGGCCGAGGATGTCTGGAGGGATCCCGCGCCCTGCGCTTCGTCTCCAGGCGTGATCTCCGCGCGATCTTCGGACACGAGGGCCGACTGATTCGGATCGACGGCCTGAACGGTCCTCGCGATCTCGTCGAAGTTCAGGTCCGCAGCGACCCGGATGGTCGAGCCGCCGGCTCCGACGATCTGAGCGACGACGGCCTGGGCCTTGGTCTCCAGGTACTGCTCGATCTGGGACTGCACTTTGAGCTGCGCGTGGGTGAGACCCACGCCGCTATCCGGATCGTCTTCGGAAAGAAGCCGCCCACGATCGTCGAGAACCGTCACGTTCTCGGGCGTCAGGTTCTCGACGGAGCTCGCCACCAGCGAGCGCACACCTCGTACGACGGACTCCGGGACCGACGAGGCGTCGGTCAGGCTCAGCACGACGGACGCCTCCGCAGCCTGTTCCGACGCCCGCAGGAAGGACCGCTCGCGAAGCGCGAGGTGCACGCGGGCCCGCTCGACACCCCTCATCCGGCTCATCGTGCGCTCCAACTCACCCTCGAGCGCCCGTCTGTAGTTGACGCGCTGCGTGAAGTCCGTCATCCCCCACGACGGCTGGTCGAAGAGCTCGAACCCGGGTGTGTCGACGGCGCCCATCAGCCCTTCCGAAGCGAGCGCCACACGAGCACGTGCCGCGTCGCGGTCGGGGACGGTGAGCATGGCGCCTGCACGCTCGAGCCTGTACTCGATCCCCGCTTCCGTGAGGCGTTGGGTCGCGTCTCCGATACGCTCGACGGAGAGTCCCGTGGCGATCGGGACGTAGCGGGGCTCCATGCCCCACTGAGCGAAACCCCAGATGACGGCGACCGCCGCGACACCGAAGAAGATCAGCCCCAAGCGAGGGCCACCACCGATTCGATCGACGACCTGTGTGAGTGCGGTAGTCATCGGCTCACTGCTGCATCTGAATGACCGAGCGATACGCCTCGGTGAGCTTGTTGCGGATCTCGATCAGCATGTCGAGGGCGATGCCGGCCTCCTCCGCCGCCGCCATCACCTCGTGGATCTCCACGGGCTCACCACGCAGAAATCCGCCGATGGCGTCGTGGGCCTGCCCCTGGAGCTCGGAGACATCGCCGAGCGCTCGCCGCAGCGCGTCCGCGAACGAGGGCTGGTCACCCTCGTCCTGTCCCGGAAGCGATGGAACGCGACCGGGGGCCAGAGGCCCTGCGACGCCCGCGCCCTGAAGGGCGCCCATGCCTTGGATGGAGCTCATCTCAGACCTTCACGTCGATGCGGCCGCCGACGCGCGCGCCAGCGAGGGCGCCGCCATCCGATCCTCGGCCGTACATGAGCGGGCCACTCTCCCTGGCCCGGGCGAAGAAGGCCCTCTCCTCGGAGGTCAGGACACTCCACAGCGCCGGATCCGTCCCTCTGGGAGCCTCCGCCGGGGAGGATCCGCGAACACCGTTCGCCGGGTAGGAGCCCGGTGTCCCCACCGTGCCCGGGTGCTCCCGCACGCGGTCACCCTGGCCGGCGTCGTCGATCCGCTGCTGGCGGGACGGCGTGGACGGCACGCCAAGGATGCCGAGACCCGGGTTGATTCCGTGAATGGTCATGAGCGTCTACCTAGAGCTGGGTCGCTCTGCGAAACATTGACTTGACGGCATCGAAGACCGAGGCGTTCGCCTCGAAGAGACGGCGTGTCTCCATCATCGCTACCAACTCCTGGGTGATATCCACATTCGGCATCCGCACGTACCCGTTCGCGTCCGCATCCGGATGGCCTGGATCGTAGACGAGGGGCCCTTCGGAGAGATCCTCCCCGACGCCGACCACCCTGACCCCGCCCTCCCGCTCGACGACCCTGGCGTCGAGCGGCGCGGTCCGATCCGTGTATTCGAATCCGGCCTCCTCCAGCTGGACGACCCTGCGCCGGTAGGGGGCACCGTCGACGCCCCGCGTCGTTTCGGCGTTCGCCAGGTTCGACGCGATCGCGTCCATGCGAACCCGCTGGGCGCTCAGCCCACTCGCCGCGATACGCAGCGATCTCATGGGATGGCGAAGGCCGATGCCGTGGGCTCCCTCGAGCATGGTCAGCGCTCCGACACGCTCTGACGGATCTGCTGGTAGATCTTCTGCAGCAGATTGGTCGCGGTCTCGTACCTGAGCTGTTCGTCCGCGAGGGATACCATCTCCCGCTCGAGATCGAACGGGCGTCCCTCGGGATCCACGGCCGCTTCGAGCGCCGCCGCGAAGTCCGGGGTGCCCGGCCCGCCGGGGGTACTGGCGTTCGCAACCCGGTGGGCGATGCCTCTGACCGCCTTCGTGGAGTCGTCCAGGCCGCCCTTGAGCTGGGCGGCCACGGTCCCCTCTCCAATGAGTCTGGTGAGCATGTGCCTTTCCGGAAGCGAGTCGTACCGTGGTTCGCCCCAGTCGGAAAGCAAGCGGCGGGCCACGTACGGAGGCCCGGCCTACACCTGGGCTTCCGTGGCCACAACACCATGCCACGTCATGACTTACACGGCCCCTGGAGCACGGTGGCCGCCTCGATCCCACGACGCCATGAGCCAGGATCGGGGGTCACGGAGGAGGGCGCCGGAAGGTCCTTCCTAGTTCAAACCGGAGGATTCTTCCGGATCGAGCGGTGAGGGTGCGAAGGACCCCCGGACCGTGGAGCCGGCTCCAACAGGGATGGCGGAGCGGCAGGGGCGGGCTCGGCGCGTCGGGCACGCCGGCCCACGCTCAGGAAGGCTTGTTCAGCTTGTTTCGCAGCGTGCGCACGGAAACCCCGAGGAGATCGGCGGCCTTCGTGCGGTTGTTCCCGGTTGCTTCGAGCGCTCTCTGGATCAGGATCTCCTCGACCTCCGCGATATTGAGCGTATCCAGATCGCCTGCAGCGCCCCCGCCGGCGGACGTGTCGCCACCGAGGACCGGTCCCTGCCCACGACCCGGTGTCAGACCGAATCGCGCGGGGTCGAACGCCCTCGGTTCGAGGGTGTCGCCCGTGGACAGGATGACGGCCCGCTCCACCGCGTGCGAGAGCTCGCGCACGTTCCCCGGCCATTCGTACTGGCTCAGCAGATCGATGGTCTCGGGCGACACGGCGGTGATGGTCCTTCCGACGTCGGCGGCCGTGCTCGCCGCGAAATGGTGCACGAGCGCCGGAATGTCTTCGAGGCGCTCGCGCAATGGCGGGACCAGGAGAGGCACGACGCTGAGCCGATAATAGAGATCTTCTCTGAAGTTTCCTTCCCTGGCGTGCTCCGCCAGGTCCCGGTTCGTCGTCGCCACGATGCGCACGTCGACGGAGATGGGCTGGGTGCCGCCCACCCTTTCGAACTCCTGTTCCTGGAGCACGCGTAAGAGCTTCGCCTGCAGATCCATCCGCATCTCGGACACTTCGTCGAGCAGGAGGGTGCCACGGTGTGCCCGCTCGAACGCACCTTTCACCTGCTTCACGGCGCCCGTGAACGCCCCCTTCTCATGGCCGAACAGCGTGCTCTCCACCAGGTTCTCGGGGATGGCCGCGCAGTTGATCGCAATGAAGGGCCCCTCGGAGCGATCGCTCATGTTATGGACGGTTCGCGCGAGAAGCTCCTTACCCGTGCCCGACTCGCCCTGGAGGAGGACGGTCGCGCGTGTCGGCGCCACCACGCGGATCGTCTCGAGAATACGCCGTAACGACTCGCTTTCGGCGATGATCTCCCGTGCCGACCGCATCTGGGTCAGCTCCTCCCGGAGTTGCGCGTTCTCACGCTTCAGGCGGGTGAACTCCAGAGCTTGGTCGACCGCGATCTCGAGCTGCTGTGGACGGATCGGCTTCGTGATGTAGTCCACCGCTCCGGCCTTGATGGCCGCCACGGCGTGCTCGATGGAAGCGTGTCCCGTGACCATGACCAGCGGGATGTCCAGCCCCTCCCTGCGGAGCTCCTCCAGGAACTCCAACCCGTTCGCCTCCGGCATGCGGTAATCGGACACGATGAGGTCGATCCCGGATCTCGACAGCACCTTCATGGCGGCGGCCACGTTGTGGACGGCTACGGCGTCGTGTCCGCACTGCTCGAGGGCGTCCTTCAATACGGAAGCCGCCGCAGGCTCATCGTCGACACACAGGATGGTCGCCATTCCGATCGCTTTCCACACTTCTCTGGGGGGAGGACGAGAGACGCGCGTCTAAAGATCACGGGCCGCGTCCCCGATACTGGTAATCGTATCGACGCCGCCCCGGGCCATCAACGTGACCGGAGGCGCGACGGCAGCGTCGGCGAGCTCGAGGCGGGCTCGAGACCAGCCCCGGCCCCGACACGATCACGGAGCCCCATTGAGAATCACGAACGGCATTCTCACCAGGGAAGCGGTGCACGGCTTCCAGGCACAGATGCGCGACCTCGCGGACGCCCGTCAACGGGCTGCCAGCGGGCAGCGCCTGAACAGTCCGTCGGACGATCCGGTGTCGGCCGCGAGCATCATGCAGTCCTCCGGATCGCTCCGTGCGGTCGAGCAGTACCGGTCCAATCTGGCGACCGCGCAATCTCGACTCGCCGTCGAGGATTCGGTGCTCGACCAACTCGGGACCACGCTCGTGCGCGCGCGGGAGATCGCCGTATCTCAGGCGGGCGATCCTGCCGACGAAGCGACCCGCAGGACCGCCCGCGCGGAGGTCGAGGGCGTGTTGGAGTTCGTCACGAGCCTCGCCAACACGAGGCTCGCCGGCAGCTACCTCTTCGGGGGCGACTACGCCGACACTGCGCCGCTGGATGGCGGTGTCGCCGACCCCGCCCGCCCGGCCACGGGCTCGGCTCGGTTGGAGATCGGCAGCGGGACGTTCGTGGAGACCACGCATGGAGCCCAGGAAATCTTCCTCGATTCCGGCGTGATGGACGCGCTTTCGGCTCTGTCCACGGCGCTCGGCGACAACGACGCCACCGCCGTGCAGACCGCGGCGGAAGACCTCGACACCGCCTTCGACAACGTACAAAGCATCATCGGGGATCTCGGCGCCCGTATGAGTCAGCTCGATGTGACGGGCTCCAACCTCGAGTCTCTCGAGGTGACGCTGAGCAAGTTCCGCTCAGAGTTGGCCGACGCGGACATGGCTCAGGCCGTCACCGAACTCCTCGACAGGCAGGGCTCTCTCGAGGCCGCCATGCTGGTGAATTCCAAGATCATGAACATCACTCTCGCGGACTACTTGAGATGACGGCAGTCACCGAGCTCGCAAGCCGGATGGACGAGGAGCGTATCGTCGAGTCCGCCCTCCTGGGACGACTCGCCATCCCCGGGGACCAGTGCTACGGCTTCGACTCCGGCATCTACGGATTCCCGGAAGCCAAGACGTTCGCGCTGCTGCCCGCCGAAAACGAGGGCTTATTCTGGCTGCAGTCTCTGGAGCACCGGAACCTGACCTACCTCGTGGTCGATCCTTTTCGGTTCGTTCCCGACTACGTGGTCGACGTCGACGCGAGTGAGTTGAGCGAGCTTGGCCCCGCGGACGCGGACGACCTGTTCATCGTGTGCATCGTGACGCTGCCCAGGAGCTCGGATGCGCCGGCGACGGTCAACCTGCAAGGCCCCATCGCGCTGGACGTGGTGCGTAAGCGAGGCAAACAGGTGGTGACAGACGCCCCGCACGGTGTACGGTACCCCCTGGACCTGAAGCGTCGCACGGCCTCCGGGGCATAGCCTCCGTCGGAGGGCCATGCCAAGGCCCGGGCGGGCGGACGACGGGCAAAGAGAGAGCCCCCGGCATCGAAGACGCCGGGGGCTCTCTCTCTGTTCTCCGGTGACGGGCCGGCCGCGATCAGGCGGCCACGTGTGCGCGTGCCCCGCTCTTTGTGCATGCGGCGAGGTCGATGACCTCCTCGGGATCGAGGATCAGCCCGACGCTGCCGTCGCCGAGAATGGCGCCGCCCGCCACGCCCGGCGTCCCGGCCACCGGCCCGGTCAGCGGTTTGACCACGAACTGCTGCTGACCGAGCAACTCATCCACCATCAGGGCGGTCTTTCGGCTCCCCTCCCCAACCACGACGAGCAGGGCTTCTTCCGGGTCTTGAATGCCGCCCTGGAAACCGAATACCCGGTCCAGCCGCGCAATCGGGATGAGCTGACCGTGAAGCATGACCATCTCGCCCCGCTGAGACACGGACCAGAGATCTCGGGAAGTGGGCCGCAGGCTGAGCTGGATCTTGACCGTGGGTACGATGCAGAGCTCTCCGCCGATCCTCACCAGCATACCGTCGGTGATGGCCAACGTGAGGGGGAGGTGGATGGAGAACCGGGTGCCCTCACCGGGCGTGGACTGGATCTCGATGCGTCCTCTGAGCGAGTCCACGGCCCTCTTCACCACGTCCATGCCGACGCCCCGCCCGGAGATGTCCGTCACCTGATCGGCCGTGGAGAAGCCGGGATGAAACACGAGCTCGAAGACTTCGCTGTCCGTGAGGGTCTTCTCGGGGTCCACGAGCCCCCTGTCCAGGGCCTTCGCCAGGATCTTCTCCCGGTCGAGACCCCTCCCATCGTCTTCGATCTCGACGACGACGCTCCCTCCGGCCTGACGAGCCGTGAGACGGACCGAGCCGCGCTCCGGCTTTCCGGCCGCCAAGCGCTCCTCGCGGGACTCGATCCCGTGGTCGATGGAATTCCTGACCATATGCACCAGGGGATCGACGATGACCCCGACCATGCTCCGGTCGAGCTCGGTCTCGTCGCCCGTGGCGACCAGATCGACGGCCTTTCCGCTCTTCCTGCTCACATCCCGCACCACGCGGGAGATCTTGTGGAACGCCGGCTTCAACGGGACCATGCGCAGGGATGTGCTGAGGTCCTGCAGCTCTCGTAGGATCTTGTTCGAGTGTCCGACCTTTTTCTGCAACCCCCCTCCCGTACCGAGCAAGTCGGGATCCTGGGAGATCATCGAGTACGACACGACCAACTCACCGACCAGATCGACCAGCCGATCGAGTCGCTCGGTCCGGATCCGCACCGAGTCGTCCTGGCTGCTCGCGCCGGTCACGTCCTTTCGGACGGGCTCGTCGTCGGATTCGACGGCGGCAGCCGGGATGTCCGCCTTCAGTCCGAACGACTCGTTCCGTGCGACTTTGTTCGCAAGCTCGGGATCGGTGAGTGCGTCCACGACGGCCTCGAGGCGAACGGGCCGTTCCGCCTCGCCACCATGGACGAGGTTGCGGACACCCTCGAGGAGACCCCGGAGCACGTCCGCGGCGGTGAGCAGCAAATCCGCCGCGCACTCCGTGAACGGCACACTACCCTCCCGGACCTGGGCGAGCAGGGTCTCCGCCTCATGGGCCATCCCGGAAATCTGGGAGAGCTCGAGGAACGCGGAGACACCCTTGATGGTGTGGAAGGCCCGGAACGTGACGTTGATCGACTCCTGGTCGCGAGGGTCGGACTCCAGGTTAAGGAGTGCTTCTTCGGCCTGATCGAGATACTCGAGGCCTTCCGCCACGAAGTCGATCACCAATTCGGGATCGGCTTCGATGGATGTGGGCATCGCGGTCAGCTTCGCAGTCGCCCCACTCGGCGCCGTTGAATCCGGCTCTTCTGATACGGCTGTCACGACATCCTCCGGCAAGTGATCCGGGCGGGTGGAGGCCTCGCCCTGGGTTTCCTCCTCATGGTGCTCGTCGTCCACCCCGACCTGTTCGGCGCCCGTGTCGTCGGCGCCGCGATCCCTTTCGGTGCTGGGCGGGCTCCAGAACATGTAGTCCTGCTCTTCCTCCATGGCGGCCTCCAGAGCTTCGCTGACGACGCCCACGGCCTCCGCCCGCTTCACCTTCCGGGACCGCTTGTTCGCGAGGACGGCATCCAGCTCGCCGAGTGCGTCGGTAAGCTGCCCATGCACGTCCGACGAGCCCTCCCACCCTTCGATGGCATGGGAAAAGTGCTCTCGCAGCGTGGCGATGGAGTCCATGAGGGTAGGCTCCATCTGGACCAGGTAGCCGGCCACCGAATGGAGCGAAGCTTCCTCACGGTCGAGGTCGCCTTCCAGCGGCCCCTCCTCACCCCGGGGGGCCGCTGTTGCCTCCGGATCGTCGCCCGGCGCTCGTGACAGCTCAGCCACCAAGCCACGCAGCCGATCCGCTGCACCTTCGTCGGACCGGTCGAAGACCACCTGCTCGAGGAGGTCGAGCACCGGTCCCAATCTCTCCGATAGATCCGCGGCGGACGACGAACCCGAAGGCTCGTCGAGAAGCGCGCCCGAAACCGCCGTGAGGGCGGATTCCGCGTCGGGACCGTGCCCGCGAGCTCGATCCAGCGCCGACTCCACCTTCGTCCGGATGTCCACGCGACCGTCCGCGGAATCCATGCCTCCCAGCGCGACCTTCACATCGCTGATCCGCCGGAGAAGCTCCATGTCGATATCCATCAACCCGTTCCTTTCGTCTATGAGGCAGAGGCACCGGCGCGGAGCCCACGCGGGGCACCGTCCGAGTCGCTCGCAACCGCTTCCACCAGCCGGCTCGCGATCTCCTGCAGCGGGACGACGTCCTCAGCGGCGCCGAGATCGATGGCGGCCCGAGGCATTCCGAAGACCACCGAAGTGCCGCGATCCTGCGCCATCGTATGAGCCCCGGACTCACGCATGTGCAGGAGTCCTTTCGCACCGTCGGCTCCCATACCCGTCAGGAGGGCGCCGACGGCGTTGCGTCCGACCTCGCGGGCGACGGAGTCGAAGAGCACATCGACGGACGGACGATGGTGGTTGACGGGAGGGCCGTCCTTGACGGCCACCTTGACCTGGGCCCCGCTTCGCTGAACCAGCATGTGACGTCCACCGGGCGCGATGAGACAGTGACCGGGGACGACGTGGTCTCCATGACTCGCCTCCCGCACTTCGATGGCGCACAGGTCGTTCAACCGACCGGCGAAGGACCCCGTGAAGCCCTGAGGCATATGCTGCACGATCACGATTCCTGGCATATCCGCAGGAAGGCGCACGAGCACGTCCTCCAGAGCACGCGTCCCCCCCGTCGACGCACCGAGCGCGATCACCTTGTGGGTCGTACTGAAGCGATCCAGGCCGGACCGCACTTCGGTGGGAGTCGTGACGCTCTCCGTGGGCCCGGGCATGAGCTTCGCGCTCGCCGCGGCCCGAATGGCTCGAGCGAGCTGTCGACGGACGTCGGGCACGGAGAACTGAGTGCTGGGCTTCGGAATGACTTCCACGGCTCCGAGCCGCATAGCCTGCAGAGCCGTGTCGCTGTTGTCCGGGGTCACCGAGCTGACGACGACCACAGGCATCGGATGGTGGCGCATCAGCTTGGCCAGGAACGAAAGCCCGTCCATTCGGGGCATCTCGATGTCGAGCGTGATGACGTCCGGCTCGAGCTCGAAGATCTTCTCCCGAGCCACGTACGGATCCACCGCCGTGCCCACCACCTCGATGTCTCCCGTCTTGGCCAACTCCTCGGTGAGCACCTTCCGGACGACGGCCGAGTCGTCGACGACCAGCACCTTGATCACGACCCGACTCCCGCGGGAGCCTCGCTCACGGTCAAGCGCACCTCGGCCCGCCCGTTCTCGACCCCGAACGCCAGGGCGATGACCCCCTCCACGGGATGAGCACCCGCGGCGGTGGCGATCTCCGTGACATCGGGAGCCGCGAGGTCGAACACGGCGTCCGGGCTACCCAGGGCCGGTACGACGTTGCCGCACACCACGTTCGCCATCTCACCCAGGGCGTCGCGCTTCAGGCTCCCTTCAGGCGGACTCGCGAGGCCGAGCATGTTCGTGGCGAGCTGTTCCGCCACGCCGTCCGACACCCGGATCTCCAGCGTGCCGTGCACCGGCCCACGAAAGGCCACCACCGCGCTCCACGCCAGCGGCGCGGCAGCCTGATGGTCTTCGAGATCTTCCTCGGGGAACACGAACCCCAGGTCCTCAAAAGTCGAACTCGCCGCCTGGCGCAGTCGCGACTGAAGCAGATTGGTCATCGGATATTCCTGTGACTCCGAGAATCGTCTGGCGGAGCGACTCCGCCGTGAACGGCTTGTGCACGAAGCGCGCACCGTAACTCAGGATCCGCTCGATCCGGGCCTCGCTGCTCTCCGTCGAGACAACGATGACGGACAGATCCCTGGTGACCGGATCCTTACGAACCTCTTCGATGAGCTGCTCCCCGTTCATGACGGGCATGTTGATGTCCACCAGGGCCAGATCGACCCAATGTTCGGCCAGGACCGACAACGCGTCGCGCCCGTTCGCCGCTTCGTGGATCTCCTGGAGCGGCACACCGCTCATCTTCAACGTGCGGACGATCATCGAGCGCATCACCGCGCTGTCGTCCACGACCAAGACATTGAACGCCATCGTATTCACTCCGATCGGGATCTATTCGCGGCGGGGGAAATGGCGACCGAGGAGGTATTCGCTCCCCCCCGCCTTGACCCGCACTTCACCAGTCTCGACGCTGAACGAGACCGTGCGGGATATGTGCCCTCCGATATCCTGGTCCGTCAGGAGCACGCCGTTTCGCCAAAGGATCTTCTTGAGCTCGATGAAGTTTCTCTTGCCGATCTGAAAGCCGTCCTCCCGCTCGGGGCCGCCCATGCTGGCACCGCCGGCCACCTTCACCACGATCCGCTCCTTGACGGCCCCTAACGCATAGGCGGCCTTGAAGAGGGCGGGAACGCCGGTATCGATGAAGCGGGCGGGGTTTTCCCTGGCCTTGTCGGGGTTCGTCCTCCCCGAAGGCAGCATGGCGTGCAACATCCCCGCGACCCGCGCCTCGGGGTCGTAGATGCACACGCCCAGGCAGCTTCCGAGCGCGTAGGTCACGAGCGTCTCCGACGGGATCGACGACACCTTCAGGTCGGCGATCCCCACGACGAGTCTGGGCTCGGCGGACGTGGAGCAGATTTCGGGGGCCACCCCGGTCATGCCGATCTCCGGTAGACGGCCGGCTGGACGTAGGTCAGGCCATGCTCCAGGGACGTCAGGCTCTCCGAGTGCCCCACGAAGAGAAATCCACCGGGTGCCAGGAGCGCTTCGAAGCGCTGCACCAGCTTCTGTCGGGTCGGCGCGTCGAAGTAGATCATGACGTTTCGACAGAAAATGAGGTCGAATGGGCCCTTCATCGGCCATGGACCCATCAGGTTCAGGCGTCCGAAGCGGACCATGCTCACGAGCTCTTCCGAGACCACGAACGTGCCAGGCGTCGATCCCTTCTCGAGGAAGCGCTGGCGGGTCGGCGCCGGCACGGGTCGAACCTGCTCCTCGTCGTACTCCGCAGCCCGTGCCTTCTCGAGGACACGCTCCGAGAGGTCGGTGGCGAGGATCCGACTTCCGGCGGCCAGGCCGCACTCGGCGAGCACCATGGCCAGGGTGTAGGGCTCCTCCCCGCTCGAGCATCCCGCGCTCCAGATCGTCATTCCCCGGCCCGACGTGCCTCGGTCCTTCAGAATGCGCCGAAGCAGGTCGAAGTGCGCTGACTCTCGGAAGAAGCTCGTCTTGTTCGTGGTCAGGAGGTCGACCATTTCCGTGAGCTCCTCACGACCGTCCTCGGTCTGCACGAAGCGCACGTACTCCCTGATGGACCCGCCACCGAGCTGCCGAATGCGCTTCGTGAGCCTGGAGTGGACGAGCTCCCGCTTCGCCTCGTTGAGAGCGATGCCCGCGGTCTCGTACAGGATGTCGCGAATGGTCTCGAAGCAGCCTTCGAGGGAATCGGTGGTCGACTCGGGCCGCCCTGCCACGGTCTTCATGACGACCGAGCCGGAAGCGAGCGCAGGCCTCCGACATGCCAGGATACCGCGACCGCGATGGCCAGCAGGGTCAGCAGGAGCCAGATCGGAGGGGTGAGCAGGACCACCGTAGCCGCCATCGAGGACCAGAGCACGACCAACGAGCCATGCTTGATGCGAGCCGGTACGGCGCGCTCGATTCGGTAAGACGTCAGGTAGCGACCGAACAGGCCATTCTCGTGCAGCCAACGGTCGAAGCGCGGCGACGTCCTGCCGAAGCACCACGCCGCCGTCAGGAGAAAGCAGGTGGTGGGAAGCAGCGGCACGAACATCCCGACGGTTCCCAGGACCACTGCCGCCCACCCCACGGCGATGAGGAGCCAGCGTCGGACACCCTGGACGGGGACCGCATCGCCCGGGCCACCACGGTGGGCCCGCAGCGGACAGCTGTCCGGCGCTGCGACCGGCGTCACTCGCCCCTGGCCCATCCCGTTCGTGGTCATGCTGCGACTCCCGATGTCGTGATTAGGTGGACCACCCCGGGGCCACACACAGGCCCTCGGAACGGTTCGCGGGAAAGACGCCGGGTCCGGCGCGATGGCTCACGGCCACCGCACCGGATCCGACCATGCCTTCAGAAGTCTCCCAGGGCCGCGTCGTCGTCGAACGGCAAGAGACGGCTCGCGCCGACCCCGGCCGGCTGGCCCTTCGTGGCGCCGTTTCGACGTGCGGGGGGCTCGGATCCCGGCCGGTTCTGCCCACGCCCCCCGGGCCCGGGGCGGGCGCCGTCGCCCTGCCAGCCACCCTGGTTTCCATACACCGGGGCGTTTCCGTAGCCCGGCTGGTGCCCGTCGTGCTGTCCGGTAATCCGGAAGCGCCCCACGAGTGAGCGCATTTCCTCCGACTGCCCGGAGAGCTCCTCCGCGGCGCTGGACGACTCCTCGGCGTTCGCCGCGGACTGCTGAGTCACCTGGTTCATCTGTTCGACCGCCGTCGTGATCTGCTCGATGCCCTGGGACTGCTGCTCAGACGCGGCGGAGATCTCCGCCATGACTTCGCTGACCTTGCCAACCTGCGCGCTGATCTCCTCGAGATTGCCCATCACTTCCTGGTTCAAGGCGACGCCACCCTCGGCGTTGCCCACCGACTCCTCGATGAGTTGAGCCGTGTCCTTCGCGGCCTCCGCGCTCCGCATGGCGAGGTTTCGGACCTCCTCCGCGACGACCGCGAACCCCTTGCCCGCATCACCCGCACGCGCCGCTTCGACGGCAGCGTTGAGGGCCAACAGGTTGGTCTGGAACGCGATCTCGTCGATGGTCTTGACGATCTTGGCGGTCTGATCGGACGACGCCTTGATGCGATCCATCGCCTCGGACAGCCTCCGCATCGAGTCCATTCCCTTGTCGGAGAACTGCCTCGCGGCATCCGACAGGCTCTTCGCCTCGTGGGAGTTGGAGGTGTTCTGTTGCGTCATCGAGGACATCTCCTGCAGGCTGCTCGAGACCTGCTCGAGCGTGCTGGCCTGCTCCGACGTGCTCTGCGCGAGGGACTGGCTTCCGCTGCTGATCTCCTCGGAAGCGGACGACACCTGCTCGGCCGCCGCCGCCACCTGGGCGAGGCTCGAATCGAGGCTGCGGATCGCTTCGTTGAGGGACCGCGCCACCACCTCGAAGTCGCCGGTCACGTCGTCCGGCACCCGTGCCGAGAGGTCTCCGTCCGCCAGGGACGCGATGGTCTCCGAAATCTGGTCCGTCGCGTACCGGCGCGCGGTGATGTCGGTGGCGTACTTGACCACCTTCGCCGGCTTGCCATCGGCACCCATGACCGGGTTGTAGGAAGCCTGGATCCAGACCTCCTTGCCGTTCTTGCCGAGACGCTTGAACTCACCGGATTCGAACTCACCACGGTTCAGCTTGGCCCAGAACTGGGAATACGCGGGACTCGCGGCGTGCGACGGATCCACGAACAGGCTGTGGTGCTGGCCCCGGATCTCGTCGAGGGAGTAGCCCATGACCGACAGGAAGTTCGCGTTCGCGGTCAGGATCGTCCCTTCGAGGTCGAACTCGATGGCGGCCTGGGAGCGGCCGATGGCCTGGAGCTGCCCTTCGATCTCCGCCTGGAGAACCTGCATCTTGGCCATGCGGGAGTTCGTCAGCGCCGTGACCACCAACCCGATGTCCACCTGGATGAGTCTGCCGAGGGCTTCGCCGAAGCGCGACAGCTCCTCGGGGGTGGCGCCGGAGCCCTTTACGGCCTGCACCAGCCCGTCGCGAATCACCTCGTACATCGCGACGTACCAACTCGAGTCGAGGTCGATGTCGTCGTGCCGTGCACCGACGACGCGTCGGTAGTCGACGTACCGGTCGTCGATGCGGCCCGTGAAGAACGTCTTGAGGTACGCCGTGATCCGGGGACGCTGCTGAGCGACCGTCGTGTGCTCGTCCAATACCCCCTTGGTCACGGGGTTCCGGCCGACGTGCTGGTAGAACCGATCGATGAGCCCGTCGAGGGCGGCCTCGCATTCGGCCGCCCACGCCTGCACGACGCCGAGGTCGTCTTCGGTGAGTCCGTTGAACTCGATGCGCTGACGCACGGAGTGGTCGGTCACGCTGATCTGGCCGGGACGGTACTCCCTGCGGGCCGTCTGTGTGCCCTCGTGTCCAGTGTTACCCTGCTGGGACATTTTCCGCTTCTCCTGAGATGCGATGGATGTGAACCGTCCGGATCAGACCGTAGCCATCTCGGCGACGGTGGACCCCTTGGTCATGCTGATGGTCTCGACCGACGACAGGACCTTGTCGATGTCCAGGAGCAGCTTGACGCCGCTCTCGGACTTCCCGATCCCGAGGATGTAGTCGGTGTTCACGTCGGCCCCGAGCGAGGGCGCGTCGACGATGTTCTCGTCGGTGATGTCCAGGACTTCCGAGACCTTGTCCACCACCGCGCCCACCGAGTCCTCCCCGCTCTGAACGACGATGATGCACGTCTCTTCCGTATGCTCGACGCCCGGCATGTCGAACTTGAGACGGAGATCGATGATCGGGATCACCTTGCCCCGCAGATTGATGACGCCTCGGAGGTACTCCGGGGTTCGGGGCACCGACGTGATCGGCATCAGGCCGATGATCTCCCGGACCCTCAGGATCTCGATCCCGTACTCTTCGCGGTCGAGGAAGAAGCTGAGGTACTTGCCGCCTCGCTCCCTTCGCGCAACCACGCTCGCTTCTTGAGCCGTAGACATCCCCACGAGCCTCACTCTTCAGGTTGAATGGGTCATCGAGCCGGCCAGCCACCCACCGGTGCCGACCGTTCTCTCCGCCTTCCTGGACAAGTTTCGGCGCTTCGCCCGGGAAGTTGAGGAAGGCTCCTAGTCCCGGACCGCCAGCTCGTCCACCAGCTCCAGGAGACCCGCCAGATCCAGGGGCTTGGGCACGACGGTGCAACCGGTCCGACGCGCGAGGGATAGAACCGCGGGGGCATCGGGCGCGCCCGTGATGATCAACGTCTTCCGAAGGAGATCCGGGAAATCCCTCGCCAGCTGGTCGAGCAGCCAGTCCCCTGCTCCGTCCGACATCTGGATGTCCGTCAGGAGGATCTCCGGCGGACGGCCCGCCGTGATCTGAGCGAGAGCGCTGCGGCCGCTCCACGCCTCCCGTACCTCGAAGCCGACCTTCCCGAGGAATCGTCGTAGCGCGACGCGGACGGACTCCTCGTCGTCGACGATGAGCACAGTCCTGTCTCGCGAAACCGAGATAGGAGCCGGTCGGAACCTACCGGCGGCGCCGTCCCCGAAGAGCGGGAGCTGGATGGCGAACACCGCCCGCCCCGCCTCATCGATCTCGGACCATGCCCGCCCATCGTGGGAGACCGCCACGCTTCGGACGAAATTCAAGCCCAGGCCCAGGTGACCGGCTCTCGTGGTGAAGAACGGCTCGAACGCACGATGAAGCTCCTCCCGGTCCGTGTCGGAGAGGTCGCTCACCACCCGGACGACCACCTTGCGAGCCGACACTTCCACCGAGACGTCGACGGGTGGGGGGCCCGACAGCGCCGCGGTGGCTTCGAGAGCATTGGACAGCAGCTCCCCGATCGCCCGGGCCACGGCCACTCTGCTCGCCCGCGCTACGAGGCGCCCCTCTCCGGAGCGCTCGTGAAGCTTGACGGAAGGCCCCGTATCGGGGGCACGAACCCGGAGCGCCGTGACGACTTCCGACACGACGTCGTAGAGGTCGACTTCCTCCGTGCCCACGGGGAGGCCCGCGAGCTCCTCGATGGCCTCCGCGATGCCGCAGCTCCGCTCGATGACGGCGGCGAACCCGTCCGGTGTGGAGCCGGCATTCTTCAGCATCGTCAGTCCCGAACGAATCTCCTCGGCCGCCTTCTGAGAGATCTCGCCGACAGTTGCGAGAGACGCGGCCTTCCCGGCACGCTCCCTCCAGCTCATCTCACTGGAGATGTCACGTCCGGCGAGCAGAACGCCGATGTGACGTCCGTCCGCGGGATCGAGGTAGGGACAGGCGAAGACCCTGACCGGGAGTCGGCTCCCGTCGACGCGAGCGTGCCACTGGATCTCACTCCAACGCCCGCTCTCCGACACCGCCCTCAACATCCCTTCCACCGACGCCGCGGGATCGTCGACACCAAGCAGATCCTCATAGGGGACACCCACGGCCTCCGTATCCTGAAGGAAGTGGGTCCTCGCCAGACCCGCCGAATAGCGGATCCTTCCATCCGGCCCCAGCACCGCCGTGAACTGACCGGGGAGGTTCTCGAGCAGGCTCCCGAGTTGGTCGCGGTCGGGGCTTCCCACCCCGGACTCCGTGAGGTCCCGACAGAAGACGAGAGCCCCGGCGACCGAGCCACCCGACACGGAGGGGAGGGCCTTTACCCACTGTCCGCGCACCGTACCGTCGCCGCGCCGGAGGCGGGTGGTCCACTCGCGGGTCTGACCCTTCAGCGCCCGAAGGAAGAACTCACGCACTCGAGGCCGATCGTCCTCGTCCACGAAGCCCAGAATCGGGCGCCCGAGGATGCGCTCTCGGGACGTCCCGAGCAGGCGCCGCCCAGCGGGATTGAGGTCCTGAATCGTGCCGTCACGTCCGAGGAACAAGGTCGGCACGGGGGATTCCAGGAACAGCTCTTCAGATGAGTACACGGGCGTGCTGGACGAAGATGGCACCGGACGAACCGAGGGACGAGAGTGCGCTCGCAACCACGTCATGGGGGCCAGTATCGACGTCCTATCGACAGGTATTGAGCGCCCCCTCCCGTGGCCTGAGCGTGATCACGCACCTCGTGACTCCAGCGCCCCGGGGGTCCTGCCGATACTCCACGACGTACGTCGCCCGATGCCTCTCCAGCCTGAACTCATGAGCCCGACTCTGACCCACGTGACCCCACCGCGTGCCGATACGGTGCTGGAAGAGGCACCCGTGGGGATCGGCGTCGCGAGCCTGGATGGGAGGCTCCTCAGCGCGAACCGAGCTCTCGCCGGAATCCTCGGACTTCGCGGGGAGGAGGACGCGGAAGGGATGTCCCTGGCCTCGTTCCACCGGGCCCCGGAGCTCGCCGCGGACGTCATCCGTGAGCGTCTCGGGAACGGAGTCGGCGAGCCTCTCGACCTGGACATCGTTCGAGCCGACGGCATGGATGTCACCGTGAGCGTGCGAGGACGCCTGAGGACGTTGCCGGGGTCGGAGCAACCGGTCGTCGTGTTCAGCGCCGACGACGTGACCAGCGCCCGCGAAGATCGAGAGAGGTCGACCCAGAGCCACAAGATGGAGGCGGTGGTCCGATTCGCGGGAGGGATCGCCCACGAGTACAACAACCTGCTGGCGGCCATCATCGGCGAGGCCCAGGAACTTCTCGCCGGCGATTACACCGACGCGATGGACGGCGTATCCCACATCCTGAACGCCGCGCGACGCGCCGGAGAGATCACGGAGCGGCTCCTCGTCTTCAGCAGGTCGGAGCTGTCGTGTGACGAGACGCTGAGCCTGACCGACCTGATCTCGGATCTCGTGGGCACGCTGCGTATGATCGCCGGCCAGGGCGTGGACGTCGTATTGCGGCTCGACCGGGACGCGGGCCTCGTGCGCATCGATCAGGAACGCATGACCCAGGTGCTATTGAGCCTGGTCGAGAACGCGCGGAACGCCATGCCGGGAGGAGGCCGAATCGTGCTGGAGACCGCCAACGTTTCGGCTCCGGAGGATACGGATGGCATGGACTACGATCCCCCTGTCCCTCCCGGCGACTACGTGTCAATCGCCGTGGGAGACACGGGCATCGGTATGAACGCCGACACGCGCAGGAGAGTCTTCGACCCCTTCTTCACGACGAAGCCCCTGGGTCGAGGGGCGGGGCTGGGTCTCACCACGGTGTACGGCCACGTGCTCAGGGCTCGAGGCCACGTGAGCGTCATCAGCGCCCCTGCGCACGGCACCTTGGTCAAGATCCTTCTACCCCTGCACCGGAGCGACTCCACCCCTCTTCCGCCGGAGCTCGGTCGACATGTGCCCGGTCCGAAGGGGGGAAGCGAGCCGCGGATCCTGGTCGTGGACGACGAGGCTCCTGTACGCCGCGTGATGGAGCGCGCCCTGAAACGTCGAGGCTATGATGTGGTGGCTGCTCCGAGCGCTTCGTCGGCCATGAGCATCTTTCGTGGGTCGCAGCCGCCGTTCGACGTCGTGATCACCGACGTGATGATGCCCGGCATGGACGGGGCGGAGCTGGCCCGATGGATACGATCCGAGCAGCCGGGCACCTCCGTGCTCTTCGTCTCCGGCTTCGCGGACGTCCCCCAGATCTCCGAGTGGTTGGCCTGGGATCCAGACGCCCTCCTCGCGAAGCCTTTCGAGGTCACTGAGCTCGTGAGGCGGGTGGAAGACAGGCTCACCCGTCACGATTGAAGAGGCCTCGGCGGGAGCTCGATCCCGAGGTACGCACAGACCCTACCGAACGAGATCGCACACATGGCCCAAATCGCGGCTGAAGCTGCCCGCCCGGGCATGACCCTCACGGCCCCGGTGCTCGACCGACGGGGGCGTCTGCTGATCCCGGAGGGGTGCGAGATCTCCGAGCGACACGTGCGGGCGCTTCGTACATGGGGAATCGACCATATCGAAATCGAGGGGCCCGACGGTCAAGTCGCCGAGCCTCTCGATCTGGATCCGGAGACCGTCGAGCTCGCCACGGCGGAGGTCGACCGCCGCATGGGGGCCAACGATCCGGAGCATCCGTTGATCGTGGCTCTGCACGCGCACGCGGTCCGGCGTGGTGCCGAACGCCTCCATGCGCGTACGGAGGCGCACCGATGAGTACCCACGTCGTATCCCGAGCGAATGAGCTGATCGAAGCGGCCTCCACCGTCGCCTCCCCGCCCCTGGTGTACCAGCGTCTCATGCAGGTCATCGCGGATCCCCGCGCCGGCATCGCGGACATCGGCCGGGTGATCAGTGAGGACCAGGCGCTCACGGCCCGGGTGCTCAAGCTCGTCAACTCGGCCCTGTTCTCCCTCCCCTGGAAGGTCGACACCGTCACCGAGGCGGTCCGCGTGGTGGGCATCAGCCAGATCCGCGACCTCGCCACCGCGACCTCCATCATCTCCATGTTCGACGACGTCCCGGAAGATCTGGTCAGCCCCTCCTCGTTCTGGAGCCACAGCCTCGGATGCGGCGTGATCGCCCGCGTCCTCGCCCGTCACAGGGGAGAGGACAACCCCGAGCGCTTCCTGGTGGCGGGGCTGCTGCACGACATCGGGCGTCTGATCATGATGATGCACGCCGCCGAGGAAATCCGTGAAGCCCTCGGCGAAGCCCGGCGCGCAGGCATCGACCTCACCGAGTCGGAGCGAACGCATGTCGGCTGCGACCACGCACTCGTCGGCGGCAAGCTCCTGTCGAAGTGGAACTTCCCGGCAGCGCTGGAGGAGGCCGTGCGGTACCACCACGACCCCCGGCGAGCCGATCGCTTCCCGACCGAGACCGCCACGGTCCATGTCTCGGACCTCATGGCCTCGGCTCTCGGCTGGGGCTCGAGCGGCCGCATCACGGCTCCAGTGCTCCTGCCGTCCGCCTGGGACACCCTCGGTGTGGATCCCGCCGTCGTCCCTCGCATGCTCGACGACGCGGAGCAGCAGTGGCTGGCGGTGGTCCAACTCATCGAAGACGACCCCGGGGCATGATCACGGTACCGCAGCCCTCCGACGCGCGGACGGACCCCGCGGCCGACGATCCCATGGGGTGGCGAGACTCCGCCGGAGACGAAGCTCGCACCGAGTGGTTCGAGCGAGCTCTCGATGCGGTGGCCTCGGTCTGTCTGCGGCTCCAGCTCGGCCTCGGGGCGACACCCGAGATGCGGAGCGTATTCGAGGCGGCCGGTCCGGTCTTACGGCGTCTGGGCGAATTCGACGTTCTCGCCTTCCTGGAGACCGACCAGGACGGTCTGGAGTTCGATATCGCGGCCATCGACGATCCCGGGGAGACCGAAGCGATCCGCACCGAGGTCGACCACCACATCGAGCATGGGACATTCGCGTGGTCTCTGTACGAGAACCGCTCGATCGTCGTGCGGAGCTCCCGGCGCGACCGTTACATCGTGCTGCACGTGCTCGCGACACCCTCCCGGGTCCTGGGGATGTTCATCGGCCGGCTGGGTGAAGGCAAGACGTTCCTCCCCGATGCGGCGGACAAGGCCCTCTCTCTCGTCCTGACGAGCTGTTCCAACGCCCTGGAATCCGGGATACTCCAGCGCCAGCTCTCACAGCACAACGAGAACCTCTCGAAGCTGGTGGCAGAGCGGACGGAGCAATTGGAGCGCTCTGAAAAGGCCGCGCACGCGGCGAGCAAGGCCAAGAGCGAGTTCCTCGCGAACATGAGCCACGAGATCCGTACGCCCATCAACGGGATCACGGGCATGGCTTCACTCCTGGCCCTCACGCCCCTCGACGAGGAGCAGCACGAGCAGGTCGGCGCCATCATCCGCTCGGCCGACAGCCTCGTCTCCATCATCGACGACATCCTCGACTACTCGAAGGTCGAGGCCGGCATGATCGAGTTGGAGTCTATCCGCTTCGACCTCGCCGATAGCGTGGAAGACGTGGCGGAGCTACTCGCTCCTCGGGCCGCCGAAAAGCGCGTGGAGACCGCTGTGCTCTACGACCCCTTCGCCACCCGGAACATCGTGGGTGATCCCGGTCGGATCCGACAGGTCCTCACCAACCTGGTGGCCAACGCCGTGAAGTTCACCGAGCACGGTCACGTCCTGATCCGCGTGGAAGCGGGGCGGACCGCGGATCGGGTCCGGATCGGAGTCGAAGACACGGGCATCGGAATCGATCCCGACAAGCTGGAGCACATCTTCGACAAGTTCGCGCAGGCGGACTCCTCTACCACCCGGCGATACGGTGGAACCGGACTCGGCCTCGCCATCAGTCGGAGGCTCGCACGGCTCATGGGCGGAGAGCTCTGGGCCGAGAGCCGTCCCGGCGCCGGGTCCACGTTCTGGCTCGACCTTCCTACGGGGCACCCCGTCGGTCACGATCGGATCGGCACGCGCGCGGGAGACGACCGGCGTGGCCCCACCATGATCGTCATGTCGCCCCGGACCATCATACGAACCCGGGTGCTCCAGGTCGCCTCCCTGGTGGGAGCCCACGCCGAAGCGGTCTCGACCCGGTCCGAGTTGCTGGCCCGTCTCCCCGCGCGGCCTCACCTGGCATGGGTCGTCGCGGACGTCGGTTGGCGCCCCGATGCGATGCTGGACCTGCCCGGCCAGCTCGAAGCCGGAGGCCTGCCGCCGGAATGCGAGCTGCTCGCGCTGGTTCCTCCCGGGGCTCGCGACGATGGGGTCCGTTTGAAGGAGCACGGGTTCCACCACTGGCTCGGGCGACCCGTCCGGGAGCGGCGGCTCCTGTCGCTCATCGAGGGGGTCCCGAGCCACCCGGAACGTCCTCCGGTCGAGAGCGGCACGGTCGGTTCCGCCAGGATCCTCGTGGCCGAGGACGACCCGACCAGCCGCCTGGTGGCGAGAGAGATGCTGCAGCATCTCGGGTGTGAGGTCGAGACTGTGGAGAACGGACACGGAGTGCTCGCCGCCCTCAAGGTGCAGGACTTCGACCTCATTCTGATGGACTGCCAGATGCCCGGCATGGACGGATACCAGACGACGGAGACTCTCAGATCAGCGGGGTGGGATCGCCTCCCGATCATGGCGCTGACGGCTTCGGCGATGCCCGCGGACCGGGAGCGGGCCCTCGCGAGCGGCATGAACGACCACCTCGCCAAGCCCATCACCATGGAGAGCCTGAAGGCCGCGCTCGCCCGCTGGCTTCCCGCGGCCGAAGCCGAGCACGGCCGTCGGGCCGAGGTGGCGTCCACGCCCAGCCCCGGCGACGACCTTCCGACCCTGGACGTGATGGACCTGATGGCGAGAACCGGGGGGTCCGTCGAGATCGTGGACGTCGTCACGGGCCTCTTCATGGAAGACTGGCCGATGTTGGAGGCGGAGCTCCGGCGCGGGGTGGACGACGCCGACTTCCAGACCCTGGCATCGGTCGCTCATCGCCTCAAAGGCTCCGCCGCCAACATCGGGGCCAAGCGGCTCGCCCGCGCCGCACGCGACGCCGAGGCCCGGTGGGTCGCCGGTGACGGACTGCAGGCAAATGTGCTTCTGGATACCATCGTCCACCGTGCCCGGGAGCTCGGGGCGCTCCTTCGTACCACGCACTGGGAAGATCCCGACCGATGAGCGCTCGAAGGATCTCCGTGATCAACGACGACCGGGCCCAGCTCCGCATGATCTCGGGCCTCATCGAGCGCCTCGGGTACGACGTGACCGCCTACGACGACCCGTGCGCGTGTCTCACCGACCTCGAGGGGGGCTTCACGACCGACCTCTTCGTCCTGGACATGCACATGCCCGGGGTCGACGGGTGGAAATTCTGCCGCCTCCTCCGCTCGGACGCATTCCAGGCCTACAACAGCACGCCGATCCTGATCGTATCGGCGTCGTTGACCGACGTGGACCCCGACACCCTTACCGCGGAGTTGGGAGCCAACGCCTTCCTCCCCCTCCCGTTCAACCGGGAGGACCTGCTCGAGCATGTAGTGGACCTGCTGAACGGAAAGGTCCCTCGCAGGCGCTCGAGGGTGCTGGTGGTGGAGGACGATTCCGGCGTCAGACGGGCCGTGACGACGGCCTTCGAACACCACGGCTTCACCGTCCAGGCAGCTCCGACGGCGGCCCAGGGCATGGACCTTTGGAACGAATGCCCCGCTGATATCGTGCTCCTGGACTACCATCTGCCGGACGACACCTGCGAGGGTCTGGTCTCGCGGCTTCGCGGGTCATCCACGCAGGCGGTCCTCCTCGTGATGACGGGGGACATGGATCTCACCCTCCCCGTATCCTTGATGCGGATGGGGGCCGACGGGTACGTCCGCAAGCCCTTCGACCCGGCCCTCGTCGTCGAGTTGGCGAGGCGGGCGCAACGCGAGCGCGCCCTCATCCGGGTGGAGTCGATGCTCGAGGAGCGGACCCGGGAGCTGAACGCGTCGGAGCGCAGATTCCGGTCCCTGTTCGACGCGATCCCGGACCTCGTGGTCGTGCTCGATGAGCATGGAACCATCACCCGAGCCAGTGAAGCGGCGGGACAGGTGCTTCGGGGAGATGCACACCTGACATCGACGGACCGGGCGGTCGCGGGATGGGCGTTTCTCGACCTTGTGCCCGGAGAGGACATCGATCACGTGCGCGCGTCTCTCGAGCGGATTCGCCACCGGGGCGTAGGAGCCTTCGAAACGCGCATGGTCGCTCCGACGGGCCCGCTGATCGTGGAGGTTACGGGAACGACCATCGAGGACGAAGGCGTCCCCGCGCTTCTGCTGGTCGCTCGTGATCAAACCTGGCGCCGTGAAGCCGAGCGGGAGAAGAAGAAGCTCGAGGATCAGTTCAGCCACGCCCAGCGTCTGGACAGCCTGGGGATGCTGGCCGGGGGCGTGGCTCACGATTTCAACAATCTCCTCACGGGGATCCTTGGTAACGCTCAGCTCGCGAAGCTGGAGTTGAACGGCGACGAGACCGTGAGTGAGTACGTGGCCCAGATCGAGACGGCGGCTTTGCGCGCCGCGGAGTTGACCAAGCAGATTCTCACCTTCGCGGGCAAGGCGGACACGGTCAAACGCCCCATCGACCTCCCCGCGCTCGTCCAGGAGATGGGCCGCCTCCTCGAGCGGGCCGTGTCACCGAAGACGCGCATCGAATTGGGCATGCCCGAGGCTCTGCATGCCATCCACGGGGACCCCAGCCAGATTCGCCAGGTCGTCATGAATCTCATCATGAACGCGTCGGATGCCCTGGGTGACGCCCACGGCACGATCTCGGTTTCGGTGCGGGAGACCTGGGTCGACGCCACGGAGCTGCCGGCGCTGCATCTCGGGGATGCCGCCGCCCCTGGCCGCTACGCGTGCCTCGAGGTCATGGACGACGGATGCGGCATGGAGCGGTCCACCTTGCACCGCATCTTCGATCCGTTCTATACGACGAAAGAGGACGGACACGGACTGGGCTTGGCGACGACCATCGGTATCGTCCGAGCCCACGGAGGGCTCGTCGGCGTCGAGTCGTCGCCGGGCACGGGGACCCGCTTCCGCGTCTTCCTTCCGTACGCCTGCTCGCCGGTCACGCGCTCCTGGCGCGAGTATCCGCGGGAGAACGCCGACCACGGGCACGTCGGGCGCCTGAACATCTCGGTCCCCCGACGCGACTCCCGCTTGCTCGACCCCGCTCCAGCCGATTCTACCGGGGTCTCGTCAGATCACGCCCGGTCGACACGAAGTGGGTAATCTCCCCTCTTGGTCCTCTCACCGGAGCTATGGTCCGGTCGTCCTCGTACAACTCGCCGCTCTTGCGACGGTTCACGATCACTCCCCTGAACACCTTCCCGCTCTCGATCGTGGTCCAAAGCCGTTGGTAGAATCCCGGCTCGTGGCGTCCCGACTTCAGGATTCGGGGGGTCTTGCCGGTCGCCTCATCCACTGCGAAGCCGGTAATCCGCTCGAACGCGCCATTCACGTACTGGATCGTCCCGTGGCGATCCGTGATCATCATGCAATCGGCGGACTGCTCGACGGCGACCCGCAACAGGTGCTCCTTCGCTCGTGCCTCATGCTCGTCGGTGACGTCCCGCGCCGCGCTGACAATCACGCTTCCCGTCCACCCCGCGATCCACGACAACCAACGGACGCCGCCCTTCTGCGCCCGCACTCGGATCAGGCACACCCGGGCTCGGTCTCCCTCCAAGGTGCGAGCGATCTCCTCTTCGAGGAACGGTTGGTCACTCGCGTCGACCAGATCCGTCAGAGGCCTCCCGATGAGCTCTTCCTGCCGGTAGCCGAGCAGGAGATGCCACTGAGGATTGACCCGCATGATCTGCCCCGCCGGCGAGAGAATAGCGAACAGTTCCGGCGTGTCGTTGAAGAACTCGTCGATCTGCGAACGGACGGCTGACGGTAGGGCCTGAAGATCCTCGATCGCTTCGGCAATCTGGCCCAGGGCTCTCTTGAGCGCCGGCTCACGGACCGGCTTGGTCGGCCCCTCGCCCAGCAGGAGCCAATCCAGAGGAACATCGAAAACCTCGGCAACCACGGCCGCGTAGTCCGCAGGCACGCGCGTTCCCTGTTCGTATTTTCCCACGGTCGCGTGGGACACCCCCAGCCCGCCGTTATCCGACAGGCTCGAAGCGAATTCGCGAAGGCTCATGCGGACACCTTCTCGGACCGCCCGAAGACGGTCCCCAAGGTTCGGCATCGCGGTTTGTGTTCGGGTCGCAGGAGGGTTGACCGCCCGACGAACTCGAGCGGACGGACGACAGGCCTATCTTGGTCCGAACCGTACGGTCCTGCAACTTCGAGAACCGCCGGAGTGTTGCCGATGTGATACGATCGGAGCGTATCATTGACAACGTGTCGGTGGGCGGCAAAGTTGGCCCCGTCGTCGCAGGCCGACTCGCTGGGTTGGGGGAAAGATCGTGGGGCTTCATGACCTCCTCGAAATGTTGCCGGATGCCGCACTTCTCGTCGCCCCCGACGGCTCCATTCTGTTCGCAAGCCGTAGCATGGAGGACGTGCTGGGCTTCCAACCTCGGGAGTTGGTCGGCCGAGACATCGAGGCCCTCCTTCCCGACGGTCAGCGCCGGCAACACCGAAGGTACCGGGCCGAGTACGGTCGCGATCCTCATCCGCGGGCGATGGAGAGAGGCCTGCAGATCATGGGACTCCACCAAAGCGGACACGCGGTCCCACTCGCGATCAGCCTGGCGCCTCTCTCGGACGACGAAGACCCGGTGGTCCTTGCCCTGGTCCGCGACCTCACCGAGACGCGTCGCCGCGAGATGGACCTCTTGCACGCCCAACGCATGGGGGCTCTCGGCCAGTTGGCCACCGGTGTCGCGCATGACTTCAACAACCTCCTCACGGTCATCTCGGGGAGCGCAGGATCGCTGAGCGAGATGCTACCCGAAGGCCACTCGGGGCGGGCCGAAGCGGAGGTGATCCTGGAAGCGGGTCGGAGAGCCGCCGGGCTCGCGCATCGTCTCCTCTCCCTCGCCCGTCGAGGCTCCCGAGTCGTGGCGCCGGTCGACCTGAACCATACCGTGACGAACATGGAGGCCGTGCTCTCGAGGGTCCTCGGCGACACCATCGACGTGCGTCTCGAGCTCGGTGCGACGGGCGGACCCGTGCTGGCCGACCCCGACGAAATCGGTCAGGTCGTGCTGAACCTGGCCGTGAACGCGAGGGATGCGATGCCCGACGGCGGAACGATTACGTTCATAACGGAGGTCCTGGGAGCTGACAGCGCCACTGTCCCGTGCTCCGACGGATCGACCAGTGACCCGACCGCCGTCGTACTCCGGGTCCGGGATACCGGTGTCGGGATCGAGGACGCCGTGCTCAACCGGATCTTCGACTCGTTCTTCACGACCAAGAGCGACGGGACTGGCCTCGGGCTGGCCACTACAAGAGACATCGTGGAGCGCTTCGGAGGCTCGATTCGAGTGTCATCGACGACACCCGAGGGCACGGAGTTCGAGGTTACCCTACCCCTCGCGGTAGCCTGCGCGCGGTAGAAGTCGCACCTGAGCGCGGCCTCCTCCGTCGACCGTCCAGCCGCGGGTGCTCAACCCCCCGGCACGACCGACCGAGGAGGATCACCGCCACCGCCGCCGTCACCGCTCGAGCTGGTCCCCTGCATCGCCTCGGAGGCCAGGAAGATGCCGACGCCCGCGGCGACCGCGGACACCGCGGTGCGCCACCACGAGACGGTCCGTACCTCGGCGCTGGATACCGCGCTGGCGGGAATCGTCAGCGCGTAGGCCGCCGCGTCGAACCGGTTGCCGCCGGCGGCGTGGAGCGCCTGCGCGGCGACGACCCACTCCCCCCGGTCGCGACTGATCACCGAACCGTCGACCCGGTGCACATCGTGCGCGGTGAAGCCGGCCACGTCGAAGCTCCTGGGCGTGCCGAGATGGACGCGCACGGGCGTCCCCTCCGTCATGGCCGGGGCGGGCTCGGCCAGGGGGACGTAGTGATAGCACCCGACGGACAGCCCGAGGGCGACCAGCACGAGCATGGGACGGAGTGAGCGCGGCATGGGATTCCGGGTGGAGGTCGGTGACGGCGGTGCTACCCGCGGGGAACGGACGGGTTCGCGCGCGTGTCCGGGTCGAGCGCCACGGCCCTCGGCACGCAGTGCGGCACCCGGAACACGCCCCACGGAAACGCGCGAGCCCCCGGAAGCGTGACCGCCGAACCGCGGCCCGCCCCCGGGGGCTCCAGAGCGACAGAGCGCCCGGCCTCAGCGCATCACGCGAATCCCCAGCGAGAGGGTCCGCGGGAGGCCGGGGCGCAGCCCCGCCGGACGGCGGGCCACCACATAGCGGGCGTCCCCGATGTTCTCCACCGCCGCGTGCACGGTGGCGCCGTTGCTCACCTCGTACTCGACCCCTGCGCCCAGGACCACGTAGGCGTCGGTGCTCAGCGCATCGTCCATGTCACCCTGGCCCGCGCTCGTCCGCATGGCCGACGTCCCGGAAGCGGTGAGGCGCGCGCTCCACGGACCGCCCTCGAGGCCGGCCGACGTGAAGAACTGATGCGTCGGCAGGTAGGGAAGGTGATCCCCCACCTCCACCGTGCCCCAGGGACCGAAGTCGCTCTCGAACCCGGACTGGAAGGTGGCCTGCGTCAGCGTATACGTCGCACGGAGCGGCAGGCGCCAGGCTCCGTCGGCGCCCACCTCGACGTCGCGGGCGGCGGCGAGCTCGAGGCCGAGCGTGCGGACCGCACCCCCGTTGAACACCTCGTTGTCTCCACCGCCACCGACAGCCAGCGTCGCCGTACCGAGAATGTTCTCGTAGTCGCTGAAGAAGCCGGTGACCTCGAACGAGCTTCCCGGCCGGAGCGACCGGATGCCGAGCTCGTAGTTCACGCTGGACTCCGGCTCGGTGGCCTCATCCGCGCCCGGGCCGGCCGGCCCGAAGCCCCGATGCACGCCGCCGTACACCTGCAGCTCCGACGTCACGTCGTAGAGCGCTCCGACGCCGGGAATCCAGGCCGACATGGAGTTCGTCCGCTCCCCGGTGGGTGCGGTCCGCTGGGAGTCGCCGGCCGCGTAGTCGAGGCGCTCGAAATCGATGGTCTCGTAACGCACGCCGGGAGCCAGCGTCAGTGGGCCCATCTCGATCCGGTCCATGAGGTGGAACGCCCACGCCGACGCCGAGCTCACCCGGTTCGCCTGGCTTCCGGGCGCGCCCGCCGTCTCGAGGGACATCCGCCCATTGAAGATCGAGTACTGGTCGTCCTGCTGGAACCGGTCCTCGTCGTCCTCGTGATACCGGACGCCGAGCTCGAGATCATGACGCACGTCGTCACCGAACGTGACACCCATCTGCGACTGCACACCCCGCGACGTGTACTCGCGGTTGTTCGCACGGACCGACAGCACGCCCACGCCGTCCTCGGTCCCGCGCAGGTAGCCCAGCTCGGTCGGGTACGCGTCCGGGTCGGCCAGCACACCGCCGATGGAGGCGCCGTCGACGGATCCGAGCTTGTACCAGTTCCGCGCGAAGTCGTTCTGGTACAGCGTGGTGGTCACGTCGACACCGGCGGGGAACTGAACGAAGTGCCGCAGCTGGATCTGCTGGTGGTCGGCGTTCATGACGTCCTGCTGCGACCCGGCGTACCGGCGGAACGGCGTCGACGCGAAGTCGTCCTCCGTCAGGCCGAGGTACGTCTCGTCGGAGCGCTGATCGTAGTATCCGAGCTTGAGCTCGACTTCCTGGTACGTGCGCGCGTCGAGCGACGTGTTGAGCCGGATCTTCCCCACGTAGTCCTGGAGGTCGAAGCCGGTGTTGCCCCCGAAGTCCAGCTCCTTGAAGCCGTCCGAGCGCGACTGATAGGTCTCGAACATCCAGCCGTAGTTCTCGGCTGCGTCACCGACGCGGGCGCGGACCTTCCGGGTGTCGTTGCTACCGCCCGAGCCGTCGACCAGGACGGAAAAGCGGTTCGGGATCGGCGTGGACACCATGTTGAGCGCGCCGCCGATCGTGGACGGGCCGTACCGGATCTGGCTGGAACCCTTCCGCACCTCGATCGCGCTCATGCGCCCGGCGAGCGGGAAGTAGTAGGCGGCCGGCGCGGCATACGGGGCCGGCGCGATGAGCACGCCGTCCTCCATGAGCGTGATCTTCGAGCTCCGCTCGACCCCGGTCCCCCGGAACCCGATGTTCGGCCGAAGTCCGTAGCCTTCCTCCTCCTGTACGTTCACACCCGGGACCTCACGCAGGAGCGCGTGCACGTCGTCGTAGACGACCGGACGCTCCTGGAGCGAGCGCGGCCCGATGACGTGGACCGAGCCGGGCACCCGGCTCCGGTCGATCCCCTCGGAGAGACGCGTGCGCCCCAGCAGGACCAGGAGTGGGTCGATGTCCACGGGCGCGGCATCCAGCGCGATCTCGGGGCGAGCGACCGCGTTGCCCCGCACGTCGACGGTCCGCTCGAGCACGGACCTGCCGATCACGTGGAAGCGCAATGAATACGTGCCCGCCGGAACCCGGTTGAAGAGAAAGCGACCGGTCTCGTCGGAGAGCGCGGTACGTCCCGCTTCGGCCAGCTCCACGCTGACGCCTGCGAGCGGCGCTCCGCCTTCGACGCTCCGTACCGTTCCACTGATGACTCCGTAATCCTGCGCGAGCGCGGGAGACACGCCGACGCCGAGGATGACCGCGACTGTGGCCAGGAGGTGCCTGAATCGCTTGGACGCTTGCATGGATGCTCGACCTGAATTGTATGGATGAGAATGATTTTCAATCCCGTCCGGGCAATTAAAGGTCGGGCTCGCACGCTGTCAAGCATGCGTGGAAACGCGAAGGCCCGGTCGGCGGTTTCGCCGACCGGGCCTTCGTCCTTCCTGCCGATGCCATGCGTCACATGGTGCCGGTCAGCTCGGCGTAGATCTCTTCGAACTCGGCACGCAGCTCCTCATCGGAGTTGAGGATGTTCGTGATCGCGCTGTACCGATCCACGGTCATGTCGTTCTCCTCGAGGATCGACATCATGCGGTCGTTGGCCTGCTCCTGAAGGGCGTTGGCCTCCTCGGCGGTCTCCGCGGCGGCGAGCGCCGGGCTCATCTCGGCCCGAACTTCCCCGATCTCGACGTAGGCCTCGGCGAAGGTCTCGAGCTCGGCGCGGTCGGGAGCCTCCTGGGCCGTGATCTGGGCGGGAACAAGAGCCATCAAGAGGGCGAGGGTCATGCCCGCGAAACGCTGTGTCAGGGTGTTCATGTCGTCTCCGTTGGATGATCGGACGTGGTCGTGCCCCACTTCCATGCAACGGCCGTTCCGGCGGCTGCTCGTTCGTCCTCCGGATCGCCGGTAGCCCAGTCATGCCGGGGGGTTCAGGGGTGGTGGCCCGTGGCCGAGTCCCCATCGACGACTCGAAATGGACCCCCATGTTGTGCCACAATGACACATGCGCCATAATGAGGAGCGAGGATTGACCAAAACGAAGGGATCGCGATGAGCTTACGCACCGCTTTGGTGTTGAGGGTCCTGATACCGCTGTTCCTCGCGCTCGGCGGCTCGATCTTCTGGCTGCTCCACACGATCGAGACCGAGGCCGAGCGGCGCCTCAAGGACGACGTGGAGCTCGTCGCCAGGGCGCTCCGACTCCCCCTGGTCCACGCCATGGAGCGTGACCGCCCCGGCACCGTGTCGGAGGCGCTCCGATCGGCGCTGAGTATCGGGCGGGTCTATGGGGCCTACGTGTACGGACCGGACGGCGAGATCGTCTCCTCGTTCGGAGGAGCCGATCCCGACGGTCCCCCCGAAGGCATCGACGAATTGGTCGCCGTCGGAGACCGAACCGGCGAGTTCGGCTCGCTGGCGGGACGCCGCGTCTACTCCTCGTTCGTCCCACTCACGGACCAGTGGGGACAAGGCCTCGGCCTCCTCCAGGTTACACGGAGGCAGAGCGACTTCGAGGAGTACATCACGGGGCTTCGGCTCCGCGCGGGGGCACTTCTCCTGTTCGGGATGGCCGTGGTCTCCCTTCTCGTGCTGCGGGGGCACCGTGCGGCAGTCGGAGGTCCGCTGAGCCGGCTGAACGAGAGCATGACCCGCGTCGGATCGGGCCAGACCGGCCACCGGGCCGATCCGTCGGGCCCGTCCGAGCTCGCCGCGCTCGCGCGCAGCTTCAACGCCATGTTGGATCGGCTGGAGGAGGCCGCGGACGAGCTCGACGAGCGCCGTCGCACGGAGCACGCCCTGCAGGCCCGACTCGCGGGCGCCGAGAAGCTCGCCGCGGTCGGAGAGCTGGCGTCCGGCGTCGCTCACGAGCTCGGCTCGCCGCTGAGTGTGGTCGACGGTCAGGCGCAGCGGCTACTCCGCGACTACGACGAGGGAGAGCACACGCACGGAGCACTCGCGACCATCCGGGCGCAGGTGCGTCGTATGGAGGCCATCATCCGCCAGCTCATGGACTTCGGTCGGTCCGAGCCCGGACGGAGGCGAGATGCCTCGCTGGCCGACCTGGTGGACGGGGCGGTCGCCGCCGCCAGTGAAGTGGCGACCCGGACCGGGACCGTCGTGGAGTTCGATCGGGGACGGAACGCAGGCACCCTCCCTCTCGAAGCTCGCCGCGTCGAGGAAGCGATCACCAACCTGGTGCGCAACGGCTGTCAGGCCAGTCCGGGCGGGCGGGTGCGCATCTCTCAACGAGTCACGGCCGAGCACGCGGAGCTTATCGTGGAGGACGACGGTCCGGGCATCCCCGACGAGGTTCGCTCGCGGGTCTTCGAGCCGTTCTACACGACCAAGCCATCCGGCGAAGGCTCCGGGCTCGGCCTCGCGGTCGTCCACGGGATCGTCGAGAAGCACGGCGGCGGCATCGAAGTGGACCGCTCTCCCCTGGGCGGCGCGCGCTTCACCGTCCGCTTCCCACTCGCGACCGAGGCATCCGATGAGGCGTGACGTGGCAACGGTTCTGGTCGTGGAAGACGAAGAAGCGCTCCGCAGCCTCCTGAAGGACGAGCTCGAGGACGACGGCGCGACCGTGCTGACTGCGGGATCGGCCGAAGCGGCCGTCGAGACCCTCGCCGGCACCCGGGTCGACCTCGTCGTGAGCGACCTTCGGCTCCCCGGAGCGAACGGCCTCGAGCTGCTCGAGCGCACGCGCTCCATGGAGCACCCACCCGCCTTCATCGTGATCACCGCGTTCGGCACGATCGACCAGGCGGTTCGGGCGCTCAAGGAAGGAGCGGACGACTTCCTGACCAAGCCGCTCGACCTCGACCACCTGTCGGTCCGTGTCGCCCGGGTCCTCGAGACCAGGCGACTCAAGGACGAGCTCCTGCGCTACCGGGAGGCGATGGGCGCGCCCGACTTCCACGGCATGGTCGGGCGCAGTCCCGTGATGACCGAGCTCTTCCACGACCTGAAGAGGATCGCGCGCGGTCAGGGCCCCGTCCTGCTACAGGGCGAGAGCGGGACCGGGAAGGAACTCGCCGCCCGGGCCATCCACGCCGAGAGCTCCCGGAAGGGCAAGCCGTTTCTGGCCGTGAACTGCGCGGGGATCCCGGAATCGCTGTTGGAGAGCGAGTTCTTCGGACACGTGAAGGGCGCCTTCACGGGGGCGACCTCCAGCCGCGCGGGTCTGTTCCAGGAGGCGGACGGAGGCACGCTTCTCCTGGACGAGATCGGGGAGATGCCCCAGGGCCTCCAAGCGAAGCTGCTCCGCGTGTTGCAGGAGGGGGAGGTGCGGCCGGTGGGCAGCGACCGGAGCACGCCGGTCGACGTTCGGGTGATCGCCGCCACGCACCGCGATCTCAGCGACGACGGGGATCAGGAAGAGGGAAGCATTCGGCACGACCTGTACTACCGCCTCGAGACGTTCCGTCTATCGCTTCCGCCCCTGCGGGAGCGGACCGGTGACATCGACCTCCTCGCGGCCCGATTCGTCCAGAGGCACGCGGTGCGCCTCGACCGGACACCGCCCGAACTCGGGGCTCCGTTCCTGGAGACCCTACGCGCCTACCGATTCCCCGGGAACGTGCGGGAGCTCGAGAACCTGGTCGAGCGCGCGGTCACGTTCTGTGAAGGCCCCCGTCTGGAGCCGCGCCACCTGCCGGCACGTGTGCGGAGCCCCTCGAGGGAGAACGGGGACGAGCCCGGAGCGGCCGCGTCGCTCGGTGCCGCGGCCAGGCTCGTGAGCCAGGACGAGATCATGACGCTACAGGAGCTCGAGCGCCGGTACGTCGAGCATGTGCTCGAGCGCGTGGACGGCAACAAACGTCGCGCCGCCGCTCTTCTCGGTATCGGACGCCGGACGCTGTACCGGAAGCTGGAGTAGCGGCTCGGGCGAGAGCTATCCCTGCGCCTCCCGCGCCACGAGCGCCTCCTCGGCGGCCCTGCCCCGGTCGCCGAGCGCCACTTCCAGCGTCCGGCGCCGGAAGGCGGTCAACCACAGCCCGATGTCGTCGAACCAGGCGTAGAGCGTGGGTGTCAGCGCCAGCGTCATGAGGGTCGAAGTGGTCAGCCCCCCGATCACGGCCTGTCCGATGGGCGAGAACATCTGGCCCATCCCCTCGGTCGCCCAGAACGCCATCGGCACCAGGCCGAGCAGCGTGGTCAGGCTCGTCATCAGGATCGGGCGGAGCCGCGCGGTGCACCCCTCGAGCAGCGCCGAGCGGCGGTCCTGACCGCTGGCCCGGAGCTGGTTCACCAGGTCGATCATGACGATCGAGTTGTTCACGACGATCCCGACGGTGATCAGCACGCCGAGGAACGACAGGATCGAGAACGTCGAGCCGGTGAGGACGAAGATGAGCCCGAGGCCGGGTACCGCGAAGAAGATCGAGAAGTAGATGATGAGCGGTAATAGGAGGCTCTCGAACAGGGCCGCCAGGATGATGTAGATGAGGACGAGCGCCAGAAGGCCCGCCATCATCATGTCTCCGAACTGCTCCTGCTCTTCGGCGAACCCCCGGCCGAGGTCCCACCGGTATCCCGGGGGAAGGTCGAAGTCCGCCATGGCCGCCTGGACCTCGCCGATCACCTGCTCACGAACGACACCGGACTGGAGCTCGGCGGACACACTCACCGACGTTTGGCGGTTCTCGCGCCTGATGTCCTGCGGCCCACCCACGACCTGGATGTCGGCCACCGTACCCAGCGGCACGCTCGTCCCGTCGACGGAGCCCACCGCGAGGTTCCCCATCTGAGCGATCGAGACCCGGTTCTCGTCGCGGAGCTGCATGAGCACGTCGACCTCGTTGTCGCCCGAGCGGAAGCGCGTGGCGACCTCGCCGCGGAGCGCTCCGGAGACGGCGCGCGCCACCTGCTCCGACGTCAGGCCCTGGCGCTCGGCGGCCCGCCGGTCGACCCGCACGCGCACTTCCTCGTTGCCGGAAGCCAGTGAGTTCTCGACGCTCTGGAGCCCGTCGATGCTCGACTCGAGCATCAGCTCGACGGACTCCGCCAGGCGTTCGAGCTCGCTCGTGCTCTCGCCGATGAGCCGGATCTCGACGCCCGCGCCCCGTCCGAAGCCGCGACGCTGGTTCCACTCCACACCGGCGATCACGGGCATGGCGGCCTGGATCTCCTCCGAGATCTGCGCGGTCGACTTCTGACCGCCCTCCGAGAACGGAGCGAGCGTCATGAAGATCGACGCGAAGTCGCGCCGGGAGAACGACGAGACGGTCTCGATCTCGAACTCCTCCTGGCGATCGAGCAGGATGCCCTCGGCCTGCGCGAAGATCTCGCTGCGCTCCTCGAACGACAGGCCCCGAGGGGTGGTGATGCCCATGCGGATGAAGCGGTTGTCCTCTTCCGGCATGAGCTCGCGCGGCAGCTCCGCCAGGATCCAGCCGCCTCCGACGAACAGCGCGGTCGCGAACGCCGCGGTGGCCCACCGGTGATCGAGCACCCGGTCGAGCAGCGCCCGGTACCATCCGTTGAGCGCGACCATCATCCGGCCCGGCGCGGGCATCTCGCCCCGGATGAGGCGCACGGCCAGTAGTGGAACGAGCGTGAAGGCGACGCCCAGCGACGCGATCATCGTGAACGAGATGCTCGAACCGAACGCCCTGAACTGCGTGCCCATCTGGTTCGGGGGCAGGAAGAAGAGCGGCGCGAAGACCACGATGGTGGTCATCGTCCCGGAGAAGATCGCGAGTCCCACCTCGCTCGCGCCCTCGACGGCCGCCTGCTCCGGATCGGATCCCATCTCCCGGTGGCGGAAGATGTTCTCCACCACCACGACCGCGTTGTCGATCAACATCCCCACGGCGAGCATGAGTCCCGACAGGGTGATGATGTTGAGCGAGTCGCCCGTGATGTACAGGATCGCGACCGTGAAGATGAGCGAGACCGGAATGGCCGCGGCCACGATGAGCGTCGGCGTCACGCGCCTGAGGAAGACGATCAGCATGAAGACCGCGAGCGCGCCGCCGCTCGCGCCGGCGCCCGCCAGGAGACCGAGCACCTCCAGGATCCCCTCGGACTGGTCCTGCCACGTTCGGAAGCCGATCCCCTCCAGGCCCGGATCGTCGACCAGCTCCTCGAGGGATGCCTTCACCGCGGTCGCCACCTCGACGATGTTCGCGTCGGACTCCTTGTAGATCTCCACCTGACGAGCGGTCATCCCGTTCATCCGGTAGAAGAAGTCGCGCTCGGGAAAGTCGTAGGTGACGGTCGCCACATCGGCGAGGCGCACCCCGCCGTTGCCGATCGGGAGCCGCTCCATCTGGTCGACCGACGACAGCTGGCCCACGGCGCGCACCTGGAAGCGCGTGCCGCCGAGCTCTACTTCGCCGACCGAGTAGTCCTGGTTTCCCCTGCTGAGCGCTTGGCCGATCATCGCGATCGTCACGCCCTGAGCGCGCATCCGGTCCTGATCGAGCTCGATGGTGACCTCGCGCTCCTCGAGCCCCTGGACGTCGACCTGCGCGACGCCCGGCACCTGGAGCAGCGCGGGCGAGATCCGCTTCTCGACCAGCTCGGAGAGGCGGGCGGGATCGCCGTCCCACGAGATCGCGGCCCTCAGCACGGGCTGCTCGTCCGAGGAGAACCGCCGGAGCTGAACGCGCTGGACGTCGGCGGGTAGCTCGCCGCGCACCTGCGAGAGCCGCTCGCGGACCTCGAGCGACGCCAGATCCATGTCCGTCCCAGGCTCGAACTCGAGCTCGACTCGTCCCTGATTCTGCGACGCCGTCGAGCGAATGACGTCGAGCTCCCTCACCGTCCCGAGCGCCTCCTCCAGAGGCCGCACGATCCGCCGCTCGACCTCCGAGGGTGACGCATCCGGATACGGGACCGACACCGAGAGGACCGGGCGCTCGAACGTCGGGAACATGTCGAGCCGGATCATCCCCATCGACACGAGGCCCAGGACGATGACCGACACGACCATCATCCCGGTCGTGACGGGGCGGGTGACCGCGAAGCGTGGGATCGACATGGTGCTCAGGCTCCCTGTGTGATACTGGAGTCGCCGGGCGCCCACGTGGGCCGCTCGGGCGTTCCTTCCGTCGCGCTCTCGCCGCCTGCCCCTGCGCCGCTCTCGACGCGTCGTCGCTCACCGGGCAGTTCCACGATACGGTACAGCGTCGGGATCACCACCAGCGTGAGCAGCGTGGAGAAGAGCAGCCCGCCGATGACCGGCACCGCCAGTGGGACGCGGAGCTCTGCGCCTTCTCCGGGGATCAGCGCCAGGGGCAGCAGTCCGAGCACCGTCGTGAGCGTGGACATCAGGATCGGGCGCAGCCGGACCTTCGCGGCATGCACGATCGCGGCATCGAGCTCGTAGCCCTCGTCGCGACGCAGCTGGTTCACGTAGTCCACGAGCACGATCCCGTTGTTGACCACGATACCGACCAGCATGACCATGCCGATCAGCGCGACCACCGAGATCGAGTTGCCGCTGACCCAGAGAGCCGCGATGGCGCCAGGGAGGGCGAGCGGAACCGACGCCAGGATGACGAACGGAAGGCGGAACGACTCGAACTGGCTCGCCATGACGAGATAGACGAGGAAGACGGCGAGCAACAGCGCGAGCTGCATCGACCGCACGGACTCCTGGAGATCCCTGGACTGTCCGGCTACGGCCACCGTGATGTCGCGCGGCAGCACGAGCTCGTCCATCTCCGCGCCGATCCGCTCGATGGCTCCGGCGAGGTCGGTGCCGGCCGGCCTCGCCTCCACGAGCGCCACCCGTGAGCCGCCCCGCCGGATGATCTCGGCCGGCCCGTCCTGGAAGCCCAGATCGGCGACGGCGCTCAGCTGCACGGAGCCTCCGCCCGGGGTCTGGAGGCGAAGCTGCGACAGGTCCTCCAGCGTGGTGCGCTGGTTCTCCCGAGCCCGTACGAGAACGGTGAGGTCCCGGTCGCGCTCGGTGAACTCCGTCGCTGCGGCGCCCTGCACGCGCGCCTGCAGCGCCTCGGCGGCGTCGCCGATGGTGAGCCCCTGCCTGGCCAGCCGCTCGCGGTCGAACTGAACGGAGATCTCCGGCGTTCCCGCCCTCCGCTCCTCCTCGACGCCCTCGATGCCGGCCACGGTACGGAGCCGGCTCCGCACGTCCCCCGCGATCTCCTCGAGCAGATTCAGGTCGAAGCCCCGCACCTCCACCTCGACCGGCGCGTTGACGGTGAAGAGTCGGGGGCGGTCGACGCGTACCTGCACACCGGGCATGGTCGCGAGCCGCTCCTGGAGCTCGTCGATGACCTGGTCCTCCGATTCCGCTCCCTCGGCGAGACGGACGAGCAGCGTAGCCGCATGGCGCTCGAGCTCACCGGTCCGTCCGAGCGTGCCGGCGCCTCCGCGGACCCCGACGTTCGTGAAGATCTCCTCCACCGTGGGGAGCTCCAACGCCGCGGCTTCAGCGCCGCGGGCGAGCTCCTCCATGCGCAACAGACTCGTCCCCGGCGAAGCCTCGAGCTCCACGACGAGCTCACCCTGCGAGAGCTCGGGCACGAGCGAGACGCCTACCCGGAGCATCAGCAGGCCACCCCCGACCAGCGTGGCGAGCGCCACGCCGAGGACGAGGACCGGCCGACGCACGAGATCCCGAAGCACGCCGGGGTAGCGGTCCTCGATGGCACCATACACGCGATCGAACCCGTTCGCGACCGGAGCCAGGATGCGTGCCCCGCCGTTCCCGGTCGCGCTGAAGAGCCGCAGGAACGTCCCGCCTCCCAGGGCGAGGGCGTTCCCGACCGGGCCGATCGAACCGGACGCGCGGGCCTCGGATCCTTCCGTCGGACTCGTGCCCAGACGCGCTCTCGCCCCCTCACCCCGGCCGGCCAGCATCGGAATCAGGGTGAGCGCGACCAGCAGCGAAGCCACCAACGCGAAGGAGACGGTCCATGCCTGGTCCCCGAACAGCTGCCCGGCGATCCCCTGGACGAAGACGATGGGCAGGAAGACGGCCACCGTCGTGAGGGTCGACGCCACCACGGCCCGGCCGACGCGGTCGGTACCCGCGCGCGCGGCGTCGACGGGGTCCAGCCCCGCGTCACGCTCGCGCGCGATCGACTCGAGAACCACGATCGCGCTGTCGACCAGCATGCCCACACCGAGGGCCAATCCGCCGAGCGACATGACGTTCAGTGTGATGTCCCGCGAGAACATCAGGATAAACGTGGCGATGACCGAGATCGGGATCGCGGTCGCCACGATGAGCGTGGTCGGAAGGTGCCGCAGGAAGAGCAGCAGGATCAGCATGGCGAAGCCGCCGCCGAGCAAGGCCGCGAGACGCACGTCGCCCACCGCGCGCTCGATGAACACGGCCTGGTCCGTCACGATGACCGTGGAGACGCCGTCCGGCAGGTCGTTCTGCAGTGTGCCGAGACGGGTGCGCACCGCGCGTGAAAGCGTGACGACGTTGGCCGCCGACTCACGCAGGACCGCGATCTCGACCGCCTCGTTTCCGTTCACGAGCGAGAGCGTCTCCCGGTCGACCGCGTCCCGCCGGATGGTGGCCACGTCCTGGAGGAGGATCGTCTGTCCGCCCGCCGTGCCCACCACGACGCGGAGCATCTCGTCGGGCGCCCCGAACTCGTTCACGGTGCGGACGACGTACTCGGCCTCTCCCTCCTCGAGGATGCCGCCGGCCAGATTGATGTTCTCCGAGGCGAGCCGGTCGGCGACCTGACTGAACGGGATGCCGAGCTGTGTCAGCCGGTCCTCGTCGACCTCGACGAGGATCTCCTCCTCGAGCCCTCCGTTGATGCGGACCGCCGCGACGCCCTCGATGCCCTCGAGCGCGCGGCGGACCTGCTCCTCGGCGACCCACCGCAGCGCGATGAGTTCCTGGCGATCGACCGCGACCCGCGGGTCGAGCGGCCGGCCCGACACGAGCGCGAAGCGGACCACGGGCTCCGAAGCCGGATCGTAGCGCGCCAGGGTGGGGCGGCCGGCTCCCGGGGGGAGGTTGATCAGGTCGAGCCGCTCGCGCAGGTCGAGGGCCGCGAAGTCCATGTCGGTGCCCCACCGGAACTGGAGCGTGATGTCGGAGCGGCCGGGACGCGACCGGGACGTCACCTGACGGACGCCCTGCACGACGGCGACGGCCTCCTCGATGGGCTGAGAGACGAGCGTCTCCATCTCGCGCGGACCCACCCCGGCGTACTCGGTCTCGATCGAGATCGTGGGGAACGACAGGTCCGGCAGGAGATCCATCTGCAGCCTGGAGTACGACACGAAGCCGAACACCATGACCGCGACGAACGCCATCGTGACGGCGACCGGGCGGGTCACCGACAGGTCGACGAGCTTCACTGGGTCGCGCCTTCCGTGCCGTCGTCGGTCACCGGCTGCTCCGCGGCGGCTCCGAGCAACTCCATGATCCGAACGGAGGCCCCGTTTCTCAGGTTGTCCTGTCCGACGATGACCACGGTGTCACCCGCGCTCACGCCCGTCTGGATCTCGACCCGGTCGCCGCGCGAGTAGCCGAGCGTCACCTCCTGCTCCATGGCCTGCCCGTCCTGCACGACGAAGACGCGGGGAGCAGCGCCGTCTACCAGGACGCTCGTCCGCGGCAGCGTGATGCGTCCGGTGAGCGTCTCGGTGACCACGTCGACGTTCACGAACTGTCCCGGACGGAGGGTGGCTCCACCCGAGGCGGCCGGGACCGTGACCGTCACCTGCACCGTGCCGCTGGCCGCGTCGACGACCGGGCGGATCCGCTCCACCACACCGTTCGCGACGGGTTCCGCACCCTCCTGGAGAAGGATCCGGACGACCTGTCCTACCACGACGCGCGAAGCCTCGCGCTCCGGAATCGCGACGAGCGCCTCGAGTCGGTCGAGGTCGGCCAGTCCGAACGCCGGGTTCGTCGTGTTCACCTGCTGGCCCCGCTCGATGTACCGGTGCGTGACCGTGCCCGCGAAGGGCGCCCTCAGCGATGCGTTCTCGACGCGCAGCCTCGCGAGCCCGACCTCCGCCTCGGCGACGCGCGCCTCGGAGACGAGCCGCTCGACCTCCTGCTCGGAGACGAGGTCCATCTCCTGGAGCCGGCTTGCCCGATTGGCCGCCTCGCGGGCGGCCGTCGCACGGGCATCCGACTGCTCGGCCTGGAGCCGCCACTCCTCGTCGTCGAGGCGTGCGAGCACCTGGCCGGCCTGCACGCGGTCACCTTCCTCGACCAGGACCTCCATGACCACACCGGCCTGCTTGGGCACGAGGTCGATCCGCTCGCGAGCCTGAAGGTTGGTCGACCCCCGCAGCGTCACTTCGAGGTCGCCCGTCTCGACGACCCTGGCCGTGACGGGCGTGGCGCGGGCACCGGCCCCGGCACCCGCGCCCGGGCCACCCGGTCCGCCGGGTCCCTGGGGGCGGGCCGCGGCCTCGGCGTCCTCGCCGGACCCGCAGGCGGAAAGGGCACCGGCCAACAGCAGCGCGGCCGCGGCGGCTCGCACGGCCGATGCCGTCCGGGCGCGCCGGCCTGAAGGATGGTCGTGTCGGTGGTGTACGGTCGAGTGCGTCATGTATTGCCCGGGACCGTCGCGGTCCCCCTCGTGTTCGTCGGTGTCGTCAGGGGCGGAGCTTCCGCCGCGTCTCATCGAATGGGTCCGCCCACCAGTGCTTCCAGCTCCACGATCGATCTGTGGAACGCGTAGAGCGCCGTGATCTCGTCGCGCTCGGCCTGCGAGAGGTTGGCCTGCGCATCGGCCACCTCGATGGACGAGGCCAGACCGAGCGCGAAACGCTCCTGTGCCAGCTCGAGCTCTTCCGTCGAGGTCTCCCGGATACGGGCCTGGAGCTCCACGGTCCTGCGGGCGGTCTCCACGTTCCGGACCGCCGTGGAGACCTCCGAGCGCAGCCTCAGCTCCTGGGTCCGCACCTGCTCCGACGCGTTGGTCTGCGCCACGCGAGCCGACTGCACCTGGTTTCGCCTCGAGAAGCCCGTGAAGAGCGGCAGCGAGATGTTGAGCGAGAGGTTGAGCGGATTCCGGCGATAGCCGAACGGGAAACCGCTGTTCTCCGTCTCGATCCGGTCGCGGATCGAGGCCTCCACGGCCGGGAGCGTAGGGTTCAGGCTGGCGCAGTCACGAGGCGCGTCTCCGAGGAGGGCACGGATCCGGTTGTCCTCGAGGCACGAGTCGTACCGACCGGCCTGACTCCCCATCTCCTGATTGATCAGCGGATCCAGGTTGCCGGCCTGGAAGACCGATCCGCTGATTCCGGCCGAGAACGAGATCGTCGGGAAGAACTGGCTCTGCGCCGACCGGACCTGGGACCGGGTCACGTCATGCGAGAGGCGTGACGCCTGGATGACCGGGTTGGTGCCGAGCGCGCGCCCGAGAAGATCCTCCGCGTCCAGCGCCGGGGTGAAGATCTCGAACCCGGTGACGAGCGCCACGTCGTCCTCGAGTATGACCCCGACCACCTGCCCGAGCGCCGCGCGGGCGGCGGCCGCGGCGTTCTCGCTCGTCACGAGCACGACCTCGGCCTGTCCTTCCTGGACTTGGGCCCTGCGGATGTCGAGCGGTGTCGCGGCCCCCACCTCGACCTGCGCGGTCGCCTGCGCGACGGCGAGGCGCGTGCGCTCGAGCGCGTTGCGCGCCTGCACGACCTGGGCGTCGGCCTCCAGCGCCGCGAGGTACGCGACCGTCACCTCGGCGTCGAGCGCCACGCCGGCGCCCCGGACCCGGGCCTCGGCCGCCCTGGCCTCCGTTCCGGCCTGGCCGGGACGAAGCAGCGACTGGCCGCTCAGCGAGTAGGACAGGTTGAGCGAGTAAGATGAGCTATAGAAGTCCGGCTGAGTGCCGAGCACGACCGATCCCGCCCTGCGCTCGCCCTGGGCCTGGTATCCGTAGCTGTTCGAGACGCTCGCATTCGGCAGGAGGTCGCCTCGCGCGTTGCTGATCGCGATGTCGGCGGTGCGGAGCTGCTGCCGCTGAATGCGGAAATCGGGGTTGTGGTCCCGCGCCAACCCGACCGCCTCTTCGAGGGTGAGGGCTTCGGGCCCGTCGGCGAGATCCGTGGACTGGGCGGCGAGCGGCGCCGCGAGAGCGAAGACCGGCACGAGCACGAGCCACGCGCGAAGGCCGCGCGCGCGACCCGGGGTGAGACACGACGACATCTATATCCTGGTCCTGCGGCCCGAAGGCCGGGGAAGGTCGAAGAAGACGGGACGCGGATGAAGGTCGTCCGCGGCATACACATGGACAGCCGGGAGGGCCGAGACGTTAAAAGGCCGGCCCCGGAGAACCGGGCTGTCCGGGTCGGCGGCGCTCAGGCCGGGGGTGGGCAGCCGGGTACCACACCGTCGGGCGCGGACCCGTCCGTGGCCGCCCACGGGAGCCGGACGACCATCTCGCGCACTCGCTCGTCGTCCGTCAGTTTCGTGACGGTGGCCCGTCCTCCGCTCGAAGTGCCCGAAACCGCAATCTACGGGAAATTCCGTGCCTGACCACGCATCTCCACTCGACGCGCTCCGTGGCGTCAGCACGCTCGGGAGGCCGCTCGATCCGAGCTGGCCGACGAATCGCGCCGTTCTGGCGCTCATGCCGGCGGGCGCGCTGATCACGGCCGTCGCGGCGACCTGGTGGGCTCCGGGACTCGCCGGAACGTCGCGTCTGTGGGCCGCGGCACTCGGCGCAGGCACGGTGCTCGGCAGCTGGGCCGTCGGGCGGGAGCTGGCGCCGGACGACCAGAGAGCGGCCTTCGTCGCACTGACGCTCGGCTTCGCGACGCTCCTGACCGTCCCGGGCGTGAGCCTGGTCCTGCTTTTCGCCATGCTCATGCTCACCCGTCTGGTGAACCGGACGGTCGGGCCGCCGGCCACGACGTTGGACTCCATTGTCGTGTTGGGCCTCAGCGGGTGGGCAGTGGCCGACACCGGGAGTCCGGCGGTCGGGGTCGTGGCGGCTCTCGCGTTCGGCCTGGACGCATGGCTCCCGGACGGGCGCCGGCGGCAGTGGGGCTTCGCGGCCATGTGCCTGATGATGGTCGCGGCGCTCGCCAGTGGCGCAGCGGGGCAGGACCGCGTGGTCTCCAGCCCACTCGTCGTCGACGTCCCTTCAGTCTGGCTGCTGGTGGGCGCTGGCGCCGTAGCGACGCTGGTGCTCCACCGCTCGCTCTCGACCCGCTCCCTCCAGTCGACGTGCGACGCGACGGGCGAGCCGCTCTCGGTCGTTCGAGTCCGCTGGGGCATCGCGGTCGCGCTCCTCGTGGGCGGGCAGGGGCTCTTCCTGGGAGAAGGCGGAGCACGCTCGGCGGCCCTCGTCTGGGCCTGTCTCGCGGGGGTTGGGCTCTCGGGGGTCGTGCCGCCGCGTGAGAGCCCGTCGGGGGTCGCCCCGCCCGGCACGAAGCCGGACGGGGCGTAACCCCTCCAGGTCCTTCAACTCGGGCGCGTCAGCTCGGGAGCAGCACGCCGTCGATCACGTGGACCACGCCGTTCGCGGCCGGGACGTCCGTCAGGACGACGCCCACGGTGGCTCCGCTTCCGTCGGTGATGGTCACGGTCGAGCCGTCGATGTTCACCGTGAAGGTGCTGCCCTCCACGGTGGTCACGACCTGCCCGTCGGACAGGTCCCCGGAGCCGACGGTCGCGCCGACCACGTGGTAGGTCAGCACGTCGACGAGCGCCTGGCCGGTCGGAACCGCGGCGAGCTCCGCGAACGCCTCGTCCGTCGGCGCGAAGACGGTGAAGCCGTCCCCGCCGTTGTCGCTCCGCAGCGTGGTCACGAGGTCCGCCTCGACGACGAGGTCGACCAGCGTGTCGAAGCCGTTGAGCACGGCCACGTCCACGATGTCCGCGTTCTCGGTGAGCACGCCGTCGATCAGGTGGATGACGCCGTTCTCGGTGACGATGTCGGTCGCGATGATACCCGCGCCGTTGACCAGCGGCGTCTCGCCGGAGAGGTCGAACGTCACCTCGGTGCCCTCGACCGTCGTCGCGGTGCCGCCGTCGACGAGGTCGGCCGCACGCACGTCACCCGCGATCACGTGATAGGTGAGGATCTTCTGCAGGAGCGCCTGGTTCTCCGGCGCGAGCAGGACGTCCAGCTTGTCGGTGCCGAGCGCCTCGAACGCCGCGTTGATCGGCGCGAAGACCGTGAACGGCCCGTCGCCCTGGAGCGTCGTGACCAGGTCACCGGCCACGACCGCGTCGACCAGCGTCTGGGTCTCGGCCGTCAGGATGGCCCGCTCGACGATGTCGACCGGCGGCACGAGCACGCCGTCGATCAGATGGATCACGCCGTTCTCGGCCTCGATGTCGGCCGTCGTGACAGCGGCGCCGTTGACGGTCACGCCGCTGCCGGAAACGCCGATGGTCAGCTCGTTGCCCTCGAGCGTCGTGACGGTCTGTCCGTCGGTGAGGTCATCGGAGAACGCGGCCGTACCCGAGACGACGTGGAAGGTCAGGATGCGGGACAGCAGGTCCGCGTTGGCGTCTTCCAGGAGCGCAGCGACCACGTCGTCGCCGAGGGCGGCGAAGGCGCTGTTGACCGGTGCGAAGACGGTGAAGGGTCCGTCGCCCTCGAGCGCCGATACGAGACCGGCGGCCTCGAGCGCTGCGGCGAGCGTGCTCACGTCGTCCGTGGACTGGGCGATTTCTGCGATGTTGTCGGGCCCCGTGTCGATGGGCCCAGTGGGCTCCTCGTCTCCGCACGCCGCGAATGCGATCGCGGCGGCCGGGACGAGCAACGTCCGGAGAGTGTTTCGAAGGTTCAGCATGATTCCCGTGCGTGTTGGAGAGGTGCGGGCACCGGTCGACCGACCGGGCTTGCGACCTCGTTACACGGGAGAGCGAACGGGTGACTACGCCAAGCTTGAATCGCTCAGAGCGCCAGTCGCAACGAGAGCGAGAGGGACCTGCCCGGGAGATACCGCGGGAGCCGCTCATAGCCGCTGGAGCCCGTATCTGCCTCGATGCGCGCCAGGGAGTAGTCCAGCACCTGTCGAGGGATCGCATTCCGGATCTCGACGCGGAGCTCGGTGAGTGGTCCGCCACCCAGACGACCGAGCCAGGACGTGCCTACGTCCAACCGGTGGAGGGTCGGCAGGGGGTCGTCGCCGGGAGGAGCGATCTCGGGCCCGCCGTCGGTCCCGTGGAGCGTGAGGAAGTCGTAGTAGGCCCGCCTGAGGCCCCAGGTGCGACCCCACACCGTACCGGATTCCACCTCCAGGGCCCACCCACGGCCCACCGGAAGGCGCAGCGAGACGTCGACGCCATGCGGCTCGCTCCAGGGGGTCGGCTGAGCCGCCCCGCCGAACCGTGACGGGAAGGTCCGCTCCGAAACGCTCCAGTCGTAACCGGCGGCGAGTCGGAGGCGGTCGTCCTCCCAGGACGCCTGAAGTCCCGCCCCGTAGGCCTTCCCTTCGGACACCCCCACGAAGCGGTCCTGATCGACCACGGTCGGCTCACCCGAGTGCGCGGCCGTAAGTACACCATAGTCGAGGGCGAGCACCCGATCGAGCCACTTCCGGTACGCCTCGGCCCGCAGCTCGAGACCGTCCACCGGCCGTACGGCCCATTCCAGGGCGAGGTGGCGGGCCTTGGCCGGCTCCAGCGAGCCGTCGGAGGGCAGCCAGAACCGGATCTCCGGGACAAGCGCGCTCGGGCCGATGCTCGTCAGCTCGAACTGGTCGACGAACTGCCGGTGGAGCCCGGCGGCGAGGCGCAAGCTCCACGGTCCGAGCGCGCCCGAAGCCCCGTCGAGTCGCACCGATCCGCGGGGCTCGGCGAACACGTCTCCGCCCGGAATCGCAGTCACCCGGACGCCCCCCTCCAGGGTCACCGCGCGGCCGATCGTCCAGCGATCCTGCGCATATCCAGCGAACCTCCACCCGGACACGTCGGATCGGAGAGGAAGGATGAAGCCGTTCTCGAACCGACTCCTGCTCTCGACCCGCACGACTTCCGCCCCGGCGCTCAGGAAGTGTCCTCCGCCGGCGGCCAGGTCACCCGACAGCTCGGCCCCGAGCTCACGAACCCGGTTTCCGTCGCCGGCCCGCGGGCGGGCGTCGAGGAGCGCCACCAGGTCCCTCTCGATCTCGGCCACGCTGGAGCTGCCGGGATCGTACCCGACCTCGTTCCCGTCGACCATGCCGTACGCGTGCTCGAGCTCGTGCTCGCTGCCCCAGACGCGGGCCCCGAGCGACGCGCGGTCCCCCAGGAGCCAGTCGAAGCCCACGGTTCCGACGACGTTCGACCATTCGTAGCGATCGCGCGTGACCATGAGCCGGTCCAGCGCCTCGGACTCGGGGTCGGTGCCGGACGAGAACAGCTCCGTCCCGACGCTGTTCGAGCCGCGGTAGAACGACGCGTTCAGCGTCCGGAAGCCCGGATACCTCAGTCGCAGCGCCGCGTGGACGTCCGAGAACGCCACGTCCGAGCCGTGCCGGTGCGCGTCGAACCGGAGGCCGTCGGTGAAGCGCGTACCGTCCCCCAGAAGGCGCCGCGCGATGACCGGATCCACGCTGTTCCAGTCCCGCAGGGCGTCGTCGAGCGCGGGCTCGCGGTAGACGTCCCAGAGGCTACCCCGGGCCGAGGTCATCAACCATCCCTCCCCGCCGAGCGCGGCGACGGGAACCGAGACCTCGCCGGTGACGCTGACGGGATCGGCGTGGACCGTCACGCCGCCCTCGCCCTCCGGATTCTCCACGCGATGCTCGATGTCGATCACGCCGCCCGCGAAGCTCCCCTCGGCCACGTCGAAACCCGCCTTGTGGACGGTGATGCGCCGGAGGGCCAATGGGCTGAAGGCACTCCTCGTGCGGCCGAGCGCGACCGGATCGAACACGGGTACGCCGTCGAGCCGGACCATGTGCTCCCCGGGCGCGCTTCCCTGCACGGACAGGTCGGCGAAGAGCGGGCGGCGGCTCACCCCCAGCCCCGTCCGCGCCTGACGCGACACGTCTCCACCCTCCGGAACGGCCGACGCGAAGTCGGTCGAGCCCCAGACGCCGTCGGCCGAGGTCCCACCCACGCGGTCGAGGCCGTCCACGACGATCGGGTCGAGCTCGAGCGCGAGCGGGTCGAGCCGGATGCTGCGACGGAGCGCCGTCGAAGCACCGATCTCGAGGGAGAGCACCCGCGGAGCATATCCGAAGTGGGAGATCCTCAGCTCGTGCGGGCCGGGGAGCAGGCGCGGAAGCAGGAAGAGTCCTGCCCCGTTCGAGACGGCACGGCCCGATCCGTCGGCGAGCTCGACGGAGGCCGCCGGGACGGGCTCGCCGGTCAACGCGTCCACGATCTCGCCGGCCAGGGTTCCGAAGGCCGGGAGCGCCTCGGGGGCGGCGATCACGACGTAGGTGCCGGACGAGAGACGGTAGAAGTCGAGGCCGGCGCCATGCACGACGCAGCGGAGCAGCTCCTCCGCCGAGGCGCCCTCGGCCCGGCACACGGTCCGCTTGCCCCGCACGACATCGGAGGAGTAGACGAGGCTGATCCCCGTCATGTTCACCAGGTCCTCCAGGGCAACGCTGACGGCAACATCACGAACGGCCAGGTCGAAGGTCTCGACCTGGCCGATCGCGGGCGTCGGGGCGCCGAGCAGCGAGGCAAATGTCAGCGCGAGCGCGGCCACGCGGGAGGCTGGTCCCATGGCTCGCGCACGCGCTTCGGTCAGAAGAGCTCCCATCCGTCGGTCGTTCTCCGGACCTGTAGATCCTGCTGCGTGGCCAGATCGGTGAGCACCGAGTCGACGCCGGTCACCAACGGATAGTACGCCGTCACCCGCTCGGAGCCGTCCACGGACGGAGCGAGGGAGACATTCACGCCGAACCGTACCCCGAGCTCCGCCACCACGTCGGCGAGCCGCTCCTCGGTCAGGGTCAGTCCCCCGGACAGCCACGACGCAATCCGTTCGAGGGACACGGACTCGGTCACGAGCCCATCCGAATCGGAGAGGACGCGGACGCTCTGCCCGGCGGCGAGCTCGACGCCGCCGTCCTCGAGCGGCGCCTCGACGCGGACGCGGCCCTCGGCCACGTCGACCCGCACGGGAGTGGCAAAGCCCGCTCTGGCCCGCACGTTGAAGCGCGTGCCCAGGACGGTGACCCGCACCCCGCCGGCCTCGACCTCGAACGGCCGCTCCGCCGGCTCGACGTCGAAGAACGCCTCCCCCTCGAGGCGGACCGACCTCACGCCGGCAGCGACTCCGGGCAGAAGGGCGAAGCCCCTGCGGTGCCGCAGGGTGGAGCCGGCATTGAGCTGGACGTCGGAGCCGTCGGGCAACGTGACGGCCACCCGCGCCCCCGCCGGAGCGACATGCGTCACCGGCACCTGCTGCCACACAGTGGCTCCTCCCAGCGCGACCGCGACGACCGCGGCCACCCGCAGCCAACCCGTCCGGGTCGCCGCCCGGGACGACGACGGTGCGCCGTGCCCGTGGGTGTCGTCGTCGCCCTCGAGTGCGCTCGACGCCCCCAGACCCAGCTTTCCGCTGAGCGCCTCCCAGGCGGCGTCCGTCTTCTCGGGCGAGAAGGATGCATCCGGGTGCGCGACTTCGAGCGCCGCCCAGACGGCCTCGAGCTCGTCGGCGTCGGGCTCGTCCGCGAGCGTCCTCGGGAACCGATCGTTCTCGTGCTTGTTCATGAGTCCAACAGGGAAGGCTCGAACGCGCGCACCCGGTCCCGGATGGAGCGCAGAGCTTTGACCAGATGATTGTTCACGGTCCTGGGTGAGACGCCCATCGCCTCGGCCACCTGATCGTGCGTGAGGCCGTGGAAGCGGCTGAGTTCGAGCGCCTCCCTCTGGCGCTCCGGGAGCTCGGCGATCCAGGCCTTCAGGCGCTCGGCGAAATCCGCCTTCGCGAGCTCCTCGTCCGGCTCCGGAATCGCCTCGGTCGGGACTTCGTACCGCTCGGCGAGCAGAGTCTCCCGGGTCTTGGAATCACGGATCCGGTTCAGGCAGAGGTTCCGTACCGTGCGGTACGCGAAGGCCTTCAGCGACTGGGACGGGTCGATGCGCGCCCGCCCTTCCCAGATCCGGATGAACGCGTCCTGCACGATGTCCTCGGCCGAGGCCTCCGGCACGAACTTCGTCGCGTATCCGACGAGAGGGCCGTGGACTGCTCGGAAGAACGACTCGAGCGCCGAAGCGTCCGAGTCCCGGATCTTCCGCGCCCACACGCGGAACAGATCCAGTTCCGGCGTCTCACGCGGCGAAGCGCTGCTCACCTGTACGAAGGGTCTGGGTAATGTGGTCGCGTTCAGCATGGTTTCCGGGCGGAATGTGTTTCGCCCTCCATACCCGGACCCGGCGGAGAATGACTACCCCCCGTCGAGCGCGGAAAGGACGCGCCCGATGAACTCGTCGAACTGGTTGCCCTGGATCCAACGGGCGACGACGACGAGGTCGTTGACCGGATCGACATACACGATGTTGGAGCCAGCCCCGATGTGCGCCCATGCCTCTTCGGGCGCGTTCGCGTACATCTCACCGTCGGTGTTCAGGAAGTAGTTCATGAATCCGTAACCCGGGTTCGCCGTCCCGGGAACGCGGGAGCGCTCGATCCACTCACGCGAGACGAGCTGCTGGTCGCCCCAGCGTCCCCCGTGCAGCGTGAGGAGCCCGAGTCGGGCCTGATCGTAGGCGTTGATGAACATGCCACCGCCCCAGTGGCTTCCCCCGCTCACCGCCTGCACCGTGTGGCCGTTCAGGTTGATCCAGGAGTTCTCGTAGCCGTGCCACTGCCAGGTGGTGGACGCGCCGATGGGTCCCATCACATGCTCGTGGAGCACGTCGGGGAGCGGCTTTCGCCAGATCGCGGTCGCGGCCAGCGCGAGCAGGTTCACCCGCGTGTCGTTGTACTCGTAGACGGTGCCCGGGGCGTTGCGCGGGCGGGTCAGCCAGGTCGACGGGTCCCGGTCCGGGCGATCCGCCCACTCCGGCTTTCCCCAGAGCGTCCCCTCCCAGTCGCTCGTCTGCCGGAGGAGATGCTCCCAGGTGATCCCCCGGTTGTGGTCCGACTCGAAGAGGAGCTTCGGCCGACGTCCGTTCTCGTCTCCGGGCTCCCCGTCACCGTGGTCCAGAACGAGGGGCGGCATGTAGGCGCGCACCGGGTCGTCGATGCTCCGGATGATACCGTGGTCGACCGCGAGCCCCACCGTCGTGGACAGAAAGCTCTTCGCCACGCTGAACGTCTGGTCGACGCGCGCCGGCTCGCCCCACTCGGCCACGATGTAGCCGTGCCGGATCACGAGACCGGTCTGTGGGCCGCGGTCCGCGAACGGGCCGATGGCGTCGCCCCGGGGCTCCCGGCCGAACCCCATGTCGTGGTTCAGCGTGAGGTCGCGGGGGGAGGTGGATTCCGAAGCGACGGCGAAGTCGATGGCAGACTGGAGCGCGGCCGGATCGAAGCCGACGGCCGCCGGGTCACGCCGTTCCCACTCGGGGTGCGGACCGGGGACGTATTCCTGAGCCGACGAATACGCCGGCAGCGCGGCCCCGAGGGCCATCACGCACGCCACGAGGGCGTTTCTGGGATTCAGCGACGTCACTCGAGTCGACCTCCTGTGGAATGACCGGGAAACACGCTCGTCCACAACTTAGTGTGTCGTCGAAAGCATGGACCACCCCGCCGGCTCGCCGTGGCCCGGCGCTACTCCCCGAGCGCCTTCTCTCCAAGCACCTTCAGCTGCAGCGACACCCTGCGTCCGTCCGGGACCGCGAGCGTGCCCACCTGCTGGAAGCCCCGGGCAGCGTGGAAGGCCATCGACTCGGGGTTCGGAGGGTCGAGGTTCACCTCGCAGGTGAGCCGATCCAGGCCGCGGTCGATGGCGGCCTGTTCTGCTGCGTCGTAGAGAGCCGCGCCCGCGCCGCGGCGCCGGGCCGACGCACCGATCGCGACCTGATCGATGTAGAGGGAGCCCGGACGGTTCTCTCGGAACCACCTGAAGCAGGCGCCCTGGTACCGCGCATCCGGAGTGAAGCCGATCAGGTATCCGGCCACGCCGTCCTCTCCGACCGCCACCAGCAGAGGGTCGGACGCCGCCGCGAGTGCCTCGAGCTTGGCGCTGTCGAACGCGCTCACGCCGGGCACGCTCTGCTCGTTGACGGCGAGAATGGCCGCGTGATCGGCGACCGTCGCCTCACGTATCTCCCACCCGCTCATCGGCCTCCTCCCAACTCCCGGCTTCCCTGCATGCCTATCCACTCCACGGCTCTGGTTCGATCCGGCCCGGATGCCTCGTTCCGGTGCACCATGTCACTCCTCGGTGCATTCCCGCGCAGGCTCGGGCGTGATGTTCACGAATCTCGCACCGATCGCGCTGCGGCGCCTCTCCCTCTCGGACGCGCCCGATGTCGCGGCCCTCTACGAGTCGCTCTCCGAGCGCTCGCGCCGGCTCCGCTTCGGGACGCCCATGCCGCGGATTCCCAGGCATGTGCTGGCCCACGTTTGCGTCGTCGACGAGCCACGCCACGTATCGATCGGGGCCCTGAGGGAGGGCGATCTGGTCGGCGTCGCCCACCGGGTGCGCTGGCCCGGGGAAAAAGGCTCGTACGACGTCGCGCTCGTCGTGGCCGACAGCGTGCAGGGGCGGGGGCTGGGGAGCACGCTCCTCGACGCGGTGGTCGACGACGCCCACGCCGACGGTGTGAGGCGCCTCACGTTCCACGTCTCCGGGGAGAACCGGGCGATGGCCAGGCTGCTGGCCGGGCGGGGCCTCGGTGTGCGGTACCGTGGCGGGGAGGGGGAAGCCGTACTGGACCTCGAGCAGATCGAGGGTCGTCCGACGAGCGTCGACCGGAGAGACGAGCGCTGGATCGCATAGGGCGTCGCCCAGGGATGTAGAGGGAGGTACGTTTCTTGCGACAAGGGGGGGTGTCGCATCCCTTCTCCTCGCGACCCGCCGAACATCTCCGTGCTGGACGAAAAGATCCGTCGTGCCCGTATCCTGATCGTGGACGACGAGGCTTCGAACGTCGACCTCCTCCGTCGCATTCTCGAGCCCGCCGGCTACGCCACGGTCCACGATACCCGGGACCCACGCCAGGTCGCGCCGCTGCTTCGTGACTTCGAGCCGGACCTGGTCCTCCTCGACCTCCTCATGCCCGGCATGGACGGACACGAAGTCCTCGAGGTCATCCGCGAGGCGACGCCGAACGACCAGTACCTTCCCGTGCTCGTCCTCACCTCGGACAACACGCGCGACGCGAAACGCCGGGCGCTCAGCGCCGGGGCCCGTGACTACCTCACCAAGCCCCTCAGCCCTTCCGAGGTCAGGTCCCGGGTCCGGAATCTCCTCGAGACCCGGATGCTGTACCAGGAGCTCAGGGGTCAGAACGCCGAGCTCGAGCGCAGGGTCCGGGCGCGCACGCTGGAGCTCGAGGACGCGCGGCTCCAGACGTTGCAGCGGCTCGCCCGCGCGGCCGAATACCGCGACGACGCGACGGGGCAGCACACCCGGCGGGTAGGCAGGTCCGCCGCGCGCGTGGCGGCCATGCTCGGATGGTCGGCCGCCGACATCGAGATGATGCGTCTCGCCGCGCCCCTCCACGATGTCGGGAAGATCGGCGTTCCGGACGGCATCCTGCTCAACGACGGCCCCCTGAGTCCGGCCGAGTTCGAGGTCATGAAGACGCACTGTGCCATCGGCGCCGACATCCTGTCCGGATCGGACGTCCCCCTTCTGAAGCTGGCGGCCGAGATCGCCATGAGCCACCACGAGCGGTGGGACGGGCGCGGCTATCCGGAGGGGCTGGCCGGTGAGGAGATCCCGCTGTCGGGGAGGATCGTGGCCGTGGCCGACACCTTCGACGCCCTGACCCACCCCCGGCCGTACAAGGAGGCATGGACGGTGGAGGCGGCATTGGACGACATCGGCCGCGGGTCCGGCGAGCGCTTCGATCCGCAGGTCGTCGAGGCATTCCGAGCGGGACTCGCCGAAGCGCGTGAGGCGGACCGGGATGCCGCCGCTCCGAGCGCGACGAGGCCGCCGTCCCACGCGTCGAGCACCGCATGAGCCCTTCTTCCGCGAGCGCCGCCCCATCGCGGCGCCCCATGGGCTGGACTGTCGGCCTGCTGGCCGTCGTCGGAGTCACCGCTCTGTCCGGGTGCACCACGCTCCGCCAGGTCACCCACCCGACGGAGCGGGGCCCCAGCCCCGAGGCCGAGCTCCGGGCCGGGGCCGCCGCCCTGGACGCCGGCGACTTCGTCTCGGCACGGGAGCGTCTCGCGCCGCTCACCGCGGGATGCCTGAACCTGCCGGTCGAGCGGCAGGCGGCCCTGCTCCGGGCATCCGCGGAGCTCGACCCGTCGAACCCGGACGGGGTCCCGACGACGGCCGCGGCCCTGACGGCGCGGCTTCTCATCCACTCGCCCGCCGGGGAGCCGGACGCGGCGCTGGCCCGGTCCCTCTACCTTCTGGCGCTCGACCGGGGCGCCTCGGTGCCCTCGGAGCCGTACGACATGGCTTGCGAGGCCCCGGCCAGCGGCCGGACGGGCACGCTCCCGCCCGCCACCACCCCGTCGACCATCGATCGATTGAGCGCACTCGGCGACAGCCTCGCGATGCGGAACGACTCGATCGCGGCCCTCCGGGCCAGGTCAGCGGAGGCCGAGGAGCGCGCGCAGGCCCTCGAGCAGGAGCTCGAGCGCATACGCCAGCTCCTTCGCGGGGGCGTCGACCCCCGCCCATGACACTCCGCTCCAGGCTTCTGGCCGGATGCGGGGCGGCCATCGCGATCGTCCTCCTTCCCGCGCTGTTCGCCGCGAACCGGCTCGCCGAGCTCGAGGAGCTCGCCGTCGAGGGGCGCGCGCGCCATGCGGAGGCGCTCGTGAGCCTGGGCGCCATGAGGACTTCGCTGGCCGACCTCGACCGCTTCGCCCGCAGCTATGTCGCGACGGGTGACGAGGCCCTGGCCCGCGAGGCCGAGCGCGCGCTCGACACGATCGTTCAGGAGCACGGTCGCCTCTCGGGACCACCGTACACGGCATCCGCCGAGGCGCTGACCCCTCTGCTTTCCGAGCTGACGACCACGGCCGCCGCAATCAGCGAAGCCATGCCGAGCGGCCGCGTCGACACCGCGACCGAGCTGTTCCTCGGGCTCGACCGGACGCTCGACCGGACGGACCGCGCCCTGGGCGCCGTGGCCGACTCCATCGGCGCGGTGGCCCGGCGTGACCTCCAGCGCGCGGAGACGCTGAGCGCGTCGTCCCGGCAGGCGACCCTCCTGGGCATGGTGCTGGCGCTGCTCATCGCCACCGGCGTCGCGACCTGGGCGTCCGGCGCTCTGACCAACCCGCTCCGGCATCTGGGACGGGCGATGGCACGGGTCGCGGACGGTGACTTCGAGCCTTCCGGGCATCTCCCGGCGGACCGAAGGGACGAGATCGGGGACCTCACGCGATCGTTCCTCGTCATGTCCGAGCGTTTGGCGGACCTCGACCGACTCAAGGCCGAGTTCATCGGCGTCGCGAGCCATGAGCTCAAGACCCCCATCAACGCGATCCACGGATACGCCGAGCTGATCCAGGAAGAGTTCGGAGAGGCCGCGCCCGAGGAGTACGGCCGCATGGTGGACGGCATAGCCGAGCAGGCCCGCGTCATGGCGCGCCTCGTCGATCGGCTCATGGACCTGAGTCGCCTCGAAGCCGGCGCCTACCGGGTTCAGCTCGACACCGTGTTCGTACAGGATCTCGTCACAGGCGTCCTGCGTGCCTTCGAGATCCTGGCCCGCCAACGATCGGTGACGCTCGACGCCACCGTCGAGCCGGACACGCCGGAGACCCTCGTCATGGATCTCGACCTCATCCGGGACGAGGTCCTCGGAAACCTGGTCTCGAACGCGCTCCGCCACACACCGGAGGGAGGGTCCGTGGTGCTGAGCGTCGGACCTACCGAGCACGGGGCCTCCTTCACGGTCACGGACTCCGGCCCGGGGATCCCCGATGAAGAACGCGATCTCGTCTTCCGCAAGTACTACCGGGGCTCGACCGAAGCACCCGGCACCGGACTCGGGCTCGCCATTGCTCGCGAGACGGTGCTGTTGCACGGCGGCCGGATCACCCTGCTCGAGGAGCCGGCCGGAGGGGGCGCGTCGTTCCAGGTGACCCTCCCGTCCGACCCGCGGGACGCAACGGACGGCGTGCGGACCGCCCCTTAGCCGCACCCGTCGGCGCCGTCCTTGCGCGGCCTGCTCGTGAGGGCGGATGTTGGACGACCCGAGCAGCCCCCCTCCAGGAAGCGACCGATGGAGTCCCAGGCCATGCCAGACCCCGCCGGCCCGCGGCCGGATCCCGGCGCCTCAATGAGGAGCCGGCTACGCAAGCGGGCGCGGGCGATCACGCTGGCCTACGCGTCCTTCGCCGCCCTCTGGATCTACTTCTCGGACGCGCTACTCGCCGCGATCGTGCCCGACCCCGCGACCCTCGTGCGCCTTAGCGTATACAAGGGCCTCGCGTTCGTCGCCGTCACGTCACTCCTTCTCCTGATCGTCGTGAAGCGGGCGTTCGCCTCCATCGAGCGGGGCTACGTCGCCATCAAGGAGCGCGAGCGCGAGGGGAAGGCCGCGCAGCTCGAGGCCGAGCGCGTCGGACGGCTCTACGCGGCGCTCGGAGCGGTCAACCAGGCCATCGTTCGCACGAACGAAGACTCGGCGCTCCTCCAGCGCGTATGCGATGCCCTCGTGGACCATGGTGGCTTCCGGACCGCATGGATCGGGTGGAGAGATCCGGCCACCGAGCGAATCGACCCGGCGGCGGTCGCAGGGTACGACGAAGGATACTTCGACGCGGTCGAGATCTACGCAGACGGCCGCCCGGAAGGGCTGGGCCCGTCGGGCCTCGCGTTCAAGTCCGAGGAGCCCTACGTCTGCAACGACATCTCGGCCGATCCGGTCACCCGACTGTGGCGCTCGGAGGCGGAGAAGCGGGGCTACCGCGGCTGCGGGTCGTTCCCGATCCGGGTGGACGGCACCGTGCGCGGCGTGCTGAGCGTGTACTCGGAGGAGCCCGACTTCTTCCGGGCCCGCGAGGTGGAGCTCCTGGTGGAGGTCTCTCGGGACATCTCATTCGCGCTCGACGCCTTGACGAGAGAGGCCTCTCGGAAGGAGGCAGAGGAAGCGGCGAGACGGGAGCGCGAGTTCTCCGATGCGATGACCGAGAGCATGCCGGGGATCCTCTACCTCTACACGGCCGAGGGAAAGTTCCTGCGCTGGAACCGCCGCTTCGAGGAGGTCTCCGGATACTCCGGGGCCGAGGTCGCCGCGATGCACCCCATCGATTTCTTCGCGCCGGAGGACCAGCCGCTGCTGGTCGAGCGCATCGGGGAGGTCTTCCGGACGGGCACGGCTTTCGTGGAAGCCCCCTTCCTGTCGAGGGACGGGACGAAGACGCCGTACTTCTTCACGGGCCGAGCGATCCAGTTCGAGGGCCGCGAGTGCCTGGTGGGCATCGGCATCGATGTGTCCGAGAAGAAACGGGCCGAAGAGAAGCGCCGGGTCGCCGAGCGGGCTCTCCGCGAGCTCAATCGCACGCTGGAGCAGAAGGTCGCGGACCGGACCGAGGAGCTCAGGACGGCCCTGGTCCGAGCCGAGTCCGCAGATCGCTTGAAGTCGGCGTTCCTCGCTACGATGTCGCACGAGCTCAGGACGCCGCTCAACTCGATCATCGGCTTCACCGGCATCGTGCTCCAGGAGCTCGCGGGCCCCCTGACCGACGAGCAGCGCAAGCAGCTCGTGATGGTCCAGGGAAGCGCGCGGCACCTCCTGGAGCTCATCAAGGACGTGCTGGACCTGTCCAAGATCGAAGCCGGCCAGCTCGAGATCCGCCGGGAGGCGTTCGACGTCGCCGAAGTGGTCGAGCAGGCGGCCGAGACCATCCGGCCCCTCGCCGACGCCAAGGGCCTTCGACTCGACGTGAGCATCGCGCCCGACGTCGGCACCGGGCACGGCGACCCACGCAGGACGCACCAGATCCTGCTGAATCTCCTGAACAACGGCATCAAGTTCACCGACGAAGGAAGCATCAGACTCACAGCGGAGCGGGACGATGGCTCCGTGACGTTACGCGTCGCCGATACGGGGATCGGCATCAAGCCCGAGGACCTCGAAGTTCTGTTCCAACCGTTCCGCCAGGTCGACTCCGAGCTGACCCGCCAGCACGAGGGGACGGGGCTGGGGTTGGCCATCTGCCGTAGATTGGCGACGCTGATGGGTGGAGATATCTCCGTCGAGAGCGCCTGGCGCGAAGGCAGCGAATTCTCCGTGACTCTCCCCCTCGACAATGGCGCGTGACGTCATGGACCGGACCGTTCTCGTCATCGAAGACAACGAGCAGAACCGCTATCTGGTCACGTTCCTTCTGGAGCGCCACGGCCTGCGGGTGGTGTCCGAACCGGACGGCCCGCGTGGGATCGACACCGCTCGCTCGCTCCGTCCGGACCTCATTCTGCTCGACATCCAGCTCCCCGTCATGAACGGCTACGAGGTGGCCCGAGAGCTCCGAAAGCTCCCGGACGTCGCGAACGTCCCGATCGTCGCCGTCACCTCGTACGCCATGGCGGGCGATCGGGAGTCGGCCCTCGACGCGGGCTGCTCCGGATACATCGAGAAGCCCATCGACCCCGACACGTTCGTCGACGACGTTTGCGCCTTCCTGCCCGAATCCGGCCAGGAGAGGGCGCCATCGTGAACCGCGTGCTCGTGGTGGACGACCGGGAGGAGAACCTCTACTACCTCGAGGCGCTGCTCCAGGGACACGGCTTCACGGTCGATCGGGCCCGCAACGGCGAGCAGGCGCTCGAGGCCGCCCGGGTCTCGCCACCGGACATCGTCGTTTCCGACCTCCTCATGCCGGTCATGGACGGATACACGCTGTTGCGCCATTGGAAGTCCGACGAGGCGCTGAGCCCGATTCCGTTCGTGGTCTACACGGCCACCTACACGGAGGTACAGGACGAGGAGTTGGCGCTCGAGCTCGGCGCGGACGCGTTCATCGTGAAGCCCGCGGAGCCGGAGGCGCTCCTCGCCCGGATCCGCGAGGTGCACGAAACGTCCGCGGCGGGATCGCCGACCCCTCCGCGTGAGCCCACGGGTGACGAGGAATCGCGGCTCGAAGCGTACAACCGCGTCCTCGTGAGGAAGCTCGAACAGAAGATGTTCCAGCTGGAGGAGGCGAACCGGGCCCTGCAGGAGGAACTCGGAGAGAGGGCGCGTGCTCAGGAGGAGCTGGAGCACCGGGCCGCGCTGCTTCGGATCGCGGGGCAGGTGGCGCACCTGGGCGGGTGGTCGATCCGCCTCCCGGAGCGGGTCGTCACCTGGTCGGACGAGACCTGCGCCATCCACGAGGTGCCGGCCGGACACGAGCCTACCTTGGAGGAAGCCGCCGGTTATTGCCTGCCGCAACATCGGGAGGCCTTCGAGAGGGCATACGAAGCGTGTATGGCACATGGCGAGCCGTTCGACCTCGAGGCGGCGATCGTCACCGCGAAAGGACGTCGGGCATGGGTCCGCGCCATCGGCGAGCCCATGCGCGACGGGACCGGCGCGATCGTCGGCGTACAGGGTGCGATCCAGGACATCTCGGACCGCAAGCAGTTGGAGCAGCGCATCCTCCGCTCCCAGCGCGTGGAGAGCATCGCCACGCTCACCGGGGGCATGGCCCACGACCTGAACAACGTGCTCTCCCCGATCCTCCTCTCGCTCGAGCTCCTCCGTGACGACGTCACGAGCGAAGAGGCCCTGGAGACTCTGTCGACCGTCGAGGCGTGCGCCCAGCGGGGCTCCGACATGGTTCGTCAGGTGCTCTCGTTCGCCCGCGGCGTCGACACCCGGAGTCGCGAGGTGGAGATCTCCGCGGTCGTGCGCGACGCCGGCCGCGTGGTCAGGGACACCTTCCCCGACACGATCCGCTTCGCGGCCGAGATGGCGGACGACCTATGGTCGGTCGAAGGTGACGGCACGCAGGTCCACCAGGTGCTCATGAACAGCTTCGTGAACGCGAGGGATGCGATGCCGAGCGGCGGGAGCCTCACCGTCAGCGTCGAGAACATCCGCATCGACGGACACTACACCGCCATGAGCGGAACCGCGGAGCCGGGCCCGTACGTGCGCATCTCCGTCACCGACACGGGAACCGGGATGCCCGCCGACGTCCTCCCCCACATCTTCGACCCCCTCTATACGACCAAGGCCGAGGGCGCGGGGACCGGAATCGGGCTCTCCACGGTGGCGACCATCGTGCGCGGCCATGGGGGGTTCGTGACCGTGTACTCGGAAGTCGGTCGCGGGACGACCTTCCGCTTCCACTTCCCGGCCCGCTCCGACCAGAGCTCCGCCGACGGTCGAGGAGGAACGGGCGAGCGCTGGCAGGGAGACGGAGCCGTCGTCCTGGTCGTGGACGACGAGGCTGCAGTCCGTTCGATCACGAAGCAAACCCTCGAGGCGTTCGGCTACGACGTTCTCACCGCCGCGGACGGCGGGGACGCGCTCCGACTTCTCCGCGACCGGGACAACAGCATCGACGTCGTGGTCACCGACATGACGATGCCCAGAATGGACGGCGCCCAGCTCGTCCGCGAGCTCCGCAACGTCGCCCCGGACATCCCCGTCGTGGCCGTCAGCGGCATGGGAGGCGGTACGCCGGAGGGCACGACCGACCTCGGAGTGAGCGGCCGTCTCGCCAAGCCGTACACCGCCGACGAGCTCCTCGACGCGATCGGCGGAGCGCTCGCCTCACGACCTCCGGCGACCGGGGGTGGAGCGTGATTTCGCCCGAGCCGGTTACGCTGGAAGGCCACGGGGTGCGGCTCGAGCCGCTGGCGCCCTCTCACGCCGACGCCCTCGCGGAAGCCGCCGGCGACGGAGCACTCTGGGAGCTCTGGTTCACGTCGGTGCCGCGCCCGGAGGAGGTGCCCGCCTGGATCGCCACCGCCCGGAAAGGATTCGAGGCGGGCCACATGCTTCCCTGGGCCGTGAGGGAGCTCGAGACCGAAGTCATCGTCGGGAGCACCCGGTACCACGATATCGTACCCGCTGCGAGCCGCGTGGAGGTCGGCTACACATGGTACGCGGCCCGCTGGCAACGCAGCCACGTGAATACCGCGTGCAAACTGCTCCTGCTGGAGCACGCATTCGACGGACTCGAATGCGGTTGCGTGGGATTCCGCACGGACGCGTTCAACTTCGCGTCGCGACGAGCGATCGCGGCGCTCGGCGCGCGTGAGGACGGAGTGCTGCGACACCATCAGCCCCGCCGCGACGGCACGGTCCGCGACACGGTCATGTTCAGTATCCTGGAGTCCGAGTGGCGGGACGTACGAAGGCACCTGGAGCTCCGGCTCGCCCGGAGCGGATCGAGAGCACGGGCGGATGGTCCGTCCATCGAGGAGCGACAGGGGAGGTAGCGCGACGTGGGCATCTTCGAGTTCGTCGTCATTCTGGTGTTGATCACCACGATCGGAGAGGTGGTGAAGGCGCGGGCCGGTCGTCCCGTCCAACTCCCTCCGGAGCGGCCCGACGACGGGGCCCTCGAGCGCACCGTCGAGGACCTCAATCGCCGGTTGCTCCTGCTCGAGGAGGAGCGGGACTTCTATCGTGCGCTGCTCGAGCCTGGCGAGCAGGCGGACACGTCCGACCATCCCGACACCCCGTGAGACGATACGAGACGTTCTACGAGGTCGTCCGACGCGTGCCGCCGGGCCGCGTGGCCACGTACGGCCAGGTGGCCGCGCTGGCGGGCCTGCCCGGACGGGCGCGCCAGGTCGGATACGCGCTCGCGGCACTCCCCGACGACTCGGACATGCCCTGGCACCGGGTCGTGAACGCGCAGGGCCGGATCTCGAGGCGCCCGGGATCTCCCGTCTCGGAGCGGATCCAGCGCGCGGCTCTGGAAGCGGAGGGGGTCGTGTTCGACGACGGACGGATCGATCTCGAGACATACCGTTGGGCGGCCCCGCTCGCCGCGAACCAGGGGCGATAGCTCCCGGCGCCATAGTCCTCCGCCGGGCCCCGTCCCGGCGAGCGGTCCTGGCGTTTTGGCCCCCAACCGCCCACTCTGGCCATCGCAACCCACGCGCAGGAGGCCAGGCATGACCCAGGACGCTACCCCGGACATCGCGACTCGCCCCCTGATCCTCTGGTTCGAGGAGGTCCGCTCCGAAGACGTGGGAACGGTCGGGGGCAAGGCCGCATCGCTCGGGGAGATGTACCAGGACCTGACCGGGAAGGGTGTGCGCATCCCCAACGGGTTCGCGACGACGGTCGCGGCCCACGGGACCTTCCTCGACGCCGCCGTCCCGGAGGGCACCTGGAAGGATATCCCCCAGGATGCGCTCCGCTGGGAACCCTCCGCCGTGGGGCAGGACACGTTGAGGAGCGCGCTCACGCGGATCTTCGAACGGGCCGACGTCACCGACCAGGTGGACATGCACGGGCGCGCCTCGCTCGCCAGGGCGCTCGTCCTGGCCACACCGATTCCGAAGCGGATCGCCGACGGGCTCGCGGAGGCCCACGAGAAGCTCCAACGCGAATACGGACACGAAGTCGATCTGGCCGTCCGGTCGTCCGCCACCCGCGAGGACTCGAGCATGGCCTCCTTCGCGGGACAGTACGACTCCTATCTGAACGTCCGCGGCATCGAGGACGTCTGCGAGGCCTGGCGGAAATGCTGTGCGTCGGCGTATACGGAGCGCGCCATCGGCTACCAGATCCGCCGCGACATGGACCCGCTCGAGGGCGGCGTCGCGGTGGTGGTCATGAAGATGGTCCGCTCCGACATCGCCACGTCAGGGGTCATGTTCACGCTCGACCCCGACTCCGGAAATCCCAACGTGGTGCACGTCACCTCCTCCTACGGCCTCGGGGAGCTCGTCGTGCAGGGCACCGTGTCACCCGACACGGTCGTGCTCTGGAAGGAAGGGATTCGGAGAGGCCTCAGCTCGGTCGTCCACCGACAGCTCGGGGCGAAGGACAAGCAGCTGGTCTACTCGTCGCAGGGAGGCACGACCACGGAGAGCGTGGACGTGCACGCGGCGAGGCAGCGGCAATGGTCCGTCACGCGTGAGGAAGCGGTCGAGCTCGCGCGCATGGCGATCACGATCGAGGACCATTACGGCCGGCCCATGGACATCGAGTGGGCCAAGGACGGGTACTCGGGGCAGCTCTTCATCGTGCAGGCCCGGCCCGAGACGGTGCACGCCGGGGGGACCGGGGCATCGGTCATGCGCACCTACCGCATGGATCCGTCCGTGCTGAAGCAGCTCGAGGCAGACGGAAAGGTGGTCGCCCGCGGCCACGCGGTCGGGACACGTATCGGGAAGGGGAAGGTCCGTCTCTACGAGGACTACGAGGAGGTCATCGTCCGGAAGCGCGAGCTCCGCAACCGTCTCATCGCGGGTGAGCAGCTCGAGGACATCGACCGGGACGATCACGTCTTCGACCCGGGCGACGTGCTCGTCACCGAGATGACGACGCCCGACTGGGAGCCCCTCATGAAGGACGCCTCCCTGATCATCACCGAGAAGGGAGGGCGCACGTCCCACGCGGCAATCGTCGCTCGCGAGTTCGGGATTCCCGCCATCGTCGGATGCAAGGATGCGACCAAGCTGCTCACGCCGTTGATGGAGGTCACCGGGACCTGCGCCGAAGGAGATGAGGGGCTGGTGCTGGCGGGACTGCACGACTTCGAGATCGAGGAGGTCACGATGGACGACCTTCCGGAGCTTCGCACGTTGATCAAGCTGAACGTCGGCTTTCCGGGGAAGGCGCTCTCCGACGCCATGCTGCCGGCGGACGGCGTGGGGCTCGCCCGCCTCGAGTTCATTCTGACCGCTCAGGTCGGTATCCACCCCCTCGCCCTCGCCTACTACGAGGAGCTGCGGGACTTTTCCTCGACGGGCCAGCTCGTCGACGAGCTCGAGCCCTACCGGGAGCGTCTCGAGGCCGAAGACCCCCACGAGCTCGCCACCCTGCTGGGCGCGATCGAGCGACGTACACCGGGATATGGAGATCGGCGGCAGTTCTTCGTCGACCAGGTCGGATACGGCGTCGCGCTCATCTGCGCTGCGTTCTACCCCCGCCCCGTTCTCGTCCGACTCTCGGACCTGAAGTCCAACGAGTACCGCGATCTACTCGGGGGGCGCCTCTTCGAGCCCCACGAGGAGAATCCGATGATCGCCTGGCGCGGCGCCGCCAGATACGTGGACAAGACCTTCGCCGCGGCCTTCGACATGGAGCTCGACGCGCTGCGGATGGTCCGCCAGCGCCTCGGACTGGACAATCTGAACCTCATGGTGCCCTTCTGCCGGACACCGGAGGAAGGCGCCCGCGTCGTCGAGAAGCTCGACCGCCACGGGCTCTCGCCGGACGCGGGGGTGCCGCTGCATCTCATGGTGGAGCTCCCGTCCAACGTCATCGAAGCGGAACGCTTCATCGACGCGATGGAGCTCACCGGCGGCTCGATCGGCTCGAACGACCTCGTGCAGACGGTCTACGCGTTGTCCCGGGACGACCTGGAGGGGTACGTGCCCCTCGTCGACGCTCGCTCACCGGCCGTGAAGGTGTTCGTGCGTCAGGCCGCCAGGAGCTTCACGGAGCGGGGACTCGAGATCGGCATCTGCGGACAGGCGCCGTCCGACCACCCCGACGAGATTCCGCCCTTCCTCGTGGACTGCGGCATGACGTCCATCTCGGTCACGCCGGACGCACTCATGCGAGTCCGGGTGGCCGTGGCCGAGGCGGAACGAGGGTCGCGTGGGTAGGCTCCATCCAGCCGACGTCAGGCGTCCTTGCCCGTCTCCACCGGCTTCGCATTCAGCGTCGCCTTCACCAGGTCACGGTTGAGCTGCGCGATGTAGTCGATGCTGATCCCCTTGGGGCAGGCGATCTCGCACGCCCCGTGGTTCGTGCAGTTCCCGAAGCCCTCGTCGTCGTGCTGCTCGACCATGGAGAGCACCCGTCCGTAGCGCTCCGGCTGCCCCTGCGGCACGCTCGCGAGATGCGCCACCTTCGCCGACGTGAAGAGCATGGCGGAAGCGTTCGGGCAAGCGGCCACGCACGCGCCGCAGCCGATACAGGTCGCCGCGTCGAACGCCGCGTCCGCCTTGTCCTTCTCGATCGGGACGGCGTTGCCGTCCGGCGCGCTTCCCGTGCGCACGGAGATGTAGCCCCCGGCCTGGATGATCCGGTCGAAGCCGTTGCGGTCGACCACCAGGTCCTTGATGACCGGGAAGGCCGTCGCACGCCACGGCTCGATCCAGATCTCGTCGCCGTCCTTGAACGAGCGCATGTGGAGCTGGCAGGCGGTGGTCATGGACTTCGGACCGTGCGGCACGCCGTTGATCATCATGCCGCAGGAGCCACAGATGCCTTCACGGCAGTCGTGCTCGAACGCGATCGGCTCTCCGCCGTCCCGGGTGAGCTCCTCGTTGATGACGTCGAGCATCTCCAGGAACGACATGTGCTCGGAAATGTCCGCCGCTTCGTAGCGCTCGAAACGGCCCGTGTCCTTGGCTCCGCTCTGTCGCCACACGTGCAGGGTCAGCTTCATCTTACTTGTAGCTCCTCTGGGAGAGCTGGACGTTCTCGAATTCCAGGGATTCCTTGTGGAGCGCGGGGGCCTCGCCGACGCCCTTGAACTCCCACACGGACACGTGCGAGAAGTTCTCGTCGTCGCGCTTCGCCTCGCCGTCCGGCGTGGTGTGCTCCGACCGGTAATGCGCGCCGCACGACTCGTCGCGCGCGAGCGCGTCGTGGCACATGACTTCGGCGAACTCCAGGAAGTCCGCCACGCGACCGGCCTTCTCCAGCGACTGGTTCAGCGTCGCCGCCGAGCCCGGCACGCGGACCTCCTTCCAGAACCGCTCCCGCAGCTCGGGGATCTTGGCCAGAGCCTCCTTGAGCCCCGACTCGTTCCGTTCCATGCCGCAGTGGTCCCACATGAGCTTGCCCAGCTCGATGTGGAAGCTGTCGACCGTGCGCTTGCCGCCGGTCGACATGAGCCGGTCGAGCCGGTCCTTCACGTCGCGCTCGGCATCCCGCACGGCCGAGTGGTCGGGGTCGACCTTCTTGTCACGCGACACGCCCGACAGGTAGTTGCCGATGGTGAGCGGCACCACGAAGTAGCCGTCGGCCAGCCCCTGCATGAGCGCGCTCGCGCCGAGACGGTTCGCTCCGTGGTCGGAGAAGTTCGCCTCGCCGATGACGAACAGCCCGGGCACGTTGCTCATGAGGTCGTAGTCCACCCACAGCCCGCCCATCGTGTAGTGCGGGGCCGGGTAGATACGCATGGGCCGCTCGTACGGATTCTCGCCCGTGATCTTCTCGTACATCGAGAAGAGGTTGCCGTAGCGCTCGCTGATGGCGTCGCCACCGAGCCGGCCGATGGCGTCCTTGAAGTCCAGGAAGACGCCGTTCTTCCGCTCGCCGACGCCGTGGCCCTTGTCGACCATCTCCTTGGCGCGGCGCGACGCGATGTCACGCGGCGACAGGTTCCCGAACGAGGGATAGATCCGCTCGAGGTAGTAGTCGCGCTCCTCCTCGGGGATCTGGTGAGGGGGGCGGTCGTCGCCCTTCTTCTTCGGCACCCAGATGCGTCCGTCGTTCCGGAGCGACTCGCTCATCAGCGTGAGCTTCGATTGGTAGTCGCCCGACGGCGGAATGCAGGTCGGGTGGATCTGTGTGTAGCACGGGTTGGCGAAGCCGGCGCCACGGCGGTGCGCCCGCCAGGTCGCGGTCACGTTGCACGCCTTGGCGTTCGTCGACAGGAAGAACACGTTCGAGTATCCGCCGGTCGCGAGGACCACGGCGTCCGCCGTGAACGTCTCCAGCTGACCCGACAGCATGTCGCGGACCACGATTCCCTTCGCCTCGCCGTCGACGACCACGACGTCCATCATCTCGTGGCGGGTCGAGATCTTCACGGTGCCCGCCGCAATCTGCCGCTCGAGGGCCTGGTAGGCGCCGAGCAGGAGCTGCTGGCCGGTCTGGCCGCGGGCGTAGAACGTCCGGGACACCTGGGCACCGCCGAACGAGCGGTTGGCGAGCAGCCCGCCGTATTCCCGCGCGAAGGGCACGCCCTGGGCGACCGCCTGGTCGATGATGTTCAGGCTGATCTGCGCGAGCCGGTGGACGTTGGCCTCGCGGGAGCGGAAGTCTCCGCCCTTCACGGTGTCGTAGAAGAGCCGGAAGACGCTGTCGCCGTCGTTCTGGTAGTTCTTCGCGGCGTTGATGCCGCCCTGGGCCGCGATCGAGTGCGCGCGACGCGGGGAGTCGTGGAAGGTGAACACCTTCACGTTGTACCCCAGCTCCCCCATGGTCGCGGCCGCCGAAGCCCCGGCGAGACCGGTCCCGACGATGATGACGTCGTATTTACGCTTGTTCGACGGGTTCACCAGCTTCATGTCGAAGCGGTGCTTGTCCCACTTCTCCGCGAGAGGACCCGACGGGACGTTGCTTTTCAGTTCCACGGCTGGACGGACCTTGTTCGGCTGGAGTGCAGGCGAGCGAACGCGCGCACGGCTCTGGGATCTAAGAAATGACGCCGGTCAGGACCAGCGTCGGGGGCGTCATGAATCCGACGAAGACCACGATCGCGAACGCGGTGGCGAAGACCCGGCGGAAGCGGTTGTACTTCGGATGGTTCAGACCGAGCGTCTGGAAGAAGCTCCACACCCCGTGGTGCAGGTGGAAGGCCAGCGCCGCCTGCGCGACGAAGTAGACGCCGAACACCAGCGGGTTCGTGAAGGCGTTCACGAAGTTCTGGTGCACGGCGCCGTACACGAAGTCCGGATGCGCCTGACCGGTCGTGAAGTGCAGGATGTGGTACACGATGAAGAGGAGCACGATCACGCCGCCCCAGCGCATGGTGCGCGAAGCGTACGAGAGGCTCAGGTCGTCGTTCTTCGCGTAGCGCTGGGTCCGCGCCGAGGCGCTGATCCGCCACAGGTAGATGGCCGACGCAGCGTGCAAGACCACCGCGGCGAGCAGACCGACGCGGGCCAGCCACAGCATCCCGTACTCGGGAAGGAACGGATACCCGAACTGGCGCAGGTGCTCCGCGTACACGTCCATCGGGTAGTGGCCCGCCGCGTCGACGGGGAACAGCATCTTCAGGTTCCCCAGCATATGGGTGAACACGAACCCGAAAAGCACGACTCCCGACACCGCCATCAGGACCTTGATCCCGACAGTGGTGCGGTAGAGTGTGGCCACGCGACGCATCACGGCTCCCGTAGGGGTATTGCAGGTACGACCGTCCAATCGACGGATCCGGCCAGTAATATGGCGTGACGCGCCCTCGTGACAACGGCCAGCGTGGTGCGGCCCGAGGCCACACTAAGCGCTGAGCGCGGCCTCCCGCTCCTTCCGCACCTTCTGCGCCACGTGATCGGGGGCCTGCTCGTACCCGGCGTGGGCCCGCGTGTGGTGCGCGCGCCCCTGCGTCATGGACCGGAGTGTAGCCGCGTACTTGTACAACTCCGCTTCCGGCACGATGGCCCGGACCGTCGTGCGACCGTCCTCCGGCTCCATCCCCTGCACCTTGCCGCGCCGCGAAGTGAGGTCGCCCATGATGTCGCCGACGTACTCGTCGGGGGTCACCACCGCCACCTCCACGACCGGCTCCAGCAACACCGGGCGGCACTGCTCGGCCACGGTCCGGAACGCCTGCGACCCGGCGAGCTTGAAGGCGATGTCGGACGAGTCGACCGCGTGGTACGAGCCGTCGAAGCACTCCGCGGTGAAGTCCACCACCGGATAGCCGGCCACGATCCCCCGCTCCGCCGCCTCCTGGATGCCCCGGTCCACCGACGGCAGGTACTTCGACGGAATCACACCGCCCTTGATGGCGTCCACGAAGGTGTAGCCCGACCCGCGCGGCGCCGGTGACAGCCGGATCCTGCAGTCGCCGAACTGGCCGCGCCCTCCCGACTGCTTCTTGTGCCGGCCCTGTCCGCTCGCCTCGGCGGTGATCGTCTCGCGGTAGGCGATCTTCGGTGCCTCCGTCTCGACCTTCACGCCGTATTTGCGGGCCATCCGCTCGAACTGGATGTCGAGGTGGAGCTCGCCGACCCCGCGCGCGATCGTCTGATGCAGCTCCGGGTTGAACGCAGCCGAGAAGGTCGGGTCCTCTTCGTGGAGCTTCGGGATCACCTCCCCGAGCTTGTCCTCGTCGGCGCGGGTCTTCCCCTTGATGGCGATAGCGATGTCCGCGGCCGGGAACGCGATCGGCTCGAGCTCTCTCCGCGCTCCCCTCGACGTGAGCGTGTCGTTCGTGTGTGTGTGCTTCAGCTTCGCGATGACTCCGATGTCACCCGCGTGCAGCCTGGGCACCTCGATCCGGTCGCGCCCCATCGGCACCGCGAGGTGGTTCAGCTTCTCCGGCTGCCCGTCGGAGGCGTTCACCACCTCGTCGCCGTTCGACACCGACCCGGAGAAGATCCGGAAGTAGGACAGCTCGCCGACGTGGGGCTCGGCGGCCGTCTTGAACACGAGTGCCGCGAGCGGTCCGTCGTCCGTCGTCAGGAGCGGATCTCCGTCCACGATCTCCGGGACCGCTTCCTTCGGGCTCGGGCAGAGCTCGACCAGCTTCTTCAGCAGCGCCCGGATACCGTAGCTGCTCGCGGACGAGCCACAGAACACCGGGAACGTCTCGAGCCGGCCCATGGCTCGGGCCATTGCCTCGACCGCCTCGTCGCGGGTGATGTGTCCACCCTCGAGGTACGACTCCAGCAGGCTCTCGTCGGTGGTGGCCAGCGCCTCCTGGAGCTCGGTCTCCCAGCGCGCTTCCTTGTCGGCCAGCGCCTCGGGGATCTCCTGGATGTCGTACTCACCCGTCTGGGTTCCCGCGCTGTAGATGTGGGCCTTCTCGCTGAAGAGGTTGATGATGCCGTGAAAGTCCGACCCCTCTCCGATCGGGATCTCGACGGGGAGGGCACCCGAAGCGAGCCGGCCCTTGATCTGCCGGAACGCCCGGTCGAAGTCGGCGTTGTCCCGGTCCATCTGCGACACGAAGAAGATCCTGGGGATGCCACGTTCCTCGCAGTAGCGCCACACCCGCTCGGTTCCCACCTCGACGCCGGCCGTGGCGCTCACCACGATGATGGCGGCGTCCGCCACGCGCACGGCGGACAGCGTCTCTCCCGAGAAGTCCTGGTATCCGGGGGTGTCGAGCAGGTTGATCTTGGTATCCAGATGCTCGGCGAACGCCGGCGTGAGCTGGATCGAGATCCCGTGCGCGAGCTCCTCGGGGGTGTGCATGGTGAGCGCGTTGCCGTCGTCCACACTACCCCGGCGCTTCGAGGTCCCGGCTACGAAGCAGAGCGCGTCCACCAAGCTCGACTTGCCGGAGCCGCCGTGTCCCAGCACGGCGATGTTGCGGATGCGCTCCGTGGGGTACTCTCTGGCCGCTGGCATACGGGCTCCTCCGGGTCTCAAGCCGCTCACCGATCGGGGTTCAGATCTTAGGCGAGGGGACGTGCGCCGAGCAAGGCGCGGCGAGCGTCAGAACAGGGCCCGCCTGATCATCTCCACGGACGGAGCTCCGTCGGCGCGGCACGCCATGGCCGCGTTGCCGCCGTCCGCGCCGGTGATGTCCATGCCGTCGACGAGCACGGTCGGGGAGCCGAAGCGCCGGAAGTGCTCCGGTGTGTCCTCGGCCGCGAGATTCCACTCGACCCAGGAGCCCGGCTCCAGCACGGAGGCGAGATTCGCCCTCGCAGGCCCCGCGTTCGGGCAACCGTCGAAGTACACCAACTCGATCTTGGGCTCTGACATGATCATCCTCCTCGCGTTTCCAACGTAGTACCTTTCTCCCATGCTCGACGAACTGGATCTCCGCATCCTCGCCCTCCTCCAGGACAACGCGCGCATCGCGAACGCGGCGATCGGGCGTGAGGTCGGCATCACGCCCTCGGCGGTGTCCCAGCGTATCAAGAAGCTCGAGGACTCCGGGGTCATCGAGGCGTATCGCGCCCATTTGAATCCGAAGGCCGTGAAGAAGGGGCTCCTCGCCTTCGTCGCCGTGCAGACGGGCGAGGGAGCCCGCGCGAAAGAAACCGGCGAGCTGCTCGCTTCCATTCCGGAAGTTCTCGAGGTCCACCGGGTGGTCGGCGAGGACTGCTTCTTCCTGAAGCTCCGCGTCGAGGACACCAGCGCGCTCGGCCGGCTGCTGGACGAGAAGATTCAGCCGCTCCCGCCGGTCGCGTCCACACGGACCACCATCGTGCTCAGCACCGCGAAGAGCGAGCTCCCGGGCCCGAACGGCACCCAGCCGCAAGAAGGATAGCTCCGAGCCCCACATACGATCACAATCGTTAGCATATTTCAGGTTTGCGCTAACGATACGAGTCCCTCATGTTGATCGAAGACTACGATTCAATCTTCAATCACATGGAGGGACCATGACGCCCATCCAACGTTCGAAGGCCGGCGCGACAGTGCTCGCCACACTCCTGGCGCTCGGTTGCGGAGGAAGCGACAACGGCAACGGGGGCACGACCGACCCACCCACGACCGGGACGGTTCGCGTCACGGTCACGGCGGATGGTGCGGCGAGGCCCGGCGTCACGACCCGGCTGTTCGCGGGCGGCGGAAGCACCGCGACCGCCACCCAGCCCACCGGAAGCGACGGCCTCACCTCGTTCGCCAACGTGCCGGCGGGCACACACGACGTCGAGATCACGGTCCCCGACGGCTACTCCCTCGCCGAGGGCGAGGAGGCCCGGAAGAGCGTTGAGGTCACCGCGGGCGCGACGGCCCCCTTGACCTTCGAGCTCGTCGACGACGACCCGGGCGAGGTCGTCGAGATCACCTTGAGCGGCACGTCATTCTCGCCCGCCGACGTCACCATCAGCCCCGGGACCACGGTACGCTGGATCAACGGCGACGGCGTCGACCATACGGTCACTCCGGACGGTCACACGGAATGGTCGAGCGCTGCCCTCGGAACCCAGGGCGCCGTCTTCGAGCACACCTTCGACGACACGGGTGAGTTCCCCTACTACTGTATCCCCCATCAAGCGCAGGGGATGACCGGCATCATCCGGGTCGAGTAGCGGCGACGAGCCGGAGCCTCAGCACCCTTGCTGGGGCTCCGGCTCACCTGCCTCTTCGACGGAGGGGTCACCCACCAGCCCCATGAACAGGATCGTGCCCGACAGGCGCTCCCGGATCGCCAGCACGAACGGGCGGTCGGCCACGAGCCCGATGAACGAGGTCGGCCGGATACCCACGGCCGTGACCGCGGCCGCCTTCGTCCCCACCTCGTCCACCTCGAGGAAGGTCTTCTGGCGCACGAAGTCCACGCAGAGGGCGACCTCCTCGGTCATCCCGGAGAAGTCGGCCTGGTCCGTGAACGCCACCCCCATGCCCATCTCGCGGAGCGCGTCGTTGAGGAAGGTGTCGTAGGAGAGCTTCAGCTTCGGGATCGACAACAGATCGATGTCGGACGGCTCGCCGAGACTCCCAGTGATCTCGTTCCAGCGCGCGTCGGTGAGGCCGGCGACGAAGTCGCGCGGGTCCTGGGCAGGAACCACCAGCGTCATCGCGAACGCCCCTCCCCCATACGGCAGCTCCGCCACCTGGTACCCGGCGCCCCCGCCGAGCGCGACCTCGGCCTCGGTCATCTTCATCATCGGCACGGATACGGTGCCGCCGTCGATCGTCTCGAAGGTGCCGGGGGCGGTGTCCTCCGGATCGAACTGTGTAGTCCAGGCGCCCTCGAAGTAAATCGCGTTCAGCAGAAGCATCGCCAGCTCAGGATCGAGATCGTCCAGAATGCGCTCGATCAGGCCCTCGGTCTGCTCGTCCACCCACGCGTTGATCTCCACGAGGGTGGCGGGGTCCGCGAAGTCGCGCGCGGCGGCCTCGGCGTCGAAGGCATCGCGGACGGCGGCGAAGAACGCGTCCCGGAACGTGATGTTCTCGTTGGCGAAGATCGCGTTGGCGATCCGGAAGCGGACGTTCGGATCGAGGCTGGTCAGCATCTCGATCAGATCGCGATACGAATCGTTGATCTCGTTCTGGCCCAGCCCATCGAAGCCGAGCGACGTGCTCATGGCGTCGAACGTGCCGGCTCGCGCTCCGTTCAGTGTCATGCCGAGCGCCATGGAAGCGCTGAGCGGGGAGAGCACGACGTTGGGCCGCTCGTCGCCCGCCACCACCGCTCTCAGGAGTTCGAGGCCAAAGGCGTTGGAACGGGCGATGACCTCCTGCTCCGCGACGCTCAGGCTACGCGGCAGCTGGGTGATCGGCTGGATGTCGGTAGGGCCCGCAGGGTCCGAGCAGGCCGTGACGAGAAGCACCAGGGCGGCGGCGGTCGATGATAGGGTGCGAGATCGCATGAGTCTGTCCCGTTTCGGGCGATCAGGGTTTCTACACCCGATAAGACGAGCGAGCCCCCGAATCGTGACGCCGGGGCCCGGCCGCGTCAGACGATCTCGGACTGTTTCTGGATGATCTTGCCCACGAGCCCGTAGTCGACGGCCGACTCGGCATCGAGCCAGAAGTTCCGTCGGGTGTCCTCCTCGATCTGCTCGAGCGTCTGGCCGGTCTCGCGAGCGAACACCCTGTTCAGCCGGTCGCGCATCTTGAGGATCTCTCGCGCCTCGATCTCGATATCGCTCGCGGCCCCGCCGGCCCCGCCCGAAGGCTGATGGAGCAGGAAGCGGGTGTTGGGGAGGCTGAACCGGTCTTCCTTGGGCACCGATACGTAGATCAGCGCCCCGGCACTCGCGACCCAGCCGGTGCCCACCATGCGCACGCGCGGCTCCACGAAGCGGATCATGTCGTGAATGGTATCGCCCGATTCCACGTGACCCCCCTGGGAGTTCACGAAGATCGTGATGTCGTCGTTGGACTCGCTGGTGAGCGCCAGGAGCTGCGACATCACCGACGCGGCGAGCTTCTGGTTGACCTCGCCGGTGATCACCACCGTGCGGGCCTCGAAGAGCCGCTCGGCGACGAAGTCGTACGGGAAGTCGCGCATCGGGTTCGACGGGGACGTGTTTTCGGGCAGGGCGCGATCGGACATGGTCTTTGGAGTCCTCGGAACATGGGGGAGAGCGCAGGCGGGCCGCCCACATCGGGCGGCCCGCCAGGCCCGCAACACCTCCCCATACGCCGAACTGCCCCGGGGGTTTCGCACCGAGGTGCGAAGCGTGGCGCCTCAGCAGCTCCGCGCGCCGTCGCCCTTGTGCACGCCCGTGGCGCGCAGGATATCCTCCATCAGGCACCACCGGGTGAACGCCGACTGAATGAGGTTCACCCCGACGAAGGCGGTGAACAGATACCACCACGGGCTCACCCACGTCCCCAACGCGAGGGACAGTAGGATGAAGGTACCCGCGATCGCGCGAATCTTTCGGTCCATGGTCATGGCTTGACTCCGGTTTGTGATACGGCCTTCTCGACGTCGACCTGGAACGCCCGCACGGGATGCTTCGGGTCCTGCCCGGCCGGCCATCCCGCCACGGCGTCCATCAGTCTCTCGGCTTCGGCGTCGGACAGGACGGCGAACACCATCTGCGACCGGTACGGCGCGACCTCTCCGTACCAGCCCTCGGCGCCCGCGCCATGGCCCTCCAGCGGGAGGCGGCTGAACACGGCGACGCCGAGCTCCTTGAAGCCCTTCATGACGAGGGCGTCGTCTTCGTCCAGGTACATCAGGAACACGAGCTTCATGGTCGCCTCCTCAGGCGGTGGGAGAGGGAGATGGGGTCTGCTGCCCACGCCGCACCAGGTAGTAGATCCCCGGCACGACGAGGAGCGTGAGCACCGTCGAAGCGATCGCGCCGGCGATGAGGGCCACGGCGAGGCCTTGGAAGATCGGATCGAACAGGATCACGATGGCGCCGATGACCACGGTGCCGGCCGTGAGCGCGATGGGTCGCGTCCGTACGGCGCCCGCCTCGATGACCGCCTTCTCGAGCGGCACCCCTGCGCGCGTACGCGCTTCCAGATAGTCGATGAGCAGGATGCCGTTTCGCACCATGATGCCCGCGAGCGCGATCATGCCGATCATCGACGTGGCGGTGAAGAACGCACCGATGACCCAGTGCCCCGGCGCGATCCCGATCAATGTCAGCGGAATCGCCGCCATCATGACGAGCGGCGTCGAGAAAGAGCCGAACCAGGCCACGATCAGCACGTAGATCAGCACGAGCGCGCCGGCGAACGCGATCCCGAGATCCCGGAAGACCTCGTACGTGATCTGCCACTCGCCGTCCCACTTCATGACGGGTCGGTCCGTCGACAGAGGCTCCCGGGCGAACAGCCGCCCGAGCGTGCCACCGCCCTCGAGCTCGATACCGTCGAGCTCCTTCTCCAGGTCGAGGATCGCGTACACCGGGCTCTCCTCCTCACCCGCGACTTCCGCGGTCACGTACACGACCTGGCGACCGTTCTTGCGGTCGATGACCTGGTCGGACGTCCCGTCCACGGTGCGGACGAGCTCGGACGCCGGGACCGTCGTCCCGAGACGCGAGCCGAGTTGGACCCTGGACAACCGCTCGATCCCCGAGCGGTCGGCCTCGGCGAGCCGTACCCGGAGCGGGACCGGAGTCCGCGCCTCGGGCACCGACAGATACGTCGGCACGTCGCCGGCCAACGCGAGCCGCACGGCGCCGACCACCTGCTCCTTCGCCACGCCGGAGAGCGCGGCCTTCTCGGCGTCGACCTCCAGCCTCACCTCGCGCTGCGGGACGGTGAGCGACCAATCGACGTCGACCACGTCCGGGTGCTCCTCGAAGCGGCGCATGACCTCGCGGGCCACGCGCTCCCGCTCCACCGGGTCGTCGCCGTAGATCTCCGCGACCAGCGTGGAGAGCACCGGCGGTCCCGGCGGCACTTCGACGATCTTCGCGCTCGCCCCCGTCCCGGATGCCGCCACGATCTCGTCGACGAGGGGCCGAAGCGCCCGCGCGACGTCATGGCTCTGGGCCGACCGTTCCGACTTGTCGACCAGGTTCACCTGCAAGTCCGCCACGTTCGGACCGGAGCGCAGGTAGTAGTGTCGGATCATGCCGTTGAAGTTGAACGGAGCCGCCGTACCGGCGTACAGCTGGACGTCGGCCACTTCGGGCACCTGCCCGATGGCTCGACCCACGTCCTGCGCGAGCGCGAGCGTGGTCTCGAGCGGCGTGCCCTCGGGCATGTCGAAGATGACCTGTACTTCGTTCTTGTCGTCGAACGGGAGCATCTTCACGGTCACGGACCGCGTGAGGAACATCCCGCCGGCTCCGAGCAGGAGCAGCCCGATCACGCCGAGGGCACCCCACATCCTGGCGGGCTTCTCCAGGAGGGGCCGCATGATCTTCTCGTACGTCACGTAGATCTTGGTGCGCTCCAGCACGTACGCCTCACCCTCGTCCTTCTCGTGTCCCTTCCCGAGCAGGCGGAACGCGAGCCAGGGCGTGATCATGAGGGCGACGGCCAGACTGAAGAGCATGGCCACGGTGGCGCCGATGGGCATGGGGCTCATGTACGGTCCCATCAGGCCGCCCACGAACAACATGGGTAGGACCGCCGCGATGACGGTCAGCGTCGCGAGGATGGTGGGGTTGCCGACCTCGTCCACGGCCGCCCGGGCCGCGGCCTTGAGGGGCCGATCCTTCATGGAGAAGTGCCGCTCCATGTTCTCGGCGACGATGATCGAGTCGTCGATCACGATGCCGGTCACGAAGATGAGGGCGAACAGGGTCACCCGGTTCAGCGTGTATCCGAAGATCTGGTAGACGAAGAGCGTCAGGGCGAAGGTTACCGGCACGGCGACCATCACGACGACGGCGCTCCGCCATCCCATGGTGAGCAGGATGACCAGGCCCACGGCGAGCACGGCCATGACGAGGTGCTCCTGGAGCGTCACCACCTTGTGGCGCGCGGTCTCACCGTAGTTCCGGGAAATCTCCACGGAGACGTCCGACGGGACGATCCGCCCGTGGGCCTCCTCGAGGCGCTGTTCGAGCGCGCGGCCCAGCGCCGTCGCGTCGGCGCCCGGCCGCTTGGACACGGCCACCGATACCATCGGCACCCACGCGCTTCCGCCCTCGGCGTGCAGCGTGTAGTCGGTCACCTCGGCCGGGCCGTCCACGACCCGGGCGACGTCACGCACCTGCACGAGCGCGCCGTCGCGCACGTCGAGCACGACCTGCTCCACGTCGTCGGCGTTGCGCAGGAACCCACCCGTCGTGACGCGCACGACCTCGTCGTTCCGCGTGTACGTGCCCGACTGCAGCTCCATGTTCTCCAGGCGCAGCCGTTCCGCGACCTGAAGCGGATCGATGCCGTACAGCGCCAGGCGCTCGGGATCGAGCTCTACCCGCACCTCGCGCGTCTGGCCCCCGATGACCTGGACGGCCCGCACTTCGGGCACGGCCTCCAGCGCCGTCTTCAGCTCGTCGGCCGCGGCACGCAGCTCCGCACCCCCGATATCACCGCCGTGCAGCGTGGCGCTGAAGAAGGGCACGTCGTCGATGGTCACGGTCTTCACCATCGGGAAGCCGAGTCCGGGCGGCATCCGGTCCGCGTTCTTCATGAGCGTGCTGTGGAGCTGGACCAGACTCTCCTCCATGTCCCGGCCCACCTCGTACCGCACCGTCGCGAGCCCGAAGCCCGACTCGGCGTGCGTATAGACGTACTCGACTCCCTCGATACCGGAGAGCACGCTCTCCAGCGGCACCAGTACCCGATTCTCCACCTCGGTCGGTGAAGCGCCCGGCATGGGGAGGTAGATGTCCGCGAGAGGCACGATGATCTGCGGCTCTTCTTCCGACGCCATGGTGGCCAGGGTCCACGCGCCCACGCCCAACGCCGCAGCCATGAGCAACGGTGTGAGCTTGGACTCCATGAACGCGCCGGCCAGGCGCCCGGCGATGTTCTGTTTCATCGGTTCGTCTCCCCGGCCGCGAGGGCCGCGAGCGTCCAACTTTCGTCACGTGCGGTCCCCACCGGCTGGCCGTCCGTGAAGCCGACCTCCGGGTTCCTCACGATCCGGAGCTCCCCGGCCGGACCGGACAGCAGCTCCACGGCGTCGGCACGCCGCGCGCCTAGACGCACCCAGCGAAGGCGCAGCACGTCGTCCTCCACGGTGTAGATGCCGGTGAGTTGACCCCGCTCCACGACGGCATCCGCCGGGATCCAGCGTGTGCCGGCCCCCTCGGAAGGCAGACTCAAGCGAGCGTAGGCTCCCGGGTACGCACCTTCGAGCGCGTCGCTCGGGACCGCCTCGATCCGGAACGTGCGTCCGCCTCCGGCCACGGCCGGCACGACCCGACTCACCCGGGCGGACACGGGGCTCCCGGTCGCGTCACCCACGACCTCGACCTGAACGGTGGCGCCTTCGCGCACGGCCCCGACGAGATGGGCCGGGAGATCGGCCACGACCTTCAGGGTGGCCGGGTCGACCATCGAGAACAGGGGCATGCCCGGGCTCGCGAGGTCACCCGGCTCCACGCGCCGCGCCGTCACCACCCCGTCGAACGGTGCCGTCACGACGGCGTAGGCTTCCTGAGCCTCGGCCTCGGCGAGCGCCGACCGCGCGCCCTCGAGCGCGGCGGTGCTTCGGTCCAGCTCCTGGGTCGAAGCGGCCCCGTCGGCCGCCAGACGCTCGATGCGTCCGTGGCTCTTCTCGGCCAGATCGAAGGCGGCGCGGGCCGCCCCGACGCGGGCGAACACGTCGCGGGCGTCGAGGGAGACGAGCCGGTCTCCGCGACGCACTCGGCTCCCGATGTCCGCGTGTACCTCCCTTACGGCTCCGCTCATGCGGGTCGCGATGTCGGCGGTCCGCTCGGCGGTCACTTCGGCCGCATAGGTCACGACGGACGGAGCCGTCACCGGGGCCGCGACCACGACATCGACCGGCGTCCGGTCTACCTCCACACGTCCGGGCTCGTCCGCGCCACAGGCGGCGGCCCCGAGGGTGAGGGCGAGCAGGGTCAGCTTGGTCTTCATCGGTTCACTCCTTCGGCGAGGTCGGTGTCCAGTCGGGGATCGTCCAGGAGCAGCAGGCTCGCGGTCGCGATCCGGTGCTCGAGCCGCGCATTCACCGCGGCGGTGTGTTGCCGTACGGCGGCGGCTTCAGCGGCCAACAGCTCGGCCGTCGTCGCCAGGCCTTCGTCGAAACGGAGCCTCATGAGGCGCGCGGCCTCCTCGGCGGCTTCGGCGGCCGCCTCGGCAGCGAGCGCCGCCCGACGGCGGCTCTCCGCGCCGCGCCGGGCCTCGGCCAACGACGTGCGGGCCTCGTCGAGCCGCTGCTCGTGCCCGAGCGTCACGGCCTCCAGCTCGGCCCTGGCCGCGGCGCTCCTGGCACCGACTTCGAAGCCGGTGAAGAGCGGAACGCTCACCCGGAGCCCCACCGTCCAGGAGTCCCCGGCGTCCGAGAACGACTCGTTCGTGTGCGCTTCCAGCCGGGCGAAGCCCTGGATGCGCGGCAGTCGCGCCCGGCTCGCCTGGCTGGCGACCTGTGTGGCGGCCCGGACCTGGGCTTCCGATGCCCACAGGTCCGCGCGTCCCAGGTCGTCCGGGATCACGGGGGCCTCCGCGACCAAGCCTTCCGCATCGACGACCGGAGCCGGCACGGTACCGGCCGGCCATCCGAGGGCCAGCGCCAACCGACCGCGTGCGTCGTCGACACCCTGCTCGGCCACGATCTGACGGGCACGCGCGTCTTCCAGCGCGGCCCTCGCACGGAGGACGTCGGCGTCGGTCACAACGCCCTCCGCCGCATGTCGCTCCACCAGCGAGAAGTTGGCCTCGGCCGCCTCGGTGGCGGAGCGGGCCGCCTCGAGCATCAGCTCGGCACCCGCGGCTTCCACGTACCGGACTTCCGCCTGATATCCCGCGACACGGCGGGCCCAGGTGGCGCCCAGATCGGCGGCCTCGGCGTTGGCCCTCGCGGCGCCCAACGCTGCGTCACGGGAAAAGTCGACAGGCGTCCACCCGAGGACGAGGGCTCCGTCGAGGTCGGTCAACGCGTCCGGATCGTTCAAGAGCGCCGGGTCGAAGTCGGCCTGCGTGAAGCGCCCCTGTCGGAGTCGGCCTCCGAATGCCGCCACCGGGTCGGTGGACGACAGCACGCCGGCCTCCAACCCCAGGGTGGGCCAGCGACTCGCGCCGGCGGCCGTGATCTGCTCCCGTGCCGCGAGGGCCCGGGCCTCCGCGACACCGACCTGGGCGTGGTTGGCACGAGCCTCCTCCACGGCCTCGGCCAGGGTCACCCTCCGTACCTCCTGTGCAGCCAGCGGCGGTGCCCCCGAGGGAGAGAAGCCCTGCAGGGCGGCGAGGAGCATCGGCACCCCCCACACGGACCGCACGGATCTCATCATAAATATATTCATATAAGTATATATCTCGTCCAAAGAAGCGGTACCCATCAGCATGCCGATTCCCGCACGCAGGACAGCACCTTAACCGCCCGGTCGTCCCCGATGCGGTAGATCACGTGCACGCCCTCCTTCCTCGATTCGAGGATCCCCTTGTCGCGCATGGTCGTGAGGTGCTGGGAAGCGACGGCCTGCTCGATCTCGAGCGCTTCATGCACCTCGGTCACCGTCGCCTCGGTCTTCTTCTCGAGCACGTCCAGGATCCGTAGCCTGAGTGGATGGCCGAGACACTTGAGGACTCGCGCCGTGTTCTCGACGTCCTCGTGCTCCAGCAGCCTCTGTTTCGCCGTCGTCATGGGCTCCTCCGTGTTTGTGACATTGGTATATATAGATAATCATATGTCATGTCAACAGGCGATCCGCTTCCGTGTCGGTCAAGGGTAGGTCCGCTCAGTTCGTGCGGTGTCGCCTCGAGACCTCGTCGAGGAGCTCCCGCTCCTCCCGGGTCAGCGCGCCCATCCCCTCCGCGGAGATCTTGTCGAGAACCGCGTCGACCTGATCGTAGAGGCGCACGTCCTCCTTGGTGGCGCGACGGGCGCGACGGCGGGGCGTGGGCTCATCGTCCTCGTCCCGGGGCACGATGGCCATGCGCCGTGATCCGCCGGTAGCCTTCCGCAGCCGATCGAGCTGCTGCTTCGGGCGCCAGTCCGCCTTCAGATAGAAGAAGCCCGCGGCCAGCCCCCCGAGGTGGGCGAAGTGGGCCACGCCGTCGCTGGCCCCCTGCACGGCACTCAGCAGGCTCACCACGAAGAGGAAGCCGACCAGGTACTTCGCCTGCACGGGGAAGATGCCCCAGACGTAGATCGGGAGGTTGGGCCAGTTCATCGCGAACGCGAGCATCACGCCGTAGACGGCGGCCGAGGCTCCGACCACCCATGCGGGCAGGAAGAGATAGCTCAGCGCCACCCCCCCGAGCCCGCAGATCACGAAGAACTTGAGGAACTCCCGCTCCCCCCACTGCGCCTCCAACGGCGGGCCGAAGAAGAAGAGCACCAGCATGTTCACGGCGAGGTGCATGAGATCGCCGTGCAGGAACATGTAGGTGAAGGGGCCCCAGGGCCGGAGCACGATGCGCGTCGGCTGGAAGGCGAACCACTCGAAGATGAAGTCGCGGCCGATCAGCAGGGTCAGGAGGAAGACCACGACGTTGGCCACGAGGAGGCGCTTCACCATCGGGGTGAGCATGAACCCACCGCCGAAGCCGTTGAACGTCTGCGCCATTCCTCTCATCGACTCACTTCGACCTCGATCGCCGCTGGGAGGGTGCCGCGTGACCCGGAAGGGCGTGCCCCCAGCCCAGCGATCCGTGTTTCAAGGGGGAACTATCGAACCCCCGGCTCCGAATCAGGTTCCTGCTGGCGGGTCCGGTCCGGGGCTCGCCGGGCCGCGAGCGAGACCAACTCGTCGCAGAGCTCCGGAAAGGATATCCCCGAAGCCTTCGCCGCCTTCGGCAGAAGGCTGTTGGCCGTCATGCCAGGGAGCGCGTTCGCCTCGAGGCACCATGCCCCGCCGTCGCCGTCCACGATGAAGTCTACCCGCGAGTAGTCCCGCATACGCAGCGCGGCGTGGACCCGGAGGGCCAGATCTCGCAGACGCGCGTCCTGGTCGGCCGGGATGTCGGCCGGGAAGATCTCTTCCGCCATGCCCGGCTGGTACTTGCACTCGTAGTCGAAGATCTCGTTGCGGGGCACGATCTCTCCCACCGGGAGCGCACGGTCCCCGACGACACCCACCGTCAGCTCACGGCCACGGTGGTATCGCTCGAACAGGACCACGTCGTCCCAGCCGCGGCTGGCGGCGATGGCGTCCTCCAGCTCACCGCGGTCGTGCGCCAGTACCAGCCGCAGCGACGAACCCCCCGCGGAAGCCTTCACGATGACCGGCAGCCCCAGGCGGGCCTCGATCTCGGAGGCGGTCGGCGGAGCGTCGTCGGGCCCGAACGCCATCCAATCCGGCGTCGGCACGCCGGCGTCTCGCAGCAGGCGCTTGGTGACCTCCTTGTCCATCGCCAGGGAGCATCCGAGCCGGTCGCTCCCGGTGTAGGTCACCCCGGCGATCTCCAGAAGCGCCTGGACCGTGCCGTCCTCACCGCTCCCTCCGTGCAGCGCGAGGAAGAACACGTCGGCGTCTTCGAGCTCGGGGGCGCGCGTGAGCGCCACGGTCCCGCGCTCGTCCATCCAGGCGAGATCCTCGGAGGACGGCGGGAGCGCGGCGACCCCTCGCTCGCGCAGCGCCCGTTCGCGATCGGCATCGAGCACCCCCGTCACGGTATCGACCGCGACCACCTCGTGCCCGGCCTCGCGGAGCGCCGCGCTCACCTCGACGCCGGACGCGAGCGAGACCTCACGCTCGTCGGACGTGCCGCCCATCAGCACGGCGATCTTCATCCCATCAGCGCCCGGACGAGGTCGTACCGCGTGATGATGCCCGTGATCTTTCCTCCCTCGCGCACGAGGCAGGCGGCGTTCTCCCGGGTCAGGAGGTTGCGCACCTCCTCGGAGTCGTTGTGGCTGTCCACGACGGGGAACGGCGGTCCCATGATGCTCTCGGTCGGCTTATCCAGGATGGTCGGGTCGGCGATGACGGCGCTCATCAGAATGCCCTCGGTCACCGAGCCGACGCATTCTCCGTGCCGCAGCACCGGAAGCTGACCGACGTCGTGCGCCGTGATGGCCGAGAGCGCGAGCCGGATCGGGGTGGCGGGTTCGACCGAGACCACGTGTCCGACCCCGTCCTGCTTCGCCTGCAGCACCGTGCCGACCGTGGGACGCCGGGGCCGCTGGAGAAAGCCGTTCTCGCGCATCCAGTCGTCGTCGTACACCTTGCTGAGGTAGCGCTCCCCCCAATCGCAGACGAGCGTGACGACGAGCGCGTCCGGGTCGTCCACCTCCCGGGCCACGTCGACAGCGCCTTGAACCAGAAGGCCCGCCGAGCCGCCCGCGAACATCCCTTCCTCGCGGGTCAGGCGCCGGGCCATCCGGAACGCGGGACCGTCGCCCATGGTGCGGTACTCGTCTACCACGTCCAGGTCGAGCGTCCCGGGGATCTTGTCGTTGCCGATGCCCTCGACCTTGTACGGGTGTCCCTCGACTTTCTCGCCGGTGTTGAAGTACGGAGCGATCATCGAGCCCTCGGGGTCGATCCCGACGATGTGCGCGTCGGGCCGGTGCTCCTTCAGGTAACGGCCGACACCGGTGATCGTGCCGCCGGTCCCCGCGGACGCCACGAAGTGCGTCACCTTCCCGTCGGTCTGCTCCCAGATCTCGCGTCCCGTCGTATGGTAGTGCGCGTCGGGGTTCGCCTGGTTGTAGAACTGGTCGGCCATCACCGCGCCCGGCGTCTCCTTCGCGATGGCCCGGGCGCGCTGCAGGTAGTGGTCCGGGTGATCGGGACCCACGGCGGTCGGTGTGATGATGACCTCGGCGCCGAACGCGCGGAGCAGCTTCACCTTCTCCGAGCTCATCTTGTCGGGCATCGTGCAGATGCAGCGGTACCCCTTGAGCGACGCCGCCATGGCCAGGGCGAGGCCGGTGTTGCCCCCGGTCGCCTCCACGATCGTGCCACCCGGCTCGAGCGTTCCGTTCCGCTCGGCCTGCTCGACCATCGCGAGCCCGATCCGGTCCTTGATCGATCCCCCGGGATTCATGAACTCGCACTTCACGTACACGGGCGTGCGAGCCCCGTCCGTGACCGCGTTGAGACGGACCAGCGGGGTCCACCCGATGAGGTCGAGGATGCTGTCGTAGGGACGCGGATGCCGCTCGATCATTCGGCGAAGCTCCTGGTTGGTGCGCGGACGAGGGTTGGGCTCACGGCCGCGGCCGGCTCAGGACTCCGAGCGGTCGCGTATCCGGAGCGTATCGGGCATCGGCCGTTTCGAGAAGTGCACCGGCACGCGCGCCCAGACCCGTATACGCTCGCCGTCCTTGCGTGCCGGCGTGAAGCGGAGAGAGCGGGCGCCGTCCACGGCCGCCGCGTCGAAGTCCGAGTGCCCGGACGACTCGACCACCTCCACGCTGTCGACGGCGCCCGTGTCCGTGACCCGAACGCGGAGAAGGGTCTCCCCCTCCATGTCCTGGTCCCAGAGGTGCAGCGGGTACTCGATCGGAACGTCGCCGTACAAAGGCGCCGGTTGCTCGATCTCGCCCTCGCCGCCACAAGCGCTCGTCGCGCCCGCCACGACGAGCGCGAGCGCCCCCCTCCATCGAAGTCGTGTCACTCTTCTCTATCCGTCGCAGCGTTGCCGAGTTCGTAGATCAGGTCGAGGGCTTCCCTCGGGGACAGCGCGTCCGGGTCCAGCGCCCTCAAGCGCCGGAGCAGCGGGTCCTCGACCTGGAAGATGGAGAGCTGATCCAGATGGGGCTCACCGGACGGTCGATGCGCGCCGTGACGTCCGAGGCCCTCCCCGCCTCCGCTATGTGTTCCCTCCAACTCCGCCAGAAGTTCCCGCGCCCGGCCCACGATCTCCTCGGGCAGCCCGGCGAGGCGCGCCACCTGGATGCCGTAAGAGCGGTCCGCGCCTCCGTCCATCAGACGCCGCAGGAAGACGATCTCCGAGCCGACCTCCCGGACCGCGACGTTCATGTTCTTCACGCCCGGAAGCAGGTCGCCGAGCTGGGTGAGCTCGTGGTAGTGGGTGGCGAAGACCGTCTTGGCCCCGATGGCCTCATGGATGTGCTCGGTGACCGCCCAGGCGATCGAGACGCCGTCGTACGTCGACGTCCCGCGGCCGATCTCGTCGAGCAGCACGAGACTCCTGTCCGTCGCCCCGTGGACGATGGCCGCGGTCTCGCTCATCTCGACCATGAAGGTCGACTGCCCGCGCGCCAGGTTGTCCGACGCGCCGACCCGCGTGAAGACGCGGTCGACGAGCGGGAGCCGCGCCGAGTCGGCGGGCACGAACGAGCCCATCTGGGCCAGCAGCTGGATAAGCCCGATCTGCCGGAGGATCGTGCTCTTTCCGGCCATGTTCGGACCGGTGAGTACGACGACCCAGCCGTCGTCGTCGAGGACGAGGTCGTTCGGGATGAACTCCTCGCGCGGCATCATCGTCTCGACCACCGGGTGTCGCCCGGCGCGGATCTCGAGGTCGAAGCCCGTGTGGAGCTCGGGGCGCACGTATCCTCGGCGAACCGCGACCTGCGCGAGGGTCGAGAGGACGTCGAGGGTGGCCACGCGCGCCGCCGCGTCCTGGATGCGGGGCACCGCCCGCCCCACCCGCTCGCGCAGCTCGGTGAAGAGCTGGGCCTCCATGTGGCCGATGCGGTCTTCGGCGCCGAAGACCTTCTCCTCCCACTCCTTGAGCTCCGGCGTGAAGTAACGCTCCCCGTTGGCGAGCGTCTGCTTGCGGACGTAGTCGTCCGGCACCTTGTCGAGGTTCGACTTCGTGACCTCGAGGTAGTATCCGAAGACCTTGTTGAAGCCGACCTTGAGCGACCCGATGCCGGTCCGCTCCCGTTCCCGGGCCTGGAGCCGTGCGATGAAGTCGCGCGCGCCGTCCCGCACGGACCGCAGCTCGTCGAGCTCGTCCGACCATCCGGCCCGGATCACGCCCCCGTCCTGGAGCACCGCCGGCGGGTCGTCCGCGATGGCGTCACCCAGGAGTGAGCAGACGTCGTCCAGCACGTCGAAGTCACCGAGCAGCGAGCCCAGGAGCTCACTCTCCGCGCCTGCCAGCGCGTCCCGCAGCGAAGGCAGGCGCTCCAGCGACCGACGAAGGCCGGCCAGGTCGCGCGGACCGACCCGCTGCGTTCCGAGCTTGCCCGCGATCCGCTCCAGGTCGGCCACGCCGCCCAGCTCCGAGCGGAGTCCTTCGCGGAGGTCCCGCCGCTCCGTGAGCTCGCGCACGGCGTCCTGCCGGGCCCAGATGGGCTCGGCCTCGACGAGGGGCTCGAGCACCCAGCGCCTGAGCATACGCCCGCCCATCGCGGTGACGCTCTCGTCGATCACGTCGAGCAGCGTGCCGCCCTCCTCCCCGCTCCGGAGCGGCTCCGTCAGCTCGAGGTTCCGGCGGGTCATGTCGTCGAGGAGCATGAGCGCGCCCCGCCGTTGGATCCGGACCGGACGCAGGTGGCCGACGCCACCCGGGCGGATCTCGCGGAGGTACTGCACCAGCGATCCGGCCGCGCGGGCCAGCGCTTCGTCCCCGCCCTGGAAGCCGAATCCGTCCAGCGACCGGACGCCGTACGCCTCCGTCAGAGCATCGACACATACATCGTGGTCGAAGATCCAGTCGTCCCGGTACGTCCGCGGCGCGCTCGTGCCCGAGCGATCGGGCGAGAGGGCATCGTCGCGGTCGAGCCGTCGCGGGAGCAGCAGCTCGGACGGCTCGAGTCGCCCGAGCTCGGCGCGGAGCTCGCCTTCAGGTACGGCCCGGACCGAGATCTCGCCGGTCGAGACGTCGAGCGCGGCCAGCGCGAAGCCGCCCTCCGGCTTCCGCACGACCGACGCCAGGAAGTTGTTCCGCCGATCGGTGAGGAGCGCGTCTGCGAGCACCGTCCCGGGCGTGACGGTCTCGGTCACCTCGCGTCGCACGATTCCCTTGGCCTCCGAGGGATCCTCCACCTGGTCGCAGATCGCGACCCTCCGCCCCAGCTTCACGAGGCGCGCCAGGTAGTCGTCGAGCGCCTTGGCCGGAACGCCGGCCAGCGGGACCTTGGACGCCGCGCCGTTGTTGCGGGACGTCAACGTGAGTCCCAGAAGGCGGGCCCCCTCCTCGGCGTCTTCATTGAAGAGCTCGAAGAAATCGCCTACCCTGAAGAAGACGAGCGCATCCCGATGGCGCGACTTGGCTTCGCGCCATTGCTGCATCATCGGGGTATCGTCAGAGGAAGACATGCGTTCTTTACGCTTTCCGGGAGTCGAGTCGATATGTCCGACGCGCTGAGCTACGGGTTCAAGAAGAAGGTGGATGGATCGATCGACGCCGTCGAGGTGCGGGTCGAGGACGCCCTCGCCACGGAAGGGTTCGGCGTGCTGACGCGCATCGACGTGGCGGGAACGCTCAAGAAGAAGCTCGACGTCGATTTCCGGGAGTACCGCATCCTCGGCGCGTGCAACCCCGCCCTCGCCCACCAGGCGTTGTCCGAGGAAGACGATATCGGGCTGCTGCTTCCGTGTAACGTGGTCGTGTACACCGACGACGAGCCCGGACGCTGCACGGTGTCGGTTCTGGACCCCGTCCAGCAGCTGGGGGTCTCGGGCCGGGCCGACCTGGGTCCGCTGGCCGAAGAGGTCAGGGACCGCATGAAGCGCGCGCTGTCCCGGGTCTGAGCGTCCGGGAGCCGGCCCGGCCCGGGACGCCCGAGCGCGTCCGGAAGCTCCGGCCTCAGCGTGAGACCGGCCGCTCCGCCCGCTCGTCGCGGACCACCGCGGCCTGAAGGCCCTGGCGGGCGAGCCGCTCGAACATCGTCTGCGCGGATTCCCGCTCGGCGAACGACCCGACGCGAACGTGCAGGAGAGGGCTTCCCTCCACGCGCACGAGCCGCGCCTCGAAGCCGGCTTCCCGGGCGTCGTCGAACACCGAGCGTGCCCGCGGCTCCTCGCCGAACGCGCCGAGCTGAACCGAGAAGACGCCGGCGGGTCCTCCCGCTGGTACCGCGGCGGCGTCCGTTCTGACGGACGCCCCTCCGGCGGTGGCGCCCCCGCCGGCGTCTCCCTGCGCCTCGGCGGCCACGACGGTCGCCTCCGACCGCTCCGGCGTCACGGGCGGGACCGCCTCGCCGGCCTCGCTCAGCCAGGCCTCCGCAGCCCGGCGGACCGGCGAGCCCGGGTGATCCCGCGCCAGCGCCTCCACGTGGGCGCGCGCCTGCCGACCGTCCCCGAGCGCATGCGCGGCCTGGGCGAGGCGGAAAAGCGCCTGGTCGGTGAACGTCCCAGCCGGATAGAGGACGACGAGGCGCTGGTAGTCACGCATGGCCTGGTCGGGATCGACCGTGAGGCGCGCACGGAGCCAGAGCGCCCGCTGCTGAAGGTCGCGGCCGACCCCCTCGTACCCGTCCTCCCACCACGCCAGCAGTTGGGCGCGGGCTTCGTTGGCACGTCCCTCTCGCGCGAGCTGATCGATCTGCTCGAGCTCGGAAGTCTGCGCTCCCGCAGCACCCGGCGCACCCACGAGGAGGAGCCCGGCGAGCAGGCATCCCAGCACCACCCGCGCGCTCACGCGGCCTCCTTCCGTACCCTGAGTCCCATGAGCCACGTCTCCAGAAAGTGCTCGTCGGAGTGTGAGCTGGCCTTGAGCATGCGATCGAGGTCCCGGAGCTCGATTACCGCCCGGTCGAGCTCGGGAAGCGTCCATCCGCGGGCCTGCGGCACCACGTTCTTCACCAGCCATCGCTGATACGGCGGCAGCGCCGCCTCGAGCCCTTCGCGACCGGACTCGAGGACCACGCCGATCCGCAGGAGCTGGGTCGCGAGCATGATCACCAGCCCCACGCCCGACTCTCCCTGTGCGATCAGGGTCGGGAGGGTGCGGCACGCCTCCTCGAAGCGCCGCTCGGCCACCATGTCCAGCCAACGCCAACGATCCTGGGCCGGAATGCGCGTCCCGACGGCCTCGACGTCGGCCAGCGTGATACGCTTCGCGTCGCCGACGTATTCCGTGAGCTTCTCCAGCTCCCGGTCGAGCACGCCCAGGTCCGTCCCGATCGCCGCGCCGAGGGCCCGGGCGGCATCGATCTCGATCTCGACACCGTGGCTCTCCGACGCCCGGCTCGCCAGCCAACCGGGCACGTCGGCCTCGGCCACGGCCTCGAAGGCCGTGGACCGGGCATGCCTCTGGAGTTCGGCGTAGACCTTGGCCTTGGAGCGGTCGGGCACCGTGCAGCTCATGATGAGCGCGAGGCCGGGCGGAGGCGCCTGCACCACTTCGAGCAGGGCCTCGCGGGCATGCTTGCTGCCGGCCAGCCCTTCGACCTCCCGCAGCACCACCACCCTCCAGGTCGCCATCATGGGGGGGGTCGCGAGCACGGACGCGAGCGTCTCGGCATCGACTTCGGTGCCGCGGAGGACGTCCAGGTTAAAGTCCCTGGTCGAGGGATCCAGATGGAGCTCGACGAGGCGCCGGAGCTCCTCCTCCTTACGGAAATGGTCGTCGCCGTGGAGGTAGAACGCTCCGCCAGGGGCGTCAGTCGTGGTCAAAACCCACCCGTCGGACGCCGCCATCCCGCGCGTAGCGCTTCGAAAGACGCGTGTACTCGTAGAGCCGGGCGTCGTCCCAGAGGCCGCGGCCCAGCGCGCTGAACACCACGGCGGGCGACGCGCTCCTCGACGAGGCGGCCGGCGCCGGCTGATGCACGTGGTCGACCACGATCGGCGCGAGATCCACGACGGGCGGCTCCGCCCGCAAGAGCGGGGACCAGGCCACGAACGTCAGGAGAACGGCCAGGCCGAGCACGGTGAGCGCCGGGGTGGCCGATGCCGAGCTGTCGATGAGCGCCCGGCGATCGTCGACGTGGAAGAGCCGATGACGCAGTCGCGGCTCGAAGTCCTCCCCCAACTCGGGCTCGGGAAGCGAGCGGAGGAGAGTGGCCCCCTGCTCGTACACGGCCTTGTAGCGGCGACACGAATCGCACCCACGGAGGTGATCCTCCATGAGCGCCTGATCTCGATGGTCGGCCGACCCGTCGAAGAACTCCGACGCGCGGGTCATGAAGTCTGTGCAGTTCATAGGTCCTGAGATCTTCGATTCCAGGATGTGGCGGTCGCGCCAATCACGATCGTCGGGAGGTGATACAGACCCGCGGTGGAACGGGTTCCAAACGAGACGGCCCCGCCGGACGAATCCGGCGGGGCCGTGGACGCTCGGAGCGCCGAGCCCGGGTCGCCCGAAGCGGCCCCTAGCAGCCCGTGATAGAAGTCTGGTGGGCCGCGCATGAGGGTCTTGCGGATAGCGTACAAGGAAGAGCGACGAATGCGATGTACTAACATCGGGGAGGAGCTATGACGCGGTACGGTGCCGCAACCCCCTCGTGCCCTATGGGTTGGGGCGGCACAGCCCCACCTCCGTCGTTGGCACTCCTAGGCGTAGCGCTTTGCTATGCCGTTGTCGTGCCGCCTAGGATCTGGGGCTGTGGCGCTCCCAACGCGGCCCACCAGACTTCTATCACGGGCTGCTAACGCGACGCGCGTCAGTCGATCATGGGCGCGATGATCTGCGCGAAGTTGTTCCGAGCCCGGTTGAGTCGACTCTTCACCGTACCGAGGTTGCAGTCCGTGATCTCGGCGATCTCCTCGTACGTCTTCCCCTCCATCTCGCGGAGGACGAAGACGATGCGGTGATGCTCCGGGAGCTGCTTGACCGCCTCCTCGACCTTCTCTCTAAGGTGCCGCTTCCGGAAGAGGTCGTCAGGCTTGTACTGGGTGTCTTCCCACTCCAGCGGCCGGTGGTCGGCATCCCAGTTCTTCTTCAGGGTCTGGAAGAGCACCAGCGGGTTCCTGGACCGGTTTCGGAGCTCGTTCTTCGCCAGGTTGCTGGCGATCGTGTAGATCCACGTCGAGAACTTCTTCGACTGGTCGAAGCGGTGCAGGTGACGGTACACCCGCACGAAGGTCTCCTGGACCAGATCCTGGCCCCGCTCACGGTCGCCGATGGTCCGGTACACGAAGTTCAGCAACCGCTGATCGTACCGGCGTACCAACTCGCCGAAGGCGCGAGGATCTCCGTCGAGCGAAGCCTGCACGACATCCGAGTCGCTCAGCTCGCCGAGGTGGGTCCGGTGCGCCTTGGCTTCCCCGAAGCCGGCGCCCTCTCGTTTCCGTTCTGCCCGTGCCCTGGCCACTTGATACCTCCTCGTTCGCGGTGCCTGCCGATCCGACAGACCTACGTTCCACACGCCTTCATACAGATGCAGAGGGTGTGCCATCCCAAGAACCGCTTGTTTCAAGCCTTCTTCGGTACTACCCGTCGCCTCGGCGTCCTACCTATGTGACGCGCGAACCTCACGAATTAGGACAGATCGACGGCCCGTAGTGTTGTCTCACCCTCCCAATGCGCGCCGGGGCCCGAATGTTCCGGCGCCGGAGCGGCACGGACGTTCCTCGGGAGCGGCGCGGCGATGCGGCGGGCGCTAAGCGCCCTCCCCCTGGACGACGTCGACCGGGCCGATGGCCAGCTCCTCCAGAGGTCGCGCGATCTGATCGGCGTCACCGACCACGACCACCTGGGCCTCGGAAGGACGCATGTGCCGGGCGACGGCTTCGGCGGTGGCGGCGGGGGTGACCGCCCTCACGTTGTCCCGGTAGTCGTTGAAGTACCGGTCGTCGAGACCGAACACGACCAAATGGGTCAGGCGCGTCGCGATCTGGTCGACCGTCTCGATCTGGAGACCGAAGACACCGGCGGCGAAGTCCCGGGTGGACGCGACCTCATCGTCCGTGGGTCCACCGTCCACGAGCCGCTCCATCTCGGCGAGGATCTCGCGGACCGCCGGGGCGGTGACGTCGTTCCCAACCGCGGTCGAGACTTCGAACGGTCCCGCGGCGCTCCGGAACGAGAAGCGCGAGCGCACGCCGTAGGTGAACCCGTGCTTTTCGCGCAGGTTCAGGTTGAGGCGGCTGGTGAAGGTGCCGCCGAAAAGCATGTTGCCGACGAGTAACGGAAAGTAGTCGGATGTCGCCCGGTCCGTGCCCACGTGCCCCACACGGATCTCGGACTGCACCGAGCCGGGCCGGTGCACCACCGTCACCCGACGCTGGCGCGTGGCCGGCTCGGCCTCGAACGCCGACACCCCGGCGGGGGCACCGCTCCACGACCCGAGATGGCGGAGCACGAGCTCCGACACTTCCTTCGGCTCGACGTCGCCAGCGACGACGAGGCCACCCCGCCCCCCGGGCCGGTAGGCGGCCTCGGCATAACCGAGTAGGGTCCGCCGGTCGACGCCGGAGATCGATGCCTCCGTCCCTCCCATCGGACGCGCGTACGGCACGTCCGCCGCGAAGTAGCGTTCGAGGGCCCGGTCGCTCGCGAGCGCGCCCGGGTCCATGGCGCGCTGGCGAATGGAGGCCAGGCGTTGCTCGCGCGCGCGGTCGACCTCCCCCGCGGGAAAATCCGGCTCGAGGACGAGCTCGGCCAGGAAGGGGAACGCCTCCTCCAGCCGGTCCGCGAGGCAGGTGAGCGACACGGTCGTGCCCTCCCAGCCGGCATACGCCGACACCCGTGCCCCCAGCCGTTCGAGTTGCTCCGACAAGTCGGCTCCGCTCCGCCGACGCGTGCCCCCGTCGATCGCCTCCGCGGCGAGCACGGCGAGGCCGGCCCGCTCCGCGTCGAGGCCCTGCTCGCCGCCGCGCATGAAGAGGTCGATGGTCACTAGCGGGAGGCGCGGGACACGCGCGATCCGGAGGTCGATGCCGTTCTCGAGTCGGGAACGCTCGGTGTCCGGAAAGTCGAAGTCGCGGATGGCGCCGCTGGCTGGGGGGCGGGACCGATCGAGGACGCTCATCGCTCTTCTCCCGGGCGATAGGTGACGACCGCGCGGTTGTCCGGGCCCAGGCGTTCGGCCGCGAACGCCCTCACCTGGTCGATCGACACGGCCTCGAGTCGCTCGAGGTCGTGGTTGATCCGGTCCGGATCGTCGAAGTAGAGCTCGAACATGGCCAGACGGTCCGCCCGCTCGGACTGATGCTCGAGCGAAGAGACGAGGTCGGCTTCGCTCAGGGCGATCGCCCGCTCCACCTCTTCGGGCGCCGCCTCGACCAGGCCTTCGATCTCCTCGGCCAGCGCCTTCTCGAGCTCCCTGGGCGACGCCCCGGGATACCCGGTCGCCCAGACCAGGAGCATGGACGCGCCGGTGAGCAGCGGGAACGCATAGGCCACGACGCTCTTCGCCACGCGCCGCTCGCGCACCAGGCGTCGATAGAGGCGCGAGGCCTTGCCCTGTCCGAGCAGCGCCCGGGCGACCTCGACCGTCGCGAAGTCGGGGGACGAGTACGGCGGGATGCGGAACGCCATGATCACGCGCGGGAGCGGCACGTTCGCGACGACATCGTCGCGCACCGTGCCCCCGATGAGCGGAGCCAGGTCGGGATTGCCGGGAAGCCGCGGCACCGGCGCTCCTGCCTCGATCACCCCGAAGTACCGGTCGACCGCCTCGAGCGCCCGACCGGACTCGAAGTCGCCCGCGATGGCCAGGACCGCGTTGTTGGGCCGGTAGTAGGTCTCGAAGAACGTGGCGACGTCGTCGAGCGTCGCGGCTTCGAGATCCGCCATCGAGCCGATCACCGTGTGGTGGTAGGGATGGTCCGGCGGGAACACGAGGGACTGCAGGCGCTCGTCCCAGTCGCCGTAAGGCTGATTGTCGTAGCGCTGACGCTTCTCGTTCTTCACCACGTCCCGCTGGTTGTCGAGCTTCTCCTGGTCCATCGCCGGGAGCATCCACCCCATGCGATCGGACTCGAGCCACAGGGCGAGGTCCAGATGATGGGACGGAAGCGTCTCGAAGTAGTTCGTCCGGTCGAACCACGTGGTCGCGTTCAGCGTGCCGCCCGCGCGCTCGACCAGCTCGAAGTGCTTGTTCTTGGGGACGTGGGTCGAGCCCTGGAACATCATGTGCTCGAACAGGTGGGCGAACCCGGTCTTCCCCGCCGGCTCGTTCCGGGATCCGACACCGTACCAGAGGTTCACGGCGACCACCGGAACCGTGGGATCGGGGGACAGGACGACGCGCAGCCCATTGGCCAGGCTGTGGCGCTCGACGGGAATGGAAAGTCGGCTCAACGTATCTCTCGGTCAGGGACGCTCGCTCAGGCGAACACGGAGGAACGACGGGGCGATGTCGTCCACGAGGAGTGTACGCGCCGCTTCGTGGTCCGCGTCGAGACGGTCCTCGACGGCGGCGACCATCTCCTGGTCGGCTTCGGCGGCCTGCATGCGCGCGCGCTCGAGCATCTCGTAGGCGATGCCCTCACGGCCGATGGCGGCCGCGGCGAGGGCGGCGGCCAACTGCGCGTCGACGTCCTCCGGATCGATCCGCGCGCCCTCGATCAGCTCCCCCGCCGCTTCATCGAAACGGTCCGCCTCCACCAGCACGAGACCGAACACGACCCGGGTCCAGGAGTCTTCGGGGTCGAGTCGCACCGCGTCGCCGAGCGCGTCGGCCGCCGCGTCGAAGCGTTCTTCCATCGCGTGCAGGACGCCGAGCTCGTAGCGGGCCTGCGGATCGTGCTCGTCGATCGCGACCGCCGCCTCGAGCTCCTTTCGGGCCTCCTCGAACAGCCCCTCGCGCGTGAGGTACGCACCGTAAAGCAGGCGGGTGAGCACGACCTGCGGCGCCGTGAGCGCGGCGGCCCGGAGCGCCTGCTCGGCGTCCGGATCGTCGAACGCGGCGATGCCGTTGCCAGCGGTCGCCAGGACGTACGGATCGGTCGGCTGGAGCGCGAGCGCGCGCTTGAACCGCTCGTAGGCGACACCCTCCAGCCCCAACTCCCGCTCGGCGACGCCCAGCCAGCAGTGCACGGCGGGGTTCTCGTCGAACTCCTCGAGATGCTCGAGGAGCAGCTCGGCCGCGGAGGTCCAGTCTCCCTCGTCACCCAGCGTGAGCACCCGGGAGAGAAGCGCGTCGAGCTCCATCAGCCGACCTCCTCTCGGTGCGTGACGAGGCTCGCGCCCGTCATCTCGGGCGGCTGCTCCAGCCCCATGTAGTCCAACACGGTGGGGGCCACGTCCGCCAGGCGCCCGAAGTCACGGAGACGGGTGCGGTTGCCGTTGGGGTCGAACACGACGAAATCGACGGGCTCGGTGGTGTGGGCCGTGTACGGCGTACCCCGCTCGGTCAGCATCTTCTCGGCGTTGCCGTGGTCCGCCGTGATCAACGCGACCCAGCCGGGTTGCGCCCGGACGAGTTCGAGCAGGCGGCCCAGACTCGCGTCCACCGTCTGAACGGCCTCGATGGCCGCGGGAATGGAGCCCGTGTGCCCGACCATGTCCGGGTTGGCGAAGTTCACCAGGATGAAGTCGTACGCCCCGCCCCGGATCCCCGCGGCGACGGCTTCCTCGACCCCGGGCGCGCTCATCTCGGGCTGCAGATCGTACGTCGCCACCCCGGGCGAGGGGATCAGCTCGCGGTCCTCACCGGAGAACGGCGTTTCCTCCCCACCGTTGAAGAAGTACGTCACGTGCGCGTACTTCTCCGTCTCGGCCACCTTCAGCTGTGTCTTTCCCTGCTCGGCGAGATACTCGGAGAGCCCCATGCGGACATTGTCCGGAGGAAAAGCCACCGTGACCGGGAGCCCTTCCTCGTACTCGGTCATCGTCACGATGTCACCCGGAATCGCCGCGTCCCGATCGAAGTCGCCGAAGTCGGGTCGGGACAGCGCCTCGGTGAGCTGCCGCATCCGGTCCGAACGGAAATTCATGAGGATGACCGCGTCTTCGGCCCGGATGCCACGCTCGCCCACGCCACGGATGCCGGTCGGCGGGACGAACTCGTCGGTCACGCCCTCCTCGTAACTCCGCGTCAGGAAGTCGGGGCCGTCCGCCCAGCGCTCCGCCTTTCCGCCCGCGATGAGGTCGTAGGCGCGCCGGGTGCGCTCCCACCTCCGGTCGCGGTCCATCGCCCAGTACCGCCCCGTCACCGAGGCGATCGCCCAATGGTCACTCCGGGCGCACGCCTCCTCGATGCGGCCGACGTACGCTCGCCCTCCGGTCGGTGAGGTATCACGCCCGTCCGTGATGCAGTGCACCCGCACGTCGAGATCCTCCGGCAGCAGGTCGAAGAGCGCCGTGAAGTGCCGGAGATGCGCGTGCACCCCGCCGTCCGAGACGAGTCCGGCCACGTGCAAGGCACCGCCGCTCGCCCGCAGTCGCTCGACCAGCGCGTCGAGGCCGAGGCGCTCCGCGAGCGTGCCGTCCGCGATGGCCAGATCGACCCGTGCTATGTCCTGGTGCACGACGCGTCCGGCTCCGAGGTTCAGGTGACCCACCTCGGAATTACCCATCTGGCCCGCGGGAAGGCCGACGTCATGGCCGGAGCACGCCAGCCGGGTGCGGGGCGCGGTGTCGTAGAGCCCCCGGTAGATGGGCACGTCGGCCTGCTCGATGGCGTTACCCGGGTCGGGAGCGCCCTCGAAGTCGGAGTGCCCCCAACCGTCGAGTATGACCAGCAAGACCTTGCCCATGGCATGAACGACCCGTGGAGAGCGGCTGAAAAAGAGCGCCACCATGCGGCGCTCCCGATGAGGTGAGCGTATCACGTCCCGCCGGAATCTCAAGGCCTGGCAGCCCGTGCCCGGGGGGCGACGGCCGTGACTCCCCCGGATGGCGCGTGTGTTCTACCATTCAGGGGACTTCTCGAAAGGACCTCCGGCGGGCGTCACCGCGCGGAGCCCGATCACAATGGAGCGCGCCGATGACACGTTCAGCCAGAAGACCTCGACGGCTCATCCTCACGCTCCTGACGCTGACCGCCGCCTGCGGCCCGTTCGCTCCCGACGGTGAGGAGCCCCGCTTCCGCTCGGGAGGCGACCTGGTCGCCGCCGGGACGGTCGTGGAGGTCCCCGAATCGGTCACGGGGGACGTGATGGCCGCAGGGCGGGACGTCGTGTTCACGGGCTCTGCCGGAGGATCGACGTTGACGGCCGGATCGACCCAGACGCTCGAGGGTTCGGTGGCCGGGAACGTCCACGCCGCGGGGGGAGCCGTCCTGCTAGCCTCGCGCGTGGGGCGCAACGTCACCCTGCTGGCCGCCGACCTCCTCGTCGCACGGGACGCGGACGTCGCCCTGAACGCCTACCTCGTGGGGGGAAGGGTCGAGCAGCGCGGACCGGTTCGGGGCAACCTCCGGATCGCCGCCCGGGAAGTCGTGCTCGACGGGCCCGTGGGCGGAAACGTCGACGTCATCGCCGGCCGGCTCACGCTGGGCCCGTCGGCACGGATCGACGGCGACCTGACCTACCGGGTGCGCGTAGGCGCGGACAGCGTCGATTCGGCGGCGGTCGTCTCAGGCGACATCCAGGCGATCCTCGTGCCCGGGCCATCGACGGCATTCCGCGTCTCGATGGCCGCCGGCCGCGTGGCGGCCTTCCTGCTCGCGGGCTTCGTGATGCTCCTGCTCGTCAGGCCGCTGGCCGGGGCCGCCGAACGGCTGAACGAGCGCCCGGGCGCGGCCTTCGGGCTCGGGCTGCTCTGGATCATCGCCCTCCCCGTGATCGTCTTCGCCGCCGCCGTGACCGTCGTGGGCATCCCGCTCGCCGTCATCGCGACGGCGGCTTACGTGATCTCCCTGTACCTGGCGCCCGTGATTCCCGGACTCTGGCTCGGTGTCTCGCTCCTCGATCGGCCGGGAGGGCCCTCGACCGCACCCCCGAAGGCGTTCCTGCTCGGCGGCGCGATCGTCGCGGTGATCTCGCTGCTGCCCTGGATCGGGCTCCCCGTCCGGGTGCTCGTGACGGCCCTCGGCTTCGGCGCCGTCGCGCTCCATGTGCGGGCTGGGCTGGCGGAGCGGTGAGAGGCCGCTTCCCTAACCCCCGCTGACCGACGGGAGCACGACGACCTCTGCTCCTTCGGGCACCACCGCATCGAAGCCCCCGGACCAACGGATGTCGTCTCGCCCCACGAACACGTTGACGTGGGGACGCAGCTCGCGACGCTCCGTGACGATGCGCTCGTAGACGGCCGGGTGGGCCTCCCGGAGCGCGTCCAGCGTCGCCGCCACCGTGGTCGCGGATCCCCCATCCGCCGCGACGTCGACCTCGATTCGGCCACGTCCTCCGACCAATCCGCGCAGCTGGGACGGAAGCACCAGGACGACGCTCATGCCAGCGTGGCCGCCTTGACGCACACGACCGGCGGGAGTCCGTCGCGCACCAGCCGCCACGAGTCGCCGTCGTCCTCGGACGCGAACAGCTTCCCGCTGCGCGTCCCGAAGTAGACGCCGCTCACGCGACCGTCCGATCGGCCGTCGTCACAGTCCAGCGCGTCGCGGAGCACCGTCTCGTACGCGTCCTCCTGGGGGAGCCCTTCCTCCAGGGGGTGCCATGACGCGCCGGCGTCCCGGGTCCGGTAGACACGCATCCTCGCATCCGGAGTGCACCGGAATCCGTCCGACTCCAAGGGGACGATGTAGACCGTATCCGGATCCCGGGGATGCATCGCCATGGCGAAGCCGAAGTCGGACGGCACGCCGTTGGCGATGTCGACCCAGCGATCGCCCCAATCGTCGGACCGGTAGAGGCCCCAGTGGTTCTGGAGGAAGAGCCGCTCGGGTCGCTCGGGATGGTGTACGACCTTGTGCACGCACTGCCCGTACTCCGGATGCTTCTCCGGAAGGAACTCGGCCCGCACCCCGACATTCCTCGGCCTCCAGCTCTCGCCGCCGTCGTCGGTCCGGTAGAAGCCCCCCGTCGAGAACGCGACGCCGATGCGCTCGGGTCGGTCGGGATCAGGGAGGATCGTGTGCAGGCAGAGCCCGCCGTTCCCCGGGGTCCAATAGGGTCGGTGCTCGTGCTCGAGAAAGCCCTCGACCGGGGCCCAGCTGTCTCCGCCGTCCCTGGACTCGAAGATGCAGGTGGGTTCCACGCCCAGGTACATCGTGTCCGGCTCGGACCGTCGCCCCGGGCGAATCTGCCAGATGCGCTGGAGGGCGAGGTCGGACGCCTCGGGAAAGCGGACCGGCCGCGCCTCCCCGTCGGACCAGGTCGCCCCCATGTCGTCGGAGCGTCGGAGCGTGGTTCCGAAGAACGGGCTCCCGGGCGCGGCCCAGAGGACCGGCTTTCCACTCCGTGCGTCGAGCGCGAGGGCGTAGACCTCCTCGCCGGGAAAGTGCGGGCCGTCGACGACCCATTCCGACGAGTCCGGGCTGCGACGGGCCAGGAACGCGCCCTTGGTCGTGCCCACCAGCAACACCGTGTCCCCGGCGCTCGCGCTGACTCCCTTCGCAGCCTCCGGCATGCCCCCTCCTTCCCCGAGATCCCCGTCCACGTAGCGCCGCCGCCGCCCCCGTCGGAGCGTCGCACGGCGACCCCGACCGCGTTTCGCAGATTAATCCGGTGCCGCGCCGCTCGCCAGCCCGCTCAGAGAAGGGTGCGCACCTTCTCCACGGGTCGGGCCAGCACGGCGCGGTCACCGCGCTCCACGATGGGTCGCTGAAGGAGCTCGGAGTGCTCCACGAGCGCTCGCAGCACGGTCTCGTCGTCGATGGTTACGTCGTCGAGACCCAGCTCCCGGTACGCGGCCTCCCTCGTCCGCAGAACGTCCCTCGGCTCGAGACCGGCCTTCGCGAGCAGGCGCCGAAGGGTCGCTTCATCGAGAGGTTCGATGACGTAGTTCACCCGGTCGAAGTCGATCCCTTCCTCTCGCAGCAGCGTCACCAGCTTGCGGCACGTGGTGCAGGTCGGCTTCTCGTACACGGTCAGCCTATCGGACATCGGGGCACTCCATCGAGTCGGATCCAGGGTTTCGGGGGAGCCGCGCGGCTCGGACACCTGCTCCCGGGACACCCGGGGTGGCGTCGATCGTAAACCAAGATAAGATCTCGCATGCCACAAGACGCCCTTCGAGACATCGAGCTGCTGATGCGGTCCAGGCACGGGCTCGTGCATCTCGACACGGAAGAAGAGACCCGCGCGGGGACACTGCTCGCCCATGTCGCCGACCGCATGGGCCTACCCCTCTACACCTGGACCCGATCGGGTGGCCTGCGTCGCCACGGGCTCGACGACCCGATCTACGACACTCAGGATCCCGCGAAGGCGCTCCGCCATGTCGCGGTGGCCGGCATCGAGGCCGTGTACCACTTCGAGTCGCTCGCCCCGAGCCTGAAGGACCAGGATCTCCTCGTGTCGCTCGCCCGGGACGCCGCACGGAGCCTCGCGTCCCTCGACGGCGCGGTCGTGCTCACCGGACACGACGTCGAGCTACCGCGTCCGCTGGCCGAGCTCGCCGCCCACGTGACCCTCCCCGGGCCCTCGGAGGCCGAGCTCTCAGCGCTCCTCGCAGATATCGTCCGCGACCTGTCCCGCGCCACCCACGTCGAGGTCGCGCTGTCGCAGGCCGAGCGGAGCGCGCTCGTGAGGCATCTGGCCGGCCTGACGCTCATGGAGGCGGAGAAGGTGCTCACCAAGGCGATCGTCGAGGACGGCGCGCTCACGTCCGACGACATCGGCCACGTGCTCGATGCCAAGCGTCGCATCGTCGAGCGGGAAGGGCTGCTCGAGTACTACCCGGTCGAGCACGCCCTGGCCGAGATCGCCGATCTGGCGGGTCTCAAGGCCTGGCTGCGCAAGCGCGCGGCCGTCGTCAGGGAACCCGAGCGGGCCCGGGATTTCGGTCTGGCGTTCCCGCGGGGCGTGCTGCTCCTCGGCGTCCCCGGCTGCGGCAAGAGCCTGTCGGCCAAGGCGGTCGCCGGCGAATGGGGCCTACCTCTGCTGAAGCTCGACCCCTCCAACCTCTACAACAAGTACATCGGCGAGAGCGAGCGGAACTTCAAGCGGGCGATGGCCGTCGCCGAGCGGATGGCGCCCGTGGTCCTGTGGATCGACGAGCTGGAGAAGGCGTTCGCGTCGGGCGGGGGCGAGGACGGCGGCGTGAGTGAGCGCGTCCTCGGAAGCTTCCTCTCCTGGATGCAGGACCGCGCCGGGGAGGTCTTCGTCGTCGCGACCGCCAACGACGTCCGCAGCCTCCCGCCGGAGTTCCTCCGGAAGGGCAGGTTCGACGAGGTGTTCTTCGTCGATCTTCCGGACGGCGCGGTGCGCGAGGAGCTCTTCCGAATCCATCTCGAACGGAGGGCGCGGGACGCCGCGACCATCGACCTTCCCGCCCTGGCCGCCCGCACGGACGGCTTCTCGGGCGCGGAGATCGAGGAAGTCGTCGTCTCGGCCCTCTACACGGCGTTCGCGACCGACGCGTTTGTCGACACGGAGCTCCTGGCGCGTGAGGCCGCCGCCACCCGTCCCCTGTCCGTCACCATGCGGGAACGGATCGACGACATGCGCGCCTGGGCGGCCGGACGGGCAGTCAGCGCGAACTGACCGGCTCGCCCGGCGGCGCCTCGGCCGCCACCAGCGGCGTCGGCTCCGTCTGTCGGATCACGGCGGCGCCAGCGATCCCGCCGGACGGATCGCGTCCCCAGCAAAGGACCTCGTCGGCGGACGTCACCCCGCAGGTCCTGTAGGCCCCGGCGCCGAGCTCGCCGAAGGTGTGCTCGCCCGCCACGCCCGTCGGCTCCATGGGGCTCGTGGTCGAGCCGTCTCCGACCTCACCGAAGCCGTTGAAGCCCCAGCAGTACGCCGCGCCTTCCCGTGACAACCCGCAGGTGTGGAGGTTCCCGACGGCGATCTGCGAGAAGCGGACGTCCCCGGCGACCGGCGCCGGGGCGACGCGCGCCGAGTCCGTCCCGTCCCCGAGGGCCCCGTGCCCATTGGCGCCCCAACAGTGGATGACGCCGTTGCTCGCCAGGCCGCACGTGCGGTTGAAACCCGTGTCTATGGACTCGAAGCGGACATCGCCCTCGACCTGAACCGGTGTGGACGACATCCCGGTCGCCTCCGCGCCGAGCTCCCCGAAATCGTTGCTCCCCCAGCAGTACGCCCGACCGTCCCCGTCGAGTGCGCAGCTGTGGTCACCCCCTACGGAGATGTGGGTGAAGCGATGTCCCCCGAACACGGCGACGGGCTCCATGCGTGCCTCGGTCGTGCTGTCCCCGAGCTCTCCGGAGTGGTTGCGTCCCCAGCAGAACGCCGCACCGGCGGAGTCGAGCGCGCAGGCATGCTGATTGCCGACGGAGACCGCGGTATAGGTGCGGTCCCCCGGCACCTGGGTCGGCTCCAGGCTCGGCTCACCGGCCGGCTGGCCCGGCGTGCGCGCAATCTGCGTGCCCCAGCAGTGGATGCGTCCTCCGGCGATACCGCAGGTGCGCCTGTGCCCGGCGGAAAGGGCGGAAAACGAGAGCCCTCCCGCCACGTCGGTCGGGACGCCCTTCAGCTCGGTCGTGCCGTCCCCGAGCTGGCCCTGGTCGTTGGCACCCCAACACCGCGCTGTTCCACCCTCGAGTAGCCGGCAGGCATGATCGAATCCCAGAGTCAGGCCGGAGCCCACGGCATCGGATGCCCCCCGCGACCCGCTCTCGGCGGGCGCGGCGTGGATCGGGATCTCGGGGGGTGGGGCCTCGAAAGCCGGAGGTGTGGATCCCGCCAGAAAGAGTACGAGTGGGATCGCGGACATCGCGGACATGGTCATGGCGCGCATATGATGCTCCGGTTGAGGTACTCCAAGTCGAATGGGGCCAGGTCGATTCGGGGCGGGGCGCCCGGAACCGGGTCCGATTCGAATTTTTCTTCCCGCGGAAGGGTGTCAAGTCCCCCAGCGGGTCGCTGCTAGCTGACGTGCCTCGGGCGGCGGCGCATCACGAGTCGGGGACCGGCTTCCTCGACCCTCCGGAAGCCGAGAAGGTGGAAGAGCTGCTTCGCGAAGAATCGCGCCACCCGCCTATCGATCGTGACGGCATCCGGATCTCCCGGCACTCGCCGCACTCCGGGCAGATAAGGAGCGACTCGATCGACCCGGGCCCGCCTGAGCTGCTCCGACAGCCACATCCAGAAGGGGCTGAACCTCCGCACCAGGAAGAAGCCGTCCTCCCCCTGGTCCTGGTACAACGGCATGAGCAAACGTGCCGCCTCGGTGGCCCGAACCGCACCACCCGCGTCGGAGGCCACGACCTCGTCCCTCGCCACGCGGTCGAAGTTCTTGTAGCCCGGTCGCATGCGGAAGCCGTCCCCCGGGCGGACCGCGTGCCGATGCCTCATTTCCAGAGCCCTGGGCAGGTGAGCGGAGGCCCGACGAAGGGTGCGGTCTCCCTCGAGCGCCTCGGCTCGGGCCTTCTCGCTCAGGAGGCCGAGCGCGTCCAGCGCCAGCCAGACCGCGGCCTCCGCCCGATCCACCGAGCCGGGAGCGTCGTGACGGCCGGTCTCGACCGTCACCGCGATGATCCCGCGGGCACCGTAGTGCTGGATGATGGTCCCGTCGACCAGCTCCTCCAGGCCCAGCACCATGGGAATCGGGAACCGCTCGGCGAAGGCGCGATGAGGGAGCGCGTCGCCGAACACGGTGAAGATGCCGTCCGACCCGGAGGTCGTGTGCAGGTCGACCAGGTACACGGGACCGCGGGCCTCGCGGATCGCGCGCTCGATCTCCCTCGAGAGCTCGAGCTGCTCCAGGTCCTCGGCGCGCAGGTCACGGTCATCCCCCGGGGCGAGCGTCAGCCGCCCGACCCTCTCACGGGTCCAGCCCCTGTTCAGGTCGCGCTCCACGAACCGCCGCCCCTCGGCGAAGGCCCCCAGATTCCCGATGAGACCGACGAAATCGCCTCGGATGAGGCCTCCAGCCTCCTCGATGTGGCGTCCGACCCGGTGGAGCGCGTGCACCCCTGCAGGCTCGTTGCCGTGGATCGCGCCCACACACACGAGTGTGGGGCCGGGCAGCTCGCCCCTCGCCCGGGCGAGCACCCGTTCCCTGGGGACCGTCTCCCCGGGGGGGCCGCTCCATTCCGTGATCACCGTCATTCGCAGGTCTTAAGCCCCTCTCAGGCGTTCCTCCAGGAGGTCGTATGCGATCGGGAGGAAATCCCGCTCGCTGACGATGCCGACGAGCTTCCCGTCCGACACCACCGGTAGGCATGATACCCGGTGCTGCCTCATGAGGTCGATTGCGTCGAGCGTCCGGGTGTCCGGCTGCACCGATATGGGGTCCCGTTCCATGATGTCCTTCACCGCCGGAGTCGGCTCGACGGCACGGTCGAATCCTTCCGCCATGAGTCGCAATACGGAGCGATAGGAGACGATGCCCACCAGCGAGTGTCCGTCGTCCTCCACCAGCACGTGCCGGATCTGATTGCGATCCATGAGGAAGGCGACCATGTCGACCAGCTCGTCCTCGTGGACCGTGAACAGGGACGTGGTCATGAACTGCTCGACGCGCAGGTAGCTCAGACGGCCTCCTCCACCTTCTTCGAGGTGTGCGTTGCTCCACATGTGGGCGGGGGCTCCTGCCCTCTGGCGGGCGACCATGGCGGCGGTCAACGCCGTCAGCCACTCCGCGCGAGTGCTGTGCTGCTTCATGGCCTGGATCGAGTTCAGCATCCACCGGGCGCCGGTGGCCCTCGACTCGACCCGGTCCCGGACCACGCCCAGGTAGCTGTCGACGTCCGATTCGTTTACCCCCGCCGACACGAGTCCCGAACGAGCGAGCGGAATCATGTCTTCGAGGATCAGCTCGCGTGCGCCTGCGACCTTCCCGTCCAGCCAACGGAGGCCGGCCTTGGGCCCGTGCCGTGCCGCGGCGAGGAAGTTCGCCTTCGCGTCATCGAACTGGATGCGCTCCGGGATACTGTCGTACGCCTCTGCCGCGCCCAGGATCGACCCGATCCAGAACGCCGCGTTCGCGACCTCGTCACGGACGGTCGGGCCCGAGGGAAGCACGCGACATTCGATACGCAGGTGCGGCTTCCCGTCGGTGATGCCGTAGCATGGGCGATTCCACCGATACACCGTGCTGTTGTGCAGCTGGAGCGCCTGAAGCTGTGGTGTTCCGCCCCCGTCGAGCACGGCCATGGGATCTTCGTCCACGTCGCGGGTGAGGAGCACGCGGAAGCGGGCGATATCCTCCTGGAAGAGTTCGGCCGCTCCGTCCCGGATCCAGGACTCACCGAACCGCACCCTGGGCGCAAGGTCACGCATGTGAACCGAGCCGCTCCGCGTGTCCACGGACTGCTGGAAGAGCGCGATCCTGGTCTCGTGCCAGAGGTGCTTCCCGAAGAGGATCGGCGAGTTGACCGCCGCCGCCATGACCGGCGCGGTGATCAGCTGCGCGACGTTGTAGACGTGCGCGAACCGTTCAGGATCGACCTGGAGGTGGACCTGGAAGCTCGTGTTGCACGACTCGAGCATGACGGAGTCGTGCTCGATGTTCAACTCGTCGGCGCCTTCGATGCGCAGCTTGTACGGCTCCCCGTTGCGCATCGCGGACAGCGCTCCGTTGAGCGCCTTGTAACGATTGATCGGCGTCAGGTTCTCGAGGCTGACATCCGACTTGGAGAGAGTCGGGAGGATGCCGGTGAGCACGACCTGGGCACCGACCGCCGACGCCGCACCGCGGACTTCCTCGATCAGCGTGTCGAGCCGCTTCTCCAGATCGCTGAAGCATCGCCCCGCGAGCAGTCGCGGCTCGACGTTCGCCTCGAGATTGAAGAGCGCCAGCTCGGTGCCGAACGGCCCGTCGAGACGCTCGAGCACATCGAGCGCGGCCGGCGTGGGCCTCCATCCGTCGTTCACCAGGAACATCTCCTGCTCGACGCCGATGCGACGCACGCCCGACTCGAAGCGGCCCTCGGAGAGCATCCGCTCGAGCGCGCGCAGATCCCGGAGCAGAGCCTTGGAGAAGGCGCGGGTCTGATCCGGGGTCGTGGTGACGCCGTTCACATCCTGGCCCACGTTAGCAGGGTGCTGAAGGAGTGGGGTGGGCCGCGTTGGGAGCGCCACAGCCCCAGATCCTAGGCGGCACGACGAAGGCATAGCAATGCGCTACGTCTAGGAGTGCCAACGACGGAGATGGGGCTGTGCCGCCCCAACCCGTAGGGCACGAGGGGGTTGCGGCACCGTACTGCGTCATAGCTCCTCCCCGATGTTAGTACATCGCATTCGTCGCTCTTCCTTGTACGATATCCGCAAGACCCTCGTGCGCGACCCACCCCACTCCTTCAGCACCCTGCTACCTACTCCACGAACGCCGCGATGTCGGACAGCGGCTTCTTAGTGATCCGGGGCACCATCGCCTCGGCGGCGGGATACCCGGTCACGAGCACGAGGAACGGACGTTCGTTCTCCGGTCGACCCAGGATCTCGCTGAGGAACTTCATGGGCGATGGCGTATGGGTGAGCGTCGCGAGCCCGGCGAGATGGAGGGCCGAGATGAGCATTCCCGTCGCGATCCCCACCGACTCCGTCACGTAGTAGTTCTTCCGACGGGAGCCGTCGGGCATGGCGCCCCAGCTCTCGGCGAACACCACGATCAGCCACGGCGCCGTCTCGAGAAACGGCTTGGACGCGTCGGTCCCCAGGGGAGCGAGCGCCTCCAACCATTCGTCGGGCGCGCGTCCTCCGTAGAAGGCCCGCTCCTCTTCCTCCGCGGCGGCTCGGATCGCCCGCTTCGTCTCGGCATCCGACACCGCGACGAAGCGCCAGGGCTGATGGTTCGCCCCGCTCGGGGCGGTACCGGCAGCTCCGATGCACGTCTCGATGAGGTCCTTCGGCACGGGGCGGGAGGAGAAGTCCCGGACGGTTCGCCTGCGCCGCATGGCACCGAGGTACTCCGCCGCCCTGGCCCGCATCTCCGTGAGCGGGTATTCCACGTGGCCTTCGAGCGGCACGAAGCGAGGGGATGCCGGAGCCGCGTCCGACCCGGTCCGGGTCAACCGATCACTCCCGCGTACAGCTCCACGAAGCTCCTCACACTACTTCGCCGTGCGAGCACTTCGTCCGGCCGCATCCCGAGCGCCGAGCTCAGGACCCTGACGTTCACCAGCGTCACGATCTCCTCGTCTGTCAGGCCGATCTGATTCCAGTCACCGACCGGACGCGTTCCGTACTGCTCGTAGGCCGACGACAGCAGGCCGCTCATGGGCGGCCGCGCGAGGGGGACGTGAAACTGCGCGGCCCCCACTTCGTAGCGACTGGCAAGCTCGACCCAGCCCCTCCCGGAGTTACGGAGCGCGACCAGCGCCTCCGGCGAGATGCCGGTGCGTCTGGCCAGGAAGAGGGCCACCGGAATCTCGTCCGGGGCAAGGCTCCAGTCCGCGAGGATCGCGACCTCGGCCGAAGGGACCTCGAAGTAGTCGGCGACGGCCCGGAAGTACGCTTGGCGCGCGGACTCGTCCTGCCCGACCGCGATCCCGGGGATCGCCGCCGACAACAGCAAAGCCGCCGCCAGAGCCTTCGCCGCGACGCCCGAGCGTCGCCCGATCCGATCCACCGTCGCTGGCCTCCATCGTGTGTTCGAGGTGTCTCGAGATAGCGCCGCCCTCCGAGCAACGCAAACCCGATGCCGCCCCGGTGTCCCGACCCGGGGCGCTACCATCAATCTCCGTCCTGGACGCCCGCTGGACCAGCCTCGCCCACGGTGCCAGAGTGACATGAGAGGCACCGTCTTTCTGTGGCACGACTCTTGATACATTCAACGCTCAGCCTCGAGGTCCAACATTCCGTGCACCGAGGGAGGCGATGATGAGACGCGAAGACGAGCGCAGAAAAGAGTTGCGCATGCAGGCCCAGGAGACGGAGCCCGAACGGGCCCCTGAGGAGGGGCACCTGGTCTTCGATTTCACTGGTCTCGAGCGTCCGGACGTATGTGATCTGGCGCTCATCCTCACCGCACGCCTGAACGCGGGATCCACTGACAGCGTGTGGGTTCGCGCCCTGCCCTTGCAGACCGCGAGGGTGCTGGAGGCGATGCGCCTCGACCACCTGTTCCGTCACTATCCGACCGGGTCGGATGATATGAACTGACCCACCGGTCGTTTGGATAGATGCGCCGAGCGCCCCGGACCGTCGACGGTCCGGGGCGCTCTTGCTTGCACACACATCGTGGAGAGGGATCCCTCGCCGTCCTCCCCAGGGGACACAACCGGGGGACATCTCACCCCGCCGGAGGACGGCTCACCGGTCGGGGTTCGGCGTGTCCATGCGCTCCAGGAGCAGGCGCAACTCCGGCTCCTCCACCGGCGCCCGCAGGATGAGCCACCCCTGGTCACGAGGCACCACGAGCTCGTTGACCCCGGCCTCGGCCGGAACGACGGCCGACGGGTCGAAGCCGGCGGGGAGATGGATCAGCTCGAGCTCCTGTCCCTCGTCGAGCCGCTGGATCACGCGCACGCCCGCCGGCACCACGCCCTCCTCGCGCCAGACGATCGAAAGGACTTCCAGCCCCGGAACCACCAGCGACCCGGGCTCCGACACCTCGTCGTCCCGAACCCCGTCCCCGGCAGAGCCTCGCTCGACCCCCCGCGCCAGTGCCGTTCCCGCCGCGGCCGACCTCGACGCCAACGAGAGGCGGGCGGCCTCGGAGCGCGTGGCGGCTTCCCGCTCCGCGGCGCCGGCCACTTCTACCTCCGGCTCTTCGACGCCCGGTGCGCGCATGGTATCCGCGGCCTCCCTCGCCATCGCCACTTCGGTGGATTCGGCGGGCAGCTCCGCGGTGGGGCTCGGCGCGGTCGGGACATCGAGCACGTCGTCGATACGGGGCGCCTGACGCGTCTCGACGGACGTCACGTCGACGTCCTGAAGCGCCGGGGGGGCGGCCGGCTCGGGCGCCGCCACTTCCGCTGGCGGCGCGTCGGCGGGCCGCGCTTCGGCCACGACCGCCCGCTCCTCCGGCACGCTCCGCTCGAGCGCTTCGGCGACGACCGTCTCTGCGGGCACCTCCAGGGCCTCGGCGGCGTTCTGCGAGAGCCGACCGATGGAGGGAGGCGTGCCGGCATCGCCCGAGCCCGGCGAACGAGCCTCCGCGAGAGCGGCGGTCGCACCTCCGACGTCTTCGCCCACCCGAGCCGGCACTTCGCCCACCTGAGCCGGCGTTTCGGCCGCTTCTGCCGCTTCCGCGCGCGGCGACGCGTCGGTCGACGCGGCCCGGTCCGGGCGGACGGTCGGCAGCGGCATCCCCCCACGGACGATCCACCCGATGCCCAGCGCAAGGACGACGGACGCGGCCCATCCGAGACGCTGCCTTCGTCCCCAGCTCCTCGACGCGCGCGTCTCCGCGGCTCCGGACGTCGCGATGCGCTTGAGCTCTTCCAGCGGCGGCGGCGTCACGTTCAGCGCCGGCACGGCGAGAACGGACTCCGCCCGGTCCCGGATGAGACGAGCTTCCCTCAGCGCCTCGGCGCAGCGCTCGCAGCGCTCGAGGTGCGCACGAATCCTTCTCGCCTCGCCGGCCGGATACTCTTCCAGCGCGCCATCCAGGTAGGCGTGCAGCGCGCCCTCATCGACGTGCGACATCCGCCTCCTCCTTCTCACGATATGCGTCAACGAGCCGTTTCCGGGCTCTCGACAGGGTCGTTCCTATCGCCCCGATCGCCAGTCCGGTCTGCTCCGCGATCTCCGTATAGCTCTGCCCCGCATCCCACAGGAGCAGGACGTCCCGGTCCCGTTCCGAGAGGGACTCGAGCGCATCCTTCACGTGCTGCATCCGCTCCTGCTCCTGCAACGCCTCCGCGGGGTCGGAGCCCGCCTGCTCCTCGAGCTCACGCTCGCTCTTGAGCAGGGCCAGATGCTTCTTCCGACGGAGCACCATGCGCGCCTCGTCCCGGGCCAGATTGGCCGCCACCTGGAAGAGCCAGGCGCGCGGTCGTCTCGGCTCGTGCCGGAGCGCCCGGACGAAGGCCTCCTGAGCCAGATCCCGAGCACGCTCGTCGTCCCAGACCTTCCGGTGCAGGAACCGGACGAGGTCGGGAAAGGTGCTCCGATAGATCTCGTTCCAATCGGTCGCCAAGGAGTCGACTCCGTGCTCGGTGCGGACTTCCACATACCCCGGACCGGGGACGTACGGTTCAGCCCGCCGGGACGCGCTTCACCTCATACGACGTCGAACCCGGTCCCCCTTGCACACGAACGGGCTTCTGCGCTGATTCCTCTCTCGGACGCAGCTGTTCCGTGACGACCCAGGTGGAGGTGTACCCTGAAGATCGTAGTGCTTGGAGGTGGACGGGTGGGGCATGCCATCGTCCGTGACCTCGCGGCGGAGGACGACTTCTCCGTCGTGGTGGTGGACGTGGACCCTGTCGCCGTCGACGACCTCACGGAATACGGAGCGGACGGGATCGTGGCGGACCTGTCGCGCCCGGACGCGGTGGCCCGGGCCGTCGGCGCGACGGAAGCCGACCTGGTCGTGGGCGCGGTGCCGGGGTTCATGGGATACCAGACCGTCGAGAGGGTGCTCGAGGAAGGCCGCCCGGTGGTCGACATCTCGTTCTTCCCGGAGGATGCTCGAGGGCTCGAGTCCCTGGCGACGAAGGCCAACGTTCCCTGCCTGGTCGACTGCGGCATCGCGCCGGGATTCACGAACCTGGTCCTGGGGCACATGGAGGCGGAGCTCGACGAGACGCGCTCGTTCCAGGCCTATGTGGGCGGGCTCCCCGTCGAGCGGACCTGGCCGTGGGACTACAAGGCCCCGTTCTCGCCCGGCGACGTGATCGAGGAGTACATGCGGCCCGCTCGACTCCGCCGGGAAGGTCGGGATCTCACACTCCCGGCCCTTTCGGATACGGAGCTGGTGAACTTCCCGGGGCTCGGCACGCTCGAGGCGTTCAACACCGACGGGCTGCGCTCGCTCCTCCACACCTCCACCACGCCGAACATGGTCGAGAAGACCATGCGTTATCCCGGGCACGCGGAGCGCATGCGAATGCTCCGCGAGGCGGGGTTCTTCTCGAGCCGGGAGATACAGGCGGCCTCGGGAACCGTACGGCCACGTGACGTGACCGAGGCCCTCCTGTTCAGCGCCTGGCAGTTCGAGGAGGGAGAACCGGACCTCACCGTGATGCGCATCGTCGTGGAAGGCGTGAAGGACGGGCGCGAGGTGCGCCACACCTTCAACCTCCTGGACTACTACAACCCCGACACCGAGACGTCCTCGATGGCGCGCACCACGGGCTACACGTGCACCGCCATGGTGCGACTCGTGGCGCGTGGGCTCTGGAGCGAGCCGGGGTTGGCGACGCCCGAGATCGTGGGCCGGAACGAGGCCTGCTACCGGAGCGTGCGCGACCACCTCGACGCCCGGGGCGTTCACGTCTTCGAGAAGATCGAGGAGTTGTAGCGGGCCGCCCCGCACGCTGATGGACACCGCGTTGCCGGTCTTCTACAACTGCCTGAACTGCCCGGCACACTGCTGCACGTACCCGCGGATCGCGGTGACGAAGCGGGACGCGAAGCGTCTGGCGAAGCACTTCGGGATCACCCCCGAAGAAGCATGGAAGCGTTTCACCAAACCGGGCTGGACCAGCCGGGAGCGGGTCCTGAAGCATCAGAAGGACGAGCTCTTCGGCTCGGCCTGCCAGTTCCTGGACCTGGAGACGCGGCTGTGCACGGTCCACGAGGTCCGGCCTGCGGTGTGCCGAGGGTTCCCGGAAGGGCCGAACTGCGGCTACTACACGTTCCTGATGTCGGAGCGGCGCAACCAGGCGGACCCGGAGGCCGTGGCGCGCGCCTACAACGTGCCCGGAGAGTGGCCCAAGCTGGAAAAGGGCGACTGAGTCACGCCGGCGCCCTTCAGCCGTCGATCAACCGCCGACGTCCTCGTTTTCCGCGTCGCGGAGAAAGGCCGCGATCTCGAGACGGGTGTGCAGGGCCAGCTTGTCCATGATGTTGCGGACGTGGCTCTTCACGGTGTGGGGCGAGATCCCGATGCCCTTCGCGATGGCCTTGTTGCTCAGCCCGTCTCCGATCATCTCGACGACTTCCCGCTCCCGCCGCGTGAGCCCGGTCGCTTCCTTGTTCGACGTGTGGCTGCGACGTACCGCGGCCTCCGCGATCTGCGAGAACAGGCTCGAGGTCATCTCGGGGGGAAGGACCTTCTCACCCTCGGCGACGGACCGGATGGTACCGAGGAAGTCCTCGAGGGTCGCGTCCTTGAGAATGAATCCTGCCACTCCGGCATTGACGAACTGCGCCAGATCTTCATGCGCGGGGACCAGGTCCATCACGATGACCCGCGCATCGGGCAGCTCGGCCCGTAGGCGCTCCACGAGCCCCAGGCTGTCATCCGATTCCAGGCCCACGTCCAGGAGGATCACTCGGGGATCCGCCCTGCGGAGATGATCGAGGTCGACTACGGGAGCGACGTGTCCCACGGCGAAATCGGGATGCTCACCGAGGATGTCGGAAAGCCCTTCCCGCAGGAGTCGGTTGTCCTCGATGATCGCGAGCGAAATCATGCGATGCGGTCGGCCCGGAAGCGATGGCAGGGGTGGAGCGGGGAGCGCTCAAGGTATTCCCTCGCGGGCAGCCGGGCCAAGCCGTCCCCCCGGTCACGCCTCGGGCATAGCTCAGGGCGGCGGATCGGCCAGTGTCGCGTTCAGCCCGAGGACCAGATCGGCCGCCAACGTCCCGAGCGCCGCGTCGAGCAGCCCCACCAGGCCGTGGAAGTCTCCCACGGTCCAACCCGGCTCGCGGACCTCGGTGGTCCCGCTGGCCAATAGCGATCCGTCTGCCCGGCGGGTGATCTCCCACGTAGCCAGAACATGTGCCTCTCCGCCCACGGCCAACGGGTCCGAGGGGGCCACGCCCTCGAAGCGCAGGAAGTCGATCTCGATCACGTACTCGGGTTGCGCCGTGGTCGCCCATGGCGTGGTCTCGACGCGCAGCGACGGCGCCCGTGCCGTCATGCTCCGGGCCACGGCGCGGCCGATGCCGTGGACCACGTCCTCGCCCCACCGGTCGAACTCGGAGAACCCGACCTGGTGAACGTCACGCCGCACCACGATGAAGGGGGTGGCCAGGTACTCCGCGAGACGAGGCGGTCGTAGCCCGACCGAAGTCCGGGATGGCGCCACCGCCGAAGCTGACGCAGACGCCGCTCCACCCGCGCCTCCGCCCAGCACGTAGTGCCGTGGCGGGCTGGGAGCCCGGGCCAGGCTGAAGCAGCCGCCCAGGGCGAGGAGCGTGCATAGCAACAGGAAGCGGGTCGTTCTCGGGCAATCCGTCATCATCAGTTCCCAGGCGGGCGCGGCCCGCGGATCAGCATGTCAGGGTTCCGCTCGAGCGTGAGCACGAGGACGCGCAGCGCCTCCGCGGCCTCCCGCAGGCTGAGGAGCGTCTGGTCCAGGCCGTACCCGAGGCCAGCGTCGGTCGTGATGAGGCCGCGTGCCTCTTCGATCGCCTCCCGGGCCGCCTGGAGGGTCCGGTCGGTCTCGGCCATGGTGCCTTCCATGCCGGACTGCAACGGTCCCACCGCCTCGCCGATCCGCTCGGCGAGGTCCTCCATCTCCGTCAGGGTGCGGCTGAACTGAGCGGCGAGCTCCGGAACCTCTCCGATCGCGGTTCGTAACTCGTCCGATCCGACGAGGCGCTCCACCGCCTGGGCCGAGGCTACGACCGCGGTGTTGATCCCCACCATGTCGACTTCCTCGAGCATCTCGTTCACCCGGAAGAGGATCTGCAGCACGTCGGCTACCAGGCTCCCCGCCTCGGTGCCGAACGCGGCGAGAAGCGACGGCGACGTCGGAATCTCCGGGTGCGCTGTCGGCCCGGCGGACAGCCGGGCCGGATTCGCGTCGGCGCTGTAGCTGATCTCGATGTAGAGCTGGCCCGTGACGATGCTCTCCATCTGGAGCTGTGCCCGGAGCCCGTCGGCGATCTGCATGCGCAGGACGTCTTCCTCGTTCAGGTTCAGCGATGTGCCGATCCCCGTGGTGAGGCGCTTCAGGTCGATCTCGTATTCCACGGGCACGCGGAACGTCTTGTCGGCCTCGTGGATCTCGATGAGGAGCTCCGTCACGGTGCCCACCGGCACCCCCTGGAACTTCACCGGCGCTCCCCGCTCGAGCCCGTTCACGGACTCGTCGAAGTAGCTCATGAAGGTGTGCTGGTCTCCGAACCATGCCGTCGACGCCAGGGCCGCTACGCCCACGGTCGTCAGCACGATGGCCCCGACCATGAAGAGGCCGATGGCGGTCGGATTGGCGCGCCTGCTCATGACGGGTCCCTCGCCGACGGCTGCGTCGCCCCGAGGGGGCTGTTGCGTGTCAGGAAGCGACGAACTTCCTCGCTGGGCGGATTCTTTCGCAGCTCCGCGGGGCTCCCGATCGCGGTCATGGTCTTCTCCTTGATGTCCAGGAAGAGCGCGCGGTCCGCGATCTTGAAGATGCTGGCGAGGTCGTGGCTCACGACGACGATCGTGGTCCCGAAGCTGTCCCGGAGCTGCAGGATGAGGTCGTCGAGACGGCTCGCCGTGATGGGATCGAGGCCCGAGGAAGGCTCGTCGAAGAAGAGGATGTCCGGGTCCATGGCCGTGGCCCGTGCGAGGGCCGCGCGCTTGCGCATTCCCCCGCTGATCTGGGCCGGGTAGAACGACCCGAAACCCCGGAGACCGACGAGGGCGAGCTTCAGCTCGACGATCTCCCCGATCTCTTCCGGGCCCAGCGCCGTGTACTCCTCGAGAGGGAGGGCGACGTTCTCGGTCAGGGTCAGGCCGCTCCACAGCGCGCCGTTCTGATAGAGCACACCGACGCCCCGGAGGATGTCATGGCGGGCCCCTTCGTCCGCCTCCGCGAAGTCCCGCCCGCCGAAGAGGATGGAGCCCTCCGCCGGCCTCTCCAGCCCGTACAGGTGCTTGAGGAGCGTGCTCTTGCCGCTTCCACTGCCACCCATGATCACCAGGATCTCGCCTCTGCGGACGCTGAAGTCGAGATTCCGCATGACGACGTGCGGTCCGTAGCTCATGGTGAGCCCTCGCACCTCGAGCGGAACCGCTCCGGCGTCGTCCGGGATCGCCATCAGACGTCCAGGAGGACGGCGAGCCAGTCGATCAGCGCGTTGGCTCCGATGATCAGCGTGATGCCGAGCACCACCGCGGCCGTCGCCGCCCTGCCGACCGCGCCCGCGTCGCTCCCGGCCCCCAGCCCCTTCATGCATCCGGCGAGGCCGATGATCAGCCCGAACACCGTTCCCTTGAAGAGGCCGAGGAGCCCGTCCGAAAGCGTCACCGCCGACAGCAGGCCGCCCACGAACTGCGTGGAGGTGACGTCCAGCATGGAGATCGAGACGAGCAGCCCTCCGAGGATGCCCACGAAGGCCGCGTACAGCGTGAGGAGCGGCATCGTCACGAAGAGGCCCAGCACTCGGGGCAGCACGAGATGGTCGATGGGCGAGATGCCGAGCGTCCGGAAGGCGTCGATCTCCTCCGTGATCTTCATGCTGCCGAGCTCGGCCGCGAAGCCGGCCCCCGTCCGTCCTGCCATGATGATACCCGTCATCAGGGCGGCCATCTCCCTCAGCATCCCGTAGCCCACCAGATACGAGACGTAGTAGTCGGCACCGAACCGGCGCAGGACCACGGCGCCCAGGAAGGCGATGATCACGCCGACCAGGAAGGCGATGAGGGTGACGATCGGGAGGGCTCCCGAGCTGTTCGACTGGACCACGTTCCAGAAGTCGCGCCATCGCAGACGCACCCGGAAGCGGGCCAGCCGGCCGATACTCTGGGCGACCTCGCCCGCGAACGTGATCGAGGCCATCACGGCGTCCAGGGTCGCGACGCCCCGCCTGCCCAACCGGGAAGCGAAGGACGTGGCCTCCACCGTTCCGTCGACCTCTTGCTCCGGAACCGCCCGGGCGAGCGCGAGGAGGCGGGTGACCGCCCCCGGAAGGTTGCCCTCCCTGAACTCCACGTCGTGCGCCTCGCAGTAGTGCTCGGCCTGTCTCAGGAAGGTGAGGATGCTGCTGTCCCAGCGGCCGAGCGCGGTGACGTCGAAGTCGATGACGCGCACCGGGGCCGCCTCCGGCCGCGGCACGAGTGGGCCGAATCGGGGGGGCGCATGCGGCAGCTCCCAGTCGCCGGCCAACGCCAGAACCAGAACGTCGTCCTCCCGGCGAACCAGCACTCGTATGGCGGTCAGGGGCGAAGGGGCCCTCCGACCAGCATCGGCACGGTCACCGAGAACCCGACGCCCGACGCCTTCAGCTCGGCTTCGAGCCTGCGGTTGGCTTCATGCGAGAGCTCGGGGCTGTCGCTCACGATCAGCACGTGGGTAACCTGCGGCTCGACGACGAGCCGTGCACTCCATTTCCGGACGCCGCGCCTGGCCTCTCCGTTCTCCTCGTCGAGAAGCGCACGGATCAGCGCCATCCCGGCCGCGGCCTGCGGCGGATCGATCTGATAGGCGTAGGCCCACAGCGCCGCTGGCGAGGGGGCCGGCGGTAAGGGGGCCTCCGACCTCCCGGCGTCCGGTGTCTTCTTCATGCATGGAGACTACCGGGAGGTCACGGGTCGCTGGTATCCCCCGATCGAGGCAGACCCGAAAGGATCAGCCCCGGCCGAGCGGGGCGGACCTGGTCACGCCACGTCGAAACCCGCTTCCTCGAGCGCGTGCTTCTGGACCTCGTCCTCGCTGACGACCTGGCCGTCGAAGAGGTGGATGGCCCGGTCGGCCACCTCGGCGTAGCGCGGATCGTGCGTCACCATGCAGATCGTCGCTCCC
>JAWLHJ010000004.1:273364-641477 GCA_041690395.1 Longimicrobiales bacterium | reverse complement strand
GGTTCGGGAGGCAGCTTGGAGGCTCCGCTCTGCGGAGGGCCGAGCGAATCCCTCCGCAGAGCCGCTCGCTGGATGAGGACCCCGCGGCAGGCGCGCAGGTCGGACGAACCAGGCGGTTCGACGATCACCGGAGCACCTGCCCGCGCTTCGCGCGAGACAGGTGTAGCGGAAGGCGGGAGCGAAGCTCCCTCCACCATATGTAGTTGGGTTCTTAAGGGCTGATCGTGAGGCCCTTGATCGAACAAGCCCACCGGACCGGTTGTTCGGTCGGGGGAACAGCGCGGGGCGAAGGCGGTTTGCGCCGACCCCCGCTAGAGGGAGGCTCCGCCGCGCGTAGCGGCGGAGTGAGGCACAGGAAAAACTAGGATGTTGCGGGATAACATGCGGCCGAACGGCTGAGCGACAGCGGGGGTTGGTGCGAACCGCCCCCCACCCAGAGCGAAGGAAGAAATGGCAGAGAGAATCAGAATCCGACTGAAGGCGTTCGATCACTGGGTGGTCGATCAGACCGCTGCGGACATCGTGCGTACGGCCCAGAAGACGGGTGCGACCGTGCGTGGCCCCATCCCGCTTCCGACTCGTCGGGAGCGCTGGACGGTGCTGCGGGGTCCGCACATCGATAAGAAGAGCCGTGAGCAGTTCGAGCTCAGGACGCACAAGAGACTGATCGACATTGTCGAGAGCCGCTCACAGACGATCGACGCGTTGACCAAGCTGGATCTTCCGGCTGGTGTCGACGTCGAGATCAAGGTCGACTGAGGGAGGAACTCCGGAAAATGCCCGGATTGATCGGAAAAAAGATCGGCATGACCAGGATCTTCGACGAGGAAGGCGTGCAGGTGCCCGTCACCGTCATCGAGGCCGGTCCGTGCCCAGTGATCGAGGTGAGGTCCGAGGACCGCGATGGCTACAGCGCCGTCCAGCTCGGCTTCGGCGCCCAGAAGGAGACGCGCGCGACGCGTGCCGAGAATGGGCACGTGGCGAAAGCCGGCCTCGAGGTCGCACCGCGCCTCATGCGGGAGTTCCGCGTGGGCGAGGAGGAACAGTACGAGGTGGGCCAGCAGCTCACCGTCGACCTGTTCGCTGCAGGGGACCTGGTCAAGGTCACCGGCAAGTCGAAGGGTCGTGGATTCCAGGGTGTGGTGAAGCGGCACGGGTTCGCAGGACGCCCGGGCGGTCACGGACACCCCATGTCGCGCACCCCGGGCTCCATCGGCCCGGGTACGGACCCGTCCCGCGTCATCAAGGGGAAGAAGCTCCCCGGACGCATGGGCGGGACCCGCACGACGATTCGTAACATGCAGGTGGTTCGCGTGGATGGTGAGCGCAACCTGCTATTCGTGAAGGGCGGCGTTCCCGGCGCCCGCGACGGCTACGTTCTGATCTCGAAGTGAGCCATGTATAAGGCGAAGTATTTCAAGGCCGACGGCAAGAAGGGGCGGGCTCGTGCGTTGCCCGAGACCCTCTTCGACGGCGTCGTGAACGAGAGCGCCATGCACCTCGCGGTGAAGGCGTATCTCTCGAACCAGCGCCAGGGCAACGCCGCGGCGAAGAACCGCGCGGCGGTCAGGGGCGGAAGCCGGAAGCCGTGGAGGCAGAAGGGGACCGGCCGTGCTCGGCAGGGCACCATCCGCGCCGTCCAGTGGGTCGGCGGTGGTCGGGCGTTCCCGCCCATTCCGCACGGCTGGCGCCAGAAGCTGCCCAAGAAGGCGCGTCAGCTGGCACGTCGCTCCGCCCTGAACGACCGGGCCGAGAACGAGCGGGTGATGCTGGCGGACCTGCCCAAGCTCGACGCGCCGAAGACGGCCTCCCTCCGGGAGCTGTTCAAGGCGGCCGAGATCGAGGGCAAGATCCTGCTGCTGACCGACGGCCAGAACCCAAACGTGTACCTTTCGGCCCGCAATCTCCCGAACGTGACGGTTCTGCCGTTCGGCGAGGAGTCCGTCTACGACGTGCTCTGGGCCGGAACGGTCGTCATCGAGCGGAGCGCCATCGACGCGGTCGGCGCCGAGAGCGCGGACGACGACAACGAGGAGACGTCCGATGCGTGAGCCGTACGAGATCATCATCGCGCCGGTCGTGACCGAGAAGACGGCGGACGAGATGGACGCGAGGGGTACCTACACCTTCATCGTCGCTCGTGACGCCAACAAGATCGAGATCGGGCGCGCGGTCGAGCGTCTCTGGGACGTGACCGTCCGGGACGTGCGCACCATGCAGTATCCGGGCAAGGCCCGTCGGGCCTTCCTCGGACGGATGGCGCGCAACCCCAACAAGGGGCGCCGGGCCGCCTTCAAGAAGGCCGTCGTGCAGATCGGCGAGGGCGAACACATCGAGCTTTACGACCAGGGCTGATCATGGCTATCAAGAAATTCAAGCCGATGACCCCCGGCACACGCTTCCGCTCCACCCTCGAGAACGAAGAGGTGACGCGGCGCGGGCCGGAACGGTCGTTGACCGAGTCGCTGCACGGCAAGGGCGGCCGGAACCATCACGGGCACATCACGACGCGTCGTCGCGGGGGCGGGCACAAGCGCCGCTACCGCAAGATCGACTTCAAGCGTGACAAGCACGGGGTGCCCGGCGTGGTCGCGCACATCGAGTACGATCCGAACCGGACCGCGAACATCGCGCTGATTCACTACGCCGACGGTGAGAAGCGCTACATTCTTCACCCGCGTGGTCTGTCGGTGGGTGACGAGATCCTGTCGGGCGAGACGGCGGACCAGAAGGTCGGGTCGACTCTGCCGCTCGGGATGATCCAGCTCGGTACCACGGTACACAACGTGGAGCTGAAGCCGGGTAAGGGCGGTCAGATGGCGCGCTCGGCCGGTGCCGGGGTCCAGGTCGTGGCGAAGGAAGGCGACTACGTCAGCCTCCGCCTCCCCTCGACCGAGGTGCGCAGGGTCCACAAGACCTGTCTGGCGACCATCGGACAGGTCGGCAACACGGACCACGAGCTCACGCAGATCGGAAAGGCCGGCGCGAACCGCTGGCGCGGGAAGCGTCCGAAGGTCCGCGGTGTCGCCATGAACCCCGTCGACCACCCGCTGGGTGGTGGTGAGGGGCGCACGTCCGGAGGCCGTCCGCCGGTCTCTCCCTGGGGCAAGCCCGAGGGGAAGAAGACCCGCAAGAAGAAGAAGGAATCGACCAAGTACATCGTGCGGGGCCGCAAGCGCGGCAAAGCCACGAAGTCGTAGGCCGGAGAGCCATCAATGCCGCGTAGCGTAAAGAAAGGTCCGTTCGTAAGCGACAGCCTCCTTCTCAAGATCGAGGCCATGAACTCGCGGGGCGAGAAGAAGGTCGTGAAGACGTGGTCTCGCGCGTCGACGATCTTCCCCGAGTTCGTGGGACACACCGTCGCGGTGCACAACGGAAACAAGTTCATCCCCGTGTACATCACGGAGAACATGGTGGGTCACAAGCTCGGCGAGTTCGCGCCGACCCGCCTGTTCCGTGGTCACGGGGGCAAGCTGGCCGACAAGCGGGCCAAGGCCCGGTAGGGGTGAACCAGGGAATGCAAGCCAGAGCAATCGCCCGGTACGTCGGCATGAGCCCCCGCAAGGCGCGGCTCGTGATCGACCAGATCCGCGGAAAATCAGTGAACGAGGCGTACGCCATCCTGCAGTTCTCGAAGAAGGGAGCGGCGGAGACGATCGGAAAGACGCTCCGTTCGGCGGTGGCGAACGCCCAGGTCAAATCACAGGACGAGGGAGACTTCCTCGACGTCGACGATCTCTTCGTGCGCGAAGCGTTCGTCGACGAGGGGCCGACCCTCAAGCGCTGGCGTGCCGCGGCACAGGGCCGCGCCGCGCCGCTTCGTAAGAGAACGAGCCACATCACCGTGGTCGTGGACACCAAGGACGCCTGATTACATGGGACAGAAGACACACCCGACCGGGTTCAGGCTCGGAGTCGTCAAGGACTGGTCCTCGCGCTGGTACGCGGAGAAGGATTTCCCGCGTCTGCTCCGCGAAGACGAGACCATCCGCACGTACCTGCGCCGCCGCCTGTCGCACGCGGCCGTGGCCCAGATCGACATCGAGCGGAAGCCGAGCAAGATCGTGGTGACGCTGCACACGGCTCGGCCGGGCGTGGTGATCGGCAAGCGTGGCTCGGAGGTGGACAAGCTCCGCGACGAGCTCGCGATGCTGACCAACTCCGAGATCTCCGTGAACGTCGAGGAGATCAAGCGGCCCGAGGTCAGCGCGTACCTGGTCGCCGAGAACGTGGCGCATCAGCTGCGCCAGCGGATCTCGTTCCGCCGCGCCATGAAGCGGGCCGTCCAGGCGGCGATCCGCTCCGGTGCCGAGGGAATCAAGATCCAGTGCGCGGGCCGTCTCGGTGGGGCCGAGATCGCACGCACGGAAGGGTACAACGAGGGTCGGGTGCCGCTGCACACGCTGCGGGCTGACATCGACTACGCCCAGGTCACGGCGTTCACGACGTACGGCACCGTCGGCGTGAAATGCTGGATCTTCAAGGGCGAAGTGATCGAAGAGCGGCGCGGCCGCACCTACTCGACCGGCTCCTGACACAGCGAGCGAGGGAATAGAAGATGCTAGCGCCGAAAAGGGTAAAGCACAGGAAGACCCATAAGGGTCGCATGCGCGGGGCCGCGCAGCGCGGTAACAAGGTCTCGTTCGGCGAGTACGGGCTGCAGGCCCTCGAGCCGACCTGGATCTCGAACCGTCAGATCGAGTCGGCCCGTGTCGCCATGACCCGCCACATCAAGCGTGGCGGTAAAGTCTGGATCCGGATCTTCCCCGACAAGCCGATCACCTCGAAGCCCGCGGAGACGCGGATGGGTAAGGGTAAGGGTAATCCGGAGTCGTGGGTGGCCGTCGTGAAGCCGGGCCGAATCATGTTCGAGCTCGAGGGCGTCACGGAGGAGGTGGCCAAGCGAGCCATGCAGCTCGCCGCCGCCAAGCTCCCGATCAAGTGCAAGTTCGTCATTCGCGACGATCAGCTCTAACCGCGTCGGAGTCGGAATCATGAAGGCTGAGGACATTCGAGACCTGGACGACACCGAGATCCAGGCCCGCATGAAGGAGCTCAAGGAAGAGCAGTTCAAGCTGCGCTTCCGGGGATCCATGATGGAACTCGAGAACTCCGGGCTGGTCGGACAGATCCGGCGCGACATCGCGCGCCTGAAGACAGTGCTTCGCGAGCGCGAGCTCGCCCAGAAGGTTGACTGAAGAAGATATGAGCGAGAATCAGAGCGAGCAGGCCGTGGCCGAGGAGCGGACGTCGCGCAAGGCCCGGACCGGAGTCGTCGTGAGTGACAAGGCCGACAAGACCGTCACCGTGGTGGTAGAGCGGCGCTTCCCGCACCCCCTGTACGGCAAGGGCGTGAAGCGCGACAAGAAGTACCACGCGCACGACGAGAACAACGAGTATCAGGTCGGGGATACCGTGCGGATCGTGGAGACCCGCCCGCTGTCGAAGACCAAGCGCTGGCGGGTGGTCGAGCTCATCGAGCGCCCGGCCTGAAGTCCAGCAAGTTCGCAACCGACGGGATAGATAGAGAGAGACCGAGATGATCCAGCAGGAGTCGATCCTCAGGATCGCCGACAACACGGGCGCCAAGTCCGCACTCTGCATCAGGGTGTTGGGCGGCTCGCGGCGGCGTTACGCCGGCGTGGGCGACGTCATCGTCGCGACCGTGAAGGACGCGATCCCGAACGCCGGGATCAAGAAGGGCGAGGTGGTCAAAGCCGTCATCGTCCGAACGGCCAAGGAGACCCGGCGCAAGGACGGGACGTACATCCGTTTCGACGACAACGCCGCGGTCATCATCAACCCGCAGGGCGAGCCGCGCGGTACCCGTATCTTCGGGCCCGTCGCGCGTGAGCTCCGGGAGAAGAGGTACATGAAAATCGTTTCCCTAGCGCCCGAGGTGCTGTGATGGGTGCTCCGAAATACCGGATCATGAAGGGCGACCGGGTCAAGGTGATCCGCGGTAACTACCGCGATCTCGAAGGCACGGTGCTCGAGGTCCTGCGCGACGAAGGGCGCGTGCGGGTGGAAGGCGTGAACCAGAGGAAGCGCCACACCCGTCCGAGCCAGGCTGACCCCGACGGTGGCATCATCACCTTCGAGGCGCCGATCCACATCTCGAACGTGATGCTCATCGATCCGGCCAGCGAGACGGCCAGCCGGGTGAGGATCCAGGTCGAGGAAGACGGAACCAAGGAGCGGATGGCGGTGAAAACCGGCAATCCCGTTCCCCGGCCTCAGTAAGCGGACATCATGAAGCCCAGACTACAGACACACTATCTGACCCACGCACGACCGAAGCTGACCGAAGAGTTCGGCTTCGAGAACGTGCACCAGGTCCCGCGCCTCCTCAAGATCGTCGTCAATGTCGGCGTCGGCGAGGCGGCCAAGGACCAGAAGCTGCTCGACAGCGTGGTCGAGGAGCTCGGCACGATCACGGGCCAGAAGCCCATCGTGAACCGGGCGCGCCAGTCCATCTCGAACTTCGGACTGCGCGAGGGGATGCCCGTGGGCGTTTCCGTCACCCTCCGCCAGGAGCGGATGTGGTTCTTCCTGGACCGCCTGATCAGCACGGCGATCCCCAGGATCCGCGACTTCCGGGGTCTCAACACCCGGTCGTTCGATGGACGCGGGAACTACACGCTCGGCGTGAAAGAGCAGATCATCTTCCCGGAGATCACCTTCGAGGACGTTCGGAAGGTGCACGGGATGGATATCACGTTCGTCACCTCGACGGACAAAGACGACGAGGGGTTCGCCCTGCTCAGAGAGCTCGGCTTCCCCTTCCGCGGCGAGATTCCGGTGCAGATCACCGCTGCCGCGTCCTGAGAGCACAGAGAGAGCAACTGGAATGGCCAGAAAGGCGCTAGTCGAGAAGTCCAAGCGCAAGCCGAAGTTCGGCGTGCGTCACCGAAACCGCTGCCAGCGGTGCGGCCGACCCCGTGCGTTCATCAGGAAGTTCGGGATTTGCCGGATCTGTTTCCGTGAGATGTCGCTTCGTGGCGAGATCCCCGGTGTCCGTAAGTCGAGCTGGTAGGGGAGACCAGAGATCATGATGACTGACCCTATCGCGGACATGCTGACCCGCCTCCGGAACGCCGCACAGGCGTCCCACAAGTGGGCCGACATGCCCGTATCCAAGACGAAGGTCGAGATTGCTCGACTGCTCCAGGAAAGCCACTTCGTGCACTCGTACAAGGTGCTCGAGGACGGCCGCTTCGGCGTGCTGCGCGTCTACCTGAAGTACCACGAAGGCAAGCCGGTCATCCGGCACCTCGAGCGCGTGTCGCGCCCGGGGCGGCGCCGGTTCGTGGGCGCGGACGACATTCCGCGTGTTCGCAACGGTCTCGGCATGGCCATCCTTTCCACATCGGCCGGCATGCTCTCCGACCGCACCGCGCGTACTCAGGGCGTGGGCGGCGAGCTCATGGCGCTGATCTGGTAGGCCTGGAGAAACAACGATGTCTCGTATCGGAAAAATGCCGGTCGACATGCCCAAGGGCGTGGAGGCCAAGATCGATGGTCAGCGCTTGAGCGTGAAAGGTCCCAAGGGGTCGCTCGAGATCGATGTCCACCCGGAGATGAAGGTCGTCCTGGACGACGGCCAGATCCGCGTGGAGCGTCCCTCGGACTCCAAGAATCACAGGGCCCTCCACGGACTCAGCCGCTCGCTGATCGCCAACATGGTCACCGGGGTCACCGACGGCTTCAGCAAGACGCTCGAGATCGTCGGAGTCGGATACCGCGCGGACGCGAAGGGGAAGGCCATCACGCTGAACGTGGGCTACAGCCACCCCATCGAGTACCAGCCGGCGGAAGGCGTCGATCTCGCGTGCCCGAACCAGACCACGGTCGTGGTGTCCGGCATCGACAAGCAGAAGGTCGGGCAGGCAGCAGCGGAAATCCGCGGCTTCCGCCCCCCCGAGCCCTACAAGGGCAAGGGCATTCGCTACCAGGGCGAGCACGTCCGCCGCAAGGCCGGTAAGACGGCAGGATCCTAAGAGATGATCAAGCAGAGCAAGCTCAAGAAGAGTCGCTTCCTGCAGAGGAAGCGCCGTCACCAGCGCGTACGGAACAAGGTGGTCGGCACGGCCGAGCGGCCGAGGCTCGTGGTCTTTCGGTCCATCAAGCACATCGAGGGACAGCTGGTCGACGACGACACGGGCCGCACCCTCACCGGGCTTTCGAGCACGGTGAGCGAGCTGCGCGAGTTCGAGCCGGAAGGCCAGAACCGGCGCACCGAGCTGGCGTTCGCCGCCGGTAAGATGCTGGCCGAGCGCGCGAGGGAGAACGGAATCGAGACGGTCGTGTTCGACCGCGGTGGCTACAGGTACCACGGCAGGGTAAAGGCCTTCGCCGACGGTGCCCGCGAGGGGGGGCTCAAGTTCTGATGGCCAGAGACAGCAAGAAGCAGAAGGGTGGGCGTGGCCGCGAGAGCGATCTCGTGGAGAACGTCATCTTCATCAACCGCGTGGCCAAGGTGGTCAAGGGCGGAAGGCGGTTCTCGTTCTCCGCGCTGGTGGCGGTGGGAGACCAGAAGGGGAACGTCGGTGTCTCGATCGCGAAGGCGAACGAGGTGGCCGAGGCCATCCGGAAGGCCTTCGAGCGCGCCAAGCGCAACATGGTGAAGGTTCCGGTCGAGAACGGCACCATCCCCCACGAGATCGTCGGGCACTGGGGTGCGGGGAACGTCCTCATGCGTCCCGCCGCGCCCGGTACCGGCGTGATCGCGGGTGGTCCGGTGCGCGCCGTCCTCGAGGCCGCGGGCATCACCGACGTGCTCACGAAGTGCCTGGGCACGAACAACCCGATCAACGTCGTTCGGGCCACGATGGACGGGCTCACCGAGCTGGTGACGCCCGAGCAGGCCGCCGCCGAGCGCGGCGTGCCGGTCGAGGCCCTGGGAGTACATCGCCATGGCTAAGCAGCAGCCCAAGAAGCTTCGCATCACGCAGGTCCGCAGCGGGATCGGGCGGCAGGGGAAGCACCGCCGCACGCTCTTCGCCCTGGGGATCAAGCGTCATCAACAGAGCGTCGTCCACGACGACACACCGGCCATCCGCGGCATGCTCGAGCAGATCGGCTACATGGTGAACGTAGAGGAAGTGGATTCATGAGCGACCTACACGACCTGTCCCCGACCGAGGGGTCCCATCGCAACCGGAAGCGCGTCGGGCGCGGCCCGGGTTCGGGCACCGGCAAGACCGCCGGGCGCGGCCAGAAGGGCCAGAAGGCCCGTTCGGGCGGAAGCGTGCACCCGCGGCTCGAGGGCGGCCAGATGCCGCTCATCCGCCGGATTCCGAAGCGCGGCTTCACGAGCCCGAACCGTCGGTCGTACCAGGCGGTCAACGTCGGCGACCTCGTGCGGTTCGACGGTGACGTCGGGCCGGAGGCGCTGTCGAAGGCCGGCCTCGTCGGCTCCGCCAAGCTGCCGGTGAAGGTGCTCGGCATGGGCGACGTCGAGAAGGCGCTCAACGTGACGGCCCACGCCTTCAGCGCCTCCGCGCGCCAGAAGATCGAGGCGGCGGGCGGCACGGTGAGCGTGATCGGCGCCGAGACGGCCGAAGCGGGCGAGCCCGCGGAAGCGGCCGAGCCGACCGAATCCGCCGAGCCGACCGAAAGCTGAGCAAGCCAGGAACGACCTGACCCATGGCGAACAACCCCGTCGCGAACCTGTTCAGGGTACCGGAGCTCAAGGAGAAGATCCTCTTCACCTTGTTCATCCTCCTCATCTACCGGACCGGTGCGCACATCACCGTGCCGAGCCTGAACGTGGCCATCCTGCAGCAGCAGTTCGGTCAGTTGCAGAACACGTTCTTCGGCATCTACGACATGTTCGTGGGTGGGGGACTCAGCCGGGCGACGATCCTCGCGCTGGGGATCATGCCGTATATCTCGGCGAGCATCATGTTCCAGCTCCTCGCCGCGGTCTTCCCGACCGTCGAGAAGCTGCAGAAGGAAGGCGAGGACGGACGGAAGAAGCTCACGCAGTGGACGCGCTACACGACGGTCGTCCTGTCGATGGCGCAGGCGTACGGCTACTCGGTCTTCCTGCAGTCGATTCCGGGCGCGGTCACCACGCCCGGCTTCCTCTTCATGTTCACGACCGTCATCACGCTCACCGTCGGTGGTGTGTTCGTGATGTGGCTCGGTGAGCAGATCACCGACCGCGGCATCGGCAACGGCATGTCGCTGCTCATCTTCTTCAGCATCATCGAGACGTTCCCGGCGGCCGTGGGCCGGACCTGGGAGTCGTTCACACTCGGCGAGATCTCGGTGTTCGGCATGGTGGCGCTGCTGGTCGTGATCGTCGCCGTCTGCGCCGCCGTGGTCGCGATGACCATGGCCGCCCGCAAGATCCCGGTCCAGATTCCGCGGAAGGTCGTGGGACGCGGCCGCATCCGCGAAGGCCAGAAGAGCTTCGTGCCGCTCCGCGTGAACTCCGCGGGCGTCATGCCGATCATCTTCGCGCAGTCGTTCATCGTGGTGCCCGGGACCGCCGCGGCATTCCTGGACCTCGGACCGCTGTCCGTGCTTGCCGAGATGTTCCAGCCGCAGACCATGACGTACTACATCACGTACGGCCTGCTCATCCTGTTCTTCACGTACTTCTACACGGCGATCATCTTCAATCCGGTCGACCTTGCGGAGAACCTGAAGAAGCAGGGAGCGTTCATTCCGGGCGTGAAGCCGGGCACGCGCACGGCCGAGTACATCGACCGTGTGCTCACGCGGGTGACGCTGCCGGGCTCGGTCTACCTGGCGTTCATCGCGCTCGTGCCGTTCTTCATCTTCGACATCTTCAACATCCAGACGTTCTTCTTCGGGGGCACCAGCCTCCTGATCGTGGTGGGTGTGGGACTCGACACCGTGCAGCAGGCGCAGCAGCTCCTGCTTCTTCGCCACTACGACGGCTTCATGAAGAAGGGTCGGGTGAAGATGCGCGGTCGTCAGCGTTACATGTAGCGTGACGGTTGCCGAGAGATCGATGGTCGTGATTCTGTTGGGCGCCCCGGGCGTCGGGAAGGGAACCCAGGCTGTCCGCCTCGCGGACGACACGGGGGCCGTGCACGTCTCCACCGGAGACCTGCTCCGCGCCGCGCGCCGCGAGGGGACGCCGCTGGGGAAGAAGGCCGAGAGCTACATGGATGCCGGCGAGCTGGTGCCGGACGATCTGATTCTCGGGCTCGTGAGGGAGCATGTGGCCGCGCTGCCCGCGGGCACGGACATCCTGTTCGACGGCTTCCCGCGAACCATCGCGCAGGCCGACGGACTCGACGCGACGCTCCGTGAGGAAGGACTAGAGGTCGGCGTGGTCGTCCTCTTCGAGGCGGACGACGACGTGCTGGTGAAGCGACTCTCCGGGCGGCGGTCGTGCCCGGAGTGCGGGTCCGTGTACAACGTGCATTTCGATCCGCCGGCCGAGCAGGGCGTGTGCGACCGGTGCGGGGCGAAGCTCGTGCACCGCGAGGACGACGCCCCCGAGACGGTCCAGAGGCGCCTCGAGGTGTACCGTGAGCAGACGGCTCCGCTCATCCAGCACTACGAGAAGCACCGGGCCGAGATGATCCGGATCGACGGGGACCGTCCGTTCGACGCGGTCTACGAGGACTTCAGGGAGGCCGTCGTCGGCGCGCGCGCATGATCCATCTGCGCACGTCCGAGGAGATGGACGCCATCGGCCGGGGGGGCACCATCATCGCCGCCCTCCATGCCGAGCTGCCGTCCAGGCTCCGTCCGGGGGTGAGCACGTGGGAGATCGACCGCTTCTGTGACGACTTCATCGTGTCGCACGAGGGGGCGCATCCGGAGTTCAAGGGGCTGTACGGCTTCCCCGGAAGCGTCTGCATCTCGCTGAACGAGGAGATCGTGCACGGGATCCCTTCCAAAGAGCGGATCCTCCAGGACGGTGACATCGTCTCGGTGGACGTCGGCGTCCGGCTCGACGGCTGGTGCTCGGACTCCGGCTGGACGTTCGCGGTGGGCGAGCCGAGCGCGGAAGCGAAGGGCATCATGGACATCACCGAGCGAGCGCTGTGGGCCGCGCTGGCCGAGGCCGTTCCCGGCAAGCACGTCGGAGACATCGGTGCCGCGGTGGTGCGGATCGTCGAAGGAACGAAGTACGGCATCGTGCGCGACCTGGTCGGTCACGGGATCGGCCGCGACGTGCACGAGCAGCCGCAGGTACCGAACGTGGGGCGCCCCGGACACGGCGCGCTCCTGAGGGAAGGCATGGTGCTCGCGATCGAGCCCATGCTTTCCGCCGGTTCGCCGGACATCCGCACGCTGGATGACGGATGGACCGTGGTGACCGCCGACCGGGCGTTGTCGGCGCACTACGAGCACACCGTGGGGATCACGGCCGAGGGGCCGAGGATTCTCACTGCGCTGGACAGCTCCGTCGGGGCGGCGATGCCGTCGGTCGACGGTGCTTGAAGGCCTGTCTCACCAGGGTTATACTACCTAGCTCTGCCACAAACGGACGCGGAGAATTCCAGTGAAGGTCCGAAGCAGCGTCAAACCGATCTGCGAGCATTGTAAGGTGGTCCGCCGTAAAGGCGTGATCCGCATCATCTGCTCCAGAAATCCGAAGCACAAGCAGCGTCAGGGATGAGCGTCACGATGACGACCGTCTCCGACAGGAACCAAGAGTAGCCCATGGCACGTATCGCAGGCGTCGACCTCCCGCGCGGCAAGCGGATCGAGATCGCTCTGACCTACATCTACGGGATCGGGCAGGCACGCGCGAAGCAGATCATCGAGGCGTGCGGCATCAGTCCCGACCTTCGCACTCAGGATCTCGGTGACGAGGACGTGAACCGTCTTCGACGCGAGATCGAGAGCAAGTTCAAGGTCGAGGGTGCGCTCCGTACCGAGAAGTCCATGAACATCAAGCGTCTCATGGACATCGGTTGCTACCGCGGACTCCGACACCGTCGTGGGCTTCCGGTGCGCGGCCAGCGGACGAAGACGAACGCACGGACCCACAAGGGCAAGCGTCGTGCGATCGCAGGTAAGAAGAAGGCTCCGAAGAAGTAAGCCGCCGCAGACAAGGGATTAGATCGTGGCACAGCCGAAAGCGCGCCCCAAGCGCAGCAAAAAAGTCGTCGAGGCGGAGGGCATCGCCTATGTGAAGGCGACGTTCAACAACACGCTCATCACCATCACCGACACGAAGGGCAACGTCGTGACGTGGGCCACCGCCGGAAAGGCGGGCTTCAAGGGCTCCAAGAAGTCGACGCCGTTCGCCGCTACCGTGGCCGGAGAGCAGGCGGGCCGTGAAGCCGCCGGCATGGGGGTGAAGCGGGTCGATGTCCTGGTGCAGGGACCGGGGTCGGGCCGTGAGTCCGCAATCCAGGCGCTCGCCTCGGCGGGGCTGTTCATCAAGTCGATTCAAGACGTGACGCCGCTGCCGCACAATGGGTGCCGGCCGCCGAAGAAGCGTCGGGTCTGAGGAAATAGAAGACTATGTCTCGTTATACCGGCCCCGTTTGCAAGCTCTGCCGTCGTGAAGGCCAGAAGCTGTTCTTGAAAGGGCAGAAGTGCTACACGGACAAGTGCCCCGTGGACCGTCGTGCGTATCCGCCGGGACACCACGGCCCCGCCCAGCAGCGGCGCCGTAAGCAGTCCGACTACGCGGTGCAGCTCCGTGAGAAGCAGAAGGTCAAGCGGATGTACGGGCTCCACGAGCAGCAGTTCCGGAACCTGTTCGAGCGTGCGGCCCACGTGCCGGGCGTCACGGGTGAGAACCTGCTGATCGCGCTCGAGACGCGGCTCGACAACATCGTGTTTCGGATGGGCTTCGCTCAGAGCCGTGCCGCGGCGCGGCAGCTCGTCCGCCATCGTCACGTCGAGGTGAATGGACGGATCGTCGACATCCCGAGCTTCCACGTGAAGTCGGGAGACGAGATCTCGGTCAAGACGAAGTCGAAGGACCTGCTTCCGATCGACGCCAGCCTCGAGGCGCGCACGCGTCCGTCGCTCGTCGAGTGGCTGGCTCTGGACGAGAAGGCGAAGGTGGGCCGCATGGTCCGCCAGCCGACGCGCGCGGACATCCCGCTCGCGGTCCAGGAGCAGCTCATCGTGGAGCTCTACTCGAAGTAATACGACGGCCGGGGACCCGCCGAGCGGGTCCGGGCGTCAACGGTCCACCAGGAGGACAATGTGGAGATAGATCTGACCGGGCTCGTGCTTCCGGAGCGTGTCGAGATTCTCGACTCGCCCGATGTCACGCGCTCCGCGGTGTTCGTCATCGAGCCGCTCGAGCGGGGCTTCGGCCATACGCTGGGCAACTCGATTCGGCGCGTTCTGCTGTCGTCGCTTCGCGGCTCGGCGGTGTGGGCGTTCCGGATCGAGGGCGTGGTGCACGAGCACCAGACGATCCAGGGCGTGGTCGAGGACGTGCACCAGGTGATTCAGAACCTGAAGTCGCTCGTCGTCGAGCTCGATGACGACGTGGACGAGGCCGTGCTCCAGATCAACGTGAGCAAGGCCGGACCGGTGACCGCCGGGGACATCCAGGACGCCGCCGGCGCCTCGGTGTTCGACGCGGACCACCACCTGTTCACGCTCCAGGAGGACCGTGACGTCCACGTGGAGCTGCATGTGAACAAGGGACGGGGCTTCGTGCTCTCCGACCAGCACACGCTCCCCCGGGGCGCGCCGGTCGACATGGTGCGGATCGACTCGATCTACAATCCGGTTCGCCGCGCGAACTTCACCGTCGAGGAGACGCGTGTCGGTCAGCGCACGGACTTCGATCGTCTCACCATGACGATCGAGACCGATGGGTCGGTCACGCCCGAGCAGGCCGTGAAGTACGGGGCCGAGCTCGTGCGGAAGCACTTCGAGTACATGCTGTACTTCGGCGAGGGCGGCCTTCCCGACGAGGGCGGGCCCGAGGGCACGGTTCCGGTTTCCGATCGGCTCCAGGATCTCTTCGAGAAGTCGATCGACGACCTCGCGGAGCTCTCGGTTCGTTCGCGGAACTCGCTCCAGAAGGAGAACATCCGCACGCTGGGTGATCTGGTGCAGCGCACCGAGGAAGAGATGCTCGGGATCGAGAACTTCGGCAAGAAGTCGCTGAAGGAGATCTCGGACTTCCTCGAGGAGCACGGCCTGCGGTTCGGAATGCAGCTCGAGGAGGGAGACGACGGCCGGCTCTTCTTCGTGGACCAGGAAGCCGAAGCCACCACTGGTGGCGAGGAGTAACGGTGCGGCATCGTAAGAAGGGACGGAAGCTGTCGCGGACGCCCAGTCACCGGAAGGCGACGCTGCGCAACATGGCCACGTCGCTCTTTCTGCACGAGCGGATCGAGACCACGACCGCCAAGGCGAAGGAGCTCCGGCCGTACGCCGAGCGGCTCATCACGCTGGCGCGGCGCGGCGACATCCACTCGCGCCGGCTGGCCGCGCGGAAGATCCAGGACCGGAACGCGCTCGGGAAGCTGTTCGACGACATCGCTCCCCGTTTCACGGAGCGTCCCGGCGGCTACACGCGCATTCTGAAGCTCGGCAATCGTAAGGGCGATGCGGCAGACATGTCGCTCATCGAGCTCGTCGATTAGTTTGTGCCGCTCTTCGTAAGCGGTCGACTTCAATCAGACAGGACGACGTACATGGCGGACAACGCTTCCCGGCGCGGCGCGAGCAATCTCGGCGTACCTCTGATGATCCTCGCGTTTGCGACGATCGGTGGGTTCCTCTATTGGCTCAACGGACAGGCTTCACGTGAGATGGCCGAGCGCCAGGCTTACGCGGATTCCGTGGCGGCCGCGGAGGAAGAGGAGCGCAACCGCCCTCCGCTCATCGATCCCGAGCGCATCCAGATGGACGCTTCCGGGTACGAGGATCGGGCCATCCGGCTCGAGGGCCTGCCCGTGGCGAGCAATCTCGGTACGCAGGGCTTCTGGCTCGAGATGCCGAACGGCAACCCGTTCCTCGTCTCGGTCGGTAACGAGGCCGAGGTCGAAGGGACCGTGGAGCCGGGCGTGTCCGTCGACGTGACGGGCATGGTGTTGGCCATGAACGACTCGGTGCTGACGGCCTGGACCGATGCCGAGGCGATCGGCGAGGGCGACCGGCTCGCAGCCGAGTTCGCGACACATTTCATCGAGATCCTCGAGCTTCGCGTCGTGCCCGACGACGGTAGCGGGGACGACGGGGACAGCGAGGACCAGTAAGATGGCTCGAGTTTGCTATACGTGTGGCAAGTTGCCCAGCACGGGGAACAACGTCAGCCACGCCAACAACAAGACGAAGCGGCGCTGGCTGCCGAACCTCCAGACGGTGAAGATCGTCGATCGTGAGGGCGTGCGGCGCCGGGTGCGCGTGTGCACGCGGTGCATCTCGGCCGGCAAGATCGAGAAGGCGCCTGCGATCGTTCCGAGCGCCTGACCGCTCGCGCGCTTCGCTCGCAGGAGCGGGAAGGGCCCTTCCGGAGAAGTCCGGGAGGGCCCTTTTTTCGTTCATGACACCCATGCTGGTGACCGGCGCGGCCGGACTGTTGGGTTCCGAGGTGGTGCGGGCCGCAGGAGCGCGAGGGTACGAAGTGCTCGCGGCGGATCGGAGCGCCCTCGACGTGACGGACCGGGAGGCGGTGCGGGGCATGCTGCTGGGTAGTGGGGGCTCGAATCCGCCCTTCACCGACGTCGTCCATTGCGCGGCTTACACGGCCGTGGACCGCGCGGAGGAGGAGCCCGACCTCGCGGCCCGCGTGAACGTCGGCGCCACGCGGCACGTGGCGGAGGCCGCCGCGGATGCCGGGGCCCGGTTCGTCTACGTGTCGACCGACTACGTCTTCGACGGCAAGGCCCGCACCCCCTACGCGCCGGACGCTCCCGTCTCGCCCCTGTCCGTGTACGGACGCACGAAGCTCGAGGGCGAGCGGGTCGCGTTGGCCTCGCAACCGGGCGCGCTGGTGATCCGCACGAGTTGGCTGTATGGTGCCGGCGGCCGGAACTTCGTCTCGGCGATGCTCGAGCGGGGGAGGGAGCGGGCCGATGGGGCCGCGCCCGGTGAGGCCGCGCCCGCCGGGGCCGCGCCCGCCGGGGCCGAGCCCCTCCGGGTCGTGAACGATCAGCGGGGCCGGCCGAGCTGGGCGCGGAACACGGCCGAGGGGCTCCTCGCTCTGGTGGGCCGCCGCGTGCGGGGCGTCTGGCACGTGGCCGACGGGGGTGAGGCGACGTGGCTTGAGCTGGCCCGCGAGGCCTTCCGTCTGTGTGGAGTCCCGACCCCGCTCGACCCGGTGAGCACCGAGGCGTGGGGTGCGCCGGCTCCGCGACCGCCCTATTCGGTGCTGGACGTCGCGGGGACGGAAGCCATCCTCGGCCGGGCACGGATGGACTGGCGTGAGGCCTTGAGGCGTTACCTGACGGAGGTAGGAGAACTCGATGGAGCGTGAGCGGATGCGGCGGACGACGCCTGTATGAAGGGCGTGATCCTGGCGGGCGGCCTCGGGACACGGCTACTCCCGATGACGCGGGTGACCAACAAGCACCTGCTTCCCGTCTACGACCGCCCGATGATCTACTTCCCGCTGCAGCAGCTCGTCGCGGCGGGCATCGACGACATCCTGATCGTGACCGGCGGCGACGGCGCGGGCGACTTCCTCCGGCTGCTCAGGAACGGCCGGGAGTTCGGGCTCGAGCAGCTCAAGTACGCCTACCAGGAGGGGGAGGGTGGTATCGCCGAGGCGCTCGGGCTGGCCGAGCACTTCGCCGCCGGCGAGCCGGTCGTGGTCATGCTCGGTGACAACATCTTCCAGGACTCCATCGCCGACGCCGTGGCGCGCTTCCGGAAGGACCCGTCGGGGGCCATGATCCTGCTCAAGGAAGTCGACGACCCCGAGCGCTTCGGCGTCGCTACCCTCGATGGCGACCGGGTGACCGGCGTCGTCGAGAAGCCGGCCGATCCGCCGTCGAGGCTCGCCGTCACCGGGTGCTACATGTACGATGCCGAGGTCTTCCGGATCGTCGACGGGCTCGAGCCGTCGGCGCGGGGAGAGCTCGAGATCACGGACGTGAACAATCACTACATCCGTGCGGGGCGCATGCGGCACGCCGAGGTGACCGGCTGGTGGACGGACGCGGGCACGGTGCGTTCGCTGCACCGGGCCGTCGAGCTCGTGGCCCATGACCGGGACAATCCGGTGATCGCCGAGCCCAGGGTGTGGTCGTGAAGGTCCTCGTCACGGGCGGCGCCGGGTTCATCGGCTCGAATTTCGTGCGGCATCTCCTCGCCGAGCGCGTCGAGGCCGAGGTCGTGAACCTCGACAAGCTGACGTACGCCGGGACGTTGGCGAATCTGGACGGCGTCGAGGACGACGTGCGCCATACCTTCGTGAAGGGCGACATCTGCGACGCCGAGCTCGTCGACGAGGTCATGAAGGGCATCGACGTCGTTTACAACTTCGCCGCCGAGTCGCACGTCGACCGCTCGATCGCGGCCGACACGCCGTTCGTGCGCACCAACGTGACCGGGACGGCGGTCCTGCTGTCGGCCGCGCTCGCGCACGGGGTGAGGCGCTTCGTGCAGGTCTCGACCGACGAGGTGTACGGGGAGCTCCCGTGGCGTGACCCGGAGGCCGGTGGAGGAGCGGCCGGCGCGGACGACGCCCCGCGCTTCACCGAAGCCACCCCCCTCGCCCCGCGCTCGCCGTATTCGGCCACCAAGGCCGCCGCGGACCATCTGGTGAGCGCGTATCACACCACGCACGGGCTCGACACCGTCATCACCCGCTGCTCGAACAACTACGGTCCGTACCAGCATCCCGAGAAGCTCATCCCGCTCATGATCACGCGGGCCCTCACCGACGAGCCGCTCCCCGTGTACGGAGACGGGCTCCACGTGCGCGACTGGATCCACGTGACGGACCACTGCGCGGGGGTGCTGGCGGCGGGAGAGCGGGGCGAGGCGGGCCGGGTCTACAACTTCGGCGGCGACGCGGAGCGGACGAACCTGTCCGTCGTGCGGACTCTGCTCCGGGTGCTCGGGAAGCCCGAGTCGCTCGTCGAGTACGTGAAGGACCGGCCGGGGCACGACCGCCGCTACGCGATCGACTTCTCGCGGGCCACGTCGGAGCTCGGCTGGCGTCCGACCCGCGACTTCGACGACGGCCTGGCTGATACGGTGCAGTGGTACATGGAGAACGAGGCTTGGAGCGCGACGGTGGCGTGAGGGGGGATCTCACCGCCCCCGCCGCGACTCCCTGATCGCCTCCAGGATCTCTTCGCGGCTCAGCCCCGCGTCCGCCCCCGGGACGTCCAGGGGCGACCCCTCACGTACCACGGGCCGGATGGCGAACTCCGTGCCGTCCTGACGGCGCACGCGGACCTCGCCGCCGTCGCGCGCCTCGTCGAGAATCTGTGCGAAGAGGCGCCGGGCCTCCGAGTACGTGTAGACCTTCACGGGTCAGACCTCCATCACGGTCACGCCGGCTTCGCGGGCGACCGCGTTCTGTGCCTGGTCGAGGGAGAGAAGGGGCGTCCGGTAGCGGCGGGCGCAGACGATGACATACGCGTCGTATGCGTAGATCCCGAACCGGCTCGCCAGCTCCACCGCATCCTCGAGATCGACCTCCGGCAGGCGGAGCGGGATCGCCTCGAGGCCGGCCAGCACAGCGGCGGCCTCGGTCCATTCGAGGCGGCCCCGCCGGAGGAGCGCCGAGAGGGCGTTGCCGACCTCCCAGGGGAGCGTCGGCGGGGCGAGCAGCTCGGCGTCGCGCGTCTGGTCGACGAGGGCGCCTCGGGCCGGCTCCCCAAGGAGCACGGCCATCACCACGCTGGTGTCGACGGTGATCTGCATGGGATCCAGGGGTCGAATCATGGGGATGTACAATTGTACGGTAACGTGGGTCCGCGCTGTCGTTCAAGCTCCCACCGCCGCCGGGACCCGCCCATGGTCCTTCGAGACGCTGGAACTCCCCGTCCCCGTCCCTTATCCTTGTCGGCTCATCCGAGCACGTCCCGCCCGCACGACCGACCCCCGACCCCCAAGGCCGAACCATGTCCGCTTCTCCCGCCAGCGCCTCCCCCAACTCCGACGTGACCTTCGGCGTCATCGGCCTCGGGTACGTGGGCCTGCCGCTGACCGTGGAGGCGGCCGAGGAGGGGATCCGCGTCATCGGCTTCGACGTGAACCAGAAGGTCGTCGACGGCGTGAACGCCGGGCGCTCGCACATCCTGGACGTGCCGTCGGAGGAGGTGGCCAAGCTGACCGAAGCCGGGCTGCTCGAGGCGACGACCGACATGAGCCGTCTGGCCGAGTGCGACGTGGTCTCCATCTGCGTGCCCACCCCGCTCTCGAAGACGCGCGACCCGGACGTCTCGTACATCATCTCGGCGTCGAAGGCCGTGGCCGCCGCGCTCCGCAAGGGGCAGCTCGTCATCCTCGAGTCGACCACCTATCCAGGGACGACGCGCGAGGTGCTGCTGCCCGCGCTCGAGGAATCCGGTCTCGAGGTCGGCAAGGACTTCCAGCTCTGCTTCAGCCCGGAGCGCGTGGACCCCGGCAACCAGGTGTGGACTACGAAGAACACGCCGAAGGTGGTGGGCGGCATCACGAAGGCGTGCTCCGCGGCGGGCGCCCGCTTCTACGAGCGCTTCCTCGACACCGTGGTGCCCGTCTCGTCGGCCGAGGCTGCCGAGATGACGAAGATCCTCGAGAACACCTTCCGTGCCGTGAACATCGGGCTCGCCAACGAGACCGCGCTCATCGCGGACCGGCTCGGGGTCGACGTCTGGGAGGTCATCGACGCCGCCGCCACGAAGCCGTTCGGGTTCATGAAGTTCACCCCCGGCCCCGGCCTCGGCGGACACTGCATCCCCATCGATCCGCACTACCTGTCGTGGAAGATGCGGACGCTCAACTACAAGACCCGCTTCATCGAGCTCGCGTCGGAGATCAACTCCGAGATGCCGCACTTCGTCGTGGGCAAGGTGCGCGAGGCGCTCAACCGGAACCGGAAGAGCGTGAACGGCTCGAAGATCCTGGTCATCGGCGTCGCGTACAAGAAGGACATCAGCGACGTGCGCGAGTCGCCCGCGCTCGACGTCCTACGCCTCCTCGAGGCCGACGGCGCGGTGACGTCGTACCACGACCCGTACGTGCCCGAGCTCCACGAGGAGGGGCACGAGCTGGAGTCCATCGAGCTGACCGAGCAGGCGCTCACCGAGGCCGACGCGGTCGTCATCCTCACCGATCACTCGTCGTTCGATTACCGGTGGATCACCGAGACGGCCAACGTGCTGGTCGACGGGCGGCACGCGGTGGCGCGCGAGGCGGGGGACGTGGGCAAGGGGTGGATCGTGAAGAGCTGAGCCTCCGGCCATGACCTTGGACCCTCCGCGCTTCGGCCACGCCGGCCTCACGCTCGACACCGGCCCGCAGCTCGCCCTCCTCGACGAGCTCCGCGCCGACGCCTTCCAGTCGCTCTTCCAGGCCCTCCGGGCCGACCCCGCCATCAACACCGGCTGGCCACGGAGCGCGCGCCGTCCCGACGTCATCCACAACGGCTACTTCCCGAGCCCGGACGCGGAGCTGTACGCCGCGATGATCCTCCGGGAGCGGCCCAAGGCCGTCATCGAGATCGGGTCGGGGTTCAGCACGCGGGTGGCCCGGAAGGCGATCGCGCACGGCGGGCTCGACACGGAGCTGGTCGTCATCGACCCCGAGCCGCGGTCCGATGTCCGCCAGATCGCCGACCGGTGGGAGCGTCTGCCCGTGGAGGGAAGCCGGCTGGCCGAGCACGGTGTGCCGGAGCGGGCGCTCCTCATGATCGACTCGAGCCACGAGGTCGTGCCCGGCGGCGACGGGCCCTACCTGTACTGCCGCCTGCTGCCGGACGTGCCCGCCGGCACGCTCGTGCACGTCCACGACATCTTCCTGCCCTTCGACTACCCCGACGTCTACCGTCAGCGCGGCTACGCGGAGCAATACCTGCTGCACGCGCTGCTCGCCGACAGCCCCGCCTGGGAGATCGTCTTCGCGACCTACTTCATGTCCGACGAGCACCCCGAGGCGATGAAGGGGACGTTCGGGGACGGGGTGGCGGAGGGAGACTTCCGGGGGGCGTCGTTCTGGATGAGGCGGACGGGTGCGTGAGCACGGAGTAGCGAGGGTCTACAAAACAACGACTGAGTGTCCTACATTCCAACGATTGTAGCCCCTACAAAACAACGACCAAGGGGGCGGTTGATGCGCTATCTTCCGCGAATTGCGGACGGCGAGTTGAAGGCCCGCCTCCGGGTTACCGGCGCGGTCGTCATCGAAGGACCGAAGGCATGTGGCAAGACCGCGACGGCCCGTCAGGTGGCCGCCAGTGAGGTCCTCCTCGATGTCGATGAGCAGGCCCGGGCGGCAGCACGCCTGGAAGCCTCGCTCGTTCTGGAGGGAGCGACCCCGCGCCTGATCGACGAATGGCAGATCGAGCCCTCGATCTGGAACCACGTGCGCCGAGCCGTGGACGATCGCGGGGAGCCTGGTCAGTTCATCCTCACCGGCTCGGCGGTGCCTGCAGACGATGTCACTCGACACACGGGGGCCGGACGGCTCACTCGCCTCCGCATGCGTCCTCTATCGCTGTACGAGTCCGGTCACTCGAGTGGTGACGTATCATTGCGCGCCCTTTTCGCGAACGAGCCCGCGCGAGCATCGGACCGGGGGATGGACCTGCGGGGCTTGGCCGACCGTGTGTGCGCTGGCGGTTGGCCCGGTTTCCGTCGACTCGACGCGGCCGCGGCGGCCAGGGCCGTTCGCGACTATCTGGCCGAGGTCCGCCGCGTCGACATCACCCGGGTCGACGGAGTGCGCAGGGATCCAGCCTTGGTGGGCCGGGTCCTCCGTTCAATCGCGAGGAACGTGTCGACGGAAGCGACCCTCAGGACGTTGTCCCGAGACGCTGTGGGTGGGGATGACGCTTCGCCCCACGTGGAGACCGTGCGGAGCTACCTCGGTGCGCTGGAACGGCTGATGGTGGTGGAAGATCAGCCGGCCTGGGCGCCGCATCTACGCTCGAAGGCGGTGCTTCGACGCTCGGCCAAGCGGCACTTCGCCGACCCGTCTTTGGCCGCCGCCGCGCTCGGCGCCAGTCCCGATGCCCTCCTTCGAGACGTGGAGCTCCTGGGCCTCCTCTTCGAGTCGATGGCGGTGCGTGACCTCCGCGTGTATGCGCAGCCGCTCGATGCCCGCGTACTGCACTATCGGGACAACTACGGCATTGAAGTCGACGCCATTATCGAGACGGCCGACGGCCGATGGGGAGCGGTAGAGGTCAAGTTGGGCCAGGGCCGGATCGACCAGGCGGCCGAGGGCCTCCTTCGCTTCCGGGAGCAGGTGGACACGGACCGCTCGGGCACACCGGCGTTCTTGGCCGTCGTGGTAGGTGGTGGATACGCTTACCGTCGCCCAGACGGCGTCGAAGTCGTCCCCCTCACCGCCCTCGGACCCTGATGATCTCACGCCACTGGACCTGCGTCACCCATCCGGCATCCGCCGCCGACTACGAGCGGCACCTCCGCACCGAGACCTTCCGGGCCATCGAAGAGATCGACGGCTTCCGCTCGGCCGCCATCCTGAGGCGGGACGTCCCCGAGGGCGCGGCGTACCGGATCGTCACCGAGTGGGCGTCGATGGACGCCATCCGGGCGTTCGCGGGGGAGGACGTCGAGACGGCGGTCGTGCCGGAGAAGGTGCGGCCCTGGATGATCCGGTTCGACGAGCGGGTGGTGCACTACGAAGTGCGGTGAGGCGGCGCGCCCTACCGCGTCACCACGATGATCACCGTCGCGATCGACCCGGTGATGGCCACCATGTCCGTGATCAGCCCCCGCCAGTCGAACCGGTTCGCGGGATTCTCGGTCGGGACGGTGACGATGCTCCCGGGGCCCGGCGTGGGGTAGCTCGACCAGAAGAGGAACTTGTCGCGCAGCTCGGCGCGGCCGTTGGCGTAGCGCACCGCGGTGCGGCCCTCATCGGCGTCGTTCCGGAAGCCGCCGGCGCTCTCGATGTAGTAGTCGAGCCCCTGGCCCTCACGGTAGAGGATGGTGGCCGGTGAGTTGACCGCGCCCTGAACCACGACCGTGGGAGAGTAGACCGGGATATGCAGCGAGTCCCCGGGCTCGAGCACGATGTTGTCGGAACTCGCGGGATCGACGATCGCGGTCAGGAGCTCGACGTCCACGCGGCCGAGGTCGCGCTCCGAGCGGTGGAGCTGCGCGCCCACCGGGTAGGCCGTCGGGAGCAGCCCGCCGGCGCGCTCCACGAGGTCGGCCAGCCGGTCGTCCTTCGAGCGGAGCGTGTAGCGGCCGGGCACGGGCACCTCGCCGGTGATCGCGACCTCGCGCTGGAGCTGGAAGTCGGGCTGGAGGAGGACCGTCACCTGGTCGAACGGCTCGAGCTCGACGTCGGGCGCCGTCCCCGGTGCGGGGAAGGCCACCCCGCGCGGGCCCTGGAACGCCTCGGCCCCGTCGCCGAGGTCCAGATAGCTCGAGTCGAGCGGCACGCGCATGAGCTCGGCCAGCTCGCCGGCCGCCCGCTCGTCGGGGAGTCGGGCGAGCTCGGCCTCGCGGAGGTCCGCACCCACGGCCGGCCCACGGGCCAGCTCGACGAGGTCGCGGAGCGTCATGCCGGCACGCCAGGGGAACCGCCCGGGCGACTGCACCCGGCCGCGCACCGTGACGTAGTAGGCGTCCTCGAGCGCCGCGACGCTGTCCACGTGCACCGAATCGCCGTGCTGGAGCCCGACCGGAGGCACGATGACGCCGCCCACGTAGCGCGGGTTCGACGGATCGTCGGACGACGGGAGCGCGAGATCGACCGCCGCCCGTTCCGCGATGCCCGGACCGCGCTCGAGGGGCTCGAGCACCCGGTGGATCGTGATGCGGCTGCGCCGGGCCTCGGGCGAGAACCCGCCCGCGGCCCGCAGCATGTCGATCAGGTCCTCGTCCGGCGCGGGCTCGTACAGGGCCGGCCGTCCCACGGCGCCCACCAGGGACACCTGCCGCTCACGGAGCGGAACGAAGACGATGTCTCCCTGCTGCAGGATCTCGTCCTGTGAGGCATCCCCCTCGAGGAGGTAGTCGTAGAGGTCGAGCGTGACCGTCTCCCCGTTCCGGCGGCGGAGCTCCACCTGCCGGAGCGACCCGAGGTTCGTGGGGCCGTCGGCCGCGTACAGCGCGTTCATCACCGTCGCCACCGATGCGAGCTGATAGGCGCCCGGCTGGCGCACCTCGCCGATGACGTAGATCTGGTTCGTGCGGAGCTGCGACACCGTCAGGTCGAAGGTCGTCGTTCCCCGCTGGATGCCCGAGTAGGACTGGGCGAGCCGCTGGCGGAGCAGGGTCCGGAGCCCGTCCATGGTGAGGTTGGTCACCGAGATCTGGCCCACGTTGGGGATCACGACGAAGCCCTCGCGCGTGACCTCGAGCTCGTGGGCGAGCTGCACGTCGCCGGTGAGCACGAGGATCATCCGGTCGCCGGGGCCGACGCGGTAGTCGGCCGGCACGGGCCCGGACAGGAGCGGCTGGAACTGCGAGGTGGCGCGGCGGAACTGGCTCACGCCGAAGACGGGGAGGGCGGTGGAGTCCTCGTCGACGTCGTAGAACGGGTCGCGGAGCTGGAGGCCGGTGCGCTCCGGTACCTCGCTCAGGCCGTCGGCGTCGACCTCGAGGCCGAGGATCTGCATGGCACGCAGAATGTCTCCCGTGGCAACCGCGCCCGCGCCGGGCTCCACCATGCCGGTGCCGAGAAACTGGTCGAGCGCGTTGGTCGGGAGGCCGGCGGCGCCGAGCTGAGCCCGGATCTCGCGGTCACTCAGCCCCGACTGCTGGAGCCGCTGACGCACGAGCTCGGGGTTCTGCTGGATGAGCCGCTGGGCCTCCGCGGGCGAAGGGATCTGCTGGGCGGAAGCGGGCTGGGCGGTGGTGGTACCGCACAGGAGAACGAGGGCGAGCGCCGTGTTCCTGAGATACGAAGAGGTCAAGATCTGCACGACTGGATTCGGGGTGGTTCGGGAGCTCCGAGCCGCGTGACTCGACCACCCGGAGTGTTCAGTAGGCGCCGGTGCGTCGCAGGACGGCCGGAAGGGTCATGAACAAGATCTGCATGTCGAGGCTGAAGGACCAGCGCTCGACGTACTCGCTGTCGAGCTCCACGACTTCCTCGAAGTCGACAATCGAACTGCGGCCGCGGACCTGCCAGAGGCCGGTCACGCCCGGCTTCACCGCAAGGCGGATGAAGTGGTGGTCATCGTAAGCTGCGAGGTCCGACTCGAAGAACGGCCGGGGGCCGACCAGCGACATCTGGCCGAGCCAGACGTTGAACAGCTGCGGCAACTCGTCCAGGCTCCAACGACGCAGGAAGGCGCCCATGCGCGTGATCCGCGGGTCGTTCGGGATCTTGAACAGCCTGGAATCTCCCGTCTGATTCATATGGGCCAGCTTCGCCTTCTCGGCGTCCGCGCCCACCCTCATCGACCGGAACTTGACCATCGGGAAGACCCTTCCCGCCTTTCCGACCCGCTCCTGGACGAAGAATACCGGACCTCTGGAGTCCAGCTTGATCAGGATCGCGATGAGCAAGAAGACCGGGGCCAGCGCCACGAGGAGCAGCGTGGAGGCCACGAAGTCGAAGACACGCTTCAGCACGGCCTGGCCCGCTCGGCCGGCCGGGAACGTGAGCTCCATGAGCTTGAGCCGCCGATCCCGCATGGTGCGTGGCTGGGTGGCCATCATGGTCGCACGGCTCCGGACCGACAGGACCTTGCAACCGGCCACGGCGGCCGCTTCCACCACCGTGTGGAAGATCTCGGGCGAGAGCGTGTCGCACAGGACCACCGTGTCGGTCCTGGTCTCGTGCAGGACTTCCCATACGGTGGATGGGTGGCCGAGGTAATCGTCGATGTCGACCTGCTCGGACAGCCAGCCGAGGGACGTGATTCCGTGCCACTCCAGCACCGCCTCAGCCGCGAGCACGCCTTCCGGGTGGCTCGGATCGCCGACCAGGATGACGCGCTCCCCCGATTGCGTCGCGGAGCGGTACTGCAGGACCAGCTTTCGGAGCACGAAGCGGCTTCCGGTGAGGAGGACGCCGAGCGCCGCCGCGACGGTCACCCAGTGTGCCGCCGTCCAGGCGAAGCCCCTTGTGTCCAGGGACTGCCAGAGGGCCATGGCCGTGCCGAGGGCCACGCCTTTGAGGATCAGGTCCGGTGACGCCCAGCGCTCCTGGGAGGCGTAGGCCCCGGCGAAGATCAATCCGACGACGATGGCCGCATGCGCTCCCCACCCGCCCATGAAGCCGGCCGGAAAGAAGGCGGCCAGCGCGTCCGGAGTCCAGCTCGCGGTCCTGAGCCAGTTGATGAAACTCCCCGCGAGGTCGAGCAGGAGGAGATCCGCCGCGGCGAGGATCAGGACCCGTCGCACCGCACGCAGAAAATGCCGCCGGATGGTATGCGACGCGCGAGCCTGTACTTTCAGCCTCGGATGGGGATCGTCACCGTTAACCGAAGCGGCCGAAGGCGTAACGGCCACCCGGGGCTCAGTCGCGGGCGTGGAGATCATAAATCGGAAGCTACCCCGTTCGAGCGGATGAGCAAGGTATTCGTATGCGTATGTAACAACGTACGATCCGACCTTTTCATGACGCCGGGGGTTCTAACCCGTCCCCCTTTGCGTAATTTCATGTGCTACAGAGGCATCCTCCGACTCCACAGAGGTTGTTGGTTTGTTCAAATCCGCCATCAAAGCCCTCCTCGGCTCACAGCACAAGCGTGAGGCGAAGAAGCTCCAGCCGCTCGTCGACGAGATCAACGAGATCTACGAGGGGCTCGCTTCGCTCTCCGACGACGAGCTCAAGGCCAAGACCGAAGAGTTCCGCGGCTATATCGCCGAGCAGACGTCCGAGTTGAAGGAGCAGATCGAGGAGCTCCGCGCCCAGAAGCGGAAGAGTGAGGACGCCGACGAACGCGAGGCGCTCTCCTTCCAGATCAACGAGCTGGACCAGGAACTGCTCGGGGTCATCGAGGACACCCTCGAAGACCTGCTGCCCGAGGCGTTCGCGGTGGTGAAGGACGCCTGCCGTCGTCTCGTGGGACGCGAGATCACCGTCACCGGCCAGCCGCTGGTGTGGGACATGATCCCCTACGACGTGCAGCTCATCGGCGGGATCGCGCTGCACCGGGGCAAGGCGGCCGAGATGGCCACGGGTGAGGGCAAGACGCTCGTCGCCACGATGCCGCTCTACCTTAACGCCCTCGCGGGCCGCGGCGCGCACCTGGTGACCGTCAACTCGTACCTGGCGCAGCGCGACGCCGAGTGGATGGGCAACATCTACGGCTTCCTCGGCCTCACCGTGGACGTCATCGACAAGTACGACCCCGGCTCGCCCGAGCGGCAGGCCGCGTACCGCGCGGACATCACCTACGGCACGAACAACGAGTTCGGGTTCGACTACCTGCGCGACAACATGGTGCACCAGCTCGCCCAGCGGGTGCAGCGCGAGCACGCGTACGTGATCATCGACGAGGTCGACTCGATCCTGATCGACGAGGCCCGGACCCCGCTCATCATCTCGGGTCCCGTGGGCAAGGACACCTCGACACCGTTCAAGCAGTTCAACCCGATGGTGTCGAGCCTGTTCAAGAAGCAGCTCCGCGTGACCAACGAGCTGATGAGCGACGTCGAGAAGCATCTCGAGGCGGGCGAGGAGTTCGAGGCCGGCGAGAAGATGCTCGCGGTGAAGCGCGGCACGCCGAAGCACAAGAAGCTCATGAAGATGTTCGCGGACGATCCGTCGCTGCAGACGCTCGTCCAGAAGGTGGAAGCCGACTACATGCGGGAGAAGCGGCTCCACGAGCTCGACGAGATGCTCTACTTCGCCATGGACGAGAAGGGACACAACGTGTCGCTCTCGGACCGCGGCCTCGACGAGCTCAGCCCGAACGATCCCGACGCGTTCATTCCGCCCGACCTCTCCGAGGAGATCGGCCGGATCCAGGAGTCCGAGGAGTTCTCGGTCGACGAGAAGCGTGAGAAGATCCAGGCGCTCGAGGCCGATTATGCGGCCAAGAGCCAGAAGATCCACGTCATCCACCAGCTCCTGAAGGCGTACACGCTCTTCCACAAGGACGAGAAGTACATCATCGGCGAGGACGGCCAGGTGGTCATCGTCGACGAGTTCACCGGTCGTCAGATGCCGGGCCGGCGCTGGAGCGACGGGCTCCACCAGGCGGTGGAGGCCAAGGAGGGCGTCGAGATCCGCGGCGAGACGCAGACGCTCGCGACGGTCACCATCCAGAACTACTTCCGGATGTACGACAAGCTCTCCGGCATGACGGGCACGGCGGAGACCGAGGAGACCGAGTTCCACCAGATCTACACCCTGGACGTGCTCGTCATCCCGACGAACCGGCCCATCGTCCGGGACGACCGCGACGACCTGATCTTCCGGACCAAGCGCGAGAAGTACAACGCGATCATGGACGAGATCGAGCGGCTCAACAAGCTCGAGCTCCCGGTGCTGGTCGGGACCACGAACGTCGACGTCAGCGAGACGCTGTCGCGCATGCTGAAGCGGCGCGGCATCAAGCACCAGGTGCTGAACGCCAAGCACCACAAGTCCGAGTCCGAGATCGTGCGGGACGCGGGCCAGCCCGGCGCGGTCACGATCGCGACGAACATGGCCGGCCGCGGAACCGACATCAAGCTGGGGGAAGGGGTGAAGGAGCCCCGGACGCTCGAGTGGATCCGGAGCCGCGGGCTCGAGCTCGACGACGTATGGCCCATCGACCCGGTGCGGGCCGACAAGATGAAGGTCGAGGACCCCGACGACGTGCTCGAGGACGGCGGCCTCCAGATCATCGGGTCCGAGCGGCACGACTCGCGGCGCATCGACCGGCAGCTCCGCGGCCGCGCGGGCCGTCAGGGCGATCCCGGCGCGACGCAGTTCTACCTGTCGCTCGAAGACGACCTCATGCGTCTGTTCGGTTCCGAGCGCATCGCCAACGTCATGAACAAGTGGGGTGCCGAGGAAGGCGAGGTCATCACCCACGGGCTCGTGACCAAGTCGATCGAGCGGGCGCAGAAGCGGGTCGAGACCAACAACTTCGAGGCCCGGAAGCGGCTGCTCGACTACGACGACGTCATGAACCAGCAGCGCGAGGTCATCTACGACCTGCGCCTGTTCGCGCTCGAAGGCGGCGAGGACCTCAAGGGCGAGGTCTGGGAGATGATCGAGCGGGCCGCCGAGGACGTCATCGACGAGTACTGCCCGGCCCACGAGCCCGAGGACCGGTGGGACCTGGCCGGGCTCCGTCAGCGGCTCGTGCTCGACTTCTTCATCGTGGTCCAGCAGCTCCCCGACAACAACGATGCCGAGCACGAGATCGAGCGGCACGAGATCGAGGAGTGGGTCATCGAGGGGCTCCGGGGGAGCTTCCACAAGAAGCTCGAGACCCTGGGCGAGCACGCCGAGCTCGTGACCAGCTTCGTCATGCTCAGCGTCATCGACGACAAGTGGAAGGATCATCTCTACGACCTCGATCACCTCAAGGCGTCGATCGGGTTCCGCGGCTGGGGTCAGAAGGACCCGCTGGTCGAGTACAAGAAGGAGGCCTACGAGATGTTCGTGGACCTCATGACCGACCTCCGGAAGACCGTGGCCAGCTACTTCTTCCGCGCCCAGTTCGGCCAGCAGACCCAGCAGCGCCGGCCCCAGCAGCAGCGGCTGGCGTACTCCGGGCCGTCGGACACGCCGGAGCACGACGTCGGTGGTCAGGTCGCGGCCGCCGGCCGGCAGGCGGGCGGGGCACAGCGGCAGGCGCAGCGCGCGGCGAGGGTGGACGAGTTCGGGGTGGCGGCGAGCGCTGCGGCGGGTGCGGGTGGCGTGGCCGGGAGCTCAGGCCCCGACCCGCGTCAGCTCGCGACCAACCGCGGTGAGGAGCAGGAGAAGCAGGAGCCTGTGACGGTCGAGGACGAGCCGGGGCGGAATGATCCGTGCCCGTGCGGGTCCGGGAAGAAGTACAAGAAGTGTCACGGGCGGGTTTGAGGGGGGTGGGTGGGGCGGGCGTGGCACCCCCGGTCCACGGGTGACTCTGGGGCGGACCCTGTCCCGGGGAACCTGGGCGCTCGCTGACCAAGGGCTGTTCTCGGTCTCGAACTTCGGGTTGAACATCCTCCTAGCCCGGTGGCTCGTTCCGGTCGAGTACGGGAGGTTCACCGTAGCCTACACGGCGTTTCTCTTCTTGGCCACGTTCTATACCGCGATTGTGATCGAGCCCATGCTAGTCTTCGGAGCGGGTGATTATCGTGACCGGTTCTCAAGCTACCTAGACAGCTTACGGCGGGATCACCGAAGGGTAGCGGCGATCTTTGTCAGTGTGGTCATAGTGACTGTGGTGCCGTTGGGTATGGCGGGTGCGCCTGCTGCTCCTTTGGTGTTGAGCATGGGCCTGGCAACGCCGTCGATCCTGTTTCTGTGGCTGGTCCGGAAGGCCTGCTATGTTCTTGATATCGTGCACTTGGCGGCGTGGAACGGGCTGCTATACCTCTCACTGCTGGGAGCCAGTGCCCTTTTCCTCAATCATGCGGGCCGCTTGAGTCCGACTTCGGCTATGCTTGCGCTGGCTGCATGTAGTGGCGTGTGCGCGGTCCTCCTTGCCCCCACGGTACGAAGGCGATCACCATCCGGATCGGATGGCGAGAAGATGGATTCCGAGTACCGGTCTCGTCATATGAGGTATGGGGGCTGGGCGTCCGGGACTCTCCTTCTTGGTTGGCTTCGGCGAGACGTGTACTATCTGCTGCTCGTTCCCTGGGCCGGGCTTCAAGGAGTCGCAACATTAAGGGCCGCCATGAACCTCCTAGTCCCTTACCTGCAGGGCATCATAGCACTTTCGACCGTTCTGCTGCCGCAATTCGTTCGTGACCGCAGGGCCGGAAAGAGTCGTCTGCGCGGCATCGTGGTGTTGTCAGTCGTAGGCGCCATGACCTACGCTGTGGCCCTGGGCTTGTTCGGTGAACTCTTGATGTCGTTAGTATATGCGGCAAGATACGGCATGGAGCCCTCGCTGCTGCTATTCATCGCGATCATCCCTGTTCCGGCCACGGTTGTGGCGGTTCTGGCGGCTTGGCTGAAGGCCAATGACCACATTCGCGGCGTCTTCCGGGCGAATGCATTGGGGACACTTGGCCTTCCCATCGTGGGCATTCCGGCTGTTATGCTATTCGGGACGGTAGGGGCCCTCGGGGGGATGGTGGTATCCTACTGTGCTGTGTCAGTATTCACATGGCGTTGTGCCACGGAAGTCCTCCGCACACAGTATGTCCCATCAACTCAGGAGCCTCGGCATGTCTAGCACGGTCGTCTATACGTGCGGCGTCTTCGATCTTTTTCACGTAGGACACCTGAACCTACTTCGCGCCGCCCGGAGCTTCGGTGATCGTCTGGTGGTTGGCATCAGTACTGACGAGATGGTCGAAAACTACAAGCCCGGGAGCCTGGTCGTCCCCTACTCGGAGCGCGTGGAAATCGTCCGTGCCATTCGATACGTGGACGCGTGCGTCCCTCAGCACGACAGAGACAAGTTCGAAGCATGGGAGCGTATGAAGTTCGACGTCTGGGTCGTGGGTGACGACTGGTATGGGGCGGAGAAATACGATCGCTGGAAGGAACAGCTAGAGGCGGTTGGCGTCCGCTGTGTGTTTCTTCCTTACACGCGACAGCAGTCGTCTACCTTGCTGCGAGCTCGGCTCGCTGGGGTGCCTGGGTCATGAGCAAGTCAGACTTCGACGCCTTTGCAGAGAAGTTTCAACTATCCGAACTTGAAGTGTTCAAGACTGCATACTGGATCTGCAGCCTCCGTCCGGTTCAACCCACACTCGGCAGTCTTGTCCTCTCGCTCAGGCGGCCTTGTGGTACCCTCGGTGGTCTCCGCGCCGAGGAAGGGGCTGATTTCGCCTCGGCCTGTAATCTGCTTGAGGAGCACCTAGAAGCTGCGTTCGCTCCGGACAAACTGAACTACCTGGCTCTGATGATGGTGGATCATCAGCTGCACTTCCATGTGATTCCGCGCTATGCTGAATCGAGAACGTTCCTGGGGGTGGAATGGAGCGATATTGAGTGGCCCACTCCCCCTGATGTGACAAGGGGCCACCCCGTCGAGGACGTGCGATCTGAACTCCTGCTTGCCTTGAAGATCGCGCCGGCCGATAGGGTCGAGTAGTGCAGGCCAAACGCCCTCTCAGGTTCGGAGAGGCCTATGGGTTGCTCGGCCGAGGTAAGAAGGCGCAGGGTGCTTACCCCTACACCGAGTACGTCAATCGACCGCTGGGTCGGGTTGCGGCTGCGTTGGCCTTGCGGCTCTCGGTCAGCGCAAACACCCTCAGTGTCCTCTCGATGATCGTCACGGTCATCGGTGTGGTTCTTGCCGCGAGTACGGGTCCGTCCGAATATGTGCGTGCTATCCCTGCTTATCTGCTCCTAGCCATCGCGTATGTCCTCGACTCGGCCGATGGACCGGTGGCTCGGGTGGCCGGTACTGCCGGCCCGGCTGGGGAGTGGCTCGACCACACATTTGACTCAATCAAGATCGTCTTGTTGAATGGCGCATTCGTCTATGTGGTCGCGTTCACGTCACCGGGACTCGCCGGTGCTGTCCCCGAGCTCGCTTTCATCTCCGGTGTGCTGTTGTGCGCGGCCCAAAACAGCTTGTTCTTCGGGGGGACGCTGTTCGTCAAGATGCGGCAGGCGTCCGGCGATTTCGCACGACCGACGTACGTCGGTCGAATACTGTTCTGGCCGCTGGATTGGGGTGTCTTCGTGATGCTCACACTCCTCTTGCCGACGAGGTCATTGTTCGCGGCGGGATACTCTTTGTACTCAGGCCTTCTTGTGATCGCCGCTGCCGCACGACTGTCCCGATACTTCCGTCGGTTAGCTTCCTCGGGACCCTGATCGGTTAGCTTCGTCCGTCCTCCATGTCGGCGAGATAGCGAAAGATTTCAGGGGGAAGGTCCGTAAGAAAGTGGGTCACGAGACCCCCGTCTACCATGAACTGTGCGAGGCCCAGGTCGTTGGTGGTTGTTGCGATCAACTCGCTATCCGGTACGTGGAGCGTCCTAACGATGGTTTGGCCGATCTGTGTGAGGACGGAGTCGATCGGGGAAAAGAGAATGGCGGCTGGCTGGCGCCGCAACATGTAGTCTTGATGCTGCGGGCGCGGCGCGGTGACCCTTATTCCAACACGGATCCGGGTAGAGGACGCCCGTACCGCAGCTTGGAATTCCTCCCGGAGCCATGGCTCCGCCAGGATCGTCACGCGGTCTTCCGCATCGGCGGACTTGACCGCCGCGGCTATGATCGTCGCGTATTCCGGACGCGTTACCAGTGTCTGGCCTTTGACGTCGAGATACAAGCGTAGGCCGGTGCCACTCGTCGCCACGAGGGCTTCCTCCAGAGTCGGGACGGGTTGGCCTCGAAACTTCTCCGCATGCCGATATCCCGCGTCAAGTTTACTGATCTCAGCCGACGTCATACCTTCGACTGCGCCCGTTCCATTCGTCGTGCGGTCCACCGTCTCGTCATGCATCAGAACCGGCACCAGATCACGTGTCAGACGGATATCGACTTCGCTTCCGAAGACTCCGGCCGCCCCTGCCGCTTCCAGTGCTACCAACGTGTTCTCGGGGAACAACCCCCCTCCCCCGCGATGTGCGATGCCAACGCCCATGGTTCTGAGAGGAGTGCCCAAAACGGCCGTGGTACCCGCGAGCCTCCGGTTGACGATCACCGCGACCTCCACATATCTGAATCTTGGCGCGCCTCTGACATCCAACACCAAGACGCTGTCAGACTCCCACCTTGACGCCTGTAGCCACGGTTGTCCCGGCTCGCCAAAGCCCTGTACCGTGTGTCTGCACTCGGGCGCTCCAATAGAACGAGTGACGTGCACTCGGATCGTTTCACTCTCCTGCGACTCGGTATTCAACCAGAGCGCCGATGGTGAGACGGCGACTGAGCCTAACGATGGACAGAGGAGGTGGATTTCCGTGGGCCCACTCGCGTTGGGTGTGAGAATCCCTCCACCGCACGCCAGGAGTGAGGCGGTCACAGCGGTGACGCCTAGGAGACGCACGGACCTGCCTGCATGATTCCTCTCTGCCCAGGGGGCTATGCCCATGTTTGCTTCCTATCAATAGGCGGGGAGTGTTGTCCGCGGGGACACCTCAAAGATCTGATGGGAATCGGGTGCGCTCGACAGCGGCGGCAAGCTAGTGGCGCAAGGCGGGGGAGCGACACATGCGTCCGATGACCGGGAACGTCGCACGCACTCCAACCAGCAGTGTCGTAGCCGATTCGGATGACTCGAGCGTACAAGGTGCTCGGGTCTCGCCCCTGCTTCTGGTCGTACTCTTCACGACTGCATTCCCGAGCAACTTCGCGTACTATGTGTCTCCTCTCGCGCTCCTAGGCTGGGGATTCATCGGTACCCCTGTGGTCTCGACGACTCGCGCGTTCTGCCTTGTCGCCGGCCTCGCTGGATTGACTGCAACGTCTCTCTTGATGAACGCCATCAGGGGCTTGAGCAATAGCATGCCGGGGGTCGCTTTTGCCCTCGTCATGTGGCTCCCTATCATCGCGCTATTGGCGCACCGGGGAGATGCGTTTGCCATCTCCGATCGAGAGGTGCGCAGAGTCGTCCGGATCCTAGCAAAGTTCTGCCTCCTACAGGCGGGGGTCGTGGCGTTTCAGTCTACTCAGACCTCCAACTGGGATGCTCTCGCTGGTACCTATGGAATGTTCGATTTCCTAGGGCGGATCACCATTTCGCAGGTGATGTTCACGTTCAACATCTTCGCCGTCAATCTCTTTCTACTAGCCTATTGGCGAAACCTACTGGTAAAGGTCGCAATCACCTCAGGTTTCATAGCGGTCGCGGCGGCCCAGTCGGGTCACCAAACGCTGTTCTTTATCGTGACCCTGCTTATCGTCTACGGTTCGGCTCGGTCGATCAAGGCTCTACCCAAGGCGGTCGCCGGTGTCGTAGTCTTTTCAGCGATGGTGCTCTATCTCTTCCCGGCGACGCCCCAACTAGCGCTGGCATGGGCGGATCGCCTCCTCCTGCAGGAGTTCCCGAAAGCGGCAGTGGTCTTGCAGGCCTTCGAGCTGGTCCAAGACTGGAAAGTACAGTTGCTTGGCACGGGACTGGGACAGTTTTCGAGCAGGGCCGCTTTGTTCGCGTCTGGCCAGTACCTTGGTGTCTCCCTTCCCGACTTCATGAGCGGGCAATCCACCTATTTCGCACTCGTCATGGAGCCCCTTCTGGACCTGCATCAACGTGTGGGGGAAGGGAGCGCCATTGCGCAGCCGTACTTCTCCATCTTGACGGTAGTGGTCGAGTTCGGCTTCGTCGTGCTGTTTAGCGCCATTGTTTGGACAGTGATCGAGATCGTGCGAGCCCGACGTCACTTTCGTCACCCGGTACGAGAGGTGAGGGGCTTAGCCCAGTTTCAGGTAGCTTTCTTGGTCTTTCTCGTTCTGTGCTGTACGATCGAAAACTACCTTGAGTTCGTGCAAGCGCTCACGCTTCCTGTTTTACTTTATATCTTCGCCGCTGCGCGCCTGAGATACTTACTGGAAGTGCAAGCGACTGAGCCCCGAACGGTGTGTGAATGATCGGGCGTGCCAGACCAACTACCGAGAAGCCCTCGCATGATTTTCCGACAGGCTGATAACACCGACCCGCACTCATGGGCCTCAAGATTGAGAGGACGGAGGGTCGAGTTGTTGATGGATCTTGTGAGTCGATTCCCGTCGCCTGTGAGGGTGTTGGACGTTGGAGGGACTGTCGGATTCTGGGAGGGCGTGGGCGCTGAGAGGTTGCGGAAGATTGAGTTGACGCTTCTGAATCTCGCCCACGTGGAGACGGCCGACATACCCAATGCCACGTCGGTTGCTGGGGATGCCCGAGACCTCTCGACCTTTCCTGACAGGACCTTCCACGTCTGTTTCTCCAATTCGGTCATCGAGCACGTGGGGACACTGTTTGACCAGATCTCGATGGCGCGGGAGGTCGCTCGCGTGTCCAACGCGTACTTCGTTCAGACTCCCAATCGGTATTTTCCGCTGGAAGCGCACTTCCATGTACCTTTCTGGCCCTTTCTCCCGCTCTCAGTCCGGACCTGGCTCCATAGACGGTCCTCGCTCGGGTGGATCGAAAAGCAGAGGGATCCAATACTGGCTCGGGCCGATGTGGAGCAGATTAGGCTCCTGACCCGACGTGAGATGGCACATCTCTTCCCGGACGCCCGTATCCTGGGCGAGCATGTTCTCGGGATGACGAAGTCGTGGTTCGCAATCCGGGAGCACCTTGAGTAGTGCAGCGGCCTCGAGCCGTGCCTGGGCTCGCCCCTTCTTGCTACACCCGTCCCCTCTTCCAGTGCGTGTCCGCTCGTGAAAGTCCTTCTAGTGCATAACTACTACCGGGAGCCGGGCGGTGAGGACCAGGTGTTTCATTCTGAGGCTGACCTTCTCCGCTCGAAGGGACACGAAGTCCTCACCTACACCCGGGGCAATACTGAACTGGCTGGGACTGGTTCGAGCGCGCTGCTGCGGAGCATGCTATGGAATCACAGGACCTTTCGGGAGATCCGCGATCTCGTGCGAGCAGAAGGAGCCGAGGTTGTGCATTTTCACAACACGTTCCCGTTGATCTCACCGAGCGCTTACTGGGCAGCTCGATCTGCAGGCGCCGGTGTCGTGAAGACGCTACATAACTACCGACTTGTGTGTGTGAACGGCCTGCTTTTTCGTAACGGAGCGCCGTGCGAGGACTGCCTCGGGCGGACTCCATTGCCGGGTGTGGTGCATGGGTGCTACCGGGGCTCGCGCGCCGCGAGTGCGGCTACCGCTTTGATGCTGACGGCACATCGAGTAGCAGGGACCTGGGAGAAGGCGGTCCACCGATTTATCGCCCTAACGCCGTTCGCGAAGGACCTGATGGTCAACGGAGGGTTGCCTACCGGGAAGGTCTCAGTCAAGCCGAATTTTCTCGAGTTCGACCCGGGTACGGGTGACGGGGCCGGGGGATTCGCGCTCTACGTCGGACGACTGAGCGCGGAGAAGGGGTTGCCAGTGCTCCTCGAGGCCTGGAGCCGGATGGACGATCCTATGCCTCTAAGGATCGTGGGGGACGGCCCGCTTCGCCCGTTGGTTCAGAGCGCGGCGAGGTCTAACGCTGGCTCCGTCGAATGGCTTGGGCAGATGACCCTTCGTTCGGTTGTGGACATTATGGGACAGGCGGCCTTTTTAGTTGTGCCCTCCGAATGTTATGAGGGCATGCCGCGGACGATTATCGAGGCGTTCGCGCGTGGAACCCCTGTCGTTGCGTCCGATAGGGGCGGGATGAGAGAAATGGTGGAGCCGGACGTGAATGGTGTACTGTTCCCGGCCGGAGATTCTGCGGCGTTGGCTACGACTTGTAGCGCTTTGATGATGAAGAAGCCCGCCGGGCTGCTTCGACTTCGGAAGGGCGCAAGGGCTACCTTCGTTGCGACCTACTCCGCCGACGGGAATTACGCCCGTATGATGAGTATATACGGGGAGGCCAGAGCGGAGTCCGAGCATGGGGGGGGGGGGCATCTGCGCGGGCACGGTGGTGCTCGGGGAGGGGAGGCTTGACTGCGATGGAGCAGTATCAAACGGGTCTGGACTTTTCGAACGTCCTTGGAGTGCGGTTTGTCGCATCGCCCTACCCAACCGTGCTTGGGGCCGTCGAGGCACTCTTGAAGAATCCGGCCCGTCGCGCGGGGTATCTGTGTCCGACCGGCGTACACGGCGTAATCGAGGCGCAGAAAGACAAGTCCTACCGACGTATCCTCAATGCGGCCACCTTTAACGTGCCTGATGGAATGCCGATCGTCGCGGCGAGCCGGGTGCTCGGCCGCGGGCGAAGCGAGCGCGCGTTCGGTCCGGATGTCATGTGGGATGTAATTGAGCGGTCAGTACCGCTTGGGGTCAGTCATTACTTCTATGGCGGTCGGGAGGGTGTGGCGGACCGGCTAGCGGAGGCTTTTCTTGTCGCCATGCCGGCAGCAACGATTGTCGGGACATACTGCCCCCCCTTTCGACCATTGACCCCGCAAGAGGAGGACGTCATCGCCGATGAGATCAACTCCAGCGGGGCTGACGTCGTGTGGGTCGGACTATCCACTCCCAAGCAGGAGCGCTGGATCGCCAGTATGCGTGACCGGCTGGACGTCAAGCTCATCTGCAGTGTGGGAGCCGCGTTCGACTACCACACGGGTTCGATCAGGCCGGCACCAGCGTGGATGAAGCGTGTCGCGTTGGAGTGGTTCTACCGCCTCATGCAGGAACCTCGTCGCCTTTGGCGGCGGTACTTCGAGATCGTTCCCAAGTTCCTGTTCCTGATCACGCTCCAGTTGACCGGATTGAAGACATTCTCTGACGACGGCTAGGCGTTGTCTGCACCCTGAGATCTTGCGAGGTTCTCAACTTCCATCCCAACGCCACTACCAACCGAATATTTTCATGTCGAAGACCATCCTCGTTTGCGGGGCCGGCGGGTTCATCGGATCCCATCTCGTGAAGCGTCTCAAGGAGGACGGCAACTGGGTCCGGGGTGTCGATCTCAAGTACCCTGAGTTTTCCGAGACTCCAGCGGACGACTTCATCGTCGGAGATCTCCGGGATCCGTCCGTGTGCCGGACTGCCGTGGACCGCCGCTTCGACGAAGTGTACCAGTTGGCCGCTGATATGGGTGGGGCCGGCTTCATCTTCACCGGTGAGAATGACGCCGATATCATGCACAATTCGGCGCTCATCAACCTCAACATGCTCGAGGCATGTCACCGTCGGAACGTGAAGCGGATATTCTACTCATCTTCGGCATGCATGTATCCGGAGCACAATCAGCTCGACCCGGACAACCCCAATTGTTCGGAAGACTCCGCGTACCCTGCCAACCCGGACAGCGAGTATGGTTGGGAGAAGCTCTTCTCGGAGCGGCTCTACCTGGCGTTTGGCCGCAACTATGGGATGGAGACCCGGGTCGCTCGGTATCACAACATCTTCGGCCCCGAGGGGACCTGGACGGGGGGGAGAGAGAAAGCCCCTGCGGCACTCTGCCGGAAGGTTGCCGAGGCTGACGACGACGGAGAGATCGAGATCTGGGGGGACGGCAAGCAGACCCGATCCTTTCTTTATGTAGATGAGTGCGTCGAGGGCACGATCCGGCTGACTCGATCGGACTTCACGGGCCCGGTCAATATTGGGTCCGAAGAGATGGTCACGATCAACGGCCTGGCTCAGATGATCATGGATATCTCCGACAAGAAGCTGAGCCTTCGCCATATTGACGGTCCTCAGGGTGTGCGTGGACGCAACTCCGACAACCGCCTCATCGAAGAACGTCTGGGGTGGGCTCCGTCGATGCCGTTGCGGGAAGGCATCGCGAAGACCTACGCTTGGATCCGCCAACAGGTGGAGACTCAAGCGTAGGCCGCACCTCTTTAGGTTTCCGTGGTACTACGCGACGGGTGGAGCCGCCTCTACCCGTCGCGTTTTCTTATTCGACTATGACCACCACCCCCACCATCCGCGGCCTCCCGCGCCCGCTCGCGCGGGCCCTCGAGGCCCACGCCGACCGCCTCGACATCGAGGCGATCAAGGCGGCCTACGACCTGGCCGTCGATGCGCACGCGGGCCAGCTGCGTGCGTCGGGGGAGGAGTACGTCCAGCACACGATCGAGGTCGCGACCATCCTGGCGCAGCTGCGGCTGGACACGGCCACGATCATCGCCGGGCTGATCCACGACACGGTCGAGGACACCGAGATCTCCATCCGCGAGGTCGAGGAGCGGTTCGGTAAGGAGGTCGCCCAGATCGTCGACGGGGTGACCAAGCTGGGCAAGGTCGAGTTCCGCTCGGCCACGGAGCATCAGGTCGAGAACTACCGGAAGATGCTCCTGTCCATGGCCACGGACGCCCGGGTGATCCTGGTGAAGCTGGCCGACCGCCTCCACAACATGCGTACCCTCGAGTACCTACCCGAGCCGAAGCGGCGGCGCATCGCCCTGGAGACGCGCGAGATCTACGCCCCGCTCGCCCACCGCCTCGGCATGGCCGCGCTCCGCTGGGAGCTCGAGGACCTGGCGTTCAAGGCCCTGGAGCCCGAGGCCTACGACGAGCTCCGCAAGAAGATCCAGCAGCGCAGGAAGACCCGGGAGCGCGAGATCCTGGAGCTCCAGCGCCCCCTCGAGGACGCGCTCAAGGAAGCGGGCATCCCGGCCGAGGTGAGCGGACGGCCGAAGCACCTCTGGTCCGTCCACAACAAGATGGTCAAGCGGGGCCGGCCGTTCGAGGAGATCTACGACCTCATGGCCATGAGGGTCCTCACCGACTCGGTCCAGAACTGCTACGCCGCCCTCGGCGTCATCCACAGCCGTTGGACGCCGATCCCCGAGCGGTTCCACGACTACATCGCCACGCCGAAGTCGAACATGTACCGCTCGCTCCACACGACCATCTTCGGTCCGGGCGGGCGGCGCTACGAGATCCAGATCCGCACCCAGGAGATGCACCGCACCGCCGAGTTCGGCATCGCGGCGCACTGGCGCTACAAGGAGGGCCGGACCGACCCGGAGTCGTCGAAGAGCGAGGCCGACGAGGCGCTGTCGTGGTTCCGGCAGGTGCTCGAGTGGCAGCAGGACACCGCCGAGCCGGAGGAGTTCATGGAGTTCCTCCGCATGGACCTGTTCCAGGGCGAGATCTTCGTGTTCACGCCCCAGGGCGACGTGAAGGCGCTCCCGCAGGGCTCGACCCCCATCGATTTCGCGTTCCACGTCCACACCGAGATCGGGCTCCACTGCGCCGGCGCCAAGGTGAACGGCCGTATCGCACCGCTGTCGCGCGAGCTCCGGAACGGCGACACCATCGAGGTGATCACCAACCCCCGCCAGAAGCCGAACCGCGACTGGCTGGCGTTCGTGAAGACGTCCCGGGCCCGCCAGAGGATCCGTCACTGGATCCGGCAGGAGGAGTTCGAGAGCGCCCACAAGCTGGGCAAGGAGATGCTCGACCGGGAGCTGAAGAAGGCCAAGCTCACGCTCCCCGAGAACCCCGACGTGCTCGGGCAGGGCTCGGCCAACCTGGGCTACAACGACCTCGACCAGCTCTACGCCGCCCTCGGCCGGGGCGACGTCGGGCCCACGGCGGTCATCAAGCAGTTCCACCCCGACTACGACCCCTCCGAGGTCGCCAAGCGCGAGCCGTCGACGTTCACCAAGCTCGCCGAGAAGCTCCGGCTGAGCCCGAAGGGCGTGCGCATCCAGGGGATGGACAACCTCATGGTGCGCTACAGCCGCTGTTGTCAGCCCGTGCCCGGTGACCCGGTCGTCGGCTACATCACGCGGGGGCGGGGGGTGAGCATCCACCGCAAGGACTGCCCGAACGTGCTGGCCCTGGCTAAAGATCCCGAGCGCCGCGTCGAGATTGAGTGGACCGCCGAGAAGAACGACCGCTTCTTCGTGAAGCTGTTCATGCGGGGCACGGACCGGAGGGGACTGCTGTCGGACGTGGCCAAGGCGATCAGCGCCACGGGCACCGACATCCAGCACGCGGACATGCGCGCGACGGAGGGCGGCATGCAGGGCGAGTTCGTCATCGAGGTCCGCGACCTGTCACATCTGGAGAAGGTCAGACGTTCCATCGCGCGGGTGAAGGGCGTGCTCGACGTGGAGCGCAGGGAGCACTTCGACGAGGACGACCTGGGGTGGGCGTGATGTTGAGCTCGATGAAGGCCGCGGCGGTTGTGGCGAGTGTGAGCTTCGGGTTGGTCGCCTCATTCGCGGCCCCCATCTCCGCCCAATCCCTCCGCGTCGGTGACCCGTTGGAGGATTACCTCCGTCTGCTCGAGCTGACCGGCGACGCGTCCCCGAGTGCGTTCTCCATCCGGCCGTTGCTGGACGGGGCGCCGCCGCAGCTCGCCGGGCCGCGACACCCGTGGGCCGAACGCCTCGGGGGCTCGTTCATGCGGCGCGACGACCGGGAGGACGCCGGCCTGCATACGCCCTGGAGCACGGATGTCGGCTTCACGGAAGCCCGCATGCGGCTGTTCGCGAACACGAGTCGCCCGTGGGGTGGCAACGACGGAGTCGTCTGGCAGGGGAAGGGACTGACGACGGCCCTCGACATCGGAGGGTGGGCCAGGTGGGGTTGGCTCTCGGTCCGCGCGCAGCCCGTCTTCACGGTATCCCAGAATGCGTCGTTCGACCTGGCACCCGTCACGCTCCCCGGCATGCCGGAGTACGCGTATCCCTGGCGGCGAATGGACATGCCCCAGCGGTTCGGTGACGAGTCGGTCACCACGCTGCACCCCGGCGACTCCGAGATCCGGATCGACGTGCGCGGTGTCACGCTGGGCCTGAGCAGCCGGAACCTCTGGTGGGGTCCGGGCATCCATCACTCGATCCTCATGAGCGACAACGCGCCGGGCATCGTGCACGGGTTCATCGGGACACGCCGGCCCGTGGATATCTGGATCGGCGATCTGGAAGCGCAGTGGATCTGGGGGCGTCTCGATCAGTCGGACTACTTCGATCCGTCCTTCACGGAGACCGACCGGTTCCTGACGGGGCTGGCCCTTACGTACCAGCCGGCGTTCGTCGAGGGGTTGTTCTTCGGGGCGACCCGCATGTTCTACGGGTTCGTCGATCCCGGCGGGACCGAGCTCGAGGACTTCTTCCTCGTGCTTCAGGGTGTCCGGAAGGAGAGCTTCGTCTCGCCCGACAACCCCACCGGCGACGACCGCGAGGACCAGATGCTCTCGCTGTTCATGCGCTGGGTGTTCCCGGAGAGCGGTCTCGAGCTGTACGGCGAGTGGGCGCGGAACGATCACAGCTGGGACTTCCGTGACTTCTTCATGGAGCCCGAGCATTCCCAGGGATACCTGCTGGGGCTGAGGAAGGCCACGCGGCTCGATGGGGAGCGACGCCTCGCCGTCGGCGCCGAGATGATCAACCTGCAGCGAGGCCGGACGCTGGAGGTCCGCGCCACGCCGGTCTTCTACAGCCACCACATCGTACGCCAGGGCTACACGAACGAGGGGCAGGTGATCGGCTCCAACGTCGGGCCGGGCGGGAACGCCCAGGTCATCACGACGGAGCTGTGGGACGACTGGGGCCGGACCCGGTTGCTGCTGGAGCGACGGACCCACGACAACGACGCGTACTACGTGTTCGCCGACGCCAACGACCTGGACTCGTGCTGCCACCATGTCGACCTCAGCGCCGGGCTCGACGCGCTCTGGTTCGCGGGGCCGTTCGACCTCGGGGGTGGCATGACGCTCACGCGCGAGTTCAATCGATACTTCGATCGCGGCAACGACTTCTGGAACCTGAATCTGAGCCTGTCGGCGAGGTGGAGGCCGCGGTAGGGAATCCCCGAACCCAACTACCACGTCTGGATCCGCTTCGAGGATGGGCAGGAGGGCGAGCTCTCGTTGGCGCATCTCGTGGGGCAGGGTGTCTTCGCCGGATGGACTCCGCCGTCGACTGGACGAGGGAGCTGTGGTGCGCTGACGCGAACGCGTTGGTGGTCAGTGATGTCTCACATGCCGTCCGTCGCTACGCGGTTCCGATTGATACTTGACACGTCAATCATAATCATATCAATTATAGATATGAGCACTTCACGGAACCCATCGGGCACCCTCCAGGCCGAGATCAAGCAGGGTAGGCCGTTTCGCGGGCCGGCGGAGGAGGCGACCATCGCCATCCTCCGGACCGCGGATGTGGTGCGCCGGAGGTTGAGTGGGGTGATCGAGCCGAAGGGCATCACGCTCCAGCAGTACAACGTCCTGCGCATCCTGCGGGGATCCCACCCGGAGCCGTTGCCGACCCTCGAGATCGGGGAGCGCCTCATCGAGCAGACGCCGGGCATCACGAGGCTGCTCGACCGGTTGGAGTCGAAGGGCTTCGTGCGGAGGGAGCGGTCGGAGGAGGATCGCCGGCTGGTCCTGACGCACATCGAGAAGCCGGGCTTGGCTCTGCTGGCCGATCTCGACGAGGCGGTGGACCGCGCGGACGGCGAGGCGGTCGGGACGCTCGACGCCCACGAGATCGCGCAGCTCACGGCGATTCTGGAGCGGGTCCGCCGAGCCTGAAGATGGGCCTTTCCTTTACCTAGATGCTTGTCATGTCAACGATTGATATGACACCAACTGTGCCTCAATCGGCACACAAATGAAGATGAACAAGACGATATGAGCACGCAGACGAGCACCCTCACGACCACTCGCCGTCTCGACCGGATGAGCGCCGGGCGAGATCTCCTCGCGTCTTTCGTCCGGACCGACCCGGACCCGGCGCTCCTCGTGATCCGCGTCGCCCTCGCCGGGGTCCTGTTCCCCCACGGCGCCCAGCACCTGTTCGGCTGGTTCGGAGGCTACGGCTTCGCGGGAACGCACGAGTGGATGACGACCGTCGTCGGGATTCCCGGGGCCCTGGCGACGCTCGCCATCGTAAGTGAGTTCTCCGCGCCTCTGGCGCTCCTGGTCGGCGTGGGCGGGCGGATCGCGGCGTTGGGGATCGCCGTCCTGATGACCGTGGCGGCCGCGACCCATCTCGAGCACGGCTTCTTCATGAACTGGGACGGAGCGCTCGCTGCGGGCGCCGAGGGGTTCGAGTTCCATCTCCTGGCCATCGCGATGGCAGCGGCCATCGTCCTGCGGGGGAGCGGCGCGGCGTCGGTGGACCGGATGATCCAGGGCCGGTGAGGCTAAAGGCGGATCGTGACGAGCCCGTGAGAGCTGTCCCTCCGCCCCCCACTTCCACGCATCCTGACACGGAGTGACGTGAACCCGAACGAGGGGGGCGCCCGTGTTGGATCTGAGGAAGGAGCTCGAGTCGATGCCGTCGGGCCGAGGGCGGCCGCCGTTTCCCGGTCACGAGTATGTGCGCGGGTGGGGCGTGTTCGGATTGCCGCTGGGCTCCGGTCACGTGCTGGCACTCCGCGTCTTCCCCGAGAACAGCTTCGCGCCGTACCGGACGGTGTGGCACCGGGACCCGGAGGGCCGGTGGGCGATAGCGGGAGCTCCTGGCGCGCCACCTCCTCGGACTCGGGGACCTGCGCCTGTCCGGGACCATGCCCAGCGGGCACGACGGCGTGCTCATGCCCAAGCGGATGTACTGGGTGGCCGCGTCACGGGCCGTGCTGAACGGGGACGATCTCGGCGCGCCTACCCGGTTGGCCGAGTGCCCGACGATTGGCGGGGTGACCCTGCCGGCGCGTGGGGTGCTGGCAGTGGGCGAGGCGGCGTGGGAGCCGTCGCATTCGGGTGTGCGGGAGACGTTGGGGTTGGCCTGACGTCCCATCCAACTATCCTCGCGCCCTTCCCGCGTGCGGGACACGAGGAGCGATGGTGCGTGACCGTAGCGCGCGTTGGTATGACTATAGTATGATATAGGTATGAAGATCGCGATTTCGGTCCCCGATGAGATCCACGAGGCTGCCGACGAGATGGCCGGCCGGCTCGGCGTGTCTCGGAGTGAGCTCTACGCCCAGGCCGTCACGGAGTATGTGGCCAAGCACCGAGACGAGGACCTGACGGCGCGTCTCAACGAGGTGTATGCCGAGGAGCCAGGGGGGCTCGACGCCGATCTCAGGGCGGCGCAGGCCCGGAGCGTCGGTGGGTCCGATTGGTAGTCGAGCGAGGAGAGATATGGTGGGCCGATCTCGATGAGCCTCGCGGCTCCGAGCCTGGGCGCCGACGCCCCGTGCTCGTCGTGCAGGCGGACGCGTTCAATCGGAGCCGACTCTCGACCGTCCTTTGCGTCGTGCTGACCTCGAACACCCGCCTGATCGGCGCGCCGGGCAACGTGCTCGTCCGGTCCGAAGCCAGTGGTCTGCCCAGGGACTCGGTGGCGAACATCACGCAGATCGTAACGCTCGACGTAGTGTTCCTGGCGGAGAAGGCGGGGAAGGCCCCTCGCCGGATCATGCGAGAGGTGGACCGCGGGCTTCGTCTCGTATTGGAGCTGACATGACACCCATCGGCGCCGTGCACTTCACGTTCAGCCTCCTCGCCATTCTGCTCGGCGCCGTCACGTTGCTGCTTCCCAAGGGCACCCGCTGGCACCGCACGTGGGGTCACGGCTACGCGTGGAGCATGCTCGGCCTCGTGGCGACCTCGCTGGCCATGTACAACCTGACCGGCCGCGTGACCCCGTTCCACTTCGCCGCCGTGGTCGCCCTGCTCACGGTGGGCGCCGGAGTGTGGAGCGTGCTGGCCCGTCGTCCCGAGGGGCAATGGATCGATGCGCACGCGGCCTGGATGGCGTGGTCGTACGTGGGGCTCATGGCCGCGGCCGTGGCCGAGACGCTCACGCGATTCGTGATGCCGGTGCTGGCCTCGACGCTCGAGCAGCGGGCCTTGTGGCCGGCGTTCTGGGGGCTGGTGGTGGTCGGCACGCTGGTGACGGTGAGCGTGGGCGCGCGGATGATCCGGCGGAGGTTGCCGGGGGCGGTGGAGCGGGTTGCCGCCAAGTAGGCTCCGTTCAGGCGCCCTTCGTTCTCAGCATCTCCCAAAACGCCCGCGGACTCACGATTCGGATCGCCCCGGGGTCCGACACCTCGAGCAGGTCCTCATCGCCGGTCACGAGCACCTCGGCCTGCCCTGCCAGCCCTTCACCGAGGATGGACACGTCATTGGGATCGCGCACATCGACGTCGATGGACATGGCCCGGGCTATCATCACCGACTCGTGCCGGAGCAGCGTCACGACGCGCTCGACCGTGGTCCCGGGGAGCCGGAACTTCCGCGCCAGCACCCGAGGTAGCTCTTCTAGTACCGTCTCTCCGGTCACGAGTTCGTGATCCCGAAGGACCGCGAGGAGCACATCCGTGCATAGGCCCCGGGTGCCGAACGCCGATACCAGGACGTTCGTGTCGAGAAACACCCTCACGAGACGTCGCGGAACACGTCCTCGTCGGTCAGGTAGCCGCGCGCCTCGGCGAACGGCATGATGATCCTCCGTAGCTCTTCGAACTCGGCGAGGGCGATCTGACGTCGGAGCGCATCACGCACGAACTCGCTACGCGTCCTGCCCGCCCGCTCAGCCGCCCGGTCGAGCTGCGCCTCCATCTCTGGATCCAGTCGAATCGTCAGGGTCGAGGTCTTCATGTCATACAATGTAATACCTCCTGGGCCGGGAAGGATAGGAACTTACGGTCTCCATACGGGAATCATGAGGATCCTCGCGCGGCCCCCGGGCCGGCGACATGGCCCGATCGGCCTCCATCTCGGTTTCCGCACCAACCCCCGGCAAACGCTCCCGTGTCAGCCCCCTCCTCGACCGTGACCCCTTTCGAAATCGTCGCGCCCCACGAGCCCGCCGGCGATCAGCCGAACGCGATCCGTGAGCTGACCGAAGGCCTCGAGCGCGGCGACCGGAACCAGGTGCTGCTCGGTGCGACAGGCACGGGCAAGACGTTCTCGATCGCGCACGTGATCCGGAACTACGGCCGCCCGACGCTCATCATGTCGCACAACAAGACGTTGGCGGCGCAGCTCTACGGTGAGCTGAAGCAGCTCTTCCCGCACAACGCGGTCGAGTACTTCATCTCGTACTACGACTACTACCAGCCGGAGGCCTACGTCCCGTCGACGGACACCTTCATCGAGAAGGACGCGTCGATCAACGAGGACATCGAGCGGCTCCGGCTCCGGGCGACGTCGTCGCTGGTCGAGCGTGACGACGTGATCGTGGTGGCGTCGGTGTCGTGCATCTACGGCCTGGGAAATCCCGAGGACTACCGGAGCCTGATGCTCCACATCGAGGTGGGGCAGGAGCGTCCCAGAAAGGAGATCCTCCGGGGCCTGGTCGACATCCAGTACAAGCGCAACGACTACCTGTTCGAGCGCGCGACCTTCCGGGTGCGGGGCGACACGATCGAGATCTTCCCGGCCTACGACGAGCAGGCCGTGCGGGTGGAGCTGTGGGGCGACGAGGTGGAGCGGATCAGCCGATTCGACCCGCTGACCGGCGAGATCATCACGGAGCTGCCGCGGACCTCGATCTACCCGGCATCCCACTATGTGACGAAGCGCCGCACCATCGAGGAGATGATCCCCCTCATTCGCGACGAGCTCGCCGAGCAGCTGGCGAAGTTCCGCAACGAGGGGCGCCTCCTGGAAGCGCAGCGGCTGGAGCAGCGCACGAACTTCGACATCGAGATGATGCTGGAGATCGGGACCTGCCCGGGCATCGAGAACTATTCGCTGTATACGAGCAAGCGGCAGGTGGGCGACCGGCCGTCGTGCCTCATCGACTACTTCCCGGACGACTTCCTGATGGTCGTCGACGAGTCCCATGCGTCCATTCCCCAGATCAACGGGATGTACAACGGGGACCGTGCGCGTAAGCTGACGCTGGTCGATCACGGGTTCCGCCTCCCCTCGGCGCTCGACAACCGGCCGCTCAAGTTCGACGAGTGGGAGCAGATGTATCCGAACGCGATCTTCGTCTCGGCGACGCCGGGCGATTGGGAGGTCGAGCGGGCGGGCGGGGTCGTGGTCGAGCAGATCATCCGTCCGACGGGGCTGATCGACCCGGAGATCGACGTACGGCCGGTGAAGGGGCAGGTCGACGACCTCCTGGCCGAGATCCGCGAGCGGGCGAAGAAGAACGAGCGGGTGTTGGTGACGACGCTCACCAAGCGGATGGCCGAGGACCTCACGGAATATCTGCAGTCCGTTGGCGTGCGGGTGCGCTACATGCACTCCGAGGTGGACGCGATCGAGCGCATGGCGATCCTCCGGCAGCTGCGGTTGGGCAAGATCGATGTCCTGGTGGGCATCAACCTGCTGCGTGAAGGGCTCGACCTGCCGGAAGTGTCCCTCGTGGCCATCCTGGATGCCGATAAGGAGGGATTCCTGCGGGATGCCCGTTCGCTCATCCAGACCATCGGGCGGTGTGCGCGGAACGTGGAGAGCAAGGCGATCATGTACGCCGACCGCGTGACGCGCTCCATGAAGCAGTGCATCGACGAGACGTACCGGCGGCGCGAGATCCAGATCGCGCACAACGCGAAGCACGGCATCACGCCGGCGACGATCCGGAAGAGCGTCGAGGAGATCGAGTTCAGCACCCGGGTGGCGGACGCGCGCATCGTGCCGGGGCTCGCGGTGGGCGGCGCGGGGACGGCGGGGCTCGGGAAGGTGGCCGAGGGGGCGTCGACCTACGCCGAGGAGGTCAACCGCGAGGAGATGGTGAAGATCCTCGAGAAGGAGATGGAGGCCGCGGCGGAAGCGCTCGACTTCGAGCGGGCGGCGCTGCTCCGGGACCAGCTGTTCGAGTTGAAGGTGGGGTGAGGGGGGTGGGCCCTCCGCGCCCTACTTCTCCACCCGCCCATACTCGTCCTCGAACCGGATGATGTCGTCCTCGCCGAGGTAGTCGCCGTACTGCACCTCGATGAGAATCATCGGCTCGGTGCCGGGGTTCTCGAGTCGGTGCACGCAACCTAGCGGCAGGAAGCACGACTCGTTCTCCTCGAGATCGAAGGTCTCGTCGTCCCGCAGCACCCGTGCGGTTCCCTCGACGACGGTCCAGTGCTCGGCGCGGTGCCGGTGCTTCTGGATCGAGAGCTTGGCGCCGGGCTTCACGGTGATCCGCTTGACCTGGTACATCTTCCCGACGTCGAGGCTCTCGTAGTCGCCCCAGGGGCGGAGGACACGGGCGGGGAGCTGGGCCTCCTCCCGGTCGGCGGCCTTCAGCTGCTCGACGATCGCCTTGACCTCTTGCGCGCGGGCGCGAGGCGCGACGAGCACGGCGTCGGGGGTGTCGACCACGACGATGTCCCGGAGGCCGACCGCGGCGAGGAGTCGCCGGCCATCGCTCCGGAGATAGGACCCGGAGGTGTCGGCGGTGAGGACGTCGCCGGCGGTGGCGTTGCCGTCGGCGTCCTTGTCGGCGATGTCCCAGAGCGCGTCCCAGCTGCCGACGTCGTTCCAGTCGGCGTCGAGGGGCACGACGACGGCGGCGTCGGTATGCTCCATGACGGCGTAGTCGATGGACTCGGGCTCGATGGCGCCGAAAGGCTCGTCGGCGAGCCTGACGAAGTCGGACTCGGCGCGGCGGGCGTCGAACGCCTTCCGGCAGAGGGCGAGCATGTCGGGCCGGTGGCGCTCGAGCTCGGCCAGGTACCGGCTCGCGCGGAAGACGAACATCCCGCTGTTCCAGAAGTAGTCGCCGGATGCGACGTAGCGGGCGGCGGTGTCGGCGTCGGGCTTCTCGACGAACTCGGCGACGGGGCGGGCGGTGGAGGCGGCCGCGGTGCCGCCCGCGCCGGCCGCGCCACCCTTCTCCGCGTCACCCTTCTCCGCGTCACCTGCCCGGATGTAGCCGTAGCCGGTCGACGGGCCGGTGGGGACGACGCCGAAGGTGACGAGGGCGCCGCTCGCGGCCTCCGTCACGGCCTGGGAGAGGGCGTCACCGAAGGCCTCCCGGTTGCGTATGACGTGATCCGAGGGAAGAACGAGGAGGATCGGATCCGCATCGGAATCCACTTCCCCAGCGGTTCCGGGCCCCTTGGCGAGCGCTTCGAGCGCGGCGACGGCGATGGCGGGGGCGGTGTTCCTGGCGACGGGTTCGAGGAGGATGGCGGACTGCTCGAGCCCTTCGGCGCGTAGCTGTTCGGCGACCAGGAAGCGGTGATCGACATTCGTGACGGCGATCCAGCGGGAACCGGCATGGGGCGCGACCCGGGCGCACGTTTCACGCAGGAGGCTGCGGTCTCCGGTGAGCGGCACGAACTGCTTAGGCGCGGATGCCCGCGAGAGGGGCCAGAGGCGGGTCCCCGATCCGCCACACATGAGGACGGGGATGACGGACGATGGAGGCGTCATGGAGCGCGGGGTCTGGGGGGAAGGGAGGGTGCTCCAAGGTAGGCCGCGATGGGCGGGTCCGGTACCTTTGGAGTGACGGGGCCCGTTTGGATATCGGGCCGTCCCGGACAGGCATTCGCCGAGCTCATCGTTCACCGCAGATTGGATTCCGACGTGTCGCAGCAGATCCCGCTCCTCGACTTGAAGGCTCAGTACGCATCGATTCGTGAAGAGCTCGATCGCGCCGTCGCGCGCGTCGTCGAGAGTCAGGGCTTCGTGCTCGGTCCGGAGGTGGAGGCGTTCGAGGAAGAGATCGCGCGGTACATCGGGGTGCGTCACGCTGTCGGGGTGGCGTCCGGGACGGATGCGCTGCTTCTCCCCCTTCAGGCGATCGACGCGGAGCCGGGCTCGGAGGTGATCGTGCCGTCGTTCACCTTCTTCGCGACCGCGGGCGCGGTGTGGAACGCGGGGCTGCGGCCGGTCTTCTGCGACGTCGATCCGGAGACGTTCAACGTGAGCGCGGCCACGCTCGAGGCGGTCTGGTCGGAGCGGACGGTGGCGGTCGTGCCCGTGCATCTGTTCGGGCGGACGGCGCCCATGGGTGACATCATGGAGTTGGCGACGACGCGCGGGGTGTTCGTGCTCGAGGACGCGGCCCAGGCGATCGGCGCCAGCGGGCCCGAGGGCGCGGCGGGCTCGGTCGGCGACGCGGGGGCGTTCAGCTTCTTCCCGACGAAGAACCTCGGGGGCTTCGGGGATGGCGGGCTGGTCACGACGAACGACGCCGCTCTGGCCGAGCGGGTCGGCAAGCTCCGCGTGCACGGGGGCCGGCAGATGTACCATCACGAGTTGGTGGGCACCAACTCGCGGCTCGACGCGCTCCAGGCCGCCGTGCTGCGGGTCAAGCTGCGGCATCTGGACGGGTGGGCTGAGGCGCGGGCGCGGAACGCGGACCTGTATCGGGAGGGGCTGGAGGACGTGGCGGAGGTCCTGCTCCCGGGGGACGGCGGGCCGGGCTCCAGGCATGTCTACAACCAATTCACCATCCGCGTGCGCCGGCGCGACGAGCTGCGCCGGTACCTGACGGACCGCGGGGTCGGCAGTGGCGTCTACTATCCCGAGCCGCTCCACCTCCAGGAGTGTTTCGCGTCGCTCGGCGGCCGGGCCGGGGACCTGCCCGTCACCGAGACGTTGTGCGGGGAGGTGCTCTCGCTGCCGATCTTCCCCGAGCTCGGGGAGGAGCGGGTCGCGAGGGTGTGCGAGGTGGTGCGGGCGTTCTACGGATAGGGCGCGACTGCGCCCCGTTCGCGCTGCGGCCACGCCCCGTTCGCGCCGCGGCCACGCCCCGCTCGCGCCGCGGCTACGCCCGGCTTACGCCGCGTCCGGCGGGTCGAGGGCCTCCCACGCGGCTGCCTCGAGTCGCCAGGGAACGAGCGCGTCGCTCTTGTAGGGGCGTGAGGTGTGCCAGTCCCCTCCGGTCGCTCCCGTCCCTGCGGCCACTCTCGCCTCTGCCGTCCCGCCCGCTTCTGCCTTCCCCCTCACTTCTGCCATCCCCCTCGCTTCTGCCGTCCCCCTCGCGCGGGCCTTCATCGTTCCGCACGCCGCCATCGCCCGCCCATCCGGAGTGAAGAACACGATGCGCTGGTGACGGTCGATGGCGACCGTGACACCTCCCTCGTGCACGCTCCGATGATGCCTTCGACAGAGTAGAACGAGGTTCCCCAGACTCGTTTCTCCGCCCTCCGCCCAGTGCACGACGTGATGGGCGTCGGTGAAGCGCGATCCGCAACCGGGGAAGCGGCATCCGCCATCACGGGCCTCGAGTGCGCGTCGGATCGAAGGGGGGACCGTGCGGGTGCGGCGCCCGACGTCCAGGACCTGGCCGTCCGCGGCGTGTGTCACGTCGACCCGTGCGGCGTCACAGGCGAGCCTCCGAGCAGTTACCGCGGTAACTGACGTGCCGTCGTCGAGGATCGCGCCGCGGTCGAGGGGCGCCGCGCCGTCGTCGAGGGGCGCCGCGCCGCGGGGCTTCGCGTCGCCGTCCGCCCCCACATGCAGCACGACCTGATACCGCTCGGCCCTGGACCCGCTCACCGGCGCGCGGTCGTCCCCGAATCCGGCCGCCAGCGCGCGCTCCGCGATCAGCCCGAGCGCGTCGGCACGGCGCTGCGCGGCGGCGCGGCGGTCTGCTTCGTCGTCGAGGTCGAACCGGGCGTTCGGGTCGAGCTCGCGGACTGGGCGGGCCTCGCGGTACAACGCGTCGCTGGCCGCTTCGACCGCCCGCATCAGCACGGCGGCGACCTCCGGGGTGAGCCGACCGCGAAGGACGTACAGCCCGTCCTCGCCCGGAAACACCGAGAATGTCCGGCGCGCATGGAGTCTCCGTTCCCGAGCGGAGGGATCCTCCCCATCGATCTCCCGCCAGCTCCGGACGAAGCGCTCGAGCCCGGCCGCCGACACCGAGAGGGCATACGGCAGCAGCTCGCGCTCGTTGTCGGGCGTGGCCACGCGCGTGAGCGCCCGGACCTTGCTGAACGAGAGCTCGCCCCGCTCCATGGCGCCGGCGATCTCGGGTAGCCGCTCGAGGGCATGGGCGACGCGGACCTTCTCGTTGGCGGTGTTCCGGGTGATCCCGAGGCGCCAACTGAGCCACTCGGCGCATGACGTGAACCCTTCCTCGGACCAGTCACCGAGCCGGTCGCACTCGGCGAGTGCCGCCAGGAAGACCCGCGTGGCAGCGGTGATTCCGGCGTATAGCTCGGCGACCCGGTCGAGGCGGGTCAGGCGCGCGTCACTCGCCATCGTCGTCATCATCCTCCCCATCCTCCTCCTCCTCGTAGTAGCGGCCATCCTCGAAGTAGCGTCCGGGCGATCGCCAGATTGGCCGCGAAACCTGGGTCCCATCCCACTCAAGTCGTGGGCGCGCAGTGACTTGCTTCCAATATAAAGGCCGGTTTGGCGGCCTTCTGAGTCGGCCGACGCGGCACGAACGCGCCTGTGGAGATCAACTCCGGAACCGGAGGGCCGCGATGTCGCTCCTGGGGCGACATCCGAGCGCGAGAGGGCGGCTCGAGGCGAGGGTGCTCGGTCACCCCCACCGCGACCCTGGAAATCCTGTCAATGTCTGGATGGGACGGATGCGCGCCCCCTCTCCCTTCCCTCCGATCCGGGCTACCTTAAGGGCTTGCGATCCGCGGGGTCCCGTGGGGGGACGCCGCCGAGCCAACGGACGGGGAACGACGACGCCATCATGAAAATCGCGGTCATCGGAACGGGATACGTGGGACTGGTCGCCGGGGCGTGCTTCGCCGAGTCCGGCAACGACGTCATCTGCGCGGACATCGATCAGAAGAAGATCGATCTGCTGAACAGTGGCGGCGTGCCGATCTACGAGCCTGGGCTCGAGCCGCTCATCGAGAGCAACCTCGAGGCGGGCCGGTTGAGCTTCACGACCGACGTGCCCGACGCGGTCCGTCGCTCCGACGTGATCTTCATCGCGGTGGGCACGCCTCCGGGCGAGGACGGATCGGCCGATCTCCAGTACGTGCTGGCGGTCGCCCGCACCATCGGCCAGACCATGCAGGCCGAGAAGATCGTGATCACCAAGAGCACGGTGCCGGTCGGCACGGCCAGGCTGGTCCGCGAGGCGATCGAGGGCGAGACGGACATCCCGGTGCACGTCTGTTCGAACCCCGAGTTCCTCAAGGAAGGGGCGGCGATCGAGGACTTCATGAAGCCCGACCGGGTCGTGCTCGGCGTCGATTCGGAGAAGGCGGCGAATACGCTGCGACACCTCTACAGCCCGTTCGTCCGCCAGGGCCACCAGGTCCTCATCATGGACGTGCCCTCCGCGGAGATCACGAAGTACGCCGCGAACGCCATGCTGGCGACCCGCATCAGCTTCATGAACGCCATCGCGCAGCTCTGCGAGCGCACCGGCGCCGACGTCGACATGGTCCGCCAGGGCGTGGGCACGGACGGCCGCATCGGCCCGAGCTTTCTCTTCCCGGGGATCGGCTACGGCGGCTCGTGCTTCCCGAAGGACGTGAAGGCGCTCGTCCGCACGATGGGCGAGCTGGGTGCGGACGCCTCCATCCTGCAGGCGGTCGACGACCTGAACGAGCGCCAGAAGAAGACCATGCTCGAGCGACTCCTCGAGCGCCTCGGTCCCGACCTGTCGGGCCGGACCGTGGCGGTGTGGGGGCTGGCGTTCAAGCCGAACACCGACGACATGCGGGAAGCGCCGGCCCTCGTGACCATCCGCGGCCTGCTCGACGCCGGCGCGAAGGTCATCGCCCATGACCCGGTCGCGATCGACGAGGCCCGGAAGCATCACTTCGGCGACAGCATCGACTACGTCGACGTCAACTACGATGCCCTCGACGGCGCCGACGCGCTGGTCATCCACACCGAGTGGCACCCGTACCGCCGCCCCGACTTCGAGCGCATGAGAAAGGCGATGGCGCAGCCGTTCGTCTTCGACGGCCGGAACCTCTACGATCCGGCCGGCATGGCCGCGGCCGGCTTCGAGTACTACAGCATCGGCCGGAAGACGGCGGTGCCGGCTGCCGCCGCCGCCGGGCGCGAGGCCTAGCCCATGCGCATCCTCCTGACCGGCGCCGCCGGCTTCCTCGGCTCGCACCTCTCCGAGCGTTTCCTCGCCGAAGGGCACCAGGTCCTCGGCGTCGACAACTTCGTGACCGGCTCGCACGAGAACGCGGAGCGCCTCCAGAAGCACGACGGCTTCACGCTCCTCGAGCACGACATCTCGAAGCCGCTCTATCTCGACGAGGAGATCGACGGGATCCTGCATTTCGCGTCGCCCGCGAGCCCCGTCGACTACCTGGAGATGCCCATCCAGACCCTGAAGGTCGGGAGCCTGGGCACGCACAACGCGCTCGGGATCGCCCTGGCGAAGAAGGCGCGCTTTCTCCTCGCGTCCACGTCGGAGGTCTACGGGGATCCCCTCGTGCACCCGCAGACCGAGAGCTACTGGGGGAACGTGAACCCGGTGGGGCTCCGGGGCGTATACGACGAGGCGAAGCGCTTCGCCGAGGCCATCACCATGGCCTATCACCGGTATCACGGAGTGGATACCCGGATCGTTCGGATCTTCAACACCTACGGTCCGGCCATGCGCCCCGGCGACGGGCGGGTGGTGTCCAACTTCATCATGCAGGCGCTGCGCGGCGAGCCGCTCACCATCTACGGGGACGGCAGCCAGACCCGCTCGTTCTGCTACGTGTCGGACGAGGTCGACGGGATCTTCCGGCTCTTCAACTCCGACCGGACCGACCCGACGAACATCGGCAACCCTAACGAGTTCACCATCCTCGAGCTCGCGGAGGTCGTCATCGAGGAGACCGGCAGCGACTCGAAGCTGACCCGCCTCCCGCTTCCGTCCGACGATCCGAAGGTGCGGGAGCCCGACATCACGGTGGCACGTGACGTGCTCGGATGGGAACCGACGGTGCAGCTCCGGGACGGGATCCGCAGGACGATCCCCTACTTCCGCGAGCAGCTGAAGCTGCACGACGCGCGGGCGAGGACGATCTAGTGGCCGCGGGGCACTTCCGGACCCAGGGAACTCCCGGGTGCGGGGAACTCGTAGGGCCGCCGGGTTATCATGCGGAACGACCATCCATGGAGGGATTCGGGGAGCGGTATGACGGGTGACGCGAGACAGGCGCGGCAGGCGGTCGCGCGCGGCATCAGCGCATGGGAGCGCGAGGACTACGAGGGGGCGCTCGAGACCTTCCTCGAGGTGCTCGACGAGTTCCCGCGCTTCGCCGACGTCCGCAACAAGGCGGGGCTGTGCCTCGCCATGCTCGCCCGTTTCGAGGAGGCGCTCGAGCACTTCGACGCCGCGCTCGTCGAGAACCCGGCCTACGCGGAGGCGCATCTCAACAGGGGCATCGTGCTCAACGAGCTCGGTCGCCACGAAGAGGCGCAGGAGGCCTTCGCCCGCGCCGACGAGCTCGATCACCGGGATTCGCGGACGTTCCCGTCGGACGTGGGCAACCGTCTCGCCGTGACGCACGCCCAACTGGGTGACCTGTATCTCGTGGCGGACCGCCCCCAGGAAGCCATGGAGCACTACCGGAAGGCGCTCGACATCCGGCCGCGCTTCATGGACATCCGGAGCAAGTACGCCGAGGCGCTCATCGAGCTGGGCGAGCACGAGGAAGCCCGGGTCGAGCTCGAGGCGATCCTCGAGCCACGACCGAACTTCGTGGGCGCGCGTGTGCGCCTCGGGGTGGTGCTCCAGAAGCTGGGCGACGTCGACCGGGCGATCCACGAGTGGAGGCGGTGCATGGACGACGATCCGACCGACATGCGCGCGAGGGCGTATCTGGCGTCGGTCGGTGTACGAGCGTTCGACCAGGAGGAAGTGACATGACCGGGATTCGCCGACGTTTGGCCGCCGTGGCGCTCGCCATCGTAGCGATCCCCGTCGTGACCGGCTTGACCGCCTGCTCGGCCGCCGACGAGGAGAGTGCCGTCCAGCGCGGCGACATCGCCTTCGCGGTCGGCCGCCTCGAGGACGCCCTCGCCGAGTACCGGCTCGCAGTCCGCCAGGGCGCGGACGATCCGCTGGTCCAGGCACGCGTGGCTCATACCTACGCCCGGCTCGGGCGCGTCGATCTCGCCGCGGAGAACTACCGGACCGCCGTCTCGCTCGACGCCGAGCTGGCGGACCAGGCGCTGTCCGATCTCATGCGGATGGCGCGGGAGGCCGAGCTGAGCGGAGACCGCTTCGCCATGGCCACCGCCGTGGAGGCCGCACTCGACCTCGAGCCCTCCGTGGGGGTCGGGGACATCGCCTTGCCGCTCGCCCGCCACTACTTCCAGAACGGCGAGTACGGGCAGGCGCTCCCGTTCTACCAGATCGCCATGGCCGAGATGCGCGACTCGACGCCCGACATCGTGTTCGAAGTCGGCCAGGCGTACGAGGAGATCGGCGACTGCGAGCATGCGATCGTCTTCTTCGAGCGCTTCCGCGAGCTCGTGCGCCCGTGGGAGCGAGGCGAGGTCGACTGGTACATCGGTACGTGCTCGTTCAACGTGGCGCGCGAGCTGCTGGCCCGTTCCACGGCTCGCGAGCCGGACCTGCAGCGGGCCCTCACGCTGCTCGATCGCGCGCTGGAGCTCGGGGAGCCCCGGAACATCCAGGCCCGCGCGTGGTTCGAGAAGGGAGAAACACTGGCCGATCTCGGTCGATGCGAGGAGGCCATGGAAGCGTACGCACAGGTGCGGTACGCGGATCAGGCCGGCGCGCTGATCGATCGGGCCCAGGCCGCCTTCGACGAGATCCGCTTCGGGCGGGGTCTCGAGTCCTATCGTGGAGGCCGGTGCCGTTGAGCCCGGTCTCCGACCCATTGTAAGCAGGCCTCATGCAAGCCATATCGATTCGCTCCGTCGTGCTCCTCGTCCTCGTCGCGCTGGCCGCGTGCGGCGGCCGTCGGGACATCTATCAGGGGATGGACGCCGACGCGCTCTTCCGCCTCGCCCAGCAGGAGGTCGCGGAAGGGGAGCACGACAACGCGATCCGGACCCTCGACCGGCTGATCCTGGGCTACGGTGACTGGGACCGACTCCCCGAGGCCCGCATGCTCCTCGCGAACACGTACCACGAGAAGGAGGACTACCTGACGGCGGCCGCGGAGTACCGTCGGTTCCTCGATCGATATCCAGGCCATGCCGAGGCGCCCGATGCGGCCCTCGGCCGCTGTCAGGCGCTCGCCGAGATGGCGCCCCGCCCCGAGCGCGACCAGACGTACACCCAGCAGGCGCTGACCGAGTGCAGCAACACGGCCATCGACTTCCAGGGCACGTCACAGGCAGCCGAGGCCGCGCTCCTCGCGTCCGCGATGCGGGAGAACCTCGCCGAGAAGGATTACCTGAACGGCGACTTCTACCTGCGCAGGGAGATGTACGACTCGGCCATCAAGTACTTCGAGTTCGTCATCCAGCGATACCCGGACACTCCGGTCGCCCCGCAAGCTCTCCTGGGCATCTACAAGGCGAACTCGGCGATCGGTTACGACGACCTCGCCGAAGACGCGCGGGAGGAGCTCCTGGCGCGCTACCCCGAGTCCCCGGCGGCCGAGGAGCTGCGCACGGGCGGCGACAGGGGCTGATCCGTGGCCGTCGGCCCGGATGGGAACGCACCCCCGGAGCGGCTCGGCGTTTTCGGCGGCACCTTCGACCCGCCCCACCGCGGCCACGTCCGCGTCGCGACCGATGTCGCGGACCGGCTCGATCTGGACCGCGTGCTGTGGGTGCCCGCGCGCGTCTCGCCGTTCAAGCGTGAGGAAGCCGTCACCGACGCGGAGATCCGGCTCGAGATGGTGCGACGGGCCGCGGAGCTCGATCCCCGTTTCGAAGTCGATGCGCGCGAGCTCGACCGTCCGGGGCCTTCGTACACGATCGACACGCTGGAGGCGATCCGTTCCGAGCATCCCGACGCCGAGATCTTCCTCGTTCTCGGCGCCGACCAGTTCGAGGACTTCCCCCGCTGGCGCGAGCCCGAGCGGATCGTCCGGGTGGCGCGGCTCGCGGTCATGAACCGCGCGGGTGCCTCGCCCCGGACCGTCGCTCCGGAGGTCGCGAAGGCGGTGCAGGGATTGGAGCAGGCCACGGTCTTCGTGCCCGTCACCGACGTCGACGTCTCGTCGACCGGGGTGCGCGCACGCGTCGCGGAGGGGCGTGACCCGGGGGACCAGGTGCCGGAAGCCGTGGCCCGCGTGATTCGCGCGCGAGGGCTGTATGTCGCCTGAGGCCCATCGTGCTGACGCCCATTATATTGCGGCCATGTTCGTATCGACCCTCCGCCAGGACCTTCGCCTCACCCCGCTCGCGGCATGCGGCTGAGCGAGCCCGACCTCGTCCGTTGGGGTCGCGCCATCGGCCGCGAGGTCGAGCCGCCCGTGGTCATCGCCCTCCAGGGGCCGCTCGGCGCGGGCAAGTCCGTGCTGGCCCGCGCGATCGGTGAGGGCGCCGGGGTCGAGACGCCGATGCCGTCGCCCACGTTCAACCTGCTCCTCCGGTACGAGCTCCCCTCCGGAGTCGCCGTGGTGCACCTCGACCTGTACCGCATCGCCGAGCCGGACGAGGTGTGGGAGCTCGGGTGGGCCGACCTGGGCGCCGAGCCCGAGATCGTGCTCATCGAATGGCCGGAGCAGGCCGGCCCGCTCATGCCGCCGAACTACTGGAGCATCGAGCTCGGCGTGACGCGCGGAAACCGGAAGCTGCGGGACATCGAGGTGCGCCGGGTCGGCCGTCCGCCCACGCTGCCCGGGTTCCCCATGACGCTCGGGAGCGGAGAGCGGTGAGGAGCCGGGACCCCGTACTTCTCGCCTTCGACACGTCCGGGGCCTACGGGTCCGTGGCGGTCGGGATCGGGGATACGCTCCGGGCCGGGACGATCCTGCCCGACCGGGCCGAGCACGCCTCGAAGCTCCTCCCGGCGATCGACGAGGTGTTGCGCGAGGCCGGTCTCGAGATCGGCGACGTGGACGGGATCGTCGTCGGGGAGGGTCCGGGCTCGTTCACGGGCGTCCGCGTCGCGGCGGCCACGGCCAAGGGGCTCGCGGGGTCCGCGGGCATCGCGCTTCGGCCCGCTTCGAGCCTCGCGGCCGCCGCCCTGGTCGCCCTGGGGGAGGGCCCGACGTCGTCGCCCGCCACGGGCACGCGCTACGCGCTCTTCGACGCGCGGGGCGACCGGGTGTACGGCGCCTGTTATCGCGCGGGGGAGCGGACCCTCGAAGAGCTCGTCGCGCCGCACGCGGGACGCATCGACGACGTGCTCGAGGGGGACGTGCCGCCGGATGCGGTCTTCACCGGGGACGGAGCCTCGAAGCATCGTCCGCGCCTCGAGGACGCCGGATATCGCGTGGTCGCCGAGGCCGGCGCGCTCCCGCTCGCGCCCGGACTGCTCCGGTGTGCCGGCCTGGGGGCGGCCCCCGAGGTCGGCGACCCGGGGAGCTGGGAGCCGCGGTACGTGCGCGCGTCGAGCGCCGAGCGGCTGTGGACGGTGTGACGGCGGGGAACCCGGCTCGGGCCGCCGACGGGACGACTGTCCGGCGCATGACCGCCGCGGACGTCCCGGCCGTGGTCGCCATCGAGACCGAGGCGTTCTCGACGCCGTGGCAGGCCGACACCTTCGAGGCGCTGCTGGACCGGGACGGGCTGGAGCTCCTGGTGCTCGCGGGCGCGGTCGAGCACCCGGGTGGGGCCGAGCACGCGGGTGGGGCCGGGAGCCCGGGCGGGGCCGCCGAAGTCCTCGGCTACGCCGTGCTCTGGTGCGTTCTGGACCAGGGCGAGCTGGCGAACATCGCGGTTCGGCCGGAGCTGCGGGGGCGTGGCCTCGGAGCCCGGCTCCTCGACGAGGTGTTGGCCGCGGCCCGGCGGAGGGGCGTGACCAAGCTGTATCTGGAGGTCCGGGACTCGAACGAGACGGCGCTGCGGCTCTACGAGCGCTTCGGCTTCCGCGAGGTGGGGCGCCGTCGGAGCTATTACCAGGAACCCCGCGAGGACGCGCGGGTCATGGCGCTGGAGTTGGACTGAGGCCCGTTCGGGCATGGCCGCGCCCGGCCCACCGAGGCAGTGTTGGTCCATGACGCCACCACCCTCCGAACGTCCCCGCGAGCGGCTCCGTCACGCCGGCGCACGCCATCTGGCCCTCGGTGAGCTCCTCGCCCTCCTCGTCGGGAGCGGTGGAGCGCGCGGGTCCGCCCGCCAGGTCGCCGATGGGCTGGCGTCCAGGGTCGAAGGCTCGCTGGCGCGGCTCGCCTCCCTCGACGTCGGTGAGCTGGAAGCCGTCCCGGGGATTGGGACTGCGACCGCCTGCCGGATCCTCGCCGCGCTCGAGCTCGGACGGCGTGCCGCCTCCGAGGCCACCGATCCGGGCGAGCCCGTCCGGGGCCCCGACGACGTGTTCCGCCGTATGGGTCCGAGGCTCCGGGACCTGCCGCAGGAGGAGTTCCACGCGCTCCTGCTCAACACCCGCCACAGAGTGGTACGGGAAGTGCTGATAACACGGGGCATCCTGGACGCCTCCCTGATCCATCCGCGGGAAGTGTTCAGGCCGGCGGTGGCGGAAGGGGCGGCGGGGGTGATCCTGGTTCACAATCACCCGTCCGGAGATCCCGCGCCGTCGCCGGAAGATCGTGCCGTGACCCGGCAACTTGGTGCAGCGGGACGGGCCCTGGGAATTCCGGTGCTCGACCATGTCGTGGTCGGATGGGGACGCTACGTGTCCCTCTCCTGCGAGCTCGGGGGGAACATTTGAAGTCAATTCGCAAAAAACTCGTTGACCGCGTATGGTGGCCTCTCGTATCTTCGAGCAGTGTCCACCGGGCGGAAAGCCCTGTCCTACTTGCCGAAGGAGCCCATATGGTTCGCTCGGCGGCGGCGTTCCTCGCCGTGCTGATTCTTCCAGGTTTAGCGTTCGCTCAGCAGCCGCAGGGCTCTCACACGGTCGTCGATGACGACACGTTGTGGGATCTCGCCCAGCGGTACTACTCCAGTCCGTGGGAGTGGCGAACGATCTGGGAGGCCAATCGTTCCGAGATCGACGATCCCAACCTGATCTATCCGGGTCAGGTGTTCACCATACCCGGGGCCCCGACCCGCGATCAGACCGCGGCGGGCCCACCTGCGGGCGGCGGAGGTCAGCCGGACGCCCAGCCCGGCGGGGGTGAGCCGGGCGGCGGCGATCCCGGGATGGGACCGGGAGGCCCGTCCGACGGGATCGCTCCGGCCGACCGCCGGACGATCTTCTATCGCCAGCAGGAGCCCACGGCTTCGGTCGTCGCGATGCTGGACCGCGAGTACGTCGCGGTGGACGTCGACCAGGTCTACTCGGCGCCGTATCTAGGGCCCATCCTGGGCACTCCGGAGCACGTCGGGACCCTCAGGGGCTTCGCGCTCGAGACCGATCGAGGGTCGACGATGCGGCAGTTCCACCAGGTGACCATCGACACGAGCTCACCGGTCCGTGTCGGCGACCAGCTGCGTACGTTCCGCGTCACGAAATCGATCCCGCAGGTCGGGCAGGTCGTCTCTCCGACCGGCGTGCTGACGGTGACGGCGGTGGGTGACACGACCGCGGTCGCCGTGGTGTCGAAGGAGTACGGCCGGGTCCAGGCCGGTGACCTGGTCGGACCACTGCCTCCGTACTCGGTCGCGGCGGGTGCGCGCGCGCAGGACGTGAGCGGTGGGTCGGAAGCGATGATCATGGGCGCCTCGGGTCGTCAGCAGCTGAACGACATGGGGCATCACATGTTCCTCGATCTGGGCACGGACCACGGGATCGGCGTCGGGGACGAGTTCGTCCTCTACAGTGACGTCGTCAGCTCCGAGGTCAGGGGTCGACTCCAGGTGGTGAGCGTGATGCCGACGTCGTCGACCGTGCGGATTTCCGCCATGACCGACGACGTCTTCCGTCAGGGGGTCATCGTCCGGCTCGTTCGCCAGATGCCGTGACCCTTTCAGGCGAGCGGAGACCCTGCCGGCTCGCTGCTGACGCAGGACACGGAGTCCCCGCCGGTTTCCGCCGGCGGGGACTCTCGTTTACTTAGCAGGTTCGCACTCCCCTCACCCTCCGTATCGATGTCATGACGCCCCCTTCGAAGAGAAACGTCCTGGTGACCGGCGGCGCCGGCTTCATCGGGAGCCACGTCGCCGACGCGTATCTCGCCAACGGTGACGCCGTCTGGATCGTCGACGATCTCTCCTCCGGCAAGCGCGCGAACGTGCCCGCCGGTGCGGAGTTCGTCCAGATGGACATCCGCGATCCGGCCATCAGGAACCTCTTCCGGGAGGTCCGCTTCGACATCGTGAATCACCACGCCGCGCAGATCGACGTGCGTGTCTCGGTCTCGGACCCCGCCAAGGACGCCAGCATCAACGTCATGGGGCTGCTGAACCTGACCGAGGCGGCGATCGAGGTCGGCACGAGGCGCGTCGTCTACGTGTCGAGCGGCGGCGTGGTCTACGGCGAGCCGGAGCAGATCCCGACGCCGGAGTCCGCGCCCAAGCTTCCGCTCTCGCCGTACGGCGTCACGAAGCTCACCGGCGAGTACTACCTGAACTACTACCGGCGCATCCGTGGGCTCGAGTATGTCGCGCTGCGCTATTCGAACGTGTTCGGACCGCGCCAGGATCCGCATGGTGAGGCGGGTGTAGTAGCGATCTTCTGCAACCGGCTCCTCTCCGGCGAGCGTCTGACCGTGTTCGGGGACGGCAAGCAGACACGGGACTACGTCTTCGTGCGTGACGTGGTCGCGGCGAACATGGCCGCGTCGGAGCTCGACCTGCCCGACGAGCAGGGCCTGGACGCGCGCGCGTTCAACGTGGGTACGGGGAAGGGAACCAGCGTGAACGAGCTCGCCGACGTGCTCGAAGGGATCGCTGGAACGTCCCAGCCCAGGGACCACCAGTCCGAGCGTCCCGGGGAGCTCCGGCACAGCACGCTCGACGCGAGCCTGTTGCGGAGTCGGGGATGGGCCCCCGCCTTCACGCTAGAAGAGGGGCTCCGGGAAACGTACGAATTCATCCGAGAGACGAGGGCCGGGAAGGCATGAGCGCGACGTACTTCTTCCTCCTGCAGGCTGCGCCGCCCACGAACGCGTTCGAGATGGTCGTCGGGGGCACGCTCCCCACGAAGATCGTCCTCAGCGTGCTCGCCGTCTTCTCGCTCTTCTCCTGGTGGATGATCTTCGTGAAATGGCGCCAGTTCCGGGACGTTCGCCTCGAGGGCGACCGCTTCCTGGAGCAGATGGAGCGGGCGCAGCGGCTCGAAGACGCGTACAAGGCGATCCTGACGCTGCCGGATTCGCCATACGGAAGGGTCTTCCGGCAGGGCGTGAACTTCTTCAGCGAGCTGCGTCCGGGAGCGCTCCGGCAGGGCGCGCCGCCGACCCAGGGTCTGTCGCTCACGCAGCTCGAAGCGCTGCGTATGGTGCTGGAGAAGGAAGAAGCGGAGGAGCGTGACGAGCTCGCGCACGGTCTCGGTTCGCTCGCCGTGGTCGGGTCCGTGTCGCCGCTGATGGGCCTCATGGGCACCGTCATCGGCGTCATGAACGCCTTCCTGGGGATCACCCAGTCCGGCTCCAGCAACATCATGGCCGTGGCGCCCGGCGTGGCCGAGGCGCTGGTGACCACCGTGGCGGGCCTGGCGGTCGCGATCCCCGCGGTCATCGCCTACAACCACTTCGTGTCGAAGCTGAACCTCGTCACCGGGGAGCTCGAGGGCTTCTCGAGCGAGTTCATCGGGACTCTGGCGCGCGAAGGGCGCGTCTGATGCCACGACGGGGTCGGAGCTCGCGTGGCGTGGGGCGGAGCGATCTGCCCATCAATGCCGAGATCAACGTCACCAGCCTGGTGGACGTGGCGTTCACGCTGCTCGTGATCTTCATCATCACCGCGCCCATCCTGCAGGGTGGGATCGAGGTGTCGATCCCGCGAGCGGACGTCCGGCCGATCACGTCCCAGGAGAGCCCGTTCTTCATCACGGTGATGCGCGACGGCCGGATCTTCATGGAGGAGACGGAGGTCACGCTCGAGGAGCTCGAGACGACCCTGCCCCAGCTCATGGAGGTCGGGGAGGTCGAGCGCATCTACATCCGTGCGGACTCCCTGGCGCCCTACGGTCCGGTGCTCAAGGCCATGTCGACCGCGGTGAACAGTGGCGTGAACTGGTCGGTCGTGGCCGAGCCGTACCGCGGCTCGAGGTAGGACGGCATGGCGCGGTCCCGAGCCACGCGGGAGCGGAGGGCGTTCGCCCTGTCGCTGGTGCTCCACGCCGGGATCTTCGTGCTCGGCTGGTTGAGCACGCTGTACCGGCCCGAAGTGATCGAGTTCGCGGCCATCGAGATCGAGCTGGTGTCGCCCCCGCCGACCACCCAGGCCGACGTGCGACAGGTCGCCGCCGAGGAGCTGGTCGTCGAGCGCCCCGTCGAGACCCGGCCGGAGCCGGAGCCCGAACCCGAGCCCACGCCGCCTCCCCCGGAGGAGACCGAGCCGGAACCGGAACCCGAGCCCGAGCCGGAGCCCGAGGAGGCAGAGCCCGAGCCCGAGCCCGAGCCGGCGACGCCCGCCGAGGAGCCGCAGCCACCCGTGGAGGAGGAGCCGACCCCCGCCACCACGACCGAGGAGCCGACCGAGGACGCGACGGAGTCCGGGGAGGACATCAACGTTCGGCTCGAAGGACTGCGGCGGGACTACCCGGCCTACTACGACAACATCATCCGGCAGATCCAGCGGTGCTTCCGTTGGCAGGGCTCGGGCAGCTGGGAGACGACGATCCGCTTCGCGATCCGGAGGGACGGGACCGCGACCGACATCGAGTTCGCGACCCGCTCGGGAAACACCCAGTTCGACTTCACGGCCATGGGCGCCATCGAGTGCGCCGGTCAGGGGCGCTTCGGACCCCTGCCGGAGGATCTTCCGTATGACAGGCTTCCGATTCAGTTCAATTTCAGGCCGACCGGCATGGAGAGGTGAGACGCGCGTGAAGAGAGCATGGAAAGTGACCCACTGGACGCTCGTGGGGCTCGCCCTCGCGGCGACGCTCGTCTTCCCCACGCGGTCGGCCGCGCAGGAGCCCGACCAGATTCCCGGCGTCAGTCTCGGACTCGTCTACGAGACGGCGTACCAGCCGGCTCTCGCCGTCAAGCCGTTCTCGGGCAGCTTCGGGGGCGCCGGCGTGGCCCCCGACGTGGAGGCCATCATCGGGCGCGATCTCCGGAACTCCGATCGGTTCAACGTCATCGACCAGCTCCCCGACGGAATGATGGACGACGCGGTCGACTACGCGCTCTGGGACCGCCTCGGCGCCGACTGGCTGGTCGACGGGCGGGTCGAGGGGGCGGGGGAGGGCTTCGTGCTCGTGCTCTCGGTCCACGACGTCGTCTACGGGGGCGTGAGTGAGACCGAGCGCTTCATGCTCCCGACCGCCGCCGACCCCGACTTCCGGATGGCCGTGCACCGGGTGTCGGACCGGATCGTCGAGTGGATCACCGGAGAGCCCGGGATGGCGGCGAGCCGGATCTCGTTCACGATGACCGACCAGAACAACAACAAGGACATCTACATCATCGACTCGGACGGGGAGAACCTGAGGCGGGTCACCGACGAGGCGAGCCTCGTGGAGTCCCCCACCTGGTCGCCCGACGGGCGCAAGATCGCCTACGCGTCGTGGGCCAACGGCCAGCCGCGGATCTTCGAGACGGAGCTCGCGACGGGCTCGCGCACCATGATCCCGGAAGTGCGAGGGGCGGGTGACTACATCACGCCGGCGTACCACCCCGACGGGCGGACGCTCGCCTTCTCCGTGCTCGGCCGTGGCGGACAGAGTGGCATCTTCACGTACGACATCGCGCGCGACTGCTGCCTGACGTACCTGTCGGGCGGGCAGTGGTACGACCTGTCGCCCACCTACTCGCCGGACGGGCGTTGGCTGGCGTTCAACACGCTCCGCTTCGGCGACGCCGTGCCGCAGATCATGCTGATGCCCGCGCAGGGCGGTGAGGCAGAGACCCTCTCGCCCTACCAGTACGGCAGCGGCGGATACTACACGTCGCCGGATTGGGCGCCGCACGGCGACCGGGTGGCGTTCCACGGACGGATCGAGCGTGGCCGCTACCACATCCTGGTCGCCAACCTCGAGGACGGGGGACGCGTGCTGCGCCAGCTCACCTCGGAGGGGAACAACGAGGACCCGAGCTGGGCCCCCGACGGACGGCACCTCGTGTTCGTCGGGGAGCGCAGCTGGGGGTACGGACTCTTCGTGGTGGATGCGGCCACGGGCCGGATCCGGGCGCTGATGTCGGGCCGGAGGGTGGGCGTTCCGGATTGGTCGCCGGCGCTCCGCTGAGGGCCGGGGCCCACCCCGGCCGGACGCGTTCTGAAAGTGTTGCATTCCAGCCACTTTCGGCATATATGCAAGAGGGCTTTCGCCACCGGAAAAGGTGGTTACCTTCGTTGCGTCGCCTGGCCGAACGGCGGGCACCGCTCAACACACCACAGGTTCAACCCGGGAGTTCGGATGATCGTCCGCCGCTTTGTCTTGACGGTTCTGGTCGCCACGTTCGTCGCAGGTTCCTGCGGCGGCGACCCGCCGCCGCCGCCGCCGGCCCCGCCGGCCCCCGATCAGGACTCGCTCCAGCGCTACCGTGACTCCGTCGCCGCCGCCCAGCGCGCCGCCGCGGAAGCCGCCGCTCGCGCGGCCGCCGACAGCGCCGCCGCAGCAGCGCGCGCTCGTGCCGTCGCCAGCGCCCGCGAGACCCTCGAGGCCCGCGTGTTCTTCGACTACGACGAGTCGGACATCGAGCCGGCCGCAGAGGCACTGCTCCGGCAGAAGGCCGCGATCCTCCAGGCCAGCCCGCAGGTGCGCATCCGCATCGAGGGACATGCCGACGAGCGTGGCTCCACCGAGTACAACCTCGCGCTGGGCAACCGCCGGGCTGAGGCGATCCGTGAGTTCCTGACGGACTTCGGTCTGGCCGCCAACCGTTTCGAGACGGTGTCGTTCGGCGAGGGCCGTCCGATCGCGACGGGCTCGAACGAGCAGGCCTGGTCGCAGAACCGGCGTGGTGAGTTCGTGATCACCGCCGGCGCGAACGCGATCAATCCGGCCAACTAACGGTACGACCCTTGCGGGTTCCCTCCCCCGGACACCACACCGGGGGAGGGACCCAATGTCGAACATGACACGAAAGAGACGCTCCACGGCGGCCCGCGCCTTCCTGGCGGTGGCCGCCGTCTCCACGCTCGGCGGTTGCGCCATGAAGAGCGACATCCGGGACCTCCAGGGTGAGATCCGTACCCTGACGGTCAGGCAGGATTCGCTCATCACGGAGCTGCGCATGGCGACCGCGATGACCCAGGACACGCTGCGCACCCAGTCCGGGCAGCTGTTCGACTTCCGCGGTGACGTGCTTCGCCTCCTGCGCGAGGTGCGGGACGAGCTCGGGCAGATGCGCGCCCTCACGGGTGAGAATCAGCGCGGCATCGCCATGCTGCGTGATCAGATGGCGCGAGGCGGCACGCAGACCGCGCCTTCCGGAGGAGGCGCGACGCCGGGCGGCAACGAGGGAGTGCCCGGGATGGGCGGCGGAGGCTCCGATGCGGAGCAACTCTGGCAGGCCGCGTCCCAGCAGCTGTCGCGGGGATCGCTGAGCACCGCGCAGCGTGCGTTCAGGCAGTTCGTGGAGGAGTACCCCAACCACGCCCGGACGCCAGACGCGTACTTCTTCCTGGCGGACATCCTGGTCCAGGAGGGCGACTCCGAGGCGGCGCTGGAAGCCTTCTCGGAGGTCCAGGCGCGCTTCCCTTCGTCGTCACGGGTGCCGGACGCGCTGTATCGCATGGCGCTCCTTCACATCGAGACGGGTGACGTCGACGAAGCGCGGGAGCTCCTCCAGCGGATCGTGAATACGTACCCCGACACCGCGATCGCCCTGATCGCGCGGGACAAGCTGGAAGAGATCGGGTAGTGCGGCGCCTCGTCGTCGCCCTGCGATCGTCGCGCTGACCCATGCGGTGTCCCGAGTGCGATGCCACGGAGAACCGGGTCGTCGACACTCGGGCCAGTCGGGGCGGGCGGGCCGTCCGGCGCCGACGCGAGTGCTCCGTGTGCGGTGCGCGCTTCACGACGTACGAGTACGTCGAAGAGCGGCCTTTCCAGGTCCTCAAGCGCTCCGGCGCGGTCGAGGACTTCGATCGTGGGAAGCTCCTCGACAGCGTGAAGATCGCTTGCGCCAAGAGGCCGGTGTCGGCCTCGACCATGGAGGCGCTCGTCGATCGCGTGGAGGACGACCTCTCGAAGGCCGCGTCCCTCGAAGTGCCGAGCGTGAAGCTGGGTGCGCTCGTCATGGAGTTGCTGCGACCGATCGACCGCGTGGCTTACGTGCGGTTTGCGTCGGTTTACCGGAACTTCCAGGACGCGGGTGAGTTTCAAGAGTTCATCGACGAGATGGCTGCGGCTCAGGAACGCGAGGAGCTCCGCAGAAACCAGGTAGAGCTTCCGATTTAGCCCACGGACCCTGTCGTGCCCCTCAGAAGCCCACGCGTGACGCGCCATCGCAATGCTCGAGGCGAGATGCCCTTCCTGGATCACCTGGAAGAGCTTCGTTGGCGTATCCTCTGGTCGCTGGTGGCGGTGATCATCGGGACCGGCATCGGGTTCTTCCTGGTGACGTACTACGATGCGCTCGAGCTCCTCATGCGGCCCATCCGCGCGGCGCGCGACGATCCGAGCCTGCAGCTCGTGTACCTGTCCCCGGCGGACCCGTTCTTCGTGACGATCCGGCTGGCGATCTACATCGGGCTCATCCTGGCCCTCCCGATCCTCGTCTACAACATCTGGGCGTTCCTCTCCCCGGCGCTGGAGAAGCGGGAGAAGCGCGCCATCCTTCCCGCGCTCTACCTCGGCGTCGTCCTGTTCGCGGCCGGCGTGGCGCTCGCGTACTTCGCGGCCCTTCCCGTCACCCTGGAGTTCTTCCAGGGATTCATGACCGAGTCGCTGGTCGGGCAGCTGGAGATCAACAACACGCTGGGCTTCGTCGTGAAGATGCTCCTGGCGTTCGGGGTCGTGTTCGAGCTGCCGATCGTCATCCTGATCCTGAGCGCGCTCGGGCTGGTCACGCCCGAGTTCCTCCGAGAGAAGCGGAGACACGCGATCGTACTGATCACGGTGCTCGCCAGCTTCATCACGCCGGGCGACGCGATCACGCTCACGGTCATGATGATGTTCCCGCTCATTCTGCTCTACGAGTTGGGGATCTTCCTGTCGGTGGGCATCTACCGTGGGCGCCGGAAACGCGAGCGCGAGCTGGAGGAGGAGTACCGGGCGAAGTACTCGCCGAGCGAGGAGCCGCCGGTGGGAGCCGTCGAGCGAAGGGACTCGTCGGAGGACTCATGACGTGGAGGGGGGGAGCGCTCGCGCTGGTGCTGGCCTTCTGCGGCGTCCTCTCCCCCGCTCGCGCGCTCGGTCAGGATCCCGTCCCGCCCCCGGACACGACGCTGGCAGTGGACACGCTCGCGGCCGACAGTGCGCTCGCCCGGGCCGACTCGGTGGAGCAGGCGCTCCGGGAGCGCCTCCGGAGGCTCGCGCGTCCGATCGGAGCGGACAGCGTGCTCTTCCAGGAGGACTCGATCCGGCAGGCCGAGGCCCAGGCGGGGAGGCGCCCGGCCATGGCCGGGGACGCGGATTCGGTGATCGCCGCCCTCTCGGCGCTCCCGGGCTTCTCGCTGACGCGCTACGAGGGCGAGTCCGCCGACTTCACAGCCACGGAGCGCGTGCTCGTGCTGCAGGCGCCGGAGGACGGGCGCGCCGTGGTCCGCAGGGAGGGGATCGAGGTCCAGGCCGACTCGGCGATCGTCTTCGACGAGTCGACCGGGCTCATGCGCACCCGCGGCATGTCGACCTTCACGCCGCCGGACAACGACCCGGTGGACGCGGTGGACATGATATACGACCTGAACCAGGAGCGCGGGTCGGCGCTAGGGGCGCGGACCGAGTTCAGCGAGGGCGGCACCCAGTGGATCATGACCGGGGACATGCCCTGGGCGGGCCAGGACTCGACGTTCATGTCGCACGCGCGGTTCACCTCCTGCGACCTCGAGGAGCCGCATTACCACTTCGAGTCCGACCAGATCAAGGTGATTGGAGGCCGGATTCTCGTCGCGCGCGGCGTGCGGCTGTACTTCGCCGACGTGCCCGTGGCCTGGCTTCCGTTCATCGCCCAGGACCTCGAGCAGGGACGCGCGTCCGGCCTGCTCACGCCACGCTTCAGCATCAACGACATCGTGAGGACGTCGAGGGGCTACCGGCGACGCATCAGCAACCTGGGCTTCTACTGGGCGATGAGCGACTACACGGACGCGCAGATCGCCTTCGACTGGTTCAGCGACACCTTCTTCAGCCTCACCACGGCCTTCCAGTACAGGCTCAACCGGCAGTTCCTCGACGGGCGCGCGAACGTGACGCGCTACTGGGGGGAGGACGGTACGCAGTTCGCGCTCGACAGCAACCACAGCTGGCAGCCCGACGAGCGCACGCGCCTCAACATCGACGCCCGCTACGCGGCCGCCGACTTCGTCCGCGAGTTCTCGTTCGACCCCAGGGAGGTCACCCAGCAGATCACGTCCAGCGGGGGCGTGAGCCGGCGCTTCGACTGGGGGAACCTGACCGTCAACGCCAACCGGAACCAATACCTTTCGGACGACCGCGTCGAGTGGACGCTTCCGCAGGCCAGCCTGTCGTTCACCTCCCGCACGCTGTTCCCTGCCCCCTCGACCGAGGCGGCCTTCTGGAACAACATGACGTGGAACGCCAATACCAGCTTCTCGCGCACCACGTCCGACTACGCGCCCCAGGACACGTTCGCGTTGGCGCGGGCGGACCGTGAGGCGGCGAGGGCGAGCGTGTCGACCGGGCTCGGGATCGGGAATCTGCGGGTGGCGCCGTCGATCTCCTTCGCGGAGCGGCGCACGATCGGGGTGCCGGAAGCCCTGTTGAATGCCGAGCCCGGGGTACCGCCGAGCCCGGAGGACCTGGTGTCGGGGGCTCCGGCGCGGGACATCGCGGACGCGACCATCGAGTGGCGGACCTCGATCAACTACCAGCAGCGGCTGATCGGCTCCACGACCCTCACCCCCGACCTCTCGTTCTCCGGGGACCTCTTCCGCGCCGACACGTCGAGCCTCGCATCGGACTTCGTGGCGGCCCCGACCAGGCTGTCGCTCGGAGCCACGTTGAAGAGCGACATCTACGGGTTCTTCCCGGGTGTCGGCCCGTTCGAGGCGATCCGGCACAAGATCACGCCCTCCATCACCTACGCGTGGACCCCGACGGCCAACCCGAGCCAACTCCAGCAGGATGTGTTCGGATCCAGGGCCATTCGGCCGCGCAACGTCGTCGCGGTCACGCTGAACCAGACGTTCGAGGCGCGTAGGCGAGAGGATCCGGGCGCCGACTCGGCCGCCGCGGCCCGGCGGGCGGGTCCCGCCGGCGTCGTCGAGACCGGTGACCCCGACGACCCCCTGGCTGGCGACCCCGACGTTCCCCTGTCGGACACGGCGTCGATCGCGGAGCTCACCGGGCCGGACACGGCCCAGCAGGACGAGGGCGGGCCACGCCGTATCCAGCGGCCTCCGGTGACGACGCTGCTCGGGCTCACCACCAGCGTGGTCCGGTACGACTTCGTGGAGGCCGATTCCGCGGGGATGTTCCTCGCGGGCTTCGAGACCACGGAGCTGTCCAACCAGATCACCTCGGACTACCTGCGCGGCCTCTCGATCTCGATGCGCCACCAGCTGTTCGCGGACTCGCTGGCCGACGGCGTGCTCCAGGAGCGCCGGTTCCGCCCCCACCTGTCTTCGCTGAACTTGGGATTCTCCCTCAGCTCACGCTCCGGGATCGTGCGTTGGCTGGGGCTCGGTGGGGGGCAGAGCGAGGACCCGGCTCCCAGGGACGAAGACGAGGCCTTCGACGACCTGGACGACCCGTTCGGGGACGACATGATGGGCGAGGGCTCCATCATTCCCGGAGCGGACGATCCGAGGACCCTCGAGCAGCAGGGTCCCGAGCGACGGAGCTCGGACATCGGGCAGTGGAACGCCAACATCTCGTACAGCCTGCAACGGCCCAGGAACGATCCGGACCGGCTGAGTCAGATGCTCAGCGGGACCCTCCGGCTGCAGCCCACCGAGAACTGGGACATGAGCTGGCGGACGTCGTACGACCTCGAGGCGAACGCGTTCAACGACCACATCATCCGGCTCACCCGCGACCTTCACCGCTGGCAGGCTCACTTCGACTTCATGCAGACTGCGACCGGGAACTGGAGCTTCCGCTTCGAGGTGGCCCTGACCGACAACCGCGACCTGAAGTTCGACTACCGCCAGCGCAACCTCGACGTGGGGCTTCCCGCGCAGGGGGGCGGAGGGGGCTGAGGCTGTCTCCCATCTGCGCGTCAGGTGTCCCCTGGTGAGGACGCTACGCGCGACCGTGCGTTTCGTAACGTGCTGTTCTACAACGACTTGAGTGCGCGGCACGCGCCGTGCTCCTGCGTTGGGTGTCACGCAAGGCCTCGCACCGCGGGGCCCGACCGAGGAGAGGAATCATGAGACGTGTCATGTTCGTTGTGCTCGCCACCCTGATCGGGGCCGCCGGGTGCAACAACGATTCGACGGTGGTCGTGGGGGCACCCGCCGCACCGAGGGCGCTGGAGGGCGGCTACTACGCCGGCGCCATCACGCTGACCTGGGAGCTGGGATCCGGGTGGGACGGTGAGTCCTTCCGCGTCTACGGCCGCCGCGTGAGCGACGCCGACTACTTCCTGATCGCCGAGGTGACGAGCTGCACGAGCGGGTTGTGCTCCTACAGCGACACCAACATCGAGCCGAGCGTCACGTACGAGTACTACGTGGCCGCCTGGGATCCGGGTGCCGGCCTCGAGACGCCCTCGGACTTCACCGTCGAGGTGTTCTCACCCGAGCGGACCGCGCCTCCGGCCCCGGACCAGAGCCGCGTGATCGCGTTGGACGATGCGAATTACATCGTCTGGGGGGATCGCTCACGGGACGCCACGGACTTCTCGTTCTACCGCGTCTACCAGGCCGCGCCGGATGGGAACGACTATCTGCTCGGTGAAACGGACTCGGAGGGCTTCCTCGACCTGCTGGCCGGGAACGGGATGACCTACGACTACTTCGTGACGGCCGTCGACGTGGACGGGCACGAGGGCGCGTCGAGCACGATCGCGTCGGGGACGCCGCGACCGGATTATACCGCACAGATTATTTACGACTACTTCGACGATAACTCGGCGTCGGGCTTCCGCTTCCCCGAGGATGACGCAGACGGTTCCATCCTGCCAGGCGACGATCCGGACGCGCATTTCAGCGTCGAGCGCGATGGAACCGGTCTCTGGTGGCTACGGCCGACCGTTGCGGCCGGGACGTGGGTCTATGACGAAGGGTTCTTCTCGAGTCAACTCAAGTGCGGCGTGGCTGCGGATTTTGACTGCCTCGACGCTACCATCGCTCCGTCGGGAACGACCGGATACACGCAGGACGTGATACCGATCGAGCCCGAGTACATCTACTTCCTCGAAGTCATCGGTGACGACGGGGAGGTCCACTACGGGGCGATCCGCGTCACGATGCAGGGGGAGAACGAGAACGGTGGCGTGATGATCTTCGACTGGGCCTACCAGCTCCAGCCGGGGAACCCGGAGCTCGTTCCCGGTAGGTCCTGACCGACGAACACGGACGCATCGGGGTTGGGCGCCGACCGGACGCGAGATACGCGCGGCGTCCAGCCCGCCATGGCCGGCTCATCGGGATCGCTCCCGGTGGGCCGGTTTCGTCGTCACGGTCGGCCGAGCCCGTCACCTGTGCCGGTTACCGCGGTAACTGCCCGGTGGCATCCGGCCTTATCTTGTCCGGCATGATTCCGGTTCTCGAAGCGGTTCCGAACATCTCCGAAGGACGTGACGTCGCGAAGGTCGGGCGGCTCGTCGAGCTCGTGCAGGCCGTCGGCGTCGACGTGCTCGACTGGTCGTCGGACGCCGACCATCATCGTTCCGTCCTCACCTTCATCGGAGAGCCGTCCGCGGTCGAGGAGGCGGCATTCACCGCAGCCCGCTTCGCGGTGGAGCACATCGACCTGCGGGAGCACCAGGGGATCCACCCACGTGTGGGAGCGCTGGACGTCCTCCCGTTCGTGCCGCTCCACGACCTGACGATGGCGGACGCCGTGGCCTCGGCGCGCAGGGTCGGCCGGAGGATCGCGGCGGAGCTCGACGTGCCGGTCTACCTCTACGCCCAGGCCTCCGATCCGCCGGGGCGGGGATTGGCCGAGCTCCGACGCGGCGGCGTGGAGGCACTGCGGGACGGCTTCCCGGCGGGGAGAGAGCCCGACCTGTGGCCGGGCGGAACCCCGCGCCCGCGCGGTCTCCGGCCCCACCCGACCGCGGGCGTCACCTGCGTGGGTGCTCGGCCCGTTCTTCTCGCCTGGAACGTCTGGGTGCGTGGCGTCACGCTCGACGACGCCCGTCGGATCGCGGCGGAGATCCGGGAGCGGGGGGGTGGCTTCCGATCCCTGCGCGCGCTGGGCCTCCGCATGCCCGGCTCCGGCCAGCTCCAGATCTCCATGAATCTCGAGGATCCCGTCGGTGTCTCGCCGCTCGACGTCCTGGCCGGAATCCACACCGGGATCGAGGCACTCGGCGGCTCTGTCGAGGAGACGGAGGTCATCGGTATGATGCCCGATACCCTTGTGCTTCCGCCCGGGGGGGACAGATTAGTCGTTCCTGACCTGGGACCCGCCCGGGTCCTATCCCACCGGCTCGCCCAGCACGTCGCACGGCGCGTCGGCGGGAGCACGGAGACCTCGGACGGCACCGAATGAGCATCGAGTCGCTCAAAGCACAGGCCCGACGCCACGAACAGAGCGAAGAGTGGCAGAAGGCACTGGACCAATACGGTAAGGCGATCGCGAAGCTGGACGAGGAAGACCAGCCCGACAGCGGTCTCCACAACCGGGTCGGTGACCTGTACGTGAAGGTCGGGAACTACGAAAAGGCGCTCGAGCACTACGATCGCGCCATCGCGCTCTACCGCGACGCGTATCTCCCCAACAATGCCATCGCGGTCTGCAAGAAGATCGTGCGGCACGTGCCCGGCCGGGACCAGATCTACCTCGTCATGGGCCAGATCAGGGCCGAGCAGGGGTTCATTCCCGACGCCCGCGAGAACTTCCTGAAGTACGCCGAGCTGATGTCGGAGGCGGGGGACCTGGACGAATCGTTCCGGGCGCTCGTCGAGTTCGCCGACCTCGTGCGGGACGACGTCGACGTCCGCGTCGCGGTGGCCGACCAGATGCTGGCGAGCGACCGGACCGAGGAGGGGATCGGGCAGCTGTCGATCGCCTATCAGGTCCTCAAACAGACCGGCCGCGACGATCGGGCCTTCGGGCTCGAGAGCCGACTCCTCGAGCTCGATCCGGACATCGATTTCGAGGCGCTCGCGGTCGAGGCGCTCGACAAGGGTGCCGCCCCGGGCGACGGCTTCGAGTACATGAAGCCGTTCGGGGAGGAGGACGACGAGGACGTGGCGCCGGTCGCGGCCGAGGGGCTGGACGACGCCGATGCCCTCGTCCCGGACGAGCCCGCTCCGGCAGTCGAGGCGGAGGCGGAGGACGAGCCCGCCGAGCTGGAAGAGCTCCCCGTCATGGACGCGCTCGAGGACGCGTGGGAGGACGCCGCCGCCGAGCCCGAAGCCGAGGACGAGGAAGAGGAGGAAGAGGAAGAGGAAGAGGAAGAGGAGCAAGCCGCCGCCGAGCCCGAAGCCGAGGACGAGCCTGAGGACGAGGAAGACGAGGCGCCCGATCTGCCGCTGATCGGTTTCGACGGACCGGACGAAGGCGACGAGGACGTCGTCCCCGCATCGACCGAGGTCCTGGACGAAGCGGGCGAGTTCGGCCTCGACACGGCCGACATCGAGGCGGAGCCCGACGATTGGGACGACGACGACGAGGTCGTCGATCTCCCCGGCTTCGACGAGCCCGAGGAGACGGAAGCCGAGGCCCCGGGGGAGACCGAGGAGCCCGCGGCCGGCGACTACGTCGATCTCGGGTCGATGATCTTCGGCGACGAGCCCGCGGAGCCCAAGACGACCCGCTTCCGGGTCCAGTACGAGGAGCCGAGCGGCGACGAGACGGCCGACTTCCAGAAGATGCTCTCGCAGTTCAAGGAGAAGGTCTCCGAGAACCTCGAGGCGTCCGACGTGAGGGCCCACCACGACCTCGGCACGGCCTACAAGGAGATGGGGCTGCTCGACGAGGCGATCGGTGAGTTCCAGGCGGCTCTCCGTGCTTCGGCCGACCACCTGCCGACCTACGAGCTCCTGGGCCAGACCTTCCTCGAGATGGGCAAGAACGAGGCGGCCGTGAAGTCGCTGGAGCGAGCGCTCAAGATCCCGACCGGCGTCGAGGACGAGCTCCTCGGGATCTACTACTACCTCGCCCGGGCCCACGAGAAGCTCGGGCAGAACGAGTCGGCGGTCGAGTTCTACGACCGCGTGTTCGCGCTCGACATCAACTTCGCGGACGTCACGGAGCGCCTTCGTGCCCTCCGCTGATGCGACCCGGGTCCGGCGTCGCGCCGTGACGCCCCCGAAGCTGTCCGCCATCCAGGCACCGGTGAAGGACCAGCTCGACCAGGTGGCTGGCGAGATCCGGCGCATCGTGCTGTCGGACTTCGCGATGATCGAGGACGTGAACGAGCATCTCCTGTTCATGCAGGGGAAGCTGTTCCGACCGACGCTCCTGCTCCTCGCCGATGCGGTCGACGGTCGGGAGGGGGACGACGCGCTGACGTTGGCCGCGGTCGTGGAGTTGGTGCACCTGGCGACCCTCGTGCACGACGACTCCGTCGACCACTCGGTGCTGCGTCGCGGTCTGCCGACGGTGAACGCGCTCTGGACGCACCAGATCGCGGTCATCATGGGGGACTACTTGTACTCCCGAGGTGTGTCCGAGCTGGCCCGCGTCGGCAACATCGACGCGCTGGCCGTGCTCGCGAACGCCGCGAACGAGATGTCGGTCGGCGAGATGCGGCAGCTCACGTCGTACGACGCGCTCGACTTCTCGGAAGAGGACTACTACCGGCTCATCGCCGCCAAGACGGCTTCGCTGATGTCGGCCGCGTGCGAGATGGGCGCCCTCTCGGGCGCTCCGGCGTACCGGGAACCGCTGGCCCGCTACGGGCACGGCCTGGGGATGGCGTTCCAGATCGCGGACGACCTGCTCGACTACACGGGGACCGAGGAGGTGACGGGCAAGCCGACCGGTCACGATCTCCGGGAGCGGAAGGTCACCCTACCGCTGATCGGAGCCCTTCGCGACGCCTCCGAGACCGAGGACCGCGAGATCCGTCGCTTCTTCACCCGGGTCGACCCCAGTGACGAGGAGATCGCCCGTATCGTGGAGATCGTCATGGAGCGCGGAGGCCTCGACTATGCGCAGCGAAAGGCCGCCGAATATGCGGAGCGGGCGCTCGGCGCCCTGCGCGAGCTTCCCCCTGGCCCGGCGGTGGACGCGCTGGAGGCGTCGGTCTCCTATGCCGTCGACCGGCGCCGATGAGCGAGTCGAAACGATGACGTCACGGTCCACAATGCACGGAACCCGCTTGCCTGGAATACGGTATGTTGGTTGATAGTCGACGGCGCACGGCCGTCCGCGTCGCCTGGACGATGGTGCTCGGCTTCTTCCTCGGAGGCTTGCTCTCCCGGTTCGCCGAGATGCTCCCGGACAGCGTCGCGCGGGATTTCGTGCTGACGTCGGTGAACGCTTCGGTGGGGCCGCTCGCGGTCGATCTGGTCGCTGTGGCGTTCGAGCTCGGGCCACTGGTTCTGACACTGAATTTCTTGACGCTGGTGGGTATCGCCATCGTCGCTCTGGTAGCGCGCTCGCTCATCTGAGCCGTTTTCGGTGACGTTGGAGCCCGCGCCCACAACGAGGGGTCGTTGACCCCCCACGGAGGTTTGAAATGGGTTTAGGTGGATTCGGAATGGGGGAGATGATCTTCATCTTCCTGATCGTGCTCCTCCTGTTCGGCGCCAAGCGCCTACCCGAGATCGGCTCGTCCCTCGGTAAGGGGATCCGGGAGTTCAAGAGCTCGGTGAGCGACATCGAGAAGGAGCTGAAGGTTCCCGACCAGCGCCAGCAGATCAAGCGCCCCACACAGCAGCAGGCGGCCGCCGATCAGGAGAAGGTCACCACGCCCGTCGAGGACGACGACGACGGCGGCCCGCGGAGTTTGAGCGAGTCGCCCCCGACGACCTGACCGGGACGGCAGGACAAGAAGAAGCGGCCGCCGGGGGATTCCCCGGCGGCCGCTTTCTTTTCCCTCGGGTGACGGCCCAGGCGGGCCGCCCGATCAGAAGCCCATCGGCATCTGGAGCGGAACCTCCTCGTCGCCGGGCTCTCGCAGCACCTCCGACCGACGGTCGATGATGCTGGCCGACTCCCGGAGCGCCGTGATCCACTCGTCCAGCCGCTGCTGTTCGAGCGACTGGATGACGCGGGCGCGCTGCTCGCCGAGCTGCGTGGTCCAGGCCGTGGAATCGGCCGGCGTCCGACCGACCACCTCGACGAGGAAGGCGTTGGCGGCCGTGGTCACCACGTCGCTGACCTCGCCGACCGGCGTGCCGAATGCCGCGCCGATGGCCGCGTTCTGACGACCGATCCCCGGAACGAAGTCCACGCGCGAGAACGGCCCGGCGCTGCGCACCTCGAGCCCCGCGTCCGCCGCGACGTTGGCCAGAGCCTCGCCGCCGCGCACGCGGGCGAGGATCTCCTCTGCCTCCGAGCGGGCACGCTCGATCTTCATCTCCAGCCGGAGCCTCGACTCGATCGAGGCCCGCACGTCGGAGAGCGGCAGCACCCCTGCCGGCTCGGACTCGATGAGCTCGAGCGCGTAGAACGCCTGCGCGGTCTCGAACACCGGCGACACCTCGCCCGGCGCCGCTTCCTCGAACGCCCAGTCCGCGCCTTCCGAGGCCTGCCCCGCGCCCGTGATGAAGGGGAAGTCCTCGCTGATGTCCAGCGTGGATACGGTGGCCCCGACCGCGGCGGCGGCCTCTTCCAGGGTGTTGGACTCGGTCATGTCCTCGAGCGAGTCCGCCAGCACCAGAAGCTCGATCTCGCTGTCGTCGGTGCGCTCGATGGGGACGAGCACGTGGCGGGCCTGGGCGCTGTCCTGGGCCCACCGCTCCATCACCTCGATCAGGTGGTATCCGAACGGCGTCTCGACGGGCTCCGTGACCTGGCCCACCGGCGCCGAGAAAACCGCCTGGTCGAAGGCCGGGGTCATCTGACCCTGCTGGAAGACACCGAGATCTCCGCCCTGGGCGGCGGAACCCTCATCGGCGGACTCGCGCTCCGCGACCGTGGCGAAGTCCTCACCGCCGACGATCTCCGCTCGGACCTGCTGCGCCCGCTCGAGAGCGGCCGCGCTGTCGGCCGCGGTCGGCGTCTTCGGGAGCACCGCCGCTCGTACGCTGGCGCGCGCGGGCACCTCGAACTCCTCTTCATTGTCCCTGTAATACGCCTCGATCTCGCTCTCCGGCACCGTGAACTCGGAGTCCGGATACCGGCCGGCAGGGTCGAACGGGACGAACCGGATCTCGACCTGCTCGTTCTGGTCCTGGTACCGCTGCCAGAGCTCGGCGTCGCTCACGTAGATGCCCGATGTGACCTGCCGCAGGAGCTTGCCGCGCGGGATCACGTCGCGGTAGAACGCCTCGAGGATGAGGAGCTGCTCCGGCGGCAGCGAGGCCAGGAAGGACTGGTAGCCCTGCAGGTCGAACTGGCCCTGATCGTTCATGAACTGCGGGCGGAGGTAGTCCGGCGGGCTGAACTGGGCGGCCTCGCTGATCTCCCGGTCGGTCACCCGGATACCGCGCTCGCGCAGCTCCTGTTGGATCAGGATCTGGGTGACGACCTCATCGAAGGCGGCATCTTCGAGCTCCCGATTCTGCTGGGAGGTGATCATGCCCTCCTGGGAGTTCTGCACCTGGTCGTAGAGTCGGCGGTACGCCGCCATGTAGTCGTCGTAGTTGACCGGATCGCCGTTGACGCGGCCGATCTCCCCGACGGAGCCGGAGCTCATGCCGCTGGCGTCCATGCCCCACTCGAAAACCATGAGCGCGACGAACGCCAAGGCCGTGACCAGCATGATCGGCTTCGTCGCTTCCCTCATTTGACGCATCATGAGACGGCGTCTCCTACGACCCTGACCGGGTGAAAAGAGGTGCTGCAGAATAGAACCGGAAGGATAACCGGTCCTCGGGTTGGTCTCAACGGAACTACGGGCGGGAAGGGAGCGGTGTTCCCTTCGCGTTGACACTTTTTCCCGCACCTCCGTATCTTGCGGGCGCATGTGGGGGGTCGCCCGGACCACCCCGACGCCCTCCGCGCCCGGCGTGCCCGTCTTCTTCTTCCGCGCCTCGCCCAATCCGGAGTTGTCGTGCTCGAGACCCTCGAAGTAGAGATCCGGACACTCCATGCCATCCTGGGGTCCGAGAGGGATCCCGGCGGCCATGCCTTCGCGCCCCTCGCGGACGCCTACCGGCGGGCGAAGGAGCCTCGCAAGGCGTTCGGACTCCTCACCGACGGCCTGAGCCGGGTCCCGGACTTCGCGCCGGGGCACGTCGTCGCCGCGCGCCTCTACGTCGAGCAAGGTCTCTTCGAGGAGGGCGAGCTGGCCGCTCGTCGTGCCCTCGATCTGGATCCCGAGAACGTGAGCGCGCTGGCCGCGCTCGTGAAGGCGCTCGACGGGGCCGGCCGGGCGACCGAGGCGCTGGACGCGTTCGAGACGCTGGCCGCGCTCGAGCCGGAGGTCCTCGAAGAGGAGTCCGTGACCCGGCCCGAGCCGGTGCTGGACGCAGCGGACCTCGCGCCCGAGCCTGAAGCCGACGAGCCCGTGCTGGACGTGGCGGACCTCGCGCCCGAGCCCGAAGCCGACGAGCCCGTGCTGGACGTGGCGGACCTCGCGCCCGAGCCCGAAGCCGAGGAGCCGGTGCTGGACGTGGCGGACCTCGCGCCCGAGCCCGAAGCCGAGGAGCCGGTGCTGGACGTGGCGGCCCTCGCGCCCGAGCCCGAAGCCGACGAGCCGGTGCTGGACGTGGCGGCCCTCGCGCCCGAGCTCGAGGCCGACGAGCCGGTGCTGGACGTCACGGCCCTCGCGCCCGACTTCGCCGACCCGCCGCCCGAGGAGGCGGCCCCCACTCCGCCCGAGGAGTCGCAGGCGACGCCGTCGGCGAGCGGGGCGCCACGGATCTATACCCGCACGCTGGGTGAGCTCTACGCCAAGCAGGGCTTCCTCGACCGGGCGGTCGAGGTGTTCCGCCAGCTTCGGTCCGAGCGCCCCGACGACGAGGACCTCGCGGCACGACTCCAGGAGCTGGAGGCACGGATGGACGGAGCCTACGAGCCGGAGGACGACACGAGCGGAGGTGCCTCGGCCTCCGAAGAGGCGCCTTCGCCCCCGGATCCGGTCGCCGACTCCGCCGCGAGGGAGGCCCGTGCCCGGGAGCGGGACGAGGAGCTCGAAGCGCTGGCGCGGGACCTGGCGGAGCATCGGGAGAGCCAGCCGGACATCGACACACCGTTCGCCTGGGCCGGTGAAGCCGCCGACTCGGACGAGGGCTCGGAGTCGGGTGAAGCATCCGAAGCGGGTCCCAGCATCGGCCGGTACTTCGACGACCTCCTGAGCTGGGGCCGGGACGGGGACCGCTCGTGAGGGTCGGAGTGATCCACGGGCCGAACCTTCGGCTCCTGGGCCGGCGTGAGCCGGAGGTGTACGGCACCGCCACCCTGTCCGACGTGAACGCCGCGCTGGGCGAGCTCGCGGGCCAGCTCGACGTCGAGCTCGAGACGTTCCAGTCGAACCACGAGGGAGAGATCCTCGACCACGTCGAGGAGGCCGCCGGTCGGGTCGACGGCTTCGTGATCAACCCCGGCGCGCTGACCCATACTTCGGTGGCGCTCCGCGATGCGCTCGCGGGCGTGGACCGTCCGTTCGTCGAGGTGCACCTCTCCAACACGGCGGCCCGGGAGCCGTTCAGGCACCACTCCTATCTTTCGGGTGTCGCGGCCGGTGTGGTTTATGGCTTCGGCGTCGAGAGCTATCTTCTAGGGCTCCGGGGCCTGGTGGCCCGGCTCCGCGACTGAAGTCGCGGAGCGAATCCAAGCACACGATCCCCAACGCGAGGCCGCATGGCGAGCACCGCGGATTTCCGCAACGGAATGGTCCTCGAGATCGAAGGTGATCTCTGGGCCATCAGCTATTTCCAGCACGTGAAGCCCGGCAAGGGCGGCGCCTTCGTGCGCACCAAGCTCAAGAACGTCCTGACGGGCGCGGTCGTCGACAAGACGTACCGGGCCGGCGAGAAGGTCACGGACGTGCGCCTCGAGCGACGGCCGGTGAACTACAGCTACACCGACGGCGTCCTGTATTACTTCATGGACGCCAACACCTTCGAGATGATCCCGATCTCGGGGGACCTGCTCGGTGAGGAGCAGCTCCAGTATCTCAAGGAGAACATGGAGTGCGAGGGCCTCGTGCATAACGACAAGGTCATCAGCGTAGAGCTGCCGCAGTTCGTGGAGCTCGAGGTGACCAAGACCGATCCGGGCCTCCGGGGCGACACGGCCCAGGGTGGCACGAAGCCTGCGACCCTCGAGACCGGCGCCGTGATCCAGGTCCCGCTCTTCGTCGAAGAGGGCGACGTGCTGAGGATCGACCGAACCGAAGACAAATACCTTTCCAGGGTGTGAACGCATGATCGACTTGGAGTTCATCGAGCGTTTGATTCGTGCGTTCGACGAGAGCGGAGTGGATTCGCTCGAGATCGAGCGCGGAGGCACGCGGGTGCGGCTGGCGAAGACGCCGCCCGTCGCCGCGGCGCCGGCCGTGCAGGCCGCTCCGGCCCTCGCGCCCGCGGCCCCTCAGCCCCAGGCGCCAGCCCCGGCGCCGGCTTCCGGCGGCGCCGAATCCGAGCCCGCCGGCGCGCCCGCGAAGGACGAAGACCTCATCGAGGTCACGTCGCCCATGGTGGGCACGTTCTACCGGGCCCCCGCGCCGGACGCCCCCGCGTACGTCGACGAGGGCAGCAAGATCGCGCTCGGCGACACGCTCTGCATCATCGAGGCGATGAAGCTCATGAACGAGCTCGAGTCCGAGGTGAAGGGCACCGTGGTCGAGATCTGCGTCGAGAACGCTCAGCCGGTGGAGTTCGGCCAGGTCCTGTTCCGGGTCCGTCCGAGCTGACGCGCACGGCGCCGGCCCGGAAGACTGACACATTCTCCTCCTTCGGGAGGAGTCGAGGCACGTCCGAGCCCCCGAGGATCGGACGTGCCGCGTTCATGGAGGGATACGCTTGTTCCAGAAGGTCCTGATCGCCAATCGAGGCGAGATCGCGCTGCGCATCATCCGCGCCTGCCACGAGCTGGGCGTGAAGACCGTCGCGGTGTATTCGGAGGCCGATCGCGAGTCGCTGCACGTGCGCTTCGCCGACGAAGACGTCTGCATCGGTCCAGCCGCGGCGAGTGAGAGCTACCTGAACATCCCGAGGATCATCGCGGCCGCCGAGGTGACGGGCGCCGAGGCGATCCATCCCGGGTACGGATTTCTCGCGGAGAACGCCGAGTTCAGCGAGATCTGCGCCCGTTCGGAGCTCGTCTTCATCGGGCCCACGCCGGAGCAGATCCGGCTGATGGGCGACAAGGCGACGGCCCGGCAGACCATGATGGACGTGGGCGTGCCGACCGTGCCCGGCTCCGAGGGGATCATCGACGACATGGACGAGGCCCGTCGCGTCGCCGACGAGATCGGGTACCCGATCATGATCAAGGCGTCGGCGGGCGGGGGCGGCAAGGGGATGCGGATCGCCGACAAGCCCGACACGTTCGAGAAGCAGTTGAAGGCCGCGCAGGTCGAGGCACAGGCGGCGTTCGGCAACGGGGGCGTGTACCTCGAGAAGTGCATCCTGAAGCCGCGCCACGTCGAGATCCAAGTCTTCGGCGACAGCAAGGGGAAGGTCGTCCACTTCGGAGAGCGCGACTGCTCGATCCAGCGACGTCACCAGAAGCTGCTCGAAGAGGCGCCGTCGCCCGCGCTCACCCCCGAGCTTCGGGAGGAGATGGGCCAGGCCGCCGTGAAGGCCGCCCAGGCGATCGACTACGTCGGAGCCGGGACCGTGGAGTTCCTGCTCGACCAGGACGGGTCGTTCTACTTCATGGAGATGAACACCCGGATCCAGGTGGAGCATCCCGTGACCGAGGTGTGCACCGGGGTCGACCTGGTGAAGGAGCAGGTCCGGGTCGCCGCGGGCGAGCCGCTGTCCAACCCCGAGGGCGCGGAGCTCCGCGGGCACGCGATCGAGTTCCGCATCAACGCCGAGGACCCGGCGCGCAACTTCGCGCCGTCCCCGGGGACGATTCACACCTTCCACCCGCCGGGCGGTCCGGGTGTCCGCCTCGACACCCACGTGTACGCCGGGTACAAGGTGCCCCCCTACTACGACTCGCTGATCGCGAAGCTCATCGTGAGCGGTCGCGACCGGGACGAGGCCATCGTGCGGGCCAGGCATTCCCTGGACCAGTTCATCATCGAAGGCATCCATACCACGCTCCCCTTCCTCCGGCGGATCCTCGACGACGAGGCGTTCATCCGGGGCGACGTGGACACCGGATTCGTGGCGCGGATTCAGGCGGAGGACGCGGCGCGCGAGCACGCGTGACGGGCGGCCGATGAGGATCGACACGTACTTCACCACGGCCGAGGTGGACCCGCAGGCCCTCGCCACGTCGGTGGTGGTGGTCATCGACGTCATCCGGGCGACCACCACCATGACCGAGGCGCTCGCCAACGGCGCCCGCGCCATCTACCCGACGGCCTCCACCGAGGACGCCGTCCGGCTCGCGCAGTCGTTCGGGCGCGAGGACACGTTGCTCTGCGGTGAGCGGAAGGGGGTGAAGATCGAAGGCTTCGATCTCGGGAACTCGCCGCGTGAGTTCACCGCGGAGGCCGTGCGGGGCAAGCGCCTCGTGATGAGCACCACGAACGGAACCCGCGCCCTGGTGGCCGGCGCGGAAGGGGAGCGCCTCGTCGTCTGCGCCTTCACCAACCTGGGGGCCGTGGCCGGAGCGCTGGCAGGCTCCGAGGCGGTGGCCATCCTCTGCGCCGGCAAGGAAGACGAGTTTTCCATAGAGGACGCCCTCTGCGCCGGTGCCCTGATCTCGAGGATCCACGATGCGGCGGGCGAGTCTCCCCGTCTGAACGACGCGTCCCGCGCGGCCCTGGTCCTGGCAGAGTCCTTGCAGCCGGACCGGGCGGTCCTGGCGGACACCGCGGCGGCCGGGGTGCTCTCCGAGATCGGGCTGTCCGACGATCTGGAGATCTGCGCGGACGTGGATCGACACGGCATCGTGCCGGAGATGACGGACCAGGCGATCACCGCGACGGTGGAACGGAAGAGCTAGCCGATGCTCAGTGCGGAACAGAGACGGGAGATCCTCGCGGTGGCGCTGCTCGCCGTGGGCCTCTTCGTGCTCCTGTCCCTGCTTCCGGTCGCGCTGTTCGGCGAGCGGGGGGTGGAGTGGTTCCCCTCCGGAAACATGATGGGGATGGTGGGCGGAACGGTCCACGGCATCCTGACGGCGTTCCTGGGCGGAACGGCGTTCCTCGTGCCCGTCCTCGTGCTGCTCGGGGGCGTTCGCCTGGGCGAGTGGATCGATCCCGGGCTGGCGCTGCGCGCGGCCGTGTTGGGCGCGGGGTTGCTCCTCCTGCTCCCGACCGCCACCTGGATCTTCACCGCCGGATCCGCCGGGTCCGGCTGGCTCGGCCGAGCCCTCGGCGAGCCGCTGCAGGCCTGGGTAGGCTGGCTGGGCGCGGTGCTCGTCTGTTCCGTGGGCGTGGTCGCGCTGTCGGTGGGAACCCTGGGCTGGAATCCGCTCCGCGCGGCGGGGCGCGGCCTGCTGGCCGGTGGCGACGCGGCGGGCCGGGCCGCCCGCCAGCTCGCGGAGAAGCGCCGGCAGGCGGCGGAGGCCCGGGCGCTCGAAGTGGTCGAGGAGCCCGACGCGGAGGACGTGGCCCCCGTGCCGGGGCTCGAGCCCGAGTGGATGCGCGAGGACGACGCGGAGTCCGACCCGGCGCCCGAGGAGGTCGAAGGCGAGGAAGCCGAGGAGGACCTCGAGGACGACGGGGGCGAGGCTCCCTGGGAAGGTGAGTCCGCGTGGGACCATGAGCCGGAGGCGCCCGCCGGGGCACACGACTACGACGACGCGGACGACGACGACCTCCCCGATCCGAACGCGCCCGACGGCTCCGACCACGAGATGCCGCCCGTCGACCTACTGAGCGCGCCGGAGCGTGTCGATCGCGCGAAGATGGAGCGGGGGCTGGACGAGCTCGGCAAGATCCTCATCGAGAAGCTGAGCACGTTCAACATCAAGAGCGAGCTCGGGGGCCGGACCACGGGCCCCGTCGTGACGCAGTTCGAGGTCGTGCCGGCGCCGGGCGTGAAGGTGAACCGGATCGCGAACCTCGACGCGGATCTCGCGCTCGCCATGAAGGCGCAGACGATCCGTATCGTGGCCCCGATCCCCGGGAAGGGCGCGGTGGGCGTCGAGATCCCCAACCCCGAGAAGGAGATCGTGAACCTCCGGGAGATCCTGGAGACGCCGGCCTTCCGGAACGCGAAGGGCGACCTGCCGCTCGCGCTGGGCAAGGACCTCTCGGGGCGTGCTTACGTTACGCCGCTGGAGAAGATGCCCCACCTGCTCATCGCCGGCGCCACGGGCTCCGGAAAGTCGGTGTGCATCAACACGATCGTGACGAGCCTCGTGTTCCGTCACACGCCCGAGACGCTCCGTCTCCTGATGATCGACCCCAAGATGGTCGAGCTCTCGGTCTACGGACGGCTTCCGCATCTGCGCCACAACGTCGTCACCGACCCCAGGGACGCCGCCGGTGTACTCAAGTGGGCCGTGATCGAGATGGAGCGTCGCTACACGCTCCTCAAGGCCAACCATGTCCGGTCGATCGCGGAATTCAACCGCAAGGTGCGCGACGGCGTGCTGCTCAAGCGCAGCGAGCCGAGGGGCCCAGAGGGAGACGAAGACCGATGGATCTATCAGGAAGGGCTGATGCCCTACATCGTCGTGGTGGTCGACGAGCTCGCCGACCTCATGATGACCGTGCAGAGCGAGATCGAGAAGCCGCTCACGCAGCTCGCGCAGAAGGCGCGGGCGATCGGCATCCACCTGATCGTCGCGACGCAGCGGCCGTCGGTGAACGTCATCACCGGACTCATCAAGGCGAACTTCCCGACGCGGATCGCGTTCCGGGTCGCCTCGAAGACCGACTCCCGCACGATTCTGGACCAGAACGGCGCCGATGCGCTCCTCGGCAACGGGGACATGCTCTTCCTGCCGCCGGGCCAGAGCGACCCCGTGCGCATCCAGGGAGCGTATCTGCCGACCGAGGACACCGAGCGACTGATGGGCTGGTACATCGAGCTCCTGGAACGGAGGGGCGAGGTCGAGGACCGTCCGGAGGAGCCGATTCCGGAGACGGACATCCTGGACGAGCTGAAGAGCCAGGAGCTGGACGACGCCGCGGCGCAGGTCGAGGAGATCGCGGGCGACTGGGACGAGCTGTTCCGGGCGGCCGCGGAGGTGTGCATCCAGAACGGGACGGGGTCGACGTCGCTGCTCCAGCGGAGGCTCAGCATCGGCTACGGCCGGGCGGCCCGGATCGTGGACCAGCTCCACGACGCGGGCGTCATCGGGCCGTCCGACGGACCGAAGGGACGGGAGGTCCTGGTGAGCATGGACGAGCTCGACGCCATCTGCGGGGCGGGGCCGGTATGATGCGTGCGTCGATCGCCCTCGCCCTCGTCGCCATCGTATTCGCACCCTCCCCGACGGCCGCGCAGGACGGCCTCGCGATCATCAACGGGGCGGCGGAGCGGTACCAGCAGGTCGACGCGCTCTGCGCCGACTTTTCGCAGCATCTGGTCGTGCCGCTCCTCGGAGACGAGCGCACCGGAACGGGCCGTATCTGTCAGGCGCGTCCCAACAAGTTCGCGATGCGCTTCACCGAGCCCGACGGTGACCGGGTGGTCATCGACGGGGAATGGGTCTGGGTCTACTATCCCAGCCTCGACGAGAAGCAGGTGATGCGCATGCCGGTCGCCCAGCAGCGCGGCGGGCACGACTTCCACCGCGAGTTCCTCGAGGATCCCGAGGTGAAGTACGACGTGACCTACGAGGGGACGGACACCGTGGACGGGCGCGCGACCCATCGGCTGGGGCTCGTCCCGAAGCAGCGCGCCTCGTATCGGGCGGCCACGCTCTGGATCGACGAAGGCCGGCCGGCCCTGCGCCGTATCCGCATCGAAGAGGAGAACGGGACGGTACGTACGATCACCCTCTCGAACATCGACTTCGCCTCCGATCCCGCGGGCGAGTGGTTCACGTTCACGCCCCCCGAGGGCGCGCTCATCGTATCCGGCTGACGGCCATCCCATGACACGAACACGCGACCTTCCGGTCTTCCCGGTCACTCCCGAGCCCGTGCGCCCGGGTGTGCCCGCCAGCGTGAGCGCCGTGTCGCACGACCTCGATGCGGCGGGACCCGCGGACGGTCCGCGCATCGCGCTGATCACGCTCGGCTGCGACAAGAACACCGTCGACTCCGAGCGCATGATGGCCGCGCTCGTCGGCCACGGCGCCCGCGTGACGTCCGACGTGGACGGCGCGGACGTGGTCATCGTGAACACCTGCGGCTTCATCCAGGAGGCCAAGGAACAGTCCATCGAGACGATCCTGGAGGCGTGCGAGGTCAAGGCCGCGGGTGGGCTGAAGGCAGTGGTCGCCGTGGGCTGCCTCGTGCAGCGGTACAAGAGCGAGCTCGTGGAGGAGATCCCCGAGGTCGACGTCTTCATGGGACTCACCGACCTTCCCGGGCTGATCCCCGAGCTCCGGAGCCGGGGGCTGCTCCCCGCCGAGGAGGACGTGGTCCCCCTCATGGAACGGCCGCTCCGTGTGCTCTCGTCCGAGACGCGCCACACCTCGTACCTGAAGATCAGCGAGGGGTGCGACCACACCTGCGCGTTCTGTGCGATTCCCCTGATGCGGGGGTTGCACCGGTCACACCCGCTCGACGAGCTCGTGCGCGAGGCCGCCTCCATGGGCGCCCAGGGCGTGCGCGAGATCAACATCATCTCGCAGGACACGACCTGGTACGGACGGGACCTCAAGCGGAAGGACCGCGAGGCTCCGCTCCTCGCGGAGCTGCTCCGCGGGCTCATCGACGGCACCGACATTCCGTGGTATCGCCTGTTCTACATGTACCCGTCGGGGATCACCCGCGAGATGGTGGATCTCATGGCGGGGGAGCCGCGTATCCTGCCGTACCTGGACATGCCGATCCAGCACGGGAGCGACCGGGTGCTCGAGCTCATGCGCCGTCCGGAGCGGCAGGCCACTATCCGCGAGCGCGTCTCCTGGCTCCGCGAGGCGATCCCCGGACTGACGCTCCGCACGACCGTCATCGTGGGGTTCCCGGGCGAGACCGACGAGGACTTCCAGGGCCTTCTGGACCTGCTCGAGGAGATCGAGTTCGACCGCGTGGGGGCCTTCGGATATTCGGTCGAGGAGGGGACCAGGGCCGCGGATCTTCCCGGGCAGCTCCCGGAGTCGCTCATCTACGAGCGGCTCGAGACGCTCATGGAAGTGCAGCGCGGCATCTCCTTCGACCGCAACCTCGCCCTGGTCGGGACGCGCTCGAAGGCGCTCGTGGACCGCCTGACGCCCGAGGACCGCGAATACGCCGCGACGGCCCGCACGGTCGCGCAGGCGTTGGACGTCGACGGCGTGACGAACGTGCTGGCCCCGGACCCGGCGCTCCTGGAGCGGCTGAAGCCGGGCGAATTCGTCGACGTGGAGATCGTGGACGCCTTGGACTACGACCTGGTAGCGGAGGTACGGGGATGACGAACGGACGCGAAAGGATCCGGCGGAGCGCGGCCCGGCTGGCGCTGGCGGTCGCGGCGGCGGTCCTGTGTGGACTGCCGGCCCCCGTGACGGCGCAGGATCTCGCGGACCTCGACTACGAGCACCTCGAGTTCCGGGGGATCGGCTTCGAGGCCGGCTACCTCTTCCCGACCCGGGTCGAGCGGACGGAAAGCTACACCCTCCGCCTGGACTTCGGCTATCTGGGGCCGGGGCTCCGCATCGTGCCGAGCTTCACGTACTGGTCGTCGCCGTTTCAGGCCTCGGAGGTGAACACGTTGGAGGACCGCGTCGCGGATCTCGTGTCGCGCCAGACCGGCTCCCTGCCTCCGAGCGTCGACCTCGGCACCATCGAGTGGACGGACTACTCGCTGGGGCTGGACGCCCACGTCGTGTGGGCCGTGCCGTTCAACGTGCTGACGTACGCGGGGCTGGGTGTGTCGGGTCACGTGATGGACGGAAGCGGTGCCGCGATCGAGGGGACCTTCATCGAGGATCTCCTCGACTCCGTGAGCGCCGGCTTCAACCTGCATCTCGGACTCGAGTACCCGCTGACCGATCGCTTTCGGATCCACAGCCAGGGACGTTACGAGATCATCGAGGACATGCAGTATTTTCAGATTCGGCTCGGAGGCCAGTTCCTCTGGGGTAACCTCGTTCCGGGTGAGGAGAAACGATGACCGAACGCTCCGAGGCCATCCGCCTCGGCATCGTGGGGACCGGCGCGATCAGCCAGGTCGTGCACGTCCCGATCCTGACCGAGCGCGCCGACGTCGATGTCATGGCGCTCGCCGATGCCGATCCGCACAAGGCGAAGACCCTGGCGGAGCGGTTCGGTGTGCCGCGGGTGATGGAGTGGGAGGCGCTCGTGGAGGATCCGGACCTCGACGCGGTCGTGCTGACCACGCCGAACCATCTCCACGAAGGTATGGCGGTGCGCGCCCTCGAGGCCGGGAAGCACGTGCTCGTCGAGCGCCCGCTGGCGTCGACGTCGGAAGGCGCCAAGCACATCGTCGACGTGGCCGAGGGGACCGGACGAATCCTGATGGTGGGGATGCCGCACCGGTTCCGCCCCGAGGTGTCCGCGCTGCGCAACGTGGTCGCGGAAGGCGAGCTCGGGCGGCTCTACTCGGTCCGCGGCAGCTGGATGACCCGTCCCGCGACCGTGACGCGGCCCACCTGGCGGCAGCGGAGGGACACGGGGGGTGGGGCGCTGATCGACCTGGGCGTGCCGGCGCTCGACTTGTGCCTCTGGCTCACGGGCTCCCCCAGGATCGAGCGCGTGTCGTGCATTCTGACGTACGGTGAGTTCGAGGTCGAGGACGCCGCCACGCTCATGGCCGAGGGCGAGAACGGGCTGGCCCTCACCCTCGAGGTGACCAACCGGCTGTACGCCAGTGAGGACCGCTTCTACGCGCGTCTGCTCGGCACCGAGGGTTCCGGAGCGCTTCCGCCGCTCCGCGTGTTCCGCCAGCTCGGCGGTCGGCCGCTCGAAGTGACGCCCCGCCAGCCGACACCCAGCGGGGGAGAGAACCCCTACACCAACGCTTACCGGCGGCTGCTCGACGAGTTCGTGCGCGCGGTGAAGGGCCAGGTGGACGTTCCCTTGCCCAGGGAGCAGGTCGACCTTCTCCGGCTGCTGGAAGCAGCCTACGAGGCGGCGGCGTCCGGGCGGGAGGTCAGGCTGTCGTAGCGGCGCGCTCGGGCGAGCGTTTGTTTCCCGCCGCGTCCGGGCTCCTGCTCGCGGCGTGCTTCCCGCCGCTGCACCTGCTCGTCCCTCCGTTCCTGGCGCTCGTTCCATTCGCCGTGTGGGTAGCCCGCCTTCCGGCCGGTGCCGACGGCGCCGCGGCGGCCGCGCGCGGGGGGCTCCTCCTCGGCGTGGTCATGCACGGCCTGCTTCTCCACTGGATCGCGCCGGCCCTGTGGTGGACGACGCGCTGGGCCCCTCTCGCGCTCCTTTTCGTCGTCGGGTTGCTGGCGGGTCTCACGACCGCCTTCGGATGGACGCTGCACCGGATGGTGCACCGAGCCCGGGCGCCGATGTGGCTGGCGCTTCCCGTGGGTTGGACGGCCATGGAATGGCTCCAGGGCCACCTTCCGGGCCCCCTGGCGTTTCCCTGGCTCGGCCTCGGGACGTCGCTCACCGGTTATCCGGAGCTCGTCGGCATGGCCGAGCTGGTCGGCGCGCGTGGTGTGGCGTTCTGGCTCGCCCTCGTCAGCGGCGTTCTGGCGACGGCGCTGCTGTCGCCGCGACGGGCGCGCGCGCGGATCGGGCTGGCCCTGGCCGCGGTGGTCTTGGCTCCCGCCGCGTGGGGCCTCGCGCGTGCTCGGACGCTCACGACCGTGCCCATGGCTCGCGTGGCGGTCGTGGCCTCGGACGTTCCGGCCGCCGCGCGGCGTGATACCGCGGCCTGGCGCGAGCGAGCCAGCGCCGTGCTGGACGTCGCGCTGGACATGGCGGTGGAGCCAGCGCCGGCCGCGCCGGGGGGCGAGGCCGTCGACCTGTTGGTGCTTCCCGAGGGCCTCGCCATGGCCGGGCCGGAGGGGCTCGACGGGGCGCTCCTGGTGGAGCGGGCGCGCTCGGCATCCGCCGAGCGGGACGTCTCGATCCTTCTCGGCGCCTACGTGGATAGGGGCCGGACGGCACCCCAGAACCTCGCGGTGCTCGCCCGCCCGGACGGTGCGGCCCCGGCGCTGTACCGGAAGCGGCGCCTGGTGCCCCTGGTCGAGTGGTGGCCCAGCGACGCGTCGGCGGCCGGAGGCTCGACCGCGGTGGCGCCCGTCGTCGCCCTGCGCGACGGTGGCCGGGTGCTCGGACCGCTGGTCTGCTGGGAGGCGATCTTCCCGGAGGCGGCCCGCGACGCGCGGCTCGCCGGCGCCGACCTGCTCGTGAACGTGAGTAACGACGCCTGGTTCGGCGCGAGCGGAGGGCTCGGGCGCGCGGGCCGGGAGCAGCACGCGGCCCACCTGGTGATGCGGGCCATCGAGCATCGCGTCGGCGCGGTCCGGAGCGCCAACGGTGGGGCCTCGTACGTGGTGGACCCGAGCGGGCGAGTGAGTGCCCGCCTGTCGCCTGGCCCGGAAACCCGTGTCGCGACGGGCGTGGTGCGATCCGGCTCGATCGTGACGCTCTACACACGCACCGGGGATCTGGTAGGGCTCGGGTCGACGCTCCTCCTGGTGGGGCTCGTCGTGCTGCCGGGGATCGGCCGGCGTGCCCGAGCCGCCGCAGCTTGAGCGGCGACCAGGCGCTGTGGCGCCTTTCTTCGCCACATTGAGACTCGTTCGAGTCTCGAACGATCTCGTCCGTCACCGTCGAACGGACGTGGGCCCCGATGACCAGAGGTGGCAAGGACATAGGGTCTCATACCCACGGGTCGCGGCTCTTCGAGCTTCGTTCGACTTTCGAACGACTTTCGAAGCGCGTGCGGACGAGACCGGCGTCCTGGCCCAGCCGGTCCGGTGTCGCCCGCCCTCCGGAACAGCACGAGCACCGACGCGCTCCCTGGACCCTCGGCCCGGGTCGCGGTAACTTTTCCAGTCTATACCGGGACCGGTCGGAAATCGGACCCGGAAGCTCGGCCGGGCGCGTGCGCCCCTGCCGGCCCCCTTGGACGTTTGGAGCAGGACATGAAGCAGGGCATTCATCCCGAATCCACGCCGACCAACGTCGTTTGCGCGTGCGGAAATCGGTTCGAGACCATGTCCACGGTGGAAGAGATCCACGTGGAGATCTGCGCCGTCTGCCACCCGTTCTACACGGGCAAGCAGCGCCTCGTCGACACCGCCGGTCGTGTCGACCGCTTCAAGAGGAAGTACGAGAAAGCCGGAAAGTGACCCTGTGCGGGTCCTTTTCCCGCCTGCACTCCCATGAAGCCCGACGCGTTGGACCCCCGACTCGAGGAGCGACTCCGTGAAGCGGAGTCGCGCTTCGCAGAAGTCGATGCCGGCCTGGCGAGCCCCGAGGTGTTGTCGAATCCCGACAGCCTGAGGAAGCTCGGTCAGGAGCGGGCGCACCTGGAGCCGGTCGTCGAGGCCGGCCGGGAGCTGCGCTCGCTGGTCGAGGAGCGCGCGGGCGCCCGGGAGCTGGCCGAGTCCGACGACGAAGAGATGGCCGCGCTCGCCGAGGGCGAGATCGAGTCGCTCGACGAACGGATCGGCAAGCTGCAGGACCGGGTCAAGGAGCTCCTCATTCCGCCGGACCCGCTCGCCGACCGCGCCGCCGTGCTCGAGATCCGCGCGGGCACGGGTGGCGACGAAGCCGGCCTGTTCGCCGCCGACCTCTTCCGCATGTATCGCCGGATGGCGGAACGCGAAGGGTGGAGCGTGGAGCTCATGAGCGTGTCGGAGGGTATTCCCGGCGCCATCAAGGAGGCCGTCTTCACGGTGAAGGGGAAGGGCGCGTACGGACGACTCCGCTACGAGTCCGGGGTCCATCGCGTGCAGCGCGTGCCCGAGACGGAGAGCCAAGGACGCATCCATACGTCGGCCGCGACGGTCGCGGTGCTCCCGGAGGCCGAGGAGGTCGATCTCCAGATCGACCCGAACGACCTGCGCATCGACGTGTTCCGGTCGTCCGGCCCCGGGGGGCAGTCCGTGAACACGACCGATTCGGCGGTCCGCATCACCCATATCCCGACGGGCGTCGTCGTGTCGTGCCAGGACGAGAAGTCCCAGCTCAAGAACAAGAACAAGGCGATGAAGGTGCTGCGTAGCCGCCTCCTCGACCGCCTGGTCGCGGAGCGCGAGGCCGAGCGCTCGCGGGAGCGGAAGACCCAGGTCGGCACGGGAGACCGCTCCGCCAAGATCCGCACGTACAACTTCCCGCAGAGCCGCGTGACGGACCACCGCATCGGCCTGACCCTCCACAGCCTGTCGGACATCCTCGACGGGGATCTCGACGAGATCATCGCCTCCCTCCGCATCGCCGCGGAGGAAGAGCGTCTCGCGGCCTCGGAAGCCTGATCGTCGCGGTGACGGGGGTGGACGGAGGGCCGGACACGTGGACAGTCCTGCGCATGATCCTCTGGACCGCCGACTACCTCGCGGCCAAGGGCGTGGACCGGGCCCGACTCGAAGGAGAGCACCTGCTCGCCCACGCGCTCGGCCTGAAGCGGTTGGATCTGTACCTGCAATACGACAGACCCCTGACGCCCGAGGAGCTCGACGGCTTCCGCCCGCTGGTGAAGAGACGCGCGCGTCGTGAGCCGCTACAATATATCGTTGGAAGTCAGCCCTTCCGGGAGCTGGATCTGCTCGTCGACGGACGCGTGCTGATCCCGCGGCCGGAGACGGAAGTGCTGGTCGAGGAGGTGCTTGGCTGGGCGCGCGGGCGGGCCCCGGAAGGCGGGGACCTGGATGCGCTCGATCTGGGGACCGGGTCGGGAGCCATCGCGCTCTCGCTCGCCGTGGAGGGCCCCTTCCGTCGGGTCGTCGCCACGGATCGCTCCGTGGCCGCGCTCGACGTGGCCGCTCTCAACCGGGCGGCGGCGGGGCTGGACGAGCGGGTCGACCTCCGCGAAGGCGCGGACTTCGAGCCGCTGACGGAGGACGAGCGGTTCGACGTCGTCGTCTCCAACCCGCCCTACGTGGCGGAGCGGGAACGGCCCGGGCTGCAGCCCGAGGTCCTGGAATGGGAGCCGGAGGGCGCGCTGTTCGCGGGCCCGGACGGACTGGACGTCATCCGGAGGATCGTGGCCGGCGCGCCGGCGCGGCTCCGGGACGGTGGGCTGCTGGCGCTGGAGATCGGCGCCGGACAGGCTGGAGCGGTCGAGGGGCTGCTCGGAGGGATGGAAGGGTGGGACAGCGTGACCGTGAGAGCGGACCTGGCCGGCAGGGAGCGCGTCGTCTTGGCGGAGCGCTCCGCCGGCCGTATCGACTGAACGAAAGCAGACTGAAGGAGGCACGACCGATGTCGAGCATCATGGAGAAGGCGAAGGACCTCGGGAACGCGATCGCGCGCTCGGACGAGTACCAGGCGCTGCGCCGCGCGATGGACGCGGTGGACGAGGACCGCGAGCTTGTCGAGCTTCGAAATCGCATCGAGAAGCTGGAGTCGCAGCTCGAGGCGGAGATCCGCGCGGGCAAGCAGCCCACCGAAGAGCTCCGCACCGAGTACCAGGACGTGGCCGAGGAGCTGCAGCAGCGGCCCGCCTTCCAGCGGGTCATCGCGGCGCAGGCGAACTTCGAGAAGGTCATGCACAAGGTGAACGAGACCGTCTCCGAGGGTATCGAAGAAGGCGCACGGAGCCGCATCATCCTCACGTGACACCAAGGCTCACGCGCGACGGGGGCCGATCCACAACACCGAACGAGGACCAACGTGAAGCAACCGACTGAGATCAAACCGGCCGAGGGCAAGCTCGGCGTGCTCCTCCCCGGTTTCGGGGCCGTGGCGACCACCTTCGTGGCGGGCGTCGAAGCCGCGCGCCGGGGCCTCGCCAAGCCGATCGGTAGCCTGACGCAGATGAGCACCATCCGCCTCGGCAAGCGCACCGACGGGAACAGCCCGCTCATCAAGGACTTCGTGCCGCTGTCCGGGCTCGACGACCTCGTCTTCGGGGCCTGGGATCCCATCGCCGACGACGGTTACGAGAGCGCCGTGAACGCCGGTGTCCTGGACCGCCACGAGCACATCGAGCCGATCAAGGACTTCCTGTCCGCCATCAAGCCGATGCCGGCCGCGTTCGACACGAGGTACGTGAAGAAGCTGAACGGCCCGAACGTGAAGAAGGCCGCGAACAAGCGGGAGCTGGCGGAACAGCTCCGGGAAGACATCCGGAACTTCAAGAAGGACAACGGCTGCGACCGTCTGGTCATGGTCTGGTGCGGTTCGACCGAAGTCTACGTTCGCCCGAGCGCGGTGCACGAGACGCTCGAGTCGTTCGAGAAGGGGATGGAAGAGAACCACGACGACATCGCGCCGAGCCAGCTCTACGCGTATGCCGCGATCATGGAGGGCGTCCCCTACGCCAACGGCGCCCCGAACCTCTCGGCCGACTTCAAGGCCCTCGAGGACCTGGCGAAGGAGAAGGGCGTGCCGATCTGCGGGAAGGACTTCAAGACGGGCCAGACCCTGATGAAGACCATCCTCGCGCCGGGCTTCAAGACGCGCATGCTCGGCGTCTCCGGCTGGTTCAGCACCAACATCCTGGGGAACCGGGACGGCGAGGTACTGGACGATCCCGAGTCGTTCAAGACCAAGGAGGTCTCGAAGCTCGGCGTCCTGGAGAGCATCCTCCAGCCCCAGATGTACCCCGAGCTCTACGCGGATATGTACCACAAGGTGCGGATCAACTACTACCCGCCGCGTGGGGACAACAAGGAAGGCTGGGACAACATCGACATCTTCGGGTGGATGGGGTACGGCATGCAGATCAAGGTGGACTTCCTTTGCAGGGATTCCATCCTGGCCGCGCCCATCGTGCTCGACCTGGCGATCTTCCTGGACCTCGCGTCGCGCGCCGGCATGAGCGGCATCCAGGAGTGGCTCTCGTTCTACTTCAAGAGCCCGCAGACCGCCCCCGGCCTGTATCCGGAGCACGACATCTTCATCCAGCACTGGAAGCTGAAGAACACGCTGCGCTGGATGATGGGCGAGGAGATGATCACCCACCTCGGCGTCGAGTACTACGACTGAAGTCGCCCGGACGCGGTGCGGCGCGGTGCCTCGAGGGGCCGTGCCGCACCCGCTCGCGTGGCGCCTGGCACGGAGCCTGACCCGATGAGCGAACGAGGGCTGTTCCTGGTGCTGGAAGGCGGCGAGGGGGTCGGCAAGACCACCCAGGTCGCGTTGCTCTCCGAGTGGATGCGCGAGTTGGGCGTGCCACACGTGACCGCGCGAGAGCCCGGCGGCACGCCCGTCGGCGAGGCGATCCGCGAAGTTCTGCTCGGTCGAGCCGAGCTCGACGTCCCGGCGGAGACCGAGCTCCTCCTCATCCTGGCGGCACGCGCCGCCTTCGTCCGCGACGTGGTTCGCCCCGCGCTGCAGGCGGGGAAGGTCGTGCTCGCGGACCGGTTCGCCCTGTCGACGCTCGCGTACCAGGGTTACGGGCGCGGGTTGGACCTCGACGCCGTGCGGTCGGGCATCGACTTCGCCACCGGCGGGCTTCGTCCCGATCTCTACGTGCTGCTCGACCTGCCCGTGGCGGACGGCGCCGCGAGGCAACGGAGGTCGGGCGCGGATCCGGACCGGATCGAGCGAGCCGGAAGCGCCTTCCTGACCAGGGTCAGGGAGGGGTACCTCGAGCTCTCGGCCGGGGAGGCGGGGGTGGCGACGATCTCCGCGGCGGGGACGCTGGAAGAAGTACACCGCCGCATCCGGGATCTGCTCTCGGGGCGCTACCCCGAAACCTTCGGGGCCGCGAAGGTTTAATCTTCTCATGCCCTCTGCTCGTGGCCCGGGTCGGTAGGCGTGTCTTTCGAAGGATATCTGGAGGGAATGTGAAGAGAGGACTCGTGGTGCCCACGCTCGTGGTCGCGCTCTCGATCGCGGCCGGAGGGTGGCTGCTCCAGGAAGGCGTCGATCGCTCGGCGAACCTCTATACGCAGGTGCGGGTCCTCCAGGAAGTGGTCGACCGGGTGACGTCCAGCTTCGTCGAGGAGGTCGACCAGGAGACCCTCTACCAGTCGGCCATCGACGGGCTCATTCGTGACCTCGACGACCCGCACTCCTCGTTCCTCCCGGCCCGCGATTACGAGGACCTGCGGATCCGGACCGAGGGGGAGTACGGAGGCGTCGGGCTCGAGGTAATCGACCGGGACGGCTACGTGACCGTGGTGAGCCCCATACCGGGCTCCCCCGGGGCGCGCGCCGGGCTGAGGGCGGGTGACCGCTTCTACGAGATCGGCGGAATCCGTGCGGATACCATGAACACCGATCAGGCCGTCGAGCTCCTCCGGGGCCGGCCGGGCACCGAGGTCCGGGTCCTCATGCTGCGTCCCGGAGTCGAGGAGCCGATCCCCTTCACGCTCGAGCGGGCGGTGATCCAGCTGAAGGCGGTCCCGTTCGCGTCCATGTTGCGGGGGGACGTGGGCTACGTGCCGCTCCAGACGGTGCGGGAGACCTCGTCCAGCGAGGTGCGCGCGGCCATCGACTCTCTGCGCAACGAAGGCATGCGCGGGCTCGTGCTGGACCTGCGCGGCAACCCCGGCGGACTGCTCGATGAAGGCATCGCGGTGACGGACCTCTTCCTGGAGCCGGGCGACGGAATCGTCGAGACGCGCGGCCGGGCGGTCGACCAGAACGACGTGTTCCGGGCGAGTGATCCCGACCGCTACGGCGGCGTGCCGGTGGTGGTGCTCGTCGACGGCACGAGCGCGTCGGCGTCCGAGATCATCGCGGGGGCACTCCAGGACCACGACCGGGCGGTGGTGCTGGGGCAGACGACCTATGGCAAAGGGTCGGTCCAGAGCCTGTTCCGCCTGACCGGCGGCAACGTGCTCCGCCTCACGACCGCTCGGTGGTTCACGCCGGCCGGGCGCTCCATCGATCGGCTCGAGGACATGGAGACGGAAAGCACCGAGCCCGTGCTCGCGATCTCGGGTCAGGTGGTCGACTCCTCCGGCGTCGGCGACCGCCCCACGCATACGTCGATGGGCGGCCGCACCCTGTACGGCGGCGGCGGCATCGTGCCGGACCTCCTCGTCACACCCGAGACGCTCAGCGAGGCGGAGGCGCGGGCCGTGCAGCGCATCTTCCGGCGCGGGGGCGCGTTCCAGGAGGCGCTTTTCAGCTATGCCGTGGCGTACGTCCGCGACCACGCGGGGCTCGCTCGTGGCTTCTCCCTGAGCGGAGGGGACCTGCGCGAGTTCTACGGATCGCTTCCGGAGGACGGCGAGCCCGTTGCGCTCGAGGACTTCGAGCGGGCGGAGCGCTTCGTGCGGTATCATCTGGAGCGGGAGATCGCCTTGCAGGCCTGGGGCGAGCAGGGTCAGTTCGAGCAGGGCGTTCCGTTCGATCGTCAGCTCGAAGCGGCCCTCGATCTCCTCGCGGGAGCCCGGTCGACGGACGACCTGTTCGCGGCGGTCGACGGGCGTGCGGGGGTGCCTTCCGGCTCGTAATCTGTCCCATCCCGACATGTCGCGATCGGCCGAATCGGGCTCTCTTGAACCCATGCACGTGCTCACCGAACCCCCGACGACCGGAAGCGACCCATGAGTCACGTCGAGGTCGTGCGTGGCGGCATCGTCGAATCGCGCCACCGGGTGTCGGTGGTCGTGTGCGACGCGTCCGGTCGACGGGTCGCGTCGGTCGGCGACGTGGAAGGGGTCACGTTCTACCGGTCTGCGGCCAAGCCCATGCAGGCCCTGCCGCTGGTCGAGGAGGAGGTGGCCGACCGTCTCGGCCTCACCTCGGAAGAGTTGGCGCTCTGCTGCGCTTCGCACGAGGGGAGCCCCGAACACGTGGCGGCCGCCCGGTCCATCCTGGCCAAGGCCGGGGTCGACGAGGCGCTGCTCCGGTGCGGCGCACACGCTCCGTACTCGTCGAAGGCGGCGAGGGCGGTGTACGCGGAAGGAGGGGCTCCGCAGCGGATCCACAACAACTGCTCCGGGAAGCATGCCGGCATGCTCGCGCTCGCCGTGGGCATGGGTTGGGATCCGCTGGACTACCATCTCCCGGACCATCCGGTGCAGGAGCGGATGCTCGACGAGATCGCGCGGTGGTCCGAGGTGCCGCGGCGTGACGTTGCGGTGGCGGTGGACGGATGCGGGGTGCCGTGCTTCGCCGTGACGCTCGAGCGCATGGCCGGAGCGTTCGCGCGCTTCGCTCGGGCGGCCGCGGACGAAGAGCCGGCGGCGCGGATCGTACGCGCCATGACCGGCCGGCCGTTCATGGTGGGTGGCGAGGGGCGCACGTGCACGGACGTCATGGCGCGAGGCGAGGGCCGTGTGTTCGTGAAGCTGGGCGCCGAGGGTGTCTACGGAGGGGGATGGCCGGCGGAAGGATTGGGCTTCGCCATCAAGGTGGCGGACGGAGGGCGCAGGGCGGTCGAGGTCGCGCTGGTGCGGGTGCTCGAGCTGCTCGGCGCACTGACCTCCGGCGAGGTCGCGGCCCTGTCCCGGCACGGGCGGCCGGCGGTGCGGAATACGCGGGGAGAGGTGGTCGGCGAGATCCGACCGGCATTCGAGTTCGATCCGAGCGGACGTTTGTTCGCCGGTGCGCAGACCAGGGAGCTTTGAGCCATGTTCGTCGATCGCGCGGTCATCGAGGTCATCGGGGGGACCGGAGGCTCCGGTTCCGAGGCGTTCCGGCGGGAGCGGGGTGTCCCGCGAGGCGGCCCGGCCGGGGGTGACGGCGGGGACGGCGGCAGCGTCATCCTGGAGGCCGACAGCCAGCTGGCGACGCTCCTCGACTACAGCTACCGGCGGCACTACAAGGCCGAGCGCGGGATGCACGGCGAGGGCAACCAGAAGACGGGCCGGTCCGGGGAGGACATGGTGCTGAAGGTTCCTCCGGGCACCATCGCATACGACGAGGACACCGACGAGCTCCTGGGCGAGCTGCTCGAGGAAGGCCAGCGCGTCGTCGTGGCCCGGGGCGGGCGCGGAGGCCGTGGGAACATCCGTTTCAAGTCATCCACCCGCCAGGCGCCGACCAAGTGGGAGCCGGGTGAGGAAGGAGAGGAGCGGCGTGTTCGGCTCGAGCTCAAGCTCATCGCCGACGTCGGTCTCGTCGGGGAGCCCAATGCGGGGAAGTCCACGCTGCTCGCCACCGCGACGGCTGCCCGACCCAAGGTGGCGGCCTATCCGTTCACGACGCTCGAGCCGAACCTCGGCGTCGTCGAGCTGTCCGGGTACCGCACGTTCGTCATCGCCGACATCCCCGGGATCATCGGTGGGGCGCACGAGGGGAAGGGGCTCGGGCATCAGTTCCTGCGGCACATCGAGCGGACGCGGATCCTCCTGCTCATGATTCCGGTCGACGCGGAGGATCCTCAGGCCGAATACGACCTGCTCCGACGGGAGCTCGCCGCATACTCCGAGGAGCTGACGCGCACCCCCTTCCTCGTGGCGCTCACGAAGATCGACCTGCTCGGCCCAGACGATCCGCTCCCGGAGATCGACGTGAAGGAGGCCCTCGGGGTCTACGGGATCTCGTCCATCACGAACCGCGGTGTTCCGGAGCTCATGGAAAAACTCTGGGCGGCGAGTCGTGAGCGGGTGGAGGCGGAGGCGCGTAGCGAGGTCGCGGACGACGACGAGGAGTGGTGGAGTCCGTGAGGCGTCCGGCGAGCGCTTCTCCCCGGGAGGCGCACGCGCTCCTTCATCTCGACCAACTCCCGGGTGTGGGTCCACGACGGATCCGTGCGCTGATCGAGTCGTTCGGCACGGCGGAGGGCGCGTTGTCCGCCCCGACCCGGCACTTCAGGGAAGTCGCGGGGCCCGCGGCGGCTACCGCGCGCGGCGACCGAGAGGTCGGGCGTGTCGTGGACGACGCTCTGGCGCTCGCCGGCCGCCTCGGCATGCGCGTCCTCACCTGGAGCGAAACTGCCTACCCGCAGTCTCTGTTCCGTCTGGACGATCCACCCCCCGTGCTCTTCCTGCGGGGACGGACCGAGCTGCTCGGTGAGGGTGGCGTGTCGGTCGTGGGATCGCGGCGGGGCACCGCCCGCGGCAAGGATCTCGCCCGCAGGCTCGGGCGCGCCCTCGGCCGCGCGGGTGTCCCTGTGGTGAGCGGGATGGCGCTCGGCGTGGACGGGGCCGCGCACCGGGGTGCCCTCGAAGTCGGCGGCGCCACCGTGGCGGTGGTCGGCCGCGGGGCGGACGCGGCGTATCCGTCGTCACACCGGCGGCTGTTCGAGGAGATCCTCCGTCATGGGCTCGTCGTGAGTGAGTTCCTGCCGGGGACTCCACCGCTGCCCCACCACTTCCCCCGTCGGAACCGGATCATGGCCGCGCTGTCGGAGTCGGTCGTGGTGGTCGAGGCCGGGCCGCGCAGCGGTGCGCTGATCACCGTCGAGCACGCGCTCGACCTCGGCCGCGACGTCTGGGCCGTGCCGGGCCCGATCGACACCCGGGCGTGCGACGGGAGCAACCGGCTCCTGGCCGATGGCGCCCTTCCGCTGGTCTCTATCGAGCGATTTGTCGACGAGGTGGGTGGGCCGGCCGCGGGCGCGGGCGCGCCGGCTGATGCCCCCGCGACGGACGGGACCGGTGGCGGGGAGCAGAGCGAGGAGACGCGATCGCGGCTGGCGGAGCCGGAGCGCCGGCTCCTGTCGTCGCTGGACGCCGGACCGCTCCACGTCGACGACCTCGCGGCCGCAGCCGGACTCGATGTGCCGGTGGCGCTGGCGTTGCTCGTGCGTCTCGAGCTCGACGGAGCGGTCGAGCAGATGCCCGGCTTCCACTTCCGAGCGGCATGAAGGCGGGCGCGGCGGACGCGACCGAGGTCGCCTCGGTCTACGTGCACGCGCCCTTCTGCGCGCGTCGGTGCGTCTACTGCGACTTCGCGGTGAAAGTGCGAGCCGAGGGCGGCCCGGAGCCCTGGTGGGAGGCGTTGCGAGCCGAGCTCGACATCGTCCGGAGCGAGGGACTCTTCCGGCTCGCGCCGGAGCTGGACACCCTCTATGTCGGTGGCGGAACGCCGTCCCTGCTCGGGCCGGACGCGATGGTGGGTCTGGCCGAGCTGATCGGCGAGGAGCGCCTCGGACGGCGCGATCTGGAGTGGACGGCCGAGGCCAACCCCGAGAGCTTCGACGCGCGGGTGGCGGAGGGATGGCGGGCCGCGGGGGTGAACCGGATCAGCCTGGGGGTCCAGACGTTCCACGAGCCGACGCTCCGATGGATGGGCCGCATGCATGGCGTGGAGGGTGGCCCGGCCGCGGTGGCCACGGCGCGCGCGGCGGGCATCGAGGAGCTGAGCGTCGACCTGATCTTCGGGTTGCCGGCGCACCTCGGACGCTCGTGGGCCGGAGATCTCGAGCGCGCGCTCGAGCTCGACGTCCCGCACGTGAGCCTGTACGGCCTCACCGTCGAGCCCGGTACCGCGCTGGGGCGGGCGGTCGCGGAGGGCCGGGAGAAGCCGGTGGACGAGGAGCGGTACGCCGACGAGTTCCTCCTGGCCGCGGAGACGCTCACCGCGCAGGGGTACGTGCACTACGAGGTCTCCAACTTCGCCCTGCCCGGCCACGAGGCCCGCCACAACGCGGTGTACTGGAACGGCGGGCCGTATCTCGGGCTGGGGAACGGCGCCCACGCCTATGCGCCGCCCGTCCGCCGTTGGAACGTGAGGGACTGGGACGCGTACCGTACGCGGGTCGTATCCGGTGGGAGCCCGGAAGAAGCGCGGGAAACGCTGGACGACGAGGCGGTCGATCTCGAGCGCGTCTGGCTCGGCCTGCGCACTCGTTCGGGCCTCGAGGCGCCCGAGCCCGGAGGGCGACGGGCTCGTATCGTCGATTCGTGGGTACAACAGGGCCTCGCGATCCTCCAGGATGGACGGGTACGTCTCACGCCGAACGGTTGGCTCCTGCTCGACCGTCTGGCCGTGGACCTCGCCGGCCGCTGAGAACGGGGCCGCCGTACGTCGGCGTGCGCCCGGGTCTCCGCGACCCGTCGGTGGGTTGACCCGTCCGCCGCCCCGTTTCGATCTTCCGAGATCCCATGGACACCAAAGCGCGCAACGAGATGGTCGGGACCGACCTGACCGACAGGGAACGACAGGTTCTCGACGCCGTCGTGCGCACGTACGTCGCGAGTGCGGAGCCGGCCGGCAGCCGCACGGTCTCCCGTGCGTTCGACCTCGGTGTGTCCGCGGCGACCGTGCGGAACACCATGAGCGACCTGGAGGAGAAGGGGTATCTCTTCCACCCGCACACCTCGGCGGGGCGGGTGCCGACCGATCTGGCCTACCGCTTCTTCGTCGACCGGCTCATGGAGCCGCACGCGCTGTCTCCCGCCGAGCGCGAGAGTCTCGAGCGCGAGGTCGGGCTCGCGGGCTCCTCGGCCATCGAACGGCTCGTCATGCACGCCACCCGGGCGCTCAGCCTCATCTCGAACGAGCTCGGCGTCGCGATGGCGCCCCGGCTCGAGGACGCGGTTCTCGAGAAGCTGGAGCTCATCCAGGTATCCTCGAACAAGGTCCTTCTCGTCGCGACCATCCGCGGCGGTGTGGTGCGCACCGTCTACGTGGACCTCCCCATCGAGGTCCCGCAGGAGATGTTGGTGCAGATCACGGTCGCGCTGAACGAGCGGCTGGCGGGGTCGACCTTCCAGGACATCCGGCTGACGCTGCACGACCGGCTGAAGGACGTCGCGCGAGGCGAGCCGGGGGAGGAGTTGATCAACATCTTCGTCCAGTCGGGCGCCGAGCTCTTCGACCTCCGGTCGTTGGACTCCACCCAGCTCCACCTCGGGCACACGAGCGTTCTCGCGTCGCAGCCCGAGTTCGAGACGAGCGAGCGCATGAAGGGGCTCATCGAGCTCACCGAGCAGCGGGACCTGCTGGCCGAGGCGGTGGGGCTGAGGGAGCATGGCGGTCGCCTCCGTATCACCATCGGGGGTGAGAACGACTCCAGCATCCTGACCGATTTCACTCTCGTCACGGCGGAGTACCGCGTGGGCGATCTCAAGGGCGTGATCGGCGTGATCGGCCCGACGCGCATGCCGTACGAGAAAGTCGTGACGATCGTGGACTATACTTCGACGCTCGTCTCGCGGGTGCTCGGAACCTGATTCCCTTCCGGCCTCGGGGCGTCCGTCCCCGGGAGCCGGAATCTCCGGAAGATCGATGGCCGATTATTACCAGCTTCTCGGCGTGGACCGCTCCGCGGATGCCGAAGAGATCAAGAAGGCGTACCGCAAGCTCGCGGTGAAATACCACCCGGATAAGAACAACGGCTCCAAGGAGTCGGAAGAGAAGTTCAAGGAGATCACGCAGGCCTACGAGGTGCTGCGTGATCCGGACAAGCGCTCCGTCTACGACCGCTACGGCGAGCAGGGGTTGAAGGGCGCCGGCGGCGGAGGGCCGGCCGGCTTCGACTTCGCCGACGCGATCGAGATCTTCATGCGCGACTTCGGCGGCGGTGGGGGTGGCTTCGCGGGCTTCGAGGAGATGTTCGGCATGCGTGGGGGGCGCCAGCAGCGCTCCGGGTCGCGGAAGGGGCAGACCGTCCGCATCCGCCTGGCGCTGACGCTGGCCGAGGTCGCGACCGGCGTCACCAAGACCCTTCGTGTCTCCCTGCTCGATCCGTGCGAGCACTGCGACGGCTCCGGGGCCGAGCCGGGCAGCGCTCCCACCATGTGTCCCACCTGCGGTGGAGCCGGTGAGGAGCGACACGTCCAGCGTTCGGTCTTCGGTCAGTTCGTCAGCGTACAGCCTTGCCGGACCTGTGCCGGTGAGGGGCGCGTGATCGAGAACCGCTGCTCCAAGTGCCGCGGAGAGGGACGCGTCCGGAGCGAGCAGGAGGTCGAAGTGGAAGTGCCCGCGGGCGTGACCTCCGAGAACTTCCTGACGTTGCGGGGGCGAGGGAGCGTCGGGCCGAGGGGCGGCGTGCGGGGCGACCTGATCGTGCTGCTCGAGGTCGAGGACGATCCCCGCTTCCAGCGGGAGGGCTCGCACCTGGTCCACGAGCTACCCATCACCTTCGCTCAGGCCGCGCTCGGCGACGAGGTCGACGTGCCCACCATCGACGGCGTGGCGCGGGTGAAGATCCCGCCCGGTATCCAGAGTGGAGAGGTGCTGCGCCTCAAGGGACTCGGACTCCCCGACCTGAACGGTGCGTCTCGCGGCGACCAGCTCCTGCGCGTGGTCGTCTGGACCCCGGACGACCTCACCGCGGAGCAGCGGGAGGCGTTCGAGCGGCTGCGTGAGATCGAGGCGCCGGCTCCCGACGAGGTCCGGCGTGGATCGCGCAAGGGCTTCTGGTCGCGCGTGAAGGAAGCGTTCACCGGCGGATGAGCGTCACGGACGGCCGCTGGGTCGAGCTGCGGGCCCGGAGCCCCGGCGGCGGTGACGCGGGCGAGTTGCTCGCCGAAGGGCTCGTAGCGCTCGGCGGCCGAGCGGTCGAGGAGCGCGACGGATGGTACGTGACGCACCTCCCGGAGCCCGACGATCTCTCCGCGCTGGAGGCCTCGGCGAGGCGAACTCTCACGGAGCTGTCGGGCCTCGACGACGTCGAGATCGACGTGTCCTGGCGCGAGCACGAGGACTGGGCCGAGACGTGGCGGCGCGGCCTCGAGCCGCGGCGACTCACCGAGCGGATCGTGGTGAAGCCCTCCTGGACGGAGGTGCCCGACGCCCGGGACGGCGACCTCGTCATCACGCTGGACCCGGGTATGGCCTTCGGGAACGCGGAGCACGGGACCACGCGTGGCTGCCTCCGGCTCCTGGATGGTGCGGTGGAGCCCGGCCACCGCGTGCTCGACGTGGGTGCGGGCTCGGGGATCCTGTCCATCGGGGCCGCGCTGCTCGGGGCCGGTCGTGTCCATGCCGTCGAATCGGATTCCCTCGCGACCGAAGCCATCGAGGAGAATGTCGAGCGGAACGGCGTCGCGGACCGGGTGAGCTGGGAGATCCGGGCGGCGGACGTCGGCTGGTTACGGGCGCAGGACCCAGTGGACGGGCTGGTGGCCAACATCGAGTCCGGTATCCTCCACCCACTGCTCCCGGGATTCGCGGCGGCGGTGGGGAGCGGAGGCTGGCTCATCCTCTCGGGCATCCTCGAGGAGGAATGGCCCGCGATGAAAGCGGCGGCCACGGAGCACGGGTTCGTCTTCCTGGCCGTCGACGCCGACGGCGAGTGGCGGTCCGCCCTCTTCCGCCGGTCGTGAGGAACGTCAGGCGCTCCGCTCGGCGATCGCCCGCCGGCTCTCACGCTCGGCCAGCGCGATCGCGTACCACCGGCTGACGGACAGCGACGACCGGGGGTCGATCCCGCGGGCGAGCCACCGCACGCTCTCACGCAGCGTGGTGACGGGACCGCCCGCCGGACGATCCTGCGTGCCCGCGCCAGGAAGGAGAACGACCCAGACGTCGGCTTCCGTGGAGGGCGCCGACTCGGCCGGAACGCGCCACGGGCCTTGCCACGGATCGAGCAGACGGAAGGTCTCCGGGTGCTCGGCCAGGGCCGCCCTGAGCCGTCCGGCCGTCAGCGAACGGTCGACCCGCTCGGCCACGGGCGTGAGGATCTCGCCGATGCGGAGCGCCGGGTGGGGGTGGCCCGCCATGAAGTGTTCGGTGCACGTGGCGATCGGGTTCATGTGTGGCTCCGGGTCCGGGGGGAAGAGGGAGTGCACGTCGAAGGTCGCGACCGGGGAAGGACGTCTCCATGCCGCGACGGGACGGCCGGTCGGCGCATTGCGTCGCCCTCGCGAGACGGACAACATCCGACACCGGATCCGATGAACGGAAGACGACGGAGCACAACCATGAGCTCGGAATCAGACTGTATCTTCTGCGGCATCGCCGCGGGCCGAATCGCCTCCGACATCGTGCGCGAGGACGAGCGGACCATCGCGTTCCGCGACGTGAACCCGCAGGCACCGACCCACGTCCTGGTGATCCCCAGGGAGCATTTGACGTCGCTCGGCCACGCCGGGCCCGAGGACCGCGATCTTCTGGGGGACGTGCTGCGGGCCGCGGGGGAGGTGGCCCGCACGGAGGGGATCGCCGACTCCGGCTACCGCACGGTCATCAATACCGGCGAGGACGGGGGGCAATCGGTCGGACACCTGCACGCCCACGTGCTCGGCGGCCGGCGGCTGACGTGGCCTCCCGGTTGATCGTACCTTCCCCGGAACTCGCGGGTAGCCGGAATGCCGACGCGAACCTCTGCCGACGCGAACCTCTGAAGACGGAAGAACCGTGGCCAGTGACCTGAAGGAACGAATCCAGCGGGACCTCAACACCGCCAGGAAGCAGCGCGACAAGGCCCGCCTGCTCGTCTTGTCGACGCTCCTCTCGGAGATCCGCAATAAGGAGATCGACGGCGGGAAGGAGCTCGACGACGAAGGCGTGATCCAGGTCGTCTCCAAGGCGATCAAGCAGCGCGGCGACGCCGCGGAGCAGATGAGGGGCGCCGGACGTGAGGAGCTCGCCGAGCAGGAGGAGGCTCAGGCCGTCATCCTCCAGAATTACCTGCCCACGCAACTCACCGAAGACGAAGTGCGGGAGCTCGTCCGCGGGATCGTGGCCGCGGGGGCGGAGGAGATGGGGGCCGTCATGGGCAAGCTCATGCCGGAGATCCGCGGTCGCTTCGACGGGAAGGAAGCCAACCGGATCGTGCGGGAGGAGCTCGGCGCGTGATTCCGGGGCCGTCCTGACGCCATGAGCGACCACGCGCTCGCCGTCCTGGAGTTCGAGCGGGTGCTCGATCACGTCGCGGAAAGGGCCGCCAGCGCCGCCGGAAAGCGCAGGGTACGCGCGCTGCGCCCGCGCTCCCGACGCGCCGACGTGGCGCGGGAGCTCGACCGCGTCGGCGCCGTCATGACGTTCCACGAAGAGCGTCCCGACTGGGGGATGCCCGTAGTGCCGGACGTCGACGACGCGATCCGCCGGCTCGCCGTAGAGGGGGCGGTGCTGGAAGCGCTCGAGCTCCATCGGCTCGGCGTGCTGCTCCACTCGTCACGCGCGCTCGGGCGCGAGCTGGCGCGCCCGGACGCCGCGGAAGTGGGTGACGGGCCTCTCGGACCGTTGCGTGACGCGCTCGTGGACATGGAGGAGCTCGAGCGGGAGATCGACCGCACCGTCGACGCGGAGGGCTCCGTCCTCGACTCGGCGTCCAAGGAGCTCCGTCGCATCCGCGACCGTCTGCGCGGGGCGCACGGGCGCGTGGTGAAGCGGCTCGAGTCGTATCTCGGAGGACTGAACGAACGGTACGTCGTTCCCGACGCATCCGTGACGCTCCGGGAGGGGCGGTACGTGATTCCGGTGCGGCGCGAGGCCCGACGTGAGGTCGGCGGGATCGTCCACGACGAGTCGCAGACGGGACAGACGCTCTACGTGGAACCGCCCGAAGCGATCGAAGCCATGAACGAGCTGCGCGACCTGGAGCGCGAGGAGGTTCGCGAGGTTCGGCGGGTGCTGGCGGCGCTGACGGCGAGGCTCGCGCCGGTGCGTGACGAGCTCCGGGGTGCGCTCGCGGCGCTGGCCGATTTCGACGGGCTCCACGCGCGGGCCCGCGCCGCCGCCGACTGGCGCGCGGACGTGCCCGAGCTGGGCGACGATCCGTCCGAAGGGCTTCGGCTGGTGGGCGCGCGTCATCCGCTCCTCATCGAGACGCACGGGTTGAGCGAGGTCGTGCCGTACGACCTCGAGCTCGGTCCGGAGGAGCGCGCCGTCGTGGTGTCCGGGCCGAACACGGGCGGGAAGAGCGTCTTCCTCAAGGCGACCGGCCTGGCGGCCGCGCTCACCCAGAGCGGCGTGATCCCGCCGGTGGGCGCCGGCACGCGACTCCCCGTCTTCGGCTCGTTCTACGCCGACATCGGCGACGAGCAGTCGATCTCCCAGAGCCTCTCCACCTTCTCGGCCCATCTGTCGAATCTCTCCGAGATCGTCGACAGCGCGGACGGCGGATCCCTGGTGCTCGTCGACGAAATGGGCACCGGCACCGACCCGGCCGAGGGCGCGGCCCTGGCCCGGGCGATGTTGGAGGAGCTCGTCGCCCGAGGCGCGCTCACGCTCGCGTCGTCGCACCTGGGGGCGCTGAAGCGCCTCGACGGGGAGGGGAGCGGGGTGGTGAACGCATCGCTCCAGTTCGACGCGGAGCGGATGGAGCCGACGTACCGGCTTGTGAAGGGCCGACCCGGGCGTAGCTACGGGCTCGCGATCGCCCGTGGGCTCGGCTTCCCGGCCGGGGTGCTCGACCGGGCGGAGTCGTACGTGGACGACGACGAGGCCCGCATGGAAGAGGTGCTGGAGCGGCTCGAGGCCCGCGAGACGGAGGCCGAGCGGCTCGTGCGCGAGTTGGACGAGGAGCGGGCGCGCACCGCACGGCTCTCCGAGGAGCTCGAGGGACGCGAGCAGGCCCTGTCGGAGTCCGAGGCCGCGCACGCGGCCCAGGCACGCGAGGACGCGCGCAAGCTGCTCCTCGACGCGCGGACCGAGGTGGAGGAAGCCGTGCGTGAGCTCAGGCGGGCGGCAGGGAGCGGCGAGGGCTTCGACGATGCGGTGCACAGGGCGCGGAGCCGCGTGGAGCACGCGGCGGAACGGGCTCGCAGGGGCGCGGAGGAGCATGCCGAGGAGGCCGGCGGGCGCCGCACGCCCCGCTCGCCGATCGAGTTCGAGCGGGGCGACCGGGTGCGGCTGCGCGCGACCGGCGCGAAAGGACGCGTGACCGAGGTTCGCGCCGACCGGGCGGTGGTCGAGGCCGGCGCGGTCAAGCTGGAGGTGTCGCTCGAGGACCTGGAGCCGGTCGAGGGGGGCGACGGAGGACCCGGAGCGGGTGGCCGCCGAAGCGGAGGCTCGACCTCGTCGGGCCGCGGCCGACCGAGCGACGGGGCGGGGGCAGGCTCCGGCTCGGCCCGGGGTGGGGGCTGGTCCGGCCCCGACCGGGGCGCCGCCCGGCTCGAGGTGGATCTGCGCGGGCTGCGCGTGCACGAGCTCGAGATCGAGCTCGCCCGGGCTCTGGATGAGGCGATCCTCGAGGATCTCCCCGAGCTCCGGATCATCCACGGTAAGGGGACCGGGGCCCTGCGGAAGCGGGTGGGCGAGATGCTCGACACCGACCGCCGGGTGCGGACCGTCCGCATGGGCGGCCCGACCGAGGGCGGGGCCGGCGTCACGGTGGCCGGATTCAAGGAGCCGAGCGGCCCATGATCCCGGACGATCAGGTCGACGAGGTACGGGCACGTGCCGACATCGTGGACGTCATCGGCGAGTTCGTCTCGCTCAAGAAGTCCGGTCGGGAGTTCAAGGCCAACTGTCCCTTCCACGACGAGCGCACCCCGAGCTTCTACGTCGTGCCCGACAAGGGCTTCTACAAGTGCTTCGGCTGCGGCAAGTCCGGCGACGTCTTCTCCTTTTTGATGGAGAAGCAGGGGATGGACTTCGTCGAGGCGGTGAAGCACACGGCCGCCCGGGCCGGGGTGGAGATCCGCGAGGTGCACCAGGACCGGGATGAAGAGGACCCGAACCGCCCGTTCTACGAGATCAACGGCTTCGCCCGGGACTTCTTCCGCGAGCGGCTGGTGGACCCCGAGGGCGGGAAGATCGCGCGCGACTATCTCTACGCCCGGGGCATCGACGGGGAGACGGCGGAACGCTTCGGCCTGGGGTACGCGCCCGACGAATGGCGCGCCTTCCGGGAGGCCGCGGCCAAGCACGGGCTCGACGAGGACCTCATGCTGGAGCTGGGGCTGCTCGGTCGGAGCGAGAAGTCGCCCGAAGCGTACGACCGGTTCCGGCGACGCATCGTCTTCCCCATCGAGTCGCTGTCGGGCAAGGTCATCGCGTTCGGTGGCCGGGTCCTGGACGGCGACCGACCCGACGCCCCCAAGTACGTCAACTCCCCCGAGTCACCGATCTACCACAAGGGGCTGAACCTCTACGGCCTCTCGTGGGCCCGCCACGCCATCCGCAGGGAAGAGTGCGTGTTGGTGGTGGAGGGATACATGGACGTCGTCTCGCTCGCCGCGCACGGCTTCGAGAACGTGGTCGCGCCGCTGGGCACGGCCCTGACGCCCGAGCAGGCCAGTCTGCTGGGACGGTACTCGAAGCGGGTCGTGCTCCTGTTCGACTCGGACTCGGCGGGCCTGAAAGCGACGTTCCGGGCGGGCGACGTCCTGCTCGAGGCGGGACTCCGGCCGGTGGTCGTCACGCTGCCGGAAGGCGAGGACCCCGACACGGTGGTGCGGGGGGAGGGCCCGGACCGGTTGCGCGCGTACATCGACCACGCCGTGGACGTGCTCGACCGGAAGGTGCAGATCCTCGACGAGCGCGACTACTTCTCGTCGATCGAGCGGACGCGGTCGGCGGTGGACCGGCTCCTGCCGACCCTGCGCGCCGCCGCCGATCCCGCGCTCCGCGACATCTACATGAAGAAGGTGTCGGAGAAGACGGGCGTGAGCCGGGAGAATCTGGAAGGCGAGCTGAGCCGGGAGGGACCTCGTCGGTCGGCGGCCCCGTCGGGCCCCCAGGGTGGTCCGCGCCCGTCCGAGCGTCGGTCTCCGGGGCCGCCGCGTGGCGGGCCGGCCCCCCGACTTCCGAGGCTCGGAGCCGAGCGGAAGCTCCTCCAGGTGATGGTCCGCGGCGTGGAGTGGGTGGAGCGCGCCGCGGAGCTGGTCTCGGCCGAAGACTTTGACGATCCGCACCACCGCGCCATCTTTGAGATGCTTCTTGACGATCCCGACCTTCGGGCTCCAACGTCGTCCATGGATCCCGTCAGCGCGAAGCGGTTCGAGGAGATCCTCTCCGACCAGGAAGAGCTCTCGCACGGGATCGACTTGTTCACCAAGTCGGTGAACCGCCTTCGGGTTCTGGCCCTGGATCGGCGAATCCAGGAGCTCCAGCGGCGCATCGAGTCCGCCCCTGGGGACGACGAGAAGCTGGAGCTGGCCAACGCCAAGGCGGCGCTGGCCCGCGAGCTGAGGCAGCTCGACCCGAATTACTGGGGATCCGCAACGCGCGGACCTCGAAGAGATCACTCACAGAACGAACCGAGCCGATGACGGAGCAGCAGCGCACCGCCCTCAAAGAACTCCAGAAGCTGGACACCCGCATTCTCGAGACCAAGGAGCGGATCCAGTCCTTCGACCCCTTGTTCGAGGAAGTGGAGGAGCCGGTTCTCGTCCTCGAGAGTGAGCTGGGGACCCTCCGCAAGCGATCGCAGGAGATGAAGCTCGAGGAGCGCCGGCTCGAGCTCTCGATCGACGAGAAGAAGGACCGTCTGAAGAAGCTCGAGGAGCGTCTCGGGTCGGTCCGTAACCTGCGCGAGGAGGCCGCGGTCAGCGCCGAGCTGGAGATGATCAAGCGGGCCCTGCAGAACGACGAGCAGGAGGCGTTCACGCTGCTCGACCAGATCCGGAAGTCGGACGAGCGGATCGAGGAGCTGGCGTCCGCCTTCGAGGAGGCTCGTTCCATGGTCGAGCCGAAGAAGGAAGAGCTGCTCGCCGAGCGGAAGCGGGTCCAGGAGGAGCTCGAGTCCCTGCGGACGAAGCGGGAGAGCTTCACCAACGACATCGACGACGAGGAGCTCCGGATCTACGACGCGATCCGTGGCCGCACCGGCCGGAAGGCTGTCGCGGCGCTGACCGAGGACGGGGCCTGCGGGAACTGCTACGGCATGGTCCCGCTCCAGGTCCAGAACGAGATCCGCCACGGCGCGCGCCTCATCCGGTGTGAAGCCTGCGGCGTGATCCTGACGGCGCCCGAGCCGGAGGCCCCCGAGGAGGAGGCGAAGGCGGCCGCGGTCGAAGCTGCGGCCGAGGGTTCGGAGAGCGGCGACGAGACGTCGTCCGACACGCCCGACGAGGCGCTGGTCGAAGAGTGAGGGGCGCGGCGCTCAGTAGCTGACGTGTCCCGCGTGCTGCCCTCGCCGGAGCCCGTCTGGCGGCCTCCGCCCGAGGTCGACGACGCCGGCGTCGAGGGACTCGTCCGCGCGCTCCGGCTCCCCGAGCCGATCTGCCGGATCCTGGCGGGGCGCGGCTTCCTCGAGCCCGGGGACGCCAAGCGCTTCCTGCGACCCCGCCTCGAGCACCTCGCGGACCCCGCCCTCCTGGCCGATGGCCCGAGAGCGGCCGCGCGTATCGCCGACGCCGTGCGGAGCGGTGAGACGATCTTCGTCCACGGCGACTACGACGTCGACGGCATCTGCGCGACGGCGCTCCTGACCCGCTGGTTGCGGTCGCTGGGCGGGACGGTGGTTCCCTTCGTGCCGCACCGACTGCGCGACGGGTACGACTTCTCCCGGTCGGGGCTCGACACGGCCCGTGCGGCGGGCGCCACTCTGATCGTCACAGCGGACTGCGGCACCGTGGCGCACGCGCCCATCGCCGAGGCGGCGGCGGAGGGTCGGGACGTCATCGTCACCGATCACCACACGCCGGGCGACACGCGGCCCCCCGCGTACGCCCTCGTGAACCCGAAGCGCGCCGACTGCGCCTATCCAGAGAAGGAGTTGTGCGGCACCGGCCTCGCATTCCGTCTCTCGGCCCTCGTCGCGCAGGCGCTCGGACAGGATCCGGAGCCTCTCGCCCGTTACCTGGACCTCGTGGCGTTGGCGACCGTCGCCGACCTCGTGCCCCTGCGTGGCGAGAACCGCGTGCTGGTAGCCTTCGGCCTCCGCCGGCTCGCCGCGACAGGTGTGGCGGGCCTGGCGGCCCTCATGGAGGCTTCAGGGACCGACCCGGCGACCGTTACGGCGGGGAACCTGGCGTTCGGTCTCGCGCCCCGCATCAACGCGGCCGGACGGATCGGTGAGTCCGCCGATGCCCTGCGTCTACTTCTGACGGACGACCGCGACGAGGCGCTGCGCCTGGCGCACCAGCTTGAGGAGCTGAACCGCGACCGGCGGGCCGAGGACCGGCGAACGCAGGACGAGGCGTTCCGGCAGCTCGAGCGGGACTTCGAGCCGGACCGGGACTTCGGGGTCGTGCTGGCGTCCGAGGGATGGCATCCCGGCGTCATCGGCATCGTGGCCTCCCGGGTGGTCGAGCGGATCCACCGCCCGGTGGTCATGGTCGCCCTCGACGGAGACCGGGGACGCGGGAGCGCCCGCTCCGTGCCGGGCTTCCATCTCTACGACGCGTTGGCGGCGTGCTCGAGCCACCTCGAACGGTTCGGCGGCCACCGTCAGGCCGCCGGGATGGATGTGTCGCGCGAGCGCGTTCCTGCCCTGCGTGAGGCCTTCAACGCCGAGGCCCGCGCGCGTCTCCTGCCCGAAGACCTCCGGCCCGAGCTGAGGACCGACCTGGTCCTGGACCCGGCCGAGGTGGATCTCGACCTCGTGCGCTGGCTCGCGTACCTCGGCCCCCACGGGATCGGGAATCCGGGGCCGGTGTTCCGCAGCGACGCACTCACGATCGACGGGGCCCGCGAGGTGGGGCAGGGGCACCTGAAGGCCCGGCTCCGGAACGGCCGCGCGAGCCTCGAGGCCATCGGCTTCGGCGTCGCGGAGCGTCATGCGCCCGACGAGCTCGGCGCCGCGCCGCACGACGTGCTGTACAAGCTGGAGCGGAACGAGTGGCGGGGCCGTGTGAGCCCCCAGGCGAAGCTCGTGGACCTGCGACTGTCCGCCGGCCCGCCCCGGGTCGGCCAGCCCCGTGCCGGCGAGCCTGGTGTCGGCGCCCCCCGTGTCGGCGAGCCAGGCTCCCCGGCGTGAGGATCGTCGCCGGGCGCTGGGGTGGACGCCAGATCAAGGCCCCTCGCGGCCGCTCCGTGCGGCCCACCACGGACCGTGTTCGCGAGGCCTGGATGTCGGCAGCCGGACCGGATCTCCCCGGGGCCCGCGTGCTCGACCTCTTCGCCGGATCGGGCGCGCTCGGGCTCGAGGCCCTCAGCCGGGGCGCGGCGGAGGCCGTCTTCGTGGAGCGGGGGCGGGACGCGCTCCGTGCGCTCCGCGACAACGTCCGTGCGCTCGAGGCGGAGGCGGAAGCGACGATCGTGACGGACGACGTCTTCCGTTACCTCGCCCGTGACCCGGAGCACTTCGATGTCGCGTTCGCGGACCCCCCGTACGGCACGGGCGACGCGGCCGCACTCGTCGAGCGCTTTCTGGAACGCCCGTTCGCATGTACGCTTTGGCTCGAGCACGCGTGGCGGGACGAGATCCCGCTCCCCGCCCACGCCCGTACCCGACGGTACGGGGACACGGCACTCACCACACTCACCGACCATGACGCCATCGCCACGGACGACCCATCGCCCTGACCCGATCGTGGGCCTGTATCCCGGCTCCTTCGATCCGATCACGCGCGGGCACGAGGACATCGCCCGACGTACGCTGCGCCTGGTGGACCGCCTTGTGATCGGTGTCGCGTACACGTCGACCCACACCAAGAAGGGGCTCTTCGGGGTGGAGGAGCGCGTGGAGCTCATCCGCGAAGCCTTCTCCGACGACGACCGTGTGGAGGTCCACCCGTTCCAGGGGCTGCTCGTGGACTTCGCCCGTGACCGCGGTGCTCACTTCATCGTGCGCGGACTGCGCGCCATCTCGGACTTCGAGTACGAGCTCCAGATGGCCCAGATGAACCAGGAGCTCTGGCCCGAGATCGAAACGCTCTTCCTGGTGCCGGAGGCCCGCTACAGCTTCATCTCCTCGTCGCTGGTGCGCGAAGTCGCCTCGCTGGGCGGGGACGTGTCCAGCTTCGTGTCGCCGCACGTCCTCGACCGGCTCGACGGGAAGCTCGGGCGATGACGTTCGACTTCGTCGCCGAGGTCCGTGAGCGGGCGCGAAAGAAGCGTCGCAAGCTCGTGTTCCCGGAGGGGGATGAGGCCCGGATCCAGGCGGCCGTGGCCGCCGCCGTGCCGGCGGGGCTCTTCGACGCGGTGCTGATCGGTGCGCCGGACGGGATCGCTTCCGGGCTCGAGGAGGCGGGGCTGGATCCGGGCGCCGTCGAGATCCGCGACGCCGGGGACCCGGGCTTGCTCGAGCGGTACCGTGCCGACTTCGTGGCCGCGCGGGAGGCGGCCGGGAAATCCGCGCGGAAGGCCGAGGACCTGGTCTGCGACCCTTTGCTGCAGGGCGCCCTGATGGTCCGGGCCGGCGAGGCGGCCGCGTCGGTCGCCGGCTGCTCGAGGACCACCGGCGACGTGGTCGTGGCCGCGCTTCGCGGCGTCGGCACCGCGCCCGGTATCGAAACGGTGAGCTCGTCGTTCTACATGGCGTTCGAGGACGACCACGCCATGGGACCGTGCGTGCTGACCTTCACCGACGCCGCGGTGGTTCCGTCTCCCACGTCCGTCCAGCTGGCGGAGATCGCGGCCGCGGCGGCCGAGGCGCGGCGGCGTGTCGTCGGTGACGAGCCCCGCGTCGCGTTCCTCTCCTACTCGACGAAGGGGTCGGCGACCGGTCCCATGGTCGAGCTCGTGCAGGAAGCGGTCGACCGGTTCCGCGTGCTCATGCCCGACGTGGAGGCCGACGGCGAGCTCCAGGGCGACGCGGCCCTGTCGGTGGAGGTCGGCGGCCGAAAGGCTCCGGGCTCGCCGGTCGCGGGGCGCGCGAACGTCCTGGTCTTTCCCGACCTCGACGCGGCCAACATCGCCTACAAGCTCGTCCAGTACCTCGGCGGCGCCCAGGCGGTCGGCCCGATCCTCCAGGGGCTCGCCCGCCCGTGCAACGACCTCTCCCGAGGCGCCACGCCCGACGACATCGTGGCCGTGGCGTGCGTCACGTCGCTCATGGCGGGGGCCTGACGCCCGGCCGCGGCACCCCCACGCCGACCACTACTCGGCCCGGAGCGCGCGCACCGGATCGACCCGACTCGCCCTGCGCGCCGGCAGGTAGGCCGCCATCCCGGCCACGACGGCGAGCAGCATCGGCGCAGCGACCAGCGCCAGCGGGTCGACTCCGTCGACGCCGAACAGGAACCCTTCGACGAGCCCGCCCAGCCCGACGGCCGCCGCGACGCCGATGACGCCGCCCACCGCCACGAGGGAGAGGCCTCCGCGCAGCACGAGCGCGACCACCCCGCGCCGCTCGGCCCCCAGCGCCAGCCGGATGCCCATCTCGCGGGTGCGACGCGCGACCCCGTAGCTCACCATGCCGTAGAGCCCCATGCAGGCGAGCACGAGCGCCAGCGCGCCGACGAGCGACAGGAGCCCCGCGGCCATCCGCGGAAGGAAGTAGACGTACGACAGGTGGTCCTGCAGCGTCCCGACCTCCGAGAGGAACACCCCGGCGTCGAGCGCCCGGACCTCGTCCCGGACCGCCGCCGTCAGGTCGATGCCGCTCGAGGCGCCACGGGCCACCACGTAGAACGCGTCCGTGCCCCCGCCGCTGTAGGGCAGATACGCGTAGGGCCGCGGGGGCTCGCCCAGGCTCCAGATCTTCACGTCGTCCGCGACCCCGACCACCGACAGCGGACGGTCCGTGTCCCCGCCCAGGTAGAGCACACGCCCGATCGCAGACTCGCCGGGCCAGAAGCGGTGGGCGGCGGCACGGCTCAGGACCACGACGCCGGATCCGTCCTCGGCCTCACCCGGCTGGAAGCCACGCCCCTCCTCCATGGTGATTCCCAGGACGTCGAAGTACCCGGCCGACACCGGCGCGTACTCGAGCACGTGCAGCCGCTGGTCCGGAGGCGGGTCGATGCCCGGAATCGAGAAGTTCAGGTTGATGGTCCCGAGCGCCAGCGGCATCCGTCCCGTGACGGCCACGGAGGAAATGCCGGGCCGTGCCTCCAGGCGGGCGATCAGGTCGCGTGCGAGGGCCGCCCGTCGCCCGTCGTCGTACTCGTTCGGGTCGGTCTCGATGTGTGCGACCCCTCCGTCACGCGCGGTGAAGCCGACGTCGACCCGGGTGGCGGAGTCGAGCGAGCGCACGAACAGCGCGGCTCCGAAGAGGAGGACGGTCGAGAGGGCCATCTGCGCGGCGACGAGCACGGCGCGCCCGCCGACCTTGCGTCGGTCGGCGCCGGCCCCGGCGTCCCCGCGAAGCGTGGAGGCCACCGGAGCCCGGGTCGCTTCGAGCGCCGGGGTGAGCCCGAAGAGGAGGGCGGCCACCACTGCCACGGCGGCGGTGAAGAGCAAGACCGACCCGTTCAGATCGACGCTGAGGTCGACGGGTAGGGGCAGCGGCAGCTCCACACCGGCCAGCCCCCGCGCCGCGACCTGTCCGAGCGCCAAGCCCAGGGCGGCTCCCGCGATGGCGAGCATGAGGGACTCGACCAGGAGCTGTCGTACGATGGCGCCTCTGCCCGCGCCCATCGCGACGCGAATCGCCATCTCCTTGCGGCGATCGACGGCCCGACTGAGCAGGAAGCCGGCCAGGTTCACGCACGCCACGAGCAGCACCAGCCCGACCGCCCCGAAGAGCAGGGTGGCGATGGCGAGCGCAACGCCGTCGACGCCCGGGTGCAGCCGTACGTCCGCCAGCGACACGCCGATCAGGTCGAGCGAGCTGCGCCGGTCCGGATCGGCCGCCTGCCGCTCGGCGTTGATGCGCGCCTCGATCGTCTCGATGGCCGCGAGCCCTTCGCCGGCGGTGCGGCCCGGGCGAAGCCGGGCGCTGATCGTCAGGTCGCCCTGGCCCATCTTTCCGGGCGCGAGGTGCGGATACATGCTCATGGGCACCCAGAACTCGGTGCCGATGCCGGGCGCGATCCGGCCCCGGAACTGCTCCGGCGCGACGCCCACGACCGTGTACGGACGACCGTTCAGGCGCACTTCGCTCCCGACCAGCCCGGGGTCGGCTCCGTAGCGGGTCCGCCACATCCCGTCGGAGACGACGAGCACGGGGTGGGTGCCGGGGGTGGCGTCCTCCTCCGGGAGGAACGTGCGGCCGCGCGCGGCCTCGACGCCCATGACTTCGAAGTAGTCGCCGGTGACCATCTCCCCCAGCACGGTCTCCGAGACCCCGGCCTCGCCCTCGAACCGCCCGGGGAAGATGCTGTGGGCCGTGACGGCTTCGAACACGTCGGTGCCGCCCTCGGCGATCAGCTCGTAGTTCCCGTACCGATTGAAGAAGTACTGGCCTTCGGAGGTGAGCGTGTACACGTCGACGATGCGCTCCGGGTCGTCCACGCCCCAGTCCTGGAACAGGAGAGAGTCGACGAGGGAGAAGATGGCCGTGTTCGGACCGATCCCGAGCGCCAGGGACAGAACGGCCACGGCGGTGAACGCCGGCGACTTGAGGAGGGACCGGAAGGCGAAGCGGACATCGGAGCGGAGGGCGTGCATCGGACCATCTCCTGGCAGGCGGGCCGGAGGCGTCCCCGGCGGGTGGGCGAGTCCGCGCGCCTCGGCGCGGAGTCTCAGGACGGACGGCGACAGGACGTCGGACCAGTACTCGATCCGCGCGCGGATCGGGGCGGAGGCGTGGCGGCGCCGGAAGCGCTCCTCCAGATCGCCGGCGAACGCGTCGCCGACCGGTCCGGGCACCAGGAGCCGTAGCAGCAGCTCCGCGATGCGGGGCGGGCGGGGGTCACCGGAGGACCCGCCGGAGCGCAGGGGGCTCACGAGGAGGCCGGCCCCTCCTCGGCGGTCCGTGGCAGCCCGTCCCACAGGCTGTCCAGCGTCCGCCGGGCTTCGCGGAGCCCCTCGATGCCGGCGGGCGTGATGGCGAAGCAGCGCTTGGCTTTTCCGCCCCGGACGGGGGTGGGGTCGGAGAGGGATGAGCGGAGGAATCCCTTCCGCTCCAGTCGGACCAGCGTCACGTAGACCGCTCCGTGGGCGACGTCTCGTCCGGCGCGGGCCTCGAGCTCGTCCCGCACGCTGACGCCGTAGGCGCCGTCCCCCAGCCGCCACACGGCCAGGAGGACCTGCTGCTCGAAATCGCTCGGCGTACCCGGTGGCATCGACCCCTCCTCGTCCCCGTCCCATGGAATCCCGATCGTCCTCGCGAGCGCCCTCGAGACACCCGGCCGACGATAATCCATACGAGCTAGTTTATTGCCGGGTTTCAGGTGGCGCGAAACGCGGGACGATGCCGTCTTCCTTGCCCCGCCATCCGTTTCGTTTTTACACTTAAGCCCATCCGAGCATTACTCCGTCCACCGCGGGCCCGCCCGCGATCCCCCATCTTTCAGGGAGCACCGGTCCATGGGCTTTCAGGTGTCGCAGAACGGTGAGATCACGCTCGTCGAGGTCGAGGGCCAGCTCATCGTCGGCAATCGCCAGGAGCTCAAGCAGCAGGTGCTCGAGCAGCTGGAGGCCGGAGACCGCAAGTTCGTGATCGATTTCGCGGGCACCGGCTACATCGACTCGTCGGGCCTCGGCGTGTTGGTCAGCCTGTCCAAGAAGATCCGTGAGCAAGGCGGCGAGCTCCGCCTCTCGAGCCTCAACGAGGACCTGAGGACGCTCTTCGAGCTCACCAAGCTCGACACCCTGTTCCGCATCACGGACACGAAAGAAGAGGCGTTGGAAGGATTCTGATCGAGCACACACCCATGCCGACACCCATGGATCGCGACATCGTCCTCGAGCTCCCGTCCGATATCCGGACCATCGAGCGGGCCGTGGACTACGTCATGATCCAGTGCCGGGATTGCCGCGCCCAGGCCCGTCGCCTGGACTTCAACTTCCGCGTGGGCCTCACCGAGGCGCTCGCGAACGCGATGATGTACGGGAACGGCCATGACCCGACCAAGCGCGTGAAGGTCGAGATCACCCTCGGTCGGGGTCGCCTCGAAGCGCGCGTGACCGATCAGGGCAACGGCTTCGATCCGGCCCGCGTGCCCGACCCGACGGCCCCGGACAACGTCGCGAAGCCCTGCGGTCGCGGCCTCTTCCTCATGCGGAAGCTGTTGGACGAGGTCTGGTTCAACGACCGCGGCAACCAGGTGACCCTCGTCCTGCGGCTCGACTCGGGCGACGCCCTCGAGGGTGGCGTTCGGGCGTGACCTCGACGGACCGGTGGGTCCGAGGGACCCTTCCGGACACCATCCGAGAGTCGATCCGGGCCTTCGAGAGCACGTTCGGCGCGCTCGTGCGCGTGACCCGCAGGGGCTCGGAGCTCGACCAGCCCCTCATGATCCTCCACGCTTCGCCCGGCCTCGACGGTGGCATGCCCGCCGGGGCCGCCCGCCGCGAGGTGCACGTCGGATCGGGCGAGCAGGGCGAGACCTGGGAGATCGGGGTCGCCACGGACGGGTCCGCGCCGGCCGACGAGCTGTTGGAGGTCCTCGCGCCCATGCTGACGTACGTGGCCCGAACCGGCCGCGAGCTGGACCAGTTCACGTACGAGCTCACCGAGCGCTTCGAAGAGATCAACCTCCTGTACTCGATCAGCGAGACGCTCGGCACGACCCTCGACCTCGTGGATGCCGCCCACCAGATGCTCGCCGAGGTCCGGGACGTGATGGGCGCCAAGCGCGGATCGATCTGGGTCTACCGCTACGGGACGGACACGCTCCACCTCGCGGCCGAGGTCGGAGACGACGGGCGTAGCGACGCCCTATCGCCCGACGAGCCCGACACGATCACGTCGATGGTGTTCCGCGAGGGGCGCTCGATCATCGCGACCCGGGTCGCGACGCCTTCCGAACGGGATGCGGGGGTGACCGGCGACTCCTTCCTGTCCGTCCCGATCCGCTATTCCCCCGGACGCGGCGGATCGCGCACGGTGGGGGTCATCAACATGATCGGGCGCAGGGACGGCAGCCGTTTCACCGGCGCGAACCAGAGGTTGCTCTCCGCGATCGCGTCTCAGGTCGGCGCGGCTGTCGAGAACAGCCGCCTCGTCCGGAAGACGCTGTCTCGCGAGCGGATGGCCCGGGAGATGGAGCTCGCGCACGACCTGCAGATGAAGCTCCTGCCCGACCCGTCCACCTTCGGGGCGGCCGAAGCCGCCGGCCGAGTGGTGCCGACCGAGCAGGTCGGCGGCGACTTCTACCAGCTCTTCGACCTGTCGGGGGGGCGCGTGGGCGTGATGCTCGGCGACGTGTCACTGCACGGCTTTCCCTCCGCCTTGATCATGACGCTGGCCATGAGCGCCGCAGGGATCTACGCCAGGGAGCACGACTCCCCCGCGCGGGTGCTGCGCGGACTCGACGACGCGCTTCGCGACGAGCTCGAGACCACGGAGATGTTCCTGACCGTCTTCTACGGCGTCCTCGACCCGGCCACGGGCACGCTGGTCTACGCGAACGCGGGCCATCCCCATGCCTTTTCGGTGGGCGCCGACGGCTCGACGGCGCGCCTGGAGGCGACCGATCCGCCGGTCGGATTCGCGGGGCCGGACGCGTACCACGAGGAGTGGCGGCCCTGGCGGCCCGGCGAGGACCTCCTGCTTCTGTTCACGGACGGGCTTTCGGACGCGCTGTCCGAGACGACACGGGGGAACGGCGAGCAGACGGTGCTAGACACCGTCGTCCAGAGCCGGTTCTCCTCGGCGACAGAGGTCATCGATGCGCTGTTCGGGATCACGGGGGGCGATCAGGGGCCCAACCGCGGAGACGACCGGACGGCGCTGGTCGTACGCGTCTGATGGCCCCGCGGGTGGAGAGGCCCGCATGACCGAGCGGCACCGGGCCAAGAAGTCGCTGGGTCAGAACTTCCTCGTCGACCCGAACCTGCAGCGTAAGATCGTGGCCGCGCTCGAGGCCGGTCCGGACGACGAGGTTCTGGAGATCGGGCCGGGTCAGGGTGCCCTGACCGACCATCTGGAGGGCCGGGTAGGACGGCTCGTGCTGGTCGAGCTCGACGACGCCCTGGCCGACGGGCTCACGAGACGGTTCGCCGGACGGGCCGACGTGGAGGTCGTGCACGGCGACGTGCTCGAGGTGGACATCGCCGCCCGGTCGCGGGATCCGGACGCGCTGCTCGTGATCGGGAACATCCCCTACAACATCACCACCCCGATCCTCTTCCGGCTCCTCGAGCGGCCGAGGCCCGCGCGTATCGTGCTCATGGTCCAGGACGACGTGGCCGACCGGATCACGGCTCCCGTCGGGTCCAGGGCCTACGGCGCGCTGTCCGTCGGGGTCCGGAGCGTGGCCTCGGTGGAGCGTCTCTTCGGCGTGGGGCGCCAGGCGTTCCGGCCCGTGCCGCGCGTCGATTCGGCCATCATCCGCATCGACCCGTTCCGACCGGAGCGCACGAGCCTGGTGGAAGAGGAGCGGCTCCGGACGGTCGTGCGTGCGACGTTCCAGTGGCGCCGGAAACAGCTCGGGAAGATCCTGAGGGACCACCCGGACCTCTCGGTCCCGGACGACGTGGCCGCCGAGGCCGTCGCGGCGGCGGGGGTGGTGCTCACGGACCGCCCCGAGCGTGTCTCGCCCGAGGCGTTCGTGAGGCTCGCGGCGGTGCTCGCGGGGGACTGAGCGCCGACGAGGACGGCTCGCTGCGCTGTGCGGCCGCGGGGGGCGGGCCGCCCCGCGTTGCTCACTTCCCGGCTGCCGCCTACTTTTGTGAATCTTTTCACAAGCAACTCCCCAGCAGCTCCCCCCTGTGGTCGCCGGCCCCCGTGTCCAGACGCATCCCCGAAAGCACCGTTCGTCGCCTGTCACATTATCTGCGCTCACTCGAGGATCTGGGCGGGGAAGGCGGACAGACGGTCTCCAGCGAGGAATTGGCCGAGCGCGGGCAGACCACCGCGGCCCAGGTTCGCAAGGACCTGTCCCATTTCGGGTCGTTCGGCAAGCGGGGGCTCGGATACCGGGTGGAGGAGCTCCGGAGTAGGCTGCGGCACATCCTCGGCATCGACCGGACGTGGCGCGTGGCGCTCGTGGGTGCCGGCCGGATCGGATCGGCCCTCTTCGCCTACCCGGACTTCAATGTCCGCGGCTACGACGTCGTCGCCGTCTTCGACAACGATCCGGAGAAGATCGGCCGGACGTGGGGCGAGGTGACCATCCGGAGCTCGGACGAGCTGGAGCGGGTGGTGCGCGATACCGGCGCGGAGCTCGCCATCCTCGCGGTCCCCGCTCCCGTCGCCCAGGAGCTCGCGCAGCGCGTGGTCTCGGCGGGGGTCAAGGGCATCCTGAACTTCGCGCCCATCCGTCTGCGGGTGCCGAAGGACGTACCGGTCGAGGACGTGAGCCTGGTCATGGAGCTCGAGGCGCTCTCCTTCGCGATCACGCAGGCCGGAGCGGTGGACGAGTGACGCCCGCGGCCGGCGCCGTCCGACCCGACGGGGATGGATCCCTGGTGCGGGCCGCGGTGCGCCGGCTGTCCGGAGGGCCGGCCCACACGCTCGATCTCGCGAGTGACGTGCTCGGGCTCACGGGCAACCCCGGGGCGGCCGCATCGGCCGTGTTCCAGCTCCTGTCTGCGGACCGGCGCTTCCTCGTCGACAAGGACGGGGTCTGGCGGCTCGATCCCGACGCGGTGCCGCTCGGCCGCCCGCTCTCGGAGCTGAGCTTCGCGGTCGTCGACGTCGAGACGACGGGAGGCGCGTCCTGGCGCGGCCACCGCATCATCGACATCGGCATCGTCGAGGTGGCCGGCGGGCGCATCACCGCGGAGTACGAGTCCCTGGTGAACCCCGGCCGCGGCGTGCCGCCGGGGATCACCGCGTTGACCGGCATCACGACCGACATGGTGTCCGACGCGCCCTATTTCGAGCACGTGGCCGAGGCCGTCGAGGAGCGGCTCCGGGGTCGGGTGTTCGTGGCCCACAACGCGATGTTCGACTGGGGCTTCGTCTCCCGCGAGCTGACCGACGCGCTCGGCGACGCGCCGGACGTGCCCCGGCTCTGCACGGTCCGGCTCGCGCGGCGGCTGGTGCCGGAGCTGCGGCGCCGGAACCTGGACGTCGTGTGCCGCCACTTCGGCGTCCCGATCCACGCCCGTCACCGCGCCCACGGCGACGCGCTGGCCACCGCCCGCGTCCTGCTCCGGCTGCTGGACGAGGCGGCAGGACTCGGCATCGAGGACCTCGAGACGCTCGAGGGGTACGTTCGCAGAAGGAAGCGCCGTCTCGACCCGAACCAGTTCCAGCTGGGCCTCTGACCCGCCGCCCGCACCGCCCGCTCCACCACACCCGAAACGCCATGCCCCGAGAGATCCAGGACCTTCCGCTCAGCCGCACGACGACTGTCGGCTCCATCAAGATCCACGCCCTCGAAGCCGGGCTCCAATGGCTCGACGGCGGCGCCATGTTCGGCGTGGTGCCGAAGCCGCTGTGGGAGAAGCGCATTCCCGCCGACGCCCGCAACCGTATTCCGCTCGCGCTCCGCTGCCTGCTGGTGGAGGCGCCCAACGCGCTGGTGCTCGTCGACACCGGGATCGGAAACAAGGAGGACGAGAAGTTCCACGAGATCTACGGCGTGCGGAACGAGGGCGACCCCACGCGCCTCGAGGACGCGATCCGTCACGCGGGATTCGATCCGTCGGACATCGACATCGTCCTGGACACGCATCTCCACTTCGACCATGCCGGGGGCAACACGGTGCGCGACGAGGCGGGACAGGTGGTCCCGGCCTTCCCCGGCGCCCGTTACGTCGTGCAGGAGGAGGAGCTGGCGTTCGCGAAGAGCACGAACGAGCGGATCCGCGCCAGCTACCTGGAGGCGAACCACGCTCCGATCTCCGAAGCCGGCCTGTGGGACCTCGTGCGGGGAGAGGCGACGGTCACCGAAGGCGTCCGTGTCCTGCCCACGCCCGGCCACACGCCGCACCACCAGTCCGTCCTCATCGAGAGCGACGGCGCGACCGCGTGCTTCCTGGCGGATGTCTGTCCCACCTCGGCGCACGTACCGCTTCCGTGGATCATGGGATACGATCTCGAGCCGCTCGTCACGCTGGAGTCGAAGCGCGGGCTGTGGACGCGTGCGCTCGAGGAGGAGTGGCTCCTCATCTTCGAGCACGATCCCGAGGTCGCGTGGGGCCGTCTCGATCCGACCGCCGATCGCCCGAAGCTCGAAACCGGCTGAACGACCCGCCGCCCGGCCGTCATGACCGAAGCCGGTTTTTTGGGTATCTTGGTGGCTCTCCGGGGCGATGCGCGCCATCCGCGTCCGGGGCTCGAAAGCACAGGTTGAACCGGATATCAGGGGTTTCTGCACGGATATGGCCGACGCATCGAAGACCGCCGTCATCTTGAAGGGGGGCGTACGGACGCCCATCGGACGCTTCCTCGGGGGGCTCAGCCCGCTCGCGGCCACGGAGCTCGGCGCCATCGCCATCCGTGCGGCCGCCGAGCGTGCCGGCATCGACGTCGGTGACGTCGACGAGGTCATCATGGGGAACGTCGTGACCGCCGGAGGTGGTCAGGCACCGGCCAGACAGGCCGCGGTGCACGGCGGCATCCCCGCAACGGTCCCGGCCCTGACGATCAACAAGGTCTGCGGATCCGGGCTCAAGGCCGTGATGCTGGCGGCCCAGGCCGTCCGCGCCGGTGACGCGAAGCTGGTCGTGGCCGGGGGCATGGAGTCCATGTCGAACGTCCCGTTCTACGTCCGGGGTCTCCGCAACGGCGTGAAGTTCGGCGACCAGAAGCTTCAGGACGGCCTCATCCACGACGGCCTGTGGTGCTCGTTCGGTGACTGCCACATGGGCGGACACGCGGAGTACACGGCCAAGAAGGGTGAGGTCTCCCGGCAGGATGCCGACGAGTTCAGCCTGCGGTCGCACCAGAAGGCCGTCGACGCGATCGAGGGTGGCCGCTTCCGGAACGAGATCGTGCCGGTCGAGGTGAAGGGCCGTCGGGGCGTCACCGTGGTCGACACCGACGAGGGTCCACGCGCCGATACCTCACTCGAGGCGCTCGGCAAGCTGCGTCCCGCCTTCGTGCGCGACGCCCCCGACGACATCGAGGAGCATGTTGTCACGGCGGGCAACGCGCCGGGCCTCAACGACGGCGCGGCGTCGGTCGTGGTCGCCTCGCTGGAGTACGCCCAGGCGCACGGCCTCGAGTACGAAGCGGTGATCTCGGCCTACGCCTCCGGCGCCACCGAGCCGCAGGATCTCTTCTTCGCGCCCGTCGACGCCGTGAACAGGCTCATGGCCAAGGAAGGCAAGAAGATCGGCGACTACGGTCTGTTCGAGGTCAACGAGGCGTTCGCCGTTCAGGCGATCGCCGACATGCGCGCGCTCGGCATGGACGAGGAGCGGGTGAACGTGAACGGCGGCGCGGTCGCCCTCGGCCACCCCATCGGGGCGTCCGGAACGCGGATCCTCATCACATTGCTGAACGCGATGGAGCAGAAGAACGCCGAGTCGGGGCTCGCGACGCTCTGCCTCGGTGGCGGGAACGCCGTCGCCCTCTCGGTCGAGAAGGCCTGAGTGGCCGACGTGACCACTACCGGACGCAAGCACTTTCCGAGCACAGGAGCGGAGTGAACATCATGAACACCGTTACGCAGACCCTCAGGACCTGGGCCGTCCAGGACGTCGTCTCGGACCCGCGCGCTCGCCGCGCGGTCGCGCTGGTCGCCTTCGTCCTCGCGACCGCCTTCGGCGCGCAGGTCGCCGTCCGCTTTCCGTGGACGGCCGTGCCGATGACGCTCCAGCCGCTCTTCGTGATCCTCGCGGGCGCTGCGCTCGGACCCCGGCTCGGCGCGATGGCCATCGCGACCTACGTCATGATCGGCGCCGCCGGCGCGCCCGTCTTCTCGAACGGCGCGGCGGGTCTGCCGTGGCTGCTCGGCCCGACCGGCGGCTACCTGCTGGCGATGCCGGCCGCGGCGATGGTCGTCGGCCTGGTGGCCGGACGCTCCGGCGGGGCCGCGCGCACGCTGCTCGGGCTCACCCTCGGGATCGCGACGATCTACGCGGGTGGCGTCTCCTGGCTGGCCTTGATCTCCGGCGGAAGCGTCCAGACCGCGGTCACGCTCGGCGTGGTGCCGTTCCTCGCCGGCGACGTGACGAAGATCCTCGTCGCGTTCTTCGCGGCGAAGTCGCTCCGCGGCACGAGCTTCGGGCGGCTCTGAGCCGCTGACGGCCGGCCTCGCGGCCCGTGCGGGACGGTGTCTCCGGCCACGTGCTCCGCACGGAGGCGGGTAGACTCCGTCTCGGGTGGCGCCTGCTCGCCTTCGTCCTGGTCGCCCTGTGCGTGACCGTGGCGGTCGGGCTGGTACTCCCTGCTTCCGTGCTGTCCGGCTCGTTCGCGCTCCTCGTGGGAAGCTGCGTGGCGGGTTGGATGCTCCTCGCGTCGGACGGACGGGCTCCGGCCGCCCTGGGTTTCCACCTTGGACGGACGACGCCGAGGGAGCTCGGAATCGGGATCGGGCTCGGCACGCTGACGGTGCTCGGGGCCGTCGCGGGGCTTGCGCTCGTCGGGGGCGTCACATGGACGCCCGAGTCGGGCACCGCGTTGGGTTGGCTCGGGGCGGCGGGGAGCGCGCTGCTCTTCCTGACCATTCCGGCCGCGGCCGAGGAGGCCCTGCTACGGGGTTATCCGCTGCAGGCGCTGGCCGAGTCCTGGGGGGTGGGGCGCGCGTTGTTGGTCACCTCGGTGGCGTTCGCGCTGGCCCATCTCGGGAATCCCGGGGTCACGGCCCTCGCGGTCGTGAACATTGGAATGGCCGGGCTGTGGCTCGGCGTGGTGTGGGTGCGCACGGGGAGCCTCTGGTGGGCGACCGGCGCGCACCTCGGCTGGAACTGGGGAAGCGCGTACCTCGCCGACCTGCCGGTGAGTGGGCTCGAGCTGTTCGACGCGCCGCTCTACGAAGCGTCCGTGTCCGGCCCGGCCTGGCTCGGTGGCGGGTCGTTCGGACCGGAGGGGAGCGTGCTCGCCACGCTCGCCCTCGGAGGTGGCGCATGGTGGTGCTGGAAGACGGATCGCCTGAAGGCGAGTGAGACCGTGGTCGCGGCGAGACCGCTGGCGGCCATCGGACCTGGAGAACGACAAGTGAAGGAGCACAGCTGATATGAGCATCGACCGGATCGCGGTCGTCGGGGGCGGCACGATGGGTAACGGCATCGCGCACGTCGCCGCGCAGCACGGAAAGCAGGTTCGCCTCATCGACGTTCAGGTCGAGGTATTGGAGCAGGCGCTCGAGACGATCTCGAAGAACCTCGAGCGTCAGGTCAAGAAGGGGATCCTCGAGGCGGCCGAGAAGGACGCGACGCTCGGGCGCATCGAGACCGAGCAGGACCTCGCGGCCGGCGCCCGCGGTGTCGACCTCGTCGTCGAAGCCGTCCCGGAGAAGCCCGAGCTCAAGTACTCCATCTTTCAGACGCTCGACGACGCGGCCGGCCCGGACACGATCCTCGCCAGCAACACGTCGTCCATCTCGATCACCGAGATCGCGGCGCGCACGAAGCGCCCCGAGAAGGTGATCGGCATGCACTTCATGAACCCCGTGCCGGTCATGGAGCTCGTGGAGGTCATCCGCGGCCTCGCCACGAGCGACGAGACCACGAAGGTCACGGTCGACCTGTCCCGCGAGCTCGGCAAGACGCCGGTCGAGGTGAACGACTTCCCGGGCTTCGTATCCAACCGCGTCCTCATGCCGATGATCAACGAGGCGGTCACCGCGCTCATGGAGGGCGTGGCCGAGGTCGAGGCCATCGATACGGTCATGAAGCTGGGCATGAACCACCCGATGGGCCCGCTCAAGCTCGCGGACCTGATCGGGCTCGACACCTGCCTGAACATCCTCGAAGTCCTGCACCGGGAGCTCGGTGACGACCGCTACCGCCCCTCGCCGCTCCTGCGGAAGTACGTCGCCGCCGGATGGCTGGGCCGGAAGTCGGGGCGCGGCTTCTATTCCTACGACCGATAAGACGGAGAGCACGCCGCACATGCCTACGCCTGAACAGCTCGAGATCAAGGCCCTCGCCCACGAGTTCGCCGCCGGCGAGCTCCGCCCGCACACCCAGGAATGGGACGAGAGCCGAAGCCTCGGCGACGACGTTTTCGGCAAGCTCGCGGAGCTCGGCTTCCTGGGGATGCTCATCGGCGAGGAGCACGGGGGGCTCGACTTCGATCTCACGACGTACCTTCTCGTTCTCGAAGAGCTCGCGTGGGGCGATGCGGCCGTGGCGCTCGCCGTGTCCATCCACAGCGGCCCGGTGGCGGGACTGATCCAGTGGCACGGCACCGACGAGCAGAAGAGCCGTTGGCTGCCGGCGCTCGCCTCGGGCGGGGTGCTCGGCGCCTTTGCGCTCTCCGAGGAGGGTGCGGGAAGCAACCCCGCCGCCATGCGTACCAGCGCGGGGTGGGACGGCGAGGAGTGGCGCATCGACGGTCAGAAGAAGTGGGTCACGAACGGGCGCCGGGCCGGGCTCCTGGTGACCTTCGCCCGGACCGGGAACGAGGAGCTCTCCACGTTCCTGCTGCCAGGCGACGCGAAGGGCCTCAGCGTGGGCTCCCGCGAGACCACCATGGGCTTCCGGGCCTCGGATACGGTGAAGATCGAGCTGAACGGCGCCAGGGTGGGCGGCGACGGGCTGCTCGGCGAGCCGGGCGCGGGTCTCCGCCAGGCGCTCGAGGCGTTGGACCTCGGCCGGATCGGGGTGGCGGTGCAGGCGAGCGGGGTGGGACGCGCGGCCATGGAGCACGCCGCGCGCTACTCGCTCGAGCGTGAGCAGTTCGGACGGGAGATCGCGCGCTTCGGCGCCATCCAGGCGAAGCTCGCCGAGATGGCCGCCAGGGTCTCCGCGGGACGGGCGTTGGCCCACGAGGCAGCCGAGATCATGGAGGCCTTCCGAGGCGACGGTGGAGCGGTACGCACCGGCGTGGACGGAGTCACCTCGAGGGCGGCGATCGCGAAGCTCGTGGCGTCCGAGGCGGCGACCTGGTCCGCGGACGAGGCCGTCCAGATCTACGGCGGCTACGGATACATGAGGCACTACCCGGTGGAGAAGCTCCTCCGGGACGCGAAGGGATACGAGATCTTCGAGGGAACGAACGAGATCCTCAGACAGGTGATCGCGCGCGAGGTGCTGCGCGAGGCCGGCGACTGAGCCGGCTCTTCACCAGGAAGCGGATCGACGACCAACGGGGTGGGGACATGGAACTCTTCGAATTGATGGCGGAAGGCGAGCACGAACAACTCGTGCTCTGGACCGAGCCGCGCTTCGGGTATAAAGGCATCATCTCGCTGCACGACACGTCGCTCGGCCCGGGGCTGGGCGGCACGCGCTTCTGGAACTACGAGACCGAGGCCGAGGCGCTCGTCGACGCGCTCCGGCTCGCGCGCGGCATGACGTACAAGGCCGCCGTGACCGGGCTCGCTCTCGGTGGCGGCAAGTCCGTGATCTGGGGTGATCCCAGGGTGCGCGGCGTCGAGCGCGAGATGGTGTTCCGGGCGCATGGGCGGGCGGTCGAGTCGCTCGGCGGGCGCTACATCACCGCCGAGGACGTGAACACGTCACCGGCGGACATGGCCTACATCGCGCTCGAGACCGACCACGTGGTGGGGCTCGAGGGCACGTCCGGCGATCCGTCGCCGGTAACCGCCTACGGCGTCTACCGCGGGATCAAGGCCGCCGCGAGAGCGCGCTACGGAGACGACGGGCTCGGCGGCAAGCACATCGCCGTCCAGGGGCTCGGCAGCGTCGGCTACCACCTCTGCGAGGACCTGGCCGACGAGGGCGCGCGGCTGAGCGTGACGGACATCGACGCCGGAAGGGTGGAACGGGTCGTCAAGCAGTTCGGGGCCCAGGCCGTCCCGTCCGAGGCGATCTTCGACGTCGACGCGGACATCTTCGCGCCCTGCGCGCTCGGCGCGGTGGTGAACGACGAGACGATCCCACGTTTCAAGGTCGACATCGTCGCCGGGGCCGCGAACAACCAGCTCGCGAACACCGCGAAGCACGGCCCCGCGCTCCGGGAGGCGGGCATCCTGTACGCGCCCGACTACGTCATCAATGCGGGCGGCCTCATCAACGTGTATGGTGAGCTCCAGGGCTGGTCCCGGGAGCAGAGCCTGCAGAAGGCCGGCGAGATCTACGACACGCTGCTCCGGGTCTTCACCCTGGCCGACGGCGAGGGCGTTTCGCCGGAAGAGGCCGCGTCGCGGATCGCCGAAGAGCGCATCCAGGACGGGCGGCACCTACACCGGACCTTCCTGACATGATGGATCATCTGAAGTCCTCCGATCCGGAGATCTACGACTCGATCGTGCGCGAGGCCCGCAGGCAGGCCGAGGGGCTGGAGCTGATCGCGTCGGAGAACTTCGTGTCGCATGCCGTGCTCGAGGCGATGGGCACGGTCATGACCAACAAGTACGCCGAAGGGCTTCCGGGCCGGCGCTACTACGGCGGCTGCGAGTTCGTGGACATCGCTGAGGACCTCGCGCGCAAGCGGGCGCTCGACCTGTTCGGGGCCGAGCACGCCAACGTGCAGCCCCACTCGGGCGCGCAGGCCAACATGGCCGCGTACTTCACCTTTCTGGAGCCCGGGGATCCCATCCTGGGCATGGACCTGAGCAACGGCGGGCATCTCACGCACGGATCGCCGGTGAACTTCAGCGGACGGCTGTTCGAGGTGAGCAGCTACGGCGTGCGCGAGGACGACGGGCTCATCGACTACGACGCGCTGCGCGATCAGGCGCGCTCCGTGAAGCCGAAGATGATCGTCGCCGGCGCGAGCGCCTATCCGCGCGTCATCGACTTCGAGGCGTTCGGGTCGATCGCGAAGGAAGTGGGGGCGAAGCTCCTGGTGGACATGGCGCACATCGCCGGGCTCGTGGCGACGGGGCACCACCCCTCGCCGGTGCCGCACGCGGACGTGGTGACGACCACCACCCACAAGACCCTCCGCGGGCCTCGTGGTGGCCTCATCCTGACCCGCGAGGAGCATGCCAAGGGGATCGACAAGTCGGTCTTCCCGTTCATGCAGGGCGGGCCGCTCATGCACGTCATCGCCGCCAAGGCGGTCGCGTTCCGTGAGGCCCTGCAGCCGGAGTTCCACGCGTATTCGGCCCAGGTGATCGCGAACGCGCGGGCGCTGGGCGCCGCCATGGCGAGCCGGGGCTTCAAGCTGGTGAGCGGCGGTACCGACAATCATCTGCTGCTGGTCGACCTGAGCGCGAGCCACGACGAGCTGACGGGCAAGGTCGCCGAGGAAGCCCTCGAGGCCGCCGGCATCACGGTGAACAAGAACACCGTGCCCGGAGAGACGCGCTCACCCTTCGTCACGTCCGGGCTGCGGATCGGCACCCCCGCGCTCACCACTCGTGGGATGCGCGAGCGGGAGATGGAGCGCATCGGGGCCTGGATTGCGCATATCCTGGAATCCCCGGAGGACGAGGGCCGGATCGAGAAGGTCCGTGAAGAGGTTCGCGAGCTGTGCTCGGACTTCCCCCTCTACCCGGAGTTCGGAAGCGACGGCCGGTGAGCCTTGTGCTCGCCTCGACGTCCGGCGCACATTTTCCGTCATGATCGATTTGCAATTCGCCGACGAAGTCCTGGACGAGCTCCGGGAGAAGCACCCGCGCTTTCATCCGCGCGCGTACGTCTTCGTGCTGCAGGCGTTGCATTCGGTGATCGGCTCGCTCGAGCAGCCGAGGCACATCTCGGGGCGCGAGCTGGCGGAGGGCGTGCGGGGTCTGGCACTCGAGCAGTTCGGTCCCATGGCACGGATCGTTCTCGAACACTGGGGTATCCATGCGACCGAAGACATGGGACGCGTGGTATTCGCGATGGTCGAGCACGGGATCCTCGTGAAGCAGGAAGGGGACGGGCCGGAGGACTTCGCCGATCTCTTCGATTTCGAAGAGGCGTTCGAGCTCAACTATCCCTGGAACGCGCATCTCTGATGAAAGCGGGGACGCGATCCGACGCGTTCCCTGAAGATCATACGCCCGGCCGCGCCGGGCTCCTCGACGAACTGACTCGTCAATACGCCCATGGGAGGAGTTTCAGATGGTGGGAGACGGTGGATTTCCAAGCTGCCTGAAGTGCGAGACCGGGATCCTCTTGCCGCTCTCGGACTACGGCAGGGACGGAGCACCGATCCGCTACAAGGCCTGGGTATGCTCGAATCCGGAGTGCGGGTTCAACATCCGGATCGACAACGGCGAGATCACGCTCGGCCGGGCGATCGGCCAGAGCTACAAGTAGGGGCTCGCGCCGGGGCGCCGACCGGACCGATGGCCCGGCCCGGCCGGGATCGCGGACCGTGAGCGACGTCCGCTCCCTCCGGCCCTGGGCTCGGGGCGTGGTGCCGGCGTTGACCGGCGCGGAGGCGGCGGCGTGGGATCGCCGGGCGATCGACCGCATCGGGGTGCCCGAGCGGGTGCTCATGGAGAACGCGGGCCGGGCCGCCGCGCTCGTGCTTCACCGTCTCCACCCCGACGGCCCGGTGGTCGGCGTGGTCGGCGCGGGCAATAACGGAGGCGACGCCCTGGTCGCGCTGCGCACCCTCGCCGCGTGGGGGCGTGACGTGCGGGCGGTTCTCGTCGCCGATCGGGAGGTCCCCCATCCGCTCGCCCATGGCTGGGACGTGCCGACGTCCACCGACGCGGAGCTCGACGCACCCGGCTGGCGTGCGCTGTTGGAGGGTGCCGCGGTCGTGGTCGACGGCATTCTGGGAACCGGCGTCCGGGGCGCCCCACGGGAGCGGCAGGCCGCCGCCATACGGGCCGTGAACGCGTCGGCTCGGGCCGTGCTGGCCGTGGACGTGCCCTCGGGCATCGACCCGGAGACCGGTGCCGTGCCTGGCGAAGCCGTGAGAGCCGATGTGACCGTCGCCTTCGGCGCGCCCAAGCTCGGCTCGCTGCTGCATCCGGCCCGCGCCCTTGTCGGGCGACTGGTGGCCGTCGAGATCGGCTTCCCGCCGTTGGAGGAAGGCGAGGCCCGTGCGTTCCTGGCCACACCCGGCTGGGCGCGAGCGCGCCTGCCGCGCCGCGCGACGGACACGCACAAGAATGCGGTCGGCCGGCTCCTGGTGGTCGGGGGCGGAATGGGCCTGGCGGGCGCCGCCGTGCTCGCGGGGCGTGGAGCGCTCAGGGCCGGCGTCGGGATCGTCCGGGTCGCCACGGTTCCCGGGAACCGTGAGATCGTGCAGAGCGCGCTCCCGGAGGCACTCTGGGTCGACGCCACCGACGGCTCCGCCGTCCGGGCGGCCGTGGAGGGGAGTGACGCCGTGGTGGTCGGGCCCGGGCTCGGTCAGGACGACGACGCCCGCCGGGTGCTGGCGTGGGTGCTCGACGGCACCGAGGGCGTCGAAGGGGTCGGCGAGACCGACCGACCGATCCTCCTCGACGCGGACGCCCTGAACCTGGCGGCGTCGGGCGTGGTGGATCTCCCGGAGGTCGGCGCCCGCCGGCCCACGCTGCTGACGCCGCATCCCGGAGAGATAGGGCGGCTTCTGGGCGACGGGGCGGTCCCGGGCGCCGAGAACACGGGCTCGCGAGGCCCGGCCGCGCGGGCCCGTGCCGCCGCCGAGCGCTTCCACGCGGCGGTCGTCCTGAAAGGCGCGCCCTCGCTCGTCGCCGCGGAGGACGGGCCGCTCCGGGTCGACACCCAGGGCTCGTCGGATCTCGCCGCGGCGGGTATGGGCGACACGCTCTCCGGCGTGTGCGGCGCGCTCCTGGCCCAGGGGCTGAGCCCGGCGGACGCCGGCGCGGTCGGACTCTACCTGACCGGCCGGGCCGCCCGTCTCGCCGGGAAAGGCGTGTCGTTGACACCTTCGGATGTCGCCGAGCGCCTACCCGACGTCCTTGCCGAGGCCGTCGACCCGACGGCGTCGGCCCAAACCGACGCGGGGCCCCTCGGCCTCCCGTTCGTGATCTTCGACGCCGATCCGGCCGACTGAGCCGACCATGTGGATTCCCGTCGAAGCCGCGCCCGCCCCATGACGTCCCGACGCCCCACCCGCGTGCGTCTGGGCGCCGGACGCGAGTTCGACATGATCCGGGCGTTCCTCGGAGCGGACGCGCCCCTGCCGGACGGCGTCGAGCTCGGGCCGGGAGACGACGCCGCGGTGCTGGAGGGAGGATGGGTCATCAGTACCGACCTCGCCGTCGAAGACGTCCACTTCCGCCGGGGATGGCTCACCGACGAGGAGATCGGCTACCGGGCGGCGTCGGCGGCGCTCTCGGACCTGGCGGCCATGGCGGCGCGCCCCGTCGGCGTGCTGGTGTCCATGGCCGCGGCGCGTGGGGCCCGGGTCGACGTGGCGTCCGCCCAGGCGGGCGTGCGCGCCGCCGCCGAGGCCGTGGGGGCCCGGGTCATCGGCGGCGACCTGTCGCGCTCACCGGGGCCGCTGTTCATCGATGTCGTCGTGCTCGGGCGTGCCGATCACCCCGTGTCGCGGGCCGGCGCCCGGCCGGGTGACGAGCTCTGGGTGAGCGGCACGCTCGGGACCGGTGGGGCCGCCCTCCACCTCTGGGCCGACGACCGCGTGCCGCCCGAGCCGCTCCGCCGGCGGTTCGCGAAGCCGGAGCCCCGGACCCGTCTCGGCCTCACGCTCGGCCGGGCCGGCGTCGCGGCGGCCATGCTCGACCTGTCGGACGGCCTCGCCGGAGACGCCGGCCATCTGGCGGCCGCGTCGGGCGTGGGCGTGGTGATCGAAGCGGCCGAGGTGCCCGTCGACCCGGAGGTTCGCGCGGTCCTGGGTGACGAAGGCGCCCTGGAGGCGGCGTTGCACGGGGGGGAGGACTTCGAGCTCCTCTTCGCTGCGCGTCCCGGAGCCGTCCAGGTGATGTTGGAGGAGGGGGCCGTCGACGTCCCCTTGACCCGTGTCGGACGCGTCGTGGAGGCCCGGAAGAGCGCGTCCGGAAGCTACGACGAGGACGCGCCGCCCATGGTGCTCCTCGAGAGCCCTACCGGCGATCTCCGTCCGGTCGGCCGCGGCGGCTTCGACCACTGGAGCGATTGACGGATGCGTGCTCCGTCCGTGAACGTCCGCCCATGAAGACTCCGTCCGTGACGCCCCGCCCGTGATCCGCCTGCTCGCCGTCCTGCTCGTCATCGCGCCGCTCACCGTCTACCACGCGGTGCGCATCCTCTGGGCCATGGCGTGGAAGTCGCCGCGGCTCCCGTGCGTCTGCGAGGACGTGCCGCGGTCCTGGTCACGCTTCCTGCTCCGCGTGACAGGCACGCGGGTCGTGCTCGAGAACGAAGACGTCATCGATCCGGAGCGCGCCCAGATCCTGGTGGTCAACCACCAGTCCTGGTTCGACGTGCTCGCGCTCGCCGGGCACCTCCCCGGAGGCTATCGGTTCGTCGCGAAGAAGGAGATCGAGAAGGCGCCGCTGTTCGGGCCCTCGATCCGTCGTTGCGGGCACATCTTCATCGACCGCGAGGACCGCGCCAAGGCCCTCGAGTCGCTCGCTCGCGCCAAGGAGATCTTGGAGAAGGAGCGTCCTACCATCATCATGTTCCCGGAGGGAACGCGCTCCGCGACCGGCGAGCTGCAACGGTTCAAGAAGGGCGCGTTCGTGCTGGGCATCCAGACCGGCGTCGAGATCGTGCCGGCCGCGATCATGGGATCGCGCGAGGTGATGCACAAAGGGAGCCTCCTGATCGGTCCCGGGACCGTCACGATTCGCTTCGGCGATCCGATTCCCGTGGACGGGCTGGAGATGCAGGACAGGGACGAGCTCACCCGACGGGCGCACGGGGCCGTGGCCGGCCTGCTCGCCCGTCCGGCTTAAGCATACGCATACAAGACCCGAGGAGGTCGCATGTCGGCGATCGTCGACGTCAGAGGACGAGAGATCCTGGATTCCCGCGGGAATCCGACGGTGGAGGCGGAGGTCACGCTCGACTCCGGGGTGCGCGGCAGGGCGGCCGTCCCGTCGGGCGCGTCGACCGGGGCGCACGAGGCGGTCGAGCTCCGGGACGGCGACAAGAGCCGCTACCTGGGGAAAGGCGTCCTCCAGGCCGTGAAGAACGTCAACACCGAGATCGCCGAAGCGCTCCGGGGCTTCGAGTCCCGCGAGCAGCTCGACATCGACCGGACCATGATCGACCTCGACGGCACGCCCAACAAGCGCCGGCTCGGGGCGAACGCCATGCTCGCCGTGTCGATGGCCGTGGCGCGCGCGGCGGCCCAGGAGAACCAGATGCCGCTCTGGCGCTATCTGGCCGGAGAAGGGAGCGGAGACCTGCTTCCCGTGCCCATGATGAACATCCTGAACGGCGGGGCGCACGCGTCCAACAACGTCGACATCCAGGAGTTCATGGTCATGCCGGTCGGCGCCGAGACGTTCTCGGACGGTCTCCGGATGGGCGTGGAGATCTTCCATCAGCTGAAGAAGGTCCTCTCCGACCAGGGCCGGAGCACCGCCGTCGGCGACGAAGGCGGCTTCGCGCCGGACCTCGACAGCAACGAGGCCGCGGTCGAGGTCGTGCTCCAGGCCATCGAAAAGGCCGGTTACCGCCCGGGCGACGACGTGCTCATCACGCTCGACGCCGCCGCTACCGAGTTCTTCGAGGACGGCGAGTACGTCTTCCACGGATCGGGCGGAGAGCGCCGGGACGCGGCCGGGATGGTCGAGTTCTGGAGCGAGTGGGTCCGGAAGTACCCCATCCGCTCCATCGAGGACCCGCTCGACGAGAACGACTGGAAGGGGTGGAAGGCCATGACCGACGCCATCGGCGACAAGGTCCAGATCGTCGGCGACGACCTCTTCGTAACGAACGTCGAGCGGCTCGAGCAGGGCATCAAGGACGGCGCGGCGAACGCCATCCTGATCAAGGTGAACCAGATCGGCACCCTCACCGAGACGCTCGACACCATGCGGGTGGCGCGCGAGGCCGGCTACCGGAGCGTCGTGTCGCATCGCTCGGGCGAGACCGAGGACACCTTCATCGCCGACCTGGCCGTGGCCACCGGCGCGGGCCAGATCAAGACCGGCAGCGCGAGCCGCACGGACCGGGTGGCGAAGTACAACCAGCTCCTCCGCATCGAAGAGACGCTCGGGAGCAAAGCCCGGTATCCGGGAAGGAAGCTGTTCGGCGAATGAGCATGCGCGGGGAGCCCGGCTATCCCACGATGGAGGCGCACGCGTGCGCTTCCTGAAGCGGATCCTGCTCCCCGCGCTGCTCCTGCTCGCCATGTACTACGCGGTTTTCGGCGGCGAGTACTCGGTCTTCGAGGTGCGCCGTGCCCGGGCGGAGGTCGAGGCGGCGCGGGCGGAGCTGGCGGAGCTCGAGGAGCGCATCGACTCCCTCAGCGCACGGGCGGACTCGCTGGAGAACGACCCGGCCGCGCTCGAGCGTATCGCGCGGGAGCGCTTCGGTATGATCCGCGAGGGGGAGACGCTCTACCGCTTCGCGCACCCAGCCGGCGAGGGGCCCACGCTCGAGACGGGGCCGAACCCGGAGTAGGGCGGGATTCGGGTGGGTTGCGGCCCTCGGGGTCCGCTCTCCTCAACCCTCCGACTTGTCACGCCCCTCCGCGTCCTCCCGCGCCGCCGCGGCCTCCTTCAGGATCCGCTTCGCCGCGCCCTTCAGGACCTCGGGGTCCTTCGACTCCGGGAGCGCCTCGATCATCGTCTCGGCGGCGGCCTTGAGCGCTCGCGCACGCGCTTCCTCGGACGCCGGCTTCCCGGGATCGGTGAAGGGCCTGAAGAGCTCGATGGGAATCGGGAAGAGCGTCGTGGAGTTGTTCTCCGCCGCGATCTCGACCACGGTCTGCAGGAAGCGGAGCTGCATGGCGACCGGGAACTGCTGGATGATCTCGGCCGCGGACGCGAGCTTCGCCGAGGCCTGGTACTCACCTTCGGCGCTGATCACCTTCGCCCGCCGCTCCCGCTCGGCCTCCGCCTGCCTCGCCATCGCCCGCTTCATCTCCTGCGGCAGATCGATGTCCTTGATCTCGACGCCGGTCACGTCGATGCCCCACGGGTCGGTGCCCTCGTCGATGATGACCCGGACGATCTCGTTGATGCGCTCGCGCTCGGCCAGGAGCTGGTCGAGCTCGGACTGTCCGATCACGGAGCGGAGCGTCGTCTGTGCGAGCTGGCTGGTGGCGAAGTAGTAGTCCTCGATCTCGATGACCGCCTTCTCCGGGTCGGCCACCTTGAAGTAGACCACCGCGTTCACCCGCACACTTACGTTGTCCTTGGTGATCGTGTCCTGCGGCGCGATGTCGAGGGCCACGATCCGGAGGTCCATCTTCTTCATCCGCTCGACACCGAACGGGACCAGGAAGATCAGCCCCGGCCCCTTGGCGCGGGTCAGCTTGCCGAGCCGGAAGATCACGCCCCGCTCGTACTCCATGAGGATGCGGAGGCTCGTGACCAGCGCGATGGCGCCGGCGGCGACGATGGGGATGGTGACGGTGCCGAAGTCCATCGGGACGCTCCGTTGAGGTAGGGAAGGGAGGACCGATCCAGGAAACATACGGGAGCCGCGCCCGGGGCCTTCAATTCCGGTTGACACCGCTGCCCCTCGGGATGAGCTTTTCCGTCTTCGCCGGAGTAGCTCAGTCGGTTAGAGCAGCGGAATCATAATCCGCGTGTCGGGGGTTCGAGTCCCTCCTCCGGCACTCCTTGCCGCTCGAGGGGTGCGCCCCTCCCGGATGTACGTCCGGGAGGGGCTTTTTCGTGCCCGGGGGTGATCCCCGGCGTCCGCTCACCCCTCGTCCAGAGCCTCTCGCGGGATGGCCACCCGGATGAGCCCCCGGAAATCACCCGGCGCGTATCCGACGGCCTGGTCCCGCGGATACAGAGCCTCGAGTCGCGCGCGCACCGCGGGCTGGAGGGTGTCCACCGGACCGTGGCATTGGGTGCACATCTCGTTCACGACGAGGGGCTGATAGTATCGGAGCTCGTCGTCGCCCACCGTCTGGACCCAGCTGGCGGGCAGGGCCCCAGCCTCGCTTGCCGCCTCGAAGCGGGCGAGTGCCACCCGCTCCAGTGAGTCGGGCGCGTTCTCCGGGTTGCGCACCCGCGTCGAGGTTCGCTTCACGTCGAGATCCCCGAGGGCGGTGCTGACGCCGTGGGTCAGGGCCATCGCCTCGTCGGAGCAGAACTCGATGGCGGCTTCGGGGCCGGCCTCGGCCATCTGCGCCGAGAGCTGCTGCATCAGCGTGGAGGCGAGCCGGCCGGCAGCTTCCTGTCCGATCTCGGTCGCCCGCTGGATCTCCGCCGGACTGGGCGTCCATGCCACCGCCGAGGCTTCGGTCGCGGCAGCATCGGCCGCACCAGCGTCGGCGTCCGAGGACGCGTCTCCGCAGGCAGCCAGGGCGAGGGCGGCCAGGAGCGGCAGCGGGCGGAGGATCATGATCTCATGACGCATGATGGTCGTTGTCGGAAGGCGGAGTGGAACGATGCAGGCCGATGCGCCTCGAATCTGATACCCGCGACGCGAGACGGCGCTCCCGGTCGGCCACCGACATTGACCCGGCCACTCCATGACGGGATAGTCAGCCAACCATCATCGGGAATACGGGCATCGCATGAGCAACCTGAACGGGCTGAAGGGCTACCGACGGCAGGATCTGTCCGGTGATCTGGCCGCCGGCCTGACGGTCGCGGTCATGCTGATCCCTCAGGGGATGGCGTACGCGATGCTGGCGGGCCTGCCCCCCGTGGTCGGGCTGTACGCGTCGACGGTGCCGCTCATCGTCTATGCGCTGTTCGGGTCCTCCAGGCAGCTCGCGGTGGGGCCCGTGGCCATCGTGTCGCTGCTCACCCTGAGCGGCGTGTCGGCGCTCGCGGAGCCGGGGTCCGCACGGTTCATCGCCCTCGCGGCGGTGTTGGCGCTCATGTCCGGGGTGATCCAGCTCCTCCTCGGGCTCGTGAAAGCGGGGTTCGTGGTCAACTTCCTGTCCCACGCCGTGATCAGCGGGTTCACGTCGGCGGCGGCCATCATCATCGGGTTGAGCCAGCTCGAGACGCTGCTCGGTGTGGATCTCCGGTCCGGACACTCGGTTTTCGGACTGGTCTGGGAGGCCCTGACCCGGCTGGATGAGGTGAATGCGTACACCCTGCTCATCGGCGTGGCGAGCATCGCTGTGCTGGTGGCGGCGAAGATGTGGGCGCCGCGGCTGCCTGGGGCCCTGGGCGTCGTGGCTCTGGCCACCGTGGCGACGTGGGGCCTCGGGCTCCACGAGCGAGGCGTCGCCATCGTGGGCGCCGTGCCCGGCGGGCTCCCGGCGCCGTCCCTGCCCAGCATGGACATCGGCGTCCTTTCGGCGCTCCTGACCACGGCTCTGGCCGTCTCCTTCGTGGGATTCATGGAATCCTTCGCGGTGGCGAAGTCCATCGCCACGAGGGAGAAGTACAGGATCGACGCGAACCAGGAGCTCAGGGGGCTCGGCCTGGCCAACCTGGCTGCGGGCGTCTTCTCGGGATATCCCGTCACGGGTGGCTTCTCGCGATCCGCGGTGAACTACCAGGCCGGAGCGCGGACGGGGCTGGCGAGCATCATCACCGCCGGTCTCATCCTGCTGACGGTGCTGGCGTTCACGTCCTTGTTCCAGTTCCTGCCGAGAGCCGTGCTCGCCGCCGTCGTGATCGTCGCGGTCTACGGACTCATCGAAGTGCGGGAGGCCCGGCACCTGTTCAGGCTGAAGACGATCGACGGTTGGACCCTCGTCGTCACCTTCGCCGCGACCCTCGTGCTGGGCATCGAGACCGGGATCCTCGTGGGGGTCGCCTTTTCGCTCCTGGTCTTCATCTGGCGGAGCGCCTATCCGCACTCGGCGCGCCTGGGATATCTGCCGAAGGAGCGCGTCTTCCGGAACATCGATCGCTACCCCGAGGTCGAGACCTACCCCGGGACGCTGATCCTGAGGATCGACGCCTCGCTCTACTTCGCGAACATGGGCTTCCTCGAGAACAGCTTGCGGACCGCGCTCGTCGAGGAAACGGAGTACCGCGACATCATTCTCGACTTCTCGGGGGTGAACGACATGGACGCGGTCGCCGTCGAGACCCTCGAGATGCTCATGGGCGAGATGGGGGCGCAGGGCGTGACGGTGCACATCGCCGCCATGAAGGGGCCGGTGCGTGACATCACCGCCCGGGCCGGCTGGCCCGAGCGTTTCGGAGAGCGCGTGTCGCACATGGCGCTCGAGAGCGCCCTGGAGGCCGTGGGCGCGACCGCCGGGCGTGGGGCGGCGGAGATGGCCCGGCGTCCGGACGCGGCCGGAAGTGCGTGATGGGCCGTCCTACCGACCCGCTTCCAGCAAGCTCCGCACGTTCGGCTCCAGCGCCCTCATGCCTGCTGCCCGCCCCAGCGCGAGCGCTTCTTCGGCGTCGGCTCCGTCCATCCAGAACGCCTTGAGAGCCAGGAGCGCGCCGACCCGGTTGCTGCTCGCGCAGTAGAGGACGGTCTGGTCCGTCCCGGTCTCTTCCAGAATCGCGGCCAGTCTCTCCACGTTCTCGCGCGTCAGATCGTCCGGCCCGCCGATGGGAATGCGCGAGAAACGGCCGCCGGCACCGGGCACGCCCTCCTCCTCCCAACCGGCGCCCGGTTCCTCCTCGAGCTGAAGGCTGACGAAGTTGCGGTATCCCATGGCCATCATGCCGTCCACCTGATCACGAGACGGCTGGGCGGTCGTGATGAGGTTCGGCAGAGGGGCGGCGACGTTCTGTACGCCGAGCTCCGCGACGGCGTCGGAAGGAGCATCGGTCTCCTGCCCACAGGCAGTCAGAACGGCGATCAATACCAGCGTCAGGCTGGTGGGCATACGCAGCATGTCCATCCCTCGGCAATGTTGGGTCCTGGGCTCCACTGGCACGAATCTGGCGCTCCGGTCCCCCATCGGACACCCCTCCTGATCCCCGGATGCACGCTCGGCCCCTCCTGGAACCGCCGCTGGCCGCAGGCACGTGCCCGAGACCGGGCTTGCGCGCCACGGTCAGGGCGGGCCCGCCTCCAGTGCCCTCCGGTAGTCGTCCGTGTCCGCTCCCCCGCGGTCGAGCAGCGCCTCGGCACGGGTGCGGGCGGTGTCGGCTGCCTGCGCCCGACCGGTCGCCTCGTACAGGGACGCCAGATTCAGCCACACGTTCGGGTTCGACGGGTTTTCCTGCCCGGCCCGCTCGAACGCGGCTTCGGCCCGGTCCATCTCGCCGGCCATCCGCAGGACGCCTCCCGCCTTGTTCCACTCGTTCGAGGTGTCCGATCGCAGCAGCGGAAGCGCGGCCAGGCCGGCAGCCACGACCGCCGCGGCCAGGGAGGGTGCGAGCCGGCGCCAGCCGCGTGTCCGGACGCGTTCCAGGATCGTCGCGACACCGGCCCCCGCGAACACCCCGAGGGACGGCACCATGACGACCCGCAGCCGGGCGATGTAGAAGAACAGCAGCACCGTGGCCGCCGCGGTCAGGAAGGGGATCCACAGGTGGAGCCGTTCCCGGGTGAGGCATCGCAGCATGCCCGGCGCGGCGAGGGCGAACAGCAGAAGGAAGGTCGGCGACCACCTCAGGATGCCGGAGTAGGCGCGCTGGTACTCGAAGCTCGCATACGTCGTGGCTTCGAAGTCGTTCGCCAGGAGGAGCGCACGGCGTCCGAGGAGCTCGAGCTCGCGACCGGGATTCGCCGCCATGTGCCGGAGGGCGCGCCGAAGGTACCATCCCGAGACCTCGGTGTCGTCGAAGGCTCGGCCTTCCACGTCTTCCGCGAGCGCCTTCATGCTCTCGAAGATGTCCCCGTCGAGGCTCGCCGGGAGTGCATACTGGGCCTCGGCCTCCGGGTTGTGGCCGATGTAGAAGTTGTGGCCCGCGCCGGTCGTGAGCAGCACGGGCTCGCCGGAGGCCACGACGTTCAGGGTCGTGACCGGCGCCACGCCGAGTCCGAGCCCGACCGCGAGCGCGATCGTCGCGGCGGCGGGCTTCGGCTGCCGGCGCACCCAGGGAACCAGGAGAGCCGCGAGCCCCGCCAGCAGTACGTTGGGCCGGGTGGCCGCGGTCAGCCCGAAGAGGAGGCCCGCCGCGAGGTATCCTCGCGGACGGTCCGCACGGTCGAGGACGAGCACGGCCGACGTGAGGAAGAAGAGGGTGAACGGCACCGGGTTGAGGTCCGCGGCGAAGAAGATCAGCGGGCCGTAGAGCGCCAGCGCCATCCCCCCCGCCCAGCCCGCGACGGCACCGAAGTGGCGCCAGGCCAGGACCGCGACCAGCGCGCACGTTCCCGCGTCGAGCAGTCCGGTCGCGACCCGGACGCCGTAGAAGGCGTTGGTTCCCAGCAGCTCGTAGAGCCCGGCCAGCAGATACGGGTAGAGCGGGCTGTTCAGCGAGATCGGTCCGGCGAACGGAACCAGGTCCCCGCCCGAGATCGCCTCGGCGGCGAGCAGGTACGGCAGGTTGCCGCCCAGGGGGTTGAAGTAGAGCGGGTCGGCCAGCATGGCCTGGTTGTGCAGGAGCCGGAGGACGGCTGCGACGAGCCAGACCGCGATGAGCATCCGTGCCGGGATCTCGGGCCTGCCCGGTGATGTGGCGGCCGACGGGGTGTCGTGCATGGGCGCTGTCAGATCTCCGAGGAGGATAGCCGGCCGTGCACCGCCGGCCGGTGCCGGCTCAGCGGCCAACGCAATGTACCGGCCGCCCGCCGTGCGGACAGGGACAGCCGGACCGGGACACGGAACAGGTGCCTCGGGACATGGGGCCACCCTGGTGCCCACAGGGCCGCACGTGAAGATTCACGACGTGCATCTCGTATGGAGCAACGATCGGCCACCCGAAGGGACGCGCCGGTCCGGAAGCACGCTCGCATCGCATACCACCGGCAGGGAGGGACCCGTGGGACTCTGGATTCCCCTGATCATCATCGTGGCCGTCGTCGGCTACGGCATCATGGCCTACAACCGGCTGGTCGCGTTGCGGGAACGCTTCAAGAACGCGTTCGCGCAGATCGACGTGCAGCTGAAGCGCCGCTACGACCTCATCCCCAACCTGGTCGAGACGGCGAAGGGGTACATGAGCCACGAGAAGGAGACGCTCGAGGCCGTGATCCGCGCCCGGAACGAGGCGCAGAAGGTGGAGCAGGTCGCGTCTCGCAACCCCGGCGACCCGGAGGCTATGCAGAAGCTGGCGGGCGCGGAGCAGCAGCTGGGTGGTGCCCTCTCGCGACTCTTCGCGCTGTCCGAGGCGTACCCGGACCTGAAGGCCAACCAGAACATGATGCAGCTCCAGGAGGAGTTGGCGTCGACGGAGAACCGCATCGCGTTCGCACGGCAGTCGTTCAACGATGCGGTCATGACCTACAACACCGCGCGTCAGACCGTCCCGACCAACATCATCGCGAACTCGTTCCGCTTCGAGGAAGCGGAGTTCTTCGAGATCGACCGGGACGAGGAGCGCGAGACGCCCCGGGTCTCCTTCGGCTGAGCCGGCCCACGGAACGTCCGACCGGGCCGGGTTGAGCGATGGATTTCTTCGAAGCCCAGGGCAGGGCGAGGAGCCTCTCGCGGCGACTCGTCCTGCTCTACGGGTTGGCCGTGACGCTCATCATCGTGGGCGTGTACCTGACGCTGGCCGTCGCACTGCAGCTCTCCACGCCCGAACAGGGCGTCGAGCCCGGCCCGATCAGCCTGTTCGACCCGACGTTGTTCGCCATCGTCGCGGTCGGCATGCTCCTCGTCATCGGCGGGGGCTCGGCGTTCAGGACGGCGCAGCTCCGCAGGGGCGGCCCGGCCGTGGCCGAGCTCCTCGGTGGCCGCCGGGTCGATCCTGGCTCGACGGACCCGCTGGAGCGCCGCCTGTTGAACGTCGTCGAGGAGATGGCGATCGCTTCGGGCATCCCGGTGCCGGCCGTGTACGTGCTCGACGGCGAGCAGGGTATCAACGCGTTCGCCGCGGGCCACACGATCCACGACGCGGCGGTCGCGATCACCCGCGGCGGGTTGGAGACGCTGTCGCGGGACGAGCTGCAGGGGGTGATGGCGCACGAGTTCAGCCACATCCTGAACGGCGACATGCGCCTCAATGTGCGCCTGATGGGCGTGCTGTTCGGGATCCTGCTGCTGACCGTGATCGGTCGGGGGATCCTGCGGGGCGGGTACTACTCCGGCGCGGGACGGCGGAGCCGGGGCGGCAAGGACGGGGGCGGCGGTCAGATCGTGCTGGTCGGCATCGCCCTCATCATCCTCGGATATCTGGGCGTCTTCTTCGGCCGGCTGATCCAGGCGGCCGTGTCCCGCCAGCGTGAGTTCCTGGCGGACGCCGCGGCGGTGCAGTTCACGCGCAATCCACTCGGCATCTCGGGCGCGCTCCGCAAGATCGGCGGTGGGGCCGCCGGATCGAAGCTGGAGAACCATCACGCGCAGGAAGCCGGCCACCTCTTCTTCTCGGAAGGGGTCCGGAGCGCCTTCTCGCGCACCATGGCGACGCACCCGCCGCTCGACGTGCGGATCAAACGGGTGGACCCCAGCTGGGACGGCACGTTCATCGAGCCGGAGCCGGTGAACATGGCGCGACTTCGGAGCGAGGAGCGCGACGCGGCCAAAGCGCGCGGAGCGGGCGGTGGCCCGGGTGTACCGAAGGGGTCGAAAGGGGAGGGGATGCCCTTTCCGCTGCCGTTTCCGGTTCCCGGGTTCCCGGGGGGATCGCGAGGAGGCAGCGAGATGCTCGCGGGCGCGGTCCTGGCCGCCGGGACCCTCGAGGCCGGCCACCTCGCCCACGCCCGGTCCATCCTCGAATCGATACCGGACGGCGTCCGAGCGGCCACGCGCGAGCCGGAAGGGGCCGTCGCCGTGGTGGCGGCGCTCCTCCTCGCCGAGGGCGGACCTCTTCGGGCCCGTCAGGACGAGATCGTCGAGCGGCTGCTCGGAGCGGAGACGTTGAGCCGCGCTGCGGAGCTCCGGGCGCCGCTCGCGGGGGCGGGACCGGCGGCGCGTCTTCCGCTCCTGGAGCTGTGCCTACCTGCGCTCCGGTCGCTGGACGAGGGGCGCGCCGACGCCCTCCGCGCCGCCGTCGGCCCGCTGAGCCGGGCGGACGGCGAGGTCCACGTCTTCGATTTCGCGCTCTTCCATCTGCTCCGGCGAGCGCTTCCGGGAGGCCCCGACCCGGCCAGCAGCTCGAGGGTGGGACCGGGGTTGGGACGCCGGAGAGGGGAGGCGGAAACCCTCCTGTCGGCGCTCGCGTGGGCGGGCGCCCGTGAGCAGGAGGGCGCCGAGGCCGCGTTCCGGGCCGGGGCGGCGAGCTTCGGCTCGGGCGCGGCGGGCGCGCTGGCGCTGCAACCGATGGCCGGGCTCGATCTCGAGCGCGTGGACGAGGCCCTGACCAGGCTGGAGACGCTGCCGCCGAAGGATCGGCGCGTCCTCCTCGGGGCGCTCGAGCGGACCGTGCGCGCCGACCGTGCCGTGACCGTCGAGGAGCTCGAGCTGCTCCGGGCCGTCGCGGAGGCGCTCGACGTGCCGATGCCTCCGCTGGCCGTAGCGGACGAGGTCCCGCCCGAGGCGCCGCGCGAGCCCCTTGACGCCCCGCCCGCCGCCTCCGACTGATCAGACATGGATTCCCGTCGTGGAATCCGCCCTTCGGACAGGAGGACGATCCGAGATGACTACGCAACGACGCATCTCAGCCCTCGTGGCGACGCTTGCCGTAGCCGTGGCCTGGAGCGCGGCTCCCGCGGCCCTCGATGCCCAGGACCCGTCGGCCGCCGTCGACGTGACGACCGCCGTCGTCGGCACCGGGGTCGAGGACCGCCAGCCGGTCGGGACCGGGACCTCGTTCCCCGCGTCGGTCGGCACGGTCTACTTCTACACCGTCTTCGAGGGCGACTTCGGCGAGCGGCAGGTCGAGCACGTCTGGATGCGGAACGGGGAGGAGGTCGGGCGGGTCGCCCTCACGGTACGCGGACCGCGCTGGCGCACGTGGAGCAGCAAGACCGTGCCGGCCGATTGGACCGGCGAATGGGAGGCCAGGGTGGTCGACGCCGACGGCTCGGTGCTCGCCACGGCCGCGTTCCAGGTGGGGGGCTAGACGAACGTCGATTCCGGCATCTCGGAATGCTCGTCGCCGCCACGTCCCGTCCACGAGATCCACGCGCCCGCTCCGAGCCCTGCGGTCATCGCCAGCAGCCCCAGTCCTCGGAGCGCGGCGCCGATCTGCTGATCCTGGGAGATTCGCCCGATGCGTAGCAGCATGACCGTCCAGTCGTGGCTGTCCACGTCGACCGGGCCGAAGGGTGAGACCAACGGGAGCGCCTGCGCCCTCGCGTCCGCCGCGTAGACGCCGGCGCCGACCAGCGCCGTGCCCATCCAGAAGACGCACACGGCCGCGCCGAACGGATCGCGCTGCTTGATGAGGAGGTAGGCGCCGGCCGCCGCGGGTATCCCGATCTCGAAGACCGTTCCTCCGGCCGTCGTCACGATCCGGCTGCCGAACCACATGAAGGCCGCGTGCCCCATCTCGTGGAAGGCGAGGTTGATGCCCGCGAAGATGGACGTGTAGGTCGGATCGGTGAGGTACCGGTGGAGCATCCACCCGAGCACCAGGAGGACCGGAATGCGCAGCCAGTTCTTGTTCACGCCGTGATCCTTTAGTGTCGGATGCCGATGTCTCGTACGCTTCGACCGTCCCGCATTTCACCTGACGCGGTCCGGTCGTATACTCACGTCGCGTCGATCACGACGCCCGCCAAACGTCATTCCATCTCAGACGAGATCATAGAGACGATGAACGATCGCGCCAGCACGCTCCTCGGAGGCCGCCGCGAGCGGATCGAGCGCCTTCTCGGCCGCAAGCTGGGGAGGCCCAGCGCCGACTCCGCGGATTCACTCCCCCGGACGAACAGGGCCTATCTGCTCGACGAGGCGAAGGATCTCTACTGGAACGAGCTCGAGTGGGAGCGCATCACGGACGAGGAGGCCCTCGACGAGGGCCCGCTGACCGAGCTGATCTTTCCGGGCTTCCTCGCCTACGTCCGAGGGCTGCTCCTGAGCGAGGTGATGCCGGATGCGAAAGCTCCCGCCAACCCGCGCCCCCAGGTCGTCGAGGACATCCTGTCGTTTCTGGCGTCGCGCGTGGTCGACCTCCAGGAGGAGATCGATGCCCCGGGTGACGACGCAGAGGGGCGGGTCGAGGGCGATCGTGACGCGACCAGTCACCTGCTCGACCTCGTCCTGTACGTCTTCCACGAGCTGACGCCCGCCGAGATCGAGCGGGTCGAAGCCGACAGGCACGCGTCGGCCTGAGCCGTGGCCGTGCCCCCACAGTTCCGCGCCGAAGCAGTCCGGACGCCCATCCGGGCCGGGTAGGAGCGCGCGCCCATGGGGTTCGGATCCGGTCCGCGGCCGGGGCGTGCGTACCTGGCCGGCCCCCCGATGCTCGTGGCGCACCGGGGCGGATCGAAGATCGTCCCGGAGAACACCCTGACCGGCTTCCGTGAGGCGGTCGACGTGTGGGACGCCGACATGCTCGAGCTCGACGTGCAGCTCACGCGCGACGGTGTCCCCGTGGTCATCCACGATCCGACCGTCGACCGGACCACCGACGGCACCGGGCCGGTACGACGGCACACCGTCACGCAGCTGAAGGCGCTCGACGCCGGGGCGGGCTTCCGGGACGCGGAGGGCCAGCCGTCGTTCGCGGGGCGGGGAATCCGGGTGCCGACCCTGGACGAGGTGCTCGACGCGTTCCCGCACGTCTGGATCAACATCGAGTCGAAGGCCGGCGACGCCGCGGCCGCGATCCTGGAGACGGTGCGCCGCCACCGAGCCGAGCACCGCGTCCTGGTGGCGGCCGAGTACGAGCGGTGGCGCCGCGGGGCGCGGGGGTATCGGGGGCCCTGGGGCGCGAGTCGGCACCACGTGCTCCTCTTCAGGGTACTGTGCGGCCTCCCCCGGGCGGCCGGGTACACGCCGCGGGCGGACGTGCTGCAGGTGCCCGAGAGGTGGAAGGGAAGGCCCATCGTGACCCCGCGCTTCATCGAGCAGGCACACAGCAAGAATCTGCCGGTCCAGGTCTGGACCGTGGACGATCCGGCCGACATGGTCCGGCTCCTCGAGTGGGGCGTGGACGGCATCCAGACCGATCGGCCCGACCTGCTCGCGGCCGTGCTGCACGAGCGCTTCGGGCGGCCCGCGCCACCGGGGTTGCGCCGATGACCCGCGACGGCTCCACCACCCGCGACGCCGTCGCCCGAACCGTCGGGGAGCGTCCGGGCGAGGCCGTGCTGCGGGCATTCCACCGAGCGTGCGCCGACGACGGCGCTCCCGGACCGGGAGCCACGGTGGTGGTGGCCCTGTCGGGCGGGCTCGACTCGACCGCGCTCCTCCACCTGATGCGGTTCGCCTGGCCGGCGTCATGCCCGGCTCCCCGGCTCGTCGCGGCCCACTTCGACCATCGCATGCGGCCGGGGAGCCGTATCGACGCGCGTTGGGTCCGCGGGCTCACCGCGGCCTGGGCCATCGAGTTGGTGGAGGGCGCCGCGGACGCGCCGCTCCACTCGGAAGCCGAGGCGCGCGCGGCTCGCTACGCTTTCCTGCGCGACGCGGCCGAGCGCTACGACGGGGCGACGATCGTCACCGCCCACCACGCCGACGATCAAGCGGAGACCGTGCTGTTCCGCATGCTGCGGGGAACCGGCACCGGTGGGCTCCGCGGCATCCGGGCCGTCCACGCGAACGGGCTCTGGCGACCGCTCCTCCCCTGCTGGAGGGAGGAGCTGCTGGGCTATGCGACCGCTGTCGGCCTGGGCTGGAGGGACGACCCGACGAACGCCGACCTCGGCTACGCGCGGAACGCGCTCCGGCACCGCATCCTCCCCGAGGCGGAGCGCCTCGTGGCCCCGGGAGCGAAACGGGCCCTTGTACGGCTCGCCGAACGGGCCGCCCGCGACGAGGAGGCGTGGGACAGCCTGCTCCCGAGCCTGACTGCCTCGCTGGCACCGGAATGGGATGCTCGCGGGGTGCGGCTCGACCGGGGCCCGCTGGCCGCGCTTCATCCGGCGGTCCGGGCCCGGGTGCTCCGCGCGCTGGCGCTCGAGCTCGGGCTCCGGCCGGACGCGCGCCGGACCCGGCTCGCCGTGGAGTTCGCCGCGTCCGCCGAGAGCGGTCGCCGTATCGACCTGGGCGACGGCGTGACGCTCCGTCGGGACCTGGAGCGCCTCACGCTGGCCCGAGCCCACGAAGCCCCCACCGACCGCGACCGACCGCTCGTCATCCCGGGGCCTTCCTCCGGCGCCGGCGAGGCGGTTCTCGGGGGCCGCGTGGTATGGGTGGCGTGGGGTGCGGAGGCGCCGGGGCGGTCGACGTCGGTCGAACGCTTCGTAGGTGAGGAGCTCCGCTTTCCTCTGTGGATGCGCGCCTGGGAGCACGGCGATCGCATGCGCACGCATGCGGGCAGCCGCAAGCTCAAACAGATCTTCCTCGAGGCGCGGATTCCCGCTCCCGAGCGCCGTGCCGTGCCGGTCCTGGCCGACGCCGAGGGCGAGGTCCTCTGGATTCCCGGGGTGGCGCGATCGCCGGCCGCGACCGTCCCCTCGGGCGACTCCACCGTGGAGCCGCTTCCTATCGGGGTCGCGTGAGCGGACCACACCGCGTCGTCTACGACGCCGAGACCATCGCGGAGCGCGTCGCCGGCCTCGCGCGGGAGATCGAGGCGTGCTACGGACCCGAGGACCGGCTGCTCCTCCTCGGCGTGCTCAAGGGGTCGTTCGTCTTCATGGCGGACCTCGCGCGCGCGCTCGAGCTTCCCGTCCAGATCGACTTCATGTCCGTGTCCAGCTACGGTGACGGGACCGAGTCGAGCGGAACCGTCCTGGTCGAGGCCGAGCCGCGCATCCCGATCGAGGGCCGCAACGTGCTCCTCGTTGAGGACATCGTGGACTCGGGGGTCACCCTCGATCACGTCGTGGTGTTGCTCCGGGAGCGGGGTGCGCGGACCGTCGAAGTATGCGCGCTTCTCCACAAACGGCTCGCCTCTCCCGAGGCCGAGCCGCGCTTCGTCGGTTTCGATGCACCCAATGCGTTCCTCGTGGGGTATGGGTTGGATCGCGCCGAAGACTTTCGCCATTTGCCATATATCGCGAGCCTATAGGGGCCTGTCCGAGCGCTCCGCCGGGCTCTTTCGAGTGAAGTGTGATGCCTGACAACCAGCCGAACCGTCCCGATCCCGACAACCGCGTCGGGCGCCTGTCCAAGAACGCAGCGTTCCTCATGATGATGGCGCTGATGCTTCTGCTCGCCATCCAGATGGTGCGGGGGCAGGGAGAGGTCATTGCCGACTTCACCTATACGGAGTTCCGTGAGCACCTCGCGGAGGGGCGCGTCCACAGCGTCGTCTTCCGGGATCGCCAGCTCGAGGGCGAGCTCACGCAGCCCGTCATCCGTGAAGGCCAGGAGTACACCCAGTTCGAGACCCGCCTTCCGGGCGAGGTCACCGACGGTCTGCTCGAGGAGCTCGCGCAACGCGACGTCATCGTCGAGGCCGAGCCGACCGACACCGGGTGGGGCACCCTCCTCCTGACGGCGCTCCCCTGGCTCCTCTTCATCGCGTTCTGGATCTGGATCTTCCGGACCATGCAGGGTGGGGGGAACCGTGCGTTCCAGTTCGGCCGATCCAAGGCCAAGATGATCTCGCCGGACACGCCCAAGGTGACCTTCGCCGACGTCGCGGGCGCGGACGAGGCCAAGGAGGAGCTCCAGGAGATCATCGAGTTCCTGAAGGATCCGGCGAAGTTCTCCCGCCTCGGCGGCCGCTTGCCGAAGGGCGTGCTCCTCGTGGGTCCGCCGGGAACGGGTAAGACGCTGCTGGCGCGTGCCGTGGCCGGCGAGGCCGGACGGCCGTTCTTCCAGATGTCGGGCTCCGACTTCGTCGAGATGTTCGTGGGTGTGGGCGCGTCGCGCGTCCGCGACCTGTTCGAGCAGGGGAAGGCGCACGCTCCGTGCATCATCTTCGTCGACGAGATCGACGCGGTCGGCCGACACCGCGGCGCCGGCCTCGGCGGCGGCCACGACGAGCGGGAGCAGACGCTGAACGCGCTCCTGGTCGAGATGGATGGCTTCGAGTCGAACGAGGGCGTCATCCTCCTGGCCGCGACGAACCGGCCGGACGTGCTCGACCCGGCGCTCCTCCGCCCGGGCCGCTTCGACCGTCAGGTCGTCGTGGACTCGCCGGACGTGAAGGGCCGGGAGGGGATCCTCCGGGTGCATGCGAAGAAGCTTCCGCTGGCCGACGACGTGGAGCTCTCCCTCATCGCCAGGGGAACGCCCGGCATGAGCGGAGCCGACCTGGCGAACATCTGCAACGAGGCCGCCCTGCTCGCCGCGCGCCGCGGCGCGGACAAGGTCGTCATGGACGACTTCGAGCTGGCCAAGGACAAGGTCATGCTGGGCGCCGAGCGGCGGAGCCTCGTGCTCACCGAGCGTGAGCGGAAGCTCACGGCGTATCACGAGGCAGGACATGCCGTGCTCGGGCTCAAGGTCCCCGGGCTCGATCCGGTCCACAAGGTGACCATCGTGCCCCGAGGGCGGGCGCTCGGGATCACGGCCAGCCTGCCCGAAGAGGATCGCCACTCCTACACCCGCGACTGGATGGAAGGTCAGCTCGCGATGCTGTTCGGCGGCCGGGTCGCCGAGGAGGTCATCTTCGGCGAGCGCGACGTGACCACGGGAGCCGGGAACGATATCGAACGGGCGACGAACATGGCCCGCCGCATGGTCACGAGCTTCGGGATGAGCGAGGTGATCGGGCTGGTGGCGATCGACGAGAGCGAGCACGAGGTGTTCCTCGGCCGCGACCTTTCACAGCGCCGCCAGATCTCCGAGCACACGGCGAGGATCGTCGACCAGGAAGTGAAGCGCATCATCGACGAGGCGCACGACAAGGCCCGCGAGGTGATCGAAGCGAACCGCGACCTGCTCGAGGCGATCGCCCAGGCGCTGCTCGAGCGCGAGACTCTCGACCGCGACGAGATCCAGATGCTGGCCCGCGGCGAGACGCTGCCGCCGATGCCGGAGCCGGAAATCGAGAATCCGGCGAAGCAGGCCAAGGTGGCGCGCCCCGCCAAGGACAAGGCCCCGCGCCCGTTCGGCCTGCCCGGCGGCGAGGGTCCGCTCCCGGGGCCGGCGCCGGGTGTCCAGGAGGAAGGGCCCGAGGCCGACGAGGTGCCGTAGGCATGCATCGAGTGGGGCCGCGGCTATGGGGGCCGAACTCCATTGGGTAGTGCCTGGGAGCAGCTTCGGCTCCTGCGTCCCGGGTGGACCGATCTCTTCGAGATCATCCTCGTCGCGGTACTGCTCTACCGGGTGCTGCTCGTGCTGCAGCGCACCCGGGCCATGCAGATCATGCTCGGCGTCGCCCTGCTCGCCGGCACCTACGGCGCGGCGCGGCTCCTCGACCTCATCCTGATCCGGGCGCTCCTCGAGGCCTTCTTCCAGTACGGTGCGATCGCGGCCCTCGTGGTCTTCCAGCCGGAACTCCGGGCGGCGCTCGCCCGCCTCGGCCGGAGCCGCATGATCCGCTTCTTCGACAAGATGGAGGGGAGCAAGGTCATCGACGAGATCGTCGAGGCCACGGAGCGCCTCTCGCGGGCCAAGCACGGGGCCATCATCGCGATCGAGCGAGAGGTCGGGCTCGACGAGTACGCCGAGACGGGGAGCCGCGTCCAGGCACACGTGTCGGCGGAGATGCTCGCCACGATCTTCACGCCCTACTCGCCGCTGCACGACGGCGCGGTGCTCATCGCCGGCGACCAGATCCGCGCGGCGGGTGCCATCCTGCCGCTCACCCAGACCACCGTGAGGGACCGTTCCCTGGGAACGAGGCACCGCGCGGCGCTCGGCCTGAGCGAGGAGACGGACGCGGTGGTGGTCGTCGTGAGCGAGGAGACCGCCCAGGTCTCGGTGGCCATAGGCGGCCGACTCGAGCGGGGCGTGACGGCCGACCGCCTGCGTGAGATCGTGTCCGGCCAGCCCGTCCGCCCCGAAGCGGGGGCCGGGCCGGCGGCACCGGCCCGCGTTCCCGCGGGGGCTTGAGGCCCCGCGACCCGTTGCGTTGACACCCCGGCGACGGCACCCGTAGATTGCCGACGTTCCAAGTCCCAGTGCCCGTTGGCGTCCGCGGGTGCGACCAACTTACATCAGGAGCGAAGTATTCGTGGGCTCCCAGTATCGGCTGCTGACCCTATTTGCCGACGGCGGGTGGATGATGTATCCGCTCGTCCTCTGCTCGCTCATCGCGGTCGGCGTGATCATCGCCAAGGCTTGGACGTTGTGGGTCTCCCACAAGGGTACCGAGCGCGTGCTCCACGACGTGGAGGAAGCCACGCGCGCCGGTGACATCGACGGCGCCATCCAGATCGCCAGCGAGACGCCCGGACCGGCGTCCGCCATCCTGCTCGCGGGTCTCCGCCGCATCCAGTCGAAGACGCTGGCGAGCGGGGAGCTCGAGTCTGCCGTCGCGACGACGGGAACGATCGAGCTGGCGTTCCTCGAGCGAGGCCTCGTGATTCTGGCGACCATCGCCAACGTCGCGCCCCTCATGGGCTTCCTGGGCACGGTCGCCGGCATGATCCTGGCGTTCGGCGCCATCGAGGCCGCCGGCGACGTGGATCCGTCCCTGGTCGCGGGCGGCATCAAGGTGGCGCTCCTGACGACCGCCGCCGGCCTCACGATCGCCATCCCGGTGAACATCGGGTACAACTTCTTCGTGTCGCGTATCGACATGCTGATCGTCGACATGGAGCAGGGAGCGCAGCGGATCCTGAATCTGGCCTGGGATCTCGAGAAGGACGGAAAGATCCGGATCGTGAAGCACGAGTCGAAGGCCCCGGCCGGTGTCGGCGCGGCCGCTCCTGCGACGCGCCCGGACGTCTCGGCGCCGGAGGGCGTGGCAGCGGATCGCCGCGGCACCACCGACCGCCCTGCGGCTCCGCCGCAGCCCAGTAAGAAGGAAGACCCGGGAACCGAGTAACGGAACCTCGCACAGTCCGCATCGGTACCTCTGATCACACACGAGGGCGAAACACATGTCAATTCTGGGCAACAAGAAGCAGAAGGTCAGCGATGAGGTCCCGACCTCGTCGACGGCGGATATCGCGTTCCTGCTCCTGATCTTCTTCCTGGTTACCACGACCTTCCCGAAGGACAAGGGGCTCGCGATCGTCCTGCCCGAGCCGGGTGAGGAAGCTCAGGTCAGCCAGCGCAACATCCTGCACCTGATCATCCAGCCGACCGGCGTCGTCGACGTTCGGCGCGGCGAGAGCCAGCAGGTGCAGCAGATGCGTCCGCAGGAGATCGAGGGTCTCTGGCGACAGGAAGTGGCCGCCAACGAGAACCTGATCGCCGCCGTGAAGACGCACCCGGATGCGGCGTACGAGTACATGGTCAACGTGCTCGATGCGCTGCACGCCGCGAACGCCGAGAGAATCTCCCTCCAGATCCTGGAGAACTAGATGTCCATCAAGGGTGGCGGCTTCAGCCGCAAGTCGAAGGCTTCGTCCGAGGTGCCGACTTCGTCGCTCGCGGACATCGCTTTCCTGCTCCTCATCTTCTTCATGGTCACGACGGTCTTCCAGAACGACCGTGATCGTCCGATCCAGTGGCCGGAAGCCGAAGCCGCGGAGAAGATCGACGAGAAGCAGAAGAACATCCTGAACATCTGGATGGAGCGTGACGGCTCGGTCTACATCAACGACCAGCTGACGCCGATGGAGGACGTGTCCACGATCGTGGCGCCGCTGTACGCCGCTTCCGATCGGGCGCTCGTCATCTCCATCCGAGGGGACCGCGACGTGCCTTACCGCTTCATGGACCTGGTCCAGAAGGAGTTGGTCGAGGCGGGCGTCGTGAGGGTGGTGTTCGCCGCGCAGTTGGAGCAGAGCATGCAGAGGGCAAGACGATGAGCGCAGCCGAAGCGGTACCGTCGATCGAGGCCGCGGTGACGGCCAACGATCGCCTGAAGGGTTCGTTCGCCTCGTGGTTCTGGGGTTCCATGATCGCGGCCACGCTGATTCACTTCGGCGCGTTCGCCTTCTGGCCCGAACTGACCGCCGAGGACTTCTCCGTGACGTCCGAGGAGCTGACGGCCATCGAGCTCCCGCCGGAGATCGAGATTCCGCCGCCGCCGCAGGCCATCTCGCGGCCGGCCACCCCGGTGATCGCCGAAGCGAACATCGAGGAGGACATCACGATCGCGCCGACGACGTTCGAGGATAACCCGGTGGAGGACCTGCCGCCGCCTCCAGAGGAGGCGGGCACGGACCTGTCCGCCCAGCCGACGTTCACGCCGTTCACGGTCGCGCCGGAGATCCAGAACCGGACCGCGGTGATCCGGGCGATGGAGCGGGAGTACCCGCCGCTACTCCGTGACGCCGGTATCGGCGGAACGGTGCGCGTGTACTTCTTCATCGACGAGGGCGGACGCGTTCAGGATACTCGGATCGACCAGAGCTCCGGGCACCAGGCACTCGACCAGGCCGCTCTGAACGTGGCCGAGGTCTACCAGTTCTCGCCGGCGCTGAACCGCGACCAGAGGGTTCCCGTCTGGGTGTCCTTCCCGATTACCTTCCAGGTTCGCTGACACGGAGCCTGAGAGGACCCTTTGGGACCCCGCCGGTGCTCCGGCGGGGTCCCTTTGCGTTTATATGTGACTAACGGGATGGATGGATGACGTCTGCGACCGCTGAGGAGTACGCCACGAGGCTGGCCGAGACCGTGCCGGCCGTGCGCCACCGTATCGAGGAGGCCGCCCGCGCGGCGGCGCGGGATCCGGGGGACGTCCGTCTGGTGGCCGTCACGAAGGGCCACCCCGTCGCGGCGATCGAGGCGGCGGTGGAGGCCGGTCTGAGGGACCTGGGCGAGAACCGGGTCGGAGAGGCCGAAGCGAAGCGTGCGGCGCTGTCCGGGCTGTCGGGCGTGACGTGGCACTTCATCGGGCACATCCAGAGCAGGAAGGCGCCCCGCGCGGTCGAGGTCGCCGACGTGATCCACTCGATCGACTCGCTGAAGCTCGCACGGAAGGTGTCGCGGGCGGCGGAGGAGCGGGGCTCGCCCGTCTCGGTCCTCGCGCAGGTCAACACGTCCGGCGAGGAGGCCAAGGGAGGCCTCGAGGGGCCGGCGGTGCTGGAGAGCATCCAGGAGCTCGCCGAGCTTCCGGGCCTGCGGGTGCTCGGACTGATGACGATGGCCCCGTTCGTCGACGACGAGCGGGTGCTGGCCGAAGCGTTCGCCGGGCTGAGGAGCGTATCGGAGCGGGTTCGCGCGGCCACGGACCGCGTCGGCCCGGAGCTGTCGATGGGAATGACGAACGATCTCGAGATCGCGATTCGGGAAGGGAGCACCATGGTCCGGATCGGGACCGCACTCTTCGGGGAGAGGGAAGGGGCATGATCGACCTGACACCGCTGGACGTACGGAACAAGCGCGGCGACTTCCGCAAGAGCATGAGGGGCTATGAGGTCCAGGACGTGGATTCGTTCCTGGAGATGGTGTCCGAGCGGCTGGAGGCGCTGGTGCGGGAGAATCTGCAGCTCAAGGAGCGCACGCACTCGCTCGAGTCGCAGGTCCGCTCGCAGACCGAGCGGGAGTCCGCCGTGCGCGACGCCCTGGTCACGGCACAGGAGCTCCGGACCGAGATCCGGGAGCAGGCCCGCGTCGAGGCCGAGAAGATCGTGGAGGACGCCCGCACGGAGTCGCGCCGGATGATCGCCGAGGCCGAGGCCGAGGTGCGCATCCGGATGAGGAACTCCGAGCGCAAGGCCGACGAGATCGTTCGCTCCCTGGGCGAGCTCGAGCGGGGACGGCTCCGCTTCCTCCGATCGTTCCGTCAGCTGCTCGAGCGCGAGATGGACGTCGTCGAGGTCGAGGAGGCGCGCACGCCCCTCGAGGACCGCTCCTTCGAGTTGGACCTCGGCGCGATCCGCGCCAAGGTGGGCCGTGAGCGAGGGGACGACGCCGTCGACGGCGAGGGTGCCGCCGCGGTCGACCCTGCCGAGGACACGGCGTCCGGAGCGGGTGCAGCGCCTGGGGAAGGCGTAGCGTCCGGCGAAGGCGCGATCGCCGGGTCGGAGGAAGACGCGCCACTGCAGGACGGACCGGACGAGGACGATCCGCTCCCGGAGCCCCTCGACGCACCGCGCCGTGCGGAGAACCTGTTGCTGTATCTCGACGAAGAAGACGCTCCCGACGAGCGCGACTGAACCATACCACCCGCCTCCGCATCCATGCGCTACCCAGAGCTTCCCGACAGCCTCCTCGAGATCGAGGAGGAAACCCTCCGACTGTGGCGTGACGAGGACCTCTTCCGCCGCACCCTCGAGGCGAACGCCGATGGCGAGCCCTTCGTGTTCTACGAGGGGCCTCCGACGGCGAACGGGCGTCCGGGCATCCACCACATCATCAGCCGGACCATCAAGGACCTGGTGTGCCGCTACCGGGCCATGGAGGGCCGGAGCGTCACGAGGATCGCGGGTTGGGACACCCACGGGCTACCGGTGGAGATCGAGGCCGAGAAGAAGCTCGGCATCAGTGGGAAGCCGGAGATCGAGGCACTCGGGATCGAGCGCTTCAACGAGGTGTGCCGCGACTCCGTCTTCACGTACAAGGAAGAGTGGGAGCGGCTGAGCGAGCGGATCGCGTATTGGCTCGAGTACTGGCGCCCGTACGTGACCTTCCACACCGACTACATCGAGTCGGTCTGGTGGATCCTCAAGAAGTTCGCCGACGACGGGCTGCTCTACCGCGGCCACAAGAGCGTGCCGTACTGCCCGCGTTGCGGGACGACGCTGTCCTCGCACGAGGTGTCGCTCGGGTACAAGGACGTCGAGGACCCCTCGCTCACCTTCGTGGCCGAGGCCGTCGACGAGAACGGCGAGCTCGACGGCCGGGCCTTCCTCGCGTGGACGACCACGCCGTGGACGGTCCCGTCGAACACGGGGCTCGCGGTGCATCCGGAGCTGACGTACGCCGAAGTGGAGCGCGACGGCCGTCGCTACATCCTGGCCCTCGACCGGGTCGAGGCACTCTTCGGCGAGGATGCCGAGGTCGCGCGCACGTATCCTGGAGCCGAGCTCGCCGGTATCCGGTACCGGAGGCCCCTCGATCTCGTGCCGGAGCCCGAAGACGTGGGCAACGGCTGGACGGTGGTGCTCGAGGACTTCGTGAGCGCCGACGACGGCACGGGTATCGTCCACATGGCCCCCGCGTTCGGGTCGGACGACTACGCGGCGGGGCAGCGGCACGGGCTCCCCATGCTCAACCCCATCGACGGGGCCGGCCGCTTCACCGAAGACGTCGGCCTCGTGGCGGGTCAGTGGGTCAAGGACGCAGACGCCGTGCTGGTCGACGAGCTGAAGGCCCGAGGCCTGCTCTTCGACATCGGCCGCATGATGCACAGCTACCCGCACTGCTGGCGCTGCGATTCGCCGCTCCTGTACGTGGCGCGCCACTCGTGGTTCGCGGCGACGTCGACGCTGCGCGACAAGCTGCTCGAGAACAACGACCAGGTGTCCTGGCACCCCCCCGAGGTCGGGGAGAACCGCTTCGGGGAATGGCTCCGCGGGAACATCGACTGGGCGCTGTCCCGTGATCGCTACTGGGGCACGCCGATTCCGGTCTGGGTCTGCGACCAGGACGAAGATCACGTGCATTGGATCGGTTCGCTGGCGGATCTGCGGGCCCGGGTCGGTGACCTGCCCGACGACTTCGACCCCCACCGGCCGTTCATCGACGAGATCACCTGGTCGTGCGCGGAGTGCGAAGGCACCATGCGCCGTACGCCCGAGGTGGTCGACGTCTGGTTCGACTCGGGCGCCATGCCCTACGCGCAGTGGCACTACCCGTTCGAGAACGAGGAGGAGTTCGAGCGGCACTTCCCGGCGGACTTCATCTGCGAGGGACTCGACCAGACGCGCGGGTGGTTCTACTCGCTCATGGCGATCTCCACGCTCCTGGGGCGCGGACCGGCCTACAAGAACGTCGTGGTGAACGACCTGATCCTGGACGCCGAGGGACAGAAGATGTCCAAGTCCAAGGGGAACGTCGTGAACCCCTGGGACGCGATCGACGAGCACGGCTCGGACGCGCTCAGGTGGTACTTCATCGTGTCGTCGAATCCGTGGGTCCCGAAGCGGTACGACCCGGCCGGCGTGGGCGAGGCGGCTCGGAAGTTCCTGGACACGCTGTTCAACAGCTACCGCTTCTTCACCATGTACGCGGAGGTCGAAGCGTGGGAGCCGTCCGACGCGGATCCGGCACCTGCGGACCGGCCGCTCCTGGACCGGTGGCTCGTTTCCCGCCTGGACACGGTCGTGGACGACGTGACCCGGGAGCTCGAGGCGTACCAGCTCACCCGCGCCTACCGCGCGCTCGGGGACTTCGTGGTCGAGGACCTCTCCAACTGGTACGTGCGGCGCAACCGGGCCCGCTTCTGGGGGAACGAGGACGCGGACGACATGCGCGCGGCCTTCCGGACCCTCTGGGATGCGCTACGGACGGTGACGCTCCTCGCCGCGCCCGTCGTGCCGTTCACGGCCGATTGGCTGCACCGCGGGCTCACCGGGAAGACCGTCCACCTCGAGCGCTTCCCGAAGGTGTCGGGCGCGCGCTCCGAGGGGCTCGAAGCCGACATGGACGCGGCCCGCACCCTGGTGTCGTTGGGTAGGGCGGCACGTGAGGAGGTCCGGATCCGGGTTCGCCAGCCGCTCCGTGTCATGGAGGCGGTGGTTCCCGGTGGGCGCTCCCTGTCGGGTGAGGTGCTGGACGTGGTCCGGGACGAGCTGAACGTGAAGGAGGTCCGGTTCCTGTCGAGCGCCGAGGACATCGTGACGCTGAGCGCCAAGCCGAACTACCGCGCGCTCGGGAACCGCTTCGGCAAGCGGACGAACGATGCCGCCAACGCGATCCGCGCGCTCGATCAGGAGCGGGTCCGGGCCTTCCAGCGCGGCGAATCGGTCGAGATCGAGATCGATGGGGAGCGGCATGTCCTCCAGACCGACGAGCTCGACGTGCTGCAGGAGGCGACCGGGGATCTCGTGGTGAAAGGGGAGGGCGCCTACACCGTGGCGCTCGATCCGGAGCTCGACGACGAGCTCAGGGCCGAGGGCCTCGCGCGGGAGCTGGTCAACAGGATTCAGCGCCTCCGCAAGGACGCCGGGCTCGAAATCACCGACCGGATCGAGCTGGGGATCGCCGGTCCGGACGCCGTGCGTGCCGCGGCTGAGGGGCACCGGGACTTCATCGGGGGCGAGACGCTGGCCCTCGACGTGGCGGTGCTGGAGGATGCCTCGCCGGCCAGGAACGGCTTCCCGCACGCCTCGGATGTCGACCTAGACGGAACGCCGGCCTGGATCGCGCTCCGGCCCGCGGCCGGGTGAGCCGTTGAGCGACCGGAATATCCATGAGCTGACGGTCGAGGAGGGCGACGAGGTCCGCCTCGATCGCTTCATAGCCGCCCGTATGGATCTCTCTCGCACCCGCGTGCAGAAGCTCCTCGAGGACGGACACATCACCATCGACGACCGCCCGGCGCGGAAGTCCGAGGTCGTCGAGGCCGGCCAGCGCGTGCGCATCGAGGTGCCGGCTCCGGTCGCCGTGACCATGGAAGCCGAGGACCTTCCCCTCGAGATCGTCTATCAGGACCCCCATCTCGCCGTCGTGAACAAGCCGGCGGGAATGGTCGTGCACCCGGCCCCCGGGCACCGGACCGGGACCATGGTGAACGCGCTGCTCCACCACGTGCGCGACCTCTCCGGCGTGGGTGGTCGGCTGCGCCCGGGCATCGTCCACCGCCTCGACCGGGACACGTCGGGACTGCTCGTGGTGGCCAAGACGGACCAGGCCCATCACGCGCTCAGCGACGCGCTCAAGCAGCGGCGCATCAAGCGGATCTACACCGCGCTCGCCTGGGGACACCTCGCGGAGGACGTGCTCACGATCGATGCCCCCATCGACCGGGACCCGGGGAACCGCAAGAAGATGGCCGTCGTCGAGGGCGGCCGCCATGCGCTCACCCGGGTCCGGGTGGCCGAACGGTGGGAGCGTGCGGACCTGTTGGACGTGGCGTTGAAGACGGGGCGCACCCACCAGATCCGCGTGCACCTGAGCCACATCGGCCACCCGGTGGTCGGGGACTCGGTCTACGGTCTCGGGTGGGAGCGCGGGATGGGTGGAGGGAGCCGGCGGTGGGCCGACCAGCTCGCCCGCCGCGTGCGCCGTCAGTTTCTGCACGCCGCCGCGCTCGGCTTCGACCACCCGGTCACGGGAGAGCGGATGCGCTTCCGCGCGGAGCTCCCCGAGGACCTAGCGGCGGCCGCGCGTTGGGCTCGCGGGACGGGCGCCGGATCGTCGGATGCCGGCTCGTAGCGGTCCGCTCCGGGCCGGATCACCCTTTTTTTCCCGTAGGCGCGGGCCGATACTTAGTGTTCCGCGTGTTCCTCGCCAACGCCGTCGTCTCGTGTCCTCACAGGGAAACACATCCCGGTCCTGATGTCGGATTTCGATCCCAAGCTGACTTTCGAGTCGTTCGTGGTGGGTCCCGCGAACCGTCTGGCCTCCGCGGCGGCCAGGCGTGCCGCGGATTCCCCCGGCACGAGCTACAACCCGCTGTTCGTGTATTCGGCGTCGGGGCTCGGAAAGACCCACATCCTGACGGCGATCGCGCACCAGGCGCTCAAGACGTCACCCGGGCGCAAGCTCGAGTATATGGCGCTGGAGAAGTACCTGGAGCGTCTGGAGTCGGCCATCGAGGACGGCTCCCAGGACAGCATGGCGATCTTCAAGGAGCTGGACATCCTGCTGTTGGACGACGTGCAGTTCGTGACGGGCCAGCCGGAAGCCCAGGAGATGCTGCTGCGCACCCTGGACGAGCTGTCCGCTTCGGGGAGCCAGGTGGTGCTGGCCAGCGACCGGCCGCCGGCGGACATCAACGGGCTCGATGCCAGGCTGCTGTCTCGTTTTTCCGGCGGACTCATCGTGGACATCGGTGTCCCGGAGTACGAGACGCGGGTGGCCATCATCCGCAAGAAGGCGGAGGGGCGCGGCCAGACCCTGGAGCCCGGTGTGGCCGAGGCGCTCGCACGGCATCCGTTCCGGAACGTTCGTGAGCTGGGCGGCGGGCTGAACAAGGTCCTCGCGACCCAGGAGCTCGAGGAGCGGCGGGTGCGCGTGGACGAGGTGCCCTTGCTCATGGGCTCGGTCACGTCGGGCGAAGGCGCCCACGATGCCGAGTTCGACTCGTTTCTGGACGATCTCGTCACCTCGCTGGCCGAGGTCGTCGAAGAGAAGGAAGAGCCCTGGCGGCGTGCGTTCCGCGAGGCCGTGGACACGGCCGAGCGCGAAGGCTTCTCGAGCCTCCGCCTCGACCCATACATGAAAGGGTCCGAGCCGGAAGGGTGGGAGGAGGTCGTCCAGGGCTTCCGCCGGGACGTCGACCGACTCCGCGAGATCGAGGACGAGCTCGACGAGCTCGGCAACCCGTGGCCCGAGGCGGCCGCCGGCGTCCTCAAGGACCCCGACCGGATCGGGGAGGCCGAGTCGTTGTTGGCGTCGGTCCGCGAGCGGCAGCGCCCGTTCCCGCGGTTGGCGCGGGGACAGCTGCTGACGGATCTCGCAGACTTCCCGGGTATCGTGCTCAAGGCGGCGGCCCAGCTCGTCGGAAGGGATCGTCCGGAGTACAACCCGCTCTTCGTCGCCGCGCCGGACGAGGACCTCGGGAAGACGCTTCTCGGCGCGGCGGGGCGGACCTATCAGGTCACCCATCCCGAAGCACGCATGGCGGTCACGTCGCTGAGCGACTTCGCCGACGACTTCATCCGCGCGCTCGGAGAGGGCGTCGCCGGGGCGTGGCGGGAGCGGTGGTGGACGGTGGACCTGCTCCTCGTGCACGGAGTCGAGGCCCTCTCGGAGACCGAGCGGGCCCAGGACGAGTTCTTCCACCTCTTCGAGGCCCTCAAGCGGCGCGGCGCGCGTGTGCTCCTGCTGTCCGACCGGGTGCCGGCGCAGATCGGGGGGATCGACGACCGGTTGCGGTCGCGCTTCGAGGGCGGCCTGGTGCTGGAGCTGAACAGCGGCACGCCCGGGAGCGACCTGATCCTGGAGGATCAGCGGATCTCCATCGACAGCTCGTCGTTCGTGCCGGACCTGCAGCTCGACGAGATGATCGGCGGGCCGGCGAGCGAAACGAGCGCACCGGCCGCCGAGATCGCCCCCGAAGGCCCCGAGGCCCCGGAGCCGGACGTCGCGCCGGCGGGCGCTCCGGTGGCGACCTCCGCCCAGCCGAAGCAGACCCCGACCGCTCCGGCGCAGCCCCGCAGGGAGCCCAAGGCCAAGACCGTCATTCCCGAACCGGCACCCCCGGCGACGCCCAGGAAGGGCGGCGCCTGGTTTCCGAGCCGAGAGAACGCCGTGATCTACTGGCCCCGCATGGTCGACCTCCTCATCGAGGAGCTCGACTAATGGCCATCGAGGGCGCACTCCAGGACGTCAGCCTGGCCGACATCTGCCAGCTGCTCGGGATGGGCCGCAAGACCGGCTGCCTGAGCATCACGGACCGGTCGAACTTCGGATACGTCTACTTCCAGAAGGGGCGGGTGATCTACGCCTCCGTTCTGAACCGCAGGGACCGCCTCGGCGAGCTCTTGGTCCGGAACCACGTGATCACGCGGAAAGACCTGTCGAGCGCGATGGAGACGCAGTCGCGCGACAAGAGCAAGCGCCTCGGCGAGATCCTCGTGGAGATGGGCGCGCTCACCCACGACGACCTGCGACGCTACATCCAGATGCAGGTCGAGGAGGCGGTCTACCACCTCTTCACCTGGTCCCAGGGGTCGTTCCACTTCGACACGGACCAGATGCCCGACGAGGACGGCCTCCTGCTCGTCGACATCCCGCCCGAGGCGCTCCTCATGGAGGGTGCCCGGCGCGTGGACGAGTGGAGCCTGGTCGAGAAGAAGATCCCGTCGTTCGACATCGTCTTCCAGGTCGACCATGACCCCACGACGTCCGTCAGCGAAGCCGAGGTGGAGCTCACCCCGCACCAGAAGAAGATCCTGCCCTTCGTGGACGGCGTGCGGACCGTGCACGAGATCATGAACGAAGCGGGGCTCGTCGAGTTCGATACCGGGAAGGCCCTCTACGGCCTCATCCAGGCCGGCTTCGTATCCCGCACCGGCGAGCGGACCACCGAGGAGGAGACGGGCGGCGACGAGGCCCTTCAGCAGCACCTCAACGTCGGGATCGCGTTCTACCGGTCGGGGATGCTGGAGGATGCGCAGCGCGAGTTCGAGGAGGCCCTGGAGGCCGATCCCCGGCAGGCGCGCGCGAACTTCATGATGGGTCTGATCGCGTTCCGACGCGGCCGGCTCGAGGAGTCGCTCCAGCACTTCGGGTCGATGCCCCCCGGGTACGCCGAGAGCTACGCCGTCCATCGGAACACGGCTCTCGCCCTCGAGGCCCTCGGGCGGTACGACGATGCGCTCCAGGCGCTCGACGCGGCCGCGGTCGCCCGTCCCAAGGACCATGAGGTGTACCTCGCCCGCGGGATCGTGCACTTCAAGGCGCAGCGGGTCGACAAGGCGCTCGAGGCGCTCCGCCGGTACCGGACCTATCCCGGCCTCAAGGTCCCGGCCGAGCAGTACTACGCCTACACGGTGTTGGCCGCGGCCGTCGCCGGCGACCTCGACTTCGCGGTGGGGGTCGGCCAGGAGGGCATGAGCCACTATCCGAAGTCCGGTGCGATCCTGGTGAACACGGGCGCCGTCCTCGAGCGACGCGGGGAAGTCGAGGCGGCGGCGGCTCTCTACAAGCGAGCGGTGGCCGTCCAGCCGCCGCCACCCCAGGCCCACAAGAACCTCGGCGACCAGGCGTACGCGCATGGTGACATGGAGAGCGCCCGGGTGCAGTACGAGAAGGCCGTGAAGCTCTCGCCCCGGCTCGGAGACGACGTCTATCTCCGGCTCGGCACCATGGCCTACAAGGACAACGACCGGGACGTCGCGCTCCTCCTCTGGCGGCGGGCGCTCGATCTGAACCCCCACAACGAGGCGGTACGCTCCAACCTGGAGATGCTGCAAGCCGGGTGAAGGAGTCCGGGGTCTCGAGCGCTCGTGCCCGTGTGGTCCTCGGGCTCGCGCTCGCCATCCTGCTGGCCTTCGTTCCGGGCGGCGTGGGCGAGCTGGCAGCGTTCCAGGTCGAGGCTGCTCCGGTGCCGGACACGCTCGACGGCTTGCCCTACGTCGCGCTTCCCGGCCGTCGCGCGACCGTCTACCACGTTCCCGCCCAGGCCGCGCTGGCCGAGCGCATGCGCGACCTTCTCGACGCCCAGGCACCGCTCCCGGCCCTCCCCGACTCGATCCCGTCAGGTGTGCACGCGGTGCTGGCGCACTCGCCGGCCGCGTTGGACCAGGCGATCGGCGGCGCCGTTCCGGAGTGGCGTGCAGGGGTGGCCGTTCCTTCCCGCCACCTGCTCGTGATCCCGTCGGGTGAAGGCACCGGGGTACTCTCCGGGGAAGGGCTCCGTACGCTTCGTCACGAGTGGGCCCACCTCGGGCTGCACCAGTTCCTGGGCGGGCTCCGCATCCCCCGCTGGTTCAACGAAGGGTACGCCGAGTGGGCGGCCGGTGGGTTCGACGCGATGGAGGTGTGGCAGCTCAGGGTCGGGCTGGCGTTCGGAGGCACGCCGGCCCTCGACTCGATCACCCTCGGATGGCCCGGCCGCCGGGACCAGGCGCGCACCGCGTACCTCCTGTCGGCGAGCGCCGTGACCTATCTACTGGAAGGGAGCGGCGAGCGCGGCCTGGCGATCTTCCTGGAGCGGTGGCGCGAGGAACGATCGTTCGAGGTGGCCCTGCGGCAGACGTACGGCGTCACGAGCGGCCAGCTGGAGGAGGATTGGCGGGCGCACGTGAAATCCCGGTACGGTTGGCTCTTCGTCGTCGCACGCTCGTCGGTGTTCTGGCTCCTCCTCGGGGTGGTGCTGATCTACATGGTCCGGGTGCGGAAGGTGCGGAACGACGAGCAGCTGGCGCGCCTCAGGGCCGAGGAGGTTCCGGACCTCCCCGCCTACTGGAACCTCGAGCCCATCGACGTCCGGCGTGAGCAGGGGCCACCGGGTACCCCTGACGACCCTGGTGGCCCACGCGACCCACGCGGTCCGGCCGACGTGGACCCTGACTCCGGCGTGGGGGGTTAACATTCTCGCCATGACCGAACCCTCCGTATCCCAGCGAATTCTCGTCGTCGACGACGACGTCGACGGCCTCGAAGTGCTCCGGACCCGCCTCGCCCATGCCGGTTACGAGGTCGAGACGGCCGAGAGCGCCGAAAAGGCCCTGGCCAGGGTCAGCTCGTTCGACCCCGGTCTGGTGGTGACCGATGTCCGTATGTCGGGGATGACCGGCCTCGAGCTCCTCGAGCGGATCCGCTCGTCCATGGAGCGTGTCGAGGTCGTGGTCATGACCGCGCACGACGACATGGAGACCGCCGTCACCGCCATGAAGGCCGGCGCGTTCGACTTTCTGGTGAAGCCGGTCGACCCGAAGGCGGTGCAGGGACTGGCCGAGCGGTGCTTCCGTGAGCGGGCGCTGAACGTCGACGTCGCGGACGACGACACGGCCGAGGACGACGGCGCGTTGCCACGCGGCAAGCTCGTCGGGCGCAACCCGCGCATGATCGAGATCTACAAGACGATCGGCGTGCTCTCGCGCAACCGGGCCACGGTGCTGGTCCGGGGCGAGACGGGAACCGGCAAAGAGGTCATCGCGCGCGCGATTCATCAGCACTCCGAGTACGCCGACGAGCCGTTCATCGCGGTCAACTGCACCGCGCTGACCGACACGCTCCTGGAGTCGGAGCTCTTCGGGCACGTGAAGGGCGCGTTCACGGGGGCGTCCGGGGCCCGCAAGGGATACTTCGAGCTCGCGAAGAAGGGCACGATCTTCCTCGACGAGATCGGAGACACGAGCCCGGAGTTCCAGACCAAGCTCCTGCGGGTGCTCCAGGAGCGGCGCTTCTATCCGGTGGGTGGAGAGGAGGTGCGACGCACCGAGGCGCGCGTCATCGCGGCCACGCACCAGCCGGTGGAGAAGCTCATCGAGGAGGGGACGTTCCGCGAGGACCTTTACTTCCGCCTGAAGGTCGTCGAGATCGAAGTGCCGCCGCTCCGCGCCCGTCCCGACGACATCGAGCTGATCGCGAACGCCATGCTCGGCCGTATTCGGGAGGAGACGCACCGCAACGTCCGACGGATCTCCGACGGTGCCGTGCTCAAGCTCCGCGCGCACGATTGGCCGGGGAACGTGCGGGAGCTCGAGAACGCGCTCATGCGCGCCGCGATCATGGCGCGGGGAACCGTCATCGGAGCCGACCACCTCATTCTCGGCGACGAGGACGGCTCGGCCGAAGGCGGCGGTGACCAGTCGCTCGCGGCTGCCATCCGGAGGCACGTCACGGTCGTGCTCGAGAGCTGCGACGGAGACGAAGAGAAGGCGGCCGAGGCGCTCGGCATCGAAGTCGACGAGCTGAGGAGCCATCTGGCCGATCCGATTGACCCAGCGGAAGCCCGAGTCTAGAATCAGCCGCCATGCCCAAAGAGAACCGAACGAAAAAGCCCTCGCGGCGCAGAGCCGCCGAAGCAGCGCGAAGCCAACCGGCCGCGCTCCGCTTCACGCGCGTGAACGCGATGCTCGGAGCCGCCGGGCTCCTGACGCTCACCCTCGGCTATTGGCTGCTCGCCCAGGGCTCGATCACGGCCGCGCCGCTGCTGCTGGTGCTCGCCTACGTCGTCCTGCTGCCGCTCGCGATCATCCTCTGACCGCTTCCACGCGCACGGGGCACACCTTCACCTCGGGCGTCTGCGTGATCGGATCGTAGCCGCCGCCGGTGAGCACGTTCACCGGAATGTCCGCGAACGAGAACGAGAGGAAGACCGTCCCCTTCGGTGACCGGGGGTTCGCCTGGACGGGAACGTCGACGCTTCCCCGTCTGCTCGTGACGCGAGCGAGCCCGCCGTCGGTCAGCCCGAGCTTCTCCACGTCGTCCGGATGGATCTCGAGAGACTCGCCCGGGAGCAGATACTCGATGCCCGCGGTCCGCCCCGTCTGCGTGTGCGTGTGGTACGACTGCAGCCGGCGGCCGGTCGTGAGCCAGACCGGATAGTCGTCGTCGATGACCTCCGAGGGATCGCGGTAGCTCGTCAGCTTGAAGATGCCGCGGCCGTTCTCGAACACGCCTTCGTGCAGACGAGGCGTGCCGGGATGTCCCTCCTCGGGGACGGGCCACTGATAGCGCCCCTCCTCGACACGGTCCCAGTCGAGCCCCCGGTACGTGGCCGACAGCGCGCACATCTCGTTGAAGACCTCCTTCGCGCTCTCGTAGTCGAAGCCCTGGAAGCCCATGCGCCGGGCGAGCCGGCTCACGATCCACCAGTCGGGCTTCGCCTCGCCCTGGGGCGGAACGGCCGCCCGCAGGCGCTGCACGCGGCGCTCGGTGTTCGTCTGGGTTCCGTCGACCTCGGCCCAGCCGGCCGCCGGGAAGACGACGTCGGCGAGTTCGGCGGTGTCCGTGAGGAAGAGGTCGCACACCACGAGGAAGTCGAGCTTCCGGAGCGCCTTCTCCGCGTGCCTGCGGTCGGCGTCCGAGACCACGGTGTTCTCGCCGTCGATGAGGACCGCGCGGATCTGGTCGCCGGCCTGGTCGAGCATCGTGATCTTCGTGATCCCGACCTCGAGATCGACCTTCGTCCCCCACGCCTTCTCGAACTTCGCCTGGTTCGCCGGGTCCGAGACGGGCTGGAAGCCGGGGTAGTTGTTCGGGATGGCGCCCATGTCGCCGGCGCCCTGGATGTTGTTCTGCCCGCGCATCGGGTTGATGCCGGTTCCCTCGCGTCCTATGTGGCCGGTCATCAACGCCAGGTTGCAGAGGCTCTGGACGTTCTCGACGCCGCAGACGTGCTCCGTGATCCCGAGCGTGTAGTAGATCGCGCCACGCTCGGCCCGCGCGTACCAGAGCGCCGCCTGCTCGATGTCCTCGGCCGGCACCTCACAGATCTCCGACGCCCACTCGGGCGTGAACTCCTTCACGTGTTCGAGGAACGCCTCCCCCTCGACCGTGCGGTCGCGCAGGAACGCCTCGTCCACCAGCCCTTCGCGGGCGATGACGTGCGCCATCGCGAGCAGGAGCGCGGTGTCGGACCCCACCCGGATGGGCAGGTACAGGTGCGCGCGCTCGGCGAGGTCGATCCGGCGCGGGTCCGCAACGATCATCTTCGCCCCGCGGGCGATCGCCTTCTTGAGACGGGTGGCTGCCACGGGGTGCGCCTCGGTCATATTGGTCCCGATGCAGAAGATCACATCGGGACGCTCCATGTCCGCCAGCGGGTTCGACATGGCGCCTCTTCCGATGCTTGCCGCCAGACCGGCGACTGTGGGGGCGTGTCAGGCACGGCTACAGTTATCGATGTAGCTCGTCCCGAGCCCGGCCCGCACGAACTTCTGCATGACGTAGGCGGCCTCGTTGGGCGCGCGCCCGGAGGCGATCGCGTAGAAGCTGTGGCGCCCGTGCTTCCGGATGGCCTCGCCGAAGCCCTCCGCCGCCCGGTCGAGTGCCTCGTCCCAGGACGCCGGGTGGAGCTCGCCGTCGTCCCCCCGCACCAGCGGTGTCTTGAGCCGGTCGGGGTGCTGGACGAAGTCGTAGGAGAACTGCCCCTTGATGCAGAGCGCCCCCTCGTTGGCGGGTCCGTCCATCGCGGGGAGCACGCCGACGATCTTCTCGCCGCGGGTCATGACGTCCACGGAGCAGCCCACGCCGCAGTACGTGCAGATGGTGCGCGTGGTCTCGGTCTCGCCGGGCTCGTGCTTGTAGCGGAGGGCTTTCAGGTCGCCCAGGGCTCCGGTGGGGCACACCTGGATGCACTGCCCGCAGAAGGTGCACGCGGACTCCCGGAGGTCGCCGTCGAACTCCGTCGTGATCTGCGTGTCGAATCCCCGGTTCATGACGCTGATCGCGTAGTCGCCCTCCTGCTCGGCGCACACGCGCACGCAGCGGTAGCACGAGATGCAGTTCTCGTAGTCCCGAAGGAGGAACGGGTTGGCGTCGTCGGTCTTGCTCTTGCCGGACTTCCGGCCCTCGAAGCGGCCCGTGCGGGCTTCGTACCGGTCGACGAGCCGGACCATCTCCTGCGAGGCGTATCCGGACAGGGGATCCACGTCGATGTCGCGGTTCTCGGAGGCGACCATCTCCATGAGGACCCGGCGGTGCATGTCGAGCCGGCCGCCCCGGGTCTTCACCTTCATGCCGGGCTCGGCCTTCGTCGTGCAGGAAGCGACCGGGTTGCGGGCGCCCTCGAGTTCGACCACGCACAGGCGGCATCCCCCGAACGGCTCCAGGCGGTCGTCGTAGCAGAGCGTCGGGATGTCCCGCCGGTGTCGCTCCGAGACCTCGAAGAGGGTCTCTCCAGGCGTGAAGGCGACCTCTTCTCCGTCCAGGGAGAGGGTCGGGGACTCCGGGGCGGGCGGGCCGCCGTTCCGTCCGTTGCTGCCGCTCATGTCCTGCCCTCCTGCTTCTGGTGCGGTCGGGCCACGTGCTCCGCTACCCGCTCCGGAAAATACTTGAGGAGGCTCTTCGTGATGAGGGGCGCGGCGGTGCCGAGCCCGCACGCGCTCGTCTCCATCATGGTGGCCCCCAGGTCCTGAACCTCGTCCGTCCACGCCCCGAGCTCGCCGGGACCCGCGTCGCCGCCGAGGCGCTCCATGAGCCTCTGGGTGCCGATCCGGCACGGGAAGCATTTCCCGCACGACTCGTGGGCGAAGAAGGTCATCGCCTGATGCGCGACGTCGACCATGTCGCGCGTGTCGTCGAAGACCATGATACCGCCGGCGCCGAGGAACGAGCCCTTCGACCGGATGCTCGGCTCGTCCAGCGTCACGTCCAGGTCGTCGCCACCCAGGAAGCCGCCGGACAGCCCGGCCATCGTGACGGCCTGCACGGTCCGGCCCGCACCGGGCCCGCCCGCCACGTCGTGCAGGAGCGCGGCCAGCGGAAAGCCGATCGGTATCTCGTAGTTGCCGGGACGGGCGATGTCTCCCGACAGGCTGATCACCTTGGTGCCGGCGTGGTCGCCGCGCCCGAGCCCCCGGTACCAGTCGGCTCCGTGCCGCACGATGGGCGGGACCGACGCGAGCGTCTCGACGTTGTTCACCACCGTGGGGAGGTTCTCGAAGCCGTGGGTGACGGGGAACGGGGGGCGGTTCCGCGGGAACGGATGCTTCCCCTCGAGGCTGTTCAGCAGCGACCCTTCCTCGCCGCAGATGTAGGCGCCCGCTCCGCGCCGCACGTACAGCTCGAAGTCGAGCCCGCTTCCGAGGATGTCCCGGCCGATCAGCCCAGCCTCGCGCGCCTCGGCGATCGCGCGCTCCAGGACCGCTTCCGTCTCCGGGTACTCGTAGCGGAGATAGATGAAGCCGCGGGTCGCGCCCGTGGCCCATGCCGCCAGGATCATCCCCTCGAGGATCGCGTGCGGGTCGTGGTCGAGCAGGCACCGGTCCTTGAAGCACCCCGGCTCGCCCTCGTCCGCGTTGCACACGATGGTCTTCGGGTCGCCGGGCGCCTCGGCCACGGCCCGCCACTTCCGCCCGGTCGGGAAGCCCGCGCCGCCCCGTCCCGCCAGACCCGACGCCTCGAGCGTCTCGATCAGCCCTGCGCGCGTGTCGCCCAGCGCGGCCTCGAGGGCCTCGTAGCCGCCGGTGCGCCGGTACCCTTCGAGTCCGGCCCGTCCCGACGCCCGGATGCCCGCGAAGACACACTCCTCGACACCGGGCGCGGCGGGGGGCGGGAGCGGGGAAGGCCTGAGCTCGAGCCCGTCCGCCGAGTCGCCCACGAGCGTGTCGTGTCCGCGGAGCACCGGGATCGGTTGGTCGCATCGTCCCGAGCACGGCATCGGCGTGGCCCCGTCCAGCGCCTCGACGAGGCTGTCGGCGCCCCGCATGCGGCAGACCGGCCCCGTGCAGACGCGTGGGGCGTGCAGGCCACCGGGCTCACGCGCGAAGTGATGGTAGAAGGTGACGGTCCCGAAGAGGTCTGCGATCGGGATCCGGAGGGCCCTGGCGACTCCGCGAAGCGCGTCCTCCGACAGGTAGCCGTCACGGTCGTGGAGCGCGTGGAGCAGGGGGAGCAGGGGGGCCGGCTCATCCTTCCAGCGTGCGTGGAGCTGTGCCTCGGTGGAGTCCGACATGGCCTCTCGGTACGACGGGAATCCAGGCCGGAACCGTCCGGCTCGATCGAGCCGAATGTAGGCCTGCCGGCCGTACATCGAAACGGTCCGGCTCGCTGCGCAGCATGTGCCCCGGTATCAAACATGCTCCGACCTCCGCCGTTCGGCCCAACGCTCCACGGCGTGGTAGGCCGTGGGTAGCACCAGGAGCGTGAGGACCGTGGCGGTGATCAGCCCACCGATCACGACCGTGGCCAGCGGGCGCTGCAGCTCGGCGCCCGGGGACTGGGAGACGGCCATGGGGATGAAGCCCAGGGTTGCGGCGGCAGCCGTCATGAGGACCGGACGGAGCCGCGTCACCGCGCCTTCGGTCACGGCTTCGCGGAGGGACCGGCCCTTCTCCCGGAGCTCGTTCATGTAGCTGACCATCACGACGCCGTTCAACACGGCGATGCCGAATACGGCGATGAAGCCGATGATCGCCGAGGTGCTCAGGTTCAGCCCCCGTACCCACAGGATCGCGATGCCTCCGGCCAGCGCGAAGGGGATGTTCGTCATGATCAGGGCGCCCTGGAGGAAGCTCCCGAAGGCCAGGTACAACAGCAGGTAGATGGCGCCAACGGCCAGGGGCACGAGAATCGCGAGCCGCCGCAGGGCCATCTGCTGGTTCCGGTACTGGCCCCCCCACTCGTAACGATAGCCATCGGGGAGGGGGGCCCGAGCCTCGAGGGCGACGCTCGCTTCCTCGACGAACCCGCCCACGTCGCGCCCTCGGATGTTCGCGCCGACGACGACCATCCGGCGTCCACCTTCGTGAGCGAAGGCTTCGGGTGTCTGGGCGACACCGACCGAGGCCACCGCCGACAGAGGCACGAGGCCGGTTCCGGTCGCGGCCACGGGCAGGGATCCGAAGGCCACCGGATCGATGCGGTTGCTGTCGGGAACACGCACGACCACATCGATCCGACGCGGCCCGTCGACCACCTGCGTGGCCACGGCCGACCCGAGCGCCAGCTCGACCTGATGCCCGATGTCATTCGAGCTCAGGCCATAGCGGCTCATCGCCGAACGATCCAGGGCGATGGTGAGTTCTTTCACCTCGGCGGCCGCGCTCACCTTCACGTCGGCGGTACCCTCGATACCCGCGATCACGGCTTCCGCCCTTGCCGCTGCCGCGGCCAGGCGTTCCGGGTCCTCGCCGAAGATCTTCACACCTACGTCCGTCGTGATCCCGGACTCCGCCTCGTCCAGACGCATCTGAATGGGCTGTGTGAACGCGTAATCCAACCCGGGCACCGAGGAGAGCGCGCTGTCCATGGCGGCGAGCAACGCGGGTTTCCCACCGGGGCGCCATTCATTGCGATCCTTCAACATCACGTACGTGTCGGACTCGTAGGTGCCCATGGCCTCGGTGGCGAGGTCCGGACGTCCCAGCTTGGACACCACCGTCTCCACTTCGGGAAGAGCGATGAGGGCTCGCTCGAGGGCGCCCGAGAACGCGACCCCCTCGCCGAGTGCGGTGGACGGTAGGCGCAGGCCCTGGACGAGCACGCTCCCCTCGTCGAGGCGAGGCATGAACTCGGTACCGAGGCGGGTAGCGCTTACCATGATGACCAACACCAGCGCCGCGGATACGCCGAGGACGGCCCTCGGCCGACCGATCAAGCGATCGAGGAGCGACCGGTAGCGGTTCTTGAAGCGCTCGAAGCCGGCGACCTCGACCTCGTGCGCATCGCTCAGGAAGATGCGGGCGAGCGCGGGAATCAGCGTCATCGCGAGCACCAGGGACCCGATGAGTGCCGCGATGACCGTGAACGCCATGGGAATGAACATCTTCCCGGCCGTGCCCTGCAGGGCGAAGACGGGCACGTAGACGGCGATGATGATGACGATCCCGAAAACGATGGGTCGCCCGACCTCGGAGGCCGCGCGTACAATGCGCTCACCCGGGGCGCCTTTCTCGCCGGCGCGCCGCATGACGTTCTCGATCATCACCACCGAGGCGTCGACCAGAAGGCCGAAATCGAGCGCCCCCAAGCTCATCAGGTTGGCTGAGTAGCCGAACATCTTCATGGCGATGAAGGCCCACAGCATCGACAAGGGGATCACCAGGGCCACGATGACGCTCGCGGCTATGTTGCGCAAGAATACCCACAGGAGGATGACCACCAGGATTCCGCCCAGGAGCAGGTTCTTCTTGATGGTATGGGTCGTCTGGTCGACGAGGTGCGCCTGGTCGTAGAACGGGACCAGCTGGACGCCGTCGGGGAGCGTCGTCTGGATCTCGTCGACCCGCTCGGTCACGGCCGCGATCACGTCCTGCGCGTTCTCTCCCTTCCGCATGATGACCATGCCGCTCACCACTTCGCCGGTCCCGTTGTAGGTCACCGCTCCCTGTCTCGGGAGCGGACCCGATCCCACCTCGGCGACGTCCGCGACCCTGAGCGGCACGCCGTCGCGGGTGGCGACCTGTACGTCGGCGATGGCATCGAGACCGCCGAGGCGGCCCATCCCCCGGATGACGTAACGTTCGCCACGGCTCTCCGTATAGGTGCCGCCGAAGTTGAGGTTGTTGTCGGCGATGGCGCGCTCCACGTCGAACAGGGTGAGCCCCGCGGCCGCAAGACGTGTCGGCTCGGCGGTGACGTGATACTGCTCGGTGAGGCCGCCCCAGGAGTTCACTTCCGCAACGCCCCGGACCGTGCGCAGCTGCGGAGCGATGGTGTAGTCCTGCAGCGTCTTGAGCTCCGTGGCGCTCCAGTCCGGGTCGTCGGACACGACGACGTACTGATACACCTCGCCCATCGCGGTGGAGACCGGGCCCAGCGTGACGGATACGCCGTCCGGCACCTCCGCGAGGACGCTACCCAGGCGCTCGGTGAGGAGCTGACGGGCGAAGTACGGATCGACCCCGTCCTCGAACACGACCTGCGTCATGGATACGCCGAACTTGCTCGTGGACCGAACGTTGAGGGTCCGGGGAAGGCCGAGGAACGCCCGTTCGATGGGAAAGGTGACCAACTGCTCCACCTCCTGCGGCGCCATGCCGGGCGCGTCGGCGATGACGGTGGCCGCGTTCGCCGTGAGGTCGGGGAACGGCTCGAAGGGAATCGTGGACCAGGCCCAGATCCCGCCAGCCAGAAGGACGCCCGTGAGCCCGAGCACCGCTTTCCGGGCTCGCACCATCAGCCCGATGAGGAGCCCGATCATGAGGCACCTCCCGCCGGCACGTTGCCTTCCATGACGGATCGGATGGCGTAGGCGCCGGTCACCACGACGCGCTGACCCTCCGCGAGCCCGGAGACCCCGACCCGACCACCGACCAGCGGCACGGAAACGACGGGAACGGCGACGTAGAGTCCGGGGGACTCCTCGACGAAGGCGACTTCCCCACCCTCGACCTGCTGGACCGCGTCGGACGGGAGGACGGCCCTGAGCTCCGCGGGTCCCGTAGGCAGTGTCAACGTCGCGAACATGCCGGGCCGTACGGTCGGTGGGACGCTCCGCAGCTCGACCCGGACCGCGATCGCTCGCCGGGTGAGATCGACCGCTCCACCGACCTGCACCACGTGCGCCTCGAGCGGCGGGATCGAGAGCCCGTCCACGGACACCTCGACCGAGTCCCCGGGCCGCACGACCGTGTCGAGACGCTCCGGGACCCAGCCGGTCGCCCACAGGACGTCCGTGCGGCCCAGGGAGACCAACTCCATCCCCGGCAACACCACGGTGCCGTCCACGACCGCGACCGAGAAGACGGTCCCCGTCCGTGACGCCCGAACCACCACGAGGCCGTCGGGCGACGGGGAGAGGTGGCCCACCCAATCGCGAGCGCGCTCGACCTCCGCCTCGATCTGGACGCGCTCCGCCGTGCGTCGCTCGACCTCCTCCCTCGACACGGCTCCGGCGGCGAACAACTGGTCCGAGCGGTCCGCGGCGGCTGCGACATAGTCCAGCCGGGCCTCGGACGACGTCAGGTCGCGCAGGGCGTCGGTCAGCTCGTGGGAGTGGATGCGGAGCAGCGCCTCCCCCTCCTGGACTCGATCGCCGGGGAGCACGAGCACGGAAGCCACCCGTCCCTCCACGACGGACCCTATGGTCACGGAGGCCGTATCGGGGCTGGCCAACATGGCGGGTATCTGCTGTGCACCGCTGACTTCTTCGAGGTGCACGGGCGCCACCCCGACCTCGGCCGTCGCGACCTGCTCCGGGGTCAGCGCCACGCGGCCCTCCTCCGGCGGAGCCTCTTCCCGGGCCGGTGCGTCTCCGGACCCGCAGCCCGGCAACAGGAGGGCGGCCGCGACGACCGCGATCCATGCGAGGGGCCGTCGGATGGACGGTGCGGTACCGGTGGACTCCTGGCTCATCTGGACGTCTCCAGGTCAGGTGATGGATTGCAGAGGATCAGGTCGGTGGCCTCCACGCCGGATCGACGCACGAGGCGTGCTCTCCAGCCGAACATCGACATGCGCCAGCCTTCGAAATCGGCGAGCGCATCCAACCGGGCCCGGCGGCTGTCCAGGAGCTCGGTCAACGTGCCTTCCCCCAGCGCGTACCGGGCTTCCGCCGACTCGACGGCACGCGCGAGCGCGTCGGCCCAGCCCTGGTCGAAGCGCGATCCCGCCTCTTCGAGCGCGTCCAGCGCCCGCCGAGCCGCGGCCCGATCCGATTGCAGCAGGGTCGCGAGACGGGTCTGTTCGATGCTGGCGGCGGTCGCTTCGCGCATGGCGGCGTCGCGTGCGCCCTGGTTCCGGTCGAAGACCGGGAGCTCCATCGCCACGCCGACGTACAGGGCATCGAAGCCCGCGGAGCGACGCCATCCCAGCTGGGGCACGAGGTCCGGAATCGCCGCGGCCCGCATCTCATCGGCCGCGGCCTCCCAGCTGTTCACCCGGGCGCCGAGGGCCTGCAGATCGGCGGGCTCGGCCGACGGCACCGGTGGCTCCCACGTGCAGGACGGGAGCTCGACGACGACCGCGGGAGCCAACCCGGTCAGGAAAGCCAGATGGGCGGCCGACCTCGCTTCGTCGGCTCGAGCCTCCGCCAGGCGGGACCAGGCCGAGGCGCTGGCCAATCGAAGCCTCGCGGCTTCCCCGTCCGAGGCCCGTCCCATGTCGGCCTGCATCCGCACCTGGTCGGCCATCTGTTGGATGCCCGCGGCGTCCGCGCTTGCGTGGCCGACCAGGGCGCGGTCGTGGATCAGCCTCGACATGGCATCCACCGCCTCGACGCCCGTATCCAGGGCCGTCATCCGTTCCAGCGCGAGCGTCTCGTCCGCCACCGCTTCGGCGCGACGGACCGCCGCGCCACGGTCCCCGCCGACGGAAACGGGCAGGCCGATGAGGATCTGCCCCTCGATGCCTTCCCACGCCGGGCGTCCCGTGGTCTCCACGGCGGCTCCGAGGTTCTCACCCGCCACGTTGAGCGTGGGGTTGGGCAGAAGGCCCGCCTCCCGGACTCGAGACTCGGAGGCCATCGTTCGGGTGCGTGCCGCCTCGAGGGCGGGGCTCCTCTCCATGGCCATCCGAAGGGCCTCCGCGGCGGATACGACCACCGTGTCCGGCACGGGGCCGAGGAACATCCAGGCGAGGAACGAGATCATGATCAGCGCTCCCGCCGGCCGTCGTCGGGATCTTCGTCCCCGTCCGGATTCTCGCGGGCGTCATTGCCGGCCGAGGCGTCGGCCGAGCCACCGGTCACGTAGGCGGAGGCGGCTCCGTGCTCGTAGACCAACTCGCCGCCGCTGGCGCCCACCTGGAAGGTCGGCAGGAGAAAGAGGACCGCGCCTACGGACCCCACCAACCGTGAAGCGGAGCCGAGGGTGCCGCCGAGCATGCCGCCCGCGATAACCGCGAAGAGCGCCCCGGACAGCACGAAGAAGCGCTCGGCCCGTTCTTCGTGGGTGTGCATGGCCGACTCGGCCACGACGCGCTCGACCCGATCTTCCTGCGCCTCGCCGGTTTCGACGGAAGCCCACGCCGAGGCCGTCAGTGCGAGCGCCAGGCCGACGGGAATGAGCCAGGTGCGGCGAAGCGGTGATCCCATCCGGATCGCGACCAAGGCTCCCACGACGACGAGTGGCAGTAGAACCGCAAGCACGATGGGGAAATGCACGACGGCGGGGTGAAGGGGCTCGGGCAACATGTGGACCTCCTTGTTGAAGACGAGTCGAAGTTGCCGCGTCCCCAGGCGGAGGCGTATCCCACATCCGTGTGAAAACCCTTACACTTCCTCGACATTCAACACATGTAGGATGCCGCGCCATGGACCCCGAGCAGGCCAAACGCTTCCAGATTCTGCTGGGCACCGCCCTCACCCTCCTCGTGGTGGGGGGCACGATCGATCTCGTCCTGGACCGTCCGACGAGCTGGCTCTCGTTCCACGTGATCTTCGAGCTCTCGATGATCGTCTTCGGGGTCGTGTTGGCGACCGCGCTCTGGATGGGGTGGTGGCGCGCGGAGCGGCGCGCGGGCCAGCTCCAGGAGAGCTTGACCACCCGGGACGCCGAGAGGGACGCGTGGCGGAATCGGGCGCGGCTCGCGCTCGAGGGTCTCGGTGAGGCCGTTCAGGAGCAGCTGGTCGCCTGGGGCCTCACGAAAGCCGAGAGGGAGGTCGCCGTCCTCTTGCTCAAGGGGCACAGTCACAAGGCGATCGCTCGCTCGACGGGGCGGAACGCGCAGACTGCCCGACAACACGCGAGTGCGGTCTACCAGAAGTCGGGGCTGGCCGGGCGTGCCGAGCTCGCGGCGTACTTCCTGGAAGGCCTGATGCTCCCGGAGGAGGTGAGCGACGACCGTGAGGTGCCCTAAGACGGTGTGAACGCCGAGGGTCCCGTTTAGTCGGAGATATCCTTCGTCGAGTCAGGAAGGCTCGGTGAGCCCCAGCCGTTCAACCGGGTCGAGGCCGCCTACGAAGCGCCCGCGTCCTCACCTCCACCAGGGAGGGGTCCGACGCGGAAAGGTGGCGTATGCTGCGGTGGGAGAGCCGGTGGGGGCGTGCTTCGCGTTGGTGCCGGGATGGAGCCGCACAGCGCCGGCCGCGAACGCGGGTGCGGGCCGGTGAGGCGTGGCGGCAATCCGCCACGGCGGGCATGGTACGGGGCAGCGTGGGACGTTGGCCGCCAGATGTGGCAGGAACCTGCCGCGCGCGATCGCGCCTTCTTCCCGCGTGTCATGTCGGCCGCCTCATATGGCGAAACAATGACGCCGCCGCTCCAGCGGCGGCGACCAAGTCACGTTTGCGACGCCTGAGGGAAGCCTCGTCCCGGGAATCCTCCTGCTGACGCCTCTGGCCGCCTGGGCGCTTGCTGCGTTTCGCGATCCTGCCCGAAGAAGCGTATCTGGAGCGGAAGTTCGACGACGCGTACCGTGCCTACGAGCGACGGGTGCTCCGTTGGATCCAGTCAGTCGCTGGAGGCGTCGCCGCCCGCCCAGCCCCGCCGGTAGCCAGACGGGGGCCGGTGACCTCAGAACGAGATCAGCTTCGTCACCTTCAGGCTGAGCAGCCGCTCCAGCACGTCGCCCCCACGCCGACGCTCGGTGAGCACCAGGTAGAGATCCGACAGCGGCGCGTGGATCCAGTTCAGCCGGGCGTTGGTGATCACCTCGTCCGTCGCCTCGTTGTACTGGACGAAGGCGCTCGTGAGGAGCCGCGGCGAAAAGAAGACGTCGAGCTTCGCCCCGTAGATGTCGGCCGTCACGGGTGCCTGCGCGGGTAGGTCGATGCGGTTGTGCTCCACGCTCAGGTCGAGCAGGGCCCGGTAGCCGAGACGGCCCAGCACGCTCGCGCCGACCGAGCGGATGTCGCCCCCGAAGTAGCCGCCGCCACCCACCCTGAGCTGTCCAGACAGCGGCCGCGCACGGCTGGCGGTGTACGATGCCCTGGCTTCGGAGAAAGCGTAGCTCCCGGGCGCCACGGTCGCGCCCCGGACGGTGAACGCCATCGGAACCCGTTCGAAGCGGTCGGTGACGCTGACACTCGCCGTCGCGCCGTCGGTGAAGTCCGTGTCGAGGCCCGCGCTCAACTCGCGGGTCTCCAGCACGCCATCCAGATTCGAGAAGTAATGGGCCTCGACGTAGGGGTTGAGCTGCTGGACCGGGCCCCACTCCACGCGCGGCTGCACGCCGATGGTCCCGTACCCGTGCCGCACGCCTCTCCTGCGCACGAAGCCGACGCCCGGGTCGAAGTCGTCGTCGAAGTGCCGGTACAGCGTTTCGATCTCCCAGAAGGGATCACGCCAGGCCGCCGAGATCCGACCCGCCATCCCCGACTCGAGGGGTGAGCCGTCCGCGGCGGTCCCGCTCGTCCCGGCGAGGTAGGACTGCACCAGGAAATAGTTGCCGAGCGCCTCGAGGTTCATGTCGACGCCCCAGGAGCGGCTTTCCGCCGGAGATCCCGAGGTGGCGGTTCTGTTCACGAAGATGCCACCGGTGGTGAGGCCCGGGAGCGGCTCGCCGCGGACGCGGGCGACGCTGAAGTTCTCGGCCGCGAACGCGTCCTCCGCGCGGGTCTGCATATTGAGGATGCCCACGGTGACCGGGCCCGCCGTGCCGCTCACGCGTCCCCCGCCGAGGATCGGCAGCGGCGCCCCGCTCGGCGTGAGACCGATACGGCGGGAGTGGAAGAGCGTGAAGTCGCGGTCCGTGGCGCCGTTCCGCTGTGAATACTGCCCCTGGTCGCCGAACTGGAAGATGCCCGCGTTCTCGAGGAAGAACTCGCGCTTCTCGGGGAAGAACAGCGAGAAGCGTGTGAGGTTGACCTGCTGCTGGTCCACCTCGACCTGGCTGAAGTCGGTGTTCACCGTCAGGTCGAGCGTGAGCCCCGGGGTGAGTCCGAGCTTCAGGTCGCCGCCCGCGTCGAACTCGGGATCGGCCCCCGCCTGCAGCGACCCCGACGGGCGGCTCCCGACCACGAACGGCTTGACCGACAGGTTGCGGCCCGGCCGGATGCCGTCCAGCCCGGTGAGCGTGCCGGCGCGCGACATCACGTAGAGCTGCCAGCGACGGTCCATCGGCGCCCACGTGGCGTCTTCGTTCTTGCTGCGGATCCGGCGGAGGAGGTTGAGCCCCCACACCTGCGCGTCCCGGCTGCCGTCGAAGCGGAGGGTGGACCAGGGGATCGCCATCTCGAGCGTCCATCCCCGGTCGTGGATGCGGGTCCGGAGGTCGTGCGCGGACTCCCAGGCGGCGTTGCTGATGCGCCCGTCGTCGGACGTCTGTGAGTCGCGGACGGCACCGCCCGGGTTCACGAAGTAGGCGAACGAGTTCTGGCCGTCGAGGAAGGTGTCGAGCGTGAAGCCGAACGCGTCGCCGTCCCGGGTGTTGGGATCGCGCTGCAACGTGGGGATCACGAGCGACGACGGGTTCGAGTCGTACATCTCCGCGCCGATGTAGAGGTGCTCGTCGTCGTAGAGGATCCGGACCTCGGTCCGCTCGGTCGCCGGCAGGCCCGGATCGGGCTTCTGCTGGATGAAGCGGTCGATGACCGGTGCCGCGGCCCAGGCCGCGTCGTCGAGCACGCCGTCGATGTCGATGGACCCGGGCGCGCGCGCGGCGACGGCCGCCGGGCGCGGAGCGCGGTCGAGATCCGAGATCGGCGCGCCGGGCACGATCTGCCTCGCGGGGTCTTCCTGCTGGGCCGCCGCCGGCGCGGCGATCAGCAGCGAGCAGGCGCACGCGGCGCTGAGCCAGGGTATGCGGAATTTGGTGGACATCCCAGGAGGGTAGCCAAATCCGAGCGCCGTGCGCCAGACCGGATGATGGTGCCGGTGGCCGGATTCTTGCGATATCTTGGGCCATGCAACCCACCACTCCATCCCATTGGCTGAAGGACGTCGCCGGCCACGCCGGCCTCGACCTCGATCTGCCGTTGCGGCCCGACCTGCCGACCTTGAAGGCCGCGTGGAGCCGGGTGGTCACCGCGTGCAACACGACGGATGCGGAGTTCACCCGCCGCGTGGCCGGCCACTTCCGCATCGGGGTCGCGGACGTCACGCAGCGGGACGCCCAGGCGGTTCGGCTGATTCCGGAGCACGTGGCCCGTCGGTACGGCATCCTGGGCGTGGCGCTCACGGAACGGAACGTCGTGGTGGCGACCTTCGACCCCTCGAACCGCTCGGCGCACCGGGCCATCGTGGAGCATACCGGCAGGGAGCCGGTCCTGCTCATGGCGAGCCCGACCGCGATCGGCGAGGCCCTCGACCGGGCGTACCAGGCGCGTCAGGCCCCGGGGAACACGCTCGAGAAGCTCGTCGCCGAGGTCGCGGAGAGCGACTTCCAGGTCGTCACGTCCGATGGCCGCGGGATGTTCACGACCTTCGAGCTCGAGGACCCCGCCGTCGTTCGCCTGGCCGACGTCATCCTCCAGCAGGGTGTGCGCTACCGCGCCACGGAGATCCACATCGAGCCGGGGCGCGACAAGGGGCGGGTACGCTACCGCATCGATGGTGTTCTCCAGCACGTCGTGGCGCTGCCCGCCACCGCGCACGAGCGCCTCGTGGCGCGGCTACGGTACATGGCGGAGGGCAACGTCGGCGTGTCCGAGGAGGGCTTCCCGGTTCGCGGGGGCCCGTCGCTGGAACGAAGGGCCCACCTGCTCACGACCCCGACGCCGGACGGCGAGCTCGTTTCGGTCCGGCTCGTCGCGCCCGACGAGCTTCCGACACTCGACGCCCTCGGCTTCGACGGCCCGGAGGGACAGCAGATCCGTCGCATCCTCGGACGCAACGAAGGACTGGTTCTGGTGACCGGCCCGGCGCGCTCGGGCACGACGAGCTTCGTCTACGCGAGCATGTACGCGTTGAACAAGCAGAGCGTGGTTTCCCTCGAGGGACGCGTGGAGCTGCACATCCCCGGGGTCACGCAGGTGCGGTACGATGCTTCGACCGGAAAGTCGTTCGCGGAGACGTTGCAGCAGCTTCTCGACCAGGATCCGGACGTCGTGCATGCCGGTGAGATCCGCGATCTCGCGACCGCGCGCATCGCGCTACGAACGGCGGTGACCGGCCGCAAAGTGCTCGCCACCGCGCATACCCCCGACACGGTCTCGGGCGTGCGGCGCCTGATCGACCTCGGGCTCGCCCCGGGGCGCCTAGCGGAATCGCTGCACGCGGTGATCTCGCTCCGCCTGGTCCGACGCCTCTGTCCCCAGTGCGCGCGCGACGTCGCGGGACCCGAAGACCTGCCCGGCAGGGAGCGCAAGCTGGCGGAGATCCTCGGCGTGCTGCCGCCGAAGCGGGTAGTCGGCTGCAAGGCATGCGCGGGAACGGGCTACTTCGGACAGCTGCCCGTGGCCGAAGTGCTCAACCTGACACCCGCGCTCCGGTCGCTGCTCGCCGAGGGGTGCGACGACGCGGACTTCGAGCTCGCGGCTCATATGGAGGGCGTTCGAGGACTCGCGGAGGTGGCGCTCGATCGGGTGGCCCGGGGTGAGACCACGGTGGAGGAGGTCGAGCGTGTGCTCGGCATCGTGCCGCCGCGGGAGGAGAGCCCTCGCTCGGCAGGACCGGTCCTGCTCGTCGAGGACGAGGCACAGGACCGTCTCCTGATCGGATCCATTGCCCGGGACCTCGGCTTCGACGTCGTCGAGGCCGTGGACGGGGAGCACGCCATGGAGCTCCTCGCGAAGGACGGCGGCGGCTACTCCATGGTCCTGCTCGACCTGATGCTCCCGGGCATCGACGGTCTCGAGGTCCTCCAGCGTATCCGGAAGTCGATCGAGACCCAGTACCTCCCGGTGCTTGTGCTCACGAGCTCGCCCGATCCCCGCCGCGAGATCGAGCTGCTCGATCAAGGCGCCGACGACTACATGCTCAAGCCGGTGGCCGTGGATCGCCTGCAGTCACGTATCCGCGCCGTGCTGCGTAGGAGCGGCGTGCGCATCGGCGTGTCGTCGCCCGACGGGTCGGAGGCCACGTCGAACGGCGACGGTCGGCCGGGCGTGGGCGGGCCGGGGGTGGTCGGGTCCGGCTCGCCGGCGGGACCCGAGCGACGGTGACACCCGAGGTACCCCCCGTGGTCCGTCTCGCCGACAAGCTGGCGCTCTTCGACGAACACTGGAGCCCGAAGATCGTGGGCGAGCTCAACGGCCAGCACGTGAAGCTCGTGAAGCTCCTCGGGCCGTTCGTCTGGCACCGTCACGAGGAGGAGGACGAACTCTTCCTGGTGATCCGGGGCAGCCTGGAGATCCATTTCCGGGACCGCGTCGAGCATCTGTCCCAAGGGGACTTCCTGATCGTGCCGAGGGGCGTCGAGCACAAGCCCGTGGCGCACGAGGAGGCGCACGTGCTCCTGCTGGAGCCGGCGAGCACGCTGAACACGGGGGACCGGCGGAACGAGCGGACGGTCGAGGCGCCCGAGCGAATCTAGAGGATCTGTCGGGTCGCCCGGGCTCCAGTGCGTGGGCATGGCCGGCCCCGGCTCCTTTGCGTGGGATGCGGCGTCGGATTAGCGTGAGCGGTCCAACCCGTTCCATCGCACCGGAGAAGCCCGCCGTGCTCCCATCCTGTTCGGCTCGTTCGTCCTCGCGCCCCGCTCGGTCGGGTCCGTCCACGCTCGGACTCGCCGCGGTCGCGATGCTCGTGGCCGCCATCGGCCCGCTTGCGGCGTCCGGCCAGGCTCCGCTCAGCCCACCGTCCGACTTCCCCACCGAGCTCCGCACGCACGCGGAGCGCACGGATTTCTCCGAGCTGACGCCGGCCGACGAGGTGGTCCAGTTCTACGAGAATCTGGCGCGCCACTCGGACGACGTCCGGGTGAGCGAGATCGGGCGGACCCGCGAGGGGCGGCCCATGCTCGGGGTGACGCTGTCCCACCCGGCGGTGGCCGAGCCGTGGGAGGCGCACGCTTCCGGCAAGCCGATCGTCTTCATCGGGGCCTCCGTGCACGGGAACGAGCCGGCGGGGAAGGAAGGCCTGATGCTGTTCGCCCGAGAGCTGGCGCTCGGCAACGCCCGTGACCTGTTGAACGACGGCGTCTTCGTGTTCGTGCCGCAGATCAATCCGGATGCCGGCGAGGCCGGCGAGAGCGGCACTCGCACGAACCCGGCCGGCTACAACGTGAACCGTGACTACGCCCGCCTCGTGAATCCCGAGACGCGTGCCGTGGTCGAGGAGATTCTCGTGCCGTGGCGTCCGCACGTCGCCGTCGACGCGCACGAGCTGACGGGGCCGCACGCCTACGACTTCTACGCGCTGCATCCGAGCCACCTGTCGACGCCGCGCTCCGTGCGCGAGCTGGCCGCGGGCCCGGCGACAGACGCGGTGCGCCAGGCGATCGAGGGAGGGGGCTTCGGATACTTCCCGTATCATCTGCTCCCCTCCGATCCGACCACGATTCCCGAGGTCGGCATCTTCGCCGCGGGATACGGAGTCAGGATCCTCCGGAGCTATGGGGGCGTGCGCGGAGCCATCAGCCTGCTGTTCGAGAGTCGCCGGGACGCGGACCCGACGCAGCGCATCGAGGAGCGCGCGCTCTGGCACTATCTCGCCATGGAAGGCGTCTCGCGCTGGGCCGTCGAAAACGGAGGACAGGTCATGGCCGCCGTGGCGGAGGGTCGCGCGGAGAACGAGCGGCTGGGGAGCGTATACGATGCGGCGGACACGATCGTCGTCCGGGCCGAGCTGTTGCCCGGCGATCCCGTCGCGTACCGCACGCCCGAGATGCGCCGTGCGCCGGACGGAGGATACGAGCCCACTGGAACGGTGCTGGAGCTCGAGGTGCCGTTCCGGAACCGGATCTCGGGCGTCGTCGTCCGTCCCCGTCCGGTCGGCTACTTCCTGGAAGCGCACCGCGGAGACCTCGCGGAAGAGTTGGTGCGCCACGGGCTCCAGGTGGAGCGCGTGGACGGGCTGGTTCGGACCACGGTCGAGAGCTTCGTCGTCGACTCGGTCCAGGTCGCGTCGTCACCCGCCGAGGGGTACTACGAGCGGTCGGTCTGGACGAGCCTGGAAGAGCGGAGCGCGGTGTTCCCGCGTGGCGGGTACCTCGTCCGGGCGAGCCAGCCCATGGCGGGACTCGCGTTCGCGCTGCTCGAGCCGGAGGATATCGACTCGTTCGCGAGCGAAGGCCGGTACGATGCGGAGATGAGCGTCGGGGATCCGCTTCCCGTGCACCGGCTGCGTGAGCTTCCGGACGTGGCGGGCGTCCTGATGAAACGGTAGACCGGGATGGACCGCGGGCACTGTCTCTCGAGGGGCGCGGTCCTGGCGCTCGCATGGGTCGTGGCCGCGGGTGCTCGGGCGCCCCTGGCCGGCCAGACCCTAGAAGATGCCCGGTGCCCCATGGACGTCCCCCGGCCCGACTCACCCGAGCGCCGGGGGGCGGGCGCGCCACCACCGGCGTGGGACCTGCGTTGCATCGAGCTGATCCCCGCCGCGGCCGGAGGCGATGCACGGGGAGTGGTCACGCTCGAGCGGCCCGCGTCACCGTTCGGCGTCACCGTCACGCCGGAGGGGCGGCACATCCACCGGCTGTCCGTCAGGGTCGAGGGGCTGCCCGACCCCGCTTCGCTGGGCCCCTACAACGCGTTCGTGGCGTGGGCGACGCCGCTCGAGCTGGACCCGGTCGTGCGCCTGGGCGCGGTGGGGGAGGGGACGTCGGAGCTCGGTGAGATCGCGTTCGGCAAGTACCTGGTCTGGATCTCCGCCGAGTCGTCCGCGGACGTGACCGAGCGGGAGGGCCCGCTCGTGCTCCGCGGCCGGTCGCCGTCCTCGTTCATGGAAGCTCACGACCTCCTCGCGCTCGCGCCGGCCGCGGAGGAGCGTGGGGGCGGGGAGCCCGGGGGTGGGGCGCCCGGGGACGCGGAGGGTGCCGTGGGCGCCGTGGGCGGTGGAGCGCCGGGGGCCGCCGTGGCCGGCGGAGTGCCGGACGACGCACACGCCGGGCACGCCGGAGGGGACATGGCGGGCGCGGGCGACTCCGGATGGGCCATGCCGCCCGGGTACGAGGGCGTGCAGATGCTGCCCGGCATGATGGCCCTCGAGCCCGACGTGGCGCCGCTCCGCGTGCGGGCGCCCGAGGACGCCGGCCCGCCGCCCATGGTGCGGCCGCGCGATGTCGTCCGCCTGCCGGACGGGGGCACGCTCGACCTCACGGCTGGCTTCGTCCGCAAGCAGGTCGGCGGCCGCGAGATCGAGATGCTCGCCTTCAACGGGCAGCACCCGGGGCCGCTGATCCAGGTGGCCGCCAACACGACCATCTTCGTGAACTTCACGAACGACACGCCGTTCCCGACCGCCGTTCACTGGCACGGCATCCGCCTCGACAACGCCTTCGATGGCGTGCCCGGTGTCACCCAAGACCCCGTGTCGCCAGGGGGACGGTTCCAGTACCGCATCCACTTCCCGGACGAGGGGATCTACTGGTACCATCCGCACCACCGCGAGGACGTCCAGCAGGAGCTCGGGCTCTACGGCAACCTGCGGGTCGACCCTCCCGATCCGGACGCGTGGAGCCCGGTCCACCGCGAGGAGGTCCTCATGCTCGACGACCTGCTCGTGGACGAGCGCGGCGTCGTGCCCTTCGGCGCGGAGGGCGCGACCCATGCGCTGATGGGACGGTTCGGCAACACGCTCCTGGTGAACGGCGAGCCCGACTACTGGCTCGAGGCGAGACCCGGCGAGGTCGTGCGGTTCTTCCTCACGAACGCGGCCAACACGCGGACGTTCAACTTGTCGTTCCAGCGGGCTGGGGAGCCGGAAGGCGCGGTGGCCGAGGGCACGGCCGGGACGGAGGGCGGTGCTCGCCTGGCCGCCGGGCCCGATGCCGCCGCGGACCTCACCGGCCCCGACGTGCTCCCGCTCAAGGTCGTCGCCACCGACGTGGGCCGCTTCGAGCGGGAGAGCCGTGCGGAGAGCGTCGTCCTCGGGCCGGCCGAGCGGTACGTGGTCGACGTGCGCTTTCCCGAGGCCGGGAGCTGGGTCCTCGTCAACCACGTCCAGGGGATCAACCACCGACAGGGCCTCTTCCTCGAGGAGCGGACCGAGCTCGGCCGCGTCACGGTGGCGGGTGAGGCGCCGACGCGCGACCTGACCGGGGCGTTCGGCGTGCTCCGCGAGCACGACGACGTCATTTGGGACATCGACCGGGTGCGCGACCGATTCGACGACCCGGTGACGCACGAGCTCGTCATGGAGCTGCAGGCGGATTCGCTGCCGATGACCATCGAGCAGTCCATGCGGTACGACTGGGCCTACTTCAATCCGGTCGAATGGACCGGGACGATGCCCATGATGAACTGGGCGGTGTCGGCGCGTAGTGTGCGATGGGTCCTTCGCGACGTGCGGTCGGGGCGCGAGAACATGGACATCGACTGGCGCTTCAGCGTGGGCGACGTCGTGAAGCTCCGGGTGCACAACGACCGGACTTCCTTCCACGCGATGCAGCACCCGCTTCACATCCACGGACAACGGTTTCTGGTGCTCTCGCAGAACGGCGTACTGAACGAGCATCTCGGCTGGAAAGACACCGTGCTGTTGCCCGCGGGGTCCACGACGGACATTCTGCTCGAGATATCCAATCCGGGCCGCTGGATGGTGCACTGTCACATCGCCGAGCACCTCGAGGCCGGCATGAGGTTCGTATTCGACGTGGAGGGAGGGTCATGAGGAATCGACGACTGGCGGGTGCGGGTGATGCAGGGGCGGTGGGCGTTCCTGCGGTGGGGCATCGCACGGCGGCCCTTCTTCTTGCTATGGCGCTCCTCGTCCCGATGGTCGCCGCGCCCGCTCCGGCCGCCGCCCAGCAGCGTGCGCCGGCCGAGTTCGCTGATCTCGTCGCGGTCGACGCCCCCGTGGTCGCACTCACCAACGTGAAGGTGATCGACGGCACCGGTGCCCCCGCGCGGACCGGCCAGACGGTGGTCATCGAAGGCGACCGGATCACCGCGGTGGGCGCCACCGGCTCCGTGCAGGTGCCGGCCGGTGCCGAGGTGCGTGACCTGTCGGGCCACACGGTGATCCCCGGGCTCGTCGGACTCCACAACCACAGCTACTACACGGGGGGCTTCGGCCGCGCGGCCCAGCTCTCGTTCAGCGGATCCCGGCTCTACCTCGCCTCCGGCATCACCACGATCCGGACGACGGGCGCCCGCTATCCCTACGAAGAGCTCAACCTGAAGCGCGAGATCGACGTCGGAAACGCGGTCGGACCCACGATGTTCACGACCGGTCCGTACCTGACCGGCGAACAGGGACCGGTCAGCATGACCCGCCTCGAGGGCCCCGAACAGGCGCGGCGTGTGGTCCGCTACTGGTCCGAGGAGGGCGTGGACTGGTTCAAGGCGTATACGTGGATCAGCCGGGCCGAGCTCGGAGCCGCCATCGAGGAGGCGCACCAGCACGGGGTGAAAGTCACCGCTCACCTTTGCTCCGTCGGATACCGTGAGGCCGTCGCGCTCGGCATCGACAACCTGGAGCACGGCCTGTTCGCGAACAGCGAGTACGACCCGAACAAGCGGCCGGACGAGTGCCCGCCGGGCTTCCGGAGCGGTTACGCCGATCTCGACGTCCAGAGCCCCGAGGTCCAGGCGACCTTCCGTGACATGATCGAGGCCGGCGTACCCATGACCTCGACGCTCGTCGTGTACGAGATCTCCGTCGCGGACCGCCCACCCATCGAGGAGCGGGTCTACGACATCCTCGCGCCCGAGATCGCCGAAGAGGTTCGCCAGATCGCCGAGGACCGGCGGGCCGGCCGCGGTGCCATCGACCCCGCGGTCTACCAGAAGGCGCTCGAGTACGAGAAGGCGTTCGTCGAGGCCGGGGGGCTGCTCGGAGCCGGCGTCGATCCCACCGGCTACGGCGCCGCGCCTCCCGGGTTCGGTGACCAGCGCAACTTCGAGCTCCTGCTCGAGGCCGGCTTCACGCCCGTCGAGGTCGTCCAGATCATGAGCGCGAACGGCGCGAAGGTGCTGGGCATCGACGGGGAGGTCGGCACGGTCGAGGCCGGCAAGGCGGCGGACCTCGTCGTCATCGAGGGCGACGTCGAGTCGATGGGGCACATCCGCGACACCCGGATTGTCTTCCGCCACGGGATCGGGTGGGACGCACCCGCCCTCATCGAGACCGTGCGGGGGCTGGTGGGGGTGCGGTAGGGAAGGGTTGGCGGGCACGGCTGGCCGCGGGGGGCGGGCCGGCGGGGTGGGCGCAGGCCGGCGGGGTGGGCGCCCATCCAACCAACCAACCATCCGTGACGGGCGGCGCGGGGTCGGGGTGGGCCAACCAACCATCCCCTGACGGGTGGCCGGCCCGGGGGCGGCGGGGCGGGCTGCCCGGCCGTGGTGATCGGGCCGGCAAGCCGGGCTACCCGGCCGCGACCATCGGCCCGGCGGCCCGGCGGCCCGGCGGCCCGGTGGCCAGCGGCTCGGCGGGGCGGACGGCCGGGCCGTGGGCCTACCTGACCGAGCGACTCGCCCATTCGGCCATCCTCCTGGCGCACCGTACAGCGGATGTTGGGTGGGGGGCGGGGCGGGCTGCCCGGCCGTGGTAATCGGGCCGGCAAGCCGGGCTACCCGGCCGCGACCATCGGCCCGGCGCGGCGGCCCGGCGGCTCGGCGGCTCGGTGGCGCGGTGGCCGAGCGGCCCGGTGGCCCGGCGCTCGGGGAGAACTGCACGATCGTGCGGGTCCAGCGGACGACTGTATGGATTGTCCCCGCTATGCGGGGACAACCGCTCAGAGATCCGGACGGCGCCCCCCCACTGTGCACTTTGCCCCGCTCAGCGAGGAAAACCCACCATGTCCCGGACCGACCGTGCAGGATCGTGCAGTTCTCCCCGCCCGGGCTCACCCGAGCCCGCGGCGGTCCCGCGTCGCGGGGGGCCACCCGAACGCGTCAGCCCGCGCGAACGCGCGGCGGGCCCGGCCGAAAGCGTCAGCCCGGCCGGCCCAGGCCGCGCGCCCGCCCCCGCGCCCGCCCGCACCCCCGCGCCCGCCCGCACCCCAGCGGCCTCCCGCACCCCCGCGCCCGGCCCGCCCGCCCCCCGCCCGACCTTCGACCAGATCGCCGATCGCCTGGCCGCCCGCCAACACGGGGTCGTGACCCGCCGACAGCTCCGCGGCGCCGGCGTCTCGAAGGGCATGATCGACCGGCGACTCGAGTCGGGGCGGCTGAGGCGGCTCCACCGCGGCGTTTACCTGGTCGGTCCGGTCCTGCCGCCCCTCGCGCTCGAGACGGCCGCGTGCCTGGCGTGCGGGCCCGCCGCGGTCCTGAGCCATCGCTCTGCGGCCGTCGTCTGGGGCTTCGTCCGAGCCGGACGCCGCCGGACGGTGGACGTCATCATCCGCCCCGGGGGAGGGACGCGTCGGCCGGGCATCGCGACCCATCGCCCGGAGGAACTGGAGCCCGACGAGACGACGGTTCTCGACGGCGTGCCCATCACCACCCCCGGCCGCACGCTGTTCGATCTTGCTCGTATGCTGCGGCCTCGGGGCCTCGAGAGGGCTATCTCGGAAGCCCTCGCCTGTGGACGGGTCACTCCGGACGAGCTGGTCACGGTCGGCCGACGATACAAGGGACGCCCCGGTGGACGTCGCCTCATCGATGCGCTCGGCGACGACGGGCCTCGGCTCACCCGCTCCGAGGCCGAAGCGCGATTCCTCCGCCTGTTGAGACGCTCGGGGCTGCCGGGTCCGCGCGTGAACCAAGTCGTGTCCGGGTACGAAGTGGACTTCCATTGGCCGAACGCGGGCCTTGTCGTCGAGGTCGACGGCTTCGCGTACCACGGGTCTCGCCGCTCGTTCGAAGGGGACCGGGTCCGGGACGCGGATCTGTCACGCACGGGCCTGCGGGTCGTCCGGGTCACGTGGAAGCAACTCGTGCACGAGCCGCTCGCTCTGGCCGCACGCATGGGCGCGCTACTGGGCGCTGGTGGCCGGGGCGACGGCTGGCCCGGGCGTGGCGCGGACCCATAGGTTGGCACCTCCCCGGCGCCGACCCGACCGCCAGCACCCGAAAGCAAGCGCATCCGACATGAGATCTCCCCCGACCCCCATCCTCGTAGCCGTCCTCCTGCTGCACGCCACCGCGTGCGATCCGTCCGCGGACGGACGTGGCGCCGCGACGCCCGGCCCGGACCAGATCGCCTCGAGCCTCCGGCCGGCGGTCCAGCTCGAGGGCGAGCCCTTGGTCACGCATACGATCACCGACCGGCTGGCTCACTACGCGGTACCGGGCCTCAGTGTCGCGGTGCTCGACGACGGCGAGATCGCGTGGGCACGGGGTTGGGGCGTCGCGGACACCGAGACCGGAGCGCCGGTCACGTCGACCACGCTGTTCCAGGCCGCGTCGATCTCTAAGCCCGTCGCGGCGCTCGGCGCGATGAGCCTCGCGGAGGAGGGGATCCTGGGCCTCGACGATCCGGTGAATGTGCATCTGACCAGCTGGCAGGTCCCCGAGAACCGGTTCACGGCCGACTCGGCGGTCACCCTGCGCGGGATCCTGTCGCACACGGCCGGCCTCACGGTCTGGGGCTTCCCCGGATACCGGAAGGATCAGCCGTTCGCGGACGGCGAGGAAGTCGCGACGAACGTCGACGTGCTCGACGGTCACGGCAATACGGACTCCGTGCGCGTGTTCCGCGAGCCGGGTATCGCATGGCTGTATTCCGGAGGGGGATACACGGTCATGGAGCAGATGGTCGAGGACGTCACGGGCCACCCGTTCGAACAGGCGATGCGGGAGCGCGTCCTCGATCCCGCGGGTATGGCACGCTCGACGTACGAGCAGCCGCTCCCTCCCGGCCGCTGGGGTGAGGCCTCGCGCGGTCACCGGGGTGACGGCTCGGAGGTCGAAGGGGAATGGCACAACTACCCAGAGCAGGCGGCGGCCGGCCTGTGGACTACCCCCTCCGATCTCCTGACCCTGTCCGGGCATCTGCTCGATATCCTCGGAGGAAGCGCGCCGGACGGGGTCGTATCGCGGGCGACCCTGGAGACCATGCTCGAGCCGCACCGCTTCGGCGAGGAGGGGTTCGACTCGTACGGCCTCGGGTTCGGCATCGAAGGGGAGGGCGAGACGCTCAGCTTCGGCCACGGCGGATCGAACGCGGGGTTCCGCGCCCAGTGGATCGTCTTCCCGGCCCTGGGCGACGGCGCCGTCGTGATGACCAACGGCGACCGCGGCGCCCAACTCGCCGCCGAGGTGCTACGCGCGCTGGCGGATGCCTACGACTGGCCGAGGCCGCGCGCGGAGGTGCGGGCGCACAGGATGCTCGAGGCCACGAAGCTCGCCGAGTACGCCGGCGAATACGAGCTCGAGGATGAGCCGGACTTCGTGGTCACGATGCGAGCGGGCGACGGGGTCCTCCTGTTCGACGTGCCGGAGCAGGGGACCTACACGTTGCACGCGGATGCCGGGGTCGACGATAGCTTCTTCGACGCCTCCGACGCCCAGACCCTGACGTTCGAACGGGACGACGACGGGACGGTCAGCACGATCGTTCTACCGGGCGATCAGCGCTTGAGGCGGCGCTGAGGGGGAATGCGCGGCGCGGGCTCGGACCGCACCCGGCACCCGTCCGTCCATGCGAGGACGGAGCGGATGCCGGGTCTGGGCCGGATCAATGCCACTGCACGCCGAGGCCGATCTGGATGGTGTTCGCGCTCCCGCCGTCGAAATCACCCCACTGGAAGACGCCGTAGGGGCTGACGGAGAAGTTGCTACCCGTGCGGATGTCGTAGCCGAGGCCCGCCGAGACGCCGAGGCCGCTCTCGCTTCCGCTCAACGTGAGCCCGCCGCTCGACGCGCTGACCTCGAGGGTCGAGAAGCCCACGCCGCCCCGGAGGTAGAGCCCCGATGCCGGCGACGGATAGTACTGGAGCATGGCGCTGACGTTGGCGTGCGTGAGCCGGGCGCCGCCCTCTTCCTTGGTCCATCCGCTGGACAGCACGCCGAGCAGCAGCTGGTCGCTGAGCGCGCCGCCGAGGTTGAGCTGACCGCTGATGCCCGACTGACGGTCTCCACAGTCGGCACACCCGAACGAGCCGCCACCGAGGCCGAAGCCGATGAAGAAGCCCTCACGCGTCTGGGGCGCCTGGGCGTCCGCGTGCTGCGGAGCGACGACCAGTGCCGCCACGAGCGCGAGTGCCATGACGATGGAACGGGACATGACGAGTCCTCCTGTTGAGGTGAATGCCCCGTTCGGAGCAACCCACGCGCCACGCCCGAAAGCTCAAAAACATGCGTTTCCAGCCGTGAATCGGCGCAAAAGCAGGAAAAAAGTGCCTCGGGTCGGCAGAAACATGTGTTTCTGAGCGGGATGGCCCGCGCGTGTTACGTGCGCCCGGCTCGGCCAATAGTTAGGCATTGACCTACCCGTCGTGTGTCGCAATACTTAGGTATATGGCTATACGACGTCCCGAGCTGGATCGCGTCTTCCACGCACTCTCCCACCCCGCGCGCCTGGCGGTGGTCGAGCGGCTATCCCGTGGGCCCGCGTCCGTCAGCGAGCTCGCCGAGCCGTTCGACATGGCGCTCCCGTCGTTCATGCAGCACCTCGGCGTGCTGGAGTCGGGAGGCCTCGTCGACTCGACGAAGGAGGGCAGGGTGCGGACCTACCGCCTCGCGCCCACGGCGCTGGCCGAAGCCGAGGGATGGCTCGGAGCCCAGCGAGCCTTGTGGACCGGACGTCTCGACCGGCTCGACGACTATCTCCTTCAACTGCGCGACCGCGCACCCGACGACGAGGAAAGCCCATGATCCAGCGAGCGGACGGACATCGGACCGGAGGGGCGGAGCTTCCCGCCGACCACGACCCGGAGCGCGATCTCGTGCTCGAGCGTGTGGTGGACGTGCCCCCCGAACTGGTCTGGAAGGCCTGGACCCGCCCCGAGCATCTCAAGGAATGGTTCGTCCCGCGTCCGTGGAGCATCGCGGAGGTCGAGATCGACCTGCGACCGGGCGGCGTCTTCCGGGTCGCCATGCGGAACCCCGAGGGCGAGGTCATGCCGAGCTCCCCCGGCTGCTACCTCGAGGTCGTCGAGAACCGGCGCCTGGTGTGGACGGACGCGCTGGGCCCCGGCTACCGGCCATCCGCCGAGCCGTTCTTCACGGCCGTCGTCACGATGGAGCCCGAGGGCTCGGGCACGCGTTACGTGGCCCGCGCCATCCACGGTGACCCCGAGGCGCGCGCGAAGCACGAGGAGATGGGCTTCTACGACGGGTGGGGCACGGTGCTCGATCAGATGGTGGAGTACGTGAAGACGATGGGGTGAGGCCTCCGGCCGCCCGCTCGCGCCCGTCGTCGAAGCCTGGGTCGCGGATCGGTTCGCCTCACGTCGACCCGGCCCCGGTGTCCGGAAGGTCCGGCAGCTCCACGATGGGGCGAATCTCGGCCGTTCCCCGACGCGCGCCCGGAATCCGGGAGGCGATCTCGATCGCCTCGTCGAGGCTGGCGACGTCGATGAGGAAGTAGCCGCCGAGGTGCTCCTTCGTTTCGGCGAAGGGCCCGTCCGTGACGATGCGTTTGCCGTCACGGACGCGGACGCTGACGGCCGTCGTGACCGGCTGGAGCGGCGCCGCGGAGACATACTGCCGCTTGCCGTGCAGCTCGTGGCAGAGGTCCACGGATTCGGCGAGGGCTTCCTGATGCTCGTCGGGAGGCCAGGCATCGGGCTCGGCGTACAGCAACACGAGGAACTTCATGGGCGCTCTCGGTGGGTAGGTGGGAGGGCATTGTCGAATCGGCGGTGCGTCGATCGACAATCGAGTGAGACCCTATCATGGACCCGAGGAGGATGACAATGAGCCACAAAGCCGCGATCTGCATCTGGTACGACCGTGGGGCCGAGGAGGCCGCACGGTTCTACGCCGCGACCTTCCCCGACAGCTCCATCGGCGCCGTCCACCGCGCGCCGGGCGATAACCCGAGCGGGAAGGAAGGCGACGTGCTGACGGTCGAGTTCACCGTCTGCGGGATCCCGTGCCTCGGCCTCAACGGCGGCCCCGCGTTCACCCACGATGAAGCGTTCTCGATCCAGGTCTACACGGACGATCAGGAAGAGACCGACCGGCTCTGGCGCGCGGTGATCGACAACGGTGGCCAGGAAAGCGAGTGCGGGTGGTGCAAGGACAAGTGGGGCATCTCGTGGCAGATCACCCCGCGTGTGCTGATCGAGGCGACGACCCACCCCGACCGGGCGGCCGCCAAGCGCGCCTTCGATGCGATGATGACCATGAAGAAGATCGATATGGCCCAGATCGAGGCCGCGCTGGCCGGGGAGGGAATCGAAGCCGACCGCTAGCCTCTCGGGCGGTACCGCATGGCCACCGCTCCCGACTCGAACTCCTTCCGGCCCACGAACTCAAGGTCGACATGGTTCGACAGCCCCGAGAGCAGCGTCGGACCGTGGCCCGCCAGGTTGGGATGCACCACGAACTCGTACGCATCGATCAAGCCGAGCTCCGCCAACGCCAGCGGTAGCGTGACGCCTCCCACGATCAGCCCGTTGCCGGGCTCCCGTTTGAGCTGCTCGACGGTGCTCGCCAGATCTCCGCGTACGAGCTCCGCGTTCCAGTCGACACCCTCCAGGGTGCTCGAGACGACGTACTTCTTCTTCGCATGGATCACCCGGGCGAAGGGCTCCATCCATGGCTCCATCCAATCGGGGATCACGCCCGTCTCCGCCGGCTCCCGCCATGCCTCCTCCATCATCTGGTAGATCACCCGGCCACAGAGGAGGGCGTCGGCCTTCTGGAGGTTCTCGGTATGGTGACGGTGCAGCTCCTCGTCCGTCGCGGCGGCCCGATGATCGCAGCAGCCGTCCAGGGTGATGTTGATGGAGTAGAGGAGGGGGCGCATGGCGTGGGGCTCCGGGGTCGTGGGCGGCTCGCGTTTCACCGGCCGATCGGCAGGATCCGCTCCGGGTATGCGCTCGCGACAGTCGGGAGTGCTCGAAGGACGGCGGCGATCGAGTCGATCGTCGCGATGGTGCCATCTCCTTCGACCTGGATGTAGTAGATCCCTCCCTCGCCGACGGCCACGCCGCCGATCACCCGCCCAGCGATCAGATCGACCGCCTCCTGCTTCTCCGCCAGGGTGGCCCCGTACGCGAAGTGAACGGCCAGGATCGTCGTGGATATCTGCGACATGTTGCCGTCTGAAACGAACGCGGCGTCTTCGTCGAACGACGCCGGCACGGTGTCCGGGGGAACCGGAGGCACCTGGTAGCGCCGCTTCGAAATCCCGAACCGCGTGCTATCGACCCTCACGGGTACGCGATGACCCTTCATTTCGATGGGCGTCGCGGCGATCAAGCGATCCCAATACTCGGCCGGCTCACGTTCGTATCCGTGCGGAGGCCGGTCCACGGGAAGCACCACGGGATCGTCCACGGGTTGCCAGTCGGGGTTGTCGCTCCGGGCGTATCGTCCGAGGCGCCGCAACGCCGACCTGAGACCGAATGCGCCGACGCTCGGGTGAAGCACCAGCCTCCCCCTCCCATCCACCCAGCGGAACACCGCGGTGTTCTCGTCCTGTAGCGGGTCCAGAACGAGATACAACTCGATGGCCGATCGGTTCTCGCTCGGCACGATGGTCTGAGCGTGTCCAGAAAGCGGGAAGGCTGCGAAGACCGCCCACAGAGCGGATACCGCGATGATCCGATGCATTGTAGCGCCTCCTGTCGGCCCGAACCCTTGCTCCCGGAATGTGACTTCCGGCGTCCCATGACGCACGCTCCCGCTGGAGACTGACGCTAGCTCAGTTCCCGGCGGGCGGCCCGAACCAAGTGGCAAGGGCGCTCCTGAGGTCGGTTTCAGCTCCTTCTGCCACCCACGCGACGTGGCCATCCGGTCGGACGAGCACCGCTGTGGGTGAGCGGACTTCGCCGATCACCGGCAACTCCCACTCCCCCTTGTATTTCGCATGGACGTGCTGAACGCGATCCGACCACGGGTTGATGTCGATCGTGCGGGTGGCGTCGAGGTCGAGTAGGACCGGCTGGGCCCTGTGTAGAAGGTCGAACACACGACACCGACCACCCTTGGTATCGATATCGAGGTCGGGCATGCGCCGCCCCAGCAGCGGGTGTCCTCGCCCCAGCTCGTAACGGATGTCCAGGCCCGACATCATCCCGGCGATGTGTTTGCGCGGCTCGTCCATCTGGAGCACGTCACCCAGGATCTCGCGTGCCGCAGCCGTGCGATCGTCCTCCCGGTGGAGGGCGACCTGAGCCATGGTGGATTTGAGTACTCGCGCACCAACCGGGTGGCGCTCGTCGTGGTACGTATCGAGCAGGCTATCGGGTGACGTGCCCTGGATCACCTGAGCGAGCTTCCACCCGAGATTCACGGCGTCCTGAATGCCCGTGCTCAGCCCCTGACCGCCGATGGGCGAGTGGACGTGCGCGGCATCGCCGGCAAGAAGCACGCGCCCCCGACGGTAGTTCGCAGCCTGCCTCGTCATGTCCGTGAACCTGGAGATCCAGGTCGGGTTGTGGACCCCGTAATCCGTTCCGCACGCGGCCACGAGCAACGTCTTGAGATCCTGCAGCGTCGGTGCGCCGGATGAGTCCACGCCCGGCTCGGTGACCATGACGCCGACGGGGCCCACCTCCTTGTAGACGATCTCACCGTCTATGATCTCGTACTCCTCCCTACCGAAAGCATGGACGCCGGCGGCCGAACGGTGCACTCCGTACGGCGGCGACTCCGTCATCTCGACTTCCGCGAGGATGTGACTGATCGTCGCATCCCAGCCAGGGAAATCGATGCCAGCGGTTCGCCGAACGAGGCTGCGTCCACCATCGCAGCCGACGAGGTATTGCGAGCGGAGCGACCCACCGTCGGCGAGGGTCACGTGGACCCCCGTGGTGTCCTGGATGAAGCCCGCGACGTCATGACCGTAGAGGATGGGTACCCCGAGCTCGGCGACCCATTCCGCAAGGATGCGCTCGGTATGCTTCTGCCGGAGCGCCAGGCCGTAGTTGTGGCGTGTCGGGAAGTCGCTGATGTCCAAGCGGGTGAACGCGAATCCCGTCACCTGTGCGGCTTGCCCCGCCGAGAGAAATCGGTCCGCGATGCCACGCTGATCGAGGACCTCGATCGTGCGGGAGGAGATCCCGAGCGCTCGCGAGCCGAAGAGCGTTTGATCCGGCCGGCGCTCGAGGACGACCACGTCCACGCCTGCCAGGGCCAGCTCGCCCGCGAGCATGAGCCCGGTCGGTCCACCTCCGACGATCACGACGGCATGATCTCTTTCTTGCTCTGTTCCCATGGGTCTTCGCTCCATCGTCGGTTCGGATCCGGCAATTTCGACGACGTACGCTACCGCGCCCGGAGGGCCTGGCAGCAAGTCCCCCCCTCTGCGATACTTTTCTCACGGCGAAGAGGCGCGTGACTGCTCTCCCGATGACCGGGTCCACCGGTCGCCGCCCAGCTCGGCTAGCTCCGGAAGGCCCCATAGACTCTTCCGTTCCGCCAGGAGATGTGGGCCCCCCGTTCGTGGCTTCCGACGTCCCGTGACGCACGCTCCCGTTGGTTGACCGGGGTCGAGCAGGCGATCACATTGCTACCCGTCGGCCGACATGGTCGGAGACTGACACGGGGCGGTTCCCTTCGTTCGGACGCGAGCCGGGAACCGCCCTGCTGTTCTCCGGAGCGTGGGGCCAGATTGGCGGTACGTCGGGCGCTTAGCTCAGCTTGGTTAGAGCACCTGCCTTACAAGCAGGGGGTCGGGGGTTCGAGTCCCTCAGCGCCCACTCTTAAGTACTTTCAGGGTAGCATCTTAGAAGGCGGTTGGTCCGGCCCAGGTGCGCCGTCGGAAAAGCCGTGCACGGGGCGTGCACAAGCGGCTGCTAATCTCCTGCCGGTGGGGGTTGGACGCGGCGTCGCCGTCGAGACCACCGCCCCCATTCAAGCAGTCTCGGCTCGGGATGCACTGTCGTAGGATCCGAGTAGGTTGCGGGTCGATGCCCCCGCGCTTATCCCTGCATCCACCAATCCCACTGTCCCGAGGCACACGCTAAGGAGGTTCCACCTGCGCCCGCGATCCTCTCGCCCCCGCCATCGGCGCACTTCTCCTGTTTGCTCGTCTGCTCTCCGCGCCCGCATGATCTCTCCCCGCTGGCTCGGACCGCATCGGTGATCGCTCCCGAGGTCGGTGGCCAATGAGCACCAAGCCGCTGTCGGAAGCCGACGTCTGCGATCAGTTCATCACTCCTGCCATTCATTCGGCGGGGTGGGACAAGGTCCTCGTCCGCCGCGAGTACCAGATCACGGACGGACAGATCGTGGTTCGCGGGAACATAGCCACGCGGAAGAAGCCTCGTCGGGCCGACTATGTCCTGTTCTACAAGCCGAATCTTCCCATCGCAGTGGTCGAAGCCAAAGACCACAAACACTCATTGGGCGACGGGATGCAGCAGGCGCTCGATTATGCCCAAAAGCTCGATACTCCGTTCGCGATCTCATCCAACGGAATGGGGTTTCTCCTCCACGATCGGACGGGGCTTCCTGGTGATGTGGAGCGGACCCTCGAACTCGACGCGTTCCCGGCGCCCGACGAGTTGTGGGCTCGGTACAAGGAGTGGAGGGGGATTCGACCGGAGCACGAGCCGGCGGTGACCGGACCGAACTACACGGCCCTAGGATGGAAGACGCCCCGGTACTATCAGCAGATCGCCATCAATCGCACGGTCGAGGCGATCAGCAAGGGGCAGAAGCGATGTCTTCTGGTGATGGCGACCGGGACCGGGAAGACGTTCACCGCGTTCCAAATCATCCACCGCCTCTGGAAGCAGGAACAAGCCAAGCGCATCCTGTTCCTGGCTGACCGCAACATCCTCGTCGATCAGGCCGTCACGAATGATTTCCAGCCCTTCGGCGGGGCGATGGTGAAGTTGGATCGCTCGCTCGTGGACGCAAATACCGGCAAGGTCGAAACCGCTTACGAAATCTACCTTTCTCTGTATCAGGCCATTGTGGGCGGAGAGGGGCGCGAGCCGATCTACGACAAGTTCGACCCGGACTTCTTCGATCTCATCGTCGTTGACGAGTGCCACCGGGGAAGCGCCAGGGAAGACTCGGAGTGGCGGCACATACTGGAGTACTTCTCGGATGCTACGCAGCTTGGGCTGACTGCCACGCCCAAGGAGACGCAGTACGTCTCGAACATCCACTACTTCGGTGAGCCGATCTACACGTACTCATTGAAAGAAGGCATCGAGGACGGGTTCCTGGCTCCCTTCAAGGTCATCCGCGTGGATCTGGACGTAGATCTCCAGGGTTGGAGACCGACGGCGGGGCAGGTAGACGACAAGGGTGAGGTGATCGAGGACCGCATCTACAACCAAATGGACTTCGACAGGTCCATCGTCTTCCCGGAGCGAACGAAGCGTGTGGCGGAGCGTGTCTCCGAGTTCCTCCACAGCACCGACCCTATGCACAAGACCATCGTCTTCTGTGAGGACATCAACCACGCTGAGCGGATGCGGGAAGCGCTCGTGAACGTCTCCGAGAACAAGCCGCTGGTGACCGCCGACCACCGGTATGTCATGCGGATCACGGGGGATGAGAAGGAGGGGAAGGCCCAGCTCGATCATTTTATCAACCCGAAGGAGCCTTACCCCGTCATCGCCACGACCTCGAAGCTGATGACCACCGGGGTGGACGCGCAGACCTGTCACGTAATTGTCCTGGACCGTCGCATCGGGTCGATGACGGAGTTCAAGCAGATCGTGGGGCGGGGCACCCGAATCCGTGAGGACTACGGCAAGCAGTTCTTCACGATCATCGATTTCCGGAAAGCGACGGAGCTCTTCGCTGATCCCGATTGGGACGGGCCGCCGCTTCAGGTCTACCAGCCAGGCGATGACAAGCCCATCAAGCCCCCAGACGACGAAGAGGATCCTGTCATCGTCGATCCGGTGGATCCCGAGCCTCGGTTACGGTATGTCGTCGGCGGGCAGCGCTTCGGCATCGTCGCCGAGCGCGTCCAGTACTACGACAAGGACGGCAAGCTCGTCACCGAGTCGCTGAAGGACTACACACGCCGCACGGTCGGGGAGCAATTCACTTCCCTTGACGCCTTCTTGACCTCTTGGAAGACAGCGGATCGGAAGCAGGCGGTCATCGCTGAACTCAGAGAGCAGGGCGTTCTACTGGAAGCCCTGGCGGATATGGTGGGTCCCGACTACGACCCGTTTGATCTCATCTGCCACGTCGCGTACGACCGTCCTGCCCTCACTCGCAAGGAGCGGGCCGAGGCGGTGAAGAGGCGAGACGTGTTTACGAAGTACGAAGGGACCGCCCGCGCCGTACTGGATGCCCTGCTCGAGCGGTATGCCGACCAAGGGGTCGAGCAGATCGAGGAGTTCGCCGTACTCCAACTCCGACCGATCTCGGATCTCGGGACGCCGATCGAGTTGGTAAGGGCCTTTGGCGGCAAGCAGAAGTACCTCGATGCGATTCACGAGCTTGAATCGGAACTCTACTCGGACGAAGTAGCCTAGATGTCGCTTTCAAGAACGATCAAGTCCATGCAGAAGATCATGCGGAAGGACGCGGGTGTGGCGGGTGATGCCCAGCGCATCGAGCAACTCGGATGGATGTTGTTTCTGAAGATCTTCAGCGATCTCGAGGAGGAGTTGGAGTTGACCCGGGATGGGTATCGGTCTCCAGTCCCGGAGGGGCTCCGCTGGCACTCCTGGGCGGACTCCGAACGCCTGGGAAAGGACTCGCTCACCGGTGACGCGCTTCTGGCCTTCGTGGATGGAGAGCTCTTCCCGACGCTCAAAGGACTCGACTTGGCGGGGTTTGAGGGTGAAGAGCACGACCGGGCCGCGATAATTCGGAGCGTCTTCGAGGATGCCCACAATTACATGAAGTCGGGCACCCTGATGCGCCAGGTAATCGATCGGCTGCAGTCGGATATCGACTTCAATCAGGCGAAGACCCGCCACCTGTTTGGGGAGATCTACGAGCAGATTCTCACGGATCTCCAAGGGGCTGGGAACGCCGGGGAGTTCTACACGCCGCGCGCGGTGACCCAATTCGCGGTGGACTTGGTGAACCCGCAGCTAGGGGAGGTTGTTCTTGATCCCGCCTGCGGAACCGGCGGCTTCCTAACCTGTGCTTACGAACACATGAAGAGGCAGGTGGAGACGACCGACGAGCAGGCGCTTCTAGAGCGAAGCGTGCGGGGAATTGAGAAAAAGGGGCTCCCGCACCTGCTTTGCGTTACAAACATGATGGTGCACGGGATCGCCATACCCTCTCACATTCGCCACGGAAACACACTGACAAAGCCGCTCCGGGACTATGGACCTAAGGACCAGGTCGATGTCATTGTAACGAATCCACCATTCGGTGGCATGGAGGAGGACGGGATCGAGAACAACTTCCCATCAGAGTTTCGGACTCGCGAGACCGCCGATCTCTTCTTGGTGCTGGTGATGGAACTGCTGAAGGACGGGGGACGGGCCGCGATTGTCCTGCCCGACGGAACGCTCTTCGGCGAGGGCATCAAGACGAGGATCAAGGAGAAGCTGCTTAGGGACTGCAACCTCCACACGATTGTCCGGTTGCCTAAGGGGGTCTTTCAGCCGTATACGCCCACCCGCACGAATATCCTTTTCTTCACCAAGGGGGAGCCGACGAAGGAGATCTGGTACTACGAGCATCCCTACCCTGAGGGCTACAAGTCCTATTCAAAGACTAAGCCTATACGGATCGAGGAATTTGATTCAGAGAAAGCATGGTGGGAGGCGCGGCAGAGCGGAGAGCGGGCGTGGTTGGTACCGATTGGAGAGGTGGTGGAGCGTGGCTATAACCTCGACATCAGCCATCCGGATGCTGGCTCGGTATCCCACGATGATCCCGATGAGTTGCTCAGAGATCTTGCGGCCGTCCGCTTGGAAATAGACCGACTTCGCGCCACGGTCCGGACCGTGTTGGAAGAAGCCATGGAATCGTGATGGTCATCGGACCCGCTCTCGACTTCTTGGCGATCGATTCTCTCCGGGACTTGGCGAGTATGCTCGCGATATCAGGGGGCATCGGTGGCTCCGTGCCCTATACATCGTCCGCTGAGGAGATCGTCGAGGAAATGCGTCGGCGGAGACAGGGAAAGATCAAAGCCAAGGAACTCCGACGTAAGAAAGCTCTGCCCGATCTTCCCGGTGATCTTCCGTTCGACCTCCCATCCGGCTGGAAATGGATTCGCCTTGGTGAGGCGTGCTACGAGGTCGCGGACGGGCCCCACTTCTCGCCGAACTGGGTTCCCGGCCCGCATCCAGAGGCCGTCCCTATGCTTTCGGCTGGCGAGCTCAGCTCGGGGCGCATCGACCTGACGAACACCAAGTATGTTTCTCGCGAGGACCACGAGTCGTTTTGTAAGCGCATCCGCCCGCGCCCAGGCGACATCTTGTACACCAAAGGGGGGACGACGGGGGTCGCGGTGGTCAACGACCTATCCATGGATTTCTCTGTCTGGGTCCACGTTGCTGTGCTTCGGACTGATCTGGAATTGGTAGCCCCCGAGTATCTGGCTTTAGCACTGAACAGCCCCTTCTGCTATGAACAAGCGCAGGAGTACACACACGGTACCGGAAACCGGGATCTCGGCCTTACCCGGATGGTTCTGATCTTGCTGCCTCTACCACCGCTCGAGGTACAGCACGAAATCGTCCGGACGGTTGGTGGGCTCCAAGCCATTCTAGAAGAGCTCACCCGAGTCGAGGCGGTGACGGCTACTGTTCGCGACCAGGCCCGTGTATCCTCGCTCGAGGCCCTCCTAGCTGACGGCGAGTGGGTCCGGATGCGTGACAACTGGGAGTCGCTGTTCACTACGCCCGAGAGCGTAGACGACCTCAGGCGGACCATCCTCGATCTGGCAGTGAGAGGCAGGCTGGTGGAGCAGCGGGCGGGCGAGGAGTCTGCCGCCGAGCTCTTGGTGCGAGCAGCGCAGGCGCTCAAGACGTACTCGGGGCGGAAGCCACGCCGATGCAGGATCCCTGATCCACCCCCGACCTTCGAGGTGCCCGAGACATGGCGCTGGGTGGAACTGCAGGATCTCGGGATCGTCGGCCCAAGAAACGAGGTGGCGGATGAAACGGAGGCCGGCTTCGTCCCCATGGCCGCAATCGATGACGGTTTCGTACCCGGGCACACGGCGGAGCTACGCCTTTGGAAGGAGATCAAGAAGGGCTACACGCATCTGGCCGACGGGGATATCGCGTTGGCCAAGATCACCCCGTGCTTCCAGAACCGAAAATCCGTTGTCGTTTCAGGGTTGCCGAACGGAATAGGCGCGGGCACCACCGAGCTACATGTTCTTCGACCGTTCCAGGGTGTTCTTGAGCCGAGTTACGCCCTCGTGTTCCTGAAGTCTGCGACCTTTATCGAGGCGGGTGTGCCACGAATGACGGGCACTGCGGGACAGCAACGGGTGCCGCGCGATTATTTCGGAGCCTGCCCGATTCCCTTGCCGCCCCTCGATGAACAGCGCCGCATCGTTGGAAGGGTAACCGAGCTCATGGCGCTCTGCGACGAGCTTGAGGAACGCTTTCGGGATCTACAGGACATTTCGGAGCGATTGGCCGACTCGATCGTGCACCATGTGGCCACTCGTTGAGAGCTATCTCCCGCGTTCGGGAAAGCGAACCGCGAGCGCGGTTCCAGCCGCCCAGCGCCATCCTGGGTGCACGGTTTGTGCACGCGCATGCCACTGGGGTGCTCTATGACAATAAGAGGTAAGGGCTTAGCCGTGGCGGAACCCCTGCTGGGTTAGCAGGTGGTGGGGCTGCCACGGGCCCGATGCTGGGTAGGGAAGTGATCCTTGGGAAGCGGAGGAGTCGCAGATCCTGTCGAGACTAGACCCACGGAACTACTCTTGGGAGAACGTCCACCTCCAGTCATTAACTCTTGGTGCCACGTTCCGGGAGCCCCGCCAAAAGGCGCTCAGCAGAACGGCGATACGCAGACCTGCAGGATCCCTTGTTAGATCGAAACCCCGGAGTATTGTGGCTGATCGGTTCGATTCGGTACCAAGGGAGATCGTAGAAGCCGTGCACCCGACGGTCCGGCAGTCCAGAATCGCTCCTGACGTTAGCGTTCTCCTGGCCGGCTTGTTGGATCTCGGCTCGTATAGCAACCAGTGCCTCGCCTCCCTGGATCAGGGGACGGTCGTGCTCGGCCGGCACGTCGAGGATATGGCGCTACGGGTCCTGCGTACCAACGCCCCCAACCTTGTGGGCGACTTCGCGGATGGTCTATTACAGCTCGCCCAGCACACGACGGTCGAGCGTGTCGCCGATGGCGACCGGTCATGTCTCCCGCCCTGGGCCGCGAGACTCTCCGGCGAGGACCAACAGGTGCTGGCTGACTCACTAGCGGGGAAGGTCAACTTCCTCCTGACGCACGACTGGGAGTTCTTCCGTAAGGAGGTACCCGGCATCAAGGTGAAGAGTCCTTCCAGCTTCCTCTGGAACCCCAACGATCCGCGGCTCCTGGACGGCGGAAACCCCTTCGCGTGGACGTTTCTCGGTCAGTTTTGGCCCAACTGGTCGAGTGAAGCGATCCGCGACTCAGGGGAGATCCCCTACGTGATGGACCTGACCGGCAAGGCTGAGCTGTTCTACGAGCCCGCCCAGGCAGCCTTCGTCTTCCGGTGGTTCCAGGAATCGGTACCCGTTGGTATGCTCACCCTCCCTCAGGCGGTTGAGTGGCAATCCTCAAACTTTGTCGCCGTGGCGGTCGATGCCGACGGGATCTTCATCTTCATCAACGGTGAGACCCGAGGTCGCAACGTAGCTGTCGGTCCGGTCCCTCCAGGCGCGCGGATTTACCCGTTCAACAACTCTCGGGGCGCGGGGCAGATCAATGGATATTGCCAGTTTCGGATGGCACCAGGCAGGCTGACCGAGAGGATCATTCGCCGCCTGTGGCGGACCCGGTCCCTAGAGCTTTCCGATGGCGAACTCAGATTCATAGATCTCGTCTCAACGACGCGCAGCATGCTGGGACCTATTTGACCGTGCGGGCAGATCGTTTCCAGGGAATTGCTGCAGTCGCGGAAGATTGGGTAGGCAACGCTACGCTGGTGCACCGGAGGGCCGTGCAGCAGAATTCCGAGACGTTAGAGCGCAACGCGGGCAGATTCTACAGGTATCCGCTCGTAAGTCGTGGATTCGTCGGAATGCGGCATCGTGTCCTGTACTACGGAAACGTTGATCTACTTGGGTCAGCGACTCGACCCCCAACTCAACCGTAAGGTGAGAAAGTGGCGCTTCCGAAGGTCCGTGGACTTGGGCTGAAGGCAAACGGTCCCTTTTGGGCCAACTATCTCCGTAGGATCGTCATACCCGAGGTGGTCGTTCTTCGTGAGACTGTGCTCGACCGTGCCCTTCCATCGTTCGACAACATCGACGATGAGGCAGAGCGCGCGGGCGAGGAGGCACTGGAACGACTCGGGAGGCACTTCCACCCGGATGACGATCCAGCCGATTACTACGAGGCAGCACGAGACGAGAGCATCCTCTACTACGACCTGCGGCGGAGCGCCCGGCAAGCCGTGCTCAATCTGTTCGCCGTTGCCCTGCATCATCTGCTTGAACAGAAGCTCCTATTCTTGTTGCGGAAGGAACTACTTCCAAAGGAGCACGAGAATGACCATGCGCTGCTGAGGGGGAGCAACATTGTGAAGGCGTTTGGAGCACAGGGGCTGGACTTGAAGGACTTCCCTGAGTGGTCCAAAATCGAAGAACTTCGGCACGTAGCGAACGCCACCAAGCATGCGGACGGTGCCGCGACAGAGTCGCTGTGGAAAGTGCGGCCCGATCTCTTCTTACCGGACGCGCTGAAGAATGACCCGTCGTCCCCGCTCGGGAAGATCAAGACCGCGGTGCACGCGCCGCTGTCCGGCGAGGACCTGTTCGTGTCTCCTCTGGACCTTGGCGACTACTTCGACCAAGTCGATGCGTTCTTGAACAGGCTGGCCGACGAGATGGAGTCACTGGCCGAATAGGAGCGAGCCTGTTAAAAGCGTCGGGCTCGTGGTTACCTGATACACGCTACGGCAAGAACTCCATACGAATCAGAGGCCGCAGATTGAGCACCACAAAGATCGAACGCGAGGCTGTGGTGCTGCGATTGACCATTGAGGTGATCAACTCGATGGTGAATCACGAGATGCTCAATTTCGGGGGCGAGCCCGAGATCACGCAGGCGACGTTCAAATCACCGACTCGTCGCTCACTTTTTTGCGTGCTGTTGGCGGACATGCTTGAGCAGGTGGACCGGGACCTCGTCGGTATTCGCGGATCTCTGCTCGATGCACTGGGAACCGTGTCCTCGGATCCGCAGCTACCCGGAGACGAAGCTCGCGAGGTGCTCGCCGCCAGTGTCGCCAATCTCACTGCTTGGCTCGACACCGAGATCACGGTCAAGGCTTGGTTTCCAAGCCTCGATGAGGAGGTTCCGCTATCGCTGCGTCGCCGCGACTTCGTGGCGATTTGTGGCAATCTCTCCAAGCACAATCCAGCTCGGTTAACACGGAACGCCAAGAGGTTGCGAAAGCTACTTGAGGCAAGTGGTGTCTCCGCCTCGCTCATCGACTCACTACGCGCGCTCGATGACTTCTACGAACGGTTTCACGTCGATATTCTCTCCTACCACAGCACCTCGCTTGCCGAAATGTTGACGGAGGTGCGGTGGGCCATTCATGAGTATCTGGCCCCCGAGTTCTACCGCGCCTACGTGCCGCCCCCGTCAGTGAACGATCCTCGATACAGCTTCACGTACCCACCCGAACTCGAGAACGAGTATGCGAAGGTGTGCTACTGGGACCTGATGAACTCCGTGAGGAGCGGTCCGTACATCGATCGGTTCACAGGAACGCGGTACCTGAAGATGGACTACTGAGTTCTGCAGCGAGATCTCTTGTGACTTTTGGCCCGAGCGGTCCGGTCCCTGCCATGGTCGGCTAGTGTTCGGTGGCACCCGCCAGCCCCTTCGGTCCGATGTGCCATCGTTGCGTTCTAATGGATTGCTGCTATCACGGAAGAACGGATAGCTACGCTACGCTGGTGTCCGGACAGGCGGCGCAGCAGAATCCCCTGACGTTAGACGGCTCACGCTCCTTCAAGTCGTGGTGGTTGGCAACGGTGGAATACTGGCGCTATAACCTGCCGGGCTTCGGCCTCGTCCGGGTGCGACTGTTCCCGTACGCGAAGACTGTGTTCGACTTCTTGGAGCAATACGAGCACGTCCGCGCTCTAAAGGGGATCGATCAACTCGGACCCATTCGGCAGGTGCTCCCCGGAGCGCACCACACTCGGTATGAGTACCTGATGGCGCAGCTGGCCATCATCACCGAGTTGTGCCATCTACGGGGCCAGCTTCCTGCAGGACTGAGTCTGGGACGCCGGCGGAACACCTTCGGTACAATCGACGGCCTTGGTCAGGACCCGACGAACGGCGAGATCCTTATGGTCTTTGCGATGCTGGGGAACATCGGACACCTGCCGAGCACGTTCTCCGGCGAGCGCGCTCTCATGAAGTATCTCCGCGACCATCGGCGCTCGGCGGCCGCATTCCGGTCCGGGCTGCCCGAAGCGGATCGTGAGCGTTTCGATCGCGCGTTGAGAACCAACAACCTCTATCAATTCAACTACCTGATCGCCTCGTTTCTTCTGGATCGGTACAGGCGTAGGCAGGGTGGCGCGTCGATAGCGGACTTCTGCCAGGCGATACTGCGGTCGTTCACCACTCTGCAGTCTGGCGAAACGGATCAGAGCTTGGTCGCGCTATGGAATCTGTATCGGAGCCTGAGGCGACTCACCTACTTGGCTCTGGACTCGCACTACGCTCCTGTACCCTTTTCGCTGGATCTCGCATCGATCTTTTTCTCCTTGGAGCACTATCTGACCGATGTATTCGTTGAGGGCTCTGCGTTCCAAGAGGCTCTTGAGCGTCTAGAGGGTGTCATGCGAGATACGGTTTACATGGCGGCGCCCCAACTCATCAATCATGCTCGGGTTGGTGACGAGATCCTCGATCGACTTGAGGCGCTTGATCCCGAGCCGGCTACAATCGGGGCTCTCTGGGACTTGATGGGCCCTGATCGCGACGCTTCGACCCATTTTACCGCACCGAGTCCTCCGGACGAGCATGGGACACCGACCGGCCCGATTGTCCAACTGGCATATGATCTCGACCCGGCGCTCGCTACGTCGCTTCTGCCGGACCCCCTGGGCTGGGAGCGCGGTGCCCGACAAGCGGTCGGCCTCCGGTCGTGTCGATTCGCAGCCGACTTTGATCCTCGACATCGACACCTGAAGGTCACAGCTGCATTAGCCCGCACGTCGTCAACCTCGGTTCGCCAGAAGGCCGCACTGAGGGTGGGGAAGCAGCTGCTCGACTTCGAGACGCGAATTGCAGAGCTCGACGTTCAGCTGTCCGCAGCGAGTGCGACGCGAAACGGCCTTGCGTTGTTGAGGTTCCTGCTCCCACAGGTCCTTGGTGAGCAAAGGCGCTTCCGACTCCGTACTCTGCCTGCGGTTGAGACGTCACCGGTAGTCAGAGTCTATGGGTCTACCCGCGCTGCCGAGGTGATTGGGACGTATCGGGACTGGGCGAAGGGGTCCGGGCTTTTGGGAGCCGACCAGTTGAATGAGGTCGTGCAATTGGAGGCCGCGTTGCGGGCGATCGACTACCGCGGGGCGATCGTCGCCTTTGCGGGATCTACCGAGGTCATACAGAGCGGGCAGATCGTCGCCGAGTTTGATGGGCTGGCGATCCTACTCTCTCGTGATGTATCGCAACCGGTGCTGATGATCGTGGAGGCAAAGAACACCCAGAGCGGAAACACTGAAGCCGAGGCCCAGATCAGGAGTCAGTTCCGACGACTGACTATCCCTGACCAAGACTTCGAGGTCTCGCACCTGGGTACGAAGGGCGCCTATGCGACCGTTACGCTGCCGCGGCAGGGAACGTGACCCGTCCAAACAAGGGACTGGTGCCGTCGCGCTCTACCGGATCGCTATGCTTTGGCTGTCACCGGGCACGCTGCAGCAGCAACTCGAAGTCGCCATCGATTTCCTGTGAGGCATGGAGGTGTGTGTGAAGGGCTCAGTCGAGGACCTGGACGAGGCCTTAGGGTCGCTTCATGACACGATCCTCACGACTGGCGTGCGCGGAGCCCACTTGATTCCCGACCTCGCCCTCCTTGGTCTCGCTCGCGACGTGTTCCAGCACGCCAAGGCCGTAAGGCTGCTCTGGGACTCTCAGGTCCCCCGTACCGCGCACGCAGCGGCACGGTCGGCATTTGAGGCGGCTCAGGAGGTGATGTTCTTGGGCACCCGCAACGCAGACTACGACCATTTTGGGGCACGGGCGCGGGCTGGAGAACTGTTGGACTGGGAGTACGGGGCGCAGTTGGCCAACCAAGCGGCGGTCGATCAAGAGGACGTTGAGCAGAAATCCGCCGCTGTCTTAGCGGATGAAGACTCAGAGGTCTGGAGCCGATTCGTGCCTGAGAAGACGCAGGTAATGAGTGAGGCACTCGAGGCCGTCTTGCACGATCGCACGAAGAAGAAGGGGCGACAGTTTCACTGGAGCGGCAAGTCCCGGACGAGATTACCGGAGGAGTTTGCCGAGGCTACCGGTGGGGACGAGCAGAGCCTGCTGATCCACAAGTCTCTTTACAACCTCCTGTCTCTTCAGGCGCATCCCGCTCCCAGGATTGAGACGAAGTCTCTCGAGTTCGATGACACCGGGTTCACCCTCTTCATCGATGGCGATCCTGAGGAAGTCGCGGGAATAGCCATCGCTGCGGCGGTAATCGCCGTGGCTTCGGTCAATATCGTCCTGCAGGATAAGCTGCCCCGGTGCGATCGGTCGGATGGCGAAGAGTAGGCCACCAGCGGTCCAGCAAAGTGTATGCGACAGGGGCATCAGGTAGTGGGCCGAGGCACTCGCTGGCGCGTTCTCAGGAGGCGACCGGCTCCACTGGATGTCCCGGACTATTCCCTAAATCGTTTGCACGAGACACACCGGCTCCGGCCTCCAAGGCGGCCGCCGGTGGGTAGATGAGTACGTGAGTCCGTTGCAGGTTCGGCACAGGAATCCTGGATACGCGTACAGCACTGCTCTCCGACGGTCACACCTCGGACATAGGAACCACGTGCGTTCTCCGCCGAAGTTGCAGGAGGTGAAGGAGAAACTCACCGCGCGGGGGATCCAGAAGTCGGCGTTGGCCGGGTTGTGCACGACGTCCAGGCCGGTATGCATGGGTACGACACGCGACTTGCTCCCGTCGGACCAGAACAGCGTCGATACGCCCGGGCCCAGTGTACGCACGATGGCCATGTCCAAGCGCGGACACTGCTCGGCGAGCTGTGGTCCGCTCCAGCGTCCCTGAGACTCGAGGAACCAGGTCACTCGGTCGGCGAACGTTCCGAGGCGAAGTTGGCTATCCATAGGATCGTCGCCCAGATAAGGGTCTTTAGATGTATCGAAGCCTCTGGTGGCTACTCGGGCGTCGCGATTGTTGGCGTCAGTCATTGGCCCACATGGAAGTCCGGCTTAGGTACGCCCCCGCCGCTTCTCGCCAGGCGTCGATCACTGCGAAATAGGCGTCCCGGAGCGGTCGTTTCAGTGCTGCCTGACCTGTCGCCTCCCACTCGAGGAGAGCCAGCATGAAGGCCGTGTCGGCCGCGGCGACAATCTCCCAAGCATGATCCCAGGTGCCGATCCCGTCGGGAACAACGCGCGAAATATCCTCAGCGAGGCGAATACACAGCAAAGAGCCACGGTGGCGTCGGTCCCGAGCACCCATCCTATGCTCCATCCAGGACATCGAGTGGGTCAGATTTGTTCTGCCAACCTTCCGAAACAACTGCAGAAACTGCAGAAAGGGTGTTGCGAGTGTCTGCGGAGGGACTTTCTGCATTTTCTGCGGTTCCGCACCGAAACATCGGATGAAGCACGATTCGGTCTGCCTTTGGCCGGCCGCCAGTCGGCCCTTGCGGAAGCAGTCTCAAGCAACTCCGCTGCTCGAGTTCGCGAACAAGGCGTGCTAGGTCTTCTGCGCGCTTGATACTCTTGCGCCCCATCGCTCGACGAAGTGTGGTGAGGGTTAGACCTTCGTCGTTCTGGGTGTCGTGCGGCTTCCGTGCAGCGCGGAGGCTCAATTCTTGGCATTTTCTCCAGACGTATGCCAGATCGGCGGAGTCTGGAGATGTCGCGAGCTCTCCAAGAACCCTGATGGCGTGAGATGTGAGGGCACGAGCGATGCGAACCGCCCCTTCGGCGTAACTCGGCCCGACATGACCACCTGGGAGCGCTTCGCCACGGGATGCCCGGTCCAGTAGCTGCAAGATGGCCGCGATCCGGCACGTGTACCCGACCAGCTTTGAACTCCATCCGGAGATGGATCGAAGCCGGCCGCCGGGGGCGAGCATGCCCTCGATCTCCCTTTCCCATGCGAACAGAATCTTCTCCGCATCGTCGGACAGTTCGATGATATGGGGTACGCGCTCCCCGGACTCGAGAACCTCGCTGGAAGCCACGTCGAGAAGGCGTTCCAGGGCGTGGCCAAACCTCCTCTCCGCCTCGAGGTCCGGAGGCGGGATCTCTCGGCCCGTCAGGCGCCATCCCAAGTTGCTCTCAGGCTGCACGAAGAGGAACCGTGCAAATACTCCCTCCCCTTCGAGACTGTCTCGATTGTCCAGAGACCCCAGGACCGAGGGTTGGATCATCAGCCCGACCGTTAGGATCGGCCTCGGAAGCCAGATCGTCTCCCTGCCGACGCGCGACACGCGCGTGGGCTCACCATTGATGGCTTTCTTCAACAGGTCCGCACGTGGATCGCCCTTGCCATACCGACCCGCGAAGATCCGGAGGACGTCCCCCTCAGCAGCGAAGATTGCTGCGCGCCCGCCCTGATCGGCGATCTCCATCGCCAGCTTTTCGGGCGTCACGTCGTCCACGATCAACCAAGAGGAGGCAGGAACAGCCCGCTCCGCGGCGTCGAGCTCACGCCTCGCGTCTTCCATCTCGTCGAGTGCAGCGGGATCCTTTGCCGCTGCTTTCTTGAGTGAAGCCAGTCTCGTGTTGAGGGCATCGACTCGGTCGCGCGCAGCGCGCTGGAGTGGCTGCTCCCTCAGCGTGGCTCTCTTCTGCCAGTCGTACAGTTGCCGGCACATGCGTGCGAACACCGGACTCTTTCGCTCGCCCGGTGCGGCGATTCCAACTCCATACAGGGCTAAGGGCTCCACTTGTGTGGACCGGATACGCACGCTTACACGGTCCCCGATCGCGGCGGCCCCGCATAAGATCGCAAAAAGTGCAGGAAGGTCGCTCGGTACCTGGAGGGATTCCGCGACAGACGCGACTGCCGAGCGAGCTACGGTTGGGAGTGCATCGAGGGGTAACGGCTCGGGAATGGCGAAACCGGGGACGTCCGGGCGCTCCGGCCAGCTCTCCAGTTCGTCCAATGATGCCAATACCGCCGTTGCCTCGAGCGTTCGCGGTCCGCACTGTGGACACGACCACGAGGTGGTGCTAACCGAGGCCCGCCGATCGCCGCATTCGTGACAGGGCCCCCACCAGATCCCGGTTCGGGAGTCTTGGGTGAATCCGAGCTCCAGCCCCAGTGAATCCCGGAGCTTCCGATCACCGCTACCTCTCCCTGCCCCCGAAGTGGCAAGCGCGGCCTGGTCACCCATTGCGGCCGACATCCGAGGTGGAAGTCCTCACCCTGCTCGCTAGCCAGCGATCGAGGTCCACAAGCCGATAACGGCACAGGCGACCAACCCGGACGAACGGGGGGCCATCACCCCTCCAGCGCATGTTTCTGAGGGTGGACTCTTTGAGGCCGAGGCGCCGGGCGGCCTCGGCGGGACTCAGGGTGGTAGTTCGGTCTTCGAGATCCTGCGATGCCATGTCTGTTTCTCCGTCACACGTGAGCGATGAATTGCTCAGTGACGGAAGCGGAGATCACGAATGCGCTACACCCAAATAGGGTCCCGGGAGCTTATTTGGGGGTTCGGGCCCTCCCGGAGCGGCGCGTCAGGCCGATCCGCGCTGCTGTGTCCTTCAACGCCACCTGAATGGTCTTTTCGCCGAGGGAGCGGGTGGCTATTCCCTGCCCGTCCGGCTGGTCGGCGATGCTCCGAAGGCTCTCGCAGGGCGGCACCTGCCAGCGGACCAGCCATTCGTAGTGAGCGGCCGGAGTACCCGTTCGGCGTGCACGCTTCTCGGATATCGGCTTCGCGCCATGATCCCGAGCGTGAGCCTCGATGCGTTCGAGGTACTCGTCCACGAGCTGCTCCAACGCGCCCACCATTCGGGCGCGGGCATCAAACCGGCTTTCTCCCCCGAGGGGATGCCATTCGTCGAGCGATACCATGATGGACAGTCTCTCCGGATCGCTGCCGGAATCCGTGCTCCGACCGCCCAGTGTCGTCAGGTGGCCTAGTACCCCGTACCCGGCTTGATCGGGGTCCACGGGGAGATACTCCAGGCGGTCAACCTGGTAACGCTGCGGAAGCTGGAAGGCACGGCTACCCGAGAGACGGAAAGATTGCAGTGTGCCCCAACCCGCCGCGCCAAGCCAAGGGTCAGAGAGGTTGAAACGCTGCCCCCAGCCTCCGATGTGCTGCTCTATTCGGCTCCGCACGTCGCGCCAGCTCGGGTACTCGGTGTCCAAGCGATCGATGCTTCGCTGGTCCCAGCTTGCGACGCCCCACCCGGGCCGGAGGCGAGGCCCCTCGTCAGAGGTCGCCGTCCAGGAGAGGAGGTGGAGAGCGTCCCTGCCGAGGTCGTTGAGCTGGAGCGCGGACACGTCCAGCAACGCTGCAAGGGCATCCGGCCTGAGGCGCGTTAAGGCGGCGAGGAACGCCTGCCGTCCCTCGAGCACCTCTCGGTTCAGATCCGCATTCGGGAGATGAAGGCGAGTGTTTGGCTGATTCATGCGGTCAGGCCTCGACCGGTGAGCGGAATCCAAGGTCCCGAAGACCCGCCTGGAGCGCCTTGGGATCCCCCGCCGACGATTCTAGCACGGCGCGGAGGCTCTCCTCGAGCGAACGGGACTCCTCGGCCTCAGAATCCTCTGTGAGCCCGAGGACTCCCTCAAGCTCGTCGGAGAGGGTGTCCAACGCCTGGCGCTCGTTCTCGCTTGCGAGACGCGCGTAGAGCTTGGTGACGCCGGGGTGTGAGTGCCCGAGCACCTTTCCTATCACCTGTAGGGGGATTCCGGCCTGTGCCATGAGGGAGCCGGCCGTTCGACGCAGATCGTGCAACGTGACGCTGGGGAGACCAGCCTTTTCTCGGATCTCGGCCCAGGGCTTCTTGATGTCGTCTCGTGGCTTCATGGGGTCCTGCGGCGACGGGAACACGAAGGGGCTCTCACTCGCCCGGGGAAGATGAGTCAGGATTTGAACCGCCCGCGGCCGGAGCAGTCGGACCTGAGCGACCCCCGATTTCGTCTCAGGCAAGCGAATCTCTCCGCGCTCAAGATCGATGTTCTCCCATCGGGCGTTCAGAAGCTCACGCTTCCGAAGGCCGGTCAGCAGGAACAGTGGAATTGCAGCACGGACGTAGTCGTCACTCTGCTTGGCCACGGCTTCCATGAGCCGCTTCACCTCTGGCTTTCTGAGCCAGCGGTCCCGACTGCGCTCACGGAACTTCTTAATGCTCCTGGTGGGGTCCAGGATACCTTCCGGCAGTAGACCCTCTCCGTCGGCCCATCTCCATGCCGCGCGGAGCGTCTCCAGACATCGGTTCGCCTGGATCTGCGTGCCTTTGCCGAGGGATCGGTGCCATGCGGCGAGCACATCCCGGGTGAGATCCTCGAGGGAGAGTTGGCCCAGCTTCGGCTTCACGTGACGATCCAGGCGGCCCTTGTCCTCCTTCCACCGCTTTCGATGGCTCTTGGCGTAGTCCTCGATCCACCGGGTGACGAGCTTCTCGACCGTGCGGATCTCGACGGCTTCGCGTTGCTTCTTGGCCTGAGGATCCTCCCCATCCAGGATCTCGACCTTCTTAGCACGCGCGTGGTCTCGCGCTTCCTTGATGGTCAGCGCACCGTGCTTGCCCAGGGTATACATCCGCTGCCGGCCGCTCTGAGTTCGGTAGCGGAGCGCGTAGACCTTCCTGCCGCTGCCGTAGACCTTCACGCCGAACCCCGGGACCTCCAGGTCGCTGTACCACGCCCATCGTTTCCGGTAGCTCTGGTCCGACTCGCCCGGCTTGCGCTCGGGTGGCGAGGCGCCGTCCACGGATCTCTTCGTCAGGTTACTCACGGGGGCACCTCTTCGTCTGCCGAATTGCCGTGCACGGTGCGTGCACGGGCCGGAGTGATTTCCGGTGATTGGAAGCGACGAAGGTTGGCGGCAGAGTCGCCAACAAGCAAGTCGTTATAAGGCTTTTCGTGACTTCGGGTGATCTCGACTGAGTGTGCCTGGCTCTGCCTTACAAGCAGGGGGTCGGGGGTTCGAGTCCCTCAGCGCCCATGAAGGTCACGGACCGTCCGGTCCACCCAGGCGCCCAGCCGCGAGCTTTCGTCCTGCGGGAGTCCGAGGTCATCGATCCGCGTCTTCAAGGTGCCCGCGTCAACCAGCTCCTCCACTAGGAGGATCCTTACGAAGTCCCGGTCCTTATCGCGAAAGGCCGCAAGCTTGCTGGCTGCGAGGTCGTGGGATTCGAGGCAATATCCTGTGTTTCCACGGGTTCCCACGACGTGGGAGACGGGAACCGTGCGTTCCTTCCATCCGACCGGAAGCCTTGCAGTCTCGAGCGATACTCCATGTACGTAGAAGCCGTACGTCGAGTGAAAGATCGAGAGCTCTCCGAGTGCTCCGTCGATAGCGTCGATCGCTTCTGGCTTGTTCACGGGCTGCACGTCGACCTCTACGGACGCTCTCAGGCGCGGGGGAGCATTGGGGTGCTCTCCCAGGATGGCTTGGGATCCAAAGACGAAGAGTTCGGTGTCATCGGCAACGTCGCAGGCTGCGCGGATGGCGTGTTCGAGTTCTTCGCGTGTCATCGCGCCCGTTCCATCACCGCGGTTACGCGGTCCCTCTCATCCGCGGTGAGGACTGCGAAGAACGGGGAGCTCTGTCGGAGGCGCTGGGCGCGAGGGCGTTCCGAGACCAGAAAGCGCGCCAAGCGTTCAGGGGAATACGTGGCGAGGATGGCTTGCCACTCTCGCAGGTCCTCAGACGCCGGCCCCGGGTCATCCTTCAAGAGACGCTCCAGGTGCCGCTCCGCCCTTCGCACGATCGAAGGGTCTTCTTCAAGCAGCTCCACGATCGCTTGGCTGAGTCTCAGCGCACGTTGCTCTCGATCTGCATGAACGGCCAAAGGCCCCTGTTGGTGAGTCCCTTCAAACGGGGGGACGCCGGCGAGCAGGGTAGCCTCCTCCCAGGAGACGGAGGGGGCGTCAGCCCGTGTGAACCCCCTGAGCTCGATGGTCACGTCGAACAGCTGCTCAACCTCGGTGATCCGGCGACGAAGCTCGGTCTCCAGCCAGGCCAGAGACTCCGGATCGGCGATGACGCCGATCTCGAGAGGCTCTCCGACGTCTTCCGGTAGCTGGTCGAGCCACGCGAGTCGGATTTCGCTCAGTCCGTCGAGGCGCTCACGGATCGACGCGATCAACGCCTCAAAGCGGCTTCGCTCGGTACGGAACAGCGTAGCCAGACCTTGGGTCAGCTGGTCGTCTTCCCTCAGCGCGAACTGTTGCGAGCGGCCGCCTCCGACCCGCACGACGAAGCCTGTCTCGGCCAGTCGCCCGAGGGCGCGCCGCGCACCGGCTTCCGTCAGGTCCGCACGATCCGCGGCTTCTGCGGCAGAGATCGGACCCACCACCTCATCGGCGAGCACTCGGAGAAGGCGAACGTTCGCTGGGGCGCCGAGGAGGTGGTTGAGCGGATAACGGAGGAAGCTCCGTTCGATGGCGATGGGTCGCATAAATACTGAAAGATAAATAACAATACTATTGTTATGATAACGGTATTATAGTTGTTTGTGATCCGAGGTCAATGCCAAGGGACGAGGTCCCGCGCAGGAGCCGACCTACGACTCCCTGAGCGCCTCGGTGGGCTGGATCCGAAGCCCGCGCAGCGTAGGGTGGGCGCAGGCGGCGACGCAGGCGCTCCCGGCGATCGCCGCCGTGAGGGCCAGCGTGAGCGGGATGTTCCCGACCTCGACGTCGTTCCGGCTGTTGTCGAGCAGCACCCATCCCCAGGCGACGCCCAATGCGAGCCCGACGCCGACCTGCAGGGCCGCCCGGCGCGCCACCGTGGAAACGATGTCGGCCGTGCTGGCGCCGAGAGCGCTGCGGATCCCGATCTCCCGCGTCCGCTGCGAGATGGTGAAGGACATCAGCGCGTAGAGCCCGGTGGCGGCGAGGAGGAACGTCGCGCCCGCCAGGGCCAGCAACAGAAGGAAGGTCGAGCGGAACATCAGCGACTGGGTCCGGATGGTGGCGGCCAGCAGACCCGCGCTCACGGTCGCGACCGGATCGACCGATGCAGCGATCTGACGGAGCCGTGTCACGAACGCCTCCGGGTCCCCGGCCACCTCCACCGTGAAGCGGACCGGGTTGATCTCGCCGGGCGCGAGCGGGTGGTAGATCGCGGCGTCCCGCGCCGAGTTCTCCGGGTTGGTCCCGAACGACCCCACCACACCGACGATCTCGTACCACTCCTCTTCGTCGCGGGCGCCCGATGCCGTCCTCCCGGTCTCGTAGCGAAAGCGTTGCCCGACCGCGTTACGTCCTCCGAAGTGATGGCGGACGAACGACTCGTTCACGATGACGGCGGCGTGAGGCGTTCCGGTCGGCCCCTCGACGTCGCCCGCATTGAAGTCGCGACCAGCGAGGATCGGGCGGCCGAGCCCCGCGAAGAACGAAACGTCGACCCGCAGGGTCGCGACGTCCCACTCGACGGGGGCGAACCCCGCTGGCGGTGTCTCGAGGATCACGTCTCCGTTCGGGGATGAGAGGCCGGGCACGTGCCCTCCCATCGCGACTCCGACGACCGCCTGCTCCTCGGAGAGGCGCGTGAGGAGCGCTCGTTGGATCTCCTCGAGGTGCGTCTGCCAGGCGAGCGAGTCGGACGCATCCTGGACCTCCATCGGGTCGAGCTCCGGCACCGTGAGCGTCGCGTAGACGTACCGGTCGGGGTCGAACCCGAGGTCGTCGCCCTGGTAGGCGAACGCGGTCCTGACCCCCGTGGCACCGAGGGCCAGGACCCCCACGGACAGGACGATCTGGCTCACGATCAATACCGAAGACCCGATGCCGAAGCGGGTCCCGCCACTCCGGACGCCCGTGCGCTGGAGGTTCGCCTGGATCGCGCGCCGGGTCGGCGAGAGCGCGGGCAGGATCCCGGCCACGGCGGCCGATAGCGCGGCGAGCCCGAGCGCGATCCCGACGACCCGGGGCGTAAGCGTGAGGTCCGCCCAGTAGGGGAGGAAGTCGTAGGGCGCGAGAAGCCGCATCAGCCAGCTCGCGAAGGTGTTGGCCAGGAGGAGCCCGAGCCCGGTGGCGACCACCGCGAGTACGAGCGCCTCGATGAAGAGCTGCGTGAGGATCCGGGCGCGGCTGGCTCCGAGTGCGGTGCGGATCGTGATCTCGTTGGAGCGCGCGGCGGTGCGCGCCAGAATGAGGGTGCCCACGTTGCCGCACACCACCAGGAGCAAGCCGAAGATCAGCGCTTGGACGATGACGAGCTCCGGGCGGCTCCAGAACGGCTCCGCTTCCTCGTTGAGGAGCAGGGTCGCCATACCGACCACCTCGCCCACGAGGCGCTCGAACTGGTCCGAGTCGTCACTGGCGCGTCGCTCGGTGAGGCCCGTCAACTCGACCTTCGCGTCCTCGATGGAGACGCCGTCCGCGAGTCTCCCGAAGACGAAGGCGCGTGGGCCGGCACCGACCGGTAGATCCACGGCTCGGGCCCGGAAGGGAAGCCAGACGTCCGTCGAGGACGGAAATCGGAAGTCCGCCGGCATGACGCCGACGACGGTGAAGGGCGTGCGCCCGATACGGACCGACTGCCCCACGATGTCGGGGTCACGTGCGAAGCGGGCGCCCCAGAGCTCCTCCCCGACCAGGAGGACGTCGGGCGCTCCGTCGCGCTCGTCCGAGGGGTCCAATAACCGGCCGAGCAGCGGCCGTGCACGCAAGATGTCGAACGACGAGGCCGTGATCTCGGCGGCGCGGGCGGGCGACGCGCCGCTCTCCTCCGCATTGAGGTTCACCGAGTAAGGACGCACCGCCCCGATCGACTCGAGCGACGTCAGATCGCTCCATCGCTCGAGATCATGTACCGAAGAGAGCGACGGATTCTGGAGCTCCACGTCGTAGTGGCGAATCCCGACCACGCGATCGCCATCCGGGACCGGGAGATCGCTGTAGAGGACATCCATACCGTGCAGGAGGAAGAGCGACGCCGGGATGCCGAGACCCAGCGCGAGCACCGCGACGGTCGTGATCAGCGGCTGCTTCACGAGCAGGCGGAGGCCGAGCCTCGTGTCGAGGCCGATGCCGTGTGTGACGATTCGGCGCAGCGCCGTGGTCCAGACGGCCCACGCGGAAGCCAGGGCGTTCCAGGCATAGCGCCGCACCGCACGGCCGCGCTTCTGCCCGCGCTCGATGTCGCGGGCGAACGAGGCGTCCAGGTCCGACAGGATGTAGGACGCGTCGCGCCCACGGATCAGCAGCCGGACGAGAAGCCGTAGGAGCCGGGGTGGGCACCCCCCTTCACGCCGATCGGGGGTCATCCGTTCTCCGCGAGGCGATCGAGCTCGGAGACCAGGCCTCCGGCCATCGCCTGGATCGAGGTGTACGCCTCGCGAAGGTCCCGTGCGCCCTCCGGGGACAGCGCATAGTACTTCCTCGGCCTACCGGTGCGGCCCTGAGGCTCCTCTGTTGCGGACCGTACGAGCCCACGATCCTCGAGCCTGCCGAGCGTCGTGTAGATCGCACCGATCGAGACCGTCCGCCCGGTCCGGTCCTCGATGTCTTCGCGAATGGAGGCGCCGTACGCCTCATCCTTCAGCTGGAGGACGGAGAACAGGATGAGCTGTTCGAAAGCGCCGAGGTAAGCCATTGAGAGGCACTCGGAAGGTGGGGAAGTTGATATACCTACAGCGTAGTTAAAGTGCGCGACAGGTCGGCCCGGCACAAGAGTGTTGGACATCTGAGTTGGAGGTGGTGCTCGACTTCCTCCCACGGCTGAGCTCCTGCCCGCGCCTACTCCTCCCGATACCGCGCCGCCTCCCCCCGCCCGCGTCGAACCTCCGGGCGCCAGCCGAACCGTCCCAGCCGAGCATCGCCCCGGCCCTCCAGCGCATTCGCGGTGAGCGCACCGAGGACCGGCGCGAACTTGAAGCCGTGTCCGCTCCCGCCGCCCGCGACCGTCAGGCCGGGCCGCTCGGGGTCCGGCGCGATCCAGAAGTCCCCGTCGGGGGTGTCGGCGTATGCGCAGACGCGCGAATAGACGACGGGCGCGTCGGTCAGGGAAGGGAAGGTGTCCGCCAGGAAGGCCCGAAGCCGGCCCTCGTCCTCTTCGGTCACGGCGGCTGGCGTGTCCGGATCCACGGGACGGCCGGGTCCGTGGTTCGCGATCTTGACGAAGCCGCCCGGGTGGAGCGGGAATCCGTAGTATCCGGTCCGCGCGATATCCGCGGTGAAGACCGGGAACCGGCGTGCCCGGAACGGCTCCGGATGGGCGGGACGGAGATGGAAGATGGCGTGGCCGGTGGGCCGGATGCTGTCCGCGAGTCCGGGGAGCAGGCGGGACGCCCAGGCTCCGGCCGCCACGACGGCGTGGTCTGCCTCGACCCGGCGACCCGCGCGGGTTCGGACGCCGCGGACGTGCCCACCGCGCTCGATCAGGGCCGCGACGCCCTCGCCGGGACGGACCCGCACCCCCGCCGCCCGGGCGCGGTCGGCCAGCCACGCCACGACGGGGCCGCTCTCCGCATAGCCCCCCCGGGCATGGAAGAATCCGTCCACGTAGGCGCCGGGACGCCACGCCGGGTATCGACGCGCGATAGCCTCGGCGTCCAGCCGCTCCGGCTCGTGTCCTCGTCGCCGCAGCGTGGCGTGGCTGTCGTGCTCGAAGCCCCCGGGACTCATGGGCTCCCTCGATACCATGAGCACCCCGGTCTCGTGGAAGAGCGGCTCCAGCCCGTCGCTCCGTCGCTCGTCGTTCCACGTGCGCCATCCGAGGAGGGCCTGCTCCATGAGGGCCATGTAGCTCTCGTCGGCGCCGTACTCCATGCGAACGACCTTGCTCACGTCCGTGCTGGCGGCCCGCGGGTGGGGGACCGGGCCGGCCTCGAGCACGGCCACGTCGTATCCCCGGGTCCTGAGCTCGATGGCGGCGGTCAGACCGAAGACGCCACCGCCCACCACGATGATTCGTGCACTCATGAGCCGGCTCCCCTTCTAGCGGCGCTGCAGCCGCTCCGCCTCGGTCTCGAGAAATCGCAGAAACGGCCTGCGGTTGAAGAGCAGGATCCCGTTCGACACCTCGATCGCGCCGATGACCGGACCCGTGAGGCCCACGCGGCCCAGCACATACTGCTCCAGCGGGGCGGTGATGAGCCGGGTCGCGTGGTCGGACTGGATGACGTGCACGAGCTCGTGCCCGAAGGTCGAGGTCCGGTCGAAGCCCCCGGTTCCGCTCAGCAGGACCACGGACCCGCGCGCGATCCCGTGTACCTCGAGGTCGTCCCGGAAGCCGGCCGGTCCGTTGCTGGCCTCGAACACCAGGGCGCCCGATGCCAGGCTCTCTCCCGGGGAGAAGCGCGTATCGGAGCGGAAAGCGTACTCCGCCGCCACCGCGAGGCTCGAGAGGTTGATACGGAGTGGCGGGCCCTGTGCGTGGCCATTGTCGCGGATACGGATCCGGCCCGGTCCGAACGCGAGCCACAGCTCATCCAGCGGACCTTGTCCACGGGAGCTGTTCAGCGCGATGCTGTGCCCGACCTCGGCCACCTGGCGCCCGACCAGCCCCCCTCCGTGCGGGTGGCGTCCGGCGAGGTACTTCCCGGAGAACGAGAGTGCGCCTCCGACTGCGCCCCAGCCGAAGGCCGGGAAGAAGCCCTCACCCCGGAGCCAGGACCCGACTCCGGTCACGAGGCCGCCGACGAACACGTTCATCAGGGCCGTCTCCGCGGTCCGGAATGCGGCGAAGGCCGGATGCTCGGATGGTGCGTCGTAGTAGACACCCGGTCCGGGCGCGCCTTGAGCGCTGGTCGACCCGGGCGCGAGAAGAAGGGCCAGGAGGGCTACCCCGGATACCACCCCACGAACACGTCCGTCCACGTCACCTCCTCCAGGGTGATGTCGTCGGCGTCATCCGACGACAACACGACGCCTTCCAGCACGAGGTCCGCGAAAGCCGCCTCGGAGCCGGATACCGGGCGAATTTGCAGTGTAGCCGAGCCCGCCGTGGCGGTCCAGACGAGGTCGACCCTGGGGCCAGGGGAGACGAGCACGTCGTTGCACGCGTTGGACGAGACGCGCTCACCGTGGTCGAGCCGGACGGTGGCCGCCGAGGTCGACAGGTCGAGCACGACGTCGACCTCGTCCTCCCCCGAGGCGCGTGCTTCCTCGATCAGACCCTGGGCCTGGAACGTGACCATGACGCGGTCGTGCTCGTCGGCGGCATACATGAAGACGTCCCCGCAGCCCCCGAAGCGGGTCAGGTCGGCCCCGAGCTCGGGCAGCAGAAGGTTCCCCCCGCCGCAGGCGGCGAGGATCAGGGCGCCGGTAGCGAAGCCGATGAGACGCATGGTACCTCCGTGTGGACACAAGGGAAACGCGCGAAACGGCTCGCGCGTGACACGCGGTACCATTTGGACCTCTGCGGTGTAGCACGTTATCGGACCTGGATTTTAACCCGAACGCGCGGATGTGATTCGTCATGCCGAAGTCATTGATCGAGGGTAACCCGGAGCTCAACGAAACGGGTCGGACCCTGGCCTTTCTCGCTCTGGAACGCCTTCGCCAGGACGGATCCCTGGTGGTTCGTCAGCGCGAGCAGCTCCGCCGGGCGCTTGCAACCGCGGGCGAGGTGCTCGACTGGAGCCTGATCCCCGGAGGCCGGACGGATCGGGCGGCGGCCGTGAAGAAGCACATGACCGAGCTGGCGGAGTTCGGCGCGAAGGCCCTCGACAGCGACCTGGTCTCCCTGCTCGATGAGAAGCGGGCCGAGATCGACGCCCTCGAAGAGGTGACGAGCACGCTGCGCGCGCTGGCGGAGAATCCCGACGCGGAGTATCCGGCCGAGGTCGAATACTCCCACACGGCGCGAGACGGCCAGCGCCGGTTGGTGACCAAGACCGAGACCGTGGTCGTGGCCGACGCGGACGAGGCGACGAGTGCGGCCGCCGCGCTCGAGAAGAAGCTCGAGGGGTACGCCAAGCTCCGTGACCAGATGCTGGAGCACCTCGAGCAGGACCGGCGACAGATCGACGAGATGCGCGACGACCTGGGAGGCTTCGTCGCCGCGTCGAACGGTCTCGTGCTGGAGGTCCTCGCCACGCTGACCTGATGCTCCGGCATCCGACGATCGTCGTCGCCCTATGCGCGGGCTCGCTCGCCGCGGGGTGCGCCGGCACGGCCGGCTCGGCGCCGTCTGGGCCGGGCGGGTATCTGGCCGCGATGCCGACGAGCGACATGTCGGGCGCGTTGACGCGTGCGTTCGAGTCGGTCAAGCAGATCCAGGTCTCGGTCACCTACGAGCTCTACTTCTTTCCGGAGGATGGGGCACCCACGGTGGGTGACCTCGCCGCGGGCGACGTGACGTCACGGGCAGCCGCCACGGACGTGTTCTCCGAGACGAGCCGGGCCACGGCGGTCCTGGTGTCCAACACGCCGCGCAGCGTGCTCCTCCTCACCGCGGCGCATGCCGTGGCTCGCGCCGACACGGTGGTCGAGTATTTCGGGACGGAGCGGGAAGTCGACCGGGACGAGGATCGGCGCATCCGTAGCCTCTCCATCAAGAGCCGGCAGACCAACTGGGTGACGGACCTTCCCGCATCCCGCACGTTCGAGGTGCTCGCGGTGGACGAAGAGGAGGACGTCGCGCTCATCGGCTTCCGGACCACCAGCACCGACGGCCTCGGAGACGCCCGGCCGATGGCAGTGCTTCCAGGCGATCCCGGGGCCCTGTCGCTGGGCTCGTTCGTCTACATCCTGGGCTACCCCGGCGGCTTCCCCATGGTCAGCCAGGGGGTCGCGACCCCGGTTCGTGACGGCCGGGGCTCGTTCATCGTCGACGGGAACTGGAACCAGGGCGTGAGCGGCGGGGCCGTGCTGGCGGTGAGCCGGGACGGCCGGACGCTCGAATGGATCGGGATGGCCCGGGCAAGCGCCGCCGAGCGCGAGATCCGGCTCGTCCCTCCCGCCGACGTGGTGGAGTCGCACGACCCGGCGCTACCCTACCGGGGGCCGGTGTTCCTGGAGGAGACCCTCCGGATTCAGTATGGGGTCACGCTCTCGGTGCCGATGACGACGATCGAGCGCTTCATCGAGCGGAGCGCATCCACGCTTCGGAGATTGGGGTACTCGGTGCCGATGACATGATGACCTCGACCCGGGAGCGGCACTCCAGGTGACTGTATCCAGAGCCCTGTCCGCCGTGGCCGCCGCGGTCGTCTCGTTGGCCGGCACATGGACCTCCGGGCCCGTCCACGCCCAGGACCGCCCCCTCGTGGTGACCGGCGGCCATTACTTCCACGTCGCGTCCGGGGAGATGCGGCCGAACACGGGCCTCGTCTCGATCGGCGGGCGTCTCATGGCCGTCGGCTCGATCGACGTCGATCTGGACCTCACCGATGCCGAGCGCCTCGAGCTCGGCCCCGACGACTACGTGCTTCCGGGCCTGATCGATCTGCACGCGCACTACAACATGCAGCTCCTCGGCCGCCCCAGGCGGGAGGAGTTGGTGGTGACGCCCGTGCTCTGGCTCGCCAACGGCGTGACGTCGACGTTCCCGGCGGGCGAGTACGACCCCGAGGGGATGTGGGATCTCCGCCTGCGCATCCAACGGGGAGAAGTCGCGGGCCCGCGGTTGCTCAACTCGGGCCCCTACTACGGAAGCGCGCGGCCCGGCTGGCGGAAGATGAGCCGTGAGGAGCTGTTCGCCGAGGTCGACTTGTGGGCGTCGCGCGGCGTGCGGGGCTTCAAGGCCAAGGGCCCTGACCCTGAGACGCTCCGCTGGCTCATCGAGCGGGCGCACCACCACGGGCTCACGGTGACGGGGCATCTCGACTCCGGCTACCGGAACTCGGTGAACCCGCGCGACGCGATCCTCATGGGCATCGACCGCATCGAGCACTTCATGGGCGGCCCCGCGTTTCCCGCCGACCGGAGCGCATACGCGAGCTTTCCCGATTTCCGGCCGGGCACGCCGGACTTCGCCGAGATCGTCGGGCTCTTCAAGGAGCACGACGTCACGTACGATCCCACCGTGACGGCTTACGCCTACTACGGGATCGAGGGCAAGTCCGACCCGGCGCTCGAGTTCTGGACGGACGAAAGCCGCTTCCTCACGCCCGAGGTGCGCCGCTGGATCGAGGACGGGGGGCCCGACTTCAACCTGGCCCAGTTCGACGAGATCCACGCCACCAAGTGCCCGCTCGTGAAGGCGTTCCATGAGGCGGGGGGCAGGCTAGCGCTCGCGACGGACCACCCGAGCTGGGGCGTGTGGCTGCCGGGCTTCGTCGCGCACCGCGAGATGCACGCGCTGAACATGTGCGGGATCGAGGCCGCCGACGTGCTCCGCATCGCGACGCTGAACGGCGCCCGCGCGTTCGGGATGTCGGATCTGCTGGGCAGCCTTGAGCCGGGCAAGCTCGCGGACTTCTTCGTGGTGAGGGGCGATCCTCTCGAGGATATCCGCAACACGCGCGACGTGCGCTGGGTGGTGAAGTCGGGCCGGCTCTACGACCCGGCGGCGCTGCTCGAGTCGGTCGAGGGGAGGCTGGCGGCGCCGCCGGGCTGAGAACCCGGTAGCGTGCGCGCGGGGCCCTGCGTATACCTTCCTCTATGAGCCTGCTCCGTCTCGCCCTGGTCCCTACGCTGGTCCTTGCCCTCACGCTGCCCGCACCTTTGGTGGCCCAGGAGCTGGATCAGGATGTCTCACGGCGGTGGGCCAACGCGAACTGGCTGGAGGAGTTCGGGTTCGCCGCGACGAACGCGATCCTCGGAGGGGTGGTCGGTGGCGTCACGGCGGTGGTGACGGACGAAGCCTCCTTTTCCGAGGGCTTCCTCGACGGTGGGCTGGGCGGAGTCGTGTCCTACGGGGGAAAACGGCTGAGCTCGGAGCGATTCTTCGGAGCCGGAGCGATGGGACGGGCGTTGGCGAGCGTCGGCGGCGCGATGGGGCAGGATCCGGGCGGTGGCCCTCTTCCACGCCGGTTCAGCGTGCCGTTCGGTCCGGCGCGACTCCACGTGGACCGGACCGAGGGGATGTACCGCGTGAAGGCCGACCTCACGGCGACGTACTGGCTCGTGTACGGAATCACGCATCCGTCGCTCCGCTTCGATGCCGGCCGCTCCCTGTCGGCCGGCGCCCCGGTGTTCCTGACCGATGGCGCCGAGCTCGAAGACGCACTCGGGACCATGGCCGGGGGTGCGATCTTCGTGAACGAGAGGGGCACGACGTCGCTCGAAGCCACGCTGGCGCATGAACGGGTGCACGTCGCGCAGTGGGACCAGGTCCATGCATCGGGCGGGATGGCCGTCGAGCGGTGGGCGGTGGACCGCCTCGGCCTCGGCCTCGGCCGCTGGCTCGACTACGTGGACGTCGGGCTGTGGCCCGGAATCCCGATGGGCGGAGCCTATCTGGTCTTCGACCGAGCGGCCAACCCGTTCGAGGTCGAGGCGGACTACCTCGAGATGCGCTCCGTGCCCCGCCCCGAAATGCGGATCATCCATTGAGCGCGCCGCGCCGAGTCCCCGAACGTCCGCCCGCCCTCTTGCGGGCCATCGCCGGTGCGCGCAGCGTCGCGGTCTGCGCCCTGGCGCTGCTGTCGGGCTGCACGCTCGACATCACGGACATCGAGCCCGACCCGGTGTCGTTCCGGAGCTCACCTCCGCGGCTGTCGGTGCAGATCGAGCTCGACGTCGACGAACCGGAGGCCGGGCTCGCCCGGATCGAGATCGATGCCTATTTCCTCGCCGGAGTGGACGACGACGGTGAGCTTCTGACGGCCGCATCGGTCGGACCCATCACCCTGGGGTCGCTGACCATCGATCCGGAAGTCGATTACATCATCGGCGCGGTCCGTTGGCGAGGCGCCGAGACCGTGCCCCTCGAGGGCGACACGCTCCGCTTCACCCTTCCCGTCGTCGACGGATTCACGCCGTTCCCGGAGATGGTCGTTCCGGTAGGCGTGGAGCTCGATCCGATGGAGGACATCGAGCTGGCTCCGGGTGGTGAGATCGAGCTCGCGGTACGCTTCCCCGACGGCCGGGTGGCCGAGTCCGCGCCGGTGCAGGACGATTGGCTCCTGACCCTCGGGGGGGACCTTGCCGTATCGGGACGCAGCGTGCCTCCCACGATCCGTCTGCCGGGGGAGCTCGTGGGCGGCATCGAGCTTCCGGCCGACCTGAGATTCCGGAGCTCGCGCCTCTTCCTGTGGGACGGCGACGCCTACGGCGGGTACCCCGTGCAGTTGATGCGCTCCACGGCGGTCCGTCTGACCGTCACGCCCGTCGGGAGCGACCCGTGACCACGCCCGGGCGCGAGCTGCCCGTCGCGCGTATCCAGAAGGGCTTCCTGCTCTTCCTCGTCGCCGGCATGACGGTCCTGTTCCTGGTCATGATCCGGCAGTTCCTGGTCGCGCTCATCCTGGCGGGCGTCTTCGCGGGGATGTCGCGGGGACTCTTCCTGAATCTTGCCGACCGGATCGGAGGCCGAGCGAAGATCGCGGCGCTCCTCACGGTGCTCGGACTTCTTCTGGTGATCGTGGTGCCCCTCGGCGGATTCCTCGCGCTCGTCCTGGCGCAGGCGGTCGACATCGCGGAAGCCGCCGGTCCCTGGATGCGCCAGCAGTCGGGGCGGCTGGAGGAATGGATCGCGTGGCTACGCGCCTTCCCGATGCTGGGACAGCTCCTCCCGGATCAGGCCGCCATCACCGGAAGCATGAGCGACTTCGCGGGCCAGGCGGGCTCGTTCCTGGTGAACAATCTCACGGCCGCCACCACGGGGACGGTGAACCTCGTGCTCCAGCTCTTCGTGATGCTGTACGCGATGTACTTCTTCCTCACCGACGGCCCCGCCATCCTGTCCCGCATCCTCTACTTCACCCCGCTCGACGACGACAGCGAGCGCAAGCTGGTCGACCGCTTCGTCTCCGTGACCCGCGCCACGATCAAGGGATCCATCCTGGTCGGCCTGATCCAGGGTGCGCTCGCCGGGTCGGCGTTCTTCATCCTCGGCGTGGCGGGGGCCGCGTTCTGGTCGACGGTGATGGCCGTGCTGTCGGTGATCCCCGTGCTCGGGTCGGGCATCGTGTGGGCCCCGGCGTCCGTGATCCTGATCTCGTCGGGCCGCGTGGGGGCGGGGCTGGGACTCGCGCTCTGGGGGCTGGTCGTGGTGAGCACCATCGACAACTTCCTCCGGCCCCGGCTGATCGGTCGGGACACGAAGATGCACGACCTGCTGGTGCTGCTCTCGACCTTCGGCGGCCTCGCCATGTTCGGCCTGGTCGGCTTCATCGTGGGCCCCATCGTGGCGGCCCTGTTCCTGACCGTCTGGGACCTGTTCGGCGTGGCCTTCAAGGACTTCCTACCGGAGCAGGGGCCAGAGGGTCCTGCAGCCGCAGGGGGCGCGTCGCCGGAGGGCGGCGCCTAGCCTACGACCCCACCCTCTGGTGGCATTCCGCACAGGTTCCCCAGATCTCGCCCAGGGCGCGCACGCGGTAGCGGGCGTCCTCCGTGCCCACCGCTTCCTCCGCCAGCCGCACGAGCCTCGTGGCGGCCTGCTGGAGCATGTCGGGCGGCACCATGCCCTCGAGGCCGCCAGGCAGCCCGCCGGCGTCGATGAGGTCCGAAGCCCCGGCCTGCCAGTCGGCCTCGTTCGGTCCCACGAGCCCGGCCCAGAGCCGTCCCGTCACCCGCGACAGGCGCTCCATGTGGAGCGACGGGTCGGTCACCGGTCGGGAAACCGCGGGTCCGGGGATGGCGGGCGGCAACGAGACGTCGTTCTGCTCGTGACAGTCACCGCAGGTGGCGGCCACCTCGGCCGCGCCCCGCGCCGCGGCGTCGACCGTGCGCGCGTCGGCCGCGACCTCGGCTTCGTACCGGAGCGGCCCGAACTGGAGGAAGACACCGGCGGGCAGATCCGACGTGGGCTCGAGGGTCGACAGCGTCCGCGCGGTCGAGCGGAACCGCGTGAGGTCCCCGGAAACGGCGTGGTCACGGAGCTCCAGCGCCAGGTCGAAGTGCGTCCCCATCTGGGCGCCGATGGCACCGGGAGAGCCGGGCTCCGGTCCGCCGGAACACGCCAGGGCCGAGAGGAGCGCGACGAGCGCGAGGAGGCCGGATGCGGCCCGGCCGCGTCGGATCTTGGTATGCGTCATTCGGACTATGTCCTTACTCGAGCCAACAGGAAGATCGCCCCCACGAAGAAGAGGACGTTCGGGGTCCAGGCTGCCCACAGGGGTGAAACCGCCCCGGCCTCCCCGAGCGCGCCCGACACCTTGAAGAGCATCATGTACAGAATCACGATCCCGAGCGAGATCCCGATGCCGAAGGCCGTCCCGCCACGCTTGCTGCTGGTGGCGAGCGGCGCGCCGAACAGGATGATCACGAGGGTCGCCACCGGGATCGCGATCTTTTCCTCGCGCTTCACGAGAAGACGGTTGGCGTCGCCGCCGGACCGCTGGATGATCGAGGCCTGACGCTCGATCTCCTCGTACGTCATCTCGTCCGCCTCCCTGGGCGCCTCCAGGAGCTCCTCGGGCCGCTCGACCAGATCGGTCATGACGAGCTGGTCGAACTCGAGCGTGTGCTCGTTGCCGTCGGGCGCGAGCCGCCGGAGATAGCCTTCCTGGAGCGTCCATCCGACTCCCTCGCGCCAGTAGGCGCTCTCGGCGAGCACGTGGAGCGCGGGCTCGCCGATGGCCGGGGCGCGCTCCACGACCACCCCCGTCATGCGGCCGTCGGCGGCGGTGAGACGGGACACCTGCCAGGTTAGGCCGCTCTCCGACCGGTACACGAAGTCCGACCGCCACGACCGCGTCGGGTTCTCGTTCTGGAGGATCTGCGAGGCGACCCGGTTGGCCCGCGGGACGACCTCGCCGAGTCCGAGCGCGACCAACGTGAGCAGGAGCCCGACGACGAAGATCGGGCCGACGGTCCGGTGGAACGAGATCCCCCCCGCTTTCGCCGCCACGATCTCCCGGTGGCTCGTCATGGAGTGGACGGTGAAGACCGTCGCCACCAGTGCCGCGATCGGGAACGACCACTGGAAGAAGAGCGGCAGCTGGTAGAGGTAGGCCTGAGTCACCTCGAGCCCCGTGACGCCCCGGTCGAGGTGACGGTCCAGGTTCTCCGTGACGTCTCCGAGCACGAAGAGCGGAGGCGCCGCGGCCAGCACCAGACCGAAGAGCTTGAGGAAGGTCCCGGCGACCAGCCGGTCGAGGATCCTCATGGGGTGGTGGCCCCGGCTTCGGACATCCGGTCGCCCCGGAACCAGGCGCCGACCCGCCGCCAGAACGCGCTCATGCGGCCGCTCCCCCCTCGAACCGTCGAGCCGGCGTCGCCCATGTGCCGGACCAGCCAGATGCCCGCCAGGAGGAAGATGACGTTGCTCCCCCACATGGTCAGCACGGGACTCGCCACCCGGCGATCCGCGAGACTTTCACCAGCGATCAACCCCACCCAGTACACGCTGAAGATGAGCGTGGAGGCGGCGACCACCATGCCGACGCCGCCGCGCGGGAACCGGAGCGCGAGGGGCGGGCCGATGACGGTGAAGACCAGACACGCGAACGCGATGGCGAGCTTCTTGTGGATCTCGACCTGGTATCGGTTGATGGCCTGCGCGTGGGACGCGCCGACCGTCGCCCTCCTCCGGGCCTCGACGACCATGCGCTGCGTGGCGAGGTCGCGCGCGAGGATGCCCGCGGTGCGCGGCCGCCGGGTGCCGTCCGCGCCGATGCTGTCGCCGGCCTCCACCGGCAGCCCTAGGGCCTGGCGCACGACCGTGACCGTCTCCCGGCGGCTGACCGAGCGGAGGGAGTCGAGCTCGGCCCGCCGCCGGTTCGCGTTCTCCGAGAGGAGCGCGAAGCCCATCTCTCGGTCGGAGCGGTCGGACCCCCCCAGCCGGCGCTCGAGCTCGTTGCCGACCTCCCTGAGCGGGACGATCTGCTGGTCGAAGAAGACCCGCTGGAATCCCCCGATGCGCTCGGACTGCACCTCGTGGACGACCCCGTCGTACAGCGTGAGGAAGAGGTCGGTGCGCGCGTCGTTGAACGCCATCTGGCCGCGGGCCGCGTACGTCGTGCGTTGGCGCTGCGGATCGTTCGCGTCGAAGATGGTGACGTCGTGCAGGGTGTTCGTCCCCGGGTCGATGCGCGCGGCGGTGAGGAAGTAGCGTTCGGAGCCCTCGTCGGTGGCGATCTCGTTCACCACCTGTTCCTGGAGATCCAGGGTCGGGCTCTTGCGACCGATGTCGAGCAGCAGGTTCTTTAGCGCGTGGTTCGACTCGGGGAGCACTCGATCGTTGAAGTAGAGCATGACCCCGGTCGCGAGCGTGCCCATCACCAGCAATGGACCGAGGACACGGCTCGGGCGGATGCCCCCCGCCGACATCGCGGTGATCTCGTTGGCCGAGGTCATCTCGCTGAACGCGTAGAGGACGGCGACCAACACGGACATCGGGAGCGACAAGGCGATCGTGTGGGGTAACGACAGCACCAGGAACTCGGCGATCACCTGCAGGGGCAGCCCCTTGCCGACGAGGTCGTTCACCCGCTGCGCCACCGCGTTCAGGAAGATCATCCCCGTGATCGTGCACAGGGCGAACAGGAACGGACCTACATGGATCCGGATCAGGTACCTGGTGAGCACGCTGAGGCGCATGGCTGCGTCTGTGGATCCCTGCTGGAATGATCTGGTGCTCGGGCGCCCCGGGGGTCGGCGCGAGCGGCTTCGGTCGCTCCCGTACCCCGACCGTGTGCCGACGGTTCAACCGCTGACGCGATTCGTGTGACTGCCCGACTCTCCCTCCTTCTCCTGTGCGTGAGCGTCCCCCCGCTCGCCGGCACGGTCGCGCTCGGCGGACACGCGCCCCCGGGTGTGGCGGTGCCCGTCGCCGACACGATCCTGCGTCCGGCGCTCGACCGGCCTCCGGCCGCGGTCGTGAGCGGGCTGTCGGCCGCGCCCGGGGAGCCGAGCGTGCGGCTGGGTCTCCGGAGGATCCCCGTGTCGGTCGAGGGCGTCGGACGGAGGGCGGAGGCGCGGGTCGTCGAGGGACCGGCCTTCCGGCCCGACCCCTGGCTCTCCGACGCCCTCAGGTGGCGCGTGGCGACGTTCGGTCCACCGATCCCGGATACCGCCCGCTTCCTGCCGCCGGCTCCGGTCGTCGCGCCCCGCGTTCTGGCGCCCGACGACGACCGCTTCGTCACCGACTTCGCCGACCTGGCCATGCGGGTCCGGAGCCGCATGGAGCTCGGCGGTGACTGGGCGCGCTTCGAGCCGTGCGATGTGCAGTTCAAGGCGAGCTGTACCTCGTCGCTGATCCCGCAGCTGAGCCCCGAGTTCCTCTTCGGTGTCCAGCTCGACGGGACGATCGCCGAGCGGGTGCGGGTCGACGTGGACTTCGACCAGGCGCGGGAGTTCGACGCAGCGAACCGCATCAACATCTTCTACGAAGGGGGCGAGGACGACATCCTGCGGCGCCTCGAGGTCGGCGACGTGACCTTCCGCCTCCCCCGCTCGCGCTTCCTCACCGAGGGGCTCCCGGCGGGGAACTTCGGATTCCAGGCGGAGGGCCAGTTCGGGCCGGTCGACTTCCAGACCGTGTGGGCGCAGCAGCGGGGCGACCTCAACTCGCGCGTCTTTCAGCTGAGCGGCATCGGCGACCAGCGCGGCTTCGTGCAGCAGGACACCCTCGTGCTCGACGACGCCGACTACGCGCGGGGCCAGTTCTTCTTCCTCTTCGACCCGTCGGCCCTCGACCGGTATCCGCACGTGGACGTGCTGTCGCTCGATCCGGCCTCCGCGCCCCCCGACGTGGCGCCCGGAAACAATCCGGTGCAGCTCTACCGCTTCGAGAACGACGCCGTGCTGCAGTCGCAGGTCGAGGGCTTCATTCAGGCCGATGCCGTCGCGGAGAGCGCGACCGACACGGTGAGCGAGGCCGGCTGGTTCCGCTACCTGCAGCCCGGCGTCGACTACTACGTGCACCCGAGCGGTCTGTGGGTGGCGCTGCGCACCCCCCTCCGCCCCGAGGAGATGCTGGCCGTCACCTACGTGACCGCCGTCGGCGACACGGTGGGGGACTACAACCCGGAGCGGATCGCGAACCGCGGCGAGCGCCCGACGCTCCGGCTCCTCAAGGCGAGCGGCGCGAACCACCGGCCGGGGCTCCCCACGTGGGACCTGGAGATGCACCAGGTCTACCGGGTGTCGGGATCGCCGGACGTCGACCCGTCCTCGGTCGACCTGACGGTCTCCATCGGCGAGCTGGCCCAGGGCCGGACGTTCAAGCGGCGGCCGTCGGGGGAGGGCCTCACCTTCCTGCGGCTCTTCGGCCTCGACGAGGAGGCGCCGCTCGACCGCATCGACCCGTCGTTCGTCTACCAGCCGGGCGGGGACCTCTTCAGCCTGGCCGACAACGATCCGGTGCAGGGGACGTTCGTGGTCTTTCCGACGCTGCGTCCGTTCGCCCAGCCGCCGCCGATTCCGTCGCTCGGGCTCTCCGACGGGGAGGTGGCCGCCATCCTGGCCGACGACGCGAACCCGCGCATCTACGAGGACGAAGACCCGTTCGAGCGTGAGAACGCGGGGCGCTTCCGGCTGACCATCGCCTACCGCCTCGAGTCGACCGGCGTCATCTCGTCGTTCTCCCTCGGCGCCTTCGGCATCCGTGAGGGAAGCGAGCGGATCACGCTCGGCGACCGGGTGCTGACCCCCGGGCTCGACTACGAGATCGACTACGACGTGGGGCAGGTGGTGCTCCTCGACGCCGAGGCGCTCTTCGCGACCGATCCGACCGCGTCCGTGCGGGCGTCCTGGGAGCAGCGCTCGCTCTTCGAGGTGTCACCGACCCAGGTCTTCGGATTCCGGACGCACACCGACCTCGGCGGCTCCGGAGGCTTCGACGTGCTGGGGTTGTATCGCTCCGAGCGCTCCGTCGTGCGACGTCCGGTGCTCGGGACCGAGCCCGGCGCGGCGCTGCTCGGAGGGGTAACGGCGACGTATGGGACCACCCTCTCCTGGATGGACCGCGTGCTCGACGTCGTGCCCGGCCTCCGCCTCGAGGGCGTGACGTCGCTCGACATCGATGGGGAGCTGGCGGTCTCCATGCCCAACCCGAACACCGACGGCCGCGCCTTCGTCGACGACTTCGACGCGGCGCAGGCGCTCCCCGTGTCGCTCGTCGCGTCGAGCTGGAATCTCGGCAGCGCGCCGACGTTCCAGGACGGAGCCGAGGGTGTGCTCCCCGGGGTGCTCGACGCCACCACGGCCGCGCCCATGACGTGGCAGACCCAGTGGATCGTGGAGGGCCCGGGAGGCGACAGCCTCGGTATCCACGAGGGATACTTCGCTCGGGAGGACATCGACCGGCAGATCCGGGTCGCGGGCGCCGAGACGCGGGAGCAGGGACTGCTCCTCGACCTGGACGGCCCGCTCGGTGGAGGGTCGCTGGGGTGGCGATCGATCACGACGGGGCTCTCCACCCAGGGGCTCGACCTCACCCGCACCGAGTTCCTGGAGGTTTACGTGGCCGCGGGCGACGACGTGCGGCTGGTGCTGGACCTCGGAACGGTCAGTGAGGACGCGTTCTTCGTCGACGCGAACGGCAACACCTCGGGCACCCGGGCCGGCGGCCGCCCCTGGGGCCTCGGCATCCTCGACCAGGAGGCCGACCCCGCCCGGGGCGAGCTCTGGAACGACGCGGCCGACGAGCTCGGGGTGTGGGCCGAGCCGTGCGTGGCCGAGCGCGGCCGGATCTACCGCATCGGCGATCCGCGGAGCGTGTGCACCCGCGGCAACGGCCGCCCGGACTCGGAGGACCTCGACCAGGACGGCATCCTCGACACAGCGGAGCGTCATCTGCGCTACGTGCTGACCCTGGACGGCACGTCCCCGTACCTGGCGCGCTCGGCCGCCGAGACGGGCTCGCCGCTCGGCTTCGAGCTGTACCGCATCCCCATCCGGGACGGCGGCATCGAGGTGGGCGGGGCCGTGGGTGACGCGGATCTCCGGGCCGTACGCCACCTGCGGATCACCGCGGTCGGTCCGTCGGGGCGGCAGGTGCGGCTGGCACGCATGCGCCTCGTCGGCTCCCGGTGGATCAAGCGTGGGGGCGAGGGCGTGTTCGCGGGGATCGGCGGCGACACGTTGGGCATCGCCGGGCGCGTGGAGGTGTCTGCGGTCTCACGGCTGACCGAGGGCGCGGCGTACAACTCGCCGCCTGGCGTGCTCGAGGAGCTCGTCGACCCGACCAGCGCCTTCGCGGGGCAGGGGATCGAGTTCAACGAGAAGTCGCTCGGCCTGGCGTTCGAGGATCTCGCCCCCGGGTCGCGCGCCGAGGTCTACCAGCGCTTCCCGCAGCGCCCACGCAGCTTCCTCTCGTACCGGCAGGCGCGGCTCTGGGTCGTGGCGCGGGAGGGCGACTTCGGTCCGGAACGCCCCCAGACCTTCTTCTTCAAGGTCGGCAACGACCCGGACAACTTCTATCTGTACCGCACGCGCCTCCCCGGCTCCGCGACGGCCGGCGGGGTCGAGCCAGCGGACTGGCTCCCCGAGATCCGCGTCCAGTTCGACGCGTGGTTCGCGCTGCGGCAGCGCGCCGAGGAGATCCTGCTCGACGATCCGCGGGGGCCCGGCGACCCGGCCGTCATGGTGTGGTCGGCCGACTCGACCTACGCGGTGTCGTTGAAGGACCGCGGCCGCGCCCCGAACCTGGCGGCGGTCCGCGAGCTGTCCCTGGGCGTCTGGAACGAGGGGGACGCTCCGATCTCGGGTGAAGTGTGGATCGACGAGCTGCGTCTGGGGGATCCCGTGCGGACGGCGGGCGTGGCGGGATCGGTCGATGTCGTGCTCGACGGAGGGGGCGCGCTGAACACGCGGCTCAGCGTGACCAACCGGGGCGCGGACTTCCGTCAGCTCCGGCAGGAGGCGTCGTACCAGACCGACCGCTCGATCGATCTCCGCTCGACGCTGGCGCTCGACCGGATGATGCCGAGCGACTGGGGCGTCGAGGTGCCTGTGACGCTCGACGTGAACCGCACGAGCCAGGCGCCGCGCTTCCTGGAAGGGTCGGACCTGCGGGCGGACCGGCTCGTGGACCTCCGTGAGACCTCGTCCCGCCGGACGCGGGTGGGGGTCGCGTTCCGCCGCCGCACGCCCGCTGCCGATCCGCTGGCGGGCTTCTTCGTGGACGGGCTGAGCGCCCGGGCGGCCTACACGCGGTCGAGCGGGTCGACGATCGCGTCACGGTACTCGTCCAGAAGCACGGACGCGGGGGTCGCGTGGGCACGGGAGCCAGCCCCCCGCGAGGTCGATCTCGTGCCCGACTTCGCGAAGGACTTCCTGCGCGGTCTGCTTCCGGGCTTTCTGGAGGACCGCGTGGTCGACACCCCGCTCCGGCTGACCCCGGAGCGTGTGTCGATCGGCGCATCGTATCTGCGGCAGGACGACCGGATCTTCCGGTTCGAGCGGATCGTGGAGCGCCCCGACGACCCGGGAACGCTCCCGACCCTGGTGCCACGCGAAAGCCTGGGGAGCGTGGCGGACGTCCGCCTCCGTCCGATTCCTCCGCTCCGCGCCGAGCTCACCTTCTCGTCGGAGCGCGACCTCCTCGGGGCCGACGACGCGGTGAGCGATCCGGCGGTTCAGGCGCTGCTCCGGGGCCAGCGGGCGCGCCCGGCCGGCGTCGATCTCGGCTGGGAGACCGGGCGCACGATCCGTACCCGGCTCGGATTCACCCCGCAGTTCGTGTCGTTCCTGCGTAACGATTTCGATTGGACGACCACCTACCGGTCCGACCGGAGCGCCAACCTCCTGGCGCGCTCCGTCACCGAGGGCGACACGGCCCTCGCGCTCGCTCGTGACGCCCGCGGCCAGCGCGACTGGGGCGTGTCGCTCGCGCTCGATCCCGGCCAGTTCGCGCGCACCTGGCTCGGCGAAGCTGCGCCGGGGGAGCCCGACGATCTGACCCAGCTCCGCTCCATGCTTGGCGCGCTCCGGCCGTTCACCGCGGCCTACCGCGACGGCGTCACGTCCCGCTTCAGCCGTGAGGCCGTGGACCCGGGCTTCGGATATCAGGTGGGCTGGGCGGGTCAGGAATCGTTCCGCGTCATCGAAGGGGATACCGCCGCGATCTGGACCGACCGCCAGAGTTGGACGCTCGGCACGGGGCTCAACCTGCCGCGGGCCGCCTCGCTCCAGGTCGGATACGCCATCGTCGACGCGACCACGCTCGACGTCCGGAGCGACCGTCGGCTGCACCAGCGGACCTGGCCGAACGTCCAGGCCCGCCTCCCCTCGGTCGGCCTCCCCGAGTTCACCGGGATGCGGACGCTGACGCTCACGTCGGGCGTACAGCGTACCGTGCGCCACACCGAGCTCGGCGGGATCTCGACGAGGCGGTCCGAGGACGAGGACCTGCGGGTCCCGTTCGACCTGACGCTGCAATGGCTCGGCACGCTCGTCACCGCGTACCAGGGGGCCGTGCGTACCGGACGGGGCATCGACCCGACGGGAGACACGGAGCTCGAAGAGGTCACGCACCGGCTCTCCGTGCGGAGCCGCTGGGACCCGGCCGGCCCGCTCGCCGGTCGCCTCGACCGCCCCATCGACCTGTCCATCCTCGCCGGGTACGTCTCCGAGCGGAGCTGCCGCATCACGCGTGCGGGGGAGGGATGCGTGGCGTTCGTCGACCAGATCCGCCGGACGCTGAGCGTTTCCGTCGACACCGCCGTGGGCGACTTCCAGGTAGGGATGCAGCTCAGCTTCGACGACCGCCAGTCGTTCGTGGGGCTCCGGACCGGCTCGACCCAGCTGCAGCTCGGCGTGTTCGGTCAGCTCGAGTTCTCGGCGGGCTCGTTCCCCACGCCCTGAGGTGGGCGGCGGGCCATCCGGAGCCCTGAGTCCGGACGTCCCGTCCCGTCCCGTTCCGGCATCCCGCCGCCCGGCCCGCCCCGCCATCGTTCCGCCATGCACGACGCGGAGGCTCGGGCCCTCAAGCGGGCCGTGGTGATCCTGTTACTGGTGAGCTCGGCCCGATGGGCCTGGGCGCGGGCCGAGCCCGCGGCGAGCCCCGCGGGTGACGACGTGTTGGAAGAGCTGCTGGAGGACAGCCGGGTTGCGGCGGACGAGGCGCAGGCCCGCTCGGAGCCGCTGGGGGAGGGGGAGAGGATCGACCCAAACCGTGCGGACGAAGTCCAGCTCGACCGGCTGCCGGGCGTCGGCGCCGCGACGGCCCGGGCCATCGTGCGTGCGCGGGAGGAGGGCACCGTGTTCCGTAGGCCGGACGATCTGACTCATGTGCGCGGCATCGGGCCGGCGACCGTCGAGCGGCTCGAGGGGCTGCTCGACCTCGACCGACCTCCGGCACGGGCGACGGCGACTGCCGCCTCGCGGGCGGTGCCCGCCGCGACGGTCGACGTCAACCGGGCGGGCCCGGAGGAGCTGCAGGGGTTGCCCGGCATCGGTCCGGCGCTCGCCGAGCGCATTCTCGCGGAGCGCAGAAAACGTATGTTTACGTCGATTGACGATCTTCTTCGTGTTCCCGGTATCGGGCCGGCGACCCTCGAACGCATGCGTGGAAGCGTCCGAGTGTCCGGTGGCTTCTGAGCCGCGGGCACCACGAGGAGAATGGGAAGCTTGTAGAGTGCCGGGGGGGACCCGTAGTTTTGAAACTCATGTGACGTGCCGTCGCCTCCCACGTCCCGGCTCAAGGGGAAAGCTCACTGATGGCAGCCAAGGTCGCCCAGGAAGTCCGACTCGGAGATCTCTTCGTCCGTGAAGGACTCATCACGGAAGCGCAGCTCAAGGAAGGGCTCGCGGAAGCCAAAGCGACCGGCCACCGTATCGGGTACGCGCTCGTCCACCTCGGCTTCGTGGCCGAGGAGGAACTCACCCGCATGCTCGCCAAGCAGTACCGGGTGCCCGCGGTCGACCTCGACAAATTCAACGTCGACCCGAAGATCCTGAAGCTGATCTCCGCCGACGTGGCGCAGAAGCACCTCGTCCTTCCGCTTCGGCGGGTCGGGCGCACGCTTACGGTCGCGATGACCAATCCGACCGACTTCTCGGCCATCGACGACCTGAAGTTCATCACCAAGCTCGACATCGAGCCGGTGATCGTGGGCGAGTACACGCTCCGGAAGCACCTCGAGAACTACTACGGCGCGTTCGAAGTCGAGCAGATCAACGAGCTGATCGACGGGTGGGAGGACTTCGACGAGGTCGAGGTCATCGAGGAGGACGACGACGAGGACTACTCGGCGCTGGCCGCCGAGATCGACTCCGCGCCGGTCGTGAAGTTCATCAACGGGCTCCTCACCGACGCGGTCCTCAAGGGCGTGTCCGACATCCATATCGAGCCGTACGAGAAGGAGCTGCGGGTCCGCTACCGGATCGACGGCGCGCTGCAGGAGGTCATGAAGCCGCCCATGAAGATGAAGGCGGCGCTCACCTCCCGCATCAAGATCCTGGCGGACCTGAACATCGCCGAGCGGCGCGTCCCTCAGGACGGGCGCATCAAGCTCAAGCTGAAGAACAAGGTCGTCGACTTCCGCGTGTCGACGCTCCCGGTCATCTTCGGCGAGAAGATCGTGCTCCGGATCCTCGACAAGGGGAACCTGACCTTCGACCTGACCACGTTCGGCTTCGAGCCCAAGGCCGAGAAGGACTTCATGTGGGCCATCTCGAGGCCCTACGGCATGGTGCTCGTCACGGGGCCGACCGGCTCGGGGAAGACGACGACGCTCTACTCGGCGCTGTCGCAGATCAATACGATCGACACGAACATCATGACGGCCGAGGATCCTGTGGAGTACAACATCCACGGGATCAACCAGGTGCTGGTCCGCTCCGAGATCGGGCTGGACTTCGCCGCGGCGCTCAAGGCGTTCCTGCGGCAGGACCCGAACATCATCATGGTCGGTGAGATCCGGGACCTGGGCACCGGCGGTATCGCCATCAAGGCGGCGCTCACGGGACACCTCGTGCTCTCAACGCTGCACACCAACGACTGTCCCGGAACGGTCACGCGTCTCCTCGACATGGGCCTGGAGCCGTTCAACGTGGCCTCGGCGCTGAACCTCGTCTCCGCGCAGCGGCTCGCCCGCCGTATCTGCAAGACCTGCAAGGCCGAGACGACGTATCAGGAGGAGTACCTCGTATCGGCCAAGGTTCCGCTGGATTGGGCCGGGAAGACCACGTTCTACAAGGGCACGGGCTGCGACGATTGCGGCGGTACCGGCTACAAGGGCCGGTGCGGCATCTACGAAGTCATGATCATGACCACGCCGCTCCGCAAAGCGATCATGAACGAGATGGGAACCGACGAGCTTCGCGAGCTCGCGCGCAATGAAGGCATGCTGACGCTCCGCGAGGACGGTCTCAAGAAGGTCGAGCGGGGCTGGACCACGCTCGAGGAAATCGTCAAGGAAACGACGGTCCAGGACTGAAGCGGACCGCCGACTGCAACTCTCCCGAGGACACCAGATGAATCAGCCGGCCTCTCCGGCGGACGCACAGACACGTCCCAAGCAGGAACTCAATCTCCGGGCGCTCCTCCAGGAGATGATCCAGCGGGGCGCTTCCGACCTGCACATCACGGTGGGAAGCCCGCCGAAGCTGCGCGTCGACGGCGATCTGGTGAACTCGGCCCACAACCAGGTCCTGGCGCCGAAGGACACCATGGCGCTGGCGTACTCGATCCTGACCGAGAACCAGAAGAAGCGATTCGAGACCGACGACGAGCTCGACTTCTCGTTCGGCGTCCAGAATCTCTCGCGCTTCCGCGGCAACGTGTACAAGCAGCGCGGCTGCGTGGCGATGGCCATTCGGCAGATCCCCTACGAGATCATCTCGATCGAGAAGCTCGGACTGCCCCCGGTCATCAACAAGCTGGCCGAGCGTCCGCGGGGCCTCGTGCTGGTCACGGGTCCGACCGGCTCGGGTAAGTCGACGACGCTCGCCGCGATGGTCGACAAGGTGAACAAGGAGCGGAAGAGCCACATCATCACGATCGAGGACCCGATCGAGTTCATCCACCGGCACCAGAATTGCACCATAAACCAGCGCGAGGTGGGCGCCGACACTCAGAGTTTCGGCGCCGCGCTCAAGTACGCGCTACGGCAGGACCCGGACGTCATCCTGGTCGGTGAGATGCGGGATCTCGAGACCATGTCCGCGGCGCTAACAATTGCCGAGACCGGTCACTTGGTGTTCGCCACGCTACACACGAACTCGGCCGCGGAGTCCATCAACCGGATCATCGACGCGTTCCCGTCGCATCAGCAGGCGCAGGTGCGGGCTCAGCTGGCCTTCGTGCTCGAGGGTGTCGTGACGCAGACGCTGATTCCGAAGGCCAAGGGGAAGGGCCGTGTCGCGGCGGTCGAGATCATGATGTGCACGCCGGCGATCCGGGCGGTTATCCGCGACGAGAAGATCCACCAGGTCTATTCGCTCATGCAGGCCGGCAAGAAGCACGGCATGCAGACCATGAACGACGCGCTGCAGATGCTCTACATCCAGGGCCAGATCACCCTCAACGAGGCACTCAAGCGCTCCGGCGACCCGAACGAGCTGTTGCGCGCGGTAGGTGAGACCGCGCCGGAATGAAGACCCCCCGCCATACCAACCCTCAGCGACCTGTGAGCAGATAGGCCCATGCCCGTATTCAGCTACAGCGCCAGGCCGGCGTCAGGCGGTGACATCCAGACCGGCGAGATCGAGCTGTCCAGCAAGGACGACGTGCTCGCACACCTGCACCGGCAGAAGCTCATCCCGGTCACGGTTCGTGAGAAGCCGAAGGAGCTCAGCTTCTCGTTCGGAAGCGGTGTCGGCATGCGGGACATCGTCATCTTCACGCGCCAGTTCGCGACGATGATCAACTCGGGCCTGCCGCTCGTGCAGAGCCTCGACATCCTGGCGGAGCAGACCGAGAATCCGGTGCTCCGCAAGACCATCGGCGAGGTGCTCTACGACGTGGAGTCCGGAAACACGCTCGCGGACGCCATGGGCAAGCACCCCAAGGTCTTCACCGAGCTGTACGTGAACATGGTCGCGGCCGGTGAGGCCGGCGGTATCCTCGACACGATCCTCCTGCGTCTCGCGACGTTCCTGGAGAAGAACGACGCGCTCGTCCGGAAGATCAAAGGCGCGATGATCTATCCCGGGGTGATCTTCTCGGTGGCCGGCGGCGCCATCGTCATTCTGCTGATCTTCGTCATCCCGACGTTCCAGACGATGTTCGCCTCGGCGGGTATTCCGCTTCCGCTCCCGACCCAGATCGTCATCGGCATGTCGGCCTTCCTGCAGGCGTGGTGGTGGGCCGTGGGCGCCGGTATCGTCGCGGGTGTCGTGGCACTCAAGCAGTTCTACGCGACCGACGGCGGACAGCTCCTCATCGACCGGATGATCCTGGCCATGCCCATCCTGGGCGACCTGCAGCGCAAAGCCGCGGTGGCACGGTTCACGCGGACGCTCGGAACGCTCGTGTCGTCCGGCGTGTCGATCCTTGAGGGTCTCGAGATCACCGCGAAGACGGCGGGCAACCGGGTCATCCACGACGCGGTCATGGGGTCGCGCGCCTCGATCGCGGGTGGTGAGACGATCGCGGGTCCGCTGCGGGAGTCCGGGGTGTTCCCGCCCATGGTGGTGCAGATGATCAACGTCGGTGAGCAGACCGGCGGGCTCGACGAGATGCTCACGAAGATCGCCGACTTCTACGACGAAGAGGTCGACGCGGCGGTGGACGCGCTGCTCGCGGCCATGGAGCCGATCATGATCGTGGTGCTGGGCGTGATCGTCGGTGGCATGATCGTGGCGATGTACCTCCCGATCTTCGACATGATCAACGCGGTGCAGTAGGGCGCGGGCCGTCGGTGGGGGGCGGGCCTCGGGGGATCCTCCTCCGGGGCCCCGCCCTTAGCCGCCCGCCACGGCCTCCTCCAGCCTCCTCGCCGATCGCGGGTCGTGGGACGGCAGATAGACGAGGGAGCGTTCCTGGCCCAGCGCACGAATCCGGGCCAGCGTCGTGGCCGCCACGTCCTCGCCGCCGCCCATGGACGCGACGCCGTCCACGATCCCGGCGTGAAGGCTCTCCTCGGTGTAGGAGGCGTCGCCGGCGAAGAAGAAGGTCCTGTCTCCGTGCTCCACCGCGACGGAGAGGTGGCCCCGGGTGTGACCGGGAGTCGGCACGAGCCGCACGTCGCCCGCTCGGGTGAGCGTATGGCTTTCTGGGAACGGGCCGAACGATTCGGGAGGGAAGGACACCAGGGTCGGGGAAAAGCCGTCGGGCCACCGATGCGGCAGATAGCCCCGGATCCTGCCCATCGGACCGCGTGCGTCCTCGTACTCCGTCCGGCTCACGAGGATGTCCGAACCGGTCACGTGTCCCAGACCCCCGGCGTGATCCGTGTGAAGATGCGTCATGACCACCCAGCGTATGTCCGCGGTCCGGATGCCGAGGGCCTCGAGGGCCGGGCCGATCTCCATCTCGGGGCCGACCTGAGCTCGGACCGCGAGGCGGTAGTACGGGTGCCAGCGTGGGAAATACCCGGGCTGGGCCGTTCGAGCGGTCTCGCCCGTGTCGATGAGGATCAGCCCTTCGGGGTGCTCGACGACCCATGCGTAGATGGGAAGGGGCGGGGTCCAGCTGCGGTCGAGCAACGTGTTCAGAAACCGAAGGGGCCCCCGACCTTCGCCGGCCCTCTGTCTCTCATGGACCTGGACGGTCCCGGTTTGAATCGCATGGATCTTCATGTCGTACCTCCTTCGCCGAGGTCGGATGGAGCCGGTGCCGCGCCACGGAGCACCAGGTCGACGATCCTGCCTGCGAGACTTTGGTCGAGAGAGCCTCCCGTGACGAGGATCCGGTAGAAGAGGGGGCCGCCCAGGAAGTCGAGGACGAGCTCCAGGTCCAGATCGGATCGGAGCTCCCGGCGCTCCATGCCCCGACGAAGCACGGCGGCGAGAGCGGCTCGCCGCCCTTCCAGATATCGCTCGCGCACAGAGCGCCCGACCTCCTCGCTGGCGGCCATCGCGGCGAGGAGGCCGGGAAGCACCTGCCCGGGTCGGCCGCGGTACACGTCCACGGCCTGGCGCATCAGCAGGCGTAGGTCTTCCTCTACGGACCCGGAGTCCGGGATCCGGATCTCCTCCACGAAGGCCCTGACGGCGGCCACGACGACCTCTTCGGGCGACTTCCATCGACGGTAGAGCGTCGCCTTACCCACTCCGGCCCGGGCCGCGATCCCCTCCATCGTGAGCGCGCCGTAGCCTCCCTCGGCCATGAGGTCCATGGCCGCCTCGAGAATGGCTATGTCGGCGCTGGCGCTCCTCGGGCGTCCGGGGCCTGTGGTGTCGGCGTCGTTGGAACGCTGCATCATCCCTCCCTACAATACGAAACGTGAGTGTATCGAAAATAGTCGAAATATTGCTGAACGCAAGTGTATCGAAAGTGGCCTCGTGGCACCGCGGAGCTGGCCGTTGTTCCCCTGACAGAAACTGGTATTTTAAATACCAGTTAGAGGGAAGACGCTACCGCCCAGGCGGTGGCCCCGCAACGGAGCTATCAAAATGCAGCGCACCTTTCATACAGCCGCCGTCCTCACCCTCCTGGGGATGGCCGCCTGTCAGGAAAGCGGTGAGTGGAAGATCTCCCCGGACCCGGGGGTCGTGAACTTCCCGCTCGAAGACGCTGAGCGCGTCTCACAGGATCTCGTGGATCCGCCCTTCCTTCCCGTGCACGAGCAGGTCGCCGAGGGCCCGCCGCGTATCGTCGAGATCCGGATGGAGATCATCGAGCAGGAGGTGGAGATCGCGCCGGGCGTCTTCGTCTGGCAGATGGCCTTCAACGGGGTCGTGCCTGGCCCGGTCCCCGTCGTGCACCAGTACGACTGGGTCGATCTCACCCTCGTCAACGGCTCCACGGACACACTCCGGTTCGGCGTCGCCGCTAACGCCCAGGCACACAACATCGACTTCCACGCCGCGACCGGTGCCATGGGCGGCGGAGAGCTCACCATGGTGCCCCCCGGACAGGAAGTCGGGCTGCTCTGGCGCGCCCTGAAGGCGGGGTTCTTCGTCTACCACTGCGCTCCCGGCGGCGAGATGGTGCCCTACCACGTCACGACCGGCGGAAACGGCGGCATCCTGGTCCTTCCGCGCGAGGGACTCCGTGACGGCTACGGGAAGCCCGTGCGGTACGACCGAGCCTTCTACTTCGGCGAGCAGGACTACTACGTGCCCATGAACGACGACCGCACCTCGAAGCGCTACGACAACTTCACGATGCAGATGGGCGACTGGTTGGACGTCATGAAGGGCCTCACTCCGACGCACATCGCCTTCAATGGAAAGTACGGCGCGCTCACCGCGGACACCCGGCTCGAGGCCGAGGTAGGCGAGACGGTCCTCATGCTCCATTCGCAGGCGAACAACCCGTCCTACCCACACCTGATCGGAGGGCACGGCGACTGGGTCTGGCCGTACGGCAAGTTCAACAACCGACCCCTCGAAGGCCTGGAGAGCTGGGCGGTGGCGGCGGGAGGCACGGCGGCCGCCGTCTACACCTTCGAGCAGGAGGGGGTCTATGCCTACCTCAACCACAACCTGATCAAGGCCTTCCTCTACGACGCCAAGGCCCTCATTCATGTCGAGGGGGGATGGGACGACGAGATCATGACCCAGAGCATCGCGCCCCGTCCCCTGACGACGGCGGCGGGCCCGAGCGGGCCGGCCGCCGAAGGCTCGACCGTCCGATAACTCCAGCACGACCGCGATCATGAGGATCTCACGCTTCTCCGACATCTCGCTGCGAGCCTTGATGTACCTGGGCTCCGACCCCGCCCGCAGGATCCCGTCGGCCGAGATGGCGGAGAAGCTGAGGGTCTCGAAGGAGCACCTGGTGAAGGGGCTCCAGGCTCTCGTCGGGCTCGGCCTGGTCGAGAGCTCGCGTGGTCGTGGCGGCGGGTACGCACTCTCCGGCGACGGTACGGAGATGCGGCTGGGGGCCCTCGTCCGCGAACTCGAGCCGACCCTGGCGATGGCCGAGTGCTTCGAGGCGGACTCGACCTGCCCGCTCACCGGAAACTGCCGCCTCGCGGGCGTGCTCGCCGAGGCTCAGCGGGACTTCTTCACCGCGCTGGACCGCTACACGCTCGACGACCTCCTACGTGCCGACCGGCAGACGCTGGTTCAGATCCGCGACGCGCAACCGGCGCGGCAGAACGCGATGCGTTGATCCCTGGATCGACGGGTGGCGGAGCGCCCTCCCCCGAAAGGGGCGCTCGGTGATCAGGGACCGATAGATGGCATGGGCTTGACCGGACGCGCGGAACGTGTGATAAATGAATCAAGTATTCATTTATCAACAGGGAGTCCATGCCACAGGTTCTGAAGGACGAGGTCCGATGGCGGATTGCGAAGGCGGCCCTGCGGGTATTCGCCGCCGAGGGGTACGAGGGCGCGACCGTAGCCGCCATAGCCGACCAAGCGGGCACCGCCGCGGGCAACATCTACCGGTATCACGACAGCAAGGAGGCGCTCTTCGACGCCGTCGTGCCGGAGCGGCTCGTGCGTCGTTTCCGCGACCTGCTGAAGGAGCGGCTGCGGGCCGCAGGGGGCGCGGGCGATGTGCGTGACCTCCCCGAGGGCCATCCCTACCTCACCGCGAGTGACGCGCTGATGGACTTCGCTGTGGAGCACCGGCTCGAGCTCGTGATCGTGCTGGGAGGTAGAGGCGGCGCCCGTTGGGAGGACGTGCCCGAGGAGGTCGTCGAGGAGCTCGTGGCGGCCGCGTTGGAGCACGTCCCCGTCTTCGGCCGGCGGGCCGCGGAGAGCCGCGTCTTGGCGTTCGACCTCGAGCAGGTCTACCGGAACTTCGTGGCCACTCTGGTGGCGATCCTGGAGCGGTTCGAGGGGGCCCGGGAGATCCGGGAGGCAACGGCGGCATTTGAGCGATACCACCTCGGTGGTCTGGCGAGCCTGGTCGAAGGAGTCGGCCAGACCGGCCGTGGCCGGGCGTGAACGATTCACTCGAAATTGGGAAGGAGGGTGGCATGACGACGGGAAAGGTGCTGGTGACCGGGGCGAGCGGAAATGCTGGAGGTGAGCTAGTGAAGGCCCTTCTCGAGCGGGGGTGGGCCGTGAGGGGCGCAACGCGCGACGTGGACCGCGTCGCGGGGGCGGGCCCCGCGGGTTGCGAGTGGACGCCGTTCGACTTCGACCGGCCCGACACCTTCCAGGCCGCGCTCGAGGGTGTGGACCGGGTCTTTCTGGTGGCGCCGCCAGGCGACATGGCACCGGAGCGCACGGTCGGCCCCTTCGTAGACGCGGCGCGCGGGAGTGGCGTCGAACGCATCGTGAGCCTCTCGGCCATGGGCGCGGAGCGCCGGGAGGACGTGCCTCTGGGTAGGATGGAGGCGCTGGTGGAAGAGGCGGTCCCGGCGTGGACCCACCTGCGCCCCAACTGGTTCATGCAGATCTTCGCCGTGCACCCCCTCGTGGCTGGCATCCGCTCGGCCGGGCGGATCGCGGTGCCCGCCGGGGACGCGCGAATCTCGTGGATCGACGCCCGGGACATCGCGGAAGTGGCGGCGGCGACCCTGTGCGAGCCGGGGCACGAGGAGAGGGCTTACACGCTCACCGGCGGTGAGGCCCTTGACCACCGGGCCGTAGCCGACATGCTCTCCCGCTCCACGTGCCGCCGTATCGAGTACCGGTCGCTCGACGAAGGCGAGGCCCGGGAGGCCATCTTAGAGGCGGGCCTGGGGCCGACGCGGGCCGACAGGCTACTCGGGTTCTACCGGCTGGTGCGCGACGGCGCGTGCGCCCCGGTTTCCCCCGACGTGGAGGCCGTGCTCAGTCGCCCGCCGCGGACGATGGAGCGCTTCGCCAGAGACTACGCGGACGTGTGGGGGGCGGCGTGAGGCAGACGCGCGAGCCGTCACACCATCCCGGCCAGCTCGTCCACCGCCGCCTCGGTTCGCTCCGTCCAGGGATGGCCCGCGCTGAGCCGAAGGAAGCTCCCGAACCCGCCGCTCGGCGAGAAGATGGGGCCGGGTGACACGCTGATGCCTCGGGTGCGGGCCCGGGCATGCAACGCGAGCGCGTCGCCGCCGTCGGGGAGGCGGACCCAGAGCAGGAACCCGCCCCGGGGGCGGCTCAGGCGTGTACCGTCGGGGAAGCGCGCGGCGACTTCGGAACGCAGGCGCGCGACGTTGTCCCGGAGCACGCGGCGAAGCTTCCGCAGGTGGTGGTCGTACCGCCCGCTGGCGAGGTAGCGGGCGACCGCGAGCTGAGGCGGCGTGGCGTTGGCGACGGTCGACGCGAGCTTGTGGCGACGGACGGCCGTCTCGTAGCGCGGACCGGGCAACATCCATCCGATCCGGTATCCAGGGGCCAGGGTCTTGCTGAAGCTCCCGATGCGGATGACGAGCCCTCGGGTGTCCCAGCGCCGGAGCGACGCCGGCTGCTGGTCCTCGAAGAAGAGCTCACCGAAGGTGTCGTCTTCGATGAGCGGGATCTCTCGCGGGCCCAGCAACCGCACGAGCCGCTCCTTGTCCGCGTCGGGGACGAGCGAGCCCAGGGGGTTGTGGAAGTTGGGCGTGACGATGCATGCCTTGACGTCGTGCTGCTCGAGGGCGTGCTCGAGGGCGTTCACGTCGATGCCGTCGACGGAGCAGGTGGGGATCTCGAGCGCGCGGCGTCCCGACGCCTCGATGGCCTGGAGCGTGCCGAAGAAGGCGGGAGACTCGACGGCGATGACGTCGCCGGGCTCCGTGGTGGCACGGATGGCGAGGCTCAGCCCCTCGGCGGCTCCGCAGGTGACGACCACGTCGTCCGGCGCGACCGGCGGCCCGGCGTTCCACTCTCGCTTGGCGATCTCCCGCCTGAGCTCGGCCATGCCGTGCGGCGCTCCGTAAGCCGAGGCGCCGGAGGGGTCGTCGCGCAGCACGGAGCCCATGTGTCGCGCGAGGGCCCGGAGGGGCAGCAGGGCGGGGTCGGGGACCGCGGCGCCGAGGGGCACGAGATCCGGGTCGGAGCTCGCCGCCACGATTGAGTCCATCAGGTCGGAGGTCGTCACCCGAGTCGGGGCCTGGACCGGACGCGAGACACGGGGAGGCGGCACCCGGTGCGCTCGCTCGGGCAGCACGTAGAAGCCGGACTTCGGCCTGGCCTCGACCAGGTGGAGCGCTTCGAGCTTCCGGTACGCCTGCAGGACGGTCGTTACGCTCACGCCCTGGCGGCCACTCATCTCCCGGACCGACGGAATGCGATCGCCGGGCGCGAGCGTGCCGCTGCGCACCTGCCGGGCGAGCTCTTCGGCCAGCCTCTCGTAGGCGTATGAGGAACTGTGCTGGTCAGATGTCATGCGATGTGTATCTGTTGTGGTCGCAATGAGAGCATAGCTTCAGAGACCGAACCGCGACAAGCGCCCTCCCCGGATGCCGCCCCATGCACGACGACGCCAAGCCCCCGGTCCTCTCCATCGCCCTGGCGCTGGGGGCTGTCTACGTGGTGTGGGGCTCGACCTACCTGGCCATCCACTTCGCCATCGCGACCATCCCGCCGTTCACCATGGCCGGGGTGCGCTTCACCGTGGCCGGGTGGTTGTTGTACGCGTTCGTCCGTGGGCGCGGAGCTCCGGCGCCCACGCGCGCGCATTGGATCTCGTCGGCCATCGTCGGCGCGTTGCTCCTGGGCGGCGGAAACGGCGGCGTCACGTGGGCGGAGCAACGGGTGCCGTCGGGGATCGCGGCGCTGATCGTGGCGACGGTTCCCGTGTGGATGGTCGTCTTCGACTGGCTGCGGCCCGGGGGACCCCGGCCTACCCTCCGCGTCACCCTCGGACTCGCCCTGGGTCTCCTGGGTATGGGGCTCCTGGTGGCAGCTGGGCAGTCGGAGGTCAGCGCGGCGCGCGTCGACCTGTTGGGCGCGGCCGTGCTCGTCGGTGCCGCGCTCTCCTGGGCGTTCGGGTCCATCCTTTCCCGCTCCCTCGACACGCCGGCCTCGGCGCTCCAGCTCACCGCCATGCAGATGATCGCAGGGGGAGCGCTGCTCCTCGCCGTCGGCGCGGCCACCGGGGAGCCCGGCCGCGTCGACCTGGCCTCGGTCACCCGTCAGTCGTTCCTCGCCCTCGTGTATCTGATCGTCTTCGGCGCCTGGGTGGGGTACGGCGCCTACGTCTGGCTGCTGCGGGCTACGACGCCGGCCGTCGTGTCGACGTATGCCTACGTGAACCCGGCCATCGCCGTCTTCCTGGGATGGCTGTTCGCCGGGGAGCCCCTCGACGGCTGGATGCTCGGGGCCATGGCCGTCACGATCGCTGGTGTGGCGTTGATCACCATGCCTCGGCGGTGGGGGCGGGCGGGTGTGCGCGCACCGGTCCGCACGGCGCCGTAGCCGTGCATCCGGTCGCTCGTGCCCTCGCTCTCTCCATCGGCCCGGCCGTCGGGATCGGTCTGGCACGCTTCGGCTACGCGGTGCTGCTGCCCGCGATGCAGGTGGATCTCGGGTGGAGCTATACCGAGGCCGGCTCCATGAACACCGCGAATTCCTTCGGATATCTGGCTGGTGCGCTCGTCACCGCGCCGGTCGTCCGGAGCTTCGGCGTGGCGGCCTCGTTTCGTGCTTCCATCCTCGTGGCCGCCGGGAGCATGGTGTTTTCCGGCCTCACCACGCACTTCTGGCTCCTGCTCGCGCTGCGGACCGCGGCGGGCGTCGCGGGCGCCGTGGCGCTCATCGCCGGGGCGACGCTCGCGGCCCGACTCGTAGGGACGGTCGGTGAGTCCTCCAGCGGACTCCTGCTGGGCACGTACTTCGGGGGCGTCGGCGTGGGCATTCTCGCCATGGGGTTGGGGCTACCGGTGCTGCTCGAGAACACACCGGGGTACTGGGCTCAGACCTGGGTCGGGATGGGTGTCGTCGGCGTCCTCGTCTATCCGATGGCCAGGCGAGTATCCCTGGGCCTGGCGGGCGTCCCCGCGCCGAAGGAGGGTGGCGTACGCGAGCCGTTCATGCGCGTCACGCTCACCCCGTCGTTGGCGTCGTACTTCCTCTTCGGGCTCGGCTACATCACCTACATGACGTTCGTGATCGCTTTCCTGGGGGAGCGGGCCTGGGGCGCGTGGGGCATGAGCGCGTTCTGGATCCTGCTCGGTGCGAGCACCTTGGCCTCGGGGTTCGTCTGGCCTCGCCTCTTCGTGGGCGTGGCGCCCGGGCGCGCCCTGGCGATCCGCCTGTCGGCCCTGACGCTGGGCGCTGCCGTTCCGCTGGTCTCCACCGGTCCGGCGGGCGTGGCGATGTCCGCGGTCCTGTTCGGCGGGAGCTTCCTGAGTGTCGTGTCGGTCATTACGGACATCCTTCGTCGCGCGCTGGACGAGCGGGCGTGGTCGGCCGGTATCGCACTCTTCACGGTGGCCTTCTCCGTGGGACAGACGCTGGGGCCGGTGGTGTCCGGAGCGGTGGCGGACGTCACCGGCAGCCTGTCGAGCGGCTTCGCGCTGTCCGCGCTCGTGCTCGCGGCTTCGGCGGGGCTGGCTGCGTTGCAGGGCGAGGTCGGCCGGACCGCCGAGCGTGCCGGCACTGGCGCGCCCCGCACGTGAGCGAGGGGAACGTGAGCGACGGGAGCATGAGCAAGGGGACGGTGAGCCGTTCGGCGAGGGAGACAGGCTTCATCGGCACGGGGCTCATGGGCTTTCCGATGGCCCGCAACCTGGCCCGCGCGGGAACGCCGCTGGTGGTGTGGAACCGGTCGCCCGAGCGATGCGCACCGCTCGTGGAGGACGGCGCGAGCATCGTGGAGAACGTCGACGAGATCTTCGCCCGAGCGCGCGTCGTGCTCCTGATGCTGGCGGACGGTGCGGCCATCGACGCCGTCCTGGGCCGTGGGCGCGCCGACTTCGACCGGCGGGTGGGCGGGCACCTGATCGTGCACATGGGCACGACCTCGCCCGAGTATTCGCGACGGCTGGGCGACGAGATCGACGCGGCGGGCGGCTCCTACGTGGAGGCCCCTGTCTCCGGATCGAGAGACCCGGCGGAGAAGGGTCGTCTGGTGGTGATGGCTGCCGGGGATCCCCGGGACGTCGGGGAACTGCGCCCTCTTCTCGCGCCCGTCGGGAAGGCGGTGATCGAATGCGGCCCGGTGCCCAGCGCGCTGACCATGAAGCTCGCCGTCAACGTCTTCCTGATCACGATGGTCACCGGGCTGGCGGAGTCCATGCACTTCGCCGAGCGTCAGGGGCTCGATCTCGACGTCTTCCTGGCCCTGGTGAACGCGAGCCCGATGGCGAGCGAGGTATCGCGGGTGAAGGCGGAGAAGCTCGTCGCGCGGGATTTCGATGCCCAGGCGGCCATCGCGGACGTCCTGAAGAACAACGACCTGATCGCCGCGGCCGCCCGCGCCGCCGGCATCGAAACGCCGCTTCTCGATGCGTGCCACGCGCTGTACCGTGAGACCGCCGTCCTCGGACTCGGCGGGGCCGACATGGCGGCCGTCGTCCACGCTCTCGAAGCCAGAACCGGAGATTGACGTGGAGATTCCTTCCGTCGACGTGTTCCTCGAGTACTACGAGGGCATTCGGGACCGGACGCGCCGCGTGGTGACCCGCATACCCGACGAGCACATGGATTGGCGGCCGGCGCCCGGCCGCTTCAGCTTCGCCGATCTCGTCCGCCACGTGGCCGCGATCGAGCGCTACATGTTCGCCGAGAACGTGGCCGGCCGCCCGTCTTCCTATCCCGGGCACGGGCCCGAGCTTGCGGACGGGCCGGACGCCGTGAGGGCGTACTTCGAGGCGCGTCATGCCGAGGCCATGGAGATCTTCCGGGGGCTCGACGCCGACGCGCTCCGGCGGAAGTGCGGCACCCCGGCCGGGGTGACCCTCACCACCTGGAAATGGCTCCGCGCGATGGTGGAGCACGAGGTACACCACCGTGGCCAGCTCTACCTCATGCTCGGCCTGATCGGAGCGTCCGCCCCGCCGATGTTCGGGTTGACCTCGGAGCAGGTCCGGGAGAACTCCGTCGCCGACTCGCCCGCCGGGCCCGCCGACCCCACGACCACTCACCAGGAGGAAGCCTCGCGATGACCGAGCACATCCAACGTCTGTTCCGCCACATGGCCTGGGCGAATGACCGGCTGGTCGTCCTTCTGGAGGACCTCGACGTCGACGCGGACGCCGGGCGGGAGATCGCCCGATTGTTCGCGCACCTCGCAGCCGCCGAGCGCGTGTGGCTGCTCCGGGCCATGGGCGGCGACGCCTCGAGCGTACCCATCTGGCCGGATTGGTCGCTCGACGACGCGGTCGCAGTCGTGCGTGAGACCCGCGCGGGCTACGAGCGACTCCTCGAAGGCGTTGCCGAAGACGAGCTGAGCCGCGTCGTCGAGTACCGGAATAGCCAGGGCGTCGCGTTCCAGACGGAGCTCGGCGACATCCTGCTCCACGTCGCGATGCACGGCAGCTACCACCGGGGCCAGATCGCCGCGGCCGTTCGGCGCGGCCGCGGCGAGCCGGTCAACACGGACTACATCATGTACGTCCGGGAGGGGGAATCGCCGTCACGTCCGCATCGGGGGGCTGAAGTGCGGTGAAACGCGACCGCCGGCACCCTGGCGGCATGCCGGCGGCCCTTGGGTCGCCACGGTCCAGCGATGGCCTTGACGTCCCGCCGTCCGGGCGGACAACCAGTGGAAGCAGGGTGAGCACGAGCGTCACCGAGCGCGACGCGCTCGGGAGCGAGAGGCGTAATACTCCCGACACTCCGGCTCACGCCCGCGCACGACCCGCCGTCCTTCCAGGCCCCGAGAATGCGAGGTCACGACCGTGCACTGTTCGTGATCCCCGTTCCTGTCGTAGTAGATCACGACCCAGTCGCGAGTGTGACCGAGCTCGTGGGCACGGCGCGTGTTGGAGAAGAGTGCCCTGACGTCCCAACCGCCGCGTTCCGTATCGAGCAGTGGGAGCCAGCGTCGCCCGTCCGGGTTGAAGCGTCTGGGCGCGATGCGCGGGAGCACGTCGGCCTCCGCGGCGCTCCGGTACTCCTCGACGACCTCGAGAAGCAGCGATACGGGAGGCTCGTGGTTCGCCCTCCCACTGGCGCGACTCGGCCGCTGCCGCCCCGTGCGGCCGAGGATCCCGGCGAGCGCATCCCGGGCTCCCGTGGCTCTCTTCTGACCGACACCCCGAACTCCCGCGAGCCGTCCGTCGTGGGCCGCGCGCTCCAGGTCCTCGAGGGTATCGACGCCCAACTCGTCATGGATGCGCGCGGCGAGCGTCGGCCCGACGCCCGGGAGACGCTGGAATGCGAGTTCCGGAGAGGCCTCCTCTTCGAGCCGCTCGACGAGACGCGAGCTCCCGGTTTCGAGAAGCTCCTCGACCACGGCCGAGATGCCTTCCCCGACGCCCGGGATCTCGCGAAGCGCTGGACGGCCCCCTTACTCGTGGAGCTGCCAGACCGCTCGCTCGAGCGAGCGGATTCCGCCGCGTCGTCGTTCGCGCGCTCGACCTCCATCGAACGATCACCGACCAGGGCCGCGAGCGCGCCGGCGGCGAGCGGCCCTGGATCCGTTGATCCGTGAAGCCATGTCCTCGTTCGACGTGCCCGAGGTACTGGCATGGACCCCCTTCGTGGATCGGACGGACAGGAACGGAAAATTCACCTCACCGCCGAACCACCCGGCGTCAAGCCGGAAGACGTGGCGGTCAGCGCGGACGACGACGCTCAGGCGATCGGGCGTGAGAAGAAGGAGGAGACCCACTCGGAGCAACGATCGGACCACAGTTGCGCACCACGCCGGAAGGATCGAGGATCCAGGCATGACGCACTCGGCCCGCCACGACCCCGCCCCTTCATCCGCCGTGAACCGGGGCCGGGTCGTCGCCGTGCGCGGCAGCGTCGTGGACGTACTTTTCCGGGACCGGCTGCCGGAGCTCTACCATCTCCTTCGCGCGGGATCCGACGACGAGATCGCCATCGAGGTCCTCGCCCAGCGCAGCGACGAAGTGGTGCGTGGCATCGCGCTGACGTCTACCCGGGGCCTCGGGCGCGGATCACCCGTCATCGACACGGGAGCCACGCTCCACGTCCCCGTGGGCAGGGAGCTCCTCGGGCGCGCGCTGAACGTCTTCGGCGCGCCCATCGACGAGCTCGGCGACCTGGAGCTTCCGGAGCGGCGCTCCATCCACCAGCCGTCCGTCCCCTTGTCGGACCTGGGATCCAGCTCCCAGGTCCTGGAGACAGGGATCAAGGCCATCGATCTCCTCTCGCCCCTGGAGCGGGGCGGCAAGGTCGGGCTCTTCGGAGGTGCGGGTGTGGGCAAGACCGTCCTCATCATGGAGCTCATCCACAACATGGTGGCCCGGCACCGCGGCATGAGCCTCTTCTGCGGCATCGGCGAACGGAACCGCGAGGCGGAGGAGCTCTACCGGGAGCTCCAGGAAGCAGGGGTCCTGAAGGACACCGTGCTGGTGTTCGGCCAGATGGACGAATCCCCCGGTGCGCGCTTTCGCGTGGGTCACACCGGACTCACCGTGGCGGAGTATTTCCGCGACCAGGAGCACCAGGACGTCCTCCTCCTCATCGACAACATCTTCCGTTTCGTGCAGGCCGGGCAGGAGGTGTCGGGGCTCATGGGCCAGCTCCCCTCGCGCCTGGGATACCAGCCCACTCTCGCCTCCGAGCTCGCCGAGCTCCAGGAGCGCATCGCCAGCACCCGGACCGCCGCCATCACGTCGGTACAGGCGGTGTACGTGCCTGCCGACGACTTCACCGACCCGGCCATCACCCACACGTTCGCCCACCTCACGGCCAACGTCGTGCTCTCCCGGGACCGGGCGGCCCAGGGCTTCTATCCCGCCATCGATCCCCTGGAGTCCATGTCGAAGATGCTCACCCCGCGCATCGTGGGTGAGCGCCACTACCGCATCGCCCGGAGGGTGCGGGAGACCCTGGCCCACTACGACGACCTCAAGGACATCATCGCCATGCTCGGCCAGGAGGAGCTCTCCACCGAGGATCAGGCGGTGGTGAATCGGGCCCGGAGACTCGAGCGCTTCCTCACCCAGCCCTTCGAGGTGACGAAGCAGTTCACGGGGAGCGAGGGCCGCATGGTCCCGCTGGACGATACGCTGGACGGCTGCGAGCGGATCCTCGGCGACGAGTTCTCCGACACATCGGAACGGGCGCTCTACATGATCGGGAGCGTCGACGAGGTGGCGGCGGAACGATGAAGATCGAGATCCTGGTGCCGTCCCGGATCCTGGCCAGCGACGACGTCTCCCAGGTGGTGGCCGAAGGGGTCGAGGGGGCTTTCGGCATCCTGGAGCGACACGTCGACTACGTGAGCCCTCTGGTCCCCGGTATCCTCACCTATCGACGCAGCGACGACGGCGGGGAGCGGATCTTCGCCGTCGACGAGGGAACTCTGGTCAAGGTCGGCCCGGAAGTGTTGGTCTCGGTGCGGGACGCCGTCGAGGGTGACGACCTCGCCACGCTGCGAGAGACCGTGGAGCGTCGCTTCCGCAGCCTGGACGAGCGGGAGCGACAGGCGCGCTCGGCCCTGGCGACCCTGGAGACCCGCTTCATCCGGCGGTTCATCGAGCAGGTTCGTGAGCTCCGTGGCTGAGCGCGACGAAGGGCACGGCCCCGGTGACGATCAGGCCCGCCGGCAGGCCTACGAAGACGAGTTGGCCCGGAAGGCGTCGCGGAAGCTCCGGGCGCGTACGGAGGGCGACCGGGGAATCTGGTTCGGCCTGGGCATGATGGGGGTCGTGGGCTGGTCGGTGGCCATCCCGACGGTGCTGGGGATCGCGGTGGGGATCTGGCTCGACGCCCGCACGGACGTCGGGGGAGACATCTCGTGGACCCTCACCGGCCTGGTGGTGGGGGTCTTCGTGGGATGCCTCAACGCGTGGTTCTGGATCTCCCGGGAGTTGGAGGACGGCCGGTGATGCCCGTGATCTTCGGAGTGGCCGGTGGACTCGCCGTGGGGTTGGTGTATTTCGGCGCCCTGTGGGCCACGGTGCGACGCATACCCGACGCGAGATCCCCGGGGAGCCTCCTGTTGGTGAGCTACGTCGCCCGCCTGGCGCTGGCCGCCGCCGGGTTCTACGGCATCCTCCGCCTCGGCGAGCTTCCGGCGCTTCTCGCGGCGCTGCTGGGCTTCGTGACCATGCGCTACGTCGTGATGCGGCAGATTCGCGCCGGCATGGAGGCGCCATGGAGCTGACGCCCGATGGGCTGGTCTACTGGCAGTGGCGGTTCGTGACCGTCAACGCGACTCTCGTCTTCACATGGCTCACCATGCTGGTCATGGTGGCCGGATCCTGGCTCATCACCCGGGCTCTCGGCACGGGGGCGGAGATCGGCCGGGGCCAGGCCATCCTGGAGATCGTGGTGTTGCAGATCCGCAAGCAGATCGACGAAGCCGTGCCCGAGGACCCGGACCGGTACCTGCCCTTTGTCGGCACCCTCTTCCTCTTCATCGCGGTCTCGACGCTCCTGGGCGCCATTCCCGGAGTCCAGGTCGTGGCCGCCTCCCTGTCCACTGCCGCAGCGCTGGCCACATGCGTGTTCGTTGCGGTACCCCTCTTCGGCATCGCCCACGAAGGTGTGGGTAGGTACCTCAGGCGGTACGTGCAGCCCAGCTTCTTCATGGCCCCCTTCCACATCATCGGGGAGCTGTCCCGCACCCTCGCCCTGGCCGTCCGACTCTTCGGCAACCTCATGAGCGGGAAGGTCATCGTGGCCATCCTCCTCACGGTAGCGCCGTTCATCTTTCCGGCTGTCCTCGAAGCCTTCGGGCTGCTCATCGGGATGATCCAGGCGTATGTCTTCGCCATCCTCGCCCTCGTCTACATCGCCTCGGGTGCACGCACGGTGCGGCCGGAGGAAGATTGAGCCCCACCCCGGATCCACCGTCCAGACCAAGGAGAACACATGGAAAGCATGGAGCTCATCGCCGCCGTCTCCATCGCCATCGCGGGCCTGACCATCGCCATCGGGAGTATCGGGCCTGCGCTGGGTGAAGCCCGCGCCCTGGCTCAGGCCCTCGATTCCATTGCCCAGCAGCCGGACATGGCGAACACCATCACCCGCACCCTGTTCGTCGGCATGGCCATGGTGGAGTCCACGGCCATCTACTGCCTGGTGGTCTCGCTCATCCTGATCTTCGCCAACCCGTTCTGGACGCAAGTGATCCAGGCGGGAGGCTGATCCATGGGGATCGACTGGTTCACGTTCGTCGCGCAGATCCTGAACTTCGTCATCCTCCTCTTTCTCCTGAAGCGCTTCCTCTACCGTCCCGTCCTCGACGCCATCGCTCGACGGGAGGAGGGGATCCGGGATCAGCTCGACGACGCCCGACGGAAGGAGGAGAAGGCCGAGGCCGATGCACGCGCCCTGCGCGAAGAGCGAGCCGAGCTGGAGTCCAGTCGGGACCGCTTGCTGGAAGAGGCGGAGCGGGAGGCCGACGAGCGCCGCCAGGAGCTCACCGAGGAGGTGCGCGCCCACGCGGACCGGGTGAAGCAGGACTGGAAGGAGTCCCTGCGACGGCAGCAGGAAAGCTTCCTCCAGGAGCTGAGACGGCGCATGGGAGAAGAGACGGTGCACGTGGCCGCCCAGGCGCTCCGGGACCTGGCCGACGTGGAGCTGGAAGGCCGGGTCATCCGGGTCTTCCTGCAACGGATGGAGGGCATGAAGGAAGAGGCCCGAGACGAGTTCCTCACCGCCCTCGCCGAGGCCTCCGGGCGGTTGGGTATCCGCACCGCGTTTGCCGTCCCGTCCGAGCACCGCGGTGAGATCGAGGATACGGTGCGGGCGTGGGCGGAATCGGACGTGGACCTCCACTTCGAAGAAGATCCCGATCTCGCCCTGGGCATCGAGATGCGTGCGGGAGACCGCAAGGTGGGATGGAGCGTGGGCAGCTACCTCGACGGCCTGGAAGCCCGGACGAGCCGCCTCCTGGAAGCCGAGGGGCGATGACGGAAGCGACGGAGGATCGCCCGCTGGCGTCCGGTCCCCCGGACCTGCGGGCCGAGGTCGAGAACGTGGCCCGGGAGCTGGCACGGGCCAGAGAAGACCACGCCCCGGAGCTCGATGTGCACGAGGTCGGCGTCGTGCGTTCCGTGGGCAAGGGCACCGCACGGGTGGACGGCCTCTCGAGCATCACCACCGACGAGGTCGTTCGTATCCAGGGCGGCGTCCTGGGGATCGCCTTCAACCTCGATCCCCACGAGGTGGGCCTCATCCTGCTGGGGGACGAAGAGAAGGTCGAAGCCGGTGCCGAAGCGCGGGGCACGGGCCGGCCCCTTCGCGTCCCCACCGGGGACGATCTCCTGGGCCGGGTGGTGAACCCGCTGGGCCGCCCGCTGGACGGAGGTCCGGAGCCCCAGGCGTCGCGTTGGCGTGACGCGGAGTCTCCCGCACCCGCCATCATGAAGCGCGGGCCGGTGCGCGTCCCCCTCCAGACGGGGATCAAGGTCGTGGACGCCCTCGTCCCTATCGGACGTGGTCAGCGGGAGCTCATCCTCGGGGACCGTCAGACGGGCAAGACGGCCATCGCCACGGACACCATCATCAACCAACGGGACACCGATGTCGTGTGCGTGTATTGCGCCATCGGTCAGCGAGGGGCCGCGGTGGCACGCGTCGTGGACGAGTTGAAGGCGCATGACGCCCTCGCCCACACGGTGGTGGTGGTGGCGTCCGGAGAGGATCCGCCGGGGCTTCAGTTCATGGCCCCGTACGCCGCCACGGCCATGGCCGAGCACTTCATGGAAGAGGGCCGGGACGTGCTCGTGGTCTACGACGACCTCACCAAGCACGCCCGGGCGTATCGCGAGCTCTCCCTCCTGCTCCGGCGTCCGCCGGGCCGGGAGGGTTATCCGGGGGACATCTTCTACGTGCACGCTCGCCTCCTCGAGCGCTCGACCCGCTTCAGGGACGAATATGGCGGCGGCTCCCTCACCGCCCTCCCCGTGGTGGAGACCCAGGCAGGGAACCTCTCCGCCTATATCCCCACCAACCTGGTCTCCATCACCGACGGACAGATCTACGTTTCTCCCGGCCTCTTCCAGAAGGGGGTGCTGCCCGCCGTGGATGTGGGGCGCTCCGTCTCGAGGGTGGGCGGGAACGCGCAGCTCGCCGCCTACCGGGCGGTGGTCCGGGACCTGAAGCTCGCCTACGCGCAGTTCGAGGAGTTGGAGGTGTTCTCGCGGTTCGCCGCCCAGCTGGACGAGGATACCCGCCAGAGCCTGGAACGGGGACGACGGGTGCGGGAGGTCCTCAAGCAGAAGGAGAACGCCGCCATGGACGTGGCCCAGCAGATCTCCGTGCTGCTCGCGGCCACGGAGGGACTGTTCGACGAGGTGCCCCTCGACGACATGGAGGGAGCCCAGGAACGGGTCCTGGAGCGGGTCCAACAACGGCTTCCCGAGGTCCGGCGCCGGATCCTCGACGGGGAGAAGCTCTCCGACGACGACCGCGCCGCCATGACACGCGAGGCCGCAGAGGCCCTGGAGAGCGGAGAGTGACAGGGTGCTGACCATCGATCAGGTGGGCCGACAGCTCCACAGCGCTCGGGATCTCCACTCCATCAGCCGCGCCATGAAGGCCCTCTCCGCCGTGCGCATCCGGCACAGCCGCAAGGCCGTGGAATCCCTGGAGCGGTACGGTCGGACGGTGGAGCTGGCGCTCCAGGTGGCCCTCACCCAACGACCCTCGGGGGTCCGTCTCACCGACGAGGACGTAGGCTCCCGGGCGGGAGCGGTGGTGTTCGGCTCGGACATGGGGCTCGCGGGCCGCTTCAACATCCGGATCACCGAGTACGCCCTGCAGCACCTCGACGAGCTCCACCCCGAGCCCGAGGACCGCTTCGTGCTGGCCGTAGGTTCCAGGGTCGAGGGGGCGCTGAAGGGGGCCGGGGCGCGGGTCTCGGACACCTTCGCGGCGCCCGACTCCATCGAGGCCGTCGTCCAGACCGTCCAGGAGCTTCTCCTGGCCATCGAGGAGTTGCGCGCCCGACGCCGGGTGGAACGACTCTATCTCTTCTACAACCACTACCACTCCGGGGCGACGTACCGGCCGCACATGGTCCACCTGCTCCCTCTCAACGAAGCATGGCTGTCCGGGCTGGAGAAGCGTCCCTGGCCCAGCCCCGTGCTGCCCCGGTTCCGCGTCTCCTGGGAGCGCCTCTTCTCCGAGCTCGTGCGGGAGCACCTCTTCATCTCTCTCTTCTCCGCCGCCGCCCGGTCACAGGCTGCCGAGAACGCCAGTCGCCTGGCGTCCATGGAGGCCGCGGAGCGACGGATCGAGGAGCGCATCGACGAGCTCCGTGGCCGCTTCAATCAGCAGCGCCAGCAGAAGATCACCGAGGAGCTCCTGGATCTCGTGACGGGATTCCTGGCATCGGAGGAGGAAGAAGAAGAGGCCGCCCGGGACGAGTCTCACGAGGCGGCCGTCCCGGTGGACCCGAGCATCAGGATATCGACCGCCTCAGACCGCCGTCCGCCCGGCCGGTAATCGGTCACGGGGCACCTACGTCGCCGTCCCCGAGCGGGTGCCGGCGACTGATACTAGGTGTGGCCACGGGTGGGACCGGGGTCGATACCGTCGCGGTCAGTCGAGGTAGCCGGAGGGCTCGAGCAACGTCGCGAGCATCACGTCCGAGATGTCCTCATGGTCGCGCCATCCGGGCTCGGCGCGATGTTCCGGGCGGAGCCAGAAGCGTTCGATTCGTTCTGCGGCATGGATGTGGAGCCGGAATCGAGCGAGGGCCCGTCTGGTGGATCCTTCAGCGCTCCCCTCGTCTGCGACGGCCGGATCACGCAGGATCCTTTCCGCAGCCCGCACTCCGATGGCCAGACCGAGCTCGCGAAACGCCAGTCGTGCCCGCGCGGGCAGCCCGAGTAGCCCGGACGCGACGACGGCTTCCAGGCTGACGGCCGCGTCATGGAGGACGGCCTTCCGGAACGGAGGATCCAAGAGGGGAAGATCGCCCCCGAAGCGGTGGCAGCGCTGGGCGTCCACCAGCAGGCCTCCGGCGCCCAGCGCATCGTTCGTCGCCCAGGATCGGTCGCGGCAGATCGCCCGAAGGTCCTCGGCGACGGCATGCAAGGCCGCCGGCTCGACGGACCGGGTCTGCGGTGCCCCGTCCATGAGCGAGCACGTAGTGAGCAGCCCGTCGAGAGGATCGTGGTGCCCGCTGGAACGAACCAGCGGTCGGGACAGGTCGATGCTCATCTTCCACCACAGTCGGGTAGCCCCGTTGGTGGTCCGGAACCCCCGGTGGGCGGCTAGGGCGAGGTCGACGGCCCACCCGTGGTACGCCGGGTCCCCCGTTGGCCGCCAGGCGCGGTTCAGAGCGTGCATCCACCGTGTCAGATAGTGGTAGTACTGCCCGTCACGATCCCACTCCCGCCGTGGGTCCGGAGGCTCATCAGGGGCACGCTCGGGCAGCGCCTTGCCGATGCGCAGCCCGCCGGCGGTCGGGCGAAGGGATCCCTCACCTTCCGGGAGGCCACTGATCCAGCCTTCCCGACGGTCGTCCGCCCGATGTCGCCCAAGCACCCGGTGCACCTGGTCGACCAAGGCGAGGGCTCGCTCGAGGTGGCGGCGCTCACCTGTGACCCGGTGCAGGCCGAGGTCGTTGCAGACGGCGAACGCGTCGGTCCACAAGTACCGTCGGGGCGGCCGGCCCGGCGTCAAGCCCGTTCGGGTGGCGAAGCCGTCCATGAGCCGCACCGCCTCGTCGACGCGGGCCCCTGGCTCCTCCCGGCTCAAGGTCGTCTTCTCTCGCCGCAGAGGGCCGACCGCCACCGCCGGAGGTCAAAGGGCGAACGGATAAGTCTCGGGCACATCTTCGTCTCTCCTGGAGCCGACGACGCGCTCGGGCAGGGGGCGCACCGCGTTACTCTCTTCGAACCAAATCAGCTCGTCGAACTGGACGGGAAGGACCGCCTGGAAGTAGTGGCTGACGAGCTCCGTGCTCGGCCGGTACACGACTCCGATCGCGCGCTCCAACCGTGGCTCGAGCAGCGCCCGGCGGATCTCTGGCACGGCGGGATGCCGGAGCGGGAGCATGAAGTTCCCGACGGCGGCGCCGTGGCAGAGACGCTCGTAGCTGTCCGGGTGGGAGGGACGGACCTGCATGACCCGCATCGGTCCGTCCCAGTCGTCGGCCGCGGCCACAGTCCCGCGGTGCGTCCCGAATCCGATGTTGTACGCCGCCTCACCATACGACTCGCGCACGAGCTGCCCGATGTTGTGCTCGCCGCGCTGACCCATCTCCGTCGCGCGCGCGTCGCCCACGTGCGAGTTGTGGGCCCAGACCACGGCACGCGCGTCGGGACCGCGATGTTCCATCGTCGCCGAGAGCACGTCGAACATGTGGGCGTCTCGCAGGTTCCAGGACTCGCGGGAACCCCGGTACATGACCCTGTAGTAGCGCTCGGCTTCGCGGACAACGACGGCGTTGCGCTCGGCGTCGAACACGCTCGCACCGTCGTGCAGCTCATAGTCGAGACGCCTCGTCAACAGCTCGTCGAGGACATCGAGGACCTCTTCCTCGCAGCCATCGAGGCGCCCAGCCGCGGCCGCCCGGCCATACACCGCGGGATCGAGTTCCCATGGGCTGAAACACCCATATCGGACGCGCGCGGACTCGGCCGCCTCGGGGTCGACCTCGTCGAGGAATCGGAGCACTGCCCGGATCGAGGCGTTCAGGCTATACAGATCGAGTCCGTACATCCCGACCTGGTGGGCCGTGTCCGAGCTCTCCTGGTTGTGCTGGCGAAGCCAGTCCACGAAGGCGCGGGTCTCCTCGTTCCGCCACATCCAGGCGGGGAAGCGCTGAAAGGCAGGTCCCGGGGGCGGCCTGCGCGCCTCTGGACGAACGTGCGCGTCGAGGGCCGCGACGTCGGGCCAGTCGCCCTCGATGGCGACGATGTTGAATCCCTTCTCCTCGATGAGCGCCTGCGTGATGCGGGCGCGCATGCGGTAGAATTCGGACGTGCCGTGCGTGGCCTCCCCGATCATCACGATGCGCGCGTCGCCGATCCGTTCGAGGAGCGGTGCGAGGTCAGCCTGCTCGAGCGCACCGAACGGGGCACAGTGCTGGGCGATCAGCGCGCTGACCTCCTCTCCGTCCTCGGTGGCGATCCGGAGCGGGCGCGCGGCGCGGTGGCGCACTTCCGCGCCGGCGTCGATCGCCCAGCCCGCGCTCCCGATCAGGGGAACGAACTGCACCCGGCCGAGACGATCCTCGACGTATTCGTGCTCGGCGACGCGAGTCACGCGAACCAGCTCCTGCGCCCGGGCCTCCACGCCCACCGGGATCACGAGGCGCCCTCCGATCGCGAGTTGGTCGAGCAGGGGCTTCGGCACCTCGGGCCCGCCGGCGGCCACCACGATCGCGTCGAACGGGGCGTGCTCACCCCAACCGAGCGTCCCGTCACCGGCCGCGATCTCGACGTTGTCGTAACCCAGCTCGGCCGTGCGCCTTCTCGCTCGCTCGGCGAGCGCCCGGTAGCGCTCGATCGCCCAGACCTGGGCCACGATTCGGCCAAGCACGGCGGCGGCGTATCCCGACCCGGCCCCGACTTCGAGGACCCGGTCGTCCGGGCGGAGTTGCAGCGCCTCGAGCATGACCGCCACGATGTAGGGCTGGGAGATCGTCTGCCCCTCCTCGATGGGAAGGGGTGTGTCGTCGTAGGCGAACTCGGACATGTCCCCCCCGACGAATCGCTCCCTCGGCACCGTGCGCATGGCATCCAGCACGCGGTTGTCGCGGATCCCTCGGCGCGCGAGCTGGTGCTCGACCATGTGGTGTCGCTCCGCGCTCCGGTCGCCCCATCGGCCATCGGTTCCCATCGGTCCTCCGGTCTACAGTGGGTCGGCCCGCCCTGGCGTGCATGGGACATGTTGTCCCATCAGCGGTCATCCCGTCCGGCCTAGCTGCGGTGCCCAGGGGGTGAAGCGCGTGCAAGTCCCATCCGACAACCAGTGAGCGTGGCCTCTCGAGGGGCGAGCCACGACGTCTCATAATGGGAGGTGTTGGCTCGCCCCGGAAGGTCAGGGAAGGAACGTTTGGTCGGTCCGTTCAACCCCTCACGCCGATCGCGAGCACGTACAGGAGCGCCAGGCCGAGGAGGAATGCCCCGAGCGTGGCCACGGAATCGCTCGCCGTCCCTCGCGGTCGATTGGTCTCGGGGACGAGGTCGGCCGCCGCGATGTAGAGGAAGTTGCCCGCCGCGAACGGGAGCAGGAACGCCACGTCGAACGATCGCGACGCCATGTACGCGATGAGTCCGCCGACGAGGAACGTCGAGCCGGAGAGGACGTTCGCGAGAAGGGCCTGGCCGCGGCTCCATCCTCCGTGCACGAGAACTCCGAAGTCGCCCAGCTCCTGCGGCACCTCATGCGCGGCCGCCACCAGCCACGTCGTGATCCCCAGGGGGATGTCGACGAGGAATGCGCTCGCGACGGCGAGGCCCCCGAGGAAGTTGTGCAGACCGTCCGCGACCAGGATGAGATACGTGACGGGCTCGCGCCCGGCCGCCGCGTCACGGTGCCGGTGGTGGCCGTGGATGAACTGTTCCAACGCGTAGAACGAGGTGAATCCGACTGCGGCCCAGACCCACGGACCCATGGCGTTCTCCGCCCGAGCGAGCGCCTCGGGCAGCATGTGGAACAGCGCTCCGCCGAGGAGCGAGCCGGCCGCCAGGCCCACGAGGGGGAGGAGGAGCCGCTCCAACGTCGAAGGCCGCACGAGGAGCGTAATGCTTCCGACGAGGGCGATCGCCGTCATGGCGACGCCGCCGGCGACGATCCAGGCGAGCTCACTCATCCGTGGCCTCCGTTCGGGTGAATCCATGCCGATCAGGATGGCGCGCGTACCGCTCGGTGCGCCATCGTGCCAGGAATGAGGCCTGCACTCTCGTAATCGAAAAGGGCGCCCCGATCGCCGACCGGGACGCCCTCTTCGACCCTCCTGTACCACTCCGCCGGTGATCAGGCGATCTCGAACCGGTCCAGGTTCATCACCTTGTCCCACGCCCGGACGAAGTCACGGGCGAGCTTCTCGCCCGCGTCGTCACATCCGTAGACTTCCGCGACGGCGCGGAGCTGCGAGTTGGAGCCGATGACGAGGTCGGCCGCGGTGGCCGTCCAGCGGACGTTCCCGGTCTCGCGGTCACGCCCTTCGTACACGGCCTCATCGGACTCCGAGGGCGACCACTCCACGCCCATGTCGAGCAGGTTCACGAAGAAGTCGTTGGTCAGCGTCCCGGGCCGCTCAGTGAAGATCCCATGCGAGGATCCGCCTTGGTTGGCTCCCAGCGCACGCATGCCGCCGAGGAGCGCCGTCAGCTCGGGCGCCGTGAGCGTGAGCATGTTCGCACGCTCCAGGAGGAGCGTCTCGGGAGACAGTCTCCCACCGGGGCGGACGTAGTTCCGGAACCCGTCGCCCCGCGGCTGGAGCACGTCGAACGACTCGGCGTCGGTCTGTTCCTCCGACGCGTCGGTGCGCCCGGGCGTGAACGGGACCTCGAGGTCGACGCCGGCGTCCTTCGCGGCCTTCTCGACGGCGGCGCACCCCGCCAGCACGATCAGGTCCGCCAGCGAGACACGCTTGTTGCCGGACTGCGCGTCGTTGAAGTCCTTCTGGATCTTCTCGAGGGTCTCGAGGGCCTTCGCCAGCTCGGCCGGCTCGTTGACCTCCCAGTCCTTCTGCGGAGCGAGACGGATCCGCGCACCGTTGGCGCCGCCACGCTTGTCCGTGTCCCGGTAGCTGGCTGCCGCGCTCCAGGCGGTGTAGACCAGACGCGGGACGGACAGCCCGGATGCGAGCACACGCTTCTTCAACTCCGCGATGTCGTTTGCATCGATGAGCTCGTGGTCGACCGCCGGGACCGGATCCTGCCAGATCTGCGGCTCCGGGATCCACGGACCCAGGTAGCGCGAGAGCGGGCCCATGTCGCGGTGCAGGAGCTTGTACCACGCCTTGGAGAACGCCTCGGCGAGCTGATCCGGATTCTCGTAGAACCGTCTCGAGATCTTCTCGTAGATCGGATCCTCACGGAGCGCGAGGTCCGTCGTGAGCATCATCGGGGTGTGACGGACGTCCGGTTCGTGGGCGTCCGGCACGGTGGCGACGGCTCCCTTGGGCTTCCACTGCTTCGCGCCGGCGGGGCTCTCGCTCAGCTCCCATTCGTTCTCGAACAGCGTCTCGAAGAAGCTGTTGTCCCACTTGATGGGTGTGGGCGTCCACGCGCCCTCGGGTCCGCCGGTGATCGTGTCCTTGCCCTTGCCGGTGCCGAAGGAGCTCTTCCACCCCAGGCCCTGCGCATGAACGGGGCAGCCTTCCGGCTCCGGTCCGACCAGAGCGGGGTCACCCGCGCCGTGGCTCTTCCCGAACGTGTGCCCACCGGCGATGAGTGCCACGGTCTCTTCGTCGTTCATGGCCATGCGCGCGAAGGTCTCGCGGATGTCCCTGGCCGCGGCACGCGGATCCGGCTTCCCATTCGGGCCTTCCGGATTCACGTAGATCAGCCCCATCTGCACCGCGCCCAGCGGTTCGGCCAGGCTCCGGTCGTCGCCGTAGCGCTCGTCGCCGAGCCAGCTGTCCTCGGGGCCCCAGAAAATCTCCTCCGGCTCCCAGATGTCCTCCCGGCCGAAGGCGAAGCCGAACGTCTCGAGCCCCATCGACTCGATCGCGCAGTTACCGGCGAACACCAACAGGTCGGCCCACGAGATCTTCTGGCCGTACTTCTGCTTGATCGGCCAGAGCAGCCGCCGCGCCTTGTCGAGGTTCGCGTTGTCGGGCCAGCTGTTGAGGGGAGCGAAGCGCTGCGAGCCGTCGCTGCCACCACCTCGACCGTCGTGGATGCGGTACGTCCCCGCGGCGTGCCAGCTCAGCCGGATGAAGAGGGGGCCGTAATGCCCGTAGTCGGCCGGCCACCAGTCCTGCGAGTCCGTCATCAACTCCATGATGTCCTTCTTCAGCGCCTCGACGTCGAGCGTCTTGACCGCCTCGGCGTAGTCGAAGTCCCGGTCCATCGGGTTGGAGACGTCCGAGTGCTGATGCAGCACCGAGAGGTCGAGTTGGTTCGGCCACCAGTCCCGATTGGTCCTGGGCCGATGGTCCTTCGGCTCCGGTGACGAGAGCACCGGACTCGCGCTCTCGCTGGTGCTCCGCGTCTCCGACTTCTCGTGTTCGCTGAATCCGTCACTCACGTGATTTGCCCCTTTTCGATGGTTGTACTGGTTCGTTGATCTCGACTGCCCCGCCGTCCGTCTCGGCGGCCACGCACTCCGGGCACCGGCCCCAATAGATCACCTCGGCTTCATCGATCTCGAAGCCCGACGGGTCCGCGGCGGAGAGGCATGGAGCCTCACCGACCGCGCAGTCGACGTCCACCATACGGCGGCACGTCCGACAGATCAGGTGGTGGTGGTTGTCCCCGGTCCGCGTCTCGTAGCGCGCCGGCGACCCCGCGGGCTGGATGCGCCGGACGAGTCCTTCCTCCGTGAAGGTCGCCAGCGCGTCGTAGACGGCTTGCCGGGAGACGGCGCCGATCTCGGTTCGCACTCCCTGGTAGACCTCATCGGTGGTGGCATGCGGGCGCTCCAGAACCATGCGCAGGACGGCCAGGCGCTGGGCGGTCACATGCAGGCCGTGCCGGCGCAGGAGCGCATCGGATTCGGCGGAGTGGTGGTCGGGCATGCGACAAGATAGCCTGAGATTTGGAATTGATCCAGATCTAGAGCGAGTCTGTCTCCCGGACCCGCCGTAGAAGGGCCTCCACCTCGTCCGTGTCCCACACCGCTTCGCCATGTCGAAGCAGGACGATGTGCCCGTCGCGGTCGATGACCCAGGTGGTGGGGAGCCCACGGAGCCCGAAGGTCGCGGGCATGCGGGATACCTCTAGGTAGAAGGGGAGGTCATAGCCGTACCGACGCAGGAACCGTCGGACGGGCCGCTCTCCTTCGGCCGCCACGATCAGGAAGCGCACGTCCGTGTCCCGGAGTCGCTCACGAAGCCGCTCGATGCTCGCGAGCTCGCGCACGCACGGCGCGCACCACGACGCCCACAGGTTGATGAAGAGGACTTCGCCCTGGAATGACCCGAGTGTCGTGGTGGCGCCCTCCATTGGCCGGATCTTCCACGAGTAGTCCGCGTCGCCGAACGTGACGAGCGCGGTGTCGATCGTGGCGTCGATCCCGGAGGATGACGTCTGGCCATCGACGGACTCGGGCCCGAGGGTCGACGCCGCGCCAAGGGCCACCAGGACCACGGCCATGAACCGGGTCGGGCATTCCGCGAGCGACAGCGGCAGGAGGGAGGCGGCTCGCCTCATCGCGCAAGCCCGTAGCGGACCCCGAGCATGAGGTGCCGACCCCGCAGCGGCCCGTATACGTAGGCCGTGTCGAAGCTGTCGCTGAATGGCTCCGCCGGATTCACGAGCGCGCTCGGCTGCACGAAGTCGAGCAGGTTCTTCACGCCCAGGTAGAGCTGGGTGCCGTTCTCGAGCCGCCACGTGCCCTGCAGGTTGTGAACCGAATACGTCGCTGAGCGCTCGGGTCTCTCGAACGGAGCCGCGTAGCTCGGCAGCCGCATCGGCCCTGTCACGGACCCGGTGTAATCGAGCGAGAACGGCAGGTCTCGCGCGTTGTAGGTGGCGCCCAGAACGGCGCGCGTGCTCGGCGCGAAGAACTCGTCCTCCCGCGTCCCGCCGCGCTCGGTGAAGACGTCCTGGAACGTGACGCCCACCGAGTAGAGGAAGCGGTCGAAGTCCACGTTCTGGTTCAGCGACAGCGAGATGCCCCGGCTCACCGCGTGTCCCCCGAGGTTGTCGTACACGATCCACCGAGGGTCGACGTCGTAGTCGGGGACGATCTTGTTGCTGAAGCGCGTATGGAACAGGTCCAGGTCGATCATCATCGGGTTCGGCCCGAACTCGACGACCTGGTTCACGTTCAGCGTGACGCTCCTCGACCGCTCGGGCTCGAGCTCGGACGCGATGATGACCTCGCGGGACCCCGTGAGGGCGGCATGGTCCTCGGTGAAGAGATGGACCGCCCGGAATCCGGTGCCGGCGTTCAGGCGGAGGGCCGTGTGCTCGAGGGGCTCCCACTTGAGGGCCAGGCGAGGCGAGACCACGAGGCCGTGCGCTCCGTAGCGATCGACTCGTGCCCCCGCGAGCACCGTGGAGCCACCCCCGAACCGTACCTCGTCCTGAACGAAGAGACCCGGCACCCAGCGCCGGTCGGCGCTCGGCGTCGCGGGCGTGTCGTCGTCGTACGACTCGAGCCGGGTCGTGGCGCCGAAGAGCAGCGCGTGCGCCCCGACGCGCCGCGTGAGGAGCACGTTCGCGAAGCCGACGTGCTGGGTGGCATCGAACGAGGCGTCGCCGTAATGGCTCCGCTGGTCGTGCCACGTGTACGACCCTTCGACCCGCAGCCCTGGGCTCCACTCCGGGGTCCAGGAGCCGATGAGCTCGGCCCGTCGCGTGACGATCGACTCGCCGTAGACCTGGTCGCTTCCGCGGTCGGCGGGAGTCCACGCCTCGACGCCTCCGAAGCGATCCTCCCAGAGATAACGGGCGCTCAGGCCTCCGCGCCGCATCCCGTCCATGGATCTATCGACCTTGGCGAACACGACCGCGCGCCGGGTCAGGGGGAAGTCCGTGAACCCGTCGCCGTTTTCGTCCACGAACCTCTGGTTGTACGCCACGTTGCCGCTGACGAAACCGCTCACGTCTCCGGGCTCCGAGGCCACGGCGCCGTCCAGGTTCCCCTCCGCATCCGACGTGGCGCGGGCATCGACCGAGAGCTTCGGGGCGAAGCGGGGGTCCTTGGTGATCACGTTGATCACCCCCGCCATCGCCTCGGAGCCGTACAGCGTCGAGGCCGGTCCCTTCACGATCTCGATCTGTTCGATGAGCGCCGGGTTCAGACCGTTGAGTCCGTATACGGAAGCGAGCGCGCTCATCAGCGGCATCCCGTCGATCAGGACCGCGGTATAGGGACCCTCCATCCCGTTGATCCGAATGCTGTTCGTGTAGCAGACGCCGCAGTCGATCTGGGTATAGAGGCCGTTCACGTACTGGATTGCCTCCGTGAGGTTGTTCGTCGCGTTGCGCTGGAGCACACGACCGGGCACGACGTCGATCTTGACCGGGGACTCGGCAACCGAGGTCCGCTGCATCGTGCCGGTCACGGTCAGCGCTTCGAGAGCGACCGGGTCCGTCCTGAGCACGATGGTCGCGGGCGCGCCCGCCGGAACGTCGACCTCGTGCTCTGTGGTGGCGTAGCCCGTGGCGGACACGACGAGCCGGTGCCCGCCCACGGGGAGCCCCCGTAGCTGGAACAGGCCGGTCCGGTCCGCCAGCGCCGAGCCCTGGCGGCCCGCGAGCGAGGCCTCCGCGAAGGCGACGGGAGCGCCCGCCTCGTCGACCACCCGGCCGGCCAGGGCGTGCCCCACCTCGGCGTCCTGAGCGGCGCGCAGGCCTGAGGGTGGGAGCGCGAAGCCGATAATCAGCGTCGGGATCAACAAGGAAGCATGCATGGGCATGAGAGGATACCTGCATGGTTTAGGACGGCCTCAAATAGAAATATTAGGTCGTCCTAAAATCGTGTCAACCACGGCATCCGGTCTGACCGGTCGGCCATCTGTTGCCCGCCCCCCCTCGTTGCCGCCGATCCCTTCCGTCGCTAGCGTGATTCGGACCCTCCGCCCGCCCCGACGCTCGTTCCTTTCCCAGGCTGACTTCGTGCCGAACCGGTCCCTCAGGTCCCCAGACGAAGGGCCCTCCGCGCCCGAAGGGGCTGGCGCGACCGGTCAGGCCGGTGACGCGGAGCCCACACCCTGGTGGTCCCTCCGGTCCGACGAGGCCACCCTGCGGCTGGAGAGCACTGCCGACGGGCTTGGCTCGGAGGAAGCCCGGGCCCGTCTAGGGCGCTACGGCCCCAACACGATCCGTGTGGAAGAGGTGGAGCCGTGGTGGTCGCTGGCGATCCACCAGTTCCGTGATCCCCTCATCTATATCCTCCTGGTAGCGGCGGCCGTCACCATCGCCCTGGACGATTACGTCGATGCCGCGGTCATCCTGGTGGTGGTGCTCCTCAACGCCTTGATCGGGTTCGTGCAGGAGTTCAAGGCGCGTCAGGCCATGCTGGCGCTGGCCCGTCTGAGCGCGCCCAAGGCCGAGGTGCTCCGGGACGGAGAAGTTCGGCAAGTGGCCGCGGAGGACCTCGTCCCGGGAGATGTGGTGCTTCTGGCGTCCGGAGCCCGGGTGCCGGCGGATCTGCGCTTGCTCCGGTCCGTGGACCTGGAGGTCGACGAGTCCATGCTCACCGGTGAGTCCGTCCCGGTGCGCAAGGATCCACAGGCGGAGCTCGAGGGCACCCCCGTGGCCGGCGACCAGATCAACATGGCGTTCGGCGCGACGATGGTGACGCGGGGAAGGGGGCGCGGCCTGGTGGTCCTCACCGGCGGCCGCACCGAGGTGGGCCGGATCGCCGAGGCCGTCCAGCAGGCGGGCGAGGTCCGGAGCCCGCTCCAGGTCAGCGTGCATGACTTCGGGAAGCGGGTGGGGATTGCCCTGGTCGGGCTGTCGCTGGTCGCCGCGGTGCTCGGCTTCCTCCGTGGCCTGGGGTGGGCCGAGGTCTTCATGACGACGGTGGCCCTGGCGGTGTCTGCGATTCCCGAGGGTCTTCCGGTGGTGCTGACGGTCACCCTCGCCGTGGGCGTCCGCAGGATGGCGGCGCGCAAGGCAATCGTCCGCAGGCTCCCGGCGGTGGAAACGCTGGGCAGCACGACGGTCATCGCCTCGGACAAGACGGGGACCCTCACGCGGAACGAGATGACCGTGCGGACCATCTGGACGTCGGGGGCGCGCTTCGACGTCACGGGCGTGGGATACGATGCGGAAGGGGGGATCCAGGCCGACGGGGAGCCGGTGAACGCCGACGATCGCCCGCCTCTACTGGAGACGCTGCGTGCCGGTGTGCTCGCCAGCGAAGCGGATGCGCGCATCGTCGGAGACGATGGAAATCCCCTGGGCGATCCCACGGAGGTCGCCCTGTTGGTGGCCGCGGCCAAGGCCGGTATCGCGCCGAAGTCCGAGCGGGAGCTCTTTCCCGAGCTCGACCTGCTTCCGTTCGAGCCCGAGCTGCAGTTCATGGCGACGCTCGTGCGGTTCGGTGAGGGATTCCGGATCTACATGAAGGGGGCGCCGGAGGCGGTCCTCGCCCGGTGCATCGCCGTGTCGGGTGAGGACGGGACGGCCTCGCTGGACCGCGGGCGGGAGCGCGAGATACGGAAGGCCGCGCATGATCTGGCAGGTGAGGGGCTGAGGGTTCTGGCCATGGCGTACCGTGACACCACGGAGTCGGCGTTGGGGGCCGAGGCGACGGAGGACGGCTTCGTGTTCTGCGGGCTCCAGGGCATGGAGGATCCGGTGAGGCCCGAGGCCATCGACGCGGTCGCCGCCGTGCAGGGCGCGGGCGTAGCGGTCATGATGCTCACCGGCGACCACCTCGCCACGGCACTCGCCATCGGCGTGCAGCTGGGGCTGGCCCGGTCCGACAGTCGCGCGGTCGAAGGCGCGGAGCTCGCCGAGCTCTCCGACGAGGAGTTGGACCGTGTGCTCGACGAGGGCGTGCGCGTCTTCGCCCGCGTGGCCCCGGAGCACAAGCTGCGCATCGTCGAGCGGCTGCGGATCCGGGGCGAAGTGGTCGCGGTGACCGGGGACGGCGTCAACGACGCCCCGGCGCTCCGGGCCGCTCACCTCGGGATCGCCATGGGTATCACCGGAACCGACGTGGCTCGCGAAGCGTCCGACATGGTCCTGCAGGACGACAACTTCGCCACCATCCGCGCGGCGGTGGAGGAAGGGCGCGTGGTCTTCGCCAACATCCGGAAGGTCACCTTCTTCCTGCTCTCCACCGCGGTGGGGGAGGTCATCACCATTCTCGTCGCTCTGGCCGCGGGATGGCCGCTTCCGTTCGTGGCTGCACAGATCCTCTGGATCAACCTCGTGACCAACGGATTGCAGGACATCGCGCTGGCCGTGGAGCCGGGTGAGCCGGGTCTCCTGAGCAAGAAGCCGAGACCCCGTGGAGAGGGCATCCTCCCGTGGAGGTTGCTCGAGCGTTTGGGCGGTGTCGGTGTCGTCCTGGCCGCCGGTACCCTCGGCACGTTCTGGTGGACGATGGAGGCCACCGGAGATCTCGACACGGCGCGAACCATGGCGATGACCCAGATGGTGGTCTTCCAGTTCTTCCACGTCTTCAACTGTCGGTCGCTCGAGCGGTCGATCCTCCGTGTGCCGCCGTTCTCCAACCGCTTCCTGTTCGTGAGCTTGTCCGCGGCGCTCCTGGCGCAGATCGCGGTGCTGTACTGGGGGCCACTGCAGACCGTCTTCCGGACCGTGCCGCTCGACCCGGCTCAGTGGGGCATCGTGGTGGGCGTGGGCGCCACCGTCATCCTGGGTGGTGAGCTGGACAAGGCCTGGCAGCGCCGACGCGGGACGGGGCTCGGATGAAGGGCCGTGTTCCAGGCCTCCTCTGGTCGTTCGCCTACGGGGCACTGATCGCCGCGCCTCTCGTCGTGCTCGGGAGCGGCCTCGTCGTCGCTCGGGGCGCAGGGTGGTGGTTCGACTTCTCCATGGGGCTCGGATTCGGGGCGTTGGCCCTCATGGGTGGACAGTTCTGGCTGACGGCCCGATTCCGGCGGGCAACGGCCCCGTTCGGCATGGATGTGCTGTACATGCTCCACCGCTGGCTGGCCGTCGTCGGGCTTCTGCTGGTCGTCGCGCACTACGCCATCCTCCGCGTGGCCTATCCGCGCACTCTGGAGCCGTTCTGGCCGGGGGACGCGCCCTTCCACATGACGGCGGGCCGCGTGGCCCTCGCCATCTTCGTCGTGCTCGTGGCCTCCTCGCTCTGGCGGAAGACCTTCGGCATCTCCTACGACCGTTGGCGCGTCGCCCATATCGTGCTGGCGGTCGCGGGTATGGCCCTCGCGTTCGTACACGTGGTGGGTGTCGGATATCACTCGGGCCTCTTCTGGACCAGGATCGTGCTGGACTTCGTCCTGGGGTCCCTCATCGCCATCGTGGCCTACGTGCGGGTGATGAAGCCCATCGCCCTGATGGCGCGTCCCTACCGCGTCGCGGAGGTCAGCGCGGAACCAGGACGGTGCTGGCGGCTGCGCCTCGAGCCGGAGGGCCATGAGGGATTCCGTTTCGCTCCGGGTCAGTTCGTTTGGATCTCCCTGGGCCGCTCCCCCCTGCGTGCGCAGGAGCATCCGTTCTCGATCTCCGGGAGCGCGGAGGACGCTCCGGCGCTCGAGTTCACCATCAAGGAGCTCGGGGACTTCACCGGCACCATCGGGGAGACGGAGGTCGGAACCGTGGCCTATGTCGATGGTCCGCACGGCATCTTCACCGTGGATCGTCACCCGTCGGCGCCCGGCTTCCTCATGATCGCCGGTGGGGTGGGGATCGCGCCCATGGTGGGTATGCTGCGGGCTATGGCCGACCGGGGTGACGAGCGGCCCGTGCGTCTCGTCTACGGGACCCGTGCCTGGGACGCGACGCCGCTCCGGGACGACCTGAAGGAGCTCGAGGCGCGCATGGACCTCCGCGTGCACCATGTCTTCGAGGAGCCCCACGAGGGGTGGGACGGCGCGGTGGGGTGGCCCACGCCGGAGCTCGTTCGCGAGGCCCTATCCGAGCTTCCCGACGGAGCGCTGTGCTTCATGTGCGGTCCGCAGCCGTTGACGGACATGGCCCAGGACGCCCTCCTCGAGGCCGGCGTGCCCCTCCGGCGCATTCACTCCGAGCTCTTCCAGATGGCGTAGCGCCATGGCCGAATCATGAGGGAACGCATCGCACGCTGGTACGCGCTGGGGATCGGCGTCTTCGTGGTGGGGTTGGCGGCGCTGTTCGCCGAACGGCAGAACACGGGCCCCGTCCCCGACGCTACGCCCGCCGCTACCGAAGCGGCACCGGTCGTGCCTCCGCCGGACGTGCCTCCGGACCCTGCGGAGCTCCGGCGCGGGCGGGCGGTCTTCGAAGAGCAGGGGTGCCTCCGGTGCCATCGGGTCGCGGGTGAGGGGAGCCCCCGGAGCCCGCTCGACGGCGTGGGCTCCCGGCTCACCCCCGAGGAGATCCATGCGTTCGTCGTCGCGGACGACGCGGTGCGAGGCTCGCTGAGCCCCTCGGTGGCGCGAGCCAAGACGGAGTTCGCGGAGATGACCGAGGGGGATCTCGGCGCTCTGGTGGCGTACCTGGCCGCGCTCCGGTAGGAGGGGAGCCCCTACCGGGCCGGCCAGGCGCCGGTCATCGCACCTCTGCCACCGCTCCCGTGATCCGCACACCCGACCCTTCGGCCATGCTGTCGTAGTACCGCACGAACCGCTCCGGCTCGAAGTGATCGGTATAGTCGTCGAGGTTGCGTGCCCATCGGTAGCCGATGGGCTGGTACCAGAGCGACACCTCCACCGTGAGCGGGCCGGTCGACCCCGGGACGTCGAGCTCGTAACGCGTCCGGTCCGAGCCCCCGACGAAGTCGCCGTCGTCGAACGCGGACCCCCGGACGGCGATGTCCGGATCAGCGGTGGCCTTGTCGAAGCCCGTCGGCAGGATCCGGTTGTCCTTCAGGTAGTTGATCGCGGTGAGGAGGCCCGTGGTCGGCGTTCCGGACGGATCGCCCAGGACCGACTCGTAGATCTGGACCTCGTCGGCCGCGCGCACGACGGTGTAGTGCGGCTCGAAGGCGTCCGCATCCGCGTCCGCGTCGTTCCCGACGATGGAGCCGTCGGGCCGGAGCGCGCCGGACTCGAAGACCACCCGTCCGGACGAGTCACTCACCGTCACGTGCAGCCAGGCCCGCCGCGACGGGTAGGCGGTGGGCAGCTTGTGCCCGGCCAGGTTGTCGACGATCACGTCGAAGGCGACGCCCCCGTCGGTGCGACGGGGCTCGTCGACACGGATCCGCGCGGTGCTGGAGCGGAGGTGTTCCACCGTCCGTGTCGCCGCGGCGTCGAGCTCCTGGGGAAGGGCCGTGACCCCGAGCTCGTTCCGGTACCGGTTCAGCATCCTGAGCATGAAGAAGTTGCCGCCCCGGAAGACGTGCCGGGACACCTCGGTGCGAGGCTGTCCGAGCACGCTGGTCACCGGGGCCTCCCCCTGGACGACGGGCATGTGGCAGGACTGGCAGCTCTGGTCCTCGCGGTAATCGCTGTGGAGCCACTCCAGATACGGGACCTGCTCGGGGAGCTCGGCGATCTCGTTCCCGTCCTCGTCGAGCGAGTGCGTGTAGAGTGTGTGGCAGGACGCGCACAGCTCGGACGACTGGATGTGGGGCGACTCTTCGGGCCGGAAGCCGGACGCGGACTGCATGAGGCGCACCCGCCCGTCATCGACTTCGAAGGGACCGTAGATGGTGCGCTCGCCCGTCGCCGTGCGCTCGTCGACCTCGAAGCCCCCGGTGAAGCTCTCCGGTGAGCCCAGGTTCGAGTCTGCAATCTGATGGCACACGGAGCACGACACGCCGTCGAGCGCATCGGCGGCGAGCTGCGGGTCCGCGCCGTACCGCGGGAGGCTCCCGAACACCTCACCCATGCCCCCGGTCAGGTGGGCCGAGTACCGCGCGATGGGCATGTGGCACGTGGAGCATTTGTCCTCGATGGCCTCCCGTGCACCGGGGTGGTCCGTGATCTCACGGCGTACCGCCGCCTGCCAGTACGGGTCGCGGGCGGCGTTGGCCATCATCGAGGCCCGCCAGTCGAACCCGATGGAGATGTCCTCGCCGAGCGCGGTGGTGACGCCGTTGTGGCAGGCGAGGCACATATCGCTCGTCTCGAAGAGGCGCACGGCGCCGCCGTGCGCGGCGAGGGCTTCCTGGGACGACGGCTCGAACGGGGTAGACGCCGTCTGGGCGAACAGGTCGCCCACCACGTACCCCACGCTGAGGAGCGCGGTCAGCGATGCCGTATAGGTCATGATGCGCATGGTTACCATCCCTCGAAGAATCCGCCGTCGAACCAGTCCAACAGGATGTAGACGAGCAGCGTGGGCTCGCGGGTGGCCGTGTCGTTGACCGGCACCCTCACCGCCAGGTTCGCCATCACGTGCTGCCGGGTATTGAGCGTCACCTGGAACTGCGGCACCACGTCCCAGTGGATCGTCGCGCCGTCCTCGAGCTCGCGGCTCGACAGGACCTCGACCATCGGACTCCAGGTCCGCCCCCACGCACCCTGGGTGAAGCTCTTTCCGAGGACCAAACGGAGGGCGGCCTCATCACCGGCCCGGTCCGTGTCGAAGGGGCGCTCGTAGACGCCCTGGAGCTGCAGGAACGCGTCGGCGGGCAGGCTGTGTCCGTAGGAGGCGAAGGTCTCGAACACCGGCGTGCCCGCACCGAAGCCACTCTCGTAGTCACCCGTCGGAAGCTTGATCTCGGCCGCCGCGCTGAAGATCGATCCCTTCTCCATGCTATGGTAGAATGCGCGCTTGACGCCCACGACGAGATCGCCGAGCCCTCCTTGCCACGAAGCGCCGTCCCCTCGGGACCGATACGAGAACGGCACCACGAACTCGATCTGGTTCCGGGCCCCGAACCGCTTCTCATAGACGAATTCGCCCGTGTGCACGCCCGGCCCGTCGAGGGAGGCGCCGTACGTAAAGACCGCTTCGTCCTCGGGATACGCCTTCTCCGTCACCATCGCCCGGGGCAGGTTGAGCTCGCCACGGGGCCAGCTGTCATCGGTGCACATCGTGCGGATGTGGTCCAGGGCGAGCTGCAGCTGTTCGACGGTGAGCACGCCGCCGATGGCCGGCATGAGCGGGTCGAAGCCCCGCGTCGGGCCGCCGTCGTGCGCGACCGCCAGCCAATCCGAATCGGGCTCACGCGTCGCGAAGCTGCAATCGGTGAAGTCCGGCAGCGGGATCAGGAAGCCCACCGCGGACGACGGCATACCGGTGCCGTCGGGGCCGTGGCATCCGGCGCACGCTTCGCGGTAGAGCTCCTCACCGTTCATCGAAGCGTAGTCCGTGGGCGGCCAGGGGCCCTCACCCACCTGGGCGCTGGCCGGGCCCGCCAGGAGCGCCGTGAGCAACAGTCCCGCCCCGAGCACGCCGGGGGGGTGGGGCCGCGGTACGCGCGTCGTGCTCATCGTCATGATCCTCCCACGGGAAGACTCCATCCGAAATAGGCCGACAGGTCAGGGGACGCTTCGCTCAGCCCGGCCGTCAGGCCGAGCGAGAGGGACCGCCCCCGGTCCAGGAATCGTGACAGGCCCAAAGATACACTAAGGGGAGCGGCCGCCGTCGGCACGATCCGGCTGCTCCCGGAGATGCTCGCGATCAATGACGTTCCGCTCTCACCGAAGAGCCGGGAAACACCGGCGGAATACAGCACACCGTCCTCGAGCTCGAGCTCCGGGAGGTCGCCGAACCACCAGTGTGCGCCGTCCAGGAAGAACCAGGTGCTCCCCACGCCCATGGCGACGGATGCGCCCGCCCCGACATCCCACTCGCCGGTTCCGACGCCGGACTCCAGGCCGCGCAGGGGGGCTTTGGTCCCGAGGCTGAGCGAGACCGATCTCAAGAACCCGAAACCCGAGTACGCGTCATAGCCGAGGCGCAGGGATGGATCGCCGACCTCCAGGGCGTACTGGTCACGGAACACGACCACGGAGTCGGTCGGGAGCATGCCTCCACCCGCACCACTACCGCCCCCTCGCCTCGTGCCGATCGTTCCGTCACCCGCCCGCCGACCCACCACACCGCTGCCCTGGCCCCCCGTCGGCACCGGCTGTCCGCCCACCACGCTCACGACGCCGCTGTTCTGCAGGATCAGTGGAAGCGTAGCCGATGCGCTGAGCTTCGGGCCGCGGACGCTGAGCCCGTTCGACAGCCAGAACGAATGGGTACGCTCCGCGAACAGGTAGGAGCCGGTCGAGTAGCTGACCGACCCCGAATAGCGGACGGTCTGGCCGAGCAGGGGCTCGGGGCTCCACGGCAGGCCGGGAGCGCCGGCCGCGGCCAGGACCAGCCCGGCCACGACCGAGCGCCACCACGCGGCGCCGCCCGAGGGTGCCTCGGGTCTCATGGCAGCCTCAGCCGCCTGTCGGCGCCGATGCCTGGACCCGATCCCTCAACCGCTCGAGGAGCCTGAGCCCTTCTTCCATGGAGCCGGTCATCGACTCCCAGTGGTTCCGGAGCCGCTCGACCTCCTGCTCCATGTTGCCACGGAAGGGGGCTTCGGCCTGCTCCGCCATGTTTCGGAGCTGCTCCATCGCACGGTGCATCTCCTGGGCGCCCACGTTCATGGAATGCGCCATCTCCCGAAGGCGCTCCTCGTAACGCAACCGCTCGGCCACCTGGACGTCGACGTCCCGCTGCAGCCGGTGCTGTTCCATCTCACGAACGAGCTGCTGTTCGATCTGGTGAGCGCGCTGCTGCACGTTCGCCATCTGATCCATCGCCTGGGTCAGCTGACGGGCATGCTCCTGCATCCGCTGCACCTGTTCCTGCATCTGCTGCTGAACCACGGCCGGATCCTGAGCCGTCGCCATGTCCGGGAGCGCGAGAAGGACGGCCACTCCGGCCGTCCACGCGATTGATCTCGTGCTGCGCATCGCATCGACCTCCTTCGACCGTCCCGGAGGCGGGCGTCGGGATCGATACCCGACCGGCGGGGCGTAGTCTTCTTGATCAGGTGGAGGGCAACGCCCCCCACGACAAAAAGATGGCTCGCACCGGGCTCCGGCGGTGGCGGGAGAAGGTCGACGCCGCGTGTAGGGGATCTCCCCTACCGGCGACTACCGATCAGCCCAGTCGGCGAAAAGAAGGGGACGGCGCCCTCTCGGACGCCGCCCCCCCATTTCGCATTCACCGGGTCCGGAAGACCCGCCGCATCGGCACGCCGCACCCTCGGGCGCGCTTGCCGGTACGTCACCGGCTTAGTACCGGTAGTGATCCGGCTTGTACGGACCTTCCTGCGGCACGCCGATGTAGTCCGCCTGCTCCTTGCTCAACTCGGTGAGCTTCACGCCGAGCTGGTCGAGGTGGAGTCGGGCGACCTTCTCGTCGAGGTGCTTCGGCAGGACGTAGACCTTGTTCTTGTACTGGTCGTCGTTCCGGGCGAGCTCGATCTGGGCGATCACCTGGTTGGTGAAGCTCGCGCTCATCACGAAGCTCGGGTGTCCCGTCGCGCAGCCGAGGTTCATCAGCCGGCCTTCGGCCAGGATCAGCACCGAGTGACCGTCCGGGAAGGTCCACTCGTGGTACTGTGGCTTGATCTCGGTCTTCTGGATGCCGGGCGTCTTCGCCAGGCCGGCCATGTCGATCTCGTTGTCGAAGTGGCCGATGTTCGCGACGATGGCCTTGTCTTTCATGCGGGCCATGTGCGCCGCCGTGATGATGTCCTTGTTGCCCGTGGCCGTAATGAACACGTCGGCGGTCTCGACGACGTCCTCGAGCGGCTTGACGGTGTAGCCTTCCATGGCCGCCTGCAGCGCGCAGATCGGGTCGATCTCGGCGACCGTCACGCGGGCGCCCTGACCCTTCAGCGCCTGGGCGCACCCCTTGCCGACGTCACCGTATCCGCAGACGACGGCGGTCTTGCCGGACAGCATCACGTCGGTCGCCCGGTTCAGCCCATCGATGACCGAGTGCCGGCATCCGTACAGGTTGTCGAACTTCGACTTGGTGACGGAGTCGTTCACGTTGATCGCGGGGAAGAGGAGCTGCCCCAGCTTCTCCATCTCGTAGAGCCTATGGACGCCGGTGGTCGTCTCCTCGGAAACGCCGCGGATGTCCTTGGCGATCCGCTCCCACTTGCCGGGATCCTCGGTGAGCGTCTTGCGCAGCAGATCGAGGATGACACCCCACTCCGCGGGCTCCTTGTCCTCGTCGAACGCCGGCACCTTGTCCGCCGTCTTGTACTCGACGCCCTTGTGGATCAGGAGCGTGGCGTCGCCGCCGTCGTCCACGAGGAGGTCGGGACCGGAGCCGTCCGGCCAGGTGAGCATCTGGTCGGTGCACCACCAGTACTCCTCGAGCGTCTCGCCCTTCCAGGCGAAGACGGCGGAGCCCTTCGGGTCTTCGACCGTTCCGTCCCGGCCCACGACGATCGCGGCCGCGGCATGGTCCTGGGTCGAGAAGATGTTGCACGAAGCCCAGCGCACGTCGGCGCCGAGGTCGGCGAGCGTCTCGATGAGGACGGCGGTCTGCACGGTCATGTGCAGCGAGCCGGCTACCTTGAGCCCCTTGAGCGGCTGCTCGGGCCCGTACTCCTTGCGCGCGGCCATGAGGCCGGGCATCTCGCTCTCGGCGAGGCGGATCTCGTTCCGGCCCCACGGGGCGAGCGAGAGGTCCTTGACCTTGTAGGCGGGGCGCTCGGTGGCGCTCGTCGTCTCGGTCGGATTCGGAAGCGTTGCGGTATCGGTCATGTGGATGTCCTTCCTTTCTTGGTGGATACGGAAGCGGTCGTGAGGAACAACAGGGGCCCGCTCGCCGACGGGTCGGGCGCGAGCAGGTTCGTGCGGATGCCGCCGAAGCCGGCATCGGCCAGCCACCCGTCGAGGCGGCCCGGCTCGAAGCCGGGCCATACGTGACCCATCTCCTCGGCATAGCCGACGCCCCGCTCGTGGAGGCGCATCTCGAGCAGCACGACGCGCCCACCGGGCCTCAGCGCGCGCCGGACCTCGGCGAGCACGTGGGGCGGATCGACGACGTAGTGGAGCACGAGCGACAGGAGCGCGATGTCGAGCTCTCCGTTCTCGATGGGCAACTCCTCGAGCGATCCGCTCCGGAGCTCCACGTTCTCCAGCCCTTCGAGGCGATGGCGGGCGGCCTCGAGCATCTCCTCGGAGCGATCGACGCCGACGACGCGCTCGACGAACGGCGCCACGAGGCGGGCGAGCGCGCCCGTCCCTGTGCCGAGATCACCGACGGTCCAGTCGGGGTCGAGCAGGCCGAGCAGGGGAGCGAAGCGGACGTCGCGCCCGAACAGCTCCTCGCGGAGGCCGTCCCAGCGCTCCGCGGCACGCGCGAAGAACTCGGCGGAGCGCAGCCGTCGGTCGTGCAGCACCGCGGCCGCCCGCTCACCGTCGGCCGCATAAGGACCATTTGTGCCGAGCCGCGCGCGCACGATCGACCAGAGGTCCCGCGCGGAATCGTCGATGCCGGCCGAGAAACGGTAGTGGCGGAGCCGTCCGTCCTGGCGCGCCTCCACCCACCCCTCGTCGGCCAGCGTCTTCAGGTGCCGGCTCACGGACGGTTGGGCGATCTGCAGAACCGCGCCGAGCTCCCCGACCGTGAACTCGCTACGGTCGAGCAACGCGAGGATACGGACCCGCGTCTCGTCGCCGAGCGCGTTCAGATGGTCCAGGATGGGTGGGGGCGTCAATGTATTCATCGATTCGAATATGAATATATGACACCCTTCGGTGCGGACAACCCCCATGCTTGGTCCTGCATCCCCGGTCCGTTAACTTCAAAGTACCCGTGAACTACATACGGACCCGATCTGGAGCAGTACCGAGTGAGCCATAGCCACGCCCCGCACGACGACATCGTCTACCCCGCGACGATTCCATTCATCCTGGTGCACCTGGCATGTCTGGGCGCGATCTGGACCGGGGTCACCTGGACGGCCGTTTGGGTCGCCGTCGCGCTTTACGTCATCCGCATGTGGGGCATCACGGCGGGGTACCATAGGTACTTCAGCCACCGGTCCTACAAGACGAGCCGGGTCATGCAGTTCATCATCGCGCTCATCGGGCAGACGTCCGCCCAGCGCGGGGTGATCTGGTGGGCCGCCGTGCACAGGCATCATCACCTGTACTCGGATACCGAGCAGGACGTGCACTCCCCACGCCACCAGGGCTTCCTGTACTCGCATGTGGGCTGGATCTTCAACCACAACAACTGGAAGCCGGATTACGGGACGGTGAAGGACCTCACCAAGTATCCCGAGTTGGTGTGGCTCAACAAGACCAACTACATCCCGGCCATCATGCTCGGGGTGGCCCTCTTCCTGTGGGGCGGCTGGACCATGCTCGTCGTCGGCTTCTTCTGGAGCACGGTGGCGCTCTACCACGGCACGTTCTTCATCAACTCGCTGGCGCACGTGCACGGCTCGCAGCGGTATCTGACGGGCGACGACTCGCGGAACAACTTCTGGCTCGCCCTGATCACCCTGGGCGAGGGGTGGCACAACAACCATCACCACTACCAGAGCTCGACGCGCCAGGGCTTCCGTTGGTACGAGGTCGACCTGTCCTACTACGCGCTCAAGGTGATGTCGTGGTTCCGGCTGGTCTGGGACCTCCGCTCGCCGCCGCCCGAGATCGTGCGCGGTGAGAAGCCGATCGGGCGCAAGGTGCTCGAGAAGGTCGCGGGCGACCTCGCCGGCGCGTTCCGCGTCGAGCAGATCGCGCATTCGGTGCGTGACGCGTGGGACGAGTCCCACGTCCTCGAGGACCTCCAAGCCCGTGCGCGTCAGGCTCGCGGACAGGCCGAGAAGCGGTTGGCCGAGCTGTCGATGCCGCACCTCCCGACCATCCCCGAGTTGCGGGAAAAGGCCGAAGAGATGTTCCAGGAGACCGGCTCGCTCGACCTGATCGTGAACCGCGCGCACGAGATGCTCGCGGAGGCCGTCGCGCGGCACCTCTACGATTCGGCGCTCGCGAACGCCTGACCGCTGACCGGCTCCACTCGGAGCCGCAGTAGTCCCGATGCCCCCGTCCCGCTTCCTTGCCCGGAGCGCGGGACGGGGGCATTGTTCGTCCCTTCGAATCCGGGCCCCGCTCTCGCGGGCCGGAAGCGGGCCTCCGCGGGAAAGCGGGCGGATCGCGAGTGACTCCCTGGCTCCAACTCGGACGCGTCCATGACCTGGCTGCAGAGCGTCGTCGATTTCCTGAACACCTACGTGATCGAGATCGGCATCTCCATCGGCGGGGAGAACATCCCGTTCATGGTGATCCTTCTGCTCGGAACGGGCTTCTATCTCACGGTCCGCACCGGCTTCATACAGCTGCGGCGGTTGGCCCACGGCTTCGCGGTCACGACGGGGAAGTACGACGATCCGGACGATCCGGGTGACGTCTCGCACTTCCAGGCCCTCACCACGGCGCTTTCGGCCACGGTCGGGATCGGCAACATCGCCGGCGTGGCGATCGCGATCCACTGGGGCGGTCCCGGCGCGCTCTTCTGGATGTGGGTCACGGCGTTCGTCGGCATGGCGACCAAGTTCTCCGAGGTGACGCTCGCGCAACGCTTCCGACAGGTGGACACCTCGGCCGGGGAGAAGAAGTGGGAAGGCGCCGTCGCGGGCGGCCCGATGTACTACATCGAGCGGGGGCTCGGCCCGGCCTGGAAGCCGCTGGCGGTCTTCTTCGCGGTCATGCTCGGCTTCACGGCGTTCCTGACCGGAAACGCGGTGCAGGCGAACACCGTCGCGGATACGATGCAGTCGACCTTCGCGTTCCCGCCCTGGGCCACCGGGCTCGTCACCGCGGCCGTGGTGGGTGGCGTCATCCTCGGGGGCATCAAGCGCATCGGGAAGGTCACCGCGTTCCTGGCGCCCCTGATGGCGGCGATCTACGTGGCCGGCGCGCTCACGATCATCGGGCTCAACCTCGACCAGCTGGTGCCGGCCATCCTCATCATCTTCCGCGAGGCCTTCAACCCGACGGCCGGCGTGGCGGGCATGGGTGCGGGCGCCTTCGTCGTGACGCTTATGTGGGGCGTTCGGCGCGGCTTGTTCAGCAACGAGGCGGGTCAGGGCTCGGCGCCGATCGCGCACGCGGCGGCGAAGACCGAGGAGCCGGTGTCGGAGGGCGTGGTCGCCCTCCTCGAGCCCTTCATCGACACCATCGTGATCTGCTCCATGACGGGGCTCGTCATCATCATGACGAACGCGCATACCGCGCGCTTCCCGACCGAGATCACGCTCGACCGGGGCGACATCGTCTACTCGGCGCTCGCGGAGGAGAACCGGTACACCTTCGTCGAGCCCCCGGAGGAGCTCGTCATCGTCGACGGGCGCCACGCGGACGTGGGGCCGGGCGCTCCGCTCGTTTCCTGGCGCGAAGCCATGGTCGAGGAGCTCTATGTCGATCCCGGGCAGACCGTGCCGTTCGAGGGCGTCGTCTATCCGCGACGGGGGACCGAAGGAGGCTTCGCCGTGGCCGAGGACGGGACGCGCTACACGGCGCTGTACGGAGACGCGGTGGAGAACGGTGCGCCCATGACCATGAACGCCTTCCGCACGGGTCTGTCACCGTTGGGCGACTGGGGGCACTACATCGTGCTGGTCGCGGTGCTGCTCTTCGCGGTCTCGACCTCGATCGCCTGGAGCTACTACGGGGACCGCTGCGCGAACTATCTGTTCGGGGGTGGGGCCGTACTGCCGTACAAGCTGATCTTCGTGCTCATGCACTACTTCGGCGCGGTGGTGCCGCTCGCCGTCGTCTGGGCACTCGGTGACGTAGCGCTCGCCATCGTGATCATTCCGAACCTGCTGGCGCTCATCCTGCTCGCGCCGAAGGTGGTCGAGGAGACGAACAGCTACTTCGAGCGTAAGCCCTGGCTCGCGCTAGGGGAGAAGCGGAAGGCGGCGAAGGCGGCGGCGAGAGGGGCGCGCTGATACCAGCGCTGTGCTCGGGAGAAGCCTGAGGGCGTACGAATGGGCAGCGGGCGTGGCGCAGGCGCAGTCAGCGCGCCGGGTGAGCGGCACGTACGAGCGCCTCGGCCCGGCCTTCGTCGACGCCTGAGCCGGCAACGCCCCCGTGCATGACGGCGGTCCCCACGATCGCGCCTCGAGCGGCCGTGGGGAGCGTGCCGGCCGTCTCCGCTGTCACCCCGCTCCCGAGGAAGACCGGCGCGTCGGGCACGGCTCCGGCGACCGCCTCGACGTCACGGTGGTCGGTCTGGAGGCCCGTGCCCGAGCCGGACACGATCAGGCCGTCGGCGAGGCCGCGGTGCCAGGCGTCGGCGGCGGCCTGATCGATGGTCGTGCCGGGTGGGGGCACGGCGTGCTTGACGTGCACGTCCGCGAGAATCGCCGTGTCCGTGCCGAGCGCCGCGCGTAGCCTGAGCGTGTCATGGGCCGCGCCGGTGAGGAGCCCCTGGTCCGTCCACATGGATCCGGAATGGACGTTCACCCGTACGAACGCCGCGCCCGTGGCGGCCGCGATGGAGAGGGCGGCCCCGGCGTCGTTGCGGAGCACGTTCACGCCGACCGGGACCGACACTACGTCGAGAACCGCGGACACGATGCGCGTCATGGCCGCGACCGTCACCGGAGGCACCTCGCCCGGGTGGAAGGGGACGTCTCCGTAGTTCTCGACGATGAGTCCGTCGAACCCGGCGCGCTCCAGAGCCGCGGCGTCGGCCACGGCCCGACGCGTGACGTCGGCGAGCGCATCCCTCGACCGGGGCGCGCCGGGGAGGGGCGCGAGGTGGACCATGCCGATCAGGACCGGGGCTCGGTCCGCGGGCCAGATGTGGTCGAGGTATCGGATGCGGTCGTCATCCATCGGTGCGTTCTCCCGGTCGTTCGCCTTCGTTGCTGGAGCCCTGCCTTTCGCCGGCGGGAGGTGGTGGGTCCTCGGAGTCGCGCTCACGCCGTGTCCTCGTGCTCGCGGCCAGTCGCGCGGCGGCCACGGCGTCGCGCCCGAAGCGTTCCCTCACCCGGTCCACGGCACGCGAGAGCTCCCGCTCGCGGTCGGTTTCTCCGGGACCCGCGACCTCGTCGAAGAGGGCGAGCTGCCGGGGGCCGTCACCGGCCTCGAGCCCGCCTAGCCCGACCCCGAGGAGGCGGGCCGGAACGGGCCGGTCGCGTCGCAGGTCGCGGAGCAGGGGGTGGGCGGTGTCGCGGATGGCTCGGTCCGACTCTACGGGCTCGGGTAGCGTGTGCGCGCGCGAGCGGACGCGAAAGTCGAAGTCCTTCAGCTTGACGGTCACCGTGCGGGTTCTGAGGCCCTTCTCCCGGAGCGTGTGCCCAAGGCTCTCGACGAGCCTGAGGAGCCACAACTCCAGCGCTTCGTCTTCGTCGATGTCCCTGTGGAACGTCCGCTCCGACGAAATGGACTTCCGCTCGCGCTCCGGGTCGACCTCGTCGTTCCCGATGCCCTGGAGACGAGCGTGGAGCCAGGCGCCGCGCGAAGCTCCGAGCCACCGCTCGAGCCACTCGGGCCCGACGTCGAGCGCCTGACGGACCGTGCGCAGGCCGCGCTTCTCGAGCTCGGCGAGGAGCGCGGGGCCGACGCCCGGGATGGCGCCCAACTCGAGCTCCGCCATGAACGCGGCCTCCGCGCCCGCCGCGACGATGTGCACGCCGGCGGGCTTGGCCCGGGACGTGGCGAGCTTCGCGATCAGGCGGTTGGAGCCACCGCCCACCGAGGTCGAGATCTCGGTGCGCTCCAGGACGGTGCGCCGGATGCGGTCGGCCGTGTCCGTCAACGACTCGCCCTTGAAGAGGCGCTCGGTCCCGGTCAGATCCAGGTAGAACTCGTCGACGGAAGCGGCCTCGACCACGGGAGCCAGATCCTCGAGCGCGTGCCGGACCGATCGGCTCCTGGTGCCCACGGCGCCGCGCGGGACCGACACGACGGTGGCGTTCGGACAGAGCCGGAGGGCCTGCCCGGTCGGCATGGCCGACCGGACCCCGTACGCGCGCGCCTCGTACGAGGCCGACGTGACCACCCCGCGGCCGGAAGGCGACCCGCCCACGATGAGGAGGCTGGCCTTCCCGGCTCCCTCGGGGTCCTCGAGCCGCGCCACCTGGACGAAGAAGGCGTCGCAATCGACGTGCAGAATCCGGCGCGTCGATCCCCGGGACGCCGCGGGTTGCTTGGGGTTCGGGGAGGTGTCGATCGGTTGCGCCTCGGTTTGCCGTAAGCCGTCCAGCGGGGTAAGATCCAGGTCTGCGGCCCGCGCGACCAACATAGCGGACGGCCCCCTACGGTGGCATGTCCGCGGGGTCCCGTGGCCCGTTCGAATCCTGCTTGACGATCCATACAAGGAGTCACGCTCTATGGGCTACCCATTCGCGCTGCCCGAGCTCGGATACGCATTCGACGCGCTCGAGCCGCACATCGACGCGCGCACGATGGAAATTCACCACGGCAAGCACCACGCCGGCTACACGAGCAAGCTGAATAGCGCGCTCGAGGGGCATCCGGATCTCCACGGGAAGTCCGCCGAGGCGCTCGTGTCCGACCTCGCGGCACTGCCGGAAGCGATCCGCACCGCGGTTCGGAACAACGGTGGTGGATACGTGAACCATGCGCTCTTCTGGGACATCATGCGTCCTGGTGGCGCGAAGAAGCCCGGCGGCGACCTCGCGAAGGCCATCGACGGGGCCTTCGGGTCGTTCGACGACTTCAAGGAGAAGCTCCAGGGTGCGGCCGGCGGGCAGTTCGGATCCGGCTGGGGCTGGCTCGCCGTGGACGGGAACGGCGGCCTCAGGGTGCTGTCGACCGCGAATCAGGACTCGCCTCTGTCGCAGGGCCTCCAGCCGATCCTCGGGGTCGATGTCTGGGAGCATGCGTATTACCTCCACTACCAGAACCGACGCCCCGACTACCTCAGCGCGTGGTGGAACGTCGTGAACTGGGACGTGGTAGGGAAAAGGTACGCGGACGCTCGCGGCTGATCCCACCCGGAGCTCCCCGCCCCCGGTCGGCCCCCGTCGCGCCGGGGGCGCGGGCAGCCCCCTGAAGACATCGCTTGCGGCGCGCTAAACATATGTTTATAACTGTGGCTCCAACCGAGCCGCATGCACGCCGACCCTTCAACGCTACGTTTCTCGATGGGTGCGATGAGAAGGATTTCCGCCGCGCTGACGCTCTTCCTCGTGGGCTTCGCTCCGGGACTGGCGGAGGCCCAGTCATTGCGCGGTTCCCCCAGGTCGCTCGACATCCAGAACCGGATGGCCCGCGCGCACGACTACAGCTACATCGACACGGCCGACCGCGTCCGGTACTTCGCGGAGCAGGGTTGGCTCGTGCCTGTGCGCCCGACCGAGGATTTCACGCTCCACGCGGTGTCGTTCCCGTATGCTCGGCCCGAGGTCGCGCTGTTCCTCGAGCGCCTCGGCCGGCAGTACCGCGCGGCGTGCGGCGAGCAGCTCGTCGTCACGAGCCTGACCCGTCCGAGCACGCGCCAGCCCCGCAACGCCTCCGCCCGCTCGGTCCATCCGACCGGGATGGCCATCGACCTCCGTTACAGCGGAGACCGCCGTTGCCGGGCCTGGTTGGAGGACGTCCTGCTGAGTCTCGAGCGGGGCGGGGTGCTCGACGTGACCCTCGAGCGGTATCCGCGCCACTATCACGTCGCGCTCTTCCCGCAGCAGTACGCCTCGTATGTCGGCAACCTGCTGGCCCGTGAGACGACGCGCATGGCCGACCGCTTCGCCTACACCATCGAGCCGGGCGATTCGCTCTGGGAGATCGCTCGTCAGCACGGGACGACCGTCGACGAGATCAAGGCCGTCAACGGAATCGACGGCAACAGCATCTATGCCGGCCAGGTGATCGACGTGCCCCTCGGTGGCTGAACACGGTGGTCCGGCGGCGTCCGAGCCGCCGGTAGCCATCGGCCCGGGCGACCTCTCCGGCCGCGACCGCTACCGCCTGCTCACGTCACTCGTCGTGCCCCGCCCGATCGGGTGGGCATCGACCTGGAACGAGGCGGGCTCGGCGAACCTGGCGCCCTTCAGCTACTATGCGGCCCTGTCCGCGACCCCGGCGTTGGTCGGCATCTCGATCGGATCGAGAGGTGACCATCCGAAGGATACCCTGGTCAACGTTCGGGCCACCGGCGCGCTCTGCGTGAACGTGGTGACCGAGTCACAGCTCGAAGCCATGAACGCGACGTCGGCCGAGGTCGCGCCCGGCGTGGACGAGTTCGCGCTGGCCGGGTTGGAAGCGGTGCCGTCCGGCCGCGTGAACGCTCCTTATGTCGCGGGGTGCCCGGCCGTGCTCGAATGTGAGGTCCGCAAGGAAGTGGATCTCACCGGCTCCAGGAACACCCTGATCATCGCCGAGGTCGTCGGCATCCTGCTCGACCCGGAGCTCACGCCTCCCGACGGATACGGCATCGATCCCGAGCGACTCCGACCGGTCGGTCGGCTGGGGGGGAGCGGATACATGCTCCCCGGAGTGTTCCGCGAGATCCCGCGCCCATGATGCGAGCGGCGTGGCTGGGTGCGCCCGAGGAGGCGTTCCTCCGAGCCGACATCTTCCGGTGGCTGTACGTCGGGCGCCTCACGCTCGTGTCCGGAATCCTGGCGGGAGCCCTGTTCGCCTGGGCGGACGCGGCGCCCGCGGACACCCTCGTCGCGACCGTCATGTTCCTCGTGGCGCTGGTCGTGACCGCCGCCTCCTTCTGGTACACGCACTTGCTGCGGCGCGAGCCCGGAGAGGCGTTCCGGTACGGCCAGGTCGTGCTCGACGTCCTGCTCGTCACCGGAGTGGTCCACGTCACCGGCGGGCCCGAGAGCAGCTTCGCTCCGCTCTACATCCTGGTCATCAGCGCGGGCGCCCTCCTGCTGCCGCTGCCCGGCGGTGTGCTGATCGGTGCGCTCGCGAGCATCGTTTACTTCGCGGATCTCGCCTGGGGCCACCAGAGCGAGTTCACCCTCGAAGTTGCGCTCCGGATCGGCCTGTTCGCCATGGTGGCCCTCATCACCGGGCTGCTCGGAGACCGGCTGAGGCGCGCCGGGCAGGCCCTCGGGGTCGTCGCGTCGCAGCTCGAGCAGCTCCGGCTCGACACGAGCGACATCCTCGCCCACCTCTCGACCGGAGTGCTCACACTCGACGGAGACGGGCGGCTGGTGTACGTGAACCCCGCCGCGGAGGCGTTGCTCGGGCTGGATCTGGCCGACCGCCTCGGGGAGCCCGTGCTTCTTACGATCCAGGAGGAGTCTCCGGAGATGGGTGAGACGCTGGCTCGCGCCCTCGGCGACCGTCGCACCCGCACCCGCTCACGGGCGACCGTGCACCGCGGCAGCGAGCTCGTGCGCCTCGGCATCAGCACCGCGCTTCTCGACCGTGGGGACGATCGGCCGCCGTCCATGACGGCCATCTTCGAGGACGTCACCGACCTCGAGCGTATCGACGAGCTGAACCTGCGCACGGAACGCCTCGAGGCCGTGGCCGCGCTGTCCGCCTCGCTGGCGCACGAGATCAAGAACCCGTTGGCTTCGATCCGGAGCGCCATCGAGCAGCTCGGCGGCGAGCGTCTCGGGCCCGACGACCGCGCCCTGCTGCGCCGGCTGGTGATCACCGAGTCGGACCGGCTGAGCCGTCTGCTGTCGGAGTTCCTCGATTACTCGGGCGTCCGGCTCGGCGCGAAGGAAAGGGTCGAGCTCCGGTCGCTGGTGCTCGACTGCGTGGCGGTGGCCAGGCAGCACCCGGATCTGGAGGGCGTCACGCTCGAGACGGAAGTCGACGAGGACATCGTCCCGGTCCTGGGCGACCCGGACCTTCTGCACCGGGCGCTCCTGAATCTGGTCCTGAACGCGGCACAGCACGCCGGGCCCGACGGAAAGGTCGTGGTGTCCCTGGAGGACGAGCGCTACCGGCACACGCCGAGGGGGGTCAACATCCGAAACCCGGTCCGGCTCGCCGTCCGCGACTCCGGCCCCGGGATCCCGCCGGAGATCGAAGCGCGTATCTTCGACCCGTTCTTCTCGACGAGGAAGGGAGGGAGCGGGCTGGGGCTGGCGCTGGTCCATCGGGCGGTCGAGGCCCATTCTGGGGTGGTGTTCGTCGAGCGGGGCATCGAGGGTGGAGCGCAATTCGTGATCTTCCTTCCGGGGATTCCGGAAGGTGAATGGGGAGACGGCGTGTGAGCGAAGGACCGAAGCTGTTGCTGGTGGACGACGAGACGTCGATCCTGGACACGCTCCAGGTCCTCTTCCGTGGGGAGGGGTACCGGGTGTCGGTGGCCGATTCGGGGCAGAAGGCGATCGACGCGTTGGAGGCGGAGAAGCCGGACCTCGTGCTGACGGACATCCGCATGCCCGGCAAGACCGGACTCGAGGTGCTCGCCGCCGCGCGCGAGATCGACCCCGAGCTGCCGGTGATCCTCATGACGGCCCAGGCCTCGCTCCAGTCGGCCGTTCGGGCCGTGAACGAGGGCGCCTACTACTACCTTCAGAAGCCGTTCTCGAACGACGAGCTCCTGGCGCTCTGCGGGCGGGCCGTCGAGACCCGGCAGCTGAAGGCCGAGAACCGGGCCCTGAAGAAGGAGATCGGCGAGCGGTCGGCGGGCCGGGCGGAGCGTCCCATCGGGTCGGCGCCGGCGTTCGAGGAAGTCATCGAGCTCGCGGAAACCGTCGCCACGACCGACTCCACCGTGCTCATCTCGGGAGAGAGCGGCACGGGTAAGGAGGTGCTGGCGCGCTACATCCACGCCACCTCACACCGGTCGGACCACGCGTTCCTCTCCATCAACTGCGGCGCGCTGCCGGAGAGCCTGCTCGAGAGCGAGCTGTTCGGTCACGTGAAGGGGTCGTTCACCGGCGCCGTGAAGGACAAGGACGGGCTCCTGGTGGCCGCCGAGGGCGGCACGTTCTTCATGGACGAGATCGGCGAGATGTCGCCAGCCATCCAGGTGAAGCTCCTCCGCGCGATCCAGGAGCGGGAGGTCATCCCCGTCGGGGCGACGAAAGCCGTGCCCGTGGACGTCCGGATCGTGGCTGCCACCAACCGGGACCTCGAGGCCGAGATCGAGCGGGGGGCGTTCCGGAGCGACCTCTACTATCGGCTCAACGTCATCCAGCTCCATCTTCCGCCGCTCCGCCAGCGTCAGGACGACATCCCCCTCCTGGCGAGGTTCTTCCTGGAGCAGGAAGCGGTGCAGCGGGAGCGGAAGAAGCCGCTGGAGCTCACGGAGGACGCGCTTCGCGTGATGACCGAGTACGACTGGCCCGGCAACGTGCGTGAGCTACAGAACGCGCTGGAGCGGGCCGCCGTCGTGGTGTCCGGGCAGAAGATCCGCCCCGAGGAGCTTCCGACCCGGGTGCGCGAGCGTCCCACGCCCAGGCTCGTCCAGAACGACGAGGCACCGGCGAATCCCACCATGGAGACGATCGAGCAGGCCTACATCCTCTGGGTGCTCCAGGCGGAGGGCGGGAACAAGACGCGCGCCGCCGAGGTGCTGGGCATCGATCCGTCCACGCTGTACCGTAAGCTCAACCGCTATGGTGTCGGCGACTGACGCCGCTCGAGCGCCGGCCCCCGCGGCCGTGCCTGACTCCGACCCCGACCCTGAACGAGATCGAGTCATCCATGGATAGCAGACCCCTAGGTCCGGACGCGCTTCCGCACGAGCCGCTCGCATGGGACTCCGTGCGGGTGAGTGTCGTGATTCCGGTCTTCAACGAGAGGGAGACCGTCGAGCAGCTCCTGGAGCGAGTCCGCGAGGTCCCGCTCCGGCTCGAGGTGATCGTCGTCGACGACGGTTCCACCGACGGAACGCGTGACCTCCTGCCGACCCTCGAAGGGAGTCTGATCGACCGGCTCGTCATGCACGAGCGGAACCAGGGGAAGGGGGCGGCGCTCCGGACCGGTTTCCAGCACGCCAGGGGGGATGTGGTCGTCGTGCAGGACGCCGACCTCGAGTACGACCCGTACGAGCTCCCCTACCTGCTCGAACCCATTCTGAGTGGCAAGGCCGATGCCGTGTACGGCTCGCGCTTCCTCGGCGGCCCGCACCGGGTGCTCCTCTTCTGGCACTCCATCGGGAACCGCGTGCTCACCCTCATGTCGAACATGTTCACGGACCTGAACCTGACCGACATGGAGACGTGCTACAAAATGGTCAGGCGGGAGCTCCTCCAGAGCCTCCCCCTGTCCGCGAACCGGTTCGGTATCGAGCCCGAGCTCACCGCACGCCTGGCCCAGGCCGGAGCCCGCATCTACGAGCTCCCGATCAGCTACCACGGACGCTCCTACGCCGAGGGCAAGAAGATCGGCTGGAAGGACGGGGTGTCGGCGCTCTGGGCGATCTTCAAGTACAACGTGTTCCCGCCGCGGGTGCCGCGGTGGACGGTACCCGAGGTGGATCCGTGGGAGGGGCGGGGGCCGGCGCGGCCGGATGGACGATCGTCCAGTGCCGAGACAGGACATCCGGCGTGAGCCAGGAGACCCAGACGGGGCCGAGCGGGGGAGTGTCCCTTCGTCTCGCGGGCCTCCAGCTTCTCGCTGCATCGTTCGTCGTCCTGTTCCAGGAATTGGCCCTCATCAGATGGCTCCCGGTACAGGTTCGGGTAGTCGCATACTTCCCGAACTTGATCCTCATCAGCGCGTTCCTGGGCCTGGGCGTCGGGGCGCTGCGCTCCCACGGTCGCTCTCTCCTGTGGGTATGGCCGCCGGCTCTCATCGCGGTCGTGTCGGCCGCTGTGCTGATGAGCGGGATCGCCTTCACCGACAATGGGGTGGGTGAGCATCTGTGGCTTCTTTACTTCGACCTCGGGCCAGGAGCCCCTGTGGTGGACGGAGTGCGCCTGCCGCTCGTCGTGCTCTTCGTCCTGAGCGCCGTCTCTTTCGTGCCACTGGGACAGCTGATCGCGCAACGTCTCGACGTCTTTCGCGCTCAGTCCAGCGCACTGTGGGGCTACTCCATCGATCTGGTTGGTTCACTCCTCGGCGTGATCGGCTTCGCCGTAGCCTCCTTCACAAGGACCTTCCCTGCCGTTTGGTTCGCTCTGTTCGGTGCGGTCGCGGCCGTCCTCTTCGTACGGGGACGACGAACAGGGCTGGCGTACGCCGGCTTCATGGTCTTGCTGCTGGTTCTGGTCAGCGGGTCGGAGCGCGGCCAGATCTACAGTCCGTACTATTCGCTCTCCGTGCGCCAATGGCATGGGGATGGGGAGGGCATCGGGGTATACACGAACGGATCGTTTCATCAGCTCGCCTTCGGTGTGGCGGCTGCGGACTCACTGGGGCGACCGCGGAACGACCCGCTTCAGAAAACACGTGACGGATACCACCTCCCGTACCGACTCCTGGACCGACCTCTCGGGAAAGTTCTCGTACTGGGTGCCGGGACGGGCAACGACGTTGCAACCCTACTCGACGAGGGAGCGGCGGAGATTCACGCGGTCGAGATCGACCCGATCATCCAACGTATCGGACGCGAGCTCCATCCCGACGACCCATACAGCTCTCCGCGGGTGACGGTGCTCAACACGGACGCCCGGTCACACTTGAACGACACGGATGAGTTGTACGACCTGGTGGTGTTCGGGACGCTGGATTCCATGACACGACTGTCCGCGCTCTCGAACGTACGGCTGGACAACTTCGTGTACACCAGGGAGGCAATAGACGCGGCTCGGAGCCGCCTCGCCCCCGATGGGGGCCTCGTCATGTACTTCATGGTGGGTGGGGAAGAACACATCCACCGGCACCTCACCGCTGTTCTGGAGTCTGCTTTCGGGGAGCCTCCTCTCGTCGCGGCGGACGACTGGATGATGTTCAACTACGTCTACATGACGGGGCCGGCGTTCGAAGACGTTTCGGACGCCGGGCCGATCCTCACCCGAGTGTCCGGGGAGGATGCACGTGCCGTCGGTGTGGGGCGCATGCCCACCGACGACTGGCCCTACCTCTATCTTCCGGGGCCCGGGGTGAGTGGTTTCTACCTGTCCCTCATGGCGGTCTTCATGGCCCTCTCGGTCCTGGCCGTGCTCTTCGCGTCACCGGACATGCGTCGTGCCTTCGGGCGCAGTGGAGGCGCCGACTGGGAGATGTTCCTCTTCGGCGTCGCGTTCCTCGTCATCGAGACCAAGTTCATCACGGCCATGAGCCTGGTGTGGGGCGCGACATGGGTCACCAGCGCGGTGGTGTTCGGCTCCATCCTTGCCATGATTCTGGTGGGGACCGTTTTGATGGAGCTCAAGCCGATGGGCTTCCGGACCGCCGCCGTGGGCCTCGTGGCGTCGCTCCTGGTGACGTTCGTCGTACCGACGGGCGCTCTCGTAGGCCACCCGGTCCCGCTCCGCTTGGCTCTTTCCGTGCTTCTGGTGGGCACGCCCATCTTCTTCGCGGCGGCATGCTTCGCCCTCCGCTTTCGGACGCGGGAGTCTGTCGGGGTGGCCTTCGGGTGGAACCTCCTGGGCGCCGTGGCCGGCGGCCTTCTGGAGTTCACGTCGATGGCCGTGGGCCTGCGGATGCTGAGCCTCGGAGCGGTGGCAGCCTATCTGGTCGTGTTCTGGCTCGCGCGCCGGAGTGGGACGATGGAGTCGCGAGGCGCCACCGTATGAGCGGGCTGGCCCGCGCGACGACGGTGGTGCGACGGGGGTTGGGAGCTGTGTTCCTGGCCCTGGCGTTCCTTCCGATCTATCGGATCCTGGGAGGCTCGGCAGGGGGAAGCTCGTTCCGGGAGGCCAGCTTTCTATTCGGCGAGCTCAACCTCGATCTGGCGCTCTGGGGCACGATCACGATCGTCCTCGCCGGTGCCGTTCTCGCGTGGTTCCTGCCCGCGGATCGGATCCGTGGGTGGGTGGAAAGCCTTGCGAAGGCCGCCCGGGCACCGTCACGGCCGGCCCTGGGTCTCCTGGCGGCCGGTTTGGCGGGTGGCCTCGCGTTCCTGGCGTGGACGATCCTATACGAGGGGCACTACACCAACGTCGACGAAATCGCGTCGATGGTGCATGCCCGGTATCTGGCCGCAGGCCGGCTGGCGGGACCGCTTCCAGCCACGCCGGCTGCCTGGTTGTTCCCCAACACGCTCATGGTGGAGGAGGGCTGGGTCTCCCAATACCCACCATCTCATCTTGTGGTGATGGCCCTGCTCGTCCGCCTGGGCGTGCCGGGCCTGCTGGGCCCGTTCTGCGTGGCCGCTACGGCGTTCCTGCTGGTGCTGTCGTTGCCGCGGCTCCTCCCCGAGCGAGATACCGAGGCTCGATTGGCTGCGCTTCTGTTTGCGATCAGCCCCTTCGTCGTCCTTCTGGGGGGCGGAGCGCTCAGCCATCTCACGGCGGGCCTCTTTCTGACTCTGGCGCTCTATAGTTCCCTGAGGGCCCGCGACGGATCCGCCTCCTGGGCCGTGCTCGCCGGCGTGGCGATCGGACTCGCCGTCATGTCCCGCCCTCTGCAAGGAGTGGCTCTGGGCACCCTCTTCACGCTCGGCATCTGGATCCCGGCTCGGCCCGAGTTCGGTGTTCATGGTCTGGCGCGCCGATGCTTCGCCACGGCCATGGGGGGGATGCCCTTCGCCCTCTTCCTCGGATGGTACAACCAGCGGCTGTTCGGCGATCCGTTGACGTTGGGCTATTCAGCGGCATACGGTGATCGACACGGGCTCGGCTTCCACATGGACCCATGGGGCGCCCCCTATGGCCCTGCCGAGGCGTTGGGCTTCACCTCCACCGACTTCCTCGAGATCGGCATCCGCTTCCTCGAGACGCCGGTTCCCCTTACCGCGGTCGTCGGGCTGTACCTCCTCTCCGCGCGGACATTGCCCCGCGGAGCCGGTTTCCTTGTCATGTGGGCCACGTTGCCCCTGATCGCTAACGCCGGATACTGGTTCCACACGACCCGTATGATCTACGAAGGCGCGCCGGCCTGGCTTGCTCTGGGAGTCCTCGGGACCGTTCACCTCACACGCCGCCCCCCTCAGCAGGAAACGGCCTCGCGGTTCGCGAGCGTTTCGTGGCGAGGGCCGGACACCGCTGTCTGGTCGGCCGCTTTGGCGCTGGTCGTCGCCGTGACGTGGGGCGTTCCCCGGTTGGTGGAGAGTCATAGGTGGACCGAGGAGACCTTGGGCCGAATCACGCCGCCCACGATCGAGGAGATGGGGGCGGACGGGGCCCTGGTTTTCGTCCACGCCGGCTGGTACGAGCGTATGAGTGCAGTCCTCCAGGGAGAGGGCGGTATGCGATCGGACACCATCGTCTCGGTGCTGCGCCGGAACTCGACTTGCCGGGTGCACGAGTACGCGGAGGCGCGAGCCGCAGCCGCCCGGAGTGATTATGGGGTGGCTGAACTGCCGGTGATCGATCTCCGTCAGGAGCCCGGCACGGCGCCCGGCGTTCGCCAGAGACCGGTTCCCAGCATGGCACTCAACGTCCGGATGGTCCCAGGGGAGCGACTGACCCCCGAATGCGCGCGGCATCTCCAGGCGGACCGGTTCGGGATGGTCTCGTTGGCTCCCCTGCTACTCAAGGGGGAGTTGCCGGGCTTGGAGACCGGCGACCGGGCGATGTATGTGCGTGATCTTGGCCCCCGCCGCAATCGGGCGGTAATGGAGGCCTTCCCAGAGCGGACGCCGTACCTTCTGGCCTCGACGACGCCCGACGGCGCTCCCCGCGCGATGCCGTACCTCGAGGGGGAGCGATTGATCTGGAGTCCGGATATCGGCTCAGACGCTGCTTTGGCTGGCTTGGTGGCCCCGTGAGGGACTCGATGCGGATGACGGAGCGGGCGTTTGCCGGTTGGCTGCGCGCCCTAACCCTTCGGCGAGCTGTTCTGATTGTCGTCGGAGTCGCGGTAGTCGTCTTTGCGAACTCGCTGCTCAACGGCTTCGCATACGATGACGTTTCGATCATCGAGAGGAACCCGACCATCCAGAGCTGGGACCGGCTTCCAGGTGCCTTGCTGGCCCCCTACTGGCCGGGCCCCGCGGGCCCAGAGCTCGCGCTCTGGCGGCCGGTAACGACAGGACTGTTCGGACTGCAGTATTTGATCGGCGGTGGATCGCCACTTCCGTTCCATCTCGTCAACGTCGCACTTCACGCGGCCGTCTCGGGCCTCCTGGTCCTGGTTCTCGCTCGCCTCATGACGCTCGGCATCGCGTTCGTGGCGGGGTTGGTCTTCGCCGTTCACCCGGTGCACACGGAGGCGGTAGCCAACGTGGTCGGTCAGGCCGAGATCACGGCGGCCCTCGCTGTGCTCGCTGCCCTCGCCATCCACCTCGGGAGCGGACCTCGCACAGGATGGCGACGCGCGCTGGCCGTCGGGGTTCTGTACGCGGTCGGCTTCGGCGCGAAGGAGGGGGCGGTGACGCTCGCCGGACTCGTGTTCTTGGTCGACGCGGCCCAGGAGCGCATCGGATTCCGAGAGCTTCAGGCCTACGTCGCCCGGCGCTGGCGCGTCTATTTCGTGATGCTCGTCGTTGCGGTGAGCATGCTGACGGCGCGGGCCACGGTCCTTCAGGGGGCTGGCGCGCCGATCGGGCCGGCCGGTTTCGATCTTCTCTACGAAGTGCCCAAGATTTGGACACTCGGGGAGGTCTGGACTCACTATGTGCGGCTTTGGGTCTTCCCGCTGGACCTCTCGTCCGACTACACGCCCAACGTCATCCCGGTCTCCCTCGGTTGGAACGCGACCAACGTGACGGGCGTGGTGCTCGGACTCGTGGTCCTCCTTGGCACATGGTTCGCCTGGCGGCGCGCCGATCTCGGACCTGGGTCACGCTCCGCCAGAGTGGCGGCGTTCGGGATCGTCTGGTTCCTGATCGCTATCTCGCCGATCTCGAACACTCTCTTTCTCACTGGCGTGATCTTGGCGGAGCGAACGCTCTACCTCCCATCGGCCGGGCTCGCGGCCGCCGTGGGGTGGCTCTTCGTTCGGATGGCGCGAGATCGGCCCAGGATGGCTCCCGCCGTGCTTCTGGTGGTGCTCCTCGCCGGGTCCGTCCGCACCTGGACGCGGAATCCCGACTGGCGGACCCATAACACGGTCTTCGCGGTGTTGATGCGGGACCATCCGTATTCGGGAAGGGCCCAATGGTCCCTGGGTGACCACTTCATCCGACAGGGGCAGATCAGCCAGGGGCTGTTCGCCTATCGGGCGGCGATCAACCTCGTAGGAACACACTACGGCCTGCTGGTCCACGTGGCACAGACCCTGGTGAATCTCGAACGACCGGAGAGCGCGGACCGACTTCTCGCGATCGCCACCCGCGAACGGCCCGATCATCCGCTTGCATACGGGATTCGGGCAGGGATCCACGCGGAGCTCGGGAACCCTCGCGAGGCCGAGCGCTACGCACGGGTGGCACTCGCCGTTCAGGGATCGGGCACAGACGCCGCACGGCTACACGTGCTCGCGTGGGCACTCGCTGCCCGGGGGGCTTGGGAAGAGGCCGCCGAGGTGCGTGCTCGGGCGGACGAGCGTAGCGCCGTCGCTCAGTTCTGGCAGCGTTGGATCTACGACGCCTGGGTCGCGCGGCGGGCCGGTGACGATGCGGCGATGCAGGCTGCACTCGATTCGGCCCGGGCGACCGTCTCGACCGCATCAGGACGAACAAGCCTCGATTCGCTCCTCGTCTACGACTTTGGAGCCGAGCCGAGCCGGCCGAAGCCGCCTGACGGCGACTGAGCGTCTCGGTACTGCACAGTATCGCACAAGGCATGGCGCCTTGCAGAATCCCAGATAGAGCGCTGGCAGACGTCATGGGGCTGGGCTGTCGAGAGCGCCTTAACACGTTTTATTGCAGTAGCTTATGTCGTGCGTGGCACAGGTGGAACAGAGCTTGCCCATATCTTGGTCGCACAACCCGGTTTCACTTCACACCTGGAGCATTCCAATGCGGGACAACAAGGGTTTCACCCTCATCGAGCTGTTGATCGTGGTCGTGATCATCGGCATCCTGGCGGCCATCGCCATTCCGAAGTTCTCCGCCACGCGTGAGCGGGCTTACTTCGCCGCGATGAAGTCCGACCTGAAGAACCTGGCTAGCCAGCAGGAGATCTACTACTCGGACCACTATACCTACACCAGCAACACCACCAACCTCGGCTTCGTTTCGTCCGAGGGCGTGAACGTCACCTTCCCCGCCGCGCCGTCGAATACCGGTTGGCAGGCTCAGGCGACCCACGACGCGCTTACGACCACCGAGGGCTGCGGCATCTTCTACGGCGACTTTGCCTCTGCGCCGACCCTGCTCGGGTCGCCGGCGCAGTCCGGCGAGCTCGCTTGCACGCCGTAACGAACCATGATGTAGCAGGGCCCCGCATTACGGTGCGGGTGTGACTGAAGCGGAAGGGCCGGTCCGGGCCTCCGGGCCCGGGCCGGCCACCCGCCCCCTCCTCAACCTTCTCTCGAACCGATCCGGAAGACTCGCTCACTCGAGGTGACCTCATGTCCACCAAGCGCGAAGGCTTCACCCTGATCGAGCTCCTGATCGTCGTCGTCATCATCGGGATCCTGGCCTCGATCGCGATTCCCAAGTTCTCGGCGACACGTGAGCGGGCTTTCGTATCCGCGATGACCGCCGATCTCCGGAACCTGGCCAGCCTGCAGGAAGTCTATCACAACGCGAACTTCACCTACTCGACCGATCAGGATGCGCTGGGGTTCACCCGCTCGGACGGCGTCACGGTCACCATCGGTGAAGCGACGGGGCAGGGCTGGTCCGCGTCCGCGGTCCACACAGGCCTCCCGTCCGTCACCTGCGCGCTCTATCACGGAAACGCCACGCAGGTCAGCCCGGCGACCGTGGAGAGCATGATCACCTGCAACTACTGATCACCACCCCCGCCGGTCCGCCGGCATCCCGGGCGTTCGTCGCGGCCTCCGCCGCGATCTCTCTCCTCCTCCTCGCGCTCGGATTCCACCTCGCCCGGCCGGGCGCTTCGATACCGGCCATCCTGCTCGCTGTCGTGGGCGTGGTCTGCGGTGCCCTCGGCCTGACCTGGCTGGCCCGTCGCTGGATGGCGCCGGACCGCGAGCTCCTCGAGCGCAACGTCGCCTCACTGGACCGGACCAACCGGGAGCTGGTCGAAGCCCGTGCCGAGATCGTGCGTGCCGCGCGGCTCGCGTCGGTCGGGACCCTCGCCGCCGGCATCGCCCACGAGGTGGGCAACCCGCTCGGGGCCATCATGGGCTACGTCGACGTGGCCAGGGCTCGAGCCCGGAAGGGCGAGGCGGAGCCGGAGATCCTCGACTCGATTCGGGAAGAGGCCGAGCGCATCGACCGGATCGTGAAGAGCCTCCTCAACTATGCGCGACCCAGAGAGGAGGGGCTGGCCCCCGAGGCGATCGGTGCGGTTGTCGCCCGGGTCCGGCGGCTGCTCGACCATCAGGGAAAGCTCTCCGACGTCGAGACCCACTGGTACGTCGCACCGGACACCCCGGACGTGCTCATGAACGCGCACCGGATGGAGCAGGTACTCGTCAACCTCCTCCTGAACGCGCTCGACGCGATGGAATCGTCTCCTCGGAGGATCATCCGGGTCAGGGCTTATGCCGCGCGTGGCGAAGTCGCGGATCTCCCGACACGTCGCGAGGACGACCCGCCGGGCGTGAACTACATGCATCGGCGCCGGATCTCGCGGGACGACGGTGGACGCGGCGTCGACCCCGTGTTCCTGGCCGAGCGGGTGGCGATCATCGACGTTACCGACACGGGTCCGGGCATTCCCGAGGACGACCTCGAACAGATCTTCGATCCGTTCTTCAGCACCAAGGAGCCCGGCCGCGGGACCGGGCTCGGACTCTCGATCTGCGCACGGTTGGTCGAGGGGATGGGAGGGCGCATCGAAGCGGCGAACGCGCCAGAAGCGGGCGCACGCTTTACTATTAGGCTTCCAGCCGCAAAGACCCCTGGCCCGGACGCCCGCCCGGAGGCGACATGAAGATCCTGGTCATCGACGATGACGCCGGACTGCGCAAATCACTGAGCCTGATCCTTGCCGACGCCGGATACGAGGTCGTGCTCGCCGAAGACGGCGCACTCGGCCTGAGCACGGCGCTCGAGCAGCGTCCGAATCTCATCCTCTGTGACGTGCGCATGCCGAAGCTGGGCGGCATCGAGTTCCTCGACCGGTATCGTGAAGCCGGCGGGGACGCGCTGGTGCTGGTCATGACCGCGTACGGAGGGCTCGACCTGGCGGTCCAGGCGATGAAGAAGGGCGCGTACGACTATCTGCCGAAGCCGTTCGGGGCGGACGAGGTCCTGCTCACGGTGCGCAAGGCGGAAGAGCGTGAGCAGCTCCGGCACGAGGTCGGTCGCCTCCGCAACGAGGTCCGGGCCGACGCGCGCTTCGCCGAGATCGTCGTCGGGTCACCCGCGATGGAGCGGGCCCTCGAGATCGTCCGCAAGGTGGCGCGACACGACTCTCCGGTCCTCGTTACCGGCGCGAGCGGGACGGGTAAGGAGCTGATCGCACGGCTGCTCCACCGCGAGAGCCCGCGGTCCGAGAGCCCGTTCGTTCCGGTGAACTGCGGCGGCGTGCCGGAGCAACTCCTCGAGTCCGAGTTCTTCGGCTTCGTGAAGGGCGCCTTCACGGGCGCCGATCGCGACAAGGAGGGCCTGTTCGAGGCCGCCGACGGCGGCACGCTCTTCCTCGACGAGGTCGGGGAGCTCCCGATGCCCCTGCAGGTGAAGCTCCTCCGTGCGTTGCAGGAAGGGGAGATCCGCAGGGTGGGCGATACCGAGACGCGCCAGGTGAACGTGCGCATCATCTCCGCCACGAATCTGGATCTCGAGGAGGCGGTCGAGAACGGCGAGTTCCGCAAGGACCTCTACTACCGCCTCGCGGTCGTGCCCATCCACCTCCCGCAGCTCCGGCACCGCAAGGAGGAGATCCCGCGCCTGGTCCAGCACCTTATGGAGCGCCAGCGACAGCGGCTCCACCTCAACGTCGAATCGGTCGATCCGGAGGCGATGGAGGTACTGCTCGACTACTCCTGGCCGGGCAACATCCGCGAGCTCGAGAACGTGCTGGAGCGCGCGCTGGTGCTGACCGAGGGACCGACCATCTCCGTCGAGGACCTGCCGGAAGTCGTGCGCCGTCCGGCACCGGACGGGCCCGGCGTCGCGATCGACGGGGCGGACCTGTCGGTGAAGCGCCAGGGCGCCAAGCTCGAGAAGCACTTGATCCAGCTCGCGCTCGATCGGACCGGCGGCAACAAGACGCAGGCGGCCGAGCTCCTCGAGCTGTCGCCGCGAGCCTTGCGTTACAAGGTCCAGGAGTACGGGATCGACTGAGCACGGCCCGTAGCGCCATGCCCTCGTCCCGGTCCCGGGACCATCGTCGAGGGCATGAACGGGTACACACTCCTGGAGATGACGGCGACGCTCGCGCTGCTCGCCACCGCGTCGACGGCGGTCGTGCCGGCCGCGAGCCGGTTCGGTGATCGCATGGAGGTGCTCACCGCGCGCGAGGAGATCGTGGCGGCGCTGCACCGGACGCGGACCGAGGCCGTGCGCGCGGGCGCGGCGAGCCTCCACCTGAGTGCGGACGGCGAGATCCGGATCGCCGTGGGCGATTCGACGACGTTTCGCTCGACGGTGCCCGGTGACGGTGGGGTCCGGCTGACCTTGGGAGCCGGACGCGACCGCACCGAGATCCCGTTCAACGGGCTCGGCATCGGCGTGTTCGCGAACGAGACGATCGAGTTGGTGGCCGGATCGTCCCGGACACGCCTGATCATCTCGTCGTTCGGACGTGTGAGGCGTGAATGAGCCGGGGCTTCACGCTGATCGAGGTGGTCGTCGCGCTGGTTCTCCTCGAGATCGGCGTACTGGGCGTGGTGGGCACCCTGTTGCTCGCCGCCCGCACGCTGACTGAGGCCGAGCTGACGACCCGGGCCGCCGCGGCGACGGCCATGGCGGCCGATTCGTTGGAAGCGCACGGCTTCATGGGTCCGGGCGTGGACTCCTTCCCGGGCGGAGTCGTGCGGTGGGAGGCCGCTTTGGATCCAGGCCGGGCGGTCGTGGTCGCCACCGACGCGCACGGCGATACCCTCGTCCGGCTCGAGGCGGCGCGCCCGTGACCGGGCGGCAGGTAGGCGGCGCCACGCTGGTCGAGACGTTGGTGGCCCTCCTCCTCGGGCTCCTTCTCATGCAGGCGGGCATGGCCGCGGTCGGTCGGACCCGCCTCGCTCACGCGCGGGCCATGGAGCGGGCCGACGCCCTGTCAGCGGTGCGCCTCACCGGGGCGTTGCTGCGGGCCGAGACGGCCGCTGGCCGCGCCGGTGTCGACTGGGCCGTGGCTGACGACTCGCTGGCGCTGCGCGCGTACCGGGGAACGGGACTGGTCTGCGGCGAGCACGAGGCTCCGGAGCGCCTCGTCGTATCGTACGGCGGCTACCGGCGCCCGGATCCGACCAAGGACTCGATCGAGGTCGTCTACGCCGACGGGGCCAGGGCCGTGCTTGCCCTGACGGGTGTCGCCGAGGGTCCGTCCACCTGTTGGGGCGCGCTCTTGGAGGGAGGCCTTGCCCTCGAGCTCGGCGGAGCGTTTCCGCCAGGGGGCGTGCTGGCACGAGTGTTCGAGCGGGGAGCGTATTCCCTGTCCGGGCGGGCGCTCCGCTACCGGCGCGGTGCCGGTGGCCGACAGCCCCTTACGCCCGAGCTGTTTGAACGGGAGAGTGGCTGGGGCCTGGCGGACGGACGGCTGAGTGCCGAGCTCGTGTGGCGGGTCGGGGCGGTCCCCGGAGCCATCACCGGAACCGGGCCGGGTCCGCTACGCCGGTGGCGTGTACCGCTCGGCGGGGGGGCGCCGTGAGGGGGAGGCGAGGGGCGGCCATGCTTGCGGTCGTGCTACTGCTCCTCACCGCCACCGCGCTCGCGCACGGCACCCTGCTGGTCGCGCGTGCAGAGCTGAACGCCTCCCGCGCGTACGCTGGAGCCCTCGAGGATAAGGCGGCTCTCCGGGCCCGGAGGGACGAGGCCCTGGCGGCTGGCCTCGACAGCGACCTTATGCGCCTGCCTATCTGGGACGTTGCCGCGGTCGGGGGCCAAGCGGAAGGCGTCGAGCCGACCGACCCCGCCTGGCAACCGCTCCGTGTGAGGCGCGTCGGCCCCGAGAGCTGGTGGCTCGAGCGGGCGGCGCTGGATGGCGGCTCCCGGCGCATCGGGACCTCGGGGCTGCTCCTCTGGTGGTTGGATCCGGTAAGCCGGATACGGGCCCTGGGCGCGGTCGTGACGGTGGGCCAGGGTGCCCTGGTACGGATCGACGGCAGCATCGACCGGCTCGGGTTCGGGCTGGCGGAGGCACCGCTCGATGCCGCGACCTGCGATCCGGAGGTCGGGCCCGCGTTCGAGGGTGTCGTTCCCGACGCCGTGGCGACGGGGGCCGATGGGTCTGCGGCCGCGCTCGGTCTCCTGAGCTTCGAGGATCTGGTGGCCGGGACGTCGGTCGGGATCGCTGGAACGGGCGTACCGTTCCCGAGCGAGTGGGCCGGCGTGTGCTCGACCGACGAGCCGTGGAACTGGGGGGACCCGGAGCGGCCGACCGGTCCGTGTGGGGCGCACATCGCCGTCCGCCGTACCGCGGATACGCTCCACGTCGCCGGTGGATCCGGACAGGCCATGCTGGTGGTCGACGGGGACCTGCAACTGTCCGGCGACGCACGCCTCTACGGCATGGTGGTGGCCAGCGGCGTCGTCACGCTCGAGGACCGCAGTGAGCTCCATGGGATGGTCGTGGCGGACGGCGGGTTGATCGTCGGCGCCGGCGCGACCGTGCGGGGCTCGGCATGCTGGGCGGCGCGAGCCTTGCGCGCCGGTGCGACCGAGTGGATGCCGTCACCGACGCCGGTGCCGCGACTTCCACCGGTCAGCCCGTGATGGAACGGGCTCCGGAAGGGCGCTATCCACCCGCGTCCGCGATCCAGGCGTCGAGCACACGGTGACGCAGATGACCTGCCGGGCGACCCGTGCCATGCGCCAGCGCCTCGAGCGCGTTACGCGCGGCCTCGGGCCGATCGACACGGAGATAGGCGAGCACGGCTGCGTCCAGCAGGGTAGCCGGAGGCACCCAACGCTCTCCGGCGGCGACGCGATCGACGAGCAGGTCTGCAGCGCCAGCCGCCCTCCCCCAGTCGAGGAGCGACACCGCCTCGTGCAGATCGACGACGGCCCGCGCCTCGGCAGGGGCATCGGACCGGTCGAGGAAGCTCCGCGCGGCTCGGTAGAAGGTCGTGTCGGCCCACCCGGTCGTGCCCCAGTGCAGGTCGCCCGCGGCCCGGCTGAAGCCCTCGCCCCAGGTGTCCCACGACCCGAGCTGTGCGTCACCGGAGCTCAGAAAGAGGAAGGTCTGCAAGTGGATCAGGGCCTCCGTCCACTCCGGGAAGGCGTCCGGAGCGTACGCGCCGCCCTCGCCGATGGCCTCCCTCAGCCAGGCTCCGCGCTCGGTTCGCACCAGCGAGATGGGGCCGCGAGCGGGCGGCGGCGTGTGGGGAATCGGCGGACGGGCCTCCTCTCTGAGGAGCCGCGCCAGGTCCAGGGGGCTGGTCGCGAAGCTGAACGCACCGTGGGCGAAGGCCCGATCGAACCGAGCGCGCTCGGCACCGAGGTCGAGGATCGGATCGAAGTCCGAGTTCGCCGGGAGCCCACGGTCGAGCAACGGACGGAGTGTCGATTCGTCGAAGAGGGCCAAGGACTCCAAGTGCGCCGGCCTGATCTCGGGAATGCCGGCAGTGAATGACCTCATCGCGGGTGAAGACGCGACCGACCAGTCGGGGGTGGGAAGGGGCCCGCGCCGGGAAGCCACGATCGCGAGGTCGGCGTCGCCCACCAGGTAGACCCGGTAGGCTTCGAACGCCGTATCCAGCGCGGCGAGCACGGTCAGGAAGAGCTCGTCGGTCAGCTCGTAGAGCTGCATCCACTGGACGAGCACACCGTCGTCCGCGAGAAAGTCCCCGACCTGGTCGTAGAACTCCCTCGTGAAGAGCGACGCGGTGCCGCTCACCCATGGGTTGCTGGGCTCCGTGACGATCAGGTCGAAACGCTCGCGGCTGTACGAGAAGAACGACTTGGCGTCGTCGAACACGAAGCTGGAGCGCGGATCCGCGAACACGGCCTCGTTCAGGGGAAGAAAGACGAGTGAGGCTTCGACCATGAACGGCTCGATCTCGACCGTGACCAGCCGGTCGACGTCTTCACTCGTGAGCAGCGTCGCGCCCGTGATGCCGGAGCCGTGTCCGACGTTCGCCACCAACCCGCCGTCGGGTCGGTGCCCGAGCCCGACGACCCCAGAAAGCATCTGCGTCGAGAAGTCGCTGCCGCTCGGGATCGGTGTCTCGGGGATGGTGTCACGTCCCTCGATCCGCCAGAGGGGTCCGACCGAAGCGTCGGGCTTCCCGTTGGTCGACAGTACCGTGACGCCTTCCTCCGCCCCGACGTGCGCCGATACCGTCGCTGTCCTACCGTCCTGGTAGTAGAGCATCGTCCGGGACGACGCCTCCGGGACCAACGCGTCGCGGAACACGCCGCTCGTGATGACCACCCGGTCGAGGTCGACGCCGAGCCCGACCCCGGTGAACGCGATCAGGCACGCGCCCGCCGGAACGACGACCCTTCGCCCCCAACGGGCGAATCCGCCCGGAGCCGGGCTCGCCCCATGGGCACGGGCCATCCGGGCCGACCAGGCGAGGAGCCACAGGCCCAGGAGGGTGTCGAGCCCGGCGCCCGCCACGAGCAGGCCCTTCAAGCCGAGGATGGGGAGCAGGACCAGCCCGGCCAGGACCGAGCCGGAAACCGCGCCCACGGTATTGACCGCGTACACCCGGCCGATCGCTCGCTCGCCGGCCCCGGCGCGCAGCAGGGCCGCCGTGAGCAGCGGAAGGGTCATGCCCGCGAGGACGGTCGCTGGAAGCATGACGGTCATCGCGAGCGTGTAGCGCCCGATGTTGAAGAGCGCGTATCCACCGGGACGACCGCTGGTACCCTCGACCATGGCGGCGACGAGATCGAACGAGGACCCGTACACCGGGATCGACATCAGCGCCGCCAGCCCCATGGCGACCTGGACCCAGCCGAGCGCCGCGATGGGCTCCCGCGAACGGTCGGCAGCGCCGCGGACGAGCCACGCTCCGATCGCGAGCCCGAGGATGAACGCCGACAGCATCAACTCAAAGGCATGCGTGGCGCTCCCGAGCAGGAGCGAAAGCATGCGGATCCAACCGATCTCGTACGCGAACGACGCGAGCGCCGTCCCGAACGCCACCGGCAGGAGCACGAGGCTGAGCGCACGTGCTTCGGGAGGGGCTGCACCGTCCTTCTCGCGGTCGACCGGTGCAGCGAGCGAGGGGCCCGCGAATCCCCGCACGGAGCTCCAGACCAGCCCGGCCGCGAGGAGATTCAGGGTCGCGGCGGCCACCGAGGTGCCCGCGAAGCCGAACCAGCCGATGAGGAGGAATCCGGCCACGAGGACTCCGGCCGCTCCACCCAGGGTGTTGAGCAGATACGCGGTGGCGACGCCGCCGCCCGGTCTGTCCGGAGCCATACGCACGAGGCCCGCGGCCATGAGCGGGAAGGTGGCGCCGAGCAGCATCGCCTGAGGGAGGATGATGATTCCGGCCAGCCCCCAGCGGACCGCGCCGGCCAGATTCGGATCGGCAAGGGCGGGGAAGATCACGTCGTACCCGAGCCCCGTCACGGCTTGGTACATCGGGTGAAAGAGCAGCCCGAAGGCGGCGAGAGCCACTTCCAGCGCAGCATATCCCAGAAGGGGCCGGTCGAGCTTGCGCGAGATGTCGGACACGGCCAAGGCGCCGACCGCCATCCCTCCGAGGTAGACGGAGAGGACCAGCACCTGGGCGAAGGCGCCGTGTCCGACGAAGAGGGCCAGGTATCGGCTCCACAGGACTTCGTACACGAGCCCGGCCATCCCGGACACGACGAAAGCGATGTAAAGTGCGGGTCTCTGTCTCACTTTGCGCGATCCATGACAGTCTCGGACGGTACGCGCCCGCGGGGGCGGCGAGGCCGTGGGTGAGGCGTGGTAGCGTCGATCGAGAGCAGAGCATACGCCATGCCGCCCCCCCTTCAAAGCGGGGAGTGCGCGCGCCCGCGTCCGTCACACGGATCGTCCCCACGACCACCCCGCCGCCGGAACTCCTTGCCGATCCCGGTAAAAGGTGGCTCTCGGAATCCTTTGCCTCGGACGGCTCCGCACCCGATATTGCGCCCAAATTACCGTAGCCACGCCGTTGCCGGGCGAGAGCGGGCCCCGAGTGTCCCATCCCCGCATACCCCGCACCTCTGGCACGGAACTTGGTCCATACAGAGTCGGCACACCCCCCGAACACTGAGCTACCCCGGCATCATGTACCGCACGCGCACCGGCTTCACGATGATCGAGCTGATCATCGCTATCGTCATCGGGAGCATCCTGACGACGATCGCGCTGAATCAGATCAGTGGCGCACAGACCCGCATCGCGGTCCGCGGGGCTCAGACGACATACGCCGCGATCCACTACCGGGCGCGGGTACATGGCATCGAGAAGGGCCGGAACGTCATGTTGCATGCGGACGTGACGGGGGATTCCGTGTGGATCGAGGACGACGGGGACATCCTGGAGATCATCCGCTTCGGCGACGAGAATCTGGACATGAGGATCTCACTGCCGAGCAGCTTGACCGAATACACGATCTGTTTCAGCCCGCGCGGGTACGCCGATCTCAGTTGCAGCACGCCCGGCACCCTGATGCGCCTGCACTTCCATCAGGGCGCCGAGGTGACCAACCTGTGGGCCATGCCCTTGGGCCAGCTCCTGCTCAACCAGTGAGCCGCTCCGTGAATGACACTGTTTCGCCGGCCGTGCCGACGCATGCCCGAGCCGGGTTCACGATGGTCGAGATCATCATCGCCATCGTCATCCTGACCATTGGGCTCCTGGGCCTCGCCGGCTCCACGGGCTACCTCGTGCGGACAGTCACGCTCGGCGACCTGCTCACGGAGCGAACGTTCGCTTCGCAGACGATCATCGATCGGCTTCAGTCGCTCCCGTACGACAACGTGGTGGACGGCTCAGATTCCGTTGGCATCTTCGCGGTGAATTGGGACGCCGAGGATGACGGTCCGCAGTCGAAGATCCTGACCGTGGTCACCGTCGGGCCGGGTCTGAGCCCGGGCGGTATGGGCAACCTCGCGCCAGCCGTAGCCGACACGTTCGTCTTCCGCATTCTGAGGCAATAGACGATGACCAGGAATCGTGACGGCTTCACACTCGTCGAGCTGATCGTCGTGTCGGTCCTCGGTGTCATCGTCCTCTCGGCAGCGCTTCAAGTGCTGATCACCAATCAGAGGACCTTCACCGCGCAGAGTGCCGCCATCGAGGGGCAGCAGGCCAGCCGAATGGCTATCGAGGTGATGTTCAACGAGCTCAGGGAGTTGAGTCCGGCGGACGGTGACATTCTCTCGATGGGTCCGTCGAACCTGCGGGTCCGCTTGATGCGCAAGTTCGGCATCGCATGCGAAATCGATGTGGGTCCGACCGCCAGCCCCCCCCGGATTCGGGTGCTCGACAATTCGGGTGATGATTTCGCGGTCGCCGACGACACGGTTCTCGTATTCGCGGACAATCGTGAGGCTACGGGAAGCGACGATAGGTGGCTCCGGGTCGGTCTCGTCGACGTCGACAATACCGTGACATGTCTCGGTCGCCCGGCGATGGATCTCGAAGTGGATACGGCCGGCGGGCTTTTCGTCAACGACACGGTTCGTGTCGGAGCGCCCGTTCGTGCCTACCAGTACTTCACCTATGGGACGGGGCTCTGGCTGTACCCGACCACGCCTTACCTGACGCGGGACGGCACGCCGATCGCGGGTCCTCTCCGCTATCCCGGGACCGATGGGTTGCAGTTCATCTATCGTGACGCCCTCGGCAACATCACGTCGACTCCGACCGACGTACGGCAGATCGAGGTTCGGATCCGGACGGGAGAGCGAGTCATGGGTCCGGGGGGAGACATGGTCTCCGATTCGCTGGACATGTGGATCTACACGCGCAACTGACCAGGACGAGGCCCGGCCGGCCGTACCATGGCCGCGTGGGCGAGGAGCCATCATGAAAACACATATGGACAGACGAGGCTTTGCGATGCCGGCCGCCATCGGCGCGCTGGTGATCATGGCCGCCCTGGTCTCCGCGGGCTTCTACATGGCCCGCCAGGAGCTGCGGATCGGCGTGGCCAGCAACTACGCGAACATGGCGGTCAACGTCGCTCAGGCCGGCTCGAACGAGGTGATGGCGAACTGGAACGGCTACCAGCTCGGCAACATTCCGATGTGGGGAGACACGACCATCGTCGATACGACCGATGTCGGCATCTGGACGGTGAACATCACGAACACCAACAACGTGATCTATTATCTGGACGCTACGGGGGAGATCACCCAGGGCGAGGCCTGGGGCGGAGCGACGCGGAACATCGGGATCGTGACCCGTCTCATCTACGCCGACATCGATCCACCGGGCGCGCTCACGACCCGGGGGAAGGTGTCCGTGAAGGGTAGCGCGTCGATTCTCGGTGATGATGCGGCCCCGACCGGATGGGGGGCCTATTGCAGCGGGGTTACCAATAAGCCCGGCGTGGTGACGAACGACGTGTCGCAGGTGAGTACGTCCGGCGGCGGCGAGATCCTTGGCACCCCTCCTGCAGCGGAGGACGCCACGATCGTGGATGAGACCTTCACGCAGTTCGGAGACCTGGACTGGGACGAACTCTCCGATCTCGCCCAGCTCGAGGGCAAGGATCTCACGTCGGCGGGATCGAACATCAACAGCACGGGGCCGGTGTTGGACGGCTCCGGGCGTTGTGACGAGACTGTGCTCGCCAACTGGGGTGACCCGGAGAATCCCACCGATCCGTGTGGTTCGTACTTCCCGCTCATGTATCACCCTGGTCCCACCCTGACGATTCAGTCCGGCGGGGTCGGCCAGGGCATTCTACTTGTGGACGGCACGTTGGACCTCCGAGGAAGCTTCGTCTTCTACGGGATCATCATCGTCCAGGGCACCTTCGAGACCCAGGGCTCTGGAAACCGGATCGTCGGCGCCGTCATGGCGTCGAACCTGGACATGGACATGCAGGGATATGTCGGCGGGTCGACCATCCAGTACTCGTCGTGCGGCGTGCAGCGAGCGATCCTCAACAACGCTTCGCTCTCTCGGGCCAGGCCCCTGGAGCACCGCAGCTGGATCGACCTCTCCGCGGTCCTGAATTGACATCGTGAAGGCCGGTCGTGCCCTTGCGCGACCGGCCTTTCACGCTCAAGATGACGTCAAATGTTTACCAAATATTCGAATGGGACAGGAAGCCAATTTCTTCTTGACAAGGCTCGACTTTCGATGGTAAGCTGGACTCGACTTTTCACGGGAAAATCTCTTTCCCCACTCCCTTGCATGAAGGCGGCGCATGGGCCTCTTCGGACGTAAACGCTCCTCCATCGGCCTCGACATAGGCTCCGGCTTCGTCAAGGTGGTGGAGGTCGATCACTCGGGCGACCAGCCCGAGGTGGTTCGTGTCGCCATGCGGCAGCTCCTCCCCGACGCCATCGTCGAAGGCGAGATCATGGACTACGGTCTCGTCGCGGATACGGTGCGCGGGCTCTTCCAGGAGACGGGGCTGAAGGGGGTCGACGTGGTGACCGCTGTCGGCGGCCACGACGTGATCATCAAGAAGATCCAGATGGACCGGATGAAGGAATCCGACGCGCGTGAGGTCATCCGGTGGGAGGCCGAGCAGCATGTTCCTTTCGACATCAAGAGCGTCGAGTTGGACTTCCAGATCCTGAACCCGCACGACGACGGTCTCCAGATGGAGGTCCTCCTCGTGGCGGCGAAGCGGGAGCTGGTGGACAACAAGGTGGCGCTGCTCCAGGACGCGGGTGTCTCGTCTCGGGTCATCGACGTCGACGCGTTCGCGCTCCACAACGCTTTCGAGCACAACTACCCGGATCACCGGGACGGGATCATCGCGCTGGTCAACGTCGGTCACGAGACGACCAACGTGAACATCCTCGAGGACGGTGTGCCGATCCTGACCCGGGACATCTCGTTCGGGTCGCGGAAGATCCGTGAGGACCTGCAGCGTGAGCGCGGTCTCACCGCCGAGCAGGCCGAGGACGTGGTGCAGGCCCGTGAGATGATCGACGACCTGGACATCTTCGTCAGCCAGTCGGCCGAGGAAGTGGCGGTCGGCATCGAGCGCGCGAGCGCCTTCCTGATGACCCGCGACGACGGGGCCTCGGTGGGGCGCATCTTCCTGAGCGGCGGGGGCGCCCGGATTCCCGGGATGGCCCGTGCCCTCGGACAGCGCATGAACGTGGAAACGGAGCTCGTGAACCCGTTCGAACGCGTCCCGGTACAGCCGAACGCGGCGAGCGGTTTCTCCATCGACGAAGCTGCCCCGATGCTGCTGTTGCCGCTCGGGCTGGCACTTCGCGCCTAGGACGAGGACGGCCGAGCCGTGATCGAAGTCAATCTCCTACCCGGCGGTAAGAAGGGCGCGTCCGGCGGAGGCCCGCTCGCCGGCCTCGTGGCCGCGTTCAAGGGACTCCGTGGCGGCGGCAGTGGTGGTCGAGGCGGCGGAGGAGGCTCCGCGGTCGACCCCTACATGGCCTTCTTCGCGGTCGCGCTCAGCATTGCCATCGGATACATCTTCTGGGCGTACTCGGGCGTGAACGGTACACGGGAAGAGCTCCAGGTGCGCATCGAAGAAGAAGTCCAGGACTCGACGCGCTTCGCCGATCTCATCGAGCGGACGAATCTGCTCACGGCGCGCAACGATTCCATCGCACAGCGCGTCGCGATCATCCAGGAGATCGACCAAGGACGTTACGTCTGGCCGCATATCCTCGACGAGGTCGCGGCGGCGGTACCGGACTACACTTGGCTGCGTGAGGTCGTGTACGCCGGCGGCGACCCTGTGCAGGTCAGAGTGAACGGGCGTGCCGGGAGCATCTACGCGATCACGAACTTCATGCGTCGGCTCGAGGCTTCCGAGTTCCTCCGCGCCGTGCAGATGGACCGTGCGGAGCAGGTCCCGTCCGAGGCGAACGCCGAGGACCTGGTGTACGTCTTCGAGCTGCTGATGACCTACGACACGCCGCCGATCGAGGAGCTCCAGACCGTGCCACTGTTCGACGGCTCGCTCTCGACCCAGACCGCGGCCCCCGCGTCGGGAGGGAACTAAGCATGGCTTGGTACAACCCTACCGACCCGACCCAGCGCAACTGGATGGTCGCCGGCATTCTGGCGCTGCTGCTCATCGTGCCGTTCCGGATGTACTACCTGGCGCCCAGGGAGGCGGAGAACCAGGAGATGGGGGACCGGCTCGAAGCGCTCGAGACCCAGAACCGCCGCGCTTCCGTGCTCGCCGCGCAGGGAGGGGGCGACCTCGAGGAACGCATGGCGCTCTACGAGCGGCACGTGGCCCGGCTCGAGCAGTTGATTCCGGCGGCCGAGGAGGTGGCCATCCTCGCGGACGACATCGCCAATCAGGCGCGACAGCGTGGCGTCGAGCTCCAGCGTATGGTCCCCGAGCCCCGTCAGCCGGGCACGTACTACGACCAGTCCACGTACAGCATGGCCGTCGTCGGCGAGTACCACGGCGTGGCGCGTTTCCTGACCGACATCGCGAGCCTCTCGCGGATCGTGACGCCGATCGAGCTCGACCTGCAGCTGTTCCAGCAGCCGAACCTGTTCCCGGACATGGAAGCGCCCGTGCAGGCCCAGTTCCGGATCCAGACCTACGTCCTTCCCGATCCGAACGCCGCTCCGGCGCCCGGACCCGAAGGAGGGTGAAGAGGATGATCATGAGTGAATCCCGCGCGCTCGTCGCGCTCGCCCTCGCCGCCGCGATCGTCGCGATCCCGGGCTCGGCCCGTGCTCAGGCGCCCGCGCCGGGAGGAGCCCAGGCTCCTCCGCCCGCCGAAGAAACGGAGCTCGTGTTCGAGCGCGAAGTGTTCCAGTACCCGTCGTTCACGCGCCCGAATCCGTTCGTGGCGCTGGACGACGACAGCTCCGGCCCGCGATTCGAGCAGCTGAGCGTGATCGGGATCATGTATTCGCAGACGCCCTCGGCGAGCGTCGCCGTGCTGAGCACGGGCGGCGTTTCGGTGGCCGAGGACGGGACGGTGTCGCCGGTGGACGGAGACGCGTTTTACCTGCGCGTCGGACAGCGCATCGGAAACGTGACGATCGTGGAGATCCACCCCGAGCGGGTGGTGGTGGACGTAGAAGAGTTCGGTCTCATGGACCGACGTACCCTGGTATTCAATTCCCGGCGCGAGGGAGGCACCTAATGACGTCGATGTTCGCTCTGTGGGCGGGAGCGCTCCTGGCCTTCGGAGGACCCGTCACCGAGGTGACGATCACTCCGATGGCTACTGGCACGAGCGTTCTGATCGCCGTCGACGGGGACGTCGATTACCGTGAGTTCACCATGGAGGGCCCGCACCGTCTGGTCGTGGACTTCCTGGGCTCACGGCACGCGCTTCCCCTCGAGAACTACACCTCCATCGACCGGGGCGGCATCCGGGCGGTCCGGAGCAGCCAGTACTCGGACGACGTCGTGCGCGTCGTGTTCGAGCTCGATCAGGAGCTCGGGTACACGGCGGTGCCGACCGAGGCCGGTCTGCTCATCACCCTGGACAACCCGGGCGGCGCGTTCGAGCCCTGGTCTTCCGGTGGCTCGGTGAGCGCCCGGAGCATGGCCGAGCTGGCGCGTCCGACGGCCATGGCGGCCCAGGTCCCGCAGCAGGCGCAGGCCGAGCGGATCTCGATGACGTGGACGGCGGCTCCCATCAACGACGTGTTGCAGGCCTTCGCGGCCTTCAGTGGGAAGTCGATCGTGCCCGGGTCGAACGTGACCGGCTTCGTGACGGCCACCATCAACGACCGTCCGTGGGACGTCGCCCTGAACTCGATCCTCGCGACCCAGGGGCTGCGGGCCGAAGAGGACGAGTACGGCATCATCCGGGTCGACAACATCACCGACCTGAACGATCGCGAGTCGATCGAGCCGATCCTGACGCAGGCGCACCGCATCTCGTTCGCGACCGCCACGGAGCTGCAGACCGCGATCCAGCCGCTGCTGTCCGCCCGTGGCCAGGTGACGGTGGGACTCGGAACCAACACGCTCATCGTGTCGGACATCGAGCGCGTCCAGGACGCGGTCACCGAGCTCCTGCAGCAGCTCGACGTGGAGACGCCGCAGGTGTCCATCAGCGCGAAGATCATCTTCGTCGACCGCTCGGCGCTCAACGAGCTGGGTGTGACGTACGAGCTCAAGGACACCGAGGGGAACCAGTTCAATCAGCTTTCGTCGGGCTTCGCGGACACGGACGGTGACGGCACGCTCGACCCGGTCGAGCAGGGGACGTCGGTCGTCTCGCTGGGGGGCAGCTCCATCGCGGCGCTCGGCAACGCGAACTCGCGCGTGGTCTCGCCCAGCATCCAGTTCCTCACCTCGCTGGTGATCGGCCGTCACACGCTGATCAACTTCATCGACGCGCTTTCGTCGGTGAACATCAGTGACGTCCATGCCGAGCCTCAGATCACGACGCTCGACAACCAGCAGGCGGAGATCCACGTCGGTGAGCTCACGCCGATCCGGACGATCGACGCAGGCGGGGGAGCCGGCGGTGGCCAGTTCCCGACGGCACAGGTCGAGCAGCAGGAGACCGGTATCATCCTGCGGGCGACGCCGCACGTGACCAACGGCAATCAGATCCTCCTCGAGCTCGAGGCGGAGCGTTCGGCCGCGGAGCTCGCCGATTCCGATGCGGGCTTCATCTTCCGGACCCAGCGCGCCCAGACGCGCGTGCTGGTGCGAGACGGGGAGACGGTCGTCATCGGTGGTCTGACCCAGAACGAGCGGAACGAGGTGCGGACCGGGATTCCGGTGCTGATGGACCTTCCGTTCGTGGGTGCGCTCTTCCGCGTCCGGCGTTACCAGGAGACCCAGCAGGACCTGATCATCCTGGTCACGCCGCACATCGTCCGCAGCTCGACGCGCTGAAGTGGCGAGGGGGCGCTTCGGCGCCCCCTCCGCCGGGTTCGTCACAGCGACCCGACCGGGCCGGTTCGCCGCATGAGCGGCGGGCCGGCCCGTTCGGTTATCCCGTTTGGTTATAATGCCTCGCGCCGCCATACTCGGCGGGAGTCCCCAGTGAATCAGAGAACGACATGAAGCGCTTCACTTTCCATACGGCCGGCGAGTCGCACGGCCGAGGCCTCATCACGCTGGTCGAGGGGATGCCGGCCGGCGTCCCCCTCTCCATGGAACGGGACGTCGATCCGGAGCTCTCTCGCCGCCAGGGTGGGTACGGCCGGGGCCGACGGATGCAGATCGAGTCGGACCGGGCGGATCTGATCTCGGGCGTACGCCTGGGTGAGACCCTGGGATCGCCCATCGCGATGGCCATCTGGAACCGCGATTGGGATAACTGGACCACGGCGATGGCCCACGAGGCCCCGCCGGAGGACGTGAACCCGAAGGCGCTGCGGCCCCATTACCTGCCGAGGCCCGGGCACGCCGACCTCGCGGGCGCGTTGAAGTACGACCGGCGCGACGTGCGCGACGTGCTCGAGCGCGCCAGCGCCCGGGAGACCGCCGCCCGGGTGGCGGCCGGGGCCGTCGCGAAGCGGCTGCTCGGGGAGTTCGGCATCGAGATCGGGAGCCATATCCTGTCCATCGGCGACGTGCGCGCCGACGTCGAGGAGGTCCCGACGGATCTCAACACGGTCACCGACGCCAACCCCGTGCGCTGCCTGGACGCCGCGGCGGCCGACCGCATGATGGCCGAGATCGACGCGGCGAAGGAGCGGGGGGACACGCTCGGTGGCGTCTTCGAGGTCGTCGCGACCGGCCTGCCGGTCGGGCTGGGGAGCCACGTCTCGTGGGACCGCAAGTTGGACGGGCGGCTGGCGGGTGCGGTGGTGTCCATCCAGGCCGTGAAGGGCGTGGAGATCGGGATCGGCTTCGAGGGCTCGGCACGACCGGGCTCGCGGGTGCACGATCCGATCGTCCGCGCGCCGGAGAACGCCCGGGCCGGTGGGTTCGGGCGGGCTTCGAACCGGGCAGGAGGGCTGGAGGGAGGCGTGACCACCGGCCAGCCGCTGCTGGTTCGCGGCGCGATGAAGCCCATCGCCACCCTCCGCAGCCGGCTGCCGAGCGTCGACATGCGGGACGGGTCGGAGGGTGACGCCGCGGTCGAGCGGAGCGACGTGTGCGCCGTGCCGGCGGCCGGGGTCGTCGGCGAGGCGATGGTGGCGCTGGTGCTGGCCGATGCGTTCCTCGAGAAGTTCGGGGGAGACTCGCTCGCCGAGATCCGCCGGAACTTCGACGGGTACGTCACGCATCTGGAAGAGCGCGGCTTCGGTGAGCGGTGACCCCGACGCGCCTGCCCGGCTGCGCCGGGTCCTGCTGGTCGGCTTCATGGGAGCCGGTAAGTCGAGCGTCGGGCGGCGAGTCGCGAGCGCGCTGCGATGGCGCTTCGTCGATTTCGACGACGAGGTGGCTGCGGCCGCGGGCATGACCGTGCCCGAGATCTTCGAGACGGTCGGAGAGGCCGCGTTCCGGGAGCTCGAGGCCCGCGTGGGACGACGGTTGCTGGGGCGGGACGAGGTCGTGTTGGCCGCGGGCGGAGGGTGGGGCGCGGTTCCCGGACGACTTGACGAAGCACCGGCGGGAACCGAGACCTTCTGGCTACGCGTCTCGGCCGAAGAGGCGGTGCGCCGCGCTTCGGCGAGGCCCGGAACCCGACCGCTGCTGGCGGGAGACGACCCCCTGGGACGCGCCCGCCGGCTTCTCGCGGAGCGAGAGCCGCGCTACAGTCGAGCGGGCGGTGTGGTGGACACGGACCGCCGCTCCGTAGAAGATGTCACGTCCGAGATCCTCGGGATCCTCGGACGGAAGTACCCTGAAGTTCCTCGCAGCAAGGCTTGATAGGTCGTTGATGAGCGACGCCGAAAAGAACCTCGTGATCGTGGAGTCCCCGGCGAAGGCCCGGACCATCGGAAAGTACCTCGGGAAGGGGTACGAGGTGGCCGCGTCCGTCGGGCACGTCCGGGATCTGCCCCCGAAGGAGCTGGGGGTCGACGTCGAGCACGGCTTCGAGCCCAAGTACGTGACGATCCGTGGCAAGGGAAAGATCATCACGGATCTCAAGAAGAAGGCGAAGAACGCCGACCGGATCATTCTCGCGACGGACCCGGACCGTGAGGGCGAGGCGATCGCCTACCACGTCGCCGAACAGCTCGGCTACGAGAAGGACAGCACCCGCTTCGAGCGCGTGACGTTCCGGGAGATCACCAAGGGCGCGGTGCAGGAGGCCCTGAAGCATCCGGGCCCCCTCGATCTGAAGAAGATCGAGGCCCAGCAGGCCCGCCGCATCCTGGACCGGCTCGTCGGCTATCAGGTGAGCCCCATGCTCTGGAAGCCGATCCGCCCCGGGCTCTCGGCCGGACGTGTCCAGACCGTGGCCTTGCGCCTCATCTGCGAGCGCGAAGACGAGATCCGGGCGTTCGTCCAGGAAGAGTACTGGTCGATCACGGCGCACCTGAAGGCTCAGGAGATCGGCTTCACGGCGAAGCTCCACCAGATCGACGGGAAGTCGTTCACGCTGGGGGACGAGGAAGCCGCGAAGAAGGTGCTCGCCGACGTCGAGCCGCTGCCGTTCGCGGTCACCGAGGTCAAGCGGAGCGAGCGCCGGAAGAATCCGTCGGCGCCGTTCACGACGTCGACGCTGCAGCAGGAAGCGGCGAAGCGCCTCCGCTTCTCGGCCCGGCGCACGATGTCGACGGCCCAACGACTCTACGAGGGTCAGGAGATCGGCGGTCGGGGTCAGATCGGTCTGATCACCTACATGCGTACCGACTCCACCCGTGTGTCGCCCACCGCCGTCGGACAGGCCCGCGACTGGATCGGCGAGAAGTTCGGCAGCAGCTACGTGCCGAAGTCGCCGAACCTCTACGGCGGCGGGAACACGCCGGCCGCGCAGGACGCGCACGAAGCCATCCGTCCGACCGATGTGACCATCGACCCGACGGAAGCGTCCCGCTATCTGGAGCCCGACCAGGCCCGGATGTACGAGCTCATCTGGCTCCGCTTCGTCGCCAGCCAGATGCCGCCGGCCGTCTACGACACGACGACCATCGACTTCGATCTGCGGGCGGAGTCCGGGGTCGCCTACCTGTTCCGGTCCACCGGCTCGATCCTGAAGTTCCCGGGCTTCACGAAGCTCTACCAGGAGGCCACCGAGGAAGGGGACGCGCGTCAGTTCGACGACATGGATCCGCTTCCCGAGCTCGAGGAGGGGGACACCAGCGACCTCGAGTCGATCGAGCCCAGGCAGCACTTCACGCAGCCGCCGCCCCGCTTCTCCGAGGCGAGCCTCGTCAAGGAGCTCGAGAAGCTCGGCATCGGCCGGCCGTCCACCTACGCGAGCATCATCTCGGTCATCGTCGACCGCGGCTATGTCGAGCTCGAGAAGCGCCGCTTCCAGCCCACGGACCTGGGTGAGGTCGTGGCGAAGCTGCTGGTGCGCCTCTTCCCGAACATCTTCGACGTCGAGTTCACGAGCCGGATGGAGACGGAGCTCGACCGGGTCGAGGAGGGCGAGGTCGAGTGGCGCAACCTGCTCGGCGGGTTCTACCCGGGCTTCCTGGAGCGCATCGAGGCGGGCGAGACGAACTCGGACGAGATCATCAAGGAGATCCTCGCGGCCGAGGGCGAGGTCTGCGACAAGTGCGGCCGTCCGATGCTCGTCCGGTGGAACAAGTTCGGGCGCTTCCTCGGGTGCTCCGGATACCCGGAGTGCAAGAGCACGCGCTCCCTGGACGGCATCAACCCGGAAGGCGAGGAGCTGGGCGAGCACCCCGACACCGGTCGCGACGTCCGTCTCAAGGTCGGTCCGTACGGTCCGTACGTGGAGATGGACGCCGAGAAGGAGGACGCGAAGCCGAAGCGGGTGAGCCTGCCGGACGGCATGCAGCCGGCGGACGTGGACCTCGCCTACGCGGTCAAGCTGCTCGAGCTGCCCCGGACCGTGGGCGAGGATCCCAAGACGGGCGAGGAGATCGTGGCGGGCATCGGCCGCTTCGGACCGTTCGTGCGGCGCGGGAAGATCTTCGCGAGTCTGCCGAACCACGACGCGCTCTGGAACGTGAGCATCGAGAAGGCCTCGGAGCTCATCGAGGCGAAGAAGTCGGGCAAGCGGGTCCCCCTCAAGGAGCTCGGGAAGCACCCGACGACCGGGGCCGACCTCACCGTCCACGGGGGCCGATACGGCCCCTACGTGACCGACGGCGACGTGAACGCGACGCTCCCCAAGGGGACCGAGCCGGAGGACGTCGATCTCGAGACCGCCGTACAGCTCATCGACGAGAAGGCGGCCAAGGGCGGCGGTCGCGGCCGACGCGGCGCCAAGAGAGGCGGTCGCAAGCCCGCGAAGAAGGGCGGGCGAGGAAAGAAGAAGTCGTGAGCGGCGCCGGACCCGACGCACGGGTGACCGTCGTCGGAGGCGGCCTCGCGGGGTGTGAGGCCGCTCTCCAGCTGGCCGACCGCGGGTACGCCGTCCGCCTGGTCGAGATGCGGCCCGTTCGTGCCACGCCGGCGCACCAGACCGACCGGCTCGGCGAGCTCGTGTGCACGAACTCGTTCAAGAGCGAGGGGCCGGAGAACGCCCACGGTCAGCTCAAGCGCGAGATGCGCGCCCTGGGCTCGCTCCTCCTGCGCGCGGCGGACCGGACGAAGGTCGCGGCCGGCTCGGCGCTGGCCGTCGATCGGCATCTCTTCGCCGAGGCCATGACCGAGGCGGTCACGTCGTCGCCGTCCATCGAGGTCGTGCGCGAGGAGTGCACGCGGCTACCCGAGGGGCCGGCCATCGTGGCCACGGGACCGCTGACGTCCGAAGGTCTCGGCGAGCGCATCGGAGAGGCGCTGGGCGACGGCGGGCTCGCTTTCTTCGACGCGATCGCCCCCATCGTGCACCGGGACAGCCTGGACGACGACATCGTCTTCGCGGCCGGTCGTTTCGACGAGGACGCCGACTACCTGAACTGCCCGATGTCCGAGGAGGAGTACACGCGCTTCATCGAAGCCGTCGTGGGAGGCGAGGCGCACGCGGGTCATGACTGGGACGCCGTGCCCTATTTCGAGGGATGCCTCCCGATCGAGGTCATGGCGTCGCGCGGGGTGGATACCCTGCGCTTCGGACCCATGAAGCCCATCGGCCTGGTGGATCCGCGCACCGGAGAGCGTCCGCACGCCGTGGTCCAGCTCCGGCGCGAGGACCGCGCCGGCCAGATGTGGAACATGGTCGGCTTCCAGACGCGGCTCCGCATCGGAGAGCAGAAGCGGATCTTCACGCAGATCCCCGGGCTGGGCGACGCCGAGTTCCTGCGGTGGGGCTCCATCCACCGCAACAGCTATCTCAACTTCCCCGAGCGCTTGAGCGCCCACGGCTCGTTGAAGGACCGGCCCGATCTGATCTTCGCGGGCCAGCTGACCGGGGTGGAGGGGTACACGGAGTCGGCGGCGAGCGGCATCCTGGCCGGCGTGAATCTGGCCCGCATCCTCGACGGTCTCGACCCCGTGGTGCCGCCGCCCACGACGATGCTGGGCGGGCTGTACCGGTATCTGCGGGACGCCCGGCCGGGACACTTCCAGCCGATGAACTCGAACTGGGGCCTGGTCGATCCACTCGACCGGCGGGTGAAGGACAAGCGTCGCAAGCGGGAGATGCTCGCCGAGCGGGCCCAGGCGGACTTTCTCTCCTGGATGTCCGAGCACGGCCTCGAGACCCGCGCTCCGGTGGCCGTGACCGCGACACCGGGCGCGTAGCCGCACGGGATGGCCACGTCACCGCGTCCTGAGCTGGCCGACTTCCTGGGCCACCTCGAGGACGAGCGGGGCCTCTCGCCGCACACGGTCGAAGCGTACGCGCGCGACCTCGGGCAGCTCGAGACGTTCCTGTCCGACTACCTCGGAGGGTCGGAGTGGCACTGGGACGACCCGGAGATCGACCGGCTCGCCGTCCGGGGATTCCTGGGCTGGTGTGAGCGGCGAGGCCTCTCCCGCCGGACGGCCGCGCGAAAGCTCTCCGCGGCGCGGACGTTCTTCAAGTTCCTGCACCTCGAGGACCGGATCCCGGCGGACCCCACCCGGGCCGTCCGGACGCCGAAGACGGAGAAGCGCCTGCCCGGACATCTGGCCGAGCCGGACGCTCGCGCCGTTCTCGAGGCGGTAGAGCTCCGGGCGGCCGAGAACACGCTCAAGGGCACGCGTGACCTGGTCGTGCTCGAGCTCCTGTACGGGAGCGGCCTCCGGCTGGCCGAGCTGCACGGCATCGACCTCCCGGACATCGAGCGGGGACGGCGGCAGGTGCGGGTGCTGGGCAAGGGACGGAAGGAGCGGATCGTGCCGGTGACGGAGGCCGCCCTGAACGCCATCGATCGGTATCTCCCCCGGCGGGCGGAGGTGGTCGAATCCGGGACGGACGCGCTCCTGGTGAACGCCGCGGGACGTCGGCTCTCGCGCCGGTCGATCCAGCAGTCGGTCCACGACGCGTTGGAGACGGTGTCCGCGGCGCACGGGCTTTCCACCCACTCCCTCCGGCACTCCTTCGCCACCCACCTCCTGGAGGCGGGCGCGGACCTCCTCGCCGTGAAGGAGCTCCTCGGGCACGTGTCCCTCTCGACCACGCAGATCTACACGCATACGACGAAGGAGCGGCTGCTCCGCGTCTACCGGGACGCCCATCCCCGGTCGGACTGAGGCTGCGAGACGAAGCCCACCGGGCCTGGGGCGATTCTCTCGCCGCCTGCCATATCGGCAGCGTTGCCGTTAGATTCGGAGCCCCCGCGAAGGAGCCTGCGTTCCGCGTGGCCGACCTCGTGTTCTCACCGCTTTCCATACCTTTCCAGCCGTCAGGAGCGAACCGCCTCATGCCGCTGCCCGATGTTCGAGCCACCACCGTCCTCGCCGTCCGGAAGCACGGACGGGTCGCCATGGGCGGCGACGGCCAGGTCACCATGGGAGATACCGTGGTGAAGGGCTCCGCCCGGAAGGTCCGGCTGTTGAAGGACGGCCGGATCATCGCGGGCTTCGCCGGGGCGGTGGCCGATGCCTTCACACTCTTCGAGAAGCTCGAGGAGAAGCTGGAGCGCTACCCGGGCAATCTGACGCGCGCGGTCGTGGAGCTGGCGAAGGATTGGCGTCTGGACCGGTACCTGAGGAAGCTCGACGCCCTGCTCGCCGTCGCCGACGACGACCATCTGTTCCTCGTGAGCGGCACCGGCGACGTGATCGAGCCGGACGACGACGTCATCGCGATCGGCTCGGGCGGCTCGTACGCGCTCGCCGCCGCGCGGGCGTTGAAGGACAACTCGGACCTGGTCGCCAGGGACATCGTCCGCAAAGCGCTCGAGATCGCCGGGGACATCTGCATCTATACGAACAAGGACATCGTCGTGCTCGAACTCGGCGATGAAGGGGAGGGAGCGGGATGAGCATAGAGATCGTTGAGAAGGGGACGCCTCCGGAACCGCCGGCGCAGACCTCGGACAACCCGGAGGACGTGGAGGCGTGGCTCGACGAGCTGACCCCGCGGCAGATCGTCGCCGAGCTCGACAAGTACATCGTCGGTCAGAGTGCCGCCAAGAAGGCCGTGGCGATCGTGCTCCGCAATCGGTGGCGCAGGCAGCGCGTCGATGAGGAGATGCGTCAGGAGATCATCCCGAACAACCTGATCCTCATCGGTCCGACCGGCGTCGGAAAGACCGAGATCGCCCGCCGGCTGGCACGGCTCGCGGGGGCGCCTTTCCTGAAGGTCGAGGCCTCCAAGTTCACCGAGGTCGGGTACGTCGGGCGCGACGTGGAGTCCATGATCCGGGATCTCGTCGACATCGCCATCAACCTGGTGCGGGCGGACCGCGAGTACGAGGTACAGGACATCGCGGAGGCTCGCGTGGTCGAGCGCCTCCTCGACCTGCTCCTGCCGGCCTCGAACCCGGATCCCGAGCCGCCGAAGGACGACGACGAGCGGCCCCAGGTCTACGTGGCCGGCCCCGAGGGCATCCAGCGGGGCACCGAGGAGGTTCAGGAGCGGCGGAAGCGCACGCGTGAGAAGCTCCGTAAGCTGCTCGACGACGGGAAGCTCGAGGAGCGCGAGGTCGAGATCGAGGTCACGCAGTCCACATCCATCGACGGCATGATGCTCCCGATGGGCGGTGAGGGGCTCGATCACAACTTCACCGAGATGCTGCAGGACATGCTGCCGAAGCGGACCAAGCGCCGCACGGTCTCGGTGAGCGAAGCGCGCCGCATCCTGCTGCAGGACGAGCTGGAGAAGCTCGTCGACATGGACGAGGTGGTGAACGAAGCGCTCTATCGGGTCGAGGAGATGGGAATCGTATTCCTCGACGAGATCGACAAGATCGCGGGCGAGCGCGGAGGCCACGGCCCCGATGTGAGCCGTGAGGGGGTCCAGCGCGACCTGCTCCCGATCGTCGAGGGATCCACGGTCGCCACGAAGTACGGTCTCGTGCGCACCGACCACATCCTCTTCATCGCCGCGGGTGCGTTCCACGTCTCGAAGCCGTCGGACCTGATTCCCGAGCTGCAGGGGCGCTTTCCGGTGCGGGTCGAGCTCCGGAGCCTGAAGGAAGAGGACTTCGTGCGAATCCTGAAGGAGCCGAAGAACGCCCTGCTCGAGCAGTACCGGATGCTGATCGAGACCGAAGGCGCGCACATCGAGTTCACCGAGGACGGGATCGACGAGATCGCGCGTATCGCCATGCGGCTCAACGATCGCATGGAAAACATCGGTGCCCGCAGACTCCAGACTGTCATGACCACGCTCCTCGAGGACGTGCTCTTCGACCTTCCGGACAGGGCGTCCGAGCGCTTCGTGGTCGACGCGGCATTCGTTCGGGATCGCCTCATGAAGGTCTCCGAGGACGAAGACCTGAGCCGGTACATCCTGTGAAGGCTGGCCCCAGGGGCGGTGATCACCGGGACTTTCTGGCGATCACGGACTTCAGCCGGGACGAGCTGGTCGCGTTGCTCGACCGCGCCCGACGCCTGAAGAGGCGTGAGGACCCGGCGATGCTGACCGGTAAGAGCCTGGCGATGATCTTCCGGAAGAGCTCGACCCGGACCCGGGTCTCCTTCGAGGTCGGCATGACCCAGCTCGGCGGCCATGCGCTCTTCCTGTCCGAGCGCGACAGCCAGATCGGTAGGGGCGAGGAGATCCGGGACACGGCGGGCGTGCTGGCCCGCATGGTCGACGGGATCGTCATCCGGACCTTCGAGCACGAGGAGGTCGTCGAGCTCGCCGAGTACGCCGAGGTGCCAGTCGTCAACGCGCTGACGGACCTCCTCCACCCGTGCCAGGTGCTGGCCGATCTCCAGACGATCGCCGAGTCGTTCGGTGACGACCACGACCGCCGCGTCGTCGCCTGGGTCGGGGACGGAAACAACATGGCCAACTCGTGGCTGAACGCGGCGGAGAGGCTCGGCTTCGAGCTGAGGCTCGCGTGCCCCAAGGGGTACGACCCCGACCCGGCCATCTTCGAGCGGGCCTCGACGGAGGGGCGCGTGATCCTCACGCGTGATCCCCATGAAGCCGTGGAAGGCGCCGACGTGGTCACGACCGACGTCTGGGCGTCCATGGGACAAGAGGAGGAAGCCCAGGCGCGCCGCGCGGCGTTCGATGGCTTCATCGTGGACGACGCGCTCATGGCGGCCGCCCGCGCCGAAGCGATCTTTCTCCATTGCCTCCCCGCCCACAGGGGTGAGGAGGTGTCCGCGAGCGTGATCGACGGACCACGGTCGCGGATCTTCGACGAAGCCGAGAACCGGCTGCACGTGCAGAAAGCCATCCTGTTGGAGCTGATGACATGACCGACTCCCTGAAGCGCACGCCCCTCCACGAGGAGCACGTCCGGCTCGACGCCAAGCTGGTCCCCTTCGCCGGCTTCGAGATGCCGGTCCAGTACCCCACGGGAATCACCGCCGAGCACAAGGCCGTGCGGGAGCGGGCCGGACTCTTCGACGTCTCGCACATGGGTGAGTTCATGGTGACCGGCCCCGACGCGCTGGCGCTCATCCAGAAGGTGGCGGTGAACGACGCCGCGAAGATCGAGGTGGGTCAGGCCCAGTACTCGGCGATGTGCTTCGAGTCGGGGTGCGTCGTGGACGACCTCATCGTGTATCGCTTCGCGGACCGCTACATGCTGGTCGTGAACGCGGCCAACCTCGACAAGGATCTCGACTGGATCCGCGGGCACGCCGAGGGGCTCGACGTCGACGTCCAGGACGTCTCGGACGAGACCGCGCTCCTGGCGCTCCAGGGGCCGGCCGCACGCGACGTGCTGCGGCCGCTCGTGGACCTCGATCTCGACGACATCCGCTACTACCGCTTCGGCGAAGGCACTGTCGCCGGCGCGTCGGCCATGATCAGCGCCACCGGATACACCGGCGAGGACGGCTTCGAGCTCTACCTGGCCGCAGACGACGCCCCGGAGCTCTGGCGGAAGATCCTGAGCGCCGGCGGCGACCGGGTCGCCCCGGCCGGGCTCGGCGCCCGCGACTCCCTCCGACTGGAGGTGGGATACCCCCTCTACGGCAACGACCTCGACGACCAGCATACCACCCTCGAGTCGGGCCTCGGATGGATCACGAAGCTCGACAAGGGAGACTTCGTCGGGCGTGAAGCGCTGCGCCGGCAGAAGGAGGCGGGGCTCGAGCGGAAGCTGGTGGGGCTGAAGCTCGAGGAGCGGGGCTTTCCGCGTCCGGGATATGCGGTCGTGTCGGGCGGTGAAGAAGTGGGCGTCCTCACGAGCGGCACCGTCAGCCCCTCGCTGGGCTACGGCATCGCGCTCGGATACGTGCCCTTGGAGCTCGCGGCCGAGGGCACCTCGCTCCAGGTGGACGCGCGCGGTCGCAAGCTGGCCGCCACCGTGACCCGCCCCCCCTTCTACCGGGAGGGGTCGATCCGGCGGTGAGTACGACGGTGGCCATTCTGACCGTCAGCGACGGCTGCGCGCACGGGACCCGCGAGGACCTCAGCGGGGAGCGCATCGTCGCGTGGTGTCGGGATGTGGGCGCGGACGTGGTCGCCAGGGACGTGGTGCCGGACGAGACTGACCGGGTCGCGGGCACGCTCGCGACGTGGACCGACGCGCTGGCGCCGGACGTCATCCTGACCACCGGGGGCACGGGGCTCACGCCACGAGACGTCACGCCGGAGGCGACTCGCGCGGTGCTCGAGCGCGAGGCGCCCGGGATCGCCGAGGCGCTTCGCCTGCACGGTCTCGGCTCGACCCCGTTCGCGGCGTTGTCGCGCGGCGTGGCCGGCACGCGCGGCCGCAGCCTGATCGTGAACCTTCCGGGAAGTACCTCCGGGGTGGACGACGGGCTGGAGGTGCTCGGACGGATCCTCCCGCACGTCGTCAGGATGCTGCGGGGCGAGGACACCGCGCACGAGGCTTCGGAGAACGGCCGGTGAAGCGGCAGGAACGGATTCTCGTCTCCACGCACGACCTCCCACTCGCGGGAAAGCTGCGTGACGGCTTCCGCGACGCGGGGTATCCGGTCGAGCTGGTCACGCCCGCCGAGGACGTGGACGGCGTCGAAGGAGCGGAGCTCCTCGTGCTGACGGACATGCCCGAGCAAGGACGGGAAGGCCTGGCCGCATTCGCGCGGGACCGTCTGCACATCCCGGTCTTCGTGGTGGCCGACCAGGACCGGCTTCGGCCGGCCCAGCGGCCCGGCTTCGACGAGGTCTTCTCGCGTTCGACGCCTGTGGAGGACATCGTGCTGGTCGGCCGGGGCGTCGTCGAACGGAGACGGCTCCGCCGGGTCACCGGCATCGTCGGCCAGACCGATGCCATGCACCAGGTGTTGGAGCGCGTCGTGCAGATCGCGCCGGTCGGCTCGACGGTGCTCGTCACCGGCGAATCCGGCACCGGCAAGGAGTTGGTCGCGCGTGGCATCCATGCCCTTTCGCCGCGCCGCCACAAGCCGTTCATCGCGGTGAACGTCGCCGCCTTGTCCGAGACTCTGCTCGAGTCCGAGCTCTTCGGTCACGAGAAGGGCGCGTTCACCGGCGCGATCGATTCCAGACGGGGGCTGTTCGAGCTGGCCAGCGGGGGAACCATCTTCCTCGACGAGATCGGGGAGATGCCGCTGGCGACACAGACCAAGCTGCTACGTGTCCTGGAGCAGCGAGAGTTCCACCGCGTCGGAGGGGAGCAGTCCATCAAGGTGGACGTGCGCATCGTGGCCGCGACGAACCAGGATCTCCGTCAGCTCGTCGCCATCGGAGAGTTCCGGCGGGACCTCTTCTTCCGGCTGAACGTGCTCAGCATCGAGCTTCCGCCGCTCCGTGAGCGCAGGGACGACATCCCGCTTCTGATCGAGGCCTTCGTCCGCGAGGTGTCGGAGACGCACGACCTCGACTTCCCAGGGATCACGTCGGAGGCCATGGAGATCCTGAGGGCCTACACCTGGCCGGGAAACGTACGGGAGCTCCGGAATCTGGTCGAGTCGATGGTCGTGCTCGCGCACGGCAAGGTGATCCGTCCCGAGGACATTCCGAACGAGGTCCGCGAGGGCAGGGGTGCGTCGCTGCTGCCCGCGCCCATTCCCCGGGCGGGGGGTGGCGGTGGCCGCCCTGACGACGCTCCCGGCTCACGAGGCGTGCGTCCGGAGCTCGAGTTCGTGTTCCGTACGCTCGTGGAGCTCCGGGTCGACGTCGACGACCTGCGACGGGAGTTCGAAGCGTACCGGAGCGAGCATCCGGCCCTCGGTGAGGTCGGTGAGGCCGTCCTGGGTCGGCTCGGCGGCAGGCTCCAGACCGAGGGCCTGTCCGGGGAGGGGCGGCGCGGTCTGGAGATCGGCCCCTACTCGCGCGGACGGCCCGCCGAAGACGACGAGGCCGTGGGCGCCGCGGATGTACCGGGCCCGGAGGAAGCCGGCCAGGATGCTCCAGAGGACGCGGACCGGGCGTTGGAAGCGAATGGGCGGGAGGTAGTCTACCGTCCGGGGATGACGATCGAGGAGATGGAGCGGCGCGCCATCGAGGCGGCCCTGGCAGAGGTGGACGGGAACCGGCGAAAGGCTGCCGAGCTCCTCGGCATCGGGGAGCGGACCCTCTACCGCAAGATCTCGAAGTACGAGCTCGAAGACTGACCTCGGGAGCCCCCCGTCGCGCGTGCTCGTGCCCGCGCCCGCTCCGCCTGGATCCGCGTGAGCGTCACGGCCCAGGTCGAGACCTGCTCGAGCCCGTAGTGGAGGACGAGGTCCGACTCCAGGTCGATGGCCTGATCGAACATGTAGATCGCCGTCTCCGTGTCGCGCTGGGCCACCCGCCCGGTCCCCCATCCGGGCGTGATCGGCTGGATCTCGACCGGACGTGCGCGCATGCCCCGGGACACCAGCTGGACCTCCTCCGGCACGAAGCGGACGTCCGGACGATCCGAGAAGAAGGAGACGAGAAAGAGGGACGGTGCTTCCGGCCGTGCGCGATGGGGCGCCGCCAGGGCGTCGAGGCGTCGGTAGGTGTCCGGCGCGGTGGCCACCAGCACGGACGGCGCGAGCGGCGTGACCATGAGCTGGAGGTCGCCGCTCCGCAGCGTGATCGACACGTCTCTTTGCGACAAGGTGCCGTAGCCGGGAGGCGGGAGTGGCCCATCGGCGAGCGTGGAGGGGCCGTCCTGGGTCCCGGGGGGCGGGCCGGAGGACAGGGCGCAGCCGGCGGTCAGCGCGAGACACAGGGCCGTCAGCCCTCTCCTCACGCCCCCTGACCTCCCCCGGCCGCGACCTCCGCGTCGGTGTCGATCAGCGACTCGATCGCCTCGAGAAGCTCGTCTCGTCCCTCCCCCGTCTTCGAGGAGAACGCGAGGAGCTGAGCCTCATCGACGTCGAGCGTTTCCGCTGCCCGGTCCAGCGCCTTCTTGCGCTCGCTCCGTGACAGCTTGTCCATCTTGTTCATGACGATCAGCGCCGGGACGCCGATTTCCGCCAGATAGGCGACCATCTGTCGGTCGTGCTTCGTCGGCGCGTGACGGGCGTCGACGAGGTGCACGACGCCGCGCAGGTGACGGGAACCGGCCAGATATCCTTCGATGAGCCTGCCCCAGGCGTCCCTCATTCCCTGCGGAACGCGCGCGAAGCCGTACCCCGGAAGATCGACGAGGAAGAAGCGGTCGTTCACCCGGTAGAAGTTGAGCGCCTGCGTCTTCCCCGGCGTGGCCGAGACGCGGGCGATCTTCGCGCGGGTGCGCCGGAGAAGGGTGTTGATGAGCGACGACTTGCCGACGTTGGAGCGCCCCGAGAAGGCCACCTGCGGTAAGGTGCCCGGTGGCGGCGCCGCGGCGTCGACGACCGTTCCGGCATACTCCACGGTCCCGATCTTCATGAGCGGGGAAGGGCGAGGCCGGCGTCACCCGACGTGCGAGGAGTCGCGCGGCCGGCGACGGGCCCGGCGAGCACGGCCTCGAGCACTTCGTCCATGGTGCGCACGAGCTTGAAGTGCACCGCGTCCGTGACCTCGGCGGGGAGCAACTCCAGGTCGGTGGCGTTCGCCGCGGGCAGGACGACCGTCCGGACGCCGTTCCGGAGCGCCGCGACCGCCTTCTCCTTGATACCGCCCACGGCCAGGACACGCCCTCTGAGCGTGATCTCGCCCGTCATGGCGACCTCCGAGCGGGTAGGCCGGTCGGTGAGCGCCGAAATGAGCGCGGTCGCGATCGTGATGCCGGCCGAGGGTCCGTCCTTGGGGGTCGCGCCCTCGGGAAGGTGGATGTGCACGTCGATACGCTCGTGGAAGTCGGCGTCGAGCCCGAGCATGGCCGACCGCGACCGCGCGTACGTGACGGCGGCCTGCGCCGACTCCTTCATCACGTCGCCGAGCGTGCCGGTGAGCCGCAGCTGCCCCTTTCCGGGTACGACGGCCACCTCCACGTCGAGGATCTCTCCACCGGTGGCCGTCCAGGCAAGCCCGTTCGCGATCCCGACCCGGTCTCCGTCCTGGTCCCGGTCCGGCGGATGATAGGGTGGGGGACCCAAGAGGTCCCTGAGGTCCTCACGGCGCACGACCGAGCGGGCCGGTCCGTCGTCCGCGTGTGCCCGCGCCAGCTTGCGCGCGATGCGCGAGAAGCGGCGCTCGAGCTCGCGGACGCCCGCCTCGCGGGTGTAGCGCTCGATGACCTCACCCACGGCCTCGGGCGCCACGGCCACGACCTCGGGGTCGAGCCCGTGTCCCTCGAGCTGTCGCGGCCAGAGGTAGCGGGTCGCGATCTGGCGCTTTTCGGTCACGAGGTATCCGGGCAGGCGAATGATCTCCATCCGGTCCCGGAGCGGCTCGGGAATGTCCTGCAGCGTATTCGCCGTGGCCACGAAAAGGACGTCCGACAGGTCGAACTCGACTTCGAGGTAGTGGTCGGTGAACGTGCGGTTCTGCTCGGGGTCGAGGACCTCGAGGAGCGCGGCTCCGGGGTCGCCGTGGAAGTCGCGTGCGAGCTTGTCCACCTCGTCGAGCAGGAATACCGGGTTCCTGGTCCCACTCCGGCGCATCCCCTGGATGATCCGTCCGGGGAGGGCGCCCACGTAGGTGCGCCGATGCCCCCGGATCTCGGCCTCGTCCCGGACCCCGCCGAGGCTGACACGCACGAACTCACGCCCGAGCGCATTGGCGATGCTGCGGCCCAAGGAGGTCTTACCGACCCCCGGAGGTCCGGCCAGACAGAGGATGGGGCCACGCATCTCCCGGACCATGGAAAGCACGGCCACGTGGTCGAGGATCCGGTCCTTCACCTCGTCCAGCCCGAAGTGGTCGGCTTCCAGGATCCGGGACGCATGGCGGACGTCGAGGTTGTCCACCGAGCGTTCCGACCACGGAAGCGCCACGATCCAGTCCAGATGGTTGCGGATGACCGCGGCTTCGGGCGCCACGGGGTTGAGCTTCCTCAGGCGCGCCAACTCCTTCTCCGCCCGCTCGCGCACCGCGTCCGGGAGCGACGTGCCCCGGATGCGCTCCTCGAGCTCGGCCCACTCGTCCGGGTCGTCGCGCTCGTCCCGGCGTGCCGTGCGGAACTCCGTCGTGAGGTCCATGAGCTCGTCGCCCCCGAGCCGCATCTGGATCTGGCGGTTGAGCTTGCGCTCGATGCGGAGGATCTCCAGCTCACGGGTGAGGAGCTCCCGGAGCATCTCCAGCCCGGACTCGAGCTCTTCCGCCTCCAGGACCTCCTGCTTCTCCAGCGACGGGACGATGACGTGCCCCGCGACCAGATGGGAGAGCCGCACCCGGTCCTCCGACGCGTCCAGCATGTCGGGAAGATCGTCGGGAATCCGCTCGTGGATCTCGGCGTACTCGCGGTAGAGGCGCACGACCTCCGCGGCGAGGAGCCCGACCTTCTCGTTCTCCGCGTGCCGACGGTCCTCCGCCTCGGGAGCGAGCGGCTCGATGGAGGCCCGGAGTGGGGCTGCCGATCCCGCGAGCCGCTGAACGCGCACCCTGCCGAGCCCTTCGAGCGTGACCCGGCACGTCCGGTCCGGAAGGGTGGACATCTGGGTCACGCGCGCGACCGTACCCACCTTGAAGAGATCGTTCGCCGTGGGGTCGTCGACGGCGGGGTCCTTCTGGGCCACTAGGACGACCAGCCCGTCGTGCTGGCCTCGGGCCTCCTCCAACGCCGCGAGGGAACGCTGGCGTCCGACCAGGATGGGAAGGGCAACGTAGGGGAAGAAGACCAGGTCACGGAGCGCGACGACCGGGAGCCGTTCGGGCAGCGTGATCCGCCCGTCGACCCTGATCAGCTCGCCCATCCGTCGCCTCCGCTCACGCCTCCTTCTTGCGCTCCTCTGGGTCGAGCACGAGAAGCGGCGGCACGCCGTGGTCGATCGACTCCGGCGTGATGACCACCTCGCGCACGTCCGTTCGGGACGGAATCTCGAACATCACGTCACGCATGACGCTCTCGATGATCGAGCGTAGCCCCCGGGCACCGGTGCCGCGATCGAGCGTCTTGTGCGCGATCGCCTGGATGGCCGCGGGGTCGAAGGTCAGCCCGATCCCCTCGAGCTCGAACATCTTCTGGTACTGCTTCACCAGGGCGTTCTTCGGCTCCTGGAGGATGCGCACCAGCGCCTCCTCGTCCAGGTCGTCGAGGTGCACCGTGACCGGCAGCCGACCGACGAGCTCGGGGATCAACCCGAAGCGCTGCAGGTCTTCCGGCTCCACGGCCTCGAGGAGCGTCTCGAGCTCCTCGCCGGCGCGCTCGTCACCGAAGCCGATCTTACGACGACCGATCCGGCTCTCGACGATCTTCTCGAGGCCGTCGAAGGCGCCGCCGCAGATGAACAGGATGTTGCGGGTGTTGATCTGGATGTATTCCTGCTGCGGATGCTTGCGCCCACCCTGTGGAGGAACGCTCGCGACCGTGCCCTCGAGGATCTTGAGGAGCGCCTGCTGCACGCCCTCGCCCGAGACGTCCCGCGTGATCGACGGGTTCTCGGACTTGCGGGCGATCTTGTCCATCTCGTCGATATAGACGATGCCGCGCTCGCAGTCGGCGACGTTGAAGTCGGCGGCCTGGAGCAGCCGGACGAGAATGTTCTCGACGTCCTCTCCGACGTATCCCGCCTCGGTGAGCGTCGTGGCGTCGGCGATAGTGAACGGTACGTTCAGCGTACGCGCCAGCGTCTGCGCGAGCAGCGTCTTCCCGACCCCGGTCGAGCCGATGAGCAGGATGTTCGCCTTGTCGATCTCGACCTCGTCGAGCACGCCGTGATGATTGACGCGCTTGTAGTGGTTGTAGACCGATACCGACAGCGCGCGCTTCGCGGCCTCCTGACCGATGACGTACTGGTCGAGCGTGGCCTTGATCTCCTCGGGCGTCGGACTCGGAACGACCTGTTCCTGGGCTTCGCGCTCCTCTTCCTCCGCAAGGATCTCGTTACAGAGCGAGATGCACTCGTTGCAGATGTATACGTTGGGTCCGGAGATGAACTTCTTGACGCTCTCCTTGGACTTGCCGCAGAAGCTGCACCGGAGGTGTTTGTCACTGGTCATATTCGTCTCTCGCTCCGTGCGCGACAGGGCGGCTCGACCACGAGCGTGCCCCTCGAGCCGTTTCTAATCTACCTGATCCGGGTCCGCATGGTCGGAATCCGCCGGCCGGCCCTCGGTGGTCTGGACCGGGCCTTCGAGCACCCGGTCGATCAGACCGTACTCGACCGCCTCGACAGGGCTCATGAAGCGGTCGCGGTCCACGTCCTCCATGATGCGCTCCGTCGTCTGACCGGTGTGCTTCGCGATGATCCTGTTGAGGCTCTCCCGGATGTAGAGGACCTCCTTCGCAGCGATCTCGATGTCGGCGGCCGTGCCTCGCGATCCGCCCGAAGGCTGATGGATCATGATCCTGGAGTTCGGGAGCGCATGGCGCTTGCCCTTCTCGCCGGCCGTCAGCAGCACGGCACCCATCGACGCCGCCATGCCCACGCAGAACGTCGAGACCGGGGCACGCAGATGCTGCATCGTGTCGTAGATCGCCATGCCGGCGTACACGCTCCCACCAGGGGAGTTGATGTACATGAAGATGTCCCGCTCCGGATCGTCGGCGTCCAGGAAGAGGAGCTGCGCCACGATGATGTTCGCCACGTTGTCGTCGATCGCGCTCCCGACGAAGACGATCCGGTCCATGAGGAGCCGGCTGAAGATGTCGTAGCTGCGCTCGCCGCGGCTGGTGCGCTCGATGACGTACGGAGGATATATCGACATGGTATCTCGCTTGGGAGGATCCCGTGGGCGCTCAGGCCCCGGGGGCCTCGATGATCTCGGACTGTGACTTGAGGAAGTCGAAGACCTTGCGCTCGGTCAACTCCCGCTCGAGCGCCTCGAGGCGCCCGGACTTCTGCAGCTGCGCGTACACCTTCGCCGGCTCGGTGTCGTTCTGGGCCGCGATCTCCTCGATGCGGGCGTCCAGATCGTCGTCGGTGGCGGCGAGGCCCTGGAGCTCCGCGACCCGCTCGATGATCAGGATGCGCTGCACGACGCGCTCGGCCTCGGGGCGGATACGCTCCCGGACCTCACGGAGCCGCTCCGGGTCGATGCCGTCCTTCTGCTCACCGATGAGGGAGTCCGCGTAGCGATCGATCATCGATCTCGGGACCTCGAACGGATTCGCTTCGAGCAGCGCGTCGAGGAGGCGGCCGCGCACGACCGACTCGGCCTGCTGCTCGGCGTCCTTCTCGAGGTCCGCGCGGACCTCCGCCTTGAGCTGGTCCAGCGTCTCGAAGTCACCGACCTGCTTCGCGAGATCGTCGTCGAGCTCCGGGAGCTCCATCTCCTTGCGGGCGGTCAGCGTGATCCGGATGCGCTCGGAATGGCCGCGACGCGACTCGTCCGGGAAGTCGTCGGGGAACGCGACGTCGAAATCACCGGTCTGTCCGGGCTCCAGCGTGCGGATCGCGTCCTCGATGTCCGGTATGGCGTCGCCCTGGCCGAGCACGAAGTCGTAGTCACGGCCCTCCTCGTCACCCTCCTCGACGTCGGCGAGACGGACGATGTGGACCGAAACCATGTCCTTGTCCGTCGGCGTGCCTTCCTCGGCGGGCTTCCAGACGCCAGCCTGCTCCCGGATGCGGTCCAGAACGTCGTCGACGTGCTTGTCCTCCACCTTGGGGGCGGGCCGCTCGATCACGAAGCCGTCGAGCTTTTCGAGCTCGACGGTGGGCTCCACGTCGAAGGCGACCGAGAAGCTGAGGTCCGCTTCGGGCTCGTACTTCACGTCCTCGATCTGGCCCTCGCTGATCGGGCGCAGCTCGCGGGCCTGGAGCGCCTGGCGGTAGGCGTCTCCGATGAGCCGGTCCAGGGCCTCCTGACGAAGCGCGCCCTTGAAGCGCCCCTCGATCATGCGCGCCGGCACGCGTCCCTTGCGGAACCCCTTCAGATTGGCACGGGAGGCAAGGTTGCGGGCGGCGCGTCGCTCCTCGTCACGGACGAAGTCCGCGGGAACGGTCACGTTGATCCGGCGACGCCAACGGTCCTGCTCGTCGACGGTGATTTCCAGGCGCGATACGTCGAGGGTCATCTGCTTGGGTTTGCGAGTTCGGGTTCTGATGGCTCGGGAGTCGAGTGCGAAAGGGGGGACTCGAACCCCCACGGCACGAGGCCACGGGATCCTAAGTCCCGCGCGTCTACCAATTCCGCCACTTTCGCGCCGCCCAGAAAAGATAAAACCGGGGTGAAGACCCATTCAATCTCGCCCCAAGCGCGTCGGGTGTGTACCGGGGCAACGAAAACGGCGCGGAGCCCGGGGGCTCCGCGCCGCTCGGCTTGGTGAAGCGGACGTGCCGCGCGCCCCGGAGTGCCGGTGCGCGGTCTCCGCCCATGCCGGCCTTCGCCGTCAGGGCATACGGACGTTCACGACCCTCCGGTCGCCCACGGCGTCCTCGAACTGCAGCGACACGATCTCACCGGCGTCGACGCCCTCCAGCGTGGAGCGGACATCCTCCGGTGTCCTGATCGTCTGGTCGTTGAGCGCGACCAGCCGCATCCCGCGGAATCCGTCGACGCCGCGACGGGCGGCCGCGCTGCCTCGCGCCACTTCCGTGAGCACGACGCCCGATCCGACTTCGAAGCCGGTGGCCTCGGCCAGATCCGCGTCGATGGACTCGACCCGGATCCCCAACCGCTCGGCCGCCAACGTCTCGCGGCTCGCGGTGGTGGTCGGCTGCGCCGTGATGGGCGCCTCGTCGAGGCGGATCGTCAGTTCGACGGGTCGGCCGTCACGGTAGACGGTGACGTCCACCCGGTCGCCGGGTCTACGCTCCGCGATCTTCGCCTGGAGCTCGGCCACGTACCCGACCGGGTCGCCGTCGAGCGCGACGATGACGTCTTCGGACTGGAGCTGTCCGACGGACGGCCCCTGCGGATCGACGGTTTGGACCAGCACGCCCGAGACGGACGGAAGGTCGTAGACCGCGGCGTCCTCCGCGACCACGTCCTGAATCGACACACCGATCCGCGGCCGCCGCACGTTACCGTACTCGATCAGGTCCTCCATGACCCGGCGGGCCAGGTTGATCGGAATCGCGAAGCCGTACCCCTGGTAGACGCCCGTCGTGGAGGCGATGGCCGAGTTGATGCCGACCACCTGGCCCTGGAGGTTCACCATCGGCCCCCCGGAATTCCCGGGGTTGATGACGGCGTCCGTCTGGATGAAGTCCTCGATCGCCCAGCGCGACTGCTCGGGCCCGAACTCCGGGTTCTGGAAGAGGTCGCGCTGCAGGAGCTGGAGCCCCCGACCCCGAGCGCTCACGATGCCCGCGGTCACGGTGAAGTCGAGCTGCGTCGATGCGCCGAAGCCCGGGTTCCCGATCGCGAGCACCCACTCGCCGACCCGGAGGCCGTTGGAGTTGCCGAACGACATGTAGGGCAGGGCTTCACCCGCGGACACCTTGAGCACCGCGACGTCCGTGAACGGGTCGGTGCCGACCACTTCCGCGTCGTAGTAGCGCCGATCCGGGAAGTAGACCCGAACCTCGTCGGCGCCCTCGACCACGTGGTTGTTCGTCAGGATGTAGCCGTCCTCGGACACGACGAAGCCGCTACCGCCCGATATCGCGCCCTGCGGCGGCTGGGGCTCCTGCCCCTCGGGAATGTCGAAGAAGCGGCGGAACGCGTCCGGAACCTGCTGTTGCGACGTACGCGTCACGGTGCGTCGGCTCTCGATCCGGACCACCGCGGGCGTCACCGCGTCCGCGAGGTTCGTGAATGCGTCGCTCAGGTCCTGTGCGGGGCGCACGGCCTCGGCGGACACCTGCGGCGCTTCGGTGACGGCGGGCATGGCGTGAGAGGCTCCCGTCCAACCCAGACCTCCCGCGAGTCCCACGCCGAACAGAAACGCGGTCCCGGTCAGCAGGACCACCTTCGTCTTGGCTCTGAGCGGATCGTACATCTATCTATCTCCCTCGGTTCGATGCGGTGTCGGGCGGTGCGCTCATACGCGCTCCATACACGGGGCGCCTACGAGCGGTCCCGGCCTTCACCGGACTTCGATGCGCGGGAGGCGCCGAGGGTTGCCCGACGCCTCCCACGTATCGTTCCGTCCCTCCTACTTCTTCTCTTCGTCCACGATCTCGTAGTCGGCTTCGACCACGTCTTCCTCGGGCTCCGCGGCGCCGGCCGTGCCGGCATCGGCGTCCGCTCCGGCCTGCGCGCCCTCGGGGGCCTCTTCTCCCTCCTGGGCCTGGGCCTGATACATCTCCTGACCGGCCGCGCTGAACGCCTGCATGAGCTCGTCACGCGCCGAGTTGAGGGTGCCGAGGTCGTCGCCCTTGAGCGCTTCCTTGGCCTGGGTCAGGGCTCCTTCCACGCGCTCCTTGGTGGCGCCGCCGAGGTCGTCGCCCCATTCGCCCAGATCCCGCTCGACCTGGTAGACCAGCGAGTCGAGCTGGTTGCGCGCCTCCACCTTGCCGCGACGCTCCTCGTCCTCCGAAGCATGTGCCTCGGCGTCCTTGACCATCTTCTCGATCTCCTGCTCGGAAAGGCCGCTCGAAGCTTCGATGCGGATCTTCTGCTCCTTCCCGGTCGCGCGGTCCTTCGCCGAGACGTGCAGGATACCGTTCGCGTCGATGTCGAAGGTCACCTCGACCTGCGGCTGGCCACGCTGGGCTGGCGGAATCCCGGTGAGCTGGAACTTGCCGATCGTCTTGTTGTCGACGGCCATCTTCCGCTCGCCCTGGAGCACGTGGATCTCCACCGTGGTCTGGTTGTCCTCCGCCGTGGAGAACACCTCCGCCTTCTTCGTGGGGATCGTCGTGTTCCGCTCGATCAGGGGCGTCATGACACCGCCCAGCGTCTCGATACCGAGCGAGAGCGGCGTGACGTCGAGCAGGAGCACGTCCGAGACGTCACCCGCGAGCACGCCACCCTGGATGGCCGCGCCGATCGCGACCACCTCGTCCGGGTTCACGCCCTTGTGGGGCTCCTTGCCGAAGAACTCGTTGACGACCTGCTGGATCTTCGGGATCCGGGTGGAACCACCCACCAGGATGACCTCGTCGATCTCCTCGGTCTTCAGGCCCGCGTCCTCCAGCGCCTTCTTCATCGGCGGGATCGTGCGCTTGATGAGGTCGTCGACGAGCTGCTCGAACTTCGCCCGGGTGAGCGTATAGTTCATGTGCTTCGGACCTTCCTGCGTCGCGGTGATGAACGGCAGGTTGATGTCCGTCGTCATCGTCGTCGACAGCTCCATCTTCGCCTTCTCGGCCGACTCCTTGAGCCGCTGGAGCGCCATCGAGTCCTTCTTCAGGTCGATGCCCTGGTCCTTCTTGAACTCCTCGACGAGCCAGTTGATGATGCGCTGGTCGAAGTCGTCACCGCCGAGGTGGGTGTCACCGTTGGTGGACTTCACCTCGAAGACACCGTCGCCGAGCTCGAGGATCGAGATGTCGTACGTACCGCCGCCGAGGTCGAAGACGGCGATCTTCTCGTCCTTCTTCTTGTCGAGGCCGTACGCGAGCGCGGCCGCGGTCGGCTCGTTGATGATGCGGAGCACCTCGAGGCCGGCGATCTTGCCGGCGTCCTTGGTGGCCTGGCGCTGCGCGTCGTTGAAGTAGGCCGGGACGGTGATGACGGCCTGCGTCACCTTCGAGCCCAGGTAGTCCTCCGCGGTCTGCTTCATCTTCTGGAGGATCATCGCGCTGATCTCGGGCGGGTTGAACGTCTTGTCGGCGTTCTTCACCGTCACCTGGACGCGCCCCGAGCCGTCCGGACCCACCTCGTACGGGACGAGCTTCTCCTCCTCCTTCACCTCGCTGTGCTTGCGCCCCATGAAGCGCTTGATGGAGAAGATCGTGTTCTCGGGGTTGGTGATTGCCTGGCGGCGGGCGACCTGTCCGACGAGCCGCTCCCCGTCCTTGGTGAATGCCACGACCGACGGGGTCGTGCGTCCGCCTTCGGCGTTGGGGATCACGACGGGCTCTCCGCCCTCCATGACCGCGACCACCGAGTTCGTGGTTCCGAGGTCGATTCCGATGACTTTGCCCATGTACTTCCTCACGTTGTTGGGGCCCGAACGGGTCCCCACGGGCACCCTCGAGCGACGATCGTTCTCGTTCGTTTGACGGAGGGCCGGTCGTGACCGGCCGCTGGACGGGGCGGAGCCCGCCGATCCAGGAGGTAGGGGTGCAAGCGACGTGCCGGTACGAGGCGGCCCACTTCGCGCCGGATTGGCGGGGTTTCGCCGTACCCGCCGCCATTATGGCAGCGACCTGCTAACTTCCACGACGAACGTGAGAACGGTCCATCCGAGAGTGCCCGCTTGTTTCCGCTTCGTGACCACAACCCCACCCGGTCCCTTCCGATCTCCACCGTGCTCCTCATCGGAGTGACCGCGGTCGTATGGTGGCGTCTGCAGGGAGGGGGCTTCTCCCAGGAGGCGCTGACCGGGTCGATCTGCCGGTTCGGGGTCATCCCCGCGGAGATCACCGGCCGGACGGGGACCGCCGGGGAGGGACCGTGTCCACTGGGAGGCGAGACATGGGAGGCCGGCCTCACGTCGATGTTCCTGCACGGTAGCTGGATGCACCTGATCGGAAACATGTGGTTCTTGTGGATCTTCGGTAACAACGTCGAAGACGAGGTGGGTCATGGCCGCTTCCTGGCCTTCTATCTCCTGACGGGAGTCGTCGCGGCGGGGGCGCAGATCGCCGCTTCGCCGGGCTCCGTGGTCCCGATGGTGGGGGCATCGGGCGCGGTGAGCGCGGTCATGGGCGCGTACCTCGTGCTCTTCCCCAGGGCCCGGGTCGACACACTGTTCTTCTTCTTCGTCTTCGTTCGGGTCGTGCCTCTCCCCGCGTGGATCATGCTCGGGTACTGGATGCTGCTTCAGCTCATCGCGTCGACGGTGTCTCCCTCCGGGGCGGGCGGTGTGGCGTACATGGCCCATGTGGGCGGCTTCGCGGCGGGGCTCATGTTGGTGTGGCCATTTCGGGCCGGACGCCCGGTCCGGCGTCGTGCCGGGGCCAGCGGAGAACGCTGGTGACCGACCGCGCGGTGGAGACGGGCGCGCTCGGAACGCCGGAGTCGATCGCGCGGGCGCTCCGGGCGCGGAGCGACGTCCGGCCGGCGGCGGCGATCGTGCTGGGCTCCGGGCTCGGCGTGGTGGAGACCCGCGTGACGGATCCCATGGTCGTCCCGTTCCGGGAGATACCCGGTATGCCGGGGACGTCCGTCGTGGGCCACGCCGGGCGCTTCGTGCTCGGGCGCCTCGGAGGACTCCCCGTGCTCCTCCAGTCGGGCCGCTTCCACGCCTACGAGGGACATCCGCCTGCCGTCCTGGCGCTCGGCGTCCGGGTCGCGGCCGAGCTCGGAGCTTCCGTGCTGGTGGCGACGAACGCGGCGGGCGGCATCCGGGACGACCTGGAGCCCGGGGCCCTCGTGCTGATCGAGGACCACGTCAACCTGACGGGACTGAACCCCCTCGTGGGACCCGTTCAGGAAGGCGAGACGCGCTTCCCGGACATGACGGAAGCGTACGACGCGGAGTTGCGGGCGATCGTTGCTGCTTCGGGCGCGCGGCTGGGCGAGACACTCCGGTCCGGGGTGTACGGCGCCGTACTCGGACCGTCGTACGAGACGCCCGCCGAGGTGCGCATGCTCCGGACTCTGGGCGTCGACGTGGTCGGCATGTCCACGGTGCCGGAGGTGATCGCGGCGCGGGCCCGCGACATGCGGTGCGTGGCGGTATCGATGGTCACGAACCGTGCCGCGGGACTGTCGGTCGCGCCGCTCAGCCACGAGGAAGTGCTGGAGGTAGGCACCCGTGCGGGCGCCCGGCTCGCCCGGGTCCTCGAAGCGTCTCTCGAGCGTCTCGCCGGAGCTCAGTCGATGGAGGCGAAGTGATTCACCGGGCCATGGCCGGCGCCGAGCCCGGGAGCCGTCTCGATCGCACGCGCGACGAAGCGGAGGGCACGATCGACGGCGTCGGGCAGGGCGGTGCCCCTGGCCAGCTCCGCGGCGACGGCGGCCGACAGGGTGCAACCCGTTCCGTGCGTGTGGCGGGTGCGGATGCGCTCTCTCCGCCAGACGCGCTCTTCCGATCCGTCCCAAAGCAGGTCGACCGCCGATCCCTCGAGGTGGCCGCCTTTCACCAGCGCCGCCCCCGCGCCGAGGTCCACCAGCACATGGGCCGCTTCGCGCATGTCGTCCTCGTCGCGCACCGTCCGGCCGGTCAGGATCCCCGCTTCGTGGAGATTCGGCGTCACCAGGGCGGAACGGGGGACCAGGCTGTCCCGCAGCTCCGTCTCCGCCTCCTCGTCGAGCAGACGATCGCCGCTGGTTGCGACCATGACGGGATCGAGCACGTAACGACGGATTCCGTGCCGGTCGAGCCCCCGGGCCACCTCGCGGACGAGCTCCGCGGTCGCCAGCATGCCGCTCTTGCAGGCCACGGGCGGCAGGTCCGACGCGACCTGGTCGAGCTGGGCACGAACGATGTCGAGCGGGACGGCGTGCACGGCCGACACGCCGAGGGTGTTCTGCGCGGTGATCGCCGTGACCACGCTGGTTCCGAAGACGCCGAAGCGGTGGAAGGTCTTGAGGTCGGCCTGGATCCCGGCACCCCCGCCGGAGTCGCTTCCGGCGATGGTGAGCGCGATCGGCGGGGTGGTCGGCGTGGACATGCTTCGCTCTGGTGGGTCGGAGGCTCGGATGAGCGGCAACGATAACCTGAACGGGCCGGGCCCGTTGAGCCAGCGCGCGACGCGACTCGTCGAGCGGCTCAAGACACGGAAGGGAAGGGTCCGCGAGGCGTTGGTGTTGGTCGAGGGCATCCGCTGCGCGGAGGCCGCCCTCGACGCGGGGGCCCGCATCCGCTTCGCCGTCATTGCGCCGTCGCTGGCAGACCGCCCCGAGGGAACACTCCTGGTCGACCGCCTCCGCGCGGCCCACCTGGACGTCAGAACCGTCGAGGAAGACGAGCTCGCCGCGCTCTCGGACACCGAGACGCCCCAGGGCGTGCTGCTGGTGGCCGAAGAGCCCCGGACCGATCTGGCCGACCTCCCGCCGGGGCGGTGGCTCGTCCTCGACGCGGTCCAGGACCCGGGGAACGCCGGCACACTCGTTCGGGGGGCGGCCGCGTTCGGCGTGGACGGGGTGGTGTCGCTCGACGGCACGGTGGACCTCTGGGGGCCGAAAGCGGTACGCGCGTCGGCCGGTCTCGTCTTCGCGGTGCCGGTCGCGCGGGCCGACGTCGGCGCGCTGGTCGCACGCTGCGACTCGGAGGGCGTCGAGATCCTGGTCGCCGATGCGTCCGGCGAGGACATCGCGGGGGTGGGGGCGGCCGGACGGGTCGCCCTCGTGGTCGGGAACGAGGGGGCTGGCGTGCGGGACGAGCTGGTCCGGGTCGCCGGGCGGCGGGTGTCCGTTCCCATGGAGGGGTCGGTGGAGTCGCTCAACGTGGGGGTCGCGGGCTCGATCCTCCTCTATGCCATCTCGGGAGACAGGTGATGAGACTTGGTTGAAGCATGGTTCGCTCCCATCGTCGCGGGGCTCTTCGGGCTCACGCTCGGCTCGTTCCTGAACGTCTGCTCGTTGCGCTGGCCGGTGGACGAGTCGGTCGTATCTCCGCCGTCGCACTGCCCGAGCTGTGATGAGCCCGTGCGCTGGTACGACAACGTCCCGGTGTTCAGCTGGCTGCTGCTGCGGGGTCGGTGCCGCTGGTGCTCCGAGCGCATCTCGGTCCAGTACCCCCTCGCCGAGCTCGCCACGGCGCTCATGTGGGCGGGGGTGTTCGCCGCGTACGGACCGACGTGGGAGGCCGCCCGGGGAGCGATCTTCCTGACGATCCTCTTCGGCATCGCGATGTCCGACGCCCGCTTCTACATCATCCCCGACGAGTTCTCCCTGGGCGGGACGGTGCTCGGCGTGCTTCTCGCGCTCCTGCCGGGTGGTATCGGCTTCGTGGACTCGCTCATCGGCGCGGCGATCGGCTTCGGGGTGCTGTGGCTGGTCGGGGTGGCCGGCACGTGGATCATCCGGAAGATCACGCCCGGTCGGCTGGAGGAGGCCGGCGTCGATCAGGCGATGGGCGGCGGGGACATCAAGATGATGATGATGGTCGGTGCTTTCCTGGGCGCCTGGGGCGTGGTGATCACGCTCTTCATCGGCTCGCTGCTGGCGCTCGTGGTCTTCGGTCCGATCGCGTCGATGTCGAAGCGCCTCGTCCCGCTTGGGGTCTTCCTCGCGGCCGCGGCGGCGATCGCGTACGCATGGGGCGACGGGATGCTCGAGTGGTACCTCGGCCGGGTGGTGGGGCTGGGCTGACCGGCCCGCGTGGGCGGAGCCGCCCTTCAGGGCACTCCCGGCGGGTCGTCGGGCCCGCCGCGCGCTTCTGGGTAGGGCGGCTCGATATGGACGAGCGCGTCGAGGATCGGCAACTCGGAGGCGATCAGCCGGTCCTTCACCTCGTGCCCGATCTCGTGGCCCCTTCGCACCGTGAGGCTCCCGTCGACCTCGACGTGGATGTCCACCAGGTAGACCAGCCCGCTCCGGCGAACGCGGATCTCGTCGATGTCGTGGACGTCGGGCACCGCCGAGGCGATGGCACGGACCCGGTCGGTCACCTCGTCCGGCGCGGCCGCGTCGAGGACGTCACGGAGCCCGCTCCGTAGGAGGTGCACCCCGTTCCACGCGATCACCAGGCAGGCCGCCAGGGCGGCCCAGTCGTCGGCCGACGCCCAGCCGTCTCCGAGCGCGAGCGCGAGCGAGATCCCGACGAAGGCCGCGATCGACGTCAGCGCGTCGGAGCGGTGGTGCCAGGCGTCGGCGAGCATCGCCTGGCTTCCCAGAGCGGCCCCTTGCCGCGTGAGGTAGCGGAAGACCATCTCCTTCGTGGTCACGACCCCGATCAGCACCCAGAGCGTGAACGCGGCGGGCGGTGTGTGTGGAGTCACGATCTCGTGAATGGCGCCGTACGCGATGCCGGCGGCCGCGGCCAGCAGGATGGTCGCGATCACGAGGGCCGCCAGTGGCTCGGCCTTGCCGCGGCCGTAGGGGAACTCCGGCGTCTGCGGCTCGGAGCTCATTCTCAGCCCGCTCCACACGAGCACTGAGCCGAGGAGGTCGAGAACCGATTCCACACCGTCGGCGACCAGGGCGAATGAGTTCCCCGCGAAGCCGGCCGTGATCTTCACCACCGCGAGCACGCCGCTCACCGAGAGGGCGGTGATCGTCGCCCGGGTGCCGGCACGGTACGCCTCCCGCAATTGCTCGGCGGTGGCGCGTGGCGCCGAGCCGATCAGGGGGCCGTCAGGGGTCGGAGCAGTCACGCTGATATCCGCAGGCGGGACAGGCGAGCTTGCAGTGCCGGTCGATCATGGGCGCGCCGCACAGGTCGCAGACGGGCCCCGAAAGGTCCGATTGACCGGTGCCGCGTGCGTCCCGCGAGTGCTCGCCCTCCTCGGTGTCCATGTGGCGGGCCTCCGAGGCGCGGTCGCTCATTCCGGAGATCCGATGCCCTCGCGGAGGTACTCCCGGCTGAGCTCGACGTAGTGGCTGCCGCCCCCCTCGATCCAGCGGGCGGCATTCCCCTCGAGCGTCTTCTTGACGACGCCCGGGACGCCGGCCACGAGGCTTCGGGCGGGAATCTCCTTCCCCTCGAGCACCACCGTGTTGGCGGCCAGGAGGCACTCCTCCCCGATCGAGGCATTCTGGAGAATGATGGCGTTCATGCCGACCACGGTCCGGTCGCCGACCACGCAGCTCTCGAGCTTCGCTCCGTGCCCGACCGTGACGTCGGTCCCGATCACGGTGGGGCCCCACGCTCCGACGTGCACGACGCAGTTGTCCTGCACGCTGGTCCGCGGACCCACGATGATGCCGTGGTCCGGGTCGTCGCCGCGGAGAACGGCGCCGAACCAGACGCTGCTTTCCGCGCCGATCGTGACGTCGCCGATGAGCACGGCGGTCGGTGCGAGGAACGCGGACGGGTGGACGTTCGGCGTCTTGCCTCGGAAGGGTATGATCAGGGCCATCAGGAACCTTCGCGCTCCGAGCCGTTTCCGTCGAGTCTGGTGAGCCGTGCCCGGAGCACCTGGGTCTCGGTCGCCTCGAGGATCTCGATGCGGACCCCCCCGCGTTCCAAGCGGTCGCCGGCTGACGGCACGTGCCCGAGCTCTTCGAGGATGAAGCCGTTGACGGAGCGGTGCTCGATGCTCGGAAGGTCGACGTCGAGGAGCGCGTTGAGATCGCGGATGTCCACGCCGCCGTCGCATTCGATCGCGTCGGCCGAGACCCGGTCGATGCCCGCGTCCTCCACGTCCGTCTCGTCGTGGATCTCCCCGACCAGCTCCTCCAGGACGTCCTCGAGGGTCACGAGCCCGTCGGTCCCCCCGAACTCGTCGGCCACGATCCCCATGTGGATGCGCCGCGCCTGGAAATCGGTGAGGAGCTGCGTCAGCGGGAGAGAGCCCGGTACGAAGAAGGGGGGGCGCGCGAGATCCCGGAGGAGGAGCCCGTGCTCGCCCCGCGCGTAGCGCTGATACGCTTCTCGCACGTACACGATGCCCGTGACGTCGTCGACCGAGTCCCCGTAGACCGGCACGCGGCTGAAGGGAACATCGGGAAGGTCGTCGATGATCTCGCTGATGGGGGTGTCCTCGCGCCACGCGAAAACGTCGACACGAGGCACCATGACGTCCCACGCGGTGAGCTCGTCGAGCCGGAAGGCACGCTCCACGAGGAGGTTCTCGGAAGCTTCGAGCACGCCTTCCTGACGCCCGATCTCCTGCATCTCACGGAGCTCGCGCTGCTCGCTCGTGAGTGCCGGACCGTTGCCGGAGCGCACGCGTTGTTCGATCCGCTCGAGCGGGGCGGTGAGGAGCCGCGTGTTCCGCGCAACGAACAGGAGCAACGGCGCGAGCGTCAGTGCGAAACGGACCGGATGGCGTGCGGCGAGCATGTGGGGTACGAGGTCGGCGATGAGCACGACGAGGACGATGCCCACCACGATGCTCCCCGCGGACCAGGCCACCGAGCCGATGGTCGTGCCCCCCACGGTCGCGATGGCGACCGCGGAGAGGTTCAACACCCGAGTCGACAGACGCACGCCCGCTCTGACGCCCGGCTCGCGCGCGCGAACCTGATTCAGAGCGTCCGAGCCCTTGAAGCCTTCCGAATCGAGCGTTCGGAGCCGCGACGTGCCGACCTGGAACGCCGCGACCTCGCCGGCGGTCAGAATGCCGGAGAGGAGCAGGAGCGAGCCGACGACGGCGAGGGTTCCCCAGATCACCGGAAGCCTCCGCCGGGCCGACTACTCGGAGGTTGGTCTACGTCCAACCCTCACTCTCCTTCAGGAGCTCCGCGATGACGTCCCGCGTCGTTCGTCCGTCCGCCTCAGCCTCGAAGTTGAGGACCAGGCGGTGTGCCAGGACCGCGGGCGCGACGCTCCGAACGTCGTCGATGGACGGAATGGCAGAGCCGCGGGAGGCCGCCCGTGCCTTGGCGCCGAGCACCAGGAACTGGGAGGCTCGGGGGCCGGCGCCCCAGGCCACGTAGCGACCGGTCACGCCGGCCGCCTCGTCCCCGGGCCTCGTGGACCGCGCCAGCCGCACGGCGAACCGTATGAGGGAAGGCGCTGCAGGAACGCGGCGGACCAGCCCCTGGAGGGCGATCAGCTCTTCGGCCGAGACGACCGGGGAGATCGAAGTCTCGCCGGCGCCGGTGGTCCGCATCGCGACCTCCTCTTCCTCCTCCCTGGAGGGATAGTAGATCGGCAGCTCGAGCATGAAACGGTCGAGCTGCGCCTCCGGCAGCGGATAGGTCCCTTCCTGTTCGATGGGATTCTGCGTGGCCAGGACGAAGAACGGAGCGGCCAGCTCGTAGCGCTGGCCCGCCGCCGTGACGGCGCGCTCCTGCATCGCCTCCAGGAGCGCGGCCTGGGTCTTGGGGGGCGTCCGGTTGATCTCGTCCGCGAGCACGATATTCGCGAAGATCGGACCCTTCACGAAGCGGAACACCCGGCGTCCGGTGGTCCGGTCCTCCTCGATGACCTCGGTGCCGGTGATGTCGGTCGGCATGAGGTCCGGGGTGAACTGGATGCGGCTGAAGTCCAGGTCGAGCGCTTGGGCGAGCGTCTGGACGAGGAGCGTCTTGGCCAGCCCGGGGACACCCACCAATAGTGCGTGCCCGTTGGCGAGCAACGCGGTCAGGAGCTCGTCGACGACCTCGCGCTGCCCGACGATCTTCTTGGCGACCTCGCGCCGCATGTGGTCGGACACCTCGGCCACGCGTTCGAGGAGCTCGATGTCTTCGTCGTGCGCGGCGATCGTGTCGGTGGGTGTATTCATCCGAGAAGGTTCTGGCGAGTCTGGTTGGGATACGCGACCGCTCGCCGTACACTCATGGGGCGGGAGCGGGTCCGAAGCCGGCTCCGTCCCCCTCCCTTCCAGCGTGCGAGAGCGCGCGCGTCCACCTCGAAAGCGTTCCGGGGCAGGCACGCGGACTCCAACCGAATAGACGGCGCCGGAGGGGTCTCCGTCAAGCGTCGGCTCGGGGTCCGGACGGGCCGTCGGAGGCCGCTTGCGCTTTTTTTCACAAGCTTGTATCCTTCGCGGGCTCGGGACCTGAGGAGCCGAAAAACATGTCGCCAGACGACGGATTCAAGAAGGGTGAGTCGGATCCAGCGCTCAGGCGCCTGCCCGGGGAAGTGCTCGGGTTGGGACTCAATGTCGTCGTTTCGGCGTTCCTTTTCGGTTTCCTGGGTCGGTGGGTCGGATCGAAGGTCGGGGGCCAGGAATACCTGACGCTCCTGGGTGGTTTCATCGGCGCGGCGGCAGGCTTCTACAGTCTGTACATGCACCTGACGACGCGCCCCGAAGACCGAGAGAAGAAGAAGTCCGGATGAAGGCGCTACTGCGCTACACCGTCGTCTCCAGCCTGATCGCGGCCCTTCTGGTCCTGGTCGCGCTGCCCCTCCTGGACTCGTCCGGAAGGGCCGGGCTGCTACTGGCCGCCGCTGTTACGCTGCCCCTCCAGATCGGGCTCTTCGCGCTTCTGGTGGGCGCTCATGGTGACGCGAACCGCTTCATGACCTTCTGGGGGCTCGGGATGCTCGGACGCATGGTGGTTCTCGCGCTCGTCGGCCTTTCGATCCGCTTTTTCGATACCGTAGATCCCACGGTGGCGATCATGTCGACCGTCGGGCTGTTCTTCATATTCCTCCTGCTCGAGCCGGTGTTCCTCGTCCGGAACGGGCAGGCTACCGAATACGCCAGGTGACCATGCAGGGTTCGGCACAGGATTACGCCGCCGATGCGGCGGCCCAGGGCGCGGGCGCGGGTGGGGCGTACGGGCTCGATGCCATCAGCGAGATCCCGGACTACATCTCGCACCACCTCGAGGACTCACGCGCCTTCGAGTTCGCCGGGATGCACTTCGACCTCGGAGCCTTCGCGTTCGAGCCCATCCACATCGGTGGCCTCGCACTCGACCTGTCTCCGACGCGGCAGCTGATCTTCATCTTCCTGTCGGCGCTCCTCTGCATCGCGCTCTTCGTTCCCGTGGCCCGCTCGCTCGCGCGCCGCGGCTCGGGCAGCGCGCCGAGCGGATTCGTGAACGCCGCCGAAGCCCTCATTCTGTACTTCCGCGACGAGATCGTCCGGGCGAACATCGGGAAGGACGGTGACGGCTACACGCCGTTCATCCTCACGATCTTCTTCTTCATCCTGTTCATGAACCTGTTCGGCCTCACGCCGTTCGGGATCACGGCGACGGCGAATCTGTCCGTCACGGCCGCGCTGGCCGGCATCGCCTTCATCGCGACCGAGATCGCGGGGTGGCGGGCGCTCGGGCCGGCGGGTTACGCGAAGACCATCTTTTATCTGCCCCACGGGCTTCCGGGCCCCATGAAGCCGATCATCCTGGCGATCATGACCCCGGTCGAGTTCCTCGGGAAGCTGACCAAGCCGTTCGCCCTGGCCGTGCGTCTGTTCGCGAACATGATGGCCGGCCACATTCTCATCCTGGCCATCGTCGGCCTCATCCTGGTCACCCAGAACTTCGTGGTTGGAGGCGCATCGGTGCTCGTGATGAGCCTCATCATGGTCCTGGAGCTCTTCGTAGCATGTCTCCAGGCCTACATCTTCGCGATGCTCACGTCGGTGTTCATCGGTCTCATCCGGCACGCCCACTGAGCCCGCGAAGTCATCGGGAGTCGTTCATTCTCCACCGTGTCCGCCAGACGGACGCAACACCCTCAACAACGTTCGAGGATTAGATCATGTACCTCATGTTCCAGGCTGCTCAAGACGGAATCGCCCAGGGTGGGCTCGGCCTCGTGGGCGCCGGACTCGCCATCGGCCTCACGGTGATCGGCGCAGGCATCGGCATCGGCCAGATCGGCGCCCAGATGGCGTCCGGCATCGCGCGCCAGCCCGAGGCCGCCGGCAACATCCAGACGGCGTCCATCATTCTCGCGGCGCTCATCGAGGGTGCGGCGCTCTTCGGTCTCGGCCTCGCGTTCCTGAAGTTCTAGGTCTTTCGTCGCCTCCTCGGGAGGCGTGCCGAACGAGACGAGAACCGCAATGGAGAACGCAATGAGGACGAGCCGTGTAGCTGTCGTGCTCGGGGTCCTGCTCGCAGGATTCCCGGGAGCGGTGCTGGCCGCTCAGGGTGGGGAGGGCACGACGCCGCTCTTCACCGTGAATCTGGGGACGACGGTCTGGACGGCCATCGTCTTCCTGGCCCTGCTCGGCATCCTTTGGAAGTTCGCGTGGGGGCCCATTCTTTCCGCCGTCGAGTCGCGGGAGAAGGGTATCCAGTCCGCGATCGACGAGGCCGTGGCCCGCAACGCCGAGGCCGAGCGGTTGCTCCAGGAGCATCGGGACCAGCTGGCCGACGCACGCAGGCAGGCCAACGAGCTGATCGCCGAGGGCAAGGCCGCCGGCGAGCGGCTCCGCAGGGAGATCGAGGAGAAGGCGCGCGAGGAGGGGCAGTTGCTCATCCAGCGTGCCCGGGCCGAGATCGAGCGTGAGCGGGACCAGGCGCTCGACGCACTGCGTCGGGAGTCGGTGGAGCTCGCGCTTGCGGCGGCTTCGCGGCTGCTGCGGGAGAAGCTCGACAGCGAGAAGGACCGTGAGGTCGTGGAGCGGTACCTGGCAGAGCTGGTGTCGGAGCGGAGCGTGTCGTCGTGAGGGACGGGACCGTCGCCCGGAAGTATGCCGAGACGCTCTTCGAGCTGGCGGTGCGGGAGCAGCAGGCCGAGCAGTATGGCCATGCGCTGCGCTCCGTGGCCGGGCAGCTCGACGCGGAGCCGAAGTTCCGGCTCTTCCTGGAGACACCGCGGATCGACGACGAGGACAAGAAGGCGCTCGTCAAGAAGGTCTTCGGGGACGAGATCCCAAAGCACGTGCTGAACTTCGTGCTGGTCACGATCGACAAGCGCCGTCAGAGGCTGCTGGGGCAGATCGCTTCGGAGTATTCGTTGTTGGTCGACGACCATCTCGGCAGGGAGCACGTCGAGGTGACGGTCGCGCGAACGCTGGACCAAGAGACGAGCGACATGATCGGCGAGCGCCTGTCGACGGCGCTCGGCAAGCAGGCGATTCCCCATGTCCGGGTGAAGCCGGAGATCATCGGGGGGATCATCGTTAGAACTGGTGATACGATCTACGACGGATCGGTACGGAGGAGGCTGGAAGGTATGCGGAGCCGCATGCTGAACGCCGAGCTGCCCGCCGGAGCCGTGGGCAGCCCATGAACCGCACGATCCCTGAACTCAGGATCCAATAGAGATGGCCAACGATTCGCAACTCCGCGCCGGCGAGATCAAAGACGTGCTGCTCAAGGAGATCGAGCACTACGACGAGGACCTGCAGGCCGAGGAGATCGGTGAAGTCCTCGAGGTGAGGGACGGCATCGCTCGTATCTACGGGCTCATGAAGGCGATGGCCTCGGAGATGCTCGAGATCACGTCGTCCGAGACCGGAGAGACGGTCACGGCGCTGGCGCTGAACCTCGAAGAGGACAACATCGGCGCGGTCGTCATGGGCGAGTGGACGTCCCTGCACGAGGGAGACCAGGTGCGTCGCACCGGTCGCGTGCTCGACATCGACGTCGGCCCGGGCTACCTCGGGCGGGTCGTCGATCCGCTCGGTAATCCGGTCGACGGGCTCGGTCCCATCGACGGCATCGAGGGGAAGCGCCAGATCGACATCGTGGCGCCCGGCATCGTGCTGCGGCAGCCCGTGAGCGAGCCGATGCAGACCGGCATCAAGGCCATCGACTCGATGATCCCGATCGGTCGGGGTCAGCGCGAGCTGATCATCGGCGACCGCGGCACGGGTAAGACCGCCGTGGCCATCGACACGATCATCAACCAGAAGGGCCAGGACGTCATCTGCGTGTACTGCGCCGTCGGCCAGCGGGCCGGCAAGGTGCGGAACGTCGTGGAGACGCTTCGTGAGCACGGCGCCCTCGACTACACGATCGTGGTCACGGCGAGCGCCTCCGACCCGGCACCGATGCAGTACATCGCGCCCTACTCGGCGACGGCGATGGCCGAGCACTTCATGTGGCAGGGCAAGCACACGCTGGTGGTCTACGACGACCTCTCCAAGCAGGCCCAGGCGTACCGGCAGCTGTCGCTGATTCTCCGCCGGCCTCCCGGACGTGAGGCGTACCCCGGCGACGTGTTCTACCTGCACTCCCGTCTGCTCGAGCGGGCCGCGAAGCTCTCCGACGAGCACGGCGGCGGATCCATGACCGCGCTTCCGATCATCGAGACGCAGGCCGGCGACGTCTCGGCCTACATCCCGACGAACGTGATCTCGATCACGGACGGCCAGATCTTCCTGGAGCCGGACCTCTTCTACTCGGGTGTGCGGCCGGCGGTGAACGTCGGTATCTCCGTGTCCCGCGTCGGTGGCTCGGCGCAGATCAAGGCGATGAAGAAGGTCGCCGGTCGCCTGCGTCTCGACCTCGCCCAGTACCGTGAGCTCGAGGCGTTCGCCCAGTTCGGCTCCGACCTCGACGCCGCCACGCAGCGGCAGCTCGCGCGAGGCGCCCGTACGGTCGAGCTGCTGAAGCAGCCGCAGTACCAGCCGGTGCCGGTCGAGAACCAGGTCGCGGTCATCTACGCCGTGACGAACGGCTACGTCGACGAGGTCGCGGTGGAGCGCATGCGTGAGTGGGAGCGGGGCTTCCACGAGGAGCTCGGCGCCAAGCACACCGACATCCTCACCGGGATCCGCGAGGGCAAGCAGCTCACGGACGAGATCGTGGAGAAGCTGGTCGCCGCGATCGAAGGCTACACCACAGGGTTCAAGGCCGAGCTGTCCGCGGCTGCCCAACCCGTGACGGCGTAAGGGCGGGGGACGAGACGTGGCAGGCGCACGAGAGGTCAAGCGACGGATCCGGTCCGTCGACAACACGCGGCAGATCACCCGCACCATGGAGCTCGTCGCGACGTCGAAGCTCAAGCGGGCGACCGATCGCGTCTACGCGGCGCGCCCCTATGCGGATGCGCTGCGCGAGATCGTGAGCGGGCTCTACAGCCCCGAGCTTTCCGAGCGCTACCCGATCCTCCGGCAGCCGGAGGAGGTGAGGCGCGCGGCCGTGTTCCTGCTCACCGCCAACCGGGGCCTCGCCGGCGCGTTCAACGCGAACCTCATCAAGCAGGCGCGTCTGCTGCTCGAGGAGCTGCGCGGTCGGGGTATCGAGACCGAGCTGCATGTCGCGGGCAAGAAGGGCATCGCCTACTTCAAGTTCCGCGGCGAAAAGATGTTCACCCAACGCACGGACATCGGCGACCATCCGACGCCGGAGGACGCCGAGTCCCTCATCGGTCCCATCAGGGACCGCTTCGAGGGCGGAGAGCTCGACCAGGTCTACCTGGTCAGCTCGGAGTTCCGCTCCGCGATGTCCACGCCGCCGCATGCGGTGGAGCTTCTGCCGATCCGGCCCGAGGAAGGGGCGCCGGCGGCCGACCTCTACATGCTGTCGCCGGACGGAGACGTCATTCTCGAGCGGATCCTGCCCGCCTTCGTCCGGAACGCGGTATTCACCGCGCTGGTGGAGAACGCGGCTGCGGAGCAGGGAGCCCGGCGGAGCGCCATGAAGAGCGCTACCGACAACGCCGGGGAGATGCTCGAGAATCTCACTCGCTCGTACAACCGGGCCCGTCAGGCCCAGATCACGCAGGAGATCGCCGAGATCGTCGGTGGCTCCGCTGCCCTCGAGTAGGCCTACAGGTATCGACATGGCTGATCAGAATATCGGAAGAGTCGTCCAGGTCATCGGTCCGGTTCTCGACGTCGAGTTCGAGACCGAGCACCTCCCGGACATCTACAACGCCCTCAAGCTGTCGGGCACCAACGAAGCCGGGCAGGAGATCTCCCTGGTCGCCGAGGTGCAGCAGCACATCGGGCGCGGACAGGTTCGCGCGGTGTCGATGTCGTCCACGGACGGCGTCACGCGGGGAATGGCCGCGATCGACACGGGATCCGCGATCACCGTTCCGGTCGGCGAGCTCGCGCTCGGGCGCATCCTGAACGTCCTGGGTGAGCCCGTGGACGAGATGGGTCCGGTCGGCGGCGACGACGCGGCGAGCGTCGAGCGGTGGCCGATCCACCGGCAGGCGCCGACCTTCGACCAGCTCGACCCGAAGACCGAGCTCTTCGAGACCGGCATCAAGGTCGTGGACCTGCTCGCGCCGTACGTGAAGGGCGGTAAGACCGGCCTCTTCGGCGGCGCCGGCGTGGGCAAGACCGTCATCATCCAGGAGCTGATCAACAACATCGGCATGGAGCACGGCGGTCGCTCGGTGTTCTGCGGCGTGGGTGAGCGGACGCGTGAGGGCAACGACCTGTGGCTCGAGTTCAAGGAGGCCGGCGTGCTGGGCTCGACGGCGCTCGTCTACGGGCAGATGAACGAGCCTCCGGGCGCGCGCCTCCGGGTCGGCCTGACCGGTCTGACCATGGCGGAGTACTTCCGCGACGTCGAGGGCCAGGACGTGCTCCTGTTCATCGACAACATCTTCCGGTTCACGCAGGCCGGCTCCGAGGTGTCCGCGCTGCTCGGCCGCATGCCGTCCGCCGTGGGATACCAGCCGACGCTGGGCACGGAGATGGGAGAGCTGCAGGAGCGGATCACGTCGACGTCCAAGGGGTCGATCACCTCGGTGCAGGCGATCTACGTCCCCGCCGACGACCTCACAGACCCGGCGCCCGCCACGGCGTTCACGCACCTCGACGCCACGACGACGCTGTCGCGTGCGATCTCGGAGCAGGGCATCTACCCGGCCGTGGATCCGCTCGACTCCACGTCGCGCATCATGGATCCGCAGTTCGTGGGCCAGCGTCACTACAAGGTCGCGACCGACGTCCAGGCCATCCTGCAGCGCTACAAGGACCTGCAGGACATCATCGCGATTCTCGGCATGGACGAGCTGACCGAGGAAGACAAGGTGATCGTGGGCCGCGCCCGCCGCATCGCCCGCTTCCTGTCGCAGCCGTTCTTCGTGGCCGAGCAGTTCACCGGTCTTCCCGGCAAGTACGTGAAGCTCGAGGAGACCATCGAGTCGTTCGAGCGCGTCGCGGCGGGTGAGTTCGACCACCTGCCGGAGCAGGCGTTCTACATGCAGGGTGGCATCGACGACGTGATCGCGGCGGCCGAGAAGCTGCAGGCCGAGGGCTGACGGTGGCCGGCACGCTCCAGGTTCAGGTGGTCTCCCCGAGCAAGGTCGTGTTCGAGGGACCGGCTTCGGCGTTGGTCGCCCCGTCGTGGGACGGCCAGGTCGGGGTGCTTCCGGGGCACGCGCCGCTTCTGACGTTGCTGGGCGTCGGGCCTCTGAGCCTCGAGCGGCCCGGTGGTGGAAGCGACACGTTCCACGTGGCGGGTGGCGTGATGAAGGTCGAGCGCGACATCGTGACGCTGCTGACCGAGTACGCCGGAACCGAGCCGTTGCGGGAGATGCCCGAGGGCTTGATGCTGGATCCGGAGGATCTGGACGCCTGACGGTGGCTACCGTTGGACCGATGACGACGGGCGGGGGGGGGGGGGGGGGGCCCCCCCCCCCCCCGGCGGGGGGCTGGGGG
>JAWLHJ010000004.1:0-273354 GCA_041690395.1 Longimicrobiales bacterium | reverse complement strand
GGCTCCGGTTGGACCGAGGCCGCGGGGCGGGGGGGCGCTTGGCCCCCCCCCCGCCCTTTCGCTTTTGAGACGAGAGAAGCCATGAAGCTGGACCTGCACGTACACACGACGGCGTCGGACGGGGCCTGGTCGCCCGAAGACGTGACACGGACGGCCGCCGCGCGGGGACTCGACGTGCTCGCGGTGACCGACCACGACACGACCGCCGGGTGCGCCGCCGCCGTGTCGCTCGGAGTCGACCTCAATCTGCAGGTCATCCCGGGGATCGAGGTGAGCTCGAGCCATGCGGGCCGCGACATCCATGTGCTCGGCTACTTCGTGGACCCTGCCGCGGCCGAGCTGCGCGAGCACGAGCGCCTCGCCCGGAACCGCCGGGAGGAACGGATGCGCGAGATGCTGGCCAAGCTCGAGGGCCTCGGGATCGAGGTGCCGTTCGAGGCGGTGGAGCGCGCGGCCGGGCCCGACCGCGTCGTCCTGGGACGTCCGCACCTCGCGCAGGCCCTCGTCGAGGGCGGACATGTCGCGAGCATCTCCGAGGCGTTCGACACGCTCATCGCAGACAGTGGGCCGGCCTTCGTGTCGACGCACATGCTGACCCCCATGGACGCCATCGGCATCATCGAGGCCGCGGGTGGACTCGCCGTGTGGGCCCATCCGCCCGGCGAGCTCGTGCAGGACCTCATCGACCCCATGGTCGAGGCCGGGTTGCGCGGGGTGGAGGTCTACCGGCCGCGTAACCGCAGGGATCAGGTGCTTCGACTGGAGAACATCTGTCGGTCGAGGAGACTCTTCCCGACCGGAGGGTCGGACTGGCACAACCCGGACGGTGGCGCCCAGCTCGGGGACTTCTTCGTCACTGGTGACGAAGTGGCGTCGTTCCTGGACGCGGGCGGGCTCTAGCCCGGCGAGCCGCTCCAGGGAGCCAGGAGCCGGGCCACGGTGGCCGCGACGTCGGGGGCGCGCATGACCGCCCCGACCACGGCGCAGCCCGCGGCGCCGCTCGTCGCCACCTCGTCGACCCGACGCTCGTCGATACCGCCGATTCCCACGACGGGAACCGCGACCGCGCGCGCGACGCGGGCAAGCCCCTCGACACCGATGGCCGCACCCGCGTCGCCCTTCGTCGATGTCCGGTACACGGTGCCGCACCCGATGTAGTCCGCCCCGTCGCCGACGGCCCGCGTCGCCTCTGCCGGATCGTCGGTCGAATAGCCGATCAGGAACCCTTCCGGCGCCACGGCGCGCGCCGCATGTACGGGAATGTCGTCGGGTCCGAGGTGCACGCCGTCCGCCCCGAGGCTCAGGGCGACGTCGAGGCGGTCGTTGACGAAGAAGAGGGCACCGGCGCGACCGGTGAGCCTCCGGATGACGAGTCCGATCTCGTGGAGCGCACGCGCGCTCTCACCCTTGTTCCGGAGCTGGATCGCCGGGGCGCCGGCGTCGAGCGCGGCCTCGACGACGTCGATGACCGGACGGGGAGCCGCGAGCGCGGCGTCCGTCACGACGATCAGCCGGAGCCCGGCCGCCAGGGAAGCTTCGCCGTCGACGGCCGGCTCAGAGCCCGGAATCGGCTTCCCGCATGCGCTGCGACTCCGCCTTCGCCCGGTTGTGATCCGCGAGGGAGCGCGTGAAGACGTGCGATCCGTCCGGGCGGGCCACGAAGAACAGGTAGTCGCCCTCAGGCGCGAGTGCCGCGTCGATCGCGAGCTCGCCGGGGGCCCCGATCGGCCCCGGGGGGAGGCCCCCCTGCCGATAGGTGTTGTACGGGTTGTCGGCGACCGAGTCGATGGCGGCGTACAGCAGTCGTTCACGGGGCCCGCCGAGCGCGTAGAGCACGGTCGGGTCCGCCTGGAGCAGCCATCCGAGGTCGAGGCGTCGATGGTACACGCCCGAGATGAGCGGCATCTCCTGGACCTGACGGGCCTCCGCCTGGATGATCGACGCCAGCGTCACGAGCTCGCGCTCCGTCATGTCGATCGCAGCGAGCTTGTTCCTCCTTTCCGGCGTCCACACCGCCCGATACCGGTCGACCATCGTCTCGACCACGGTCGCCACGCGGGTGCCGGGCGTGAACCGGTAGGTGTCGGGGAAGAGATACCCTTCGGGCGTGGGGCCGGGGACGCCGAGCTCGTCGACGAGCTCGGCGCGCGCGAGGTACGCCAGGACCGAGTCCTCCGACGCGCCCGAGATATCGGCGATGCGGGGTGCCATCTGGGTCAGCGTGAAGCCCTCCGGTATGGTCACCGGCACAGTGACGACGTTGCCTCGCGTGAGGATCCTGATGACCTCGTTCCACGAGCTACCCGGCGCCAGGGCGTAGCGGCCGGCGCGGACCTCACGGTCCGCTCCACGCAGGCGGGCGTAGAGGGTGAACAGCCCCGGGCGCCCCACGATGCCGCGAGCGCTCAAGCTGTCGACCACTTCCGAGAAGCCCGACCCGGCGGGCACGGACACGTCGACGGGAGGTCCGTCCGTGCCGCAGGCGGCCACGACGAGGGCGAGCGCGAGCGCGCCCGTCTTTCCGACCTTGGAAACCGTCATGTCCGCTTGCTCCGATCGAGCCAGGATTGAAGGATCAGCTGTGCCGCGCCGGCGTCCACGCGCCCTTTGTCTCGCCGGGCCGTCCTGGACAGCCCCACGGCACGAACCGCGCGCTCCGCACGGACCGAGGTCATGCGCTCGTCGACGAAGGAGGCTTCGACGCCGAGTCTCGTTGCAAGCTTCGCGCCCATGTCGCGTACCTCCGCGCACCAATCGTTCTCCTCGCCCGATAGGGCGAGTGGAAGTCCGACGACGAGGTGCTCGATGTCGTAGCCCTCGACGGAGTCCTCGATCTGCTTCAACGGAGGTCGTTTTCCGGCCCGACGCTTCACCGTCTCGAGCGGCGTGGCGATGGTGCCCGTGGGATCGCTCACCGCGAGCCCGATGCGCTTCATCCCGAAGTCGACGCCCAACACGCGCACGTTACGTTCCTCGACCCGGCGGCCCGCTACAGCTCGTCGAGGGCGCGGGTCAGGTCCGCTCCCTCGAGCATGTGGCCATAGAGGTCGTGGATCACCGCCTCCGACCCGAACGCGAAACGACAGGCGTCGTCCCCGCGGCTTCGGCACGTCACCTCCAGGACTGCGACCGGCCGGCCGGAGAGCTCCGACAGGAGGCCCGCGAGATATCCCGTGCTGAAGGAGCAGCTTCCTTCCGGATCCGTGTCGTCGGGGGTCGCCTCCAGCCAGTCCGAGGACCTGAGCAGGCCGACTCCCGGATGGAGGTCTTCGTGGACGAGCCGACCCCATCCGCGTTTCGAGAAGAAACGCTCGATGCGGCCCCAGAAGTCGCTGGCGGCCAGGTCCGTCAGCGACGCGCCCGCGCCACTGGTCTCGAACGACGCGGCCGCGCCGAGCCCCGCCTCGTAACCGGCATGATGCAGCGCGCGGACCGCCGGCAGCGTGCCCACCTCCTTCTCCAGCTCGCGCCGGAGGACGTTGAATACCTGAACCGGTACCACGACCTCCTTCTTGCTCGCTAATGTCGCGCTCAAACGGCCCCCATGTCTCGTGGTTCGTCGTGCGTACCGCTAAAATATACACTCGAGGAGTTCCTCTCGAACCGGAGAACCCATGGATTACGAGAACGATACCCGTATCAGCTTCCTCTCGGGCCTGCTGCTCGGGGCGGTCATCGGTGCCAGCGCCGCGCTCCTCACCGCACCCGAGCCGGGGCGCAGGACGCGCCGCCGGCTGCAGCGCACCGCGACGAACCTCAGGGACACGGCGAGCGACCGCTGGGAAGACGTGGCCGACGATGTGCGCGGGCGCGTCGATGACGCCCTGAAGGGAGCGCGGGGCCGCCTGGGGCGTTGAGCCCGGTCGAAACTGTCGCGTCGACAGCGGAGCTCGGCGGCTCGGTGTGAACGCCGTCCGCGTTCTGGAGCGTAAGCGGGACGGCCTCGCGCTCGAGCCGGCCGAGCTTCGTGCGTTCCTCCGCGGATACCTCGGTGGGGACGTGCCGGACTACCAGATGTCGGCCTTCCTGATGGCGGTGGTACACAAGGGGCTCACGGAGGACGAGACCGACGTCCTCGTCGACACGATGCTCGCATCGGGCGCGACGCTGGACCTCACTTCGCTGGACCGGCCCCGGGTCGACAAGCACTCCACGGGAGGGGTGGGCGACAAGGTCTCCCTCGCTCTGGCGCCGCTCGCGGCGGAGCTCGGTCTCTACGTGCCCATGATGTCGGGGCGCGGGCTCGGCCATACCACCGGCACGCTCGACAAGCTCGAGGCGATCCCCGGCTTCAGGGTCGATCTCGATCTCGCCCGCTTCGTGGAGGTCCTGGAGCACGTCGGCTGCGCCATGACCGGGCAGACCCGCGAGATCGCGCCGCTCGACCGGCGCCTCTACGCGCTCCGGGACGTGACCGGCACCGTCCCCTCACTCCCGTTGATCGCCGCGAGCATCATGAGCAAGAAGCTCGCGGAAGGGCTCGACGGCCTGGTGCTGGACGTGAAGGTCGGTGATGGAGCGTTCCTGGCCGAGCCCGAGCGCGCCCGTTCGCTCGCTCGCTCCATGGTCCGGATCGGTCGGGCACGGGGGCTCAGGACGGTTGCGCTTCTCACGGCCATGGATCGACCGCTCGGCCGGGCCGTGGGCAACGGGCTGGAGACGGCCGAGGCCATCCGGTGTCTCGCGGGCGAGGGTCCTGCCGATCTGCGCGAGCTGGTCCTGAGGTTGGTCGTGGAGATGGTCCTCCAGGGCTCGCCGGGCTCGGACGAGGCGGCGGTTCGCCAGAGTGCCGAGGAGCGGCTGGCTTCCGGGGCCGCGCTCGAGCGGTTCCGCCGCCTGGTCGTGGAGCAGGGAGGTGACCCGGGGGTGCTCGACGCGCCCGGGCGTCTGCACACCGCTCCCGAGGTCGGCGAGGTCGCCGCGGGCCGCGCGGGGACCGTGCACCGGGTTCGTCCGCGGGTGCTCGGAGAGGCCGTCGTCGGTCTCGGCGGGGGGCGCGTGCGGGTCGAGGACACCATCGATCCGGGCGTGGGGTTCGAGGTGCTCGTCCGTCCGGGTGAGCAGGTCGAGGCGGCGACCCTGATCGGCCGGGTCCACGCGCGCGACGCCGACGGTCTCACGCTCGGTCGGCGGGCGCTGCTGGAGAGCGTGGTGATCGGAGATGGCGAGGCGCCGCCCTCGCTGCCCCTCGTGATCGAGCGGGTCGGTTAGCTACCCGCTCGTCGAAGCTGGCTGGCTACCGCCCCGGCACCCGCGGAATGCGGAACCGCCGGTTCGAGCGGTCGCAGAACTCCGTGGGCTCCGTTCCCGGCACGTAGTACTCGAGGTACTGGTCCTCTTCCGCACACCAGCGCGACGCGAGCTGACCGGTTTCCCGGTCCACCAGCACCGCGTTCAAACCGTCGGGCATGGGCCAGGGCTCGGGCGTCGGCAGGAGAGGGTCGAAACCCTCGATGCCGGCGTCCGCGTCGGTCTCCGCGCCGAGGTACACCCGCCGCATGAACGATCCCCAGACGGGTGCCGCGAGCCCGCCGCCGGTCGCCTGACGGGTCGCGCCTTCGCGGCGGAAGATGGGGATCGGCGTGTCCATGCCGAACCAGACCGTTGCCACGAGATCGGGCGTGAAGCCGGCGAACCAGACGTTGGTCCCGTCGTTGGTGGTTCCAGTCTTGCCCGCTGCCGGGATCTCGCGAGGCAGACCGGCCCGAACCCGTACCGCGGTGTAGGCCGTGCCTCGGACGACCACGTCCTCGAGCATCGATACCATGATGCGGGCGGAGAGACTGTCCAGCACCTCGGTCCGCTCGGGCTGCGGCTCCCAGACGACGTTGCCGTTCTGGTCTTCGACCCTGAGGATGGGGAACGGCCGCACCTTCGTGCCGAGGTTGGGGAACGATGCGTACGCCTCGGTCATCTGGAGGGGGATCACGGAGGACGCGCCGATCGTGCTCGAGGGCAGACGCCCGATCTCGGTCTGGATGCCCATGCGACGCGCGGTCTGCGCGACCGTCTCGATGCCGACCTCCTCCCAGCCGAGCTTGATCGCGATCATGTTGGTGGAGGTGTAGAGTCCCTCCCGGATCGTCATCGGGCCCTGGAATTCCCTCGTGAAGTTCGAGGGCCGCCAGTCTTCGTCGTTGATCTGCGGATACACGACCGGCGCGTCGACGATGATGTGCGACGCCGGGATTCCAGTCGCGATCGCGGCCGTGTAGACGAACGGCTTGAACGCCGACCCCGCCTGACGCTCCGCCTGGCGTGCACGGTCGAAGCGGGACTGCTGATAGTCCCGCCCGCCGATCAGCGCCCGCACGTGGCCGGTCTTCGGATCGAGCGCCACGAACGCGCCCTGGAGGTACGGCGTGGAGCCGGGGAACGACTGGACGGTGTCGAACTCCGCATAGCGAGGATGACGGAAGTTCACGGAATCGGCCTCGATCTCGCGCCAACCTTCGTCCATGGCCTGCTTGGCCGCCCGCTGCATGTCGACGTCCAGCGTCGTGTAGACGCGGTAGCCGTTGCGGTAGATCGCGTCACCGAATCTGGAGTCGAGGATCTGGCGGACCCACTCCTCGAAGTACGGCGCCTGGGTCTGGGCCCCACCTTCCGGCTCCTCTTCCGGCAGGGGCCACTCCTTCCACCGCTCGGCCTCCTCGGCGCTCAGGTAGCCCTCAGCGGCCATGCGCGACAGCACGAGGTTCCGACGGGCTTCGGCGCGGTCGGGATAACGGAACGGGTTGTACCGGGCGGGCACGTTCAGGATCGCGGCGAGCAGGGCCGCTTCCGCGACGTTGATGTCCGCGACGTTCTTACCGAGATAGTTCCGGGCCGCGTTCTGGAAGCCGTACCCACGGCCCATGTAGATCTCGTTCAGGTACCCTTCGAGGATCTGGTCCTTCGTGTAGGCCTGCTCGAGATCCAGGGCGACCTGGAGCTCCCGCAGCTTACGGATGTAGCGCCGCTCGAAACCGATCTCGTCGAACATGTTGCGGGCGAGCTGCTGGGTGATCGTGCTGCCCCCGCCGAGGTTGCGGAACGTGAGGACGCCCCAGACGGCACGGGCGATGCCGCGCGGATCGAAGCCGCCGTGGTCGTAGAACCGCGTGTCCTCGATGGCGATGACGGCCTGGGCCACGTATTCGGGAACCGCGTTGATCGAAACCGGCGTGCGCCGCTCGAAGCCGAGCTCACCGAGCTCGCGGCCATCGAACGCGTACAGCTTCGTCGTCTGCTCGTGCTCGAAGGTCTGGATCTGGGCGATGGACGGGCAAACGTCTCCGGCGCAGAGGTTACGCCAGCTTCCCCAGGCTCCACCGAGCCCCAACGCGACGATGAAGGCCGCCGCCATGGCGATCGGACCCGGCTGCAGGAGCTCCCGGGCCCTGGCCACGAGGCTCTTACCGCCGTCGCCTTCCTTCGGTTGCGCTCGTACCATCGGTCGACCCCGTGCTCTCGGATTCTTCCAGCCCCCACGGCCTCGATCATCGAGATTGCAAGCCGGGTGCCAGAGGTTCTACACGACGCAAGCTAGCGTGGGTTCCGGGTCATGCTCAACGCCGGATTGCTTGACCGTTCTCCGCCGCGCGGCGAAGCTCACGCGGGCGCCCGGCCGGGGCGCCGGACCGACCCGTCGACCTGCCAGGAGAGATGCATGACCACCGAGTCCGAGACCCGCCGACGCGATTTTCGCCAGGGAGGGGCGATCTCGCTCCTGCGGGCGGGATCCCGACGGCTGGCGTCGGTGCTCTTGCTGCTGGCGCTCGGGGCGTGCTCGAGCGACGCGCAGGAGCCGGGCTCGGACCTGGTGATCTCCAGTGACCCGGAGCTGCGGACGCTCGCGGCCGAGATCCTCCCGGGCCTGGCCGCCCGCTCGAGCATGGAGCTCGTGGCGCCGGTCCGGATCGAGCGCAGGAGCCGGTCCGAGCTCGTGGCCTATCTCCGGCACAAGCTCGACGAGGAGCTGCCGGCCGACGAGGCGCGCGAGACGGTACGAGTCTACGCCATGCTCGGCCTCGTCGAGCCCGATCTCGATCTGCGCGGCCTCCTCCTCGATCTCTACACGGAGCAGGTCGCCGGCTTCTACGAGCCCGACTCGACGGCGCTTTTCGTCATGGAGGATCAACCCCGGGAGGTGCTCGAGAGCCTGCTCCTCCACGAGCTCGTGCACGCCGTCCAGGACCAGACTGCCGACCTCGACGCTCTCACGTCGGCCGACCTGGGGAACGATCGCGCGGCCGCGGCCCATGCCGCGATCGAAGGCCACGCCACGTTGGTGATGATCGAGTTCATGATGGAGCGGATGACGGGGCAGGCGGTGGATCTCGCCGCGGTGCCGGGCATCGCCGACCAGCTCCTTCCCGCCGTGGACGGCATGGAGGCGCAGTTTCCGGCTCTCGCGGGCGCTCCGGCCGTCATCCGGCGCTCGCTCCTCTTCCCATACGTGCAGGGGGCCGGGTTCGTGCAGGGTCTGTGGTCGACCGAGGGCCGGGTCGCTCCGTTCGGCGCGTGGCTCCCCGCGTCCACGGAGCAGGTCATGGAGGGGCGCCTGGACGACCCGCCCGTGGACGTGGACATCGACGTCGAGGGTGGTAACGTGCTGCACGAGGACGTGCTCGGGCGGCTCGAGCTCCAGGTCCTGGTCGAGACCCACGTGGGCTCGGACGCCGCCAGCCTGGCGGAAGGGTGGGGTGGAGACCGGTACGCGTTGGTGGAGCCCGCCTCGGGCGGAGATGTGGCTCTGGTCTGGGTCTCGGTCTGGGACGACGAGCCGGCGCGCGACCGCTTCCTGGATCGGTTCGGGGCGGCCGTGGGCCGGTTGGGCGCGGGTGCCGCGCTCCGGGCCGCGACCGTCGACGGCCGAGCCGGCGCGGTGCTGACCGTCGGTCCCCTCGACGGGCTCGACTTCACGTTCCGCGTCGGTACGCCCGACCGATGAGCCGCAATGAGCTGATCGTGTCGGTGGGCGCCCGGGCCGGGAGCTACGACGTCGTGGTCGGGGTCGGGGCACTCGCCGGCTTGCCCGCACTACTCCGGTCTCGCGTACCGGCCTTTCGCTACGCCGTGATCTCGGACAGCCGGGTGGCCCCACTCCATGGCGAGGCCGTGCGGGCGGCGTGCGAGCGGGAAGGCCTCGACGTGCGGCTCTTCACCTTCCCGGAAGGGGAAGCCCACAAGACCCGGGAGTCGTGGGCGTCACTGACCGACCGGCTCCTGGAGGCCGGCTTCGGACGGGACTCGGCGGTCGTCGCGGTGGGCGGCGGCGTCACGACCGATCTCGCGGGCTTCGTCGCGGCGACGTTCATGAGGGGTGTCCCCGTGGTACAGGTCCCGACGACCTATCTGGCCATGATCGACGCATCGGTCGGGGGGAAGACGGGTGTGGACGTTCCCCAAGGCAAGAACCTGGTCGGTGCGTTCCACGCGCCGGACCTCGTGGTCGCGGACCCGGCGGTGCTCGCCACGCTCTCCTGGGAGGAGCGGGCACAGGGGTTGGTGGAAGCGTTCAAGCACGGTGCGGCCCTCGACGCTCCCTACTTCGACCGGCTGGCCGAGAGGCTGCCCGCACTCCTGGAAGCCGATCCGGATGCGGCGCAGGAGGCCGTAGGCCGTTCGGTCGAGCTCAAGGCCGGCGTCGTCGAGGCGGACGAGCGGGAGGGTGGCTCGAGGCAGGTGCTCAACCTGGGCCACACCCTCGGGCATGCGATCGAGGCCGCGTCGGACTTCGCGGTGGGGCACGGCACCGCGGTGGCCGTCGGCATGCTCCTCGAGGCCGAGGTGGGCGAAAAGCTCGGCGTTACCGAGCCCGGCACCCGGGCGCGTCTCCAGTCCGGGCTGGCAGGGCTGGCCCTGCCTCCGCTTCCCGAGCTGGACGCCGACCGGGTGATGGGATTCCTCGCCACGGACAAGAAGACGCGCGGAGGACGACCCCGCTATGTCCTCCTCCGAAGGCTGGGGGAGGTGGACCCGGGTGACGGGTGGACACACGACGTGCCCGACCGGCTCGTCGTCGAGGCGCTCTCGACCCGCCTGGCCGCCGCCACGGGCTGAGCCATCCGGTCCCGCTAAGCGGTTCGAGCGGGACCGGTGTCTACTCGGGAGGGCCCGTCCCGCGACGGCCGGAACGTCCGGGAATCGTTGGCGAGCCCATGGGGTGAGACCTATCTTCACCCTTTCCCCACGTACGCCGGCCGGAGGTGCCATGGCGCTCAGCGAGCGCATCAGCGGTTCGACTCTCGCGTCCATTCTCGCGCGCTCAGCGACGACGGATCCCGGACGCGTTTATCTCCGCTTCCAGGACGAGGAGATAGCGGTGGGGCGGGTCGACTCCGATGCCGAGTCGCTCGCGGCGGCCTGGGCGAACCTCGGGGTCCAAGCCGGCGACCGCATCGCGCTCGTGCTCCCTCCGCGTCCCGAGTTCGTGGTGTCCATGTTCGCCGCGGCCAAGCTCGGGGCGGTCGTGGTTCCCCTGAATCCGAAGGCCTCCATCGTCGACCTGCAGTACATGCTACGGCAGTCCGGGGCCTCTCTGGCCGTGACCATCGAGCGGGCGTTCGGACTGGACTACCTCGAGATCTTCGAGGATCTCATGCCGCAGCTTCCGGAGCTCCAGTACGTCGTGACCGTCGGCGACGAGGACCTCTGGTACGACGACCGCATCTTCCAGTACGAGGATCTGCTCTCGGCCGGGGCGGGACGCGACTACGCACCGATGGCGGGCGACGACCGCTCGACCGCGGACGACACGTTCGCGCTCGTGTACACGTCCGGAACGATGGGGAAGGCGAAGGGCGTGGAGCTCTCGCACGCCAACCTGCTGGCCGCCGCCGACGGGACGGCCCAGGGGCTCGAGCTGACGACGAGCGACCGCGTGATCGGTGTATCCGCGCTCTTCCATGTGTTCGGGCTCGCGCCGGGTCTACTGTCGACGCTCCTGTCCGGCGCCTCGATCGTGCTGCAGACGGAAGGCGGCGCCGCGGCCACGCTGGACGACATCGAGCGGTTGGGGGTGACCGTCCACTACGGCATCCCTACGCATTTCGTGGCCGAGATGGAGGAGCAGCGTGCGGCTCCGCGCGACCTCTCGTCACTTCGGCTCGCCCTCGTGGCGGGTGCCCCGGTCGGCGACGAGCTCATCGGTGAGCTGGCCGAGCTCTTCGACGTCACGGTGCTGACGGCATACTCCCTCACGGAGACCGCCTCCACAGCGACCATGACTCGTCCGTCCGATTCGGACGAGAAGCGGAGGTTCACCGTGGGGCGCCCGCTGCCGGGGACCGAGATCCGGATCCTCGGACCGGGTGGCGACCCCCTTCCGGTGGAGAGTGTGGGGGAGATCCGCATCAAGGGGCCGGGACTCATGCTGGGGTACTACAGGCAGCCTCGGGAGACGACGGGTGCCTACGACGCCGACGGCTTCCTCCTCACCGGAGACCTGGGGATCCTCGACGAGGACGGATACCTCCATTTGGTGGGGCGAACCAAGGACGTTATCATACGTTCTGGTTTCAACGTGTATCCGCGGGAGGTCGAGGCTCGAATCGAGTCCCACCCCGCGGTCAGGGAGGTCGCGGTCCTGGGGATCGCGGACGCGCTGCTCGGTGAAGCCATCTGTGCCTGCGTCGTGCCCGTCGAGGGTGCGATCGTGTCGGAACCCGAGGTCCTCGATTGGTGCCGCGAAACACTCGCGGAGGCCAAAGTCCCGGATCTCGTGCAGTTCTGGGACGAGCTCCCCCGTACGGATACGGGTAAGCTGCAACGGGGCGAGCTGACCCGCCGGATCAAGGCGGGGCGCCAGTCGCCCTGACCCCGGGGCCGCCGCGCTCGTGGTGAGCGCGCCCAAGGGCTTCCCCGACCGGACCCACGATCGTTCGCGACGTGGCTCGGGTGGGGAGGTCTCGCGGCATCACCAGAATGTCCACGAGACGAAGAAAGACACACAATGACCACACCGTACATGAGGGCTCCCCATCAGGGGGGATCCGTCGTTTCCGGGGCGTCCTCGCCCCACGCCGCGCTTCTCATCGACTTCGACAACGTCACGATGGGCATGCGCAGCGACCTCTCGAAGGAGCTGAAGACGCTCCTCGACTCGGACGTCATCAAGGGCAAGGTCAGCGTCCAGCGCGCCTACGCCGACTGGCGCCGCTATCCGCAGTACATCGTCCCGCTCTCCGAGGCCTCGGTCGACCTCATCTTCGCGCCGGCCTACGGCAGCAACAAGAAGAACGCGACGGACATCCGGATGGCGATCGACGCGCTCGAGCTCGTGTTCATCCGACCGGAGATCGGGACCTACATCCTGCTCACGGGTGACTCCGACTTCTCCAGCCTGGTCCTGAAGCTCAAGGAGTACGGGAAGTACGTCATCGGTGTCGGGATCCAGGAGTCCAGCTCGGACATCCTCGTCCAGAACTGTGACGAGTACTACTCCTACACGAGCCTCACCGGGCTGACGAAGACGACGGACCTCAACCGCGGAACGAGCGATCCCTGGGTGCTGGTCAAGGACGCGGTCGCCAAGATGGTGTCCCGCGACGACGTCATGCGCTCGGATCGCCTCAAGCAGGTCATGCAGGAGATCGACCCGAACTTCGACGAGGGGGCCATCGGGTTCAGCAAGTTCAGCAAGTTCCTCACCGAGGCTTCGTCGCGCGGTCTGGTCACGCTGAAGAAGATGGACAACGGGCAGTACGAGATCGAACCGGCCCGGGGTGGGCGGGGAGGTCGCTCGTCGTCGTCGGGCTCCGACAACGGTCGCGGCAGACGGGACCGAAAGCCGCGTGGCGGAAGGCGCGAGCGGAGCGAAGAGCGCGCTCCGGAGAGCCAGGAGTCGCGGTCCGAGGGCGGCGACTCCGCCCCGGTCACCGACGCGCAGGTGCAGGCCGCGATCGACGTCCTCACCGAGACGCTCGAGCGCCTCGTCGGCGAGGGCAGGGACTCCATCCGGGACTCCGACGTCAAGCGCAAGATCCTCGAGAAGCACCCGGACTTCGACGAGGGGACCGTCGGGTTCCCGAAGTTCAGCAAGTTCCTGTCCGAGGCCGAGGACCGGGGCGCCATCGTGATCACGAAGACCGACAACGGGTCTTCGGAGATCACGCTGCCGCGCTCGGCCGGAACGGCCCAGGCCGCCCCGGCGGCCGATGAGACCCGCGATCTTGGCCGGGCAGAGACGACCCGGTCCGACGAGGCGCCGCCGGCTTCCCCCGGTCGCGCCGCCGCCGTGCCCTCGGAGCCCGAGCAGGCGCCGACCGAGCCCGACACCTCGAGCCCGACGGTGATCGAGGTTGCGCCGCCCAAGCAGGATCGCGCGAAGAAGCTCGGGCCGCGCCGCGGCTCGACGCGCCGACGGTCCGGCACGGACGACGGCTCCGTTCCGCTCTTCGAAGGACAGGCCGTGGCCGCCCCGTCGAAATCGGCGAGCAAGCCCGAGGCGAAGGCCGAGGCTCCGGCTCCCTCGACCTCGGACGCGCCCTCCACCACCGCCACGAGGGGAGCCCCGATCGACTTGAAGGCGCTCGGTCTTCCGAGCGACCCGGACGCGATCGTGCGCTATATGGCGCATCGGTACAAGGGCGTCGGCGAGAAGACGGCCGAGACGCTGGTCGAGCGCTTCGGGACTGACGTCTTCACCGTCCTCCGGGACGATCCGGATGTCGTTCGCGATGCGGTGCCTGGTCGCCGCGGCGACCAGGTCCTCGAGGCCTGGGCCGGAGACTACGAGCGGCGGACGGCTTCTCGTGCCGGATCCGGCTGAGGCCGGCGAAGCCGCACGCATGACCGCGACGCCCGGACGGAGCTCCTCCGTCCGGGCGTTTTGCGATCGTCCCCCCGTCGAGCTGGCACGGGCGCTCCTCGGGTGTCGGCTGGTCTCCACCGTCGGCGGAGTCCGGACCGCGGGCGTGATCGTCGAGACGGAGGCCTACGGGGGGCCTGAGGACCCTGCCTCCCACGCCAATACGGTCGGGGGTGCGACCGACCGCAACCGTGCCATGTTCGGCTCGCCCGGGCGCGCCTACGTCTACCGCAGCTACGGGGTCCACTGGTGCCTGAACGTGGTGGCGGGTCCGGACGGGCAGGGCGGCGCCGTCCTGGTTCGGGGCCTCGACCCGCTCGAGGGCGAGGCGGCGATGCTGGAGCGGCGAGGGGACCGGCGCCCGCTCGCCGCCGGACCCGGACGGCTAGCGCAAGCGCTCGGCGTCACCGGTGCCCTCTACGGGCACGAGCTCTCCCGGCCTCCCCTCGTCCTGGTCCCCGACGCGTCGCTACCCGAGTCGCGGATCGGCGTGTCCGGACGGGTCGGCGTATCCCGGGCGGCGGATTGGCCCCACAGGTTCTATGTTCGGGGCGCCGCCGGCACGTCTAGGCCGGATGGTTGGAACCCCGTCGACCGGAGCGCGCACGCATGACCGAACCGACCTGGATCTCCCTGTTGCCCCCAGTCCTGGCCATCGTGCTGGCGATCTGGACCCGGCAGGTCTACCTGTCACTGGCCGGAGGCATCTGGCTGGGGTGGACGATCCTGGAGGGGTGGGACCCGTTCGCCGGGCTGGCCGCCGGGATCGACGGCGCCGTCGCGGTGCTCGGAAGCGAGGGGGACGCGAAGGTGATCCTGTTCACGCTCGTGATCGGGGCGCTCATCGCCACGATCGAGGCCGCAGGGGGCTTTCGTGGCTTCGTGCATGCCCTGGAAGAGCGCGCCTGGGTCGATTCGGCCAAGAAGTCCCAGCTGCTCGCATGGGCGACCGGGGTCGTCATCTTCATCGAGTCCAACATCACGGTGCTCGTGGCGGGCTCCGTCGCGCGGCCGTTGTTCGATCGGTACAAGAGCTCCCGGGAGAAGCTGGCCTACATCATCGACTCGACGTCGGCTCCGATCTGCATCCTGATTCCGCTCAACGCGTGGGGCGCCTACAACCTCGGTATCCTCGAGAGCCTCGGCGTGGAGAACTCGCTCGGTGTCTTCGTCGCCTCCATCGGGTTCAACTTCTATGCGATGGCGGCCGTGCTCCTCGTCCTGGCGGTGATCCTGTTCGGGATCGACCTCGGACCCATGAAGAAGGCGGAGGAGCGCACCCGGAACGGAGAGATGCTGTGGCCCGGGGCGACGCCCATGATCGACGAGGACGTGCTGTCTTCCGAGCCGAAGGAGGGGGTGCCCCCGCGGGCCCGCAACATGCTCGTCCCTATCGCGGCCATGGTCCTGTTCATGCCGGTCTCCCTCTACATCACGGGTGACGGGGCGCTTCAGGACGGCTCGGGATCGACCAGCGTGCTCTGGTCCGTGCTCTTCGGCCTGGGCGTCGCGTGGATCATGCTGATGTTCCAGCGGGCCTTCACCCAGGACGAGCTGGTCCGACTCGCCCTCAAGGGCGGGGGCGGCCTGGTTCCGCTCGCGCTCATCCTTCTCCTCGCGCTCGCGCTCGGCAACGTCGTGCAGGACCTCGGGACCGGCGTCTACGTCGCCCAGGTGACGGCGGGCACGATGCCGAACGCAGTCTACCTCCCGCTCGTCTTCCTGGTCGCCGGCGGGATCGCCTTCTCCACGGGCACGAGCTGGGGAACCTTCGCGATCATGCTTCCCATCGCGGTGCCGGCCGCCGAAGCGTTGGGTCTGCCGTTGGCCCCGTTCGTGGCGGCCTCGCTCGCGGGCGGCGTATTCGGCGATCACTGCTCCCCGATCAGCGACACCACGATCATCTCGTCGATGGCCGCCGCCACCGATCACATCGATCACGTGCGCACCCAGCTCCCCTACGCGCTCATCGGGGGCGGGATCGCAACCGTCGCTTTTGGTATACTTGGAGCTTCGCTCTGAATCGGACCCCGGCATGGGGTGGGGGGTAGTCGGCCCCGGCCCTCTGGCAGGGGCACACGTCGGCTCGCCGGCGTCAGTGGAATTTCATCAGTCACATCGGAGAACGACCGTTGAACGTCATCGTCTGTGTGAAGCGGGTCCCGGACACCGAGACCCGTATCCGGATCGACGGCTCCGGGGACAAGATCGACCCCTCGGGCGTCAAATACATCATCAGCCCCTACGACGAGTTCGCCGTCGAGGCCGGCCTCCGGACGAAAGAGGCCGCCGGAGACGGCTCGGTGCGCCTGGTCAGCTTCGGCGACGCCGCCACGCAGGAGACCCTTCGGTCGGGTCTCGCCATGGGCGCGGATAGCGCGACGCTGCTCGTCGGTGAGCCGACCATCGACGGCCTGGCGACCGCCAAGGTACTCGCGGCGGAGCTCGATGGCGCCGACGCGCCTCTCATCCTGTTCGGCGTGAAGGCGGCGGACGACGACCAGCAGCAGGTCGGCCCGATGGTCGCGACACTGCTCGGGCGGCCGTGCGTGACCGGCGTGTCCTCGTTCGAAGTCGGCGACGGGAAGGCCGTGTGTCAGCGCGAGGTCGAGGGCGGCACGGAAGTCGTCGAAGTCGATCTCCCGGCGGTGCTGACCGTCACCAAGGGAGAGTTCGAGCCTCGCTACGCCTCCCTCAAGGGCATCATGGCCGCCAAGAAGAAGCCGCTCGAGCAGAAGGACGCCGCGCAGGTCGAAGCGAAGCTGCGCGTCGTCAAGCTCGCCGAGCCGGCGCCGCGCTCCGCGGGTCGGATCGTGGGTGAGGGCGCGGATGCCGTGCCCGAGCTCGTGCGCCTGCTGCGAGAAGAAGCCAACGCGCTCTGACCGGCGCCGGATTACACAGTTATCGAGATCACCAACACGCAGGATCGGAGATAGACATGGCGGACGTTCTCGCATTCGCGGAACAGAGGGACGGGCAGATCGGCGGATCCGCCCGTGAAGCGGTAAGCGCGGCCGCGCGGCTGGCCGGCTCGCTCGGCGGCAGCGCCCACGCGCTCGTGCTCGGAGCCCCGGGCATCTCGGCGGCAGGCGGTGAGCTCGGGCGCTTCGGTGCGGCCAAGGTGCTCGCCGGTGAGCACGAGGCGCTCGGCGATTACAATCCCGAGGCCTACGCCTCGGTCCTCGCCGCGCGCATCAAGGAAGGCGGTTACGGCGCGGTGATCTTCCCGGCCACGACGCTCGGGAAGGATCTCGCACCACGTGTCGCTGCGGCCCTCGACGTGCCGCTCGCGGCCGACGTCACGGGGCTGGAGGCGGATGGCGGAAAGGTGTCGATCGTCCGGCCGGTTTACTCGGGCAAGGCGTTCGCGCACCTGGAGGTCGAGGCGTCGCCGGTACTCGTGTCGATCCGGCCGAACGTCTTCCAGGCCACCGAGTCGGAGGCTGCGGGTGAGGTCGAGACCTTCACCCCGGACATCGACGCCAGCGCGTTCAAGGTGCGCGTCGTCGAGCGGAAGGGCGCCTCCGACGGTCAGGTCGACGTGGCGGAAGCCTCCATCATCGTGTCGGGCGGGCGGGGCATGAAGGATCCCGAGAACTGGAAGCTGCTCGAGACGCTACGGGACGCGATCGGGCAGGGCGCCGCGCTGGGCGCCTCCCGCGCGGTCGTGGACGCCGGATGGCGGCCCCACGGCGAGCAGGTCGGGCAGACCGGAAAGACGGTGGCGCCCAAGCTGTACTTCGCCATCGGAATCTCGGGCGCGATCCAGCACCTGGCCGGTATGCGGACGTCGCAGACGATCGTGGCGATCAACAAGGATGCCGACGCGCCGATCTTCGGTGTGGCCGACTACGGGATCGTGGGTGATCTCTTCGAGGTCGTACCGCGACTCGCCGACGAGATCAAGGCGCTCAAGTCCGGAGGCTGAGGTCGGCTCGCCCGACCGACCTCAGGTCCCGGGTCTGCCACCCAACAGAGGGACCGGATCGACGGGTCGGCCCCACCTCCACACCTCGAAGTGGAGGTGGGGCCCCGTCACGTCGCCGCTCGCTCCGCTGAGCGCGATGACCGACTGGCCGCGCACCACGGTGCCCACGGAGACGTGGATCTCCGAGAGATGGGCGTATACGGTGAGGACCGACCCGCCGTGGTCGAGCCAGACCACGTTCCCGTATCCGCTCATGCTTCCCGCGTAGCGAACGTGTCCGTCGGCCATGGCCCGGACGGGTGTCCCGTGCGGCACGTTCAGGTCGACACCGCGGTGGGTTCCGGGGATGATACCCGAGAAGCGTAGGCCGTAGGCGGAGGTCATGGGTGCCTGGACGGGCCAGCGGGGAAGTCCGCATCCAGTCACGCCCAGGGCGAGGAGAGCCACGACCAGGATCGGGCGAGTCGCCCTCACTGCCGCGCCCCCGCGCCGTAATCGTTCCGCGTATGCTCGTCGCTCGCGTCGCCGGTGAGCAGGACCACGTCCACGGACGATCCCCGCGGGATCTCTCCCGTCCCCTCCGGAAGTACCGCCAGCCCGTCGGCGTGGCCCAGTCCCCGTACCAGGCCGGAGCCCTGGGGCCCCGTGAGCGTCGCGGTCCACGGCGCGGTCTTACGATCGAGCGATACCCTCAGATACGCGGCGAGATCGGTCGGACCCCGCAGGTCGTCCGCGGCCACGCAGCTCACGACCGGCCGGAAGCAGGCGGAATGGCCGGCGAGCCGGCGTAGGAACGGGCGTACGAAGAGCTCGAAGGTCACGAACGCCGAGGCGGGATTTCCGGGTAGCCCGAATACGGGTTGGAGCCGGTCGCCGCGGGGAAGTAGCCCGAAGCTGAACGGGCTCCCCGGCCGGATGCGGGCCCTCCAGAACACCAGGCGGAAGCCCGCCCGGTCGAGGACTCTCTTGACGAGATCGGCTTCCCCCATCGACGCCCCTCCGATGGTGACGAGGACGTCGTCGGAGCCGGACTGCTCGAGGTGTGTCGCCAGGTCCCGCTCGTCGTCCGCCGCCAGCGCGGACCGTCCGACGCGTGCGCCCGCATCCCGGACCATGGCCGCCAACATCGGCCGGTTGGACTCGGGGATGCCCCTCCCGTGGACGACGTCCTCGTAGGCGGCTGGACCCCGGAGCTCGTCCCCCGTGGCCAGCAGAGCGACGGTGGGGCGACGGTGGACGGCCAGCGCCTCCCGGCCGATCGCGGCCGCCAGGCCGATCACACCGGCCCGGACCACCCGTCCGGGCTCCAACACCGGGTCGCCCCGGCGGAAGTCCTGGCCGGCGGGGCGCACGTACCGTCCGGCCTCGACGGGGACGCTCACGCGGACCTTGCCGGTCTCGGATTCCGCATCCGTGTCCTCGACCCGGACGACCGCGTCGGTCCCGGGAGGAAGGGGGGCGCCGGTCATGATCCGGGAGGCCTGGCCGGGAAGGACCGTCGGGACGGCGTCCATGTGGCCGGCGAGCACCCGAGAGACGACATCGAGCGTCACGGGCTCCGTCTCGGTGGCGCCGGCGACGTCGTCCGCGCGCACGGCGTAGCCGTCCATGGCCGAGTTGTCCCACGGCGGCAGCGTGGCTCCGGCGAGCAGACGCTCCGCGAGCACGCGGCCTTCTGCCTCGCGGAGGGATGCCTCCTCGGCCGGGAGTGGGTGTGCTACCTCGAGGATCCGGACCCTTGCCTCGTCGACGCCCAGCCAGTCGGCGGTGCGCCTCTCGAAGCGAGCAGAGCCCTCGGCCACGGTCAGGAGCTCCCGGATCTCACCAGCGGATCAGTGTCGAGATCGTGAGCCCGAGCGACCGCAGCCACTCGCCCTCCTCGACATTGGGGAAGTTCCTGACCGGGTCGCTGAACCCGGGCGGTGTGCCAACCTTCCAGAGCGAGAACGTGCCGTCGGCCCGCAGCGCGAAGCGGTCGGTGATGAACCAGCGCACCCCGAGACCCGTCGTGCCATAGAAGCTGGTGCCGAAGCTGAACCGGTCCTCGGGGAGGAGCTGCTCGTCCGCCTCGGAATCCCCGGCTGCGTCGAAGACGACGCCGCCGCCGGCCACGATGAAGGGGCTGATGCGGTGCCACATCCGGTCGCCGGTGAGCGTGAACTTGAAGCGCGCGTCGATGGTGGCCAGCAGCGCATCGGCCTCGCCCACCACGCGGTCGCCCTCGTCTCGCCCCGGATTGATGACGTCCCGCTCCCCGGAGATGACCGTGGTCACGCCCTCGAGCGACAAAGGTCCCGAGAGCTCGATGCCGTAACGGCCGCCGAACAGCCGGCCGCCCTTCGGGGCGTACCCGAAGCGCCCGGTCGCAGCGTCGACCGCGCCGAAGATGAGCCCGACCTCCTGGCGACCTTCGATGAAGTTGAACGGGGACGGCACCGTCTGGGCGTCCACGGTCGAGCCTCCGACGATCAGGAAGGCCAGGACGGCCGGGAACGAACTACGGAGAATGTGCCGCATCCGGGTGCCGCGCTCCTCTTCGGGGTCGGGATTGATTGACGCTTCCATGCGTCTCGGGCAGATTGGGAGGACGAGCGGCAGCGCTCGAACGCCCCTTGTAACACCGCCCGCCCGGGATCGTTTCAAGACAATATGACAGGGTCTCCGAGGTCGTGTAGAGGTGGGTGGAAGACGGGTGCGCGCGCCTCGACGGGCACGCTCGCGGCGCTCCTGCTCACCGTCGCCCCGCTCTGCGGACAGGCTACCGTCCGCGCCGACGTCGAGGAGAACTTCCGGCGTGAGCCGCAGGGCCAGGTGCTGGCGCGTGTGAACGCCGGAGCCGAGCTGCTGAGGGTGGGCGTCTCGGGATCGTGGACGGAGGCGTCCCTCGAAGGTTGGGTGTGGACCGCGTCGCTCCGGACCACGGATCGCGAGGGGATGGACCTCACCGTGTCCGCGTCGGGTGGGGAGAACTTGAGGTCGGAGCCGTCCGGCTCGATCGTCGCCCGGTTGGAGGAGGGGACCCTGCTCGAGGAGATCGAGAGCCGACCGGGGTGGACGCGGGTGCGCCGCACGGGTTGGATCTGGTCGTCGTCGGTCACCCCCGCCGAGCAGGGAGCGCAGAGCACGCCGGGAGCGGTCGCCGAAGCCCGCACGAGCTCCGCCGGCGGCGCGTCCACGCCGACCCGCGGGTCCGACCCCGCCCGCACCTTTCTCCGTCCCGGGGAGGGCGCTCCCATCCTGAGCGCGCCGGACGGTGACACGATCGGCACCTCCACGGTCGGCGGAGATCTCGAGGTACTGGCGCGCGAGGGCAACTGGGTCCGGGTGCGACTCGAAGGGTGGGTGTGGAGCCCGGCCTCGGACGCCGGCGCCGCCGAGACACCGTCCGGAGGGGCCGACATGGCCGACCTGACTCCGGACGACCTGGCCGCGCCCGACGGCGCGAGCCACGAGGGTCGACGGGTGGACTGGACGGTGCAGTTCATCTCGCTGGAACGAGCCGAGGCGGTTCGAACCGACTTCTACGAAGGCGAACCGTTCATACTGGGGCGGGCCGGAGGCGCCGACGGGCCCTTCGTCTACGTCGCGGTCCCGCCGGACCGGCTCTCGACCGTGGAAGGCCTGACGCCTCTCGAGGTGATCCGCGTGACGGCGCGGGTTCGTCGGGCGTCGTCCGCGCTCACGTCGACGCCCATCCTCGACCTGCTCGCGCTGGAACGCGGAGTCCGAAGATGACCGGCCGGCGTGGAGCCAGGCCGGCCGGGTCGGCCTGTTCGGCCCGTGTCCGCACGGTCCTCGCCATGGCGGTTTCCCTCACCCTGGCCGCATGCGCCAGAGAGCCGGTCACCCCGGGCCTCGATCCCCTGGAGATCGTCGTCGCGGGAGGGGAGGAGCAGCACGGCACGGCCGGCACCGAGCTCCCGGATCCGCTCCGCGTGATCGTGCGTAAGGCCGATTCCGGGCTTCCGGCGGAGGACATCACGGTCCGGTGGGTCGTGACGGGTGGCGACGCAGAGCTCCAGGGCCCCGAGGCCACGATCACCGACGAAGCGGGCGCCACCGAGATCACGCTGCGGCTCGGGTCGACGGAGGGTCAGGTCACCATCGTCGCGACCGTCGTCGAGCAGGAAAGTGCGAGGGCGGAACTCCGGGCCTGGGTTGTTGGCACGCCCCGCCTGACCTCTGTCGAGCCGCTCGAAGCGCCCGTCGGAGCCACGCTCGTGCTCGGTGGCCAGAACTTCAGCCCGGTCGCCGACCAGAACCTCGTGTACTTCTCGAACGTCCGCGCCCGCGTGCTCCAGGCGTCGGGAACGAGGCTCGAGGTCGAGGTGCCGACCTGCCTTCCCCAGCGCGACGACGTGAGGGTTCGTGTCGCGTTGGGGGCCGTGTCGAGTGGCACGATCGGCGTCGCCGTCACGGAGGGCGGGCCCATCGAGCCGATGCTTCCGGGCCAGTACGTCGACCTGAGCGACCCGGACGGGGGCGCCTGCGTCCGGCTCCCGGGTGAGCGGGTCGACGGGGAGCCGGCCGAGTACATCATCATCCCCCAGATGACGGGGACGATCGCGGGCGCACGCTACCCGATGAGCCTGGCCTGGCTCGGTTACAGCGGGGTGGCCACGGCGCCGCCCGTCCCGTCCGCCACGACACTCACCGCGCCCGTTTCACGCCCCTCGCTCGAGCCTGCGACCGACGCGCAGGGCACGTTCGACCTCCGGCTGCGCGAGGAGGAGGCGGGGTTGCTGGAGCGTCGGCTCGCCGGGGGCGGGCCAGCCCCGACACCTGTAGGCGCGGCTCGTGCGCCGGGCGCTCCCGCCGCGGTCCCGACCGTCGGCGAGTCCCGGACGTTCTGGGTCTTCAACGGCTCGGACGATCCGGATGCCCGCTTCGACCAGATTACGGCGACCGCTCGTCACGTCAGCGCCAGGGCCGTGGTGTATGTGGACGACGCATCGCCGGCGGGCGGCTTCGAAGCCGGCGACCTCGAGGACGTCGGGGCTCGCTTCGACGCGCCCATCCACGCCAGAGTCACCCAAACGTTCGGCGCGCCGACGGACCTCGACGGGAACGACCGGGTCGTCATCCTGTTCACACCAGTCGTGAACAGGCTCACCGAGAGGAACTCGAACAGCTTCGTGGGTGGCTTCTTCTACGGGCGTGATCTCCTGCCGGAGCTGTCGAACAGCAACGCCGGCGAGGTCTTCTACGCGCTCGTGCCCGACCCGAACGCCGTGCACGGGGATGCCCGTACCCGCCGGCAGGTCCTGGATGTCGTGCCGTCCATCCTCGCGCACGAGTTCCAGCACATGGTGCACTTCAGCGAGCGCGTGGTGAGGATGGGTGGGTCGCAGGACGCCCTGTGGGTGCTCGAGGGACTCGCGCAGATGGCCGAGGAGCTGGTCGCGCGTGACTATACGGCGCCCGCGGACTCCGCGGAGGCCGAGCTGTTCCGCGACGGGAACCGACGCCGCTCGTTGCTCTACCTGGAGCAGCCGGACACGGTCAGCCTCATCGTCTCGAGCGGGAGCGGATCCCTCGCGGAGCGCGGGGCCGGCTTCCTCTTCATGCTCTACCTGCACCAGCAGGACGGCCCCGACGTGCTCGGGCGGCTCACCCGGACCACGCTCACCGGCACGGCGAACATCGAAGCCCAGACCGGCACGACGTGGGAGGAGCTCTTCTCGAGATGGACCACCGCCGTCTTCTTCGATCGCGGAGACGACGCGACCGGGCCGTTCACCTACCCCGACTTCGACCTTCCGCGCTTCCTGCAGAGTCCGTTGGTGTTCAACGTGCCGACGGGGGGACCGGGTGATTTCGCGTTCACGACCGAGCTGCGCGCCTCCTCGATGCGGTACATCAGGCTCCTTCCGCCCGACGGCGGGACGCTGACCCTGACGATGGGCGGTGCGCACGGTGGCCCGTTCACCTCCGGAGCCGGCGCCACGCTCCGCGTGGTGCGGCGCTTCTGAGCACCGCGGCCGGCGTGCAGTCGGGGGTTCGGCCGACCCGCCGCCGGACCTCGGTGAATCTTCTGACGCGCTCCGTCGTAGGGGAACTGCGACCGGGGAAGCTCGGATGCCGGTCGTCCGCGATCCCCGAAACGTGATCCGATATCCGATGCATTGCTCGACCTGTGGTGAGACTCTCGAGCCCGGCGACACGCGGTGTCCCACGTGTGGGGCCGTTGCGCTCCGCGGCGGCCTGGTGCCGCGCGTGGATCGCGTGAAGGTATGTCCCAGGTGCTCGTACCAGGGTGAAGGGATGCCCTACTTCAGGAGGTCGGGGCACGTGGCGCTCGCCGTCGGCGTGAGCCTCTTCACCTGGGGGTTGGGTGGACTCCTCTACTGGCTGGCGCGGCGTAATCATCTGGTGTGCCCCCGCTGCGGGCTGGGTTGGGAGAACGCGGCGCGCGTCCTGAGCGTCACCGGTCCGGAGCCCGAGCGTCGGCTGATCGAGTCGAAGCCGGACGAGCCGCTTCCGAGCGGCGGGATCAAGCGCCGGATCCTGGGTGTGGCCATGGTCCTCGTCGCCACGCTCGTCATGTTGATCGGCGTCGTGGAGGCCGAGGCGGTCCTGTTGGCCGTCGGGAGCGTCATCGGCATGGGTGGGTCGCTGACGTTCTACTGGGGTTGGCAGGGCCTCCAGGGACGCCGCGAAGCGGTCATCCGAGGATTGCAGCGTAAGATTCTGCGGCTCGCCGGGCAGAAGGGCGGGACCCTCACCGTCAGCGAGGTCGCCGCGGACCTGAACCTCTCACTCTCCGCGGCCGAGAAGATCCTCACGAGCATGGATGACGACTTCCGCGTCCGCTCGGAGATCTCCCAGGAAGGGGTGATCTACTACGAATTCCCGGAGCTCCGCCACCGCAAGGAGCTCGGACCGGGTGCTTGACCGGTTCGCGACAGCCAGAGCCCGGCCAGGATCACGGACGCTCCGGCCAGCTGCCCGCCCGCCGGTGTCTCACCGAGCCACAGCCACGCGGTGACCAGGGCCATCACGGGAACGAGGTTCGAGTACACCGCCGTGCGGCTGTTGCCCAGGAGTTGGACGCCCCGGTACCACAGCACGTAGGCCACCGCGATCGAGAGGACTCCGGCGTAGACCACGCCGAGCCAGGCCCCCGGTGAGACCGCGGCCAGCTCGGTGGAGCGGAGCGACGGAATGCCCATGAGCACGATCACCGGCGTGGCGATCCAGAGGCTCCACGCGGTCATCCTCAGGGGACCGTAGCGGGCGACGGGCGTGCGTCCCCAGACGGTGTAGGCCGACCACAGGACGGCGGCGCCCAGCATGAGTAGATCTCCTCTGAGGGTCGAGGCCTGCAGCGTCAATCCGCCTTCACGCCCGAGGACGATCAGGACGATGCCCGTGAGCGTGCACCCGATCCCGGCCATGACCCGGAGATTCGGACGCTCGTGACCGGCCACGGAGGAAAGGACGAGCGTCCAGATCGGGGTCGTGGCGAGCAGAAGGCTCGCGTTGCCCGCCAGGGTCAGGTCCAGCCCCTGGATGAAGCAGACCTGGTAGACGACGTTGCCGACCAGGCCGAGCAGGAGAATTCGGGGAACGTCTTCGGCGGCGGGACGCTTGATGCCTCCACGGGCGCGCAGGACGAGCCAGAACGCCAGGGCCGCCAGAGGAAATCGCAGGGCGTTCAACGCGAAGGGATCCATCTCGCGGAGTACGACTTTGACGACGGAGAAGTTCACGCCCCAGATGGCCGCGAGCCCGAGGAGTCCCAGGTCGGCGGCCAGGGGCGGCGAGGAGGGCTTCATGCGAGGATGAGCAAAGATGTTGTGTCGTCACGGAGAAGGACACTAACTTGAAGCATGCTCCCGACAAATATCGCTGAATCCGGGGCGGTGCGTACCGGCCGGACTCAAGTCGTCGGCCTCTCCGAGCATCGTAGCCGGAGGCGGCAGAGATTCCAGCTTGCGCGCGCCATCCATTCGGGTGATCCCGTTCGGCTCGCGGTCGTCGCGCATCTCAGTGAGCTCAGTGAGATCACGGGTGCCGATCGGGCCGCCGCCGTGTGGATCGACGAGTACGGCGAGTCCTCGCCGCATCCGCACGTCCTGCTCGATCTGATGAGCGACCGACCACGGCGAGCGTTTCCGGCGCAGCCCCTCGAGCGGGCCTGGGAGATCGGCCTGCCGGGCGTGTACGACTCGGCCGGGGCGCCGGGCAGGAAGTTGGGGGATGCCGGAAGCATCTTCACCGTGGCGCTCGGGAGCGACGGCGCCCGTTCTTGGTTCCTCGTCTGCGATTCCGTCGGACCGCGGCCACGCCTGGGCGAGGAAGACCGGCAGCGGGCGCTCTTCCTCTCCGGGGAGTGCGCGAGCGCGCTCCTCCATCAGGATCTCGATGCGGGATCCGATGACGGAATCGTGCGGCTCCGGGCCCCGGAGGCGAGAGGCTTCGTCGGATTCCCGGTTCTTCAGGACTGTGAGGGACGGGAAGACCGCCCCGAGGTCAGCGCGAAGGTCGAGCAACGATTCCTGGTCGTGCGGCTCGCCCGGGGATTGGTCGACGGTGACGTGGGGTATACGGCAGAAGAGGCCTGGTGCGCGCGCATCGATGCCGTTCGTGACCAGCTGGTTGGTCGCTGCAGGAAGGGTGGCGATCCGGTCGAAGCCTGGGAGCCGCTCCTCGGAGCGCTCGCGAGCCGCGACCTCGAGGCGTCCGCGGACGGGTTGGTCGCCGCCGGCGAGCGTGCTGAAGCGGAGGGCCACGTCCACGGCGCCGTGGAGCTGTACCGCTGTGCCTTCGATGCCGCGGCCGCTGTGATGTACGCCGACGCGGCTGTGGACGCTTCCCGTTTCCGGGGCAGGGTCCTGCGTCGTGCGGCGCGGTGGGAGGCGTCGGTGCGGGCCTACGAGGTCGCCTACGAGGTGGCGCTCGCGGCGGGCTTCGCGGCGAAGGCCGCCCAATCCCTCGGTGGTCTTGCGGCCGTACGCCAGGAGCTCGGCAATCTGCCCCAAGCTCGCTCGGGCTATCAGGACGCACTCGACCTCGCAGGCCGCTCGGGCAGCCGCGACGTGATCGCGTCCATCCATCACGGCCTGCTCGCCCTGGAGCACGCCGCGGGCAATCTCGATGTGGCGCTGCGCCACGGGTGGATCGCGGTCGGCTCGTACGAGGACGCAGCGGGACGTGTCCGGTGCCTCGCGAACCTGGCGGGCGCCCTCGTGGATCTCGGCGACCATGCGGCGGCCGAGGACGCCTGGTCCGTGGTGGCCAGCGACGCGACCGACGTGTACTACAGGACGTACGCGCTCGACGCACTTGCGTACCTCGCGGCCCTACGCGGGGACCTCGGTGACTTCGAGCGGCGAGCGGCCGAGTGTGACGCACTCGGGTGGGAGTCGGGTCCGAGAGCGGCGAAGGCCGAGATCCTGTACTACCGGGGGCTGTCGTACCAGGCGCTCGGCATGCGGGACGCGGCGGAGAGGTGGCTGCGGCGAGCGGTCCGCCACGCGGAGGAGTTCGGACTCAACCGAACGCTCTTCCGCTCGGAGGAAGCCCTCGAGCGGCTGCTTCAGGAAGATGTGCCGACCGAGAGCGAGAAGGCTGCAGACACGAAGCCCTCCGCACCTCGGGAAGTCCGCGAAGGACTTCGAGAGATGCGGAGGGCTGTCGCGGGTGCTTCGGTTTGAAGCAGCCGGCTTAGAGTCCCGGATCGGGCGTGTGGAAGAGACCGGGATCCGGAGTATGGTCCGGCGCGGTGATGGACGAGCCGCAGGCGGCGGCACCGACGGTCAGGAGCAGTACGAGCAGGGAGCGTCGGAGAGTCTTCATGCGAGGCGGTCCTAGTCTGGAGGTAACCCGGTAGGGGCGGTTCTTCGTTCCGCTGAACTCAAGTTTTCTGAAAGCCAGGCGGAGCGACGTATCCTTTTGGACCGTAGCTATGTCTTTTTCGAAGATCGATGGCCCTGACGACGGTTTTGACGCGGAATTCCTCCATGCTGCAGGCGACCACACTCGCCCTCGGCGAGGAGCACGCCCTGATCCGGGTGGCCACGTGGACCCGGCTCACATGGACGCTCAGGGAGCACGCGGTGACGTGCACCCTCATCGATGGACGCGCGCTCCCGGCCCACGATCCCGACGGCGCGCTGGTCGAGCTGGGGCGGCTGTATCCGAGCATCGTGTTCGTCCTGCTCGCCGGAGAGGAACTCTCCACCCGGTTGCTCTTTCGGCTGGGCAGGGCCGGAGTCGAGGGTCTGGTCCTGCTTCCGGTCGACGGGATGGTCGGGGAGCTACCGGTGACGGTTCGGCGGGCGCTCGGCAGGAGCACGGCCTCCGCAGTGATCAAGGTGGTCAGCCCGTCGCTGCCACGCCGTGAGACCGAGGTGGTTCGCCTGTGTCTCGAGGGGGCGCAGCGCGGCTGGGGGGCCGAGGACGTCGCCGAACGTCTGGAGCTCACGCGCCCTCACCTCAGCGTGGGTCTGGAGCGGCACGGACTGCCGTCGCTCGGGCATCTGCTGGTCTGGTCGCGACTCCTCCACGCCGGTCGGTGGCTGGATGAGCCGGGGCGGAGTGCCGAGAGCGTGTCGCGTCAGCTCGGGTACTCGAGCGGATCCGCTTTCCGGCGGGCGCTACGGAACTATGTCGGCATGACGCCCACACAGCTCGTCGAGGCCGGCGGATTCGGTGTGGTTCTGGAACGGTTCGTCGATGAATGCGATCTTCTGATTCGTCCCCGGGCGCTCAGCTCGGTGGCATGACGAACCGGGAAGGAACCATGATGACATTCACCGATCGTGAAGGCCGGATCTGGGAAGCCTTGGTGCGCGAGGAGCCCGGAATGGACTACAAGGGCCGCTTCCACATGGTACTCCGCCCTGCGGACGAGCCCACCATCGAGTATCCCCTGGAAGACATCCGCTGGAATACCGAGCGAACGGGACAGCGCACGCTCGAGACCATGTCGGATGTGGAACTGCACCGTCGGTTGCGTTCGGCGGTCGGGCGAGGTGGTGTTCCGGCACGCTGACCCGGGACGAGCGTCAGCCGCCGCCCGCTTCCTGAACCGTGGGGATGACGAGCCATTGGCCGGCGAAGAGGGTGTTGGCCTCGACACTCGGATTGGCACCCAGCAGTGCTTCCATGGAGATGCCGTACCGCCGCGCGATGACGGTCAGGTTCTCGCCCGGCCTGATGCGATGTCGCTCGGTCCCGGCGTATGGGGGACCAGGGGCTTCGGTCTGGGCGAGACGCTCACCGTCCATGCTCGAGCCCATCCCTCGCGCGAACGAGGCCAGGCGAGCACCGATCTGGTTCTCGACGGCCTTGGCCCGGGCGACCGAGGGCGCCTGATTCAGTAGGATCGAGAAGGCCAGGCGCTCACCGTCGGCCGCCCGCACGATCCCGCTGAGCGCGGAAACCCGCTCGATGGTCCCGGTCTTGGCGCGCAGGTTGCCTGCTGCCGCGGTCCGATACATGCGACCCAGCTCCCGGGCCCGCCCGGCCTCCGGCAGCGTGGCCCAGTAGTAGCCCCAGGACGGCGACTGCGCCATGCGCTCGAGTACGTCGACGAGCGTGCGCGCGGTCACGCGGTTGCCGGCCGAAAGCCCCGACCCGTCGAGGAGGACCATGCCCGTGGTATCGACCCCCAGGCCCGCGAGGGTGGCGGCGACGGCCCGCGCGCTCGCGTCGGTGGATCCCACGCCCTCGACGGAGCGACCGACGACACGGAAGACCAACTCCGCGAAAAGGTTGTGGCTCTGCTTGTTGACGACTTCCAGATAACTCTGCAGGGGCTCGGAAGTGTGCCTGGCCAGCACCCGAACACCCCGCTTCCCCGCGAAGGGAGCCGACAGTCGAGGCAGGTCCGACCGCCCCGGGCGGGACACGGTCCGGGTGACGCCCCGGACGTCGATCTCGCGATCGGTGAGCAGTGCGCGGAAGACCGAGGCAGTGAACACGGTCGGGTCGGAGACCGTGAACTGACGCCACACGTCTCTGACCCCCGCTCCGAGGGTACCCTCCACGCGTACCGGCTCGAGCGGGTCGTCGCGCAGCATGGCCACGCGAGGGCGGCTGCCCGGCACCGTTTCGGCGAGGTTCAGAACCTCCATCCCCGCATCGTCGGGTATCGTCTGCACCCGGGGAGGGGCGCCCACGTCACCCGGGGTGATGCGCACGGACACCACGTTCTCGTTGAACGAGAGGGCCGATACGGCTGCGGTGAAGTGGTCGTTCAGGTCCCGCGGGTCCCACCCCTCGGGCCTCTGGGGGCCCGGCAGGAAGGAGGCGTCGGCCACCAGGTCACCACGGACCTCACGGATTCCGAGCGAATCGAGTTGGTCGACGAGGCGATGAAAGGCCTCGTCGCGGCGGAAATGGAAACGGCTCGAGATCCCCGGATCACCCGTCCCGTAGAGGATGAGGTCGCCGTGGAGCACGCCGTCCTCCACCTCCCCGTTCGTCATCAGATACGTTCCGAAGCGATAGTCGGGGCCGAGCGTCTGGAGGGCCGCGGCGGTCGTGATGAGCTTGACGTTCGACGCGGGAGCGAGGGGCTTGTACGGATCGACCGCGTAGAGGGTGTCACCATGGTCCAGAGAGACGACCAGCACACCCCATTCGGCGTCACGCCATGACGGGGCGAGAAGCAGGCGGTCCAGCCCGCTCCTGAGCTCGATGGTCTCGGCTCGGAGCATGGACGTCTCGGCGGCGGAACGGAACTCCTCCGCCTCCTGCGCGTCCGCGAGCCCCGGCGCGATGCAAGTGACCGCCGAAAGTACCGCCGCGCACGGGAATCGGGCGAGGGTCTTCAGGAAGCCCATGCGGCGGGGGGAGCCGTGGCGCGCGGCCAGGCTAGGCGTGCAACGGGGCGGGGCCCCCTTCGGGGACACACGTGGAGCAGTAGCCGGACAACTCGAATCGGTAGCCGACCACCGTGAAGTTCCGGGCCCGGTCGCGGAGATCGTCGATCTCCCGCTGAGGCAGCTTGCCGGGGAGGTCTGCCACCTTGCCGCATCCCAGGCAGCGTGCGTGATGATGGGGGTCCGTCCGACCGTCGTAGCGCGATGACGCGTCGGTATACGTGAGCTTGACCGCGAGGCCGCAGCCGACCAGGGTCTCGAGGCTCTTGTACACGGTCGCGAGCGAGATCGTCGGAAGCTCGTGACGCACCGCGACCAGCACCTCGTCCGCCGTGGGATGGGTGTCCGTGCTCGTCAGGTAGCGGTAGACCGCCGCCCGCTGTTCGGTGAACCGCTGGCCGCTCTCTTCGAGGGCCTCACGCAGCACCGCCTCGCTGGGCTCCCGGGTGGCTTCCATGTTCTGATCTTCCTTCATCCGTCGCGCCTTCTTGACCGGAATGGATAAGCGTAGTGTACACGTTCACGAGTCCTGATGTCAACAGAATCAGAGCCGCTCAAAACCCCGTAAAACGCGGTCCTGGAGGATCTTTCGATGCCCGAGTCCAACGAGTCCGTGCTCACGCTGGAACCCCTCATCGACGCCGTCCGCGTCGGGCTCGAGGCTTCGGGGTGGAGCCTCTCGGGTCTCCAGAAGACCACCAGCCACGAGTTCGAGGGGCGCTGGAAGGGTGACTCCACCCGGAGCGCGTACCTCTTTTTCCATCGCGAGGAGCTGGACGAACCGGTGAGCATCGACGTGTATCTCGACGAGACGAGCCGCGGGCTCACCGGGAACCTGGCCCTCGTCGTGGACCTCGTCGACCTCGGGAAGGTGCCATCGGTGCCCGATCTCCTCTCCGAGCTGGGCCGCCTCGGGGCGGCGCACCTTCCGACGGCGTACCGAACGCCGCTGTCACTCCGCTTCCGCCTTGCCGACATGGAGACGTCCGCGGTGGACGCGACCGCCGAGGTCCGCTTCAAGTTGGTCATTCCGAAGACCGCGCTTTCGGCCGGGCCCGACGCCATCGAGGCCCTCGCCGGAACCGCCGTGAGCGCTTTCGAGCGTCTGCTCCGGGAAGATCGACTCCAGTCGGTCATGCTCGACGCCTGAGCGACTTTCCGTCGCGCAGCAGTCGGAGTCCGTTGAATACCACCACGATGGTGCTCCCCTCGTGGCCGATGACACCGGTGGTCAGGCCGATCAGTCCGAACGACGCGAGACCCAGCAGCGTGAGCATGACGGCTACCGCGAACACGAGGTTCTGCCGAACGATCCTGCGGGTTCGGTGGCTCAACTCGACGGCATGGCCGAGGGCGCCCAGGTCGTCGCCGAGGATGACCACGTCGGCCGTCTCGAGCGCGACGTCCGATCCGGCCGCGCCGACCGCGATCCCGAGGTCGGCGGAGGCTAGCGCGGGGGCGTCATTCACGCCGTCCCCGATCATCGCGACCGGCCCGTGACGGCGACGGAGCTCCTCGATGACCTGTGATTTCTGCTCGGGCAGGAGCTCTGCGTGGATGTCCTCGAGCCCCACCGCCCGCCCGATCGCGTGCGCCGCCGAGGACGCGTCGCCGGTCAACATCACCGACGTCCGGATCCCCCGGTCCGCGAGGGCGCGTACGACCTCGCGGGCACCGGCGCGCGGCTTGTCGGCGATCGCGATCACACCGGCGTGCGCCCCGTCCACCGCCACGTAGACCGGCGTCGCCCCCTCCAGGTCGTCGACGAAGAGCTCCGTGAGACCGGGGGGCACGGACTCCCCTGCGACGGTCTCGATCCAGGAGCGACGGCCCACCTGGACCGAGCGTCCCCCGATGTCGGCGCTCACGCCGTGGCCGGGCGAGGAATCGAAGGTTTCGGGGCTCTCCACGGTGAGCCCGCGGCGTTCGGCTTCACGCAGGATCGCGGCGCCCAGGGGATGCTCCGAGCGGGACTCGGCCGCGGCGGCGAGCTCGATGAGACGATCCGTCTCGTCGAGGCCCACGTGCGATCCGGACCCGTCGGCGGCGTCCGTGGAGTCCGGCACCGCCGCCGCGACGGCACGTTCCGCCCGCACGCCGACGACCTCGGGCCGTCCGACGGTGAGCGTCCCCGTCTTGTCGAACGCCGCGACCCGGATCGTGGCGAGGGCGTCGAGGTGCGCTCCACCCTTGAACAGGATCCCGTGTCGGGCCCCGTTCGAGACCGCGGAGACCACGGTGGCGGGAATCGAGATCACGAGGGCACACGGAGATGCCACGACCAACAACGTCATCCCGCGATACAGGGCGTCCTGAAAGCTCCACCCCAGCCCGAGCCACGGAATCAGCACGGCCAGCATCGCGCCGACGATGACCGCTGCGGCGTAGCGCCCTTCCACCCGCTCGATCCAGCTTTGGGTCGGGGCCCTGGCTTCCTGGGCCTGCTCGACCAATGCGATGACGCGCGCGAGCTGCGTGTCGTCGGCCGCCTTATTGGTCCGCACGTCCAGCGATCCGCCCTGATTGAGCGTTCCCGCGAAGACGTCCCCGCCGACTTCCTTCTGGACCGGAGTGGGCTCGCCCGTGAGGGTGGACTCGTCAACGCGCGAAGAGCCGGCGACGACCTGACCATCGACGGGAATCCGCTCCCCGGGTCGAACCCGGACCACGTCGCCCGGGCGGAGGCGCTCGATCGGCTCCAACGACTCCGACCCGTCCTTGACCACGGAGGCCTCCTCGGGACGCAGCTGCATCAGGGCGCGGATGGACCGACGCGTGCGCCCGAAGGCATAGGTCTCGAGCGTGTTGCTCAGCGAGAACAGAAAGAGGAGGATGGCCCCCTCGATCCAGTGCCCCACCAGCGCGGCGCCCACCGCCGCGATGAGCATGAGGAGGTCGACGTCGAGCTTGAACTGCCTGAGTGCCTTCGTGGTGCGGATGACGCTGTCCCACCCCCCTGCCGCGTAGGCGAGGAGGAGGGCCGGAAGCGAGAGTCCGGGGAGACCCAGGTGGGGAAGGGCCCATCCGGCGACCGTCGCCGTGAGGCAAACGCCTGTGGAGACTGCCTGCGGCTTCCAGCGGTGCTGCTCGACGGCCGGTTTCGAGGGCTGAAGCTCGGACATGCGCATCCTTATCAATAATGATTATCGATAAAGATATGGAGTGGCCGCGAGATCTCAAGCGCTCTCTTGCTTCGCGGGTGGGTCCGTGCACATTGGGCGAGGCCCTACCGGGCACTCCCGGTACCGTCCCCCAAGTCCAAGAGATCGATGAGTCAGGATTCAGGAGCGCTCGACGACCTGCTACACGAAGAACGCCGCTTTCCTCCGCCCGAAGGCTTCGCGGAGGGCGCCGTCATGTCGGACCCGGACGTGTGGGACCGGGCGGCGAGCGACCGCGAGGCGTATTGGGCCGAGTGGGCGACGGAGCTCGAGTGGGCCGAACCTTGGGACCGTGTGCTCGAATGGACGCCGCCGCACGCCAAGTGGTTTCTGGGCGGCCGGCTGAACGTGGCCCGCAACTGCGTGGACCGGCACGTGGAAGCCGGTCGCGGAGACCGTACCGCGCTGATCTGGGAGGGCGAGCCCGGCGACCGCCGCACCTACAGCTACGCGGAGCTCAGGGACGAGGTGTGCCGCTTCGCGAACGCGTTGGCGGGGCTCGGGGTGGAGAAGGGCGACCGGGTCACGATCTATCTGCCCATGGTTCCGGAGGCGGCCGTGGCGATGCTGGCCTGCGCCCGCATCGGCGCCATCCACTCGGTGGTGTTCGGGGGGTTCAGCCCTGGATCGCTGGCCGACCGGAACAACGACGCGGCCGCCAAGGTGCTGATCACCGCCGACGGTGGCTGGCGGCGAGGAAGCGTTGTTGCCCTGAAGGAGAACGCGGACGTGGCGCTCGAGACCTCCCCGACCGTGGAGAGCGTCGTGGTCGTCCGGCGCGGTGGTGAGCTCTCCGAGCAGACCGATGCCGGCATGGTCGAGGGCCGCGATCACTGGTACCACGAGCTCGTCGACTCCGCGTCGGCCGAGCACGAGGCGCAGCCGATGGACGCCGAGGACCCACTGTTCATCCTCTACACCTCGGGGACGACCGGGAAGCCGAAGGGAGTGGTGCACACCACCGGCGGCTACCTCACCCAGGTCTACGCCACGACGAAGGCGGTCTTCGACCTCCGTGACGACGACGTCTACTGGTGCACGGCCGACGTGGGCTGGATCACCGGGCACAGCTACATCGTCTACGGTCCGCTGGCGAACGGCGCGCAGGTCGTCATGTACGAGGGCGCTCCGGATTGGCCGGACCGCGGGCGCTTCTGGGAGATCTGCGAGCGCTACGGCGTCACGATCTTCTACACGGCGCCGACCGCGATCCGGGCCTTCATGGGATGGGGCGACCAGTGGCCCGAGAAGTCGGACCTTTCGTCGCTGCGGCTGCTCGGAACCGTGGGCGAGCCCATCAACCCCGAGGCGTGGATCTGGTATCACAAGGTCATCGGGGGCGAGCGCTGCCCGATCGTGGACACGTGGTGGCAGACCGAGACCGGGGCCATCATGATCACCCCGCTCCCCGCCCTGGTCGAGACGAAGCCGGGGACGGCGACCCGGCCGTTTCCGGGAATCGACGCCACCATCCTGGACAGCTCGGGGACCGAAGCCCATTCCGGGTTCCTGGCCATCCGCTCCCCCTGGCCGTCGATGCTGCGCACCGTGTGGGGTGACGACGACCGCTACCGCGCCACCTACTGGTCGAAGTGGCCCGACACCTACTTCCCCGGGGACGGGGCCAAGCGGGACGGCGACGGCTACTTCTGGATCCTCGGCCGCGTCGACGACGTCCTCAACGTGGCCGGACACCGGATCGGGACCATGGAGGTCGAGAGCGCCCTGGTGGACCACCCCGCGGTCGCGGAGGCCGCGGTCGTGGGGAAGAAGCACGACATCAAGGGACAGGCGATCGCGGCTTTCGTCTCGCTGAAGGAAGGCTACGACCCGTCGAACGAGCTCATGCGGGAGGTGCGGGACCACGTCGGCACCCTCATCGGAGCGATCGCGAAGCCGGAGGTCGTCGTGTTCACGGCGGATCTACCCAAGACCCGCTCCGGCAAGATCATGCGGCGGTTGCTGCGCGATATCGCGGACGGACACGTGGTGGGCGACACGACGACGCTGGCCGACCCGGCGGTGGTCGAGCGGGTGAAGGGACGCTACGAGGAGGAGGGCGTGGAGGACTGACGCGCCCGTGCGGCGTCAGCCCGCCAGTGGGTCGGGCGTCGGGGGCGCCTTCTTCGCCCGGGCTTCGGCCGGCTTCTCCTTGATCTTCCTGGCCGGGATGCCGACGTAGACCCAGTGGGGCTCGGTGTCCTTCGTCAGGATCGAGCCGGCGCCGACCATGGAGTCCTCGGCGACATGGGTGCCGGCCAGGATCGTGGCGTGGTACGTGATCCGCGCCCCGGCTCCGATACGTGTCGTCGGGAGGTTCACGTTCCGACCGTCGACGATGTCGTGGGAGTGCGAGTAGACGTTCGCGAAGTCCGATACCGAGGCGCCGTCTCCGATCTCGATCCCGCCGCGATCGTCCAGGAGCACGTGCCGGTGGATCACGACGTTGTCACCGACGTGCAGGTTGTATCCGAAGGATACCCGCACGAACGTGAACGCCTTGAAGTTCTTGCCGCAGCTACCGAACACGTGGGGCGCGAGAATACGGCGAAAACGCACGCCGAGCGCCACGTTCTCGCCCAGGGGGCTCCGGTCGAACATCTCCCAGAGCCAGATGAGGGGCTTGCGGGGGGCGTACCGCTCGAGGTCGAGGTCCTCGTAGTACTCGGGCTCGAGTGTCACGTTGCGCGGGTCCATCTGCGCGAGTGCGACACGGGTCTCCGTCGGGAGACGGTCGGTCTCCGTTTCCCGAAGCCCGGGATAGTAGATGTCCGTCAGCAGATCCCGGCACAGCACGTTCCGGTCACAGGCGGGATCCGCGAGCGCGTTCTCCAGCTCGGTCAGCCAGCCGTCGTAGAGTCGTTCCACGTCGGGAGTGATGGGCGCGGGTCGAAGGGGGTGGAATGCCATACGAAAGGTCCGACGGATCGGTGAATTGGGTGTCGCGTGTTCGACGCCCAAGCTACGGCCGCGCGCGCCGTCAAAGAAGAGACGGCGCTCCACGACGGCACCTGCTAGAGCGGCTGCGTGCCCGGGCCGGCTCGATTAGACTTCAACGGGTCTGAAGTTCCCTACCAACGAGCCCGCGCGCAGCGGGAGCCGCACATGCACGACGTCCTGAGACAGCGCCTCCTCCGGAGGATCGAGAGCCTTCCCGACGAGCAGATCTACCAGGTGCTCGATTACATCGAGTTCCTGGAGGCCAAATACGCGGGGTCCGTGCCCGTCGAGGCGTCGGGGCTCCAGAAGTTCGCCGAAGGGCTCGAGGACAAGCTGCGCCGGAAAGCCGTGAGTCCGAGCACGATTCGGGAGGCGTTCCAGCTGATCTCGGCGGCCGACCGAGTCCTTTCCGGTGTGTCGTCCGCGGGAAAGCAGATCCTCGCCGACCTGAACGACGTGGTCGACAGCGCCCCCGAGACCGGTGGCCGGACGCCGCCGCGGCCGGAGGGAACGGGCGAAGGCGACGGGGGCGCTCCCTCGTCCCGTTGACGCTCGTGGGGCCTCGGGATATCCTCTCCCATGAAGCCGACACAGCACACGATCATGACGGACGCCCGTCCTCGCGCACGCCGCTCCGCGGCCGCCGCGGAGACGGGCGTCGGTCGTTTCACGAGGTAGGTTCAACCATGGCGAACGGTAGTCGCGGCGCTTCGAAGATCGTCAAGGAAGCGCTCACGTTCGACGACGTGCTTCTCATTCCGGCGCATTCGGTGGTGCATCCGAAGGACACCGACGTGTCGTCGCGGGTGACACGGGGCATCACGCTCAACATTCCGCTCGTCTCGGCCGCGATGGACACCGTGACCGAGTCCGCGATGGCCATCCAGATGGCGCGCGAAGGCGGGATCGGGATCATCCACAAGAACCTCTCGGCGGAGCGGCAGGCCGAGCAGGTCGACCGGGTGAAGCGGTCCGAGAGCGGCATGATCCTCAACCCGATCACCCTTCATGCCGACGCGATCCTGCAGGACGCCCAGGCCCTCATGGCGCGCTTCTCCATCAGCGGCGTGCCGATCGTCGAGGAGGGCGGGAAGCTGGTCGGGATCATCACGAACCGCGACATGCAGTTCGAGACCGAGCTCTCGCGGCCGATCGCGGAGGTGATGACCTCCGAGAATCTCGTGACCGTGCCGGTGGGCACCACGCTGGAAGAGGCCCAGACCATTCTGCATCGGCACCGCATCGAGAAGCTTCCCGTGGTGGACGAGGACGGTTGCCTCCGGGGGCTGATCACCGTCAAGGACATCTTCAAGCGCCGTCGGTATCCCGATGCATGCAAGGACGAGCACGGACGCCTGCGGGTCGGCGCCGCGGTAGGCGCGTCCCACGCCGACGTCGAGCGCGCCGCGCTCCTGGTCGACGCCGGAGTCGACGTGCTCGTGATCGACACGGCGCACGGTCACTCGGAGGGCGTCCTGAAGGCGGTCGAGCGCGTGCGCGAGCGCTTCCCCGACGTCCAGATCGTCGGCGGCAACGTGGGCACGGTCGAGGGCGCCAAGGCGCTCGCCGAGCGCGGTGTCGACGCGGTGAAGGTCGGGGTCGGCCCCGGCTCCATCTGCACGACCCGGGTCGTGACCGGCGTCGGTCTGCCGCAGCTCTCCGCGATCATGGACGCGGTGGACGGCGTGGACGGGGCGGTGCCGATCATCGCCGACGGCGGCATCCGCTACTCGGGCGACATCGTGAAGGCCCTGGCGGCGGGAGCCCATTCCGTCATGATGGGCTCGATGTTCGCCGGGACCGACGAATCGCCGGGCGAGAGCTTCCTCCTGGAAGGCCGACGCTTCAAGACGGTCCGCGGGATGGGCTCGCTGTCCGCCATGGAGGAAGGATCGGCCGACCGGTACTTCCAGGAAGGCGAGATGGACAAGACCAAGCTCGTCCCGGAGGGGATCGAGGCGAGGGTGCCGTACAAGGGCCCCGTCTCCGATACGATCTATCAGCTCGTGGGCGGCCTTCGCAGCGGAATGGGATACTGCGGCGCCGCCGACCTGGCCGAGCTCCGCGACAAGGCCCGCTTCAACCGCGTGACCATGGGCGGCCTCCGCGAGTCCCACCCGCACGACGTGACGATCACGCGTGAGGCGCCGAACTACCGGATGTGAGGGCGGGCGGCCGGAGCCGGTAGGCCCCGTCCGCGCCCGCCCCGTGCCTGCCCGCCGCGTGGGCCGCACCCTGATCGTCCTCGCTTGCCTCGCGGGATCGGCGGGGTGTGGGCGCAGCGCGGCCCCGGGCCCGCTCCATCCCGATCCTGCGCCCAGAGCCGCGGTGCTACCGGCGCTGCCGGTCGTGGCTCCCGACGTCGACCTTCCGGCGCCTTCCGGCGAGGTGGTGGTCGACCCGATCCGCACGACGCCCATGCTCCGCGATCCCGGGTTCCGGGCCGAGGTCGACCGCTGGATCGAGCGTTGGTCGGCGGACACGTCTCCATGGTTCGCGGCGGATCTGGCGCGGATGGGAGGATACGTTCCCGAAGTCGACTCCCTCCTGGCCGCCCGCGGAATGCCCCCCTCGCTCCGCTTCCTCCCCATCGTGGAGAGCGGATACAGTCCGACCGCCGTGAGCTCGGCGCGGGCCGTGGGCCTCTGGCAGCTCATGGAAGGCACCGCTCGCGGATTGGGCGTGCGTGTGTCCCGGTTGCTTGACGAGCGGAGGCATCCGACCCGGTCGACCGAAGCCGCGCTCCGCTTCCTGGATCAGCTGCACGCGGATTTCGGATCGTGGTTCCTCGCCCTCGCCGCCTACAACTCCGGCCCGGCGAGGGTGCGCAGGGTCATCGCACGCCACGCTCCCCTGGAGCCGCTCTCGGACGACCTGTACTGGCGGATACGCCCCCACCTGCCGGGTGAGACGCGGGACTTCGTCCCGAAGCTCTTCGCCGCGATCCTGATCGCGGAGCGTCCCGACGCGTTCGGTCACCCTCGCACTCCCATGCGCGCTGCGGGCTTCGACGAGGTGGAGGTGCCGGACGCGACGTCGTTGGACGTGGTGGCGCGGGCGGCCGGCGTGGAGCCCGAGATCGTCGCCAGGCTGAACCCTCATGTGCTACGTGGCTTCACCCCTCCGAAGGAGCGGGTCACGCTGCGTCTGCCGGCAGGAACGGGGGCGCGCTTCGAGGAAGCCTACGCGCTGATCCCGCCGGAGGAGCGGGTCACCTTCATGGAGCATCGGGTGGCCGACGGGGAGACGCTCTCCCACATCGCGGTTCGGTACGGGATCCGGGTGGCGGATCTGCGCGAGGCGAATCCTTCGGTGCGGCCGCGCTACCTGAGGGTCGGGACCGTGCTCACGGTGCCGGTCGCCCCCGGGGTATAGCTACAGCCTCTCGCCTGAGCGCGGGCCCCGCGCAGCCCGGGTCCGGCCCACCAGATTTCTATACCACGGGCTGCTAGGGCCGATCGGCCTCCGGTGCCCTCCAACTCCCGCTCCGGCCGCCTTCCTTCTCCAGCAGCCGGACGTTCTCGATCCGGAGCGAGCGGTCGATCGCCTTCACCATGTCGTAGACGGTGAGGAGGGCGACCGAGACGGCGGTGAGCGCCTCCATCTCGACGCCGGTCTGACCCGTGACGCTCGCCTCCGCGCGAGCCACCACGCTCGGCGGCGACTCCTCGGGGTGGAGTGCGACTTTGACCGTCGTGCCGGGAAGGGGGTGGCAGAGCGGAATCAGGTCGGACGTGCGCTTGCCGCCCATGACGCCCGCGATCTCCGCCACCTGGATCGGGTCGCCCTTCGCGGTCCGGCCCGCGAGGATCTGCTGGAGCGTCTCCTCGGCCATCACGATGCGGCCTTCCGCTACGGCCCTCCGTGCCGTGACGTTCTTCCCCGAGACATCGACCATCGTGGGCCGGCCTTCTCGGTCGAGGTGGGTCAGGCGGGGCGGGGGCGTTTCGCTCATGAGCGGTGCGCGGCGGAAGTCGTGGGAGGAAGGAGGGCGTCACCGAGGTCCAGCACGAGTCCCGCCACGACGAGCTGGGGGTTCACGTTGCCCCTGGCGAGCTCCCGCGCGCGCTCGACCGCATGCAGGGCCCGCGGGACCCTCGCGGCTTCCACGCCGCTCCGCGCCGCGAGCTTCCCGAGCGCTTCGGTGGTGTCCTGGTGGAACGCGGGGGTCTCGCCGCCAGCGAGGACCGCGGCGAGATCGCGGATCCATTCCTCCAGGATCTGGAAGAGGTCGAGCAGGCCGCGAGCTCCCGCCGGGGTGTAGCCGAGGGCCAACCGGTGGGCGCCGTGCCGGCGGCGCTCCAACGCGGACCGCAGGATGTTGAACGCGTCGCGCCGGAGTGCGTTCAGCGGGGCGTCGCCGTCGTCGTCCGGAGGGAGGAAGCCGAGCGCGCGCCCGAGCGATCCCTGACCGAGCTTGGCCACCGTCGTGGCCCGTTCCTCCGGCACGTCCAGCCGCTCCACCAGGACCTCACGGATGGTCTCGTCGGGGAGCGGGGACAAGAGAAGCGGGACCGTTCTCGAACGGATCGTGGGAAGGAGGCTTCCGGGCACGCTGCTGGTCAGGATGAAGCGCGCCTCACCGGGCGGCTCCTCGAGGAGCTTCAGGAGGGCGTTCGCCGCCTCCTGGCTCGCCTCCTGCGGCACGAGGAGCTCCGCGTCGCCCACGATGAAGACCGGCCCGGGCGCCATCGACGGGCGGATGTGGGCCCGCTTCCGGAGACTCCTGATCGTTCCGATGTAGAGGCCCGTGACGTCCGGCGAGTGGCCGGACCTGAGCCCGTTCTCCCGGTAGTGCTGGAGCATCTCGTGGCGGGCCTCCTCGAGCGCGTCGACCAGCTTGTCACCCGACACCCTGGTCGGGCGGGAGAGCGGCATGTACCAGTGCACGTCGGGATGCTCGAGGCTCAGGAGGAGCCTGCAGCTTCGGCAGGTGTCGCACGGTCCGGTCTCCGCGTCGGGCTGCTCGCAGACGGACAGTTGGGCGATCCAGAGGGCGAAGCGCTGCTTGCCGACCCCTTTGGGACCGTGGAGGAGGAGCGACGACGGCAGCCGACCGGCATGATGGGAGCGCGCCACCATGCGTCGGGCTTCGTCGTGACCGAACAGCGGGTGCAGCGTCACGACGGACTCCGCGGGCGTAGCCACTCCATCGGATCCTGCGCCTGGGGCGCGCCGGTCCCGGAAGGCGCCCGGATCTGGAACTCGATGTGTGGCCCTTCGGGTGTGTCCTCCCCTCCGACCGTACCGACGACCTGCCCGATCTCGACGTCGCGCCCCTCGACCACGCCGATCTCCTCGAGGTAGAGATAGAGGGTGTAGACGCCGTCGCCGTGGCTGATGACCACCGTCGGGCCGTAGCCCTCGAACGGTCCGGCCAGCACCACCCGCCCGGGCCTCACGGCGCGTACCGGCGTGCCCGTGGGCGCGGCCAGCCCGATTCCGTTCCACCGGAGCACCATTCCGTTCGGGCGCTGCTCTCGGCCGAACCGGTAGATGATGCGTCCGTCCACGGGCCAGTCGAGCAACCCCGCGTCGTCGGCGGTCAGCGTGGCTGCGGCGGCCGGGGCAGTGCTGCGCGCCTCGAGCTCCCGCCGGCGCGTTTCCAGGTTGTCGATGAGTCCCGTCAGACGGGACTCGTCGGCCTCGAGCTCCTGGAGTCGACTCGCGGCGGCCTGCTCCCGGGAGCGGAACTGCTGCAGGGCGGCCTGACGCTCGGATTCGACGGCGCGCAGCTCCGCCACTTCGGAGAGCCGGTCGCGGCGCAGCGCCCCGAGCTGTGCCATCCGCTGCTGGAGCTCGGCGTTCACGCCGAGGAGGTCGGCTTCGAGCGCCTGGACGCGCTCGACGAGACTCCGGTCGAACTGAGCGATCCGCTGTAGGTACCGATACCGATTGAGCAGATCGGTGAACGAGGTCGCGCCCAGGAGCACCTGAACCGTGCGGAGGGGCCCCATCTTGTAGATGTCACGCAGCCGACGGTGGAGGATCGCCTGGCTCTCGGCCATTCGCTCCCGTGTCTGGAGCAGATTGCGCGTGGTCTCCTCGATCTGGGAGGCCGTGGCTTCCGACTGGAACTCGACCTCGGCGAGGACCGAGCGGGTGGCGGAGAGCCGCCGCTCCACGTTCGAGAGCTCGGTCGACACGTCGCGGACGCGGTTGCGCACGTCCCCCATTTCCCGCTCGAGCCGCTCCCGCTCCGCGCGGATCTGCTCGAGCCGCCTCTGGCTCTCCGCGATCTCCTGGCGGAGCGCGCTCGGATCCTGTGCGGAGCCTCCGGACGCGCCCAGGGCGAACAGAGCCAGCGCGAAGACGCATCCGCGGACCGTACGCGATCCCGGCAAGGCTCAGATCTCCCGGAGGTGCCGTCGAACCGCCAGCGCGCTGGACAGGATGCCGAACAGGACCCCGCCACCGATCCCGGCGAGGACCCAGGGGTCCGGGATCCAGGCGATCTCGAAGAGCGACGCGTAGACGGAGCGGTAGGCGGCGTAGGTCAGGCCCCACGCGATGAGCCCGCCCAACAGGCCGGCCATGGCGCCCTCCACGAGGAAGGGCCGCCTTATGAAGCCGTTGCGCGCGCCGACCAGCCGCATCACGTAGATCTCGTCCCGACGCGCGAAGATGGCGATCCGGAGCGCGGTCGCGATGATGAGCGCGGCGACCAGCGCGAAGGCCCCGCCCAGGACCGCGGTGGCGCCCGCGCCGACGCGTCGGAGGGTGAAGAGCCGGTCGACCCACTCCCGGCCGTAGCGGGCGTCTTCCACGAACGGGTAGGCCATGGCCGCCTCGGCGACCCGGTCGACCATGGCGGGGTCACGCGCCCCCGGCCTCAGCTCGATCTCCAGGGACTGCGGTAGGGGATTGACGGCCAGGTCCGAGAAGAGCGCTCCGAAGTCGGGGAGGTCGGCGCGCGCGCGCTCCAGCGCGTCGCGCTTCGAGATGTAGCGGACCGAGCGCACCTGCTCCAACGAGGAGATCTCCTGCAGCGCGAGGTCGATCTCGTTCTGGCGCACGTCGTCGCGGAGGTAGGCGACGACCTCGACACGTTCCTCGATCGACGCGAGCGCCAGGTCGAGGTTATGGGCGGCGAGCCCGAACAACCCCACCACGAGGAGCGCGAGCCCAACCATGGCGGCGGAAAGTCCGGTCAGGAGCGGAGTGCGGCGGAAGGCGGCGAGGGCTTCCCTGATGGCGTACACGCGTCAGTCCCCGGCCGCGGCGGTGGCCGCTGAATCGTACACGAGCCGCCCGTCGTCGAGCTCCAGGACCCGGGCGTGACCATACCGTCCGATCAGGCCCATGTCGTGGGTCGCCATCACGACCGCCATCCCGCGGGCATTGATGTCCCAGAACAGATCCATGATCCCACGCGTGGCCCTGTCGTCGAGGTTGCCGGTCGGCTCGTCGGCGAGCAGGACGTACGGGTCGTTGGCGAGCGCACGAGCGATGGCCACCCGCTGCTGCTCCCCGCCCGAGAGCTCGTGGACGAGGGCCCCGGACTTCGCCGAGAGCCCGACCTGGCCCAGAAGCTTCTGGGACCGCGGGAGGATCTCGCTCCGCTTCGTTCCCGTCACCTCGAGCGCGAAGGCCACGTTCTCGAGGGCCGTGCGCCCGGGAAGGAGCCTGAAGTCCTGGAAGACGAAGCCGACCCTGCGCCGGACCTTCCAGAGCTCCCGGTCGCTGATCCGTTCCGAGGAGTAGGCGGCGACACGGACCTCGCCCGCGGTCGGCCGGTCGGCCATGTGGATGAGGCGCATGGTCGTCGATTTGCCCGACCCGGAATGACCCGTGAGAAAGACGAACTCACTCTTCGCCACGTGCAGAGACACGTCGCGCAGCGCATGTCCCCTCTTGGGGTATTCCTTCGAGACGTTCTTGAGATCGATCAACGGAGCGGGCGGGGAAGGGGGCCGTGACGCGAAAGCTTAGACACGCCCGGAGGCCCTGTCAAAGCGCGTGCGAGCCAGGCGGACGGCGAGCTCGATGGCCTCTCGCATCGAGGTGGAATCGGCCCGTCCGGTCCCCGCCAGGTCGAACGCGGTGCCATGGTCGGGAGACGTGCGGACGAACGGGAGGCCGAGGGTCACGTTCACGCCGGTGCCGAACGAGACGGTCTTGAACGCGGCCATGCCGACGTCGTGGTAGGGAGCGACGACGGCATCGAACGCGCCGGCGATGGCTCGCTGGAACACGGTGTCCGCCGGCAACGGCCCCGCCGCGTGGATTCCGGCGGCCTCGAGGCGCTCGAGGGCGGGCCCGTAGACCCTGGCCTCCTCGTCGCCGAAGAGCCCGCCGTCGGAAGCGTGCGGGTTGAAGGCACAGAGGGCGATCTTCGGCACCGCGATGCCCCAGTCGTTCGCGAGCGCCTCGTGGAGCAGCGTCGTCTGGGTGACCAGGACGTCTGCGGACAGCAGCTCGGGAACGCTCGCCAGCGCCACGTGCGTGGTCGCGAGCAGGACCCGGAGAGGCCCGTCCAGGCGGGTGCGCTCGGCGGCCATCAGCATGCCGACGGCGGGAGCTCCCGCCAGCGCCTGGAGCATCTCCGTGTGCCCCGGGAAGTGCCGCCCGGCCGCGTGCAGGGACGGCTTGTGGATCGGGGCCGTCACGACCGCGTGCACGGAGCCGTCCATCGCCATGGCCACCGCGCGCTCGATCGCTTCCGCGGCAAAGCCGCCGGCCTTCCGGTCGTCCAGCACGGACCGATCCGGGACCCACGTCCCGGCCGCCGGCTCGGCGCCCGACCTCCACGGCTCCGCTCGGTCCGGGCCGACCAGGATCGGCTCGAACCCCATCTCTCCCACGTCGAGCGACCGCAGGGCGGCCAACGCGACCTCGGGGCCGATACCCCGCGGATCACCCGGCGTGATCGCGACGCGGAGGCCAGGAGGAGAGGCTACGGCGCTACCTCAGGATCTCGATGTACGTCTGCTCTCGCAGGTCGCTGATGATCCGCTCGAGCTGCTTCTCCTGCTGCACCTGGTTGGCCAGCTGGTTCCGGACGTCCTCGAACGTGTACGCGCCCGCTTCGCGGATCTCCTGGACCTTGACCACGGCGAAGCGCTGCTCGCCCTGACCCTCGTAGTCCAGAGGACCGAGGACGTCGCCCGCGCTGGCAGTGCGGATGGCCCCGTATCCCCGGGGGAGCTCCGCGATCTGGTCGAAGGTGAGCGTGAGCGAGTCCGGCGCAGCGAGGTCGGAGTGCTCGAGATAGAGCGAATCCATCGACGCGCCGGCCCGGGCCTCCGCGGCCACCTGCTCGGCGACGGCGCGGGCCCGCTCCACATCGTCCTCCGAGATGTCGGGGATGATCAGGATGTGCCGTGCCTGTCGCTCACCCGGACGCGACCGTTCGGCCTTGATGATGTGGTAGCCGAAATCCGACTCGACGACGTTGCTCACGGCGCCGTCACGGAGCGCGAACGCCACGTCCTCGAACTCCCGGACCATCCGTCCCCGCCGGAACCAGCCGAGGTCGCCGCCGAGCTGAGCTGATCCGGGGTCCTCGGAGTACCGCCGCGCCAGCTGTTCGAAGTCCTCACCGTCGCGGATGCGCTCCAGGAGGTCTTCGGCGAGGGCGCGAGCCTCCTCCCGGGCGGCCTCGGACGCCTCCGGCAGCACGACCACCTGCCGGAACGTGAGCAGGCGGGGACGCTGCTGGAGCTGGCCGCTCGCCTGCGCGAAGCGGGCCCGGAGCTCGTCTTCGGAGACGTCCGCTGGCCTGGCGTTGCGCAGCCGGCTCTGGATGAACATCTGCTGCACCTGCTCCTGACGGGCCTGGTTGGAGAGGATGTCACGATACTCCGAGAGCGTGAGCCCCTCCCCGCCGAGTGCCTCCATGAGCGCCGGCCGGCCGCCGAACTGCTCGATCAGCCGCTCGATCTCGGCCGACACGCGTTGCTCGATGGTCGCCTCGTCCGGCTTGATCAGGGTGTCCTGGGCGGCGGCGTGGAGCACCAGGACGCGGCTCACCCAGGAATCCAGGATGCCCTGGAAGAACTGGTCGTACGCCGGATCTCCGTCGGCGGGAACCTGGGCCTGCTGCAGCCGCATCCGCTGGATCTCCTCCTCGATCTGCGACTGGAGGACCACCGAGTCTCCCACGATGGCGACGACGCGGTCGACCACCGCCTCTCCGGGGGTGATCTGACTGGAGGCGGGGACGGCGATGGAGACGAGGCACGAGGCCAGCAACAGAACGCGTGTCAGCATGGCCGTTCGTAACCCTCCGCGCTGGGCGGTGTTCCGGCTCAAGAGCCACCTCCGGACGGCGTCGAGTCGAGCGGTACGGCGTTGTCCATCGGCGAAGCGCCGCGCGCCGCGCGCTGCCGTCCCAGCTCGAGCACGGCGCGACCCACGCCGGCGTTGGAGATCGAATGAGCATGTCCCGAACGGAGCTGGTACGAGAGCGGCCCGAGCGGGATCGACGGGTTGGCGCCCGAGAGGTTGTCCTCGAGCGCGCCGAGGACCGCGCGCTGGACGGCCCGCTCGAGGTCTTCGCCCGGGGCGCGCTCCAACGGGATCAGGTCGAGCCGGCGCGCTGCCTCACGGATCTGACTCGCCGCCTCCGCGGTGAGGGAATCGACGCGCTCGCGGGAGGCGGTGAGACCCATGCCCTCCGCTTCCTCCAGGATCAGCTCCCTGCGGGCGAGTGCGCCGAGGAAGTCCTCCAGTGCCTCCACGCTTCCGTTCGCGACCTGCTCGTGGAAGACCGGTGGCTCGAGCCTGAGCAGCTCGAGATAGCGGGCCGCCGAGAGCGAGCCGGATCCCCACTCCACGAGTGGCCGCCGGGCGGCGCGCCCGGACAGGCTGACCGACGGGCTCCGTGCGAGGTCGCGGGCCACTTCGACGGCGCCATCGACCACGGTTAGCTCGCCGGCGCGTTCCTCCACGCCGGCCACGTAGAGCGACTCGGCCTGCTGGAGCCGCTCCATTCGGAGGCGGGCGACCACATCGGTGGAGACCTCGGCGAAGTCGGGCCGCTCTCGGTCCTCCAATCGGATGAGGTGGAGTCCCATCGGAGTGGCGACGACGTCGCTCATCTCACCGGGCTGGAGTGCCTCGACGGCCTCCTCGAACGGACGCACCAGGTCGCCGGGCGAGAAGTATCCGAGGTCTCCGCCCTGCCGCGCGCTCCCCGGGTCCTGACTGACCTCGCGGGCCGTCGCCTCGAAGGAAGCACCGCCGAGGATGTCGTCTCGGATGCTCGAGAGCCGCTCGCGCACGCTGTCCCTCTGGGGCTGGGTCGCCTGCGGCGGATACTGGAGCATGATGTGACTCGCCCGGAAGCGCACGCCTTCGCCGGACGTCTCGTACCACGCCCGGGCGTCCGCCTCGGTTACGATGGTGTCCGCCTGGATCGCTGAATCACCCAACGCGCCCAACGCCTCCTGATCGAGCCGGGCCCGGACCAGCGGCGTGAAGTCGATCGCCTCGAGCGTCGAGTCGTTCGCCGCGACCTCGGCGAAGAGCGTGTAGTCGATCCAGAGGCCGGCGAGGGCTTCGACGACGTCGGCGCTCACGGGAAGCTCTTCGTCGTCGACCGTCAGCTCGACCAGCTCGTCGACCGTCAACCGGTATCCGTCGACGCGAGCGACCGTCTCGGCGTCCGTGCTGTCGTCGGCGCACGCGGCCAGAGCGACGGGGCCGAGCGCGCAGAGGAGCAGCCGGTACGTCTTCCCGGTGGACAGTGCCTTCATGATGTCAGGACCTCGGTAGGTGATTCGGTTCATGCTGCGGCGGAACGGCCGCCGCGGAGCGTTTCGAGCGCGACGGTCAGCGTCTCCATGATGGAGTCCGACCCGACCCGCTCGAGTTGCACGGACAACGGAGTCATCCGCAGGATCTCGGCATGCGCGTGCCGCTTCCGGAGCGGTCCCTCGAGCACCGACAGCTTCGGGACCACTCCCTCACGGAATGTGATCCTTGCCGACTCGCGTCGCACGAGGATCCGTTCGACGCCGAGCGGACGTCCCAACACCCGGAGCAGCGTCGCGTCGAGGAGACGCCGGGCCTCTTCCGGGAGCGGGCCGAAACGGTCGATGAGCTCGTCACGGACCGCCCCGACCTCGGCCGGATCCTCCACCTTGGAGAGGCGCCGGTAAAGATGGAGCTTCTGGCTCGAATCTGAAACGTACTCGTCGGGAAGGAGCGCGGCACCCGGGAGCGATACGTCCGGGTCCGGCCAGCTGTCGACGGTCTCGCCCTTCCTCAGGCGGTCCACCGTTTTGTGCAAGAGCCGCATGTAGGCATCCATGCCGATCTGGTTCGCGAAGCCCGACTGGTCGGCGCCGAGAAGGTTGCCGGCGCCCCGCAGCTCGAGGTCCTGCATCGCGACCGAGTATCCCGAGCCGAGCTCGGTGTAGTGCTCGAGCACGCGCAGGCGGCGCTCGGCGTCTTCGGTCACCTGGTTCGGCACGATCAGATAGCAGTACGCGCGCCGGTCCGAGCGCCCGACCCGGCCGCGGATCTGGTAGAGCTGGGAGAGCCCGAAGCGGTCGGCCGCGTCGACGATCAGCGTGTTCGCGTTCGGCACGTCCAGCCCGTTCTCGATGATCGAGGAGCAGACCAGGACGTCGAGCTCCCCGTCCACGAACGCGCGCATGACCTCGTCGAGATCGGCACCGGTCATCTGGCCGTGCGCGACCCCGACCTTCGCCTCGGGGGCCAGCCCCCGGACCTCCTCGGCGATCGTGTAGATCGTCTCGATGCGGTTGTGCAGGAAGAACGCCTGCCCGCCCCGGTCCAGCTCCCGGTGGAGCGCTTCGGCCAGGAGCTGGTCGGACCAGGGGAGCACGTGGGTGTAGATCGGCATGCGGTCGCGCGGTGGCGTCCGTATGAGCGACAGGTCACGGATCCCCGACAGGGACAGGTAGAGGGTCCTGGGGATCGGCGTGGCGGTCAGGGTGAGCACGTCGATCGAGGCCCTGAGCTTCTTGAGCCGCTCCTTGTGCTTCACCCCGAAGCGCTGCTCCTCGTCGACGATCAGGAGCCCCAGGTCCTTGAAGACGACGTCCTCGGACAGGAGCCGGTGGGTGCCGATCACGATGTCGACGGACCCCTCGGCCACTCCCGCGAGGAGATCTCGCTGCTCCGCCGCGGTGCGGAACCGGCTGAGCGAGCCGATGCGGACCGGGTAGTCCGCCAGCCGCTCCTCGAACGTGTGGCGGTGCTGCTCGGCGAGGATCGTGGTCGGCGCGAGCACGGCCACCTGCTTGTTGTCCTGGACGGCCTTGAAGGCGGCCCGGATGGCGACCTCGGTCTTGCCATACCCCACGTCGCCGCACACCAGGCGGTCCATGGGTCGGGACGACTCCATGTCGCGCTTCACGTCCTCGGCGGCCTTCCGCTGGTCGGGCGTGTCCTCGTAGAGGAACGACGACTCCATCTCCATCTGCCAGCGCGTGTCGGGGCTGAACGCGAATCCTCCGGAATGCTCGCGCCGGGCGTAGAGCTCGAGCAGCTCGGCCGTCATCTCCTCGATGACCTGCTCGGTCTTCTTCCGCAGCGCCTTCCAGCGCTTCCCGCCGATCCGGTGGAGCGCCGTCGGCCTGGCCTCCTCGGTGGCGCCCACCCAGCGCTCGATCAGGTCGAGCCGGTAGACCGGCAGCCGGAGCACCTCGCCGCCCGCGTACTCGATGGCCAGCACCTCGATCTCGTCGCCGGCGACGTCGATGTGCTCGAGGCCCACGAAGCGCCCGATCCCGTGATCCATGTGCACGACGTGATCGCCCGGGGTGAGCTGCGCGAGGCTCTCGAGGGCCACGGCTCCCCGGAACTTCCTGCTCCTGCGCACCCGTCGCGGGCGCCGGAAGATCTCGTGGTCGTTGAGCACGCGCAGCATCGACCCTCCGCAACGGAGCTCGAAGCCGGTCTGCAGCGAACCGATGGCGAGCCGCGTCCCGGTCGGGATCCGGCCGACGCCTCCGAGGATCTCCTCGAGCCGCTGCAGCTGACCATCGTTGTCGCAAAGGAGGAGCGTCTCGATGCCGTCCCGGGCGCCGTCGGTGAGATAGGACTCGAGCTTGCCCATGTCCCGGTCGATCAGCGGAGGCGGCCCGGAGTCGAGCATCTGGTCGGCGTCCTCCCCTTCGCTCAGGACCAGTCGGGGCATGGCGTCGACCAGACGGACCATCTCGTCGGGCGGCACGAAGAGCGACGCCGGCTCGGGAGGGGTCGCGCCCGAGTGGACGAGGTCGTCATGGAGTGTGACGACCCGCTCCCAGGTGTGCTCGGCTTCCTCGGAGACCTCCCAGTCGCCTCCGCGCGTCAGGACGGCGTCGGCCGGGAGGAGCTCGAGGAGGGAGCGGGTGACCGCCCCGCCGTCGAGGTTCCCGTCGTCCGCCGAACGACGGAAGTCGACGGGTAGCACGTGTGTCTCCTCGAGCTTCCCGGTGGATAGCTGGTCGAGCACGTCGAACGTGCGGATCGAGACGACCTCGTCGCCCCAGAACTCGATCCGGACGGGCTCCCCCGCCGCTACCGAGAAGAGGTCGAGGATGCCTCCGCGAACCGCGAGCTGCCCGACCTCCTCGACCATGGCGACCCGCTCGAAGCCCCAGGCTTCGAGGTCGGCGATCAGGGCGGCGAAGTCGGTCTCTTCTCCGGTCCGGATCGTCCGCCGGAGGTGCGCGAGGTCGGCCGGCACCGGAATCCTCTCCTGGAGTCCTCGCGGGGTGGTGACCAGGATCTGGGCGCGCCCGGAGAAGACGGCTTCGAGCGCCTCGACCCGAAGCCCACCGATTTCGAGGTGCGGCTCGTGCTCCTCGTAGGGGAGCGCTTCCTTCTGCGGGAAGAGGTGCGCCGAGCCGTCCGTGCCGAGCAGGACTTCGAGGTCCGCCTCGGCCGCCGAGGCCGCCTGCGGGTCCTCCGCGATGTAGACGAAGATGCGCTCGGGGGCGGCCTCGTGGAGCGCGGCCACCACGGCGGGACCCAGCGCGCCGCGGACCCCGCCGAGCGTCAGGACGATACCGGGGCGGGGGAGGGAGCCTCCCACGGCTCGGACCGCCTCGCAGCTCGAAAGGGCGGTCAGGATCGGATCAGGAAGCGCCATGGGCCGGGACGGTGTCGTTCGAGGTACGCGTAGGGGTCGGCGATTGGGTCCCGGCCGCGGCCAGCCGCGACTCCACGAGGAGCACGAGCGCGGCCAGGAGCAGGAGCGGCCACCAGATCTCGGGACCGGTGCGCTCGCGGAACACCGAGCGGGCCCAGGCGGCCTCGCTCGAGGCGACCACGACGTTGTCCCCGGCGGCGCGTTCCAGCTCGTCGTCACCGAGGCGTGAGAGGTCCGACTCCGCCGGTGCGGGGTTGACCGCGACCCACGCGACGACCGTGTCGGACGCGATGAAGCCGTAGTGACCCACGCTGCCGGTGGCGGAGACGGTGCGGGTTCCGTCCACCGCCAGGGTGTCGCCCGAGGGGAGGACGACGTGGGTGGCGCCTGCCGGGGCCGGCAGCGGCTGGCCGGCCAGCTGCTCGGAGCCCGAGCTCCCCGGTCCCGTCCAGCCGCCGGCCGCCCAGTCGAGAAACCGCACCAGCCCCGCGGAGACAGGCAGGGACGACGACGCCGGGTCGAGCGGGGACGCAAGCAGGAGCACGGGCTCGCCCGCGGCCGTCCGGCTCTCGACGAGCCAGGGCTCGCCGGCCACTTCGGCGAGCACGCGGCTCTGCGACGTCGCCTCCCCCGTCGGCTCGATGGCGTACCACGAGTCGACCGAGACCCCCGCGAGTCCGGGAGGGAGGCCGGAACCAGCGAGCTCCGCTCCGCCCGAGGCCGCCCGCGCGCTGAGCCGCCAGGGTACGCCGGCCGAGCGAAGACGCACGTCGAGGGCAGGGAGCAGGGTCGGATCGGCGGGCGGCACCACGAGGTAGGCGCGGGCCGTCGGCGCCTCGGACAACCCCGCTCCGCCCACCGAGACGCGCAGCTCCGCACCCTCCCCGCCCCCCCCGGTCCGCAGCCGGAGCGCGTCCTCCAGCACCCCGAGGGCTTCGCGCGCGAAACGACCCGGCTCTCCCACGACGTGGACGGCCGGCGGCGGCCGCGAACGGAACGCGAAGTATCGTCGGTCGTCGAGGCTGAGCGCGTCCGGATCCGACTCGACCACGCCGACGACCCAGCCGGCTCCCGTCGAGGGAAGAGGCAGCGTCGCGACCGCTCCGGGCGGGGCCGTTCCGGCGGCCCGGATCCGTCCGTCTAGAAGCGCACGCACGCCGATCGGCTCGGCGCCGTCTGGACCTTCGGACAGCCGGACGGACAGGTCGGCCCGCTGCCCCTCGACAGGGGCGAGGCCGCTGCCGACGAGAAGCTCGACCAGGGCACGGTTCGGCGGCGGATCGTCGTCGGGCGCCCAAGTGACCACCGGTATCGAGCCGGCCGGCCCGGGCACCGAGAGGTCGAAGGCGGTGGCCTGGAGATCCGAAACCAGGTGGATCTCACGATGCTCGAGCGACGAGGCGCCGACCAGGTCGACGGCTCTCCGGAGCGCGGCCGTGACGTCGCCGCGCGCGGCGCTCACCTCGGACGCGCGAACGGCTTCGCGGGCATCGTCCGCGGTTCCCAGCGCGGCCGGGAGCCAAGGCTCGCCGGCGCGGAGCACCCAGAAGAGGTCGTCGGGGCCCGCTGCGTCCAGGCTCCGCTCCGCGATCGCCTTCAGCCGATCCAGCCGCCTCTCGTCACCCACGACCAGGCCGCTGCTCATCGAGTTGTCGAGCACGATGGCGACGGCCGTCGGAGGATGAGCCGTGCCGGGGCCCGGGATCAGCGGCCTGGCGCCGGCAAGTACGAGCAGGACGATCGCGCCGATCCGCGCCAGGAGCAGCAGGATCTGACGGAACCGGATCTCGTGCGCATGCTCCCGCTCCGTGCGCTCGAGATACCGGAGCGCCGGAAAGCTGATCCGGACGGTCTTCCGCTTGTGGAAGAGGTGAAGGAAGAGCGGGACGGCCACGGCCGCGGAGGCCATGAGGAACCAGGGGCTGAGCAGGCTCACCGGGCGCTACCGGTCATCCGAGGCGCTCGCGCTTCCGCAGATAGGCGCGGAGCGCGATGCCCAGAGGGCGGTCCGTTTGCACGACTTCGTAGTCGATCCCCTGGGGCTTCAATTCGCGCCGCCACTCCTGGAGCGCCTCGTCGACCGCCTCTCGGTACTCGTTGCGCACGTCGGCCACGCTCACGAGGAGCTCACGGCCGCTCTCGGGATCGAAGAAGCGGGCCTCGGATGCGGCCGGGAGCTCACGCTCTCCGGGGTCGAGGACGTGGAACACGAGCACCTCGTGCCCGTGGTGCCTGAGGTACTTGAGAGCCGTCAGCGTCTCTTCCCGTGCCACCAGCATGTCGGAGAGGAGGACGACGAGCCCGCGCCGCCGGAGCCGCACCGCCACGTCCCGGAGCGCGCCCTCGGCCGACGTGCTGCCCACGGCCGAGAGGTCGTCGAGCGAGCGCGCCAGCTCCTTCCACTGCCGCCGCCCGCCGCGCGGGGCGACCCGGGCGACCACCTCGTCGTGGAAGGCCGTCAGGCCGACCGCGTCGCCCTGCCGGAGCAGGACGAGCGCCAGCGAGGCCGCGAGCTGTTTGGCGTACCAGAGCTTGTCCGGGAGCGTGCCCGGGTCGGAGCTCCAACCCATCGACTCGCTGACGTCGACCAGGAGGTACGCCCTGAGGTTGGTCTCCTCCTCGAACTGCTTCACGTAGAAACGGTCGGAGCGGCCGTACATACGCCAATCGATGTGGCGCAGATCGTCTCCCGTCTGGTAGGCCCTCAGCTCCGCGAACTCCGCGGAGAAGCCGCGGTGCGGGGAACGGTGGAGCCCCATGAGGAAGCCCTCGACCACCTGGCGCGCGACGAACTCGACCCCACCCAGCTTCGAGAGGGCCGCTGGATCGAGCAGATCGAGCCGGGCGCCGCTGCCGGCGCGGTTCTTCGTGGTGTCCATCGGAGTGGGTGAAGCTACCGGGGAGGGGGGGCAAGCTCAACGGTCGGTGGTCGCCCGGGAGCGGCGGTGCGAGCCCCGTGGGCGGCCCGCGGCGTGACCTTCGCGGCGATCCCCGTGTAGAGTAGTGCGTCGATCGGTCAGGCAGGCAGGAGGGAAGGCATGGGATACCGCATGTTGCTGGGGCTCGCGGGAGCGACGCTCGTCGCCCTGGCGAGCGGTCCGGTAGCGGCTCAGACGGCCGCGGACGAGGACGTCGTCGAGGCGCGGCTCTGGCTCGGAGACGGCGAGGAGCCGGTGGTGCGCCGCGGCGAGCGCGTGCGGATCCGCTACCGGACATCGGAAGACGCCTACGCGGCGGTGTTCCAGATCGACACGGACGGTCGGGTGCGCCTGGTCTCCCCGTCCCAACCCGGCGACGACGGCTTCGTGAGAGGACGGCGCGACCACCAGTTGGTGCTCGCCCGCTCGCCCTATTGGATGGTCGCGGACGATCCGGGCGTCGGGTACATGTTCCTCGTCGCCTCACCCGAGCCCCTCGACTTCAGCGCGTTCCGGTACCATCGGGATTTCGGATGGGACCTGTCGGCGGTCGGGAGCGTGGTGTACGACGATCCCTACGTCGCCATGGACGACTTCATCATGGCGATCGTGCCGGGGTGGCAGGACGTGCCGTACGGGCTCGACTTCGCCACGTACCACGTGGACGAGCCCCGCAGCTATCCCAGATTCCTCTGTTACGACTGTCATACCTACCGCACGTTCGCCGAGTGGAATCCCTACGAGACCGTCTGCTCCACCTATCGTGTGGTGATCTACGACGATCCCTACTTCCATCCGGCCTACCGCTACGCCGGGACCCGGGTCGTCTTCCCGAGACCGATTCCGGACCGGCCTCGCTACGACGTCGCCGCGAGGAGGCCCGCCGAGGCCTGGGCGCCCATCGTGAGGGTGAGGTCGGCTCCCGCGCCGCAGGTCGAGTTCAAGGAGGCTCCCGGCCGCCGCGCCGCGGCCGACGCGTCGGCGCGTCGTGGCAGCGCCTCGTCCGGGCGGATCGTCCCCGCGCGTTCGGCGACCCCGCGGAGTGCGCCGGCCGCCCGGGACCGCGCGCGCTCGGCGGCAGATCGCCCGGTCACGACCGGTATCCGCGGTAGCACGGCCGCGTCCCGCCGCGCGGCGGCAGCGGCCGCCGAGGCCGCCGACGCACGTCGGTCGGCCCGGACCGCGCCGACCCGAGGGACCCCACGGGCAGCCGACCGCGGGAAGGCGCCTGCCGGCCCGCCTTCGGCTGGCGCCCGACCGGCGGGACCCGACCGGCGGACGCAGCCGGCGGCCAGGGACCGGCGCAGGCCCGCGCCGCCACCCTCGGCGGCTCCGCGCACCGGTGTGGGCGACCGGGAGCGGCCGCGGGTCGCCCGTCCCGCTCGAGCGGCACCGCCGGCCCGCGGAGCACGGCCTTCGCGAGGAGGTGCGTCGACGCGTGGGGCTCCGCCCCCGCGCGGCACCCGTCCCGCCCGAGGAGCCCGACCTCCACGGGGCGGAGCTTCCACCGGGCGCCCGGGTGGTGGTGGGAACCGGACGCTCCACTGAATGAAACGAGGGCCGGGGCGCGCATCGCGCCCCGGCCCTCTTCTTTTCACCCGACCCCGCGAGGGATGCGGCTCACCCGTCAGCGGTTCCCGAACGAGAGCGTGAACTGCGTGAGCGCACCCTCGTTGTCCCCGCTCCGCGCGGCGCCGGCGACGGAGAGGTTCACCGGGCCGAGCACGAGGGAGGCGCCGCCGCTGTACTGCGTGCCGCCCGTGATGAGCCCGAGGCCGGCCCGGAGATGGATGAGCTTCAAAGCCCGCCACTCCGCGCCGACGCCGAGATGGGAGCGCGGTCCGAGGGCGATCCCTTCGTCACTCACCTGATGGTGGATGTCCGCCGAGACGGTGAGGTCCATCGGAAAGTCCATCGCCGCACCGACGCGCAGGGTCGGCTTGAATGTGTACTCGTCGACGATCGCCCGGATATCCGCGGGGGCTCCGGCGAGCGGAGCCTCGTCGAACTCGGAGTCGTACGTGCCGTCTTCATACTGGGCGGTGCCGGGCCGGTACGACAGCGTGGCGAGGTCCCAGGAGAAGGTGTTGAACAGGTTGATGACGGACGCTCCGACCGTGAGCATCGGCAGCTCCATCATGAATCCGACGTCGGCGCCGAAGCCGCTCCCGTTGTTGCCGATGCTCTCATTGCACCCTCCGAGAATCGCGTCGTCGCAGGGCGCGATGGCCGGGCTCTCCAGCGAAATGGAGATCGGGTCCGTCGAAATCGATCCGGAGGTGGCGCGTGCCACCGCCAGGCCGTGGCCGACCGTGTACTTACCGGTCACGCCGAACATGGCCGGACCGACCGGGAAGGCGTAGCTGAGGCCCGCCGTGCTGGAGGCGAAGGCATCGATCCCGAGGTCCGTCAGGTCCAGATCGGTCGCGTCGCCCGTGCGGCCGGCGTTCCCCTGCATGAAGGCTTCAGCCACGCCGGCGGGGATGACGAAGTCGCTGGACGCCGTCGTCGAGACCTGCAGTCCGAAGTTCCCGAAAGTCAGCGCGAGCCCCGACACGTCCACACCTACGAGGCCCGACTGCCCGCCGGCGTCCTCGATGCGCGTGAGCCACTCCTCGATCACGGCGTCGGGTACGACCACGCCCTGGTATTCATTGAGGTCGGAGAGGGTCACCGGACCGAGGCCGGCTCGCGCCTGGATGGGGAGGAGGGCCAGGCTGAACCCGGAGCCGGGCATGCCGAGCCCGGCCGGATTCACGCTGATGGCGCCGAAGCCGCGGGCGGTCGCCGTGGTGGCGCCCGAGAGGGCCAGGGTCGATGCGCTCGCGTTGGCGAGCTGGGCGTCCGCGGTCCGCGGAGCGCCGAGGACGGCGGTGGACACGACCACCGCCATCACAACACGAAAGAAGTGCTTCATGGTCATGGGTCGTTTCCTCAGCCGATCAGAATCGTGAAGTCGAGCGTCGCTTCGATGAGCATCACCTGGCCGGGTGCGATCGTGACCGCGGTGCCGTTGGCCACGCCGCTGCCGCGGAAGAACACGCTGGGCTGGCCGATGAACGAGCGGAGCTCCTCTCCGGTATAGGTCAGCGTGACGGTCGACGTCTCCGCATCGGTGATGGACAGGCTCTTCGACGTGCTCCCGATCTCGATGGTCCCGTCGAGGCTGACCCCGAACGGATTGTCGATGTCCAGGATGATGGAACCCTCGATGATCCGGTCGGCGACTTCCTGGTCGATGTCTTCCAGCTCGACCTCCTGCTCGTCGAGGGTGACCGACCGGTTGCCGACGTCGATCGTCACGGCGCTCACCAGGAGCGACTGAACCGTCGAGGTCACCTGGATCTGGTCGGAGACGTCGATGAACGCCGACTGCCCGCCGGGGGCGTCCACCGTCGTGGTGGCCCGGATCGGGCCCGTGATCGAGCCGGGCTGGACCGAAATGCTCCGGAACACGGGAACGTTCGGCTGCAGATCGTCCGTCGGATCCTCCAGGACGAGCTGGCCCAGCAGCTCGCCGGTGACGTCGTCCGCGATCGAGATCGTCACCGACCCGCCGTTGTCGAGCGGATCGAAGGTGAAGCCGTTGAGGACCTCGATGTCGATGGAGCCGCCGGACACCTCCGCGGATGCGACGTCGGCCGGGAGGCCCTGGGTCGACACGAAGGAGCCGTTGAAGGCGGGCACCGGCGCGACCATGCCGTCGGCGGCCGCGCAGCCGGGGCACAGGTCGCCGAGCGTCTCGAGCGCCGAGACGGGATCGACGGAAACGTCGAAAGCGTCGCCCGACACCGCGACGTTCGCGGGAAGGAGCTCGTCGACCGAGAGCGAGGTCTCTTCGACGGGGATGATCCAGCGCGGCTCGAACATCGGGGGCTCGGTCGGAACGTCGCAGGCCGAGAGCGTGACGATGGTCGCCGCGGCCGCGAACAGCGCGCGCGGAGAATTCATAGGTGACTCCGTGATACGGTCATTGGGTTCTTGGGGGGCGCCAGCGAGGATCCGGCGATTCCGGGTGCTCCCGGCGAGGCCTGGGCGTCGACCGGGGGCGGGCTCGCCGGAAGCAAGGGACGTACCGGTAGGCGCGCGGGGGGAAGAGGTCCCCAGGTGATCGGGTGGGCGGCGACCGGACCGCTCCGGGCATGAGCGTGCCCGACTGGTCCGGTTAAGCGGTTGCACAACAGGTGCTTATGAGCCTGCGGGCCGCAAGGAGGGTTGCCCCTCGTCCGCGCCCCTGTCCGGACCGGGGCACTTCGAGGGGTTCGACCCCTGCGTTAGCTTTTCGGACTCTTCCGTTCACTCATTCGGCACTCCTTTCCGTGCAAATTGCCAACATCCGGAACTTCTGCATCGTCGCGCACATCGACCACGGCAAGTCGACGCTCGCGGACCGACTGCTCGAGGGCACCAGCACCCTCGACCAGCGTCGCATGCGCGAGCAGGTGCTCGACGACAACGAGCTCGAGCGCGAGCGTGGCATCACGATCAAGCTCCACGCCGTGCGCATGGCGTATAAGGCACAGGACGGGCGGGAGTACCAGCTCAATCTGATCGACACGCCCGGGCACGTGGACTTCACCTACGAGGTCTCGCGCTCCCTGGCGGCGTGCGAGGGGGCCATCTTGGTGGTCGACGCCACCCAGGGCGTGCAGGCGCAGACGCTGTCCAACCTGTTCCTGGCGCTCGATGCGGACCTCGAGATCATCCCCGTGGTGAACAAGATCGACCTGCCGGGGGCGGAGCCGGAGAAGCGTCGGGACGAGATCGCCGACCTCCTGGGGGTGGACCCGGACTCCGTGCTGTTGGCCAGCGCCAAGGAAGGGATCGGGATCCCCGAGATCCTCGAAGCGGTCGTCGAGAGGGTCCCTCCGCCCGAAGGTGATCCGGACGCCCCGCTCCGCGCGCTCATCTTCGACTCGTACTACGACAAGTACCTGGGCGCCGTGCCCTCCGTCCGCGTCATGGACGGCAAGCTCCGCCCGGGCATGCGTATCGCCTTCGGAAACGCGGAAGCCAAGTACGAGATCACCGAGGTCGGGCACATGAAGCTCGGCCGGGTCCAGACGAAGGAGCTCGGACCGGGAGAGGTCGGATACGTGGTCGCGGCGATCAAGGAGGTCGGCGACACCAAGGTCGGCGACACGATCCTCGACGCGGACAATCGCGCGACGACGCTCCTGCCCGGATACCAGGAGGCTCGCCCGATGGTCTTCGCCGGCCTGTACCCGACGGATTCGGACGAGTACGAGGAGCTGCGTGACGCGCTCGAGCGGCTGAAGCTCAACGACGCGAGCCTGCAGTACGAGCCGGAGACCTCCGTCGCGCTCGGCTTCGGGTTCCGGTGCGGCTTCCTGGGGCTCCTGCACATGGAGATCGTCCAGGAACGGCTGGACCGCGAGTTCGGTGTCGAGCTGATCACCACCGTTCCGAACGTGGAGTACCACGTGAAGCTCACGGACGGGACCGAGCTCGAGATCGAGAGCCCCACGGCGCTGCCGCCCCCCGGGAAGATCGACAGCATCTCGGAGCCCATCGTGCGTGCGCGTATCCTGTGCCCGTCCGAGTACATCGGGAACGTCCAGAAGCTCTGCCACGAGCGGCGAGGCGTCTTCAAGGGGATGAGCTATCTCGACACGCAGCGTGTGGAGATCGACTTCGAGCTGCCGCTCTCCGAGATCGTGCTCGACTTCTACGACCGGCTCAAGAGCGGGACTCGCGGGTATGCCGCGCTGGACTACGAGTTCCTCGAGTACCGGGAGGACGACCTCGTCCGGCTCGACATCCTCCTCAACGGCGATCCGGTGGACGCCTTCAGCGTCATCATCCACGAGGACAAGGCGTACGAGTACGGCCGTGACCTCGTGAGCAAGCTCAAGGAGCTGATCCCCCGGCAGCAGTTCCAGGTCGCACTACAGGCTACCATCGGGAACAACGTGATCGCCCGGAGCAACGTTCAGGCGCTCAGGAAGAACGTGACCGCGAAGTGCTACGGCGGCGACATCAGCCGAAAGCGGAAGCTTTTGGAGAAGCAGAAGGAGGGGAAGAAGCGCATGAAGGCGGTCGGCTCGGTGGAGATCCCCCAGGAGGCGTTCCTGGCGGTGCTGAACCTGGGCTCGGACTGACGGTGAGCGAGGTGGCCGGGACCGGGGGCGGCCGGACCCGCTCGACCATCATTCGCGCGCCGAACCATCTGGGCGACGTCGTCCTGGCGCTCCCCGCGCTGGTGGCCGAATCGGCCGACGTCCTGGTCGTGCGCGGCCTCGCACCCATCCTGGAGATGGCGCTGGGTCCGGGGCGAGTGCTCACGTTCGAGCGGGGTTTCCGGGGATGGAGGGCCGCCGTGCGCATGCTCCGCGGACGCGGCTACCGGCGCGGCATGCTCATGACGCCGTCCTTCTCCGCTGCGTGGATGCTGCGGTGGGGCGGGGTGGGAGAGCTTCGCGGGACCGCGACCGACTCGCGCACCTGGATGCTCAGTGACCGGATCGACGCCGCGGAGCTCTGGTCGCTCCACCGGATCAACCAGTACCGCCTGCTCCTCGGCCAGGACACGGACGTGGAGCCGATCTCGCACCGACTCGAGGTGCCGGACGCTCTGGTCGCGCGATGGAGCGGTGAGCTGCGGGACGGGAGCCGCCGACTGGTCGGGCTCTTTCCCGGCGCCAACGCGCCGGCCCGACGGTGGCCGCTGGAGCGCTTCGCGGAGTTGGCGAAGGCACGCGTGCGGGCCGGAGACCGGGTGATCGTCATCGGCGGGCCGGGCGAGCGGGCGCAGACCGCCCGGGTCGCCGCCGCCGCGCCGGGCTGCGTCGACCTCGGCGGACGGACCGGCATCGACGATCTCGCGGCCGTTCTGGCGGTCGTGGACCTGCTCGTCACCAACGACACGGGCCCGATGCACCTTGCCGGCGCGGTGGGGACCCCTACCGTGAGCCTGTGGGGGTCGTCCGATCCGAACGAGGTCCGCCAGACGGGCGCGCCGGACTTCGGTGTGACCGGCGCCGATCTGCCCTGCAAGCCCTGCTACCGGAACCACTGCCCCCGCAAGGGCGCTGGTACGCTGCTTTCCGAAGCGCATGAGGAGTGCATGAAGCTCATCGCCATCGACGACGTCGCCGCCGCGACCGAGCGGGCGCTCCAGGAGACCGCGCGTTGACCGCGGAGCGCCGCCCGTGAGCCGCTGGGTCGTCGGTGTCGACATCGGCGGGACGAACCTCGTCGTCGGGGTCGTGCCCGCGGAGGGCGGCCCTCCCGAGGGACTGCGCTCCCGGGCGACGGAGCCCGCGCGGGGTGGAGACGCGGCGGTCACGGACGTGGCGCGCATGGTCGACGCCGCCATCGAGGAGACGCTCTCGCGACACGGGGGCACGCGGGCCGACGTGGTGGGGGTGGGGATCGGCTGTCCGGGGCCGCTCGACCTCGACGCCGGTGTGGTCGTCGAGACGCCGAACCTCGGCTGGGACGGCTACCCTATTCGCGACCGGATCTCCGACGCGCTCGACCTGCCGGCCACGCTCGACAACGACGCCAACTGCGCCACCTACGGCGAGTGGTGGATGGGGGCGGGGCGGGGGGTGCGCTCGCTCGTCGGGCTGACCCTCGGCACCGGTATCGGCGGCGGGATCGTCCTCGACGGCAAGCTGGTGCGCGGCGCCTCCGGCTCGGCGGGCGAGGTCGGGCACATGACGATCGACCTGCACGGCCGGCGCTGCGCCTGCGGCAACTACGGCTGCCTCGAAGCGTACGCGTCCGGGCCGAACATCGCGGCCCGCGCGCGGGAGGGGATCGAGGTCGGATACCGATCGTCGATTCCGGAGTTGGTCGACGGCGACCTCTCCTCGATCACGGCGCTCACGGTGTACGAAGCGCTGGTCGGCGGCGACGCCTACGCCCAGGAGGTCATGCTCGAGACGGCGAAGTTCCTGGCGGCGGGAATCGCCAACCTCGTCAACGTGCTGAATCCGGAGCGGGTCGTGCTGGTCGGCGGCGTGACCCGGGCGGGCGAGCACCTGATGGGTCCGCTGCGCTCCGAAGTCCGACGGAGGGCCTTCGACTGGGCCGCGCGTGCCTGCACGATCGTGGCCGGGGAGCTTCCCGAGACCGCAGGGGTGATCGGAGCGGTCGGCGTCTTCGTGTCCGAGACGGAGGCCGCGTCGTGACGTTGTCGGCCGACGAGGCCCGCACGCTCGGCGTGGTCGGCACCCTGATCTGGGACCGGATCTTCGACCGGGACAGCCGGAGCGAGCCGGTCGAGGAGTGGGGCGGCATCGCCTACGCCCTCTCCGCGCTCAGCGCCGCGCTCCCGGACGACTGGCGGATCCTCCCCATCGTGAAGGTCGGGCGGGACCTCGCCGAGGAGGGCCGGCGGTTCCTGCTGGAGATCCCCCGGGTGGACGACCGCGGCATCGTGGTGGTCCCCGAGCCGAACAACCGCGTCGAGCTCCGTTACGAGGACACGGCTCGTCGCACCGAGCGCATGCATGGCGGCGTGCCGCCGTGGACGTGGCCAGAGCTGTCGCCGTTCACGGAGCTGAGCGACGCGCTCTACGTCAACTTCATCTCCGGCTTCGAGATGGAGCTCGAGACGGCCCGCGCCCTCCACATGGGGTACGGAGGCCCGACCTGGGCGGACCTCCACTCGCTCTTTCTCGGCATCACGCGGTCGGGCACGCGCGTGCCTCGTCCGCTCGAGGCGTGGGTGGCGTGGATGCGATGCTTCGACGCCGTGCAGATGAACGAGGACGAGTTCGGCAGGCTCGGTGCGTCGGGCGACCCGTGGGTGCTCGCCGCCGAGGCGATGGGCCCGGAGCTGAAGCTCCTGGCCGTGACGCTCGGTGGGCGCGGCGCGGCGTACGTGGTGAACCAGGATCTCGCGGCGGATCCCATGCTGTGGCGCACGGAGGGGCGTGTGAGACGGGCGCCACGCTCCCGGAGCGGACGGGTCCCGTTGGATGGAGCGGCCAGAGACGGCGACCCGACGGGGTGCGGCGATGTCTGGGGCGCCACGACCTTCGCGCGACTTCTCGCCGGAGATCCCGTGGAAGACGCCATGCGGGAAGCGAACCGTCTGGCCGCGCTGAACGTCGGCCACCGGGGCGCGCGAGGCCTGTACCGGCATCTGGCCGGACGACTCTCACACGTGGAGGAGCGCCGATGAAGGTGGTGTCGGTCCCCGGGTCCCTCGACCAGCAGACGGTCGATGGATTCTTCGACGAGGTTTCGCGACTGGACGCCGAGCGCACGCTTTTCGACGCGCGCCACGTCCGTTGGGTGGACCCGAACGGCATGGTCGCGCTGCTCGTGGCGGGGGCAGTGGCCGGGCGCGGGAGCGAGGAGCGTCCGCGGCTCGAGCCGCCCGAGAGTGCCGACGTGACCGGGTACCTCGCCCGCATGGGCTTCTTCGAGCAGGCCCAGGAGGTCTTCGAGGTCTCCAAGCGTTCCGGTCGTCGACCCTCGGCCGGCGGCTCGGACGTCCTCCTCGAGATCACCCGGATCGCGGCCAACGCCGACGTGCACGCCGTGGTGGACCGGGTCCAGCGGGGGGCGGGGGAGATCCTGTCGTCCAGGCTCGGATATCCGCCGAGCGCCGTCGTACAGTTCTCGGTGATCCTCTCCGAGGTCTGCCAGAACATCCTCGAGCACTCCGAGTCCGAGGGTTGGGTCGCGGCCCAGGCGTACAACTGGGCCAGGAGGCTCGGGCGCTACGTCGTGGTGATCTCGGTCATGGACGTGGGTCGGGGCTTCCGGGGTTCGCTCGGCGATCAGCACTCGGCGCGCTACGGCGACCGCTGGGGCGACGCGACCGCGCTCGAGGCCGCGTTCCTACATGGCCTCACGCGCTTTCCGGATTCGGGGCGCGGCCAGGGCATTCAGCAGATGCGGCGGCAGGTGCAACGGTGGAACGGATCGATTTCGGTGCGCAGCGGAACGGCGCGCATCGCGCAGGTCCCGAGCTGGGACGACTCGCCCCCCATGGTCGAGCATCTCGCGCCCTTTCCCGGGGCTCAGATCGGAATCGTCCTGCCGGCCAAAGAAGGATGACGGACCTACCCGTGGACCCCATCGCCATCGATGTCGGGCAGGTGCTCCAGCACACCGAGACCTCGCTGTATGCCCAGCTCGTCACGCGCCCGACGGGTCGGGCCGTCCGGATGGCGATCGAGACCCGCCTGCACGGGGCGGGGCCCCGGTCCCTCTCGCTCATCGACTTTTCTGAGGTGGCGATCCTCGACTTCTCGTGCGCCGACGAGGTCGTAGCCAAGCTGATCCAGCGGTACCTCGAGCCCGATCCCCATGAGGCGTTCTTCGTCTTCCGCGGCGTGCACGAGCCGCATCGTGACCAGGTCGAGTACGTGCTCGAGCGCCAGGGGCTCCTGGCCGTGGCCGAAACCGCGCCCGACACCTTCGAGCTGCTCGGCGAGCGGTCGGGGGAGGAGGAGCGCGCGTGGCGCGACCTGGAGCGGTTGGGCTACGTGCCCGCGCCGGAGCCGGGTTCGGCCGCCTTCCCCGACGCGCCCGAGCCGGTGTGGCTCGACGCGCTCGTGCGGAGGCGGGTCGCGTTCCGGAGTCCCGTGTCGGGGCGCGTGCATGCGCTCAGCCACCTCGTCCAGCATCTTCTCTGAGGTCACGTCCCGACCTGCCAACGGCCTCGTGCCGATCAGCGTGGGGATCGAGGTGCCGGGCGCCGGTCGGTTGACGCCTCCACCGCCGCTCGGGTACCTTCGACGGCCGCCCCCGGGGACGGTGCGGCGACCGACCGACCCCCTCCCACGCCCGTCATGAGCACCGAAGAGAAGATCCAGGAAGTGCTCGAATCGCTGCGCCCGGCCATCCGGAGCGACGGCGGCGACATCGAGCTCGTGGGCTTCTCGAGTGAAGACGGCGTCGTGGAGGTCAAGCTCCTGGGGGCGTGCCAATCCTGTCCGATTTCCATGCGGACGCTGAAGGAGGGGATCGAGCGACGGCTGAAAGAGTCGGTGCCGCAGGTCTCCTCCGTCGAGGCACGGTAGCCGCGACCGGCGTTCGCTCAACGCATTCGACCATGAACGCTGACGAGCTGAAGCGCTCGGTGACCACGACCCTGTCCCGCATCCCGCACCCGGGATCCGGGCAGGACCTCATATCCGGCAACCACGTGCAGGACCTGGAAGTCGACGATTCCGGGTCCGTCCGGTTCCGCTTCTTCCGGCGTCCCGAGGACCCCTCCGACCTGGTGAAGCAGGCGCGGTCGGCCGTGGAGGCGCTCGACGGGGTCCGGGACGTGAAGATCAACGTCCAGCTCCCGCAGATGGCGCCGACCGGAGGTGGCAAGCCGGGGGGTGGGCTGAAGCCCGGGTCCGTGCCGGCGCCGACCCCGAAGCCCGGAATCCTGGCCCAGGTCGGGCACGTGGTCGCCGTGAGCTCGGGCAAGGGCGGCGTCGGAAAGTCGATGGTCGCCGCGAACCTGGCTGCTTCGCTCGCCAAGACCGGCCTGAACGTGGGGCTGTTGGACGCCGACATCTACGGGCCGAACATCCCGCTCATGTTCGGGGTGCATAAGCGTCCCGAGGTGTCGGGGGCGAAGGGCAAGGAGATGATCGAGCCGCTCGAGGCCCACGGCGTGAAGCTGATGAGCCTCGGCTTCCTGCTCGAGAAGGATCAGCCGGCCATCATGCGGGGCCCGCTCATCTCGGGCATCCTCAAACAGTTCCTCGAGCAGGTCGACTGGGGCGCGCTCGACGTCATGATCGTGGACATGCCTCCGGGAACGGGGGACGCCCAGCTGTCGCTGGTCCAGACGATCGACGTCGACGGGGCCGTCATGGTGACGACCCCCCAGCGCGTCTCCACGGGCGACGTCCGTCGCGGCGTGAAGATGTTCGAGCGGGTGAACACGCGGGTGCTCGGGATCGTGGAGAACATGAGCGGCCTCGCGTGCCCCGGCTGCGGTGAGACCGTGGACGTGTTCGGGTCCGGTGGCGGGGAGAAGCTCGCCGAAGAGCTCGGGCTTCCGTTCCTCGGCAAGGTTCCCCTCGACCCGGCGGTCTCGAAGGCCGGGGACGAGGGAGCGCCTACCGTGATGTCTTCGCCGGACTCCGCGGCCGGCGTCGCGCTGGACGCGGTCGCCCAGCGGGTGAGCGGCGCGGTGGGGGTGCCCATACCGCGCTGATCAGTCGCCTTCGAGCCAGCGTCGATCGGAGTCCGACAGCGCGCCGCCGCCACGGCTCTTGTCGATCAGCTTGACGACGACCCAGCCGACCAGGAGCACCGGCGCGACCTTGAAGAGCAGGAACGTGGCCAACCCGAAGGTCAGCGAGAAGACGGTGCCGATGAGGCCGAGAACGAGGCCCGCCACCACCAGGGTGATCAGGCCGACGGCGAAGAAGGTGAGGAGTGAGCCTAGCATCGTATGCCTCCAGTGTGTCCCGTGTGCATGCGTCAGCGGATCCAGACCACCTGCACGCTCCCGAAGGCCGCGTTCAGATCGATGGTCACGTTCCGCTCTGCCTCTTCCCAATCCAGCGAATAGTAGGAGTCGCCCCGCTTGACGAGGCCCTCCGGGTCGAAGGACGTCAGGAAGCTGTCCTTCCGAATCCGGATGCCGAGTCCTTCCGGCACCCGGATCTCGAGCGCGCCGAGCCCCATGTCGATCGAGACGCGCGCGTTCGTGCGCCACGCTCCGTCCAGACCGAGCGCGACCTGGCCGACCCCGGCCTCCACGCTGATCCGCTCGGCTCCCAGGTTCCCGAGGCCGGTGAGCGTGAAGTCGGCGGCGCCGACCTCGAACTCCGCCTCGGTCATCTGGACCGGGTTCGGCTCGGAGACCTCGATGATGGACTCGGAAGCCCCCGTCGAGAGCTGGAGGTCGGTAAGCGAGAGGCCGCCCAGGTCGACCGCAGCCTTCACCGCTCCGAACTCCAGGTCGAGATCCATGGGGACCCCACGCGCGAGCTCGAGGTTCATCGAGCCGCCCGTGGCCGACCGGTTGAAGGAGAAGCGGCGCCCGCTTCCCTCGAGTCCGATCACGAGCTGGTTCCCCGAGAGCTCCGCACGAGGCTCGAACGACTCCTCGTCGTACCGGACGGACATCCGGTAGAGGAGCGGCTCCGCCGTCGCGGCGAGCGAGAACGTCCCCGCGCCGTAAGAGACCCGGGCCTCGATCGGTCCGGCTCCCTCGAGCTGCCGCGACATCGTGACTTCCTTCCAGCTCTGGCCCGCGCCGTGCGCCGGCGTCACGACGGCCAGGGCGAGCGGGAGCAGAAGGAGTCGAAGGGTGCGGTCAAACATCGTGGCCTCCACGGTTCGGGGCGTCTCCGCCGGGGCCCGCGCCGGCCTCGGCCGCGGCATCCAGGTCGGAGTCCAGGTCCATGGCGGCGGCCCAGGCCTCGTCGGGGTCGGTCGACCAATACTCGCGACGCCGTCCGCCCCGGGTCAGGATCACGGCGCCGAAGCCGACCTGGAATGCCGCCAGCGTCACGATGACACCGATGAACGTCAGCAGGCCGGAGAGGAAGCCGAAGAAGGGCAGGATGGAGACGAGGTGCGCGACGCCGAAGGCCAGCGAGAGGCCGATGAGTCCGGCCGCGATGGTGTGCACGGCGTTGCTCGGACGGATCCAGTCCGTCCACTCGTACCCGCTGTCCGCGAGCCATTCGCCCGCGTTCTTGGCGACCGCCAGATATCCGAAGATTGCGGCGACGGCCACGGCGGCGGGGAAGAGGGGGAGCCAGGCGATGGCCACCGGAATACCGACGATGGAGACCACCAGGGCGACCGCGCCCAGGATCCAGACCGGAATGGCCAGGAAGGTTCCGGCCAGCCCGACTGTGGCGGCCCGTCCGGGTGCCCTGCGCGCGGTCTCGGCCACGACCTCGAGGTTCTCCCCCGCGAACGCCGCCGCGGCGGCGCCCAGTAACCCGAGCACCAGCACCACGAAGATGGTCTCGATCACGCCGCCGATCCCACGGACGACGGAGCGGACGGGCGCGAACAGCGAGAAACCGTCGTCGCTCGAGCGGGCGGCGCGGCGAACCTCGCTGCGGATGTCCCTCCGCACCTCGTCGCGGATCTCTTCGCGGATCCGGTCCCGCAGGTCGGAGACTTCGGCCCGCTCCGTGGCGAGCACGTCGACGACTCCGCCCTCCACGGTTCCTTCGTTCCGCACGACACGCGCGTCGGCCAGGCGCAGCTCGCCACCGACGATGCTGCCGGGCTCCAGCGTCACGTCCCCGTCGATCACGACGAGGTCGCCCCGGATCTCTCCGGCCACGTTGGCCGCGCCGTCGATGACCAGCACCGTGCCCTCGACGACCTCCCCGGCCGGAACGTCGAGGTCTTCCTCGATGTGGATGGACAGCCGGGACCCGACCCCCTCGAGGGCTTCCTCGATCACGCTGAGCCGGGTCATCGACCCGATGAGGAGGCGAGCCAGAGCGCCTTCGTCTCCGTTGCGTATCGATACCGAGACGTCCTGGCCCGGATCGCTCGCGGGGGCGCTCAGGATGCCGTCGAGTGTCTCGTCGAGCGCGGAAGCCGCCTCCGCGACCTCGCCCGAGAGCGACTCCGGCGGAGCCCAGTCGAGGACGGCCTGCGCGAGCGGCCCGTTCTCGAGCGCGATCGCCTGCCCGAGCAGCGACCTCCAGGCGGCGTCGAGGGCGTCGCCGGTCTCGAACGATCCGAGCGTGCGATCGTCGACCACCACCGATCCGTTCCGGAGGGCGGCCGAGAGGCGCTCGCCGTCGCTGAACTCGAGCACGAGCTCGGCGTCGGAGGCGCCGACTGCGATCTGCTTGGAGACGACCTCCCGCAGCTGCGCGCTCCCCTGGACGGGGAGCACCAGCGCCGCGAGGACGACCGGGAGCAGGTGGGAAAGAGCGGCTGGTCTACGCATTTCCGATATCCACCGAGCGAGCGGTGACGAGGTTCTTGTAGAGGACCCGGAGGGCCATCACGACGAGTACCGAGTACAGGACTGAAGCGCCGGCGATGGCCATGGGGGCCGAAGCCGCCGCGCCGAGCAGGTCTCTCAGCCCGACCGCCGCGACGCCCTGCGCCATCAGGCCGACCATCGCGCCCCATCCCATCGCGGCCAGATCGGCGATCTGCCACGAGACGTAGGAGAGCAGTGATTCGACCGTGAGCGTCGGGTGCGAGAAGACGGCGTAGAGCACGAGCCCGACCGTGGCGACCGGGGTGACCGCCGCTCCGGAGAGCGCGGCCCAGGCCCGGCGGGTGCGCGGCACCAGGCGGCGGACGGCGGCCACCCAACCACGCGGCTCGGTCACCCGCTCCGGCGCGACCTGCGGAGCCAGGTCGACCCTGGCCATGACCTGGTCCGCGAAGGCGGCCGACGGCTGGAACCGGGGGAGATCGGCCAACCCGGAGACGATCCGGGCGAAGCCCTCCACCTGGTCGGCACACGAGCCGCACCGCTCGATGTGCCGGCGTACCCGCGCGGCCTGCCGGCCGGGCAGGAGCCCGTCCACCAGATCCTGCGCGACCGTGCCGTCGACGTGCCCGGATTCCCCGAGACCGAGCATGGCCGCGGCCCGGGTACGGATGCGCTCCGGGAGCGAGCGGGGCTCGGGGAGCCTGACGTTCATCATCACGCGGTCCGCGAAGCCCTCGTGCGGTCGGTGGCCGTGGAGCGCGCCGAGATCGGAGAAGAGCCCCTTCCACGCGGCGAGCTCGGACGAGCAGCGGCCGCACGCCTCGAGGTGCTCCTCGACGAGACGGTGCTCCCGCTTGGGGAGATCCTCCTCGAGGAACGCCTGGATGCGCTCGGCGCTCAAGTGTCCGTGGTCTTTGTGCGTGCTCACTGGGTCTCTCCGGTTTCCTGCGTACGTCCCACCCTACGACGCGACGCTGCCCCGAGTTTCAAGTCCAAAGGACTCCACGCGCCGGATCTCATGACGCCAGGTGGGCGAGATGTTCTTTCAACTCGCCGCGCGCGCGGTGGATGTAGGTCTTCACCGTGCCGAGCGGCACGTCCATGATCTCCGCGATCTCGTCGTAGGCGTAGCCCTCGACGTGGCGAAGCAGGATGGCTGTGCGGTACTCCTCCCGCAGCGTTCCGATGGCCGCCTCGATCTGACCCCCGAGCTCCCGATTCTCCACGTACTCCTGCGGCGTCTCGTCCTCGGAGGCGATGACCATCCGGCTGCGGCCCATCTCCTCCTCGGAGGTGGCGTGCGGTGATCCGTCGATGGAGACCGTATCGAGCTTCTTCTTCCGCAGATGATCGATCGTGTGGTTGTTCGCGATCTTCAGGATCCAGTTGCTGAACTTGTAGCTGGACTTGTAGGAGGAGATCGCGTTGAAGGCGCGGACGAAGGCTTCCTGGGCCAGATCCTCGGCCAGGGTCCGGTCGCGCACCATGCGGTAGACGAGCGAGAAGACGGGCCGCTCGTACCGACGGAGGATCTCGCGGAACGCGCCTTCGCGGCCTCCGGCGGCGAGCGCGGCCAGCTTGCGATCGTCGAGTGCGGCGTAGTCGGTCGCGACCAGCGTCGGTCTATCCTGCTCAGGGTGGGCCAGTCGTCGTACCAGGGCCGTCCGCAGCGGTTCGGTCAGCGTATTCATCGTGCATCCCTACGCGACCGCACACACCCGGGTTTCGGCTCCGGACGTTGAGACGCCCCTCGGGTTCGCCTAGCTTTGCTCGACACGAGGCCGAACGCGCCTTCGGGGCTCCCTGAAGCTACCCCACCGGACCATCCCTGTCATGCAATCCCCATCCGACGCGGCACCGAAGACCGGTGCCGAGCGGGAGCGCCAGGTGCAGCGCATCTTCTCGGAGATCGCGCCGCGCTACGACCTGCTGAACCACGTTCTCAGCCTCAACATCGATCGGCGCTGGCGAAAGAAGGCCGTGGCCGGCCTCGACTGGGAGTCCGCTCCCGACGGCACCTACCTGGATGCCTGTGCCGGTACGTTCGACCTCTCGCTCGAGCTCGAGCGGAGGGACGGCTTTGGCGGGCGGGTCGTGGCGTCCGACTTCGCGCACCCCATGCTCGTGCAGGGCGGAAGCAAGATCTCGGATGCACGGGTTCAGCCCGTTTGCGGTGACACGCTGGGCCTTCCGTTCCCGGACGACACCTTCGACGGGGCGACCGTCGGCTTCGGCGTGCGGAACCTCTCCGATCTGGAGCGGGGCCTCGCGGAGTTTCGGAGGGTGCTGAAGCCCGGACGCCGCCTCGTGATCCTGGAGTTCACCACCCCGCCCAACCCGGTCGTGCGAGCCGGCTACCACTTCTACTTCAGGCGTGTCCTGCCGGTCGTGGGGCGGGTCGTCTCGGGTCACCCGTGGGCGTACACGTACCTGCCGGAGTCGGTGAAGGAATTCCCCGGTCCGTCGGAGCTCGGGGTGCTACTCGAGTCTGTGGGCTTCCGCGACGTGGGGTGGCGCCTGCTCACCTTCGGTATCGCCGCCATCCACTGGGGATCGGCCTGAGGGCGTGATCCGCGGGGCGGGGTCCCGTGTCCCGCGCCGTTCCGCGTCTCGTCCGACAGGGACCTCAGGGCGTGGGCAGCACCGTGACCGCGCCGAGGCGCTCGAGGGCATCCCGCCCGATCCGCGCCGTGTCCCCCACCACCAGGATCGTCATGTCGTCGGGGCGCAGATGCGCGTCGAACACACCCGCCACGGCGTCGGCGTCCACGGCCTGCACGCCGTTCAGGTAACGCTCGAGCCAGTCCTCGGGGAGATCCTGGGCCAGGTAGAACATCGTTCGTGAGACGATCTGGGACGGATTCTCGAAGTTGAAGACGAAGCCGTTCACGATCCGGTCGACCGTGGTCTTCACCTCTTCGTCGGTGGGCGGCTCGTCACCGAGGCCGCGCATCGTCTCCATGATGACCTCGATGGCGGGCACCGCGGTTTCCGGCTGCGTCCGCGTCACGGCCCCCAGGAGCCCGGGATAGCGCCGGGGCGTCGTCCAGAGGGAGGACGCCGAGTAAGCGTAGCCCCGCTCGGTGCGGACCTTGTCCATGATCCGGCTCGAGAAGCCTCCGGCGCCCAGGATCGTGTTCCCGATCGTCGCCGCGAAGTACTCGGGATCGTCGGCGAGCGGAAGGTCGGTGGGGTGCGCCAGGACGACGACCGCCTGGTCGAGCTCCTTGTGGATGAGATAGACGCCGGGACGGGCGCGCACGTCCGGGACGGGCGGCTCGGGGAGGGGCTCCGCGCACTCGGGTATGCGCCGGACGAAGCGCTCGACCACGGGCCGTGCCTCGGCCCAGGACACGTCCCCGGTCACGCCCACGAGCAGGTTGTCCCGGCACACGATCCGGCGGTGGATCTCGTCGAGGCGCTCACGCGTCAATGCGCCCGGGTCCAGGTCGGCCTCGGCCATCTCCCACCCGATGGGGTGATCGCCGTAGAGGAGGGCGTTGAACTCCGAGAACGCGACGGTGCCCGGGTCGTCGGGGCGACGGAGCACGCTCTCCATCTGACGGCCGCGCCAGATCTCGACCTCGGACGGATCGAACGCGGGCTCGGCGATCATGCGGCCCCAGAGCGCCATGGCGCGTCCGAAATGCTCGGTGAGCACGTTCATGCTGGACGACACCGCGCCCCCGCCGCTGCCGAACGAAAGCTGAATGGCGTACGTCTCCAGCTCGGCATCGACCGAATCGGGTGCCATGCCTTCCACACCGCCGTATCGCATGAGCGCCGGCAGCGCCGTCGCGGCGGCGTAGCGCGAGCGAGGGAACAGGCCGTAACCGCCCTCGAAGCCGACCATCGTCGTGACGAGCGGGAGGTCCCGGTCCTCGAGGAGGAGCACGGTCACCCCCTCCACCTCGTAACGCTCGGGGGTCGGCTGCTCGAAACGTACGGGGCCGAACGACATGGCGTCGACCCGCTCGCGAGGGGTTTGCGCGGCACCCGGCACGGTCGTCAGGATGGCACCCGCCACGGCCGTGGCCAGAGCCCACGCCCGAAGGGGGAGGCGCTTCTTCACGGCTCCTCCCGGCGTAGCACGGCGACGGTGCGGTTCTGCTCCGTCAGGTAACGGGCCGCAGCCTTGCGCACGTCCTCCCGTGTCAGCTCCCGCAGGCGCTCCGCGCCTCGGAACGTCTCGCGCCAGTCGCCCTCGAGTGACGTCGACTCGGCGAGCTGGAAGGCCAGGCCCAGATTCGACGTCATCCGTCGCACGGCGCCCGCGGCCACCTGGTTCCGGACCCGCTCCAGCTCGCGCTCGCTGGGCCCTTCGCGCGCGAGACGCTCGACCTCCTCGTAGATCAGCGCCTCGACGGTCTCCGGTGGATGGGGCGCCCTGGGCGTGGCGTCGATCTGGAGGAGGCCGGGAAAGCGGCTCCCCGGGCCGACCGAGCTGAACACGCCCGTGGCGACCCGCTCCTCCGTGACCAGGCGGCGGTGCAGCCGCGAGCTCCTCCCCCCGGTCAGGAGCGACGACAGGACCGTCACCGCGACGGCTTCGTCGTCCTGTTGGGACGGCACGCGCCAGCCGATGCGGAGCAGGGGCTGGGCGTCCCAGCCGACTTCCACCCGCCGCTCCTCCCGTTGCGGCGGCTCCACCGCAGTCACGGCCGGGGGCGGCTCGCCTGCCTCGATGTCGCCGAAGTACCGGCGCGCGAGGCGTTCCATGTGGTCCGGATCGATGTCGCCGACGATCGCGGCGACGGTGTTGTCGGGCGTGTAGTAGCGGCTGAAATAGTGCTCGAGGTCCCGCCGGGAGATACGCTCGAGGTCGCGCATGTGCCCGACCACGGGCTGGCCGTAGGGATGCACCCTGAACGCCTCGGCCAGGTGGCGCTCGTAGAGCGTCCCGCCCGGGCTCGCGTCGACACGCATGCGGCGCTCCTCGAGCACCACGCTCCGCTCGCTGTAGAACTCCCGGAAGACCGGGTCACGCATACGGTCCGCCTCGAGCACGAACCAGAGCTCTGCGCGGTTGGCCGGGAGCTCGACGAAGTAGATCGTGGCCTCGGACGTCGTCGTGGCGTTGAGGCCCTGCGCTCCTTCGCGGGTGAGGATCCGGTCGAAGGCGTTGCTGTCCACGAACGCGCGGGCCGAGTCCTCGAGCTCGACGATGCGTTTCGAGAGCCGCTCGATCGCCGTGGTGTCGTCCGATGCACGCGCGACCAGCAGCGTGTCGTGCACCGAGTCGATGCGGTCGAAGTAGGCGAGCTCCGCGTCGAGGTCCCGGGTCCCGATGGTGGTCGTGCCCTTGAACAGCATGTGCTCGAGGAGATGCGCGATGCCCGTCTGTCCCTCGCGCTCGTGCACGCCGCCGATGCCGAACTGGAGCACGAACGAGACGGTGGGTGCCCCGTCGCGCGGCAGGATGAGGAAGCGCATCCCGTTGTCGAGGGTGACCTCGCGCACGGGAAGGCGCTCGCCCGGACTGGGAGCGAGGGTCGCGGCCGGAGCGGGCACGCCGCTGGTCCGGGCGGCCGGAGCGCGTGGCCCGGACCCGCAGCCGGACGCGAGCATCAGGGCCGCGACGCCGAGGGACGACACGACCAGGCGAGAGACAGTCAGGCGTGAGGCCATCGTGCGTGGGCCCGATGGAGGCACCCGGGGGGCGAGCGATCCGCTCACGGGCCGCCTACCCCGCGCCCATCGGCACGCGACCTTCGCCGGGCTGGCATCCGGGACAGACGAAGGCCGAGCGGCCGCCGAACACGACGCGCTCGATGGTGGCGCCACAACGGCCGCAGGGCTCGCCGTCGCGGCCGTAGACCCAGAGCGCCCGCCCATAGCGGCCTTCCTCGCCATCCGCCGTTCGATAGTCACGTAGCGTGGTTCCTCCCGCCTCGATCGCGTTGCGCAGCACCCCGCGGAGCGCGCGGTGCAGCCTGCGCGCCTCGTCGACACCGACGTCTCGGGCCGGGCGCCGTGGGTCGACACCAGCGTGATAGAGTGCCTCGTTGGCGTAGATGTTCCCGACACCGGCGACGCGCCTCTGGTCGAGCAGCCAGCTGCGCACTGGCGAGCTGGATCGCCCGAGGCCGTCGAGCAGCGACCGGGCCGTGAACGCCCGGCCGAGCGGCTCCGGGCCCATGCGCTCGGAGCGCGCCTTCCAGTCCTCCTGGCTGAGCGCTTCCACCGTGCCGAACCTCCGGACATCGTCGAACACGAGCAGGGCGTTCCCGTCGAGGTGAAACCGTACGGCGGCATGGGTCGGCGCGCGGCCATCGTCGGGCGGGTCGGCGAAGAAGAGGAGCCGGCCGGTCATGCCGAGGTTCACGGCCAGCACCCGGTTTCCGGTCAGCGGCGCGACCACGTTCTTCGCCCGGCGCTCGACGGAGTCGAAGCGCCGGCCCTCGAGAGAGCGACGGAACGAAGCCTCGTCCTCGCGGAGCACGTCGGGGCGGAGTACGTCGATCCGTTCGATGACGCGACCGACGACATGGGGGCGGAGGCCCCTCACGATGGTCTCCGCCTCGGGTAGCTCTGGCATGGGGGATCGGCGCGGGCGCTGTCAGCCCAGCTTTACCGCCGTGCCGGCGCAGGTCACCATCAACATGCTGCCGGCCTTGCCGATGATCTCGTAATCGAGGTCCACCGAGAGAACGGCGTCGGCACCGAGGTCCTGCGCGCGCTTGGCCATCTCTCGCAGCGCTTCCTGCCGCGCGCCCCGGAGTGCCTTCTCGTAGGCCTGGGACCGACCGCCCACGATGTCGCGCACGCCGGCGAGGAAGTCCTTGAAGATGTTGGCGCCGATGATGGCTTCGCCCATGACGATGCCGAGGTATTCCCTGGCCGGGCGCCCCTCGACGGACGGGGTGGTGGTGACGATCACGATCCCTCCTGACGTTGACGTTCTCTCCATCCGATGTCGCCGCGGAAGAACCCGCCCTCGAAGGCGACCTTTCCGGCGGCGGTCCTGCTCGCGTCCGCTGCTTCCGCGAAGGTCGGGGCCAGTGCCGTCACGGCCAGCACCCGCCCCCCGGAGGTGACCAGGGCGCCGCTCCCGTCGAGCTTCGTGCCTGCATGGAAGACGATCAGGTCGTCCCTGTCGAGCTCCGCAGGCAGGGTGATCGGCTTTCCGGATTCGTAAGGCCCAGGGTACCCACCGGACGCCACGACCGTCGTGACGGCCGCCCCGGGACGGCTCGGAGCCCTCCCCGGCTCGAGGGTGCCGCCTTCCGCGACGCGCGTCATCAAGTCGAGTAGCGAGGCGTCGAGCAGCGGGAGGACGACCTGAGTCTCGGGGTCGCCGAAACGGCAGTTGAACTCCACGACCTTCAGGCCCTCGGCCGTCTTCATGAGGCCGGCGTAGAGGAGCCCCTTGAACGTAGATCCGTCCGCCGCCATCGCTGCCAACGTCGGCTCGATGATCCGTTCAGCGGCCTCGGAGAGGAGGGCGTCGTCGGCCATGGCGACGGGCGCGTAGGCACCCATGCCACCCGTATTCGGGCCCGTGTCTCCTTCGCCGACCCGCTTGTGGTCCTGGGACGGCTCGAGGAGCGTGAAGCTCCGGCCGTCCGTGACGGCGAACACCGAGAGCTCCTCGCCCCGCATGAACTCCTCGACGACGACTTTCTCGCCCGCCGAGCCGAACGCGCCCTCGGCCAGCATCGCGTCCACGGCCTCGGTCGCTTCGTCGACGGTCTCGCACACCACGGCTCCCTTGCCGGCCGCCAGCCCGGAGGCCTTCACCACGATCGGCGCCCCGCGCTCGCGCACGTAGGCCTTCGCTTCGTCGGCGCTCGTGAAGGTGCGGTGGTCGGCCGTGGGAATGCCAGCGTCGCGCATGAGCGCTTTCGCGTAGGCCTTGCTCGACTCGATGCGGGCCGCCCGGGCGCTCGGACCGAAGGCACGGAGTCCCCGCGCCTCGAAGCGGTCGACGATGCCGGCGGCGAGGGGGGCCTCCGGCCCGACGACGGTCAGGTCGATCCGTCGGGCCTCGGCCCAGGCGGCGAGCCCCTCGACGTCGCTCGGCGCCAGGTCGACGGGCTGGCACGTGCCGACCATGCCGCCGTTCGGCCGCGTTACGAAGAACTCGGCGTCGGGAGCGTCCCGCCGCAGCTTCCAGAGCAGGGCGTGCTCACGCCCTCCGTTTCCTACGATCAGAATGCGCATGGCGCGGAGTCTACATGCCCGACCCGGAAAGAAAAGGGGCGGAGCGGCGCCGCGCCCGGAGCATCAGCGACGGAGACCGCCCATGAAGTCGGAGCCCATGCGCTTCGCCGCGTCGCCCAGCACGTCGAGGAAGTCCCGGGCCTCTTCGCTGTAGGCCTTGGCCGCGTCCCGGAGGTCCTGGTCGTACGTGGGGTTGGGCTCGTCCGCCCTCGGGTACTCGCCCCGGAGGATCCGGTCGTAGTCGCCCGCCTCGATCCAGCTCCTCAGCTCGCTCACGCGGAGCACGTAGAAGGGGTGGGTCTGGAACACGAGGTTCAGGACCTTGAAGACCTGGTCCGCGACGTCGCCGCTCTCGCGATACTCGTCGGCCTGGTTGATGAAGGCCTGGAGGTTCGTCTCCGCGTTCGTCCCGCCGCCGGCCATCTTCATCATCCCGTGCATGACCCTCTCGGGATTCTGGATGGCGAGAAGCCCCGCGCGGTCCGCGGTGAGCTCGGCCTTCCTCGACCATTCGAGCAGCGCGACCAGCACGGCACGGGCCGCCAGCCCGACGATCGGGAAGCCCATGTTCGCCAGGTTGATCAGCAACACGGTCATCGTGCGGTAAAGCACGTGGTCGCTCAGGATGTGCCCGATCTCGTGCCCGATGACGTAGGAGAGCTCGTCGTCGTCGAGGAGGCGGACCGTCCCCGAGTTGAGGATGATGAACGGCTGGGACATCCCGTACGCGCCGGCGTTCACGAGGGGTGTCTGCGAGACGAAGAGCGGGTACTCCTCGGGCGCGTCGAGGGTCTTCAGGCACTCGAGGTAGCTCGCGTGGATCCTCGGGAACTGGTTCGGCCCGACCTGGACGGCGTTCGCCTGGAAGGCGAGCCGGATGGGCTTCTCCCCGAAGAAGCCGAACACCTTACGGAGCACTTCGTCGAAGACGGGCACGCGACGGAGCGCCTGGAGCGCGGCCTTGTCCGCCGGGTGCTCCCAGGCACGCGGCGCGATGCCGGTCAGGATGCGCTTCGCGCCGGCGTTTCCGGAGCGGGTATCGTCGGTCGGGCCGTTCTGGTCGCTCATGTCTCGTAACGCTCCTGGCGGGGTCTCGGATACGGGGTCCTACGCGGGCGGGCGGGCCGCGGTTTCATCAGGGGGGAGCCGCCGGGCGATCCGGCCCCGGACCGTCCCTCCTCCGGTCGTCGATCCTCCCTCCGCCGCGCGCCTCATCCCAATACCCTGTCCAGGTCCTCGATGATGTCGTCGATGTCCTCGATGCCCACGGAGAGCCGGACCAGCCCCGGGGTGACCCCCATCTCCATGCGGCGGTCCTCGGGCACCGAAGCGTGCGTCATGAGCGCCGGCACGCTGATCAGCGATTCGATCCCGCCCAGGCTCTCCGCGAGCGAGAAGACACGGAGGTGCTCGGTGAGCGCCTTGGCCCGCTCCAGCGTCCCCACGTCGACCGATACCATCCCGGTGAAGCCGAGCATCTGGGCCTTGGCGAGCTCGTGGTCCGGATGGGACTCGAGCCCGGGATAGAGCACCCGGTCCACCTTGGCGTGCCCCTCGAGGAAGCGCGCGACGGCCATGCCGTTGTCGTTGTGCTGCCGCATGCGCACCGCCAGCGTCTTCGCGCCACGCAGCGTGAGGAAGCAGTCCATCGGTCCGGGCACGGCTCCCGTCGACTTGCGGATGAACATGATCTCGTCGGCGAGCGCCTCGTCACGAACCGCGAGGAGCCCCCCGATGACGTCCGAGTGCCCGTTGATGTACTTGGTCGCCGAGTGCACGGTGAAGTCGGCGCCGAGCTCCAGGGGGCGCTGGTTGTAGGGCGAGGCGAAGGTGTTGTCCACCGACAGAAGCGCGCCGTTCGCGTGCGCGAGATCGGCGAGCGCCCGGATGTCGCTCACCCGCATCATCGGGTTCGTCGGGGTCTCGATATGCACCAGCCTGGTGTTCGGCCGCATGGCCGCCGCCACCGCTTCGAGGTCCCGGGAGTCGACGTAGGTGAACTCGATCCCGAACCGGCTCAGCACGTGGTTGAACATGCGGGTCGTGCCGCCGTAGGTGTTCTCTTCGCTGACGACGTGGTCGCCGGCGGACAGACGCTTCAGGACGGCCTCGATCGCGGCGAGCCCGGACGCGAACGCCACGCCCCGCGTCCCTCCCTCGAGCGCCGCGATGTTCTCCTCGAGCGCCTCGCGGGTCGGGTTGGCCGTGCGCCCGTAGTCGTACGATCCCTGGAGCGGCTCGCCGACCGCCGGCTGCACGTAGGTCGAGGTCTGGAAGATGGGGGTCATGATCGCCCCGGTGACCGGCTCGGGGCGCGCTCCGGCGTGGATCGCCAGCGTGTCGAAGCGGAAGCTGCCCTTTGGCTGATCGGCCATGTGCGAAGTCCTTCTCTGAAGGCGTGATAGGCGTCGAGGAGGCCGAATCTAGAAGGATCCCGGAACCGAGCGCCACCGCGTCCGGGCGATTCCGTTGACGCTCCGGCGGCGGGGGGGCGAACTTCGGGCAGCCCCGCTCCGGGCGCTCCGGGCTCCCCCCGGCCCCTGATCCTCGTTCCCGAGAAACCCCTTCGTGCCGATCCAGCTTCCCGACGACCTCATGGTTAGCGTGTCCGGTGTCCGCGGACGCGTGGGCGCTCCCCTCACTCCCGAGCTCATGGCCGGCGTGGCGGCGGCGTTCGGCGCGTTCATGACGCGCGATCGGAAGGCTCCGGTCTTCGTCGGGCGCGATTCCCGGACCTCCGGGCCGATGTTCTCCCGGGCCGTGATCGCCGGGCTACAATCCGTGGGATGCGACGTCGTGGACCTCGGCGTGGTACCGACCCCCACGCTCCTGCTGGCGGTAGAGGACCGGGGCGCCGCCGGGGCGCTGGGGATCACGGCGAGCCACAACCCGGCGGAGTGGAACGCGTTGAAGCTGGTCTCCGAGGAGGGAATCTTCCTGGACGCGGATCGGTCGAAGGCGTTCCTGGACTTCCTGCGCAGCGAAGACCCTCCGCGCGCTCCGTGGGACGGGATCGGGCGGGTGAGCACCGACGACGAGGCCTGGGCCCGGCACCTCCAGCGCATCCTCGAGATGGAGGTGATCGAGGTGAACCGCATCCGCGAGAAGCGGTTCAAGGTCGCCGTGGATTGCGTGCACGGCGCCGGCGGGCCTCCCGTTCGGGATTTGCTCGAGGCCCTCGGCTGCGACGTCGTCGGGATCGGCATGGAGCCCGACGGGCGCTTCCCACGCGACCCCGAGCCGACGGCCGACAACCTGCGCGACCTCGGAGAGCTGGTGCGCGAAAGCGGGGCGGCGATCGGGCTCGGAATCGATCCGGACGTGGACCGACTCTCGCTCGTCGACGAGAACGGCGAGGCGATGGGAGAGGACCTGACGCTCGCGCTCGCGGCGGCGGCCGTGCTGGCCCGCACGCCGGGCCCCGTGGTCACCAACCTTTCCACGAGCCAGGTCGTCGAGGACGTGGCCCGCTCGTTCGACGTGCCTCTCGTCCGGGCGCCGGTCGGGGAGGTCAACGTCGCCCGGCGCATGCAGGCGGAGGGAGCCGTGGTCGGTGGGGAAGGGAACGGTGGGGTGATCCTGCCGGCGCTCCACCACACGCGGGACGCTCCGCTCGCCGTGGCCCTCATCCTCCAGCACCTCGCCGACGAGGGAGGCACGCCGTCGGGTCTCGCCGATCGCTGGCCGAGCTACGCGATCGTGAAGGAGAAGGTCTCCTTTCCGCGGGAGTCGCTCGACGACGCGTATCGCGCGCTCGAGGAGGACATGGAGGCCGAAGAACGGGACGACGCCGATGGCCTCCGACTTGCATGGCCTAAGCGTGGCGCTTGGCTGCACGTAAGACCTTCCGGCACCGAGCCGGTCGTGCGCCTGATCGCCGAAGCCTCGGACGCCTCCGGCGCCCGGGCGTTGGTGCGTCGAGCCAGCGACCTGCTGGCCGGGGTGCGCTGAGGGAATCTCGAGCGGATAGCCAGGGAGAACAAGTATGTGCGGTATCGTCGGTTACGTGGGGTCCAAGGACGCGACGCCCATCCTGCTGCAAGGGCTCAAGCGCCTCGAGTACCGGGGGTACGACTCCGCGGGCGTGGCGCTGCTCAACGGCAGCGAGGCGGTCCACGTGGTCAAGCGTCCGGGGAAGATCCGCGCCCTAGAGGAGGCCCTGCGATCTGCACCTTCCCATGCAACCTGCGGCATCGCGCACACCCGCTGGGCCACCCACGGTGCGCCGAACGAGCCGAACGCGCACCCCCACACGTCGACCGACGGGCGGATCGCACTGGTGCACAACGGCATCATCGAGAACGCCGATGCGCTCAAGGCACATCTGCTGCAGGAGGGCTACACGTTCGCTTCGGACACGGACACCGAGGTGGTCGTCCACCTGATCGACCATCTGTGGCTCGACGGCATGCCGCTCGAAGACGCCGTGGCTTCCGCGCTGCGGGAGATCGAGGGAGCCTACGGGATCGCGGTGGTGTCCACCCGGGATCCCGGGAAGATCGTCGTCGCGCGTAACGGTAGCCCGCTCCTCATCGGCGTGGGCCGGAACGGGGAGATGCTCGCCGGCTCCGACGCCGCCGCCGTGGTCGCCCACACCCGGGACGTGGTCTACCTCGACGACGGCGACTACGCGGTGCTCGAGCCGGGCGGCTACCGGACGTACCAGCTCGAGGGGACCGAGGTCACGCGGCACGTGCACGAGGTGACCTGGGACCTCGACGCCATCGAGAAGGGTGGTTACGAGCACTTCATGCTGAAGGAGATCTTCGAGCAGCCCAACAGCCTGCGAGACGTCATGCGCGGCCGGCTCCTCGAGGACGAAGGTGACGCGCGCCTCGGCGGCATCGCCCAGCATCAGTTCCAGCTCGGTCAGGTGCGCCGGGTGGTGGTGACGGCTTGCGGCACCAGCTGGCACGCCGGGCTCGTCGGCGAGTACATGATCGAGGACTTCGCCCGCATCCCGGTGACGGTCGAGTACGCATCGGAGTTCCGCTACCGGAACCCGGTCCTGGAGGAGGGCACGCTCGCGTTGGCGATCAGCCAGTCCGGCGAGACGGCCGACACCCTGGCCGCGCTCAAGGAGGCCGAGCAGCGGGGAATCACGACGATGGGCATCGTCAACGCGGTCGGCTCGACGATCGCCCGCGAGACCGACTTCGGCATCTACCTGCACGCGGGTCCCGAGATCGGCGTGGCGTCGACCAAGGCGTTCACGAGCCAGATCGCCGCGCTCGCCCTCTTCACCCTCTACATGGGGCGCCGCCGGCACCTCTCGGTGCTCCAGGGACGTGAGATGGTGCAGGCGTTGAAGGCGCTCCCCGGACAGGTCGAGGAGGTGCTCGCGCTGAACGACGAGATCCGGGCTCTGGCCGAGGCCTACCAGACGGCGCGCAACTTCCTGTATCTCGGGCGCGGCTACCAGTTCCCGGTGGCGCTCGAGGGCGCGCTCAAGCTCAAGGAAGTCAGCTACATCCACGCGGAGGGGTACCCCGCCGCCGAGATGAAGCACGGACCCATCGCGCTCATCGACGAGGACATGCCGGTCGTGGTCCTGGCCCCCCGGGATCCGGTCTACCAGAAGGTCGTGTCGAACATCGAGGAGGTGAAGGCGCGCCACGGACGGATCATCGCCGTGGTGAGCGACGACGCGCCGGAGCTCCAGGGGAAGGTGGATCACATGATCCGGGTCCCCCAGACGATCCCGAGCCTGCTGCCGGTCCTCACCACGGTGCCGCTCCAGCTCCTCGCCTACCACATGGCCGTGCTCAAGGGCGCGGACGTCGACCAGCCCCGCAACCTCGCGAAGTCCGTCACGGTCGAGTGAGGGTCCTGCTCCAGCGGGTGTCGCGGGCGGAAGTGCGGGTCGACGGAGAGGTCGTCGGCCGCGTCGGGCGCGGCCACCTCCTCCTCGTCGGTTTCACCGACGGAGACGACGAGGACGCTCTCCGTTGGATGGCGGACAAGGTTCTCGGCCTCCGGGTGTTCCCGGACGAGGAGGGCCGCATGAACCTCTCGCTCGAGGACGTGGGCGGGGAGCTCCTCGTGGTGAGCCAGTTCACGCTCTACGGCGACACCCGGAAGGGACGCCGGCCGAGCTTCGTGGACGCGGCCGACCCGGACCTCGCGGTGCCCCTCTACGAGCGCTTCGTCGACTTACTGCGGGAACGGGGCGTGCCGGTCGAGACGGGCGTGTTCGGCGCCATGATGGACGTGGAGCTCGTCAACGACGGGCCGGTCACGCTGATGCTCGAGCGCTGATGCCGCCCCGCCTGGTGCTGGCCTCGGCTTCTCCGCGCAGGCGTGACATCCTGAGGCAGCTCGGTCTCGATCCGGAGGTGCGTCCGGCGGATGTGGACGAGCGGCTCCTTCCCGGGGAGGAACCGGGTGAGCACGTTCGGCGCCTGGCCCGGGAGAAGGCGGCGCGCGTGCTCGAGTCCGTGCCCGACGCCCTCGTGATCGCGGGCGATACCGTGGTGGTCCTCGACGGCGAGGTCCTCGGTAAGCCGGCCGACCTCGACGAGGCGGTGGCCATGTTGATGTCGCTCGCCGGCAAGACACACCAGGTGCTGAGCGGGCTCGCGGTGGCCGGAGAGGACCGCGCGGTCGACGCGCTGACCCGGACGAGTGTGCGCTTCCGAACCTTCGACCGTGACATCGCGCGACGCTACGTCGCTACCGGAGAGCCCATGGACAAGGCCGGGGCCTACGGGATCCAGGGCCTGGGCGCGGCCCTGGTGGAGGGCGTCGAGGGTGACTACTACTCCATCGTCGGGCTTCCGGTGGACGCCCTCCTGCGGCTCTTCGAGCAGCTGGGGTGGCGCTACGACTTCGGGGGCCTGCGCCCGATCGACCCGACGCGCTGACATCGGCGGCCCGAGCCGGGCCCGCTCGGCGCGCCCAGCCCACGCAACACGGAGCCGACATGCCGACGCCAGCCGTTCTCGCCATCGACCAGGGAACCACCGGAACCACGTGCCTCGTCGTCGGCGAGGAAGGCGACGTGCTCGGACGGGCCTACTCCGAGTTTACCCAGCATTTTCCCCGGTCCGGATGGGTGGAGCACGACGCCGAGGAGATATGGACCGTGACCCGGCACGTGGCCCGTGAAGCCATCGCCGCCGCGGCCGATGCGGCCGAAGTAAGAGGGATCGGCATCACCAACCAACGCGAGACCGTGGTGCTCTGGGACCGCGAGACGCTCGAACCGGTGCACCGCGCGATCGTCTGGCAGGATCGGCGCACGACCGGAATCTGCCGGGAGCTCGAGCGGGCCGGCCACGCGGACCGGATCCGGGAGCGCACCGGGCTCGTCATCGATCCGTACTTCTCCGGCACGAAGGTGACCTGGCTCCTGCGGGAGCACCCGGAGCTCAGGCGGCGCGCGGAGGCGGGTGAGCTCGCGCTCGGAACCATCGACGCCTGGCTGATCGCCCGCCTGACGGGCGGCCGGGTTCACGCGACCGACCCGACCAACGCGTCGCGGACCATGCTGTACGACCTGCGCGAGCTCAGGTGGGATCCCTGGGCGCTCGATCTGCTCGAGGTCCCGGCGTCGATGCTCCCCGAGGTCCGGCCCAGCTCCGGGACCTTCGGCATGGCGCTCGGCGAACACCTGGGCATCGAGGTCCCGGTGGCGGGCGTCGCGGGCGATCAGCAGTCGGCGCTGTTCGGCCAGGGGTGTTGGGACGCGGGGTCGGCCAAGAACACCTACGGAACGGGCTCGTTCCTGCTGCAGCACACGGGCACGGAGCGGGTGATCTCGCGCCACGGGCTCCTGACCACGGTGGCGTGCGACGCGGAGGGCGGCGCCGCGTATGCCCTCGAAGGGTCGGTCTTCATCGCGGGCGCCGCCGTCCAGTGGCTGCGGGACGGGCTGGAGATCCTGGGCTCTGCCGCGGAATCCGAGGCGCTCGCGCGCTCCGTGCCGGACAACGGCGACGTGTACTTCGTGCCGGCGTTCGTGGGCCTCGGGGCGCCGCACTGGGAGCCGGACGCTCGCGGGACCATCGTCGGTCTGTCGCGGGGAACCACGCGCGCCCACCTGGCACGGGCCGCGCTCGAAGCGATGACCTACGGCACGGCCGAGGTCCTCGAGGCGATGGAGGCCGATTCGGGGATCGTCTCGCCCGAGCTCCGGGTGGACGGGGGCGCGGCCATGAACGACTGGATGATGGAGTACCAGGCCGGCGTGCTCGACCGTCCGGTGCGACGCGCGGCCATGCCCGAGACGACGGCGCTGGGCGCCGCGGGGTTGGCCGGCGTGGCCACGGGCGTCTGGCGCACCTCGGCGGATTTCCTCGAGGCACAAGGTGAGCCGGACCGATTCCAGCCGACACTCACCCCCGCGGGGCGCAGGCACGCCCTCGCGCAATGGCGGCGGGCCGTCAGGACCGCGATCCACTGGGCCGGCGACGTCGCGTCCTGAAGGGATCGACGGACGGCCTCCGGGTTATCAGATACGACGGTGGATTCGGCCGGTGGGGGACTCTCCGTAGGGGATTTCCCGGACTGGTTCGGCGACTCGAAGAGCCGCTACATTCCACCCACGTTGGAGTCGACCCTTCGGGGAGGAAGAGAATATGAAGCACGGCCGTTTCATGGTGGGTCTCGTCGGCGTAGCCGCCGTGATCTCGTATCTGGTCTGGACCGGTGTGAGCAGCACCATGGTCTATTACCTGACCCCGGTCGAGCTCGTGGAGCGCGTCGAGGAAGATCCCAGCTTCCGCGACCTGGGCGTGAAGGTGAGCGGCAAGGTCGTCCCCGGCACCTATGAGCGGGTGGAAGGTGAGCTCCTGCACCGTTTCGTCATCCACGATCTGGAGGACGAGTCCGTGACCTTCCCGGTCGAGTGGCGCGACGCGCTGCCCGACACCTTCACCGACGAGGTCGAGGTCGTGGTCGAGGGGCGGCTGAACGCGGACGGCGTCTTCGAGGCCACGACGCTGCTCACGAAGTGCGGCAGTCGCTATGAAGCCGCGCCCGAGGACCTCGCGCGGTGATCGTACTGGGGGAGTTCGCCCTCTGGATCTCCCTTCCCGTCGCACTTTGGGGGATGTTCCTGGGCTTCGCCGGGGGACGGACCCAGCGAGGGGATCTGGTGCTCAGCGCGGAGCGGAGCATCTACGCCGTCTTCCTCCTGCACCTCGTGGCGTCGATCGGGATCGTCGTCTCGTTCCTGACCGACAGCTTCGAGTACTGGTACGTCGCCAGCTATTCGAACCGCGAGATGGAGCTCTTCTACAAGATCACGGGGCTCTGGGCCGGACAGCGTGGTTCGCTGCTCTTCTGGGCGCTCCTGCTCGGGCTGTTCTCGAGCGTGGCCGTGTTCCAGAACCGGAACAAGAACCGTGAGTTCATGCCCTACGTCGCGGGCGTGCTCCAGACGATTCTCGCCTTCTTCGTCGTCGTCCTGCTGTTCGCGGAGGTGAATCCGTTCGAGCGGCTCGACTTCATCCCGGCGAACGGCCAGGGGCTGAATCCGCAGCTCCAGAACTACTGGATGACGATCCACCCGCCGACGCTGTATCTCGGCTTCACGGCGTTCACGGTCCCCTTCGCCTTCGCCGTGTCGGCGCTCCTCAGCGGACGGCTCGACGCGCGCTGGATCCAGCTCACGCGCAGGTGGATCCTGACGAGTTGGCTCTTCCTGTCCGTGGGCATCGTATTCGGCATGCGGTGGGCGTACGAGGAGCTGGGCTGGGGCGGGTACTGGTTCTGGGATCCTGTGGAGAACGCGTCGCTTCTGCCCTGGCTGACGGCGACCGCGTTCCTGCACTCGATCCAGATCCAGGAAAAGCGGGGCATGTTGAAGATCTGGAACATGTCCCTCGTCCTCCTGACGTTCCTTCTCACGATCTTCGCGACCTTCCTGACGCGCGCCGGCCTCATCGAGTCGGTGCACACCTTCGCCCAGAACCTGACGATCGCGTACATCTTCCTGGGCTTCATGGGCGGCATGCTCGCGCTCTGCACGGTGCTCATCCTGTACCGGCTGCCGCAGCTCCGGAGCGAGAACCAGATCGAGTCGTTCCTCTCGCGTGAATCGGCCTTCCTGTTCAACAACCTGTTGCTTGTCGGCGCGGCCTTCGCCGTCATGTGGGGCACACTCTTCCCGCTCATCACCGAAGGCGTCACGGGTCAGCAGATCAGCGTGGGGCCGCCGTTCTTCGAGCGGGTGAACTTCCCGATCGGTCTCGCGCTCCTCACCCTGGTGGGGATCGGACCCGTCATCGCGTGGAGGCGTGCGTCGAAGCGGAATCTGCAGCGCAACTTCCTGACTCCCGTCCTCGTCGGTCTCGGCACCGCCGCGGTCATCTGGACCATGGGCGCGCGCCACGGCCTCGCGCTCGTGACCTGGGGCATCAGCGCCTTCGTGCTCACGGTCATCGCGACGGAGTTCTGGAAGGGCACCAAGGCCCGCGCCCGCATCGAGGGCGAAGGCTACCTGCTGGCCTTCTTCCACCTGGTCACGCGGAACCGTCGCCGGTGGGGCGGCTACATCGTCCACGTGGGCTTCGTCATCATGGTGATGGGCTTCGCCGGCGCCGCCTACAATGTGGATACCCGACACCACGTGATGCCCGGCGACGTCGTACAGGTCGCGTCGCCGTTCGGACACACGTACGAGCTGACGTACGAGGGGCTGTCGGTTTCCCTCGGCCAGGGGCAGAGGAATCTGCTCTGGCAGATGATCGCGACGGTGTCGGTGAGCCAGGACGGCGATCCGGCCGGCGTTCTCACGACCGAGAAGCGGCAGTACGTCACCAGCGACCAGCAGATGACGGAGGTCGGCATTCGCTCGATCGCGCGCGAGGACCTGTACCTCATCCTGTCGGCGGTGGACGATACCCGGGCGGCCCTGAACGCCGACTCGTCGGCTCAGGGGATCGACCTCCAGGTCCTGATCAAGCCGCTGGTGGGCTGGATCTGGTTCGGGACCTTGATGCTGGTCATCGGTACCGTCATCGCCCTGTGGCCGAGCGCGGACCCGCGCAAGACGGCCGGCGCGGTGTCGTCCGGCACGTCCGAGGGCAGTCGGCCGACCCCGGCCCCCGCCGGCTCGGCGGGCTGAGGTGGCGGGAGTCGGGCGGTGACCTTGCTTCTGGGCGTGGCCCTCGTCAGCGCGGCGGTGATCATGTTCATCGTCCAGCCGGTGGTGAAGGGGATGCATGCCTCGCTGGAGCGTGAGGACGACGAGCTGACGGACACCGAAGCACGGAAGCGCGTCGCGCTCCTGGCGCTCCGGGATGTGGAGTACGACTTCCTCGCCGGAAAGCTCGACGAAGAGGACTACCGGGCGATGAAGAGCGAGCTGACGGCCGAAGCCCTCGCGGCGTTGGAAGCCGACGAGGCCGCTCGATCCGAGTCCGGCGGCGTTGCCACGGCGTCGACCACAGACGACCTGGAAGCCGAGATCGCCCGTATCCGCCGTCACATCCGGAGTGGTCTCGTCTGCTCTTCGTGCGGCTACACGAACGAAGACGGGAGCCGCTTCTGCTCTTCGTGCGGCGCGGCGCTCGGAGACCGGGCGGTCGGCTGAGGAGCGGTGCCGCGCCCTACCAGTCCCGTGGCGGAGTCCCACCCATCCGAGGGCTCCGCTCCGGCGGCCGACGCCCCCGTACTCGACGCCCGCGGTCTGTTTCGCGAGTACGGGCCGGTCGTCGCGGTCGCGGGCATCGACCTCGAACTCGCCGCCGGTGAGTTCCTCTCGGTCTTCGGGCCGAACGGGGCGGGGAAGTCGTCGCTGCTCGGCATGCTCTCCGGGGCCCTTCGGCCCACCCGTGGCACGGTGCGCGTGGGCGGCGTGGACCTCGCGGCGGACGGAGGGTCGTGGCGCCGGCACGTCGGAGTCCTGTCTCATCGCGGCTTCCTGTACGCGCAGCTGACCGCCGAGGAGAACCTCCGCTTCTACGGGACCCTCTACGACCTCCCGGACCTCGAAGACCGGGTTCCGGAGCGCCTCCGGCAGGTCGGACTCGCGGGTAAGGCGCGCGCACGTGTTCGCGAGCTGTCCCACGGCATGCGGCAGAGACTTTCTCTGGCGCGAGCCCTCCTCCACGACCCGCGCCTCGTGCTCCTGGACGAGCCCTACACCGGGCTCGATCCTTCGGCCGCCGCGCTCCTCCGGGGAGTGCTGACCGAGCTACGCGACGGCGAGCGCACGGTCGTGATGGTCACCCACAATCTCCACGAGGGGCTCGAGCTCGCGACCCGCGTGGCGGTCCAGGTGGGGGGACGGTTCGCCTGGGAAGGGACGCGCGCGGACGCCGGCGCGGACTTCGAGCACCTGTACCATCGCGTCGTCGAGGAGCGCTCGTGACGGCCTATCTGAGGCAGGTGTACGTGGTCATGTGGAAGGACGCGCTCCTCGAGCTCCGTACGCGTGAGCGGGTCTCGTCGATGGGGGCGTTCGCGGTGCTCGCCGGGGTCCTGTTCAACTACTCCGTCGACACCTCCCTCGTCCGCATGCAGGACATCGCGGCGGGCCTGATCTGGGTGACCCTCGTCTTCGGAGGACTCCTCGGGATCGGCCGCACCTTCCACCTAGAGGCGCAGGACGACGCCTTCCAGGGCGTGCTCCTCTCTCCGACCCCGAAAGACGCCGTGTTCTTCGGGAAGGTGCTGGCCAACTTCATACTGCTGTTCGCGGTTGCCTTGCTCGTGCTCGGCGTCTTCACGCTCTTCTTCGGGCTCGATCTCGGATCGCACCCGCTGGCCCTCCTGACGGCCTTCGGCCTCGGGTCGCTGGGCTTCGTGGCGCTCGGCACCCTGTTCTCGGCGGTCACCGCGGGCACGCGCATGGGCGAGACGCTGTTGCCCATCCTTATCTTTCCGCTACTAGTTCCCATGGTCATCTACGGAGTCGGCGCCACGGCGCGGCTGTTGGCCGACCGGCCGCTCGTGGAAGTGGCCGGCAACCTGAGGATGCTCGCGGCATTCGCGCTGGCCACGCTGGCCGCCGGCGCCGTGCTCTTTCGCTTCGTCGTGGAGGATTGATGTCGATATCCGGTATGAGACGCGCCGGAACCGCGCTCACGGTGTTGGGCCTGCTCGGGATGGCCTTCGTCTACTGGCTGTCCTTCTTCTGGGTGTCCACGGAGGTCAGCCAGGGCGTCGCTCAGCGGATCTTCTACGTACACGTGCCGGCGGCGTGGACGTCGTTCCTGGCCTTCGGCCTGTGTGCCCTGACGAGCGGCATGTACCTGTGGCTGAGGGACGAGCGGCTCGACCGAGCCGCCGTCGCGGCCGCGGAGGGCGGCATGGTCTTCGCCACCATCATGCTCACCACCGGGCCGCTCTGGGGCCGCATCGCGTGGGGGACGTACTGGACCTGGGAGCCTCGGCTCACGCTCACCCTGCTCATGTGGTTCATCTTCCTGGGCTACTTCATGGTGAGGAGCTCCAGCGACAACCCGGAGAAGGGGAAGCGCTTCGCCGCCGTGGTCGCGATCGTCGGCGCTCTCGACATCCCGTTCATCCATCTGAGCGTGCTGTGGTTCCGCTCGCTCCACCCGCAGCCGGTCGTGGTGAAGCCCGAAGGCCCCACGCTGCCAGGTGACATGCTGACCCTGCTCCTGACGAGCCTGGCCGTCTTCACTTTGCTCTTCTTCGGGCTGTTCCTGCTCCGCTACGCCCTCGAAGGGCTGCGGTCCGGTCTCGACGAGCGCGCGCGGCGCGCCTCCGTCCTCGGCTCCTGACTCGTTCCCATGATCCGGATATTCCCGATGCTTCGACCCGACGCGCTTCTCCGACAGCTCGGCGCCCTGGCGTTCCTGGCGCTCGGCGCCCTCCCCGCGTGGGCCCAGGACGCCGCGATGCCCGCCGCCGGCATGGCTCGCCAGAGCCTTCGGCCCTATTGGCACGTGTTCATCGCCTACGCCATCGCCATCGCCCTGGTCCTCGTCTGGGTGGTCTCGATCTCGAGGCGGTTGAGGGACGTCGAGGACCGCCTGGAGGAGTAGGACCCATGCGCCCTACCCTCGTCGGCCTGTTCGCGCTGTCGCTCGTGGCGGCGGCGGCCGCGAGCGCGCAGGCGCCGACGTTCGGGAACACGCTCCGCTACGGAAGCGGGTTACTGGACGTTCCGGTCGCCTCCGTCCTGCCGCACATGCGGGTCCAGGCGGGCTATTCGGGCTTCTGGACGAACGTCGACCGGAGCGTCCTCGTGGACGACTTCGGCGAGGAGGCGGGCTTCGCGCCGGGTGGCCGCTTCTACCACGACGACGGGTCGCTCTCGGTGGGCCTCTTCGACCGCGGGGAGATGGGCGTCTCGATCCAGTCCCTGGGATCGTCGGACTCCGGCGGCGACATGTGGGGCATCTTCGGGCGGCTCAACCTTCTCCAGCCTCGTGGCCAGGGCGTCGGCGTGGCGGTCGGCGGTCGTTACCTGACCCGGCAGGACTTCGGTGACGGCGTGATGCGCGCGTCGGGGAGGCTCGGATTTCCGGACAGGCGCCTCGTGCGCCGCTTCGAGGGCTCGGACAAGCCCATGCGCACCCGGCTCTCGCTCTACGGCGTCGCGACGGCTCAGCTGCGGGGCTTCGACGCGTCGAGGATCCCCGAGAACGACCTCGTCCTGTCGCTCGGGTGGGGCGGGGGCATGTTCCGGGGATCCTCCGGGGCGGACTTCTACGGGGACGGTTCGAACGGCTGGTTCGCGGGAGCTTCGTCGCACTGGCGGCTGGGTGACGACGCGGTCTTCCTGATCATGGCCGAGCACAACGGCTTCGACGTCAACGTGGGCATGCGCGCCGATGTGAGCGGCGCCAGTGTGGGTGTACACGTCCTGGGGGCGAACCACTCGCGCCCTCCGGGTGGCTACACATCGGGGTATCGTTCCCCGAAGCTCGGCTTCTCGGTCTCCCTCTCCGTCTGTCCCGACGCCCCGGGTCTCCGCTGTCGGTCCCGTCTCATGGAGCGGGTCGAGCCGGACACGATCCGGATCCCGCCGCCGCCTCCCGACACGGTCATCATCGACGCACGGGCTCCGGCGGAGCCCGAAGGGGAGCCGGCCACCGTCTGCCTGTCGACCGGTCAGGGCGCTCCGGTCCGCATCACCGCGGCCGGCGACACGCTGGTCGGTCCGAGCGGCACGCCGATCGCCGAGCTCCGCCCGATCGTCGATTTCGCCGGTCAGTATGCCACGGGCGCGCTCTGGTACGAGCGGCGCGACGACATCCAGTTCGAGGGTGACCGGTTCGTTCCGGTCGGAGGGCCCTTCGACATCACCTGTGGCGAGATCCTGAGGGTGGGCGCATACCAGGGTGTCCCGCTCTTCGCGGACCGGGACGCGATCCGTCCGCTGGAGGCCGTCTTCGTCCCGGTCCGTATCGGTGTGTGGCAGCGGTACGAGCGCCCCCAGGAGCGCCAGGAGGTCCGCCGCTCCGATACCGTGGGCGCTTCACCTCCCGCGGCAGAGATGGACCCGAGCAGGTTCCTCATCGGCATCGCCGACGGTATCGTCATCGCTCGACCCCCGAAGCACCGACCCTCCAGGAGCTCGTCATGACCCGCCTCAGCTGGATCTGGGCATTCGCCCTCGTCGGCACCCCCACGCTCGCCGCGGCGCAGGAGCCCACGGGGTTCACCTGGCAGAACTCGACCGAGGTGAGCTACGTCTCCACGTCCGGCAACGCGTCGTCCCAGACCTTCGGCCTCAAGGGCACCCTGGAGGGGTCGGGCGCCCCGGATGAGTTCCTGTTCGAGGTGGGCGGCGTGAGGGCTTCGTCGGACGTGACCACGCTCAGGGCCATCGGTACACAGGGCGACTTCACCATCGCCGAGACCGTGCGCTCGGAGACGACCGCGGAGAGCTATTTCGCCCGCGGGCGATACGACCGCTCCTTCGGAGTCGGCTTCGGGTTCGTCGGCGGCGGGTGGGACCGGAACACCTTCTCCGGAATCCAGAACCGCTTCCAGATCGTGGGAGGTGTGGGTCGGAGCTTCATCGACTCCGACGCCGGCCGCCTCAAGGCCGACGTCGGTCTCACCTACACGATCCAGAAGGACGTGGAGCCGGCACCCGACGCGGACGAAGGCTTCGGCGGCTGGCGGGTCTCCGTCGACGCCGCCAAGGAGCTGACGGAGACGGCACGGTTCCAGAGCCAGATGGTGATGAACAGCAGCTTCTCGGAGCCCGACGACGTGCGGCTCGACTGGGGTAACTCCCTCTCGGTGTCGATCAACGACGCGCTCGCCCTCAAGACCTCGCTACAGCTGATCTGGGACAACGTTCCGGCTCTCCTGAGCGTTCCTCTCGAGACCTCCGGCGGGGTGCCGACCGGCACGACCGTGCTCACGCCGAGCGAGAAGCTCGACAGCGTCGTCACGTTCACACTGGTCATCCGGCTCTGAGGGCGCGCCGGAAGACCCGCGGAGGTCACCCCCCGCGGGTCTTCCGGGCGGTGGTCCGGGCTCTCGACGAGCGGGTCAGTCCCGCCGGACCCGCAAGACGCCCTCCTGAGCCACCGAAGCGACCAGCGTGCCGTCGCGCGTGAAGAACGTGCCGCGTGAGAATCCCCGGCCCGCCCCCGACGAGGGACTCTCCACGACGTAGAGCAGCCATTCGTCGAAGCGGAACGGCCGGTGGAACCAGATCGCATGGTCGAGGCTCGCCACCATCACCTCCGGATCCCGGAAGGTGACGCCGTGCGGCCGCAGGGCCGCGCCCAGGAGGCCGTAGTCCGAGGCATACGCCAGGATCGCCTGGTGCAGGAGCGGGTCGTCGGGAAGGTCGTTGACCGTGCGCATCCAGTATCGCTGGCGTGGGGCGCGCCGCTCGGGCTGGAAGGGGTCCTCCGCCTCGACCGGACGGATGTCGAGGACCCGGTCCTGAGTCAGCACGCCTCGGACCCGCTTCGGGATCTGCTCCGCGTGCTCGCGGAGAACGTCGAGCTCGTCACGCAGGCTTTCCGGGCCGACGGTATCCCTCATGGACATCTGGTGCTCCAGCCCCGTCTCCGGTCGGTGGAACGAGCAGGACATGTTGAAGATCGCCTCACCGTGCTGGATCGCCGTGACTCTGCGGGTGCAGTAGCTCCGGCCGTCCCGGAGCCGGTCGACGAAGTACACGACCGGTGCCGCGAGGTCGCCTTCCAGGATGAAGTAGCCGTGCATGGAGTGGCACGGCCGGTCGCCGTCGACGGTCCGCCGCGACGCGACCAGCGCCTGGGCGAGCACCTGCCCCCCGAAGATCCTCCCCGTTCCGATGTCGCGGTTCGTGCCGCGGTAGATGTTGTGCTCGATCACTTCGAGATCGAGGAGCTCGATCAGCTTCTTGACCGTCGTGGGCATCCGCTAGAACCAACCCTTGTGCTTGAAGAAACCCAGCATCCCCAGGGCCAGCGAGGCCATGAATGCGAGGAGGGCCGGGTACGCCCACGGGAGGGCGAGCTCGGGCATGTGTTCGAAGTTCATGCCGTAGACGCCCGCGAAGAAGGACAGGGGAATGAAGATCGTCGCGATGATGGTCAGGACCTTCATGACCTCGTTCATCCGGTTGCTGACGTTCGAGAGATGAAGATCCATCGCTGCGGAGAGCAGCTCCCTCAACGACTCCACCGTGTCGATGACCTGCACGGCGTGGTCGTGCACATCGCGGAGGAAGACCCTGGTCTCTTCGCGCACCTGTGAGACGTCTCCGCGATACATCGGGCCGAGGGCGTCGCGGAGCGGCCATACCGCACGACGCAGGACCAGCGCTTCGCGTCTGAGTGTGTGGATGGCGTGTACGGTGTCGGTCGAGGCGTCCGTCAGGGCGAGGGTCTCGAGCTCCTCGATCCGGTCGCCGATCTTCTCGAGCACCTCGAAATAGCCGTCGACGACGGCGTCGATCAGCGCGTACGCCAGGTAGTCCACCCCCCGACTACGAATGCGGCCCTTCGCCTGTCGGAGCCTCTCCCGGACGGGCTCGAAGACGTCGCCCGACCGTTCCTGGAACGAGATCAGGAGGCGGTCGGTGACGATGAGGCTGACCTGCTCGGCCTCCACCGACCCCGTATTCTCGTCGAACGACAACATCCGGAGGACGACGAAGAAGTAGGCCCCGTGATCTTCCGTCTTCGGCCGCTGGTGCGTGCTCAGCACGTCCTCGAGGACCAGTCGGTGGATGCCGAAGCGGGTGTCGAGGGACTCGAGCAGACCTGGCTCGTGGAGCCCGTCGACATTGATCCAGTCGACGCGGGAGGCGTTCGGGGTCGCGGGCAGCGCGGCCAGGACCTCGCTGAGGCTGGCTCCGGACGACTCGTGGAGCTCCTCGGCGTCGTAGGCCATGTGCGAGACGTGGACCTGTTCGACTTTGCGGGTGCCGGTGTGGACGAGCGTCCCGGGTGGGGACCCGGGTGGCTTTCGGACGGGTCCGACCACCCGGCCGATGACGCGACGTGCGGCCGCGAGACCGGCGATGTGAGGGACCTTCGGGCGCTGCGGTGCCTTCATGCGCTCCTCGTGCGGTTGGCGAGCCGGCGGGTCGGCCGGATTCGCCCCGGCACCCTATCGGGCGACTCTCTGCTCCAGAATCCGGTTGCTGGCGTTCAGGACCGCCTTGACCGCCGCGCCGGGTAGGTCCTCTTCCCGCTCACAGGGGGCGGCCCCGAGAAGCCGGTAGGTCTCGTTGCCCGCCGCACCGTTGATGCGGGCCACGACGACCCATCCGTCGAACGCCCTCACAGCCTTCACGCCGACGACTTCGAGCTGGATCTTGGTTCCGTTCTCGCCCCGGGTCGAGGCGACGGTGGCGGCGACGGTGGATTGAGCCGCGGCCCTGAGGATGCCCTGTTGCGTCTGGAGGCAGGGCACCTCACCCTCGAACATATCCCCGCGCCACTCGAGCCGCACGGCCACACGCCCGGAACCGTCCGGGGTCGTGACCTGCTCGAGGCTGTCGAAACGGAGGCGGGCGCGCCCGTTGGTGACGTTGCTCATTCGAAGGGTACCGGCAGAAGGCCAGTCGACGGATGACACAAGAGTAAGCCAGGCCCCGGATGCCGCAAGGGGCGTGCCATCCCAACCCGGCATTCCGCCGTCCCGTGCGGGTGGGTAGCTTGCGTTCGAGACGAAGGGATTCCTGGGTACTTTCGCTTTATCTTCGGGTCGTGTACTTTCCCGTACGCGGTTCCGAGAAGCGGAACCCTTTGATGGAGGGGATATGGGGACGGCGCAGACCGAAAAGACCGACGATCAGAAGAAGAAGGCCCTCGATACGGCGCTCACGCAGATCGAGCGCTCGTACGGAAAAGGCGCGATCATGCGCATGGGCGCGGAAGGCGGGATGGTGGCCATCGAGGCGATCTCGACCGGCGCCCTGAACCTCGACGCCGCGATCGGCATCGGCGGGATTCCGCGCGGCCGCATCAGCGAGATCTATGGTCCAGAGTCGTCGGGGAAGACCACGATCTGTCTCCAGGTCATAGCGAATGCTCAGCGGAAAGGCGGTATCGCGGCCTTCATCGACGCGGAACACGCGCTGGACATCAATTACGCGCGGAAGCTGGGGGTCGACGTCGACAACCTGCTCGTATCCCAGCCCGACACCGGAGAGCAGGCGCTCGAGATCGCCGAGGTGCTCATCCGAAGCAACGCGATCGACGTCGTGGTGGTGGACTCCGTGGCGGCTCTCGTACCCCGAGCCGAGATCGAAGGCGAGATGGGCGATACGCACGTCGGGCTCCAGGCCCGGCTCATGAGCCAGGCGCTCCGGAAGCTCACGGGCGCTGTGAATCGGTCGCACACCTCGGTCGTCTTCACCAACCAGATCCGTGAGAAGGTCGGCGTGATGTTCGGGAGTCCCGAGACCACGTCCGGCGGGCGGGCGCTCAAGTTCTATGCATCGTTGCGGCTCGATATCCGTCGGATCGGAGCGATCAAGGACGGTCAGGACGTCGTCGGGAACCGGACGCGCGTGAAGGTGGTCAAGAACAAGTGCGCCCCTCCCTTCAAGCAGGCCGAGTTCGACATCCAGTACAACGAGGGCGTGAGCCATACCGGTCTCCTCGTCGACCTGGGCGTCGATCACGGGATCGTCGACAAGTCCGGCTCCTGGTTCTCCTACGGGGATCTCCGGCTGGGTCAGGGGAAGGAGAACTCGAAGGCCTTCCTGGCCGAGAACGACGACATCGCGCTCGAAATCGAGATGAAAATCCGGGACGCGCTCTCCTTGCCGGGCATCGGCGGGGCCCGTGACGACGACGATTCGGAGGCCGACGAGGAGTAGGCAGAGCGCGGCCGCTCCGCGCGCAACTCCGAGATCGGTATGAAGGGGCTCGAGCGCTGCATGCGCCCGAGCCCCTTCGGACTCTCGGGATCCGCGCTGGAGCGTTATCGTTAAGGCTCGGCCCTTTCCCGGCCGAGCACGGCGTTTCCGGGCAGTTCCGGAGTGCCGTGGCGGTGGACCCCATCCACTCGAGCTCGCTCGTCCAGTCGCCCGTTCGTCGTTCGGAGTTTCATGAAGACCGCCCAGATCAGAAGCCGATTCCTCGACTACTTCAGGGATCGGGGGCATACCGTCCGCCCCAGTTCGCCGCTCGTGCCGGCGGACGACCCGACCCTCCTGTTCACCAACGCGGGAATGGTACAGTTCAAGCGCGTCTTCCTGGGCCAGCACGACCCGGGGTATACGCGGGCGGTCACGGCCCAGAAGTGCGTACGCGCGGGGGGCAAGCACAACGATCTCGAGGAAGTGGGTCGGACGACCCGGCACCACACCTTCTTCGAGATGCTCGGGAACTTCTCGTTCGGCGACTACTTCAAGCGCGACGCCATCCGTTACGCCTGGGAGCTGATGACGGAGGTGTACGGCCTCGACCCGGAGCGCTTCTACGCCACGGTGCACCATACGGACGACGAGGCCGCCGATCTGTGGTTGAACGACATCGGGTTGCCGGCGGAGCGGGTCTTCCGGCTCGGCGACAAGGACAACTTCTGGCAGATGGCCGACACGGGCCCCTGCGGCCCGTGCTCCGAGCTCCACTACGACCTGCGCGAGGAGCGCAACCCGGTCACGACGACGGAGGCGTTCGTGGAGTTGAACGAGGCCGGCACGATCATCGAGCTGTGGAACCTCGTGTTCATGCAGTTCGATCGTGACGAGAACGGGGAGCTGCATCCGTTGCCGGCGCCATGCGTCGATACGGGGGCGGGGCTCGAGCGGATCGCGGCCGTCCTCCAGGGTGTCGACTCGAACTACCACGCGGACGGCTTCGCGCCGCTGCTCGAGCGCGTGGCCGAGCTCGTCGGCCGGCCCTACGACCGTGACTCCGAGGAAGGCGTCAGCTACCGGGTGCTCGCGGACCACGCACGCGCCGTGGCGTTCCTGCTGGCCGACGGTGTCTTTCCGTCGAGCGAGGGACGCGGATACGTGCTGCGTCGTATCCTGCGGCGCGCGGTCCGCCATGCCTGGCTGCTCGGACGCCGCGAGGCGACGCTCGTCGATGTGGTGGATGCCGTGATCGAGAGCATGGGAGACGTCTATCCGGAGCTGGTCGAACGACGCGATCACCTGCTGCGGAGCACCCGGGCCGAGGAGGAGCGCTTCCTACAGACGATCGAAGGCGGCATGGAGCGCTTCGCCGAGCTGGCCTCGGGCGACGGGGGCACCATAGCTGGAGACGAGGCGTTCAAGCTCTACGACACGTTCGGCTTCCCCCTCGACCTGACCGAGCTGATGGCCGAGGAGCGCGGCTACGACGTCGACGTGGACGGCTTCGAGCGGGCTCTGGACGCTCAGCGCGCCAGGTCCCGCGCCGACCGCGCGAGCTCGGGTGTGGCCATGGACGACGAGGATGTGGGTGAGTGGACCGTGCTGGCCGACGAGGAGCAGCGGTTCGTCGGCTACGACCGGCTCCGTGCCGAGACCCACGTGCTCGCGTACCGGCTCGGCGACGGATCGGCGGGCATCGTCCTGGAGGAGAACCCGTTCTATCTCGAGAGCGGTGGCCAGGTCTCCGACGGAGGGGTGGTCTCGGGTGACGGGTGGTCCCTGGAGGTCGAGCGGGTGGCGCGAGCCGGTGAGCGGACGGCCTTGTTCGGTACGCTCACCGGGACGTTCCCGGTCGGGCGTGCCCCGGTGAGTGCCGTCGCGTCCGTGCCCGAAGACGTCCGGCACGACACCGTACGGAACCACACGGCGACACATCTGCTCCATGCGGCGCTCAGGGAAGTCCTCGGAGACCACGTGGTTCAGCGAGGCTCTCTGGTGGCGCCTGACCGCCTCCGCTTCGATTTCGCCCACACGGCGCCCATGACCCCCGAGGAACGGCGTCGGGTCGAGGACATCGTCAACCGGCGCATCTGGGAGGACCACCCGGTCGAGATCGGCCAGCGGTCCTATCGCGAGGCCGTGGCGGCCGGGGCGATGGCGCTGTTCGGCGAGAAGTACGGCGACGATGTCCGGGTGGTCGATATTCCGGGCGTGAGCATGGAGCTGTGCGGAGGCACGCACGCCCGGCATACCGGAGAGATCGGCCTGTTCCGGATCGTGAGCGAGTCCGGCGTCGCGGCCGGCGTGCGGCGCGTCGAGGCGCTCACCGGGCCCGGGGCCTTCCGGTACCTGACCGACAGGGAGCGGGCCCTCGAGGAAGCGGCCGACGTGCTGCGCACGAAGCCCGAGAACCTGACGCAGCGGGCCGAGCGTCTCGTGGCCGAGAAGACGGAGCTCGAGTCGCTGCTGGCCGAGCTCCGATCGGGTGGCGGTGCCGGCGAGCAAGAGGTGGTTTCCGAGTCCTACGACCTCGGAGGCGGGACGTCGACCCGCTATCGGGCGATCCGACTCAAGGCCCGCGACGCCGACGACGCCCGCAGTTGGGGAGACGCGTTCCTGTCGTCGGGCGAGAGCGGCGTCGCCGTGGTGGCCGCGGAGCTCCCCGAAGACAAGCAGGCCCTCTTCGCGTTCGTTACCGACGATCTGATCGCGAAGGGAATTCGTGCCGACGCCGTCGTGCGCGACGTGGCCGCGGTCGTCGGAGGGAAGGGCGGTGGACGGCCGCACCTGGCCCAGGCCGGGGTCGGCGACGCCGCGCGCCTCGACGAGGCCCTGGCCCTGGGGGCCGAGAAGGTGCGCGAGCGCCTTCTGGGCAGCGCGGTGGAATGAGCGCGCGGCTCGAGGACTGGCTCGCTGAACGGCAGCCTCCGTCGTCGGTGCCGTTGGCACGGTGGACGTCCCGTGCGCCGTCGGACCCAGGCCAGCCGCCGGTCCGCTCGCTCACGTCGATGGGGCGGCAGGCGCTCGAAGCAGCGCTCGCGCGTCCGGGCCGGGTCCGGGAGAGCGCGTTCGAGCTCCTGGCGGCGGACGCCCTGATCACCTACGCCTGTGAGGCGGCGCTCGAGGCGGACGACCCCGAAGCGTCGCTGACGTGGATCCTCCGGAGCGCGAGCGCGCGGTGAGCGATCGGGACCCCACCTCCGTGATCGACCTGCACAGCCACCTCGTCCCCGGGGTCGACGACGGGGCGCGTGACGTCCCGGCGGTCCTGGCCTCGGTGGAGCGGATGGCGCGCGCGGGGATCCGGAAGATCGTCACCACCCCACACATCCGGGCGGGGCTGACGCTGGACCCTCCGGCCCTCGGGTACCGGCTGGACCAAGTGGAGCGGGCCTGGGAGGAGGCGGCTGACGCGGTGGGATCGGACTTTCCCGAGGTCGAGTTCAGGCTCGGGCACGAGGTGATGCTCGACGTGCCGGATCCGGACTTCTCCGATCGCCGCATCCGCATGGCGGGTACCGACTTCGTGTTGGTGGAATGGCCTCGCATGCAGATCCCGCCCGGCACGGCTCGCGTACTCGAGAGCATCGTGTCGGCCGGGTATCGGCCCATCATCGCCCATCCCGAGCGATATCACGGAGTGGGCGCCCAGCTCGATGTGGTAGCGAGCTGGAAGGACGCCGGCGCGGCACTCCAGGTGAACTACGGCTCTTTCGCGGGCCGTTACGGCTCGGACGCCCGCCAGAACGCGTTCCGCCTGCTCCGGCGCGGATGGGCGGACTACCTGTCGACCGATTTCCATGGACAGTCCGGTATGAAGCTCTACAAGAAGGAAGCGTGGTCGATCCTGGAGGAGCTGGGCGCCCGCGACATGCTCACGACGCTATGCGTCACCAATCCATCTCGGATGCTCCGCAACGAGGCACCCCTGGCGGTCGAGCCGCTGCCCGAAGAGCGCGGCTTCTGGGCTCGCATCAAGGAGCTCGTGCAGTGAGCGGCCGGCCGTCGCGGGAGGAGGCCCTCCACGCCGCCCTCATGGACCACGCGGAGCTCGCCCGGCGGGTCGCGGATGCGATGGGCGACGAGATCGTCTCGCTCGTCGACGCGTCTCTGGAGGCGCTGCGGGCCGGTGGAAAGCTCCTCTTCTGCGGCAATGGAGGGTCGGCCGCGGACGCGCAGCACCTCGCCGCCGAGTATGTCGTCCGGTTCGCGCGGGAACGGGCGCCCCTGGCCGCGATCGCCCTCACCACCGACACTTCGATCCTGACGGCGGGGGGCAACGATTACGGCTTCGACGCCGTGTTCGAGCGTCAGGTACGGGCGCTCGCTCGCCCCTCCGACCTCCTCGTCCTGCATTCCACGAGCGGGGAGTCGGAGAATCTCATCCGGGCCGCTCGTGCGGCCCGGGACGTCGGGGCCCGCACATGCGCGCTGCTCGCCAAGGGAGGAGGCCGCCTGCGCTCGGAGGTCGATCTCGCGCTCGTCGTACCGACCGACTCCACGGCGCGGGCGCAGGAGATGCACCTCACGATCGGCCACATCGTGTGCGATCTGGTCGAGTCGGCCCTGGCGGAGTGACGAAGCCGTGAGCCAGCCCAGAGTGCACCTCACGGCCCCGCCAGCGGTGGTCTGGGTCGCGCGCACGCTGGAGGACCACGGCTTCGAGACCTGGGCGGTGGGGGGAGCCGTGAGGGATGGGCTGGCCGGTCGTCCGTCCGGAGACTGGGACTTGACCACCCGTGCCCGACCGAAGGATATCCGCCGGGTCTTCCGGCGCACCGTGCCCGTGGGTATCGAGCACGGCACGGTCGGGGTGCTGGCCCGGGACGGCACGATGTACGAGGTGACGACGTTCCGTCGCGACGTGGAGACCGACGGCCGACACGCGGTGGTGTCGTTCGCGGACCGGATCGACGATGATCTCGCGCGCCGTGACTTCACCGTGAACGCGATCGCCTGGCACCCGCTCACGGAGCGCCTGCACGATCCGTTCGACGGAAGAGGGGATCTCGAGCGGGGCGTGCTCCGGACGGTCGGCGAGCCGGAGGAGCGGTTCCGCGAGGACTATCTGCGGGTGCTCCGGGCGTTCCGGTTCGCGGGTCGCTTCGGGCTCGACATCGACGAGGCCACCTGGGCCGCGATCAGCGGGGTGAGCGACCGGCTGCGCGGGCTGTCGGCAGAACGGATCCGGGACGAGCTCCTCAAGGTGCTCGACACGGATCCCGTGCCGTCACGGGCGCTCGGGCTGTACGCGGAGTCGGGCGCCCTGGGCGCCCTGTACCCGGAGTTGGACGACGTCCGGTGTGCGGAGACGGCCGGCCCGGGCCCGTCGGCATGGGAGATCGCCTGCGCCGTGGTGGATACCCTGCCCGTGGGCAACGCGCTCCTCCGGCTCGGCGCGCTCCTCAGGCCGTTGGGTGCGGAGCCCTCGGCGCAGCTGCTCTTCCGCATGCGTCTCTCGAACGCACAGGTCGACCGGACACTCCGGTTGGTCACCGCACCACCACTCCCCGATCCGGGGGCGCCGGACGCCGAGTTCCGCCGATGGCTGAGCGGTGTCGGGCGGGACGTGTGGCCGGCGTCGGCCCGGTTGGAGCTCGCCTTCGCCCGTACCCGACGGGCACTCGGAGTCGACGCGGGCTCGGATCCCGATGCGGTCGTCGGGGCATGGCGGACCGCCCGCCGGGTCCGGGACGCAGGACCCCCGCTCGCCGTGGGCGACCTGGCACTCGACGGTCGCGACCTGATCTCGCTCGGGCTCCGGCCCGGTCCACGTTTCGGCGAGATCCTCGACGAGCTCCTCGACTGGGTGCTCGACGATCCGTCCCGGAACCAGACCGAGCTTCTCGTCGAGAGGGTCCTCGCGATGGAGACGCCCGGCCGTGCCTGAGCCCGATCTGTTCGGCGGCGCGGGCGGAACCGGACCCGCCGAGTCACCCGACGAGCCGGGTCCGGGCGCGCCACTGGCCGCGCGGATGCGGCCTCGGTCGCTCGAGGAGTTCCGCGGGCAGGACCACCTCCTGGGCGAGGGCCGGGCCATCCGAGCGATGCTCGAGCGTGGCCAACCCGGAAGCATGATCCTCTGGGGCCCTCCGGGTAGCGGCAAGACGACGCTCGCGCGTCTGATCGCGCGGAAGACGGGTCTTTCGTTCGTCTCGCTGAGCGCCGTGACCGAGGGGATCCCGCGTGTCCGGCAGATCATGGCGGAGGCGGACGAACGTCTGCGCGCCACGGGTCGCCGCACGATCCTGTTCTGCGACGAGATCCACCGGTTCAACAAGGCCCAGCAGGACGCCTTCCTGCCGCATGTGGAGTCGGGGACCGTCGTCCTGGTCGGGGCCACGACCGAGAACCCGTCGTTCGAGGTGGTGCGGCCGCTCCTGTCCCGTGCCCCGGTCTACGTGCTGGAGCCGCTCTCACCGGACGACGTGCGTGAGATCCTCGAGGAAGCGCTCGTGGACGAGGACCGGGGACTCGGCGCCGCGGGCGTCCGGGCCGAGCCCGACGCGCTCGACTTCCTGGCGGCGGCCGCGGACGGAGACGCCCGCCGCGCGCTGGGGGCGCTGGAGGCCGCCGCGGGCCTCGCGGGCTCCGGCGGCACGCTCGACATCGACGTCGCGCGCGAGGCGCTTCAGCACCGATTCGCGGCCTACGACAAGGGGGGCGAGGAGCATTACAACCTCATCTCGGCCCTTCACAAGTCGGTGCGCGGAAGCGATCCGGACGCCGCTCTCTACTGGCTCGCGCGCATGATCGAGGGCGGTGAGGATCCGCTCTACATCGCGCGGCGTATGGTGCGCATGGCCATCGAGGACATCGGGCTCGCCGACCCGCGTGCCCTCGACGTGACCGTGGCCGCACGGGACGCGTATCACTTCCTGGGCTCGCCGGAAGGCGACCTGGCCCTGGCCCAGGCAGCGGTCTACCTCGCGACCGCGCCCAAGTCGAACCGCGTCTACGAAGGGTGGTCGGAGGCGCTCCGGGTCGCGCGCGATACGCCGGCCGCCCCTGTCCCGCTCCACATACGGAACGCGCCGACAGGGCTCATGAAGGAGCTGGGATACGGCGACGGCTACCAGTACGACCCGGCCACGGAGCACGGTGTTTCGAGCCAGCGGTACCTCCCGGAGCAGCTCGAGGGGACCCGCTTCTACGATCCGGGCCGGTTCGGGTTCGAGAAGACCATCCGCGAGCGGCTGGCCTGGTGGGCCGAGCGCCGGTCGGGCAAGACGCCCGAAGGCGATTGAGCATTGGCCGCGACCTTGGCTATTCTTCCTGTATGACCTTCGCTACGCCGTTCAACGCCAGGAGCCTCCTCGCATTCCCACTCAGCTGATCGACCTCCGCACGCCCGTGGATCGAGCGGTGCTGGTCGGTGCTCCCGTCCAGGACGTGGACGCTCGGCTCGTGGAGGAGCATCTCGAGGAGTTGGCGCGCCTCACGGACACCGCGGGCGGCAAGGTCGTGGGGACGATCGTGCAGCGCCTCGACCACCCTCAGCCCCGCTTCTACATCGGCGAAGGCAAGGCGAAGCAGCTCCGTGACCTGGTCCAGGAGCGCGAGGCCGACCTGGTCATCTTCGACGAGGAGCTCAGTCCCGCCCAGGGAAAGAACCTCGAGGAGCTGCTCGAGGTGCGCGTCATGGACCGGTCCGAGCTCATCCTCGACATCTTCGCGACCCGGGCCCGCTCCAGGGAAGCGCGCATGCAGGTCGAGCTGGCCCAGCTGCAATACCTGCTCCCCCGGCTCCGACGTATGTGGAGCCACCTTTCGCGGATCCGGGGCGGCATCGGCCTGAGGGGTCCCGGCGAGACACAGCTCGAGACCGACCGACGCCTCATCGGCACGCGCATCGCCGATCTCCGCGACAAGCTCCGCACCGTCGGAAAGGCGCGCGAGACGCAGCGGAAGGCCCGGCAGGGGAAGTTCCGGGCGGCCCTGGTGGGCTACACGAACGCCGGTAAGTCGTCGTTGCTCCGGGCCATGTCCGGCTCGGACCTGTTCGTCGAGGATCGACTCTTCGCCACGCTCGATTCCGCGACCCGCACGGTCGAGCTCGGCAGCGGCTACGACGTCCTCGTGACCGACACGGTCGGCTTCATCCGCAAGCTCCCCCACCACCTCGTCGCGTCGTTCCGGTCGACGCTCGAAGAGGCACGGGAGGCCGACGTGCTGCTGCACGTCATCGACGCGTCCCACCCGGACTGGGAAGAGCAGCGCGAGGTCGTCGAGACCGTCCTCGAGGACCTCGAGCTTCAGGATCGGACCATGATCCTGGTGTTCAACAAGATGGACCGGCTGACCCACGCCGAGGAGGACGCGCTCCAGGCCCGCGTCAGGGCGCTGGAGTCCACGCCGGCCGTGTTCGTGTCGGCTCTCCGTGACGACTCGCTCGAGCCGCTCAAGGAGACGCTGCGCGCCCGAAGCCGCGCCCGGCTGTCCCACGTGCGCGTGGAGCTCGGCGCCGGCGATGGGGAGGGGCTCGCGGCTCTGTATCGCGAGGCCGAGGTGATCGAGCGTACGGGCGAGGGCACGCGCGTTCGGGTCGAAGCCCGTGTTCCCGACGCGCTCAAGGGATGGCTGGCGGGGCGCGCGGACGTGACGGTAGAGGAGATCCCGTCGTGAGGAGCGTCGCCGTGGTCGGGCCGGGACGCATGGGGCTGGCCCTTGCCGACGCTCTCCGACGCTCGGAGGAGCTCCTGGAGGTGACCGTGTACGGTCGTCGCCCCGAGCCGCCCGCGCACCCGATCTTCTCGGCCCCGGACGTACGCTACGTGTACGGGCTGGAGCCGGTCGCGGGCCACTGTATGGCGGTGTTGCTGGCCGTCCCCGAGGCCGCGATGCCCGAGGTCGCGCATCAGGTGGCCGCGCAGGGACCCGCCCCCGAAGGGTGCTCGGCGTTCCACCTGTCCGGCGCCCTCCCGACCGACGTCCTTGCACCGCTCCACGCCGCCGGCTACCAGGTTGGCGTCTTCCACCCCTGGGTGCTGGCGCCCGGAACGCCGCTCGGCGCGGACCGCTTCCGCGGGGCCGCGATCGGGGTGACGGCGTCGCCCGAGGCCACGCGCACCGCCGCGGAGCTCGCGTCGCTGATCGGAGCTTATGTGGTGACCATTCCGGCCGCCCGACGGGCGGCTGCCGACGCGGCGGTCGCCGGTGCCTCCATGGCGATCCCGGTCCTCATCGAGACGATCGCTCCGTTGCTGGAGCAGGCCGGTGTGCCCGGCGACGAAGCCGCCGCCGCGCTCGTTCCGCTCCTGAGGAGCGTGCTCGACGAGGTGCAGGAGCACGGCGTGGACCAGGCTCTTGCCGCGGTCCTGGCGCGCGTGGATCCGGACGCGTCCGGTGTTCATCTGCGCGCGCTCGAGGGGGAAGAACGCCAGCTCTACGAGTGGCTGCTGGCGATCGCCGGGCGGAGAATCCGTGACCGCGAAGCCGACGCCACGCCGGTGCCGGCCTACGAACACATCTCGCAGGAGTAGAACGGTGCCGAAGAAGTGGGGTCGAGGATGAGGTTCTACGTGAACATCGATCACGTCGCGACGGTCCGTCAGGCGCGACGGACCGACGAGCCCGATCCGGTGCGGGCGGTGGTGCTGGCCGAGCTCGGCGGCGCGGACGGCATCACGGTCCACCTGCGGGAGGACCGGAGGCACATCCAGGACCGCGACGTCCGGCTTCTGACGGAGACCTCCCGGACAGGCGTGAACCTGGAGCTCGCGGGCGCCTCTGAGATCCTGGAGCTGACGTGCTCTCTTCGGCCCATGCAGGCCACACTCGTGCCGGAGAAGCGCGAGGAGATCACGACGGAGGGCGGTCTGGACCTGACGTCCGAGCGGACCCTGGCCTGGGTCCGCCCCGCGCTCGAGCGGCTCGCCGACGCCGGTGTGCGTACGTCGCTCTTCATCGATCCCGACGAGGACGCCATTCGGGCGTCCGTCGACCTCGGCGCCGACGCCATCGAATTGCACACGGGCGAGTATGCGAACGCGGCCGACGCCCTCGCGCACGCGGCACAGCGTGACCGCCTCGCCCGTGCCGCCGCGCTCGGCCGGGAGCTGGGCGTCGCGGTGCACGCCGGCCACGGGCTCACCTACGAGAACGTCACACCTGTGGCGGCCATCCCCGAGATCGAGGAGCTCAACATCGGGCACAGCATCGTGTCCCGCTCCATCTTCACGGGCATCGAGCGCGCGGTGAGGGACATGGCCGAGCTCATTCGCAGGGCCCGCGTCGGCACGTGAAGCACTGGGGGAAGGCGCTCTTCGGGCTCGTCGTCACGGGCCTGTTGCTCTGGTGGGCGCTCGCCGACGTGGCGTTCGCCGAAGTATGGGCCAACATCCGCCGGGGCAACTTCTGGCTGCTCGGCGCGTCGGTGTTCGTCGCCACGTTCGGCTTCTTCATCCGGGCGCTCCGCTGGCGCGTTCTCCTCGTGCCGGTGAAGCCCGACACGAAGCTCCGATCGCGCTTCGCCAGCGTCTCGATCGGGTTCATGATGAACAACGTGCTCCCGGCCAGGGTCGGAGAGTTCGCCCGGGCCTACGCGTTCAGCCGCATGGAGCCCGTCAGCGCGCCGGCCGCCCTGGGCTCGCTCGTCGTCGAGCGGCTGATGGACGGGATCATCCTGTTGCTCTTCCTCGTGCTGCCGGTGCTCACGCCGGGATTCCCAGCGGCCGGAGCGCTCACGGAGGGGTGGGGTAGCGCGCTGCTCCGGGCCGGCGTCCTCGCCGTCCTGGCCGTGCTCGCACTGCTGATCTGGCTCTCGGTCTGGCCGGCCCCGTTCGTGCGGACTGTCGAGCGGGTCGCGCGCTTCCTTCCGGAGGCCGTCGCCCGTCCGCTCGTCGATTCGCTCGAGGCGTTCCTCGATTCGGTGGCGATCCTGCGTCGGCCCAGGCTCCTGGTAGCCGGGGCTCTCTGGTCGCTCTTCTTCTGGACCTGGCACGGGCTGTCGTTCTGGCTCGGGATGTTGGCTTTCGGCATCGACACGGGCTTCGTGTCGGCGATCTTCACCGAGGCCGTGGTCGGGTTCGGCGTGGCCATCCCGTCGGCGCCCGGGTTCTTCGGGACGTTCCACGCGGCGGCCAAGTTCGCCCTCAGCGATGTATACGGTGTCGCGGAGGCCGAGTCGTTGGCGTTCGCCTTCGGCTACCACTTCGGCGGATGGATCCCGATCACGCTCATCGGGCTCTGGTACACGTGGCGGCTCGGGCTGTCGGTGAGCGAGATGGGCGCGGCCGAGGAGCGGGTCGAGGATGCGGTAGAGCAGGAGATCGGCCTGACCGCGCTCGAGGTCGCCGAGGGCGGGGATGGGCCCGAAGTCCGGGACGGAGCGCCCGGGCCGTGAGCCTCCGGGTCGCCGCGCCCGCAAAGGTGAATCTGTCGCTCCGGGTACTCGGCCGGCGCGAGGACGGCTTCCACGAGATCCGGACGCTGTTCCAGGCACTCGACCTGGGTGACGAGCTGAGGGTGAGTCGTGGCGGCCGGGGTCTCTCACTCGAGGTGCGGGGACCGGATCTCGGTCCGACCGAGAAGAACCTCGCCTACCGAGCGGCCGAGCTCTTCCTCGAGGCGTTCGGGGAGACGCAGGGGGTGCACATCGAGCTCACCAAATGGGTTCCGGCCGGGGCGGGGATGGGGGGCGGGTCGTCGGACGCCGCCGCGGTCCTGAGGGCGCTTTCGTGGCTGTCCCCGTTCCCGCCGCCTCCCGGGGAGCTCATGCGTCTGGGCGCGAAGCTCGGATCCGACGTCCCCTTCTTCCTCGGCGCGAGCCCGCTGGCGAAGGGCACGGGCCGTGGCGAGGTCCTCACGCCGTACCGAGCGCTGCCGGCGGCGGACCTCGTGCTCGCTCTCCCTGGTGTGCACATGTCCACGGCGGAGGCCTACAAGGCGCTCGGCCGACGGGCGTGGAAGCCCGCAGCCGGCGGGGGGCCCAGCGGAAGAGAGGGTGCTCCGTCCGACTGGGGTTCCGTTCTCGCCGGGCTGGTGAACGACTTCCAGCCCGTCGTGGCCGCGGCGCACCCGGAGGTCGCGCGGTCCTTGAGCGCGCTCGAGGAGGCCGGCGCGTCCGGGGCGCTGCTCTCGGGCAGCGGGGCGGCGTCCTTCGGGTTCTTCCCGAACCGTGAGGCCGCCGAGCGCGTGGCCGACGAGCTCACGCTCGAGCTCGGCTGGCCGTTCGTCGCTGCGCGGACCCTGACGCAGTGGCCCGGCCCGAGCCGAGACGTGGATGCCGAGCCTCGGGATGCGGCGTCCCGAGCGCGGCATGAGAGCGACCCACCGCCGGACGGGCCTTGAACGCGGACGTCGTTCTCCGGTAGGATGTGCGTGCTGGCCCGTCGTCTAATGGCAGGACACCGGTCTTTGGAACCGGCGGTGGTGGTTCGAATCCACCCGGGCCAATCCTCCCTCCGCGGCCCGGTCGCGTCCGTCGGTGTCGATGTCGAGTGGCGGCTGGTGGCGCGCGAGCCTCGGTCCGCGCATTCTCGGGAGTGTGAAGCAACGTATCCTGACCCGCTCCCCTTCGAAGCGCGCGATCGGCCTCCTGCTGGTCGCGGCTCTGCCTGTTTCGTGGCCGTTGGCTCCCCGTGTGGCCCACGCCCAGAGCGTCGACCTCCCGGTCGACACGATTGTCGAGATGCCGGATCCGGGCGATGTGCGCGGCGCCGCCCAGGCCGCCCAGGCACGCTACGAGATCCGTCGGGGCCGCCACTTTCCGCGGACCTTCGGCGGATCGAGCGGTCCCTGTGACGAGACGGTCGGCCGGTTCTGCACCTGGTACGGGGAGGGGGATTGGGTGCCGGAGCCCGAGGCGCCGGAGATCGACGCGATGCGAGGCCAACTGATCGCCGAGCTCGACTCTCTGCAGGACGGGGCGCCCGCGGACGGGTGGATCTTCGGCCACCGGGTCTGGTACCGCGCCGAGAGGGGAGCCTGGGAGGATGCGCTCGAGGTCGCCCGGTCGTGCGGGCCGCCCCAGGAGACCTGGTGGTGCGCGGCGCTCGAGGGGCTGGCCCTCCACGGCCTCGGGCGCTGGGTGGAGGCCGAGCGGGCCTTCGACGTGGCGATCTACGAGATGGACCTCGAGCGGGCCTGGGACTGGCGGGTCCCGGTGCGCGCGGTCGACGGAGACGCTCACGACTTCCTCGAAGAGCTCCGGACGACCACCACGGACTCGGTGGCCCGGACGACCGACCGGCTCTGGAGGCTCGCCGACCCGCTCCATCTGGTCGAGGGGAACGACCGGAAGACGGCCCACTTCGCCCGCTGGACGGTGGCCACGCTCCGGGACGGCTCGCGCACACCGTACGGGATCTCGTGGGGGCGCGACCTCGAGGAGCTCCTGGTGCGTCACGGGTGGGAGATCGGCTGGGAGCGTGAGCCGAGCAGGCGCGTGACGGAGCGCGACCGGATCGTGGGCCGGAAGCACCCGGACGGTCGCGACTACCTGCCGCCCGGACGGGTGCTGGTCGACCCGGCGAGCGCCGTGCCGGACGACTACGTGGCCGCGCGGACCCGCCCCCGTAGCCTGTACGCGCCGCCCTATGCTCCGGTCGTCCTCCCGATGGAGGGTCAGGTCGCCGTCTTCCCGCGCGGACCGACCTTCACCGTCGTGGCGACGCACTACCTGCCGGCGGATACGACGCGCCGCGCTCGCGAGGGGATCCCGCGGCCGTGGTCGGAGCCGGGCGACCAGGCGGATCTTCCCGACAGGGCAGGGCTCTTCCTCCTGGATGCCTCGTCGGGCGAGGTGACCGTCGCACAGGAGGTCGACGGCGCCGAGGGAGCGCTCCGTGTGGAGGGCCCCTCCGGGAGCCACGTGCTTTCCGTGGAGACATGGAGCCCGTCCCGACGGCTCGCGGGACGGCTCCGTCGAGGCGTGGCGCACACACCGGTCCCGGAAGACCTGCCCGTGCTCTCGGACCTCCTCTTGGTCGATGCCCACGATCCCGTCCCGGCGTCGCTCGACGAGGCGTTGCCTCGGGCGCTGGCGCGCCCGTCGGTCCGGGAGGGGGAGAGCGTGGGGATCGCATGGGAGCTCACGGGCCTGGGCTTCCGGCCGGAGACGCTGGCCTTCGATCTCTCGGTCGAGCGCCTCGACCGGAGCCTGCTCCAGCGGTTGGGCGGCCTGGTCGGGCTGTCCGACCCTCCTCGACCGCTCACGCTCGGCTGGGAGGAGGCGGGACCCGACGAGCCGGGTCCGTTGTTCCGCGCCGTCGATCTGGAGCTCCCCGACCTGGCGCCAGGGCGTTACGAGGTGCGTCTGCGGCTCCGGACCGCGGGACGGGAGCCAGTGACCGCCACCCGGACCTTCCAGGTGCGGGCTCTCGCGCCACGTTGACCCTAGGGCTGGTCCTTTCTAGCTTCTCGGGCTCTGGTCCACCTGATCCGCACCCCACACTCCGAGCCATGGACGACACCTACGGGAGAGGCCCGCTTCTCCTGCTGAGCGGCCGCGCCAACCGACCTCTCGCCGTCGAGATCGGGGAGCAGATCGGGAAGTCTCCGGATGGGGCGACGATCAAGAAGTTCGCGGACGGAGAGATCTTCGTTCGGATCGACCGCAACGCGCGCGGACGGGATGTCTTCATCATCCAGTCCACGAACTCGCCGGCCGAGAACATCATGGAGCTCGTGCTCCTCATCGACGCGGCGAAGCGCGCCTCGGCGGCCCGGGTCACGGCGGTCATCCCGTACTTCGGCTACGGCCGCCAGGACCGGAAAGACCAGCCCCGCGTCGCCATCGGCGCAAAGCTGGTGGCCAACCTCATCGTCGCCGCCGGTGCCGACCGGGTGATCTCGATCGACTTCCACCAGCACCAGATCCAGGGGTTCTTCGACATCCCGGTGGACCACCTCTACGCGGCGCCGGTCTTCACGCAGTACTTCCGGAACCTCGAGCTCGACAACCTGGTGGTGGTCGCCCCCGACGTCGGATCGGCCAAGATGGCCCGCGGCTACGCGCGCCGTCTCGACGCCACCTTCGCGATCATCGACAAGCGCCGTCCGAAGGCGAACATGTCGGAGGTCCTGAACGTGGTCGGCGAGGTCGAGGGGATGAACTGCCTGATCGTCGACGACATGGTGGATACCGCGGGCACGCTGGCCAATGCCGTGCACGCGTTGAAGGATCGCGGGGCGTCCCGGGTGTACGCCGCAGCAACCCACGCGCTGTTTTCGGGCCCGGCCGTGGAGCGGTTGAGCTCCGCCCCTCTCGAAGAGATGGTGGTGACCAACACGATCCACATCCCGGAGGAGAAGAGGTTCCCGAACCTCAAGATCCTCTCCGTGGCGGATCTCCTGTCGAAGGCGATCGACCACGTGCACTCGAACGAGTCGGTGAGCCAGCTCTTCGAGGCGATTCCGGACAACTGAGGGAAAGGGCCTCGGGGCGAGCCCGAGGGCCGACAATCAGAGGAAGAGAAGAAAACATGCTGAAGAACGTGACGTTGAGCGCCGAGAAGCGCGAAGGTACCGGTAAGGGCGTGGCGCGTAAGCTCCGCCAGGCCGGCAAGATTCCCGCCGTCCTCTACGGCCGCGACATGGACGCCATCCACATCGCGGTGGACGGCCACGAGGCCGACCTGCTGTTCCGCTCGATCCCCGTGGACAACACGATCATCCAGCTTCAGGTCGAGGGCGACAAGGAGCCCCACCAGACGCTGGTGCGTGAGATCCAGACGCACCCCTGGAAGGGGACGCTGGTGCACGTCGACTTCCTCCGCATTCAGGCTGGGGTCATGGTCGACGTCAACGTACCGCTGCACCTCGTCGGTACGCCTGTCGGCGTGAAGGACGAGGGCGGCGTGCTCGAGCAGACGATCCACGACATCCCGATCTCGTGCATCCCGTCCGCCATTCCGGAGTCGATCGAGCTCGACGTGTCGGGCATGGGCCTCAACGACGTTCTTCACGTGTCCGATCTGCCGGTCGAGGAAGGCGTCGAGATCCAGCTGCCCGGCGAGCGGACGGTCTGCTCGGTCTCCGTGCCGCGTGCCCTCATCGAAGAGGACGAGGACGAGGACGAGCTCGAGGACGAGTTGGAGCTCGAGGGCGAGGAAGCGGCCGAGGAGTCCGAGGGCGAGGGCGAGGAAGGCGAGAGCGAGGAGTAGGCTCGCGCTGGCAGTCGCTCGAGGCCGGTCCGGATCGTGAAGATCGTGCTGGGGCTCGGAAACCCGGGCCCGGACTACGACGCCACCCGGCACAACGTCGGGTGGTGGCTCGTGGACCGACTGGCCTACGACTGGGACCTACCGTCGTTTCGGCGCAGCGGGCCGGCCTGGACGACGGAGGGAACGGTGGGCGAAGAGCGTGTGATGCTCCTGAAGCCCACGACATACATGAACCGGAGCGGGGCGGCACTGAGGGTCCTCGAGGACCTGGACGGCTTCGATCCGGAAACCGATCTGCTGGTCGTGGTGGACGACGCCGCGATCGACGTGGGACGGGTCCGGTTGCGCCCCTCCGGAAGCGCGGGGGGGCACAACGGGCTCAAATCGGTGTCGGGCGCGCTGCGCTCGGACGATTACGCGCGACTCCGCATCGGAGTCGGTCAGCGGCCGAGTGGCGTGGATCTGGCGGATTGGGTCCTGTCGCCGATGCCGGCAGAGGACGAAGATGTGGTGGTCGGACTGCTGCCCGAGCTCACGGAGGCAGTCGAAGTCTGGATGACGGAGGGCGTGGAAGCGGCCATGAACCGCTTCAATCGCTAGCGGGGACGCCTCACGCGAGAGCGTGGCGCCCACGGTAAGCACGGTTCCATCGATTCCTAGAGACGGACGAACAGGGGAAGACTGATCCCATGACCGACCTCGTCGTATTCACCAACTGGGCGTGGATTCTCGGCGCCGCCGGACTCGGCGTCGCGCTGTTCATCTACGGCTACGTGAAGAAGCAGCCTCCCGGAAACGAGGTCATGATCGACCTCGGGGAGCAGATCCACGACGGCGCGATGGCCTTCCTGCGCCGCGAGTACTCGGTGCTCGCGGTGTTCGTGGCCATCGTCGCGGTGCTGCTGAGTCTCGCCATCGGCACGATGCCTGCGATCGCGTATGTCTTCGGCGCCATCAGCTCGGTCGCGGCCGGGTTCATCGGCATGAAGGCGGCGACGCGAGCCAACACCCGCACGTCGGCCGCGGCGAACACCGAGGGTCAGGGCAAGGCGCTCCGGATCGCGTTCTTCGGAGGCGCGGTGATGGGGCTGGCCGTGGCGTCTCTCGGGTTGCTCGGTCTGGGCGTCCTCTACGCGCTCTACGCCGCGGACGCGATCACCGGGCTCGACTTCTCGAACTTCGCCGAGATCATCTCCGGCTTCGCGATGGGCGCCAGCACGATCGCGCTCTTCGCGCGGGTCGGCGGCGGCATCTACACGAAGGCGGCCGACGTGGGTGCGGACCTGGTGGGTAAGGTCGAGGCGGGTATCCCGGAGGATGATCCCCGGAACCCGGCGACCATCGCCGACAACGTGGGTGACAACGTCGGTGACGTGGCCGGCATGGGCGCGGACATCTTCGAGTCTTACGTCGGCTCGATCGTGGCGACCATCGCCATCGCGGCGACCGCCCCGGTACTGGTGGCGCACCGCGCCGAGGCCGTGGCACTCCCGATCATCACGGTCATGGTGGGGCTCCTCGCCTCCCTGCTCGGCATCGGCATGATGAAGATGCTGGAGCGGACCAACCCGGCCGCCGCGCTCCGCAACGTGACGTTCATCGCGGCGGGGCTCTTCCTGGCGATCATGTTCTTCGTGATCCAGTCGCTCGGCATCACGTTCGCCGAAGCCGCGTCCGGTCGGGTCTATCCCGCGATCGGCCCCTGGATCGCGCTCGTGGCCGGTACGCTCGTCGGGATCTCGATCGGCCTCGTGACCGAGTACTACACGGCGTTCGGGCCGGTCAAGAAGATCGCCCAGTCCAGCGAGACGGGCGCGGCGACGAACATCATCACGGGCCTCGCGATCGGGATGGAGTCGACCGTCATTCCGGTCATCCTGATCTGCATCGCGATCGGCGTCTCCTTCTTCTTCGCCGGTCTGTACGGGATCGGCATCGCGGCCGTCGGCATGCTCGCCACGGTCGGCGTAACCATGTCGGTCGACGCGTACGGACCGATCGCGGACAACGCGGGTGGCATCAGCGAGATGGCCGGCCTCGGCCCCGAGACCCGCGCGATCACCGACTCGCTCGACGCGATCGGTAACACGACCGCGGCGATAGGTAAGGGCTTCGCGATCGGCTCGGCGGCGCTGACCGCGCTCGCCCTGTTCAGCGCCTACTCGTCGAAGGTCGGACTCCAGACGACCGGCATCGACATTGTCGATCCGGTCGTGGTGGTGGGGCTGTTCCTCGGGGGCGCGCTACCGTTCTTCGTGGCTGCGCTCACGATGACGGCCGTGGGCCGCGCCGCTGCCGGCATGGTCGAGGAAGTCCGGCGCCAGTTCCGGGAGATCCCGGGCATCATGGAAGGAACGGCCAAGCCCGACTCGGCGCGCTGCGTCGACATCTCCACCCGTGCCGCGCTTCGCGAGATGGTGCTTCCGGGCGTCACCGCGGTCTTCGCCCCGGTCGTCGTAGGATACTTCCTCGGCGTCGAGGCGCTCGGCGGCCTGCTCGCCGGTGCGACCGTGACCGGCGTGCTCATGGCGCTGTTCATGGCCAACGCCGGGGGCGCGTGGGACAACGCGAAGAAGTACATCGAGGGCGGCGCGCACGGCGGAAAGGGGTCCGACGCCCACAAGGCGGCGGTCGTCGGTGACACTGTGGGCGATCCGTTCAAGGACACGTCCGGTCCCTCGCTCAACATCCTCATCAAGCTGATGAGCGTGGTGGCGCTCGTGCTCGCGCCGTGGTTCGCGCGGGTGCACGGCATCGACGTCGATCCGGACGCCACCACATGGCTCGCGGACTTCATCACCGGGATCTTCGGCTAAGCGTTCGGGGGCCCCATGACCATCAAAGAAGCTTCCTTCGAGAACGCGCTCGACTTCGCGTCGAGGCTCATCCAGACGCCCGGGCTCCCGGGGGACGAGCAGAGGGTCGCCGAGCTCGTCGAAGCCGAGATGCGTGCGTTGGGACTTCGTGACGTGCGGGTCGACGACGTCGGCAACGTAATCGGTGTAGTGAAGGGGAACGGGGCCGCTCCGCCGGTCATGCTCGCCTGTCATCTCGACATGGTGGCGGCCGGCGACCCCGCCGAGTGGGAGCACCCGCCGTTTGCGGGTGTGGTCGAGGATGGGTATCTGCACGGCCGGGGCGCGATGGACATCAAGGGGCCGCTGGCGGTGCAGACGTACGCGGCCGCGGCCATGGCGGGGCGGGCCTCCGGAGACGTCATCGTGGCGCACACGGTGCTCGAGGAGCAGGGCGGCCTCGGCATGAAGGTGCTGCTCGAGTCCGGGGACTTCGAGCCAGCCTGGGTGGTCATCGGCGAGGCCACGCACGGCGACGTGTGCATCGGCCACCGGGGACGCGCGGAGCTCGAGATCGTGATTCGGGGAAGGGCGGGGCACGCGAGCGAGCCGTCCCGAGCCAGGAACGCTCTCGACCTGGTCGGGGACGCTCTTGCCGCCGTGCGCGACCTCGAGGCCGACCAGCCGACCGACGCGCTCCTGGGCGGCTCCACGGCTGTGGCGACCATGATCGACGTCGTCCCCGAGACCCGGAACGTGATCCCGGACCAGGTGGTCATCGCCGTGGACTGGCGGGTGCTGCCGAACGACACGCCCGAGGAGCTTCTGGCCCGCCTTCAGCGCGCCGTGCGCGGCCGGATTCCCGAGGCACCGGAAGGGTGCGGCGTGGAGGTGCGGATCGCTTCGGTCCATCAGCGGACCTACACCGGGTTCGAGCGGTCTCGGGACATGTTCAGCCCCGGATTTCTGGTGGACCCCGATCACCCGGCGATCGTTGCGGCCGCGGCGGCCGTGGGCACGCGCGACGACGCCGACCGACCGGCTCGCATCCGCCCGTGGCGCTTCGCCACCGATGGCGGCTGGACGTGTGGGGTGCACGGAATCCCGACCATGGGCTTCGCGCCCGGGGAGGAGCACTACGCGCACACCAACCGGGAGCGCATATCCGTGGACGAGTTCAAGTGGGGTCTCGAGCGATACCCGACCCTCATCGAAGCGCTACACCAGGCCTCGACGTAAACGTAGGCCAGGGCTGACGCGGTTCCGCGCCTACCGCCCCGCCAACCGTTGCGCTAGCTTCGGGAGCGCCAGAACGGCGCAAACAATGAAATCCCGCTCCGTCCGGAAGCCTCCACCGCAGTGAGGATCCAAGTCATGACGGGGCCCGTGACCATTTCTACGGACCGAGGGAAACCGAAATGCGGCTTTACGAGGCTGTGTATATCCTCGACCCGGCGCTCGACGAGAGCGCCGTGACGGCGAAGCTCGACAAGTTCCACGCGCTCGCGACCGCCAACGGCGGCGAAGTGACCTCCGTCGACCACTGGGGCATCCGCCAGCTCGCCTACCCCGTCAACAAGCTCAACCAGGGCTACTACGTGGTGGCGCAGTTCAACGCCGCCCCGGACGCGCTGCCCGAGTTCGAGCGTATCGTCAAGCTCGACGGCGAGGTCCTCCGCTACCTGATCGTCCTGAACGAGGGCGAGCCCACCAACGGCCAGTCGATCATGGCCGAGGTGCATCACGTCGAGCGTGACGAGGACGACGACGATGATGAAGAGGAAGAGGACGAGGACGACGACGGCTCGCCCCCCGAGTTCCAGGGTGGCGGCGGCCGGCGCCGGCGCATGGAAGGGCCCGCGATCACGCTCCTGAACTACAAGGACGTCTCGACGCTCGCGCGCTTCCTGACGGAGCAGGGGAAGATCCTTCCGAAGCGCACGACCAAGGTCAACGCAGCCTTCCAGCGGCAGCTCGGGCGGGCCGTGAAGCGTGCGCGCTATCTGGCACTCATCCCCTACACCCGGCGCCACGAGGGCTGAGGAAGGTGGATCGGGAGGGCGTCCCGGAGTCGCGCGAGCCCACTGGCCGGGGTTGGCCGAGGGCCGCGGGACTCTTCGGCGTCACGATGGCGGCGTCCGTCGTGCAGCCGAGCGTTCTCGTCGCGATCCCGTTCCTGGTGATCGCGGGGTTCAGGGGGGTTCGTGGGCCGGGTGTCTTCATCGCCGCCGTGCTCGCCATGGTGCTGGTGGTGTCCGGCACGCGCGACGGCTTCTGGTTCATGGAGAGGGCCTGGGGGCTGCTCGTCGGAGGATGGTTCGTGGGCGTTACGCTCGCTGCGCCCCATTGGCGGCTGTCGGCCCGTCTCCTGACTTCGGTCGGAGGCGCGCTGTTGGCGGCCGGGGCGGTCCTGGCACTGCGTGCGGGCGGTTGGGAGACTGTCGACTTCGCGGTGCAGAATGCCGTCGAGGCCGGTGTTGCGACGACGGTCCAGGCGTTCGAGCTGCTCCGCGGTGACGGGGCGGTGTCGCCCGCACTGGCGACGGCGATCCATCAGACGGCGCGGGCTCAGACGAATGTCTTTCCCGCCCTGATGGGGATCGCCTCGATGTCGGGGCTGGCAGTCGCGTGGTGGCTGTACACGCGTCTGGGAGGAGGAGGAGATCAGGCGATTGGTCCGGTACGGAACTTTCGCTTCAACGATCATCTGGTGTGGCTCATGATCGCCGGGCTGCTCCTCGTGGTCACCCGCTGGGGCGACGCTGTCGCCCGAGTCGGATCGAACGCCGTCGTGTTCATGGGTGCACTGTACGCGCTCCGTGGATCCGCCGTGTTCATGTACATCAGTGGAGGCTTGTCTCTGTTCGGCTACGTGCTGCTCGCGATTTCGCTCGTTCTGGCCGCTCCGGTGGTCGTGGGCGTCGCGATGGTCGTCGGTATCGGAGACACCTGGCTGGACGTCCGCGCTCGGTTGCGCGAGACGACCGTCTGAACGATCCATCGTCGGAGGAACGATGAAGCTCATTTTGAAGCAGGACGTGGCGAACCTTGGCGAGGCCGGTGCGGTCGTGCAGGTGAAGCCCGGATATGGACGTAACTATCTGCTCCCGCAGGGCCTGGCGTACGTCGCCAGCGAGGCGAACATGAAGCGCCTCGAAGAGGAGCAGGCCAAGGCCGAGGAGCGCGCGCGTCGCGACTTCCTCGAGGCGCGTCGTCGTGCGGCTCAGGTCGAAGGCCTGTCGCTGACGTTCGAGGTGAAGGCCAGCGAAGACGGCAAGCTGTTCGGGTCCGTCACCGCCGCCGAGATCGCCGAGCGCGCGAACACCGGCGAGCTCGACTTCGAGCTCGACCGTCGCACCATCCAATTGGAGGAGCCGCTCAAGTCGCTCGGGGTCTTCCCGGTCGGTGTGCGCCTGCATCCCGAGGTCGAGGTCGAGCTCGAGATTCGGGTGGAGCGGGAGGAAGGCTGATCGGCACCGGCGCCGACGCGGCGGTGACGCCGCGCGACTTCCCCGAGGAGGTCAACCGTTCCGTGGCTCTTGCCCTGGAGCGGAAGGCGCACGACCTGGTGGTGCTGGACCTGAAGGGCATCTCGTCCGCGACGGACTACTTCGTCATCGCCAGCGGCAACTCCGACGTGCAGGTGAAGGCCATCGCCGAGCACGTGGTCGAGGAGTTGAAGAAGGCGGACGTGAAGCCCGAGCACGTCGAGGGGATGAATGGCGGGCGTTGGGTTCTGCTGGACTACATCGACTTCGTCGTCCATGTCTTCCACCCCCAGGCACGCTCGTTCTACCAGCTCGAGAACCTGTGGGGAGACGCCCCGCGCTGGGACGCACCGGCCGAGTGACCGGGGCCGTGGCGCGCCGTTTGCCGGACCAGGAGGACTCGCCTAATGTTACGCCTTTCCCTCCAGCCAACGTCGAGCGTTGATCGTCGAACTTCCTGAATGGCAGCCGTTCACGGCCGGTAGTGCGCCGTGGACGCCCGAGTCGTCCGAGCGGGGACGCGTGGTCGTGGCTCTGGCTCCGGCGGCGGCATCCCGAGAGCGTTGGTCCGCCGATGTGGCGCTAGGCATGGCCGATGCGTGGGGAGAGTCCGGGCATCGGGTGGTCGTGGCGGACTGCGTGCTCGAACATCCCACGCTGCACCGTAGCGCCGGCCTCGAGTCCGGCGAGGGTGTGGCCGATGCCGCCCTCTTCGGCGCTTCGGTGTCACGGATCGCGCAGCCGGTTCCGGGACGCTCGTTCTTCTTCGTATCGGCCGGATCACCGGCCGGCGATCCGGAGAAGGTCATCACGAGCGCTCGGTGGGGGAGGCTGCAGGACGGGTTCCGGGACGCGGGGGTGACCTTCGTGGTCTTCCTGCGGGAAGGGTGTGTCGGCGAGGCGATGCTGATCGAGGGCGCGGACGACATCGTCGTCCTGACCGACTCGCCCGAGCGAGTGCCTGCGAGTGCAAGGGACGCCGCGGGGAAGATCCGGGTGCTGGTCGGCGTGGACGGTGCCGGCCGGGCGGAGCCCGCCCCCGAAGAGGGGGTCGGCGCCAGGCACGTAGAGGCCGAGTCGGATCCGGACTGGGGTGAAGACAGGGACGTGCCCGCCGATGCCGGATTGCCGGAGCCCTCCGGCACCGGATGGGACGACCCCGCGCTGGCAGGCCTCGGCGAATGGGGCTCGACCGAGGCGGAGAGCGACGAGCCGGTCGCCGACGAGGCCGAGGCTGCCATGGACTTCACCGTGGCCCCCACCGGAGAGAGCGAGGCGACGACGGGCGACCCCGCCGAGGCGTCGGTCCGCCGCGCCGTCGAAGCCGAGTCGAGCGCGCCTCACGTGCACGCACCCGAGGCGGAGCCCGCCGATCCCGTGTCCGGCGTCCCGCCCGCGAGGCGGCGCGGCCGGAAGGGCGGCGCGGATCCCGATGCCCGTCGGAAGCTGCTCTGGGTCGGGCTGGCCGTGCTCATCCTGGTCGTTCTCGTGGTCCTGGGGGCGCTGAGATAGTGCCGCAGCGGCGCCCCGGTACGCTCGGTGTTCGACGAGCCTCCGACTCGGGACAACTGGGATGAAGCTCCGTGCCCTGAAAGTCCACGGGTTCAAGTCCTTCGCCGATAGCACCTCCGTCGAGTTCCACGACGGGATCACGGCGGTCGTCGGCCCGAACGGTTGTGGGAAGTCGAATATCGGCGACGCCATCCGGTGGGTGCTGGGCGAGCAGAAGCCGTCCGCGATCCGGGGATCCCGCATGGAGGAGGCCATCTTCCAGGGCACCGTGGGTCGCCGTCCGGTGAACCGTGGGTCGGTGTCCCTCGTCGTGAGCAACGAGGACGGGGCGCTCCCGATCCCGCTCGAGGAGGTCGAGATCGGCCGCCAGGTGTTCCGGGACGGGGGCTCCGAGTACTCGATCAACCGCTCGTCCTGCCGCCTCAAGGACGTCGTCGACCTGTGCCGGGACACCGGCCTGGGTGCCAACGCGTACTCGGTCATCGAGAACAAGATGATCGACGCCATTCTCTCGGACCGGGCGGAGGAGCGTCGCGCCTTGTTCGAGGAGGCGTCCGGCATCGGGAAGTACAAGGATCGCCGGAAGGCCGCGAGCCGCCGCCTGGAGCGGGCGGAGATGGACCTCCAGCGTCTCGAGGACCTGATCGCCGAGATCGAGACCAAGGTCCGCTCGCTCGCTCGCCAGAAAGGCAAGGCGCAGCGGTTCATGGAGCTGCGCCAGCGGCGGCTCGACGTCGAGGTGACGGTCGTTCGCCACCAGCTGCGGACCCTCACCGAGCGGTTGGGCAAGGTCGAGAAGGAGCTCGAGGGCGACGAGATGACCGGCGAGGGGATGGTCGCCGAGCTGCGGACCGCCGAGGCCGAATTCGAGTCGCTGCGCGTGCGGGAGGTCGATGCCGAGCGGGCCCGGGCCGAAGCGGCCAAGGAGCTCGAGCGGGTGCGGGAGCAGCTGGTCCACTGGGAGCGTGAGCTCGCGGTCGCGGCCGAGCGCGAGGCGTACGGCGAGCGCCGCCTCGAGCGGATCGACGAAGAGCGGCGCCTTGCCGCCGAAAGCACCGAGGCGATGGAAGCCGAGGCCGGCAAGCTCGTGGCCGAGCGGGACGAAGTGGTCGTCCAACTCGAGGAGTTGCGCGAAGTTGCGGCCACCCGCTCGGCCGAGGCCGAGCGCGCGCGTGTCGAGCTCGCGGAAGCACGGAAGCGGGTGGAGCAGGCCGAGGCGCGCACGCGGGAGATCGCACGCCGCAGCGCCCAGCTCCAGGGAGACGCCGAAGCCTCCGAGGAGCAGGCCGAGGAGCTCGAGAAGCGGCTCCTGCGGACCCGCGAGGAGCTCGCCGCGACCGCGGAGAAGCTCTCCGATCTCGCGTCGCAGGGCGATCTCTTCTCGGGGAGGCTGGACGAGCTCCAGCGCGAGGTCGAGTCGACGCGTGCGGCTCTCGACACGCGGGTTTCCGAGCTCGACGAGGCGCGAGCGGCGCTGGACGAGGCCAGGACGGCCGAGCGCGAGGCCGTCGACCGGGCGGCCTCGATCGGAGCCAGGGTCGAAGCGCTGGAACGGATGGAGCGTGATCAGGAGGGCGTGGAACCCGTGGTACGCGCCGCCCTCGACCTCGGCGACGACGGCGTGCTGGGCACACTGGCGGACGCCATCGAGGGCCCCCCCGACGCGGTCGCCGCGGCCGAGGCCTTCCTGGGCTCGATGGCCCGCGCCCTGGTCGTGCGGGACGGGGCGGCGGTCCGCCGCCTCGTGGACTGGTTCTCGTCGACCTGGAAGAAAGGTGGAGGACTCATCGTGCTTCCGCTCGACCGGATTCCCGACGCGGGCGCTGCCTCCGGGGGACTGCTCGACCGGATCCACACGACCGGGGAGGCCGGCGCTTGGGTTCGAGCGCTGCTCGCTGGCGTCGAGGTGGAAGGTGCGAGCCGCGACGAGACTCCGGTCACTGTTCATCGTGGTGTGGTCCGCATGGGCAACCCCCAGGGAGCGTCCGGCGTCCTCGAGCGGAAGGAGCGGTTGCGCGTGCTTCGCGACGAGCACGAGCGGGCGCTCGCCGACGAGGTAGGGCTCCGGTCCCGCCGCGAGGAGGCCCAGGAGGCGGTCACGGCCGCGGAAGCTCGTGTCGAAGCCGCGCGGACGGCCTGGCGCGCCGCCGAGGACGGCCACCGCAAGGCGAACGCGGAGCTCGAGGCCCAGGCCGACCAGCACGGTCGGATGGACAAGCTCCGCGACGAGCTCTCTCGGCAGATCGAGGGGACCCGCGCCGCGCGCCAGCGTGCCATCGACCGCTCGAAGGACGCACGTGAGGAGCGGGAATCGCTGCTCCAGCAGGAGTCCGGGGTGGAGGAGGAGCGGGAGGCGTCCCGGGCCGTGCTCGAGACCGTCCAGGAGCGATGGGAGACCGTGCGTGCCGAAGAGGCCCGAGTCGCGGTCGACCTCGCCCGTCTCGAAGGCGATCTCCGGCGCCTCTCGGAGCGCCTCGAATCCCTGGAGCGGAGCCGACGTCAGGCGTCCGAGCGGACGCGCGCCCTCGACGAGGAGGAGACGTCGCTGAAGGGTGAGCGCGAGGCTCTGCAGGCACGCAAGGCGGAGGGGCAGGCACGCACGGAGGCGCTGTTCGGCGAGCGCACCACCGTCGAGGCGACCGTCCGTGAACGGACCGAGGCGCTCCAGCAGGTGAGCGAAGCGCTCCGGGTGGCCGAGCGGCGCGTGCGCGAGGCTCGGACGAAGGAGCGGGCCTCGTCGGATCGTCGCCACGAGCTCGAGTTGGAGCGGCAGGAGCTTCACGGGCGGGTCGAGCGCATTCGCGAGCGATTGGAAGGCGAGTGGAGCCGACCGCTGGAGGCACTCCTCGACGAGGCCGATGACGTCGAGGGGGAGCCCGAAGTGCTGCAGCGGGAGCTCCGGGAGATCGTGGAGGCGCTCGAACGGATCGGGCCGGTCAACATGCTGGCCGTCGAGGAGCACGCCGAGGAGAGCGAGCGGCTGGAGTTCCTCCAGGGGCAGCGTGACGACCTGGTGGAGGCCCGGAACGATCTCCGGGCGGCCATCCGGGAGATCAACAAGACCGCGACCGATCTCTTCCAGGGGACCTTCGAGCAGATCCGCGAGAACTTCCGCCAGACGTTCTTGAGGCTCTTCGAGGGCGGCGAGGCGGACATCCGCCTAGAGGACCCCGAGGATCCGCTCGAGTCGCCCATCGACATCCACGCCTCGCCCCGTGGGAAGAAGACGCAGCGCATCGATCTGCTTTCAGGAGGAGAGCGTGCGCTCACGGCCCTCTCCCTGCTGTTCGGCATCTACCTCGTCAAGCCGAGCCCCTTCTGTGTGCTCGACGAGGTCGACGCGCCGCTCGATGAGAGCAACATCGGACGCTTCATCCGGCTGCTGCAGGACTTCAAGGGCCAGACGCAGTTCGTGGTGATCACGCACAACCCACGCACCATCGAGGCGGCCGACTGGATCTACGGCGTGACGATGGAGGAGCCGGGGGTGAGCACGATCGTCGGGGTGAAGCTGGAAGAGGCGCTCGAGACCGTCGGCATCGCCTGATCCCGCCGTCGCCCGGTAGGTCGCAGTCGATGCGCGTCACGGTCCTGGGATCCGGTACTCTCCTTCCGGACGCCGAGCGCTATTCTGCGGCGCACCACGTCTCGTTCGGCGACGCCTCGGTCCTCCTCGACTGCGGGAGCGGAACCGTGCACGGCCTCGCCCGGCACGCCATCGACTGGGAGACGCTCACGCACGTGGCCGTCACCCACTACCATCCCGACCACGTCGGCGATCTCTCGGCATTGATGTTCGCGCTCCGCGGCAGCGCGAGCGCCCGCGAGCGGGCCGGCGGAGCGGCGGACGCGTCGAGGCTCGGCCCGCTCACGCTCCTGGGACCGCCCGGCTTTCGAACGTACCTCGGACGGGCCGCATCGGCGCTGGGCGCCCACGTGCTCGACCCGAAGCGCCCGCTCCGCGTGGAGGAGCTCTCGCCCGGAGCCGTCCTCGAGGACCCCGGGCACGGCTTCCGCCTCGAGGCGCATCCCACCCCGCACACCGAGGAGTCGGTGGCGTTTCGGCTGTCCGCGGACACGGGGACGGTGGGATACACGGGTGACACTGGCCCCTCCGGGGACGTCGCTGCCTTCCTGCGGGGCGCGGAGGTCCTGATCAGCGAGTGCGCCTGGTCGGAGCAGGGGCAGGGGCCGGGGCACCTCGCCCCCGCGGATGTGGTCGAGCTCGCGAGGACCGCACGGCCGGATTTGTTGATCCTGACCCACGTGTACCCCCCGATGACCCCCGCGGAGGCCGCGAGACGGGTCGGAGCGGGCTACGGCGGCACCGTGGTGGCGGGTCGTGATGGACTGAGGGCCTCGAAGGGCCCGGAGGGATGGACCGTGGACCCGGGTCCGCGCGACGTATAGACTTCGGTGCGCCCGGCCCCGCCGTGCGGCGGAACGAACCCCCGAGTAGGTGACGCACCCATGCTCGTCGTCATGAAGCACAACGCGACCGCGGACCAGATCGATTTCGTGGTCGATACCATCAAGGAAATGGGCTACGACGCCCGCCCGATCCCCGGCGAGCAGCGGACCGCCGTCGGGCTGATCGGCAACGACGGTCGCGTGGACTCAGGGAGACTCGAGGGGCTCGACGGCGTGCTCGAGGTCATTCCGGTGACGCAGCCCTACAAGCAGGTGTCCCGCGAGTGGCGGGAGGACGACACCATCGTGTCGCTTCCGAACGGGACCCGGATCGGCGGGAACGAGATCGTCATCATGACCGGTCCGTGCGCCGTCGAGAGCGAGGCTCAGATCATCGGCATCGCGCGGCAGCTCAGGGACGCGGGCGCGACCGTGCTTAGGGGCGGGGCCTTCAAGCCGCGCACGTCACCCTATTCGTTCCAGGGGCTGGGAGAGGAGGGCCTCCGGCTGCTCGCCAAGGCGCGTGAGGAGACCGGGATGGCGATCGTGACCGAGGCGCTCGACGTGGCGGGAGTCGACCTCGTCGCCGAGTACGCCGACATCGTGCAGATCGGCGCCCGCAACATGCAGAACTATCCGCTCCTCCGGCGCGCCGGGCAGGCGGGGAAGCCGGTGCTGCTCAAGCGCGGCCTCTCGGCGACGATCGACGAGTTGCTGCTCGCGGCCGAGTACATCCTGGCCGAGGGGAACGACGACGTCATCCTGTGCGAGCGCGGCGTGCGCAGCTTCGACAACCACACGCGCAATCTCCTGGACCTCACCGCCATCCCCGTGGTGAAGGGGCTGTCGCACCTCCCGATCATCGCCGATCCGAGTCACGGAACCGGGGTGCGGGCCAAGGTGATCCCGATGGCTCGGGCCGCGGTAGCCGCCGGGGCGGACGGCCTCATGGTCGAGGTCCACCCGGATCCGCCGCGGGCCATGTCGGACGGAGCCCAGTCTCTCTATCCGGAGCAGTTCGTCGAGCTGATGGAGCAGATCCGGGTGATCGCGCGCTCGATCGGACGCGAGGTGGCCGCGCCGCTCGCCACGGCGTCGGCGAAGAGCGCTTAGTACCCGCCGGGAGGGCGTCCCGTCTCGCCATCCGGTCGCCCGGGCGGAGGCGCCACCTTGGGCGCATGACGCCCGACTCCACCCATCCACCGCACCGGCTCGGCCGACGTGGAGAGACATTGGCGGCCCGCGCGCTGGCGGCGTGCGGGTGGCGGATCCTGGCCCGGAACTACCGGTTCGGTCGGCGCGAGGTGGACATCGTGGCTCGCCGCGGCTCCCTCCTGGCCTTCGTCGAGGTGAAGACCCGGGCCGGCGACGGGTACGGGGGACCCGAGGCGGCCGTGACGCCTCTCAAGCGTCGTGAGATCGAGCTGGTCGCGCTCGAGTATCTGACGCGAAACGTCCGCGACGACGTTGATGTGCGGTTCGACGTCGTCGCCGTGCGCCTCCTGGCGGACGGACGGATCGTCCGGGTCGATCACATCGAGGACGCGTGGCGGCCGGGGTGGACCTGAGGTCGATTGACCCATAGCTTCATCCATGCCCCAGGTCCGCAGGGCGAGAGCCCGCGAATCCCGTCAGGACCCCGCAGGTAGCAGCGGTAAGTGCGGTGATCGTCGCTGCGGGTAGCCTGGGGCATTTTTCTTTCCCCGTTGCAGAGCGGAAGGCCGTAACGACTTGACGCATACAGCGTTAGCCAGAAGGTACCGGCCGAGGTCGTTCGCCGACGTGGCCGCCCAGGCCCACGTATCGGAGACCCTCCGGAAGGCGGTCGTCGGCAACCGGGTCGGCCACGCCTACCTCTTCTGTGGCCCCCGGGGCGTCGGCAAGACGACGCTGGCCCGCATGCTCGCGATGGCCCTGAACTGTCCGAACCGCGACGAGTCGGGCGAGCCGTGCGGAGAGTGCGACAGCTGCCGCCGCATCTGGGGCGGCAACACCGCGCTCGACGTCGTCGAGATCGACGCCGCTTCCAACCGCGGAGTCGACGACGCCCGCGACCTCCGCGAGCGGGCGATGTACGCTCCGTCGGAGGAAGGCCGCTTCAAGGTCTATATCGTCGACGAGGCGCACATGCTCACGCGCGAGGCGTGGAATGCGCTCCTCAAGATCCTCGAGGAGCCGCCCTCGCGGGTGATCTTCGTCTTCGCGACGACCGAGCCCCAGAAGATCCAGCAGATGGCGGCGCCGATCCTGTCGCGGTGCCAGCGCTTCGACTTCAAGCGCTTCGGCGTGTCGGACATCGTGCAGCGCCTCGCCGACGTGCTGGCGGCCGAAGGGGCGAGCGCGCCCGAGGAGGCGCTCCGCATCGTGGCCAGGAAAGCCGACGGCGGCATGCGCGACGCGCTCTCCCTGCTCGACCAGGTGCTGGCGCTCACGGGGGGCGAGGTCGATACCGAATCGGTGCGCCGCGTGCTCGGCCTCGTCGAAGAGGAACGCTACCTCGAGCTTCTGGACATCCTGGCGGACGGACGGCACGCCGAGGTGTTCGCGTTCGTCGGTCGCCTCGTGGACGAGGGATACGACCTGGTCGAGTTCTACCACGGACTCCTCGACATGCTGCGGGCGCTCCTGCGTGTCCGCCTGACGCCGGACGAGGCTCTGGACCTCCCGGAAGGGACGCAGGCCGACCTCGCCGCCAAGGCAGAGCGCTTCGATCCGGGCGACCTGGTCCGCATGCTCGCCGCCGCGGCCGAGCTCGAGTCCCAGGGGAGCCTCAGGAGGAGCGTGAATCCGCGCATCCTGATCGAGATGCTCCTCCTCCGCCTCAGCTACATGGACCGGACCGTCCACCTCGAGGAGCTGCTCGGCATGCTGGGCGGCGACCCGTCGTCGGGGGGCGGCGCCGGAAGACCGGGCGCGCCTGGCGAGGGTTCACGGCCCCGGGAGAGCGGTGTCCGTGCCGAGACCGCAGAGGCTGCTACTCCCCGGACGATCGTCGACGACGTACGGGCCGGTGACCCCGAGCCGACCCCGCGCGATCGAGGCTCGCCCGCCGCGACGGCCGCGCCGCGGCCCGAAGCGACCCCACGCCCCGCTGCCTCGGCCGCCGAGGCATGGGACCGCTGGCTCGAAGCCGGACGCGGCGTGCCCAAAGGCCTCACGGCCTTCCTCCGTTCCGCGACCGTGGAGGATCTGGGCGACGGGACCGTCTCCGTGTCGCCGCTCCCCGGTCCCGCCGCGGAGCGACTGGCCGATGTCGGCATCCAGAATGCCATCCGGAAGGGGCTCGAGCCGTTCCTGGGCCGGCCGGTGACCCTGAGCATCGGAGCGGCCGCGGAAGCCCCGCCGGCGGCGTCGCGGGTCACCCAGTCGGAGGTCCGGGAGGACACGATGCGCGCACTCTTCCGACAGGAACCCCGCCTCAAGCGGGCGGTAGAAGAACTCGATCTCGAGCTCATGGACTAGGTGCTTAAATGAACAACAACATGCAACAGCTCATGCAGCTCGGTCAGCAGCTGCAGTCGAAGATGACCAAGCTCCAGGAATCGCTGGAGACCAAGAAGATCTCCGCCGCCTCCGGCGGCGGCATGGTGACCGCGACGGTGGACGGGAAGGGCCGCATCAAGCAGATCCAGATCGACCCGACGTGCGTCGATCCGTCGGACGTCGAGATGCTCGAGGACCTGGTCCTCGCCGCCGTGTCGGAGGCGCAGACGAAAGCGGCCTCCGAGTACGAGGAAGAGATGAAGAAGGCGACCGGCGGCTTGCCGATGAACCTTCCGGGGCTGCCGGGGCTCTTCTGAGCGCACGCACATCGAGGGCGATGCCATGTCGGTGATCGATCGGCTCACCGACGACTTCGCGCGCCTACCCGGGATCGGCAAGAAGACGGCGCTGCGCCTGGTCCACCACCTCATGAAGGCTCCGAAGGAGCAGCCGCGCAGACTGGCGGCTTCGTTGGTGGACCTCGCCGAGAAGATCCGTCGTTGCGACGAGTGCGGGAATTTCAGCGAGCACGAGCTCTGCGAGATCTGCCAGAATCCCAGGCGGGATCGCACGGTGTTGTGTATCGTTGAAGAGGCCTACCAGGTCGGTGCCATCGAGCGGACGGGTCAGTTCCGGGGACTCTTCCACGTGCTGGGTGGTCACCTTTCGCCTCTGGACGGCGTGGGGCCGGAAGAGCTGGACGTCGCGGGGCTGCTGGGGCGCATCGGGAGGCAGGGGACGATCGAGGAGGTCATCGTCGCGACCAACGCCAGCGTCGAAGGCGAGGCCACGGCCGTCTATCTGGAGCAGGAGATCCGGCCGCTCGGTCCCAGGGTCACGCGTCTGGCGCGGGGTATCCCCGTCGGCAGCGATCTCGAGTACGTGGACGGAACGACGATCGCCCAGGCACTCGCCGGGCGTCGGGAGATGATATGAATCGTACGCTGAAGACGACTGGAATCGCCCTGCTGGCGGCCGCTGCGGCCGGTGCGCTGGCCGCGCTCGTGATCCGGGATCAGATCACGCGCCACCAGCGAAACATGTTCAGTCCGCACGCGTTCAAGCGACTCGCGGCGCTCGGGCACATGAGCCGGGAGCCCGCGTCGGTGTCCCACATCCGCCTGCTGCGCGACTTCATCGCCTGGGAGCCCCGGAAGCTCCTGCGCGAGCGTGCCCGCTCCATCGCGGCCCGCATGGAGGACGAGGTCGGGGTGACGGCCCGCCCCCGTCCCGAGGCGTTGACCGATTAGGGACTCGCCGTCGAGAGGGCGTTCTCCCTTGCCACCCGGCCCCCCCGGGCCGAGTTTATGCGCTCGCCGCACCCATCCCGCCGCGTCGCACGGACCGGATGCCGGCGCCGCGTGACGTCCTACGAGGAGCTTCGGTGATCTTCAACGCATATGCCCAGGGAGGCCGTGTCGACCCATGTCGATGATCAACTACGCCTCCCGTGAGATCAACTGCAAGATCGTCTATTACGGGACCGGGCTCGGCGGGAAGACGACGAACCTGGAGTACATCTACTCCAAGGTGAATCCGGAGACCAAGGGGAAGATGATCTCCCTGGCCACCGAGACCGAGCGCACGCTCTTCTTCGATTTCCTCCCGATCGACCTGGGCGAGGTGCGCGGCTTCAAGACGCGCTTCCACCTGTACACGGTGCCGGGGCAGGTCTACTACAACGCCAGCCGGCGCCTCATCCTGAAGGGCGTGGACGGCATCGTCTTCGTAGCGGACTCCCAGGCGAGCCGCGCCGAGGCGAACATCGAGTCGATGCACAACCTGTACGAGAATCTCGAGACCTACGGGTACGATCTCCAGACGATCCCGTTCGCGATCCAGTACAACAAGCGGGATCTTCCCGACATTCTCCCGGTCGACGAGCTCAGGGCCCAGATCAATCCGATGGGCGTACCGGACTTCGAGGCGACGGCCATCGAGGGGAAGGGGGTCTTCGAGACCCTCTCGTCCGTGAGCAAGCTCGTCGTCAAAACCCTCTCCTGAGGTCCTCCGTGTCGGGGAGCGCACTCACCCTCCCGAACATCATCACGGTCAGCCGCATCGCGGCCTGCCCGGTGATCTTCTTCCTTGCGGTGTCGCCGGACACCGGACTCCGCTTCTGGGCGTTCGCCCTCTTCGTGGTCGCGGCGCTCTCGGACATCTGGGACGGGTACCTCGCGCGGCGGGACGGTCTGGTCACGGACGTGGGGAAGCTGCTCGATCCGTTCGCGGACAAGCTCCTTCTCGTCGCCAGCTACGTTCCGATCTACATGGTCGCGCAGCGGGACGGCGCATTCGACTCGCTTCCGTGGTGGGGCGAGCTGCCGCTCTGGGTCATGGTCGTCATCTTCGGTCGTGAGATCTTCATCACGGTCTTCCGGAGCTTCGCGGCGCGGCGGGGCGTCGTCATCGCCGCGGGCCTCGCGGGCAAGCGGAAGGCCCTGTTCCAGGCCATCTTCGCCGGAGCGGCGCTCCTCTGGTTCCCGTTGCGGACCTGGGTCGGTGCCGCAGGGGCGGACGAGGGGTTCTGGGCGGTCTGGTTTCCCATCCACGGTGCGGTCGTCGCGCTGTCGCTCGTGGTGGCGGTCGTGCTGACGGTGTACTCGCTCATCGACTACCTGTGGTCGTACCGGACGCTGGTGGGGATCCGGGACTGAGTTCCCGCGCCGTGACTTCGGAGCCGGGCGCGCCGCGCGCCGCGATCGTCACGGTCGGCGAGGAACTCCTGAGCGGCGAGACCGTCGACACGAACGCCGCCTGGCTCGGACGTGAGCTGGCGGCGATGGGGATCCCGGCCCGCGTCCACTACACGGTCGGCGACGTCGATCGCGACATCCGACGCGCCGTCGAGGCCGCTTCACGAGAGGCGGATATTGTGCTGATCGGGGGAGGCCTCGGTCCGACCCGTGACGATGTGACCCGTGAGGCGGTGGCTGGCCAGCTCGGGCTTCCGCTCGAGGAGGACGAGGAGCTGGTCGCGGGGCTGGAGGCGCGCTTCCGCTCGTTCGGCTACGAGCGCATGCCCGCCCCGAACCGCAGCCAGGCCCAGGTGCCGCGAGGCGCGCGCGTGCTGGCGAACCGACACGGGTCCGCGCCCGGGCTCGCGCTGGAGGCGGACGACACGGTCTTCGTCCTTCTACCGGGCGTTCCCCTCGAGCTGCGCGGGCTCTTCGAGGACCATGTGCGCGGCCTGATCCACGACCGCCTCGGGGCACGGCTCGAGCCGGTACGCCATCGTGTGCTCCATACGACGGGTATCTCCGAGTCGCGTCTGGGCGAGCTTCTCGACGAGGTCCTCCCGCCGGACGGCGAGCGCTCCCGTGTGGCCTTCCTTCCCGATGCGCTGGGGGTCGACCTCCGGCTGACCGTATCGGGGCTGGCGGACGCGGCGGTCGACCACGAGCTCGATCGACTCGAGGCGCTCGTGGCGCCCGTCATCGAGCCCTGGCGCTACCGCAGTGATTCCGGCGATCTCGCCGAGGCGGTGGCCGATGGGCTGCGTCGGCTCGGCGCGACCGTCGCGATCGGCGAGAGTTGCACGGGCGGTCTCCTGGCCCACCGACTCACGCGGGTGCCCGGAGTGTCGGACGTCTTCCTCGGCGGGGTCGTGGCGTACGCGAACCACGTGAAGCGCGACCTCCTCGGTGTCTCTCAGGGCGACCTCGATGGGCACGGGGCCGTGTCCGAGCCGGTGGCCAGGGCCATGGCGGCCGGCTCGGCTCGGGCGCTCGGCGCCGACTTCGGGATCGGTGTCACGGGAGTGGCCGGGCCAGGCGGCGGCAGCGAGGAGAAGCCGGTTGGAACCGTGTGGACCGCGGTCTCGTACGGAGGCGAGGTGGAGGCGTGGCGGCGTGTCTTCCCCGGCGATCGCGAGGGCATACAGGCGCGTGCGGCTCAGGACGCCCTTCGGCTCCTCTACCGGCGCGTCGTTCAGGCGCTGGAGCGGTGAGCGGCCACCCGACCCCTGAACCCTCATGCGCGACCGTGGTATCTTTCTCGATCGGAGCCCCGACCGCGGGGTGATCGATTCTCCGTTCGACATCGAAAGGCGACGTGATGAAGGAACGCTCAAAAGAAAACGACGACCAGATCGCGACCGGGGTAGACGACCCGGAAGGCTCGTCCGGACGGGGAGCCGGAGACGGTGGCGCCCCGCTGTCCAGGTCGGAGGGCGACCGCGACGAAGAGCGTGACGACGGAGGGCTTCCCCAGGACGGTGCCCTCGCCGAGCTGCGCTCCGAGTTCGACGAGCTGAACGATCGTCATCTGCGGCTCGCGGCGGAGTTCACCAACTTCCGACGCCGGAGCGAGCAGGAGCGCCGGGAGTCGTGGTCGAGAGCTCAAGCCGATCTTCTCGGCCGTCTCCTCGACGTTCTGGACGACCTCGAGCGGGTCGCCGCGCTGGACACGTCGAGCGCTACGGTCGATGCGATTATGGAGGGTATCGATCTGGTGGAGCGGAAGTTCGTCCGCGCCCTGGGCGAGACCGGAGTGGAGGTCATCGATCCCGCGGAACAGCCCTTCGATCCGGAGCGGATGGAGGCGCTGATGCGCGTGGCCACGGAGGACGAGGACCTCGACGACCACGTAGCCCAGGTCTTCCAGAAGGGCTACGAGCTGAAGGGGGTGCTCGTGCGCCCCGCCCGCGTCAGCGTCTACAAGCACGGCTGAGACGACCATGGCCGGGCAGAACAAGGACTTCTACAAGATCCTCGGGGTGGCCGAGAAGGCCAGCCAGGACGAGATCAAGAAGGCCTACCGCAAGCTCGCCAAGAGCCACCACCCCGACGCGAATCCCGGGGACGACAAGGCCGCGGAGCGCTTCAAGGAGATCGGCGAGGCCTACGCGGTCCTGAAGGATCCCGAGAAGCGCAAGCAATACGACCAGATGCGGAAGCTGGGCGCGTTCGGTCTCGGTGGTCGGGGCCCTGGCGCGTCGCAACCGCGCGGCGCTCCAGGTGATCCCGGCTTCTCGTTCGATGACTTCCAGGGCGGGTTCGGCAACATCTCCGACCTGTTCAGCTCCCTCTTCGACCTGGGCGGGAAGCGGGGTGGCCCCGGTCCGAGCGCCGGGCGGACAGGGGCGGGGCGGGAACGTGGGCAGGACGTGGAGTACGTCGTCGAGATCCCTTTCCTCACGGCCGTGCGTGGCGGGAAGGTGGCCGTCGAGGTCGCGATCACCGAGGACTGCGCGACGTGCGGCGGAGACGGCGCCGCGCCGGGAACCGGCCGCCGCCGCTGCGGCGAGTGCGGTGGTAGCGGCACGGTGTCCTTCGGCCAGGGCGGCTTCGCCGTCAAACGTCCGTGCCCGGCCTGCTTCGGCCGTGGCCAGATCCCCGAGACGCCTTGTCCTTCCTGCGGCGGACGGGGTTCCGTCCGGCAGCGGCGGACCATCCAGATCGCGGTGCCCGAAGGCGTCGACACGGGGTCGAAGGTCCGGCTGTCGGGGCAGGGCGAGCGCGGCAGGAGTGGCGGGACCCCGGGCGACCTGATCATCACCTTCAAGGTCCAGCCGCACCGGTTCTTCCGGCGCGAGGGGCTGGACGTCCACGTCACGGTCCCGATCAACATCGTCCAGGCCACGCTCGGCTCGAAGGTCCGGGTGCGGACCGTGAGCGGGAAGAAGGTCGTGCTCAAGATCCCGGCGGGCACGCAGTCCGGGACGAAATTCCGGATTCGCGGCCAGGGTGTCCGGAAAGCGGACCGCGTCGGCGATCAGTTCGTCGAGGTGAGCGTCACGGTGCCGGACAAGCTCTCCGACGAGGAGCAGCGTGCCATGGAGGAGTTCGCGGAGGCCTCAGGCCTCAAACACTAGGCTCGAGGATTCCCGCGACGGTTTCAGACCGCCGCGGCTACCCGCGCTTCGACGATCCGGCCGCCACCCAGCACCCGCGCCCCGTCGAACACGACCGCGGACTGACCGGGCGTGATGGCCGGGTAGCCTTCGTCGAGCTCGAGCACGAGGGCCTCCCCGCGTGCACGGACCGTGGCCGGGACCGCGGGGGCCCGGTAGCGCATCTGGACCGCCACCCTGTCTCCTTCCCCCGGCGCGTCGGCCAGCCAGTTCAGCTCGGCCACCTCGACCTGGTCCCGGCGGAGTTCGTCTCGGGTGCCGACGACCACCTCACGTGTCGTCGGCCGCACCTCGAGGACGAACAGCGGCTCGGTGAAGCCGCCGCCCAATCCGCGCCGCTGGCCGACCGTGAATCCGGCATACCCGTCGTGCTCACCGACCACGGTTCCGTCCGTCCGCACGATCGGCCCCGGGCGGAGCGCGGGGTGCGGCTCCGGCAGCTTCTTCGCCAGGAGGTCCCGGTAGTCACCGGTAGGCACGAAGCAGATCTCCTGCGATTCGGGCTTCTCGGCGGTGGCGAGCTCGAGCGCCCGGGCCCGCTCCCGCACTTCCCGCTTGGTGAGATCACCGAGGGGGAAGAGGAGCTTCGGCAGCATCTCCCGGGGAAGCCCCCACAGGAAGTACGACTGGTCCTTCCCGCCGTCCAGGCCGCGGAGCAGCGACGAGCCGTCGTCGTGGTGCTCGATGCGCACGTAGTGGCCGGTCGCGATCCGGTCGCACCCCAGAGCCTCGCCGCGCCTGAGCAGGTCGCGGAACTTCGTGTTGCTATTGCAGCGCACGCACGGGTTCGGCGTGCGCCCTCTCGCGTACTCACGCACGAAGTCGTCGATGACGTCGCGGGTGAAGTCCTCTTCCACGTCGAACACGTAATGCGGGATGTCGAGGGCGGTCGCCACCCGGCGCGCGTCGACGATGCCGTCCAGTCCGCAGCAGGTCTTCCCGGAATCGGGGGTCTCCGAATAGCAGAACGTCTTCATGGTGACGCCCACGACTTCGTGGCCGGCCTCCACGAGCAGGGCTGCCGCGACGGACGAATCCACGCCGCCGGACATGGCGACGAGCACCCGGCTCACGCCGCGCCCCTCAGCCGCCGTACGACCTCGACGATCTTGTCCGCCGCCCGCGACACGTTCTCCTCGTCGCTCAGGTGACCCAGTGAGAAGCGCACGTGCGCGCGACCGTTGGCCGCGCCGTAGAGGGCCTCGATGACGTGGCTCCCCTTACCGCTTCCGCTCTGGCACGCCGACGCGCCGGAGGCCGCGATCCCCTCCAGATCGAGGTTGATGAGGAGCATGGTCGGGTCGATGCCCTCGAAGCCCATATTGGCCACGTGCGGCGCCCGTCGCGCACTCGCGCCGGCGACGACCACCCCCTCCAGCTCGTCCGTCAGCCGAGCCTCGAGACGTTCCCGCAACGCCGTCAGCCGCGCTGCCTCGGCCTCCCGCTCGTCGACCGCGAGCCGCAACGCCGCCGCGAGGCCGACCGCGCCGGCCACGTCCTCCGTGCCGGGCCTGAGCTTCCGCTCCTGACCGCCTCCGTGGAGCAGCGGCGCGAGTCCCACGCCGCGGCGCACGAAGAGCAGTCCGGTACCCTTGGGCCCGTAGATCTTGTGGCCCGAGACGGTCAGCAGGTGGATGCCTTCGACGGCTCCGAGATCCACGGGCAGCTTTCCGACCGCCTGAACCGCGTCGGTGTGCAGGATCGCGTCGGCTTCGAGGGCCAGGCGGGAGAGATCTTCCACCGGCAGGACGATGCCGGTCTCGTTGTTCACCCACATGCACGAGACCAGCGCGGGCCCATCTGCGAGCGCCGACCGGATAGGATCGAGGTCCAGCGAGCCGTCCTCACGGACCGGGAAGATCTCCAGCTGCGCTTCGCCCGCCTCTGCCATGCTCTCGGCCACGTGGAGCACGGCGTGGTGCTCGATCGCGCTCACGAGGAGGCGGGGACGCCCGCCGTCGGTGGCGGCGGCGAGCGCTCGGCAGGCTCCGCAGACGGCGAGGTTGTCCGCTTCAGTGCCGCCGCGGACGAAGTAGACCTCGGCGTTGCGCGCTCCCAGGGCGGCCGCCGCATCGGCACGGGCATTCTCGAGCGCGGCCGAAGCCTCCCGACCCCATCGGTGCTGGCTGGACGGGTTGCCGAAGACGCTGTCCGCGAAAGGCGCCATGGCTTCACGCACCTCCGGCCGGACCGGGGTCGTGGCGGCATGATCGAGATAGACCGGGTTCATCGACATCTGGCTTGATTTGCTGTGGCGCCTCGCCGCAGCGGCGTCGCGACGCTCTCGGTGCTCAACGAACTTCTGACTCGGGACACTGACTGGTAACTTAATGGGATGACCGTCCGCTCCGTCACCATGGGAGGCCACGTCACGCTTGGAGACGAATCCACCTCCGTTCCCGGAGGGGCACCCACCCACGTTCCGCTCCACAGTACACGGTACGGTCTTCGGCGACCGTGAGCGACATTTCGAGGCGCTCAAGGAAGGCGATGTCGTCCGCTTGGTTCCCGATCCCCCGGTCCAGGAGCACCCCGAAGTCTGGGTGCACCTGACGACCGGCGAGCCGATCGGACATCTGCCACCCGATATTGCGAGTTGGCTCTGGCCCTGGATGTCCGGAGGCGGATCCGCCGAGGCGCACGCCGTGCGCGTGCACGGCACGGACGCCCCGTCATGGCGGCGCCTGTTGGTCGAGGTCCACTGCCGGGTCGCCTGAGCGACTGCGCCCCCCGTCGTATCAGAACGTCGACACGTCGAGCCGGGTCAGGTCCTCGACCCGCAGCACCTCGTCGGTCTTGAACGGCTCCCCGTACGGGGCCCGTATCAGCGAGCCGTAGCGGGCCATGTGCGCCCGAATCTGGTCGAAGATCGGTCGGTCGCCGCCGGGAAAGACTTCCCCGATCCCCGCGATCCCCTCGAACTGTGATCGGTAGGCCGCCAGCGCGTCGAGCTTCCGCTCGACGTCCTCCTCGGCGACCTCGACGACGAAGTCCGGCCGCTCCACGTCCTCACGATAGGCGGTCGCGTACACGATCTTCCGGGGCCGAAACGGCTCGCCTCCGACGTCCAGCTTTCGCAGCCCGCTCAGGAAGCAGGCGTCGCGCACGAGTTCCGCGGCGATCCGGTGATCCCGGTGGCGCCCCAGCTTCCAATGCGTGACGACGACCGCGGGCCGGAGGGCACGGAGCTGCTCCGCCACGACGTGTCGGGACTCGTTGTCGTTCTCGAGCGCGGAGTCGGGGAGTCCGGCGCAGCGCCGCGCGACCACCCCGAGGATCTTCGCGGCCTCCCGCGCTTCCTCGGCCCGGCCCTCGGGCGTGCCCGAGCTTCCCATCTCGCCCGCGGTCAGGTCGAGGATACCGACCCGCAGTCCGCGTCGCGCGCTTCCCGCGAGTACCCCGCCGCACAGTAGCTCGGCGTCGTCGGGGTGGGCCATCACGGCGAGTAGGTCGAGCGGCTCGGTCATCGGGTTCCTCTAAAAGGGTGCTGAAGAAGTGGGGCGGGCCGGACCCGTGCTGCGCAGGGGGGCCCCGGGACCCTTCTCATCATTCGAATCTCAGCGCGGTCACGGGGTCCATGCGGCTCGCCCGGTATGCGGGCACCAGGCCGAACAACATACCGCTCACCGCCGCCATGCCCAGCGCCGCGCCGACGGCCCAGAGCGGGATGGCCGCGGGCAGTGGCGTCCAGGCGGCGACGGCCGACGCCACGGACCATCCCGCGCCCATGCCGACCGCCGCCCCCGCCAGCGTGAGAAGCGACGCTTCGAGCAGGAACTGCCATAGGATCTCTCGCCGGGTGGCGCCCACCGCCTTCCGGATCCCGATTTCACGGGTGCGCTCGGTGACCGAGATCAGCATGATCCCGATCACGCCGACACCGCCGACGAGCAGGCCCGCGGAGGCGAGGAGGAGGATCACGAGGAAGAACACGGCCGTCAGCCGGTTGAACAGGCTCACGATCTGCGCCGACGCGATCAGCGCGAAGTCGTTCTCGTCACGTGGCCCGAGGCTCCGCATGCTCCGCAGGGCGGCGATGACGTCGTCCTGCGCCCGCGCCATCGACACGGAGTCCTCGGGCACGACCAGGATCTGCGCCTGCCATGTCGATACCCGCAGCCGGCGCTCGGCGGCCGTCCAGGGGAAGACCGCCCAGTGCCGGACGGCGCTGCTGAAGATGTTCTCCTCGGCTTCGAAGACGCCGATCACCTCGAACGCCTCCTGGTGGCCTCCACCTCCCGCGGACACGCGCACGAACCGTCCGATCGGGTCACGCTGCCCGAAAAGGTCCTCGGCCAGCGAGGCCGAGACGACGACCAGGGGTCGGTTCTGGCCTACCTCAGCCGGCGTGAAGTCACGGCCCGCCAGGAAGTCGCCGGGTTGGTACCGCGGCCAGCCCGACGAATACGCCTGCGACTGGACGTTCTGGACCGCCTGGCCCTCGTAGTTGAAGCTCGCGTTGAATCCGAAGTTGTAGAGCGCCTCGTCGATCGTCGGCAGGGTTCCGATCCGCCGCGCCTCCTCGGCTTCGATCTCGGGCTTGTTCCACCACGGGGGCCGGTTGTTGCCCTCGTCGGAGATCCGGACCGCGGTGAAGTCGAACCGGGTGACCATGAAGTTGTCGGGACCCGCCGACTCGAACGCTTCCATGACGCTGGAGCGGATTCCCGTGATGAGCGCCGCGATGGCCATCACCACGGCCACGCCGACGGCGACACCGAGGACGGTCAGCGACGAGCGGATCCGGTTCCCGTTGATGGCTTCCCATGCGATGGCGAAGCCCTCGGAGAGGGTGGCCGTGAGGCGTCGCGGGCCCGACGTGTGCTCCTCACTCATACCGGAGCGCGTCCACCGGATCGAGGCGTGAGGCTCTTGCCGCCGGATAGACGCCCGCGATGACGCCTACCGTGATGCCCATTCCCACGCCGAGCGCGATCCACCGGGGGGCGACCGCGGCCGGGAGCGGGGTGGTAGCCGCCAGGCCTGCCGCCACGCCGAGTCCCGCCAGGACGCCCAGGGCGGCGCCCACGGTGGCGAGCGTCGTCGACTCGATGAGGACCTGGAGCAGGATGTCCCGCCGGCGCGCCCCTAGCGCTTTGCGGATGCCGATCTCCCGCGTTCGCTCCATGACCGAGACCAGCATGATGTTCATGATCACGATCCCGCCCACCACGAGCGAGATCGACACGAGCATGGGGAGCGCCAGGAAGAGGATTCGCGAGATGTTGTCCCAGAAGCTGATCGCCTGCTCCGCGGTCTCCAGCGTGAAGTCGGCTTCCTCGGTCGGCCGCAGGCCACGCCGGGCGCGCATGATGCCCTCGATCTCCAGCTGCGCGTCGCGCAGGAGCGTCGGGTCGAGGGTCTGGATGATGATCTCGTCGACGACCCCGCGCGGATTCGTGATGGACTGGACCGGCGAGCGGGCCGGGGCGATGGCGAGGTTGTCCAGCGACTGTCCGAAGAGCGAGCCGCGCTCCTCGAGCACGCCGATCACCCTGTAGGGGAAGCCCCGGATGCGGACGGAGCGGCCGATCGGGTCGAGCGTCTCGAAGATGACGTCGGCGGTCTCGGAGCCGAGCACCATCACCGGGCTGCCGGAGGCGGCCTCCTGGGGGGTGAAGGCGCGACCGCGCGTCAGGGTCAGGTCGCGGATCTCGAAGATCTCGGGCGAGGCTCCGGTGACCTGGACACCGGTGGCCGTTCGGCCGTTGTCCCCGACCGCGTCGGCGCTGGTGGAGCTTTCGACGGCGACCCGTCCGGGGATCGTGAGGGCCGCGCGGATCGCGTCGGCGTCCTCGTACTCGAGGCGAGGCCGCCGTTGGCGGGCACGCCACTCCTCGGGGTCGGTGTTGATGTTCACGCTCTGCCAGCGGCGCAGCGTGACGGTGTTGATGCCGAACACCTGGGACGTGAAGTCCTCGCGAACGTAGCGATCCAGCCCCTCCACCACCGTCACGACCAGGATGAGGAACGTCACGCCGAGGATCACGCCCAGGAGGCTGAAGAAGCTCTTCAGCTTCTGGGTGCGGATCTGGAGGAGCGCGAGCGCTACGCCTTCCCGGAAGACCATCCGAGGCTACCCGCCCCGCGGGGGCGCGGCCGACTGCTCCATCGGACGGATCTGGTCGTCGTCCTGAAGGTTCCGAATGGCCTGGTAGGGACCCGCGACGACGGTATCGCCAGCCGTCACCCCGGACAGGACCTCGAAGTGCTCTCGACCGGTTATGCCGACCTCGACGGGGGTGAAGCGCACCCGACCCCCCGACGCGAGGAACACACCCTCGACGTCGTCCTCCACCGGCCTGCCGGCGGAGGCGTCGCTCTCCTCCGTACCCGACCCACGTACGGTCAGGGCGATGATGGGGACGGCCAGGACGTTCTCACGCCGCGCGACCACGATCTCGGCCGTCGCGGAGAGGTCTGGCCGGAGGAGCGCGTCGGTGTCGTCGAGCGTCAGCACGACCTCGAAGTCGATGGCCGCCTGCTGTCCCGCGGTCTGCTGGGCCGGAGGTGTGATGGCCGAGTTCCCGATCTCCGTGACGCGTCCGGTGAAGGTCCGACCGGGGAAGGCGTCGATCCGGACGCTCGCGCTGTCGCCGAGCGCGATCCTGGGCACGTCCGTCTCGTCGACGCGCACGACGGCTTCCATCACGGAGAGGTCGGAGATCGTCAGCACCAGGCTTCCCGGATTGTTCATCGTGCCGATGATCACGGTCTCGCCTTCCTCCACGTTGAGCCGGGTCACCCGGCCCGCCATCGGAGCGGTGAACACCGTCTTCGAGAGCCTGTCCGCGGCCTCCGCGACGGCCGCCTCCGCCTGGGACACTCCGTGCGACGCCGACTCGAGCGAAGCCTCGGCGACGTCGACGTTGGTGCGCGCGTCGTCGAGCTGCTGAGGGCTGACCAGCAGCGAGTCCCTCGCGCGGAGGGAGAGGAGACGGTCGAGATTGCGCTCGGCCTGGATGAGGTTGGCGCGCTGTTGCGACTCCTGCGACCGCGCCTGGGCGAGCTGCGCCTCCGCGCGGGAGAGGGCCGCCTGGTACTGGTCCGGCTCGAGGCGGAGGAGCGTCTGGCCGACACGGACCTCGTCGCCCTCACGGACGAGCAGCTGAGAGACCCTCGCGGACACGTCGGAGCTCATCTCCACGGTCCTGCGGGCCCGCACGTTCCCGGACGCGGTGACGAGCTCGACGAGGTCCCGCTCGGCGATCGCCTCCGTCCGCACCTCGACACCCTGGTTTCGATTGCGCGCGACCGCCGTGGCGGTCGCCACGCCCACGACCGCTACGACGAGCACTCCGACGATGATCTTCGAGCGACGCTGCATGGAGTGGACTCCGGATCAGTCTCTGAGGGGCGCTCCGACGAGCGCTTCGAGGTCCGTGACGGCATCGTGGTACGCGAACAGGGCGACGATGTGGTCGCTCTCCGCCTGCGACAGCACGGTCTGCGCGTCCATGAGCTCGACGAAGGTGATGGCCCCGAGCTGGTAGCGCTCTCGGGCCAGGGTCAGCTGGCGTTCGGCCAGGTCGCGGTTCCGCTCCTCGAGCGACGCGCTCTGGAATGCGGTCTCCACGTTGGCGAGCGCGATCCTGAGGTCCGCTTCCAGCGCCAGCTCCCGCTCCCGGAGCTCCTGCGAGACGTCGTCGCGCTGGATCCTCGCCGCCTCGAGGTTCCGCTGGCGGCTGAGGCCGGTGAAGATCGGAATGCTCAGGCCGAAGGAGACTGCCGGCGCGGAGCGCTCGAATCCGAACGGGAACTGGTCGTTCGCCTCGTGGATCGCCCTCCGCTGCTCGTCCGTGAAGACGAGCTGCGAGCAGTCGACAGGGGGGAGCGGATCGGCGAGCCGGCGGTAGAGGTCGTTCGTCGCGACGCATCGGGAGATCCCGGACGCGGCCTGTGCCTGCGCCTGCGCCACGAGGAAGTCCGCATCACTCGCTTGACGCGCGAACCCGCCCCACCCGGTGGAAATGGAGAGAGACGGGAGATAGGAAGACCAGGCCGAGCTGACCCCCAGCTCCGCCGACTCGCGGGCCATCCGCGTCGCCCGGAGCGTCGGGTTCTCGGCCAGGGCGAGCGCTCGTAGCGAATCGAGATCCCATCGGGGTGGCGCCGCCACAAGCTCCGTGCCGGGCTCGAAGGGCTGGCTCACCCCGACGCCCATCTGTTGGAGGAGTCGCAGCCGAGCCGTCTCGACCGCGTTCTCGGCCTGGAGTACCTGGACCTCGGATCGGCCCACCTGCACTTCGGCCTGCCCGACGTCGATCGGAGTGACCGAGCCGACCTCGAGCTGGCCCTGGGCAAGCCGGAGGTTGATCCTGGCGTTCTCGAGCTGCTGGCGGGCCGTGGCGAGCAACTCGTTCCTGCGGAGCACTTCGACGTAGGCCGTGGTGACCTGCGCGGCGAGCTCCGACCCCGACGCGTCGATCCTGGCCGCGGTCGCCTCCCTCTCCGCCTTGGCACGGGCCGGGCCGCGGAGGGTCGCCCAGTCGAGCGAGTAGTTGACGCCGACGTTCCAGCTGGAGAAGTAGTACGAGGGCTGATTACCGAAGCCGAGGTCGCCCGCCGTGAGGCTGCTGCCGAGCTGCTGCTCTCCGGATCCCTGCCAGCTCACGCGACTGCTCGCGTCGGCCGTCGGCAGGAGCCGCCCGTAGGCTTCGCGCACGTCCCAGTCGGCCAGCGCCCGGTCGTTCCGGGCGCGAAGGAAGGCAGGGCTGTTGCGGGAAGCGACCTCGAGCGCGTGCTCGAGGGTCAGGCGCTCGGGGACCTGTTCCTGCGCGGCGAGGCACGGACTCAGCGCCAGGAATGCGGCCCCCACGACCAGCCATCTCGAGAACATCACCCCCCTCGTTTCGCGTATCCTTCTCGTTGCCGATACACCGTACGCCGAAACGGACGCGTCGGTTTCACTGCGGTCGACCGGCCTCAACCGACCAGGTCCGCGCGCTCGGCCACGTATCCCAGGGCCGGGATCTCGACACGGAGCACCCGGCCGAGCCGATCGTACCAGACGGTTCGGACCTGGTCGCGGAACGACATCTCGAGGCGCCGGGCTTCGGTGGGTCGTCCGTCGAGCAGGATCTGGTCGTCGGTGCGACGATCCACGGTCAGCGTTCCCTGGCTCCGCGAGCGCGGCTCGATGATATGAATCCGCTCTCCTTCCCGGGCATCCCTGAGGAAGTAGTAGTGGTGGGCGACGTCCTGCTCGAGGATCCGGGTCGTGGACCGGGCGGGATATTCGCGCTCCTCGTCCCCCAGCGGAGACCGGGCGAAAGAGACGTAGCGGTTCCCGACCAGGGTCAGCTGGAAGTCGAGGGCGTTCTTCCCGGTCACACGCACCTGATAGCCGGCTACGACTCCGTCCGGTGGGGTCGCGCGCAGCAGTGGGTCGATGGCATCGCGGTCGACGGAGGAGCCCAACTCGATGGTGCCGTTGGCGAAAAGCGCGTCGTCTCGTCCGATGCCCGCCCGCCGGATGGAGAAGCTCTCGGTCCCGACCTCCCGCCCGGCGAGGGAGATCCGGAAGCTTCCCTCGTCGACGACGATTCCCTGGGCGTGGGCCGTCCGGGTGGGGGACGAGACCGCCAGAACGATCGACAGCGCCAGGAGGCGGAGTGCGGGATGGATGCGCATGATCACGAGGATACCCGCCGGGGGGCTCGCGGTTCTATCCGTCGTCCCCTTCGCCGCCGCTGATCGTGTCGCACAGGGCGGACACCAGCCGTTCGAAGACCGCCTTTCCCTTGTCCGACGACGCACGGCTCGGAGCGCCCAGCACGCCGAGCGAGTCGAGCGGGGGTGTCGGTGCCCTGCGGCGCGTGTATTTTCGGATCGCCTGCCTGTCCGGGACGAAGTCCGCGAACCGGTCCCGGTGGACGAGCGTCGGTGCCAGGTGCAGCATGAGCGACGTTTCCATCTCTCCGGCGTGCTCCTGGCGCGGGTCGCCCTCGAGGAGGTCCGACACGTCGACTTGGTACAGGTCGTAGATCGAGCTCACCGCGCTTCCGGTCAGCGCCATGAGGAGGGCCTCCAGATGCGGTTCGTACCGTTGCGCCGTGACGATGAGAAAGGTGCGAAACCCGTCGTCCTCCCACTGCGCCAGCAGCTCGTTCACCGCGCGGTGCAGGGTCTTTCTCCGCACGCCCGCGGATCCGGGGTAGGGACCCCCGCCGTTGGTCGCTCCGTAGGAGAACGGCGGAGCGAGCAGCACGCCGAGTCGCTCGGACACGGCGCGTGCCACGTGATTCGCGATGTGCAGGTTGGTTCCCAACGGGAGGTGAGGTCCATGCTGCTCGAGCGCGCCGATGGGCACGATGAGGCGTGGGTCCCGATCCAGCCGTTCCCGCACGTCGGTCCAGGCGAGCTCGTCGAGCGCCCAGCTCCGGCCCGTCACGTCGCCCATCCGCGCCGGGCGTGATGTCCCTTCTCCCCCTCCTGGCGCCGTGGCTCGCCGCCGGCGCGCTCGCGGTCTGGGTCGCTTCGCCGAGCGTCTGGATTCTCGTGCTGGCCGCCGCCGCGGTCGCGACGTCGGCGCTCGGCATACGTAGCGGACGCTTCCCCTGGCATGGCGGGGTCGCGGTGCTGGTGCTGTCGGTCGTTCTCGCGTTCGTCGCGCATCACCGTGTCGCCGGGCTCCTGTCGGATTGGGACGCGTACTGGACCGAGCGTGAGGCCGAAGTCGGGGAGATCCTGGCCCAACGCCTCGAGCGCCGACAGATCGCGGCCGAGGCCGCCGCCGACGCACTGGCGGAGAAGGCGGTGGACCCCACCGATCAGGTGGATCGGGCGTTCGTTCGCGATCTGAGGAATCGGCACGGCGTCTCGGCCCTGGCGCTGTACGACGCCGAGGGACGGGTGAACCTCTGGGACGGCGCGCACTGGGGCAAGGTGCCCGAGAGCGTGCAGGGCGGATTCCTGCGTCACACGTACTACGACCGGCCCCTGTTCGGCTATCTGTACGTGACCGCCCTCACGGAGGACGGCCGCGTCGCGATCGCGGCGGATCTCCTGCGCGCGGATCTCCCCGACGTGATCGAGGCGGGTGTAGAGGACTTCTCGAACCGTTTCTTCGCCGATCTGGGTGAGCGTGTGCGGGTCACCCAGTACGATCCGGGCGTCCGCGAAGGAGTATGGGATCTCGCGCTTCCTGACCGGCGACTCATGAGCGTCGTCGTGGAGCGCCCATCGCCGGAGGCTCGGGCCGACGAGGTCATGGCGCGCTGGCGGATGCGGGTGGCGGTGCTCGTCCTGCTCGCGTGGGGGCTCCTGGCCGTGGGTTGCCCCGGGCCCAGGTCGGTCGGTGTCGTGGGTGCCGGGTCCCTGCTACTGATCGCGGGCCTGCTTCCGCACGGAGCCCTCGCGGCCTCCGGAGCCCTGCTCGGAGGGAGCGAGGAGCTCGTCGCCTGGGTGGAAGGGGGGCTTGCCCGCTGGGTCCTCGTCTCGTTGGCTCTGATGAGCCTTCTGGGGGTCTCGCCTCGGCCGCTCCTCCGCGTCCGTGCCGAATGGGTCGCCATTGCCGTCGCGCTGGTTTATGCGCTCGGCCTCGGCTGGCTCGCCGAGCGTATCCTCCCGATGTCCCGTGAGGCCGGCCGGCTCGAGTGGGTCACGATCGAGGTGGGCGTGGCCACGCTCCTGACCCTCGTCACGCTCACGCTGTTCAGCGTCGCGGGAAGTACGCGGAGCTCGTCGTGGAAGGCGGTCGGGAGTGCGGCCCTGGCGCTCGTGCTCGGAGGGTGCGCGGCGGTCTGGGTCTGGTCGAGCGGACGCGTCCCGTCGTGGTGGTGGCTCCTCTGGGGGGTGCCCGCCTGGATGGCTCCCGCGGGCCTCCGGGTGTTCCGTGGATGGAGGGGGACGCTCGCCACCGGAGCGCTGGCGGTGACACTGGCGGGGAGCGCGACGATTCCAGCGATCTGGAGCCTGGGGATCCGGGCGGAGATGGCTCTCGCCGAGGATCGTCTCGAGGGGCTGGCTTCGCGGGAGGATCCGGTGTTGGTCGAGGGGCTGCAGCGGATGGCGGTCGCCGCCGACTCCCTGGACGCGGTGGGGCGCGAGAGCGTCGACGTCCTCTATCACGCGTGGCGAGCGAGCGGGCTGGCGGGCGAGGGGCGACCCGTGCGCCTCACGCGCTGGGACCCCTCGGGGTATCGGGGCGTCGAGCTCCGCGTCGGCGCCGAAGGGAACCTGCCCGGCGTCCTTCCGACCCTCCTGGCCGAGCAACGCGAGACTTCCGAGGCCAGGCTACTCCGGCTCGACCGGGACGACGCGCGCTATGTCCTCACCGTGCCCATGTCCGACGGCGGGGTGCTGTCCGCGGTGGCGCCGCCGTTCTCCGAGCGGCAGCGCCCGTCGACGCTGGACCCGTTCGTCCGGGCCGGGGCCCGTGCGCCCGCTGAGGCGATGGCCTTCATTCCGCTGCTCCCCGCCGAGCGGCGGGCAGGACGCGCCGAGGAGCCACTCCGGTGGGTGCGTGACGGGACGGAGTGGCGTGCGGAGCGCGGCGTCCTGTTCGCGAACGACAGGGCGTACCACGCACACTACACGCTGTCGCTGCCGATGCCCCTACAGGCCGTGGCGCGGGCGACCCTGCTCGTGGTGCTGAACGGCCTGCTGGTCGGGCTGTTCTGGCTACTCGGCACGGGCCTCCGCGACCGTGACGGCGCATCCGCCGGCCGGCTCAGGGTGGCTGCGATCTCGTTCCGGGCGCGTGTCACGTGGGCGTTGTTCGGGTTCTTCGCGCTCGCGAACGCCCTCTTCGGGACCGTGGCGTACCGGACGGTGTCGCAGGCTTCGGTCCGTTCCGCGGAGGTGATCGCGGAGCGGGTCGTGGACGACGCGGCCGTCTGGTATCGTGCCCTGGCCGGGGGCATGGACCGTCTCGGCCGCCAGGTCGGGGCCGATCTCGTGGTCTACCGCTCCGGGGAGCTCGCCGAGGGTTCGGTGGAGGAGCTCGTCGAGCTCGGCCTCTACGATGCCTGGACGCCGTACGAAGTACACGAGGACATCCGTCGGCTGGAGGGGCTGAAGCGCTTCACGCGCACCGACCTCGGTCGCTGGGAGTACGTGACGGCGTTCCGCCGCCTGCCCGATGGGGATATCATGGCGGCCCAGGTGCCGCTCCAGGCGGGCACCGCCGCCATCCAGGCGGCCGATCTGCTCGAGCTCCTCGGGTTCTTCGTCGTCCTCGGGGCCGCGCTCTCACTGGGGCTCGCCATGCTGGCCGGACGCGCGCTGACGCGGCCGATCCAGGCGCTCCAGGTCGCGTCCGAGCGCGTGGGGTCCGGAAATCTCGGCCTCCGGCTTCCGGAGGACCGTGTCGACGAGTTCGGGGCCGTGTTTCGGGCGTTCAACAGAATGGTGGCGCGCGTACGACAGGCGCGACGCGAGCTGGTCCGCACGTCGCGCCGCACGCAGCTGATCATGGACGAGGCCGCCGTCGGGATGCTCGCGGTGGACGATTCCGCACGAATCACGCTGGTGAACCCGCGGGCGAGCGAGCTCCTGGGGGCGGCCGTCGTGCCGGGCGAGGCGCTCGCCGCGGACGATCCCCTGGCCGAGGATCTGGGTGTGTGGCTCCGGGAGTACCTGGAGCGTGGGGCCGAGCGGGCCGATCACGAGTTCCAGGCGGGGGACCGCCGTATTCGGGTCCGCGCGAGACGGCTCGGGCGACGCGACTCCAAACGGGGTGCGGTCGTGGCGATGGACGACGTCACGGACGAGCTTCGGGCGGAGCGGGTCATCGCCTGGGGCGAGATGGCCCGTCAGGTCGCTCACGAGGTGAAGAATCCGCTGACCCCCATCAAGCTCAGCGTCCAGCACGTGCGGCGCGCGTGGGAAGACGGCCGGCCCGACTTCGAGGAGATCCTGCTCCGGAACGCCGACGCGATGCTCCGGGAAATCGACCGCCTCGCAACCATCGCGCAGAGCTTCTCGCGTTTCGGGGCGCCGGCCGACGCCGGCGTGCCCCTCGAGCCCGTCATTCTCCAACAGGCGGTCGGCGATGTGATGGCGCTGTACGGGGGGACCGTGGCCTCCGTCGCCTTCACGCACGACGTGGAGCCCGATCTTCCTCCCGTCGTGGCGCGCACGCCCGAGCTGAAGGAAGTCCTCGTCAACCTGCTCGAGAACGCGCGGCTCGCGAGCGCGCAGGGCGGGACGGTCGAGGTCCGGGCCAAGCGTTCGGAAGCGGGAGTCGTGCTCGAGGTCGCCGACGAAGGATCGGGCATCCCCGACGAGGTGCTGCCCCGGATCTTCGAGCCGCAGTTCAGCACTCGCTCCACCGGCTCCGGACTCGGGCTGGCGATCGTGCGGCGGCTGGTCGCGAGCTGGGGTGGGGAGATCACCGTGACGAGCCGGGAAGGAGTGGGCACGACCATGCGGATCCACCTGGTTCCGTGGACGGACGACGGCGTCGCCGACACATGAGTGTGCACCGGCGCGACGGACCGGGGCACGGGTGGCCCGGTTGATGCATCGTGGACATCTTCATCGGTGACCGGCTCCCGGTGGGCGGGGGTCGGCCCTCGCCCGGACCGGTTGACGCCATGCCCCACTCGACGCCGACGGAAGAGCTCTCGACCCTGAACCCCTTGGAATCCCGATCCCGCGGCCGCTTGGCGCCCGGGGATCTCGCGGAGTGGCTCGACCGGCGTCTCGACTCCCTCGCCGAGCGTTGGAGTGTCGCCATACGGGAGCAGGGGCCCGGGCCGTCGGGGCCGATGGACGACGCGCTCGACGCCTTCACCCACCACCTGGTCCGGTTTCTCCCCTGGATGCTCGGCCCGTACCGGGATTCGGTCGAGCCGCTCTGGCTGCGCGCGTCCGAGTTCTTCGGCTCCGTTGCCGCCCGCCGTGGCCTGGCCGCCGGCGAGGTGATCGAGGAGTTCCAGCTGCTGCGGGAGCTCGTCATCCGGGATCTCTATCGTGACCCGCCGCTCGGTGGACGCCTCCCCCTCTCGCTGCGGGAGATCCTGCGGCTCAACCGCGGCATCGACCGAGGTGTCACGCACGCCAGCGTCGGTCATACCGACGCGCTCTTCTTCCAGTTCTTCGAGGGAGAGGGCCTCTCCGGCCGGGTCGGAGAGGAGTTGGCCGAGGAGGTCCGGGCCCAGCTTCGAACGATGGCGGACGAGTTGGAAGAGGCGGTCGGCTACGCCCGCGCGGCGGAGTTCGTAGGCTGACCCGGAATCCGGGGCGCCCCATCGACTCCGGCGACCTGCCCCCAGAGGAGCTTCGCAGGCTCGGTCGCGACGTCGTCGATTGGATCGCGGACTATCTGGACGGCGTCGGTGACCTTCCGGTGCTTCCTTCGGTCGAGCCGGGTGAGGTGCGGGCGGGTTTGCCACGTGAGGGCCCCGAGCGGGCCGAGAGCCTGGACGACGCCCTGAGCGATTTCCGCGAGATCGTGCTCCCCGGGATCACGCACTGGAATCACCCGGGATTCTTCGGCTACTTCTCGATCTCCGGATCCGGCCCCGGCATCCTCGGCGAGATGATCACCGCGGCGCTCAACGTGAACGCCATGGTGTGGCGAAGTTCCCCGGCGGCCACCGAGCTCGAGGAGGTCGTCGCGGACTGGCTGCGGCGGTGGCTCGGGCTGCCGCCGGCCTTCGACGGCGTGATCAACGACACCGCGTCGTCGTCCACGCTGCACGCGCTGGCTGCGGCTCGGGAGGTGGCTTACCCGGAGGTGCGGACCGGGGGCCTGTTCGGTGCCCCGCGAGGCCGGATCTACGCCTCGGAACAGGCCCACTCGTCCGTCGAGAAGGCGGTCGTGACGCTCGGCTTCGGGCGCGATGGCTTCAGCACGGTGCCGACCGACGACGCCTACCGGATGGACGCCGACGCGTTCCGTGACGCCGTCCGTCGGGACCTGGACGCCGGGATCCGGCCCGTCGCGGTGGTCGCGACGCTGGGAACGACCTCCACGTCGTCCATCGACCCGGTCGCGCGCATCGCGGACGTGGCCGAGGAGTTCGGGCTCTGGCTGCACGTCGATGCGGCCTACGGTGGTCCGGCGGCGATGGTGCCGGAGCTCCGGCCGCTCTTCGCGGGCTGGGAGCGCGCGGACTCGGTCGTGGTGAACCCCCACAAATGGCTGTTCACGCCGGTCGACTGCTCGCTCCTGTACTGCAGGCGTCCCGACGACCTGGTGCGGGCGTTCAGCATCGTGCCCGAGTACCTCCGGTCCGGCAACGTCGACGAGGTCCGCAACCTGATGGACTACGGGGTCGCCCTGGGCCGGCGCTTCCGCTCCCTGAAGCTCTGGCTCGTCATGCGCGCCTTCGGACGGGAAGGGATCGTGGCCCGGCTACGGGAGCACGTCGCCCTGGCCCGGGGATTCGCCGAGCGCGTGGACGCCACCGAGGGGTGGGCGCTCGTGGCGCCCGTGCCGCTCGCGACGGTCGCGTTCAGGCGGGTGGTGCCGGGACTGGATGCCTCGGCGGTCGATGCCCTCAACCACCGGATCCTCGACCGCGTGAACGCGACCGGCGAGGTCTTCCTGACCCACACCGCGGTCGGCGGGCGCGTCGCGCTCAGGCTGTCCGTGGGAAACATCCGGACCCACGCCGAGCACGTCGACCGGGCCTGGACGCTCCTGGAAGAGGCCGCTCGCGCGGAGTCGGTCCCGGTCGCGTAGCTCGCTCTACCCCAGCTCGCGCACGCCGCGCACCAGGTCGGCCATGGACGCCTTGGCGTCGCCGAAGAACATGAGCGTGTTGTCCATGTAGAAGAGGTCGTTGTCGATGCCCGCGAAGCCCGGAGACAGGCTCCGTTTCATGACGATGACCCGCCTGGCCTTGTCGACGTCGAGGATCGGCATCCCGGCGATGATCGAGCCCGGATCGCGTGCCGCGGGATTCACGACGTCGTTCGCGCCCACGATGAGCACCGCATCCGTCGTGCCGAAGTCGGCGTTGATCTCGTCGAGGTCGAAGAGCTTGTCGTAGCTCACGTCGGCCTCGGCCAGAAGCACGTTCATGTGGCCCGGCATCCGGCCCGCGACCGGATGGATGGCGTACTTCACGTCGACACCGCGCTCCTGGAGGAGATCGCCCACCTTCCGGAGCTCGTGCTGGGCCTGGGCCACGGCCAGCCCGTATCCGGGCACGATCACGACGGAGTTCACGTACCCGAGCTCGGCCGCCACCATCTCGGCGTCGGCGCTCTTGACCGGCCGCTTGCCGATCTGGGCCTTGTCCACACCGGCTCCGCCTCCGAACCCGCCGAAGGCGACGTTCGCGAGCGACCGGTTCATCCCCTTGCACATCAGCTGCGTGAGGATCAGCCCGGACGCCCCGACCAGCGCCCCGGAGATGATGAGCACCATGTTGCCGATGACGAACCCGGCGGCGCTCGCGGCGAGACCGGAGTACGAATTCAGGAGCGAGATGACGACCGGCATGTCCGCGCCCCCGATTGGGATGACGAGAAGCACGCCGAGAAGGGCCGATACGCCGCAGAAGACGTAGAACCAGAACAGCGGATCCTGGCCGCCGCCCCCGGTGAGAGCGAGCCAGCCGAGCGCGAGGGCGCCCACGGCCAGGAGCGCGTTGAGCAGCTGCTGCCCCGGGAAGACGATGGGGTTGCCCGTCATGAGCTCCTGGAGCTTCGCGAACGCGATGAAGGAGCCCGTCAGCGTGACGCCGCCGATGAGCGTCCCGAGCAGGATCGTGACGCCGGTGGTGCCGACCCCGACCGCCGGATTCCCCATGAACTCCGCGACGGCCACGACCGCGGAGGCCCCGCCCCCGGAGCCGTTCAGGATGCCGACGAGCTGCGGCATCGAGGTCATCTGCACGGTACGCGCCGCCACCCCGCCGATGGTGCCTCCGATGGCCATGCCGATCAGAATGCCTGTCCAGGACAGGATCTCGGTGTCGACGATGGTCGCGACGATCGCGAGGAGCATCGCCAGGGCGGCCAGCGCATTGCCGCGCCGGGCGGTCGCCGGTGACTGGAGCTTCTTGAGCCCGACGACGAAGAGGATCGCCGACAGGAGGTAGGTGAGCTCGACCAGGATGTGGGTGTTCATCGGCTCACCTCTTCCGGAACATGCTGAGCATGCGGTCGGTCACGAGGAATCCCCCGACGACGTTGATCGTGGCCATCGCGATCGCGAGGACTCCGAGCACCGTACGCGCGGTGCCCTCGGCCGACGAAGCCACGACGATGGCGCCCACGATGGCGATGCCGGAGATCGCGTTGGCGCCGGACATGAGCGGTGTATGGAGCGTCGGCGGGACCTTCGTGATGACCTCCCGTCCCGCCAGGGTCGCCAGCACGAACACGTACAGACCGATCATCAACTCACCCATGCGCTGCTCCTTCCTCGTGTGGGACGTTCCTTCAAGGACGGCCTGGTCTCAGGTCGTCGCGCCCGCCATGCCGGCCTTCACGCGCTCGTTCCGGATCTCGCCCGCGTGCGTGACCGTCGCGGGCCCGATGACGTCGTTGTCGAAGTCCAGCCGGAGCCCGCCCTCGTCGTCGAGCAGCTCGCGGAGCAGGGTCACGACGTTCTTGGAGTACATCTGGCTCGCGTGGACCGGGATCTCGGCCGGGAGGTTGACCGGGCCCATGATGGTGACGCCGTGGTGGACGACCGTTTCGTCCGCCACCGTCAACACGCAGTTGCCGCCCGACTCGGCCGCCAGATCGACGACGATGGAGCCCGGACGCATGCTGCGGATCATCTCTTCCGTGAGGAGCACGGGCGCCTCACGCCCCGGAATCTGGGCCGTCGTGATGACGATGTCGGCTTCCGGGACCGCACCCGCGATGAGCGCCAGCTCCTTCTCGTGCTGCTCCTCCGAAAGCTCCTTCGCGTATCCGCCCTCGCCTTCGGCCGCGACTTCTTCCTCCGCCTCGAGGAAGCGCGCCCCGAGGCTCTGGACCTGCTCTTTCACGGCGGGGCGCACGTCGAACGCCTCGACGACGGCGCCGAGTCTGCGCGCCGTTGCGATCGCCTGAAGGCCCGCCACGCCGGCGCCGAGCACCAGCACCTTGCCCGGTCGGATGGTCCCGGCCGCGGTCGTGAACATCGGCAGGAACTTCGGAAGGTGGCTGGCGGCCAGGAGTACGGCCTTGTACCCGGCGACCGTCGCCTGGGACGACAGCGCGTCCATGGACTGGGCGCGTGTGATGCGCGGCACCATCTCCATCGAGATCCCCGTGATTCCGGCGCTCACCAGCCCCTGGACCACGTCGGGACGGGTCAGCGGGCTCAGGAACGAGATCAGAATCGCGCTCTCGGGAAGCTGGCCGATCTGGTCGGGGGCGGGCGGAGACGGGGGATTCACGCCGAGGACCACGGTCGCGCCCTCGAGCGCTTCCGCGGCGGAGCCCGTCACGCGTGCGCCGGCATCCACGTAGAGGTCGTCGGGCACGCCGGCCTGCTCGCCCGCCCCCGACTCGACGGAGACCGTGAACCCGGCCTTGGTGAGCTCCTGCACTCCCTGGGGGACGAGCGCGACCCTGCGCTCTCCAGGACGCGTCTCCTTCAGAACGGCGACCTTCATGCGCGCACTCCGTGTTGCTGGGGAGCAGACACCAGGCTGAGTGGGCCGCGCGTGGCCAGCGGAGCGCGTGCCCCCTGCCGGGCGCGACCATGGTACGGGCCCCGGCCACATGACACAAGTTGGGTACGCGCGCCAGCTGACCCGTCCCATCGAGTCATTCGAGCGCCCCGACCCGTCGCGCATCGTTGGGCCATGCTCGCACAGGTCATCAGCGGAACCGTGCACGGCGTGGAGCCGGTCTTCGTGCGCGTCGAGGTCAACCTCGCGTCGGGGCTCCCCGCGTTCACCGTGGTCGGACTCCCGTACGGTGCGGTGCGAGAGAGCCGGGAGCGCGTCGCCACGGCCCTCCGGAACTCGGGCTTCGAACTCCCCAACCGGAGGATTACGGTCAACCTGGCCCCGGGCGACGTCCGCAAGGAGGGGACCGCGTTCGATCTTCCGATCGCGGTCGGCCTCCTCGCCGCGGCCGGGGCCGTCCCGCCGGAGGCACTCGTCCGAGTGGCGCTCCTCGGCGAGCTCGGGCTGGACGGATCCTTGAGGCCGGTACCGGGCGTGCTACCGGTAGCGGCAGAGCTGAGCACGCGAGGCCGGGCCGACGTGATCGTGGTGCCCGAGGCGAACGCGGCCGAAGCCGCGCTGGTCGCCAGCCTCGACGTGGTGGGCGCGTCCTCTTTGTCGGCGGTTGTCGAGCACCTTCGGGGAACTCGTCCCATCGATACCACCCGGGTCGACCCGCTCGGGATGCTGTCCGGGGACGTGGCGACCGGGCCCGACCTGGCCGACGTCCGCGGCCAGGAGATGGCCAAGCGGGCCCTCGAGATCGCGGCCGCTGGCGCTCACAACCTGCTCCTGGTCGGCCCTCCCGGCTCGGGCAAGACGATGCTGGCGCTCCGGCTTCCGGGGATCCTACCTCCGCTCTCGCTCGACGAGGCGTTGGAGTGCACGCGCGTCCACTCGGTCGCGGGTCTGGTCGCCCCAGACCGTCCGCTCGTCGTCCGACCTCCGTTCCGCGCTCCCCACCACACGGTGACCGAGGCTGGTCTCGTCGGAGGCGGCACGCCGCTCCGACCCGGCGAGATCTCCCTCGCGCACCGAGGCGTGTTGTTTCTGGACGAGCTCCCGGAGTTCCGGCGCGGGGCCCTGGAGATCCTCCGGCAACCGCTGGAGGAAGGGCGGGTGCGGCTCTCGCGCGTCCGTGCGTCGCTCTGCTTCCCGGCCCGCTTCCTCATGGTGGCGGCCATGAACCCGTGCCCGTGCGGCCATCGCGGGGACGGGAGCGACCGATGCCTCTGCGACGACGCTTCGGTCGCCCGTTACCAGGGCAGGGTGAGCGGCCCGATCATGGACCGGATCGATCTCCACGTGCGGGTCCCTGCGGTCGCGCCCTCAGCTCTCGGGCGTCGGGGAACGGGCACCCCCAGCCGGGTGGCGCGCGCGCGCGTGCTCGCAGCGCGGATGCGGCAGCGTGAGCGGTTGGCGACGGTTAGCGGGGTCCACGCCAACGGCCAGCTCGACGTCACCCTTCTCCGGAGCCTGATCGACGCCGAACCCGCCGTCGAGCGGCTCATGGCCGAGGCGGCCGAACGTCTCGGGCTCTCGGCCCGAGGGTATCATCGTGTGCTCCGAGTCGCGCGCACGATCGCCGATCTCGGGGAGTCGGAGGAGGTCACGGTGCAGCACGCCGCCGAGGCCCTCCAATACCGGGCGACGGAGCGTCCGGGCGCGATCTCCTGAGCCCCATCGTGTGGCTACTGGTGAGGTCCACGAGGCACCTGGCTCTGCGTGGTTGGCGTGCTCCCTGCGGGGGGCGGCGAACTTCCTAGGGCTCCGCCGGTATCAGGGCGCAGTAATCGTGCCCCCATCCGAGAGATCATGCGGCTGTTCATCGCGCTCAACCTACCGAAGAAGGAACGAACCCGGATCCATCGGGCGTCCCGTGTGTTCCGCGAGACCGACATGCCGGTGAAGTGGATCGACCCCGAGCACTATCACGTGACGCTGAAGTTCCTGGGCCAGGTCAGAAAGGACTCCATCCCGAAGATCGAGGAGGCGATGGCCAAGGCCGCGGAGGCGAACCGCCCGTTCACGACGGACCTCGGGGGTTTCGGCGCTTTTCCGACCGTGCGCCGCCCGCGGGTCGTTTGGTTGGGTGTGGGGGCGAACCCCGAGCTCCGTTGCCTGAAGCAGGACCTGGAGTGGGCGCTGGGTGACGTCGGCTTCGATTCGGAGACGCGGGCGTTCCATCCGCACGTGACGCTGGGTCGGGCCGACGAGGCGGGAGGCGCGGGCGCGTTCAGAGGGCTGGACGACATGGTCGCCGAGATGGACTTCTCCGGAGAGATCCGCGTGCACACGGTCGACCTCATGCACAGCCGCCTCTCCCGGGAAGGCGCGAGCTACGAGATCGTCTCCAGCGTCCGGCTGACCGGCTGATGGCGAGGCTGCTGGTCGTCGACGACGAGAAGGGGATCCGCGACGCGCTGGTCCAACTGTTCGAGTACGAGGGGCACGAGACCCTCGCGTGCGAGGACGCGCCGGACGGGATCGACGCGGTCCGGACCTTCCGGCCCGACGTGACGTTCCTCGACGTGAAGATGCCCGGAATGGACGGCCTCGAGGCGCTGTCTCGGATCCGGGACGAGCAGCCGGGCGCGGTCGTCGTGATGATCTCGGGGCATGGCACCATCGACACGGCGGTCCAGGCCACCCGCAGTGGGGCCTACGACTTCCTGGAGAAGCCGCTCGACACCGACCGGCTGCTGGTGACGCTCAAGCGTGCCCTCGAGCTGAAGGGGCTCACGGAGAGCGTGGCCGACCTTCGCAACCAGGTGGAGAGCCGGTACCGCCTCGTGGGGTCCTCGCGGGCCATCGAGCAAGTGCTCGAGCGCGTCGAGCGGGTGGCGCCCACCGAGGCCCGCGTGCTCGTGACCGGGGAAAACGGCACCGGAAAAGAGCTCGTGGCGAGGGCGGTCCATCGGTTGTCGGGTCGGGCTGACCGCCCCTTCGTGGAGGTGAATTGCGCGGCCATCCCGACCGAGCTCATCGAATCGGCGCTCTTCGGGCATGTGAAGGGGTCGTTCACTGGCGCGGTTGCCGACCAGGCCGGGAAGTTCGAGCAGGCCGACGGAGGGACGCTCTTCCTGGACGAGGTCGGCGACATGTCGCTCGACGCGCAGGCGAAGGTGCTCCGCGCGCTCGAACAGGGCGTGATCACGCGCGTGGGGGGCTCGAAGGCCATCGAGGTCGACGTGCGCGTGATCGCGGCGACGAACAAGGACCTCGCCCGAGAGATCGAGGAAGGGAGCTTCCGGGAGGACCTGTTCTACCGGCTGAACGTGGTGCCGATCGTCATCCCACCGCTGCGCGAGCGAAGGGAGGACATCCCCATGCTGGTCGAGCACTTCACCGAGCTGATGGCGAAGCGCGACGGCATGACGCCCCGGGCCTTCGCGCCGGAGGCGGTCGAGCGGCTCAAGGAGCTGACGTGGCAAGGGAACGTCCGTGAGCTCCGCAACGCGGTCGAACGGCTGCTGATCCTCGCGCCCGGGGACGTCGTCGCCGCGGCGGACGTGGACCTCCTGACCCCGGGGCGTGGCAAGGGCGGGGGATGGGGCGCCGGGCTCCTCGGGGCGGACACGTTCCAGGACTTCAAGGATGTGGCCGAGCGGGCCTTCATCCTCCAGAAGCTGCGGGAGAACGACTGGAACGTGGCCGAGACCGCGCGTCGGATCGATATGCCCCGCTCGAATCTCTACAAGAAGATCGAGAAGTACGGGCTCGTCCGGGAAGACTGAGCGAGTCCCCGAGCGCCCGTCGCCGCCGCCGCCCGGTAGCGGCCGGCCGCGGAGCGAAGTTCGGCTCAGCCTCCGGGACGCATGGACAGGATCGACCCGTCGGGGAGGGCGTACAGGCTCTCCATGGACCGGTAGTCCCGCGCGCTCAACGACGCCGCGGTGTTCTCCGGATACATCACGTCGCGTGGGGAGTCGCTGTGGGGTAGCCCGAGCGCGTGGCCCATCTCGTGCGCGGCCGTCAGTCGGACGCGCTCCGGCTCGACCGGGCGGTCGGGGTCGAACGGGCTCCGCGTCACCAGCTCGATGGTCGCAACGGCCAGCCCTTCTCCCGGCGCCCAACTGGTTCGTGCCGCGCCTACGATGCGCCCACCCAACCCGGTCGACCAGCGAATCGAGAAATGCGCCTCCTCCGCCGTGCGAAGATCCACACGGACCGGGTAGGGGTGTCCGTTCCAGGCCCGCACACCGGCCGCGGCCGCGCTTTGGAGGAGCCGGGCCCGGGCCGGCGGCTCGGACGCGGGCTCGGGCACGTGGATCACGAGCGTTCCGACGTCCCTCGTCCAGCGGCGGATCCGGAACTCCCCGAGCTCGCTCGGGGTCGCGCACAGGTAACCTCCCGTGGGGCAGGGGAGCGGGCCTGGGCCCGCCTCCGACCCGGATCCCGACGCGGCGGCCGGTGACGGCGAAACGGGGCCCGCCGCGCCGACGCGCCCACCGTCGGGATCACGGGCCCGGGTGAGCGCGATCCCCACCAGCAGGGCGCACAGGAGGACGATCGTCGTTCGGGAGCGCATCGTGCGTGGGCGACGGGTGGGACCTTCTCTCGAGGTGGACAGTACAGGCTATATTCGATGCCGAAGTGACGAAAGCAGTCGGCGCACACCACCATCGGTCCGGCGGGGAGCGATGCGGGAACCAGAGACAGGGTCTGAAGTGGGCCCCCAGGGTCGCGGACCGACCTCGAGGTCGGCAGCGGTCGCGCGAGGCATCGTCGATTGGCTCCGCTCCGTGGTCGTCGCGCTCGTGCTTTTCCTGGTCGTCCGGGCCGCGGTCGTCGAGGCCTTCAAGATCCCGACCGGATCGATGGAAGGGACCCTCCTCGTCGGCGACTTCCTTCTGGTCAACAAGGCCATCTTCGGGACCACCGTGCCCGGCCTCGGTATCCGCATCCCCGGCTTCGCCGATCCGGAGTGGGGTGACGTGGTCGTCTTCCACCCGCCCCACGAGCCAGAGAAGAACTACGTGAAGCGGATCGTCGGTATGCCGCTCGACACGCTCGAGATGCGGGACAAGAGACTCTTCCGGAACGGCGACCCCGTCGACGAGCCGTACGCCCGGTACGTCGATCGGAGGGGGGACGCCGTCCACCCGGACATGAGATGGCAGTCGAACCACCTGATCGCCAACACCCGGAGCCGGTACGAGCCGACCCGCGACAACTGGGGGCCCATCGTGGTGCCGGTGGGGCGGTACTTCGTGCTCGGGGACAACCGCGACAACAGCGAGGACTCGCGCTACTGGGGCTTCGTGGCGCGCGAGCGGATTCGCGGAAAGCCCTGGCGGGTGTACTATTCATTCGAGCCCGTTACGGATTCCAGACTCGCCTGGCTTCAGAGTATACGCTGGACCAGGCTGGGAGCGCCGATCCACTGAGGACCGTCCGATACCCGAGGCAGCGGTGACCGCATGAGCTTCTCTCCCCGGAAGGGCACGGCGAGGGACGGGTCGCTCGACCAGTACCTCAAGGAGATCAGCCAGTACCCGTTGATCGACCGCGCCGAGGAGGCACGCCTCGCGAAGCTCATCCGCAAGGGCGAGGGCGAGGCGCTCGACAAGCTCGTGCGCTCGAACCTCCGATTCGTCGTTTCCGTCGCGAAGAAATACCAGAATCAGGGCGTGCCGCTGTCGGACCTCATCAACGAGGGGAACACCGGCCTGATTCGCGCGGCCCACAAGTTCGACGAGAGCAAGGGCATCAAGTTCATCAGCTATGCCGTCTGGTGGATCCGGCAGGCGATCCTCCAGGCCCTGGCCGAACAGAGCCGGATCGTGCGTGTGCCGCTCAACCGCGCCGGAGCCCTTCACCGGATCGGGCGCCAATCCTCCACGCTGCTCCAGGAGCTCGGTCGGGAGCCCACGGTGCAGGAGATCGCCGAGGGGCTGGACATCTCGAAGGAGGAAGTCGAGCGCACCCTGGCGATCTCGCACTCGCACCTGTCGCTCGACGCACCCATGGCCCCGGGCGAGGACAGCCGCCTCCTGGACTACCTTCCGGACCAGTACGGCCCCGGCCCGGAGGAGGAGGTCTTCGAGCATGCGCTCAAGCAGACGGTCGAGGAGGCGCTCGCCTCCCTCAAGGAGCGCGAGTCCAAGATCCTCCGCCTGTACTTCGGGCTCGACGACCAGGACCCGATGACGCTCGAGGAGATCGGGGACCTGCTGGGCATCACGCGCGAGCGGGTGCGCCAGATCAAGGAGAAGGCGCTCGTCCGGCTCCGGCACAAGTCACGGGCGAGGTTCCTCGAGACGTTCCGCTGAGCGCCCGTCCGGGACCCTGTTGGACGGCTCAGGGTCGGTTGACACCCCCTGTGCTCAGGACTATCCTTGATAGCTCCATTCCGGAACCGCCAATCTCTGCAGAATCGCGGGTATGAAGACGTATACTCCCAAAGCCGACGACATCGAGCACAAGTGGTGGCTCGTGGACGCGGCAGACAAGCCCCTCGGGCGCCTGGCGACCGAGATCGCCCGCGTCATTCGTGGGAAGCACAAGCCCATGTACACGCCTCACCTCGACACGGGTGACAACGTGGTCGTCGTGAATGCCGAACAGGTGCGTCTGACCGGTCGCAAGGCCGAGCAGAAGACGTACTTCCGGCATTCCGGCTACATGGGCGGTGAGCAGCACATCCCCTTCAAGCGAATGATCGCCACGCACCCCGAGCGGGTGATCGAGCTGGCGGTCAAGGGCATGTTGCCCAAGAACGCGTTGGGGCGGCAGCTCCGGAAGAAGCTGAAGGTTTACGCGGGCACGGAGCATCCTCATCAGGGCCAGCGGCCCGAGCCCCTGGACATCTGAGGGATCGACAGCACATGGCGAACCACGAAGGACAGATTCAGACGGTCGGACGCCGGAAGACCTCGGTCGCCCGCATCATCCTGCGCCCCGGAAAGGGTGAGTGGACGGTCAACGGCCGCACGCTCACCGATTATTTCCCGCGCCCCACTCACCAGATCCGGCTCGCCGAGCCGCTGAAGGTGACCGAGCTCGAGGGTCAGTTCGACGTCTTCGTGCGCGTGAACGGCGGCGGACTCACCGGACAGTGCGACGCCGTCCGCATGGGCCTCTCCCGCGCGATCGTGGAGCATGACGAGGAGACTCGTCCCACGCTGCGCCAGAAGGGCATGCTGACCCGTGACCCGCGCCAGGTCGAGCGTAAGAAGCCCGGCCGTCCGAAGGCCCGCAAGCGGTTCCAGTTCTCCAAGCGTTGATCCGTACGGCGCGGCTCGCCGCGTCGAAATCCTGACCGGGGCGTACATCGGCCCCAATGAAAGAGAAAGAACACATGTCGGAAGTAGGTCTCGACCAGCTTCTGGAGGCCGGCGTACACTTCGGCCACCAGACCCGTCGTTGGAACCCGAAGATGAAGCCCTTCATCTTCACCCAGCGGAACGGCATCCACATCATCGACCTCCGCAAGACGCTCGACCGGCTCGAGGCCGCTCAGCAGGCGGTGCGCGAGGTCGCCCTCCGAGGCGAGCGCGTCCTCTTCGTCTGCACGAAGAAGCAGCTTCGCGGAGTCGTCGAGGTGGAGGCGCAGCGCAGCGGCTCGTACTACGTCACCGAGCGTTGGCTCGGCGGCATGCTCACGAACTTCCAGACCATCCGGAAGCAGATCCGGCGTCTGAAGGAGCTCGAGCGCGGCCAGGAGGAGGGTGCCTTCGAGTTCTACACGAAGAAAGAGCGCCTCATGCTCGACCGCGAGCGCACGAAGCTCGACAAGTACCTCGCCGGCGTGAAGGACATGGGACGCCTGCCGGGTGCGGTCTTCGTGGTCGACGCGAAGCGCGAGACGATCGCGGTCCGTGAGGCTTCCCGCCTCGGGATCCCGATCATCGCGATCGCCGACACGAACGCGGACCCGGACCTGATCGACTATCCGATTCCGGGCAACGACGACGCCATCCGCTCCGTCAGCCTGATCGCGAAGGCCATGGCCGATGCGATCGAGACGGCCCGGAAGGAAGTCCCGGAGGAGGACCGCCGTCGTACCGAGGATCTCGAGGCCACGACGTACTCCACCGAGACCGGTGAGACGACCGAGAAGGAGCGTCCGAAGCGGCGGCCCAAGCGGAAGCGGCGGCCGAAGCCCGAGGTCATCGCCCAGCGTCTGAAGGACGAGGAGGGTGGCGAGGCGGCTGCGGAGGACGACGGGGACGAGTCCGCCACGGACGAGGCCGAGGAGTCGTCGGCCGAGCAGGACCAGAGCGCTGCCGAGGAGCCCAAGGCCAAGTCGAAGAAGAAGGCCGCGAAGGCGCCGGAGCCCGAAGACGAAGACGAGGGCGACGACGATTCGGAGGACTCGGAGGGTTGAGGCCGGTCGCCCGGTGGCAAGCGTCATCGGGTGCCGTTGACGTCCCCTCGGGGACGGTGAGAGGCGGCAGAGGACGGGTCTTCCGTCTCCGCCGCCTCTTTTCACGATCACGGTCGTGAGGCCGGATCCACTAACGATAGAAGCACGGTGAGCGAGCGAGCATGATCAACGCCAAAGACGTCAAGAAGCTCCGCGACATGACCGGCGCGGGGATGATGGACTGCAAGAAGGCCCTCACGGAGACCGGGGGTGACATCGAGAAGGCGGTCGACCTGCTGCGCGCCAAGGGTGCCGCGAAGGCCGCGAAACGTGCGGACAAGTCGGCGAACGAAGGGACCATCGGTAGTTACGTGCATTTCGACGACAAGACGGCCGTCATCGTCGAGTTGAACTGCGAGACCGACTTCGTCGCCAACACCGACGCCTTCAAGGGGTTGGCCAAGGACCTGGCCCTCCACATCGCCTCCTCGGCCCCGTTGGGTGTCTCCAAGGACGAGATCCCGGCCGACGTCGTCGAGCGCGAGCGGAGCGTCTTCCTCGAGACCGTGAAGGAAGAGGGGAAGCCGGAGGCCATGTGGGAGAAGATCGTCGAAGGGAAGCTCCAGAAGTTCTTCAAGGAGAGCACGCTTCTTGCGCAGCCCTTCGTGAAGGACCCGGACAAGACGATCGAAGAGCTCATCACGGAGGTTTCCGCGAAGACCGGCGAGAAGATCGAGGTTGCCCGGTTCGCGCGCTTCAAGGTCGGCGAGATCTCCTGAGTCCGGGGCGCGTACACGTCGAACACAAATTCAGGCGGGAGTCGGCATGAGCGAAGGCGGTGAAGAGCTGCGGTACAAACGCGTGCTTCTAAAGCTGTCGGGAGAGGCGCTCGCCGGTGGCAAGGGCTTCGGGCTCGAGCCCTCCGTCGTCGACCAGCTCACCGACGAGATCCGCTCCGTCGTGGCGATGGGTGTCTCCCTCGGCGTGGTGATCGGGGGAGGCAACATCCTCCGCGGCGCCATGGCCTCCAAAGAGGGGATGGACCGGGTCCAGGCGGACTACATGGGAATGCTGGCCACGGTCATCAACGCGCTTGCGGTCCAGGATCTGCTCGAGCACAAGAACGTGGACGTACGCGTGATGACGGCGATCCGCATGGACGAGATCGCCGAGCCGTACATCCGGCGTAGGGCGCTCCGGCACATGGAGCTGGGCCGGGTGGTGCTGTTCGCCGGAGGGACGGGCAACCCGTACTTCTCCACCGACACGGCCGCCGCGCTCCGGGCGATCGAGATGGAGTCCGACGTGGTCATCAAGGCCACGAAGGTGCAGGGCGTCTATACCGCGGATCCTGCGAAGGACCCCGACGCGGAGTTCATTCCCAAGATCTCCTTCCGGGAGGTCATGTCGCGTGAGCTCGCCGTCATGGACGCCGCGGCGGTATCGCTGTGCAAGGAGAACGGTCTCCCGATCATCGTGCTGAATCTCGAGAACCGAGGTGCCGTGGCCAGCGCGATCCGTGGTGAGCACATCGGAACGCTTGTATCGTAGAAGCGCTTTTTTCAGCCAGTAGCGGAGGAATCGAATGGCGACGGTGCAGGATGCCAGGAATCGGATGGACGAAGCGCTCGACGCGATGCGCCGGGAGTTCGCGACGGTGCGGACCGGTAAGGCCACGCCCGCGCTCCTCGACACCGTCCGCGTCGATGCGTACGGCTCGAAGATGCCTCTGAACCAGGTCGCGACGGTGAGCACGCCCGAGCCGACGCTGCTCGTCGTCCAGCCGTTCGACAAGTCCCTCATCGGCGAGATCGAGCGCGGAATCCAATCCGCCGATCTCGGTCTGAACCCTGCCAACGACGGTAACGTGATCCGCGTGCCGATCCCCGCGCTCAACGAGGAGCGCCGCAAGGAGTACGTGAAGCTCCTGCACAAGATGGCGGAAGAGGGGAGGATCTCGATCCGCCATGCGCGCAGGACGGTCCGCGAGGACATCCAGGCGTTGGTGAAGGAGCACGAGATCGGCGAGGACGAGGGACGCCGTCGCGAGGAAGCGCTCGAGAAGACGACCAACGAGTACAACGAGAAGATCGACGAGCTCCTGAAGAAGAAGGAAGAGGAGATCATGGCCATCTGATGGTGGCCAAGGAGCTCTCCCGACGATGGGCCGTGGCCCTCGTCGGGGTCCCGCTCGTCGTCGTCGTCCTCTATGTAGGATCGTGGGCGCTGGCGGCGGTGATCGGTGTCATCTCGGCATTGGGCGCCGACGAGTGCTACCGGCTCGCGCGCCGCAAGAACGTCCGTCCGGTTGCCTGGGTCGGCGTGCCGACCGCCGCCATTTTCGCGCTTCTGGCCGTCTGGAGCGCCACGCCCCGCGATTTCGCGGCCTGGTCGTTCGTTCTTCTCGGCGTTGCGGCCCTGGTCGTGCTGATATGGATCACCTTCCGGCGCGGGGCGGAGGGCGAGCCGCTCGCGGCGGGCGCCACCACCCTCTTCGGGGCCATCTACCCCGGCCTCGCGCTTGCGCTCGTGCCGCTGCTGCACGCGCTACCGCGACAGAACGGGTGGTCCGCGGGGCCCACCGAGGCGTGGGGCGCGGTCGCCATGGTCGCGCTCCCCCTCACGGCGACATGGGTCGGTGATGCGACGGCCTACTTCGCCGGCTCGGCGTGGGGCCGACGCCGGCTCGCGCCGGCCATCAGCCCGAAGAAGAGCTGGGAGGGCGCCGTGGCCGGCGTCGCCGGAGCGGCCGCGGGGGCGGCCGTCTGGTACCTGATCGTCGCTCACCTGCTTCCCGGCGCCCCACTCACCGTGCTGAGCGCCGCGGGGCTCGGTGCCCTCATCGGTGTCGGCGCGATCGTGGGTGACCTCGCCGAATCCGTCCTGAAGCGCGATGCGGGTGTGAAGGACTCCGGGACGCTCCTGCCCGGGCACGGCGGTGTGCTCGACCGGGTCGACGCGCTGGTCGTTACGCTCCCGCTCTCCTACGGGCTCCTCCTGCTCCTGGATGCCGCACGATGATCCGCGTCGCCATCCTCGGCTCGACGGGCTCCATCGGACGGAGCGCCCTCGAGATGATCTCGCGCAACCGGGACCGCTTCGAGGTGGTCGCGCTGACCGCGCATCGTAGCTCGGAGCTGCTCGAGAAGCAGGCCGAGGCCTTCCGCCCCGACGTCGCCGTCCTGGCGGACCGGGCGGCGGATCGGCCGGCCGACGCGACCGGGCCCTCGGGCTCGACGCGCTGGCATACGGGTCGTGAGGCGCTCCTCGACGTGGCCCGCCGCGACGACGTGGACGTCGTGCTCAACGCGCTCGTCGGCGCCACCGGGCTCGAGCCGTCGCTCGCCGCCGTGGGTGCGGGACACCGGCTCGCCCTGGCGAACAAGGAGTCGCTCGTGGCCGGAGGCGAGATCCTCCTGGATGCGTGCCGGAAGGGGGGCGGGGAGATCGTCCCCATCGACTCCGAGCACAGCGCGATCCTTCAGTGTCTCGAGGGGTGCTCCTCCGACCGTGTGCACCGGATCGTGCTGACGGCCTCGGGTGGACCGTTCCGCGGCAGAGCCGCGCAGGAGCTCGAGACCGTGCGGCCGAGCGACGCGCTCCGGCATCCCACGTGGGACATGGGCGCCAAGATCACCATCGACTCGGCCACCCTCGCCAACAAGGCGCTCGAGGTCATCGAAGCGCATTATCTGTACGGGCTGCCGTACGAGCGCATCGAGGCCGTCGTGCATCCCCAGTCGATCGTGCACTCCTTCGTGGAGTTCGTGGACGGCTCGGTGCTCGCCCAACTCGGCTTTCCGACGATGGAGATCCCGATCATGTACGCGCTGAGCTATCCGGACCGGGTGAACGATCCGGCGCTTCGGACGTATGATCCGGTGCGGGCATCACCTCTGACGTTCGAGGACATCGACCACGAGGCGTTCCCGCTGTTCACCCTGGGTTGCGAGGCGGGGAAGAGGGGCCGGGCGGCCCCAGCCGCGTACAATGCCGCGAACGAGATCGCGGTGCGGGCCTTCCTCGACGAGCGGGTTAGATTCCCGGACATGGTGGACATCGTGACCGAAGCCGTCGAAGCGGTGGGCGCCATGGAGGTGTCCGACGTGGACGACGTGCTCGAAGCCGACCAAGAAGCACGCGCGCTGGCCCGTGCGGCCGCCGATCGCGTGAACAAGAGGATTCCCACCGCATGACCATTCTCGCGACGATCGTCGTGCTCGGAGTTTTGATCTTCGTGCACGAGCTCGGCCACTTCGCCGCCGCCAAGGCCGTGGGCGTCGAGGTGCAGCGCTTCTCCATCGGGCTCGGGCCGAAGGTCTTCGGCTTCCGCCACGGCGAGACCGAGTACGTCCTGAGCGCGATCCCGCTCGGGGGTTACGTGAAGATGGGTGGGATGGACGACGAGGTGATGGAGCGTCTCGAGGGCGGCGAGCCGACCGTGCCGCCGACGCCGCGCGAGCGAGCGTTCGACGCGAAGCCGATCTGGGCGAGGGCGTTCGTGATCTCGGCCGGCGTGATCATGAACATGCTCTTCGCTTTCGGGACCTACGCGTTCCTGGCCGCGCAGTACGGGGTGCCCGAGTACGACTCGACGCGCATCGGGGCGGTCTTCGCGGAAGCGCTCCCCGCGGGGACGGAAACGCTGGCGACCGTCGATCCCGGGAGCAGGGTTCTCCAGGTCGGCGACGCCGATGCGGAGCACTGGGGCGACGTGCAGCGGCTCATTCTGAACGCCCCGGCCGGACCGCTCTCGATCCGCTTCGCCGAGCCGTCGCGTGACGTCGCGATCACCGTTCCGGACGACCCTGAGCGTCGCCGTGACCTGGTCTCGGCCATTGGCGCCTGGATCGAGGCCGGGGTCGGGGCCGTGAATCCCGGCTCGCCGGCCGATCGGGCGGGCCTGGAGGCCGGAGACCGCATCGTGGCCGTGGCGGGGGAGCCGGTCGAGAACTGGTGGACGTTCGTGGAGGCGGTCGAGGCGCGACCCGGTGAGCGGGTCGAGATCACGATCGTGCGCGACGAGCGGGAGCTGGTCCGCGCGGTGACGCTCGATTCCGAGATGGAGCGGCAGGCCGACGGTACCGAGATGGCGGTCGGCAGGGTGGGCGTGTTCCCGCCCCAGCTCGCGACGACCTACCGGGACGTTCCGGTGGGGGAGGCGGTGGCCTACGGCTACAGGGAGACGGTGGCCGTCACGAGTCTCATCGTCGGGTTCCTGGGTGACCTGGTCACCGGGGGCATCTCGCCGCGCTCGATGGGGAGCATCGTCACGATCGGGGAAGCCTCGGGGCAGGCCGCTGCCGCCGGTATCGACCAGTTCCTCCGCTTCATGGCGCTCTTCAGCGTCAACCTCGCGGTGCTGAACCTGCTCCCGATCCCGGTGCTCGACGGAGGCCACCTGGTCTTCCTCGGCATCGAAGCGGTGCGCGGCGGGCGCGGGCTCACGGTCGAGCAGCGCCTGAAATGGAGCAACGTCGGATTCCTGATCGTCGTCGGAATCATGGTGTGGGCGCTGTCCAACGACTTCCTGCGCCTGCTGGGGCTCTGAGGCCCGGTAGGCGGCCCCGGGGCGCTAAAGCAGGCTGAGCTGCGAAGGACCCGCGCGCTTCCTGATCTCTTCGACGTCGAAGAGCGGGGTCGGGTCGTCCTGGGTGGCCACCTCGAGATGGCCGCGCCACCCGGCCGCCTCGAGGGCATCGCCGATGACCTCGCGCGCCAGCTCCGGTCGGTTCGCCTCACGGGACAGGTGCGCGAGCACCACGCAGGCGAGCCTCGGGTGGAGCAGCTCGCGGACGAGCTGGGCGGCGGCCTGATTCGACAGGTGCCCGTGGCTCGACGTGATCCGGCGCTTCACCGAGGCGGGGTAGGGACTCTGATGCAGGAGCATCTCGTCGTGGTTCGCCTCCAGCACCAGCATGTCGCAGCCGGACAGAGCGTGGCGGATCTGTCCCGTGGGGCGTCCAAGGTCCGTCGCGACCCCGAGCCGGACCCCGGTCCGCGGGTCCGCCACCGTGACGCCGACCGGGTCGACCGCGTCGTGGACGGTGATGAAGGGCTCCACCCTCAGCGAGCCTACGTGGAACGCCCGACTGGCGCGGTACTCCACGATCCGCTCCTCCCCACGTAGAAGCCGGCCGCAGCTCTTGTGCGTCGCCTCGGTCATGTAGATGGGGGTGCCGTGCCGCCGGGCGAAGACTCCCATGCCCTTGGTGTGATCTCCATGGTCGTGCGTGACCACGATGCCGTGGACGTCGTCCGGTGAGACCCCGAGCCGTTCCAGACGCTCGGCGATCTTCTTTCCGCTGAAGCCCGCATCGACCAGGAGGTTGGTGTCCTCGGCGCACACGAGAATCGAGTTGCCGCCGCTTCCGCTTCCGAGGACCGCAACCTTCACGGAGCGCGCCGCCGGTCGTCCGCCGAGGCGTGCCACGCGCGCTCGAGCATGCCGCGCATGCCCTCCGTGAGGGCCACGTCGCGCCTTGCCATCGCGCGCTCCGCGCCCTCGAGGAACTTGTCGAGCCGGTAGTCGGTGAGGTCCGACCCCTCTCCCCAACTGAAGGGCGGGACGTGGCTCGGCGGCATCCGGCCGCCGAAGACGTTGCTGCCGGCCCCGATCACGGTGCCGGTGTTCAACACGGTGCCGATGCCCGTCTTCACGTGGTCGCCGAGGAAGCACCCGACCTTCATGAGCCCGGTGTCGGTCGGTCCGTCCGGCGTCCACACGCTCACGGATCCGTAGTTGTTCTTGAGGTCGGAGTTGGTCGTGAAAGCCCCGAGGTTCACCCAGCGCCCCGCGAGCGCGTGGCCCAGATACCCGTCGTGCGCCTTGTTCACGTAGCCCAGGATGACCGAGTCGGCGATCTCGCCCCGGAGCTTACATACCGGTCCGATGGACGACGAGCCGACCTGCCCGCCGAAGACGACGCTCGACGGACCGATGTGCAGCGGGCCGACGAGGCGCGCGGGACCCTCCACCCGGCTCCCGGCCTCGAGCCGCACCGGTCCGGTGCGCAGATCGACGGTCACGCCCGGCTCGATGGCGGCGTCCGGCGCCAGCGAGAGTACTCCCTCGCCGATCCGGTGGACGCCGGGGGGCGTTCCCGTGTCCTCCCAGCCGAGTGCGGCGGCGTCGGCGCGAAGCTGGTCCGGATTGTCCCGCACGAGCGTCCAGGGCGCCTCGACCATCCGGCCACGGATCGTGACGCGGGCTTCGGGCCCGGCGAACGCGTCCGGATCGAGGAGCGCGGCCACGTCCGGCATCGGTGCCCCGTCCGGGAGGTGCCAACCGACCGTCACGCCCTCCAGCACGAGCGTGGCCGAACCGTCCGGAGGGGTGAGTCCCTCGAGATCCAGCGCGCATCGGCTCGACAGGACGAGTCTGTGCCCGCTGAGCTCCCGGGCCTGGGCCGGGGTCAAGGCCCCGGGCGCACCGGGTTCGTCGAACCCGAGAAGGTGGTCGGACGTGAGATGACCCGCGCACGCGAGGCCCGTGGCCCGTTCGGCGCGCGCCCTCAACGTCATCGTGCCGAACAGCATTTCCCCCACAGGGCGGGTCAGCGAGAACGGAGCCCAAGCGCGTGCGCGAGCGTCGTCGAAGAGGACGAGACGGGTGTAGCTCAAGACATCCACTCCGGATGGGGGGTGCGGGCGCCGCGCTCAGCTGTCACCGAGGATCTCGTAGATGCGCGCGAGCAGCTTCATCGGGCTGAACGGCTTGGTCATGAAGTCGGTCGCACCTCCGGCGAACGCCAGCTCACGGTCCGTGTCCTGACCCTTGGCGGTCAGGATGATGACGGGGACGGTAGCGTCGCCGCCACCCGAGCGAATCTTCGAGAGGACCTCGAGGCCGCTGGCGCCCGGCATCATCAGGTCGAGCAGGACGAGGTCGGGCCGGTAGTCGGAGAGCACGATCAGTCCTTCTTCCCCGTCCGCGGCCTCACGGACCTCGAAGCCCTCGGCCTCCAGCCTCGTCGCGAGCAGCCGCCGGATGTGCGGCTCGTCGTCCACGATCAGAATCCGTCTGGGCGGAGCGCCACGGGGGTCGTCCGGCACCGGGTCACCTCGCTCGGTTGAGAAGGCGGTTTTCCCCGAGCAGACGTCTGGAATGCCCGGCAAACTGCGGCGGGAACCTACCCGCCGGGTGGGGTAAAGTCAAGCAATCCAAGGGCTTTTCGGGGTTGACCGTCACCCCCGCCCCCGACAAGTTTCCGGGCCGTCAAAGCGGGTCGCATCGACCCGCTCGCCCCTTTCCGGACTCCACCGTGACCAACGAAGCACGTCTCGTGCGTCGCCGAGCGCCCAAGGTCGCCGCCCTCGCGGCGGCCCTCCTGACCGGAACCGTCGCGTGCGGCGACGATCCGTTCTCCTTCCAGTGGAGTGACCAACCGGACACGGTGGTGCTCTACTCGATGGCGCGTCCCGAGCTCAACGTGCCGGCCGCGTACGACTTCTACACGTCGACGAAGATCGTCATCGAGTCGCCGAACGCGACGGGCACCTGGGACCTGGCACTCGACACGCGGGACGGCGGCTTGGTGTTCCTTCCTCCGGGCGCCCTCGGTGTGAGCTCCCGGGCCCGAGTCGCCCCGCTCGAAGGGCTCACCCTCGACGAGGTGACGGATGCGCCGGGTGACACGGCCGTGTACAGCGCGGTAGACCCCGTTCCGGTGGAGCTCGGGACCACCTATGTCGTCCGGACGACGCAACGGGCCGGGTCGTTCGGTCGGAGTTGTGTCTACTACGCGAAGATGGAGGCGCTCGAGCTCGACGTGGGCGAAGGAACCCTCCGCTTCCGGCACGTGACGAACCCGGTCTGCAACGACCGCCGGCTCGTGCCCCCCAACTGAGCGGGGCGAGCCCGGTGCACGTTCACACCATCACCACGGCGGCCATCCGCTGATGCTCGATCTCCGTCAGATCCGTCAGGAGCCCGACGTCGTCAAGGCCGCACTCGCCAAGCGGGACGCGGCCCACGCGGACGCCGTCGACCGCCTGCTCGCGCTCGACGAGGCGCGGCGCGCGGGGCTCGGCGAGGTCAACGACCTCAAGGCCGAGCGCAACTCGTCGTCGAAGCGCATCGGCGAGCTCAAGCGCGCCGGCGAGGACGCGTCTGAGCTGGTCGCCGAGATGCGCCGGGTCGGCGACCGGATCGACGAGATCGACGCGCGTGTCGGCGACGCCGAGGCGGCGATCGACGAGATCCTGCTCGGACTGCCGAACCTTCCGCTCGACCGGGTGCCGGCGGGTGGCGAAGAGGCGAACGTCGTGCTCGCTACGTATGGTGAGCCCGCCACCTTCGACTTCGAGCCCAAGCCGCACTGGGACATCGGCGAGGCGCTCGGCATCCTCGACCTGCCGGCCGGGGCCGCGGTCAGCGGCTCCGGCTTCCCGGTGCTGCGCGGAATGGGCGCGAGGCTCCAGCGAGGCCTGATCAACTACTTCCTCGACGTGCACGTGGACGAGCACGGGTACGAGGAGGTCCGGGTCCCGTATCTCGTGAATCGCGACGCGATGACCGGCACGGGGCAGCTCCCGAAGTTCGCCGACGAATCGTATCTGACCGAGCGCGACGACCTCTGGCTCATCCCCACGGCCGAGGTTCCTGTCACCAACCTGTTGCGCGGGCAGATGCTCGACCTGGACGACCTCCCGAAGAAGCTCACGGCCTATTCGCCGTGCTTCCGCCGCGAAGCCGGGGCCGCCGGAAAGGACACACGCGGGCTTCTCCGGGTGCATCAGTTCGACAAGGTCGAGCTCGTCCGCTACGAGACGCCCGAGCGTAGCCTCGACGCGCTCGAAGAGCTCACGCGCGAGGCGGAGACGCTGCTCGAGCGGCTGGGGCTGCACTATCGCCGGCTCCTCCTGGCGAGCGGCGACCTCGGGCAGAGCGGTGCCATGACGTACGACCTGGAGGTCTGGGCGCCCGGGGTGGGGAAGTGGCTCGAGGTGTCGAGCTGCACGACCTTCACCGACTACCAGGCCCGGCGCGCCGATCTGCGCTTCAAGCGCAGCCAGGCGGAGAAGCCGGAGTACGTGCACACCCTGAACGGATCGGCCCTCGCGCTCCCCCGGGTGGTGGCGGCGCTGCTCGAGACCTATCAGCATGAGGACGGAAGCGTGGCGCTGCCCGACGTGCTGCGTCCCTACGTCGGTCGTGATCGCCTGACCGTGTCCTCCTGAGGGGTCGAACCCCCCGCCGTGCGCCATGATCCGCATCAAGTGGCCGGTCGCGCTCGCGACGCTCTTCGTCCTGCTCCTCGGGTGGTATCTGCTCTACACGCAGCAGATCGTCGAGCAGGTCCGGGGCAACTCCGCGCTCCTGTCCCGCATCTTCGCGGAGGTGCAGGAGGGACTGGTCACGCAGGGGAACGAGACCCAGGTCCTGTTCAACCTGCAGGGGATCGTGCGCGATGCGGGGGTGCCGCTCGTCGTCATGGGCCCCGGGGATACGGTGCTGGCCCACGAGAACCTGCCGTTCTCCGTGGACACGAACACACCGGATGGCCAGGAGCGGGTGCGTTCGTACGTGCGCCGGCTGGACGCGGAGAACCCGCCCATCGGCGACCCGGACCTCATGCACATCCACTACGGCGACACGCCCGAGGTGCGGAGGCTCCGCTGGATTCCCTGGCTGCAGGCCGGCGGCCTCTTCCTGACCGTGCTGATCGGCTTCGTGGTCGTGCGCTACCAGCGCCGTGCCGAGGGCGAGAAGGCCTGGACGGCGATGGCCAGGGAGCTGGCGCACCAGCTCGGCACGCCGCTGTCGTCGCTTCAGGGATGGCTGGAGGTGCTCCGTCTGAAGCCGGACGAGCGGCCCGGCGCGCTCGGTGAGACGGAGGTCGCCGACGCCATCGGGGAGGACATCGAGAGGCTCGAGCGGATCAGCCACCGCTTCGAGCTCATCGGCAGGGAGCCGGAGCTCGAGAGCCTCTCGGTGCGTCAGGTCGTGAGCGATCTCGAGCAGTACCTGGCCGTGCGCATCCCGCGGCTCACGAAGAAGGGTGTCGAGCTCCTCGTGGATGTGCCGCCCGGGCTCCCACGCGTCATGGGGAACGAGGTCCTTCTGGTCTGGGCCCTCGAGAACGTCGTCAAGAATGCCCTCGATGCCCTGGCCGGGCGCGGGGGCAAGATCACCATCTATGCGAGAGAAGTCGGAGGGAGGTGGGTCAGTCTGAGAATACGGGATACGGGACCGGGCGTGGATCCGGCGGTGCGGGACAAGCTGTTCGAGCCGGGCGTGAGCTCGAAGCCGGGCGGATGGGGCGTGGGCCTCGCGCTGTCCAGGCGCATCGTCGAAGGCGTCCACGACGGACGCATCGAGCTGCTCGAAGGGATGGAGGGCACGACCTTCCAGATCAGGCTCCCCGTGGCCGATGCTTGAGGCGGGCATGGGCAGGCATCTCGAGGGGCTGAACCCGGAGCAGCGTGAAGCGACCGAGCACGTGGAGGGGCCGCTCCTCGTGCTCGCCGGCGCCGGGTCGGGGAAGACGCGCGTCCTCACGGCACGCATCTGCCACCTGATCCACGAGCACGGTGTGCCGCCCGACCGGATCCTGGCGGTGACGTTCACCAACAAGGCCGCCGGCGAGATGCGCGAGCGGATCGGGCGCATGCTGGGGCGTGATCCGAGGGGGATGTGGGTCGGGACGTTCCACGCTCTCGGGGCGCGGCTCCTCAGGCGCCACGTCGACCGGCTGGGTTGGGACCGTGCGTTCAGCATCTTCGACGCCGACCAGTCGCTCCGTCTGGTGAAGAGCGTCATGGAGTCCGTCGGCCTCGATCCGAAGCGCTGGAACCCGAAGGCGGTCCGCGGGGAGATGAGCAACGCGAAGAACCAGCTCATCGACGCACGGCAGTTCGCCATCGACAACGAAGGCACCTTCGACCTGTTCGCACGGACCGTCGCGAAGGTGTATCCCGAGTACCAGAAGACGCTCGAGAACCAGAACGCCCTCGACTTCGACGACCTGCTCATGAAGCCGGTCCAGCTGTTCGAGCAGGTCCCCGAGCTCCTCGAGCGGTACCAGGAGCGCTTCCAGTTCATCCTGGTCGACGAGTATCAGGACACCAACCGCGCACAGTACCGCTTCGTGGAACTGCTCGCCGCGCGGCATGGCAACCTCATGGTGGTCGGCGACGACGATCAGTCGATCTACGGGTGGCGGGGCGCGGACATCCGCAACATCCTCGACTTCGAGGAGGGCTTCCCGGGCTCGCGCATCGTGCGTCTGGAGCGCAACTACCGCTCCACCCAGGCGATCCTCGACGCGGCCAACCACGTCATCGCCGAGAACGTCGACCGGAAGGGAAAGACGCTCACGACCGAGCGGGCCGGCGGCGAGCCGATCACCATCGCCGAGACCTTCGACGAGACCGACGAGGCCCGTTGGATCGTCTCCGATCTCGAGACGCGCATCCGGGACGTGCCGACCTGGTCGTACCGCGACTGCGCGGTGCTCTACCGCACGAACGCGCAGGCCCGCGCCCTGGAGGACGCGTTCCGACGGGAGGGCGTTCCGTACCAGGTCATCGGCAGCGTCCGCTTCTACGAGCGCCGCGAGATCCAGGACGTGCTCGGCTATCTGCGGCTCATCTCGAACCCGAGGGACGAGATCGCCTTCGACCGCGTGCTCAACTATCCGCGGCGCGGCATCGGGCTCACCTCGGCGGAGCATCTCCGTCGGTGGGCCGGGGAGCAGGGCCTCACGCTGCTCGAGGCGGCCGAGCGGGCCGAGGAGATCATGGACATCCGGGCGGCCGCGACGCACTCGCTGGTGCGCTTCGCCGAGCTGATCCGCGAGTTCAGCATCCGCGCGGCCCGGGTGAGCGTGGGCCAGCTCCTCGAGGAGCTCATCGAGCGACTCGACCTGGTGCGGCACCTCCAGGACGAGGGGCCGGAGGGAGAGGACCGCGCCCGGAACGTGGCCGAGCTCATCGCCGGCGCGGTGGACTTCGACGCCGGCGCCGCCAGCACGGTGGAGGCCGAAGACCAGGACCGCTTCACCGAGCTGGATCTCTACCTGCAGCAGGTGGCGCTCGTGGCCGACGTCGACCGGCTCGATCCGGACGCGGACGCCGTGACCCTCATGACGCTCCACAACGCCAAGGGGCTCGAGTTCCCGCTGGTCTACATCGCGGGCATGGAGGAGGGACTCTTCCCGCTCGGTCGGTCGTACGACGACCCGGCGGCGCTCGAGGAGGAACGACGCCTCTTCTACGTCGGGATCACGCGGGCGGAGGACAAGCTCTCGCTCACCTGGGCCCGCCAGCGGCGGAGGGCCGGTGACTTCAACCACAACACCCGTTCGTCGTTCGTCGACGCCGTGCCCGAGACGCTGGTGGAGGAGCGCCGGAGCGAGCGGTTGAAGCTGCTCACGTCGAGCACCCCCCACCGGGATCACCGCGACCGCGGCGGAAGGACGTCGTTCGGGGGCTCGAGCTACCGCGACACCTCGTACGAGCCCGACCCGGACGCCGGGCTCAACCAGGATCTCCCGCGCTTCGCCCCAGGTGAGCGGGTCGTCCACGCGACCTTCGGATCGGGCGCCGTGGTCGAAGTGACCGGGTTCGGCCGTGACCTCAAGGTGACGGTCGACTTCGACGACATCGGTCGGAAGAAGTTGCTGGCCCGCTACGCTTCCCTCGAGAAGGACTGGCCATGAGCGTGGATCGTGAAGAAGTGCTCAGGATCGCCCGGCTGGCCCGGCTCCGCCTCGACGACGACGAGCTGGCGCGGATGACGGACGACCTCAACTCGATTCTGGAGCATGTCGACGCGCTCGGCGCGCTCGAGGAGGACGAGGTGGCCGACGACGGTCGATGGGCGGAGCGGGCCTCGACCCGCGCCTCGGAAGAAACCGGGGCCGATCCGGAGCGGCTCGATCCGTCCGGCATGGCGCCCGCGTTCCAGGACGGCTTCTTCGTGGTGCCGCCCCCTCCGGGCGTGCACGCCGAGGAGGACCGCTCGTGACGCGCCTGGCGGCCGCCGACGTAGTCCAGCGCATCCGGGCCGCCGAGGCGGGGCCGGAAGGGTTGAACGCCTTCATCTCCGTGGCGGACGACGTCGCGGTGGGCGGACCGGGCCCGACGGACCGGGACGCCCCCCTCGCCGGAGTCCCGGTCGCCGTGAAGGACAACATCGCCACGCTCGAGCTGCCGACCACCTGCGGCTCCCGCCTGCTGGAAGGGTACCGCTCCCCGTTCGAGGCCACTGCGATCCGGAAGTTGCGGGCGGCCGGCGCGGTCGTCGTGGGGAAGACCAACCTGGACGAGTTCGCCATGGGCTCCTCCACCGAGAGCTCGGCCTGGGGCCCGACCCGGAACCCGCACGACCGCGCGCGCGTGACCGGGGGAAGCTCGGGTGGCTCGGCCGCCGCGGTGGCGGCGGGCTACGTGTCGATGGCGCTCGGCTCCGAGACCGGAGGCTCCGTCCGGCAGCCCGCGGCGTTCTGCGGGGTGGTGGGCCTCAAGCCCACGTACGGGCGGGTGAGTCGCTACGGCCTGGTCGCGTTCGCGTCGTCGATGGACCAGATCGGCGCGTTCGGTAGGACCGTGGTCGACGCCGCCCGGCTGCTCGAGGCCGTGTCGGGCCACGACCCGCTCGACGCGACCTCGGTCGATCGGCCGGTGCCGGGGCTGGTCGAGGCCGCGGGGAAGGGCGTGGGAGGGCTCGTCGTCGGCGTGCCCGAAGAGTACCTGCCGGACACGCTCGACGCCGGGATCCGAGGGCTGATCGAGGTGGCGCTGGAGCGTCTGGAGCGAGCTGGAGCGGAGCTCAGGAGGGTGTCACTCCCGCATTCGCGCTTCGCGATCCCGACCTACTACGTCCTGGCGCCGGCCGAAGCGTCGAGCAATCTCTCCCGCTTCGACGGCGTCCGTTACGGCGTGCGTCGCGAGGGCGTCGACATCGCGGCGATGCACGAGGCGACGCGCTCGACGGGCTTCGGCGCCGAGGTGAAGCGCCGGATCATGCTGGGGACGTATGCGCTCTCGGCGGGCTACTACGACCGGTACTACGGCCGGGCGCAGCGGGCCCGCGCCCACATCACGCGGGACTTCCGCGAGGTCTTCGACTCCGGAGTCGACGCGCTCTTCACGCCGACCACCCCCACGACCGCGTTCCCGATCGGGGAGAGGATCGACGACCCTGTCCAGATGTACATGTCCGACGTGTTCACGGTGACGGCGAATCTGGCCGGTATTCCGGGAATGTCGGTCCCGATCGGCTCGCTCGACGGACTCCCGGTGGGCGGCCAGATCCTGGCGCCCTGGTGGCGGGAGGATACCACGGTCCGCGTGGGCGCCGCCCTCGAAGCCTCGCTCGGAGGGACCACGTCGTGAGCTGGGAAGTCGTCATCGGCATCGAGATCCACGTGCAGCTCCGCACCGAGCGGAAGCTGTTCTGCGGCAACCGGGTGGTCTTCGGGGACGCGCCGAACACGCACGTGTGCCCCGTCTGCCTCGGTCTCCCGGGTGCGCTCCCGACCGTGAACCCCGAGGCCGTGCGTCTGGGGCTCCGGACGGCGCTCGCCCTGGACTGCACCGTCCATGAGCGGAGCGTCTGGGCGCGGAAGAACTACTTCTACCCGGATCTCCCCAAGGGATATCAGATCAGCCAGTTCGAGGAGCCCCTCGCGACCGACGGTACGGTCTCGTTCGTCGGGCCCGACGGACCGCGGACGGTGCGGATCCACCGCATCCACATGGAAGAGGACGCGGGCAAGCTCGTCCACGACCGCATTCCCGGGAAGAGCGCCGTGGACCTGAACCGCGCGGGTACGCCCCTCGTGGAGATCGTGACCGAGCCCGACCTGCGCTCCCCGGCGGACACACGGGCGTTTCTCGGTGCCCTCAAGCAGATCCTCGAGTACGTGGACGTGAGCGACTGCAACATGGAGGAGGGAAGCCTGCGTGCGGACGCCAACATCTCGCTGCGCCCCTCGGGCTCCGACACGCTGGGAACGAAGACCGAGATCAAGAACGTGAACTCGTTCTCGGGCATCGAGCGGGCGCTCGAGATCGAGATCGCGCGGCAGCGGGAAGTCCTGGACGGTGGTGGACGCATCGAGCAGCAGACGCTGCTCTGGGACGACCATCGGGGCACCGTGCGGCCGATGCGCTCCAAGGAGGAGAGCCACGATTACCGGTACTTCCCTGATCCGGACCTCCCTCCGCTCCGCCTGGACGGGGAGGCGCTCGATGCCGCTCGGGCCGAGCTTCCGGAGCTCCCGGCCGCGCGACGGGCGCGCTTCGTGGACGCCTACGCACTTTCGGAGTACGACGCCGGCGTCCTGACCCAGGTCCGCGCCACGGCCGAGTACTTCGAGGCGGTCGCGCGCGGCGTGGACGACCCGAAGTTGGCCGCGAACTGGGTGATGGGGCCGGTGCAGGCGCTCATGAACGAACGGGGCGAGCACCCCGAGCGCTTTTCGGTGGCCCCCTCACGGATCGTGGAGATCCTCGGGCTTCTGAAGGAGGGCGTCGTGTCCGACTCGGCGGCCAAGAAGGTGCTGGCCCTCCTCCCGGAGGACGACACACCGGTGGGCCAGATCGTGGAGCGGGAAGGTCTCGTCCAGATCCGCGACACCGCCCGGCTCGAGGCCTGGGTGGCAACGGTGCTCGAGGCGCACCCCGAGGAGACCGCCCGCTACCGGGACGGCGAGAAGAAGATCCTCGGCTTCCTCATGGGACGCGTGATGGGCCTTTCGAAGGGGCAGGCCGACCCGCGCCAGGTGAGCGAGCTGCTGCGCGCCGCGCTCGACGACTGATACGGCAGAGCGTCATCCGGCCGCCGATCGCCGAATCACGCCGCGCGACACACTCGTCGTTCAGCCCTTCTCGTCCTCGGCCGCCGGCGGAGGCGGAAGCGTGCGGCGGCCACCGTTCCAGGAGGTGATCCCGGCCGCGAACTCCGGCTCACGGATCTGCGGCCAGTAGACGGAGCGCTCGTCGGGCAGCGGGAAGAAGGCCTCGGCCATCTCCTCGAGTGCCTCCGGATGGGCCGCGCGCTGGTCCGAGAGGGCACGGCGCCGGACCTTCTTCGCGAGCTTCAGGTTGAGGTCCCCGACCGGGTCGGCCTCGGCGGCTACCGACGTCGAGCGATCGTTCAGATAGCCCACCACGCGCTCGAACGCCGTTTCGAAGTACCGGTCGACCGTGGGGTCGGGAAGATCGAAGCGCGACTTGGCCAGCACCTGGCCGAACACCTTCTGCCACCGCTCGTATCCCTGGAACTGGATCATCCCGCGGAAGATCCGGCGGTTCGTGCCGAACGTGAAGATGGTGCGGCTCAGAACGTCGTCGAAGAGCGTGTCGGCCTCGCTGTGGTCATGATCCATGACGACGTGCCGGGCGAGCGACAGGAAATCCTCGCCCACGTGCATGTCCATGCGATGCTCCCAGTAGGCGTGACCGAGCGCCTGGGTCGTGCTGGTCAGAAGAAGCTGCCGGGGCACGAAGACGTTGTGGGCGATGGTGTCGGCCGCCAGGTGGGCCAGGTACCCGTACCCGACGGACGCGAGCCGCTCGGTCTCGGCCGATGCGAGGATCTCCTCGCCGACGGACCAGTCGTGGCAGTGCCGTCCGGTGGGAACGTACTTCTTGGCGAACGAGATGTCCGCGGCCACCGACCCGTAGAGGAAGTGCAGGGGGTATCGCTCGAGAATCGCGCGCACGGCGGGTGGGACGAGATGGAGGGACGCGAGCACCGCCTCCCCCAGCGCGATGTGGGTCGCCGGCCCCCACGCCGCCACCTCGTCGGGTGACAGCAGGAACCACCCGGTCACGATGAACAGGGCCCGCGAGAGCAGGGAGCTCATGGGGCGCCAACCGGACCGGGCGCGTTCAGACGGCGTCTCGGTCCGCTTCGGCGGCCGCTCTTCCGATCGGATCGCCGGCCGGCCTCCTGACACCGGAACCGTCTTCAGGCCCCGTGTCGGGTGAGTGGTGTAGGTCCTTGCCATTTCGTCCGATAGATCGTGCCCCTTCACGCAGTCCATGAACCGTGGCGGCGGTGTCGAGGAAGATCTCTTCGGCCTCCGCCTGGACGGCTTCGAGCAGAGCGTTGAACTCCTCGATCCGGTCTTCCATGTGATCGGACGCCTGATCGAGTCGATCGTTGATGGCGCGAACGGAGGAGCGCAGGTGCCGCACTTCCGTTCTCAGCGTATCGGTGATCGACTCGACGTTGTCTGAGATCGCCCGTGCCCGATCGGAGACCGGGCCGAGGTTCTGGCGGACTCCGATGCGGAGCTCTTTCAGGGTCGCGCGAGCTTCGATGACCGCACCGATCAGGACCACCGCCAGCACGATCACGGCGAGCCCGGTGATCACGACGGCGATGTCTGCGGCCAGGGCGAGTGCGTCCCTGCTCTCGACTACCTGCGGAAGCGCTGTCTGGATCATGTGCATGATTGAAGTCTAACCGGCATCCTCCCCGTAGATCCAGCGCGCCTCCATCTCGTGACGCGCCGGTCGGGCCGGGGCCCGTCGCGTAGGGGGGCGCGCGGCCGGGGTGGCTCGGTTGCTGCGCGCGCTCGGGTCTGGGTAAGTTCGGAGGCTCGTCGCCCGCCTCCCGCACCCATCCACTTCATGGCAAGCTTCCTCGTCGAAGGCGGCCACCGGCTCGATGGCCGCATCCGCCCCGCTGGCAACAAGAACTCAGCCCTACCGTGCCTCGCCGCCACCGTGCTCGCGTCGGAGCCGGTCACTCTGGAGAACGTTCCCCGCATCCGGGACGTCCTCACCTTCCTCGAGATCGTCTCTTCGCTCGGAGCGGACGTGAGTTGGGGCGGGCCGAACGAGGTCACCGTCGACCCGCGCGGTGTGCGGGGCGGCGAGATCGATCGGGATCTGGCCGAGCGGATTCGTGCCTCCCTCTTGCTCGCCGGCCCGCTCCTGGCCCGGTTCGGTGACGTGGAGTTGCCCCCACCCGGCGGTGACGTGATCGGGCGGCGACGCATGGACACGCACTTCCTCGCCTTCGAGGCGCTCGGCGCCAAGGTGAAGCTCAACGGCGGCTTCAGGATCAGGGCGAAGAAGCTCACCGGGGCGGACTTCTTCCTCGACGAGCCCTCCGTCACTGGGACCGAGAACGCGATCATGGCCGCCGTGCTGGCGGGCGGCCGGACGCGCATCCGCAACGCCGCCGCCGAGCCCCACGTACAGGACCTCTGTCGCCTCCTGACCGCGATGGGCGCGCGCATCAGCGGATCCGGCACGCACGTGCTCGAGATCGACGGGGTCGACTCGCTCGGCGGAACGACTTTCCGGATCGGCGCGGACCACATCGAGACGGGCTCGTTCATCGGCCTCGCGGCCGTCACCGGCAGCGACCTGACCATCGAGGGCGCTCCGATCGAGCACCTCGATTCCACGCTCATCGGTTTCCGCCGGCTCGGAATCGAGTGCGAGGTGCAGGGGAAGGACCTGCTCGTCAGGGGCAGTGAGCCGCACCATGTCAGGGACGACGCCTACGGCCACGTGCCGAAGCTCGACGACGGACCGTGGCCGGCGTTCCCGGCCGATCTGACCTCCATCGCCATCGTCGCGGCGACGCAGTGCCACGGCACCGTCCTCGTCCACGAGAAGATGTTCGAGTCGCGCATGTTCTTCACGGACAAGCTGGTCGGCTTGGGCGCGTCGATCATCCTGTGCGATCCGCACCGGGCGGTCGTCGTGGGTCCGACGCGGCTCCGGGGGGGCGTCGTGGAGAGCCCGGACATCCGCGCGGGCATGGCGCTCCTGATCGCAGCGCTCGGAGCGGAAGGCACCAGCCGCATCGGGAACATCCATCAGATCGAGCGGGGGTACGAACGGATCGACGAGCGGCTGAAGGCACTCGGAGCCAGGATCGAGCGCGCCTGAGGCGAATCTTTCCGCGGCCTCCCGCGTATGGTTAACACGGGACACTCTGTCCCGAGTTCGCTCAGCCGAGATCGGAGAAACCCATGACGGACCAGTCCGGGAAGCAACAGAAGCAGGGACCGAAGGAGCGCGTCTCCGAGGGGATCCGCCAGGGGATCGGCGTGCTCTCCGCCTTCAAGGAAGCGCTCGAAGAGACGATCCAGGAGGCCCGCGACCGTGGTGACCTGTCCGCCGACAGGGCGAAGCAGGTCATGAAGGACGCGCTCGAGCGCGCGCAGAGCGCGGCCGGCGATGCGAAGGAGCGGCTCGACTTCGCGCACCATTCCGAGCTCGAAGCGCTCCGGGCGGAGATCGACACGCTCCGGGCCCGCGTCACTGCCCTGGAGAGCGAGCGAGGAACGAGCGGGCCGGCGTGAGCCACGGGGTCCCGTAGCGCGCGGGGGCAGGGTCCGGGCACGGGGCGTCCTCGGGGCGGCTTGAGAGCACCTACCGCTTCCCCTATATTCTCTGGCCGGACAGCACGCCCGTCGGGGTGAGTTTCAAACGAAGTGGGGGTGGAGGTCGCCCCCGCTTTTTTGTTCGATGTGACTGGGGTTCGTCGCTTCCGCGGCGTACCCCTTGGTTTTGATAGGGGGGTTGTTTCGATGCGAGTGGTGCCGGAGATCGCCGAGGAGTTGGAGCGCCGCGTAGCCGCGCTCGGCTTCGAGCTGGTCGATGTCCGGTGGGGGGGCAGTGGGCGTCGCCCACTGCTCCAACTGCGCATCGACCGGCCCGAGAGCGACTCCGGCCAGGGTGTCACGATCGACGACTGTGCCTCGGTCAGCAGGGGCCTCGAGCCCTGGCTCGACGAGCACGAGTCCCTGTCGGATCGCTACACGCTGGAGGTTTCGTCGCCGGGTGTGGACCGGCCCCTCGTGCGTCCGTCGGACTATCGACGGTTCCGCGGGGAGCGGGTCGTGGTTCAGGGAACCGAGGCGCTGGTCGGAGAACAGAGCCGACTCGAAGGCGAGTTGCTCGGTCTGGAGGAAATGGGTGAGGGGGGTGGGCATGTCAGGTTGAAATTGCCGAATGGCGACGAGGTCGACGTGCCCTTGGATCGGATTCGGAAGGCGAACCTCGCCTTCACGTGGAAGTGAGGAGATAGAGATGGCGAACGCGGCCCAGATCGTAGCGGCATTCAGAGACGTGGCGTCGACCAAGAGCCTGACCGAAGAGGAGATGACCGACCTCGTCAAGGACGGGATCCTGGCGGGGCTCGCGCGCATCTATGGTCCGACGGTCCAGGCCGAGATCGATATCAACGAGGACACCGGCGAGTTCGACATCGTCGTGCTGCGCCGCGTCGTCGAGGAGGTCGAGGACTCCGCGTCGGAGATCTCCCTCGAGGAAGCGCGTTGGGACGACGATACGTTCGAAGTCGGCGACGTCATGGAGATTCCGGTCGATTTCACGCAGTTCGGCCGGAACGCCGTGATGGCGGTCAAACAGCGGATCGTCCAGCGGGTCCGCGAGAACGAGCGCGACCGCATCCGGGACGAGTTCGCGGACCAGGTCGGTGAGCTCCTCTCGGGCGAGGTCCAGCAGACCGAGCGGGGCAAGCTCGTCGTCATGATGAACCGGTCGCGCGACGCCGAGGCGATCATCCCCTGGAAGGACCAGAATCCTCGGGAGCGCTTCCGTCAGGGAGACCCCATCCGGGCAGTCCTGAAGAAGGTCGAGGAGACCCCGAAGGGTCCGCGTCTCATCCTGTCCCGCGCCGACCCGGGTTTCGTGGCGGCTCTGTTCAAGCTCGAGGTGCCGGAGATCCACCAGGGGATCGTCGAGATCAAGGAGATCTCCCGCGAGGTTGGCGGCCGAACCAAGATCGCCGTGTACAGCCGGGACGAGTCCATCGACCCGGTCGGGGCGTGCGTCGGGCTCAAGGGCTCACGCGTCCAGGCCGTCGTCTCGGAGCTCGGAGGAGAGCGGATCGACATCGTGCCGTGGCACCCCGACACGGAGGTGTTCGCTCGCCGTGCGCTGGCGCCGGCCCGTGTATCGAAGGTGTTCAGCGATGTCGAGCGCCAGGTCGTCACCGCCATCGTCGACGAGGACCAGCTGTCGCTCGCGATCGGCCGGAACGGTCAGAACGTCCGTCTGGCTTCCCAGCTCATCGGTTGGCAGATCGACCTCTACGGGTCGCGTGAGTGGATGGAGCGCGGCGAGGACCTGTCCCGCCTCGAGAGCACGCCGGAGGACGAGTTCGAGACTTCGGACTTCCCCCTCTCGGAGCTGGATCTGGCGCCGGCAGCCCTGGCGGCGTTGTCGGAGGCCGGGTATCATACATTTCTCCAGATCATCGATTTGGAGCGTAGGGATTTCCTGGAGATCCCCGGTATCGGCGAGGTGCACGCCGATCGGCTCCTCGAGCTCATCGACGAGCTGACGGTGGTGGAGGTCGACGCGGCGTCCGACGAGGACGGGGACGACGAAAAAGACCCGTCCGACTCCGACGAAGCGACGTCCGAGGACGACGCGCCGGACGAGGATGAAGCGCCGGACGAGGACGACGAGGATGGGGAAGACGCGTGACGCGCTCTCCCTGCTCGGGCTCGCGCGCCGCGCGGGTCAGGTGGCCGGGGGCACCGAAGCCGTTCGCCAGGCTGTACGGGACGGACGCGTGGCGCTTGTGATCATGGCGACCGACGCGTCCGAGACCCAGTTGGACAAAATTCGGAGTACGATTCACAATCGGACGATCCCCCAGGTTTACCTGGGGGATCGAAACACGTTGGGGTCCGCGATCGGATCGGCGCCTTTGGCCGCCGTCGCGGTGACGAGCGCCTCGCTCGCCGGCCGGCTCCTGGAGGAGCTCGGCGCGGTGAACGCTGGCAGCCCCGACGAATCGGAGGCAGACACGTAGCATGCAGGTTATCGAGCTGGCAGAAGACCTCAAGGTCGAGACCGACGCGCTGATCGCGCTGCTTCGGCAGATGGGCATTCCCGTCGCGGACGAGCAGGCGACCATCACGGATGGTCAGAAGGCCAAGGTCCTGGCCAAGGTGGAACGGGAGCGTCGGGCGGGCCGCAAGGACCCGGCCGAGGCGATCCGTGCCGCCGTGGAAGAGACCGCGTCCAGCTCGGGCCGCCGCCGTCGCCGGCGCCGGCGGGGGAGCGACGAGACCCCGGAGTCCGACGAAGCCGATGCCGAGTCGGAGGAGGAAGCGTCCGACGCCGAGGCCGAGGCGGCTGCCGAGGCCCCGGAGTCGGATTCGGATGAGGACACCGAGGCCGACGAGAGCGAGCCGGTGGAAGTCGAAGCCGAGGCTCCCGAAGCGGACGACACCGAAGATCTCGAGGCGGAGGCCGACGAGGAGTCCGAGCTCGAGGCCGAAGACGAGGAAGACGAGGAAGAGGAGGACGACGACGAAGACGAGGTCGACGACGAGGAAGAGGCCGTCGTCGATGTCGAGGAGCCGGCGTCCGAGGATGAGGTCGTGACGGAGGAGAAGGCTGAGGGTGAGCGGTCACGCCCGGCGCCCGCGTCCGCCCGGGCCGGCGCCCCCGACGCGCCCGTCCGCAGCATCCGACGTCCCACGCCTGCTCCGGCCGCGAGCGCCGGACCCGGCGGCCAGGTTCGGATCCAGGCCGAAGGGTATACCCCCGACGGTCGTCGCAAGCGCAAGGACAAGAAGAAGGGCAAGCGGCGCCAGGGCGTCGACCAGGATGCGGTGCAGTCGAACATCCAGCGCGTCATGGCCGAGATCAAAGGCGGCAGCGGCGGCGGAAAGAAGCGTCGCCGCAAGGGCCAGCGTCCCTCGGCAGAGGAGCAGGAACAGCAGGAGGAGCAGGAGCGCGAGGAGCAGGAGCGCGAGCGCACCACGGTGCGGGTGAATGAGTTCCTCACCGTGGCCGAGCTGTCCGAGCTGATCGACGCCACCTCCAGCGAGATCGTCGGCTCCGCGTTCAAGAACCTCGGCCTCATGGTCACCATCAACCAGCGTCTCGACTTCGACCAGATCGAGCTATTGCTCGACGAGTTCGGGTACACGGCCGTCCTCGAGGAGGACTATTCCGGAGAGACGGCGGTCGAAGAGGAGGAGGAGGATCCGGAGTCGCTCAAGCCGCGTCCGCCGGTCGTGACCGTCATGGGTCACGTCGATCACGGTAAGACCCTGCTGCTCGACAAGATCCGCAAGACGAACGTGGTCGCCGGCGAAGCCGGGGGCATCACGCAGCATATCGGTGCCTACCACGTGGAGCTTCCGGACGGTCGCAGCATCACCTTCCTCGACACGCCCGGCCACGCCGCCTTCACCGCGATGCGTGCCCGCGGCGCCGACGTGACGGACATCGTCATCCTGCTCGTGGCGGCGGACGACTCCGTCATGCCGCAGACCATCGAGGCGATCAGCCATGCCAAGAACGCCGGCGTGCCCATGATCGTCGCGATCAACAAGTGCGATCTGCCCGCCGCCGATCCGGGGCGCGTGAAACAGGAGCTCCTGCAGCACAGCGTGAACGTGGAGGACTTCGGGGGCGACGTGCTCTCCGCCGAGATCTCCGCGAAGACGGGCAAGGGCATCGACGACCTGCTCGAGAAGGTGCTCCTGCAGGCCGAGATCCTCGAGCTCAAGGCGAACCCCGACCGCGCGGCCCAGGGCACCGTGGTCGAAGCCCAGCTCGACGTGGGTAAGGGACCGGTCGTGTCCGTGCTCGTTCAGAAGGGCACCCTGCGCGTGGGCGATTCCTTCGTCTGCGGCCTGTGGGACGGCCGCGTGCGGGCGATGCTCGACGAGCGCGGCAAGTCGATCCAGTCGGCCGGTCCGGCGACGCCGGTCCAGGTGCTCGGCGCCAGCGGCGTCCCGCAGGCGGGTGACACCTTCCAGGTCATGGATGCCGTGCAGGCCGCCGAGATCGCCGGTACCCGTCAGCGCCTCGACCGCGAGAAGCAGCTCCGGATCCGCGAGCGCGGCATCAAGCTCGGCGACTTCGGCGCGTTGGTCGCGGCCGGTGAGACGTCGAGGCTGCCGCTCGTCATCAAGGGCGACGTGGACGGCTCGGTCCAGGCCCTGTCCGACGCCCTCGAGCAGCTCGGTGGCAAGGAGGTCCAGGTGGACATCATCCATCGCGGCGTGGGCGCGATCAACGAGTCGGACGTGTTGCTCGCCGAGACCGCGGGCGCGGTGATCATCGGGTTCAGGGTGAGGCCGCAGACCGCGGCGCGCCAGGAGGCCGAGCGCAACGACATCGACATCCGCGTCTACGACGTCATCTACGAGGCCGTGGACGAAGTCACCGCGGCGCTCGAGGGCATGCTCGCCCCCGAGAAGAGGGAGGCGGTGCAGGGCACGGCCGAGGTCCGAGAGGTCTTCAAGGTGAGCAAGGTCGGCACGATCGCCGGCTGTTACGTCACCGAGGGCCGCATCGACCGGAAGGGCCGGGCGCGGGTCGTCAGGGAGGGTATCGTGGTGTACGACGGGGAGATCCACTCCCTCAAGCGCTTCAAGGACGACGTCAAGGAAGTCCGCGAAGGCTTCGAGTGCGGTATCGGGATCGCCAACTTCAACGATGTGAAGGTGGGCGACCTGATCGAATGCTACACCGTCACGGAAGTCGCACGGACGCTCGCCAACGTCACCTGACCCTTCTTCAACATCTTCTGACCATGGTCGTCGTGTCGATGACCTGGGAGCTGTCGCTCCCGGGATGCTCGTCGCTGAAGGCCAAGCGCTCCGTGGTGCGGTCACTCAAGGACCGCCTCCGCGCGAAGTTCAACGTCTCCGTGGCCGAGACCGACCTCCAGGACGTCCTGGATCGGGCGACCGTCAGCATCGCGCTGGTGGCCAGCGACGGACGTCTCGCGGAGTCGATGCTCGACAAGCTGGACCGCTTCGTGGAAGAGCACGGCGGGGCCGTCATCACAGGAGTCCACCGTGAGCTCTGCTAGCAGTTCGCCTAAGAAGGGGGCCCCATGAGCCGCAGACGCCTCGCTCGCCTCAACGAGCAGCTCAAGAGGGAACTGGCGATGCTCATTCGTACCGACGTGCGTGATCCGCGCGTCGGCGTCGTCACCGTGACCGCGGTCGACGTCACGAACGACCTGAGCCTGGCGCGGGTCTTCGTCCGGGTCATCGGCAGCGAGGCCGAGATCGTCGAGGCCCTCGAGGGGCTGACCGCGGCCGCGCCGTTCCTCAGGGCAGCGCTCGGCAAGGAGCTGACGATCCGGCGCATTCCCGAGCTGCGCTTCCAGCGCGACAAGTCGCTCGAGCACGCGATGCGGATCGAGGAGATCCTCTCGGACGTCCTTCCCGAAGATGAACTCGACGACCCGTCCGATGGTGAGCCCGAGCCCGACGCGGACGACGCGCCGAGGCCGAGGGATCGGACGGGAGACGACGGTTGAAGCTACCGGCGGCGGGGTTCGTGCTGCCGGTGGACAAGCCCGTCGGACCGACGTCGCACGACGTGGTGGGGCAGGCCCGTCGCGCCCTCGGTGAGCGGCGGATCGGGCACACGGGAACGCTCGACCCCTTCGCGTCCGGACTCCTTCTCCTCTGCGTGGGGCCCGCGACGCGACTCTCCGAGTACGTCACGGGTCTCGACAAGGAGTACGTCGCGACGGCCCGCCTCGGTGAGGTCACGACCACCGACGACTTGAAGGGCGAGGTCGTGCGTACCCTCCCGGGATGGGACCGGGTCTCGGAAGCCGATGTCGCCCGCGCGCTGGCGCGATTCGTCGGCGAGATCGATCAGGTGCCACCCCAGTTCTCGGCCAAGAAGGTGGGTGGCGAGGCCATGCACCGTAGAGCCCGGAGAGGTGAGCACGTCGATCTGCCGGCGAGCCGGGTGACCGTGTTCTCCGCGGAGGTCGAGGAGATCACGCTCCCGCTGGTCCGCTTCCGTGTCCACTGCTCCAGCGGCACCTACGTCCGCTCGCTGGCCCGTGACCTGGGAGAGGTACTCGGGACCGGCGCCCATCTCACGGAGCTCCGGCGCACGAGGATCGGCCGGTTCGAAGTGGACGGCGCGCTCACCCTGGACGAGCTGGACGATCCGTCCGCCGTCGAGCGGATGGCCATGAGCCCGCTCGAGGCGCTGGCCCACCTCCCCTCGTGGATGGTCGACGCGGAGGGCGTCCGGAGGATCTCGCACGGCCAGAGCGTGCCCTACACGGGCCCCGACGTGTCCGGCCCGGTGGCCGTCGCGGCGGGCGCCGAGCTGGTCGCGGTGGGCCACGTCGCGGACGGAGCGCTCAAGCCTTCCAAGGTGTTCGCGTGACGGGGCCCTCGGTCCGGTGGCGACACCCGCCCGGCATCCCGTCGGACAAGGGTACCGTGGCCACGGTCGGGACCTTCGACGGCGTCCACCTCGGGCACTGGCGGGTCCTGGAGGAGATCCGGAGACGCGCCGACGCCTCGGGACGCCGGAGCGTGCTCGTCACGTTCGATCCGCATCCGCTTCGCGTCGTGCGCCCCGACGACGCCCCGCCGCTCCTGACGACGCCTCTGGAGAAGAAGGAGATCCTGGCTGAGAGCGGGCTGGACTTCGCGGTCTTCGTACGCTTCACGGAAGCGTTGTCGCGCTACGAGCCGGCGCGATTCGTGGAGGAGATCCTGGTCGGACGGCTCGGCGTCGAGGAGCTGGTGATCGGATACGACCACGGCTTCGGTCGAGACCGGAGCGGGGACGCCGACACGATCCGTGAGCTCGGTGCCCGGCTCGGCTTCTCCGTCGACGTGGTGCGACCGGTGGAGGTGGACGGCCAGACCATCTCGTCGTCGCGGATCCGTCGGGCCCTGAGCGAAGCGCGCGTGGAGGAAGCGCGTGCGTGCCTGGGGCGCTCCTACTCGCTCCGCGGCGTGGTCGTAAGGGGCGAGGGAAGGGGGCGCGGGCTCGGCTTTCCGACCGCGAACCTCCAGATCGGCGATCGGGACAAGCTGGTTCCGCCTCCGGGAGTGTACGCCGTGAGGGGAGTCCGGAGGCGCGGCGAGGCCCATCCGGGCGCACTGCACGTCGGGCCCCGCCCGACGTTTCAGGGCTCCCCGCCGACCATCGAGCTCCACTTGATCGGCTTCGACGGCGATCTGTACGGTGAGGAGGTGCGGGTGGAGTTCGTGAAGCACCTCCGGGACGTCCGGCCGTTCGGGGGCGTGGAAGCCCTCGTCGCGCAGCTGCGTCAGGACGTGGACGCCGCCGCTCGTGCGGTAGACGCCGACCCGCATTTTACCTAGGTTTCAGCGCTGAAACCAAGTAGATGGCCTCGTGGGTCGAATGGCTCACGAGCCGCTCATCGCTTCCCTTGCAGCGTAGACTCCTGCGGAGGCCCGAAGTACATGACGATCGTGAAAGAAGACATCATCAAGAAGTACCAGCTCCACGAGACGGACCGTGGCAGCGCTCCGGTCCAGGTCGCCATCCTGACGGCGAGGATCGACGACCTCCGGGGACATTTCGACAAGCACAAGAAGGATCACCACAGCCGCAGGGGCCTCCTCAAGATGGTCGGACGCCGCCGTCGGTTGCTGGATTACCTGAGGCGCACGGACATCGAGAAGTACCGCGAGCTGATCGCGGACCTCGGTCTGCGCCACTAGAAGTTCCGGGCGGTCGGTGCCTGCATGGCCCCGACCGCCCTTTTCGTGCCGGACGCGCACGTGAGATCGGTAGGGAGACGGCCTCTAGATTGCCGCAGGACGGGCCCACGCGGAAGCGTGCCCCGGGCGGCGGTCGCTCTCTCCTCGGGTCCTCGAACGCTTCGGCACAAGACGCGAGGTCGGGGAAACGCCCCGGCCCAACCCGAAGTGAGTTGATTACATGATCCAGAGGTTAGAACGCCAGTTCGCCGGGCGCACGCTGTCGCTCGAGTTCGGTCGCATGGCCAAGCTCGCGCATGGCTCCTGCCTGGTGCAGTACGGAGACACCGTGGTGCTGTGCGTCGCGACGGTCCAGGACCGTCCGACCCATCTCCCCTTCTTCCCGCTCACCATCGAGTACCGCGAGAAGAGCTACGCCGCGGGTAAGATCCCGGGCGGCTTCTTCAAGCGCGAAGGTCGCCCCGGCGAGAAGGAGATCCTCTCCGCTCGCCAGATCGACCGGCCCATCCGGCCGCTCTTCCCCGAGGGCTTCATGCACGAGACGCAGGTCGCGTGCTTCATTCTCTCGGCGGACCAGGAGAACGACGCGGACGTACTCGCCATGATCGGCGCGTCGGTCGCCCTCAAGCAGTCCAAGATCCCGTTCAATACGGCGGTCGCGGGTGTGCGCATCGGGCGCATCAAGGACAACTGGGTGATCAACCCGACGTTCCAGCAGCTCGAGTACTCGGACCTGGACATCGTGGTCGCCGGCACCGCCGACGCGATCACCATGGTCGAGGGCGGCGCCGTCGAGGTGCCGGAGAGCGAGATCCTCGAGGGCCTCAAGGTCGCTCACGAGGCCATCAAGGAGCTGTGCGCCCTTCAGGAGGAGCTCCTGGCCGGCCACAACGTTCCGGACATGGACTGGACGCCCATCGAGCCCAACCAGGACCTCAAGTCCCGGGTCGAGGACCTGGCCGCTTCCAAGGTCTCGGAGGCGCTCAGCCTGCAGGAGAAGTCGGAGCGTCAGCAGGCGATGGCCGCGCTGCGCGAGGACATCGTGTCGTCGCTGAGCGAGGAAGAGGGCTGGGCCGACTACGAGAAGGACGTCGGTGAGATCCTGCGCGGGATCGAGAAGCAGACCATGCGTCGCCACATCCTCGACAAGGGTGAGCGCGCCGACGGTCGTGGCCTGGACGACATCCGGGCGATCTCGTCCGAGGTGGGCGTGCTCCCGCGGACGCACGGCTCCGCGCTCTTCACCCGCGGGCAGACGCAGGCCCTCGGCGTGGTGACGCTCGGTACCGCTCGTGACGAGCAGCGGATCGACTCCATCGACGTCCGTGAGGAAGTCTCGAAGTCGTTCATGCTCCACTACAACTTCCCGCCGTTCTCGGTCGGTGAGGCGAAGCCGTACCGTGGCACGTCACGCCGTGAGATCGGGCACGGGAATCTGGCGGAGCGGGCCATCCAACCCATGCTTCCGGCCTACGACGACTTCCCGTACACGATCCGTATCGTCTCGGACATCCTCGAGTCGAACGGCTCGTCCTCGATGGCGACCGTGTGCGCCTCTTCGCTGGCGCTGATGGACGCGGGCGTGCCGATCCGGAAGGCCTGCGCCGGCGTGGCGATGGGCCTCATCAAGGAAGGCGACAAGGTGGCCGTGCTCACCGACATCCTCGGTCTCGAGGACGCGCTCGGCGACATGGACTTCAAGGTCGCCGGCACGAAGGACGGCATCACTTCGATCCAGATGGACATCAAGATCGAAGGGCTCACCTTCGAGATCATGCAGGAGGCCATGGAGCGGGCCCAGAAGGCTCGTCTCCACATCCTCGGTCTGATGGACCAGGCGATCTCCGAGGCGCGCAGCGAGCTGTCGCAGTACGCCCCTCAGATCATCTCCATCCAGATCAACCCGGAGAAGATCGGCGAGATCATCGGGCCGAAGGGCAAGACGATCCGCGCCATCCAGGAGGAGTCGGGCGCGCAGATCGACATCGACGACTCGGGTATCGTGAAGATCGCGGCCGTGTCCGGCGAGTCCGGACAGCGTGCGCGCGAGATGATCGAGGCGATCGTCCAGGATCCCGAAGTGGGCCGCATCTACGAGGGGCCGGTGAAGAACACCACCACCTTCGGCGCGTTCATCGAGATCATGCCCGGGACCGAGGGGCTCTGTCACATCTCCGAGCTCGCCGAGGGGCGGGTGGAGAAGACCGAGGACGTCCTCAACAAGGGCGACATCACACGGGTCAAGCTCCTCTCGATCGACGAGAAGGGCCGGTTGCGCCTCTCCCGTAAGGCCGCCATGGCCGAGGAAGGCGCTGGTACGGAGGCGGATGAAGCACGGGTCTGACCGTACCGATCCGCAGACGGTAGGCCGGAGGAGCCACGGGCCAGTATGGCCCGTGCGCTCCTCCGCGTCGTTTGGGGTTTCCGCGGTTGCCGACCCGACGGCCGGAAGCGTGGACGGGATTCGCCGCACCGAGCTGGCGAACGGGACGATCGTGGTCAGCGAACGGATCGCCGGGGTGCGCTCGGCGGCCGCCGGCGTGTGGGTGCGGCATGGTGGCGCCCATGAGCGGGACGAGACCGAGGCAGGGGCGAGCCACCTTCTCGAGCACATGGTGTTCAAGGGGACGGAGCGCCGCACGGCCGCCGAGATCGCGCTGGCGCTCGAAAGACTCGGGGGATCCCTCGACGCGTACACGACCCGCGAGCACACGGCCTACCAGGCCCGGGTCCTCGACGAGCACTTTCCCGAAGCGATCGACGTTCTCGCCGACCTCGTCCTCGCACCGCGGCTCGAGGCGCGTGACCTGGATCTGGAGCGGGAGGTCGTGCTCGAGGAGATCGCCCAGGTCGAGGACACACCGGACGACCTGGTGTTCGAGCTGCACGCCGAACGGCTCTGGCAGGGCCATCCTTACGGCCGCCCGATCCTCGGGACCACGGAGTCGGTCTCGTCGATGACCGTGGATACCCTGCGCCAGGTCCATGCCCGGGCCTACGGCGGCCGGAACCTCGTGGTCGCGGTGGCCGGAAACGTCGATCACGACGAGGTGGTCGAGCGGGCCGCCGAGCTGTTCGGCCAGACGCCCGATCGGGGTCGCGTCGCGGATGTGGCCGTCCCCGGCCGTGCCCGGCGCGGCTTCGAGGCCGTGGAGCGTGGGTCCGCACAGACCCATCTCGTATTCGCGACCGACGTGCCGGAGCATGCCCACCCGGACCGCTATGCGCACATTCTGTTGTCGGCGGCGCTCGGAGGGGGCATGAGCTCCCGGCTCTTCCAGAAGGTGCGCGAGGAGCTCGGGCTCTGCTATTCCGTGTTCAGCTTCCAGTCGTTCTACCGTGCCAGGGGCATGGCCGGGGTGTACGTGGGCACCAGGCCCGCCACCGCTCGCCGGGCCGAGGATGCCATCCGCACGGAGCTCGACCGGCTCTGGGAGGAAGGACTCGGCACGGAAGAGCTCGAGGACGTCCGTCGACAGGTGAAGGGCCAGATCATGCTGTCGCTCGAGTCCCCGGGCTCCCGGCTGCACCGTCTGGCCTCGTTGGAGCTACACGACCAGCCCTTCGTGGGGCTGGACGAGCTGCTCGGCCGCATCGACGCCGTCGGTATGGACGACGTGCGGCGCGTGGCTCGGCAGTCGTATGCCGCGAGCGAGCACTTCACCCTGGCCCTCGGGCCAGCGTGAGCCGCGCCTGAGATCCCGAACCCAAACACTCTTCTAGGAGCCGAAGTGCTGATCGGAGTCCCCCGCGAGATCAAATCGGACGAGTACCGTGTCGCCCTCACCCCCGCCGGCGCCGAGGACCTCGCGCGCGCAGGCCACGAGATCGTCGTGGAGGCCGGGGCCGGGCTCGGCAGCGGCTTCACGGACGACTTCTACGAGAATGCCGGAGCCCGGATCGTCGACACGGCTCAGGAAGTGTGGGCCGCGGCGGAGATGATCATGAAGGTGAAGGAGCCCATCGAGCCGGAGTGGCCGCTCATGCGCCCCGGCCAGCTCCTCTTCACGTACTTCCACTTCGCCGCGTCGGAAGATCTCACGCGTGCCGTGATGGACTCGGGGGCGGTCGCGATCGCCTACGAGACGGTGGAGCTGGACAGCGGAGAGCTGCCGCTTCTCACGCCGATGAGTGAGGTCGCCGGGCGTATGGCCGTGCAGGAAGGCGCCAAGTACCTGGAGAAGCCTCAGGGTGGTCTCGGTGTCCTCCTCGGCGGGGTGCCCGGCGTGCTGTCCGGGAAGGTGCTCATCCTGGGCGGCGGCGTCGTCGGGACGAACGCGGCGAAGATGGCGGCCGGGCTCGGCGCCCGCGTCTCCATCATGGACGTCGACCTGAACCGGCTGCGATATCTCGACGACGTGATGCCGGCGAACGTCCAGGGCCTGTTCAGCACGCGGTACGCGATCAGGAAGCAGGTGGAGGACGCGGACCTCGTCATCGGAGCGGTCCTCATCCCGGGGGCGAAGGCCCCCAAGCTCATCGAGAAGGACGACCTCCGGCTGATGCGGCCGGGCACGGTCATCGTCGATGTCGCCGTCGACCAGGGCGGGTGCGTCGAGACGATCCGGCCCACCACCCACAAGGACCCGGTCTACACCGTCGACGGGATCATCCACTACGGCGTGGCCAACATGCCGGGCGGTGTTCCGCGGACGAGCACGCTCGCCCTCACGAACGCGACGCTTCCCTACGCCCGGGCACTGGCCAGCAAGGGGTGGCGGAAGGCGTGCGCCGACGACCGTGCCCTTCGGAAGGGACTCAACGTGGTCGAGGGGAAGATCACTTACGCCGGGGTCGCGGAGGCTTTCGGGTTCGACTCGATTCCGGTCGACGATGCCCTGCTCGGGGACCGACGCGCGTGACGCAGGTTCGCTTCGTCCGGGTGGATGATGGCTCCGACCTCGAGTTGCCGACCCGTGGTACGCCGCAGGCCGCCGGTTACGACGTGCGCTCCGCGGAGGACGTCACTTTGGAGCCCGGGGAGATCCGCCTGGTGGGAACGGGATTTGCAATGGAGTTGCCGGCGCATCTCGAGTGTCAGGTGCGTCCCCGGTCGGGGCTCGCGCTGAAGCACGGAATCACCGTTCCCAACAGCCCCGGCACCATCGATCCCGACTATCGAGGCGAGGTCTGCGTCATCCTCCAGAACCTGGGACCGAAGGCCGTTCGGCTGGAGCGCGGGGAGCGGATCGCGCAGCTCGTGTTCGCCCGCTTCGAGACGCCGGAGCTGGTCGAGGTCGACCAGTTGACGGGTACGGCTCGCGGTGCCGGTGGCTTCGGGAGCACCGGGACATCGTGAGATCGTCCCGTGCCCGTAACGATTTTCTGGCATCTCACCCCCTGTAAACGTATGTTTCGATTTCCCGGCCCGATCGCGGCCTGCCTGGTCCTCTTTTCGCCTGAAAAGACGCTACAGTGCTGTCCTTACTGAGTAACTGGCTGAGCTCGGGACGCCTCGTGCCCGTCAACGACATCGCGGTCGACCTCGGAACCGCCAACACCCTCGTCTACGTGAAGGGGGAAGGCATCGTCCTGAACGAGCCCTCCGTCGTGGCGGTCGAGAAGGGGAGTCGCCGTATCATGGGGATCGGGTTGGAAGCCAAGCGCATGCTCGGCCGCACGCCCGAAGGGATCGAGGCGATCCGTCCTCTCAAGGACGGCGTGATCGCCGACGTCGACGTGACGGAGATGATGCTCCGGCACTTTCTCAAACAGGTCACCGCGAAGCGGATCTTCCGCATCAAGCCGCGGGTCGTGGTGGGTGTGCCGTCCGGGATCACCGAGCTCGAGCGTCGCGCGGTCCGGTCGTCCGCCATGTCCGCCGGCGCCAAGGGCGTCTACATGGTGGACGAGCCCATGGCCGCCGCGATCGGCGTGGGCCTTCCCGTCGAGACACCGACCGGCAACATGGTGATCGACATCGGGGGAGGGACGACCGAGATCGCCGTGATCGCGCTGTCCGGCATCGTCTCCAATACCTCCATCAGGGTGGGGGGAGACGAGCTCGACCTCGCGATCGTCACCTTCCTGCGGAAGAACTACAACCTCCTCATCGGTGAGCCCACCGCCGAGGCCATCAAAGTCCAGATCGGCTCCGCCTTCGATTTCGGCGAGGAGCGCGAGATGGAGGTGAAGGGGCGGGATCTCGTGTCGGGCATCCCGAAGACGGTGACCGTGCATTCGCAGGAGGTGCGCGAGTGCATCCAGGAGCCGATCCAGGCGATCGTGGAGGCCGTCCGACGCGCACTCGAGATCACGCCCCCCGAGCTGTCGTCCGACATCGTGGACCGCGGTATCGTCATGACCGGCGGCGGCGCCATGATCCGGGGGCTCGACCGTCTGCTCCAGCACGAGACGAATCTGCCGATCCACGTGGACGAGGAGCCACTCACCTGTGTCGTGAGAGGCGCCGGCCGGGTTCTGGACGACTTCCACAAGTACCGTTCCGTGCTCGTACAGTAGGCGTGGAACGAACGTCGGCGTCGGGAGGAACGCGTGGCCGTTCTGGGGGGTGATTCCGACATCGGCGGAGGCCGGAGGCAGTCTCTCCTCACCGCGGTGTTCGTGATCGCGGCACTCGGGCTCGGGGCCCTGAGCCAGGATGCCCAGCAGCGCGTGGCCGGAGCCCTCCGCGCCAGCGTGTTGCGACCGTTCCTGGCGCTACAGGAGGGCCTCACGCTCGCGCGGACTCGCGCGGGCGACGTCGACGCCTTGATGCTCCGCGTCGATTCGCTCTCCGCCATCCTGACCGCGCAGTCCGTGCTGGTCGAGGAGAACCGAACGCTCCGGCGCCTGCTGGCCCTGGGGGAGAGGCTCGGACCCCGCTTTCGCTCGGCCACGGTGCTCCGCCCGGGGACTCCCGGATCTGAGAGCATCTTCCTGCTCGACCTGGGGATACGGGACGACGTCGACGTGGGCGCCCCCGTGATCAGCCCCGACGGCCTGGTCGGAGTAGTGCGGGACGCCGGCGAAGGGACTTCGGTGGCGATGGACTGGACCCATCCCGACTTCCGGGCCAGCGCCATGGCGCTGGGCACGGAAGTGTACGGGATCGTCGAGAACCGTCGGGGAGCGTTCCGTGAAGAGGACCGACTGGTGCTGACGGGAACGGCCTACAACGAGTCGATCCCCGATGGGACGCCGGTCGTGACGAGTGGCCTGGGCGGCGTGTATCCCCGAGGAATCCCTATCGGAACGATCGACGGGGTCGCGGATTATCAGGGGGCGTGGCGCAAGAGCTATTGGCTCCGACCCAGCGTGTTGCCGGGATCGGTCACCCACGTGCTCGTTCCCGTCGGGATGCTGCCGGAGGAGGGGGTCGCCTGGCCGCAGCCGGAGATCGGGTCGGACCCGGAGGCGGCCGTGGACTCCGTCGGTGGAGGCGGCTGACATGCGACTCCCCATGGCGCTCGTCGTCGGAGGGCTCGCTTGCCTCCACTTCCTCCTGCATGTTGGATTCGGCGCCGGGCTCGCGGCGCCCGACCTGCTCACGGTCGGGCTCCTGATCGCGGCCCGTGAGCTGAGGACGGGCTGGGCGGCGGGACTCGGCTTCGCGTTCGGGCTCCTCGAGGACGCTCTGAGTGTGCTCGCGTTCGGCGCGAACGCCCTCACGATGACCGTGGTCGGCATCGCGGGCGCGAGGACGCGGGAGCTGTTCGTGGGCGACTCGCTCCTCTTCGTGGTCTCCTATTTCTTCATCGGCAAGTGGTTACGCGACATCGTGCACTGGATTCTCGTGGGTGAGGAGCTCCGCAGGTCGTTCGTGGAACAGGCGCTGCTCCAGGGGATCACGGGAGCGGCCTACGCCGCCCTGGTCGGGCTCGTCATCGTGGGCTTCACCGGATTGTCCACCGACCGATGAACGTCTTCCACCCGCACAGCAAGCGCGTCCGAGCCCACGTGGCCTACGCCATGCTCGCCGTGGTCATGGGTGTGCTCGTGGCGGGCTTCTTCCGGGTCCAGGTCCTTCGCTCGAGCAGCTGGGAGCTCAGGGCCGAGTCGAACCGGATCCGGAGGCTCCCGGTACCCGCCCCGAGGGGCACGATCTACGACAGGGATGGTCGAATCCTCGCGGACAACGTTCCGGGGTACGCCATCACGCTCCTGCCCATGCCCCGGGACTCGGCGCGCGCGGTGCTCGACCGACTCGCCGACCACGTGGACCTTTCCGAGGAGCGTATAGAGCGGGTGCTGGCGACGCTGGGCCGTTTCGGGCGTGAGGTCGTGGTCGACCCCGACGCCGACTTCGAGTCCGTGTCGGTCATCGAGGAGCGGCGCGGCTTCTTCCCCGGCATCTACGTGGAGATGCGGCCCCGGCGCCGCTATGTCCTCGGCAACGCGGCGGCACACGTCCTGGGTTACGTGGGCGAGATCACCGCCGAGGAGCTCGCTTCCCCGGACTATCTGAACGACCGGTACGATCGCGGGATGACCGTGGGCAAGCTCGGCGTGGAGCGCCAGTACGAGGGCCGTCTGCAAGGGCGACAGGGGTGGAAGTACGTGGAGTTCGACGCGCGTGGCCGGATCGTGGGCGATTTCAGCGGTGTCCGCACCGATCCGGGCGAGCCCGGGGAGGATATCCACCTCTACCTGGACTACGAGCTCCAGGATTACATCCACTCGATCTTCCCGGACACGCTGTCGGGTGCCGTGGTGGTGCTCGACCCGGCGGACGGGGCCGTGCTCGCCATGTACTCGGCGCCGACGTACGACCCCAACGATTTCGTCGGCGGAATCGACGACGACATCTGGCGAGGCCTGACCGTGAACGAGGGGCGGCCGATGTTCAACCGTCCCGTCCTGGGGCTCTATCCTCCCGCATCGACATGGAAGCTGGCCTCCGCCGGGATCGGCCTCGACCTCGGGGTGATCACGCCGGACGAGTACATGCCCGACCCGTGCACGGGTGGCTGGCAGTTCGGGAACCGATACTTCCGATGCTGGGACGCTCGCGGTCACGGCTTCAACAACCTCTCGGAAGCCATCGGCAATTCCTGCGACGTGTACTTCTATCAGCTGGGCGTCCGTATCGGCCTGGACCGGCTGCTCGATCGCTCCACCGATATCGGCTTCAGCCAGCGATGCGGGATCGACCTTCCCCAGGAGAGCCAGGGCGTCTTCCCGGAGAGCCGCGACTTCTGGCGTCGCACGTTCGGCTACGCGCCTACCGAGGGCGAGACGCTCTCACTGTCCATCGGACAGGGTCCGAACTCGCAGACGCCCCTCAAGATGGCCCAGTTCTACGTTGCTCTGGCCCGGGACGGCTCCGCTCCGGCGCCGCGCATCGCGAAGGAGATCGAGCTCGAGGAGGGGTGGGAGCTGAACCTCACCCCCGAGCATCTCGAGGCACTCCGGGACGGGCTGCGCTACGTGACCGCGCCTGGCGGCACGGCGCACTTCGGTACGGCGTTGGAGCACTGGGAGGTGCTGGGCAAGACCGGGACGGGTCAGAACTCGCTCAGCGTCCAGGGGTTGGCCGAAGACCACGCCTGGTTCACCGGGATGGCGGGTCCGCCCGGTGGCGCGCCGGAGGTCGTCATCGCGGTGCTGGTCGAGTACGGGGCGAGCGGCTCGGCCATGGCCGCTCCGATCATGGCCAAGGCCGCGGACTTCTATTTGAGACGGAAGCACGGGATCCCCACGGACACGATCCAGACGTATCTCGAGCACCTGCTGGCCGGGGTGCCGGCACCCTGGTACCGGGAGCGCTTCCCGCCCGAAGCGGCGACACGCCGGTGAGGCGCCTCCTCCGGGTCTGGTCGGTCGATCCCTGGTTCGTGCCGGGTGTCGTGCTCCTGACGCTCTTCGGGATCGCCATGATCTATTCGGCGGGCGAGGTCCATGTGCCGAATCCGGTCACGGACACGGCGTGGATCCGCCAGGCGGTCTGGTTCGCGCTCGCCCTCATCGCTTTCACGCTGCTCACGCGCGTGCCGGCCCGCTGGTTGGAATGGGTGGCCGCGCCGTCCTACGTGGTCAGCGTCGTCCTCCTGGCCGCCACGCTCGTCGTGGGCACCGGAGCCGGAACGGCGGCGGGGGTCAGGAGTTGGATCGACCTGGGCTTCATCCGCTTCCAGCCGTCCGAGGTCGCGAAGCTGGCGACGATCCTGGCGCTGGCCCGCTTCCTGGCCCAGCGCGAGCGCCCCCTTTCGTCCCTTCGGGACTTCCTGGTCCCGGCGGCGCTCGTCGGCCTCCCGGTCGTGCTCGTCCTCCTCCAGCCGGATCTCGGCACGGCCATGGCGTTCGTCGGCATCCTGTTCGCGATGCTGTTCTGGGCGGGCGCACCGATCGCCTTGCTCCTGCTCGTGCTCAGCCCCGTGGCGGCGCTGGTACTGGCGTTCGATATCACGATCTGGTCGTGGTATATCGTGGGGCTCATCGGCTTCCTCTATCTTTACCGGTACCGCCTCTTCCTGGCGGAGTCGGTGGCGGTGGTGCTGGCGAACTTCGCGGCCGGGACCATCGCGCGTCCGCTCTGGAGCTCTCTCGCGGAGTACCAGCGGAACCGGATCCTGGTCTTCCTGGATCCCGAGGTCGATCCGAGGGGCGCCGGGTATCAGCTGATCCAGTCGATGGTGGCCGTCGGAAGCGGCGGACTCACCGGTCAGGGCTTCACGATGGGTCCCCAGAAACGCTTCGACTTCCTGCCCGAGCAGCATACCGACTTCATCTTCAGCGTGGTCGGAGAGGAGCTGGGCTTTCGGGGCACCGTCCTGGCCATCGCGGTGTTCGCCTACGTGCTCAGCAGGCTCGTGAAGATGGCCGACGACGCGTCCGATCCCTTTGCCGGCCTCGTCCTTCTCGGTATCTTCGGCGCCTGGCTGGTCCATGTCTTCGTGAACATCGGCATGACCATCGGCCTCGTGCCGATCACCGGCATCCCGCTGCCCTTCGTCAGCTACGGCGGGACGTTCCTCTTCATGTCGTGGGTCGCGGTGGCGATCGCGGTGCGCGTGGCCCACGAGAGATAAGCTCCGGAAGCGCTATGGCTTGGTTCCGTAAGGACAAGAAGCCCCTCAACGCGCAGGACCGACGCGACCTTCCGTCGGACGTCTTCGACAAGTGTCCGGGTTGCGGCGAGATCCTCTATCGTGAGCGGCTCGCTCAGAACCTCAACGTCTGTCCTACGTGTGGACACCATCTGAGGATCTCGGCGGACGCCTACGTCAGCGTCCTTCTCGACAGCGCGACCTTCGAGGAGCTCGACGCGGGGCTCAGGGCGGCCGATCCTCTCGAGTTCACCGACCTCAAACCGTACGCGGACCGCATCCGCGCGGCCGAAGCGAAGGGGAAGCAGGAGGCCGTGGTCACCGGAACCGGCCGCCTGGACGGGATCGAGATCGGCCTCGCCGTCATGGACTTCTCCTTCATCGGCGGTTCCATGGGATCGGTCGTGGGCGAAAAGATCGCTCGCGTCGCCCGGATCGCCCTGGAGAGGCAGCTCCCGCTGGTCATCGTGAGCGCGTCGGGCGGGGCACGCATGCAGGAGGGCATCTTCTCGCTCATGCAGATGGCCAAGACGTCCGCGGTGTTGGGGCGGCTGCACGAGGCGGGGCTTCCGTTCATCTCGGTGCTCACGCACCCGACCACCGGAGGAGTGACGGCGTCCTTCTCGATGCTCGGCGATGTGAACCTGGCCGAGCCCGGAGCGCTCATCGGCTTCGCGGGCCCGCGGGTGATCGAGGAGACCATCCGCCAGGAGCTTCCGGAGGGCTTCCAGCGCGCCGAGTTCCTCAAGGAGCACGGCATGGTCGACCGCGTCGTGGACCGGAGGGAGCTCAAGGCCGAGATCGCGACGCTCCTGCGACACCTGCACGTCGGTTGGGACTCCTAGCCGGGAGCGCCCCGGTCGCTCCGGAACGCCTCGATCGGCCGTTCCAGGACCCGCTCGTACGGCGGCTCTTCCCGCCGCTCGCCACCGGGGTGCATTGGGGTCTCGAGAGAACCGAGCAGGCCCTCGCCGCGCTCGGGAATCCGCACCGGGCCTACCCCACCATCCACGTGGGCGGAACCAACGGGAAGGGGTCGGTGACGACGACGCTGGCCTCCGTGCTGCGTCACGACGGACGCCGCACCGGGTGCTACACGTCCCCCCACCTTTGCTCGTTCCGGGAGCGGATCCTCATCGACGGGCGGCCCCTCACCGACGACCTTCTGCTCGCCCGGGCTCGTGAGATCCACGATGTCGTCATCGGATGCGGGCTCACCTTCTTCGAGGCGGTCACGGTCCTCGCGTTCCACGTGTTCGCGCGGGAGCGGGTCGACTTCGCGGTGATGGAGGTCGGGCTCGGCGGGCGCCTCGACGCGACCAACGTCATCGTCCCCGAAGTCGCGGCGGTCACGAACATCGCCATGGATCATTCCGACTTCCTCGGAGACACGATCGAGGAGATCGCGCGGGAGAAGGCCGGCATCATGAAGCGGAACGTCCCGTTCGTGACCGCGGAACAGGCGCCGGGCCCCCGGGCGGTCTTCGAGGAAGTGGCCCACGAGGTGGGTGCGTTGATGTCGTACGTCGAGGCCGACGCCGTCCGTGAGGTCGTCGTCGGGGCCGACGGCACGTCGTTCCGAATCGAGACCGGGACGTGGGGCGACGTCGAAATCCATACGCCGCTGGTGGGACGCCACCAGGCCACCAACGCGGCGTTGGCCGTCTCGGTGCTCGATCGTCTGCCGGACGAGCGGCGTCCCTCGAAGGACGCCCTGCTCCAGGGCATCGCCGAGGTCGAGTATCACGGGCGCGACGAGCTCGAGCGTATCGACGGGGTGACCTGGCTGCTCGACGTGGCGCACAACACGGCGGGCGTCCGCTCCCTGGTCGACACCATCGACACACTCGATCTCCCTCGCCCGCACGCGGCGCTCGTCGGAGTCCTGGGCGACAAGGACTGGGCCGCCATGCTCCCGCCGCTGTTCGAGCGCGTCGATGTCGCGGTCCTCACGCAACCGCCGACCGCGCCGCCCGAGCGACGCTGGGACCCGGCGTCCGCGGCCGCGCGCGCCGCCGGGACCAACCGGGTGGAAGTCGAGGAGGACTTCGTGCGCGCCTTCGAGCGCGTGAAGGCCGCGGCGGAGGGGGGCACGGTGATCGTCACCGGATCGGTACATACGGTGGGTGGCGTCATGAGACTCCTCGGGCGAGAGCCGCTCCGGCGCTTCGACGAGTAAGGGCCGGCCCCTTTGGACTAGCGCGGGGGTTCCATAGATTGCGCGTCCTATGTCCGCTCCCGATTTCCAGAGACTCCCCGGCTTCCGGGACTTCCCGCCCGAAGAGCTCGCGGTCCGCAACCGGATCTTCGAGTCGTGGCGCCGCGTGGCCGTACGCTACGGTTTCGCCGAGTACGACGGTCCGCCGCTCGAGGCGCTGGAGCTCTATGTGGAGAAGAGCGGGGACGAGATCGTCGGCCAGCTCTACAACTTCACCGACAAGGGCGGCCGGGACGTGGCACTGCGGCCCGAGATGACGCCGTCCCTCGCCCGGATCCTGGGCGCGCGCAGCCGCGGGATGAGCAAGCCGATCCGGTGGTTCTCCATGCCCCAGCTGTTCCGCTACGAGCGTCAGCAGCGGGGGCGCCTCCGGGAGCACTTCCAATGGAACGTGGACATCGTCGGGGAGGAGAGCGTGGCCGCCGACGCCGAGGTGCTGGCGGTCGGCATCGACGGGCTGCGAGACCTCGGCCTCGGCCATGAGGACTTCTACGCGCGGGTGTCCGACCGGCGTCTCTTGACCGCGATCCTCGACGCGCTCGGCGTAGGCGAGCAGGCCTTGCCGGCCGCGTTCGGGGTCGTGGACAAGGTCGAGCGCGAGCCGGCGGATCGAACCATCGAGCGGCTCACGGGGGAGGTCGGCATGTCCGGCGCCTCCGCCCGGGAGCTCCTCGACACGCTGGACTTCGGAATCGAGGCCATCGAGGCGCGGTTCGCCTCGCGGGACGACGCCGGGCCGTACGTCGAGCGCTTGTCCTCGTATCTGGCGACCCTCCGGGCGATGGGGCTCGGCGACTACGTCGAGGTCGACCTCAAGATCGTCCGCGGGCTCGCGTACTACACCGGCATCGTCTTCGAGCTGTTCGACCGCAAGGGTGAGCTCCGCGCCATCTGCGGCGGCGGACGCTACGACCGCCTGCTGGAGCTCGTGGGCGGCGAGCCCCTGCCCGCCGTCGGCTTCGGCATGGGCGACGTCGTTCTGGGTGAGCTCCTGCAGGATCGGGAGCTGGTGCCGGACGTGACGCACCGCATCGACTACTTCGTCGTGTCGGTCACGGCCGAGCAGCGGGCCGAGGCGCTCCGCATCGCGCAGGCGCTGCGGGCGAAGGGCCACAGCGTGGCGTACGCGCTCCGGGAGCAGGGCGTCGGCAAGCAGCTCAAGGCCGCGGGGAAGGAGGGCGCCCGCGAGGCGCTGATCCTGGGGCCCGAAGAGCTCGCACGTGGCGTGGTCACGGCCCGCAATCTCGGCGACGGAGCCGAGCGCGAGATCCGACTCGCGGAGTTGACGTGAACCGCTCGGACGAAGAGACCGCCCGGCTCACCCGGGAGGTGACCTCCCGGGCGATTCGACGTCTCGACGTCCTCGAGTGGTTCATCTTTCTGGGCGCGGGTGTCCTCGCGACCATCGGGGGCGCGCTCATCGCGATCCTCCTGGCGGGTCCGCTCGGATTCGCCTTCCGACCTACGTGGGTGGTGGCGTCCGTGATCCTCTTCGTGGTCCCCGGAGCCATCGCCATGACCATCCTGCGCCGGGACGAACGCCGGCGTGCCCGACGCCTCGAACAGCTGCGCGCGGAACGCGAGAACGAATCATGACCGACGACAAGAAGCTCACGCCACGCTCCGAAGATTTCTCGGCCTGGTACAACGAGCTGGTCCAGCGGGCCGAGCTCGCGGACCACTCGCCCGTGCGCGGGAGCATGGTCATCCGGCCCTGGGGCTACGGCATCTGGGAGCTCATGCAGCGCGCGCTCGACGACATGTTCAAGGCGACCGGGCACGAGAACGCGTACTTCCCGCTCCTCATCCCGATGAGCTTCATCGAGAAGGAGAAGCAGCACATCGAGGGCTTCGCGCCGGAGCTCGCGATCGTGACCCGGGCCGGCGGGAAGGAGCTCGAGGAGCCCTACGCCATCCGTCCGACGTCCGAGACCATCATCTACTCGATGTACGCGAAGTGGGTGCAGAGCTACCGCGACCTGCCCATCCTCATGAACCAGTGGGCGAACGTCATGCGGTGGGAGCTCAGGACGCGGCTCTTCCTGCGCACCTCGGAGTTCCTCTGGCAGGAGGGGCACACGGCCCACGCGACCGCGGAGGAGGCCGAGGAGGAGACCCGCACCATGCTCGGCGTCTACCGGACGTTCATGGAGGACTGGATCGCCATGCCGCCCCTGACCGGGCTCAAGTCGCCGTCCGAGACCTTCGCCGGCGCCGTGCGCACCTATGCCTGTGAAGCGCTCATGCAGGACAACAAGGCGCTCCAGGCCGGCACGTCGCACTTCCTCGGGCAGAACTTCGCGAAGCAGTTCGACCTGAAGTTCCAGTCCGAAGCCGGACAGGAGGAGTACGCCTGGAACACGTCGTGGGGCGTGTCCACGCGGCTCGTGGGGGGGCTCGTCATGACCCACGGCGACGATGACGGGCTCGTTCTGCCGCCGCGTCTCGCCCCGGTCCAGGCGGTCATCGTTCCGATTCTCCGGGGAGACGCCGATGCCCGGGTGCTCGAGAAGACCGAGGAGGTCAGGAAGCGACTCACCGATCTCGGGGTGCGGGTGCGGGTCGACGCGCGCGACCACCTCTCGCCGGGCGCCAAGTACTACGAGTGGGAGCGGAAGGGCGTCCCGTACCGTGTGGAGATCGGACCGAAGGATCTCGAGAAGGGTCAGCTCGCGCTCGCGCGCCGTCTGGTGCCCGAGGGTGAGAAGCGGAAGCAGTTCGTCCCGGAAGAGCAGGCCATCACCGAGCTCCCGGGTCTTCTCGAAGCGTTCCAGACCGAGCTCAAGGACGGTGTCCGGGCGCGACGGGACGCGAACTCGCTGCGCGGCGTCTCGTCCGTCGACGAGCTCGTGGAGGCGTTCGAGCAGGGCGCGGGCTTCGTCTACACAGGCTGGAGCGGGGACGAGGCCGTGGAGGAGGAGGTGAAGGCGCGGGCCAAGGCCACCATCCGGGTGCTTCCGGACGAGGAGTTCCGGTCGGACGTCGCTCCGACGAAGTGTGTTTCGGGCGATCGCGACGCGGTCACCGAGGTCGTCTGGGCGAGGGCCTACTGATGAGCCAGGAGCACGACAAGGTTCTGATCCTCGACTTCGGATCGCAGTTCACCCAGCTGATCGCCCGCCGCATCCGCGAGGAGCGCGTCTACTGCGAGATCCATCCACCGACCCGCTCCCTGGAGTGGATCCGTGAGTGGGGGCCCAAGGCGGTCATCCTGAGCGGGGGACCGTCGTCCGTGTACGACGAGGGCGTCCCCAGTATCGACAAGGAACTCCTGGACGCGGGCTTCCCCGTCCTCGGCATCTGTTACGGGATGCAGCTCATCGCCCTGCTGGAGGGGGCGAAAGTGGAGCAGGGGAAGCGCGAATATGGGCGAGCCGAGCTCGACGTGCGACACGGAGAGAACCTGTTCGCCGGATTCGACCCGGGCGAGTCGACCACCGTCTGGTGCTCCCACGGCGACCACGTGCTCGAGCCGCCGCCCGGCTTCCAGCCTCTCGCCTCCACGAAGACGTTGCCCGTGGCCGCCTTCGCGGACACGGCGCGGAAGATCTACGGAGTCCAGTTCCACCCCGAAGTTGCGCATACGCACCGGGGCGACGAGATCCTCTCCAACTTCCTGTTCGAGGTCGCGGGATGCCGCCCGACCTGGACGGCCGGAGCGTTCATCGAAGACACCATCGACCGTATCCGTGAGCAGATCGGTGACCGGCGCGCCATCTGCGGGCTCTCCGGCGGAGTGGACTCGTCGGTCGCGGCCGTGCTCGTGCACCGCGCCATCGGCGACCGCCTCACATGCATCTTCGTGGACCACGGGCTGCTCCGGAAGCACGAGCGGGAGCAGGTGGAGCGGATGTTCCGGAGCCACTACGACATGCGGCTGGTCGTGGAGGACGCTTCCGAAGCATTCCTCGAGGATCTGAAGGGCGTGACGGACCCGGAGGCGAAGCGAAAGGCGATCGGGAACCGGTTCATCGAGGTGTTCCGTGACACGGCGGACCGGGAGGGGACCGACGCGGCCTTCCTGGTGCAGGGCACGCTGTACCCGGACGTGATCGAGTCCGTGTCGGTCGGCGGACCGTCCGTGACCATCAAGACCCACCACAACGTGGGCGGCCTTCCGGAGGATCTCCCCTTCGAGCTCGTCGAGCCCCTGCGGGAGCTCTTCAAGGACGAGGTGCGGCAGGTCGGACGGGAGCTCGGTCTTCCCGAGGACTTCGTGGGACGGCATCCGTTCCCGGGCCCGGGCCTCGCCATCCGGATCCTGGGCGACGTGACGCCGGAGCGGCTCGCGGTCCTGCGCGAGGCCGACGCGATCTACCTGGAGGAGATCCGCGAAGCGGGTCTGTACGACGAGATCTGGCAGGCGTTCGCGGTGCTGCTTCCGGTCCAGTCGGTGGGCGTCATGGGCGACGCCCGCACCTATGAGAACGTGCTCGCTCTCCGGGCCGTCACGTCACGCGACGGCATGACCGCGGACTGGTACCCGTTCCCGCACGACGTGCTCGCGCGGATCTCGACGCGTATCATCAACGAGGTGCGGGGCGTGAACCGGGTGACCTACGACATCAGCTCGAAGCCGCCGGCCACGATCGAGTGGGAGTGAGCGCGGGGGCGCGTCACTCCTGCAGGACCACCGCGTCCGCCTCGATCTCGATGAGCATGGCCGGGTCCATGAGCCGGCTCACCTCGACCATCGTCGTGGCCGGGCGGTGCTCCCCGAAGAATTCGGCGTGGGCGCGCCCGTATTCCTCCCAGCGCTCGATGTCCGTGACGAACATGCGCGTGCGTGTCACGTGCTCGGGGCCGGCGCCGAGCTCCTCGAGCGCGCCGCGGATGATCTCGAGCGCGCGAACCGCCTGCCGGTACCCGTCGCCGGGGCCGTGAACCGAGCCGTCGGGCTCCACCGCCACGGTTCCCGTCACGAAGATCCGTTCGCCCGCGCGCAGCGCCCGGCAATACCCGACCCGCTCTTCCCAGGGTGCACCCGTGTAGACACGTTGGAACGCCACTTGCAACCTCACGTGTAGGAATGTTCGATACCAGGCGCATACCGCGCCGCACGCTACCTCGTGAACCCCGGGAGAGTTCCTTGAAACGGTCCGTCCTCGCCCTATTCGCCGTCCTCGTGCTGGCCACGCCGGCTTCGGCCCAGATCGCGTGGGACAGCCCTGCGTTCATCAGCCCGGTCGCTCCCTCCGGAATGAGCCTCTTCTTCCTGAACGGGACCGGCGACCGCCTCGGGGTGCTGGCCACCCTTCGACACGAAGCCGGCCCCGTGGGTCTCGGCTACCGCTTCGCCGTGACCGAGGAGTACGATCCCGGCGATGCGGTCATCGCCGGTGGCGTGGACGTCTCCGGCTTCCTCGCCCGCGGCGTGGAGAACGCCGACATCGACGTGGCCTGGTGGTCCGGGCTTGGAGCCGGGGTGGGGAACGAGACGGTCGTCAGCGTGCCGCTCGGGATCATCGTAGGGTGGAGCGGATCGTCCGACAGCGGGGTCATCTTCAGCCCCTACGGAGGGGGGCACGTGGCCCTCGACTTCGCGTCCGGAGACGGTGATAGCGTCGATTTCGCCGGCGCCTTCGATGTCGGCGGTGACATCGTCCTGACGTCTGGCTGGATGATCCGCTTCGGCGCCACGTTCGGCGACCGGGACGCCTTGGCCGTCGGGTTCAAGCTGCCGAGCTGAGGCTCAGGGCGTTTCCGTCGTCGGGGGGAGGGAGTCGAGGCGGGCTTCGATCTCGTTCCAGACGTCCCGCATGTAGTCGAGGTCCCCGCCCATCGCTTCGGCGAAGTCGAGCAGCTCGTCCTCCGTTACGCCGTGCCGGCGCAGCACTGTCGCGCGTGCGCTGTCGGTCAGCGTTTCGGTTTCGGCGCGGAGCGCCTCGACCCTGAGGTCCACGTAGGTGTCGACGAAGCGGGCCCGGGAGACCGCGAGGTCCCGCTCACTGGGGCGATCGTCGCATCCGGACACGACCAGGAGGCACAGGGCGACGACCCCGAGGGTATGGAAGGTGTTTCGCATGATGCGTGGCCCGGTTGATGCGGTGTAGATGCGATCCATGCACATTAGAACATCGGAATGCCCGACCTCCAAGCCGAAGCGAGACCGTACCATGAAGCTCAAACGCTCTCTTCTCGTCGCACTCCTGCTCGTCGTCGGCGCCTGTTCGGTCAACCCCGCGACAGGGCGTCGCGAGCTGTCGCTCGTCAGCGAGTCCCAGGAGATCGAGATGGGACGGGAAGCCGACCCGCAGATCAGCGCGCAACTCGGCCTGGTGGAGAATCCCGAGCTGCAGAGCTACGTGTCGGATCTGGGCCTCAGGCTGGCGGCCGTATCCGAGCGTCCCGACCTGCCGTGGACGTTCCGTGTCATCGACGATCCGATCGTGAACGCTTTCGCGCTTCCCGGCGGCTTCATCTATGTGACGCGCGGCATCCTGGCGCACTTCGACTCGGAAGCGGAGCTCGCGGGCGTTCTGGGCCATGAGATCGGACACGTGACCGCCCGCCACTCGGTGTCGCAGATCAGCAGGCAGCAACTCCAGCAGATCGGCCTCGGGGTCGGAATGGTGCTCTCCGAGGACATCCGCAGGGTCGGGGGGCTGTTGAGCGCCGGCATGCAGCTCATGAACCTCAGCTACTCACGAGGTGACGAGACGCAGTCGGACGAGCTCGGGCTCCGCTACATCTCCCGTCTCGGCTACGACCCGACCTCGATGATCGGCGTGTTCGAGATGCTGGCGGAGGCGGGCGGCGGGGGCGAGGGTCGGATTCCGGAGTGGCAGCTGACCCACCCGTACCCGGAGAACCGGGCGGACAATATCCGCGAAGAGATTGCCGCGGAGGGCTTTCCGACCGACGGGACGGTGGCTCGGGATCAGTACCTGGATCACCTCGATGGCATGCTCTTCGGCGAAGACCCCCGTCAGGGATACTTCAAGGACACGCGGTTCGTGCATCCCGATCTCGAGTTCGAGCTGACGTTCCCTTCGGGCTGGCGGACGATCAACCAGCGCACGGTCGTGGCGGCGATCGACCCCGGCGAAGAGGCGGTCATGACCGTCGAGGTGGCGCAGGACGCGCCAGATCCAGCGGCCGCGCTGCGCGAGTTCCTCGCTCAGGAGGGGATCGCGGGGGGCGCCGTCCGTCAGGAATCGACGGACGGAGTAGAGAAGGCGAGGGCGGACTTCGAGGCGACGACCGAGGGCGGAACGGTTCGAGGCGAGGTGGCGTTCGTCCGCCACGGCGGCGTGACATACCGGATGCTCGGCTACGGGGCGAGCGCGGCCGCGTGGTCGAGCCATGCTGGAAGGGTCGCGGCGACCATCACCAGCTTCCGGCCCCTCACCGATCGCGCCATCCTGGCCGTTCAGCCCTGGCGGATCGACATCCGGAGCCTCGGTGGCGCGACCTCGCTCTCCACGTACCTGCAGAGCAACCCGTCTCCCGCATCGATCGAGACGCTGGCGCGTATCAACCGGGTGACGCCGCAGGAGGTCCTCCCGGCCGGGCATCGCATCAAGTGGGTCCTGGGGGAGCCGCTGCCCTGAGCTTCGAGCGGGCGGCCCGGATCTTGAGTTCTTATAAGGCGATGGACGTGCGGGTCTGCCGAAGTGGCAGGCCATGACCGAGAACTCGAGGCCGGAAAGGGGAAGCGATGCTCAGTGCCGATAGATTGACCGTGAAGTCCGCCGAGGCGCTACAGGCGGCCGGCGAGGAGGCCCGTCACCGCGGCAACGCGGAGGTGCATGGGGCGCATCTGCTCCACGCGCTGCTCCAGCAGCAGGACGGGATCGTCGTCCCGATCCTCCAGAAGCTGGAAGTCCCGATCGGACTGATCCGCGAGCGCGTCGGCGAGGCGCTGGACCGGATGGCCCGGGTCGAGGGCGGCGCGGAGCCCCATCTTTCACGCGATCTGCGCAAGGCCCTGGACGCGGCTCAGGACGCCGCCCGTGAGCTGGGAGACGAGTACGTCTCCACCGAGCATCTGCTGCTCGGGCTGACCGGCGAGAAGGACGATGCGGGACGGATCCTACGGGACGCCGGCGCGAACCTGTCCGAGGTCCGGGCCGCGACCGACGCGGTGCGCGGGTCGCACCGGGTAACGGACCAGACGCCGGAGGACAGCTTCCAGGCTCTCGCGCGCTTCTCGACGGACCTCACGGAGCAAGCCCGCAGGGGGAAGCTCGATCCCGTCATCGGCCGCGACGAGGAGATCCGCCGTGTCATCAAGGTCCTGGCCCGCCGTACCAAGAACAATCCGGTGCTCATCGGCGAGCCGGGTGTCGGCAAGACGGCCATCGTCGAGGGCCTCGCCCAGCGCATGGTCGAGGGCGACATCCCCACCTCGCTCAGCAACAAGAAGCTCCTGATGCTCGACATCTCCGCGATGCTGGCTGGAGCCAAGTACCGCGGCGAGTTCGAGGAGCGCATGAAGGCGGTGCTCAAGGAGATCACGGAAGCGGAGGGCCGCTACGTCATCTTCATCGACGAGATGCACACGATCGTGGGCGCCGGAGCGGCCGAAGGTGCCGTCGACGCCGGGAACATGCTCAAGCCGGCGCTCGCTCGTGGTGAGCTCCGGGTCGTGGGCGCCACGACGCTCGACGAGTACCGCAAGCACATCGAGAAGGACCCCGCCCTCGAGCGCCGCTTCCAGCCCGTGTTCGTCGCACCACCGTCGGTTGAGGACGCCGTCGCGATCCTCCGCGGGCTGAAGGAGCGCTACGAGGTCCACCACGGGGTCCGCATCACGGACGATGCCGTCATCGCGGCCGCCAAGCTTTCGGACCGCTACATCGGCGGGCGCTTCCTGCCGGACAAGGCGATCGACCTCATCGACGAGGCCGCCAGCCGGCTCCGCATCGAGATCGACTCGCTTCCGCAGGAGATCGACGAGGTGGAGCGCCGCATCGTCCAGCTCGAGATCGAGCGCCAGGCGCTCCAGAAGGAAGCGGACGGCGCCGCGCGGGAGCGCCGCACAGCCATCGAGGAAGAGCTCGCCGAGCTGCGCGAGAAGAGCCAGGGGATGAAGGCGCGCTGGCAGGCGGAGAAGGACGTCATCGAGGAGATCCAGGCGCTCCGTTCCCGTGTGGACGAGCTGCGGATCGAGGCGGAGCGCGCCACCCGCACGGGGGACCTCACCCGCGCGGCGGAGATCAACTACGGGGAGATCCCGAAGGCCGAGACCGAGATCGAGGAGCACGCCGCCCGGCTGGCGGAGCTCCAGAAGGACCAGAAGTACCTCCGCGAAGAGGTCGACGCCGACGACATCGCCATGGTGGTCGGGGAATGGACGGGCATCCCGGTGTCCAGGCTGCTCGAATCGGAGCGCCAGCGGCTCACGCATCTCGAGGACCACCTCGGCGAGCGGGTGGTCGGGCAGGACGAGGCCGTCACGGCGGTGTCGAACGCGGTTCGCCGCTCCCGGGCCGGCCTCCAGGACCCGAACCGGCCCGTGGGCTCGTTCGTCTTCCTCGGCCCGACCGGCGTGGGCAAGACCGAGACGGCGCGGGCGCTGGCGGAGTTCATCTTCGACGACGAGCGGGCGATGGTCCGCATCGACATGTCCGAGTACATGGAGAAGCATGCCGTCGCGCGGCTGATCGGGGCGCCCCCCGGGTACGTCGGCTTCGAGGAGGGGGGACAGCTCACGGAGGCGGTCCGCCGCCGCCCCCACGCGGTCGTTCTCTTCGACGAGATCGAGAAGGCGCACCCCGAGGTGTTCAACGTCCTCCTCCAGATCCTGGACGACGGACGCCTCACCGACTCGCATGGCCGAACCGTGGACTTCCGCAACGTCGTCATCATCATGACGTCGAACATCGGGAGCCAGAACATCCTCGCGGCGGGACCTGCGGCGGACTGGGACGCGGTCGAGAAGGACGTGCGGCAGCAGCTGCATCATCACTTCCGACCCGAGTTCCTGAACCGGATCGACGACATCGTGGTCTTCAGGCCGCTCGGAGAGGCGGAGCTGAGGCGGATCGTCGACCTCCAGCTCGAGCGGGTCGTCGCCCTGGCGGCCGACGTCGGCGTCGTGCTGGACGTGACCGACGCGGCCCGGGGCTTCCTCGCCGAGGAGGGCTACGATCCGGTGTTCGGCGCGCGTCCGCTCAAGCGCTCCATACAGCGGCACGTGCAGGATCCACTAGCGCTGCTGCTACTCGACGAGGAGATCGCGGAGGGAACCCGGGTCGTGGTGGATCTCGCCCCGGACGGGAGCGCGCTCACGCTCTCGACCGGGAGCACGGGGAGCGACGGAGCATGACGGGCGTGCTCCATCGCGCGCGGGGCTTCCGGCGGTCCGGCGTTTTGTCCAGATTCGGGCTCCTGCACCCATGACAACCGAGGGATCGCGATGACCGGAGTCCGAAAGTGGGTGGCGGTGCTGGCGCTCGCCTTCCTGCCCGCGTGTGCGTCTTCGTCCTCGGCCCGGGTGAACCCGGCGACGGCGCTCGAGCCCCAGCTGTCGGTCGAGCGCTTCCTGCAGGCGGCGAACCAGCGTGATCTCGATGCCATGGGGCGCCTGTTCGGCACCGCCGAGGGGTCCTACGGCGACACCGGGAGCACCTTCGGCTGCGCCTTCAAGAAGATCGGGTCGTGGTTCGGCGGACAGGCGTGTCGAACGCGGCAGGAGGTCGAGCTACGGATGGACGCCATCGCCTCGATCCTGAGGCATCAGGACTACACGGTGACCCAGCAGCGGATGGTGGCCGGGCGGGATCATCCCACCAGCCAGGTCGTGGTCGATCTCCGGATCGACCGCGAGAGGGTGGTGCGCGGTGTCCCGTTCGTGGTCGTCCACGGTGGAGACGGCCGCTGGCTCGTCCAGGAGGTCGATCTCCAGAGAGTGATGGCGGGATCGTGATCCCGTCACTCGCCGCGCTGGACGAGCTCCATCAGCACGCCTCCGGTGCTGGAAGGGTGGATGAACGCGACGAGGCCGTGCGCGCCGGGGCGGGGCGTCTCATCCACGAGGCGCAGGCCGCGGGCGCGGGCTCGCTCCAACTCGGCCGCGATGTCGGGCGTCCGGTAGGCGATGTGGTGAAGGCCGGGGCCGCGCTTCGCGAGGAACCGACCCACGGTCGTTTCCGGGCCGGTGGGCTCCAGCAGCTCGATCATCCCCACGAACGCGACGCGTACGCCCTGCGACTCGATGGTCACGGGAGCGGAACAAGTCTCGCCCGTGAGGGATTCGTAATGCACACGGTGGTCCTCGATGGACGGCACCGCGATGCCGACATGATCGAGAGGACGTGTCGCCTGTAGCATTTGCATGGAATCAAGGTCCTGTGCGTTCGAGTGCGGGGCTCGGGTTCGGGCCGGAATCGGCGAGCCCGCACAACTTAAAGGAGAATCTAGATGGCAACGAGTGACGCGATCCTGGAAGTCAACGACGACAACTTCGTCGCGGAGATCGAACAGGGCGACGGACTCCAGATGGTGGACTTCTGGGCCGAATGGTGTGGGCCCTGCCGCATGGTCGCCCCGATCGTCAGCGAGCTCGCGGACGAGTACAAGGACAAGGGACTTCGGGTAGGAAAGCTGGACGTGGACTCGAATCCGAGCACGACCGCCCGATTCCGCGTGACGTCCATCCCGAGCATCCTCTTCTTCAAGGACGGAGAGCTGGTCGAGCGGGTCGTCGGCGCGGTACCGAGGCCCCATCTCGAAGAGAAGATCAAGCAGCACATCTGATCGGTGACCACTCCCGTGCGGCCCGTTGCGCCGTTCCGGGAGGACGTGGTCCGATCGACGCCCGGGCCGGCTCCTCCGAGCTGGTCCGGGCGTCTCGTTTTCGGGTCCGGCCCGGTGGACTATCTTCCCGTGTGTCCACGCTCTTCCTCGTCAGCACGCCCATCGGCAACCTCGGAGACCTGTCTCCGCGCGCGGCCGAGACCCTCGTGTCCGTCTCCCGGATCCTCGCGGAGGACACGCGGCGCTCCCGCGTGCTCGCCGAGCGCGCGGGGTCGTCCGCGCCGCTCGTCTCTCTCCACCAGCACAACGAGCGCGAGCGGATCGACCGCATTCTCGAATGGCTGGACGCGGGCGAGGACCTCGCCCTGGTGTCCGATGCCGGCACGCCGCTCGTCTCCGACCCGGGTGGACGCGTGGTCGGAGCCGTCGTCAAGGCGGGACACACGGTGGTGCCGATCCCTGGAGCGAGCGCGGTCCTGGCCGCCCTGGTGGCCTCGGGTCTACCCGGTGAGCGGTTCACCTTCCTCGGCTTCCCCGATCGAAAGGGGGCCGCCCGGGGGGCGCTCCTGGAGCGGGTCGCCGGGGCGAGCGAAACCGTCGTTCTCTTCGAGTCTCCGGTGCGACTCCCGAGGCTGCTGGCGGATCTCGCTGACGCGTGCGGGCCGGAGCGGCGGGTGGCCGTCGCCCGGGAGCTGACCAAGCTGCACGAGGAGTTCTTCCGTGGAACCCTCGCCGAGGCAGCCGCCTACTATGAAGAGAACCCGGCCAGGGGCGAGGTGACCGTGGTCGTCGAGGCGCGCCCGGAAGGGGCCGAGGCCCTCCCCGACGACGCCGAGATCCGTGAGCTGGCCATGACCCTGCTCGGGGGAGGCATGCGCCCATCGGGGGTCGCCAAAGAGCTCGCCCGCCAGCTCGGCATGCCTCGAAATGACGCGTACCGCATCGTCCACGAATTGGAGTCGAACACGGGATGATCCATGTCTTGCTCTGGACCCTTCTCGTGACGATGCTGCCCTCCTCCGTCGCCGCGCAGGCGGATTCGTTGCGCATCGCCCGCCTCGAGTACGGGGGTGGGGGTGACTGGTACGCGAACCCGTCGTCGCTCCCGAATCTGCTCGGAGCCGTGCGCGAGCGAACCGGCATCGTCGCGGCCCGCCGAGCCGACGCCCTGACCCTGCTCGACCCGCGCCTACCCGACTATCCGTACCTCTACATGACCGGCCATGGCGAGGTCCGGTTCACTGCGGAGGAGCGGGCCCGCCTACGGTCGTATCTGACCGGCGGAGGATTCCTCCACGCGGACGACAACTACGGTCTGGACGAGTCGTTCCGGCGGGAGATCGCGCAGGTCTTCCCGGAGCTCGAGCTGACGGAGATCCCCGCGGACCACCCCGTGTTCAGAGTCTTCTACGAGTTTCCGGAAGGGCTTCCCAAGATTCACGAGCACGACGGCGCGGCGCCTCAGGCCCTCGGGCTGTTTCACGAGGGTCGGCTGATCGTCTTCTACAGCTACGAGTCCGACCTCGGGGATGGCTGGGAGGACCCGGATGTGCACGGTGACGCCCAGGAAGTCCGCGAAGACGCGCTGCGCATGGGCGTCAACCTCGTGCTCTACGTGCTCGGGCAGTCGGCGTCATGAGTCCTCACGCGAGGGATCTCACGGCCAGGGTCGCCGCGGTCCGCCGCTACCTGTACCGGCGCTCGATCCTCGGCGCGGCGGCTTGGATGCTCGCCGGAATCGGGCTCGCCTGGGTGGTCGCATGGTTGTGGTCCGGCGAAGCCGGATGGCGATCGGGAAGCGTCGTCCCGCTGGTCCTCGACGCTCTGGTGGTGCTCGGGATCGTAGCCGGAGGCCTGGTCTTCCGTCGGGCCGCGACCCGCTCGCTGGACGAGGAGCGGCTCGCCGGCGCCATGGAGCGCGCCGTCGCGCTGCGGCGGGGCGAGCTGCGCGGCCCACTCGAACTCGCTCGTGCCCTCCCGGAAGGCGTGTCCACGTCGCTCGCCGCGCGGGCGTCCCAGGGGGCCCTCGAGCGTCTCGGCGATCGGCCCGACCCCGAGCTGGCCGGCGATCTCGGCCGGACGGTCACGCGCTGGGTGCGTCGCGGCTCCGGCGCGCTGGTGGTCGCGACGCTCGCGATCGTGGCGCTCACAGTGGCCCAGCCGAGCCGCTCCACGGCCGCGTGGTCGGGTCTGGCGTCACCGCTGCGGGTCTTGAACGGGCCGGTGCTCCCCGCGATGGCCGTCTCACCCGGGAACGTGGAGGTCATGCGCGGGAGCGACGTGCGCGTCGAGGTCGTCGCGCCCGGCCGGCGCACCCTGGAGATCCGTTGGCAGGAGGTGGGCGATGTCGCCCGGACGGAGGTCCTGGAGGTCGTCGAGGGAAGGGCCGAGCTCGTGCTCGCCGACGTCTCGGCGCCGACGGACTATCGCGCGACCGGTGACGACGGTTCGACATCGGCGGACTTCCGCATCACGCCGGTCGACCCCCTCTTCGTCAGCGCCCTGGAGATCGACGTCGAGTTCCCACCGCACACGGGACTCGCGCCGGAGGAATACCGGGGGGCAGCGCCGATGCTCCGCGTGCCGGCGGGTACCCGGTTCGGCTTCGAAGGCGACGCGAACAGGCCCCTGGCGTCGGTCCAGCTCACCGACGACGAGGGAAGCGATGCGTTCACGCTCGACGTGAACGGCAGGTCGTTCGCCGGGCGGTGGGTGCCCCGGGCGGGTGGACGCTACACCTGGACCTTCCTCGACGCCCAGGGCGGCCGGCCCGAGGTCGTGCCCGAGCCCCTCGAGGTGGAGCTCGTTCCCGACGCGGCGCCGTTCGTGGACATCCTGGAACCGGGGGTCGACACGGTGCTGTCGCTGGATCTCCGCCAACCGATCGGCATCGAGGCGGCCGACGATTACGGTCTCGCCCAGATGGAGATCGTCGCGTACCGGGTCACGGCTCTCGGCGAGCGTCGGGAGCCCGTGGTCCAGGCGTTCGACATCGGTGGTGCACGGCTGGCGTCGGCGAGGCCTGTGCTGAGCTTCCAGTCATGGGGGCTCATGCCGGGGGATGAAGTGCGGTACCTCGTCCGCGTCTCCGACAACAGCCCCGCCGAGCAGTGGACCGAGACCCGGGAATACGTGCTCAGCATGCCGTCGGCCGACGAGCTCCGACGGGGCGTGGACGAGGCACTCGACGACGCGGCCGACCGGCTCTCCGAGTTGGCCGAGGCGGCCGGCGAGCGGGCGGAGGAGAACCGTCAGGCCGCCCGCGAGCGGCAGCTCGGTCGTGGCGACCGGTCGCAGTCCCAGGAGACGGGGCAGGCGGGTGAGGCGAGCGCGGGTTTCGAGGAGCGCGAGGAGCTGCAGCGTGCGCTCGATGAGCAGCGGAACATGGCGTCGACCGTCGACTCCCTCGGACGCGAGCTCGACCAGATGGAGCGTCGGATGGCCGAGGCCGGTCAGGCCGACCCCGAGATGCGCGCCCAGCTCCGGGAGCTCCAGTCCCTCCTCCAGCAGGTCGGGGATGAGGACCTCCAGGCCCAGACCGACCGTCTCTCGGAGGCGCTGGAGCGCGACGACGCGGCCGAGGCCGAACGCACGCTCGAGGAGCTGGCCGAGGAGCAGGAGCGCTTCCGTGAGCGGCTGGAGGAGTCGCTCGAGCGGTTCCGCCGGGCCGCGGCGGAGCAGGACTTCCGCGCAACCCGCACCGAGGCGGAGGAGCTCGCACGCCAGGAACGTGCGCTGGCCGAAACCATGCGCGAGGAGCCCGGCGGTGAGATGCGGGCCGAGCAGCAGCGCGCCCTCGCCGAACGCGCGGAGGACCTGGAGTCACAGCTGGAGCGGCTGGAAGAGCGGCTGAGCGAGCTCGGGGAGGAGAACGCCGCCAGCGGCGTGCGTGAGGCGGGCGAGAGCGCACAACAGGCCGCGGGCGAGATGCGTGAGGCCCAGCGCCAGGCCGGTGAGGGAAGCGCCGAAGACGCAGCGGAGCGGGCCGAGCAGGCCTCCGACCGCTTGGACGAGGCCGCCCGGGAGCTCCAGCAGGCGCAGCAGAGCATGGCCCAGCAGCGCATGCAGCAGGCGCAACAGGCTCTGGAACAGGCGGCGGACGACGCGCTCGCCCTGGCCCGGCGCCAGAGCGAGCTCCGCGAGGAGATGCGTAACGCCAGCAGCGAGCAGATCGTCGAGATGCGGGCCCGCGAGGCGTCGCTCGTCCAGGGCGTCGAGAACCTCGCCGAGAACCTCCAGGTCGCCACCGAAGGGCAGATCCCCGGAGCGCGGGAGATCTCCACGCAGATGGGGCGGGCCATGGAGTCGCTCCAGCGCACGGTGTCGGCGATGGACCGTCCGCGCAGTCTGAGCGGATCGCCGTCTGCCGAGGCCGAGCGGGCCGTCGGAGATCTCAACCGACTCGCGATGATGGCCATGGCGGGCGCGGAGCAGATGGGTCAGGGCGGAGAAGGGGCCGAGCAGCAGGGCCAGGAGATGCAGCAGGCGCTGGAGGAGCTGGCCCAGCAACAGGGCGACCTCGTGAATCAGGCGGGGCAGATCGTGCCCATGCAGCTCGGCCAGCAGGCGATGTCGGAGCAGACCCAGCAGATGTCGGAGGGCCAGCAGTCCATCTCCGATCAGCTCGGCGACCTCTCCAACCAGCCTTCTTCCGAAGGGGCGCTCGGTGACCTCCAACAGCTCGCCGCCGAGGCCGCGGAGCTCGCGCAGGCGCTTTCGGAAGGCCGCCTCGATCCCGAGACCGTGCGCCGACAGGAGCGGCTCTTCCACCGCCTGCTCGACGCGGGCAGGTCGCTGGAGCGTGAGGAGTTCTCCGAGGAACGGGAGTCCGAGGAGGCCGGGACCTTCGAGCGCGGCTCCGTGTTGCCGCTCGAGGAGGGTGACCTGGGCGTGCTTCCGTTCCGGATGCCCGACGCGGACCAGTTGCGCGATCTGAGCCCCGGTGTGCGCCGGATGATCCTCGACTACTTCGAGCGCCTGAACCGGACGCCCGGATCACCCGGAGGTGGGCGATGAAGGTCCGCGTGCCGGGCATCTGCCTGATCGTCTGTCTGGCGGCGACCGTGCTGGCTCCATGGCCGGCCGCAGCTCAGGCGAGGGGCGGTGGCACCACGAATGGGATGCTCCGGGAAGCGGCGGGGCTGGAGGCGAGCGGCGACCTGGAAGGAGCCGAGCGTGTGCTCCGCCACGTTCTGGAGCGCGATCCGCGGGCGACAGGTGCGCTCTTCGCCCTGGAGCGGGTGCTCCGGTCGCAGGGTGAGCCCGAGGCCGTGCTTCCGGTCGTGCGCGACTTCCTGAGCGCGGACCCCGGACGAGCCCAGGTGCGCCTCCTGGAGCTGCGCGTGCTCGCCGAGGTCGACTCCCTGGACGCGGTGCGCCGCCGGGCATCGGAGTGGGCGACCGACGATCCGTCGCCGTCGACCTATCGGGAGCTGGTCGTGCTGTACGAGACGACGTTCGGTGGGGACGAGGCATTGGAGCTGTTGCGGCGCGGGAGGAGCGCGACCGGAGACGAGGATCTCCTCGCGTTCGAGATGGGCGACCTCCTGTGGCTGTCGGGAGATGCGCAGGGTGCGCTCGCCGAATGGGTCGTCGGGGTCGGTGACGACGGCTCGGGGGTCGCGCCCATGGCCCGGCGTATCCGGGACCTCCCGGAGGACCGATCGGACCGGACCGCAAGCCAGGTGATCGATCGGCTTTCGTCCTCCCCCGTCTTCGCGCGCCGCCGGGCCGCCGCCGAACTCGCCGTCGAGCTTCGCATGGACGACCGCGCGCTCGAGCTGACACGCGCCGTGGCGGACGAGCTGGGCGGACGGGCGAGGTCGGCCTTCCTGGCGGAGATCGGTGACCGGGCCAGCGAGCTGTCCGTCGGGAGCGTCGCGAAATGGGCGTACGACGAGCTCGGTCAGGACGCGCGCTCACCCGCCGAGCGGAGGGCATTCGACGAGCGGTTGGCCGAGGTCTCGCTCACGGCCGGGGACACGCTCGCGGCGGCGGAAGCGGTACGGCGGATCGCGCGTTCCTACCCGGAGGGCTCGACGGACCGTCGGCAGGCGACGCTCCGCGCCCTTCGTCTGGGCCTGGGCGCCATGGGGCCCGAGGCGCTGAGGGAGTCGTTTGACGGGTTCGTGGCGGAGTTCCCGAGCGCCCCGGAGCTCGACGAGCTCGCGGCCGGCGTGGCCCGCGCGCTGCAGGCGCACGGCGACCCGGAAGGTGCGCTCGCCGTGGCCGAGAGCTCGGAAGGTCCCCGGAGCGCCGCGGAGCGGGCCTACCTGCTGCTCGATGCCGGGCGCATCGACGAGGCCCGGAACCTCCTGACCGTGGCGGTGGAGGGGCTGTCGCCCTCCGACGCCACGGGAACCATCCGGCTGGTGGGGCTGCTCGGCCGCATGTCTCCGAGCGGCGCGGAGACGCTGGCCCGTGCCGTCGCGGCCGCGCATCGAGGGGAGCTCGACCCGGCGATCGAGCTCCTCGAGTCGGGCGAGGGCGTGGCGGACGACCGGGAACGCGCTGCGCTTCTGGCCCACGCGGCGAGGCTCGCCGAGGACGGGGGTGAGCCGACCGAGGCAGCCCGGCTGCGGACGACGCTGCTCGAAGCGTACCCGGACGACCCGTCCGTTCCGGAGGCCGCCCTCGCGCTCGCGCGCTTCCACGCCTCCCGGGACGGGGGGCGTCCGCGCGCGATCGAGATTCTGGAGGAGCTCATCGCGTCGAGACCCAATGCCGCCATCGTACCGAGCGCACGGGCCGAGCTGTCGCGCTTGAGGGGAACTCCATGAGCCTTATCCGAACCTTCGTCATGCTCCTCCTGGCCGGCACGCTCTTCGCGCCTGCCGGGCTGTCGGCTCAACGGTTGCTGGTTCCCATGGACCGGAGCCAGAGCAATCATCTCAAAGCTTACGGACTCACGCATTGGGTGCTCGTCCAGGAGCTCAGCGCGGAGTGGCTGCTGAATTATCGGAACGGCTCGTTCCTGCTTCCCGATCTCGCGGATGTGCGGCGCCAGGCGGCGCTCCGTGGCGTGACGATCGTGCCGGTCGACGCCGCCGCCGAAGCGAGCATCCGGGCGACGATCGCCGAGTCCAATATGGAGGCGGTGCCGCTCGAGCGGGCTCCGCGGGTCGCGGTCTACACGCCACCCAACTCGACCCCGTGGGACGACGCCGTGACGATGGCGCTCGAGTACGCTGAGATCGAGTACGAGACGATCTGGGATCCGGAGGTGCTCACCGGCGACCTGTCGGAGTACGAGTGGATCCATCTGCATCACGAGGACTTCACCGGTCAGTACTCGAAGTTCTATCTGACCTACTCCGGCGCGCCCTGGCTCCAGGACGAAGTCGCGCGGAACCGCGCGGTGGCCCGGGAGCACGGTTACGCGACGGTGCCCGACCTGAAGAAGGCCGTCGCCCAGCGTATCCGCGACTACATCGAGGGCGGAGGCTTCCTTTTCGCGATGTGCTCGGCGACGGAGACGCTCGAGCTGGCGCTGGCCGCCGGGCCGGAAGTCGACATCGCGGCGAGCTATGCGGACGGTACGCCGCCCGATCCGGACGCCTCGGCCCGCATGCAGTGGGACCGGGCGATGGCGTTCACCGACGCGGACGTTCAGGTGAATCCGTCGGTCAGCTCCTTCTCCGACATCGACGGCCATCAGGTGAACACGGCGTGGCGCGAGGAGTTGGGGGCGTTCTCGCTCTTCGACTTCTCGGCGAAGTTCGACCCGGTCCCGTCCATGCTGACGCAGAACCACGAGTCGATCCTGCCCGACTTCTACGGTCTCACGACGTCGTTCCGTAAGGACCGTCTGCAGCCGAGCGTGGTCGTGCTGGCCGAGGAGGGGCCTTGGGCCAAGTACGTCCACGGCAACGTGGGGGAGGGCACCTTCACGTACTTCGGTGGTCACGACCCCGAGGATCCCGAGCACCAGATCGGGGATCCGGCGACGGATCTGGCGCTCCACCCGAACTCGCCCGGGTATCGCCTGATCCTCAACAACGTCCTGTTCCCGGCGGCGAAGAAACGGACGCTGAAGACCCAGTGACCCTTCCCGAAGGCGCCTTCCTCGTCGGCTTGGACGGGCTCGAGGAGCACGAGCCGGACGAGAAGCCCGGAGGTCGCACGGGCGGTCCCGCACGCGAGCTGACGCTCGCGCCCGAGTCCGCCGCCCGCATACGCGCCGAGGTTCGGCGGGCGGGTGGGCGGGAGGTCTGCTTTCTGGCAACGGTGGACGACGCCCGGGTGGTGCGCGACCCGAGGGCGGTCGCCCGCGGCAACTACGAGGCCGTGCTGGTCGCCGCGCGGGATGCCCCCCAGGGCGGAGTGATGGTGCACAACCATCCTTCGGGTGTCCTGGAGCCGTCCGACGCGGACATGCGCGTCGCCTCGCTCCTCTACGAGCAGGGCCTCGGCACGGCGATCGTGGACAACGAGGCGGAGCGCCTCTACGTCGTCGTCGAGCCTCCCGCGCCACGGGTCGTGGAGCCGATCGAGGCGGGCGAGGTCGAGGCCGTGCTCGGCGCGGGCGGGGCGCTCGAACGGGGCATGCGGGGTTACGAGGACCGACCCGGCCAACGAGCGATGGCGGCGCTGGTCGCCGAGTCGTTCAACGAAGGCGGCGTGACGCTGGTGGAAGCGGGCACCGGAACGGGGAAGTCGCTGGCGTACCTGGTCCCTGCCGCGCTGTGGGCGCTCCGCAACGGCGAGCGGACCGTGCTGTCGACGAACACGATCAACCTCCAGGAGCAGCTCGTCGGGAAGGATCTCCCACTCGTCGAGCGGCTGGTCGGCGAGGTGTCCTGGGCGCTCGTGAAGGGACGGGGCAACTACGTCTCGATCCGGCGGGCGCTGCTGGCGGCGGAGGGGCAGGCCAGCCTGTTCGAGGACGACCGCTCGGCGGAGCTGAAGGCGCTCCTGTCCTGGATCGACGCGACCGACGACGGCTCGCTGTCCGATCTGGACTTCACCCCTTCGGACGACGTGTGGGACGAGGTCCGGAGCGATCCGGACATGTGCCTCCGGGCGCGCTGTCCGCACTTCCAACAGTGCTTCTACCAGCGCTCGCGGCGGAACGCGGCCTCTGCCCAGCTCCTCGTGGTGAACCACCACCTCCTGTTCACCGACCTGGCGGTCCGGCGCGCGACGCAGAACTACACGCACTCCGCCGTACTCCCTCCGTATAAGCGGGTGATCCTCGACGAGGCCCACAACGTCGAGGACGCGGCGACGTCGCACCTCGGTGTCGAGCTGACCCGCTCGGGACTGTACCGGATGCTGTCGCGTCTCGACCGACGGGGCCGGGGCGTCCTCACCGCCGTCCATGAGGCACTCGCCGGCACCCGTGACGCCGTGCCGCTCCGGGAGCGGCTCGAGAACCGGGTACGTCCCGCTGCTTCGAAGGGGCGGGCGGCGCTCGAAGGGCTCGTCGATCGGCTCGAGATGTTGGTGGACGGAGACGAGACCGTCGCGCGGTTGGGACCGAAGGGTGTCGGTGAGCCGGCGGAGCGGATGGACGTGCAGGAGGCCCTGCGGGCGGCCGTGTCCGCGCTGTCCCTGCTCGAGCGGGAGGTCGCCGAGCTCAGGGCTCGACTGGAGATGCAGGAGGAGCTCTCCGATCGCCTCGAAGGCCGGCTCCTCGACCTCCGCTCCATCGAGCGCCGGATCGCCGCGGCGGTGCAGGGGCTCCGCCTCGTGCTCGTTCCCGGCGAGGAAGGCGGGCGCTACGTCCGCTGGATGGAGGGGCGGAGGAGCGGATCCGGACGATCGCGGAACCTGGCGCTCGCCGCGGCGCCGATCGAGCTCGGCGAGGTCCTCCGCGAATCGCTGTTCTCGAAGGCCGAGACCACCGTCCTGACCTCCGCGACGCTCACCACCCGTGGGTCGTTCGACTTCCTGAAGGGCCGGCTCGGGCTCAGCGAGCGTGACGCCGGCCCGGACGCCATGGAGGAGATCGGCGCCGTCCGCGAGCGGGTCATCGACTCCCCGTTCGACTTCGAGCACAACACGCTCCTGGTCGTCCCCACGGATCGGGGGGCCGCGTCGGGGGGCTTCAGGTCCGCGGGGGGCGGAGAAGCCTGGGAGCGAACCCTGCGGAGTTCCGGCGACGGGGTCGCGGACACCGTCGTGGAGATGGCCGACGTCACGGACGGCGGGATCTTCGTGCTCTTCACGTCGCACGCGGCGCTGCGGAGAGCCGCGGACGTCCTGCGGAAGATGGGCGCGGATACCCGGTGGCCGCTCTTCGTACAAGGGGAGGACGCCCGGCACCGGCTCGTCGAGCGCTTCGTCACCTCCGGCCGAGGCGTCCTGCTCGGGACCAGCTCGTTCTGGGAGGGGGTCGACGTCCCGGGGGAGCCGCTTCGCGCGCTCATCATCCACAAGCTGCCCTTCAGGGTGCCGACCGAACCGATCACCGCCGCTCGCATGGAGGCCGTGGAGGCCGCGGGGGGCGACTCCTTCCGGGACTTCATGCTCCCGCATGCCGCGCTCCGGCTCAAGCAGGGGTTCGGGCGGCTCGTCCGCAGCCAGTCCGATCGGGGCGTGGTGCTGGTTCTGGACGACCGCCTCGTCACGCGCCGTTACGGCCGCTACCTCCAGGGGTCGCTGCCGCCGGCGCCGTTGGTGAAGGGGGCGTGGACCGACCTGACGCGCAGGGTGCGCGCCTTCTACGGAGTCTGAGCGGAGGGGCGTTGTTCCTCACCCTTCTTGGACAAGGCGCGGGCGGGTCGTAGATTCAGCCGATCCGGGCCTCATCTGGCCAGACTTGGACCCAAGACCCAGCAGCTTCATGAAACGCATCTTCGGCATGGCGGTCGGCGTCGTCTACCTCGGCATCGCGTTCGGGGCGTACCGGAACGCGAGCAGCGGCTGGGAGGCCGGGCACGCGGACCTGGGCTTCTGGTGGACGGTCATCGGGGTGCTCCTCACCATAGCGGCGCTCGGCGCGCTCATCGGGACCTACCTGCACACGCGGCCGACCTCCTCATGAGCGATCTCAGGCCGTCCAAGATCGTCTGCGTCGGGAAGAACTACGCGAAGCACGCCGCCGAGATGGGTGGCGACGTGCCGGCGGAGCCCTTGATCTTCCTCAAGGCGCCATCCGCGCTCATCGGCGAGGGCGACGAGATCGTCATGCCGTCCTGGGCCGGTCGCGTCGACTACGAGGGCGAGATCGCCGTCGTGATCGGGCGAAGGGCCACCAAGGTGTCGGCCGACGAGGCTTGGGACTACGTCGGCGGCGTGCTGCCGCTCAACGACGTGACCGCCCGCGACCTCCAGGCGTCCGACAACCAGTGGAGTCGCGCCAAGGGCTTCGACACGTTCTGCCCCGTCGGTCGGGTGATCCCGATCGAGCAGGTGGACATCGACGCCCTCGAGGTGATCACCCGGGTGAACGGGGAGATCCGGCAGCGCGGCGCGATCGGGGACATGGTCTTCCCGATTCCGGCCGTGTTGGAGTACGTGACGCGGTTCATGACGCTCGAGCCGGGCGACATCGTCGCCACGGGAACCCCGGACGGCATCGGGCCGCTGAAGCCCGGAGACCGCGTCGAGGTCGAGGTCACGGGCGTGGGCAAGGTTTCCAACCCGGTGGTGGGGGACTGACCCGCCACATGAGCCTCCGGTGGCCGGACCCTCGCTGCGTGACGGTCCGCAGCCGTGTCCCCTTCGGCCTGTGCCTCGCGTGACGGTCCGTACCAGCGCGCGCTTCGGGCGGCTCCCGGCCTTCCCGTTGGCGCAGATGAAGGCCACTCGGGCCCGGCTGGAGGCGGAGGGGGTCGACGTGATCGACCTGGGCGCCGGAGACTCGGGGCTGGCGCCTCCGCCGTCCGCGGTGGCTCGACTGAAGGAGGTCGTGGACGACCCGGCCTACTCCAGCTACCCGTTCCAACGGGGCCTCCCGGCGTTCCGTGAAGCGGCGGCGGCCTGGATGGGTCGTCGCTTCGGTCTGGAGATCGATCCCTGGTCGGAGCTCCTGCCTCTCGTCGGCTCCAAGGACGGCATCGCGCACGTGCCGTTCGCCTTCATGGACGCCGGTGACGTGGCGGTGATCCCGGATCCCGGCTACACGCCCTATGTCGGCGGCGTGACCTTGGCCGGAGGTGAGCCCCATCTGGTGCCGTTGCGCCCGGAGCACGACTTCCTGATCCAGCTCGAAGAGCTTCCGGACGACGTGGCTGCCCGCACGCGGATTCTCTATCTGAACTATCCGAACAACCCGACGACGGCCGTCGCGCCCGACGCCTACTACCGGCAGGCGATCGACTTCTGCAGGGAGCGCGGGGCGCTTCTGGTGCACGACAACGCCTATTCGGAGCTGGCGTTCGACGGTTACCGGCCAAGGAGCATCTTCGAGTTCGACGGAGCCAGGGAGGTCGCGCTCGAGTTCCACTCGATGTCCAAGACGTTCAACATGACGGGCTGGCGTCTCGGATGGGTCGCCGGACGCGCGGAGCTGGTCGGGGCCCTGCAGACGGTGAAGACGTTCGTCGATACGGGTCAGTTCCTTGGGATCCAGGCGGGCGCCGCCGCGGCGCTCGAGGGCGCTGACGCTTGGGTGCCCGGCAACGTCGAGACGTTCCGTCGCCGCCGCGACGCGCTCGCCGCCGCGCTCACAGAGTCCGGCTTCGACGTGAGGGTCCCCAAAGCCACGATGTATCTCTGGGTTCCGATCCCGCCCGGGGTGGGCTCGTCCGAGGAGTTCGGTCGACGGGCCCTGGAGGAGCAGGGGGTTATCGTTCTACCCGGTGCCACACTCGGGGCCGGCGGGGAGGGCTTCTTCCGGCTGGCGCTCACGGGCCCGGAAGAGCGTCTCGCCGAGGCCGGCCGGCGACTGGGCGCACTCCTCTGAACGGCGCCCGCCCGCAGCCGGTCCCGAGGAACCGCACTCCCGGCACGGGTTAGCACGCTACATGATTGATCGGGCCGGCGGAGACGACAGCACCTCGGACCGGGCGGCCCACCCGCGGCGTCCGGACAAGGGATCGCGCCGTCTCCTCGCGTGGGCCTTCGGGATCTCGGCCGCGCTCCACCTGGTCGGAATTGCGATCTACCCCCTCCTCTTCGACAGCCTGAGGCCGGAAGCGGTGTCGTTCCCGGTGTCGGCCTCGACCGATGCGCTGGACGGCGTCGAAGTCATCACGCTCGTCGAGCTCGACGAGGAGGAGGCCGAGACGACGGAGCCGCCCGAGGAGCCCGAGGAGGCCATCGAGCCGACCGTTCCCGTGGGCTCGATCGATCTGCCCGACCTCAGCGCTCCCGTCGCCCTCGACCTGCCGCCCCCTGGGCCGACGGCGGCCGAGCGGCTCAGGCCGAGGCTGACCGACGCCCGCATCTGGGCGCCTCTCGACCGGGCGCTCGGCGAGCTGACCCCCGCGCACCGCGAAGAGCTGTTGGCCTCCGGTCGGCTCCAGGAGTGGTACGACTCCGTGCTCGTCGCGCAGGACGCCGAACGCGCGCTGACGGACTGGACCTTCACCGACGACTCGGGGAAGCGCTGGGGGGTCGCCGACGGGCGCGTCTATCTCGGCGACTTCTCGCTTCCGCTCCCGTTCGACTTCGGGGTGAACCCGGCGAACCGGGCCGAGGTGAACATGCGCCTGTATCAGTTCGACGAGATCCAGCGGCAGGGCCGGCAGATGGAGCTGCGCGACTCGTGGCGCGAGCGCTCGGAGGCGATCCGTGCCCGCCGGGACCTGGAGCGCGCGTCCGCCGACTCCCTGCGCAGGCCGGGCGGCTGACGCAGGACGCCGGTTCCGAACGCACGGCGGGGGCGCCATCTTACGGGTTCTCCCGATCCGATCCCCAAGAACCTCGGAAAGCACACGTGAGTCAGGAGCTCGCCCCCCGTCTGGACCCCCGCGCGATCGAGCCCCCGCGTTACCGAGCCTGGCAGGAGGGTGGATACTTCCACGTCTCCGCCGACGCGGTCCTCGAGGAAGGCCGGGAGCCGTACGTCATCGTCATCCCGCCACCGAACGTGACGGCCGTGCTCCACATGGGGCACGGGCTCAACAACACCGTGCAGGACGTGCTCATCCGGTGGCGTCGCATGCAGGGTCGCGCCGCGGTCTGGGTGCCGGGCACCGATCATGCGGGCATCGCGACGCAGAACGTGGTGGAGCGTCAGCTGGCGGCCGAAGGGAAGCACCGCGACGACCTGGGGCGTGAGAAGTTCGTCGAGCGTGTCTGGGACTTCGTCAACGAGACGGGGCCCGTCATCCTCGACCAGCTCAAGGCGATCGGCGCGTCGTGCGACTGGGGGCGGACGCGCTTCACCCTCGACCCGGAGCTCAGCCGCGCGGTGCGAGAGGTGTTCGTGCACCTCTACGAGAAGGGGCTGATCTACCGGGGCGAGTACATCATCAACTGGTGTCCGCGCTGCCTCACGGCGCTCTCCAACGAGGAGGCCGAGGGCGAGGAGACGGCGGGCTCGTTGTGGCACTTCCGATATCCGTTGGCCGAGGAGGCCTACGGGGCGGCGGAGACGGCGTACGAGGCGGCGCTCGCTCTGAGGGCAGAGCAGGCCGACGGGGACGAGGCCGAGGCGGAGGAGCCCGAGGCGGAGGAGCCCGAGACGCCCGCCCCCATCGGCATAGGCCGCTTCGACGACGGTCGCTGGTACGTCACCGTCTCGACGACGCGGCCGGAGACGATGCTCGGAGACACGGGCGTCGCCGTCCATCCGGACGACGAGCGCTATCAGGCTCTGGTCGGCGCGGACATCGAGCTGCCCCTCACCGGACGCCGCATCCCCATCGTCGCCGACGACTACGTCGACCCGACCTTCGGGTCCGGGATGGTGAAAGTCACGCCCGCACACGACGTGAACGACTTCGAGATCGCCGGGCGGACGGGCCTGGACGTGCTCGACGTGATGAACCCGGACGCGACGCTCAACGACGCGGTCCCGGCGCCCTTCCGTGGCGTCGACCGCTTCGAGGCTCGCAAGGCGGTCCTGTCCGCGCTCGAGAAGGAAGGGCTCGTCGGGGGCCGCGAGGACCACGCCCACTCCGTGCCGCATTGCTACCGGTGCGGCACCGTGGTGGAGCCGCGGCTGTCCGACCAATGGTTCGTGAAGATGAAGCCGCTCGCCGAGCCCGCGCTCGAGGCGGCGCGGGACGGCTCGATCACGTTCACGCCGCCGCACTGGAAGCGTGTTTACGAGCACTGGATGGAGAACATCCGCGACTGGTGCATCTCCCGACAGCTCTGGTGGGGGCACCGCATTCCCGTCTGGTACTGCGCCTGCGGCGAGACGATCGTGGCCCGCGAAGATCCCGATGCCTGCCCGAAGTGCGGGGGCACGGAGCTCGAGCAGGATCCGGACGTGCTCGATACGTGGTTCAGCTCGCAGCTCTGGCCCTTCTCCGTGTTCGGATGGCCCGAGCAGACCGACGACCTGAAGGCGTTCTATCCGGGACACGCCATGGTGACGGCGCCCGAGATCCTGTTCTTCTGGGTCGCCCGCATGGTCATGATGGGATACGAGTTTCACGGCGAGGCGCCGTTCAGCCAGATCTACCTGCACGGCACGGTGCGGGACGCGCAGGGACGGAAGATGTCCAAGTCGCTGGGCAACGGCATCGACCCACTGGAGGTGGTGGAGCGATTCGGCGCCGACGCCATGCGCTATACGATCGTCAGCCAGTGCGCCGTCGGCACGGACATCAGCCTGGACCACGAAGACGTCGAGGCCGCCTTCGCGAACGGCCGCAACTTCGCCAACAAGATCTGGAACGCGGGACGCTTCGCGCTGCTCAGCCTCGGCGAGGCCCCGGTGCGCCCGCTGTCGGAGGTCGAGGGAGATCTCGAGCTCGAGGACCGCTGGATCCTGACCCGCACCACGGAGGCGGGGCGCGCCGCCACGAGCGCGCTCGAGCGCTTCCGCCTGCACGACGCCGCGGAGGGGCTCTACCACTTCTTCTGGGGTGACATCTGCGACTGGTACCTGGAGCTCGTGAAGGGCAGGCTCGGGCCGGAGTCGGATCCCGCGAGCCGCGAGGCCGCGCGCACGACCCTCGTGACGGTGTTGGACCGGGCCTTCCGCCTGCTGCATCCGGTGGTGCCGTTCGTCACCGCCGAGCTTTGGTCCAGGTTGCCTTGGCCCGCCGGCGAGTCGCGACCCGAGGACCTGATCGTGGCGGCGTGGCCGGACGGGGCCGACGGCTTTGCCGACGCCGAAGCGGGGCGCGGGATGGCCGAGGTTCAGTCGCTCGTCGGCGAGGTCCGGAGGCTCCGCAAGGAGTACGGGATCGCCGAGGGGGAGCGGATCACCGTGCACGTCACCGGCGCCGGGGCGGCGCTCATGGATGCCCTCGCCGCACAGGCCATCGCCCTCGAGCGCATGGCGCGCGTTGGAAGAGTGGAGTCGAGCGCAGGAACGGGCGTCGGAGCCCACGCGGTGCTCGAGAGCGGTGCCGAGCTGTTCGTCCCGCTGGAGGGGGTCATCGACATCGAGCGGGAGGCGGGTCGCCTTCGCGACGAGATCGACCGGGTCGAGGGGCAACTCGAGGGCACCCGCGGACGGCTGGCCAACGAGAAGTTCACGCAGAACGCACCCGCGGACGTGGTCCAGAAGGAGCGTGACAAGGCAACCCAGCTCGAGGAGCAGGGCGGCAAGCTGCGGGAGAAGCTGGCGAGCCTGGAAGGCGGCTGACCACGATGCCCGACGGATGGACGGGGGCGCGGCGAGCCGGTCGGGTGGTGCTGCCGGCGGCGTTGGCGTGCGGGTTGCTGTTCGCCGCCTGCGCGCGCCAGAGCGCGCCGCCCGGTGGCCCGCCGGACGCCCGCCCGCCGGTGGTGATCCGCACGACGCCCGAGGCGTTGGCCGACGTCCCCGACTTCACGGGCCCCGTGCGCTTCGAGTTCGACGAGCGCATCAGCGAGCAGGGCGGCGCCGGCCCACTCGACGAGGCCGTCACGGTTTCGCCGCGGACCGGTCGGGTCCGGGTCGGACACGGCCGCCGCAGCCTGTCGGTGGAGGTCGATGGCGGCTTCAGGCCGGGTATCGTCTACCGGGTCACCCTGCTCCCGGTCGTGCGCGACCTGTTCGGCAACGCGCTCCAGGACCCGTTCGAGCTGGTGTTCAGCACCGGCGGTGAGCCGGAGGAGACGGCCGTCGCCGGCGAGGTGTGGGACCGCATCACGGGACGGGGCGTGGGGGGGTACAGCCTGAACGCGGTGTCCGAGGATTCGCTCGTCTACCTGGCCTCGTCGTCGGAGGGCGGTATCTACGCCTTCCGGTACCTGCCGGCGGGAACGTACGGAGTCACCGCGTTCGACGACCAGAACCGTGACGGGGAGCCCGGCCCCAGCGAAACACGCGGCACCTTCACGCTCGACGTGGCGCCCGGCGACACGCTTTTCGTCGACGTTCCCGTCGTCGCGCCGGACACGACGGCGGCCGTGTTGCTCGGCGCGGAGGTGATGGATTCGGTCACGCTGGCGCTCCGCTTCGACGACTACGTGGATCCCGCCAGCGCGCTCGACGACGTGTCGGTGTCGATCGTGAGCGAGAGCGGGGAAGGGCCGGCAGTGCAGCGCAGGTACCACGCGGCCGAATGGATCCGTTATGCCGACAGCGTCGCGGACTCGCTCGCCCGCGCGGACTCGGTCGCGCGCGCTCAGGCGCCCCCCGCGGGCGATGCCGCCCCGGCCGACACGCTCCCGTCGACCGACACTCTCGCCGCGGCTGACACCCTGCTGGCCACCGATTCGCTGCCGGCCGCCGATACCCTCCCGGCCGCCGACTCCCTCGCCTTGCCCGGCGCGGATGCCCGTACACCCCAAGCCGACCGGCGTCTCGGGCCACCACTCCTTCCGGGCGGCGGTATCCAGGGGCTCGACCAGGCGCTCGCACGCGACCGTGTCCTGCCGGGGCGGCGTATCGTGATCGTGCTCGAGGAGCCTCTCGACGCGAGCGAGGCGTACACGGTCTCGGTCGATGGCGTGGTGAATCTGGCGGGCCGCGAGGGCGGAGGAGGCGAGGTCCCCGCCGAGTGGCTCGACGGGGCCGGGCCCCCCGTCGCCCCCCCCGGGGGATCACGATGAGCGATCCCCGCAGCGCCATCCCCTCCGTGGACAAGCTGCTGCTCGAGACCGCCTTCATCGCGCTGGTCGAGCAGCATGGTCACCACCGGGTGGTCCGGGCCGCTCGTGAGGTCATCGAAGACATCCGCGCGGCGATCGCGAGGGGTGAGGTCCCCGATGGGGTTCGTGGCGCGACGCTGTATGCCGGTGGCGTGCGCGAGCGGCTCGAGAAGGCCGACGCGCGATCGCTCGTCCCGGTCATCAACGCCACCGGTGTCGTGCTCCACACCAATCTCGGGCGGGCGCCGCTCGCCCGTGCCGCGATCGACGCGATGACGGATGTCGGCCGCGGGTACGCGAATCTCGAGTACGACCTGGCCGAGGGCGCGCGCGGGTCCCGGTACGAGCACTGTGCCGCGCTCCTGACCGAGCTGACCGGCGCCGAGGACGCGCTCGTGGTCAACAACGCGGCGGCGGCGCTCATGCTGGCCCTGAACACGCTGGCTCTCGGCTCGGGCGTCGCCGTGTCGCGCGGAGAGCTCGTCGAGATCGGCGGTGGATTCCGTATTCCGGAGATCCTGGAGCGTTCGGGTGCGCGGCTGGTCGAGGTGGGGAGCACCAACCGCACCCGGGCCGGCGACTACGAGGAGGTTCTCGCGGACGGAGAGGTCGCGGCCGTGCTCAAGGTCCATCGTTCGAACTTCCGCATGAGCGGCTTCACCGAAGAGGTGGGTGTCGACGCCCTGGCGCCGTTGGCTCGGGCACGGACCATCCCGATGGTCTACGACCTGGGCTCCGGGCTTCTCGCCGACCCGGGCGAGCTGGGCCTACCGCCCGAGCCGCGTCCGGTGGATGCCGTCGCGGCCGGGGCCGACGTCGTGGTCTTCTCCGGCGACAAGCTCCTCGGCGGCCCCCAGGCCGGTCTGGTCGTGGGTCGCCGGCACGTCGTCGAGCGGATGCGCAAGAACCCGATGTGTCGGGCGCTCCGGGTGGACAAGACCACGCTCGCCGGCCTCGAGGCCACCCTGAGGCTCTACCGCAACCCCGCCCGCGCGCTCGAGGAGATCCCCACGCTCCGCATGCTCGCCACCCCGCCGGCCGAGTTGGCCGAGCGGGCGGAGGAGCTGGCCGCCCGTCTGGTGGCCGAAGGGCTATCGTGCGAAGCGGTCGAGGTGGCCGGCGCCGTGGGAGGGGGCACGTATCCGGGGGTGGAGCTGCCGTCCTGGGCCGTCGCCCCCGGTTGGGATCACCGGGCAGACGAGGCGGCGGCGCTGCTTCGTGCGGGGCATCCGGCCGTCGTGGGACGGATCGTCGACGACCGGCTCGTGCTCGACGTGCGCACCGTCCTGCCCGGCGAGGAGGAGCCGCTGGCACGGCGGCTCCTCGAGCTCCACGGGCGGACGGACTCGGCGTGAGCGCCTCGGCTCCGCGTCCGGCGGTCTTCCTCGATCGGGACGGCACGATCATCCGTGAGAAGAGCTACCTGGCCGATCCGGACGGGGTCGAGCTCGTGCCCGGAACTCTGGAGGCCCTCGCCGCGCTGCGGGAGGCCGGTCTTCCGTACGTGATCGTGACGAACCAGTCGGGGATCGCCCGCGGACTCTACTCGGAGGAAGACTACCGAGCGGTCGCGGCCCGCCTGCAGGAGATCCTCGAGAGCGCTGGCGTCCCTCCCGAAGCGACGCGCCACTGCCCGCACCACCCCGACGTGAGCGGCCCGTGCGACTGCCGGAAGCCCGACACCGGGATGCACCGGAGCACCGCCGCCGAGCACGGACTCGACCTGGGGCGCTCGTTCTACGTCGGCGACAAGGCGAGCGACATCGAGCCTGCGCGCGTGCTCGGTGGCTCCGGGATCCTGGTGCGGACCGGATACGGCCGGAGGCACGAAGCCGATGTCGGCCCGGACATCGAGGTCGTGGACGACCTCGCCGCCGCCGTGCGCTGGATCCTCGAGCACCATGGCGGCCGTTGACCCTGTCAGGGGCCTCGGATAGCTTTCGGCCAGCCAGGTGAAACCCGTTATCAACCAACGGGTAACAGTTGGCGAGGGTCGTAACGACGACCCACGAATCAAAGACCCCTCCGGAAGGCCGGGAGAGAAGTCGATATCATGGTCACACTGACGAAGACCGCGACCCAGAAGGTCCACGAGTTCATCCACGAGCACGGTGTCCAAGGCGACACGGGGCTTCGCGTAGCGGTTCTGCCCGGAGGATGCTCGGGCTTCCAGTACGGCCTGAACATCGAGGACGGACCCGAGGACGACGACGAGATCCTGGATGTCGAGGGGATTCGCGTCTTCGTCGACCCCTTCAGCGCCCAGTACCTCGAGGGCGTCGAGATCGACTACGTGACCAGCTTCATGGGTCAGGGATTCTCCTTCCGCAATCCGAACGCCGCCGGCGGTTGCGGGTGCGGTAGCTCCTTCACGGTTTGACCCACCGCCCCGGCGTGCGGTAGCGCCGTGCGCATTCGGACGTACACCGGCGGAGTATTCGGCGAGAACGCATATCTGGCCGAGTGCGAGGAGACCGGCGCGGCGGTCGCGATCGATCCCGGAGCGGGTGCGGAGATCATGGTCGCCGACCTCGAGCGTGAAGGTCGGTCTCTCGACGCCATCCTCCTGACGCACGCCCACCTCGATCATGTCGAGGGCGTTCATACCGTCCGGGCGTTCGCACCGGACGTGCCGATCCTCCTCCACCCGGCGGACGAGGGTCTCTACCGCTCGCTTCCCGAGCAGGCCGCGATGTTCGGACTCCGGGCCGAGCCGCAGCCCGAGCCCACCGGCGAGCTCACGCCCGGCGAGCGCTTCGAGTTCGGGAACACCGGCTTCGACATCCGCTTCACGCCGGGCCACGCTCCCGGCCACGTGATCCTGGTGGCCGCCGACCACGGCGTCGCCCTCGTGGGCGATGTGGTCTTCCAGGGCTCGATCGGCCGTACCGACCTTCCCGGTGGCGACTTCAAGACGCTCATGCGGTCGATCCGTGGCGAGGTGCTCTCGCTCCCGGACGAAACCGTGCTGTATCCCGGACACGGGCCGGCCACCACCGTCGGTGACGAGCGCGCCACGAATCCGTTCCTGATTCCGCACTACGGGGGCGAGCTGGCGTGACGCGGCCGCTCCGCGCCGCGGTCTTCGCATCGGGCGGCGGCACGAACCTCCAGGCCCTTCTGGACCACGCGACGGACGACGCGGCTTGGCGGGTGGGGCTGGTTCTTTCCAACCGTCCCGACGCGGGCGCCCTGGCCCGTGCGGAACGAGCGGGCGTGCCCCGCGCGGTCGTCGCCCACGATCCGGACGGGGAGCCAGTGGAGGCACGCATGCTGGCGGCCCTCGACCGGCACGACATCGATTTCGTGCTCCTCGCGGGTTACCTGAAGCTCGTACCCGCCGGGGTCGTCATGCGGTATCGCGGCCGGATCGTGAACATCCATCCGGCGCTCCTTCCGTCGTTCGGGGGGAAGGGGATGTACGGCATGAACGTGCACCGGGCGGTGCTCGAGTCCGGCGTCCGCGTCACGGGGCCGACCGTCCATCTGGCCGACGAGGTGTACGACCGGGGCCGTATCCTCGCGCAGTGGCCGGTGCCGGTCAGGCCGAACGACACGGCCGAGGCGGTGGCGGCCCGGGTGCTCGAGGTGGAACACTGGCTCTACCCCCGGGTGGTGGATCACCTCGTGCCGTTCTGGCGCCAGGGCAGGGACGTCGAGCCGGTGGACCTGGCGGGCGATGCGTTCCGTCCGGACGGCGCCGCGGCATCCGAATCGCAGAACCTCAACGATAGATAGAGAGACAGCCATGAAGCGGGCGCTCCTCAGCGTATCCGACAAGAGCGGCATCGTGGACTTCGGGAAGGCCCTGGCCGAGCGCGGCTGGGAGCTGCTCTCGACCGGCGGAACCGCGCGCACACTGCGAGACGCAGGGTTGGACGTGACCAGCGTCTCCGACGTGACCGGGCACCCCGAGATGATGGACGGCCGCGTGAAGACGCTGCATCCGGCCATCCACGCGGGACTCCTGGCCCGGCGCGACCGGCCCGACGATCTCGAAGCCCTGGAGTCGCACGGCTACGGCCCGATCGATCTCGTGGCCGTCAACCTGTATCCGTTCCGCGAGACCGTGTCGCAGGGAGACGTGTCCGTCGTCGAGGCGATGGAGAAGGTGGACATCGGGGGGCCGACCATGATCCGCGCGGCCGCGAAGAGCCACAGGGACGTCCTGGTCGTCGTCGATCCCGCCGACTACGCTGCGGTGCTCGACGCGCTCGACGCCGCGGAGGATGGTGAGGGCGACGCCGAGGACAGCGCCGGCCTCGGACGCAGGCTCGCCGCGAAGGTGTTCCGGCACATCAGCGCCTACGATGCGGCGGTGGCGGACTATCTGGAGCAGGACGACGAGGCCGACTTCGACCCGACGCCCGCCAGCCTGGACCTGTCGTACACCCGCGTTCAGACGCTCCGTTACGGCGAGAACCCCGACCAGGAAGCCGCGTTCTACCGCCCCGCGGGGGCACCGGCCGGGCTGTCCGCGCTCGAGCAGCATCACGGAAAGGAGCTCAGCTACAACAACTTCCTGGACCTGGACGGCGCCCTGCTCAGCCTGGCTCCGTTCGCGCTCTCGACCCGTGCCGCGGTCTGCATCGTGAAGCACACGACGCCGTGCGGGCTGGGGGTCTCCGAAGACCTGGCCGACGCCTACCGGAAGGCGCTCGCGACCGACCCGACCAGCGCGTTCGGATCGGTGATCGCGGTGAACCGCGAGGTCGACGCCGACACCGCCGAGCTGATGTCCGAGCTCTTCATCGAGTGCGTCGTGGCGCCGGGATACGATCGCGAGGCGATGGCCCGTCTGACGGAGAAGAAGAACATCAGGCTGTTGACCTTCCCGGAGCTGGAGTCCGGCGTCCCCGAATGGGTGTCGGAAGCTTGGGAGGGCGATCCCGACGGGCTCGGACAGATCGCGTTCCTGGCGGTGCACGGCGCCGTGCCGCAGCCGCGGGCGCTCCGCTCGGTGTACGGGGGGCTACTGGTCCAGACGCCGCCGGTGCCGCCGTTCTACGGGCTTGCGGACCACGACTGGAATGTGGTCACGGAGCGTGCGCCGAGTGACCGGGAGGCCGACGACCTGGCGTTCGCCTGGGCGGCGATCTTCGGGGTGAAGTCGAACGCTATCCTGATGGCGCGAGACGGCGCCGTGCTCGGGATCGGGGCCGGACAGATGAGCCGCGTCGACTCGTCGAAGATCGCGGTTCGGAAGGCGGCCGACGCCGGCCTCACGCTCGATGGCTCGGTCCTCGCGTCGGACGCGTTCTTCCCGTTCCGGGACGGGGTCGACGCCGCCGCCGAAGCCGGTGTGCGCGCGGTGATCCAGCCGGGCGGCTCGATGCGCGACCAGGAGGTCATCGACGCGGCCAACGAGCACGGCATCGCGATGGTGTTCACGGGCCGGAGGCTGTTCCGGCACTGAGCCCGGTTGCGTGCGGGCGGCACCCGTCGCGCAGCGCGTGGTGGCGTGGGTCGCCGCAGCGGACACGACAGGACACAGAAGGGGGGCGTTCGCCAAACAAGCGACGCCCCCCTTTTGTGCCCGTCCTACGGGTGCCTCAGAACGGCAGGTCGTCGTCGTAGTCCGTGGTGTCCGTCGGCTCCTCGGGGAAGTTCGCCGACGGCCCGGCGGGCTGTGCCTTGCCCTGGGCCTGCGGCCGGGCGGCTGCGTCGCCCTCGCGCTCGATGCGCCAGGCCTTCACGTCGGTGTACCACTTGCCCTTGAACTCGCGGCTCTGGATGTCGATGTGCGCGGTCAGCCGCTCGCCTTCCTTGATCGCGAACTGATCGATGTTGTCGCCCCACTGGACGATGCACACGTCCTTGGGGTAGTCGCCCTCGGTCTGGAGGATGAATTCCTGCTTCCTCCAGGGGCCGTTCCGGCCCTCGCCGGACATCTCTTCGAGGATTTGCGTGATCTTTCCGGTGATCCTGAGGTCCATGACGACTCGTGACTCCGTTGCGGGATTCGGGCCGGATGAGCCGGCTCGAGGGCTGTGCGTGCGGGTGGCCGCCCCTGAAGGTACGGCGGTCGGCGAGTGGCTCAAGGGCGCGGGCCTTCGTCCACGAGCCGCCCGACCGCCAGTCGGAGCGCCGGGGGGGTGAAGTAGCCCACGACGCGGTGCCTCACGACGCCGGTTCGGTCGATCAGGAACGTCGTCGGAATCCCCTGGATGCCGCCGAAGGCACGTCGATGATCGTTCGTCGCGCGGGCGACGGGGAAGGTGATGTCGAGCTCCTCGGCGTAGGCCCGGATCGGCTCGGCGGAGCCGACGTCGGTGGAGAGCCCGATCACGACGACGCCCTCGTCGGCCCGGTCCTCGTGAAGCGACTGGAGCGAGGGCATCTCGAGACGGCACGGGCCGCACCACGTCGCCCAGAAGTTGACCACGACGACCTGGCCCTCGAGCTCGGCCGACCGCAGCGTGTCACCGTCGAGCGTGACGACCGTGAAGTCCGGAGCCCGCCCGAGGTCGGGTCCGACCCCGGCGAGCGCACCGAGCTGTGGGCCGAGCCGGTGCACGGCGAAGGCCAGCACGCCGAGCGTGAACGCCCACTCGAGCCAGGTCCGCCACCGGAACGACCGCGTCGGCGCGTTCGGGGTCACCGGCTGGGGCGCGCCTGCGGACTCGAGCTCCGTCTCGGCGTCCTTCTTCACACGCTCCTGGCCGTATTGATCACCGTGATGCCGCGGTGCCGTGTCGCGGGGCATCCGTGCGTGACCGCGTTCGACTGTGACGGCTGACCCTTACCGTCACCGACGGTGCCGTACATCTGGTAGGTGCTCGGCCCGCCACACAGGTCCATGGCGTTCCAGAACTCCGGCGTCCGGATCTGGTACGCGACGTCCTTGAGCATGCCCTCCACGCGTCCGTTCCGGATCTCGCGGAACGTCTGGCCGCCGAACTGCGCGTTGTAGCGCTGCTGGTCGATGGAGAACGAGCCCCGCCCGTCGATGATGATGCCGCGGTCGATGTCGCTGACGAGCTCCTCGACCGACACGTCGCGATCGGGATACGGCATGAGGTTGATGTTCGGCATGCGCTGGAACTGCACGTCCGCCCAGGACTGCGCGTAGGAGTTGCCGTGCGAGCGCACTTCGCGACCCTGGCTCTCGTACCAGTCCGACAGCCAGAGCGCCTGCTCGCGCGTCGTCTGCAGGTCGTTCAGGACGCCGTCCCGCACGATGTGGTAGTCGCGCGGAGCGACCCCTTCGTCGTCCCAGCCGACAGTGGAGAGCGCGCCCGGTGTCGAGCGCTCGCCCACGACGTTCATGAACTCGGGGCCGTACCGGAAGCTGCCCAGGTAGTCCTCGAGCGGGTAGATGAACGACGTGCCCGCGTAGTTGGCCTCGAAGCCCATGATGCGGTCGAGCTCGGTCGGATGCGCGACGGACTCGTGCAGCGTCAGGCCGAGGTGGCTCGGGAGGAGCACCAGGTCGTACTCCCCGGGCTCGACCGAGCGGGCCGACAGCTTCTCGACCGCCTCCTCGGCGAACATCGGGGCCAGCCCCACCATGTCGGAGTCGACCACGTGCTCCCAGCCGAGGGCGAGCGGCGGGATGTCGGTCGAGTTCCGCGACTGGAAGTCCGAGCCGTCGGAAGAGACCGCGGTCACGCTCATGGTCGGATACGACTGGTAGACGACCTGGTCTGTCACCGTCCCTTCGCTGTTCGCGTAGAACTTCTCCTCCCGCAGGAAGCGGAGGTTCGACGAGGCGAGCCGCGCTCCGGATACCGCCAGCGCCGCCTCGTTCGCCTGGAACAGGTACTCGACCTTGTCCTCGATGGCGATGTCGAACGGGTCCGTACGGATGGGGCTCCGCCAGACGCCGTTCGGCTCCACCTCCGCCGGCGCGAGCTGGACGGGCTCGCGCTGCGCGGCCCGGTTCGCGCTCGCCTGGGCGACGGCCTGGCGAGCGACCCGCACCATCTCGTCGCGCGTCACCGTCCCGCTCGCGGCGAAGCCCCACGTGCCGCCGACGAGCACCCGCACCCCGAAGCCCGACGTGATGTTGTCGGCCACCCCGGTGATCCTGCGGTCGCGGGTCGAGATCCCCTGGCTGCGGTTCGTGTTGATCCGCACGTCGGCCCACTCGGCCCCCGCGGACCGTGCGGCCTCGAGCGCGCGCTCGGCCAGGTCCCGTCGCTCGGCGTCCTGCACGACGGGGCCGTGCGCGACGGGAGACAGCACACCGTGGAGGAGCTCCGGACGGCCGAGGACCGTCAGGCCCGCCGCGGTCACGGCGGAGTGTCGGAGGAAGTCTCGTCGCTTCATGGCTGCTGCCCCTTCTAGATGGCGTCCGAGGTCGACGTGAAGGCGAAGTCGCGCACCTTCAACGGCGGCACGATCACGGTCGGCGTGAGGCCGGCGGACTCACCGGACGAGATCCGCACGGGCGCGCCCATCATCTCGATGTTGTTGAGCATGAAGATGGGGGTCTCGTTCCAGCGCAGATTCTTCACGGGGTGCGAGATCCGCCCGTTCTCGATGAGGAACGTCCCGTCGCGGGTGAGCCCCGTGAACAGGATCGTCCGCGGGTCCACGCCCCGGATGTACCAGAAGCGCGTGAGGAGCAGTCCCCGCTCCGTCGACGCGATCATCTCCTCGAGCGTGTCCGACCCACCGGCCATGTACCAGCCGGACGGGAAGCCCGTGGGCTCCCGGCCGTTCTGCTCGGCCCAGTAGCGGTCGTAGTTGAGCTCCTGGAGAACGCCGTCCTGGACCCAGACGGTCCGGCGGTTGGGCAGGCCCTCGTTGTTGAAGGGAGTGGAGTGGATGCGCCGGTCTTCGGGGTCGGAGTGGATGGTGACCCTCGAATCCACGAACTGCTCTCCGATCTTGTTCCCGCCACCCGGCGACGAGAAGAACGAGCGCCCCTCGTCCGCGGCGCGTGCCGAGAGCGAGTTCATCATCAGGTTGACCATGTTCCCGACCGCCGTCGGCTCCATGACCACCGTCCAGCGGCCGGGCTCGACGTCGCGGGGCTCCCGGCTCTGGATCGCCTTCTGCACCGCGATACTCCCGAGCTCGCCGGTCCTGAGGTCGTTCCAGTCATTGACGCTGGTCCCCGCCCAGCCGGACCCCGTCCCGTCCGGGGTGCGGATGGTCGTCGTGAAGTTGGCCCGGCTGTCGGTGGTGTACGCGAACAGCCCCGCGGAGGTCGCCACGCAGCTGGCGCCCGACCGGTGCGTCAGGAAGCCCGTGGAGATGAGGTCCTCGGCGACCGACTGCTCGGTCACCTCGGCGATGGCGCGGGCCCGCACGTCCGGCTCGAGGTTCGCCGTGGACTCGTAGTACGACCGGGAGTCCGGGTACGCCTGGGCCCCGAGCTCGCCCATGTACTCGCGGTCCTCCGGCGCGAGGCGCGCGAGCGCCTCCGACGTGCGGACGACCTGTTCGAGCGACGCATCGTCGAAGCGATTCGTCGTGGACGACGCCACCTGCAGCCCGAACGCGCTGTTCACGGTTAGCGTCGTGTTCTGGATGTCGCCCGAGGTGCTCATCTGGTTCTGGGCGAAGCGGGTGTTGCCCTCCATGTCGCTGCTGATGTTGACCCGGCAATGGTCCGCCTGCGACAGCGCCAGCACGCGTCGTGTCAGCTCCCGGGCTTCGCTTTCGGAAAGAAAGGCCATGACTCAGACGCTCCTGGCTGTGTTGATGACGGTGATGTTGCGATGACGGGTCGCGGGGCACCCGTGCGAGATGGCGTTGGACTGCGCTGGCTGACCCTTGCCGTCGCCGAAGGCGCCGCCCATGAAGTACGTGCTGGGACCGCCGCAGAGGTCCATGGCGTTCCAGAACTGCGGCGTCTGGATCTGATACGCCACGTCCTTGAGCATGCCCTCCACACGTCCGTTCCGGATCTCGCGGAAGGTCTGTCCGCCGAACTGCGCGTTGTAGCGCTGCTGATCGATGGAGAACGAGCCGTCCCCATCGATGATGATGCCGCGGTCGATGTCGCCGATGAGCTCCTCGAGCGAGACGTCCCGGTCGGGGTAGGGCTCGAGGTTGATGTTCGGCATGCGCTGGAACTGCACGTCCGCCCACGACTGCGCGTAGGAGTTCCCGTGGGAGCGCGCTTCCCGGCCCTGGCTGCGGTACCAGTCCTCCAGCCAGAGCGCCTGCTCGCGGGTCGTCTGCAGGTCGTTCAGCACGCCGTCGCGGATGATGTGGTAGTCCCGCGGAGCGACCCCTTCGTCGTCCCAACCGACGGTGGAGAGCGCGCCCGGCGAGGAGCGCTCGCCAACGACGTTCATGAACTCGGGGCCGTAGCGGAACGTCCCGAGGTAGTCCTCGAGCGGGTAGATGAACGAGGTGCCCGCGTAGTTGGCCTCGAAGCCCATGATCCGGTCGAGCTCGGTCGGATGCGCGATGGCCTCGTGGAGCGTGAGCCAGAGGTGGGTGGGGAGAAGCACGAGGTCGTACTCCCCGGGATCGACGGAGCGGGCGGACAGCTTCTCGACCGCCTCCTCGGCGAACATCGGGGCGAGCCCGAGCATGTCGGAGTCCGTGACGTGCTCCCAGCCCAGCGCCCGGGGCGCGATGTCCGTCGATGCGCGCGACTGGAAGTCCGCTCCGTCAGACGAGACGGCGGTGACCGTCATCCGTGGGTAGGCCCGGTAGATGGTCTGGTCCGTGAAGGTCCCCTCGGAGTTCCCGTAGAACTTGTCCTCTCGGAGGAAGAACATCGACGAGTTCACGAAGCGGGAGCCCGAGACGGTAAGGGCGGCCTCGTTCGCCGCGAAGAGGTACTCGACCTTGTCCTCGATCGGGATCTCGAACGGATCCGTGCGGATGGGGCTCCTCCACACGCCGTTCGGCTCGACGTCGGCGGGAGCGAGCCGGACGGGCTCGCGCTGCGCCGCACGGTTCGCCCGGGCCTGCGTCACGGCTTGCCGGGCCACCCGCACGACCTCGTCGTTCGTGACGTTCCCGCTCGCCGCGAAGCCCCAGGTGCCGTCGACCAGCACGCGGACGCCGAAGCCGGAGGTGACGTTGTCGGAGACCCCGGTGATCCGCCGCTCCCGCGTGGAGATCCCCTGGTTGCGGTTGGTGTTGATACGGATGTCCGCCCAGTCGGCGCCCGCCGAGCGGGCCGCTTCCAACGCGCGGGACGCGAGCTCGCGCCTGGCGGCGTCCTGTACGACCGGCCCGTGCGCGACCGGCGAGAGCACACCGTGCAGCAGCTCGGGGCGGGGGAAGACCGTCAGGCCCGCGGCCGCTACGGCCGAGTGACGGATGAAATCACGTCGTTTCATTACGACTCCACGGAACGGGTGGTCGAGCGAGCCGCAATGTGCGGGTCGGATGAGGGTGCGACAAGTCGTTCACGGGCGGGCCGTCAGGCGGCGCCGGAGCCATTCGGCGGTCAGGAGGACGGCGAGAAGCGAGAAGATGAACGCCCGCCACGGCCACCCGGGGCCGGTGCCTGCTGGGATGCCGGCGGCGCTGGCCGCGTCGACGACCACCGATCCGCCGGGTGAAGCGAGCGCGATGCGCGCGAGACGGCCCTCCGGATCGAGCCCCGGGGCGCTTTCTGATCTGACTCCGACGGCCAACACGGGTTCGCGGTCGGCCGCGAGGGCGGCCTCCGGCGTGGCGTCGTCGCCGAGCACATAGGCCCCCGTCTCGGTGGCCGCGAACGCCGCCAGCGACATCCTCGCCGTCGGGGTCGAGCGGATGGGAGCGGCCTCGGCGGTCCACGCTTCGCTCGGGCCGCGGACGTTGAACGCGGGCGGTGGGCCCGACGCAACGTCGCCCGGGGCCTCCGGATCCGGCCCACCATCCATACGACGCACGAGTACCCGCTCACCGCGGCGCACGTCGGCCGCCAGAAGCTCCAGGATCGGGTCCTCCTGGAAGCCCTCCGCCAGCCATGAGACCTGGTCGCGCCAAAAGGTTCGGTGTCCTTCCTCTGCGCCGGCGGTCATGCGCCAGATCCACGTGTCGGGGAGGGCCAGCGCCCCCACACGTCCCCGTCCGAGGGTGCCGAGGGCCAGGGCCGGCCGCGCCGACACGGGGTCGTCGGGCGGGCGGGTCGCGGAGACGAGCATGCGCGTATCGAGCGTCAGCGGCGGGAGGGGCGTCACCTCGGGAGGGATTCGCCAGGTCAGCCTATCCGCGGCGACGGCGATCTCGTCGCTCCAGGCGGCTCGCCCCGTGACGCCGGCGATGACGGTCTGGAGCTCGGGAGCATCGCCTGTCGCGCCGGCCAGCAGGAGTCCCTTGCCCTGATCCGTCACCGCGGCGAGCAGCGCGCGTGCCGACGCAGGGGGCACGGCGACGCCGGGAAAGAGCACCACGACGTCGAAGCCCTCGTATGCCACGGGGTCGGTGGGGAGATCCTCTCCGCCATGCCCGATCCACAGCCCTCTCCCGAGGCGCGTCCAGCCCTCCACGGCCTCGCCGGATTCCTCGAGCGCCCTCATGGCCGCACGGGGCTCCGGGCCCGGCGGTCCCGAGATGGCCAGCACCCGGACCGGCCGGGCGGGACGGACGAGCGCGGCCCATTCCGTCCCGGAGGGCTCCCGGCCGTCCGGCACGACGCCCAGGCGCCAGGACCTCCAGCCCGGGGAGAAGGGCCGGAGCAGGAACGCGCCCATCTCGCCGGCCTCGAGTCGCAGTGTGTCCGCGGTCCCGTCGGGGTGCCCGAGCGTGATCTCCGCCCGCTCGAGCGCTCGGACCCGCAGGGCCGATGTCCGCTCCGCCCGCACCCGCCGGGGAGGCTCGACGACGACGGGCGGGGGACGTCCGGAGACGACGGCCGTCAGGGGTGCCTCCGCGGCGTGCTCCAGGATGTCGCCCCAGCCTTCCGCCTCGAGGGACGCGGCGGAGACCGCCCGGGCCGGAGGCGAGCCCAGAACCCCTTCCGAGCCCGTACCGCTCCCCGGAAGTCCAACGAGGATCAGCGCCAGGAGCACGCCGAGCGTGATGCCGCGCAGCAGGCCCGCGAGGTCGCGGCCTTCGCGCTTCGCCGGAGTCGGGGCGTCGCTCACCGGGTCAGCGCGTAGAGAAGGATGTTGACGCCGAACCGGGTATTGTCCACGGCCAGGAAACGTTTGTTTACGGCGTGGTAGCTCCACTCCGACGAGTAGTCCTTGTTCGAGTACAGGACACCGATCCGGCCGTCGCGCACGACCGCGAAGAGCTCGCGGTGAATCAGGCCGTCTCCCCAACCGGAGAGCTCGTGCGCGGTGATCGGCGGCCCGTCCTCGAAGTGGAAGAAGGCCCGGTAGATCTCGTGATCGGCGGGGAGCGCCTCCAGAGCCTCCCGGCCGAAGATGCGCTCGAGCTCCGCGGTGGCGGTCCGGTGGAAGGCGCCGTCGATGTCGTGGTTGTGGTCGTCCATGAAGACGAAGCCGCCACGCTCGACGTACTCCCGGAGGTTGCGGCTCTCCTCGCTGGAGAAGCGCACCGGCAGGTGTCCGGTCAGGTAGAGCACCGGGTACTGGAAGATCTCCCTCGAGGACAGGTCGACCACCACCCCTTCCGGAGCGACCGGCAGCTCCGTGTACTGCGCCAGCGTGTGGATCAGATTCTGCGGGACGAGCGGAGCCGAGTCCCAGTTGCCCGACTCGTAGCGGAGCGTGGCGAACACGAAGGGCTTCGCGGAGGCCTCCGCCACCGGCCGATCGTCCGACGGCGGACCGTCGGGCCCCGGGGAGTTCGGAACCGCCAGGGCGCTGGAAGGCGAGCCCGGCCAGGACGATACCGGGTCGGACGCGACGCGCTCGCCCCTCGGGTCGAGCAGGGCCCGGGCCTCGAGCAGGTCGGTCCGCACGCCGTCCGCGTCACCCGCCCGAAGCCGCTCGGTGGCGCGGGCTACAGGGGCGACGACCGCCGGATCGACCGCGGGATCGGCAACGAGCTCGACGGCCAGCCGTTCGAGGGCGCCCTGAAGGGTCGGCGCACCGTTCGCGAGGTCGCCGAGCACCTCTTCGAGCCGGCGGAGCCAGCGAGCGGCCTCGCGCTCTCCGGACCAGGCCGAGCGGTGGGCCGGATCGGCGTCGTCCACCTCGCCGGTGCCCCGGGCCGCCGCCACGTCCACCGGTGGCACGGTCACCTGGCCGCGCGGGAAGACCCGCTCGCTATCGCGCAGCGCTTGGAGACGCTCGAGCGCGAGTCGCTGATGCGGGAGCGACGCGGCAGGGTCGATCACGCGGAGCTCGCCCTCCGACGCCCACATCGCGTCGTGGATCGCCAGTAGGGGCCGGTTGACCGAGAGCACCGGGTCGGAGTCGTGGTCGTGGCCCAGGTCGTCGAGCTCGCCGAAGCCGGTGGGCAGTGCCCCGGCGCCGCCGACCTCGTAGCTGCCGACCTGCGTTCCGGCGGGGTCCGGGTCCTCGGTCGGGTCGGGCGGCAAGGGCTCGGCCTCGCGCTCCGAAGGCTCCTCGCTGGCCGGGTCGAACACGCTCGCGACGCCGTATCGCGATCCGGAGGGCTCGGGGGCAGCGGGTGGCTCGTGGGCATGTGCGTCGGCCTCGGCGACCGGCGAGAGGCCCTCGTGTCCCAGATGGGTCTCCACCGATTCCATGGCTCCGGTCGCGCGCGAGTAGATCTGATCGGCGACCTGCATCCGGAGTCGCGCCTGCTCGTCGCCGATCGCTTCGGCCTCGGCGCGGAACGCCGCCGCGGACAGCTCGGGGGCCCGTTCGAGCAGCTCCTCGGTCATCAGGAGGATCATGCGTTGGGACAGGACCGGTCGCTGATCGAGCTCGAGCGGGAAGCCGACGAGGGCGTCGACCGACATCTCCTCGCCCTCGCGGATGATCCGGATCTGGCGGGTCTCGGAGACGCCGGTCCCCGGACCGGTGACGTCGTTGCGGTCGGTGGCGACCGCCCTGAGATGGAGCACGTCGCCAGGCCCGAGCTCCAGGTCCGCGAGGTTCAGCACCAGGCGCCCCTCCACCCCATCGGCCGTCTGCTCGCGTGACGTCCACGACGCCGTTCCCTCGCGGAAGTCGAACGACTCACCGCTCCCGCGCGTGTGGACCCAGGTGAGCTGGAACTCGGCGAGACCGAGCGGGTCAGTCGCCCGCGCATGGAAGTCGATGGCGCCGGTGCCGGTCGCGAGCACGAAGTCACGGTCCGGCTCGACGAGCTCGACCGTCGGCGGCGGGTCGTCCAGGGCCGAGAGCGGAACGACCCGCTCGCGCCCCTCGTCGTCGGTCAGCACCACCCCGCGGTCGCCGGCCTCGAGCGTCCAGCCGGACGCCCAGCGCGCCGACTCCCGCCGCAACGGCAGCGACGCCCGCTCTCCCTCGCCGCGCACGAGGGCCACGTCCAGGCCCGGCCCGCCCCCGGTTCCGCTCAGCTCGACGCGGCTGCCCGCGATCGCCGTGACGACGCCGTCGAGTGGCGTCTCCGTCACGGACAGTCCGGTGTAGTCCGGTGGAACGACCCGGACCCTCAGGCTTGCGAGCGGCTCCGACCGCGCGTCTGGCGCGGACGCGGCCGTCGGCTCGGGGCCCTGCCCGAGATCCACCGACCCTCCCCATGACGCCCACACCGTCGTCGGCCCGCCGGAGGTCGTCAGCGCGACCAACGCCAGCAGGGCGATCATGCCTCCGCCGAGTGCCCTGCCGCGGGACCAGATCGGATCGAATAGGCGGCCGGGCCCGACGCCACGGAGCCGGTCCCCGGCACGACGCTCGAGGTCGGGCGCGTATGGGTGATCCTGCGGCAGATCGAGGAGCGTCGTCGGCAGGTGTTCGAGCTCGGGGACCGCTTCTTCGGCCCTGAGCGCGAACGAACGCTCGCTCGGAGTTCGAACGAGGGCCCTCAGGAGCCCGAGAAAGGGAAGGACCGCAACGAGCAGCAATGGCGCCCACCTCAACCAAGGCTGCGAGGCCGCCGGAACGAGGTCCAGCGCCGCGGCTCCGAGAAGGACGACCACGGCACAGGCGCCGGCCAGGACGCCCCGGAGGGCGCCGCGCGCTACCGTGCGGCGACGCCACAGGGCGCGCGATGTGGCCAGGAAGCCGCCCAGCTCGGTCGTCGATCCGTTCATGCCGCTCTCGTCAGTACCGTTACGTCAGTCCCGCCCATGCCGTCTCGCCTCGATCCCGCGGCTCGTCCACGTCTCCGCCACGGCGATCAGGAGCGCGAGCAGGAGAATCCACCGCCCGAGCGGTCGTCCTGCCCCCGCGTCCCGGATCTCCGCTGTCGCGACCGTCGCCGGGTAGCTCCCTTCTTCCAGCAGGCGGCGGAACGCTGCTTCCGCGCCCGGTGGCTCGGGTAGAACGCCGCAGCCGGCCTCCAGCACCCCTTCCAGGACGAGGGGTAGGTCCGCCGAGCCCGTGATCGGTGCTTCCGGGTCGAGGGGAAGGACCACTCGACACCCGGCGTCCGCACGCCGGGCCGCGGCGGCCGGCCGGCCGCCGACCCTCAGGAGAGATACCGTCGTTCCGGGCGCAGGGGTCCCGCCGGGAGCCGAGCCCGCACCCGGGAATGTCCGCCCGTCCAGAAGGAGAAAGGCGTCGTGTGGGGGAGCGCCGGCGTCCCTTTCGCCGGCCAGCCAGAGCCCGTCCCATCCGTCGGCGTCGGGACCGACCGACAGGATGATCTCGCCCGGAGTGTCCCGGCCGGGCAGACCGGTCGACGTGTCGGGGCCGGATGACGGCGCCGCAACCGTCGTATCGACGGTCGCCCCCAGGACCGAGAGCGCTTCGGCGAACGGGCGGCGTAGCGCCGGGGGAGCTCGGAGCGCGACGGTGAGCGGGGCCGCCCGAGCACCCTCCCCCCCCGCGGCGCCCCCCTCGGGAGCCGTCCGGCCCGCGGGCACCACCAACCGGATCCGCCCCGGCCAGAGGCGCTCGCGGAGCGTCGCGCTGCCGGCCGACCAGGCTCGCCAGGACGGATCGGTGAGAACCATCGCCGCGATCGAGTCGTAGCCGACCGTACGCTCCGCGGCGGTCCGAACCGCGCGTAGCAGGTGCGCCAGCCGGACGTTTCCGTCGTCGATCCCGGGCGAGAGCTCGGCCCAGCGGGGCTCCGACGGGATGTCGGCCTCCAGCCGCTCGAGGTCGGGCAGGGCACCGGACGTCGGACGCACGATCACGACGTGAGCGCTCCGTCCATCGAGCTGTCCCACGAGTACGTCTCGCGCTCGCGCCCAGTCGTCGCGCATCGCACCCCCGCCGTCGACCACGACGAGCGTCGCGACGCCGCGCTCGGCGCCCACCCATCCGACTCCCGCGAACGCCGCGCCCAGCAGAAGGCACAGCAGCATTCTCAGGAGCAGCAGGGTGCGCTCGTCCGGCATGCGGTGCAGCCGGACGCGGCGCTTCGGATCGGGCGTCAGAAAGCGGCTCGTGGGCAACACCTTCCTGGATCGCTCGACCGGCCGGAGCAGGTGCAGGATGAGCGGCCCGAGCGTGAGCAGCGCTCCCGCCCAGAGAAAGCCGGGTCGCGCGAGATCGATCACCGCGGCTGCCCGCCGGCGCCCTCCCGGATCCATGCGCGGACCAGGGGGATCAACGGGTCCGTCGTGCGCGCCTCGTGCCAGAGCACGCCCTGCTCCCGGAGGTGGGCAGCCCACGTCCGGTAGTAGGCGTGGAGACGGGTGAGGTAGGCCGCGTCCTTGGAGGGCGCTCCCGGAACCGGGCGCTCGGGATCCTCGGGGTCGGCCCAGAGCGCGTCGTCGCCGCCCTTCTCACCGAGCTCCTCCGGCGTGAGGATCCGCACGGCCATCACCTCCGCGCCCCCGGCCCGCAGCTGCCCGGTCGCCTTCACGAGCGCGGGAAGATCGTCTTCGTCGAGGAAGTCCGAGAGGATGACCACGCGGCCGCCCCGAGGGAGTAGATCGCCCGTCAGCTCGACCGCCCGGGCGAGCGATGCCGGCGCTCCCGGCACGGTGCGCTGGAGCGCGTGGAGGAAGGCCCGCCAGCGCTCACGGCCCGCCCGGGCGGGGAGGAGCGCGGCGGGCTCCCCATCCGGCCCGCCGGTCACGACGAGACCGGGAAGGTCGCCCGCGCCACGGGCCACGTGCCCGAGTGCGGCCGCGAGCAGCACGGCACATCTCAGCTTGGTCGGGCTTCCCCCCTCGCCCGAGAAGTCCATGGAGGGGGTGGCATCCACGACGAACATGGTCTCGAGGTTGGACGTCTCCCGGAAGCGGCGGACGTAGAGGCGGTCCGTGCGCGCGAGCAGGCGCCAATCCAGATGGCGGAGATCGTCTCCCTGCTGATACGCGCGGTGGCGGTCGAACTCGCCGCTCCGTCCCTGGAGGGCGGACGGATGAACCCCGTGCGTCAGGCCGCGCGCCACCATGCGGGCGGCCCACTCCAGGTCGTCGAGCCCGTCGAGGAATTCGGGGGATAGGAGCTGGTCGGGCTCGGAGGACGTCAAGCGATCCCGCTCCTCGGGGGCTCCACGGTTTCGACGAGGAGCGAAATCAGGGCGTCAGGATCCTTGCCTTCGGCCTCCGCGCGGAACGTCGGGAGTAGCCGATGCCGTAGCACCGGGTGGGCTACGTCCCGGATATCGGCGGGCGTGACGTGCATGCGGTCGTTCAGGAGGGCGCGGGCCTTGCTCGCGAGGATCAGGGCCTGCCCCGCCCGGGGGCCCGCCCCCCAGCGTAGCCACCGGGTCACCTCGCTCGCCGCGTCGTCACCGTCGGGGCGGGTCGCGCGAACCAGGCGCACGGCGTAATCCAGCACGGCCTCCGAAGCGGGAATCCGACGCGTGGCCTGTCGGAGGGCCAGCACCGCTTCCGCGTCGAGCACGGGTCGAATGTCCGCCTGGTCCGTCCCGGTCGTGGCTGCCAGGACGGCGCGCTCTTCACCGAGGTCCGGGTAGCGAACCCGGATCTTCAGGAGAAAACGGTCGAGCTGCGCCTCCGGGAGCGGATACGTGCCCTCCTGCTCGATCGGGTTCTGCGTGGCCAGCACCATGAAGGGGCTCGGAATCGGCCGCGTGTCACCCGCTGCCGTCACGTGGCCTTCCTGCATCGCCTCGAGGAGCGCGGATTGCGTCTTCGGGGGCGCCCGGTTGATCTCGTCGGCCAGCAGGACATTGGTGAATACCGGTCCCGGGACGAAGCGGAACGCCCGCCCGCCGCTGGAACGGTCTTCCTCGATGATCTCGGTCCCGGTGACGTCGCCCGGCATCAGGTCCGGTGTGAACTGGATGCGCCGGAAATCCAACTCCATCGCCTGCGCGAGGCTACGGACCAGGAGTGTCTTGGCCAGGCCCGGGACCCCCTCCAGGAGCCCGTGCCCACCCGCGAGGAGGCAGAGGAGCACCTCCTCCACGACGCGCTCCTGCCCGATGACCTTGACCCCGATCTCGCGGCGGAGGTCTCGAAGGGAATCCTGGAGCGCCTCGACGGACGGGGGTGCGGCCGGTTCGGACATGGATGGGGTGGGTGAGGGGGAGCGAACGGGCGATCGACGCGGGGCGCCTGGCGGTGCGCAAGATGCTCGCGGGACCCGCGAGGCGCCAGAAGCAGTCGAGGGGTCGGGGGAAGGCCGGCCCGCACTCGTGGCCGAACGCGTCGAGCCGAACCCGTCGACATGAGCCGCCTCTTGCAGTTCGAGTGCGGGCACCGTATCTGGTAGGGACGCCTCGAGGGCGACTGTCACCACAACCAGGAGTCAGCATGCGCGCCACCCCCTTCACTCTGCCCTTCGGGGTTTTCGCGTTCCTGCTTCTCGGGGTCTCGGTGATGCCGACCGGCGCATCCGCTCAGGATGCGGCCGATCGATACGGCGTCTGGAGGATCCAGCAGGACGCACCGGCTCCCACGAGCAACATCATGACGTACGCGCCCTATCAGGACGGGGGCATGGATATCACGGTGACGATCACCAACGCCCGCGGGGAAGTGAACGAGTGGGGTTACGTCACGCTCTTCGATGGCGTCTTCCGGGAGGTTCGCGGCCAGGAAGGCTCCGAAACCGCGGTGGAGTTCGTCGACGATCGCAGCACTAGGATCACGAATCGGCGGAACGGTCGGGTGACACAGGTCATCATCAATACGCTGTCCGCGGACGGAAACAGGATCGAGAACGAATACGTCCGCTTGGACGCGGATGGGAAGATCACCGGAGTCGGGCACGCGACCTACCACCGAATCCAGTAGGCGCACGCCTCGCACATCGGCGTCACAATGATGTGAAGGGCCGGGCTCGCCTCTCTCGAGGCGGGTCCGGCCCTTCCTGCTTCACGGGCTATCCGCGGGAGCTAGTAGGACCCGGGCCTGAACGGCGTGGGAGGCACCGGACCTGGATCCCCCGGCGGGCTGTTTCCCCGGAAGTCGAAGACGTCGGCGATCAGGAGACCGGCGATCACGAGGGCCCCGCCGACGACCGCGGCCGTGCGACCCACGTGGAGCCGGGGAACCGTCGCCTGCTGGATGTCCATCCGCGAGAACGTCAGCGTCTGCCTGAGCGTGGACGAGGTCCCCCCGACGCGCGACGGTCCCGTGAGCCGTGCGGTGAGCGTGAGCGAGTCGCCTGTCGCGCTGACCAGCTGCCCGGCGACTTCCCGTCCTCCGATCGGCGTGAACTCGTCCAGGCGCGCGGTCCCCTCGGGCGTGAGCACGAGCCTGAGGCTTTCTCCCGGAGGGAGCGAGGTGGGATCGGTGAGCTCGGGCACGTAGCACCCCAGCACGACGAGCGGGAGAAGGAGGAGGACCGTCTTCCTCCGGAGGGCTCTCGCGTTGCACAGCAACGTCATGGGGCCTCACGGGCATTGGAGCAGTGAACCGAAGTCGACGCCACGGATGATGGTACGGGGCGCGGCGGGGCGCGGCAACGGCGCGCGGCAACGGCGCTGAACGGGTGCCTGAACCCTCTTGCAAAGATGTAAGGAAGATGTTAATACGGCCCCCGGCCATTCGGCCTTTGTTGACATCGCCAAGGAGGGAATATGCGTCCGAGGCTAGTACGCGCGGCATGGATCCCGGCGGCGTTCGTCGCCCTCGCCTTCCTCCCGGTCGGGGCTCTCCATGCCCAGGAGACCGGCTCGGTGACCGGTCGGGTCACCGTGCAATCCTCAGGGCAGCCCGTCGCCAGCGCCCAGGTCTTCATTCAGGACCTGAACGTCGGGAGCCTCACCCAGGCGAATGGGCGCTTCTTGCTCCTCTCCGTGCCGGTCGGCACGCACACCCTCTCGGTGTCGTCCATCGGGTTCGGGACGGCGACGCAGGAGGTGGCGGTGACCGCGGGCGGGACCACGGAGGTGGACCTGGCGCTCGAGTCGGTCGCCCTCGATCTCGATGAGATCGTCGTGACCGGTACCGGAGCGCCGACGCAGCGCCGACGTCTCGGCCAGACGATCACATCGGTGTCGAGCGAAGCCCTCAACACGGCGCCGATCAGCAACGTGAGCGACGCGCTGGTGGGACGCCTTCCGGGTGCCCGGGGGCTGATGTCCGGTGGCCAGACCGGCGCCGGTAGCCAGATCATCCTGCGCGGCACGTCCAGCATCAGCCAGCGGCAGGGTCCGCTGATCTACGTGGATGGCGTGCGGATCGAGAACAGCCCCGAGAGCGCCGAGTCCGTGCAGACGGACCGTCTCGGGGACATCAACCCGCAGGACATCGATCGCATCGAGATCATCAAGGGCGCGGCGGCCGCCACACTGTTCGGCACCGAGGCCTCGAGTGGCGTGATCCAGATTTTCACCAAGCGCGGGCAGACCGGCGCCCCGGTCTACAGCTTCTCCACCGACCTCCAGCATCTCCAGTTCCCGCGGGAGTTCGAGGAGAACTGCGGCTACGATTCGGACGCGAACAATCTCGTTTGCGACCATCCCTACGGCGATTACGAGGAGTTCGGGTACCACCAGAACTACACGCTGTCCGTGCAGGGAGGCTCGCCGGGCACGCGCTACTACGTGTCCGGGCGGGTCATGGACGAGGTGAATCCCTCTCCGAACAACGAGCTTTCCATGCAGTCGGTGCGCGCGGCCTTCGACTTCACGCACACGGAGAGGCTCACCAGCGACGTGAGCGTGAGCGTCGTGCGCCGCAACCTGCAGTCGGCCACGCCGAACTGGGGTGACCTTTACGGCAACCTGATGCTCGGCAACCCTCTGCTCGCGACGGAGGGCAACCCGAACGGCACGTTCACGCCGACGCTCGCCTCGGTCGTGACGGAGAACTACCAGTACTCCATCAACACGCTGCTGAGCGGCCAGCTCCGGTATCAGTGGGCGGACGGTCTCAGCTCGACCCTGCAGGTCGGGTACAACCTGGTCGATACGCGGCAGGACGGCTTCTTCCCGCAGGGCGTCGTGCCGGAGTCGATCACCGGAACGCGCAGTGTGACCAACAGGCAGCGGTCGACGACCACGATCGACTTCAGCACGCACTGGGAGAACCAGCTCACGAACCGGCTGACCGGTAGTCTGACGTTCGGCGGTCAGAGCTTCGCCGAGGCGAGGAGCTCCGAATCGTCTTCCGTGCGGGAGTTCGGCTCCCCGACGTTGAAGACGCTGAGCGGTGGCGCCCAGATCACCGGCGTCTCCGAGGACTTCGAAGAGGTCATCAACGCGGGTGTCTTCGCGCAGGGACAGGTCGGTCTGGACGACCTGCTCTTCCTCACGGTCGGCGCGCGCTTCGACGGCAACTCGGCCTTCGGTGACGACTTCGGCCTCCAGGCCTACCCCAAAGCCGGCCTTTCCTGGGTGGTCTCCGACCACGACTTCTTCAACGTCGGCTTCATGGACGAGCTCAGGCTGCGCGCGGCCGTCGGCTCCTCGGGCCTGCAGCCTGGGGCGTTCGACGCCCAGCGGACGTGGGAGCCCGAGAGCAGTGTCATCGGCGGCTACATCACGCCCGAGAATCTCGGCAACTCGGAGCTCAAGCCGGAACGCTCCACGGAGATCGAGGTCGCCCTCGAGACCGGCATGTTCGGCGGGCGCTTCGGCGCGGAGCTGATCTACTTCAACCAGACGACCACCGACGCGCTCCTGCCGGTGCCGCCTTCGCCAGGCACCGGGTTCACGGAGACCCAGCTCCAGAACCTCGGGACGCTGAAGAGCTGGGGACTCGAGCTGATCACGCAGACCCAGGTCATCCAGGGCTCCGGGCTCAATTGGACCCTGACGTTGAGCCCGACCTACCTGAAGCAGTGGGTCGACGACCTCGGTGGCCTGGGCGACATGCGCCTCGGAAGCCGGCGGCGCTTCCACTCGCTCTACGAGGGGCTGTGGCCGGGGATCTGGATCGCGCCCATCGTCGATCCGGACCAACCGTATGTCCTTTCCGGCCCCATCGAGACGATCACCAGTCGCCAGGACATCGCGCCGAATCTGCTCCAGGCCGCGAACGGGGGCGACTCCCTCGCCATCATCGGGCGGCCGCAGCCGAACTGGACCGTCGACATCGGCAGCGTCATGGACTTCGGCAACTTCTCGTTCCGTAACGTCTTCGAAGGCGCGGGTGGCTTCATCGTCTCCAACGAGACCGATCACCTGCGCAACGCCATCGGTAACAGCCCGCTCGTGGCCCGCCTCGAGCAGGCCCTGGACCCGGACTCGAACGTGCCTCTCGAGGAGAGGCAGGCCCTGGTGGACGAGTATGGACGGAAGCACAACGGCGTCATCAGCAACACCATCTACGCCGGCGACTACCTGCGCTGGGCGGAGGCCAATCTCGCCTATCGTCTGCCGGAGACCTTCGCGTCCCGCCTGGGCGCGTCGGGCATGACCATGAGCCTGGGCGTTCGCAACGTCGTGGTCTTCTCCGACTACTTCAGCGACTACAAGAAGGGTTGGATCGACCCGGGCACCCGCGGGCTCGAGGCCGGGACGGGTGACAACGTCTTCACCCAGAACGTCGACTACCTCAAGACACCGCCTCCCCGGCGGTTCGTCTTCTCCCTCCGGGCCACCTTCTGATGAGGGCCCGAATCATGGAGACCACAGAAACCAAAACCGGGAGTCGACGGATGCGTTGGATCATGAGGAACGCCATCGGTACCCTTGCGCTGGGCTTGGCCCTGTCGGTCGCCGGATGTGACGGCATCTTCGACGTCGAGAACCCGGGGAGCCTGCTGGATGAGGATCTCGCCGCGCCCGGGCTGTTGGATGCGCTCGGGAACACGGCCGAGGGCAACATCACAGGAACCTATTCGAGCCTCAACGTCAGGAGCGGCCTGCTCAACGGCGAGATCTTCCACCCGAGCACGCAGCTCGAGAACATCGATGCCATGAGGGGCAACCGCCTCGCGTCGAACTCGTCGGTGGAAGAACACTGGAGGGGCCTGGCGCAGGCCCGGTGGCTGGCCGACGAGATGGTCGAGCGGATCTCGGTGCTCGTGCCGAATCCGGGGGCAGACATGCGCGTGGCGAAGTCCCACTTCTTCGGTGGGGTCGCCCGGATGGCCATGGCGGATCACTACAACGTGATCGTGTACGGGCCCGAGGACGGACTCCGGGGTCCCATCGACGTGATCGAGGACGCCATCACGAAGTTCCAGGCCGCCGCCACGGTGGCCGGAGCCGCGGGTGACGCGAACTACGAGGCCGCCGCGCTCGGACAGGTGGCGCGTGCCTACCGGGCTCTCTACTTCGAAGAGCTCCATCTCCGGGGTAACGACGACCCGAGCCTCTTCGCGCAGGCGGAGGCCGCGGCGCTCGCCGCGCTCGCCGCGGACCCCGACTACGAGGTGGCGCTCGAGTTCGGGGCCCCGGGCGGCTCGAACGACATGGCCGAGCTCGGCGGGCCGTTCGGCGGCGTGAACCGGATGGACGAGAGCTACCTCTTCGTCGAGGACCCGGTGACCGGTGACTGGGATCCCCGTCTGCCCCATGAGGAGGACGCGGTTTACGCGGAGGCGCTCGGCAACACGTCCTTCAACCTGAAGTTCGCCGCGCGTGAGGCGCCGTTGCCGATCAGCCGCGCTGCCGAAGCCATGCTCATCATCGCCGAGGCGCGGTTGCTCGACGGCGAGCCTGGCGAGGCCGTGGACTGGATCAACGAGGTCCGTGAGGCGGCACGGGCCCGTGTCAGCGCGAGCGACTGGGCTCCCGCCTCTAGGGGGTGGCCACCCGCGCGTCCGATCTCCGACCTACCGGATTTCGCCAGCGCGGACGAGGCGGAGATTCAGGCTCAGATCATCCATGAGCGTAGAGCCGAGTTCTGGATGGAGATGCGTCGCTGGCAGGACATGCGATACTACGAGATCATGCCCTATCGGTGGTTTGCCCAGAACCAGGACGCGGGTGTCCACCTGCGCTGGCCGCCGTCGCCGGACGAGATCTCGAACAATCCGAACCTGACGCCGGACATCGCGCGGACGGTCTACGTGAACTGACGAGTCGCTCTCAACGCGGCGAATAGGCATGAAGAAAGGGCCCCGCGGGAGGCGAGCCAGCCTCCCACGGGGCCCAGTCGTTTTGCGCTACGGTCAGCCGTCGAGTCGCTGGGTCACCACGAAGCGGGTCCCGTCGGCCGTCACGTCGTACTCCGGGTTGTAGGACGTCATCATGTTGTCCGCACCCATGCCGACGTCGGCGCCGGTGAGGAGCGCGGTGGGCGTCCCCGGGTTGAACCCGCCGTCGGCGGTGAAGGGCACCGCCATGAGCGTGTTGCCCTCCCAGTAGAAGAGCTCGTCGTCGCTCCACTTCGGCCACGTCCCCCCGTTGGTCGAGACCTGCCAGCGCTCGTCCGAGGCGGGGAAGGTGGTCACCCAGATCTCGGTCTCGCCGGTCTGATCGGACTGGTAGGCGACGAAGCGCCCGTCGCGAGAGAGCCGGGCCAGGGCCTGGATGCCGTCGTCGTCGACGAGTACGCCGGTCTCTCCGGTGGACACGTCCGCGTACCAGAGGTCCCTGGCCTGCGTGTCCGGGTTGTTGGTGTGGAAGACCACCGTCGAACCGTCGGGCGTCCACGACGGATACCACTTGTGCATGCCCTCGCTCACGACCAGAGGCTGGTCACCGCCCGAGCCGTCGACCGCGCGGACGTACAGGTTCGAGACGCCGCCCGGGTTCTGGATCGAGTAGGCGACACGAGAGCCGTCCGGCGACCAGATCATGTGCCGCTCGAAGCCCTCGTTGTCCGTGAGGCGTCGGGCGTTCGCTCCCTCCAGTATATAGAGGTAGTCGGTCTGCCCCTCCGTCTCCCGGCCACGCACGAGGATCCTCGTGCCCCCGGGCTCGATGGACGGGTCGAGGATCGAGTTCATCCTGGGCCCCACCGTCCCCAGGACCTCGCCGGATCGATCGACCCAGGCGAGCTGATGGTTGGCGGTCTCCTCGACCGCGTCCGGCGTCTGGTCGGGCGCCTGGTCGGCGGTGTCCGAGCCGCCGCATGCGCCGAGGAGCGCGGCGGCGAGAAGTGGAATCGCGACAGAGGCCTTCATGGTCCCCCCCTTGAGTCTCCGGGATGCGTACCGACTTCGGTCGAGGGCCTCAGAGTGCGGATGCCCGTGGCTCGCCGCAAGGCGCGCTCCGGGCCGCGGACGTGGTCCCCCTTGCCGTGCGACGGTGGGGAGCGTACCTGGGTAGGAACGCCATCGTGCGGTGCACGCCATGAGCTTTCGGAGAGCGTGTTTGCGCAGCCTACGAGCGGATCCGCTGATCGTGCGAAGGTGTCTCACCCGCCCCTCATGTCCCTTGATGGGCGGGGATTCTCGGGCTCGACGGAGGAGTGTATGGAGAATTGGGTCGTCCGGCTGTTCCTCGTCTTCCTGGTGCCCGTCCTCGCGGCCTGCTACGTCCCCGTTCCGGCGGATATCACGACCATAGGGCGCGGCGAGGACGTGCGCGTACTCGTCACCCCCGATGAGCGTGCCGGGGACGGGGGGCGGCCACAGGTCGGTGTCACCGAGTTCCGGGGTGAGTTCGTCAGGCTCACGACGGACTCGCTCACGATCGCGACCGAGCTGAGCGTGCCTTCCTACTTCAGCACCACCGTGGAGGACCTTCGGCAGTCCGTCACCCTTCCGCGGTCGGGGATCGTCCAGGTCACCGTCCCCAGCCTCCACCGCGGACGGACCTTTGCCCTGGTCGGAGGCGCCGCGGTGCTTGCCGTGGTCATGATCGCGGATCTCTTCGACATACGGGGCGAGGGCGGGAGCCGCGCCCCGCAGCCGCCACCCGACACCTCGCCGTTCACGGGCCGCTGGTAAGCGGGCCGGATCGACCCGGCGAAGAGCGAGGCACATCTGGCGGGCATACGATCCATGGCACCCGAGACGGTCGCCACCCCTTGACATTTGCGGATCGGACGCCCATCTGAGGCTCGAAGGCCAGCCCAGGTAGGGGCGAGGCGCGGATACGGACCAGTCAAACGGACAAGGAGAACGGACGGAAGAGAACTGCGACCTCGTGTTGTTTGCCCACGCTCAAGGAGGGATCGATGAGAAGTCCGGGAAGTCAGCGTTGCATCGCGAGGGGGAGGGGGAGGGCAGTAGCCGTCGCGCTCCTTGTCATGTTGCTGGGCGCCGTCCCAGCCGTGGCGCAGGAAGGCGTGATCCAGGGGCAGGTGACGGATCAGGCGACACTCCGTCCGTTGAACTCGGCCCAGGTGTTCATCTCCGGGATGAACATCGGCGCTCTGAGTGACGTGCGGGGTCAGTACCGCGTCGAGGGCGTGCCCTCCGGCCAGGTCACGGTCGAAGTGCGGCTCATCGGCTTTGCCGCGGAGACTCAGACGGTCACGGTACCCGCGGGTGGCTCCGTCACCCTCGACTTCGCCCTCCGCAGCCAGGCCGTCGACCTCGACGAGATCGTGGTCACCGGCACGGGCGCTCCGGCGCAGCGTCGGCAGCTCGGGCAGACCATCAACTCGGTGGGGGCCGAGGAGCTCGAAGAGGCTCCCATCACGGGCGTGGCCGACGCGCTCTTCGGGCGGGTCCCGGGGATCGGCGGCCAGGCGATGGGTGAGTCGGGCGCGGCCACGGCCATCACCCTCCGCGGTGTAGCGTCCCTGAACACGGCCCTCCGTAACGAGCCGCTCATCTACGTCGACGGCGTCCGGATGGAGAACCGGACCTACAGCGTGGGCGGAACGGCCACCAACCGTCTCGGGGACATCAACCCGGCGGACATCGAGCGCATCGAGGTCATCAAGGGCGCCGCGGCGGCCACGCTGTTCGGCACCGAGGCGTCCAGCGGCGTCATCCAGATCTTCACCAAGCGCGGCGCCGTGCAGGCGCCGGTCTGGACCTTCGGCATCGATCAGCAGCTCATCCACCTGCCGAACAGCAAGTGGAAGCCGCAGGCTGGATACGTCTCCGCGAGCAGCGCCGTAGGCCAGAGCAATCCTGCGCTCATCGGCACGGTGGTGACGGATCTCCCGGCCGAGGACTGGATCGACATCGGTCACTATCAGAACTACACGATGGCGGTTCGTGGCGGGAGCCCGAGCATCCGGTATTCCGTCTCCGGGCGTTTGCAGGACGAGGACGGGCATAGCCCGAACCACGGCTCCGGGAATCGCTCGCTGCGCACCGGCTTCGACTTCACGCACTCCGAGCGCTTCCGGTCCGCCGTGGACATGAGTGTCGTGCGCAGCGACCTGACCGCATCGTGGCCGTCCTGGTCGTCCATCGCGTCCGACTTCCTGCTGGCGAACCCCGCCAACGCCACCGAGCGGTTCACGCACGGTGAGTCGGAGATGCCGGTGGCCGAGCGGCTCACCATGCAGGACGAGATGGTGACCACGAACGTCATGCTGAACGCGTCGCTCTTCTTCGACGTGACCGACGACATCTCCGCCACCTTCCGGGTGGGTCATAACGACGTGGTGCGGAAGCGCACGCGGTTCGCCGCGGAAGGCGACTACGCCGGCCGGCCCGGCGTCCGCCAGATCCAGAACCGCAGCAGCTACGCCACGACGCTCGACGGTAGCATCAACTGGTCGACGGACCTCACGGGGAGCATCTCGTCGACGACGACTGTCGGCGGGCAGAGCTTCTGGGAAGGCATCAACAGCGAGAACGCGCAGAAGTCCGAGTTCTCTTCGCCGACGCTGAGCACCTTCTCGGGCGCCACGGTGATCTCGAGCCTCACCGAGGACCAGGAGGACGTGATCAACGCCGGCTTCTTCGTCCAGCAGCAGTTCGGCTTCGACGATAGGCTGTTCCTCACGGGCGGATTGCGGATGGACGGCAACTCCGCGTTCGGTGAGGACTTCGGGCTCACCACCTACCCGAAGGTCGGGTTCTCGTGGGTGCTGTCCGACTACGACTTCTTCAGCATTCCGGGCGTGGAGTCGTTCCGGCTTCGGGGCGCCATCGGCGCGTCGGGGCTGCAGCCCGGTGCCTTCGACGCGCAGCGCACCTGGGATCCCGGTGTGTTCGCCGGCGGGGTACCCCAGATCGAGCCGAACAACCTCGGTAACCCGGACCTGAAGCCGGAGCGCTCCACCGAGCGGGAGCTGGCCATCGAGGCCGGCCTGGCGGGTGGACGTATCGGCCTGGAGGCGGTGTACTTCAACCAGACCACCAGCGACGCTCTCATGAGCGTCTCCCCGCCGCCGTCGAGCGGGTTCACCTCCACCCAGCTCCGCAACATCGGCGAGATGCAGTCCTGGGGCCTCGAGTTCATCGCCGACGCGCGCATCATCGAGTCCGCCGGCCTGGGCTGGGACGTCAACGCCTCGTACACCTACATCGATCAGGAAATCACCGACATGGGCGGGATCCCGGACATCCGGCTCTCGACCCGGCGCCGTTGGGGCTGGCTGGCCGAAGGACATCGTCCCGGCGTGCTGATCGGTCCGAAACAGGATCCCGCGAACCCCTACACGCTGACCGTAGCGGACGCATCTCTCCTCACCAGCACGAGCCAGATCCAGCCCAACGTCCTCCGCAACGACGATGGGAGTGAAGCGTTGGTGGTGCACGGTGACGCGTTGCCGTCCTGGACGGTGGACTTCGGCAGCACGTTCCGCTTCGGGGAGAACCTGAGCATCCGGACGATCTTCACGGGTGCGGGCGGCTTCCTCATGTCCAACGAGACCGAGGTGCTCAGGCAGTCTCTGGGCATCAACGAGTTCGGCGCGAACACCGTCCGCATCCTGGCCGACCCAGCCTCGACGGCCGAGCAGAAAGCCGCCGCCGCGCAGGCGTACGGGGAGAAGCACTGGGCGGTCGTTCCGTCCTTCTTCGAGAAGGGCGACTTCCTGAAGTTCAGCGAGTTGTCCGTCAGCTACGACCTCCCGTTGGAACTCTCGCAGCGCGTTGGGTTGGGCCGCACCAGCATCTCGGTGGGCGGTCGTAACCTGCACACGTTCACGGGCTACAGCGGGCTCCTCGACCCCGGCGTCTCGGCGGCCGGCCAGTCCCTCGGAGGCAGCATCTTCGAGTCGAACATCGACTACATCTCCGCCCCCACACCCCGGCGGTACGTCTTCTCCATCCGGACCACGAGGTGAGGGCCATGACATTCATGAACACAGCTCGGAAGCCGTCCCGGTCCCTTGACCGCGCGGGGCGGTACCTGGTGCTCGCAATGGGGCTGAGCGTGCTCGGCGCCTGCGACGACATCTTCGAGGTCGAGAACCCCGGCAGCCTCGTGGACGAGGACCTCGAGGTCCCGTTCCTCGAGTCAACGCTCTCGACCACCGCGGAAGGCTCGCTGGTGGGGCCTTTCGCGTCGGCGCTCGTGAACGGTGAGATGCTCGGAGACCACGTCTGGCACCCCTCGGTACAGGACTTCGCGCTCCTGATCGATGCGGGTTACCGGGACCGTGATATTTCGGTCGCCGAATCCCTCTACAACGGCTTGATGTCGTCGATCTGGGTCTCGGACAACATGGTCGAGCGGCTCACGGCGATGGTCGCGAACCCTGGCTCCCACGCCGGTATTGCAAACAGCTACTTCATGGGGGCGCTGGGCCGCATCACCGCGGCTGCCTACTATGAGGCCGTGGTGTACGACGGAGGGCCGGCCATCCCGCCGGCGCAGGCCATCGCCGATGCGCGCGACCGGTTCCTGAGCGCCGCGGATATCGCGGGGGCCGCCGGGGAGTCGAACCTACAGGCGGCCGCGCTCGGTGGTGCGGCTCGGGCCATGCGATCGCTCTATTACGAGGCGGAGATCGCCGGCGGCGGAAGTGCGGCGGACATGGCCCAGGCCGAGACCTACGCGCTTCAGGCGCTGGGTATCGATGACGATTATCGGCTCAATCTGCGGTATGGTCAGCCGGGGACGTCGAACGGCCACTTCACGGGACTGACGGAGGGTCCGTACCACCGGATGCACGAGTCGTACGCGTTCCGGCTGGACCCGGTGACCGGTGAGGTCGACCCGCGGATCATCTTCAATCCCACACCCGAGACGCCGGGGCCACGTGGCGAGAGCCGTTACCTCCAGATGAAGTTCCCCGAACGCGCGACGCCCCTGCCGGCCAGCCGCGCGGCGGAGGCCGAGCTGATCGTGGCGGAAGCGCGGTTGCTCGACGACGACCCGGACGGGGCGGTGGATTACATCAACCTGGTGCGGGCGCGCTCCGGACTGGATCCCTTCGCCAGCACGGACGAGGCGGAGATCTGGGACCAGCTCCTCTACGAGCGGGACACGGAGCTCTGGCTCGAAGGTCGGCGGTGGGAGGACCATCGGTACTACGAGATCATCCCACTCGCGTGGATCCAGCGGAACATCGATATCGGCACCGAGCCGCGTTGGCCGATCTCCGTCCAGGAGCGGTTCAACAATCCGAACATCGCCGGCGGGGGTGGATGAGCCGGCGGTGATCTCCTGAAGAAGTAGCAGTGCGTGGTCCCGCGGCGCACCGGTGCTGGTTACCGGTGCGCCGCGTCCACGGGGCGGCCGGAGAGCCGAGCGCGCCCCCACCCGAGCCGTATGGGGTGCTGTCCATCCCCGGGACCGTCGACGGATTTCAACAAAAAGCGCGCGTTATGGGTCTTATAAAGGATCAGGGGGCGCCCCGTGTAGCTTGAGCTTGCCCCTCTCGGGCGGGCTCGGTTACGTTATTTTCAGTGTGAAGGGTTCAGCCAGGAGGCTGCGATGTCGAGGGCCGTGTGGACAGGGGTGACATTCGCAACTCTCGTAGGTCTGGGCTGGTCGTCTTCGCCAGCGCTCCTGCCGGCCGTCACGGCCTCTCCAGAGGGTGTAGCGACAGCGCACGCTCCTCGCCCCTCGGCCGCCGACCTCTCGGAGACGGTGGACCAGTATTGCGTCCGCTGTCACAGCGACCGACGCCTCACGGGCAACCTCTCCCTGGAGGGCTTCCGGGTCGAGGCCGCGGCCGAGCAGCCCGAGACCACGGAGCGGATGATCAACAAGCTCCGCGCGGCGATGATGCCACCGCCCGGCGCCCGGCGCCCCGCCGGCGATACGCTTCTGGCGCTCACCGAGACCCTCGAGGACGTGGTCGACCGCGCGGCGGCCAGTCAGCCGAATCCCGGGACCAGGCGGTTCCAGCGGCTCAACCGCCCCGAATACGAGGCCGCGATCGAGGATGTGCTCGGGATCAAGGTCGATGCCAGCAACTGGCTCCCGCAGGACATGTTGCTCGCCAACTTCGACAACATGGCGGTGGCTCAGACGCTGTCCTCCACGCTGCTGGAGGCCTACCTCACGGCGGCGAACGATGTGAGCCGGCTGGCCCTAGGCCACAGCGAGGCCGCCCCGACGTCCGAGACGTACCGTGTGCCCGTCTACCAGTCGCAGCATGCATGGGACCAGGTCGACGGGGCGCCATACGGCACCCGAGGCGGCATCGTGGTCGATCATCATTTTCCCGCGAGCGGTGAGTACGTCTTCGACGTATCCCTCTGGGCGGGCGACATCGCGCGCAACGAGGATCTCGACATCTCGATCGACGGCGAGCGGGTCGACCTGGTCGAGCTGGAGGTGCTTTTCAGGTACGACCTGGGGCCCGACTGGACCATGCAGACGAAGCCGATCTTCATCGAAGGTGGGCAGCGCAGGGTGGCCGTGTCGTTCATCCGCAACGTGGATGGCCCCTACGATGACGTGCTGGAGCCGCACGACTGGTCGCTCGCAGGCACTCGGGAGCCGGTCGAGTACGGCGTCACGCTGCTCCCGCACCTGCGGGACATGACCATCATCGGCCCCACGAACCCCCGGGCGTCGTCCGCTACGGAGGCCCGGGAGCGGATCTTCTCGTGTCGCCCCTCGGTTCCCGAGGAGGTGCAGCCGTGTGCCGAGGAGATCGTGACCCGTCTGGCCCGCCGCGCGTACCGGCGTCCCCTGACGGAACAGGACACGGAGGGACTCATGTCGCTGTTCGAGTCGGGTCTGGGTGAGGGGGGCTTCGAGATCGGTATCCGAACCGCGATCGAGGGTATCCTGGCGAGTCCCCACTTCATCTTCCGCCTGGAGGCGGAGCCGGAGGGGCTGCGCGCTGGGGAGACCTTCGATCTGGACGACCTCGCGCTCGCCTCACGCCTTTCCTTCTTCCTCTGGGGATCACCCCCGGACGAGGAGCTCGTGCGGGTGGCGGACGAGGGACGGTTGTCCGGCGATGAACTCGAGCGGCAGGTGCGCCGAATGCTCGCCGATCCGCGTTCCGAGGCTCTCGCCACGCGGTTCGCCAGCCAGTGGCTTCGCCTGCCGGATCTGGAGCGTGTGCGGCCCGACGCATTCTGGTTCCCGTACTTCTATGAGCAGCTCGGGCAGGATATGAGGCACGAGACGGAGCTGTTCTTCGAGCACCTCGTGCGCGAAGACCGAAGCCTGTTCGAGTTGTACGAGGCGGATTACACGTTCCTCAACCGTCGGCTCGCGGCGCACTACGGCATCCCGGCGACGCTCGGCGAGGACTTCGAGCGGGTCGCGTACCCGGAAGGGATGCCCCGGAAGGGCATCCTGGGTCACGGTAGCGTCCTCATGCTCACGTCCATGGGTAACCGGACATCTCCGGTGCTTCGCGGTAAGTGGGTCATGGAGGTCCTCCTGAACACACCACCCCCGCCTCCGCCGCCCAATGTCCCGGAGCTCGACGAGGTCGGGGAGGCGGACGGAACGCGCATGCTGACCACCCGCGAGAAGCTCGAGCAACACCGGGCCAATCCCACGTGCAACGCGTGTCATCGCTTCATGGATCCGATCGGCATCGCGCTCGAGAACTTCGATGTGACCGGCCGTTGGCGGTTGCGGGAGAACGGTGTGCCGGTGGACACCCAGGGCGAGCTCTATGACGGGACGGAAGTCTCTTCGCCCGTCGACCTCATGGACGCTCTTCTCGAGCGTCCGGTTCCTCTGGTCCGCACGTTCGCGACCAACCTGATGGCCTACGCGCTCGGACGACGGATCGAGTACTACGACCAGCCGACCATCCGGGCCATCGCGGACGAGGCGGCGCAGAACGAGTACCGCATGTCCTCGTTCATTCTCGGTGTCGTGAACAGCGACGCGTTCCAGCAGAAGGTTTCCCTCGGCGCCACGACCGACGCCGCACAGTCGAACTGAGCTCGTAAGAACACTCTTCCACACCTCTTGGAGGTCCCCACCATGTTCTTGACCGGACGGAACATCCATCGCCGCACGTTTCTCCGCGGCGCCGGTGCCAGTGTCGCCCTGCCGTTTCTCGATGCGATGGTGCCGGCGGGTCGAAGGGGCGGGGTAGGGAACGGAAGCGACGAGGCCGACCCCACGCGACTGGTCTGTATCGAGGAAGTGCACGGCGTGGCCGGGTGCAACACCTGGGGGCACGAGCAGGGCCTCTTCGCGCCGAGCACGGTGGGGCGTGACTTCGAGATCCATCCCGACAGCTGTCTGGAGCCGCTCGAGGCGTGGCGGGATCAGATGACGATCATCAGCAACACCGACGTGCGGATGGCCGAGGCGTTCGACTCGCGGGAGATCGGCGGCGACCATTTTCGCTCGAGCGTGGTCTTCCTGACGCAGTCACACCCCAAGCAGACGCAGGGCTCCGACATCTACGCGGGAACGTCGATCGACCAGCTCCACGCGCAGCGCTTCGGGCGTGACAACGCCCTCCCGTCGCTTCAGCTCTGCATCGAGAGTCTCAACCAGTCCGGGGGCTGCTGGTACAACTATCACTGCGCCTACACGGACTCGATCAGTTGGGCGTCACCCACCGATCCGCTGCCGATGGTCCGGGATCCGAGAGTCGCGTTCGACATGATCTTCGGAGCCGGCGGAACGGAGGAAGAGCGTGCGACGCGCCGGCGCACGAATGCGAGCATCCTGGACTGGGTGACGGGTGAGATCGGCGCGCTCAAGCGCCAGTTGGGCACCCACGACCGGGTCGAGATGGATCGCTATCTCGAGGGCGTGCGCGAGGTCGAGCGGAAGATCCAGATGGTCGAAGCCTACAATACCAGCGGTGAGGCCCGTGAGATCCCGGAAGCGCCAGCGGGCGTGCCGGACTCCTTCACCGAGCACATGGAGATCATGTTCGATCTCCAGGTCATGGCGCTCCAGACCGACCTGACGCGGGTCATCTCGTTCAAGACCGGTCGTGACGCGTCGAACCGGATCTTCCCCGAGTCCGAATCAGACACCGCCTTCCACGCGGCCTCACATCACGGTGGCCGGGAGGAGTCGATTCTGGAGTTCAACAAGATCAGCCGGTACCGGATGGGTCAGATGGCCTATTTCCTCGAGAAGCTCGACCAGGCGACCGAGGGCGACCAGACGCTGCTGGACAAGACGGCCATCGTGTGGGGCTCACCCATGGGCGATGCGAACCTGCACAACCATCGCCGCTGCCCGCTCGTCCTGTTCGGCGGTGGGAACGGGGCGCTGACCGGGAACCTCCACATCAAGGCACCCGACGGGACGCCGATGGCGAACACGTTCGTCTCGCTGATGCAGGCGCTCGGACACGACGATATCGAGTCCTTCGGGGACAGCACCGGCGAGATGCCCATCAGCTACGCTGGCGGGGCGGCAGCCACCGCCCAGGCGGAGGCGCGGTAATGAGGTCCCGAGGCTTGGGTTCCGGTCGGGTCGGCGTCGTGGCGCCGCTTCTCCTTCTGATGGCCGCCGCGACGATGGTGATCGTGCCCGCCGAGGTTCTCGGGACCGTGCTACAGGAGGATCCCGTAGCGGAGGCGGCTCGCGCGGGGGACCTGGAGGGGGTGAGGCGATACGTCGAGGCTGGCCTCGACGTGAATGCTCCGTTGGGTGACGGTATGACGGCGCTCCACTGGGCGGCCCGGAACGGGCACGCCGAGATGGCGCGGCTGCTCCTCGACGCGGGCGCCAACGTGAGCGCCGGAACGCGCATCGGACGGTACACGCCGCTGCACGTGGCCGCGCGTGCCGGGCACCACGAAGTGGTTGCCGCGGTCCTGGAGCGTGGGGCGGATCCGAACGCTCGTGCCACGACGACCGGTGCGTCTCCGCTGCATCTCGCCGCCGAAGCCGGTGACGTCGAGTCCATCCGCTTGCTCGTGGCGAAGGGTGCCGACGTGGACGGGCGCGACGACCATTGGGGTCATACGCCCCTGTTCTATGCCGTGAACCTGAACCGGGTCGATGCGATCTCGGCCCTCGTCGCGGCGGGAGCGGACGTGGGTGCGACGGCACGGGTCATCAACGTCTCCGAGCAGGCCGCGGTGGACGAGCTCGCCCAGGATCGACTGCACGAGACGCTCGACGGGTTCAGGCGGGCTCTGAATGTCGAAGGGACGTGGCGCCCCACGGCTGAACAGGCGCAGGCGGCCATCGAGATCGCCCGCTCGGTCCAGGCCAAGGGTGTGGCCGCGCTCGAGGCCTCGGCCGCGGCCGAGGCGGACAAAGAGGAGGGCGAGCGGACGACTCCGGAGATCGAGGAGCACCCCGTCGGTGCCTGGGGTGGCCTCACGCCCCTGATCCATGCGGCTCGGAGCGGGCACTTCGAGGCCACGACGGCACTCCTCGATGCCGGTGCGGACATCGACCAGGTGAGCGCCGGAGACGGCACCAGCCCGTTGCTCGCTGCCACCATCAATGGCCACTTCGACGTGGCGATGACCTTGCTCGAGCGGGGCGCGGATCCGCGCATCGCGAGCCATGCAGGCGCCACGCCGCTTTATGGGGCGATCAATCTCCAGTGGGCGCCGAAGACCCGGTACGCGCAGCCGCGGGCGCACGAGTTCCAGGAGGCCGATTACCTGACCTTGATGGAAGCGTTGCTCGAGGCGGGGGCCGATCCGAACGTGCGGCTCGAGAAGGACCTCTGGTACAGCTGGGGCGGGCGTGACGCGACCGGTGCCACGCCGTTCTGGCGGGCCGCGTACGGCACGGATGTGGCGGCGATGCGTCTGCTCGTGGCTCACGGGGCCGATCCGGCGATCCCGACGCGAGCCCCCGAGCCTCGTCGGCCACGTAACGAGCCCGACTCGACCGAGACGCCCGAGCTCGATCCGAGTGGGCTGCCCCCGGTTCCCCCGGGTGGGCCGGGCACCTATCCGATCCAGGCAGCCTCCGGTGTCGGATACGGCGAGAACTACTCGGAGGGGAACATCCACCGGCATGCGCCCGGCGGCTGGCTCCCGTCCGTGCGCTATCTGGTCGAGGAGTTGGGCGCGGATGTGAACTCGCGCGACCACAATGGCTACACGGCGCTCCATCACGCCGCGGCGCGCGGCGACGTGCCCCTGATTCAGTATCTGGTGGAGCAGGGGGCGGACGTGACGCTGCTCAGCCGTCGGGGCCAAACCACGGCGGATATGGCCAACTCGCCCGGTCAGCGGCTGCCGGTACATCCGGAAGCCCTTGCGCTCCTGGAGTCACTGGGATCCCAGAACAACCACAACTGCGCAGTTTGCTGAGAGGCTAGTCCATGGGGGGAGACAGGCCTCCCCTGGCTCGGAGCGACGAACGTCCCCTCCGGAGAGCCGTACCGCTCTCCGGAGGGGACGTTTAGCGTACTAGCCTGCGCCCATTGAACGCGTCGGCCGCCCCCGGGGACTGTCTGCCCCGGGGAGCGGCGCCGACGTTACGGCAGCTTGAGCGCGACGAGGGAGCCCGGGAGCTCACCGGAGCCGACGGGCAGCACGATGTACTGGTCGCCGTCGTGCATGAAGGTCATGGGCGCGGTGTTGGTGGGCGCCGGGATGTCGACCTGACCGATGGGCTCGGCGGTGCGCTTGTCGATGGCGTAGAGGACGGGCCTCTGGCCACGCCCTTCCGCGTAGATGAAGAGGCTACGGGTCACGAGGGCGGTGGCGTGGCCGGTGGTGCCGGTGTTGCCGATATCGACGCCCTGTAGCGCCGGGTGGTCCTTGATGCGGTCGGGCGTGAACCCGTTCGGGATCGACCACAGGTGCTCACCCGTGTTCATGTCGATGGCCGTGATGCTGGAGTACGGCGGCCGGTAGAGGGGGAGCCCCTGGGGCCCTCTCACACCACCCGGCCCGACGGATACCCAGTCGACGTTCGACTCGGGGTCGACGTCCGTGCCCGGCTGAAGCCTCGGCGCACTGCAGGCCCGGATGTGGGCCGTGTAGAGGATGCCGGTCTCGGGATCGGCGACGGTGCCGCCGGGGATGTTGGTGCCGCCGTTGGCTCCGGGGCAGTGGATGGCCGCCTCGATGCCACCCTGGCCGGACACCATGGGCGGGTTGAACAGGGGCCCCATGCGGTACTCGCTGACGATCTCGAGCGCCTCGGCGCGGAGCTCGGGCGTGAA
>JAWLHJ010000003.1:230000-696728 GCA_041690395.1 Longimicrobiales bacterium | reverse complement strand
CGAAGTTGCTCGCGTCGATCTGGTCGAGCGGGCTGTAGCGCGTCCCGTAGTCGTCCGCGCCCCACTGCCTCCACTCACCGACCGGCGTGCCGCGCTCCACAGCCTGCGCCGAGATGGACGCAGGCGCCACGACAGTGAGCAGGGCGACCACGGCCGCGACGGTCAGAATCACGGCAAGGGCACCGGCGCCGAGCGCTCCGGCCGCCGGCGCGGCCCGCCGTCCACTCCGTCGCCCGTGCCGGGCCGCTCCCCGGCCGCTCAACGGACACCTTCCTCGGAACGCGCGCCCTGCTGGAATCGCGCGTCGACCGCGAAGCAGTAGAAGTAGCCGTTCCCGCCCGTGGCCTGGAGGTTCTCCTGGCTGCAGCCGCGGGAGGTGTGCGCCGAGTTCCACGACTCCGGGTTGTCGCCTCCGCCCTGACGGTCGTGGTGCCCCACGCGCGCGCCGCCCTCGGCGCCGCTGCTCGTCCAGTTGTCGCACACCGTGTGTCCCTCGCCGTCCCAGAACGTGCCGTCCAGGTCCGAGCCCGTCAGGATGTCGTGCTGGTTGGGGGAGTCGCCCCGGCCGTTCACCATCGAGCCGCGCTCCGTCAGGATGCTCTCCTTGGTGAGGTTCGCGTTCTCCGAGTGGAGATCGGTCACGTCCTGAGCGACGAGCATGCCCGCGTAGTTGTACCAGGGGCCGCTCCCGATCCGGTCACGGGCGTGCACGGCCGGCTGCCCTCCCTCCGGGGCGGCGCTCAGGTAGGCGTGCCAGGTGATGTCGCCGAAGCCCGCCGCGTAGGCGAGGTCCTGGCAGTGCTGGTCCGCGCCCGCCAGGCCGCCGAGGTCGGCGCCGTCGCCGGGCCCCTCGCTGGTGATGAAGAAGCTCATGTCCGCGCTCTGCGCCGCGAGGGGCGCCGTGAGCATCAGGGAAAAGACGGCGAGCGCCTGGAGTACCTTCTTCACGTTCGACTCCTGCGATGGGTTCGTGCGATGACCGAATGGTGCCGGCCAATGTCCGTGGCTCGGCGCCGAGCGGCAAGGAGGGGGTGGACGGAAGCCTCGACCTTGCTACCGTCTGAGACCCCGTCGCGGTTCCGGTGCCGGACACCGCCACTTCCTCCGAACGACCTCCGAACGATGCCCGAACGCTCCTTCCTCGCCGCGTCCGTCGCGCGGCTGCTCGTCGTCTGCGTCGCAATGTCGGTGCTGGTGGGTCCCCCGCCGGCGGCCGCGCAGGTGGACGTCCAGCCCCTGTCCCGCGAGGCCCCGCCCGAAGGGATCTCGGGGTCGCTCAACGGGAACCTGTCGGCGCAGGCCGGGAATACCGATTTCGTCCAGCTCGGGACCAGCGGACGCGTGTACCGGGTGGACGGGGCCGTGACGACCATGATCGTGGGCAACGGCGGGATCGGCTTCGTGGGGCGCAGCCGGTTCTCGTCGTCGGGGCTCTTCCACTACCGGAGGACCTACCGGCACTCCTCGTGGATCTGGCCGGAGTGGTACGCGCAGGCGAACTACGACCGGTCGCAGCTCCTGAAGTTCCGGACCATTGTCGGTGGAGGCGCACGCACGCCGGTGTCGGCCGGCCGGTGGGGCGAGATCGGGGCGGGGATGTCGCTCATGCTCGAGGACGAGCGCCTCGATCTCCCCGACACCGCCAGCCACGCCCTCAAGACCACCGCCGTACGCTCGAGCACCTTCCTGTCGTTCCGGCTCGTGGCGGACCAGCTCGTCGTCACCTCGACATCGTACATCCAGCCCCGCGTCGACGATCTGGGCGACGTGCGCGTCCTGCACGACCTCAGCCTCGCGACGCCGGTGAACGACCGATTGGCGATGACCGTCTCGTTCGACATGCGCTACGACAGTGGGCCGCCCGACGGGCTGGCGTCGCTGGACGCACGATTACGAACGGGGCTGACCTGGACGTACTGAGCCGGTAGCCCGTCCGGCTCAGCGCCCGACCGGGTCCGCGGCTTTCTCGATCGCCTCGATCGGGAAGCGGTTCGCGTCCGGCGTACGGAGCCGCTCGAAGAAGCGCGCCACATAGGGGTCGCCCGGGTTCTGGCACAGGCCGATCGGGGAACCCTCCCGCACGATCCGGCCGTCCTTGAGCACGGCGACCCGGTTCGCCAGCACGACGACGTCCTCGACGTCGTGAACCACGAGCAGGGTCGGGACTCCGGTGCGGCGGATGACGCGGGTGAGACCTTCCCGGAGCGACGCCTTCAAGGGGGCGTCGAGGTTGCTGAACGGCTCGTCGAGCAGGAGCACGCTCGGTTCCGGTGCCAACGCCCTGGCGAGCGCCACCCGCTGCTGCTGTCCTCCGGAGAGCTGATGGGGATACCGCCCTCCCAGCCCCTCCAGCTCGACGAGCTCGAGCATCTTGGCCGTCTGCTCGGCCCGGCGGGCCCGGGGCAGGCCCCTCAGCCCGTACGCGATGTTCTTCTCGACCGTGAGGTGGGGGAAGAGCGCGAAGTCCTGGAACACCAGGCCGACGCCTCGATGCTCCGGAGCGACCCAGACGCCCGAGCCGGCGACCACTTCGCCACCGATGCGGACCGTGCCGCTGTCGGGCACCTCGAGGCCGGCGATGATGCGAAGAAGCGTTGTCTTGCCGCATCCGCTCTGGCCGACGACCGCGACGAGCTCCCGGTCGCGGATCTCGAGGTCCACGCCTCTGAGCGCGTCGCAATCGGCGCCCGGATACCGCTTGCCGACGTCCTCGAGCCGGAGCGCGGGGGGCGATGGCGTGTCGTTGGGGGCCTCAGCGACCAAGTTCGGGCTTCCCGTCGAGAGTGCGGTGGAGGAAGGCGACCACGATGGTCGCACAGAAGATGACCAGGAGCGCCGCTGGTGCCGACTCCGCGAGCTGCTCGTCGGACGCGAGCTGGAAGGCTCTCGTCGCCAGCGTGTCGAAGTTGAACGGTCTCAGAATCAGGGTGAGCGGCAACTCCTTCAACACGTCGATCACGACCAGGGTCCCTGCCGCGACCAGCGTTCCCTTCAACAAGGGCACCTCGATACGCAGAAGTGTTCGCAGAGGCCGTGCCCCGAGCATGCGCGACGCTTCCGTGAGGTTCGTCCCGATGCGCTCCAGCCCCGCCTCGACCGGGAGGTACGCGACGGCCAGGAAGCGGACGACATAGGCCGCGACCAACGCGACCGCCGTCCCGGTGAGAACCAGTCGGACGCCTCCGCCCAGGAGGCCGTCCAGGAAGATCGACACCGTGAGAACGCCCACGGCGATCACCGCGCCGGGGACCGAGTACCCCAGCAGCGCCACCCGTGAAGCCGCCCGCGTGATGTCGGTCCGGTCGAGCCGGCTCGTGTACGACAGCACCAGCGCCACCGCGACCGCGATGAGCCCGGCGAGCCCGGCGAGCCCGAGGCTGTTGGCCGCCATCCTGACGAAGCGTCCATCCACCACGTCGGGCGCGGTACGAAAGGCCCACAGCAACAGCTGCAGCACGGGAACCAGGAAGCCGAAGGCGATGGGCAGCAGGCAGAACAGCATCGCGGCGAGCCCCTTGGCTCCCCGGAGCGGGTACGGCGCGGCCCTTCCGGGCGAGCCGGGGGCCGCATAGCGCGCCTGTCCCCGCTGCCAACGCTCGACGATGAGCATGGCGAGCACGACCAGCATCAGGATCGCCGAGAGCCGGACCGCGGAGTCCAGATCGCCAAGCGAGAACCACGCACGGAAGATGCCAGTGGTGAAGGTCGGCACCCCGAAATACTTCACGGCACCGTAGTCGTTCACGACCTCCATGAGCACCAGCGCCACTCCGCCCGCGAGCGCCGGACGGGCCAGCGGGAGCCCCACGCTCCAGAAGACGGAAGCGTGGCTGCGCCCGAGCACCCGCGCGGCCTCGAGCGTGGGGCCGGCCCGCGATTCCAGGAGCGCTCGCGCGGGCAGGTACACGTAGGGGAAGAGCACGAGGCCGAAGATGACCGCCACGACCTCGATCTGCATCACGTTCCAGTAGAACAGCGTGTCGCCCGCGCCGGGCACCACCGCCCGGATCGTCCGTTGGATGGGTCCGGTCACGCTGACCATCCCGGCGTAGACGTAGGCGGCCATGTACGCCGGCACCGCGAGCGGCAGCACCAGGGCCCACCGGAAGAGGCGGCGGCCCGGGAACTCGCACATCGCCACGAGCCATGCCGTCCCGGCGCCCAGCGCCAGGGCGATCAGACCCGAGGCGGCGATGAGGAAGAGCGTGTTGCCGAGGTACCGAGGGAGGAGCGTCTCCGAAACATGCGCCCACGATTCTCCCGCCGGGGCCAGAGCCCCGATCGGGATCGTGATGACGGGAATCGCCAGCAACGAGACCAGCACCAACGACAGAGCCGTCCAGCCCCAGGGAAGGGACCGGACGGCCAGCCGCCAGTTGCGCGGTAGGACTATCTCCATCCCGCGCGGTCGAAGATGCGGACCGCGGCGTCGTTCAACTCACCGAGCACCGTGAGGTCGAGCGTGTCGGCGCGGAAGTCGCCCCAGCTCTGGAGCGTCGCCGACCAGGGCACGTCGGGGTGCACCGGGTACTCCTGGTTCGCCTCGGCGAACACGCCCTGGGCCTCGACGCCGGTCAGGAACTCGAGGAGGGCGACCGCGTTGTCGACGTTGCCCGCGTATCGGGTAACGCCGGCGCCGCTCACGTTCACGTGCGTGCCGCGGTCCCCCTGGTTCGGGAAGAAGACCCCGATCTGCGACGCGATACGCTGCTCCTCGGGATCGGTGGACTCGACGAGGCGGGCGATGTAGTACGTGTTCGCCACCGCGACGTCCCCGGCGCCGGCGGCGACGGCCGTGACCTGGTCGGTGTCACCGCCGCTCGGCTGCCGCGCCATGTTCTCGACCATGCCCTCGGCCCAGGCCGTCGCGCCTTCCTCGCCGTGGTGCGCGATGATCGACGCCATCAGCGACTGGTTGTAGACGTTCTCCGACGAACGAATCAGCACGCGGTCGTCCCATTCCGGCTCGGCAAGCGCCTCGTACGTCGAGAGCGTCGTGGAGTCGACCCGCTCGCGGTGGAACGCGAGGACCCGGGCGCGCTGCGTCAGCCCCCACCACTGGCCGTCCCTGTCACGCAGGTGATCCGGCACGTTCGCTTCGAGCGTGGCGGACGTGACGGGCTGGAGGAGCCCCCGCTCCTTGGCGCGGTGCAGCCGGCCCGCGTCGACGGTGATCAGCATGTCCGCGGGGGAGGCTTCGCCTTCGTTCTCCAGCCGCGTGATCAGCTCGTCGGCCGACGCCGTCACCACGTTGACCTGGATCCCGGTGAGCTCCGTGAAGCGATCGAACAGGATCTGGTCGGACTCGTAGTGGCGGTGCGAGTATACGTTGACGACGTCGGTGTCGTCCGCGCCCGCGCATGCCGCCATGGCGAGAAGGCCGGCGGCGGCCAGGAATCTGCGTGCCGTGTGCATCGATCGGGTCTCCCTCGGGTCGATCGGGTGTGTTCCTCTTGCTTCGAACGTCGTGACAATGGCACGGTTGAGAATGATTTTCAAGACCGAGAGTAGAATCGGAGATCGCGTCCGATGAAGGCGATCACCTTCCGGGCGATCGAGACGTTGGCCCACGAGGACGTCCCGGAGCCGGAGCTGCAGGACCGCGGTGACGCGATCGTGGAAGTGCTCGCCGCGGGCATCTGCGGCTCCGACCTGCATCCGTACTTCGGGCGCGAGCGGGGCATCGACGTCGGCACGGTCATGGGACACGAGTTCGTCGGACGCGTCGTCGAGGCGGGCCCCGACGTGACGGCGGTGGCCGTCGGGGACCGGGTCGTGTGCCCGTTCACGACGTCCTGCGGGGACTGCTTCTATTGCCAAGTGGGACTCACCGCGCGGTGCCCCCGAGGGCAGTTCTTCGGCTGGGTCCAGGACGGAAAGGGGCTCCACGGGGCGCAGGCCGAGTTCGTGCGGGTGCCCCTCGCCAACGGTTCGCTGGTCAGAGTGCCCGACGTCCTGGACGAGGCCGTGGCGCTCTTCGCCGGAGACATCCTGTCGACCGCGCTGTTCGGGGCCGATCTGGCGGGTGTCGAACAGGGCGCGCTGGTCGCCGTGATCGGATGCGGTCCGGTGGGGCTCCTCGCCGTGAGGGCCGCGCTGGCAGCGGGAGCGCGTGAGGTGCTGGCGGTCGACCGGGTGCCGACGAGGCTCGAGGCCGCGGCCCGGTTCGGCGCGACCCCGGTGGACTTCTCGAGCGAGGATCCGGTCGAGGCGGCCCGCGGACGGAGCGACGGACGGGGCGCCGACGCCGCGATCGAGGCGGTGGGCACGCCCGAGGCCACCCGCACCGCGGCGGACATGCTGAGGCCCGGGGGCGCGATCGGCGCGGTGGGCTTCCACGTGGAGCCGCACCTGGCGCTGTCTCCCGGCGAGATCTACGACCGCAACCTGCGGTATGCCGGAGGACGCTGTCCCGCCAGGGCCTACATGCCCCGGGCGCTGGAGATGGCGGCGCGAGACGAGGCGCTGCTCGCGTCGCTCGTCTCGCACCGCCTTCCGCTGTCCGAGGGCGTCGAGGCCTACCGGGCGTTCGCGGACCGCCGCCCGGGGTGGAACAAGGTCGTGCTGTACCCGGCCGGCGTTCCGGCCTGACGCCCCTCAGCCGCTGAGCGCGTCCAGATAGCGGCGGATCCCCTCGTACTGCCCCTCGCCGTCCATCCCAGCCTCGTGGATGACCATCTCGCCGGCGCCACTGCCGAGGTAGTGCCCCTTCATGAACGGGTGCATGGTGTGCGCGCGGCCGAGGTCGGAGCGGATCCACCGGTACATCGTCGGCATGGTGAAGCCCGTCACACCCATGGCCACGTTCGCCCGCTCGGCCGGGAAAATCTCGGCGCGGCGCTCGGCGGGGAGCTTGTCGAACAGCTCCGGGCTGGCCACGTAGATCGCTTCCAGGTCGATCCCGTCCGCGAGTAGCCGCGGGAGCGCGTCCTGGATGAAGGCCATGGTGACGCCCGAGCCCTGCAGGACCACGGTGACGTCCGGCTCGCCCGATGCGGCGCGCAGCCGGTAGACCCCGTCCGCGGCGGCTTCGACCGGCGCGAGCCCGATCGCTTCCCGGTCGAGGACCGGCTCGGAGGGTCGCGTCACGAACGGCACCACGACCGCGAACTCCTCCCGGATCGAGGCCGCCATGAGCGGCCAGATCTCCTGGGGCTCCCAGGGCGTGAGGGTCACCGCCGTTCCCGGCACGTAGTTCTCGATGTGTAGCTGGAGCGCCTGCGGGTCGGCGTGGGTCGGGCCGTCCTCGCCGGTCTTCATGCCCGCGTGTCCGCACTGCAGGATGAACGGCGTGTAGCGTCCGGGCGTCACGTACTGGCGCATCTGTTGGCTGATGGCGTGCACGCGCGCCGGGATGTGTCCGAGCGGGCTGATGAACGCGCCGTACGACGCGCCCGCGCCCACGTGCTTCCCGAAGCCCGAGACGCCCGAGAGCATGCACGACATGCCGTCCTCGCAGATGCCGCCCATGGTCAGGGTCCGGCTGCCGGGGTTGGCGTGGTGGTGCCAGTATCCGGCCGGGAACGCCTTGGATCCGCCGGAGATGGCGGTGGAGTCGAGGAGGTCGGCCGCGCCCAGGAGGATCGCCCCGCCCGACTTCTCGTTCAGGTACCCCAGCACGGCGCCGAGCTGCTTCCGGAGCGGCACGCTCTTGCCGACGTCGAGCCGGAGCTCGGCCGGCGTGTCGTCGGAGCCGCACGCGGCGTAGAGCTTGTCGACGCTGGGCGCGCCGTCACGGGGCGTCCGGCCGCGGGCGTCGAGTCGCTCCCGTGCGTCGGAGAGCCGGCCCGCCATCCCACGGGCAAGCGCAGACTCGCCTTCGAGCAGCTCGCGCACCAGGCCCAACGTCTCCCAGTGGCACGCCTCCACGGCCGTCATGTCGTTCGGGTCGGGCGGGGCGGGGAGCCGGTCGACCGCGTCCCCGAGGAAGGGCCGAATGGCCTCGACGTAGGCCTCGCTCCCCATGTCGTGGCCGCCGCCGTGCGACTTCTTTCCGGTGATCCCGTAACGCCATCCCTTCTCGGTCCGGTACACCACCGCCGTGGGCTGTCCGTTGTCGATCTCGAGCGCCTTCTTCTGACCGGTGAGGACCTGGCCCATGTCGAAGCCGTCGGCCACGTGCACGACGTTCCAGTCGTGGATGTAGAAGAACTCCATGGGATCCCACTGCACGTAGTCGCCCCAGCGGTCTCCCTCGCGGGTCACCTGGTCGGAGTCGATCGAGGCCTGGTTCCAGTCGAGGTGGCAGATCGCGTTCGAGAGGCCCGAGGCCCCGGCCGCCGCCACGGACTCGTAGACCCGGCCCGGGGTGAGGCCTCCCTCGCCCTCGAGCATGTGGATGCGCGGCGCGTCCTCGCCGAAGTAGTCCGCGGCGGCGAATGCCAGCCCGATCGACGCGCCCATTCCGACGCCCGACGGCCCGGTCGCGATGCGGAGGAACGGCGTCATGGGCGTCGGGTGGCCGTCGAGCGCTTTCGCCTGGAGCGACTTGAAGAGCGGCGTCGGGTGCGTCGGGTTCCGCCGGAATCCGATGAGGTCCTCCCAGCGCAGACGCAGCCGGTCCTCGTCCGGGAGCAGCGACGGGTCGCCGATACGCGTGAGCTCGTCGCGCAGCGCCCACATCGCGTACAGGCCGGTCGCCTTGTGCCCCGCGGCGAAGCAGAGGAGATCCTGGTCGTCGCGGTTCGGATCGCCGATGTCGTACTCCATCGTGTCGAACAGCGCCGCGGTCATCATCTGCCCGGCCGACACGGAGCCACCCGGGTGCCCCGACTGCGAGAAGTTGAACTGGATGGCCACGAGCGCGCGGTAGATCAGGTCCACGCGGGTCAGCGCGTCCAGCGCTTCGGCGGAGGCTACGTCGGGGGCGGCTCGGTCGATCTCGATCCAGACGGCACGGCGGGGTCCGAAGGGTCGGGTCATCGGGTGGTCTCTCACTCCAGTGGGTGGACTCGGCTGCGGGGTGGGCAGAATGAGCGCTCACCGTCCGAGATACAAGCCGCATTGCCCGTGCGGGCGGCCGTGGGGATCTTCCGGGCCATGGATCTCTCCGCGTCGTCGGCCGAGCGCGCCGCCGCCTACCTGCAGCTCTTCGTCACCCTCGGCCTGGTGTGGCTGTGCTGGGTGCTGCACGGCCGCTACCGGAAGCGCTACTTCGGCATCTGGGCGCTGGCGTGGGCGATCTACGCGCTCCGCGTGGTCGCGATCGTGACCTTCGTGGAGACCGGCGTCTCGTGGTGGCTCTTCTGGCACCAGGTCACCACCGGTTGGACGGCGCTCGCGCTCCTCTGGGCGGCGCTCGTCTTCTCGCAGAACCTGGAGTGGAGGCGCGGCTACCTGGCGCTCGTCCTGCTCCCGGTCGCGTGGTCGTACGTCGCCATCTACGTGCTGGACAGCTTCCTCTGGGCGGCCGGCCCCATGGTGGCGTTCCTGAGCGTCACGACCGCCTGGACGGCGTGGGCGTTCCACCGGTACGACCGCCTCGTCCGATCGCCGGCCGCGCGGCTGCTCGTGATCGTGCTCGCGCTCTGGGCCCTCCACCATCTCGACTACCCGTTCCTGCGGGCCCAGGGCATCTGGAATCCCTGGGGATACTACCTCGACATCGTCTTCCAGATGGGGACGGGGCTCGGGATCCTCTTCCTGGTGCTCGAAGACCTCGATCAGGGGCTCCGTACGCTGACGGCGCTGTCGTCCGAGCTCCAGGGCGCCCCTCGCCGGGAGGAGACCACGACCGAGGCGGTGCTCAGGCGGGCGCTGGGCCTCCGGGGCGTGCACGGGTCGGCCCTCTATCTACGGGCCGGCGAGACCGTGGAGGAGCCAGCCGGTGGGTCGGGGGAGCGGGGACGCTTCGTCCACGGGGCGGGTGTGGCGGCCCTCTGGCCGTTCGAGCGTCCACCCGCCTCGGCGCTCCAGAGCGCGCGGACGGTCTGCGAGACGGGCGTTCCGGTGGCGCTCAACGATCCGGGCGCGGGCGGTGAGGACGCGTCGTGGACGCACGCCTACACGGCCGCCCTCCCGATCCTCCGGGACCATGCCGTGGTCGGAGCGCTGGTCGTGGTCGGTGAGGCGCGCGACCCCTTCACCGTGCTCGACACCCGCTTCCTCCTCGCGTTCGGGCAGCAGGTGGGTGCGTCGCTGGCCAACGAGCGCCTGCATCGGAATCTCGAGGACCGCACGCAGGAGCTGGAGCGCCTGCAGGCGCGCATGGTCCGGCAGCACGAGGAAGAGCGGAACCGGCTCTGGCGCGAGCTCCACGACGAGACCGCCCAGGTGCTCGCGGCGCTCAACATGCAGCTCGGCATGCTCCAGGAGCGGGGTGACGCCTCGATGGCGCCGGCGCTCGAGCGGGCGAAGACGCTCGTCGGCGAGGGGATCCGCAGCATCCGCAGCGTGACCCGCAACCTACGCCCCATGGCGCTCGACGACCTCGGCCTGGTACCCTCGCTCAGGGCGCTCGTCCGTGACTTCCAGGAGCAGGGGACGCTCGAGGTGCGCTTCGAGAGCCCCGACCGAGCCCTCCCGCCGCTCCCTCCGGACGGTGAGGTTGCGCTCTACCGTACCCTCCAGGAAGCGCTGGCGAACGCGGTGCGGCACGCCGAGGCCCGGCGGGTCGAGGCGCGACTCGAGGTCGAGCCGGCCGGCGTGGCCCTGTCCGTGGAGGACGACGGCACCGGGTTCAGCGACGACGCCGCGAGGAAGCTGCGGAGCAGGGGAGGGCTGGCCGGGATCCGGGAACGGATCGTGGCGCTCGGGGGTGAGTTCGAGATGGGAAACAGCCAGGGCGGCGGCGCGCGGGTGCGGGTCTTCGTTCCGACCGACACGGGAGCAGCAGAGCGTGAGTGACGACAAGATCCGGGTGATGATCGCCGACGACCACGCCGTGGTCCGCCAGGGGATCCGCAACGTGCTCGAGGAAGTGGACGGGCTGGAGGTCGTGGCCGAGGCCGGTGACGGGGACGAGGCGCTCGAGCTTGCGCGAAAGCTGCGGCCGGACGTCGTGCTCCTCGACGTGACCATGCCCGGGCGGACGGGCCTCGAGGTCACGCGCGAGCTCCGCTCGGACGAGATCGAGTCGGGGATCCTCATCCTGTCCATGCACGACGATCCGGAGTACGTGCTGCAGGCGGTGCGTGCCGGCGCGGACGGCTACGTGCTGAAGGACGTGACGCCGGCCGAGCTGCGGAAGGCGATCCAGACCGTCCACGAGGGGCGTGAGTACTTCGCGGAGCGCGTCACGCACCAGCTCAGCGTGGGACTCCGCGCCGAGCTCGAGCGGGAGCAGCGCAAGAGCCGGCTCGAGAGCCTGACCGCCCGGGAGACAGAGGTGCTCGTTCTCGTGGCCGAGGGCCTCACGAACCGCGAGATCGCCGAGAAGCTCGAGATCTCCCCCCGCACGGTCGAGACGCACCGGGAGCGGCTCATGACCAAGCTCAGGATCCGGACGGTCGCGGGGCTGACGCGGTTCGTGGTCGAGGAAGGGCTCGACCAGGAGTGACGGGCCGGGGTGGCCTCAGGGCGCCGCCTTCGTCTCCCGCGTCTCGATCACGACACCCGCGCTCAGCGTCCGATGCACCGGACAGCGGTCGGCGATCTCCATGAGGCGCGCCCGCTGCTCGTCGTCGAGGGGCCCCTCCAGCGCGATCTCCCGCTCCAAGGAGTCCATCCGGGCGTCGCGGTTCTCGCACTCCTCCTCGTCGCGCGCATGGATCTTCCGGTGCGTCAGCCGGACGGACGCCTCCTCGAGGGGCCATTCCTTCCGCTCCGCGTACATGCGGAGCGTCATGGTGGTGCAGGCGCCGAGGGCGGCGGCCAGAAGGTCGTAGGGCGTGGGGCCGCGGTCGGTGCCGCCGACCGCTACCGGCTCGTCCGCGAGGAGCGCATGGCCCCGGGCCAGGATCTCGGTCACGTACCCGTCCTGGCCGGTGCGGGCCGCAACCTGCGCCTCGCCCACCAGGTCGGCCTCGTCTCGCTCGCGCTCGGGACGCTCAGGGATATAGCGGCTCACCCACGAGGCGAGGACGTCGCCCACGTACCGGGCGTCGCGCTCGTCGAGGAGCAGGTGGTCCGCGTCGTCCAGGGAGACGAAGCTTTTCGGGTGCCGGGCGGCGGTGTAGAGCTTGGCCGCGTTGTCGATGCCGACCACGTTGTCGACCGGCGAGTGGAAGAGCAGGAGCGGGCGGCCGAGCCCCGCCACGATCTTCTCCATCCGATGCCCTTCGACGTCCCTCAGGAACTTCCGGCTCACCGTGAACGCTCGTCCGGCGATCGTCACCTCGGCATCCCCTTCCGCCTCGATCTCGGGGAGGTGGTCGCCGAACAGATGCGTGACATGGGCCGGATCATAGGGCGCTCCGATGGTCGCCACGGCCCGGCAGGACTCGATCTCCGCGGCTGCCGCCAGCACGGCCGCGCCTCCGAGCGAATGGCCGACCAGGATCGCCGGACCCTCGAGCTCACGCTCCATGTACGCGGCCGCCGCCAGAAGGTCTTCGATGTTCGAAGAGAACGTCGTGTCCGCGAAATCTCCCTCGCTCTCGCCGAGACCGGTGAAGTCGAAGCGGAGGACCGCGATGCCCGCCTGGGTCAGCGCCCGGGTCACGTGCCGTACGGGCTTGAGGTCCTTGGAGCAGGTGAAGCAGTGGGCGAAGAGAGCGCACGCCCGGATCTGCCCGTCGGGCGGAGTGGAGAGGCGGGCGCTCAGCCGGTCGCCATGGGCGCCGGGAAACGTGATGCGTCGGTCTCTCATTGGGACTCCGGGTCGGCGGGTTGACGGTCCTCTACGTACGCCGTCGTGGAAGGGGCGCGCAACGCGCGGACCGGTCGCCTCATTTGGCATGAGCCGTTTGCACTGCAATATTGGCCGCTTCGTCTCCGCCCAGGGAAAGACCGCCATCGTGACAGAACCCAGCCTTCTCGTCGTCTGCGCCGCGGCCTTCGCGGCCGTGCTCGTCCTGCTCTCCGTCCTGGCTGGGCTGATTCGCGCTCTGACCGCACTCTTCCCGGCCCCCGAGGCGTCCGATACGGCCCTCGTCGCCGCGATCACTTCTGCCGTCTCGCGTGTCCATCCGGGTATGGCCGTCACGAATATTCAGGAAAACCGATGATCTTCACCGATGCTCCCCGCCGTGTCCGCGTCATGTTCACTCCGTTCCGCGACGGGCTGCAGAGCACGTTCGGCGGCAAGGTCCGGCTGGAGGACTTCCTGCCGGCCATGGAGGCGTCGGCCGAGCTCGGCATTCGACATTTCGAGTTCGGCGGGGGAGCCCTTTTCCAGGCCCCGTTGTTCTACCTCGGCCGGAATCCCTTCGAGAACATGCGGCGCATGCGCGAGGCGGTCGGGCCGGACGCGGATCTCCAGATCCTGACGCGGTCGGTGTCGGGGGTCACGCTCACGACGCAGTCGCCGGAGGCGCTCGCCCTCCAGGGGCGGCTCATGGCCGCGGCCGGGACCACGTGGGACCGGAACTTCGACTACATGAACGATGTCCGGAACATGCGTCGGACCGGCAAGCCCATCGTCGACGCCGGGATGCATCATCAGGCGGTGATCGCGCTGATGGGCCTTCCGTTCGACTCCGACAAGGTCCACACGCCCGACTTCTATATCGATATCGGGCGGAAGATCCTCGACAGCGATATCCGTGTCGACAGCATCTGCCTGAAGGACGCGAGCGGGACGACGGACCCCGCCACCATCTACCGGACGGCGGTCGGCCTGAAGAAGATCATGCCCCCCGAGATGCCGCTCTGGATGCACACGCACGATACCGCCGCTACGGGCGTGGCCTGCTACATGGCCGCCATCCACGGCGGCGCGGACGGCGTCGACCTCTCCATCCGGCCGCTCGCGGCGGGCACGTCGCAGCCCGACGCCCGCGCGCTCGCGCATTCCTTGAAGGGGACGGGATACAGCCTCGACATGGACGTCGCGGGGCTGTCCGAGATCGAGTCGATGCTCGAAGAGTCGCTCTCGGACTACGCCTTCAACCCCACGACCACCACGCCCGACGCGCGCGTTCTGGGCTTTCCCATGCCGGGCGGCGCCATCGGGCCGAACGTGCATATGATGGAAAAGGCGGGCATTCTCGACCGGTACGGTGAGGTCCTGGCCGAGTTTCCGGTCGTCGTCGAAGCGGGCGGAGCCTGGACCAGCGTCACGCCGGGCAGCCAGCAGTACTGGCTGCAGGCGTTCAACAACGTGCTCTACGGGCGTTGGGAGAAGATCGACGCCGGGTACGGAAAGGCCGTGCTGGGCTACTTCGGGCGCACTCCGTTGCCTCCGGATCCCGCGGTGGTGGAGCGGGCCTCGGAGCAGCTCGAGCTCGAGCCCTTCGACGGCGATCCGCTCGATGCGGCTCCGAACAACATCCCCGAAGCCCGCGCGGCTCTCGAAGAGCGCGGTCTGCCCACGACGGACGAGAACGTCTTCCTGGTTCTGGCCGCCATGGTTCCGGGCAAGCGCATGGAGACCAACGAGGGAATCCGCCTCCTGACCGGCAGGTCCAAGATCGACATCCCCCTGAAGCGGGATGCCGACGAGGCGCCGTCCGGTGCGAGAGTCGGGGGTGCGAGTGCCGGGGGCACGAAGTCCCGCGCGGGGGATGCCGCGCCAGCCGCGCCGTCCGGGCCGGTGACGACGAAGTGCACGGTCCAGGAGGGCGGGAAGACGCGGACCTTCACCGTCACGCTCGAGCCGATCTCGGGCGCCGGTGGTGCCGGCTCGGGGGCGGCTGCGGCCGCGGGCGCCGTGCCGACCTCCGGGACGGGTGGGTCGCAGCCGGGAGGCACACCGGTCTACTCGACGTTCGCCGGGGCCGTGGAGGTGGTCGACATCCGGGCGAGGGTCGGTGACACCGTCGCGGAGGGTGGGGTGATCGCCGTCGTCGAGGCGATGAAGGCCACCCACGACATCCGTTCACCCGTGGCCGGCAAGGTGAGCGCGGTGCACGTCGGCGTCGGTGACGAGATCGACAGCTCGACGCCCATCCTCACCGTGGCCTGACCCCATGGAGATCCTCAGCGAGCTGTTGGCCCAGTCCGGGCTCGCCGCCCTCACGCTCGGCAACCTGGTGATGTTCGTCGTCGCCGGGACGCTGATCTACCTCGCGGTGACGCGGGGATACGAGCCACTGCTCCTCATTCCCATCGGCTTCGGCGCCTTGCTGGCGAACCTACCGCAGGCTGGGATGAGCTCGTACGCCGACGGCATCATGGGGGTCATCTACGACGCCGGCATCCGCACGGAGCTCCTGCCGCCCCTGATCTTCCTGGGTGTCGGGGTGCTCACGGACTTCCGCCCGTTGCTCGCGCGGCCGCTCACGTTCCTCCTCGGTGGGGCGGCGCAGGTGGGCATCTTCATGGCCGCGCTCGCGGCCGCGTACCTCTTCGGCTTCACCCCGCAGGAGGCCGCCGCGATCGGCATCATCGGCGGCGCCGACGGGCCCACCTCGATCTTCATCACCATCCAGCTGGCGCCGCACCTGCTCGGGGCCGTGGCCGTGGCCGCGTACAGCTACATGTCGCTCGTGCCGATCATCCAGCCGCCGATCATGCGGATGCTCACCACGAAGCGCGAGCGGGCGATCGACATGCCGCAGGCGCGGCCGGTGTCGAAGACCACGGTCATCCTGTTCCCGATCGTGACCGGCGTCGTCGCCTCGTTGGCGGTGCCGTCGAGCGCTCCGCTCCTCGGGCTCCTCATGTTCGGGAACCTGATTCGCGAGTCGGGCGTGACGGAGCGCCTGAAGAAGACTGCCGGCGGTCCCATGATCGACGTGGTGACCATCCTGCTCGGACTGGTCGTCGGCGGCACGATGGGCGCCGAGAACTTCCTCACCGTCCAGACGCTGATGATCCTGGCGCTCGGGGCCGTCGCGTTCTCGTTCAGCACCGCCGGCGGGATCCTCTTCGCGAAGCTGCTCAACCTGGCGCTTCCCGAGAAGAGCCGGATCAATCCGTGCATCGGGGCGGCCGGCGTGTCCGCCGTGCCGATGTCGGCGCGCGTGGTTCAGCAGTTCGTGTCGGAGGAGACCAACGGGCGGGTGAACCCGCTCATGTCCGCCATGGGGCCGAACGTGGCCGGCGTCGTCGGCTCGGCCGTCACGGCCGGGGTCTTTCTCGCGCTGCTCGGCTGAGCGCTTCGGCCCGCGCCACGCCCGCCCTCAGAGCCTCCCCGCTGAAGCCGCGTCGGCCCAGATAGCCGCGAAGTCGCCGTTGGGCGCGCTGGCGCTCGTCGGTCCATGCGTCCACGGAGAGCGCCGCGACGAGCGCTGGGCTCTGCCGTGAGACCCACGCCTCGGCGACCTCGGCCGCGAGCTGCACGTCCGTGACGCCCTCCTTCTCGAAGACCTCGTCGACCACGTCGTCGGCCACGTGCGACGTCACGCCCTTGGCGCGTAGCTCGGATCGCAACCGGCTCCTTCCCCTGGGTCGATGCCGGAGCCGGTCACGGACGAACGCGGCCGACACGGCGGCGTCGTCGATGAGCCCGCTCTCGGCCAGCCGGTCCAGGCACGCGTCGATCCGAGCCGCTTCGAAGCCCTTGGCGCGAAGCTTCCGTTCCAGCTCCGTGCGGGTTCGGGCCCTGAAAGAGATGAGGCTCAACGCCGATTCGCGCACGCGGACATCGGCGTCGGCTGCGAGGAGCGCCCTTCGACGATCCGGGCTCAACGTGTCTCCCACGCCGAGCCGGGACCGCTCCAGCGCCTCGAGCATCACCTCGAGCGCCTCGCCCTCGTCCAGGTGGACGCGGGCCTTGACCCCTCCTCGGCCGAAGGGCTCGATGCGGACGATGTGCGACGCGCGGGTGGTCACGTTCCGTCACCTTCGTCGTCCACCACCCCCCGCCGCAGCGCCTCCTCGAGGGCGGCAGCCAGCTCCCGGCGGGTGAACGGCTTCGGGAGGAAGACGACCCCGTCCGTGGTGTCGAGCGCCCGGCCCTCGGGGGTGTCCGCGAAGCCGGAGGCCAGCACGACGGGGAGTCCCGGCCGCAGCTCCTTCAATCGCCGGATGAGCTCGCCACCACCCATGACCGGCATGGTCAGATCGGTCAGCACGACGTCGAACGTCTCCGGATCGGCTGCCACCGCCTCCAGCGCCTCGGCCCCATGGCCGCTCTCGGTGGTCTCATGGCCCAGGCGGCGGAGCGTGCGCGCGGTCATCCTGCGCAACACCTCCTCGTCATCCACGACGAGAACGTGGATGACCCGCTCGGCCTCGGCGGCGGACGGTCCCGCTTCGACGTCGGAGGCCTCGTCCGGGTCGGATTCCGCGCTGGTGGGGGAGTCCGGCTCTGTGGGCCGATCCATCGGCAGGTAGACGCGGAACGTGGTCCCGGCGCCGGGCTCCGAGTAGACCCTCACCTCGCCGCCCATCGACCGCACGATCCCGTACACGCTCGCGAGCCCCAGGCCCGTGCCGTGCGTGGAGGTCTTGGTCGTGAAGAACGGGTCGAAGATCCTCGAGAGATCCTCCGGGGGGATGCCGGTGCCGGTGTCCGTCACCGTGAGGCAAACGTGCTCGGGGCCGCCCGGGGGGTCATCGGCGCCCTCCGAGGGGGCGTCGGCCGGCGGGTCAGCGTCGTGTAGCCCGACGGCGAGCGTGCCGGCCGCTCGCCCTTCCATCGCCTGCACCGCGTTGGTGCAGAGGTTCATGAGCACCTGATGGATCTCCGCGGAGCCCGCCAGCACCCGCGCTTCGCTTCGGAGGCTGCTCCGTACCTCGACGTCCGCCGGCGTCCCCGCCCGCACGAGGGAGAGCGCCTCCTCGACGGTCTCCCGGACCAGGATGGGTCGGCGCTCGAGCGGCGCCTTGCGGCCGAACACCATCATCTGCCGCACGACCTCCCTCGCGCGGAGACAGGCCCGGACGATCGCGTCCAGGGACATCGCGATCGCGGGCGACGGCGCCCGGCTCCGGACGTCGTCCACCAGGCCCAGGATCGACCCCACGATGTTGTTGAAGTCGTGGGCAACGCCGCCCGCCAGGGTGCCGAGCGCCTCCAACCGCTCCCCTCTCCGCACGCGGGCCTCCATCCGCTTCTCCCGGGTCACGTCCTGGAGGAACGCCATGAAGCCCGTCACCTCGTCGCCTCCATCCCGAAGGGGGGAGATGGACGCTCGGATCTGTCGAGGCCCTTCGTCTCCGGGCAGCTCGACCTCACCCTCCCATGGAAGCGATGCTTCAAGCGACACGGGCATCCCCAGGGGTCCCTGCAGCTGGCGAACGAGGTGCTGGATCCGTCGGGTGTCGCTCCCCGGCATCGTCAGGGCGTCCAGCATGCGTCGGGCCGACGCGTTCGCGTAGCCGATCCGTCCGTCCGATCCGCCCAGGACCACCGCCTCGTCCGCCTGCTCGATCGCGGCCGTGACGCGTCGCTGCTCCTTCAGTGCCGCCTCGAGGCGGCGGAGCAGGTACGCAACGCCGGCCGTGATCACCGCGCTGACGAACGTCAGGTTGAGGCTCACCAACACCCAGTGGAGCAGGCGCGCGTCGGCGTAGCGCGGAATCGGGACGTCCGGTGCGAAGAGGTGGCCGACGAGCAGCACCGTGACCGCATTGACCGCGAGTTGCGCGACGGCCGGGACGAAGCCCAGGAGCAGCACCGCGAGGATGGGGACGGCCATGAGGTAGACGAGGCTCACGGCTCCGACGGTGGCGAGGAACCAGGTGCCCAGGGCGAAGACGAGGAGCAGGAAGCTCCACGCCCTGAGTCGGTAGGGGAGGCTCCGACGCAACGCGATCACGGACAGGAGAGCGAGGGCGCCGCCGTCGACGGCCACGAGGGCCCAATCACCCCTCGGAACCGCGGCCGCGACGCCGGGCAGCGCCGTGATGACCCCCAGTAGGAAGGCCGCAACGAGCGTGACGTCCAGCAGTTGCTCGCGCCAGGCATGCGGATCGTCCAGGGTCCCGGTCCGCCCGTCGACGACCTGACGGAGGGTCCGGAGATGGGCGCGTATGTCCACCATGGGCGGCGGCTCGGCTGCGGATGGAAGGGAGGTTCGTGTCGGGCGCGTGCCGCTGCAATCTAAGGCGACGGGCGGCCGCGTCGTCAGCTGCGCAGCAGCAGCCTCACCACCTCGACCAGCACGCCGGGTAGCTTGGTGGCGTGGCGCAGCATGGCGTAGCCGGTCGGCCCGAAGATGCGGGGGAGGTACTCGGGAGCATGCCGGTCGACCGTGACGCAGAAGGCATCCAGCCCCTCGAGCCGGGCCTCCGCGACGGCCTGGCGGGTATCCTCGATGCCGTACCGTCCTTCGTACAGGTCGATGTCGTTGGGCTTGCCGTCCGACAGGACCAGGAGGAGTCGGTGGCGGCTGGGCCGTGCGGCCAGCCTGGCCGTGGCGTGGCGGATAGCGGCTCCCGTCCTCGTGAACCGGTCGGGTTCGAGCGCCGAGATGCGCGACCGGACCTGCCGACCGTTCCGTTCCTCGAATCCCTTCACCGTGGCGACGGACACGCCGCGTGGTCCCTCGCCCGAGAACGCCAGGACGCCGTACGGATCGCCCAGCGCGTCGAGCGCCTCGCAGACGAGCAGGAGCGCCTCCTTCTCCACGTCGACGATCCGCCGTGTATCCGCCACCCAGCTGTCGGTGGACCCGCTCACGTCCACGAGCAGAAGGATCGAGAGGTCGCGCCGCGCGGGCCGCACCTCCTCGTAGAGCCTGTCGTCGAGGGCCTGGCCGGCCTTCCGGTCGGCATACGCCGTGACGTACGCTCCGAGGTCGATGTCCGGGCCGTCCGTTTGCCGGCCCAAGCGGGTCCGATGGGGCCGGAGCCGCTCGAACTGTCGCCGAACCCTCTGGACCTCTCTCCCATGCTGCTTCAGCGCGGCATCCGCCCACGCGACGTCGCCTTCGCGAGCGACACCAGGTCGAACGACCACCTGGCCGGGAAGGTACCGCTCCACGCGATAGTCCCACTCCGGGTACGAGATGCCGACGGGCTGCGGAACGCTTCCGGCCGTGACGGTGGTCCGCTCCGGCGGGTCCTCGCTGGCGAGAACCTCCTTGGGCGTGCCCGGGACCGGGACGATACGGGCCTCCGGGAGCTCGGAGAGCGAGTCGGCGAGGTCGCCGGGGTCGGCGTCGTCGTCACGGTCCGTCGGCCGCTGCAGCCCCATCGGGTCTTCCACGGACTCCTGGGGGTCGTCGATCTGGACCATCCACATCCCCACCTGGTCGTCGTCCTCGTCTTCCGGGGCCTGCCGGATGCGGGGGCGGCGCGCGAGCGTGCGGATCCGCTCCGACCGATCGGCCTCGTCCTCCTCGAGGGGGTCGATGCCCGCCTCCCTGAGCTTCAGCGCCGCGTCGGGGAGCGGCTCCACGAGGCCCCACGCCTCCACCGGAGGGATGCCTCGATACCGGGCGTTCCCTCGGTCGTCCCCGAATCGACGCTCCAGCTCGGCGGCGGTCGTGGTGGCCCAGGCGAGCGAGTCCGACGGGCTCCGTGCGTGGGGGACGGTAGCGGGCTCATCGGCCGGATCGGACTCGAGCGCCGTCACGAGGAGCCGCTCCACCTGGCTCTCCGGTCCCGTGAGGACGCGGGCGTGGGGCCGGTCCGCCAGAGAGCAGCGACGGGCGGCGGCCAGGTCGCTCCTGAGGCCCGGAAGATCGCGAGCGATCTCACGGTCGCTGCTGGCGGCTTCGCTGAGAAGGAAGAGGTCGCGGACGAGGCGGCCGCCCGTACCCTGGCTCCCCCCGTCGAGACGTGTGAGGAAGTCCGGCGTGCCCCTGTGACAACGAGCCGCGAGCGACATCGCCCAACCCCGGTAGCGGGCGATCGTCTCGGCTTCCCCGTCCGAGGCGTCCAGGGTCGCGGGAAGCCGGATGCGCATGCCGTCGGTCCAGGCGACGGCATGCTTTCGGACCAGGTGGCGGGGGATCCGGAGCGCGACGCGACCGAACCAGTTCGGGACCGCCGGCGGCTCCGCGACGCCGATCGGCGGCGTCGTGCCGTACACGGCCCGCGTGAGGAGCTCCAGACGATGCTTCACGTCGGTCAGTCGGACCTCCGGGGATCCCGGCGTCCCGATGTGTCGTCGCCACAGCGAGGCGATGGTCGTCGTCGCGTGATGCGCACCGTCGAGGATGACCTCTTCCGGTTCGGACACTGGGCGGCGCTCCTGCCCGGCTAGGTCAGGGAGGCGGTCAGCAGGTCCCGGATCGCGGCGAGAAGCTCCGGGTCGTCCGTCAGCGGAGCGACGAGGGCCACTTCGCACGCCGTGCGCGGTTCGAGCCCGCTCGCGATCAGACGGCCCGTCGCGACCAGGAGGCGTGTGCTGGGGACCTCGGCGAGGCCGCGATCACGCAGATTCCTGAGGCGGCCGGCCAGCATGACCAGGTCGGCCGCCATGCCCCGGTCCACTCCGGTTTCGTGACGCACGATATCGATCTCGTGTTCCGGGGCCGGGAAATCGAAATCGAGAGCCACGAAGCGTTGGCGCGTGCTGGGCTTGAGGTCCTTCAGCACGTGCTGGTATCCCGGATTGTACGACACCACCAGCTGGAAGCCCGGCGCGGCCTCGATGAGCTCGCCCGCCTTGTCCACGGGAAGGATCCGGCGGTCGTCCGTTAGCGGATGGATGACCACGACCGTGTCCTGCCGTGCCTCGACCACCTCGTCGAGATAGCAGATGGCACCGTGCCGCGCCGCGAGCGAGAGCGGACCGTCCTGCCAAACCGTCTCGCCGTCACGGATGAGGTATCGCCCCGTCAGGTCGCTGGCGGACAGATCGTCGTGGCACGCCACGGTCACCAGGGGGCGCCCCAGCCGCCACGCCATGTGCTCGACGAAGCGGGTCTTGCCGCAACCGGTCGGGCCTTTCAGCATCACCGCCAGCTCACGCCGGTGACACATCTCGAAGATCTCGACCTCGTTGCCGGTGGGCAGGTAGTACGGCTCCTCCGCGGGGAGGCGCAGACCACCCGGCCCCGGTTCGCTCATGGAGTCACGGGTTCCACGTCACCCCGCTCGGGCCCGCCACCGCTGGGCGGGACGGGCGGGTCGCGGAAGAAGTCGACGATGAACGCGGCCACGCCCGCGGTGAAGATGAAGCCCGTGGCCACGAGCATGAGGAAGTGCGGCTGGATCTTGAACTGCGTCTCGATGTAGCCGAGGCCCATGATCCGTTCGAGGTACGTCTGCGTGATACCGGCCGTCCCGAAGGCCAGCGTCATCCCGAACATGCCGCCGACCTGCAGCCAGAACGCCCACAGACCGAGCGATGTTTCGGCTGACTCGCTCTTCTTTCCGGTGAGGTGCGGCTTGGCGTAGGTGACGACCGCGAGCACGATCATGACGTAGGCGCCGAAGAACGCCGAGTGGCCGTGCATGGGCGTGATCAGCGTGCCGTGGGTCCACTTGTTCACGGCCGGCCAGGTGTGTGCGAGCCCGAGCAGCCCCGCTCCGAACGCGGTGAAGATCGCGCTCCCGATGGTCCAGTGGAGCGCCAGCTGGTTGGGATGTCCGAACCCCGATCTTCGCATGGCGAAGTACGCGTACATGGCCATGCCGAAGAGCGCGAGCGGCTCGAGCGCGCTGAAGATCCCGCCGACCGGCAGCCAATACGCCGGGACGCCGATCCAGTAGTAGTGGTGGGCCGTCCCGAGGATCCCCGCGATGAACACGAGGCCGACGATGACGTAGAGCCACTTCTCCATCATCTCGCGGTCGGCGCCCGAGAGGCGGATCAGCAGATACGCGAGGAGTCCGGCCTGGACCATCTCCCAGACCCCCTCGACCCAGAGGTGGATGGTCCACCAACGGTAGTAGATGCTGACCGTGTAGTTGTTGTAGGTGATCAGCGCCGGGAGGTAGAGGATCGCGGCGAGCGCGAGCCCCGCCACCAGCACCGCCTCCGTCGTCGTCCAGCGTTTCGCCTTGTAGATCGTCATGCCGATGTTGTAGAGGAACATCAGCATGACGACGACGATGACGATCTTCAGCGGGAACGGCTGCTCGAGGAACTTGTTGCCCGCGGTCCACTCGAACATGTAGCCGATGACCGCCGTGAGTCCCATCAGCGTCCAGACGATGAGCTGGATATACGCCAGCTTCACGCTGTAGATCTCGGTGCGGGACTCCTCCGGGACGACGTAGTACGCGGCGCCCATGAAGCCGGCGAGCACCCATACGATGAGCAGGTTGGTATGGATGGCCTTCGCGGTGTTGAAGGGCATCCAGCTCATGATGGGATCGGGCCCGAGGTACTTCACCGCGAGCAGGATGCCGAACACCATCTGGAGGCCGAAAAGGATCAGAGCGACCGCGAAGTACGGGTACGCGACGAACTGGGATCGGAAGCGCATGGCTGGCCCCTCAGCGCAGGGTCATGAGGTAGGCGACGAGCTGGTCGATCTCTTCGGGCGTGAGGAGGTCCTCCGTGTTGGCGGGCATGAACGAGACCCCGCCCGCGGAGAACGTCTGACCCGGCACGAGGTAGGCGTTCGGATCGAGGATCGACTCGCGGATATAGCTCTCCGCGTCGGTCGCCGATCCCGTGTAGTCGCCGCTCGCTATGATGTCTTCCGCCCGGCCGCCGATGCCCGCCATCGAGGGACCCACCATGGCCGTTCCGGGAGCGGTGGAGTGACACGCGAAGCACCCCGGTACCGGCTGGTGGAAGACGGCCTGGCCGAGGGCCACCGGGTCGTCCGAGACCGCGTCCGTGGCGCTCCGGCCCGCCGACGCACCCGCGATGGGGCCACTGGTCACCAGGATCGGGCGCGGCGGCCATCCCTGGTTGTCGATCTGCGACACCCAGTCGAGGAAGGCGATGACCTGCGCGATCTCGGTGTCGTCGAGCTCCGGGTTCGGCATGAGCCGCCGGTGCACCTCGTCGGAGTAGAATTGCGCCGGGTCCTGGAGGAAGGCGGTCAGGTACGCTTCGCCCCTCAGCTGCGTGATCTTCGTCAGGTCCGGCGCGAAGTAGGCGCCCTCACCGAGCAGCGTGTGGCAGTTGATGCAGTTCTTGCGGTGCCAGACATGCTTGCCCTCGGTCACGTCTTCCGTGATGAGGTGCGCGTTGGTCAGCTCGGGGAACTGGCGGTGGCTGTCCACGGTCATCGCGATGAAGATGAGCGCGAAGAGGGCGGTGCCCCCGATGAAGAACAGCCGGGTCTGACGCTTGGTCATATCAGACTCCGATGAACGACCAGTTCTCGACCGCGATGCGGATCGCGTAGAGAACCGTGATGAGCATCAGGGCCAGGGTGGCCCAGGCCACGAAGCGGGCGGGTCCGTGGACGCGTGCGGAGGTGTCGACGTCGTCGAGATGTGCCATGCTGGACCTCCTTCTGAAGGGTGGCCGGCTTTGTAGAGGCACTACGATCGCATGCTACGGGCGCATAGTACGGGGTCCGGGTTGGAGGCCGCAACCAGCGACGTGGCCTCGGTCTTCCCGGCGTGCCACCTTCCGGGTGCACCCAGCACTTCCCACGTGCCACGCGGAGACGCCACCATGGAACGCACCCTCGCCGGAAAGACGATCTTCATGACCGGAGGCTCCCGCGGCATCGGCCTCGCGATCGCGAGGCGCGCGGCCGAGGACGGGGCCAACGTCGTGATCGCGGCCAAGACCGCGGAGCCTCATCCCAAGCTCCCGGGTACCATCCACACGGCCGCGGACGAGATCGTGGAGGCGGGCGGACAGGCCCTCGCCGTCCAGTGCGACATTCGTCACGAGGACCAGGTCGTGGCTGCCATGGAAGCGGCCGTGGAGCGCTTCGGCGGCATCGACGTGCTGGTGAACAACGCGTCGGCCATCAGCCTGACGCCGACGCTCGAGACCCCCATGAAGCGCTTCGATCTCATGCACGAGGTGAACGCGCGGGGGACGTTCCTGTGTTCGCGGGTCGCTCTGCCGCACCTGAAGAAGGCGGACGACCCGCACATCCTCACCCTCGCCCCGCCCCTCGACATGAACCCCCGCTGGTTCGCCGCGCATTTGGCCTACACCATGTCGAAGTACGGCATGTCGATGTGCGTGCTGGGGATGGCCGAGGAGTTCCGGAAGGATGGCGTCGCGGTGAACGCGCTCTGGCCGCGGACCATCATCCATACGGCCGCGCTCAACCTGCTCCCGGGGGTGGACGTGAGCCGGTGCCGGACCCCGGAGATCGTGGCGGACGCGGCGCATGCGATCCTCACCCGACCGGCGAGGGAGACCACCGGCCGCTTCTTCATCGACGACGAGGTTCTGGGCGAGGAAGGGGTCACCGACCTCGATCGCTATGCCGTCGAGCCGGGCAAACCCCTGCTGCCCGACCTGTTCCTGGATTGAGGGAAATGAGCGGGAGGTGCGCGTGATCGAGCACGTCGAGGTGCGGACCCGTGGGAAGGGGCTCCACGAGATCACGGATGTCGTGCAGGCATGCGTGGCCCGGAGCGGTCTCGACGAGGGGCTGTGCACGGTGATGATCCGGCACACCTCCGCGAGCCTGACGATCCAGGAGAACGCCGACCCGTCGGCTCGCCGCGACCTGGAAAACTGGATCGAGCGACACGTGCCCGAGGGCGATCCGCACTTCACGCACACGGCGGAAGGACCGGACGACATGCCGTCGCACATCCGGGCCGCGCTCACCGCGACCACCCTGTCGATTCCGTTCGAGGGTGGCCGGCTCGCTCTCGGCACCTGGCAGGGGATCTATCTGTGGGAGCACCGGCGGAGAGGGTCCGTGCGGCGATGCGTAGTGCACGTAGGGTGAGGCCGTGACGCGATGAGGCGTACCTCGTTCGGGGCGCTTCGCTCGGATGCTTGCATCCAAGCCCTCACTCGGCACGCCTCATCGCGCCACGGCATCAGCCGCGTTGTGCATACCATGTGTGTTCCACGAGGTCGTGGTACAGCGTGAGCGCGCGGCCGTCGTCGAGGGCGACCGCGTAGTAGGCGCGGGAGATCGGCCGGCGCCACCACTCGTCGTCGATCCGCCAGCGCTCCCGGACCTGGATCACCTTACGCGCGGTTTTCCCGGGGAGTCGCACGAATTCGGGATCGCCCTGCGTGTCGGTGCGGACGTGGACGGGCTTCGGCTGGCCGAGGGGACGGAGCTGGGGGCGTCTGGGCATGTGCGTGAGATCGCGATCTACGGGTCGAAACGCAGAAGGGCGTGGCGGCGCTCGGGAATCCGCGACCAGGGGTCGAGCTCGACCACGCGGTAGAGCGGCGAGTCACCGAGCCGGAGCTTGAGCTCCTTCACGGCATCGCGGAGGGACGGCGGTACGTCGCCCTGGAGGGGGCCGCTTCCGGCACCCTCCCGGCTTCCGGCGTCCTTCCGGTCGAAGAGGCTCTCCTGGGCCGAGGGCGCGCCGAAGTCGGTGATCTCGAAGAAGAGCGTGTCGACGGCCTTCGGCGGCGGGGCGATGGCCATCTTCGAGCGCAGGGGCGCGGCGATGCGCTCACAGACGGTGGTGGGCTCCCGGAGCGTGGCCTCCACGACCCAGGAGCCCCCGCCTTCCAGATGGGCGCCGAGTCGGACGCCCGTCACGCTCCGGCCACGGCGCGCGGGACGGGTGAGCGCGCGCTCCACGAGCCGGTCGAGCGCGCCGTGCAGGGTGTCGACCATGCCCACCGGATTCGAGAACGCGAGCGATGCGCGCAGCGGGCGGGGGCGGTGCCACGGCCGGACCGGATCGATGCGCCGGCCGGAAGCCCAGGCGTGGATGGCGCGACCGGTTTTCCCGAACTGGGCGACGAGGGACGGCTCCGGCAGCTCCCGGAGCGCCGCGAGTGTGTCGATGCCGAGGCGCTCGAGCCGCTCGATCATGCGCGGATCGACCTGGAGGACACGGACGGGACAGCCCCCGAGGAACACGCTCAGCTCGTGCTCGGGCACGATCACCGGCTCGCCTCCCCCGGCGCGGGTCGCGGCCACCCAGGCACCGAAGCGCCCCGGCGCCATCCCGGCGCGGAACGCGGCCACGAGCGGGGCGGGGAAGATCTCGAAGAGCGCGCCGAGTGTCCGCTCGATCTGACGCCGGGGCGGGCCGAAGAGGCGGTCCAGCCCGTCCATCCCCAGGAAGACCCGTCCCCGTCCCGCAGGCTCGATCACCGGAGAGACCTCGGTCAGGGTTTCCAGGAGGATGTCCGTGGCTGCGTCGTAGTGGGCCGGATCGGGCTCGAGCAGCGTCAGGGCAGGGCAGAGCGAGACGGCCTGGGACACGCGCTGGCCGGGCCGGACTCCGGCTTCGTGGGCTCGTGCCGAGACCTGCCAGACGGTCCGTTGCGTGTGCTCGCCCTCGGAGAGGAGCGCGACGGAGGTGCGGTCGAGCTCCGGGGAGCGGACGAGCTCGAGCCGGAGCTCGAAGGTGGGAAGCCAGAGGCAAAGAGCCGTGCGGTTGCCGGGGGAGGCGGGCCGGGGGGAAGCGGGTTGGAAGGGGGTGGGGGGATGGGACGTAATCTGAGCCCACCCCCGCCCGTTCAGGTGGGTGGGAACATGTTCGGCACTCGCGCGGGACTGCGACATGGCGGTGTGGGACGCTCCTGTGACGGGGCCGGCGACTGCGGCAGGAAACCGAACATAAACCGAAGATGAGGGGTGTGCAACGAGGTTCCGGACGGCGAGCGCGACACCGGATTCGCGCTTACTTTGCAGGCGCTTCGACCGCTCGTTCGCCTGCTACAACGAGGAGCGCATCCATGCTCTCTCCGCTCTCCGGACGCCCCCTACGAACCGCTGGAGTGGCGTCCTTTCTGGCGGCCTGCCTGTTCCTGATCCCCGTACGGACCCCATCACCCGCGCCGGTATCCGGGCCCGAGGCCCGAAGCCCGAGCGAGGCCATGCCCGCCAAGAGCATCGCCTTCTACGTGGGCCGGAACCTCACCGAAGACGGCTCCGTGCTGCTCGGCGGCTTCGGTCACGAGCCGTCGAGCCATTGGTACGAGATCACGCCCGCGCGCACGTTCCCGCCCGGCACGACCATGGAGGTCGGCATCACGGAGGAGGCGCGCATCCCCGGGGAACGCTTCCGGATTCCCCAGGTCACGGAGACGCTCCGCTTCATCACGACCAACTATTCGGAGTTCGCGGGCTTTCCGCCGCCGCTCACGAACGGAGGGTTGAACGAGCGCGGCCTGGCGGCCCGGGACGTCTGGTCGCCGTCGCGCCCGGAGCTGGTGGAGATGACGCCCGTCCCGCAGCGGGGGCTCAACTACAGCGACCTGTCCCGCATCGTCATGGAGCGGGCCGGCAGCGCCCGCGAGGCCGTGGAGATCGTGGGGCGGCTCATCGACGGGCACGGCTACGCCACGTACGGCGGCAACTCGCATCTCTTCGCCGACGCCGAGGAGGGGTGGGTGCTCATCGACTACGCCGGAGGGCAGGGGCTCTGGGCCGCCGAGCGGCTCGGGCCGGACGACGTGCGCGTATCGTATCCGGGCTACATCGGCGACTTCCCGGTCGATTTCGAGCGCTCACCCGACCACATGGGCTCGGAGAACCTCGTCTCCTTCGCCGTCGAGCAGGGGTGGTGGGATCCGGACGGAGACGAGCCCTTCAACCTGCACCGTGTCTACGGCCGCACCTTCCCGAGCGATCCCTCCCAGGACGATCCGCACAACCTGTTCCGGTATCCGCCTCTCCTCGAAGAAGAGGTTCGGGGGATGGCTCCGGTGTCGGTGGCGGACATGATGGCGCTCGTCCGCGATCCGCGGTGGTCGAACGACGGCTCGGGCTACGGCCAGGTGGCGCACCTGAGGCCCGGCGTGCATCCGGAGCTCGTCCCGCTCTGGATGTCCATCACCGGTTCGGTGGCGAGTCCGTTTGTGCCGGTGCGGCTGGGCGTCCGGGACGTGCCACCGGAGTACAAGCAGCACCGCTACATGACCAAGGACGCCGACGACGCCTTCCTCGACGCGGACTTCGCTCCGCTCGAAGCGACGCGCTCGGCGTTCCGGGTCCACAAGCGGCTCCTCTACCACGCGTGCGAGCAGCCCGGAGCCTTCCTCCGGCCCGTCACCGCGGACCTCGAGGCGTTCGAGACACGCCTCGTGGCCGAGCAGGCCGGGCTCGAGCGTGAGGCCGGAGCGCGCTACGAGGCGGGCGACCCGGACGGCGCGCGGGACACCCTGACGGTCTATACCGAGCGGCGGCTCCTCGACGCGATCGACCTCGGGGAGGCGCTGGTCTCGCGGACCGAGGCTGAAACGCGGGAGCGGTTCGGCATCCGGATGCCCGAAGCCGACGTGCCGGAGGGTGCGACCTGGCGTCCGGAGAGCGGACCGATGACGCTCCGGTCGGGACGGACCTACCACCGGTGCTTCCGGGAGGGGCTGGACCGGTATCCACGACCTCACGGGAGTTACGCGTCCGAGGCGTCGGAAGATCTCGTCGAAGCGATCCTGTCGGGCCGCTGAAAGAGGAGGGCTTCTCTTTCCGGTCACGGAACGCAGCGACCACGATCCTGATGCACCAGAATGGTGCAGTGACCGTCGAATAGCCCAGACGGCCGCTCGCTTTCCGCGGCCCTCGCCATGGCATGACGCTTGCCAGATACCGCTCCGACCGGCCGGAGCACCTCGTGGTGCATCCGACCCCTACCGCGTGTGTGCTCCTCCCACGCATACGCGCCTGGCCGAGTGCCGGGGTATCGAGCCGAGAGCGAACGCGTGTTCGTACGAGTGCTGTTCCTGCTGGGCGTGTCCATCGCCGGCGGGGCCTTCTGGGGAGGCCTCGCCTATTACGTCACGCCGCTCACCGAGCGCCCTTTCTCGCCCCTGCACGACCTGTATGCCCCGACCGGCTTGATCGGCCAGGGGTTCGGTGTCGTCGGGACCGCGATGATCCTCCTCGGCGTCGGGCTCTACTCGCTGCGTAAGAGGGTCCGGGCGCTCTCCCGGGTCGGCACGCTCAAGGGCTGGCTGCACTTCCACATCTTCCTCTGTCTCCTCGGGCCCTTCCTCGTCCTCCTGCACACGACCTTCCGCTTCGGCGGGCTGGTCGCCATCGCGTTCTGGAGCATGGCGATGGTCGTCGCGAGCGGTGTCTTCGGGCGGTGGATCTATGTCTGGATCCCGAAGACCGTGAACGGCCGCTTCCTCCAGGTGCGGGAGATCCAGGACCAGATGAGGGGGCTCCTGGAAGACGTGGAGGCCGGACTCCGCCTGCCGGCGGCCCAGGTCCTCGAGCTCCTGGATATCGGCGCGGAGCCCGCATCGGATGGCCCCCCGGGGATCCTCTCGGCGGTCGGCCTCTCCGTCCGGTACCGCTGGACACGTCGTCGTGACCGGGCCCGGATCGAACGGCGCCTGTCCGCGGCGGGCGTCCCCGAGCACACGCGCGCGGCTCTCGTGGACCGGCTCCAGGAAGACCGGCTGAGACGGCAACAGGTCGCCCTGATCCGTCCTTTCCAGCGTGCCTTCCGATACTGGCACGCGTTCCATCTGCCGCTCGCGATCGTGATGCTGCTGGTCCTGATCGTCCACGTCGGCGTCGCGGTCGCCTTCGGTTACACCTGGATCTTCGGATGACGGACGGCACGCTCGTCACGCTGATCGGGGTGGGGCTCGTGGTCGCCGCGTCCGGGCCCGTGCTGCTCGGACTCCGGCGGAAGGAACGACGGACCGACGAAGCGGAGGTCCTGGCCCTGGAGTACGGCCTGCACGAACCGACGTCGCTGCATCCGGTGATCGATCCCGACCGGTGCATCGGAACGGGGAGCTGCGTGGACGTGTGCCCCGAGGGGCAGGTGCTGGGCATCCGTGACGGACAGGCCGTCCCCATCGCGCCGGCGTCCTGCATCGGACACGGCCTGTGCGAGCGCTCCTGCCCCATGGAGGCGATCCAGCTGGTGTTCGGGACCGCGAAGCGCGGCGTGGACATCCCCCGCATCAAGCCGGATTTCGAAACCAACGTACCGGGCCTGTACATCGTCGGGGAGCTGGGCGGGATGGGGCTCATCCGGAACGCGTTCGAGCAGGGCCGGCAGTGCATCGAAGGGATCGCCGGTCGGGCCAAGCGACGTGGGGACGGCCTCGACCTGGTCATCGTCGGAGCGGGACCGGCGGGACTGTCCGCCTCGCTTCATGCCCAGCGTGCCGGGCTCCGCTTCGTGACCATCGACAAGGAACCGGATCTGGGGGGGACGGTCCGCCATTACCCCCGCAAGAAGCTGGTCATGACGGAGCCGGTGAAGATCCCGGGGGTCGGCCGCATCGGGGGACGCGAGATCCGGAAGGAGGACCTCATGGCGGTCTGGACCCGTGTCGCGGTGGACGCGGATCTGCCCTTCCGTCTCGGGCTCACCGTGCACGACGTCGCGCGGGTGGAGGGTGGCTTCGAGGTGCGTACCCAGGGGGAGTCCTTCCGCGCCCCTCGCGTGATTCTGGCTATCGGCCGAAGGGGGATCCCGCGGAAGCTCGGCGTGCCCGGCGAGGAGCTCCCCAAGGTCCAGTACGCCCTCGCCGAGCCCGAGGCGTTCCGAGGCGACCGCGTGCTCGTCGTCGGTGGCGGAGATTCGGCCGTGGAGGCGGCGCTCGCCCTTTCCGAGGAACGCGGCACCCGCGTGGCGCTCTCCTACCGTCGCGACCGGTTCAGCCGCATCAAGCCCGGCAACCGCGACCGTGTCGAGAGTGCGATCGCCGAGGGGCGGATCGACGTCCATTGGAGCACCGAGGTCTTCCGCATCGAGGCCGATCGGGTCTGGCTGACCGTGGAGGGAGGGCACCCCTACGCGCTCCCGAACGACCAGGTCCTGATCTTCGCGGGGGGTGAGCTGCCGACGCGCTTCCTCGACCAGTGCGGGGTCGAGGTCGATACCAAGTTCGGGGCGGCATGAGACCGCGCCGCGAGGTCGGGCGCGGCGGGCGCGGCACCGGGGTCGTGCTCCTGCTGCTCACGGGTCTGGCCTGCGTCGCGACCGCTCCCGCCGCCGCCCAGATCCTCTCGCCCGGAAAGCTCGCGGCGCCCCATGCCGAGCTCGAGGGGATCCGGAACTGCACCGCCTGCCACGAGCTCGGAAAGCGCGGAACCTCTCCGGACCGCTGCCTCTCGTGTCATGCGTTGATCGAGACGCGCATCGCGGCCGACCGGGGCTACCATGCTTCGATCCAGCGGGATTGCGCGGACTGCCATCAGGAGCATCTGGGCCCGGACTTCGACCTCCGGCGCCTCGACGAGGCGGCGTTCCAGCACGGGGAGACCGGATACGCGCTGGAGCTGAGCCACGGAGACGTGGCGTGCCGGGAGTGCCACCGCGCGGAGCTGATCGCGGATCCGGTCGTGGTCCGGACCCTGACCGAGCACGGGGCCCTCGGCCGGACGTTCCTGGGTCTCGACCAGGGCTGCGCCACGTGTCACGCGGACAGCGACCCCCATGGCGATCAGTTCCGGGATCGGTCCTGCGCCGACTGCCACGACGCGGGGACCTGGACGGACCCGACCGCGTTCGCGCACGAGCGCGCACGCTTCCGGCTCGAGGGCCTGCATGCCCGGGTCGAATGCGCCGCGTGTCACGCCGAAGATCGCGATCCCGTCCCGTATCGTCCGGTCGCATTCGGGAGCTGCGCCGACTGCCATGCGGATCCCCACGCGGGACGCATGAGCGGCGCCTGCGCCTCGTGTCATTCGCCCACCGGTTGGGGAGCTCTGAGCTCGGCATCCCTCGACGGCAGGTTCGATCACGGCCGGACGGCGTTCCCGCTCGTGGGTGCGCACGCGGCGGCCGACTGTGTCGCCTGCCACCGGCCCGGGCGTCCGCCGGCGACGGAGCTGATCCGCATGCGGTACCTCCCGGGGAGCGCCGGTGCCACCTATCCGAAGCCGGTGGCGACGTCCTGCGGGTCGTGCCACGTGGACCGGCACGCGCTCCCCGGATCGGGCGATCGATGGACGGCGTGCGCGACCTGCCACACGGAGGCGCGCTGGGCTCCGTCCGCGTACGGCGTGGAGCGGCATGCCGCCTCGGCGCTCCCCCTCACGGGAGCCCATGCGGTGACGCCCTGTTGGGCCTGCCACCTCGATCCGGAGCGGGGCCATGACCGCTTCACCCTCGGCCTCGGCGCGACGGACTGCGCGTCCTGCCACGCCCTCGAGAGCCCGCACGACGATCTCTACGCCGACCGCGCGTGCGAAGTGTGCCACGTGACGGACGCCTTCGACATCGTCGCCTTCGATCACGCGGGGGTGGATGGCGGAGCCCAGGACACGACGTGCGCGTCGTGCCACCGCTCGGAGGATCCCCACTCGGGCGAGTTCCCCGAGCTGGGGTGCGCCGCGTGCCACGGGACCCAAGCCTTCGTGCCCGTGGACGCCCGGTTCGACCACGGGCGCTCGGCATTCGCGCTGGACGGGGCGCATCGCGAGGTGCCATGCGCTTCGTGTCACGTCACGGAGCAGGGAGAGCGCGGGCCCTTCACCCGGTACCGGCCCGTCGGCACCGACTGTGTCGACTGCCATGGAGGTGGGTCGTGACCATGCGCGCGCCGCTGCTCCTGACGTTCCTGGCGTCCATTCCGTTGGCGGTGTCGGGGCAGACGCAGGTCCAGCCGCACGGCGTACTTCCCGAGGGGATCTCATGCGTCGACTGTCACACGACCGAGGCCTGGGCGCCCCTGCGGCCGGACATCGTGTTCGATCACGCGCGGGACGCCGGATACCGCCTGGACGGGCGCCACGAGGACGTGACGTGCGCGTCCTGTCACGAGGGGCTCCGGTTCGAGACCTCGATCGCCGACCCGGTGGACTGTGCCTCGTGCCACGTCGATGTCCACCAGGGCAGCGCGACCCGGCCGTGCGCCTCCTGCCACACGACGACCTCGTTCACGCTCATGGACCCGGGGACCGTGCACCCGGCCGACTTCCCGCTCGAGGGCGCCCACTTTCAGACGTCCTGCGAAAGTTGCCACGTCGACGACCTGGGCGGGGCGTTCACGCCCCTCGACCGTGAATGCGTGGCGTGCCACATGGGCGACTACCGACTCAATCCGCTGGTCGACCATGAAGCGCTGGGCTTCTCCACGGAGTGCCTGGATTGCCACTCGATGCTCGATTTCCGGGACGTCGCGTTCGACCACTTCGAGATTTCGGGGGGCTTCGCGCTCCTGGGGCGGCACGCGGGCATCGAATGTGCCTCCTGCCACAGCGGGGCGGGTGGCTCCATTCCGCAGCCGCCCGCCGGGCCCGAGGACTGCGTGACGTGCCACCTGGACGACTACCAGGACGAGCACGCCGGCTCGGGCTTCCCGACCACCTGCCTCATGTGCCACGACATGAACGACTGGGACGGGGCCGTCTTCGAGCACGGGCTGGCCACCGGGTTCGACATCCCGCCCGATCACGACCGGCTCGCGTGCGCGGACTGTCACGTCGGCTCCTCGTCGGAGACCCTCTACCAACCGAGTGGCCCGCAGGACTGTTACGCCTGTCACCGCATCGATTACGAGGGCGAGCACCAGGGCATCGGCTTTCCGACGGACTGCACCGCGTGCCACCGGACGAGCACGTGGGACGGCGCGACGTTCGCGCACGACTTCCCCATCTTCTCGGGCGCGCACACCGGAGCCGATTGCGCCGAGTGCCATGAGACGCCCGGTGATTACGCGACGTTCTCGTGCCTCGGGTGCCACGAGCACCGCCAGAGCGAGATGGACGACAAGCACAGCGAGCGCGCCGGCTACGTTTATGAATCGGCGGCCTGTCTCACGTGTCACCCGACGGGGCGGAGCTGACCGTGTTGCGGGCCGTCAGGACGCTCGTCTTGGGTGTGGGCCTCGGCATGGCCTCGGTCGCCGTCTCGGCCGCCGCCCCGGTCTCCGGGCAGGAGCCGCCCCGCACGCTCGTCACCGTCGACTACGTCGGCGTCGAGGGGATCTACCTGCCGATCGGCGTCGACCACGGTGTATCGATGGGGGACACCCTGGTCGCCTATCTGTCGGCGACCGCAGACGCGCCGGGTGCGAGGTTGGAGGTGCTGTCGGTCTCTCGAAGACGTTCGGTGGCTGCGCTCCTTCCGGGCTCGATGGAGCTGGAGCGGGGCGGGGCGGTCTACGTTCTGCTTCGGTCGGCCGACGACGGGGCCCCGCGTGAGGGTCCGGCCGACGCGCCGACCCCGATTCCCGTGGCGACCACGGTGGCGCGAGATGACGATCCCGTGACCGGCCCGAGGGTGCGGGGGCGGATGGGACTCGAGCTGGACGCCCGGGAGTCGCGGACCTCCTGGACGGGCTCGTCGTTCGGAGACACCCGGCGTCGCTTCGCGAGCTCGGTCGGTCGGCTGGCGTTCACGGCGACCGAGCTCCCGGGGGGGATCTCCGTGCGTGGCAACCTCCGCGCCGCCTATCGCTACGGGGAGACGTTCGCGGCGGTTCCCGCGGTGAGCCTGCGCGCCTATGAGCTGTCCGTGTCGCGGCGCTTCGAGCGTGTCCCGATGGACGTGCGCGTCGGTCGATTCTACAATCCTTACGAGCGTTTCAGCGCCTACTGGGACGGCATGCTGATCCGGGGTGGGGGACGCAGGTTCGGGGTCGGAGCGGCGGCCGGGCTGGAGCCATCCCGGTCGGACGAGGGGTTCTCGACGGATCTTCCCAAGGCCACCGTATTCACCGACCTCCGCCTCGGAGGGCGCACGTGGCGCTACGCGTCCGACGTCTCGCTCCATTGGCTCCGGGAGGGACCGGGGTATCGACGCACGTTCGCGGGGTGGAGTCAGTCGGCGAGGGCCGGGCCTCTGGCCCTGACGAGCGATGTGAGGGTGGATCGACCCTTCGACGCTTCTTCCCTCACCGTGGGGCGGCTCCGCCTGCGCGGGTCCGTCGACGTGTGGGGTCCGCTCGCGCTGGAAGGCGGCTTCGCGCGGAGGCGCTCGGGGCTGGCGGGAGACACGCTTCTGGTCGGAGCCCCGGTCCGTGACGAGCGCTCCCTGGGCCTGTCGGTCCGGCACGCGACCGGAGGCGTGTCCGTGGACGGTGCCGTCATGCGCTGGGGTGACGCCGCCCGGGGCCGCTCGGTCGCGGCGGCATTCGATCAACGTGCGGGACGCGTGTGGCTCCGCGCGTCCGGGAGACTCTGGGCCCGGGAAGATCTCCGCTCACTCGCCGTCGGCCCGGGCGCGTCCGGGAGTATCGGACCGGTCGACGCTCAGCTCGCCTATCGCCTCTACCGCACGACGAGGTCGCAGGAGGACCTGATCTCTCATGCGGTCGACCTGAGGCTCGGGTTCCGGTTGTTCGAGGATCTCCGGACCACCGTCGCCGGACAGAGGCAGTGGGGCACGAGCCTTGGAGGGACGAGGCTGCAGCTGGGGCTCTGGCGCTCGTTCTGAGCGTCGCCGGTCGGCGCCTTCTCACCGGGCCGGTGCTGCGGGCGTCCGCCTTGATCCGGCTCCGCTTCCCCGGGTAGCTTCCGTGCAATTCCGGGCCCCCGGGTACGCGCCCGACGCAGCGCGCGCCCGTTGGCTCGGACCCGCGCCTTTCCTCCTTGGACACACCCCATGCAGCTCCGTTACGTCGATGTGAAGCCGGAGGCCCATGAGACGCCTATCCTCGGGGTCGGCATCCCGCGCGGGACCGAGACCCCTCAGGGGGCGCTCGCGGATCTCGACGAGGTCCTCGGAGGCCAGATCGCCCGGGCCCTGCAGCGCGGCGACATGAGGGGACGCCCGGACGACGAGTTGCTCCTCTTCTCCCCGGGAACGGCGAAAGGTCCGGAGCGGGTGCTGCTCCTCGGGCTCGGCAAGGCCGAGAAGGTCGATGCCGAGACGGTGCGTCGCACGGCGGGGAGACTGGTTCGTGCGGCCGAGCGATTCCGGATGGAGTCCGGAGCCGTGTCGCTGGAGGGGTTCGACGCGCTGGCGCCGGACATCGTGGCGCAGGCCGCCGCGGAGGGCGCGGCGCTGGCCGCGTGGCGCTTCACCGAGCTGAAGACACCCGATGACGAGAACCCGGTCGTGCCCGTCCGCGCCGTCGACCTGGTCGGCGCCGGACACGACGACGCCCGGGGCAACGCCACCATGGCCGGAGCCGCCATCGCGCGCGGCGAGAACCTCGCGCGCACGCTGCAGTCCCGTCCGGGAAACCTCGCGACGCCCACCCACCTCGCCGAGGAGGCCGTCCGGATCGCGGGCTCCGTCGGCATGTCCGTCGACATCTACGACGAGGCGCGCATGGTGGAGGAGGGGATGCACGCGATCCTGGCCGTGTCCCGTGGCTCCGAGGAAGAAGCGCGCCTGATCGTCATGCGGCACGAGGGGGGCGAGAAGGGCGATCCGCCCCTGGTGCTCGTCGGGAAGGGGCTCACCTTCGACGCCGGCGGCATCTCGATCAAGCCGTCCCTCGGCATGCAGGACATGAAGTTCGACATGTCGGGCGGGGCGGCGGTCATCGGCGCCATGCAGGCGATCGCCGAGCTGGGCGTGAGGGCGAACGTCGTCGGCATCGTGCCGTCGTCCGAGAACCTTCCGTCGGGGACCGCGGTCAAGCCCGGTGACGTCATCCGGACCCTGGCCGGCAAGACGGTCGAGGTGATCAACACGGACGCCGAGGGCCGGCTGATCCTGGCCGACGCGCTGGCGTTCGGAGCGCGTCTGGGCCCGGCGGCCATGGTGGACTGCGCGACCCTCACCGGGGCCGTGGTCGTCGCGCTCGGAGACCAGGCGGCCGCCGTGCTGGGCAACGACGAGGCGCTGGTGCGGGAGCTGCTCGACGCCGGCACCGTGTCCGGAGAGCGCTGCTGGCAGCTGCCGCTCTGGGACGAGTACCGGAAGCAGCTCGACAGCGAGACCGCCGATCTCCAGAACATCGGCGGGCGTTCGGCGGGCACGATCACGGCGGCGGTCTTCCTGAAGGAGTTCGTCGGGGATGCCCGGTGGGCGCATCTCGACATCGCCGGAACCGCGTACGGAGAGGGCGACCTGCCCTATCGCCGGAAGGGCGGGTACGGCTTCCCGACCCGCCTTCTCGTCCAATGGGTCCGGAGCCGGAGCGGGTGACGAAGCGCTTTCCCGTCCTTCTCTTCGTCCTGGGCGCGTGGCCGGCAGGGGCGGTCGCCCAGGACCCCGTGCCCGACTCGCTGCCACGGCCCGACTCGGCCGAGGTCGCTCGGATGGCGCCCGATTCGGTGACGGCCGACACGCTGACGACGGACAGCGTACCGGACTTCCACAACCTCCCGGCGCACGCCGACGGGGTCCGCTCCGGGTGGGAGATGGGCACCTGGAATTGGGACCACGAGCAGATCATGGCGTCCGGAGCCCACACGCTGGTGGAGCTCGTGGACGAGGTTCCCGGGGTCGTGCCGCTCCAGGCAGGCGATTACGGGACGCCCGCGGCGTTCAGCGCGTTCGCTCATGGCGCCGGCGGCGTCCGCGTCATCCGTGACGGCTTCGAGCTGCTGCCGATGTCGGGAGGGGTCGTCGATCTGCAGCGCGTCGGCCTCGGAGGGATCGAGCGCGTGCGCGTCAGGCGGAGCGGTGGGCGGATTCTCGTGGAGATGTGGTCGCTGGACTACGAGGACCACCGGCCGTACTCCCTGGTCGAGGCCGGGACGGGCGATCTCGACAACAATCTGTTCCGCGGCACGTTCACCGCTCCGAACGCGCTGGGCGGGAGCCTGGGCCTGGCGCTCGAGCGCTCCGACACGCGCGGCGCCGGTGGCCGGGAGACCGGAAGCCGGACGGGGAGTTGGGTCCGGTACCAGCTCCACCGGGGGGAGGCCGCCGGTATCGCGCTCGACTACCGACGCATGGGGTCGCGCTCCGAGGTCGCCGACTATCCCGCGCCGGTGACCCGCACGGACGTGACGCTCCGGGGGCGGGCTCGACTCGCCGACGGCGTCGTGGCCGAGCTCTTCACCGGCCGCCACACCGTCGATACGGACGACGAGCGCCCGCTCTACGCGACCGAAGGAGGGGGGCGCACGCAGCACGGGGGGCGGCTCTCGCTCGAGGCGGCCGGACTGTGGGCGGACGGAGCGTTTCGCCTCATCGGCGGAGACGACCTCCTCGAGAATCGCCTGGACGTCGAGGGTGGGTGGCGCCGCGAGGGTCTCGGGGGCGTCACGGGCCGCGTGACGCGCGAGGACTGGAAGGGGGCGCGGCCGTGGAGCCGGTCGGTCGGCGGCTGGGTGGAGCCCCTCGCGGGTGTCACGCTGTTCGGCGACTGGAGCTCGGGACGGTACGGGGCCCGCTCCGGCCCGGTGCTGGACCGCACGCCGCCGCCGGTTGCCGAGCCGGATCCCGACGATCCGGAGGCGCCGGTCGACCCGGCGCAACCCGCCTGGGAGTCCCGCCGTCCGGCCACGCTTTGGCTCACGGACCGGACGACCTACCGGGCGGGCGCCATGCTCTCGTGGCGTGGCGCGACCGTCTCGGCGGCCGCGCTCGGGCTCGAGCACGACGTCTCGCTGCCGTTGGGGCTGGCGCCCGACCTCGGCGCCGACCCGGTGCCAGGTGTGACCCGCCGGGGATGGGAAGCGCACGGACGCGTGCCGACCCCGCTCGAAGGCCTCGATCTCGTGGGCTCGTACCAGGAGTGGGACCGGCCGGGTCCGTATCTCCCGGCGCGGATCTACCGGGGCGCGTTCGACTTCCACCGTGTGTACATGGACTCCGAGAACCTGGAGCTCAGGGCGAGCGTGGGGGTGCGGGGCCACGACCCCATGCAGGTCTTCGCTCCCCCGCCGGACGACGATCCGGACGGCACGCAACTCGTGACGGTGCCCTTCTACCAGAGCTGGGACGCCCGCATCCAGGTGCGGATCGTGACGGTCCGGATCTTCGTGTCTTGGGAGAACGTCACCGTACGCCGGAACCTCCAGGCGTTCCCGGGGCGGGTCTTGCCGGCCCTCCGGACCTCGTACGGCCTCCGCTGGACCATGCGCAACTGACCGCCCCACCTTCGGTCGTTCGCGCATCGGTATTAGTATTGTCGGCTATGCATGGAGCGCGAAGATGATCCGGAGCATGACGGGGTACGGCGACGCCGAGCGGGAGACCGACGAGGGTCTCGTTCGCATCGAGGTGCGTACCGTGAACCACCGCTTCTTCAACACCAGCGTGAAGACGCCGCAGGGCCTCGACCGGTTCGAGCGCTCCGTCGTCGAAGGGCTGAAGCGGCATCTCACCCGGGGACACGTGAGCGCGTCGCTCACCATAGGGCGTGGCTCCGGCAGTGCGGGCCGCGAGGTCCACGTGGACTTCGAGCGCGCGGAGGCGTTGAAGGATGCGCTCGAGGGGCTTCGCGAGCACCTGGCGGTGCCGGGTGTGGTGGACCTCCAGATGATCGCGCGCTTCGGGGAGCTCTTCCGCGGCGGCGAGCCGGACCGGGGCGCGAGCCTCGAGCCCGAGTGGGTGGAGGAGCTCGCGGCCGACGCGGCTTCGGCCGCCCGCGAGATGCGCGAAGCCGAGGGACGCCGGCTCGAGACGGACCTCCGTGGCAGGGTGGACGCCATGGACGCCCTTCTCGACGAGGTGGCAGAGCGGGCGCCCGAGCGGCTCACCGCCGAGCGCGACCGCCTGCGGGAGGCCGTCGCCGAGCTCAGCGGACAGGTGGACGTGGACGAAGACCGGCTCGCGCGCGAGGTCGCGTACCTGGCCGAGCGCTGGGACATCAACGAAGAGATCGTCCGCTACCGCTCGCACATCGAGCTCTTCAAGGAGGCGCTGGGTGCCGCGGGGGACGAGCCCGTGGGCAAGCGTCTCGGCTTTCTGGTCCAGGAGATGCACCGGGAGGCGAACACGATCGGTTCGAAGGCCAACGACGCGCGGATCGCCCAGGCGTCGGTGGGCCTGAAGGAAGAGATCGAGCGCGTCCGCGAGCAGGTCGAGAACGTCGAGTGACGTCCGGCGCCTGCCCCGTCGTCCTCGCGGCGCCGAGCGGCACCGGCAAGACCACCTTGTCGCGCCGGCTCGTCGACGGATCCGGGCGGTACGAGTTCTCGGTGTCCGCCACGACGCGGGCCCCGAGGGGTACGGAGCGGGACGGGATCGATTATCATTTCGTGGACCGCGAAACCTTCGAGGCGATGGTGGAGCGGGGTGAGCTGGCCGAATGGGCGGAGGTCCACGGCCGACTGTACGGGACGCCGAGGGTCGAGCTCGAGGCCGCCGCAGCGCGCGGCGCGCACGTGGTGCTCGACATCGACGTCCAGGGCGCGCGTCAGGTGAAGGAGGCGTTCCCGGAGACCCGGCTGATCTTCGTGCTGCCGCCCTCGGCCGAGTCGCTCATGACCCGGCTTCGCGAGCGGGGAACGGAAGGGCGGGAGGACATCGAGCGCCGGCTGCGGTCCGCGCTCGACGAGCTGGATGCGGCCGAGGCGTTCGACTACGTGGTCGTCAACGACGATCTCGAGCGATGCCTGGCCGAGATCGAGGCGATCGTCGCGGGCGAGTTGGCTCCCGGTGAGACCTCGGGCACGAGAGAGGACGCGCGCGGGCTGAGGGCCGAGGTAGCGCGGGTGTTGGAGCGGGAAATCGAGGGACGCGCGGCCAGCTAGGCGCGGGTCTCGTTGCGGGTCACCAGAAGTACGACAGGGAGAGACCAGATGCGGGTGTTCACACCGATGGAAGTGGCGACCGGAACCGAGAGCAAGTATCTCGGCGTGCTCGTCGCAGCGAAGTACGCGCGCGAGCTCAACTCGCTTCCCCGTGAGGCGATGCCGATCGGCGAAGAGAAGAAGCTCACGACCCGCTCGCTCGAGGCGCTGACCTCCGGCCAGATCGAGTTCAGGCTCGTCAAGCGCCGGCGTCGCGAAGAGTAAGCGGACGGACGATTCCGTCGTGCCGCCCGTCGTGCTCGTTCCGCGTAGCCCCTGGAAGGGTCGGCGGATCGTCCTCGGCGTGACCGGGGGCGTGGCGGCCTACAAGACGGTGCAGCTCGCCCGGGACCTGACCCGGCTGGGCGGCGTGGTGGACGTGGTGCCGACCGGATCGGCACTCCGCTTCGTCACGCCGCTTTCGTATGAGTCGGTGACCGGACGGCTTCCCCTGACGGACATGTTCTCCGCCGAGGGGGCCGCGTTGCACGTCAGGCTGGGTCGGGAGGCCGACGTCGTCTGCGTCGCGCCCGCGACCGCGGACTTCGTCGCGCGGGCCGCCCACGGTCGGTCGAACGACCTGATCTGCACGACGCTCCTGGCGACCAGGGCCCCCGTGCTCGTCTGCCCGGCCATGAACGACGTCATGTACGATCATCCCCAGGTTCGCGCGAATATCGAGCATCTGTCGAACGCCCTGGGCTACGAGGTGCTGGGTCCCGCCGTCGGTCCCCTCGCCGCGGGTGAAGGGGAGGGGCCGGGCCGCATGACCGAGCCGGCCGACATCGTGGCGCACGTCGGGAGGGCGCTCGGGCGCGACGCCCGCTGGCAGGGCCGGCACGTGCTCGTGACGGCCGGCCCGACCCGGGAGGCCATCGACCCGGTCCGCTACGTCGGGAACCGCTCGTCGGGACGCATGGGTTACGCGCTCGCCGCCGCCGCGTGGAGAAGAGGCGCGCGGGTCACTCTCGTGAGCGGGCCGACCGCGCTGGACGCACCGGTGGGCGTGGATCTGGTCCGGGTCGAGTCGGCCGTCGACATGCACGCCGCCGTCTCGGAGCGGATCGGGGAGGCCGACGTGTCGATCTTCGCCGCCGCCGTCGCCGACTACCGGCCTGTCGATGCCCGGACCGACAAGCTCAAGCGCCGCGACTCGGGCGACGGGCTCGCCCTCACGCTGACCGAGAATCCTGACGTCGCACGCGACACGAGGAGCCGGCGCAAGGCGGGGAGCGTCGCGGTGGGCTTCGCCCTCGAGACGTCCGACGTGATCGCCAACGCGCGGAAGAAGCTCGAATCCAAGGGCTTCGACCTGCTCGTCGCGAACGACGCCAACGAGGAGGGCGCGGGCTTCGAGGTCGACACGAACCGCGTCACGATCCTGACGGCCGAGGGCAAGCCGGAGCGGCTTCCGCTCGCCTCCAAGCACGAGGTCGCGGATGAGATCCTGGACCGGGTGACCCCGGCGCTGGAGCATGGCTCGTGAGCGGGGACGTCGACCTCCGCACCGTCGCCGCGCGTCTCGTCCGTCAGAGCATCGACATGGGTGAGACGGAGTGGTTCCTGGACGGACTCGACCGTGAGCGGTTGATCGCGCTCGTCCGGGAAGCGAAGCGGGCTCCGGTGGCGGGCACCGCGCCCACCCGCCGGCCCGACCCTGCCGTGGCTCGGGAAGCCCCCGGCCGCGCCGTAGCCACGGGCGACGCTGCCGCCCGCTCCCTGAAGGACCTGGTCCGCGAGGAGATCGACCGCTCGAACACGGCGAGCCGTCCCGAGGCGTCCGGGGCGGAGGCTCCGGCGTGCAAGCCCGCGTCGAAGCCGGTCGCGCGCGCGGACCTACCGGTCCTTCCCGACGACCACGACGCGCTCCGTGACCTCGCGCTCGGGTGCACGCGGTGCGGGTTGTCCGACAGCCGCACCCAGGTCGTGTTCGCGGACGGCTCGCCCGACGCGCGGCTCATGGTGGTCGGCGAGGCGCCGGGCGCGAACGAGGACGAGACCGGCCTGCCGTTCGTGGGGGCGGCGGGAAAGTTCCTCGACCTGCTCCTGGCGACGGTGGACCTCTCGCGGGAGGAGTCGGTCTACATCTGCAACGTCCTGAAATGCCGCCCGCCGGGGAACCGGAACCCCGAGCCGCGCGAGATCGAGACGTGCTCGCCGTACCTGCTGAAGCAGATCGAGATCGTCCAGCCCCGGGCGATCCTCGCGGTCGGCTCGTTCTCGGCCCAGCTCCTGACCGGGCGGGACAAGACGGCGCTCGGCAAGCTCCGCGGCGAGGTGCACAGCTATCAGGGCGTGCCGCTCGTGGTGACGTACCACCCGGCCGCGCTGCTCAGGAACGGGAACTGGACGAGGGCATTCTGGGACGACTTGCAGCTCCTGCGGGACGTCATGGACGAGGCCGGGTAGGCCGCCCCTCCTCAGCGACTGCGGGCTCCCGTAGATTGCGGGTCCGTTTCCCCATGCATCCCATCGATCGAGCCCCGGCTTGGAAGCACCTTCCTCCCTGACCCAGGCGGTCTTCGACCGCACCCCCCCGTTCTCGCTCGAGGCGGAGACGGCGATCCTGGGCGGAATGCTCATCGACCGCGACGCCGTGACCCGCGCCGTCGAGGTCCTGAGCGACACCATGTTCTACCGGGAGGCCAACCGGCGTCTCTACCGGGCCATGGTGCGGCTCTTCGAGCGCGGCGACGTCATCGACGTCATCACGGTGTCGGAGGAGCTCAAGAAGTCCGGAGAGCTCGAGTCGGCCGGTGGCTTCGACTACCTCGGCAACCTCGTCGACGCCGTTCCGACCGCGGCGAACATCGAGTACCATGCACGGATCGTCCGCGACAAGGCGCTCCTGAGGCGCCTGGTCGAACAGTCGACGCAGATCATCCGCGACGTCTACGAGCAGGGTGCGAAGGACGTCGACGAGATCCTGGACGAGGCCGAGGCGCGCATCTTCCAGGTAGCGGAGAGCCACAAGCGCGAAGGCTTCGTCTGGATCAAGGAGATCCTCTGGTCGGCGTTCGAGCACATCGAGCGGCTGCAGCAGTCCGACTCCGGGATCACGGGTGTCCCGAGCGGCTTCCCGGACCTCGACCGGATGACGACGGGACTGCAGAAGGGCGACCTCGTCATCGTGGCGGCGCGACCGTCCATGGGGAAGACGTCCTGGGTCATGAACGTCGCGGCCAACGCGGCCATCTCGCACGAGATCCCGGTCGCGATCTTCTCCCTCGAGATGTCCTCTGAGCAGCTCGTGCAGCGGCTGCTCTGCTCCGAGGGACGCATCGACGCGCAGAAGCTGCGGAAGGGCCGCCTCTCCCAGGAGGAGCATCAACGCCTCGCGGCCGCCGCCGGTCACCTGAACACCGCCCCGATCTGGATCGACGACCAGCCCGGAAGCAACGTCCTCGAGATCCGAGCCAAGGCGCGTCGCCTCCAGTCCGAGCTCCGGTCCGACGACAAGGATCTGGGACTGATCGTGATCGACTATATGCAGCTCATGTCGGGCGCCGGGCAGTCGGAGAGCCGGGTGCAGGAGGTGAGTCAGATCTCGCGGGGCCTCAAGGCGCTCGCGCGCGAGCTCGAGGTGCCCGTGATCGCGCTCTCGCAGCTCAGCCGTGGTCCCGAGCAGCGCACCGACAAGCGACCCATGCTGTCCGATCTGCGTGAGTCCGGTTCGATCGAGCAGGATGCCGATGTCGTCATGTTCCTCTACCGGCCCGAGTACTATGCTCCGGCGGAGAAGAAGGAGGAGCTCGACGGCAAGTCGGAGTTGATCATCAGCAAGCAGCGGAACGGACCCACGGGCGTGGTGCAGCTCTTCTTCCAGAAGGCGTACACGCGCTTCGATTCCGTGGCGCCCGGGAGCTATGGGAACGGCCAGGGCGGAGATGACGGTGGCTATGGGCCGTGACCGACGGTGAGGCGCGGCGCCCCCGCGTCGGCGTGGTCGTGCCGGCCGCGGGGTCGGGACGGAGGATGGGCGGTGTGAAGAAGCCGTTCCTGGAGCTGGCGGGGGTGCCCGTCCTGGAGCGGGCGCTCCGGCCGTTCCTGGCCGACCCGCGTGTGGTCTCGATCGTGGTCGCCCTCCCGCCGGACGACGAGGAAGGACCACCGGCCTGGCTCACCTCACTCGACCCCCGCATCCGGGTGACGGCCGGCGGCGCGACGCGCACCGAGTCGGTCCGGGCGGGCATCGCTCGGCTCGAGGACGACCTCGACGTCATCGCCGTGCACGACGCGGCCAGACCGTTCGTGACGGCGGAGGTCGTGGCGCGCTGCGTGGACATCGCGTCCGGCGGCGTGGGCGCCGTGGCCGGAACGCCCGCTGTCGACACGCTGAAGCGCGTCGACAGCGAGGGACGCATCGTCGAGACGCCGCCCAGAGCCGCCATGTGGCACGCGCAGACCCCGCAGGTCTTTCCGGCGGCCGTTCTTCGCAGGGCGTATCAGGACGGGGCGGGGGAGGGCACCGACGACGCGGCGCTCGTCGAAGCGATCGGCGGCCCGGTACGGATGGTGGACGCGGGTCCGGGCAACTTCAAGGTGACGCGCCCCGACGACCTCGTGGTGGCCGAGGCCGTGCTCCAGCGAGCCGAGCGCCAGGCGCCGTGAACACGCCCGACGCCGCGAGCGGGCCCGAGCGTCTCGATCTTCGGGGCGATCCCGAGGGAGATCTCGGCAGGGTGGTCGCCCACCTGGAGGCCGGCCTCCCCATCGCGTACCCGACGGAGACCGTGTACGGCCTCGGCGGCCCGGTGACGCCCGAAGGGGTCGCTCGTGTCCAGCGGCTGAAGGCCCGGACGGCCGACCGCCCGCTCCTCATCCTGATCCCCGGCCCCGATGCCGTTCCGGGCCTCCGGTGGACCGAGGCCGCACGCGAGCTCGCGGGGGCGTTCTGGCCGGGGGCGCTCACCCTGGTCCTGGCCGACCCCGACCGTATCTTCCCCGAAGGCGTCCGCAGCGAAAGCGGAGCGGGCGTCGGCGTGCGGGTCAGCCCGCACCCGTTCGTGCGGCGGCTCCTGGATTGCTACGGGGCCCCGCTGACGTCGACCAGCATGAACGAGCCGGGCCACCCCCCGGCCCGTTCGGGATCGGAAGCCATGGAGATCGCGGAAGCGATGGACGACCGCCTCCTGGTCGTGGACTGGGGCACGCTGCCCCCGTCCGAGCCGTCCACCGTCCTCGACTGCACGGGGCCGGAGCCGGTCGTGGTGCGCGCGGGCAGCGTGCCCGTCGGCCGCCTCCGCTGTGTCATTCCGGAGATCCATGAGCCATTCGACCACTGAGAGAGACGATCGCGCCGAGTCACGGGAAGCGTCCGGACGGGGGACGCACCGCATCCTCTTCGTTTGCACGGGCAACACCTGCCGGAGCCCGATGGCCGAGGCGATCGCGACGCGCCTGGCGGGCGAGGGCGCCATGACCGGACTGGAAGCGCGGTCCGCGGGTGTGGGCGCCTTTCCGGGCTCGCCCCCCTCCGGGGGTGCGGTGCGCGTCGCTTCGAAGCGCGGCGTCGATCTGCGGGACCATCGGGCGACGCTGCTGACGCGCCGCGAGATCGAGTGGGCCGACCTCATCCTGACGATGTCCCCCGGGCACCTCATGCGCGTGAGCGAGCTCGGAGGTGGAGCCCACGCCACCCTCCTCACGGCCTACGCGGAGGGCACGGAGACCGGAGCGGACTCGGGATCCATCCCTGATCCGATCGGCGGGAGCGACGAGGAGTACGACCGGACGTACCGGCGCCTGGAGGATCTCGTCGGGAAGGTCCTCCGCCGTCTTGCCGACGAGGCCTCGGGATGACGGCGCAACCGGTGGGGCGCCGGCTGCTCGTCCTGCTCGGCGATCCGGTCGACCATTCGGCCTCGCCGGCCATGCAGAATGCCGCCATACGGGACGCCGGCGTGGACGGCGTCTATGTCGCCCTCGGCTGCGACGCGGAGGATCTCCCGGGGCTTCTGAAAGGGATCGCGCACGCGGGCGGCGGGGGCAACGTGACGCTCCCGCACAAGGAGCGGGCGGCGGGACTGCTCGACCGGCCCAGCGACGCCGTGCGGCGCACGGGGGCTTGCAACACGTTCTGGGGCGACGAAGAGGGCCTCGTGCACGGTGACAACACCGACGTCGAGGGCTTCAAGAGGGCCCTCCGCGACTTCCTGCCGGAGTCGGTCACGGGGCGCCGCGTGCTCCTCCTCGGCGCTGGCGGAGCCGCGCGGGCGGTGCTCCTGGGCCTGATCGAGGAAGGCGCCGAGCAGGTGGTGCTCCTCAACCGGACACCCGAGCGGGCGCGGGCCGTGGCCCGGCGGATCGGTGGCGAGCGGGCGCGGGTCGCCGCCGAGAGCGACGACGTGAAGGGCGTCGACTTCGGGCTGGTCGTGAACGCGACCCGACTCGGTCTGGAGCCCGACGATCCGGCTCCGATCGACTTCGGGCTATTGGGCGCCGTGGAAGCGGCCATGGACCTCGTCTACTCGGCGGAGCCGACCGTGTTCGTGCGCCACGCCGAGGCTAAGGGGATCCGGGCGGTCGACGGACGGGAGATGCTCGTCCAGCAGGGGGCCGTCGCCTTCGAGAGGTGGTGGGGGCGTGAGGCGGGCATGGACGTCATGCGCACGGCGCTGGAGTCCCGGGCCACGCGATGAGTGTGGCCCCGGCGACCTGGGCGTCCGACCTGCTCGGTCTGCTGCTGCCGTCCGGGTGCGTTTCGTGCGGCTCGTGGCTTCCGGAGCGACGGTCACCGGTTCCGGAGCTCGTGTGCGTCTCGTGCCGCGCCCGGATGAGGCCGGGGTCGTGGCCCCGATGTCCTCGGTGCCACTGGCCGCGCGGCACGGGCCGCTCCGAAGAGGTGGAGTGCCGTGAGTGCGCCGCCTGGCCCGAGCCGCTCGTCGGTGCGCGCTTCGCCTACGAGCTGCGCCCGCCGGTCGATGACCTGGTGCACGGGCTCAAGTACGAGGGGTGGCGCGAGCTGGCGCCGTTCATGGGCGACGCGGTGGCCGCGCTGGACCTTCCCTGGCCGGATGGAGGGCACGGGGGCGCGGTCGTCACCGCGGTTCCGACCACGCCGGGGCGGATGAAGGCCCGGGGTTACAACCAGGCCGAGCTCCTGGCGCGTCGCGTCGCGGAGCGCCTCGATCTGCCCTACGTGGCGGCGCTCCGGCGGACCCGAGCCACGCGGTCACAGACGACCCTGACGCCGGCGGAGCGGCTTCGGAACGTCGACGGCGTGTTCGACGCGGGTCCCGAGGCCCGGCGGCTGGGCGGCCGGGCCGTGCTCCTCGTCGACGACGTGCTCACCACCGGAGCGACCGTCTCCGCCGCGGCCGAGCGCCTGGTCGAGGCTGGCGCGGGACCCGTGGTCGTGGCCACCTTCGCCCGAGCCGTGACGCAGGGCGCGGCCTAGACGTTATGTTTTTCGTGCGAAGCTCCTCACCCTGAAACCAGACCCCAAGAGGACCGGACATCATGGCGGTGCGTGTAGCGATCAACGGATTCGGACGGATCGGACGGAACGTGCTCCGGAGCGCGAAGCAATCGGGGCGGACCGACATCGACTTCGTCGCGGTGAACGACCTGACCGACTCAAAGACCCTGGCGCATCTGCTGCGCTACGACTCGGTCCACGGGCGTTATCCCGGCACGGTCGAGGTCTCCGACGAGGGGATCGTGGTCGACGGCGACACCATCCGGGTGCTGAGTGAGCGGGATCCCGCGGCGCTTCCCTGGTCCGACCTCGGCGTCGACATTGTGGTGGAGTCCACCGGGCTCTTCACGAAGCGGGACGCGGCCGCGAAGCATCTCGAGGCCGGCGCGCGCAAGGTCATCATCTCGGCGCCCGCGAAGCAGGAGGACGTCACCATCGTCCTCGGCGTGAACGAGGACACGTACGACGCCGACAAGCACGACGTGATCTCGAACGCCAGCTGCACCACGAACTGCCTCGCTCCCGTCGTGAAGGTGCTGAGCGATGCCTTCGGCTTCCGTCACGGCCTCATGACGACCATCCACTCCTACACGAACGACCAGAACATCCTCGATCTGCCGCACAAGGACCTGCGCCGTGCGCGTGCCGCGGCCATGTCGATGATCCCGACCACCACCGGAGCTGCCAAGGCGACCGGTCTGGTGTTGCCCGAGGTCGCCGGCCGCATCGACGGCATGGCGATCCGCGTCCCGACGCCGGACGTCTCGCTGGTCGATCTGGTCGCCGAGTTGGAGAAGGATGTCACCGCCGAGGACGTGAACGCCGCGTTCGAGAAGGCCGCCGACGGGCGCATGAAGGGCGTCCTCGGGGTGTCCCACGAGCCGCTGGTCTCCATCGACTACACGGGGAACCCGCTCAGCTCCATCGTCGACGCCGTGTCCACCAGCGTCATGCAGGGCCGGATGGTGAAGGTGCTCTCCTGGTACGACAACGAATGGGGCTACTCCTCGCGCGTCGTCGACCTGGTGGGCTACGTCGGTGAGCGGCTCTCGTAACGCGCCCGGCTGATTCGCTCGGTACCCACGGGACACATGAAACGACGACTTTCCGGCATGGACGCCGCTCGCCTGAGCGGTGAGGTCGTGCTCGTTCGCACCGACCTCAACGTCCCCCTCGAAGACGGGAGCGTCTCGGACGACCAGCGCATCCGAGCCTCGGTTCCGACCCTCCGCGTCCTGCTCGACGCGGGCGCGCGCCCGGTGGTGCTCTCGCACCTCGGTCGTCCCAAGGGGGCCCCAAAACCCGAGTTCTCCCTGAAGCCGGTCGCCGAGCGGCTCCAGGAGCTGCTCGGGAGCCCGGTGCGGTTCGTCCCGGAAGGGACGGGACCCGCGGTCGACGAGGCCGTGGCCGCCATGGAGCCGGGCGACGTCGTGCTCCTCGAGAACACCCGCTTCCTGCCGGGGGAGACCACCAACGACCCAGAGCTCGCGCGCTCGTGGGCGGCCCTGGGCTCGGTCTTCGTGAACGACGCCTTCGGGACCGCGCATCGGGCCCACGCGTCCACGTCGGGCCTCGCGGACGCCGTGGTCACCGGGGGAGGCGTCGCCGTCGCGGGCCTGCTGCTCGAGCGGGAGCTCAAGTACCTGCACGACGCCATCGACGACCCCGAGCGGCCGTTCGTGGCCATCCTCGGGGGTGCGAAGATCTCCGGGAAGATCGACGTGATCTCGGCGTTGCTCCCGAAGGTCGACCGGCTCCTGATCGGGGGCGCCATGGCGAACACGTTCTTCCGCGCCATGGGGCTCGAGACCGGCGGCTCGCTCGTGGAAGAGGACCGCCTCGAGATGGCTCGAAAGATCATGGACGGTAACGGGGAACGGCTCGTGCTGCCGCTCGACTGCGTGGTCGCCGACGAGATCGAGCCCGGCGCCGCGACCCGGGTCGTCGACAGGGAAGCGGTCGGCCCGACGGACCGGATCGCCGACATCGGTCCGCGGACCCGCGCCCTCTACGCCGAGATCATCGGGAGCGCCCGCACGGTCGTCTGGAACGGGCCGATGGGCGTCTTCGAGATGGACGTGTTCGCCGAGGGCACCATCGACGTGGCCCGCGCGCTGGCCGACGCCTGCGACAAAGGTACGCTGGGCATCATCGGCGGGGGAGACTCCGGGGCCGCCGCAGAGCGGGCCGGGGTGACCGACCGCATCTCGCACGTGTCGACGGGCGGCGGAGCCTCGCTCGATCTGTTGGCCGGGGTCGCGCTGCCGGGCGTGGTCTCCCTGTCCGACGCCTGACGCGAGTCGCCACCCAACGAACGAGGAGTCCAAATGGCGGTCATCGCCGGAAACTGGAAGATGCACCACGGTCCGACGGCGACGCGCGACTTCTTCGACGCGCTCGTGCTGGACGAAGTCTCCCGGGACCACGAGATCCTGATCTTCCCCCCTTCGGTGTCGCTCGCCGCCGCCATGGCGGCTCGTCCCCCTCGCGTGTCGATCGGGGTGCAGAACATCCATTGGGAGGACGCAGGGGCGTTCACCGGCGAGACGTCGGCGGTGATGGCCCGCGACGCGGGGGCCACGTTCGCACTCGTCGGCCATTCCGAGCGCCGCCACGTGTTCGGGGAGTCGGACGAGGACGTCCGCCGTAAGGTCGAGGCCGCGCTGAGGCATGGCCTCGTGCCCGTCGTGTGCGTCGGGGAGACGCTCGAGGAGCGGCGGGCGGGACGCGTGGACGAGGTGATCGTCCGCCAGCTCGGCGCCGTGCTCCCGACGGTGGCCCACGAATCGGCCCGCTTCCTCGTCGCCTATGAGCCGGTCTGGGCGATCGGCACCGGGGAGACCGCCACGCCGGAGGACGCGTCGGCCGCACACGCCACGCTCCGGTCGTGCCTGGAGGACGGAGTCGGCGTCGTCGGCGCCCCGAACGTCCCGATCCTTTACGGCGGTTCGGTGAAGCCGGACAACGCCGCGGAGCTCCTCGGCGCGTCCGACGTGGACGGCGTCCTCGTGGGAGGGGCGAGCCTCGATGCCGATTCCTTCGCCGCGATCGCGGCCGCATCCCGTTGACAGCGTTTGCAGCCTGATCGACGTTTACGGTCTCGCCCCCGCAGGCTGTTCATAGGAATTTGAGACGATGTACGGATTCTTGCTCGCCGTTCTGGTGCTCGACGGGATCTTCCTGTCGGTCGTGATCCTCCTCCAGGCAGGAAAAGGTGGAGGACTCGCTGCCGTTGGCGGCGGAGCCGGTGCCATGACCGATGGCATCCTGGGCGGCCGCCAGGCCACCACGGTGCTCACCCGGGCGACCTGGACCGCCGGCACCATCTTCATGGTGCTGTCGCTCGTCCTGTCGATCATGTCCTCGCGTGCCGACAATCCGACTTCGGTCATCGAGATCGACCAGCCCGTGCAGCCGCAGGGTCAGCCCGAGCCGGTGCTGCCAGGGACGGGGACCGACGCGCCTGTGGTTCCGGAAGGCCCTGGCTCGCCCGATGGGGGCGGTTCGCCGAACCAGCCGGAGCCCTGAGGCTTGCCCCCGGAAGCAGGGGACGCACCGCGACACGCGGCCGGGCTTCCCAGGTCCGCGCTCCCCTTCGCCGGGTCCGGTCGTTCTCCCGAGCAGCCGGCTGCGCCTCGCACGGCGCCGGATCTCGACGCTGACGAGGCGATCGAGCTCTACCGTCTCCTCCGCCTGACCCGGGCCGCCGAGTCGCGCCTGGCCGTCATGGCGGACGAGGGCCTGGTGCGGATGGCTCCCCGCCGCGCTCCGCACCGTGAGGCCGGGCCGGTCGGCTCGGCCTTCGCGATCCGGCGCGCCACCGACGGAACCGGCGACGTCTTCGCGCCGACCTTCCGGGCCGCCGGAGCCCTCCAGCTGTTCGGTGTCGGCATCGAGGACTTCTTCCGCGATCATCTCGCCCACCGGGTCGGCCCCGCGCGCGAGTCCGGCTCGGAGCTCCACCGCATCGACTGGCAGAGCGGTCTGCTGGCGCCCGTCGTGCCGATGGGTCTGCTCGTCGAAGTCGTCGGCGGATGGGCCCTGGGTGCCCGAATGCGTGGCGAGGAACGGGTCGGGGTCGTCTGCGACAGCGCCGGTGCGACGTCGACCGGCGCCTGGCACGAGGGGATCGTCTTCGCCGCGGCGCGCCGCAGCCCGTTGGTCCTCGTCGTGGAAGCCCCCGCCAATGTGGAGCGTGTCCGCACGCACACCCGCTTGGCGTCCTTCTCCGAGAAGGCACCGGGCTACGGGTTGGGTATGGAGCACGCCGACGGCGGCGACGTGCTGTCCGTCGTCACGGCCGTTCGGCGGGCGGCCGAGCGCGCGCGAATCGGCGAGGGAGTCCAGATGGTCGAGATCCGCTACGGAGACGGCGATCCCGTCGAGCGACTCCGTGCCCGGATCCTCGACGCCGAAGCGGCCACCGGATCGGAGCTCGAGGCTCTGGAGGCGGACGTCGTCAGCCAGTGCGCGGAGGGGCTCGAGCGTGCGCGCTCCGCCGGGCCGCCGGCCGCGCCCGAAACACTCGAAGGGGTCTACGCGGGGTCCGAGCGCGTCACGCGCCGGATCTGGGCCGGACCCCGTCCCAAGAAGGCCGTCTGAAAGGGTGGTTATGACCGAGCAAGCGGTACCCGAGCACCTCATGAAGACCCGCAACGGAGAGCCGGTGACGCTCCTCGAGGCCGTCAGCGAGGCGCTCTTCGAGGAGATGACGCGCGACGACAGCGTCTTCCTGTTGGGTGAAGACATCGGCGTCTACGGCGGGGCGTTCAAGGTGACCCGCGGCTTCCTGGAGCACTTCGGGGCCGCGCGAGTCATCGACACGCCCATCGCCGAGGGCGGCTTCACGGGTGCGGCCGCGGGAGCGGCCCACGCCGGCCTCCGCCCGGTGGTCGAGATCCAGTTCATGGACTTCATCTCGCCGGCCTACGACGTCATCACCAACTACATCGCGACCTCGCTCTACAGAGGCGCGGGACCGATGCCGCTCGTGATCCGAGGCCCCGTGGGCGGCGGGAATCGTGGCGGCCCGTTCCATTCGCAGAACGTGGAGATGGCGTTCTTCCACACACCGGGCCTGAAGATCGTCTACCCGAGCACGGCGTACGACGCGAAGGGGTTGCTGAAGGCGGCCATCCGCGACGACAATCCGGTGCTGTTCGAGGAGCACAAGGGGCTGTACCGGGCGCCCGCGCTCCGCGAGGTCCTTCCGGACGAGGACTACGTGGTGCCGCTCGGGGTGGCGCGCACGGTTCGTGAGGGCGATGCGCTCACGATCGTGACCTACGGCGCGATGGTGCACAAAAGCGTCGAGGCGGCCGAGCGCATGGAGAAGGAGGACGGGGTGTCCGTCGAGATCATCGACCTGCGCACCCTGCTCCCGATGGACGACGGCGCGATCGTCGAGAGCGTGAAGAAGACCGGACGTCTCCTCATCGTGCACGAGGACACGCGGACGGGAGGAATCGCGGGTGAGATCGCCATGAGGGTCAGCGAGTCGGCGTTCGAATGGCTCGACGCGCCGATGCTCAGGGTGACGGCCATCGATGCCCCGGTCCCTTACTCCGGGTCGCTGGAAGATTACTTTCTTCCGCAGACGGACGACATCGTCGAAGCCGCCAGATATCTGGCGGGGTACTGAGAGCACGGTAGGATCGAAGCGCGGCGTGGTGGGTAACCGACGCGTCGCTGGACCTGACAACCGGTAAACCGGAGTTATCGAGCGTGGCTCGAATCGAAGTGCCGATGCCCCAGATGGGGGAGTCGATCGCGGAGGGAACGGTCTCGAAGTGGCTCAAGCAGGTGGGTGATACTGTGGAGCGCGACGAGCCGATCCTCGAGATCTCGACCGACAAGGTGGACGCGGAGATCCCGTCCCCCCAGTCGGGGACCCTCGTGGAAGTCGCGGTCGCGGAAGGCGAGACCGTGGAAGTAGGCACCATCGTGGCCTACATCGATACCGAGGGGGGAGCCGCGGCCGACTCCGGTGGAGGCGAGGCGAAGGCCGAGCCAGCGGCGGAGCCCGCGGCCCCGAAGGAGCCGGAGCAGGAGGCCCCGGCGGCAGCCGAAGCCGAGGCCTCGGATGCCCCGGCCGGGAGCGCCGAGGAGCGCCTCCGCACGCGGTCGACCCCCGTGGTCCGCAAGATCGCCGAGGAGCACGGCGTCGACATCGCGTCGGTGACGGGCACCGGGCACGCGGGTCGGGTGACCAAGCAGGACATCCTCGACTTCATCGAGTCGCCCGGGAAGGCGGAGGCTCCGGCCAAGCCGGCGGCGCAGGCTCCGGCCGCCCCGTCGAAGCCGGCGCAGGCCCCCGCACCGTCCGCCGCACCGTCCGACCTCTGGACGAAGTTCTACAAGGAGGTCCAGCATCCGGAGTATCCGGTGCGGGACGCGGACGACGTCCAGCCGATGGACAAGATGCGCCGCCTCACGGCCGAGCACATGGTGCTGGCCAAGCGCGTGGCGCCGCACGTCCACTCGTTCATCGAGATCGACTTCTCGTCGATCGACAAGGTGCGCGCCGCGAACAAGCCGAAGTGGAAGCAGCAGGGCGCGAAGGTCAGCTACACGGCCTTCGTCGCGTGGGCGGTGTCCCGCGTGCTGCGCGAGTTCCCGATGGTCAACGCGACTATCTCGGGGAACAACATCATCTACCGGGGCAACGTGAACCTCGGTATGGCCGTCGACCTGAACCCGGGGCTCATCGTTCCGGTGGTGCGCGACGCCGACCACCTGAGCCTCGTCGGCATCGGGAACAAGATCGTCGACCTGGCCGAGCGGGCGCGGAGCAAACAACTCAGCCCGGACGAGATCCAGGGTGGCAGCTTCTCGGTGACCAACCCGGGCGTGCTCGGGACGCTGGCCGGCCTGCCGGTCATCCCGAAGGGGACGTCGGCGATTCTCGGAACGGGGGCGATCGAGAAGCGCGTGGTCGTCGTGGAGGACCCGGAGAACGGGACCGACGCCATGGCCATTCGGAAGCGCGCGATCTTCACGCTCGGCTACGACCACCGCGTCGTGGACGGTGCGGACGCGGCCCGCTTCCTTTCGCGCTTGAAGGAGACCCTCGAGGACTTCCCCGAGGACGCGTGACCGGACCGGTGGACCCGCAGGATTCGAGCCCCCGGAGCCAGTCGGCTCCGGGGGCTTCGGCGTTCGTCGGGGCCGGCGTGCGCGCGGCAGGCCCCGGGGAGGCTGCCAGCCCATGACCGTCCCCCGTCGGCTCGTCGTCCGGGAGCTCGGCCTGATGCCCTACGCCGACGCCCTCGGCGTCCAGGAAGACGCGGTGAAGGCGCGGCGCGCGGGAGAGATTCCCGACACCCTCTTTCTCGTCGAGCACCCGCATGTCATCACGCTCGGCTCGAGCTCGCATCCCGAGCACGTGCTCGTGGACGCGGACGAGCGGGCCCGAAAAGGGATCGAGCTGTTCGACACGGGGCGGGGTGGGGACGTCACCTACCACGGGCCCGGGCAGCTGGTCGCGTATCCGATCCTGGACCTGAAGCCCGATCGGAAGGACCTGCACGCCTATCTCCGCGACCTGGAGGGCGTGGTGATCGACGTCGTCACGTCGTACGGCGTCGCGGCCGAGCGCAGCGAGGGTCAGACGGGGGTGTGGACGCCGGGCGGCAAGATCGCGGCGATCGGCGTGCGGGTCTCGTCGGGGTGGATCACCTCGCACGGTCTGGCGCTCAACGTCCGCACCGACCTCTCGTACTTCGGCACCATCGTGCCCTGCGGGATCGTGGACCGGGAGGTCACCTCGCTGGAGCGTGAGCTGGGTCGCGAGGTCCCCATGGGTGAAGTGCGCGAGGCACTCGTCGAGGCGTTCTGCGGTCGATTCGGAGCCGTCCTCGACGAAAAACCCTGACCCGGGGCACGAACCCCCTCAGGAGCTTCCGTACCGTTCCTCGGGCGGGGTGAACTCCATGTAGTCCAGGTACCTCCCGCGCTCGCGCTCGTCCTCCAACCACTCGCCGAACCCCGACGGGAGCAGCCCACCACTCTGAGTGAGCTCCTTCGCCGCCGTCGTGGCGAGGTGGTCGACGTACTCGTTTTCCGGATGCCCGGCGTGGCCCTTGACCCAACGTGGCTGCACGTCGTGACGCTGGAGGAGCCCGTCGAGCCGCTGCCAGAGCTCCAGGTTCTCGATGGGTCCGCCCTTCCGCTTCCAGCCGCGCCGCTTCCATCCCGGAAGCCACTCACGGATGCCTTTCACCAGGTACTGGCTGTCCGAGACGAAGATCACACGGCAGGGGCGCCGAAGGGCCCCGAGGAGCTCGATGGCGCTCCGGATCGCCATGCGGTTGTTGGTCGTGTCCGGCTCCGAGATCCAGTAGTCGCGTCGCTCCCAGGCGCCGTTCCGCCAGATCTCCACGAGCCCGCCGGCGCCGCCGGGATTGGCGCGCTCACGAAACTGGTTTCCGAGGCAGGATTCGTCGGCGTGTACGTACAGCGTGTCCAAGACCGGGTCCGCGAGCGGGGTTCGGGTAGGGAAGGGCGGCGCGCCGCCCGGAGGCCGGCAACCTAATCAACCCGGTGGGCCGGCGCGTAGGGGAGCGCCACGCTTGACCGGTCATCCCTCCTGGGTAGGTTTCCGGCGACTCTGTCGCTTTCCGTCGTCGCGAGGACCCGAGTGGAATCCAACGCCTACCTGCTCCTGGAGGACGGCCGCCGCTTCGACGGCCTCTCCGTGGGAGCCACCGACCTGACCGTCGGCGAGGTCGTGTTCAATACCTGCATGACCGGATACCAGGAGATCCTGACGGATCCGTCGTATACCGGCCAGCTGGTGACGATGACGTATCCCATGATCGGGAACTACGGTGTGAACGACGAGGACCGGGAGTCCGAGAGTCCGCGGGTGTCCGGCTTCATCATGCGCGAGGCGTCCCGCATGCACTCGTCGTGGCGCGCCGAAGGCGGTCTCGGCGACTATCTGGGAACGCACGGCGTCGCCGGCATCACCGACATCGATACGAGGGCGCTCACCCGCCACATCCGCTCGCACGGGGCCATGCGCGGCGCCATCGCCTCGGCGGACACGCCCGAGGCCGAGGCCATGGAACGGATCCAGGCCCATCCGCTGATGGAGGGCCTCGATCTCGCGGTCGGTGTCTCGACCCGAGCGAGCTACGAGATTCCCGCGGTGGGCGAAGAGCGTTTCCACGTGCTGGCGTACGACTTCGGTGTCAAGGCGCACTCCCCCAAGCTGCTCGCCGAGCGCGGATGCCGCGTGACCGTCATTCCCGCGGACACGTCGGCCGCCGAGGTCGCGGCCGCAGCGCCCGACGGCCTCTTCGTCTCGAACGGGCCCGGCGACCCCGCCGCGGTCGGCGAGGCGCGGGACGCCATCGTGCAGCTCGCGGAGGCCGGCGTGCCCGTCTTCGGGATCTGCCTCGGCCTCCAGCTGATCTCGAGGGCGTTCGGCGCGGAGACGTACAAGCTCCCGTTCGGCCACCACGGTGGAAACCATCCCGTGAAGAACCTCGAGCGCGGCACCGTCGAGATCACGTCGCAGAATCACGGCTTCGCGGTGCGGAGCGCCGACGACGGCACCATTCCGGGTGCGCCCGAGCTACGCCTCACGCACCTGAACCTCTACGACCATACGGTCGAGGGTATCGAACACCGGACGCTTCCGGTCTTCGCGGTGCAGTACCATCCGGAGGCCGCGCCGGGCCCTCACGACAGCCGGTATCTCTTCGATCGCTTCGTGTCGCTCATGGAAAAGCGCAGGGAGGCGCAAGTTCCTACCGCGCAACGACTCCCGTAGTCTTGCGGCGAAAGATCGCGCCCGTTACCCTGGCACGCCCGTCCGACCCTCGGACGGCGCCTTTCTAGTTTGAGAACCCGCTCTGGAGGGAGCATGACGAAGGCGGACCTGGTCGAACAGGTGACCGAAGCCATTGGCCCAGGAATCACCAAGAAGGACTGCGCGCTCGTCGTCGACGGCTTCCTCAACGCGGTGAAGCTCGCTCTGGCCCAGGGCGAGAACATCGAGATCCGCGGGTTCGGGACCTTCAAGGTCCGGAAGCGCAAGACACGCATGGCCCGTAATCCACGCACCGGGGAGCAGGTCGAGGTTCCCTCCCGCTCCGTTCCGGTGTTCAAGCCGTCCAAGCACCTCCGCGCGCGCGTCGAGAAGCTCGACAAGCCCAAGGTGTGATGCCCGGCCACCGGGCCTGACCGCGCCAGGAACGGTTGCGGGCCGTGCCACACGCGCGGGTTGTCGGAGCATCTTCCGGATCGCACCTAACGGATCGACCCCTTCGAGCGTCTGATCATCGGTGAATGACGATGAGCGGGGTGGTTCGGAGATTCCCGACACGGAGTTGGTCCGGCGTGCTCAACAAGGCGATGACGGGGCGCTCGACGCTCTGGTCCGGCGTCACCAGGACGGTGCCTACCGGCTCGCGCTCTCCTATCTGCGCGAGCCCGGGGCGGCCGAGGACGTCGTTCAGGATGCGTTCGTGAAGGCGATGCGGGCGCTCGACGGCTTCCGGGGTGACGCTTCGTTCCGCACCTGGCTCCTCCGCATCACCGCGAACGAGGCAAAGGGTGCGCTCAGGAAGGCCGGGCGTCGGGGCGAGACCTCTCTCGAGGACGCGGCGGAAGTCGTGACCGACCACCCCGATCCGGCCGAGAGGGCCACCATGAACGACCAGGCCCGGCGCGCCCGGGCCGCGTTGGGCACGCTACCCGAGAAGCAGCGGCTTTCCGTCGCGCTGCGGACCGAGGAGGGGCTCAGCTTCCGGGAGATCGGAGAGATCACCGGATCGAGCGAAGGGGCGGCGAGGGTGAACTATTTCCACGGCATCCGGCGCCTGAGGGAGCTGATGCGATGAACATGAATGCGATCGATTGCGGTGTGGTGAGGGAAGCGATTCCCGAGCTCGTGCACGGACTTCTCGCCGGCGACGCGCGCGTCCGGCTCGAGGCGCACGTCGCGAGTTGCGCGGAGTGCGACGCAGAGCTGGCGTTGGTGCGCGCGCTTCTCGAGTCCCGACCGACGACGGCCGACGACCTGGCGACGCGGGTCCGGCGCGCCGTGGCGTTCGACCGGCAGGCTGTCCATCGTCCCTGGTGGGCGATGGCCGCGGCCGCCGTGGCCGCTCTGGCGCTGGGGATCGGGCTCACGTCCGGCGACGGCGTCGGCGTTGTCGCCCCTGCGTTCGCGATGGAGGTCGAGGAGGGCTGGCCCTGGGTACTCGGGGAAGGCACGGTCGCCGGCTCCGTCGTGCTCGAGGATCTCTCCGACGACGCGCTCGAAGCGCTGCTCGCGGATCTCGCCGACGTAGGTGGTGGCTCATGACGCGCGGCTCGAACGTGGGCCGCTCGACGACCCGGCTTCTCGTGCTGGCCGGAGCGCTCATGCTCGCCGCGTCCTCCGTCCCGCTGTCGGCTCAGCGCACGCCGGATCGGCCCAGGGAGGGGCAGGACCGGTCGCGGCTCGAGGAGCGGATACGGGCCCGGATGGGCGAGATCATCCAGCACCGGTTGGGATTGACGGAGGAGGAGGCCGAAGAGTTGTCGGCCATCGCACGGGAGTACGAGGTCAGGCGTCACGCCTTGGCGCGGGAGGAGCGGGAGGCCAAAGAACGCGCGGAGGAGCTCCTCGCCGCCGAGACGCCGGACGACTCCGCCTCGGCCGCGCTACTCGAGCACTTCGTGGCGCTCCGGCTCCGTGAGGCCGAGCTCGTCCGTGAGGAGCAGGCACGTCTCCAGGAGGTTCTGTCGCCCGCCCAGGTTCTGCAGCTGTACGAGTTGAGGGTCGAGATCGGGCGACGCATCCGGGCCATCCGGAACCGGGGTGGGGAGGACGAAAGGCGGAGGCGGCCCGGTGGGGAATCGTCCGGACATTCCGGGAAGGGCGGCGCGGCGGAACGTTGACCGCCGGTTCGGGGTCCCTCACTCTGAAGGTGACCGGCGTGATCACGGCGCCGGTCGGCCGCACCGCGACCCTCCATCCGCCCGGGCCACATGTCCCTTTCCGTCCGAACGCTGTTCTTCGCCGCCTACCGTGACCTGCTCGGCACGTCCGAGCTGTCCGTGGAGGTGGCGCCGGACGCGACCGTGCGGGATCTGGTGCGAAGCCTCCGGGACCGCGGAGCGCCTTTCGACGGGCTCCCCGAGCAGCCGGCCGTCGCCGTGAACCAGACCTACGCGGGACCCGACGAGCGTCTGTCGGCCGGCGACGAGGTCGCGTTCATACCTCCGGTGGCGGGGGGCTGAGCCGTGGTGCGCGCCGTCGTGCAATCCGACCCCATCGACCCGGAGCGGGTCCTCGCCCACGTCGGCTCCGACGAGGACGGGGCGGTGCTGCTGTTCCTGGGCGTCGTACGGAACCACGCGGACGGCCGCTCCGTGCGGGGCATGCACTACGAGGCGTACGAGGCCATGGCGAGCGGCGTCTTGCGTGAGATCGCCGGCGAGGCCGCGGAGACGCTCGGGACCGACCGGCTCTCCGTGGTGCACCGCACCGGCGAGCTGGCCATCGGCGAGGTGAGTGTCGCGATCGCGGTGTCGAGCCCCCACCGGGCCGAGTCGTACGAGGCGTCCCGGTACGTCATCGAGGAGATCAAGAAGCGCCTTCCGGTGTGGAAGAAGGAGCGCTATGTGGACGGCGAGGCGAGCTGGGTCGAGGGGACCGCGCCGCCGGGATCCGGCGGAGCGTCCGCGACCGCGACGACGGGAGACGCATCGTGATCGACCAGTTCGGACGCCGCGTCGAGTACCTGAGGATCTCGGTCACCGACAAGTGCAACCTCCGCTGCGTGTACTGCATGCCCATGGAAGGGCTGCCCTGGTTGAAGCGCGAAGCGCTCCTGAGCTACGAGGAGATCGAGCGGATCGTGCGCACGATGGCCGGCATGGGGCTCAAGCGGGTTCGGATCACGGGGGGCGAGCCGCTGGTGCGCCGCGACCTTCCGGAGCTGGCGGCCATGTTGTCCAGGGTGCCGGGGATCGAGGATCTCTCGCTGTCGACGAACGCGGTGCTGCTCGCGGAGCACGCCGACGCGCTACGCGCCGCGGGCGTCCACCGGCTGAACGTGTCCCTCGACTCGCTCCGGCCCGACCGCGTCGACGAGATCGCGCGGCGTCCGGGCTCGTATCCCAAGATCATGGACGGGCTCCGGGCCGCCGAGGAAGCGGGCTTCGCGCCCATCAAGATCAACGTCGTGCTCATCCGGGGTCAGAACGACGACGAGATCGAGGATTTCGCCCGGATCACGCGTGAGCGACCCTGGCACATCCGTTTCATCGAGATGATGCCGACGGGGGCGAACCTCGACCTGAGCGCCGGAAGCTTCGTGTCGTGCGCCGAGGCGCTCAGGCGGGTGCGCGCCATCGAACAGCTCGAGCCGGTGGACGGGCCGTTCGGGAACGGACCCGCACGCTATCATCGCTTCCCGGGAGCGCCCGGCACCGTCGGTGTCATCACCCCGATGAGCCACAACTACTGCGACCGCTGCAACCGCATGCGTCTCACGGCCGACGGGCAGCTACGCCCGTGCCTGTTCGGGTCGCTCCAGACGAATCTCCGCGACCCGCTCCGCGCCGGCGACGACATCCGCCCGCTGATCGAGGAGACGCTGCGGGTGAAGCCCGAGCGGCACCATCTGGTCCAGGGGAGCGCGGTCGGGTCGGGTGGGCTCGTGGCGCTGTCCCAGACGGGCGGATAGAGAGACGGCTTGACGGATCGGACCCTCCTCGTGATAATCGGTGCATGAACAACACGCGCGGCAACTCGAATCCGAATATGAATCGCAATCCCAATGGGGACTGCGACCGCGGACTCGCGTAGCCGAACGAAATCGGAACGACGAGACGGCCGCGGTCCCCAGGGGATCGCGGCCGTTTTGCGTTGGTGGGGGAGTGTCGATCGGCGGGGGTCATCGGCACGAACCCGCCAAGCGTATGGGGTGTAGCTCAACCGGCAGAGCGCCTGGCTGTTAACCAGGAGGTTGGAGGTTCGAACCCTCCCGCCCCAGTAATGCGAGAGCCCCGCGGGCCACCTGGTCCGCGGGGCTTTCTCATGTCCGGAATCGGCGCGAAGCACAAGCGCGCCACTTGCGATCCGTGGGCCGAAGACGTTATCCCGAAGGGACCTCAACCCCAGACCGATCGCGGAGTACCTCCATGATTTCGAGCCCCAGGGCCCTACGAAACCGACTTCTCCGACCGCTGCAGCGAGGCGCGGCTGATACCCTGCGCTCGGCTTCCGTGCTGGCGCTGGCCGTCGCGCTGAGCCTGGCCACGGTCGCGTCCGCGGCCGCGCAGGCCATCCCGTCGCCCGAGGAGTACTTCGGCCACGTGATGGGCGCAGACCGGCAGCTGGTGCGGTGGGACGAGATGCTTCCGTACTACGAGATGATCGGCGAGCGGAGCGACCGGATCGAGGTCCGTGACGTGGGCACGTCCACCCGGGGGCTCCCGTTCCTGGTGATTTTCGTCTCGAGCCCCGAGAACCTGGCGAACCTCGACGAGATCCAGCGGCTGAACGCGCTCCTGCAGGACCCGCGCGGCCGGAGCCAGGCCGAGATCGACGACGCTGTGGAGCGGGGCAAGGTCGTTCTCGTCCAGTCGTACGGGCTGCACTCGACCGAGGTGGCGCCGAGTCAGGCGTCGGTCGAGATCCTCTACGAGATGGCGACGCGCGACGACGAGGAGATGATGCGCATCCTCGACGAGACGGTGGCCATCCAGATCCCGATGTTCAATCCGGACGGCAACCACATCGTCACCGACTGGTACCGGCAGCAGGTCGGCACCGAGTACGAGACGACGCGCCCTCCCGAGCTCTATCATCACTACATCGGGCACGACAACAACCGTGACGCGTTCATGCAGGCCACGGTCGAGTCGCAGTACGGCGCGGAGATCCTGTTCCGGGACTGGATACCGCAGGCCTTCATCGATCATCACCAGATGGGCGGCTATACCGCCCGCATGTACATCCCGCCCTATGCGGAGCCGGTGCGGCCCGGTGCCGACCCGCTGGTGTGGCGCGAGATGGACTGGTACGGTGCGCACATGGGGTACCGCCTCGAGGAAGAGGGGCGCCAGGGGGTGATCGGCGCGGCGATCTACTCCGGTTGGGGCCACTTCGGCTTCCACTGGATCACGCCGTTCCACAACATCGCCGGCATGCTGACGGAGTCGGCGAGCGCGGACATGGCCTCGCCCATCTACGTGCATCCGGAGCAGCTCACCGGATCGCGCCAGCTCCCGGAGTACGAGGAGCAGACCACCTTCCCGAGCCCCTGGCCGGGCGGGTGGTGGAGCACGCGCGACATCGTCACCAACATCAACATCGCGACCTTCGCCTCGCTGGACATCGCGGCGCGGAACCGGGAGCTCCAGCTGCGCAACACGGCGCGCAAGGCGCTCGCCCAGACGCGGCGGGGCGCCGAGGCCGAGACCCGGGTCTACCTGATCTCGGCGGACCAGCACGACCCGCTCACCGCGACCAAGCTCGTGGACAAGCTGCTCCTCCAGGGCGTCGACGTGCATCGGTCGTCGGAGGACTTCGTGCACGAGGGCCGCTTCTATCCGGCGGGCTCGTGGGTCGTGTCCATGGCGCAGCCGAAGCAGGGGGTCATCCGCTACCTGCTGGGCCGGACGTTCTATCCGCAGAACAGCTACACGCGGAACCCCGACGGCAGCCCGATCCGCCCGTACGACATGAGCGCCGACGTGCTCGCGGAGTTCATGGGCGTGGAGGTCCATCCCGCGGGCGGCGAGGTCGAGGCGGCACTCGACCTGGTGGCGACGCGCCCCGACCCGACGGGCGAGGTGACCCGGGGGAGCGAGGGCTTCCACATCCCCGGCAACCTCAACGACGCTTTCCATGCGGTGAACATGCTCTGGGACGAGGGCGTCACCGTGCACCGGTTCGTGAGCGACCACGGGCCGCACGCGGCCGGCGACTTCTGGGTGCCCGACGTGTCCGACGCGGTGGCCTCGCGGATCGCCGGTGAGACCGGTGTCGACTTCCTGGCCATGAACGTCGACGCGGGCGACGAGTACGCGCCGGAGGCCGCGCGCCTCCGCGTGGGCATGTTCCAGCGGTACTGGGGCGGCAACATGGACGAGGGGTGGACCCGGCTCATGATCGAGGACTTCGGCTTCCCGTACGACACGATCATGGACGCCGACGTGCTCTCCGGGCGGCTCGCGGACCGGATCGACGTCCTGATCGTGCCTGACGACGATCTGGAGACGCTGATGGGCTCCGACGACGAGGAGCAGATGACCTCCATGCCGCCCGAATACCGGAGCGGATTCGGGGAGGCCGGTGTCGAGGCGCTCGAGGCCTTCGTGCGAGGGGGCGGACGACTCGTGACGTTCGCCCAGGCTGGTGACCTCGTCCTGGACGGCTTCGACGTGCCGATTCGCAACGTCGTCGCCGACGTGCCGAACTCCGAGTTCTGGGCATACGGCTCGACGCTGCGGGTCGACGTGGAGACCGATCATCCGATGGCGTGGGGCATGCCGGACGATGCCTGGGTCGTGTTCTTCGGGGACAACCAGGTCTACGAGGTGGAGCGCTCCTCGGACGGGGAGCGGGTGCGCCGGGTGGCGTCGTACTGGCGGGACGATGTGCTCCAGAGCGGCCAGCTCGACGGCGAGGACCTGATCGCGGGAAGGGCGGCCATGCTGCACATCGATCACGGTGAGGGCGAGATCCTCATGATCGGCTTCCGCACGCAGCACAGGGCCCAGACGCACGGGACCTTCAAGTTCCTCTTCAACGCGCTGGTGGGAAGCTGACGCCCGTGGAGGGGAGAGGCCGTCCCGGCCCGGCCACGCTGTCGGTCTGGGCCGGGGAGGAGAGCCGCGCTCCCGGCGCGCCGACCCAGGTTCCGGTCGTGCCGTCCGTATCGTTCGGGTACCGGGACGTCGACGCCTGGGTCGCCGTGGCGCGGGGAGAGCGCGAGGGGCACATCTACGGCCGGAACACGAACCCGACCGTGGCCGCCTTCGAGGAGAAGGTCCGCGCGCTCGAGGCGGCGGAGGCGGCAACGTCGTTCGCGACGGGCATGGCCGCGATCTCCAATGTCTTCCAGACGTTCCTCCGACCCGGATCGCGGGTCGTGTCGCAGAAGGACACCTACGGGGGCACGAGCGTCCTGCTGACCCGGCACCTCCCGGAGTGGGGTGTGGACGTGGCGCTCGCCGAGACCGACGACGACGCCATCGAGGCGGAGATCGCCGGCGGGTGCGATCTCCTCTACCTGGAGACGCCGACCAACCCCACGCTCAAGGTGGTCGATCTCGCCCGGTTGGCGGCGGCGGGCCGCGCCGCGGGCGCGACGGTCGTGGTCGACAATACGTTCGCCACCCCACTCAACCAGTCTCCGCTGGAGTTGGGCGCGCACCTCGTCGTCCATTCCGCCACGAAGTTCCTCGGCGGGCACGCGGACGCGCTCGGAGGCGTGCTCTGCGGCGACGCCGACCTGGTCCGGAAGGTCTTCCGCCATCGCGAGATCGCCGGGGCGAGCCTGCACCCGGAAGCGGCGTACCTGCTACTCCGCGGCCTCAAGACGCTGGCGCTGCGGGTTGAGCGCCAGTCCGCCTCCGCGATGCGGATCGCGACGTGGCTGCGGGATGCCGAGGGCGTGGACGCCGTGCATTATCCGGGCCTCGAGACGCACCCCGGGCACGCCGTGGCGCGGAGGCAGATGCGGGCGTTCGGCGGCATGTTGAGCTTCTCGCTCGATGGCGGCCTGGAGGCCGTCAAACGTTTCCTGCCGGCACTCCGGTGGGCGCACCTGGCCGCGAATCTGGGCGCGGTCGAGACCGTCGCCGGCACGCCCGCGACCACGAGCCACGTCGAATGCACCCCCGAGGAACGGGCCGAGTTGGGCATCCCCGAGGGGTTGGTGCGCTATTCGGTCGGTATCGAGGACCCGGAGGATCTCATCGCGGACCTGGAGCAGGCTCTAGCCCGGGGATGAGCGACGCGTCCGACCTCACCGACCTCGAGCGCGACGTCGCGGACGCGGTGGACGTCAATGGGCTCGTCCGAGCCGCTCAGGAGCTCGTCCGGATTCCGAGCTGGAACGGGCGGGAGACGGCGGCTCAGGACTTCATGGCCGCCACGATGGCCGACTCCGGCCTGGAGGTGGACCGCTGGACGATCGATCTCGAGGAGCTCTCCCGCCACCCGTCGTTCAGCGCCGAGTTGGAGCGCGACGAAGCGATCGGGTTGGTGGGCACACTGCCGGGCACGCGTGAGGCGGCTCCGGGCGCGGAACCGGCGCCCGGCGGGTCCGGACCCGGCCGCACCCTCGTCCTCAACGGGCACGTGGACGTCGTCCCGCCCGGTGACGAGGCGCTCTGGACCGATCCGCCGTTCTCCGGGACGGTCCGGGAGGGCCGCCTGTACGGGCGTGGCGCGCTGGACATGAAGGGCGCGCTGGTAGCCGCCCTCTATGCCCTCCGCGCGGTGCGCTCGACGGGCCTCAGGCTGGCCGGCGACGTCCATCTGCAGAGCGTCGTGGGCGAGGAGGACGGCGGCCTCGGCACGCTGGCGTCCGTTCTCCGAGGATACCGGGGCGACGGCGCCATCGTCATGGAGCCGACGAGGCTCGCCGTGGCGCCGGCCCAGGCCGGATGCCTGAACTTCCGGGTGCGTATCCGGGGGCTCGCGGCACACGGGGCGGTGCGGGAGGAGGGGGTCGACGCGATCGAGAAGTTGCCCACGATCATGGCCGGTATCCGCTGGCTCGAGGAGGACCGGAACCGCCGTTTCGGAGGTGATCCGCTGTTCGCGTCGTACGCCTTCCCGTTCCCGATCTGCGTCGGGACGGTCCGGGGCGGCGATTGGGCGTCGTCCGTCGCCGACCACCTGACCTTCGAGGGGCGCTACGGTGTCGCTCCGGGGGAAGACGAGGCCGACGCGCGCAGCGAGCTCGAACGGGCCGTGGCCGAAGCGGCCCGGGGCGATCCGTGGCTTCGCGACCATCCGCCCGAGCTTTCGTGGTGGGGCGGGCGTTTCACCGCCGCCCGAACCGATCCGGAGCATCCGTTGGTGGCTACCGTCCAGTCCGCCGGGAGCGCGGTGGTCGGCCGCGACCTGCCCCTCGAGGGGATGACCTACGGCGCGGACATGGGCACGCTGGCGATGGTCGGCGGGACCCCCACGGTGCTGTTCGGTCCGGGAGACATCCGGCGGGCGCACCGTCCGGACGAGTGGGTCGCCATCGACGACCTGGCGGCCGTCGCACGCACGCTCGCCGTGGCGGCCGTGCGCTTCTGCGGCGTCGGCGCGTGACGCTCCCGCTCGAGGGGGTGCGGGTCGTCTCGGTCGAGCAGGCGGTCGCCGCGCCGCTCGCGACCCGGAAGATGGCCGACGCGGGCGCCCGGGTCATCAAGGTGGAGCGTCCGGACGGCGACTTCGCGCGTGGCTACGACCGGGTCGTGCGGGGAGGGAGCGCGTATTTCGCCTGGCTCAACCGAGGGAAGGAGTCGGTCGCGCTCGACCTGAAGAACCCCGCGGAGGCAGCGCTGCTCCGGCGCATGATCGCGCGCGCCGACGTCTTCGTTCAGAACCTCGCCCCCGGCGCCGCCGAGCGCGCGGGCTTCGGCTCGGAGGCGCTTCGGGCCGCCCACCCGCGGCTCATCACGTGCGACGTCTCCGGTTACGGCCGGGACGGCCCCTACGCGCACATGAAGGCCTACGACAGCCTCGTGCAGGGCGAAGCCGGGCTCGCGGCGGTCACCGGCACCGAGGAGTCTCCGGCGCGCGTCGGTATCTCGGTGTGCGACATCGCCGCGGGCATGCACGTCTACACGGCGGTGCTCGAGGCGCTCCGCGTGCGGGACGCGACCGGGGAAGGGCGTGCCCTCGAGGTATCCCTGTTCCAGTCGATCGCCGACTGGATGTCGGTGCCGTACCTGCATCAGGTGTACGGCGGGCGTCCGCCCTCGCGGAGTGGTCTCCGGCACCCCGGCATCGCACCGTACGGACCGTACACCTCCTCCGAGGGCGACACCGTGATGGTGGCTGTCCAGAACGAGCGCGAGTGGCAGCGGCTCTGCGCGGACGTGCTCGCGAGGCCCGAGTTGGCGTCCGATCCGCGGTTCCAGGACAATCCCGCGAGGGTCCGGCACCGCAATGACCTGGTGGCCGAGCTCCAGGTGGTGTTCGGAGGCTGGACGACGTCGGAGCTCGTTGCGCGCCTGGAGCGCGGCGGGATCGCGTTCGGACGTGTCCGCACGGTGGCCGAGCTCGCCGACCATCCGCAGCTCGAGTTGCTGGATGTCGACACCCCGGACGGGCCGGTGCGGATGCCCGCGCCCGCCACGCGCTGGCGTGAGGACGAAGTGGACGGGCCCGTACCGGGGCTCGACCAGCACGGCGCGGCCCTCAGAAAGGAGTTCGCCACGTGACCGCAGCCTCGTCGGCCCGTGACCCCGGGGAGGAGGGGAGCCTCACCCGGCGCCTCACGCGATACGTCCGGGCGCGCCCCGTCACCGATCTGGACCGTGTGGAGGCCGAGCGCTTCGTGCGCGACTGGCTGGGCTCGTACGTCGCCGGTGCCGCCACCCCCGAGGGACGGATCCTCGAGGCCTACGGAGCCCGCGCCCGCGACCTGGAGGGGCGCGTCTTCCTGGCGGCCGCGCGCTCGCACGTCACCGAGACGGACGACCTCCACCGTGCCTCGGTGACGCACCCGGGGTGCGTGGTCGTTCCGGTGGCGCTCCTCCTGGGCCGCGAGATCGGGGCCGCAGGACACGCCGTGCTCGGCGCGGTGCTCGCGGGTTACGAGGTGATGATCCGCGTAGGCGAGGCGCTCGGCCCCGCGCACTACCGGATCTTCCACAATACCGCGACGGCCGGCCCTTTCGGTGCGGCCGCGGCCGCAGCCTCTCTGCTGCAGCTCGACGAGGACGCTTGGGTGAACTCGCTCGGGAGCGCCGGAACGCAGGCGGCGGGGCTTTGGCAGTTCAACGCGGAAGGCGCCATGAGCAAGCCACTCCACGCCGGCCATGCGGCCGCCGCGGGGCTTCGCGCGACGCTCCTGGCGGCCGAAGGGCTGACGGGTGCGGAGCACATTCTGGAAGGAGAGAAGGGGTTGTTCCGGGCGTTGTGCCCCGACGCGCGGCCCGATGTCGTGTGCGCCGGCGCTCCGACGTGGAAGCTCCCGGAGACGTCGATGAAGCCCTACCCGTGCTGCCGCCACGTGCACCCGGCCATCGACGCGGCGCTCGAGGTACGGGCGGCCCTGGGTGGCGTGGCCCCCGAGCGAGTGTCCGTGGAGAGCTACCCGGCCGCGCTCGACGTGACCGATCGGCCGGACCCGAACACGCCGCACGAGGCGCGCTTCAGCCTTCAGTACGCCGTGGCCCGCGCCCTCGTGCGTGGGACGCCCGGCCTGGATGCGTTCGATGCCGTGGCGCTCGAGGATGAGGACGTGCGGGCGATGCTCGGACGCGTGACCGTCGGCGTGAATGAGACTCTGGCCGACGCGTACCCCGAGCGCTGGGGCGCGCGGGTGGAGGCGCGGAGCGGAGCGGGGGGCACGCACCATGCGAGGGTGGTCTCGGCAACGGGAGACCCGGACCGCCCCCTGGACGACGATGCGCTGGACGCGAAGGTAGAGGGTCTGTTCACGTGGGGTGGATTGGACCGGGGGCTCGGGGCGGAGCTCCTCGAGGCGTGCCGCGCGCTCACCCGGAACGGTCCCGGGGTCGTGCTTCCGTAGGCGGGCACCGCTGCCACCGATCCCGACGGGTTCGCGATCGGCATGGTCCTTGCGTTATGTTGAAGATGAGCTTAACAGCGCGTCGGGGGACACGCCGAGGACCAGGGAGGTCGGCATGAGTGACCCGCTCCACACGGAGTCGGAGGACACCGGTCGCCGCCTTGCGGATGCCCTCCAGCAGGTCCGGGAACGTGCTTCGGAGAGGATCGCGGAGCTTCCGAGGGAGTTGCCTCGCCAGGGCGACGACGCGTCGCCGGGAGATCTGCCCAAGGTCACCACGCAGGAAATCGAAGATCTCCTGGACGACGATATCGGCCTGAAGGAAAAGATCGACAAGTGCAGCGACGCGCGCGCGAGGCTCGTTCGACAGTGGGTCGCGGCTCACCGCTCGCCGTCTCTCGCGGAAGTGAACGGCCTGATCTCGTTGAACAAGACGATCGACGAGGGCCTGATGGAATCGATCGCCCGGGCGCGCATCCAGGCGCGCAAGAGGCGCGAGCTGTTCCTCGCGATGCTGGGCCACGACCTCCGCACCCCGCTCGGCGCCCTGCTCATGGCATCCGAGTATCTGGTGAAGCGAGGAGCGTTGACCGAGCGTGACCTGAGGCTCGCGACCAGGATCCGTAGTAGTGGTCAACGGATGACGGACCTGGTGAACGACCTGCTGGACTTTTCACGGTGCCGACTCGGCGACGGCATGCCGATCGTCCGGTCCCGTACCTGCCTGAAGGAGATCGCGCGCGAGATCGTCGAAGAGGCGCGGTCGGCACATCCGGAATGCGATCTCCGGTTCGAGGCACGAGGCGAGCTCGAGGGGGAATGGGACGCGGGACGCCTGGGGCAGGCGATGTCCAACCTGGTCGAGAATGCGGTGCTGCACGGAGACAGGGCGCCGGTGACCGTCGTTCTGATCGGAGAGGAGAACGAGGTGGTCGCCTCCATCCACAACGCAGGAAGCGCGATTCCCGACGCGGATCGGCAGCGGCTCTTCGATCCCTTCGTTCATCCTGCGAGCACCGATCGGGCCGACCGACCCAAGCAAGGCTTGGGGCTCGGACTCTACATCGCGCGGGAGATCGCGCGTGCGCACGGCGGATCGATCATGGTCTCCTCGTCGCCGCAGGCGGGAACCACGTTCGACGTCCATCTCCCGCGGGAGGCCGCGTCCGTTTGACACCGGGCGGCCCGCCCCCCGACACTGCCCCTTATCCGTAGAGTCCCCACTCTGGAGGTAAGGTCATGCGCACGTCCGTTCCGTCCCTTTCAAAGGCCCTCCGGCTCTGCGGCTGGCTCGTGTGCCTGGCGCTTCTGCCTGCCGGGGGCGAGGCGCAGGCTCCCTCGGTCGCCGAGCCGTTCAAGGTCGGCACCTTCGAGATCGACGACGAGCCGCGGGTCGGCGTGGTCCTGCGAGACCGTTTCGTGGTGGACCTCGAGCGCGCCAACGCCGATCTGGAGCGCCGCCCCGAATATCCACGCCTGCCGATGCCGGCAGACATGCTCGAGCTGATCGAGCGTTACGAGTACGGCATGAAGGCCCGACTCTACGAGTTGGTGAATCAGCTCGTGGCCGACGACGCGTTGGGCGCGGCGCGGCCTGACTACGTGCACGAGGTCGGCGACCTCAGGACCCTCCCGCCCATCATGTATCCGGGCAAGATCCTCAACGCCGCGGTGAACTTCTACACCCACGTCGACGAGACCGGCACCGAGGAGGAGCGGGCCGAAGCCCTGCGGCAGCGCCGGGAGAACCGAGGTGTGCCGTACCTCTTCCTCAAGCCGAGCCGGGGCGCCGTCGTCGGCAACGGAGAGCCGATCGTGCTCCCGTACGGTCGCGACCGGATCGACTGGGAGGTGGAGCTCGGAGCGGTCATCGGGCGGGCCGGCAAGTACATTTCCGCGGACGACGCCGAGGCGCACGTGTTCGGGTACACGGTCACGATGGATATCTCGGACCGCGGCGGGCGGCCCCCGGGCGGAAATCCCCTCCAGTCCGACTGGTTCGTGGGGAAGGGGCACGACACCTTCGCGCCCATGGGCCCCTGGATCGTGCCCAAGGAGTTCTACGGCAACCCGATGGAGATCCTCAGGCAGACGCTGAGCGTCGGCGGCGAGCGCATGCAGGAGGGGATGGCCGGCGACATGATCCACTCGCTGTGGGAGCTCATCGAGTACGGCTCCTCGATCATCACGCTGTTTCCCGGCGACGTGATCAACAACGGGACCTCGGGGGGAACCGGCATGGGCACGGCGGTGCGGGGTGAGCAGCGCTTCCTGCAGCCGGGCGAGGTCATCGAGGCGACCATCGACGGGGTCGGGACGCTGCGGATGCCGGTCGTGGGGGAAGAGGAGCCCGAGGGCCTGACGGGTGCGCAGCTTCCCCCCGTACGGAGCTACCGGCCGGGCGGCCGCTGACCACGGCGGGGTAGGACCGGGGGGGCGCGCTACGAGCCGCGCCCCCTTGTCCGCTCCGGCCCTCGTTCTACTGTTCGGGTCCCCGTATCGCACATTCCGGAGTGGACCCGAGACATGATCACGCTCAAGAGCTTCGTGAACGGCCGCTGGCAGGAAGGCTCCGGCGAGCCGTCCGTCCTCGTGAATCCCTCGACCGAGGAGCCGATCGCGGAAACCTCCACGGAGGGCCTCGATCTGGCCGCGGCGGTCCGGTACGCTCGTGAGGTCGGCGGGCCGGCGCTCAGGGCGCTGACGCTCGGTGACCGGGCGGCGCTCCTCAAGGCGATCTCCAAGGCGCTCGGCGAACACCGTGACGAGCTCCTCGACATGGCCAAGAGGAACGGCGGCAACACCAAGGGCGACGCCAAGTTCGACGTCGACGGCGCCACCGGGACGCTCGCCGCCTACGCGCACTTCGGGAAGGGGTTGGGCGACGCCAGGCTGATGCCCGACGGCGACTCGGTTCCGCTCTCGCGGGACGGTGACTGGGCGGGGCGGCACGTGCTGGTGCCGAAGGAGGGCGTGGCGGTCCTGGTCAACGCGTTCAACTTCCCGGGCTGGGGCTTCGGCGAGAAGGCGGCGTGCGCGCTGCTCGCGGGGATGCCGGTCATCGTGAAGCCGGCCACGAGCACCGCGCTCGTCACGTGGCGCATGATCCAGATTCTCGACGAGGCCGGCGTCCTGCCGGAGGGGTCGGTGCAACTCGTCTGCGGCGCGCCGGGCGACCTCCTGTCGCACCTCGGTGAGCAGGACGTGCTGGCGTTCACCGGGTCCGCCGATACCGGGCTGCATCTCCGCTCCATGCCGGAGATCCTCGAGCGCAACGTGACCGTGAACGTCGAGGCGGATTCGCTGAACAGCGCGGTCCTGGCCCCGGGCGTCGATCCCGACTCCGACCTCTACGGGCTCTTCTTGAAGGACGTCGTTCGCGAGATCACCCAGAAGGCCGGCCAGAAGTGCACCGCGGTCCGGCGCATCTTCGTGCCGGCCGATCAGGTGGAGCGTGTCGCGGCGGACCTGGTGGCCCGCCTCGAGGAGGTCGTCGTCGGAAACACGGCGGACCCGTCGGTCACCATGGGCCCGGTCACGAGCGCGCGTCAGCTGCGCGACAACCGCCAGGGCATCGACGCGCTGGCTGCCGAGGGCACCGTGCTGCTCGGTGGCTCGGAGCCCGTCGACGGCGTCGGCGCGCCCGAGGGGAAGGGGTACTACGTGCGTCCCACGCTCGTGCGCTTCGACGACGCCCGGGCCGCGACGGTGGTCCATCAGCGGGAGGTGTTCGGGCCGGTCTCGTCGATTCTGCCGTACGACGGGACGCCCGAGGACGCCGCGGAGCTGGTGGCGCTCGGCCGGGGAAGCCTCGTGGCCAGCGCGTACGGTGACGACCCGGAGTGGCTCGAAGGTGTCGTGACCCGGTTCGCGCAGTGGAACGGACGGATCTACCTGGGGTCCAGCGGTGTCGCCGGTGCCGCCCTCGGCTCCGGCATGGTGATCCCCGCCCTGATGCACGGCGGGCCGGGCCGGGCCGGAAACGGTTCCGAGCTCGGAGGCCTGTCCGGCCTCAGGCTCTACCAGCGTCGCTCGGCGATCCAGGGAGATCCCGCGCTTCTCGAGCGGATGCTCGGGGGCCGGGGCCCGACGTCATGACCAACGGAGAATGGACATGTTGAAGCGGTGGGGATGGGGTGTGGCCTGTGGTGCCGTCCTGGTGCTCGGTGCGTGCTCGAGCGCGACCGCGCCCCAGTTCGAGCGGATCGAGACGGCCCTCTTCCACGAGTCGCTGGACGTCGATCTCGAGGCGATGACGCGGACGGACTCGGGACTCTACTACCAGGACCTGGTGGTGGGGGACGGCGCGCTGGCGGAGCCGGGGTCGCAGGTGACGGTCGCATACCTGGTTCGCTACCGGAGCGGAGCGACGCTCGATTCAGGGGAGATCTCGTTCGAGATCGACATGGACCAGGTCATCGCAGGGTTCAATGAAGGTGTCCGGGGCATGCGGGTCGGCGGCGAGCGCAAGCTCGTGATTCCGCCCCAGCTGGCCTACTTCCGCAGGGGGTCGGAAGGAATCCTGATCTTCGACGTCGAGCTGCTAGCCGTCGAGTAACAACGTCCCGAGGAGCTCGGCGTCGACGTTCCCGCCGCTCAGCACGACGACCACCGGCCCGCGCGGGTCGGGGGTCGCGCCGGTCAGGAGCGCGGCGAGGCCCGCCGCGCCGCCGGGCTCGGCGAGTAGCTTCGTCCGCTCGAGCAGGAGCTTCATGGCCGAGACGATCGCGTCGTCGTCGACCAGGACGACGCCACGGGACCACTCCCGCAGGATCTCGAAGTTCAGCTTCCCGGCCATGGGTGCCTTGAGCCCGTCGGCCACGGTGGACACCGAGTCGAGCTGAACGGCCCGGCCGAGCTCGAAGCTCCGGTGCATCGCCGCCGCGCCCTCCGGCTCGACGCACCACACGGCCACGTCCGGCGCCTTCACGGCCGCCGCCGACGCGATGCCGGACGCGAGCCCGCCGCCTCCGACCGGGACCAGCACGGTCCCTACGTCCGGAAGGTCCTCGAGGATCTCGAGCATGCAGCTGGCGTGACCTGCGACCACGTGCTCGTCGTCGAACGGATGCACGAAGGTCAGGTCCCGTTCCTCGGCCAGCTCGAAGGCCTTTTCGAACGCCTCTCCGGGCGTGCCGTGCAGAATCACCTCCGCGCCGTAGCCGCGGCTCGCGCGCGCCTTCGTACGGGAGGCGGCCTCGGGCATGACCACCGTGCTCGCGACCCCCGCCGCGGAGGCCGCCCAAGCGACCGCCTGGGCGTGATTGCCCGCGGAGATCGTGATCACGCCCCGCTCGCGTTCTCGTGCATCGAGCTGCCGGATGCGGTGCAGCGCGCCACGCACCTTGAACGAGCCGGTCTTCTGGAGGTTCTCGCACTTGAGGTGCACGGGGACGCCGGCCACCTCGGACAGCGTCGTCGAGTGGATGAGAGGGGTCCGGTGGACGGCGTGGCCGAGGTCGGCGCGGGCCTCCTCGAGTCGGGTCCTGGTGAATGGCGGAGTCTTCATGCCCACGATGATGTCGGGACGTCCCTCGCGAGGCCACCCCGATGCAGATTTCGATTGCACCGGGCACCGCCGGAGCGGTAGCTTCGTAGTGAGTTCGCCACCCTGCGCGCACGCCTGTCCAATCACGGTGTGAGGCCCCATGTCCGCACGTTTCGTTGGATCCCTGGTCGCTGCGACCGCGGCGGTCCTCGCCTTCGCCGGCGCGGTCGCCGCTCAGCAGGGCACCCTGACCGGGACCGTCACCAACGCGGAGACGGGCGCCCCGATCTCCGCCGCTCAGATTCAGGTGCTCGGCGCCGGTCAGGCCACGGGGACGCTGAGCGACAATCAGGGCCGCTACCGGATCGGCCTCCCTCCGGGCGGCTACGACCTCACCGTCACGGTCGTGGGATACCGGACCACGCGGTTCGACGGAGTCACCGTGTCGGCCGGTCAGACCACCACGTATGACATGGAGCTGCTCTCCCAGGCCCAGGAGCTCGATGCCCTCGTGATCACGGCGTCCCGCGGCACGCCCGAGAAGTCCACGGAGGCGCCCGCGTCCACGTACAACGTAAGCTCGGCCGAGATCACCGAGCGTCCGGCGGCCACGCTCGCCGACCACCTGAAAGGCGCACCGGGCGTCGACATCATCACGCAGGGCGTGCAGTCGACCAACGTGGTCGTCCGAGGCTTCAACAACATCTTCTCCGGGGGCCTCCACATGCTCACGGACCACCGGCTCGCCGGCGTGCCGTCGCTGCGGGTGAACCTCATGCACTTCCTCCCCTCCAACGACGAGGACGTCGACCGGATGGAGGTCGTGCTCGGACCCGGCTCGGCGCTCTATGGGCCGAACACGGCGAACGGCGTGGTGCACATCCTGACCAAGTCGCCGCTCGACGACCAGGAGACCACGGTGACGCTCGGCGCGGGTGAGCGTGATGTCTTCCAGGGGACGTTCCGAACTGCCCTTCTCGTCGCGGAAGACTTCGGGGTCAAGCTCTCCGGTCAGTACCTGTCCGGAACGGAGTGGCCCTATACCGATCCGGTGGAGCAGGAGGCCCGGGAGCAGTCGGAGCCGGCGTGCCTCCAGGACAAAGCGATCCGTGGATTTTCGACCGCGGTGGCCGAGCAGGCGTGCGCCCGTGTGGGTATCCGTGATTTCGACATCAGCCGGTACGGGCTCGAGGCGCGCGCGGACTGGCGGTTCGCCGATGACGGCACGCTCGTGGGGACCTACGGCCGTACCAGCGCGACCGGCATCGAGCTGACCGGGCTCGGCGCCGGGCAGACCAGCGACTGGGTCTACGACTACTTCCAGGCGCGGCTGAACAAGGGGCGCTTCTTCACGCAGGCGTACTACAACCGCAGCGACGCCGGTGACACCTGGCTCCTGCGCGACGGGGTTCCGCTGATCGACAAGTCGACGCTCTTCGTCGCCCAGGGCCAGCACGGCCTCGCCCTGGCCGACGGCCGTCAGGACTTCACCTACGGCGTCGACTTCTTCGCGACGCGCCCGGATACCGAGGGGAGCATCAACGGTTCTTACGAGGACGAGGACGACATCGACGAGTGGGGCGCGTACGTGCAGTCCAAGACCGCGCTGACCGACCAGCTCGACTTCATCGTGGCGGCGCGCCTCGACTCGCACTCGCTGCTGGACGACAACGTGTTCTCTCCGAGGGCGGCGCTGGTGTTCAGCCCGACCGAGGAACAGAGTTTCCGGGCGACCTACAACCGCGCCTTCTCCACGCCGTCGAGCTTGAACTTCTTCCTCGACATCTCCGGCGGCGCGGCACCGTCGACCCTGGGTCAGCTGGGGTACACGACCCGGGCCTACGGCACCGGGAAGGACGGCTATTCCTTTCAGGACCCCGACGGCACGCTGCGCGGGATGCGCTCGCCGTTCAATCCCGCCGAGTTCGGGGGTGCGGGGCAGTTGCTGCCGGCGGATGTCGGCATCATGTGGGATCTCCTCATCGGCGTGCTCCAGGCCCAGAGCGCGATCAGCCCGCAGATGGCGGCGCAGATGAGCGGTTGGGATCCGACGAACGGCGACATCGCGCGCATGCTCCTCGACGTGAACAATCCGGGCGAGCTGAGCCCGCTGGCGTCGACGCGCATTCCCGACGTGCCCGGCATCGCGGAGAGCTACACCGAGACCTACGAGATCGGATGGACCGGGGTGCTGAACGACAGGGTGAAGATCACGGCGGACGTCTACTACATGCAGAAAAACGACTTCGTATCGCCGCTGCAGGTCCAGACGCCGTTGCTCCTGCTGAACGGCCAGGACGTGGGTACCTTCATCGCGACGCGGTTCATCCAGGACGGCATGGATCCCGCTCAGGCGCAGGCCACGGCCGCCGCGCTCGCGCCGGTCATCGCTCAGATCCCGGCCGGCGTCGTGTCCTCCGACGAGGTCGGCGCCCAGGCGGCCGACCTGATCGTCACCTACCGGAACGTGGGCGACCTCGATCTCTGGGGGAGCGACTTCGCGATCCAGGCCTTCGTGAACGACGAGTGGACCGTCAACGGCACGTATTCGTGGGTGAGCGACGACTACTTCGAGATCGAGGGCGGTGCCCCGATCGCGCTCAACGCGCCGAAGCACAAGGGGTCGCTCGGGCTCGCGTACCGGAACGTGCGGACGGGCCTGTCCGCCAACGGTCGGGCTCGCTTCTCTGCCGGATTCCCCGCCGAATCGGCCGGCTACGTTGGGAACGAGTGCATCCCCGGGGTGGCGCCGAGCGAGTTCTCCGAGCCGTGCGTCGACGACTTCACGATCTTCGACCTGAACGTGGGATACCAGGTTCCCGGCACGGCCGCGACGCTTCAGCTCTCGGTCAACAATATCTTCGACACCGGATACCGCTCGTTCGTCGGTGTCCCGACCATGGGTCGCTTCGCGATGCTCCGGCTGCGGTACGAGATCTTCTGATTCGAGGGGGGGACGGGGCGGCCGGTGCGTCGCACCCGTCCCCCCTCCGGCGTCCTTGCGCCATATTCAGTCGTTGGCGGTCGGACGTAATCAGACGAGAGAGGACGGATGTCGACGAAGAGAACGGACGGACAGGCGACGGTCCGATGCGGTTTCTGTGGGAAGCTGAACCAGGTCGAGGTGGCGCGTGCGGCGGACCGGCCGCAGTGCGGGGAGTGCTCGAAGCCGATGCTCCTGGATCGGCCCCTCAAGGTGGCCGAGGACGACTTCGACCGCACGGTGCTGGGGGCCGGCGTGCCGGTCATGGTCGACTTCTACGCCGACTGGTGCGGCCCCTGCCGCATGGTGGCGCCCCTCATGGACGAGTTCGCCCATGAGCACGTGGGGAAGATGCTCGTGGTGAAGGTCGACACGGATCGTGCCCCGGAGGTCGCGGGTCGGTACGGCATCCGGAGCATCCCGACAGTCATCCTCTTCTCTGCCGGGGAGGAGGCGGAGCGGAGTGTCGGCTTCGAGCCCGAGCGCCTACGGGACTTCGCGGCGCGGGCCGTGGCGTGAGCAAGCGGGACCGTCACCAGCTCATCCTCGAGATCCTGCGCGAGCATCGCGTCAACAGCCAGGAAGGGCTTCGGACCCTTCTCGTCGAGCGCGGCACGGACGTGACGCAGGCGACGCTGTCCCGGGACATCCGCGAGCTCAGGCTCGTGAAGGTCCCCGGGGCGGACGGGGCGCCCCACTATGCGGTCCCGGACGACTGGGAAGGGACGCCGCCGCTCGAGTCGCTGCTCCCGACGCTCTTCCACAGCGCCGAGGGGGTCGATCACCTGCTCGTCGTGCGCACCATGAAGGGCGGAGCGCAGACCGTGGCCGCCGGAATCGACTGGGAGGAGTGGCCCGAGGTGCTGGGCACCCTCGCCGGCGACGATACCATTCTGCTCGTTCTGCGGGACCCGGAGGTCCTTGGTACGGTAAAGGAGCGCCTCGAACGTATGGCGCGGTAGTCGTCGCGCCACGACACACCCTTGACTCCATACAGATTGGATGCATAATTATCCAACATACGTCGTCAGCACGGCTGACGCGACGCCACGGGACTCCGAAAGGGGACCGGGGGCGGGAGTTCGGGGCACGAGGCCCCCCGGCACTTTGGCGGGAAGTGACCGGTCTTCCAGCCCCCGGGCCTCTTTTTTTGTGTACCTGACACCCGCCACCCATCCAATGAAGTGAGGAAGATGACATGAAGGTCGTGCTCGGCTACTCGGGTGGTCTCGACACCTCCGTCATCGTGCCCTGGCTCCGCGAGACGTACGACGCCGATGTCGTATGCATGGCCGGCGACGTCGGGCAGAAGGGCGGGCTCGAGGGGCTGGAGGAGAAGGCGCTCGCGACGGGCGCTTCGGCCTTCCACGGTGTGGATCTGCGGAAGGTGTTCGTCGAGGAGTATGTGTGGCCGACGTTGCGCGTGGGCGCCGTGTACGGGCGCACCTACCTGCTCGGGACGGCGATGGCCCGTCCCATCCTCGCGAAGGCCCAGGTGGACGTGGCGCTCCGGGTGGGCGCCGACGCCCTGGCCCACGGGTGCACGGGGAAGGGGAACGACCAGGTGCGCTTCGAGCTCACATATGCGGCGCTCGCGCCCGACCTCCGGATCATCGCACCCTGGCGGGAGTGGGATATCCGCTCGAGGGAGGACGCGCTCGCCTACGCCCGTGCCCGCGGAATCAAGTTGACGGGTGTCGACGAGGTGAAGCTCTACTCACGTGACGAGAACCTGTGGCACATCTCGCACGAGGGCGGTCCCCTCGAGGACCCGTCGTTGGAGCCGGAGCCGGAGATGTTCACCTGGACCACCGCGCCGGAAGACGCGCCCGACGCACCGGAGTACGTGGAGATCGGCTTCGAGGCCGGCACGCCGGTGTCCGTGAACGGCGAGCGGATGGATGCCGTGACTTTGCTCACGAGCCTGAACGACCTCGGGTCCAGACACGGCATCGGCCGCGCGGACCTCGTCGAGAACCGGCTGGTCGGCATGAAGTCGCGCGGGGTGTACGAGACTCCGGGCGGCACGCTCCTCTATCAGGCGCTCCGTGACCTCGAGTCGATCACGCTCGACCGCCGGACGGAGGCGCTCAAGGACGAGGTGGCCCGGCGCTGGGCGGACCTCGTGTACGAGGGGCGGTGGTGGACCCCCGAGCGCGAGGGCATTCAGGCGCTCACCGACCGACTCATGGAGCCGGTGAACGGAACCGTGCGGCTCAAGCTTCTCAAGGGCTCGGCGCGGGTGGTGGGACGATCGAGCCCGACGTCGCTCTACCGCGAGGACCTCGCCAGCTTCGGCCACGCTGCGACGTACGACCACGCGGACGCGGCCGGCTTCATCCGTCTGTTCGGATTGCCGATTCGCGCGGCGGCGCGGCGCGACGAGCAGGCTGACGGATGAGCCGCGACGGAGGGGACGCGCCGCTCTGGGGCGGTCGCTTCGAGCAGGGCATGTCCACCGACATGGAGCGCCTGAACCTGAGCCTCGACGTCGACCAGCGGCTCTGGCGGGAAGACGTACGCGGCAGCGTTGCGTGGGCGCGGGCCCTCGGTGGGGCGGGTGTGCTCACCCCGGAAGAGGTCGAGCGCCTGACCGTCGGGCTCGCGGGCGTGGCGGAACGGATCGAGCGCGACGGGCTCGCCGACGCGCCGGAGGAGGACATCCATTCGGTCGTGGAGCGTATGCTCCGGGAGGAAGTCGGGGGCGTCGCGGGCAAGCTGCACACCGGCCGCTCCCGGAACGACCAGTCCGCGACCGACACCAGGCTCTGGGGGATGGCCGCGATCGGTCGCATACGCGAGGGGCTCGTCGAGGTCGTCCGTGCGCTCCACGGCCTGGCGGAACGGGGCGTCGACCACCCCATGCCGGGTTACACGCACCTACAGCGGGCGCAGCCCGTGCGCGCTGCCCAGTGGGCTCTGGCGCACCTGTTCGCGTTCCTGCGTGACCTCGACCGTCTGCGGGCGGCCGAGGAGGCGGCCTCCGTTCTGCCGCTGGGGTCCGGTGCGCTGGCCGGCTGCCCGTTCCCGGTCGACCGGGAGGCCCTCCGGGCCGAGCTCGGCTTCCGCCGCGTCTCCGAGAGCTCCCTCGACGCCGTGTCGGACCGCGACTGGATGTGTGACCTGGCGTACGCGGGAGCCATGATTGGCGTGCACCTCTCGAGGCTGTCCGAGGACATCGTGCTCTTCACCAGCGCCGAGTTCGGCTTCCTCCGGCTGTCCGACGAGTACAGCACCGGCTCGAGCCTCATGCCGCAAAAGCGGAATCCCGACGTGGCCGAGCTGGCCCGCGGCAAGTCGGCCCGTCTGGTCGGCGCCCTGACCTCGCTGCTGGTACTCGTGAAGGGACTGCCCACCGGGTACAACCGGGATCTGCAGGAGGACAAGGCGCCCCTCTTCGACACCGTCGACACCCTTCTGCTCACGCTCCCCGCGGTCGCCGGTGCCCTCCGTACGGCGGAGTTCCGCCCCGAAGCCATGCGCGACGCCCTCGACACCGTCATGCTGGCCACGGACCTGGCCGACCACCTGGTCCGCAGAGGCGTACCGTTCCGTACGGCGCACGAAACCGTCGGACGCCTGGTCCGCGCGGCCGAGCGGGAGGGCGTCACGCTCGACGCGCTACCGCCCGAACGCCTCGTGGCCGAGGACGCGCGCTTCGGCGACGACCCACCCCGGCTCGACTGGGCCGCGTCGCTGGAGTCGAGGGACACCGACGGCGGCTCGTCGGAGCGGGCCGTGCGCCGTCAGCTCGCGCTCGCCGCCGAGCGGATCGAAGCGGAGCGGAGCGATCTGCCCGCCGCGTCCACGAAGGGACGAAGCCCGTCCATGAGCGCGTCGAACGCGTCGAAGTCGAGCGACTGATCGCCGTCCGAGGTCGCGTTCTCGGGATCCGGGTGCACCTCGATCATCAGGCCGTCCGCACCGGCGGCCACCGCCGCGTAGCTCAGCGCGGGCACGAGATGGCTGCGTCCTCCGGCATGGGACGGGTCGGCGATGACCGGGAGGTGCGTCTCGCGCTTCAGCACGGGAATCGCCGCCAGGTCGAAGGTGTTCCGGGTCTCGGTGCCGAACGTGCGGATGCCCCGCTCGCAGAGGATGACGTTGGGGTTCCCCTGGCTCATCACGTACTCGGCGGCCAGGAGGAGATCCTTCAGCGTGGCGGACAGGCCGCGCTTGAGGAGCACCGGGCGCCGGAGCCGGCCGACCTCGGTCAACAGCGGAAAGTTCTGCATGTTCCGCGCGCCGATCTGCAGGACGTCGGCGTACGACGCGACGAGCTCGACCTGGCGCGTGTCCATGACTTCGGTGACGACGGGGAGTCCCGTCTGCTCGCGTACCTCGGCGAGCAGCTCGAGGCCCCGCTTTCCGAGGCCCTGGAAGGAGTACGGCGACGTACGCGGCTTGAAGGCGCCGCCTCGGAGCGCTCCGGCGCCCGCGGCGCCGACCCGCTCCGCCGTGCGGGACAGCATCTCCGGCCCTTCGACGGAGCAAGGTCCTGCGATGACGAGCACCTCGGGACCGCCCAGCTCGCCGGCACCGAGGGGGATGCGGGTGGCCTCGGCGACGAACTCACGCGAGGCGAGCTTGTAGGGCTTCAAAACCGGGTGCACGGTGTCGACACCTGGAATCGACAGGAGCGGTACGTTCTGGAGGAGCACCTCGTCGCCGACGCAGCCGATGACGGTGCGGTGCTCCCCTCGGGAGAGGTGGGTGCGGAGCCCCGCGGCTTCCACGCGCTCCCTGATATGGTCGATCTGGGCGTCTGTGGCGCCCGGCACGGTGACGATGATCATGTAGCTTCCTTTGATTTGGCGCTCGGGTCCCGTTGCTCGAAGGCACAAAAAAAGCCCCCGACCAGGTCGGGAGCTTCGAAGCGTCGCGGTAGGGACTGTGGCTCAGTCGCGCACGAGGACGCCTGCTCCCGGGAGGGGGCGAGCGTAATACCAGTAGCCGTGGGTGAGTGCGCGATCCATGTCGCTACCATCGCCGCGGTCGGTTGCCGTTGTCAACCCTGGCCGTGGCTGGAATGCCCACCGGGGCGTGGGTACATTGCGTGGACTTCGCGGCGCGGCCCCCTCGGGGGATCCGGCGCGACCTGCCTTCAGAGACCGTACCCGGGAGCGCGCGCGACCATGGATTCGGTGACCGCCGAAGACCTCAAGAGACTGGCCGCCGAGCAGGCGGCCAACCACGTAGAGAGCGGGATGCGTCTCGGCCTCGGGACCGGGAGCACCGTCGCCCATTTCCTCGAGCTGCTCGGGGAGCGCTTGAAGACCGGCCGGGTCCAGGACGTGGCGGGCGTGCCGACGTCCCTCTGGACCGAGTCCGAGGCCCGGCGCCTGGGGATCCCGCTGGTGTCGCTGGCCGCCCATGCGCGGCTCGACCTCGCCGTCGACGGGACCGACGAGGTCGACCCCAATACCGATCTCATCAAGGGGATGGGCGGTGCGTTGCTACGCGAGAAGATGGTCGCCCAGGCCGCGGACCACCTGCTCATCATCGCGGACGACAGCAAGAGCGTCGACAGGCTCGGGACGCGCTCGCCGTTGCCCGTCGAGGTCGTGGCGTGGGAGCACGAGTCCCACATCGACTTCCTCACCGCGAACGGCGCGGAGGTTACGGTGCGCCGGGGCGAGGACGGCACCCCCTTCACGAGCGACAACGGCAACGTGGTCCTCGACTGCCGGTTCGCCGACGGGATCCCCGATCCGCGAGCGCTCGACCGTGCGCTCCAGGCGCGAGCCGGTGTGGTCGAAACGGGACTCTTCCTGGGGCTCGCCCACGAGGTCGTGATCGCGTCACGCCAGGGCGTCCGCGTCATGAGGAGAGATCCTTGAAGATCGCTCCGTCCATCCTGTCGAGCGATTTCGGGCGGCTCGGCGAGGAGATCGCGGCCGTGGAGGCCGGCGGTGCCGACTGGATCCACGTCGACGTCATGGACGGCCACTTCGTGCCTAACATCACGATCGGACCGGTGGTGGTCGAAGGAGCCCGTCGGGCCACCGAGCTTCCGCTGGACGTGCACCTCATGATCGAGGATCCCGACCGGTACGTGGACGCCTTCGCCGAGGCGGGAGCGGACGTGATCACGGTCCACGCCGAGGCGTGCCGGCATCTGCACCGCACGCTCCAGAGGATCCGCCAGGCCGGGTCGAAGGCGGGCGTGGCGCTGAATCCGGCCACGCCGATCGAAGCGGTCGGTGAGGTGCTCGACGAGCTCGATCTGCTCCTGATCATGAGCGTCAATCCCGGCTTCGGAGGACAGGCGTTCATCGAGCGCAGCGTCGAGAAGGTGGCGAGCGCCCGCCGCATGCTCGACGAGGCCGGCTCCGGGGCCGAATTGGAGGTGGACGGAGGCGTGGACCGTTCGAACGCCGCGACCCTCGTGGATGCCGGCGCCACCGTGCTCGTGGCCGGATCGGCCGTTTATGGTCACCCCGACGGCGCGGCGGCCGGTGTCCGCGCCATCCGCAACGCGAGGACGCCATGACGCAGGCACCGTCGATCGATCCCCAGGCGCTCGACCGCCTACGGGAGTGGGGGGGCGACAAGCTCGTCGCCCAGATGATCCGGCTCTTCATCAGCAACGCCGGCCAGCGGGTCGAGCAGATCCGCGTCGGCGTGCGCGACGACCTGATCCGGGAGGCGGAGATGGGCGCGCACTCCCTCAAGTCGAGCGCCGCGAATCTCGGAGCCGAGCGCGTGCGTACCCTCGCCGCCGCCATCGAGCTCGCCGCGGCCGACGGGCAGATGGCTCCGGTCGTGGAGAGCCTGCCGGGCCTCGAGGAAGCGTTCGCGGCCGCAGTCACCGAACTCGAATCGATCGAACGAGGAATCCACAATGAGTCATAAGGTCGCCGTCATCGAGGACAACCCGGACAACCGGATGCTCGTCCAGGCGCTCCTCGAGGACCGCTACGACATCTCCGAGTATGAGTCCGGCGTCGACGCAGTCGCCCGGCTCGGTGACGATGTGCCGGACCTGATCCTGCTCGACATCTCGCTTCCCGAGATGGACGGGACCGAGGTGCTCGCCTGGATCCGGCAGCAGCCGTCGCTCAAGGATCTGCCGGTCATCGCGCTGACCGCCCACGCCATGGCGGGAGACCGTGAAAAGTACCTCGCCGCGGGGTTCAACGACTACGTCACCAAACCGATCGTGGACGAGGACGTCCTCATCGGCGCGATCGAGCGTTGGCTGACCCCGACCGACTGACACCGGCCGGCCCGGTGACCGACCACCCGGGGGGAGCCGCTTCGGCCCCTGGGGACGGCTCGCCGTTGGTCGCGCCCGTCACGGAGGAGGCGCTCGCCGGTCCGGACCGGGGCGCCGAGCACGTCATCCTCTACGGCGTGCTGTTCGTCGTGCTGCTCGCCGGAGCGTTCGTGCTCCGCGAGAATCTGGTGTGGAGCACGGGCCCGACCGCGCACACGGTCATGGAGTCGATCTCCACCGTGCTCGCGGCGCTCATCGGCGCACTCGCGCTGGTCCGCTACTACAGTCGCAAGCAGGCGACCTTCCTGCTCATCGGGACGGGGTTCCTGGGCGCGGCGATCCTCAACCTCAACCACACGCTCATTACGAGCGAAGCGCTCGTGGGAGCGCTGGCCGCGCGGCACCCGGGCGTGGACGATGCCACCCTGTTCGCGTGGAGCTGGACGGCGGAGAGGGTGTTCCTCTCCCTGTTCCTCTTCGTCAGCCTCCTGGCCTGGCGGCAGGAGGTGCGTGAGGACGACGAGGCCGACGGCAGCGAAGCCATCAACGAGGCGTCGGTATACGGGAGCGCGTTCGCGCTCACGCTCCTGAATCTCCTCTTCTTCGAGAACGTGCCGCTGTCGTCGCTCACGTTCCCGACGCGGGTCGTCACCCGCCCGGGTGAGTTCCTTCCGGCACTCTTCTTCCTCCTGGCGTTCGTCGGCTTCCTGGGGAAGCGGAGTTGGCGCCGGGACGTCTTCGACCACTGGCTGCTGGTCTCGCTCCTCATCTCGGGGCTCGTGCACGCGGGCTTCATGGCGTTCTCGTATCAGCGCTTCGACGCGATGTACGATGCCGCCCACCTGCTCAAGATCGCGTCCCACGCCGCCATCCTGACGGGTCTCCTGTCCAGCGTCTATGTCACGTTCCGGCGCGAGGGGCAGGTGCTCGGGGCGCTCACGGAGAGCAATGACCGCCTCGCGCGCGAGATCGCGGTCCGGTCGCGCACCGAAGAGGCGGTCAAGGAGAGCAACCAACGGCTCCAGGAGTTCCTGGACAACGCCAACGATCTCATCCAGAGCGTTACACGGGATGGGCGTATCCTGTACGTCAACAGCTCCTGGAAGCGCGTGCTCGGTTACGACGACGAAGACCTGGACCGTCTCGATCTCTTCGACATCGTGCGTCCCGATCACCGGGACACGCTACGAGAGGAGTTCGACCGGGTGGTGTCGGGGGAGCGGCCGAGAAGGTTCAACGTCGAGTACGTGGCCAAGGACGGTCGGGTGGTGATCCTTTCCGGCAGCGCGCAGGCGCAGCTCGTGAACGGCGAGCCCGTGGCCACGCAGGGCATCCTCCGGGACGTCACCGAGCAGCGTCTCGCGGAACGGCAGCTCGCGGAGTCTCGCGCCAACCTCGGCGCCCTCGTCGAGAACACGGGAGACTCCATCTGGTCCGTCGACCGGGACCACCGGCTCATCACGTTCAACTCGGCGTTCGCGCTCGCCATGGAGGCGCGCAGCGGCAACGAGCCCGGAGTGGGCCAGCTGCCCGAGCAGCTCTTCCCCCCGGAGGATCTGCCCTGGTACCAGGCGCTCTACGAGCGGACGCTCGGCGGTGAGCGCCACGTCGCCCTGCGGACGGACGAGGTCGACGGCCAGCTCCGGTACTTCGAGCTTTACGCCAACCCGATCCAGTCGCTCGAGGGCGTGTCGGGAGCCGTCTTCTTCGGAAAGGACGTCACGCCCCGGGTTCGCGCCGAGGAGGCGCTGCGGGTGGCCAAGGACGAAGCGGAGGCGGCCAACAAGGCCAAGAGCGACTTCCTGGCCAACATGAGCCACGAGCTCCGGACCCCGCTCAACTCCGTCATCGGCTTCACCAACATCCTGCTGAAGAACAAGGACGGCCGGCTGAACGAGAAGGACGTGGGCTTCCTGGACCGGGTCCTCTCGAACGGCAAGCACCTGCTCGCGTTGATCAACGAGGTGCTCGACCTGGCCAAGGTGGAGGCCGGTCGCATGGAGCTCATCATCGAGGACGTGGATCTCGGCGAGCTCTGCGTCGAGACCGTCCAGCAGCTCGAGGGCCAGGCCAGGACGAAGGACGGTGCGGTCAGGCTGTTGAGCGAGGTGCCGCCCGACGTGGCGCTCGTGCAGACCGACTCGGCCAAGCTGAAGCAGGTGATCATCAACCTGGTCGGCAACGCCCTCAAGTTCACCGAGGAGGGGTCCGTGACCGTCCGGCTCGAGACAGCGGCCGACGGGAGGACGCCGACGGCCATTGCCGTGGTGGATACCGGCATCGGCATCCCCGAAGACCGGCTCGAAGCCATCTTCCAGGCGTTCCAACAGGCCGAGGCCGGCACGTCACGCAAATACGGCGGCACGGGCCTCGGCCTGGCGCTGTCTCGGTCGATCTGTCTGCTCATGGGGTACGACCTCCTCGTGGAGTCCAAGGTCGGAGAAGGATCGACCTTCCGGATCGTCCTGGGCGAGCGCGCGGGGCGGCCGGTGCGTGAGGAAGAGCGAGTCGAGTCGGTTCGCCGGCATCCGGCGGAGGCGGCCCCGGCGACGGCCCGGGATTTCGCCGCCGCGGCGATGGCGCCCTCCGCGGGCGACGACGGGAGCTTCGACGGGAACGGCACGGCCGACGTCGTGCACGGCGATGGGGAGCCCCGCCGTTCCGCCGCGATGAAGGACTTCAAGGTCCTCGTGGTCGACGACGAGCGCGACTCGCGCGTTCTCGCCCAGCACTACCTCGAGGAGTTCGGGTGCCAGGTCGTGACGGCGTCGGGCGGGGAGGAAGGGATCGCTGCCGCGAAGGACCACCGACCCGACCTCATCACGCTCGATCTGCTCATGCCGGGCCTCAACGGCTGGGAGGCGCTGAAGCGCATCAAGGCCGATCCGGATCTCAGGCAGATCCCGGTCGTCGTGATCAGCGTGGTGGCGGGGGAAGGGCGGGGCAGGCTGCTCGGTGCGGTCGATCTCATTACCAAGCCCTTCGAGCGGGACGACCTGCTCCGGGTGGTTTGGCGGCACCTGATGCGGAAGGAAGGAGGGGGGCGGATCCTGGTCGTGGCCGAGCCCGGCGACGCGCGCGACCGGCTCGTGATGTTCCTCAAGGACAAGGGTATGAACGTCTTCACGGCCCCCGACGCGACCGAGGCCATCGAGGAGCTGCGGCTGGAGGTCCCGGACGCCATGCTCCTCGACGCGACGCCTCCGGCCGTGGCCGGCGTGAAGCTGCTCGAGCGCGTGCGGGGCGACCGGGCGCACCAGGGGCTTCCGGTCGTGGCGTGGGCCGGCGCGTCGGTTCCGCCCGCGGTCCGTGCGAAGCTCGAGGACCTGGCCACGGTCGTGGTGCCCGTCGAGCAGGTGCCCGACGGGCTGGGCGATGTCCTCGCAAAGATCTTTCCCTCGCTGGAGAACACCCGTTGAAGCTGACCTACCGAGGTATCGTCGAAGGCCATGCACCGAAGGACGTCTTCGCGTGGCACGAGCGCCCCGGGGCGCTGGAGCGGCTGACACCCCCTTGGGCCGACAGCCGCGTGATCCGGCGTGAGGGCGGGATACGCGATGGCGCGGAGGTGGAGCTCGAGGTCGGCGTAGGGCCGACGACCTTTCGTTGGCACCTCCGGCATCGGGACTTCGTCGAAGGACAGGCGTTCTCGGACGAGCAGATCTCCGGGCCGATGAAGCGGTGGAAGCATACGCATCGGTTCCTCCCCACCGAGGACGGCGGGACCCTGCTCGAGGACGAGGTCGACTTCGAGGCGCCGCTGGGCTTCGCCGGTCAGGCGGTGGTGCCCTCCATGGTCGAGCACGAGCTAGACCGGATGTTCGCGTTCCGGCACCGTCGGCTCCAGACGGACCTGGACCGCCACGCGGCCCACGAGGGCCGGCCCCGACTGACCGTGGCCATCTCGGGAGCCTCCGGGCTGATCGGCTCGAACCTCGCGGCGTTCCTCACGACGGGAGGGCACCGGGTAGTCCGGCTCGTGCGACGGAAGGACGAGCTCGGCCCCGACGACCTCTACTGGAGTCCGAGTCGCGGCGAGATCGACCGCGATGGACTCGCGGAGGTCGATGCCGTCGTGCATCTGGCCGGCGAGCCGATTGCGCCCGGCCGCTGGACCGACGAGCGGAAGCAGGCCATCCGCGAGAGCCGGGTCAAGGGCACAGAGCTGCTGGCCCGCGCCCTGGCCGAGCTGAAGGGCGGAACCCGGACGCTCGTTTCAGGTTCGGCCGTGGGCTTCTACGGGAATCGCGGCTCGGCCACGCTGCGTGAGGGAGCCGAAGCCGGCACGGGCTTCCTGGCCGAGGTGTGCCGTGACTGGGAGATGGCCACGCGATCCGCCGAGCGTGCGGGCGTTCGGGTGGTGCGGCTGCGCACGGGCGTCGTGCTGAGCCCGGCCGGTGGCGCGCTCGGCGAGATGCTCACTCCGTTCAAGATGGGCGCCGGGGGGCGGCTCGGCTCGGGCGAGCAGTACATGAGCTGGATCGACCTGGACGACCTCGTCGCGCTCGTCTTGCACCTGCTTTACGATCCGTCCGCCAGCGGACCGGTCAACGCCACGTCCCCTCATCCGGTCACGAACGCCACCTTCACGTCGACGCTGGGGCGCGTCCTCGGCCGGCCCACGGTGATTCCCATCCCGGGCTTCGCGGTGAAGGCCGCGTTCGGGCAGATGGGCGAAGAGACGCTCCTCTGGGGGCAGCGCGTGCTGCCGGCGAAGGCGACGGAGCTGGGCTTCCGGTTCGCCTACGAGGGCGTCGAGGAATCGCTTCGCTTCCAGCTCGGCCGGGTCGAAGACGGCCCGTCACCCGAAGTGGTGGAGTAGAGCGCCACCCTGCCGGGCTCGTCCCAGTCCCACTGGTCCGGCAGCCCCAGGTCGGCGGCGACGCAGCCGTAGGTCGCTTCGGCGCTGAGCAGCACGCCCGGGACGCCGGCGCCGGGGTGGGTGCCCGCGCCTACCAGATAGAGCCCCTCCACGTCCTCGCTCCGGTTGTGGGGGCGGAACCAGGCTGTCTGGGTGAAGCGCGGCTCGATCGCGAACGCGTTCCCGAGCGTCGCGTTAAGCTGCGTCTCGAAGTCGTCGGGGGTGAAGACGTGAAGCACGTCCATCGAGGCCCTCAGGTCGTCCAGCCCCCAATCCTCGAGAACGTCGAGCACGCGGTCCGTGAACTCCTGCTTGCGCGCGCTCCAGTCGATACCCGAGGCCTGATTCGCCACCGGGACGAGCACGTACATGCTCTCGCCCCCGGGGGGTGCCATGGACGGATCGGACCGGGTCGGCGCGTGCAGGTACATCGAGAAGTCGTCGGGCAGGACCTTGGCGCCGAAGATGTCGCGGAGTAGACCCTCGTAGCGCTCGGTGAGGATCAGCGTGTGGTGGGCCAGTTTGGGGTACTGCCTGCGCGTGCCGATGTAGAGCAGGAAGCAGCTCATGCTCCACTGGGTGCGGGCCAGCTTGCCGTCCGTCCAGCGGCGTCGGTGTCTTGCCGGCACCAGCGAGCCGTACGTGTGGCCCGGGTCGGCGTTGCTCACGACGACGTCCGCGTCGATTCGGCCGCCGTCGGTCTCCACGCCGACCGCGCGACCGTCACGGACCACGATCTCGCGCACCTCCCGGCCGGTCTCGATGCGTCCGCCCTGCTCGATGAGGAGCCGGCCGAGCGCCTCCACGACCGAGTACATCCCCCCCTTCGTGAACCAGACCCCGCCTTCGCGCTCCAGAAACGGGATCATGAGGTAGATCGAGGGCGTGTCGAACGGGTTGCCCCCCACGAAGAGCGGATGGAACGAGTAGATGAAGCGGTGCCGGAAGTCCTTGAAGAACCGGTTCACGAACGTCGTGACCGGGAGGTACGCCCCGAGCCGCGCGACGCGCGGGAGGAAGCGCATCATCGACCCGATGGTGTCGAACGGCTTCGAGCCCAGCTTGTCGCCGATCACCGCGTCGTAGATAGGGCGGACCGCGTCGAGGAACCGGTCGAGGTTCTCCGCGTCACCCGGGTTGAAGCGCGCCATCTGCGCCTTCATCTCGGCGTGGTCCCCGGTATAGTCGATGTGCGTTCCGTCGTGGAAGTAGATGCGGTAATAGGGGTCGAGCGGCATCAGATCGACGTAGTCCTCGAGTCGTCGGCCCGCGGCCCTGAAAATCGAGTCGATGATGTCGGGGGCCGTGATGAGGCTCGGACCCATGTCGAACGTGTACCCGCCGTCTCGTAGCTGGTACGCCCGCCCGCCGATTTGGTCACGCTTCTCCAGAAGCGTGACGTCGAGGCCCGCGGCTTGGAGCCTCGCCGCTAGAGCGAGTCCTCCGAAGCCACTTCCGATCACGACTGCGCGCTTCCTCGTCATGGTGAGGCCCTCTCGGGACGAGTGGGGAGACCGGACGCCCGGAGCGCTCCGGCCACTCCTACGAAGGCGAGCCAGAGCTTGCGTGGCCGTGACGTATGGGCCCGGCGCGTCAGGTTGTCGTAACCGTTGCCCCGGATCTCGTCGTGGATACCGCGGTACGCGGTCGCCGCCGCGGCCACCGGCCGTCGATACCATCCGGGGAGGGCCCGAATGCCCGGCCACGCCCGGGCGTAATGCGCGTCGGCCCTGGAGAGCAGCGCCTCGACCACGCGTACCCACGCGCCGGGCATCCGGCCTTCGAGCCCGGGCAGCATACCGAGGTCCACAGGGTCGAGGTCGTGCGCGGCCAGGAGCTCCAGTGGCAAGTAGACCCGTCCACGCGCCAGGTCCTCGCCGACGTCGCGCGCGATGTTGGTGATCTGCATCGCGTGACCGAGCGAGTGGGCGCAGTGCAGGAGCGTAGGGTCCCGGAAGCCGAAGCCCTCGGTGAGCCAGCCGCCGACGGCCCCGGCGACGCAGAATGTGTATCGCTCGAGGTCGTGCCAGCGCTCGTAGCTCGTCCGGTCGAGGTCCATCTCCACCCCGTCGAGCAGGGCCATCGGATAGTGCGCGGAGACACCTCGGGCTGCCGCCCCACCGATCACCTCGTCGAGCACGGGGATCCCCGTCGCGTGGCCCTCCCACGCCTGCTCAGTGAGCATGCGCCAGGCGGTGAGACGCTCACGGACACGCTCGGGGCCGGCGCCGTCGACGGGGTCGTCCACCAGGTCGTCGGTGAAGCGGCAGAACGCATACACGCCGGCGATCACGCCGGCCGCGTCGGCGGGAAAGAGGCGGGAAGCGAGTCGGAAGGTCTTCGCGTGTCGGCCGAAGTACTCGGACCACCTCTCGGGTCCTCCGAGCGCGAGGGCCTGCGAGCGTACCTCGTCCTCCGGGGAGCCGGTGAACACGGGGGGTGGGGACGCACGCCGGGCGGCCGGCTCGACCCGACCGTCGGCACGGTCAGCGGCCTGTCGCGCCACCGCGTCGACCGCCCGCTCCAGCCATCCATCGACGATGGCGCCGACGACACGGTCGCCTGCCGCTAAGCGCTCGACCTGCTGGAGCAGCGCGGCCCGCTCGACCTCGAGCACCGCGAGCGCGGTGCGGGCCGGAATCCGGCCGTCAGGGCCGGGCTCGAAGACCCGGCGCACGACCTCGTCGGCCTCCTTGTCGAAGCCCTCGACGTCGTCGACGAGGTCGAGCACCCAGGTCCACTTGCGCTGGCGGTAGTCCTGGAGGGGCGGCTTTCCGGTGTCGAAGGCGGTGCAGTAGTCCAGCAGGTCGTCGATACGCTGGTAGCTGGCCCCCAGCCGCTCGCCCAGGTCGATCCGGGCCCGGAGGGTGCCATCCCGGCGCGCGTCGTCGGGGGCGGCGGCCAGCACCGCGGCGGCTCCGAAGAGCGCGCCGGCCTTCCCTCGGACGATCCGGTCGTAGTCACCCGGAGACAGGCGGCGGCCGACCGAGCGCCCCTGTTCGGCCTCGCCGTGTACCGTACGCTCCACCGCGTCGATGAAGGCTTCGAGGAACGCCGGCCTCCCAGCCTGTGCGGCGGCCCGGTAGGCTCCGGTCAGGTAGAGGTCGCCGAGCACGAGGGCCGTCCCGACGCCTCGGGACGAGGCCGTTGTCGCCTCACCCCTCCTTCGCGGCGCTCCGTCGACGATGTCGTCGTGGAGCAGGGACGCCTCGTGGACCATCTGGCTGGCGCGGGCTCCGCGCCAGAAGCCGGCGTCCGGACGGGCCCGTCCGGACGGGCCGAGCAGCGCATAGGCGACGAGAGGGCGGAGGAGCTTTCCGTCGAGCTCCGGTACGGTCACTCCCTGGTCCCGAAGAAGGCCCCGGGCCGACTCCAGCCCCACTTCGACCGCGGTCCGGGCGGCGAGAAGGCCGTCAGTGTCCGCTCGCGGCCGTACGTCGTGCCACGTCACACCATGTGCCATGCTCATGCGACCACCGAATCCGGCACGGGCGCGGCGCCCGGCCGGACCATCGACATGGACGCGAGCATGGCGAGCGCCACGATCGTCACCACGACCGCGAGCCAGGCTCCGGCGGCGGCGAGCATTCCCACGGGCATGAGCACCATCGCACCGTAGAAGCCCGCCATCCAACGGGTGGAAAGCGCGTGCAAGCGAGCCCAGTCGGCCAGACCGTCGAGCACGCCGAGCAGCACGACGCCCGTCAGATACCAGCCCGCCAGATTGAGCCAGGGCATTCCGTAGTAGGGCCCGGTGTCCTCCCATCTCCAGTACGGGGTGAGCGCGCTCATGGCCGGATCGAGGGCCAGGTCCCATGCCACGAGCCAGGTGGCGCCCGCGAGTACGCGGGACGACCGGCTCGACTCCACGCCCAGCGCGGCTCGGGCCATGACCCACGAGGGCACGGCCATCAGGAACCAGCTCACCGGGATGAGCGCGGGGACCCGGGGACCGACGCGGGCGCCCAACAGCCCCGTGTATTCGTATCCGCCGAACGGGATGCCGTAGCCCGTTCCGATGTGCTCGGACAGGAAGCTCAGGACGTACACCGCGGCGAACGGCCCGAGAATCCGCCATCCACATCGGCGGGCAAGGGGGATGAGAAGCACCGCCAGCGCGATCAGGATCTGCGCCTGGGCGAAGAACTGAAACGACACGTTGTAGAGACGACGCGAGAGGCCGTCGGACGGTAGGCGCCCGGGGTTGAGCCCGAAGACGCCGTACCCGATGACGGCCAGGAGCGTGAACGTGAAGAGGAAGACGAGGCCGGCCGCTTCCGTGCGATGGGTGGGGGCCGCTTCGGGCTTCATCGGGCCTCCTCGGGCTTGCTGGGGGTGACGTGGATCCTGGCCTGCAGCTCCGCGCAGGAATCGAAGATGTCCACCGACTGGAAGGGGCCCTCGAGGTAGCCGGCCCGGGGCGTGCCGGTGGGGTCGCCTCCGAACACCAGCCGATAGGGCCTGGAGCGGTCGTAAAGCGACCCGAGCAGCGTGACCGTTCGTCCGACGTCGCCGACCGAATGACCCGGTCCGAGCGAGATGCACACGATATCGGCTCCTCGCCCCTTCTGGATCATCCCGAAGTCGTCAGCGGGGACGTCGGGACCCAGGTAGTGCACCCTCCATCCGAGCCGCTCCAGCAGGAGACGCACGCACAGAGCTCCGAGATGATGCTGGTTCCCCTCGAGCGTCCCGACGACCGCCACGCGCGCGGTGCCGTTGGCGTAGGGGTCGTACGCGTCGTCGAGCCGCTCCTGACGCAGGCGTAGCAACACGTCGATCATCATCTGGCTGATGACGTGCTCGTCTCCGACGCGCAGGCGCCCGTCGACCCAGGCCTGGCCGACACGGTCCATGAGGCCGCGGATCGCCTCGTCACAGAAAGAGCAGAACCCGATGTCCTCCGAGCGTCCGAGGGCCGTATAGAGCTGTTCGACCCGCCGGACGTCGCCGCGGAGGGCCCACCCGAGAGCGAGCGTGTGCAGCGGCCGGAACGAGCCGTCCTGCCGCGCCGCGCTCAGCGCGGACCATGCGTGGGGCTCGAAGGGCGCGAACGGGGTGAGCACGGTCCGGATGCCCTGTCTCTTCGAGAACGCGACGGCGTCGTCGAGGCGGATCCGCCGGTGCCCACCCGCCGTGGTGGCGAACGCCAGCTGCCCGTCGTTGCACCACCGTTTCACCGTGGACGGATGGACGCTCAGGAGCTCGGCCGTCTCGGAGCTCGTCAGGGCCGCCTTCGTCTTGAAGCGTTCCATATACCTCTGGTGAACGGATGGTGTGCCGTGCGTATCGTCGCGCTGCCCTCTGAAGCGTTCAACTTGGGCATCGTGAACGATATTCGGGTTCGCGGCAAATACACGTGAGGCCGCAAACGTGCACACAGCGCCCCCGGGCCAGATGTCCTGGGGGCGGACGCTCGACTTCGAGGGCCGGCGTCGGCCTCAGTCCGTGGGGAGAGGCTGCCCGTTCGCGTCGAGGTCGGGGTAGGGGCGTCCTTCGGCCTCGAGACGGCGAGCGACGGAGGGGTAGGCCCATTCGAACAGCCGGGCACGAAGCGCTTCCGGGGAGAGCCGACTCTCCGCGTACATACCGGCTGCCTCCCGCTGGCGCATCGCTTCGTACAGAAGCAGGGCGGTCGCCACCGAGACGTTGAGCGAATGGACCATGCCCAACATGGGGATCACCACGTGGGTGCCGGCCGCGGCGAGCGCCTCGTCCGAGACCCCGTGCAGCTCGGCGCCCATGACGAGGGCGGTCGGCCGGGTGAAGTCGTAGTCACGGAAGTCGACGGCGTCGGCGGTGGGGTGGGCGGCGACCAGGTGGAATCCCCGGTCCCGCAGATGTGACACCGCCGAGCCGATGTCGGTGTGGGGATGCACGCCCACCCACTTCTTGGTTCCCGCCGAGGTGGCGTGATGGAGGTCCAACCCGTGCTCGGGCGGTACGACGTGCACGTCGAGAACTCCGGCCGCGTCGCAGTTCCGGAGGATCGCGGAGAAGTTGTGCGACTTGTTCACCCGGTCCATGAGGACCGTCAGGTCGGGCTGCCGCCGAAGCAGCACGTCGCGTATACGCTGGAATCGTTCGGGTCTCATGCCGGCAAAGTAACGTCTCCCTCGGCGTGGGGCGCTTCGGTATCTTTCGCCTACATGACCCCGCATACCGAACTCAGACTCGAGATCCTCCGGCAGCCGGACGACGAGACGTGTGGGCCAACATGCCTCCACGCGGTCTACGGATTCCACGGGGACTCGGTCCCGCTCGACCGAGTCATCTCCGAGGTCACCCCGCTCGCGACCGGCGGGACGCTGGGGGCCTATCTCGGGCTCCATGCGCTCGAGCGCGGATACCGGGCTACGCTCTACACGTACAACCTGGGCCTTTTCGATCCGACCTGGTTCGAGGACGATCCGCCTCGGCTCGTGGAGCGGCTGCGCGAGCAGGCCGAGGTGAAGACCGATCCCACGCTGCGCGCGGCGACCCGGGCGTACGTGGACTTCCTCCTCGGCGGCGGGCGCGTCCGCTTCGAAGAGCTCGGCCCCGACCTGATCCGTGAGCATCTCATGGACGGGCTCCCGATCATGACCGGCCTCTCGGCCACGTACCTGTACGACTGCGCCCGCGAGGTGTTCAGCGAGGGTCGCTCCCGATACGACTCGGTCCGGGGTAGCGCGACCGGCCACTTCGTGGTCCTGCACGGCTACGACCCGGTCTCGGACTCCGTGCTGGTCGCCGACCCGCTGCACGACAATCCACGCTTTCAGAGCCCAAGCTACAGGGTCGGGCTCATGCGGCTGCTCGGGGCGATCATGCTCGGCGTGCTCACGTACGACGCGAACCTCCTGGTGGTGCAACCCCGGGAAGACGACGCGCTGGAGTACGAGTGAAGTCGCTGATCGTCGTCGAGAACCCGAAGCGCTGGCCGTTCGACGTCGACGGCGCCGAGGTGGTGGCCGCGCGCCAGTACCTGGTCGAGCCGCGGTTCGCCGCCATGCGCCGGGCCGCCGTGTACAATCTGTGCCGTCGCCTGGGATACCAGTCGGTCGGGTATTACGTGTCGCTGTTGGCCGCCGCCCGGGGGCACAGGCCCCTCCCGTCCGTGTCGACCGTCCAGGCGCTCACCCAGTCCCCGCTCATCCGCATCGCCTCGGAAGACGAGGATCTGGAGCGCGAGATGCAGCAGGTGCTCGGACGGCTCCGTGCCGACGAGTTCCGCCTGAGCATCTATTTCGGGCGGAACGTGGCGACCCGCTACGACAAGCTGTGCAGGGCCATCTTCAACCAATTCCCCGCGCCGTTCCTCTTCGCGAAGTTCCAGCGCGTAGAGGGATGGTGGCGCCTGGGGAACCTGCGCCTGGGAGCCGCGTCGGAGATCCCGGACAAGCACCGTGACTTCGTGCTGAAGCGAGCGAACGAGTTCTTCGCGCGACCGGAGGGACCGCCCCGCCGCACCCGGGCGTTCCAGTACGACCTGGCGATCCTCTGGTCCGAGGACGACCCCAGCGCTCCATCGGACGAGCGGGCCATAAAGCGCTTCGTGCGGGCCGCGGCCCGCCAGGGTATCGACTGCAGCATCATCGAGCCCGAGGACTACGGCCGGCTCGCCGAGTTCGACGCGCTCTTCCTGCGCGAGACCACCCGCGTCGACCATCACACATATCGCTTCGCGACCAGGGCGGTCGCGGAGGGTCTCGTGGTCATGGACCAGCCGGAAGCCATCGTGCGCGCGACCAACAAGGTCTACCAGGCCGAGCTCTTCGTCCGCAACGGCATCCCCTCGCCCCGCACCTTCGTCGTGCACGAGGGGAACCGCGACGAGCTGGTCGAGCGGGTCGGGCTCCCGCTGGTGCTGAAGAAGCCGGACGGGGCGTTCTCGATCGGAGTGGTCAAGGCGACGACTCCGGAGGAGGTCCAGGAGCGCCTCGACGCGCTTCTCGAGGAGTCCGAGCTCGTCGTGGCGCAGGAGTTCACGCCCTCGGACTTCGACTGGCGGATCGGGGTGCTCGACCGGCGGCCCCTGTTCGCGGCGCGCTACCACATGGCGAAAGGACACTGGCAGATCGTCCAGGGCGGCGAGCGGGACCGGAAGTACGGGAAGGTGGAAGCCGTCCCCTTCGAGGAGGTGCCGCAGGCTGTGCTCGATACGGCGCTCCGGGCGGCGTCGCTCTTCGGCGACGAGCTGTACGGCGTCGACCTGAAGGAGATCGACGGGCGCGTCGTGGTCATGGAAGTCAACGACAACCCGAATCTCGACGCCGGATACGAGGACGCCGTGCTCAAGGACGTCATCTACGACGAGATCGCCCGTTGGTTCAGGGTCCGGCTCGACCGTCGCGGCTCCGAGGGGAATGGACGATGAGCGACGGGACCGGACGATGAGCGAGGAGGGCGGGAAGCCGACGACCGTGCTCCCCAAGGAGGACCGACCGGGGCTGTTCGAGGCGTTCGGGATCGAGATCGAATACATGATCGCGGACCGGGAGACCCTCGATCTGCGCCCCGTCTGCGACCGGCTCATCGAGACCGTGGCGGGCGCTCCCGAATCGGAGATCGAGCGCGGACCGATCGCGTGGTCGAACGAGCTCGCACTCCACGTCCTCGAGCTGAAGACCAACGGCCCGGCGGAGCGGCTGGCCGGCCTCGCCGGAGCGTTCCACACCGGGGTGCGGGAGGCGAACGCCGCGCTCGCGGAGCAGGGAGCCCGGCTTCTGCCCGGCGGTATGCATCCGTGGATGGACCCCGCCACCGAGACGCGCCTCTGGCCTCACGAGTACACCGACGTCTACCGGACCTTCGACCGGATCTTCGGGTGCTCCGGCCACGGATGGGCCAATCTGCAGAGTACGCATGTGAACCTCCCGTTCCGTGGGGACGAGGAGTTCGGGCGGCTGCACGCCGCGATTCGTTTGGTCCTGCCGCTGATTCCGGCGTTGGCGGCGTCGTCGCCCTTCATGGACGGCGGGCGCGGGCCGGCGCTCGATACGCGGCTCCTCATGTACCGTGGCAACGCGCGGCGAGTCCCGTCCGTGGCGGGTGCGGTGGTGCCCGAGGCGGTGTTCACGCGTGCGGCGTACGAGCGGGAGATCCTCGGGCGCATCTACGCCGACCTCGAATCGCTCGACCCCGACGGGGTGCTACGCCACGAGTGGGTGAACGCCCGCGGCGCCATCGCGCGCTTCGACCGCGGCGCCATCGAGATCCGCCTCATCGACACCCAGGAGTGTCCCGCGGCGGATCTGGCGGTGGTGGCTGCCGTCACCGAGGTCGTGCGGGCCCTGGCGGTGGGTCCGCTGGCCGAGCGTGACGTGTCACTCGATCCGGATCACGACCGTCTGGCCGAGCTGCTCGGCCGATGCATCGTGGACGCGGACCTCGCCCGCATCGACGATCGGGACTACCTGAGTGTGCTCGAGCTCGGAACGGAGCCGCTCACCGCCGGCGACGCGTGGCGGACGCTCGTCGACCGGTTCCCGCCGTCCGACGGATCGGGCGACTGGTCGGAGTCGCTCGGCACGTTGCTGGACCGCGGGCCGCTTGCGCGCCGCATGGTCGAGGCCGTCGACGAGCGCGCGCTTGCGGGCTCGGGCGGGAGCCGGGCGTCCGTCGAGCTCCGCGCCCTATACCGAGATCTGTCCGCATGCCTCGACGCGAACGAGCCCTTCGCGCCCTGATCTCGGCCGAGCACGGCGGCAACGACGTGCCGGCGCCCTACGGGCCGCTGTTCCGCCACCGGAAGGCTCTGCTCGCGTCCCATCGCGGGTGGGATCCCGGCAGCGCGGAGCTCGCGCGCTCCCTGTCCAACGCGCTCGATGCGCCCTGCCACGTGGCGACCGTCACGAGACTGCTCGTCGACCTGAACCGGTCCCCGACCAACCCCGCCGTCTTCTCGGAGGTGACGCGGACCCTCCCCCGCGACGAGCGCGCCCGGTTGCTCGCGCGCTACCACACCCCCCACAGGGACCGGGTCGAGACGGCGGTGACGGCGCTGGTGGCGGAGGGCCACGACGTGCTCCACCTGGGCGTCCATTCGTTCACGCCGGTGCTCAGGGGCGTGGCGCGCCGGGCCGACCTCGCACTCCTCTACGACCCGGCCCGTGCTTCAGAGCGCGTAGTGGCTGCGGCATGGACGAGGCGGCTCCGGGAGGCGCTTCCCGACTTCCGCGTCCGGCGGAACCACCCGTACCGTGGGAGCTCGGACGGCCTCACGACGACACTCAGGCGCCGCTTTCCGGTGGATCGCTACCTGGGCATCGAGATCGAAGTGAGCCAGGCGCTGGTGGGCGAGAACGGCGCCTTTCCCGCGAGGATCGTGCGGGCGCTGCTGGACACGCTGCCGGAGAGGGTGCCGGTCCCGTAGGCCGTCCGCCCGACGACGCCTCGGCCGGTGAGCGGTTTCGGCAGCCCGCCCGTCGACGGGTTGCGGGTCCGGGCGCCGCCACGGAAATTCGCGTTCGGTTCGGCGCATCGCTCCGACGGCGGCGCCGCATGATCCTCCAGCCCGTCCGAGCATGATCGCCCATCCACGTCGGCTCCTCCCTGTCGTCACGCGCCTCGTCGCGGGTCTGACCGTCTGCTGCGGCATCGCGCTCGCGCCGGCCTCGGCCGCCGCGTTCCAGGAGGCCCCGGAGGAGAGGCGCGTCGTCGCCGTCCTGCGGTTCGACAACAACACGGGCGATCCCCGCTTCGACCATCTCGGGCGCGCTCTGTCGAGCATGACGATCTCGGACCTCTCCGTCATCGAGCGCATTCGACTCGTCGAGCGCGAGCGTCTCGAGGAGCTGCTCGCCGAGCTCGATCTGCAACAGTCGGCCTACGCCGATCCGTCGTCGGCCCAGAGCGTAGGGATGATCATGGGAGCGGAGTACGTCGTCGCGGGCGCGTTCGTGACCGTCGACCCGGAGATGCGGTTGGATACACGCATCGACCGGGTCGAGACCGCCGAGATCGTGACCACGGCGCAGGTCACGGGACAGCAGGACGCCCTCTTCGACCTCCAGCAGAGCCTCGCCGACCAGCTCGTCGAGGGCTTCGAGCTGGTGCTCACGGAGGACGAGCGGGCCCGGCTGCGCGAGCGGCAGGAGGAGAATCGCATCGACGACCTCGACACGATGGTGGCGTTCTCCGAAGCCTTGTGCCTGCTCGATCATGGGGCGTACGACCAGGCGTTCGAGGCGGTCCAGGACGTGCAGCGAGCCGCGCCCGGATCGCGCATCGTGGGCGCCACGCTGGACGCGCTCCGGGACCGGGCCGGCGACGCCATGAGGGACCGGGCCGAAGACGAGGTGCGGGGTCGCATCGGGGGGCTGTTCGGCCGGAGTCGCGAGCCCGAGCGGTCCCGGCGCCCCGCAGCGTGCTGAGTCGTGACTGAGGCCTGGCTCCGCGGGCCGGTCGAGGGCGTTCCCGAGGCCCTCATGCCCGTCGCGCACGCGCTCCTCGACGCGGGCGAGGAGCTCGAGCGTGCCGCGGGCGGCCTGGACCCCGCGCGACTCTGGGCGCGACCCGGGGGCGTCGCATCCGTGGGATTCCACCTGCGGCACGTAGTCGGGAGCCTCGACCGCCTGTTCACGTACGTGAGTGGTGAGGCGCTGAGCGCGGGTCAGCTGCGTGCGATCGCGGCCGAGGCGGAACCCGGCAGTCCTCCGGTCTCCGCGGACACGCTCCTCGACGGAGTACGGACCGCGATCGGCCGTGCGCTCGACGTGCTGCGGGCCACGTCGCCGGAATCCCTCGGCGAGGAGCGGAAGGTCGGCCGCGCCGGACTCCCGAGCAACGTGCGAGGCCTCCTGTTCCACGCCGCGGAGCACACCCGCAGGCACGCGGGCCAGGTGATCGCGACGGCGGGCATCCTGCGTGGCGGAGGTGCCTGGCCGGATCCCCGACTCGTCGGCGTGGACCCCCCGCTCGAGCGGACGGTCGGCGGATATCTGCTCCGGCGGGCGGAGCCCCGGGACCGGCCCTCGCTGGTCCGGATGCGCCAGGCGCTCTGGCCGGACTCGGAGGCCGAGGAGGTCGACGCGCTCCTGGATGGCCCGGATCCGTCCGCCGTGACCTTCGTGGCGGAGAGCCCGGAGGGTGAGCCGCGCGCGTTCGCCGAGGTCGGGCTCCGGGCCTACGCCGAGGGGTGCGTCACCTCTCCGGTCGCGTATGTCGAGGGGATCTGGGTGGATCCGGAGGCACGCCACACGGGCGTGGCCACGGCCCTGGTTCGACTCGCCGAGGCGTGGGGCGTCGCCCTGGGCCTCCGTGAGCTGGCTTCGGACGTGGAGGCGGACAACGCCGCCAGCCTCGCGTTCCATCGAGCCGCTGGCTTCGAGGACGCGGGGACCGTGATCGGCTTCCGTTTGCGGCTCGGCTCGGATGAGCGTCCGGGCTGAGGCCCCGGACCAAGTGGACACGAGCATGGGCGACGGGCGTTGGCTCGACCTGGTCTGGGGCGCTGCGCGGCTGGCCGCCGTCGCCTACGCTGGATACCTGCTCCTGGTGTTCAGCGTACAGAGGAGTATCGTCTTTCCGGGAGCCGGTATGGGCCCGGCCGTATCCGACGCTCCGCCGCCAGCGGGGGTGGAGCGCGTTTGGCTCGACGTCTCGTTCGGCCGTGTGGAAGCATGGCTGCTCGACGCCGGCCCAGGCACACCGGTCGCGCTCTTCGCGCACGGGAACGGGGAGCGTATCGAGGACTGGAGCACGCCGATGGAGAGCCTGCGGGACGGCGGTGTGTCCACGCTCCTCGTCGAGTATCCGGGCTACGGTCGATCCGACGGGCGACCCTCGCGCGACGCCATCGGCGAGGTGTTCGAGACCGCGTACGACCACGTTTCGGAGCGCCGTCCGCCGGACGACCCCATCGTCGCTATCGGCCGATCCCTCGGTGGGGGTGCTGTCGCCGACCTGGCGCTCCGCCGACCCCTCGATGCGCTGGTACTCGTGTCGACGCTCAGCTCGGCGGCGGACGTCGCCTGGCGCTCCTTCCGGGTGCCGCGCTGGTTCGTGCGGGACCGCTTCGACGTGGTGAGCGCCGTGGCGGCCTACCGGGGGCCGGTGCTGCTCATGCACGGCACCCGCGACGAGGTGCTGCCGTTGGCCAACGCGACGCGCATCGCCGCTGCGCGCCCAGGTCTGGAGGTGGTCCCCATGGCATGCGGCCACAACGACTGCCTCTCCGTGTGGCCGGAGACGGTCGACGAGGTCCTCGCGTTCCTGCGTATGGAGGGTCTTCTTCCGGCCTAGCGCCTGCTCCAGAGCAGGCGCATCGCTCCCTCGTATGGGACCAGTTCCGGGGCGGCGCCGACCGCCCGCGGCGCGAAGACGAACGGCGCCCGGTCCGGATGCGCCGCTCGCACGACCGCGTTCTTCTCAGGGCCGAGGTCGCGGACGAACATCGGGTCTCCCCGTTCGTCGCCCGGGAGGTCACCCTGCCAGAGGAGCGGAGCGAGCGCCACCGTGCCGAAGCGGTCGGAGGCCAGCTCGCGCGCACAATCATCGGTGAGGTTCTCCCCGGCGCGGAGGCGGATCACCGTGCCGCCCTCCGTGGCGTGGCGGCCCAGCCCCTCGGGCGCGCCGGCCCGGTGCTGCAGGTCCACCACCGGGAGCTCATCCGACGCACCTTCGCGGACCCGCCGCTCGCGGGCTGCCGCGTATGCGTGCAGCGAGCATGTGTCGTTCCGGCGGAGGGCCACGGTGACACTGTCCTGTCTCATGCCACCCGCTCCCTGCAGGGTCGCCGTGATCCGCTCTGTCCAGGGCGTGTGGACGAACACCAGCGCGGGTGGGCCGGGGGGCGCATCGGGTGCGCGCACGGAAGCCAGCGTCGCGTCGTCCCACGCGTAGCTGGTCCACCGGGCCGGGGTGCCGAGCGCGACTCCCCATCCGAGTGCGAGCAGGGTGACCCACCCCAGCGCGGGCGCCGTCCACTGACGTCGTGGGGCCGGATGTCCGGCTTCCGGGGACGCGCGTCCGTACATCCCCAGGAGACCCAGCACCGCGAGCGCGATCCACGCAGGGGCGGACTCGTAGTACATGCGGGGAGCATGGAACCAGTAGACGGCGTTCGCCGCGACCGGAATCAACGCCCACGCCGCGAGCAAGCCCGTTCCACGACCGAGTCCGCGCCCGACCAGGAGCGACGCCCCGAGGACCGCCGTGAGGGGCAGGGGTGTCTCGAGCAGTTGGACACCGAGCTGGACCAGATCGGTCGAGGTCAGTGCCAGCGCTTCCCGCGGGCCGTAGTCGTATCCCCAGGGATCGGGATGGAAGCCGAGGCCGTGATCCGCACCGAAGGCCGCCAGGTATCCCCAGTGGGTCACGCCTCCGAACACGCGGGCATGGTATGCGCCGAGAAGGACGGCGAAGGGGATCCCACCGGCCACGAGGGCCGCCACCCGCCGAGCCCCCCAGCCGAGGCCGCCGGCCTGGACCCGTTCCCCGAGCCCGGTCGCGCCGCCACGGACGCGGGGCCACCAGAGCGCGACTGGAAACAGGGCCCCCAGGACCAGCCCAGTGAGCGGTCGCGCGCTGACCGCCACGCCGATCGCTCCCCCTGCGACGACCGCCCAGGCCGCCCGGCCGTCTCTCGCCCGGATCACCGCATAGACCGCCAGGGTCAGGGCGGCACCGGCCGTCAGGTGGCTGAGCAGGCCACCGGCGAGGAAGAGGAGCATGGGACTCAGGGCCGTGAGCACGGCCGCGGCCCTCATGGCGACGACGCGCTCGGAGACGAGGCGGGGGAGCGTGAGGGCCACGAGACCGGCCATTACGCCGAAAAACACCGGCCCGGTGGCGAGCGGGACCCCCATGCGGTCGAACACGGCGATCACGGCCAGATGTGACGGAGGGTACTGCGACACCCAACCTTCCGGCACGATGAGCATGTTCGGGATCAGCCAGGCTTCCGGCAGGGGGAGCGCCGGTCCGGCGAGCCGTCCGAGCGCCAGGTAGCGCGCGTGGATCAACGAGGCCATCTCGTCGACGTTCGTCAGGAGGCACTGGAACAGGACGCCGACCACGAGTACGCCCGCGACCGTGGCGACCAACGCGACGCAGGCCGCGAAGACCGCCGGCGATGGACGGGACAGCACCTCCGCCGCGGCCCGCCCGACGCGCCCGGGTATCTCGGGGACCACCCGCGTGAGCACGAGCGCAAGCAGAACGACGACGAGGCTGCCCCACCACATCAACTCGAGCGACCCCTCGGCGATCGAGAGGTTCGCGGCTCGAACCGGCGCATCTTCCTCCGGCGTCAGGATCCGGAAGACCGGGGTCAGGGACAGGACGATGAGAGCGGCCCCGATCGCCCGGAGGGCCGTGGTCGTCACCGGCGGGATAGCCTCGTCACCCGGAACGACATGGGCGTCATCGGAACGACACGGTGAAGCCCGTGCTCAGAACCACGTCGTCCCGGCGCACCCCGGCCGGGGGCCTCGAGTCGCGCCGCCATTCGCCGCGGAGGGTGAGGTCCACGTTGTCCGTCAGCGCGATCTGGAGCGACAGGTCGGTGAGGGTGCGGAGATCCCCGAAATCGGACAGATCCGGCTGCACGTATGCCACGCCCACGAGGCGGAGCACCTCGCTCAGCCGACGCGTTCCGACGAGCAGGTTGGCCATGCGCCATACCCGCGGTCGCGCCGGATGGGTGCCGGACAGCCGCTCCTCGTCCAGGTCCTCTTCCTCCCGCATGACGCCGGTCCCGACGTCGAACGTCGTGCGCCCGTCCACGAGTCGGTGACGGATCCCACTTCCGACCAGCGCCCGTCGTTGCAGCAGGCTGGTCCGACTCGCCTGATACTGCACGAAATGGAACGACTGCCAGCGGTCGGTCCACCAGCGGTTGTAGCGCACGTGGAGATATTGGTCGCTTTCGTCCGGCCCACCCGTCTCCGAGCGGTAGTCGAACCCCACGAAGGTTCTCAGCCACTCTTCTTCCCATCGATGCCCGAGCACGACGCCGCCCAGCACGTCGAGGATCTCGTTGTTGCCGCGGCTGAGGCTGAACTCTCCCTCCACCCCCCAGTGCGTTCCCTCCACGTCACCCGGCTGGAGCCGCTCCACGTTGAGGATGGTCTGGGCGGATACGGCATCCGCCCAGACACAAAACGACGTCGCAGCGAGCAGGACGAGCGCGCGTGCCGGTTCGGCGCCGCGCCGCCGCCCCCCCGGGGACTCCGCTCGATCACCATGCATGTCGTTCCCCCCGCTGGGATCCATCATCGCCCCTACGATGCGGGCCCGGGCGGCGAGGGGGAAGGGCGGCTAGGCCTCGGTCACCGGCCGGATGTTCTGGTTGGCCCGGAAGCGGTTGTCCGGATCCCAACGCTGCTTCAGCTCGACGAGGCGATCGTAGTTCGGCCCGTACGCGGCGCCGATCCGGGCCACCTCGTCGTCCGGCATGAAGTTCACGTAGACGCCACCCGTCGAGTACGGCGCCGCCGCCTCGAAGAGTTCACGCGCCCACTTCACGCAAGGCGTGTCGCCCTCCGGATCGCTCCACCGCGTGTGGACGTTCATGATGTAGCGCGTGGCGCGGTGCGGATATGCGGTCGCGTCGGGCGAGATCCGACCGGTGGCTCCGCCGAGGTGGGCGATGAACACCTCGCACTCCGGGGAAGGAAGAGCCGCGACCCGCTCCAACACGGTGTCGAGCATGCCGTCGTCGAGCTCGGTGAAGTCGTGCGACTTCCAGTAGTTGCGAGCCCCGGGGGTGAGAAGCGGATCGAAGGCCTGTTGCCATCCCGTGTACGGATGCGGTCCGATGACGTCCGCGATCGGGTTGCCGATGTCACGCACCGGCTGGAGCGCCTGCTCACCGTCCTCCATCGAGCCCGCGTAGAACGCCGCCAGCACCAGGACTTCCCGTCCGTGCCACTCCTCCGGAAGGAAGGGCAGCGGCGGTGCTTTGCGGAGCACGACCCACACGGAGACGTCGTCCGGGGCCTGTTCCGTGAACGCCCGATACTGACGGAGGACGGAGGGAGCGTCCTCGAACGGATGAACGATGAGTCCCGAGAGCACCTCCGGACCCACAGGGTGGAGTCGGAACTCGAAGGCGGTCACCACGCCGAAGTTGCCGCCGCCGCCGCGGAGTGCCCAGAAGAGATCCTCGTTCTCGTCCTTGCTGGCGACGACCCGCCTGCCGTCGGCGGTCACGACCTCGGCGGAGATCAAGCTGTCGACGGTCAAGCCGTGCTTCCGGCTCAGCCAACCGAACCCGCCGCCGAGCGTCAGCCCGGCCACGCCCGTGGTGGAGTTGATGCCGAGCGGCACCGCCAGTCCGTGCTCCTGGGTCGCCGCGTCGACGTCGGAGAGCAGCGCGCCTCCCTCGACGCGCGCGACCCGACGCTTCGGATCGACACGCACGTCGCGCATCCGGGAGAGGTCGATCATCATGGCGCCGTCCGCGACGGCGCTTCCCGCGATGTTGTGGCCGCCGCCCCGGACCGTCGTCAGTAGGTCGTGTTCGACCGCGAAGCGTACCGCGGCTTGCACGTCGCGCGTGTTCCGGCACGCGACGATGACCGCGGGGCGCCGGTCGATCATACCGTTCCAGATCGCGCGGGCCTCGTCGTACCCGCCGTCGCCGCTGACGATCACCTCGCCGGACACACTCTGGCGCAGGGTCTCGAGCGTGGTGCCGGGAACCGTGACGGTGCCTCCGGCGCGCGTGTGGATCGTGGTCTCGATCATGGCGACATCCTCCTGTCCTGCGGGATGGGAGGGTGAGCCCGCTTCCCGTCCGCGGACGTTCCGCTCCCGGACATTGTCAGTGTGAGGGGAGGGGCGGTGGGTCCGCCAGGGGGTGGGGTGTGCTGAGCGGTACGACACCCGCCGGCAACCTATGTGCACGAGGTCGTGTAGTCCCTCGGGTCGGACGATCCGTCAATCAATGCAAGGGGAATCGGATGAAGGACCGTATCGCTACGCCGGCCGTGTGGCTCGGACTGCTCACCATGCTCCTGTCGACCGCGCCGGACGTGAACGCCCAGACCTTCGTCCCCGCGCCGGTGGACGACCCGGGGTTCGTGCTCCAGCTCGAGAAGCCGTTCCTCCCGTTCGACGGCCTCGACTTCTACAGCTCCAACATCGAAGCCGATGTCCTGCTGCCCCTGAACTCCGGGCGGGCGGTCGCGATCGGCGTCCCGCTCGCCGTGGCCGGCACCGACGGCGCGAACGGTACGAGCTTCTATCTCGGGAACCTGCGCGCGTCCCTCCTTTTCGGGGAGCCGAACGACCTCACCGGTTTCCTCGGGGTGACGCTCCCAACCGCGTCGAACGTCGGAGGTCCCGACCTGGCCGTTCTCGTCGGCGCCCTTCCGTGGCTGAACGAGCTCGAGAAGTGGAGCGACGACGCCGTCTCCTTCAGGGGTGCCTGGATTCCCTCGCGAGCGCTCGAGGACGGCGGCCGGGTGGGCCTTCGACTCGGAGGCGCCGCCGTCATGCCCACCGACTTCGAGAATCTGTTCGTCTATGCGCGCGTGGCCGGGTGGGGGAGCGTGCCCGCGGGGAGCACCGAGCTGCGCGCCGACCTCAACGTCTCGTACGACGTGACCGGAGACGACGGGTTCGGACGGCAGTTCACCTCCTACCTCGACCTCGGGGTGGCGCTGCAGCAGACGGCGGAGGGCTCGACTCTGTTCCTTCGGGTGCCGCTCGACGGCGACGCCCGTGACGCGCTGGACCTCTCGGTCGGGTGGCGCTTCCAGTTCTGATGGGGGTCGGGGCCCGCAGGTAATCCGGCGCCGACGGAATGTCCTGGCGCTTCGGTAGCCCCTACATTCGCACCGAACCCCGTCCACCTCCGCTCCCCCAGAGGGATGGTGTCACGATGTCCGACGCGCGCGATCGGGGCCTGGAGGCCTTCCGTAACCGGAAGTGGGCCGAGGCGTACGAGGCGCTCGTGGGCGCGCACCGGGACCAGAGCCTGGAGCCTGCCGTCCTCGAGCGCTTCTCCGTCGCCGCCTACCTCATGGGCCGCTGGGACGAGAGCGTCGACGCTCTGGGTGGTGCGCATCGTGAGTACCTGGAGCAGGACGATCCCGTAGGCGCGGCTCGGTGTGCTTTCTGGTTGGGCTTTCAACTCCTCATGCGAGGTGAGCGTGCCCGGGGCGGTGGGTGGATCTCCCGGGCGGAAAGCCTGTTGGATGGATGCGGACAAGACTGCGAAGAACAAGGCTTCGTCCTTCTCCCCCGGGGCCTCCGCCTGCTGGCCGAAGGCGACTCCGCGGCGGCCGGCGAGGCGTTCCAGGAGGCCGGAGACATCGGCGAGCGCTTCGGATCCGCGGACCTCGTGGCCCTGTCGCGCCTGGGGCGAGGTCAGGCTCGGATCCGGTCCGGGGCCATCGAGGAGGGGGTGGCCCTGCTGGACGAAGCCATGGCCGCGGTCGATGCCGGGGGACTGGGTCCCGTGGCCGTGGGCACGATCTACTGCGCCGTCATCCAGGCATGCCACGAGATCTGCGATCTCGGTCGAGCGAAGGAGTGGACTGCGGCGCTGAGCGGGTGGTGTGCCTCGCAGCCGGAGCTCGTCCCGTTCCGCGGCGAATGCCTGGTGCGCCGCTCGGAGATCCTCCGGCTACAGGGAGACTGGCCCGATGCCCTGGAAGAAGCTGCGCGGGCGTGTCGCCTCCTCACCGGTCCGTCGGCGGAGCCGGGAGCGGGAGCCGCTTTCTACCAGCGAGGGGAGGTCCACCGGCTGAGAGGCGACTTCTCGGAGGCCGAGGAGGCGTACCGCGAGGCAAGCGTCCGCGGACGCACTCCCCAGCCCGGTCTGGCGCTGCTCCGTCTGGCCGAGGGACGCATCGGGGACGCCGAAGCCGCCATTCGCCGGGTGGTGGAGGAGGCCGTCACGCCGGCCCAGCAATGGCGGGTTCTACCGGCATGCGTCGAGATCATGTTGGCTGCCGGAGACATCGATGCGGCCCGGAAGGCCGCCGAAGCGCTGACGGGCGTCGCCCGGGATCTCGAGGCGCCTCTGCTCCTGGCGCTGGCGGCGGGTGCACGGGGAGCGGTCCTGCTCGAGAAGGGGGACGCCCTGGCCGCCTCGTCCGAGCTCCGGACGGCTCAGACGACGTGGGAAGCGCTGGACGCGCCCTACGAGGCCGCACGAATCCAGATCCTGCTGGCCCGGGCCTGCCGGGTGTTGGGGGACGGGGACACCGCGGGTCTCGAGCTGGAGGGAGCCGTCCGGACATTGGAACGGCTGGGCGCCGAAGCGGACCTGGCCCGCCTCCGGGCGGAGGGGGAGGACGTGTCGGTCCAGGCACACCCGGGCACGGCCACCGCTCACGAGCATGGACTCACGCCGCGGGAGTCGGAGGTGCTCCGGTGCCTGGCGTCCGGCGCCACGAACCGGCGGATCGGCGAGGAGCTCTTCATCAGCGAGCGGACGGTGGAGCGACACGTCTCCCACATCTTCGCCAAGCTCGGAGTGTCGTCGCGGGCGGCGGCCACCGCCTACGCGTACGAGCACGACCTGGTCTGATTGGAGTGGGTGGAACCACCCACGACCCCTTCCGCCTCCGCTTGGGTGTTCTCCCCGAAGCGCCGGAGCCCTGGTTCCTGGAGATTTCCTCGACACGCTGCGCTCCGCCCTTTCACACGCCCACGGCAGAGGTGTCCCCATGTCCGAAGCATCCTACGAAGCGACGTTCGCCAGCCAGGCGGCCGAGCGCTACGAGCAGCATTTCGTGCCGACCATCGGCCATCCGGTGGCGGTGGGACTCCTGGAGGCGGCCGGGCTCCGGACCGGGGCGAGGGTGCTCGACGTGGCCTGCGGAACCGGCATCGTCACACGGCTCGCGGCGGAGCGCGTGGGGTCGGAGGGCTCCGTGGCCGGCCTCGATCCGAACCCGGCCATGCTGGCCGTCGCGCGGGACGCAGTCCCCGCCGAAGCGTCCGTCACGTGGCATGAAGCGCCGGCGGAGAGGATCCCGCTGGAGGACGGCTCCTTCGACGTGGTCCTGTGCGGCATGGGGCTCCAGTTCTTCATGGACCGGGTGGCGGCGCTCCGTGAGATCCGCCGCGTGCTGGCGCGGGGCGGCCGCTTCGTGGCCAACGTGCCCGGCCCCACGCCGCCTCCGTTCCAGGCGATGGCGGACGGACTCCGACGGCACGTCGACCCCGCCGGCGCGGGCTTCGTGGACACGGTCTTCTCCCTCCACGACGCCGACGAGCTGCGGGCCATGGCGGAGGAGGCGGGCTTTCGTCACGTGGAGGTTCGGTCGGACGAGACCCCGCTCGATCTCGGGGAGCCGGGCGAGTTTCTGTGGCACTACGTGCTGAGCACGCCGGTGGCCGCGGCGGTCACGAAGCTCGACGCGGAGGGTAGGGCGCTGTTCGAGCGCGATTTCGTCGATGCCTGCGCCCCGTTCGTGAAGGACGGGATCCTGCGGGGCGGCGTCCGGATGACGACGGTGGTCGCGGCGTAGCGCGCCGTCGGCGGGGGCCCCGGCCGGCGTCCTTCACCGACCGGGGCCCGCCTACCCGTCAGAAGCGCACGCTCATCCTGGCGAAGAGCACGCGCCCGGGCTCGGCCACCGCGAAGCCCGTGAACGGGTTACGTGCATTCAGGTGATTCGTGTAGGCCCGGTCGAACAGATTGTCGACCCCGAAGCGCGCGGTGACTCCGCCGGGTAGCGGAATGCCGGCGTGCACGTCCACGGTCTCGTAGCCCGGCGTCGATGACTCGCCGCGGGTGGTGGAGACCCGCTCCTGACTCGCCACGGTGCGGCCGGACAGCTGGAGGAAGGCGTCCGTCGCGGGCTCCCAGCGGACGCCGAGGTCGGCGCGCCACGGGGACACGCCGAGCGCCGGCTCGTCCAGCGTCACGTCCTCGCCCCAGAGATGCGCCGTGGACGCCGAGACGGTGACTGCATCGGTGAGCGACAGCTGTCCGGAGGCCTCGGCGCCCCGGTAGCGCGCGTCTCCGTTCACGTACCGGAAGACCGTGGGAGCGCTCATGGCGCTCATCCGCGGCAGATCGGTGGCCTCGATGGTGATGGCGTCGTCGATCCGCTGCCAGAAGACGTTCACCGAAGCGGCCCAGCGCGGATACCGGGCGTCCACCCAGAGGTCGACCTGCGTGCTCCGCTCGGGCCGGAGGCCCGGATCGCCCAGAAACTCGGCTCCGATCTGCGCCCGCTTCGAAGGGGAGCGATCGGAGAAGCGCTCGTTCGCGTCCGCGGTGCGCACCACCGAGCCCACGCCGCCCGAGAGGGACCAACGCGACGTCACCGGCAGCGAAAGGGTCAACGCGCCACTCAGGTTCGTCTCCGTCGAGGCCAGCTCCGCGGATGCGTTGTCCGTGAAGAACGTGCTGGCCGAGTCGGCGTCGGCCCGCACATGGTCGACCCGGATCGTTCCCGAAGCCGACAGGCGCCCGAGCGGGTGATCGGCCTTGGCGAACAGCCCGATGTTGGACAGGCGCGCGCCACCCCAGATGAGCCGCTCCATCATGACCATCCCCGTGTCGCGGTTCCGGGTCACCCCCGACGCGTCGTGGTCCGCCGCATAGGCGTCGCCCCCGAGCTCGAGGGTCCAGTCACCGCCCGGGGCGAGCTCGGTGGCCAGGCGACCTCCGACCATCCCGGTGTTGGCGACGGTCAGGATGTCCATCGCGAACGGGGGCATGCGGTCCGGATTGGCCAGCGCCGTGGGCTTGCCGTCGTTGTTCATCGCATGGTCCACGGTGTACACGTAGGCCATCGCGTCGAGGGACCGGACCACGCCGGCGGCCGGCTGGTGCTGCCAACGCAGCGACCCGTTGTAGGTATCGAAGAATGCGGCGTCCAGGGGACGGCCGGGGTAGTCGATGTCCCGCTGGCCCTGGTACCAGCCGGACGCCGTCAACGTCGACGCGGGCCCGGTGAAGATGCCGAGGCGGCCGCGAACCTCGCCGCTCGTGAAGCTGGACGGGGTCTCGAGGCCGGCACCGGAGACGTAGTCGCCGCCTTCGCGCCAGGCACCGGATGCAGCGTAGGCGATGGAGGAGGCCGTGCCGGTGAGCTCCAGGCCCGTCTCAGTGGCGGAGAGGTTCGTGTCGTATCCGGCGCGGAGCTGCCCCGAGACGGGCGCCGCTCCGCGCAGCGGGAGCCGCTGGGTCTCGACCCGGATGGCGCTCATGTTGCCGGCTCCCCATGTGAGCGCGTAGGGGCCCTTCATGACCTCCATCCCCTTGATGGCGGACGGGTCGACGTGGGAGAGCGGCGTGTCCATCCCGCCGGGTCCTCCCGGCAGCGTACGCATGCCGTCGACGTACGCCCCGACCTGCGTGTCCCGGAGACCCCGTACGACGGGGTCCAGGCCCAGGCCACCCCTGCGGATGGCGTCGAGACCCGGAAGCGAGCGCATCACCGCTCCGACGTCGTGTGGATTCTCCTCCTGGAGCTCGCTCTCAGCGACCCGGACGTCCGGGCTCAGGTCTGGGCGGAGGACGGAGACTTCGATGCCCGTGACCTGCAAGGGCGCCGCGACGAGGACGATATCCACGTTCACGGTGCCGCCTGCGACGATCGTCACGTTCGAGCGCTCGTCGCCGTATCCGAGAAGCGACGCGGTGATCGAGCGATCACCGACCGGCACGCCGGAGATGGTCGCGGTTCCGTCGCCACTCGTGAAGGTACCGAGACGCGTGCCGTCGACGCGCACGGCCGCGTTCGCCAGCGGGCGATTCTCGTTGTCCGAGACCGACACCCTCAGCGTGCCGCTCTGGGCGAGGGCCGGAGAGGCGCCGAGGAAGAATACGAGCAAGGCCAGGAACATGGAGCGCGCGCCCGCGGGCGCTGCTCGTGAGATACACGAATGCATGGGTAGACTCCCGTCCACGAAGAAGCGGTGGACTCCGGACGTCGCGGTCCGGAGCGTCCTGATGGGTGGAGCGCGGCCCCCTCGGGGGCGGCTCGCGCCTCAGGACGTCGTGGGGGGTGCCTGGGAGAGGGGAAGGATGTGGGGGCGCGCCGTTGGCGGCACCATGTCGATCGACTCGACCGCGGGAGCCGGCGCGGCGGCCGCGCAGGTGACGAGGTCGGGCGCGCGCTCGGTGACGTCCGGCGTCGGACCGGCGTTGCTGCTGCAGGCCAGCGCACAGAGGGCCCGGCAGGCGCTGCTCGCCGGGTTCTCCGTTCCGTGCTCGTCGGGGTGTTCGGCGACCGCGTCCAAATGGAGGGTGGTCTCCACCGAAGACCGGTGTCCGGAGCCGTGCCCGTGGGGGCCCGCTGCCGGAAGGTCGTCCTCTACGGCCCCGTGCGCCGGGCCGTGCCCCTCCATGGCCTCACCGCCCCGGTGCGCGCAGTAGCACGCGCCGAGCACTTCACCTGCACCGGTAAGGAGCAGGAGACAGGTGACGAGGGCGGCGGGGAGGCGCAGCCGGCTTCGGGACAGAATCATCGGACGTCTTTCGAGTACGCTCGCGGAGTCGTCTTCATGAAAAAATCATGAAGAAATCTACCCGAGGTGGCCCGGTGGTGGAAGGCATGGCACATGGCGTCGATGCAACCGGGCTCGGAAGGCACCAGCGCCAGTGGGGCGTTGCCGACCCGTGACCGGAACGTGACTCCGTCTTAGGGATGGGCCGTCATGATTCGGGGATTCATTCCCGTTCCCGAGTCTCGAGGCGTTCCATGCCGTACCAGCTCGCATCACCCGTCGGTTTCGCTCGTGCCGTGGCGGTGGCCGTTCTCCCCCTCCTCCTGATCGCGGCGACCGCGCAGGCCCAGAACACGCTCGTCGTGGACGGCATGCCCCGATACGAACCGACCGGCTACCCGGACCGCATCGTCCTGACCTTCGTCGGCGACCCGGCCCGTACGCAGGCGGTGACCTGGCGCACGGGCACGGGGGTCACCACCGCCGTCGCAGAGATCGCGGTCGCGACCGCCACGCCCGGGCTGCACCTTGGCGCCCGGTCCGTACCGGGCACCACGACCCCGCTCGAAGCGGAGAACGGCGTGGCCCATCACCACTCGGTGGTCTTCAGCGATTTGCGTCCGAACACGCTCTACGCATACCGGGTGGGTGGCGCCGGGACGTGGAGCGAGTGGTTTCAGTTCCGGACCGCGTCGACCGACTTCACGCCGTTCTCGTTCCTGTACTTCGGTGACTCGCAAAACGCGGTGAAGTCACACTTCTCCCGCACCATTCGGCAGGCCGCCCTGGACCTGCCGGAAGCGCGGCTCATGGTCTTCGCCGGCGACCTCGTGAACCTGCGCGAAGGGAGCCACGACGACGAGTGGGGCGAGTGGTTCGAGGCCGGGGGATGGCTCCACGGAATGATCCCGAGCCTGCCCGCGACAGGGAACCACGAGTATGTGGACGAGGTGAACGAGGTGGGTGAGGAGAGGCGGAGCTTGTCGCCCCACTGGCCGGTTCAGTTCACGCTCCCGCCGAACGGACCGGACGGGATGGAAGGCACCGTCTACTCCGTGGATTACCAAGGGGTGCGCTTCATCGCGCTCAACTCGGTGGAGGCGGTCTACGACGAGGCGCCCGATCAGGTCGAGCACCAGGCCCGGTGGCTCGAGAGTCTGCTCTCCGACAATCCCAACCGATGGACCGTCGTGACCTTCCACCACCCGGTCTTCTCGGTGGCGCGCGGCCGGGACAATCCCGCGCTCCAGGAGCACTGGCAGCCCCTGTTCGAGGAGTACGGCGTGGACCTGGTGCTCCAGGGGCACGACCACGCCTACGGGCGCGGGTCCAACCTCTTCGAAGGCACCATGGCGTGGGCCGGTCACACGGGCACCATGTACGTCGTCTCGGTCTCGGGTCCGAAGATGTACTTCGCCTCCGACGACGCGCGGGCGGTCCTCGACCGGATCGGTGAGGACACGCAGCTCTATCAGACGATTCGGGTGGAGTGGGACCGGCTGGTCTACGAGTCCCGCACCACGGGTGGGGTGCTCTACGATTCGTTCGACCTGCACAAGACCGACGGTGCCTTGAACCGTCTCATCGATCTGCGTCCCGAGTCGGCCGAGCGCTTCTGCGAGCGGCCCGAGATCCCCGGGTACCGGGAGGACCGGTGTTGGGAAGGGACGGACTTCGTGCGGCCCGGGGGCTCGGGCGGCGGGTGGTAGGGGGCGCGGATACCCCCGGCGTGGTAACCTTCGAGTGATCCACGTCGACGAATGAGGGACGCGACGCCCTGATCCCCGAGATCCCGGAGTTCGCATGGAGTCAGATGTCCTGGATGGTTCCTTGCTCCTGGGTAGGCGGCCGTGATGAACCGCCTGGTCAAATGGTGGCAGCTCGTGCGCTCGAGCTTCTGGTTCATTCCCGGTGTGATGAGCGGCGGCGCGGCCCTGCTCGCCGTCGGCGCCGTCGCGCTCGATCGCACCAAGTCGGACGAGTGGCGCGAAAGCTTCGGGTTCTTGTATACCGGGGGCGCGGAGGGAGCGAGCACCGTCCTCGGAACCATCGCCGGGTCAATGATCACCATCGCCGGCGTCGTCTTCTCGATGACACTGATCGCGCTATCTCTCGCTTCGTCTCAGCTCGGCCCGCGACTGCTGCGGAACTTCATGCGGGATACGATCAATCAGGTCGTGCTCGGCACGTTCGTGGCGACGTTCCTGTACTGCCTGCTCGTGCTCCGGACCATTCGGCGCGCGGAGGACAACCTCTTCGTGCCCCACCTGGCGGTGACACTCGGGGTGGCGCTCGCCGTGGTGAGCGTGGGGGTCTTGATCTACTTCATCCATCACATCTCACTCTCGATCCAGGCGGACCACGTCGTGGCGCGCGTCGGCCGGGAGTTGATGCGAGACATCGACGACATCTTTCCGGACCGCTGGGATCCGGCGGCTCGGGACAGGTCGGAGGAGTCGGAAGGCGCGGTCCTTCCCCCGGGGTTCGACGAGGAGGCGCGTAAGATCCTCACCGCCGAGGACGGATACGTTCGTTCGGTCGACGTCGGCGCCCTCGTGAAGCTCGGCACCGAGGAGGACGTCGTCTTCAAGGTCGATCAGGGGCCCAGCGCGTATGTCGTCGAGCACGGGCCTCTCGTGCGCGTCTGGCCGGCGGTCCGAGTCACCGAGCGCCTCATGCGCCGGGTGAACGACGCCTTCATACTCGGGATCACGCGGACGCCCGGACAGGACATCGAGTTTTCGGTCCATCAGATCGTGGAGATCGCGGTGCGCGCGCTGTCTCCCGGAGTGAACGATCCGTTCACGGCCGTGCGGTGCGTGGATCAGCTGGCGTCGGCGCTGTCCCGCATGGCGCGGCGCGAGATTCCGTCGCCTTTCCACTACGACGAGCATGGCCGGGTCCGGGTGGTCTATGCTGTCGTCTCCTTCGCGGATGTCGTCGACTCCGCGTTCAATCAGATCCGGCAGAGCGCCCGGACGGACGCGGCGGTCACCATCCGGCTCTTGGAGGCCATCACGACCGTGGCGGCATTCACAGACCGCCTGGATGATCGCGAGGCGCTTCGCCGACATGCCGAGATGATCGTACGAGGAGCACGCGAGGGGCTCCCGGAGGAGAACGATAGGCATGAGGTGAATCGGCGGTACGCCGACGCGATCGAGGCGCTCGACGCCCCCGGTCGTCGTGGGGGCGCCGAGGATCCCGTCACACGCTGAGCGCGCAGCGGAACCCGCGGGCCGCGTAGTACGAGTCCGCGCCGTTGTGGGTTCGGTGGTGGTCGGTCGAACCGGACGCCTCAGTCGGCCTTCAGCGTCCGGGCGGGGTCTACCCTGGCCGCGTGGATGGCCGGCACGATGCACGCGATGCCGGCCGCCACGACCAGGAGCGTGCCGACCGCCACGTAGGTGACGGGGTCGAGCGTGGACACCTCGAACAACAGCGTCGTCAGCGTCTTGCCCGCAGCGGCCGCTCCGAGCACCCCAATGGCCACACCCGCGGCGGTCATCATCATGCCCTGACGGAACACCAGGCCCACGATGCGCTCCCTCGGAGCTCCGAGGGCGGCCCGCAGACCCATCTCGGGCAGGCGCTCGGCGACCATTCCGGACATCACCCCGTAGAGACCGATGATCGCCAGGGCCGTCGCCGCGAGAGCGAACGCGAACATCACCATGAGCACGAACCGACGCCGATCCTCGGAACGGGTGACCAGCGTGTCCATGGGCTGCGCCCCCACGACCGGCTGGTCGCCGTCCACCGACCATATGGCGTCCCGGATGGAAGGAAGGACCTCCACCGGATCTCCCGCGACACGCACCGTCATCCAACGCACCCGGTCGGCCCAGTGCCACTGGTGGGCGGGGATGTAGACCCCGTCGAGGTCTTCCTCGGAGAGAGAGGTCTGTTTCACGTCGTCCACGACACCCACGATGGTGTAGCCGCCCGGTCGAGGCGGGCCCACCTGGATGACGCGGCCGATGGGATTCCCCTCCCCGAACAGCCGGGAGGCCAGCCGTTGGCTGACCACCGCGACCGGAGGCGCCTCCGGCACGTCGGTTGCCGCCAGGGCACGGCCACGCCGCACCCGGGTGCCCATGGTTTCCAGGTATCCAGGGGACACGGCGTAGCGGTGGGCCGGCCCGTTCGCACCCTCCACATCGTTCCCGTCGGTGACGGCGACCCCGTACACGTCGGCATCGCCGCTCAGGGGAAGCTGGCTGGTCATGGCCGCGGACACGACGCCGGGCACCGATCCGACGGCGTCCAGGGCCCGGTCGAAGAAGCCGTGCGTGGCCGCGTCTCCGGAGGGCAGGCCCGTTCCGTGCACCTGGAGGACCAACACCTGGGCGGGCTGGAAGCCCAGTGGGACGGAGAAGAGTCGCTGCGTGCTGCGGAGGATGAGGCCGGTGCCCACGAGGAGCACCACGGCCATGGCCACCTGTGCCACCACCAGTGTGCGACGGGAGGTTCGGTTCTTCCGGGAGAGACCGGGACCGGCTTCGCGCATGTGCTGCGGCCGGCTGGCGGAACGGTGGAGGCCGGGCACGAGTCCGAACGCGACGCCGACCAGGGTCGTGAGCCCCAGCGCGAAGGCCAGGGCCGTGCCGTCCAGGCCTACCGCGTCCACGCGCGTCAACGATGCGGGGCTCAGGGCCACGAGCATCGTGACCCCGAGGTGCGCGAACAGGAATCCCAGGAGGCCGCCCACGGTGGAAAGGAGGAGGCTTTCCGTGAGGAGGTAGCGCGCGAGTCGGCTCCGTCCCGCTCCCAGGGCGGAACGCATGGCGAACTCCCCCCGGCGGCGGGCGCTTCGGGCCAGGAGCAGGAGGGTGAGGTTCGCGCACGTGACCATCACCAGGAGGCCCACGGCGCCCAGGAACACGAGCATCGTCGGGCGCGCGTCCGCCGTCGTCGCGTCCCGGAGCGGGCGCACCGAGAGTCCCCGGCTCAGCGCCGCCCATTCCGGTCGCGGGAAGTCGGGGAGGGGATCCCCGGCGATCTCGCCCAGCTCCTCCCGGGCGTCGGTCACACCCGTGCCGGGGGCTGTGCGGCCGATCATGTCGAGGTGACGGCCCCACTCCCGGGTCTCGAACGAAACCGGGGTGTCGTCGTACTGGAGGAGTGCCCACGCGCGGGCATGCGGCGCCGTCACGTTCTCGAACGTCCGGGGCATCACCCCGATCACCATATGCGTACTGCCGTCGAGCTGGAGCGTGCGCCCGACGATGGCCGGGTCGGCTCCGAACCGGCCGCGCCAGAGGCCGTCACTGAGGATGACCTGAAGAGGCCCTCCGGGCCGGTCCGCTTCGGCCTCGAATCCCCGACCGAGGGCGGGGTGCACGCCCAGCACGTCGAAGTACCCGGCGCTCACGCTCTGGGCGTCCAACCGGACGGGTTCGTCACCGCCGGTCAGGGTGGGCTGCCACGGCCGGAAGACCGCCAGCGCCTCCAGGGTTCGGCTACGGTCCGCGAGCTCCAGATAGGTGCCGAAAGCGGACTGCACCGAGGTGCCGTCGTCGCCGCGCCCGTCGATGGAGACGAGGCGCTCGGGGTCGGGGTAGGGCAGGGGCTCGAACAGGACCGGGCGAGCGACGCTGAAGATCGACGTTGCCCCGCCGATGCCCAGCCCCAAGGTGAGGGCCACCACCGTCGTGAAGCCGGGACTTCTCCGGAGGTTCCGGGCACTCAGGCGAAGGTCGCAGAGGAGGGCGTCCGTCCAACCCTCCCACCCGTACTGCCGCACGTCTTCGCGCGCGGCCAGATCGTCGCCGTACTCGAGGCGCACGGCACGACGAGCTTCCTCAGGCGCCATTCCCTGGGCGATGAGGTCGGCCTCCGCGGCTTCCATGAAGTGCCGAACTTCGTCCGATACGTCTCGGTCCGCGTTCCGTCGTCGCAGCAGGTTCACGACACCCGACCGGATGGTCCGCCACAACCTCGTCATCTCACCCTTCCGCCATCAGCAGGCGACCCACCGCGGCAGAGCGCCGCCGCCAGTCCTCCGACTCGATGGCGAGCTGCTTCCGCCCCGCGGGGGTCAGGGCGTAGTACTTCGCCCGTCGTCCCGTCTCGGTGCGCTGCCATTCCGAGTCCAGCCAGCCCGCACGCTCCATGCGCTTGAGCGCGGTGAGGAGCGAGCCCGGATTCACCTTGAAGACGTTCTGCGTGATCTGCTCGACCCGCTTGGCGATCCCGTAGCCGTGAAGAGACCCGAGACTCAGTGTCTTGAGGATGAGCATATCCAGGGTCCCCTGGATGATGTCGGTGTTCTGCTCGCTCATCCCCGTCGCTCCGGCTTTGGTGTGCGTGTGGATTACATATCTTGGTGATCATGGGATGATTGTCAAGATATGGGTTGGAGGCCCGACCCCGGTGGCAAGCCGACCCACGGCGTCCTATTGTGGATCGATGCCACCGCCATCATCGACGTCCGCCGTGTCCGGGAAGTCCGAGACACCCCCCTACGACGCCCTCGTCCTCGGAGGGGGGCCGGCCGGCTGTGCGGCCGCGATTCTCCTCGCCCGCCGCGGCCACCGGGTCGGACTCGTCCGTCCGCTGTCGCCCCCGGCGTCGGCGCTCGCGGAGTCGATCCCGCCGTCGGCCCGGCGCGTACTGGAAGAGCTGGGCGCGCTCGGCGCGGTCGAGGAGGCCGGGTTCCATCCGAATCGTGGCAACTCGGTGTGGTGGGCCGATCGGCCGCTGCGGCGCGAGTCATTCACGGAGGAGGCCAGCGGCTTCCATACCGATCGAATCTCGCTCGAAGAGGTCCTCGCGGGCGTCGCCGAGCGTGCCGGCGTGCGGGTCCACGCCGGCGTGAGCGCGCGCTCGGCGGAACGGACGGACGCACGAGGCGCCGGCTTGTCGGACACCGCCGCCGACCTCTGGTCGGTGACGGGAGAGGGGCCGGACGGAGCCGTGCACCTGCACGCGCGTTGGATCGTCGACGCGACGGGCCGGCACGGGCTGCTGGCTCGCGCGCAGCGGGAGCCCGACCGGACGACGACGACGCTGGCCCTGGTGCGGCGCTGGTACCGTCCGGGAGGATGGCCGGACGACGAGGCGCACCACACGCAGGTGGAGAGCTACGCCGACGGGTGGGCCTGGTCCGTGCCGGTCGGGCCCGACGTGCGGTGCGTCACCGCGATGATCGATCAGCGCCACGCCGATCTCGCCGGCGTCTCCCCGTCGGAGATGCTCGACCGGGAGCTCGACAAGACGCGACACGTGGGGCGACTCAGACGCGGCGCCGAGCCCCGAGGGGACGCTTGGGCATGCCCGGCATCCCTGTATACCTCCCGTCGTTTCGCCGATGAAGGGCTCCTGATCGCGGGCGACGCCGGCTCCTTCATCGATCCGCTCTCGTCGTTCGGGGTCAAGAAGGCCCTCTCCTCCGGGTGGCTCGCGGGCGTGGTGGCGCACACCGCGCTCGTCGACCCGGGCATGGTCTCCACCGCGCTGGACTTCTTCGACCGGCGGGAGCGAGAGGTGTACCGTCGTTATCGAGCGATCTCGGCCGACTTCTTCGCGGAAGCGGCCGAGGCGTACGGCACCGGGTACTGGCGCGCCCGGGCCGAGGCGGCCCAACGGGTCGGAGCTACGTCGCCCCACGCCCCCGGCTCCGACTCCGAGGTGGACCCGGATCGCCTCGAGACGGAGATCCCCGAGCCCGACGTGCGCCGCGCCTTCGAGCGGATCAAGGCGCTGCCGTGGCTCGAGGCGGTCCCGGGCTCGACGCTGAGAACGCTCGAGCGGCCCGCGATCGAGGGCCACCGGGTGAAGCTCCAGGACCACCTGGCCACCGACGCGTGCCCGAGCGGGGTCCGGTTCGTCCGGGGCGTGGACCTGAGGGCGCTGGTGGAGACCGCGCCGCGCCATGGCGACGTCCCGGACGGGTGGGCCGCGTACAACGGTGTCGCGCCACCGGTCACGCTTCCGGACTACCTGACCGCCCTCGCCACGGCGTTCGCGGTCGGGGTCCTCGAGCACGGCGAGACCTGAGTTGGATGCCGGTACTGGCGAATACGGCCCCCAGGCCTCAAGATGGCCCGACGTCAACGAACGTCGCTGATCGGTTCCCCCAACCTGAGCGTCGATGGCATCTCCCGCTCGCTTCTCCGCTTCGATGGCCGGCCTCGCCGCGCTCGGCGTGCTTCTGGCCTGGAGTCCCATCTCCCGGCCGGCCGACGCCGCCCGTGTCACGCAGTCGGTCGACGGCTTCGCGATCGGCAACCAGACGGTCATCGATCGCTGTGCCCGCTGCCACACGGTCGACGACGAGGGGCGCATGTCGCGCATCTCGTATCTGCGCAAGACGCCCGAGGGCTGGCAGACGTCCGTCCGCCGTATGATGTCGCTGCACGGCGTCCGCCTGAACCAGGCCGACGCGCGTGAGATCGTCCGTTATCTGGCGGACGAGCAGGGACTCGCGCCGGAAGAGCTCGAGCCCGGGCTGTTCGAGGTCGAGCGGCGGATGATCGAGCACGACTACGAGGGCGACTCGGGTGTGGAGTACACGTGCATCCAGTGCCACTCCATGGGACGCGTGATCACGCAGCGCCGCACGGAAGAGGAGTGGGGCCTTCTCCTCGCGACCCACCGGGCGCTCTACCCGCTCGTCGATTTCCAGGCGTTCCGGCGTCCCGGCCCCCCGCCCGAAGAAGGCGACCCGCGGCATCCGATGGACCAGGCCATCGACCATCTCGCCGAGACGTTCCCGCTGGAGACGCCCGAGTGGTCGGCGTGGTCGGCCACGAAGCGGTCGCCGAGGTTGGCGGGGACGTGGGCGCTGTCGGGGTACGAGCCGGGGAAGGGCCCGATCTTCGGTACGGTCACCGTGTCGGTCGATCCGGACGACCCCGACGTGTTCACCACGTCGACGTCTTACGTGTACGGCGAGTCGGGGGCACGCGCGACGCGCTCGGGCGAGGCGCTCGTCTACACGGGGTATCAGTGGCGCGGTCGCTCCAACCCGGGCTCGGACGCCGAGCTTCGCGAGGTCATGACCGTGGCACGTAGCCAGCAGGAGATGTCCGGCCGGTGGTTCACCGGGGCGTACGACGAGCTCGGTTTCGACGTCACGCTGAAGCGGGTCGGGGGCACTCCGGTCGTGAGCGGGGTCCATCCGATGGCGCTCGAGCGGGGGAGTACGGTGGAGGTCGAGCTCTTCGGCGCGGCGTTGACCCCTGCGAGCGCGTCGGAGATCGACTTCGGCTCCGGCGTGTCCGTCACTTCGGTCGAGGGGCCGAGCGACGGTGTGCTCCGGGTTCGGCTGACCATCGCCCCCGATGCCCGGATCGGAGCGCGCGACCTCGTCGGCTATGGTGCGCTGCTCCCGAGTGCGGTCGTCGTCCACGACGGCGTCGACCGCATCGAGGTCACGCCACGCACCGGGATGGCCCGCGTCGGGGGCGAGGTCTTCCCCAAGGGATTCGAGACCTTCGAGGCCATCGGCTTCGACGACGGCCCCGACGGGGAGCCCGGCACGGACGACGACCTGGCGCTGGGCCGGGTCGAGGCGGCCTGGCACCTGGAGGAGTACGCGGCGGTATACGGGGACGACGACCTCGCGTTCGTCGGCACCATGGGCCAGGACGGCGTCTTCACTCCCGCCGTCGACGGGCCGAACCCGGACCGAGCGGGCAACCGGAACAACATCGGCGACGTCTGGGTGGTGGCGACCCACCGACCGACCGCCGGCGACGCGCTCACCGCGCGGGCCCACCTGATCGTCACGGTGCCGCTCTACATGCGCTTCGAGCCCTGGCGTCCGGTGGACGACGGCCGCCCGCCCGTGGGGAACGGACGGTGACGCCCCCCGTCGCGACCGGCGCCTCCGAGGAGACAGGGGCGAGCCCGGTGCTCGCGCTGCGGGAGTTCCACGCGTTCGAGGCTCGAGGTGCGCGTTTCCTGTACATGGTCCCTTCGGCCGGCATCTTCCGGATGGACGAGGCCGGGTGTGCCATCCTCGACGCGCTCGAGGCCGGGCCGGTCGGCACCGACGCACTCGTGGACGCGCTCTCCGACCGGTTCGAGGCCGACCGCATCCTCGGGACCATCGAGGAGCTGACCGAGATCCGCGCCATCGGGCATCCTGACGCCCCCAAGGAGCAGGTCCCCAACGACCTGCCTCCTGCGGATTTCCCGCTCAACACGATGGTCCTCAACGTCACGAACAAGTGCAACCTGGCGTGCACCTACTGCTACGAATACGGCGACGACAAGATCGTCGACACGCAGTACGGCAAGCAGCCCAAGTTCATGAGTGACGAGACGGCCGAGGAGAGCGTCGAGTTCCTGCTCGCCGAGTCGAAGAACCAGCCCGTCGCGCACCTGACGTTCTTCGGGGGCGAGACCCTCCTGAACTTCCCGGTTCTCCAGAAGACGGTCGCCTACGCGCGGCGCCGGGCCGCCGAGGAGGGCAAGCGCATCGAGTTCAGCCTCACCACGAACGCGACGCTCCTGAAGCCCGAGATCATCGAGTGGCTCGCGGACAACCAGATCGGCGTCACGATCTCCATCGACGGACCCAAGCAGGTTCAGGACGGGCTGCGGGTCTTCCACAACGGGAAGGGCACCTACGACGTGGTGCTGCCGAAGATCAAGGAGCTCCTCGCGACGCACCGGTCGAGGCCCATCGGCGCGCGCGTCACGCTCACGCAGAAGAACATGGACGTCCTCGAGATCTTCCGGCACCTCACCGAGGAGGTGGGTTTCTGGGAGGTCGGGCTCGCGCCCGTGACGACGCAGGACAAGCGCGACTACGCCATCACGCCCGAGGGCAAGGACGCCATGCTCCGGCAGTTCGAGGAGCTCGCCCAGGAGTGGCTCGAGTGCGCCCTCAGGGACGAGCATCACGGCTTCAGCAACGTCCGCGACACCATCGAGGAGATCCACAAGGGCGTCAGCAAGGCGTACGGCTGCGGCGCGGGCCTCGGCCTCATGGGCGTCGCCACCGACGGCGACGTCTCGCTCTGCCATCGCTTCGCCGGCTCGCCGGAGCACACCATCGGGACCGTCACGGGCGGGGTGGACCGCGAGAAGCAGGGACGCTTCCTCGTCGACCATCACATCGCCTCGAAGACCGACTGCCACACGTGCTGGGCGCGGCCCATCTGCTCGGGCGGCTGCTACCACGAGGCCCACGTGAACTACGGCACGTCGTCGCACGCCAACCTGCACTACTGCACGTGGGTCCGGAGCTGGACCCACACCTGCCTGGAGATCTACGGAACCCTGGCGGAAGAGAACCCGAGATTCCTGGAGCGGTTCGACGCATGAAACACCTGAAGCCCATCAATCAGAAAGCCGCGCGCATCGAGGCGTACGTAGCCCACGAGGCGGCGCAGGCGAAGGCCGAGGAGATGGACGTCGTGGGCCTGCGCACGCCGCCCCACGAGCAGGACGGCCCCCACTTCCCGCTGGGATGCTCACTGGTGTTCGCTCCCGGGTGGGAGGTCGACTCCCAGGGCGGGACCGCGGGCCTCTGCCAGCCGGTGGAGCGCGACATCTTCGACTGCCACCTGTCGTGCTTCTGGCCCGCCCACGTTCCCGACCAGCTGAACCACGCTCAGGACTGGACGGGCAAGTGCGCGTCGGCGCAGAAGGACTGGCGCAAGCTGGACCTGATCTTCCCGTAGCGCACCCCGAGTCACCTCCAGCCAGGAGCCCGTCCTCCTTGGGCCTTCGCACGATGCTTCGAACGATCTCCGTCCATGCGGCCGTCGCCGCGCTCCTCCTCGCCGCGGGAGGCGCGGGGGTCTCCGCTCAGACCGCCACGTGGTACATCGCGACGTATACGCACGACGTTCTCGTCTGGGACGAGGCGAGCGAGGAGGTGGTCGACCGGATCGAGATGAACAACTTCATCCCGACCCGGATCCTGGTGAACGAAGACCAGACGCGGCTGTACGTGCAGGAGGCGTCGGCGCAGCGCATCGAAGTGGTCGACCTGGCCTCGCGGGAGGTCGTCGACGAGCTCACCCTGTCGCACGACAGCGTGACCGTCCGCATCGACGGCTTCGCGCCGCATCCGTCCGGCGACCGTGCGGTCATCTTCGCCAAGCGGTACACCGCTCTGACGGACCGCTACCGGGTCGAGGGGCCGTTCCTGCTCGAGTACGACCTCCGCACCAAGCAGGTCACCGACACGATTCCCTGGCCCGACGACGAGCCTCGGGACCGGGGCGTCGGATTCCGCTATTCGCCGGACGGCGAGACGCTCTACTTCTTCGTCGAGGACATCATCGCGGTCGATGCGGAGACGTACGAGGAGGTCGACCGCTGGGAGATCTCGGAGCCGCTCGAGCCCGGTCTCGGACGCCCCAGCTTCGGCGTGAATCCGGGCACCTACGACGAGGACGGTGTCGCGACGGGGCTCTACCGCATGACCGACCCGATTCAGAACCGCAACATGATGGGCGTGGCGGAGGTCCGGCTCAGCGAGAAGGAAGTCGACTTCTACACGCTCGGCCCGTCCGAGCCCGTCGGGAGCTTCGCGCTCGCCCCCGGCGGGGAGAAGGCATATGCCCTCTACACCAGCATCGGGCACTACGAGTTCTGGGAGTTCGACCTCCTGGAGCGTCGGGTCGCCCGGAAGCATCCGTTCCCGGGACGCCCGCGGATGGGGCTGCGCGTGAGCGCCGACGGGGAGAAGCTGTACGTCTTCGTGGCCGGAAATACCATCGACGTGTACGACACGGGCACCTTCGAGCTGCTCCGCACGGTCGAGTTCGACGCCGACATGATCGGGACGGTCGTGATTCCGGGTGGCTGAGCGCGGGGCCCCGTGGGGGGACGTGCGCCCATGACGTTCGTCGATCCACACATCCGTCGTGCCCTCGCCTACGTCCGCCCCTATACCGGCGCGCTCGTGCCGGTGGTGGTGCTGTCGCTCCTCGGCACGGCGCTCAATCTCGTCCTGCCGTACCTGTCGAAGCTCATCGTGGACGATGCGATCATCGCGGGGGACTTGGGCGCGCTCCTCCGGATCGTCGGCCTCTTCGTCGCCATCACGGCGGTCTCGTTCGGCCTGAACGTGTTCAGCGGGATGCGCTACACGAAGGTATCCGCGAATATCCTCTTCGACATGCGGCTGCACCTCTACCGGCACCTGCAGCGCCTGTCCCCGCGCTTCTATGCGAGGACCCCCCTGGGTGACATCGTGTCGCGCATCAACGGGGACATCGGCGAGATCCAGAGGGTGACGTCGGAGGCCGCGCTGGCGTGGTTCGGGCAGGTCGTCGCCCTGGTCGGGACCGTCGCCATGCTCGTCTACCTCGACTGGCAGCTCTTCCTGGTCGGGCTCGTCGCCATGCCTCCGGCGCTCTGGGCGCTACTCCGCTACCGTCGCGAGTTGGAGGACCGCGTGCGTGTGCTCCGGGAGCGCAGCGCGGACATCGGGACCTTCCTCATCGAGAGTCTCCAGGGGATGCGCACGGTGGTCGGGGCCAACGCGCAGGGCAGGGAGGTCGCCCGCTTCCGGGGTCGCAACGACTCCTTCGTCGACGCCCTGCTCTCCATGCGGCTCTTCACCTATCTGGCCGGCGGGCTCCCGGGTCTGCTCCTCTCGGCCGGCACGGGCGTCGTGTTCGTCTACGGCGGCTACCGGGTCATCGAGGGCGTCATGACGCTCGGGACGCTGGTCGCGTTCATGGCGTACCAGACCCGGCTGATGGGCCCCGTCCAGGGCCTCATGGGCATCTACACCAACCTCGCCACCGCCCGCGCCTCGCTGGTCCGGGTGCACACGCTTCTGGATACCGCGCCCGATGTGGTCGAGCCCCGTGCTCCGCATCGACTCTCCGAGTGTCTGGGCCGCATCACCCTCGAGAACGTCGATCTCGACTTCGGCCGCGGGAGCCAGGGGCTGCACGGTGTCCATCTGGACATCCCGGCCGGTCAGGTCGTCGCTATCGTCGGCGCGAGCGGAAGTGGCAAGTCCACCATCGCCGATCTGCTCGGCCGGCATCTCGACCCCGACGTCGGACGCGTCATGCTCGACGGCCACGACCTTCGCGGGCTCGCCCTGGAGGATGTCCGGAGGCACATCGCGATCGTCGAGCAGGACCCGTTCATCTTCCACGCGAGCGTCGCGGACAACGTGCGGTACGCCAGGCCCGACGCCCTCGAGCACGAAGTCGCCGGCGCGATCTCCGCGGCGGGGCTCGATGGCCTCGTCGCCGCCATGCCCGACGGTCCCGCGACGGTCGTCGGAGAGCGAGGCCGCCAGCTCTCCGCCGGCGAGCGGCAGCGCCTCGCCATCGCCCGGGCCTTCCTCGCCGATCCCGCGGTCCTGGTCATGGACGAGGCTACCGGCGCGCTCGACCCCTCGTCGGAGGCCACCGTGCTCGCAGGGTACGACCGGGTCATGAAGGGGCGCACGACGATCCTCATCACCCACAGGATCGACCTCGCCCGCCAGGCCGAGCGCGTCGTGGTCGTGAAGGACGGGCGCATCGCGGAGGACGGAGCCGCGGAACGGCTCGAGGAGAGAGGCGGCGCGTTCCGGGACATCTTCCTCGACGTCATTCGGGGCTGAGGAGACGCGCGATGCGGGACGACGCCATCTCGGTCGCCGTGATCGATAGCGGGGCCAACGCGCCGCACCCGCATCTGCCGGAGGTCGCGGGCGGCGTCGCCTTCGACCTCGAGGGACGTGCGTCGGACGACTACACGGACCGCCTCGGCCACGGAACGGCGGCCGCCGCCGCCATCCACGAAAAGGCCCCCGGGGCGCGACTGTACGCCGTGAAGGTTTTCGACCGGGAGCTCGCCACGACCGTGAAAACCCTGGCGCGGGCCATCGATTGGGCGACGGATCAGGGGATCCGTGTGGTGAATCTGAGCCTCGGCACCCCCAACGACTTCCGCCAGCCCGAGCTCGCCCCGTCGGTCGCGCGAGCGGTGGAGCGGGGGACGATCATCGTGTCGGCGCACCATTTCGACGGGCGTCTCTGGTATCCCGGCGCCATGCCGGGCGTGCTCGGTGTGGTGATGGACGCCGCCCAGGCTCGGGAGCGCGTCGACGTCGTGGAGGTCGACGGCGCGAGCGTCGTGCGGGCCTCACCGTACCCGCGGCCCGTGCCCGGCGTCCCGCCCGAGCGGAACCTCAACGGGATCAGCTTCGCCGTGGCCAATGCGACCGGTGTGCTGGCCGCGCTGCTCGCGACGCGCCCGGACATCGTCGACGCCGAGGCGGCGCTGGGGGCGCTGGCCGCCAGCGGACGCCTCGGCGTCGACTGAGGATCCGGTCTCCTACGGACAGGAAACGTTCGGGTTGAACGGCGTGAACATTCCCTCCGGATTCCCTTCGTACAGCCACACATGGAGGCTCCAGTGATCGACCGGAACCGGCGTGCCACCAACGTCGAGCGGACGATCACCGAAGTGCGGGTGGTCCTGCCCGACATCGATCACGATGTACTCCACGGCCACGAGCTGAAGCTGTCCGTTCCGTCCCGGCGCGTAGAGCACCGCCTCGGGCTGGAGTGGGTCGAACACCGGGTCCACCAGGGTCTGGTCGACCCAGTGATGACCCATGCCGCCGAGGCCCGGGACAGCGACGCAATGGTCGTCGGGCTCGTAGCCCGCCTCGAGCGCCCGGGTGTGCGAGTGGAACGGCGCGGTCGCCTGCCGGACGGCCCTCAGGAGCTCGCTCTGGGCCGTCTGGGCGTGGACGCTGGCGTATACGGGATCGTCGACGACTTCCGGTGCCGTTCCGGGGGATTCGCAGGCCGCCACCGAGAGGGTGATCACGACGGCTGGGACCGCGAGTGGGGAAAGGGAACGTGTGCGCATGTGCGCCTCCTCGGGAAAGGAGTGGGGGGGAACCCTTCAATCGTCGAATCGTACGGGGCGGGTCAGCGAAGTCCAATCGAGCGGGGCGCAGGAGTGGACTGCCCCCCGTCGCGAGCCGAAGTCGAGGAGATGCATGCACGGATCCTTCGTAGCCTTCGATAGGGAGAAGCCTCCGACCGGAACACTCGATCTGGCCCTGAAGCTCGCCGGCACGCTCGCGGGTGCGATGCTGCTCCAGGCCGGGGCGGGCTTGATGGCTCCCGGGCATTATCGAGACACGGGCTACGTCGCCGAGACGTGGCTCGGAAACGATCTGGTGACCCTGCTCCTGGCCATTCCGACCGTCCTTACGGGAATCGGGCTCGAGCGTGTCGGGTCGGTGCGTGGCCGTCTGCTCTGGTTGGGGGGGCTCGGCTACGGCCTCTACAACTACGCGTTCTATCTGCTGGGTGCGGCGCTCAACGCTCTCTTTCCCCTCTATGTCGCCGCCGTGGTGATCGCCGGCGTCGGCCTGATTCTCGGGCTGGTCGCCACCGATGCGCGGACGGTGGCCGCATCGTTCCGAAGCGACGCCCCCACACGCTGGGTCGGGGGATACTTGATGTTCGTCGCGCTCGGACTCACGGCCGTCTGGATGGTCATGTGGGCCGCGCACCTCTTTTTCGGCGCCTCGGCTCCGGCCGACGACCCGGCTGCGTTCCGCCTGGTCGCCGGCCTGGATCTGACCCTCATGGTGCCCGCGCTCCTCTGCGGCGGTTATTTGCTATGGCGGGCGCGGCCCTGGGGAGCCGTCATCGCCTCGGTCGCGGCGGTCCAGGCGACACTCTATCTGACCGTGCTCACCCTGAACGCGGGCCTCTTTCTCCGTCGCGGCCTGGCGGAGCCGCCTGGGGAGCTCCCGGTCTGGGGCACGCTCGCGGTGTTCACGGGAGCCGCGACGATCTGGCTGCTTCGGGCGGCCTCCTCGGACGGACGGCATCCTTGACCCGGCCCGGCCGGCCGCCGCTCAGGACGCCCGGATCGCTTCTCGTACCGTGCCGCAGTGGATCTCCACGGTGTCCTCCGTGTCGACGGCGTAGCCGCCGGCGAGGGTCACGGCCACCGGCACGCCCTGTCCACGGCACCCCTGAAGCACCGCGCGGTCCCGCTCCCGGAGACCCTCCAGCGTAAGCCCGAGCCCCCCCAGCTGGTCCTCCCGGTAGGGGTCCGCCCCCGCCAGGTAGATCACCAGCTCGGGGCCGTGCTCCCAGACGTGCCCGAGGTTCTCCTCGAGGATCTCGAGGTACCGCCTGTCCGACGTGCCGTCGTCCAACCCCACGTCGAGATCGCCGGGAGGTTTCACGGCCGGATAGTTGTTCTCCTGGTGCATGGAAAAGGTGAACACGGCGGGGTCCTCGGCGAAGATGGCTGCCGTGCCGTTACCCTGGTGGACGTCCAGGTCCACGACGGCCACCCTCTCCACGAGGCCCTCGGCCAGCACTGCCCGGGCGGCCACCGCCACGTCGTTCAGCAGGCAGAAGCCTTCGCCGTGATCGGCGAAGGCGTGGTGGAATCCCCCTCCCAGATGCACGGCTACCCCAGAGTCCAGAGCGCGCCTCGCCGCCTCCAGCGTGCCCCCGCAGCAGAGCGTCATGGCGTCCCGCAGCGCCGGTGAGAACGGCACCTCGAGCTTGAGCTGCTCGGCGAGGGTGAAGTTCCCGTCCTCGATCTTCCGCAGATAGGTCTCGGAATGCACGCGGGCCAGGACCTGACGCGTAGGCGGCGAAGGCTGCACCAGATCTCCCGGGTCCAGCGTACCCTCCTCCACGAGCTTCTCCTTCACCAACCGGTACTTCCGCGTGGGAAAGACATGCGTGCCGATGTCCACCTCGTAATCCGGTGACCAGACCACGTCCATGCGAGTCCTCCTGCCCGAGTGCGGCTGCCCTCCCAGGAACGTAGCGAACGCGGCGGCCGAGCCCGTCACTCCTCCCGCCGGATCTCGCACAGGTAGGCGCGGTGGGGTACCGAGCCGCTCACCGGGTCGGTTGCGTCCCGGCCGATCAGCAGGTTGTAGTTCGCGCCGTCCGGGCCGAACGGGTCGTAGGCCGGTGCGCCGATGTCGGCACAAGCCTGCCACCACCCGTGCTGCCCGCAGACGACATCGGGCTGAAGGGTCTCGTTGAAGCGGGCCCTCGCGCGAACGCCGCCGAGGGGCGTCTCGATGCGGACCCAGTCACCAGGTCGGATGGCGCGTTCCGCGGCGGCCGTCGGGTGCAGCTCGACTTCCGGGTCGGGCGCGCGTCGCCGGAGGCTCGGGAGGGCCCGATGCTGGCTCTCGCAGAAAAGCGTATGCTTCGCGCACGTGAGGACGAGGGGGTACCGCTCGAGCAGGTCGGGCCTCGTGTCCGGACCCACGAGCGGCGGCTCGTAATCGGGCAGGGCAGGGTATCCGTTTGCCAGCATGGTCTCGGAGTACATCTCGACTCGGCCGGTCGGTGTGGCGAAGCCGCGCGGGGCATCATCCACGAGCTCGGCGAACTTCCGGTACCGTGTCTCGACCGGAACGCGGATCCCTCCCGGCGTCGCGCGGAGCTTCTCGAGGGAGAGGCCCGAGGGCCGGAGCTGGTGGCGATATGCCGCATCGATGTTCCCATCCCAGAAGTGCGCGCCCAGTCCGAGACGGCACGCGAGGTCGAAGACGATCTCCATGTCGGAGCGGGCCTCACCTCGCGGGTGGACGACCGGCGGACGGAGCTGCACGAAGGACTGAGCCTCCGCGCTCACTTCGAAGCCGACCTTGAGCGCCTCGCGCTCGAAGGGGCTCGCCACCGGAAGCACGATGTCGGCGAGCTCCGCCGTGGGGTTCATGAAGAGGTCCGCGTGCACGTAGAAATCCAGTCGGGACAGCGCCTCCCGACCCCGCCGTCCGTCGGCGTGGGCCAGGAGCAGGTTCGCCCCGAATCCGACGAGCCCTCGGACCGGGTAGGGCTCCTTCTCCACGATGCCTCGGTAGATCTCGCCCGAAGTGACGTGTTGCAGCCGGGCCGGACCCAGGGGACGGTCCGGCATGCCGAGCGCACGCTCACGCCGCTCCGCCGGGAGGAGCTCGTGGCCACCGACGTCCTCGGTAGGCACCGCCCCGAAGAGCACGTTGCCCCCGCGGGCGTCCAGGCTCCCCGTGAGCGCGTACAGCTGGCCGATCGCGCGCGCGATCTGAGTAGCGTTGGACTGCATCTCGACGCCGCTCCAGGCATAATACGCGACCGGACGGGCCTCCCAGAGCAGTCGGGTGGCCGCTTCCACCTGCCGTGCCTCGACGCCGCAGATCTCCTCGATTCGCTCGGGCGTGTATCGCCCGCACAGCTCGGCGACGAGCGCGAACGCGGGTGTGCACACCACCGTGCCCTCGGCCGTGTCGACCCGGAACTCCCCGAACAGTGCCGGCTCGTCATGGCTCTCGAGCGCGCCGTTCTCCGGTCGGCACGGAACCGGGCCACCCGCGGCCTCGCTCCAGACCAGATGCCGGGCACGGCCGCAATCCCCCGAGAGATCCTGCTCCGTCAGGCGTCGTCCGTTGTCGGCACGCACCAACAGTGGCGCGTCGGTCCAGTCACGCACGAAGTCCCGGTCGTACCAGCCGCGCTCGATCATCAGGTGCGCCATGCCGAGCGCGAGCGCGCCGTCCGTACCGGGCCGGACGCGAAGCCATACGTCGGCCTTGTTGGCCGGTCCGGCGCGGCGCGGGTCGACCACGATGAGGCGCGCGCCCTGCTGGAGCGCCTCCGTGGTGGTGACCGCATGGGAGAGTCGGGCGACGTTGGGGTTGTAACCCCAGAAGAGGATGCAGCCGGCGTTCTCGAGATCGGGCATGTACGCCCCGGGTACGCTCGCGCCGTAGGTATAGGCCGTGGCGCCGTACCTGCCCCAGCCACACAGCTCCATCGAGACCGATTCGTTCGGACTGCCGAACGCGCGTCTCAACCGCTCGATCCAGACCAACGCGTCTGCCGACGCCGACGTGGACGGGGAAGCGATGGTGAACGCGACGCTCTCCGGGCCCGATTCGGCGGCGATCTTTCGCAGGGCCGCCGCCGTCACGTCCAGCGCCTCGTCCCAGCCGATGCGGGTCCAGCCCGGGTCGGGATCGCCCTTGGGCCGTGTCCGCTTCTGCGGGTAGAGCAGGCGGTCCGGGTGGTAGACCAGCTCCGGAGCCGCGCGGCCCTTGGCGCACAACGCCCGGCCCGTGGGATGCCGGGGATCCGGCTCGAGCGTCACGAAGCGTCCGTCCTCGACGACCGCGGCCGCTCCGCACCGGGACACGCACATGGCGCAGTAGCAGGGGACCCGTTGGCTGGCATGGCTGCCTATCGACATGGCAACACCCTCACCGGGGCATGAATGCCTACATCGGATGATCCCGAAGAGATGTCGCGATGGACTCGGCTACGGGGTCCGGTCGCTCAACATGCGGCACCCGGCCGGCCCTGTCGATCCCACCGGACCCGCCGTCAGAACCGGTCCTGCGACCCGCCTCCGCCGAAGCGCGGGTTCACGATGTTGTTGTAGATCGACCCGAACCGGTAGCGAAGTCCGAAGCTGAGCCCGGCCTGGTAATTGGTCTCCAGCTGGCGGCGTCGTAGGAGAACCTCTTCCAGATCGGCGTCGCCCCGCGGGAGATTGAGCTGGTTGTGGATGAACGCCACGTTCCCCCCGAGCTCGATCGACAGCCCCTGCGTGACGCGCACGTCGAAGCTGCCGTTGAACCGGACGCTGTAGCGCTCGAGCTCGTGCAGGTACTGCGAGGCGTTCACGCCGAGATCGATCTGTCCCCAGGGCTGCGTCACTTCGTAGCCGGCCGTCAACGTGTGCTCCGGCAGAAGCTGCTGGATCTCGTTGTAGATCGTCGTGTCCTGATACGTGATATGCGAGAAGCCCGCCCGATAGGCGACGGTGAGTTGGCGCCGGGTGGCTTCCCGGTATGGATACAGGCTCCACTCCACGGCCGGCATCAGGCGGTAGCGAATGTCCACGTTATCGAAGGTCGACGTGAAGAGGTCACCGAACCCGCCCACCGACCAGTGCGGTGAGATGCTGCGCACGGCGTACGTCGTGAAGCCGTCGCGTCGGGACGTGCTCTTGATCGTCTCGTCATCCCGCTCGAAGCGATCGTAGTTGTAGTTGAAGAACGGCCGGAGCTGGATCTTCCAGTCTTCCGTCACCCGGTTGGCGTAGATTCCGTAGCGGGTGTCGAAGGACTGCTGCTGGGACTCGAAGTCCGCGCTGCCGTCCGCGTAGATCTCGATGGTCCAGTGGTCCCAGGGGTCGTCCTGGGGCCGAGCCTGTGCGGACCCCGCCTCCTCCGTGGCATCCACTTCGACCCTCAGGCGCTGCCCGACGGGGGTCTGCATGAGATAGGGGACGAGGACCGCCTGCAGGGTGCGGAGGAACCCGTCCCGCTCCTCGGCTTCCGTCGCGCTCACGTTCGTCGTGTAGACGGTCGAGTAATCCATACCGAGGAAGGGACCCAGGCCGATGATGTCGAAGGTCTGGGCCTCGCCCCCCGCGCCGGTGTTCTGCTGGGTCACCAGAACGTGGACGTCGGCCACCTCCCGATCGCGCACGTAATCCACGTACGCCATCTCCTGCCGGATGAACGTCTCGTCGCAGAAGTTGCAGTCCAGGAAGACGGCCAGCCGTTCAGGCATCTCCAACGCCCCGGGCACCTGCGAGGCGGCCGGCTGCGAGCTTCCCGCGAACGATGCCAGGATGGAGAGACAGGCGACCGTGAGCGGGCGGAGTCTCGTCGGGACGGCGGAGGGCAGCGTCAGATCCATGTCGGCTACGGTCGCTTGTCGGTGGTCGGCCGGGGTTCGGGACACTCGGCCTACCCAAACGAGCGCTCAAGGTCCCGCGCCTTTACGAAGCTCTGACGTTTCCGATGAGTCCGCTCGGCACTCGTCAGGTCAACAGAGCCTCGATCGCACGGACCGCTCCGTCCACGCCTGGCTCGGCCGCCACCGTCATGGCGACCTGCCTGGCGCGCTCTCGGTACGACGCCTGCTCGAGCAGGGCTCCGATCTCGGCCTCCACGCGATCGGGCCGGTACCGCGAGGGACGCAAGGTACGAGAGACTCCGAGACGCTCCGCTCGATGGGCGTTGTCGGGCTGGTCGTGAGCGTGGGGCACGATGAGCGTGGGGCGCCCCGCGCGAAGCGCCTGATGGAGGGTGCCGGCACCGCCTTGGTGAACGATCGCGCACGCGCGTGGGAAGATGGCGTCGTGCCGGGCGAAGTCCGCCACGAATACGCGCGTCGGATCCAAGCGCTCGGGACGGTTCTCGGTGTGCCGCCCCGCGAGCAGCACGGCCCTCCGTCCGAGCCGATCCACAACGGCGGCGCTCACGTCGTAGAACGGTCCGGCGGAGCCGACGGCCGACGTCCCGAGGGTGAAAACCAGGGGTGGATCGCCGTCCCGGAGGAAGGCCTCGAGCTCAGCGGGGAGCTCGGCGGGTCCGGGCCCGTTGTAGAGGACCGCCCCTGTGACGACCACGTGTTCCGGCCAGTCCGGTTGGGGCTCACCCAGGACGCGCGAGAAGAGCCCCAGCACCAGATGCGGTGAGTGCTGCCCGTCGAGGATCGCGTTGTCGCCCGCCGGAAGCCCCCGGGAGAGCCGGAAGTCGCGTACGGGCTGCGCCCATTTCCGGGTCAGCCGCTCCGTCTGCCAGCGGAAGATGCGCGACGCCGTGAGGGAGCGTGAGGTCACTGCGTGCATCCACGGGGCCGGGGCCGGAACGACGGGGTCGAACCGCGAGAAGAACGACATGGGCGCAAGGACCGTGGAGGCCCACCGGAGCCCGCGCTCCTCGGCGACGATCGGTCCGGCGAGGGAGGCCGGGTGCGTCACGAGCAGGTCGGCGCCGCGCACGGCCTCGGTGAGGTCGTCGACCGTCCTTTCCAGGTTGGGGAGCAGCACCTCACCGAACGTCACCTCGGTTCCGCGGACCGGATCCATGATCCGGGCGGCGAAAGCCCGGTCGTGGATGTCCAGGTCCGGTCGGACGGCGTGGTGGGCGAGCCCCTCGCGCTCGACCGCTTCTCCGTACGTACCCGGCACGGCGAGCAGCACGTCGTGCCCCCGGGCCTTCAGCGCGCGTCCCAGGCCGAGGTATGGATTCACGTCGCCGAACGACCCGAAGCTGGTGAGGACGATCCGGCTCATGCGTCCGCTCCGTGGTCGCGCGCGCCGTGCAGGCTCATGAGGCGTGCAACGGCCTCCTGCACCGGGAACTGATCGGGGGCCATGAGCAGATACTGGATCAGCCCGTCCACGGTCGCCCGGAGCACGAGCGCTTCCGTCTCGGGATTCGGATGCCCGAGAGCAGCGAAGATTCGTTCCAGATGCGTGTCGACGGCGGCCAGGGCGTCATGTCGCCGCGCGACTTCCTCCATGACCATCGTCCGCGTGGAGGGTTGGAGTGCGAGCGAGAGGTAGAGCCGGTACGAGCGCTGATTCGTACGCGCATGGCCCAGGGCCTGTTCGAGGAACCAGCGGAGTCGGTCGGCGGGCGGACCGTCCGGCCACCCCGCCAGCACCTCCAGGACCGATTCGAGGTGCCGGCCCACCACGGCGCGGCCCAGCGATTCCTTGCTGTCGAAGTGGTGATACGGAAGCCCCTTGGAGACACCGGCGGCTTCGGCCACGCGGGCCATGGTGGCTCGCTCGAACCCGGCCTCCTCGAACACTTCCGCCGCGGCGGCGACTACCCGTGCCCGTCCCTTTTCCCCGCGCTTGCTCACGAGCGTTGCGCCCTCCGATCCACCGATGATCGTGATGTCCGTGCCAAGGATCGTACTGACCGGTCGGTCAGTCAATGTCCGGGATCGATACGGACCTCTGACGTCGACGGGCGCCGCTACCCGAAGGGATGACGCGCGAAAACCCCGACGCCTGCGCTCCCGGGGGGGGCGCTGACGTCGGGGCGTGATGCGGTGATGCGAGCCTGGTCGAGCCCTACCTGCCCGCCTTCATGGCCGCGTCGTTCACGCCGTTCTCCGCGATGGACGTGAGCTTTCCGTCGGCAGCTTTCTCTTCGCCGAGAGACTCCTCGAGAAGGTCGGCCACCTCGTGGTGCTTCAACTGCCGGGCGAAGGAGATGGCCGAGCCATACGCGGCGATCTCGTAGTGCTCGAACCGCTGGGCGGCCGTGACGAGCCCGGCGTCCAGCACGTCGCGGTCGCCGTCTCCGTCGAGGTAGTCCTCCGCTTCGGTAATGAGCCCTTCGGCCGCCTCGCAGTGGCTCGCGGATACCGGCTGGTCCATGAGCTCGAAGACCTTCTCGAGCCTCTCGATCTGTGCGTCGGTCTCCTTTTCGTGGTGCTTGAACGCCTGGCGGAGCTTGTCCGATCCGACGGCCTTGGCCATGAGCGGAAGAGCCTTCTTCACCTGGTGTTCGGCGCTGAGGATGTCCTGGATCTGATGGACGAGCAGATCGTCGAGTGACTGGAGATTCATAGTGCGTTGCCTCGATGGGTGTCTAGTTGTTCATGCTCGTGGCCGTGGCCGTGTGCTGCCGTGCTTCGAAGAGCTCTCGTTTGACCGAAGCGGTCAGCGAGCTCACGTCCTCCGCGATCTCTTCACGCTCGTCCGAGATCTGCTCGGCCGAAGCCTGCGCGAGCCCCTCGAGCTGCATCCGAATCTCCGCGGCGGCCGCGCTGAACTCCTGCATGGTCTCGGAAGCCTCATCGCGGGCGTCCATCGGGAGCCCCTGTGCCTCCTGCTCGAGCAAGCGTAGGTCCTGATCGAGCCGATTCAGCCGATCTTGCGCCGCGGAGACGAACTCCCCGGGATCCTCGACCGACTCGAGCTCGGCACGCTCCACCCTGTGCGTCAGCTCCTCCAGATCCGACGCGATCCCTTCCGTGAGCTGATCCGCTTCTTCCTCGCTCGCGTTCTCGAGCCTGGCCAGGTCGGCTTCCAAGGTCTGGCGGTACGAGCTCAGCTCTTCGCGGGTCTCGGCCCACTCCGCAGCCATCTCGTCGTTGGTGCTCATGAAGCGCTCGTCGAGGTCGGAGATCTGCGAGCCGAACTGGTCGAGCGTCGACCGGAGCTCGGTGCGCATCTCGTTCATGGCGGCCCTGAACTCATTGGCCGAGACCGTGGCTTCGTCCTGCACGGGCTCCGTATCGCGCGACTGGTCACCGCAGGCACCTGCGAACACCAGGAGCGCCAGCCCTGCAGCGGGCGCGATTCTGTGAATCTTCATATTGGTCCATCCTTGTCGGGGTCGCGAAGGACGATGGTCCTCCACGGGAGGGTCAGTCAGTGCGAGGAGCGCCGATCGTCCTGCTCCTTCATCCAACTGTCCACCGCTTTCGTGGCAGCCTCGCGATCGTGACCGTAGCGTTCCTGGATCTTGCCGACGAGGACCTGCTGTCGCCCCTGGATCTCGTCGAGATCGTCGTCGGTCAGCTTGCCCCATTTCTGCTTGGCGCGGCCCTTCATCTGCTTCCACTTGCCTTCGAGTTGATCCTTATTCATCGAGCCCTCCGCTCTTCTTCGGGATAAGTGGGAAGGCGGCGTGACTCGCCTGTCTCCCCGCTCCACGTACCATGGAGACTCAAGGTCCATGCCACCGGGAGGTGAGAGGGCGAAGTGGCCGATCGGCCCTGAAAGGCGCGGGTTTCGGGACGGCTGCAGAGCCGACGGGGACGGAATGCGCTTGGCGGAATCGGCCCGGGAGCGCGCCAATGTCGCACCCGGGCACCGGTGCGGGTGCGACGACGGTCAGGTCTGTGCATGATACAGACATGGATATGAAGAGCGGGCGCTCCGGCGTCGTCCTCCGACTCGTGCTGGCGGTGTTGCTGCTGGCGCCCGTGGCTGCAGGCGTCGGTCTCACCCTTCACGGAGCCGGGGAGCCCTACGCCTTCGAAACCCTGCGCGGGCAGGTGGCGCTCATCCACGGCCGGGGGCTCTACCGATTCGACACCCTCTTCTCCGCCGCCGGTGCCCGCGGCACAGATGCCGTGACCCTCGTTCTGGGCGTGCCGCTGCTCCTCGTATCCGCGCTGCTCTATCGCCGTGGCTCGCTGGCCGGGGCTCTGCTCATGCTGGGAGCCCTCGGTCACTTCCTATACGTGTACGGCGGCTACGCCCTTGGCACGGTGGTCTACAACCCACTGTTCTTGCTCTACGTCGCACTCTTCTCGGCCACTCTCTACGCGTTCATCCTCCTCTTCGCGGAGCTTCACGGGCGCATCTCACAGGACCCGGCGCCGTTGGACCTGGAGAGGCTACCGAGGCGCGGACCGGGAATCTTCATGCTCGCGAGCGGCGTGGTCACGCTTCTGGTCTGGAGCGTGCCTCTGCTTGCGGTGCTCGTCGCGGGACGCACGCCGGACCGGCTCGATATCTACTCCACGAAGGTCACCGAGGCGCTCGACCTCGCGACCATCGCCCCCGCGGCCTTCGCATCCGGGGTCCTCATCCTGCGCCGCCGTGCGCTGGGCTACCTCATCGCGATGTCGCTGCTGGTGTTGGAGATGATGCTGGCGCCGCTCATCGGGGTGCAGACCATCATGCAGCTTCGGGCTGGCGTCGTGCTGCACCCGCCGGAGATCATCGGGCCTCTGGCCGGCTTCGTCGTTCTGGCGGTGCTGGCGCTGTGGGTGACCACGACCATCCTTCGCTCCCTCCGTCCGGCGAGCCCGGGAGCCGAATTCGAGAGCTGACCGACGTCCGCGTCAGACAATGAGAGACGCGTCTGCCCGCCCCCCCAGCACGATCACCACGTCGTGCTCGCCACCGTCGTCCAGAAGGGGGATCGCGGTGTGGTCGACCGCGGCTCCATCGAGCGTGGCCGAGCGGACGCCGCGCTGCTGCCGCTCGGGGTTCTCGATCACGATGCGGTACAGGCTTCCCCCGTGACGCCAATCGATCTCGCACTCGGGCCACATCGCCGGGATGCAGGGGTCCATGGAGAACGTGCCCGCCCGACGCCGGAGCCCCATCAGGCTGTCGATCGCGGCCTGATACATCCAGCCGGCGGAGCCCGTGTACCACGTCCAACCCCCTCGTCCGACGTGGCTGGCGTGCGCGTATACGTCGGCCGCGACGACGTACGGCTCTCCCTTGTACCACTCCGCGTCCTCGCGAGTGCGTGCGTGGTTGATCGGGTTGATCATGTGGAAGAGCGCCATCGCCTCGTCGCCCAGACCCTGCCGTGCCAGGGCGATCACCGTCCAGAGTGCGGCGTGCGTGTACTGTGCTCCGTTCTCGCGGATGCCCGGCAAGTAGCCCTTGATATAGCCGGGGTCCTGCGGCGTGCGGTCGAATGGAGGTGTGAGGAGCAGGACGAGCCGCGCTTCCCGACGGACCAGGTGGGTGCGAACCGCGTCCATGGCACGGGTGGCACGGCGGGTATCGGCGGCCCCGGAGATGACGGACCACGACTGCGTCAGTGAGTCGAGCTTGCATTCGTCGCTCTGCACCGAGCCGAGGGGCGTCCCATTGTCGTAGTACGCGCGGCGGTACCAGCTGCCGTCCCACGCCAGCTCCAGCATGCCGGTGAGCCAGCGGGCCTGACTTCGGTACCGCTGGGCCACGTCGTTGCGCCCTCGAAGGTCGCAGAGCTCAGCGGTATCGTTGAGCACCACGACCAGGAACCACCCGAGCCACACGCTCTCGCCACGCCCTTCGGCACCGACGCGATTCATGCCGTCGTTCCAGTCTCCGGAGCCGATCAGGGGCAGACCGTGTGTCCCGTACCGCAGCGACCGGTCGATGGCGCGGCACATGTGCTCGAAGAGCGGCGCGGTCTCCTGCGACACCGAGGGCAGGATGTATACCTCCTGCTCCTCCGGCGTGAGCGGGGGCGCGTCGAGGAACGGGACGGCCTCGTCGAGCACACCCGTATCACCCGTGTGTCGGATGTACGCGGCCACGGCATAAGGGAGCCACAGGAGGTCGTCCGAGCACCGCGTCCGTGTGCCGCGGCCAGCCGGAGGATGCCACCAATGCTGCACGTCTCCCTCGACGAACTGGCGGGACGCGGCTCGCAGCAGGTGTGCCCGACACAAGTCCGGTCGTGTGAACAGTAGGGACAGCACGTCCTGGAGCTGATCACGGAAGCCGAACGCGCCGCCCGGCTGGGACGGACCGCTCCGGGCCCACACGCGGCAGCTCAGTGACTGATAGACAAGCCAACGGTTGACCATGAGATCGAACGAGTCGTCCGGCGTCCGGACCTGGACCGCTCCCAGCGTCTCGTCCCAGAAGCGGCCCACCCTCGCGAGCGACGCTTCGACCTCTGCCAATGACCCGTACCTGGCCGCGAAGCCCGATGCGGCCTCGCCGTCCGATGCCTGCCCGAGTATGAACGCGATGCGGCGCGACTCGCCGGGGGGGATTTCCACCGTGACCTGGAGGGCGCCACACGGGTCCAACCCGGCGCCCGAGCGGTTCTGGAGCCCGTCCCGCTCGAGGGCGGCGGGCTCCGCCAGGGTCCCGTTGCGCCCGATGAACTCGGTGCGGTCGCACGTGTGGGACCGCACCAGCCTCGTCGAGTGGAAGAAGGCCACCCGTCCGCTGAACTCCTCGTTGTACGCGTTGCGCGCGAGCAGCGCATTCGTCGGTGCGTCGACGCTCGTGACCACGAACCGCCGCTCCCCCGTCCGTGGCGGTCCGAGGCGCCATTCCGCGTAGGCGAAGACGCTGAGGCGGCGCGGCTCGTCCGAGTGGTTGGTGAGCGTGAGCATGGACTGCTTCACCGGGTCGTCGATGTCGACGAAAACGGCCAATTCCTGCTCGAGGCCCCGCGTGGCGTGTTGATAGCGTGTCACGCCGGCCTCGTGGCGCACGACCCAACGCCCCGAATTCCTGGTGCGCCGCACCGGGCCGGGAGTCGCTCCCCACGTCGCGCCGGAGACATCGTCGCGGAGGTATATCGCCTCGCCGGTCGGGTCCGCGATCGGATCGTTGGCGTAGGGTGTCAGGCAGTTCTGGCGGCTGTTCTCCGACCAGGTGAACTGGGCACCGGAGCTGCTCACGATGGTTCCGACGTCGGGGTTCGCGAGCACGTTCGACCAGGGGAGCGGCGTCTCTTCGTCTCCCTCGAGGACGACCACGTACTGCCGGCCGTCCTCGGTGAAGCCCCCGAACCCGTTCCGCATCACCAGGGGGGGCACGGGGGTGGGTGCTTCGGCTCGACCGGGCACTCGGCCGTGCGGCTCGGACGGCGGACCGTGCTCCTCGTAGAGCCAGGGCGCCGGGCGGTGGAGCTGGGGCGACAGGCCTCCCCACGCCCCACGCAGGACCACGCGCGCGACCGCGGCCAGGAGATGGCGGTCCGATGCGGCCATCCCTTCGGCTCGCATCAGGAAGATGCCGCCCGGTGCGTCCCGAAAGCCCGCCCAGCGGGGCTCCTGCACGAGGTCCGAGAGCCGACGCTGCACTTCGTCCGCGTAGTCGGCCGCGTGGTCGTTGATGATGACCACGTCGGCGCGGAGGTTCTTCACCCGCCAGTACTCCTGCGCAAGGAGGACTTGCCGCACCAGCGACAGCTCCCTCATCTCGGAGATGCACACCAGCACGATCGGCAGGTCGCCCGAGATGCCGTGGCCCCATAGGTGCGACTGTGCGAGCGTGTTCCGCTCCAGATCGTCGGCGCTGATGCACGAGGCGTCTGTGCCGAAGACACGGGAGGCCACCCGCGAGAAGAGCATGGCGTGGTCGTCCGTGAGACCCAGGTGCTCGAGCGTGACCCGTGCATGGGTGAACGCCATCGAGAATGCTCGTGCCGCTGCGCTCCCGTCGCGGTACTTGGCCACCAACGCCCGAGCCGTATCCCGGTCCGGCGCGACTCCTGTCGCGAACGTCACGCTGGCGAATGCTCCTGGCTGGAGACGGATCCGGTCGCGTAGGGCAGCCACGGGATCGAGCACCGCCCCCGTGGTGCCGGACAACGGACGACCGTCGAGCGCGACCGGATCGTAGGTGGAATGCCCGCGGCCGAGGAATTGGGCCCGATCCGTCTCCCACTCCACCGCACCTCCGGCACGGTTCTCCACGCCGAGGACGTGGAACGCCCAGACCGATGTCTCGTCGTGGCCGCGGGGGCGGCGGCTGAAGAGCAGCCCCGCGTTCTGCGCATCGTACTCCGTCTCGATGAACAGCTTGCCGAACGCCGGGTGGGCCGCATCGTCCTCGGGGCGTCCGAGCACGATCTCCGCGTAGCTCGTCACTTCGATCTCGCGGGCAACGTCGCCGTGGTTCGCGATCGTCAGACGGCGGACCTCCACGTCGTCCTCGGGGGAGACCGCGATCTCGAGCCGGGTCTCGAAGTCCCCGTCTCGACGACGGAACGTCGCCTTGTCGAGCTCGAAGGTGACCTCGTACTCGTCCGGGTCCCGGCGAGAGGGCAAGTAGGTCGGCGACCAGACCTCGCCGGACCACGGATCACGCAGATAGATGAAGTGCGCGCCCGCGTCGGATGTTCGGTCTTCGCGACACCGGGTGACCGACAGGTCGCGCCACATGCTGTGACCTCCGCCGGCGTGCGTCACCGCCGTGGTGTACCGTCCGTTGGAGAAGAAATGCGTGTGCGGGCTTGCCGTGTGCGGGGACCGGAAGCGTCGCGATGCCAGTGCCGGGGCGGATGGCGTCACCGTCGCGCCCTGGGCCGGTCGCGGCTCGGAGACGATCGCCTCGCGCGGCACGCGCTCCTGAAGGAGCAGCTCGGTCGCCTGAACCCGTGGGTCCATGTGGAAGCGGCCCACGAACACGTCGTCCCCCAGGACATTGGCGAGCGCGACCATGGACATGCCCTGGTGATGGCTGAAGTACGCTCTCACCACCTCCTTGCTGTCGGTCCCGGTGGGTCGGGAGCTGCGGTACTCGATCGACTCGTAGTACCCGAATCGTCCCTCGCCTCCTTCGCGCGTGAGGTGCTCGAGGTTGTCCGCCGCGGCGCCCGGATCCACGAGGCTCGCCAGCGCCGTCGCGTACGGTGCCACGACCAGGTCTTCGTCGAGCCCACGGGAGAGGCCGAGGCCGGGGACGCCGAACGCCTTGTACTGGTAGGTACCGGCACGATCGGTCAACGGATAGGCCGACTCCGAGATCCCCCAGGGGACTTTCCTGCGGCGCCCATAGTCCATCTGGCGCACGGTGCTCGCGCGGCAGCTCTGGTCGAGAAGGGTCCCGGGGAAGCTGCGCATCACGAGCAGCGGCATCAGGTACTCGAACATGGTGCCCCCCCACGACATCAGAGAGGCCCGACCGCCGATGCTGGTCACCATGCGACCCAGGTGGAACCAGTGGTGCTGCGGTACGTCTCCCTTGGCGATCGCCACGAAGCTGGCGAGGCGTGCCTCCGAGGCCAGCATGTCGTAATACGCGCCGTCCGGTCCGCCCGGACCGTTCGCGTCGGGGAGCCGGTAGCCGATCGTGAAGAGACGCCGCCGCCGGTCGTACAGGAATCCGAACTGCATCTGGCTGGCCATCCGTGACATACGCGCGGACAGCGACGCGAGCATCAAGGCATGCTCCGCTGTGTCGGCCTCCGGCCTTCTCACGCCGTCGATGGCTCCCACCAGGGCGCCGGCCCAGAAGGCGACATCGCTCGTGCGATCGACATCGATCTCGGTGGACAGCCGGCGTCTGATCGTGGCCAACTCATCGAGCGAGCCGGTGCTCAGGCCCACCTTGGCGGCGGAGACTGCCTCCCGTGCCAACAGGGACGCCTTGGCTGCCCGCTCCCGGGCCGCCAGGACCCGCAGCACCTCCGCGGTGTCCAGCACGCCCTCGAGGCGTTGCGCTTCGGTCTGCGGTTGGTGCTGGAGCTGAAGCACGCCCTGGGCCATGGTCATCAGAGCTCCGGCCAGATTCCCGCTGTCGACCGTCGATACGTAGCGTGGCGCGAGGGGCTCCCTGGTTCTCGTGTTGTACCAGTTCAGGAAGTGGCCCCGATGGCGCTCCAGCCCCTCGAGGGAGGTGAGTGTGCGGTCGAGGGCTCCGATGAGGCATTCGGTGGAGATGTATCCGAGATCGTGCGCGGCCAGAGTCGAGAGAAGCCCCATCGCGATGTTGGTCGGCGACGTCCGGGTCGCGAGCTGAGGCTCCGTGGAGGTCGCGGACCTGGCTTCCTGATAGTTGTCCGGAGGAAGCCAGCCGCTCTCGGCCGTGACGAAGGTCTCGAAGTACCGCCACGTGGTCCTGGCGGTGCGCCGCAGCACCGCGCGTTCGCTCGCGGTGAGAGGGCGCTGTCGTGGTCCCACCGGGATGCTCAGCCAATACGCCACGAGGGGGGCGAGTAGCCACAGCAGCAGGAACGGAGCTGCGGACGGGAGGGCGGTCGGCTGCACGAAGGTCACGAGCAGGCCCACCCCGACCGCAGTCAGAGGGCTGACCTTCATTTGCACGACCGCGCGCCACAACCCCGCGCGCCCCGTGAGGACCGCCGAGCGCGCTTCGCTCGCCGCGGACGTTTCCCATTCGAGCAGTCGCCGTCGGGTCACCGCCAGCCGGAGGAGGGTGACGCCGATCGCGTGCAGGGTCTTCCACGCATTGTAGACGAGGAACGTCACTCCAAGGAGGACCTGCGCCATCGCGGTGGCGGCGTCCTTGCGCAGGTTTCGCCAGAACACCGGGAACGACTGTGATCGCCGCGGTCCCACGAGCAGCCGGCCCAGGATGGGCAGGAGCTGTGAAGCGATCACCGTGATGACGGCGGTCATCCAGTACCAGCGGGGGGCGGGCAGCACCGTCCACGCGGCAAGGAGGAGGGCGAGGAGCGTGGGCGTCACGAGGCTGCGGCGAAGATTGTCCAGAATCTTCCAACGCCCCATGAGGGGAAGGGGATTGCGCTTCAGCCCCCGGCGCGACGGCACGAACGGAAGGAGCCATGCCAGGATCTGCCAGTCGCCGCGCGTCCACCGATGCTGACGACTGGCGTGCGCCAGGACGCTCGACGGGTACTCGTCGACGAACTCGACATCCGACACCAGCGCGACACGCGCGTGAAGACCCTCGAACAGGTCGTGGGAGAGCAGCGCGTTCTCGGGGACCGTGTCTTCGAGCGATGCCATGAAGGCGTCGACGTGGTAGAGTCCCTTGCCCGTGAAGATCCCCTCGTTGAACAGGTCCTGGTACGTATCGGATACCGCGGTCGTGTAGGGATCGACGCCCGTGTGGCCTGCATAGAGTCGGGCGAACAGCGATCCCGCGGCGCTGGCGTAGGTCACGCTGACACGGGGCTGCAGGATCCCGTATCCATCCGTGACGCGGCCCACCTCGGCATCGAACTCCGGGCGATTGAGCGGATGCGAGATGATGCCGATCAACTCCTTCGCGGCGTCTCGCGGAAGGCGCGTGTCGCTGTCCAGGGTGATGCAGTAACGGACCTTCGGAAGGATCTCGAGATTGCCCACGTGGAGCTCGAAGCTCGTATCCGTGGCCCCTCGGAGGAGGCGGTTGAACTCCTCGATCTTGCCGCGCTTGCGCTCCCACCCCATCCAGAGCCCTTCCTGCTCGTTCCATAGGCGCTTCCGATGGAAGAGGAAGAATCGGTCGTAGCGACCGGTCGCGTGCTTCCGGTTGAGCGCCTCGATACCGGCCTTCGCCGCTGCCAGGATCTTGGTGTCGCGCTCGAGCGTCTCGGCCGGAGCGTCACGGAAGTCGCTGAGTAGCGCGAAGTGGATTCGCTCGTCCTCGTTCCCGAGCGCCTGGACTTCGAGGTGCGCGATGAGCTCCGCGACGCCCTCCACGCTCGCGAACATCGTGGGGACGATGACCATGGTGCGGTCGTCTTCCGGCACCGTGGTGAGGTCGAGGCGTGGGATCCTCCGGGGCGGAATCAGATTGCTGATGACCCGCTGCAGGATCTGGATGGTCAGCTCGCTGGCCGGCACCACGGCGAGCAGAGCGATGGCGACCAGCAGGCCGCTCCGCCAGCCGTTCGCGTACGCGACCGCGACCGCGACCGCGACGAGGCTGATGGTGCCCAGCGCGATCGTGCCCAGATAAGATGGCGTCGCGTACTGGAAGAACCGGCGACGGATACGGGAGAGGAAGTCGGGCTGCCAGCCGATGCTCTTCTCGAATGCCCTCCGCCCCCTGCCGATGAGGTAGTGGCCGACGTGCGCCCCCCGCTCCTCGGGCGACTGTTCCGCCATCTGGCGTGCCCGCTCCACACCCTTCAACGCGAGTCTCAACTGGGAATCGCCGGTCGGCTCGGCGAGCTCCTCGACGGCGTTCCGGTATCGGTTCCGGCTCCGGAAATCCATGTGCCCGTAGACTCCGGCGGGATCACGCTGGAGCACCTGCTCGACCAGGCTGACGCTCTCGAAGAACTCCGTCCAATCGAAGGTCGAAATCAGGCGTAGGCTGCCGATGAGGCTGGACATGAACGCCTGCTCGGTGGCTTCGTGGCGACCCTCCGACCGGATCGCGTCCTCGAGGCTCTGCCCCTTCGCCGCGAGCGTCGCGTCGAGCTCCTGGCGCAGGACGCCCGCGGCGAGCCCTTGCTCCCTCGTATGCCGCAGAAGCCGGATCACGAACGCCGGCGGCAGCTCCGCGGGCCAGCGACGGCGATCGGCGGCGATGGCGGGAGAGGCGGCAATGCGGTCGGCCTCGCAGCGGCAGGCCCGATCGGCCGCCAGGACGTCGGCGCGGGTCCTCAGGTAGTCGAGCAGGGCCAGCTTCAACGCGCTCGGCCACGCCCAGAGCTCCCCTATGGTGAGCGGTGTGACCGACTGGAACGCGTTGATGAAGCGGTGGAGCCGTTGCGGGTCGAGGCGGCCCGCGCTGTGTCCGATGAGCTCGTGCGCCATCGCGTAGATGCGCGGCAGCCCGGCGAACTCGTCCGCGGCGATGGAAGGGAGCCGGCGGTAGAACGCGCGCGGAAGATCGTGCCGGATGTCGCGCGCTGCGGCCGAGATCGTGTGGAAGTTGTCGAGCAACCACTCGGCCGCCGGGGACGACGGCTCACCGTTCCGTGCGTCGTCCGACAGGTCGACGTACACGGTGCGCAGAACGCGCATGTGATCGTCGAGCCGGTCGAGGTGTGGGTTCCCACGGACCCTGCCGCGGCGGCCGACGGTGAGCAGCGCGGCCAGACTGCGGGCGTGCTTTTCCAGGGGCTCGATACCGAGCAGTTCCAGGCTGGTGTCCGGGCCCCGGGAGTGCACCTCAGACCACCCGTGCGAGTGCGGGTGGGTCGGCGTAGTCTACGTAAGCGTCAGGCGCGGCTGAGTCATCATCGTCCACTGAAACCCCCTGTGCGAGGCATCGCGCACGAGCCACCCCCGTGCCATCGAGTCTACCAAGGATGGCCAAGCAGGACTCGTGCCAAGCTCCGGGCCGGGATTCAGGGGCAGCGGTACACCAGTGCGTTGACGTTCATGCCCGCCCCGACGGACGCGAAGACGAGCACGTCGCCGGCGTCGATGGAGTGGCCCTCCATCTCACCGCGCCGAACGAGATCGAACACGGTGGGAACCGTGGCGACGGAGCTGTTGCCCAGCAAAGCGATCGTCATCGGCATCATGCTGGCCGGCGCGCACTCTATGCCGGCCGTCCGCAGGAGGCGCTTGAGGATGGCCTGATTCATCTTGGCGTTGGCCTGATGCGCCAGAAGCATATCCACGTCGTGCAGTGTGACGCCGGCTTGCTCGAGCATCTCGGAGACCACGCCCGGGACCGTCTGGACCCCGTACTCGTAGACCTTGCGACCGTCCATCTTGAGGTAGAGGCGGTCCGCCGGGGCGTCCGGACGGTAGGAGGGGCCCATCCGCAACAGCCCGGCGTGCTCGACGGCGTCCGAACGCGAGCGGTGCCCGAGAATCCCGACCGGGGCCTCGGTCTCCACCGCCTCCAGGACCACCGCGCCGGCGCCGTCGGCGTAGAGCATACTGTCGCGGTCGTGCGGGTCGATGACGCGGGACAGCGTCTCCGTTCCCACCACGAGCGCGCGCCGACCCTGACCGGCGCGCAGGAAGCTATTGGCCTGAATGACGCCCTGCACCCATCCCGGGCAGCCGAACGGTAGGTCGTACGCGACGCAGGAAGGGTTCTGGATGCCGAGCCTCTGCTTGACCCTCGCCGCCAGCGTCGGAACCGTGTCGATCTGGCCGGTCCGCGGGCACACGTCGCCGAAGTTGTGGGCCACGATGACGTAGTCCAGGGTTTCGGGGTCGATGTCCGCATCGGCCACGGCCGACTTCGAGGCCACCGCTCCCAGGTCCGACGCCGAGACGTCGTCCGGCGCCCAACGGCGCTCGGCGATCCCGGTGATCTCGAGGAACTTCGCGATCAGGCGCGCGTTGTCCGCGGGATCCAAAGGGGCGCCATCCGGGAGGAAGAAGCTGCGATCCAGGAACTGCGCGTTCGTCACACGGCGCTCGGGGACGACGCTGCCGGTGCCGATGAATTGAGATGTGATCCGCTTGTTCACGGGAGCACCGGGTCAGGGTAGGGAGTATGCACGCTAAGCCATTTCGATGCGGTCGACCCGGACCTCCAGCGTCCACTCCGCCCGGTCCCGCCGGGCCCCGTCGCCGGTCCACTCCAGGGACCAGCCCTCCAGCGTGGCGCCCTCTAGCTGGATCCGGTCACTGGAGCCGGCCCGCCCTCGGAGCTGCTCCGGGCGCTCTTCCACGAGCGTCTCTCCCCGCGCCGCGGCTCCCTGGGCGTCGGAGATGAAACGCGCGTAGGGATTCGCGTCCAACGCCCTGACCATCTCGGCGGTGCGACAGCGGAGGGTGAGGTCGACGGTCGTGGAGGAGCCATCGGACGACACCATCTCGACCGGGGTGCACCCCCCGAGATCGACCTGGCCCTCGCTTCCGGCGGCGTCCTGGAGGATGACACTCACGGGAAACCCGTCCCCGTCCACGTCACCAACCTTCCACATCTCGGCCAGAGCCCCGATTCCGGACGGCGTCGCGGCCCGCAGGGTGACGCGCCCCACCTTCACGCGGCCCGGCCTGCGGGCGGTGGCCATCGTGGGGACACCGTCACCGTCGTCGTCCGGATCGCCCACGCCCACGGACCGCACGGCGACGTCCCGGTGGACGGTGCCCCCCTGTTGGAGGCGCGCGCTCATCTGGGCGTCCCCGTTCCGGTACTCCACCACCTCGACCTCCCGCGCCCTTGCTCCCGCGAGCGCGCGGGAGGCGCCGCACTCCTGAAAGGCGAGGCGGAGGCCCGAGGGCGCGGTGAGCTCACAGGCCGCGGCTTGCGACGTCTGCGCCGGCCGCTCCTGAGCAGGAGCCGCCCGCACCGGCGTACCGGAGCGCTGAGCCACGACCGGGGAAGCGGCGAGGAGGGTGAGGGCGAGAACGGTGAGGCTGCGCATGGACGGGCCGTGTGGAGAGTGGGACAACCTTTCTAGGGTACCCCGGATCCGTTGAAGTGCAAGGTCGGTGCCGAGCGGACTTGACGCCGCCGCCCGCGACGCGTCAAGTAGAAGCACGGGACCGAACGCCGTGAGGAGCGCCCGGCCACCGGCTATCCACAGCTCACCCGGCACTGCCGATGCCCTCGCGCATGCGTGCCCGAGCGACCGCGTTTCCCGCGTCCGCCCGGGTCCCTGCCTACCTCACCGCCCAGGTCGGTCGCGACCGGGAGATCGCGGAGATCCGTCGTCTCCTCCGGAGTCGCCGCCTGATTTCCCTCGTGGGGGCAGGAGGCAGTGGAAAGACCCGTCTCGCCGCTGCGGTGGCGGAAGCCGTGGGAAGTCGCCCCGACACCCCGGTCGCCTGGATCGACCTGACGACCCTCCGGGAGCCCGAGCTCGTCGGCGAGCATGCGGCCTGCAGCCTGGGGCTCCGGGAGCACGCGGGGGCCACCAGCTTCGCGATCCTGGCGGACGTTCTGGGGGAGGGTTCGCCCCTTCTGGTGTTGGACAACTGCGAGCACCTGATCGAGGCCTGTGCGCGGCTCGTGGACGCGCTTCTACGGGACTGTCCCGCGTTGCACGTCGTCGTGACCAGCCGCCAGGCGTTGGGCATCGCCGGAGAGAAGGTCTGGCCGGTGCCGCCTCTGGACGTTCCGGCCGGAGACACCCCGGCGGCTCTCGAGGCGGCTTCGGTGCGGTTGTTCGTGGAGCGTGCGCAGGACGCGATGCCCGGCTTCACGCTCACCGCCGAGAACGCCTCCGCCGTGGTCCGCATCTGCCGGATGTTGGACGGGCTTCCCCTGGCCCTGGAACTCGCTGCCGCCCGCCTGCGCGTGCTGTCGCCGGAGCAGCTGGCCGGCCGCCTCGACTCCATGCTCGATCTGCTCTCGAGCAGCTCTCACGTCGTGTTGCCGCGCCACCGGACGCTCCGCGCGCTCATCGACTGGAGTTACACGCTCCTCTCGTCGGAAGAGCGATGCCTCATGCGGCGGCTCTCCGTCTTCGCTGGCGGCTTCACGCTGGACGCGGCGGAAGCCGTGACGGCCTACGAGCCCATCCGTCCAGAGGACGTGCTGGACCTGCTCTCGGGCCTCGTCGACCGGTCACTCGTGGCGGTGAGCGAGGAACAGGGAGAGGCTCGCTACGCGCTCCTCGAGACCGTGCGTCAGTACGCCCAGGAACGCCTCCTGGAGGGTGACGACGTCGAGGAGCTACGACGGCGCCACGCCGGCTTCTTCCTCGATCTGGCCGAGACGGCCGAGCCCCATGTGCTGGGGGGCACACGCGGCACGCCCTGGATGAACCGCCTCGAGCGGGAGCACGGGAACCTCAGGGCGGCCATGGCGTGGTGCGCGGAGGGGGAAGCGCGGGCCGTGCTGGAGCTCCGGTTCGGCGCGGCCCTCCACTGGCTCCACTTCGCCGTCGGTCATTTCGGGGAATCCCGTCGCCGGCTGGAAGCCGCCCTGGCCACGGACGGCTCCGCATCGCCGCGGCTTCGGGGACGTGCGCTGACGGCCCTGGGGTACCTGGCCTTCTGGATGGGGGATCACGGAGCGGTGCGGGGCCCCATGGAGGAGGCGGTCGAGCTGTTGCGGACGGAGGGCGCGCCGACGGACCTGGCCTTCGCCCTGTCGGGCCTCGCCACGATCGTGGGGCTGGGAGGTGACGCGGGCACCTCGGGGCGGCTGTTCGGCGAGGCGGAGGCCGCCCTCGGCGATCCCGCTCGCTTCCCTCCGGACGATTTCCCGCGGGCGCTCCTTTACGCGTTCGGAAGCTACTGGCGGGGGGTGGTTGCCCAGACCCACGGCGATCTCGACACGGCGCGGGCAGCCTACCAGACCTCGGTGGGCGTGGCGCGGCGCTTCGGGAGCCATCCGAGCATCGGACATCCGCTCACCGCTCTGGCCCGGACGCTCATGCTGCAGGGCGACCCGGACGGCGCTCGCGAGTGTCTCGCGGAAGCGATTCCGCTCCTGCTCCGCCACGAAGACCGGTGGGGCCTCCTGCAGGCCGCCGAGGTGGGGACGCTGCTCCTGGCCATGCGGGGGCAGGGGGAGCTCGCGGCCCGTCTCATGGGCGCGGCCGACGGGATCCGCTCCGACATCGGCGCCGTGCCGGCCCCGCACGAACAGGCGGAGCGCCAGCGCCTGGTGGACGACCTCCGAGACGGCCTCGGCGCCGGGACGTTCGAGGGTGCCCGGGCGGAGGGGTCCGCCACGTCCGTTCAAGCGATCCTGTCGACGGTCGTGCGCTCGCCGGTCGATCCCGCGACCCCGGTCGTCGGGGGCCCGGACAAGGAGGCCGACCAGGACGCCGCCGGTGAGGTCGTTCCGGATCCTATGGGGTTCGGCCCGTCCGACGAGGCGGATCTTCGGGTTCGGGCCCTCGGCCCACTGGAGATCCTGGTGGGTGAGCGCCCCCTGCCGGGCGAGGCCTTCGTGTCCGGTAAGCCTCGCGAGCTCCTGCTGCTCCTCCTGTGCCATGCGGACGGTCGCACCCGCGAGCAGGTCGGGCTGGCGTTCTGGCCGGACGCGTCGGCGTCGCAGGTGAAGAACAGCTTCCACGTGACGCTGCATCGTCTGCGAAAGGCCCTGGGCCGTCCCGATTGGATCGTGGTGGCTGGCGACCGTTACCGCCTGGATTCGAGTCTCACCGTCGACTTCGACGTGGAACGGTTCGAGCGGGGCATCGAAGCGATCCTCCGCCGCCCCCTGGACCGGTCCGATGCCGCGGAGCGCCTCCGGGCGGCCCTGGCCCTCTACCGGGGGGACTTCCTGGAGGGGGAGACGGCCGGGGACTGGCACCTCGAGCTTCGTGAGCGGCTGAGAAGATGCCGCCACGACGCGCTCATGGCGCTGGGGCTCTTCGAGGTCTCGCGGGAGCGGTTCGCGCCGGCCGCGGAGGCGTTCCGGACCGTTCTGGCGTCGGACCGACTGCACGAGGAGGCGGGCCGGCAGCTCATGGTCTGCATGGCGCGGACCGGCGCCCGCACCGAGGCACTCCGTCTCTACGAGACCCTCCGCGTCCTCCTCCGGGACGAGCTGGGCGTCGAGCCCGACCGGGCCACGGTCGCCCTGTACGACGAGTTGCGCGCCGGGGCAGGTGGAACCCCACCGCCCGGCTCCGCCGGGTCCCGCCGGTAATCCCCCAGTAATCGGGCTGTAACCGCCTCCCTTCTAGCATCGAGTCACGTGCGCGGGCAGGGGCCCGGTACGACATCCATATAGACGACATGGGAGGATTCCATGAACAGCAACACCACATCTCGATTCATCATGCCGGTGGGCCGTGTGCTCCTCGCCCTCACGGCGCTCGCTGCCTGCACGCCTTCCGATGCGCGAGAGCCGGAACTGTCCCGCTCCGGACTCGCGGCGGATGCCCCGGAAGCGGCTGCTCGTCCCACCGCCGATCCGAGCCTGGAGGCCGTGCGGGAGGCCACCCTCCGCTTCCGCGACGTCCAGGTCGCCCTGGCCGAGGGGTACGTGCCGGACCCCATGGACCTGTGTGACACAGCCGAGATGATGGGCCGGCCCGCCGAGGACGGGGTCATGGGCATCCACTACTTCCGCCCGGACCTCCTCGGCGTGTCAGGCCCTCCCAACCCACGTGTGAGCGGGACCGGAACGCACACGGACTTCTTGCGGCCCTCGATCCTCATCTACGAGCCTCAGGCCGACGGCTCCCGGGAGCTCGTGGCGGTGGAGAACCTCGTGTTCATCGAGGCCTGGGAGGCGGCCGGCAACCATGAGCGTCCGTCCTTCCAGGGGGTGCCGTACAACCTCATGGCGGACGATCCCGCCACCGCTCTGGACGAGGCGCACATGTTCGAGCCGCACTACGACCTCCACGTGTGGCTGTACCGGGAGAATCCTCGGGGGATGTTCGCCCAGTTCAACCCGAACGCCACCTGCGCCCACCATCAGGGCGCGGCCCACGCCCACTAGAGACGGAGGAGGCCCCGGTCGAGGCGATGCCCTCGACCGGGGTCTCGCTCGTCCAGACCCCCACCCGAGCTCGGTCGAGGCGTCGTCGGGCTCCGGGGAGTGGTGCATGCGCGGTACAGTCGGGGGTCCACTCGTCGCGTCCCTCGAACGCTTCGCACTGCCGTTCCCTCGCCGAAACCCGAGTCCGGAACCCGTCCGATGCATGGTCCCCTTCTTGCGCTACGTAGCTCCCACGCGCTTCAAAAAATCGATGCGAACCAGGAGGGTCCCATGGCAGATCAGCACCCACCCGACCGAGCCAAAGCGATGGTGAAGGACGAGGTGAGAGACCTGAAGGTCCAGGGCAGGGAGGTCGCCGACCAGGTCAAGCAGGCCGCCGAGGGCGCGATCGATCGTCGATCGACCAAGCTCGCGGACGGACTGGAGTCGGTCGGGCACGCGATGAGGCTCGCGGCCGAGGACCTCGAAGGCGAAGGCCAGGACTGGCTCGCCGACTACACCCGACGGGCAGCCGGTCAGCTCGAGCGCGTGACCCAGTATCTCCATGACGAAGACGCGCCCGCGATGCTGGCGGACCTCGAGGACATGGCCCGGAAGAATCCGGGAACGTTCCTCGGGACGTCGTTCGCCGCCGGAGTCGCGGCCGGTCGCTTCCTCCGCTCGTCTCGTCCCGAGGAGGGACCTGACCGACGGAACGGCGGTCCCGATGGAGCCAGCTTGTGGGACGAGTATCCGTCGTCACCTCTGTACGAGGGGAGGCGCTGATGGCACGCCCCCAGGATCGGACCCCGGTCAGCACCGGTAACGGTGAGACGCAACCGTATCTCCGACCCGTCGACGATCGATCCCTCGGGAGTCTCATCAAGGAGCTGGGTGACGAAGGTGGCCGCCTCATTCGAGAAGAGGTCCAACTCGCCAAGGCCGAGCTCCGGGAGAAGATGGAGGTCTACGAGCGCAATACGGTGAAGATGGTGGTGGGGGGCGCCATGCTACTCGGTGCCTTCTTCGTCCTGCTCGTCGCGGTGAATCGTGGCCTCACCGTCCTTCTGGGCCAGTTCATGACCGCGGAGGTGGCGGTCTGGATGGCGCCACTGATTCTCGCGCTGGTCGCCGGGGTGACCGGTTGGGGCATGACCCGCAACGCGCAGAGCGAGATGAAGCGCGAGGGGCTCACTCCGACCCAGACGATGCGGACACTCCGCGAGGAGAAGAACTGGGTCCAGCAGCAGGTACGGGAGGTACGGCATGGCTGAGCGACAGACTCACCGGAGCTCCGACGAGATCCGGCGCGACATAGAGGGGACGCGTACGGAGCTGCGCGACACGGTCACGGCCCTCGAGCGGAAGCTCTCGCTGGGTCAGGTCGTCGACGAGGTGTGGGGACGTGTCGGCGGACGTCGGGCGGCGGGCGACGCGGTCTCGAACCTCGGGCACACGATCCGTGACCATCCGGTCCCGCTGGCCCTGATGGGACTCGGTGTCGCGTGGTTGGCCGTCGACAGCGTCACGGGCTCGGATCGGGAGGATGCCCGGGATGGTGGGGTCGGTCCGGGGACCTATGGGCGCGCCGAGGGACGCGTAGGGCCCTATCGGGGCGATACGGCCCACAAGTCGCCAGAGCCGTCCTCCATGGACAAGGCGAAACAGAAGGCGTCGGAAGTGGCCGAGAAGGCCAAAGGGATGCTGGCCGACGCCAAGGACAGCTTCGGATCGTCGGACGAGGACGATTCCGGCAACGGCGAAGCCCCCGCCTGGTACGGCACCGAGGAAGGCGACGGAGCGGGCGAGACGGCGGAGCGGGCCCGGCATGCGGCGGCCCGGGCACGGAAAGGCGCCAGGCGCGGTGTGGAGAAAGCCAGGCACGGTCTGCGATCCGCGATGGACGAGCAGCCTCTGGCGCTGGGTGCGGTCGCGTTCGGCCTGGGACTGGCGAGTGGACTCGCCGCGCCCACGAGCAGGTGGGAGGATGAAGCCATGGGTGCGGCCGCGGACGTGGTGAAGGACGAAGCCGGATCCCTGGCCGAGGATGTGACCCGGGAGGTGAAGCAGGGCGCACCGTCGAGCGAGCGCACCGACGAGCGGCTCACGGACTGACCCGCGACGGCCCCGGACCGGGGCCGGCCGTCGGGTCGGCCCCGGCACTTCACTGGGTGCAATCCGTCAAACTTGACCCCGATGCCTAGACAGTCTAGTCTATAGCCTAGATAACCTAGGTAACGGAGCCGCCATGACGCCGCGGGAACGGAACCAGCTCCTGCACGGGACGCTGGACACGCTCATCCTGAAGACGCTCTCTCACGGACCTCGCCACGGCTACGCCATCGCCCGCTGGCTGGAGGAGGAGACCGACGAGGCGCTCAGGGTGGAGGAGGGCTCGCTCTACCCGGCCCTGTATCGGATGGAGAAGAAGGGCCTTCTCCGCTCCGAGTGGGGCGTCTCCGAGCTCGAGCGCCGAGCGAAGTTCTACCACCTTACCCGCAAGGGGCGGGCCCGTCTGGAGGCCGAGATCGAGGCGTGGGCGTCGTTCTCGGGCGCGGTGAGCCGGGTGCTCGGAACAGGCTGACGGAGACCGGTCGTGGACCCGCGCATCGAGCGTCCGTCCCTGGACCGGGAGGTGGAGGAGGAGCTCCGCTTCCACGTGGACATGCGTGTGAGGGAGCTGGTCGGGCAGGGGTGGAGTGAAGACGACGCCCGGGCCGAGGCGCTGCGCCGCCTCGGGGACCTGGACCGGGTGAAGGCGAGGATGCGCCAACAGGGGAGGGGACGGGAGATGAAGACGACGATAGGGCACCTCTGGGACGAGACGCGGCAGAACCTGGCCTTCGCATGGCGACAGCTCCGCCGGGCGCCGGCCTTCGCGACCACCGCGGTGCTGACCCTCGCCGTGGCCATCGGAGCGGGCACGGCCGTGTTCAGCGTCCTGAACGCCGTGCTGCTCCGGCCCCTACCGTATCCCGAGCCCGACCGCCTCTCCATCGTCTGGACCCGGTACCTCCCGGCCTCCGGCTTCGACATCGAGAAGTTCTTCCTCTCGGTGCCGGAGTTCTACGACATCCAGGAGGGCGTGCGAGGCTTCGAGCGCCTGGGGATGTGGACGAACTCCACCCGCACGCTCACCGGAGACGGCGCCGAGGCCGAGCGCGTGGCCGTGGGGCTCTTCTCCCGGGACATGTTTCCCGTTCTCGGCGTGACGCCCCTGCACGGACGGTGGTTCACCGCCGAGGACGACACCCCGGGTGCGGCGCCGGTCATCGTGTTGGGGCACGACCTCTGGCAGCGCCGGTTCGGGGGCGACCCGCAGGTGGTCGGGACCTCCCTCGACGTGAACGGTGAGGCCACGCGGGTGGTGGGCGTCATGCCCGGGGGCTTCGCGTTTCCGGGGATGGCCGAAGCGTATCTGCCCCTCGGGATCGACCGTGCGGCCGCGTCGGGCTACGGGCGGGGCGCCCACGGGTGGGGCGCGGTGGGGCGCAGGCAAGCCGGGGTGACCCAGGCCGACCTGGACGCGGAGCTCACCCTGATCGGAGACCGATGGGCCCAGGAGTTCGAGCACAATGTGGCTCACTTCGCCTGGGCCGCGACGCTGAAGGCGGATATGCTGGGTGACGCGCCGGGCATCCTGCTCTCCCTCTCGGTCGCGGTCGGGTTGGTCCTCCTCATCGGATGCGCCAACGTGGCCAACCTCCTGCTGGCGCGGGGTGAGCGCAGGCACGCGGAGGTGGCGGTGCGGGCGGCCCTCGGGGCCGGTGCCGGCCGCATCACGCGGCAGCTGGTGACCGAGTCGCTTCTTCTGGCGGCGGGTGGCGCCGTGCTGGGCCTGGCTCTGGCGTATGGCGGGACGCGGCTGCTCATCGCCATGGATCCGGGCGCGCTTCCGCGGCTGGACCAGGTGCAGGTGGACGGCACGGTCCTCCTCTTCGCTCTGGCCGCGGCGGTGGCGACCACCCTTCTCTTCGGCGTGGCGCCGGCGCTCCTCGCGAGTCGGAAGGTCGCTCGGTCGGTCGCCGTGGCCGGCTCGCGGTCCACGGGGAGCCGCGCCCGCTCCAGGTTGCGCCGTGCGCTCGTGACGGGTGAGGTGGCCCTCGGGCTCGTGGTGGTCATCGTGGCGGGGCTCATGGGCCGGACCATGGCCGCGCTCACCGCCGCCGATCCCGGACTCGAGGTGGAGAACGTCCTCACGTTCACCGTCAGCCTCCCGGCCGCGTCCTATCCCGAGGACGACGAGGCGCCGGAGGACATGGGCCGCATGGTGGAGTCCCTCCGGGCGTTGCCGGGCGTGACCGCGGTGGCCGCCAGCTCGGCGCTCCCCTACTCGAGGAGCTCGTCCCGGTGGGACTTCCTCCTCGACGACCGTCCACCTCGCGAGGAGGGGGACCAGGCCTGGAGCGCGGAGATCGCCCTCGTGCTCCCGGGTTATTTCGAGGCCCTGGGGATCCCGGTGCTGGAGGGGCGGGGCTTCACCGAAGCCGACCGCGCCGACGGGGCCATGGTGGGCATCGTCAGCGAGACCATGGCCCGGACCTTCTGGCCCGGGGAGAGCGCCGTCGGAAAGCGGTGGGCCTATCCGACGGGAGACTCGGCGACCACGTGGATCACCGCGGTCGGCGTCGTCCCCGATCAGGTGAACACCCGCGTGGACCAGGCCGCGAATCCGCAGGTGTATCTCCCGGCGCACCAATCGGGGATCTCGGCCTACGGCTTCCCCCGCACCTATCAGGTCGCCGTGCGGAGCCCCCTCGGACCGGAGACCGTGAACGAGGCCGTGCGCCGTGCCGTCGCGGACTTCGACGCCGACCTCCCGCTCTATGACGTGACCACCCTCGAGGAGACCGTGACCGCGGCCTATGCCGACACCCGGCTCGTGACCACGCTCCTCGTTCTGTTCGCGGCGATCGCGCTCGTCCTCGCCGCCGTGGGTATCTACGGCGTCGTGTCGTACTCGGTCGCCGGTCGCACCCGCGAGATCGGGATCCGCGTGGCCCTGGGCGCCGGGCGGCACGCCGTCACGCGCATGATCGTCGGGGAGGGCGTGCGGCCCGTCGTGCTGGGGCTCCTGCTCGGGCTCTCGGGGGCGTGGTTCGCCCGCGAGTTGGTGGCCTCGCTCCTGTTCGGCGTCTCGGAGAACGATCCGGTCACGTTCACCGTGCTCCCCCTGGGGCTCCTGCTGGTCGGGACGGCGGCCTCGCTCGTGCCGGCGCTGCGGGCGACGCGCATCGCGCCGACGGAGGCGCTGCGGGAGGAGTAGGATCTTCTGGCGGGACGAGTCACTGGACATGGCCGTAGTACTCAGCATATTGAGTAAAACTACTCACCATACTGAGTAAATTGTGACCTACACACGTCCCCAGGCAGAAGTCCTCGCCCGCCGCCTGGCGGAGCCGCGCCGGTTCATCCAGGTCGTAGCCGGCCCGCGTCAGGTGGGCAAGACCACCATGGTCCGCCAGGTCGTCCGTGGCACCGGCGTGCCCGTCCGCTTCGCGTCCGCCGACGAGCCGACGCTACGGGGCGAGGGTTGGCTCGCGGAGCAGTGGCACGCCGCCCGTCTCGAGGCGGGCCGTGGTGCGGGGGTGCTGGTCATCGACGAGGTCCAGAAGGCCGCCGGGTGGGCGGAGTCGGTGAAGCGACTCTGGGACGAGGATACCGGCGCCGGGAGCAAGCTCAAGGTGGTCCTACTCGGATCGGCTCCGTGGCTGATCGAGATGGGACTGACCGAGAGCTTGGCCGGTCGCTTCGAGATCATCCACCTCCCGCATTGGGGGATGACGGAGATGGCCGAGGCCTTCGGTTGGGGCTTCCAGCAGCACGTCTTCTTCGGAGGGTATCCGGGCGCCGCGCCGCTCATCGACGACTCGGATCGTTGGGCCCGCTACATCCGGGAGTCCCTCATCGAGACCACCCTCGCGCGGGATGTGCTCCTGCTGACCCGTGTCGACAAGCCCGCCCTCCTGAGAAGGCTCTTCGACCTGGGCTGCCGGTATTCCGGCCAGATCCTGTCCTACAACAAGATGCTCGGCCAACTCCAGGATGCGGGAAACACCACGACGCTTGCCCACTACCTCGACCTGTTGTCTCGAGCGGGAATGGTCACCGGCCTTCAGAAGTATGCCGGAGAGCACGTACGGCGCCGTGCCTCCAGTCCCAAGCTCCAGGTGTTCAACACCGCGCTGGTATCGGCCCAGTCCGGCTATGATGCGGATGAGGCCCGGGCCGACAAGGCGTGGTGGGGACGGCTCGTGGAGTCGGCGGTGGGCGCGCATCTGGTCAACGCGGCCCTCGGCGGCACGTGCGACGTGTACTACTGGCGCGACCGGGACGAGGAGGTGGACTTCGTGGTGGAGCACCGGCGCACCCTGACCGCGATCGAGGTCAAGAGCACCGGCGCGGCCGCCAGACGCTCCGGCCTCGAGTCCTTCCGCCGGCGGTTCGACGCTGACCGCGTGCTCGTGGTGGGCGGAGACGGGATCCCCGTGGAGGAGTTCCTTGCGAAGCCTGTGGAGCACTGGGTGGGGTAGGAGCGCCGCGTCAGGGATACCTGGGGATCGGCGCGAGGTCGGGTTCCACGAACTCGCCGCGTGCGCGCTCCGAGGAAAGAACGCTCGAGGAGTAGTGGCGGAGCAGGACGTCCCGGTCCAGGAGGGTAGGGTTCGCTTCCAGGAACCCGTCGGCCGAGGGCGTGTCGGGAGACGCTTCCATGAAGTGTCGAACCGCGAGGACCCATGCCCGCGTCAGCGTCTCGTGGTACTTCGAGGGCCCAAGCCCGTGACGGCGAAGAAAGTCCGAGAGGGCGGCCCGCATGCGGGCCGCTGCCGCGTCGGGAGGGGCTTCGGCCAGGTACGTGTACGCCAAGCGCACGTGAGCCATGTGGTCGAATTCGTGAGGCTCGACCAGGCCCGCTTCGAAGTCGCGTCGGAACCGGCGGTCGGTCTCGGACAGCTCGCATGTCATGATGAACCCCCTGGAATGGGAAGGGGCCGCGCACGGCCCTGCAGCCGTGTTGCGGGGAACGCGCCAGCGTTGCGACACGGTCACGTTCGGCAGCGCCGTGCCATCGGGGCGGTGCCGGCGTAGGGAGCGCCGGCGCGGGAGGATCTCCCTCCCGCGCCGCGTCCCCGCGCTCACGTGCGGGCGAGGTCCCCGCACGCGATGACGGTCGCGTCGTCCTCGGCGGAGCGGCGCAGCTCGAAGACGTAGCTGTCCTCCTCTTCATCGATGGACGCCGTCACCTCGTCGCTCCACACGCCTTCCTCGTCGAGCTCGATGAGCGGGTAGTCGTCGAGCTCGCCCAGGGCGTCTCCTGGCGTCGCGCAGCTCCCCTCGCGCAGGATCCAGGGGAAGCCGTCACCCTGGTCCGGGTAGTCGGCGAGGCTCACGGAGACGTCCACCGTCGTGCCGGTCACCTCGAAGGCGACCTCACCGCTCAACTCCCCGAAGTCCCCCACACCCTCGACTTCTCCCTCGTACACGACCGGATCCGGTGCCACCGGGTCGTCGTCGCACGCGCCGGCCAGCACTGCGATGCACGCCACCGCCGCCAGCTTCCCCACCCACCGGTTCCGCCCCTTCGTCGTCTGCAACATATGAGCAACTCCTTTCGAACTTCGTGATATCGATCTTGGATGAGCGCATGGCGTCGGCCGCCGCCCTGCGTTTCATGCGTTCGAACGAGGGAGGTCGGGGGTTCGTGACAGGGCGGGACGTGGGTCGGGGGATGGGAGTCTGGCCCCTCGTCCGCGGGACTCCGAGAAGGGAAGGGGCATCGGGTCGCGTACGAGGAGCCGAGCTACAAGGCGAACCCACCTCGTGCCCTGCGATCCGTCTTACTCAGCGCGCATGCTCGTCATGGGATCCACCCGCGTGGCCCTCCATGCCGGGAGCCAGGTGGCCGCCACGGAGACCAACGCCAGGACCGCGGCCACCGATGCGTACGTCCACAGGTCGAGCGGGCTGACCTCGAAGAGGAGGCTGCCCAGCACCCGCGCCGACGCCATGGCGCCCAACAGGCCCAGGATCACTCCCGGAACGGTGAGGCGGGCGCTCTCGCCCAGGACCAGACGGAGCACCGATCCCCGGCTGGCCCCCAAGGCCATCCTCACCCCCATCTCGCGGGCGCGTTGGGCCACGCTGTAGGACATGACGCCATAGATTCCCACGGTACCCAAGAGCAGTGCGAGGCCGGCAAAGACACCGAACAGGGACAAGGCGAAGCGACGGGTTCCCAGGCGGTCGGTGGCGATGTCCTGGAGGGTGCGGACGTAGCTCAAGGGCATGCCCGGGTCTCCAGCGCCCACCGCCTCCCGTAAGGCGGGAACCAGCGCCTGGGGCTCACCCGCGGTCCGGACGAGGGCGGCCATGCCCCAGAAGTCGTCGGCGGAGCGCGGTTGGGACGCCGCGAGTTTCAGCCGCGTGCGCATGGGGTAGTAGAAGGCACCGGGTGCCGGACGGTCCGGGCGTCCCCCGGCGATGTCGGCGACCACGCCCACCACGACCAGACCTCCTTCGATCCCGCGGACGTCGATCCGCTGTCCCAGGGGGTCCTCCGAACCGAAGAGCTGTCGGGCGAGGGTCTGGTTGATGATCGCCGACGAGGTCTCCCCACGGAACTCATCCTCGGTGAGCCATCGGCCCGACAGGAGGGGGACACCAACGGCGTCGAAGTACCCGGGCGTGATGGAGCGGATGGACGTGAAGTCGGCCTTCCGCTCCTCGTCGCCCCACACGTAGACGGTGGTGTTGTCCCCACCCACGAGAGGGAGCCGGTTCACGAAGCCCACCGCCTCCACCCCGGGGGTGGCCATCAGTCGACCATCCAGCTCACCGGTGAACTGCGCGATCGTCTCGGACGTGGGGTACGCTGCCGCAGGCAGGGACAGCGTGAAGGTCATGACCTGGTCGGCGCGGTGCACACCCAGGTCCACTTGCTGGAGACGCCACATGCTGTTGGCCAGAAGCCCGGCGCCGGCCACGACTACGACGGAGAGGGCCACCTCCGCCACGACCAGGGCGTTGCCCAGCCGGCTGCCGCGTCCCGAGGAGCCCCGCGCGCCTTCTCGGAGGTGGCCCTGGAGCTCGTCAGGGCGCACGCGGGTCAGCGGGGCCAGCCCCACCCCGATGCCCACCAGGAGGGACGTCGCCAGAGTGATGCCAAGGACGGTTCCGTCGATGCCGACGGCGTCGGCTCGAGCCAGGGTGCTGCCGTACAGGGACACGAGCAGGTCGATGCCCCCGTACGCCCCGGCGACCCCCAGCGCGCCTCCGGCCAGGCCCAGGACCAGACCTTCGGAGAGGAATAGGGAGACGAGCCCCGACCTACGGGCCCCCAGGGAATACCGCACCGCCAACTCCCGGTGACGTCGCTCGGCCCGGACCAGCAGCAGGTTGGCGACGTTGACGCAGGCTATGAGGAGCACGAGGGCCGCCGCACCGCCCAGGAGAAGCAGCGAATGACGGTTCTGTCCGATGACATGCTCCTGAAGAGGCTCGGCCATGGTGAACCACCCCTCGTTCACCTGCGGGTACTCGTCGGTCAGACCTGAGAAGATGCCTTGCAACTCGGCGGTGAGTGCCCTCGGGTCAGCGCCTGGGGCCAGGCGGGCCACTCCGTTGTAGCCTCTGCCCCCCCGGCTCAGGTCGGCGCCCAGGTGTTGGAGCGCCATGACCAGCTTGGGATCGTCCTCGAAAGTGAAGTCGCGAGGAAGCACCCCGATGACGCGCACCGGCCGGGCGTCCACCTGTACCGTTCGTCCGACCACGTCGGGGTCGGCGCCGAAGGTGGACCGCCAGAGATCATCGGTGAGGATCGCCACGGGCTCCGCGCCCGCGCCGTCGTCGGTAGGAAGCAGGTCGCGCCCCAGGCGGGGCGGAACACCCAGTACGCCGAGCATCGGCGACGAGGTGAACAGGATCGGGATGCGCACCGCGTCCTCGTCGGTGGCGAGGTTGCCGCCCAGGACCCGGTAGATGGCCGACGAACTCATGAGGCGGGAGCCCGCCTGCAGATCCATGAGGTTGGGGACGGATTGGTTCGTGCCCCCACCCCCGAAGTTCGGGTGGCCATCGGAGAGCCAGACCAGCCGCTCGGGCTGGTCGTAGGGAAGGGGTCTCAGGAGGGTGCCCGCGATCAGGCTGAAGATGGCGGTGTTGGCACCGATGCCCAGCGCCAGCGTCCCCACGGCGATGAGTGTGAAGCCCGGTGCGCGGATCAGCGAGCGCAGCCCGTGCCGGAGATCTCTGGTCCACATGTCCATCGTCGTCCACCCCCCCATTCCCGTGTTGAATGGGCGCCAGCGCGCAGCGAATCCGCCCACCTGGCGCCAGTACCATCGTGTCGCCGCACCTGCGCCATCTCGGGCCACCCGCTCACGGAAGAGCTCCGCGAGGGTCGAATCCACGTCGTCGCGTTGCGCCTCGTCCACCAGCAGGGCCAGAAGTCGTCGGGCCAGCTTGGGCGGACCCGACCCAACTTCCCAGTCGGTCATGGCGTGTCAGGCCGTGGCTCGTCGAGGGCCGCCTCCACGCCGTCCCAGAGCTTGAGGAAGCTCTGGCGCGAGGCACGCAGGGCGTCGAGGGCCTCCTCGGTGAGCCGGAAGTAGCGTCGCGAGTGGCCTCCTTCCTCCCCGGGCTCCACCATCCTATCCAGGAGCAGGTCCTTCGCCTTCATGCGCCGCAGCGAAACGAACACTGCCGACGTGGCTACCTCCTTGCCGGTGCTGCGCTCCAGCTCCGAGACGATCTCCACGCTGTAGGCTTCGGAGCCGAGGCGGAGGATCGCCAGGAGTACCTGGTGCTCGAACTGTCCGAGAACGGTGGGGGCCATGTGCGCTACTCCAAGATGCCTGACGTTGTCATACAAGTGCGCCAGATGTATAGCACTGTCATACAAGTCGGACAAGAGTCGGGGACAATGGGTTGCAACGGGTCACGAGGCGGTTCCGCCGGGTCGCCCTGCAGCAGACACCAGCACGGGCGGATCCTTCCTGCACGCGTCGGGCCCAGCGTCCATATCTGGCCGCCGACGCGTGACTGAGGCATCTTCTCCCCTTATCGCCGGGGTGGCGAAATCGGTAGACGCAGGGGACTTAAAATCCCCCGGGAGCAATCCCATGCGGGTTCGAGTCCCGCCCCCGGCACTGCAGCGATCCCCCCCTACGCAATCGAGGAACAGGAACGTGTCCCGCATCGACTTCAAGAGAGCCAGCGACCGCGTCGCCGCGGCGCGTATCACGCTCGCCGACATGGCCAAGTCCGTCGGCGTCGAGCACCAGACCCTGCGCCGGGCCCGTCTCGACCCGGAGTCCAAGTCCTACCGGGAGCCGCCCGAGGGGTGGGAGAAGGCCGTCGCGAAGCTTGCGCAGAAGCGGGCGAGCGACCTGATCAAGCTGGCGGAGGAGCTGAGGCGGGCGGCGGAGCGGCGGTAGGGGCTACCGTCAGGAATCGAGGATCCAGTGTCCGGTACGTTGGATGGCCACCAGGTGGCACGGCACGTCCAGCCCCGACAGCACGCCCTCGAGCTCGGCGCGCGCGTCGTCGTCCACCACTCCGTACTCGAGTCGGTTCCTCGCCTCCTGGATGTCGCTGAAGGTCCTCCCCTCGACGGCCGAGACATGGGAGGAGAGGTACCGGTACCAGTCGTACATCTGTGCGAAATCCCAGCGGCCCTGCCGGACGACGTAGCCGTACCCGACGGGCATGCCCGCGGCCCGCAGCGCGTCGACCGCGGCCTCGGCCTGCGTGGGATCCGTGAGATACATCGTCCACCGCCCATCGTCGATGAAGTATCCCCCCCAGCCGCCGGGGGTTCGGCGCGCGATTCCCGCCCAGCGGTCGTCCATGTTGGGACGTGCCGATGTCCAGTGGACCTGCAGGGAATCCGGGAGACTGGGCGCGGGAGCGTCCACGGGACACGGCTTTCCGACGTCGGCCCACCACAAGACGGGGATCTCCTGGCTGGTGGGCTCGGCGGGACTCGAGCAGGCGGTGATGGCGAGCGCGAGCATGGGGAGCAGAAGGCTTGGGCGCTTCACGGTCCGTGGGGTGGCGGGGCCGGAGTCCAGGGCGTCACACAGGAGCAACGATTCGGAACCGCATTCCGTGACGCCGTCGTTCTGGCCGCTTCGCCATGTGGGTGCGAGCTTGCCGGGGCGATCCGCCCTGGCCTACATGGATGGGGTCACCGACGAGTCCAACGCGAAGGAGTGATGACGATGAGGGGAACGACCGAGGGCTATTCATTCCGCGCGGTCTTCGTGCTCGCCCTGGTGGCCGCCGCGGCAGCCGCCCCCGCCGGCGCCCAGAGCGTGGCCGAGTACGTGCCGCCGCCCGCGAGCGCCCACGACTTCGAGCTGTCCATCGAGAGCATCATGCAGGCGGAGGCGAACGTCGGGCAGGCCCCCACGCAGGTGCGCTGGACCGACGACTCCCGCTGGATCTACTTCCAGTGGCAGCCGGGCGGGCTGGAGTGGGACGCCGGTCGTTCCCTCTACCGCGTGCCGGCGGAGGGCGGCGAGCCGGAGCGGATCGACGAGGTGGAGGCGCGCCGCCTGGCGCCCCTCGTGGCGGGCGGTGACCTCTCGCTCGACCGGACCCGGCGGGTGACCTCGGTGGACGGCGACCTCTACCTGATCGACCGAGGCACCCTCGACGTGCGCCGTCTGACCCACACCGAGGAGGCCGAGAGCGACCCGATCTTCTCGCAGGACGGCGCTTCCGTGCTCTTTCAGCGCGGCGACGAGCTCTACCGCCTCGGGATCGCGAGCGGCGAGCTCACCCAACTGACGCGCATCGAGAGCGGCCCCGCCGACGAGGACGAGGAGGCGGAGGGCCAGCGCGGCTTCCTCGAGCGCCAGCAGCTCGAGTTGTTCGAGCATATCCGCCGCGGCGCCCGCGACGAGGCGCGTGCCGACTCCATTCGGGAGCTCGTGGAGGCCGGCGACCCGGTGCCCGTGCATCTCGAGAGCGACGAGCGCGTGGACGAGCTCGTGCCCACTCGGGACGGCGCCCGGGTGCTCGTGCGGACCGAGACGCCCACCGAGGACGAGCTCCAGACTATGGTCCCCGACTGGGTCACCGAGGACGGCTACACGACGCCGCTCGAGGTGCGCACCAAGGTGGGCGACGCACAGGACGCGTCGCGCACCGGCGTCCTCGAGACGGCGACCGGCGAGGTGACCTGGCTCGACCTCACCCCCGAGCCCGCTCGCGTGAGCAACATTGGCTGGAACGACGCGGGCACGAAGGCGTTCCTCTTCATGGTCTCGCTCGACGACAAGGACCGCTGGCTCTTCGGCTACGATGCCGAGACGGGCGAGACCACGCTCCTCGACCATCTGCACGACGACGCGTGGGTGGCCGGCCCGTGCTTCTCGTCATGCGTGGGCTTCATTCCAGACTCCGACCGCATCTGGTTCGTGAGCGAGGAGACGGGATACGCGCACCTCTACGCGGTGAACGCCGACGCCTCCGACAAGCGGGCGCTCACCAGTGGCGAGTGGGAGGTCCTCGACGTCGAGATCCCCGAGGACCGCTCGCGCTTCCTCCTCCGCACCAACGAAGGATCGCCGTTCAACGAGCATTTGTACCGCATGGACTTCGACGGGTCCGGCCATGAGGCGCTCACCGAGGGCGAGGGCCGCTACGTGGGCACGCCGTCGCCCGACGGCGAGCGGATGGCGGTGCTGCACGACGTGGCCAACCGGCCGCCCGAGCTGTTCGTGGCCGACGCCGACGACGTGTCGGACATGGCGCGCATCACCACCTCGCCGACAGGCGACTGGCTCGCCTTCCCATGGATCCGCCCGGAGATCGTCCGCTTCGAGGCCGAGGACGGGACCATGGTGCCGGCGCGTATCTACCGGCCCGAGGACATGGGCGCCGAGTCGAACGGGGCGGCGGTGATCTTCGTGCACGGGGCGGGTTACCTGCACAACATCCACAGCTACTGGTCGTCGTACTACCGCGAGTACCAGTTCCACCACTTCCTGGCGGCGGCCGGATACACGGTGCTCGACATCGACTACCGGGGATCCGCGGGATACGGTGCGGAGTGGCGCACGGCGATCTACCGCTGGATGGGCGGGAAGGACCTGTCCGATCAGGTCGACGGCGCCCGGTACCTGGTGGAGCAGGAGGGCATCGACCCGGCGCGCATCGGGCTCTACGGGGGATCGTACGGCGGCTTCATCACCCTCATGGCGCTCTTCACCGCCGACGACACGTTCAAGTCGGGCGCGGCGCTGCGGTCGGTCACCGACTGGGCCCACTACAACCACGGTTACACGAGCCGCATTCTGAACCTCCCGCAGGACGACGAGGAGGCCTACGAGCAGTCTTCCCCGATCTACTTCGCCGAGAACTTCCGGCCGGACCAGCATCTCCTCATCCTGCACGGCATGGTCGACACGAACGTGCACTTCTCCGACGTGGTGCGCCTGGCGCAGCGGCTCATCGAGCTGGGTAAGGAGAACTGGGAGTTCGCGGTCTATCCGGTGGAGAATCACGGCTTCGTCGAGCCGGCCTCCTGGACCGACGAGTACCGCCGGATCTTCGAGTTGTTCGAGCGTACCTTGCGGGAGCCCGGGTGCACGGAGGAAGGCGGGTTCTGCACGGTGAGGGGGGCGGCCGCGCCGTGACCCTCTTCTCGGCGACGCTGCTGCTGATCCTCGTCATGGATCCGCTCGGAAACGTCCCGATGTTCCTGTCGGTGCTGAACCCGGTCGCCCCGGAACGCCGACGGCGGGTGATCGCGCGTGAGCTGCTGATCGCGCTCGGGTTCCTTCTGGTGTTCCTGTTCGCCGGGCGGTACCTGCTCGAGGCGATCGACATCACGGAGGACACGCTCACCGTCGCGGGCGGGGTCATTCTCTTCCTCATCGCGCTGCGGATGATCTTCCCGGCGCCGGGGGGCGCGTTCGCCACGGACGCGGCCGAGGCGGACGAGGAGCCTCTGCTGGTGCCGCTCGCCGTGCCGTTCGTCGCGGGCCCGTCGGCGCTCGCGGCCGTCCTGTTCATCATGAGCAGCGATCCCACCCGTTGGCCGGAGTGGCTGGCCGCCGTGCTCATCTCCTGGGGCGTGACCGGGGGCGTGCTGCTGGCCTCCACGGATCTCGCACGGATCCTGAAGCGGCGGGGCCTGGTCGCGATCGAGCGTCTCATGGGGATGATCCTGATCGCGATCGCGACGAAGATGATGCTGACGGGCATCGGGGACTTCTTCGGGATCGGAGGCCCGTGAGCTCGCACCCGCTCCGCCAGATCCCCCGCGCACTCGTCCTCACCGCCATCGTCCTTCTCGCCCTCAACCTGCGCGCCGCGCTGGCGGGGGTCGGTCCGGTGGTGGCGGACATCCGGGCGTCCACGGGGCTGGCGAACGTGGCCCTGGGATTACTCACGGGGCTCCCGCTCCTGGCCTTCGGCTTCCTGTCCGCGTTCACGCCTCGAGTGACCCGGCGGGTAGGCGTCGAGGGCGGCGTGGTGCTGGCCCTGGGGCTCATCGGCCTGGGGATCCTCACCCGCTCGGTGCCGGGGTCCGTGCTGCTCTTCGGCGGCACCATCCTGCTCGGGGTGGGCATCGCCATGGGCAACGTGCTGCTCCCGGCTCTGGCGAAGCGCTATTTCCCCGAGCGCATGGGCTCGGTCACCAGCGTGTACTCGAGCACGATGGGGCTCGGCGCGACGCTGGCGGCCGGGCTCACCGCGCCGCTCGCCCTCGAGATGGGCTGGCGGCTCGCGCTGGGCGCATGGGTGCTGCCGGCCCTCGTCGCGCTCGCGGTCTGGGTGCCCATCGCGCGCCGTGGCCGCCGGGCTCCGAGGGCCGAGCGGCCGCGCTCCCGCCTCCGGGAGCTGGCGGGCTCCCTGCTGGCCTGGCAGATCGCCCTGTTCATGGGCTTCCAGTCCCTCACGTTCTACGTCATGCTGGCGTGGATGCCGGACCTCCTGGCGAGCCGGGGCTTCGGTCCGGCCGAGGCGGGATGGCTGCTGGCGCTGTCCCAGGCGGCAGGCGTGGTGGGGACGGCGGTGGTCCCGGTGTGGGCGGGCCGCCGCTCCGACCAGCGGAGCATCATCTGGATCCTGGGACTGCTGGAAGCGGCCAGCCTGCTCGGCTTCCTCGTCGCGGGCAACGCCTGGCTGGTGCTATGGGTCGCCGTGCTGGGCTTCGTTCTGGGCGGCACGTTCGGCCTGGCCCTGCTGTTGCTGGCCCTCCGGAGCCCCGATCCCGAGACCGCCGGGGACCTGTCGGGCATGGCCCAGTCCGTCGGCTATCTCGTCGCGGCCACCGGCCCCACGGTGTTCGGTCTCATTTACGACCTGACGGGTGGGTGGACGATACCCCTCGGGTTCCTCGGCCTGGTGCTGCTGGCGAAGCTGGTCGTGGGAGGCGGTGCCGGGCGGCGGGAAGGCATGGTCCTTCCCGCCGGCCCGGGTCAGTTCGCCGCGAAGCAGTAGAAGAGGCCGGCGCCGCCCGTCTGGACCAGGCTCTCCTGGCTGCATCCCGCGGACGAGTGCTGGGCGTTCCAGGATCCGCCGGGCGTGGTCCTGGTGATGCGGTCGTGGTGGCCCACCCAGGCCGCACCTTCGTCGTTGCTCGTCCAGTTGCCGCAGGTGCGGTCCTCGCCCGCCGCGTAGGCGGTGCCGTCCATCTGCGTCCCCGTCAGGATGTCGTGCATGTTCGGCGAGTCGCCCATGCCGCCCGAGTTCACCGTCTCCCCGCGCTCGTCGAGCGCGTACTCGTAACGGATGTTCGAGTTGTCGTAATGGAGGCTCTCGAGATTCGTGGCGATGATGAGGCCGTTGGCGTTGTGCCAGGGGCCCTCGCCGATCCGGTCGCGGGCGTTCACCGCGGGCTGGCCGCCGGCGGCCTGGGTGCTGAGGTAGGCTCGCCAGGTCCGGTCGTCCGCGCCGACGGCCGCGGCGAGCGTCTGGCAGTGGTTGTCGGCGCCTTCGAGCCCGCCCAGGTTGCCGCCGTCACCCGGCCCCGCGCTCGTGACGAAGAACGTCATGGGCTCGTCCGAGCCGGTGTCGAGCTGGGGCGCCTGGCTGGCGGGCGCTTCCATGGCCGACGAGGCGGCTTCGGCCTCGGTGTCGTTGTCCGCCGGCGCGCATGCGCCGAGGCTCGCGGCCAAGAGGGTCGCGGTGGTCATCGAGAGCGCGCGTCTGGTCTGCATCTGGCTTCCTCCCCGGTGGTGGTGACCGAGCCTCCAGGGTAGGGAGCGGGTGAGGGGGCTGCAAGCAGCAGCGCCCTCGCGCCGTTCGGCGTATCAGCTAGCCGCGTCCGCCCCGGCCGCGTCCTCGTCCGGGAGGCCCGCCACGGCCCGGTCGGCGGCGGTCGTCCTCCCACCTGTCGTCATCGTCCCAATCGTCGTCGTCCCAACGATCGTCGTCGTCCCAACGATCGTCGTCGTCCCAACGATCGTCGTCGTCCCAACGATCGTCGTCGTCCCAGTCATCGTCCCACCGGTCGTCATCGTCCCAGTCGTCGTCCCAGTCACGGTTCCAGCGGTCCCGATCACCGCGCTCGCGCCAGCGGTGATCGGGCGCCCAGTACCGGCCGTCCCGGGCCGGGGTGTGGAGGATGACCACGTCGGCGCCGCGATACCCGAGCAGGGCGCGCGAGCAGGGGCGCGGCGGGGGCTGGTGCCCCGGCGGAACGCCCATGACCCAGACGCGGCAGAGCCCGGTGGGCGGCATATGGCCCGGCGGGATCCGGAGGCGCGCCCTGGGCGCCGGGCGGACCCTGACGGGGGCGCGATCCCGGTAGGCGGTCCGCACGTACCCGTCCACCACGGGGCCGGACCGCCAGCCGTCATCACTCCAGTGCCACGAGATCTGCACGTTCGCGGAGAGCTGGGCGGCCGCGGGGCGGGCGTCACTCGCCGCGAAGCCGCCAGCCAGGATCAGGGTGCCAACCAGAAAGCGATTCATCTTCTCTGCTCCTCACGTCTCGGGACCCGTTCGTGTCGTGTCCTCGCCGATACGGAAGTGCAGGGGGCGTGCCAGCGGGAAATCCCCTGATATCAAAGGGAAGACGGGCGGATGCGGTTCGAGTGTGTCCTACTCTGAGGACGGATCGGTGCGTCGACCGGGACGGCCCGGCGCCTGCGTCTTCAGGCTCCGAACGCCCGGATGCTCACACGGACGACCTGGTACGTGCCGGCCAGGAGGCCGGTGATGAGCACGGTCGACCGCATGACGCTGCGTCTGCGGAGCTCGAGCTCGGCCACGTCCGAGGCCTGCACCCCGATGGGAACGGGGCGCTCCGGGCATCCCCGATTCGGGTTCATTGCATCGGCAAGCGTGCACACGGGCCTGAGTGTCGTGCCGATGATGGAGTCGTTCCGGGCGACCGGATCCCTGATCTCGAGGCGTGTACCGTTCCCGAGGGTGACCCGCACGAGTTCGGGCGGCTCGTCGGTGAGTCCCGCCGGGGTGGGGGAGGATGCGAGCTGCCAACGGGAGCACCCCGTCACGGTGAGGATCGCGAGGAGCACGAGCGCGTGAAACGCGGAGTTGCGGCGGCGTGAGATGAGGTCCTCCCCGGGGTGTGAAGTGCAGGCCGGCGAACGCTCCTACGATGCCTCGCGCCGGCCGGGTTTCGCAATGGATCGGGGGCGGGCCGGAGCCAGGCGTGACGAGCGCCCTCGGCGCGCCCGTGACACCATGGGCCTGTCCCTCGCGTGGGGTTTTGGTTCATGTAGGGAGACCGCCCTCCGACCACCCCGTCCCACCGCGCCGTGCAGCAATCCACCGACCCGACCGCCGTCCTCCGACAGATCTTCGGATTCGACACCTTCCGACCCGGACAGCGCGAGGTCATCGACGCGGTTCTGGCCGGCGAGGACTGCATCGCGGTCATGCCGACCGGGGCCGGAAAGTCGCTCACCTACCAGCTTCCTGCGCGCATGCTTCAGGGCACGGTGCTGGTGGTGTCGCCGCTGATCTCCCTCATGAAGGACCAGGTCGACGCCGTCCAGGCGCTCGGCTTCCAGGCCGTCGAGATCAACTCGACGCTGTCGTACGAGGAACGGCGGGAGCGGCTGGCGGGGCTGCGCCGCGGCGACTATGAGCTGGTCTACCTGGCGCCCGAGGCGCTGGACGGGCACCTGGGCGACTTCGTCTCGTCCTGTCCGATCTCGCTCGTGGTGGTCGACGAGGCGCACTGCATCTCTCAGTGGGGGCACGACTTTCGTCCGTCGTACCGGCGGCTGGCGGGTCTGAAGGAGGGGCTCGACGTCCCGGTCCTCGCCCTCACGGCGACGGCGACGCGCGCCGTGGCGCGCGACATCCTGCGGCAGCTCGGCATGCGGAAGCCCTCGGGATACAAGGGCTCCTTCTTTCGCCCGAATCTGCTCGTCGGATGCCGCAAGAAAGGGAAGGGGAACACGAAGAGCGAGATCCTCGCGCTGATCCGCCGGCGGGCGGGGGAGAGCGGCATCGTGTACTGCCTCAGCCGGCGCGGCGTCGAGCAGACCACCGAGTTCCTGGAGGCGAACGGCGTGCGGGCGCTCCCGTACCACGCCGGGCTACCCGACGAGCAGCGGATCCGGAACCAGGATGCGTTCCGCAACGACGAGGTCGATGTCGTGGTGGCGACGGTCGCGTTCGGCATGGGCATCGACAAGCCGGACGTGCGCTTCGTGATCCACCGGGACATGCCGAAGGACGTCGAGTCGTGGTACCAGGAGATGGGGCGCGCCGGCCGCGACGGCCTGGAGAGCGACTGCGTGCTCTTCTATTCGTGGGCGGACGTGAAGCTGCACGAGCGCTTCCTGAGCGACATCGAGGACCCGGGCGTGCGGGAGCGGCGACACCGCGCCACGGTCGACCTGTTCCGTATGGTGGAGTCCGGGACGTGTCGGCACCGGAGCATCCTCCGGCATTTCGACGAGGAGATGAGCGACTGCGACTTCTCGTGCGACGTGTGCACGGGGGAGGCCGTCGCCGACACCGCGGCGGAGGCGATGGTCGAGCACGGCGTGGCGCGCGGCGCGGGTGCCCGGCGGCGGTCGTCGAGCTCGCCGGTTGGTGACGAGCCACTGCCCGAGGGATCCGTGCAGCTCTTCGAGCGGCTGCGCGATCTGCGGCGGAACGTCGCCGAGCGTCAGGGCGTTCCGGCGTACGTGGTGTTCAATGACCGGACGCTCCGCGAGATGGCGCGGCGGCGCCCCGGCTCGGCCACCGAGTTGCTCGACGTTCCGGGTGTCGGCGAGGTCAAGCTCGAGCGCTACGGCGGCGCCTTTCTCGAGGAGATCGCCCGGGGCTGAGGCGGGAACCGGACAATCCTCCGGTGTCACGCGTCGGCGGGCGGCTTGTCGCCGTGGACGGCGGTGAACCTCACAGGCGCCGCGGCCCAGCGGGAGGAAATGGTGGATTGACCCCGCTGAGCGGGGTCAACCTTTCATTCGCGTACGGTGGGCCGACCCGATGGCGGGTTTGCGCCACCCGGGGCCGGCGCTCCTCACCCGCCCGGGCCGGCGCTCCTCACCCGCCGGCCCCCCCTCCTCACCCGCCGGGCCCGCGCCGGCCGGCCGCGGCCGTCAGGACCCGCCGAGCCCGCGCTCCTCGACGAACCGCCGCACGATCTCGGCGACGTTGCCCGTTCCCTCGTCGGCTTCCCGGTTGAGGCGGCGCATGGTGGAGTCCGGGAGCTCGCCGGCCAGCGCGGAGAGGGCCGGCCCGAGCCCGGGGTTCGCTTCGAGGGCGTCCATTCGCGCCAGCGGTGCGGCTTCGTACGGGGGGAAGAAGGCCCGGTCGTCGGCCAGGACTTCCAGCCCGTAGCTGTCGATCCGTCCGTCCGTGGCGAAGCCGAACACCACGTCGACCTCCCCGCCGGCGACGGCCTGGTAGAGGATGCCCGGGTCGAGGTCGCGCTCGGCGCCGAACGAGAAGCCGTAGTGCTCGACGAAGCCGGGGTACCCGTCCGCGCGCTCCGCGAACTCGGAGGTGAACCCGACCGACAGCCCGGACGCCGCGTCCGCGAGGTCCGACGCCCGCGACCAGTCGAGCGAATCCGCGACGTCCGGATCTGCGAGCAGCACGTAGGTGTTGTCGAAGCCGAACGGCTCGAGCCACCGAACGTCGAAGTCGCGGGCGTAGCGGGTTCGGACCTCCTGCATGACCTGGTCGGGGCCGTCGTCCGGGCCGGGCTCCATTCCCAGTATGGCCGTGAGCGCCGTCCCCGTGTACTCGGGATACACGTCCACCTCACCCGCCACCAGCGCTCGGTGACAGATGACCGTGCCGCCCATGTTGAACCGGCGGTCGACCGACAGGTCGGTGCGGGCCTCGATCACCTGGGCCATGAGCTCGCCCAGCACGAGCTGCTCCGTGAAGTTCTTCGTGCAGATGGTGACACGCCCGCCACCGGAGGTCGGACCCCCGCGGCTGCCGAGGGCGAGCAGGACGGACGGCACCACCAGAAGCACGAGCGGAGCCGTGGCGACCGCCATGCGGAGGAGTCGGCGACCCGCGGTCCGGGCGTCACGGTGGCGCCGCGCGTCGGCCGCCCACTCCACGCCGGCGATCGATCCGTCGACGATGAGCGCGAGGATGCCGGCCGGGACGGCGCCGAGCAGGATGAGGCCCGTGTCGGAGAGCGCCAGACCGCGGTTGATGAACTGACCCAGCCCGCCGGCGCCGATGAAGGCCGACAGCGTGGCGATGCCGACCCCGATCACGGCGGCGGTTCTGACGCCGGCGGCGAGGACGGGGAGGGCGAGGGGGAGCCGGACGCGGAGCAACTCCTGGGACGGGGTCATGCCGAGCCCGCGCGCGGCCGCCCCGACGTCGTCGTCCACGCCCTCGAGCCCCACGAGGGTGTTCCGGACCACCGGCAGGAGCGCGTACAGGGTGAGCGCCGCGAGCGCCGGCGCGACCCCGATGCGCCCGAACGCGACGAGGAGGAGCGCGAGCATGGCCAGGCTCGGGACGGTCTGCAGGATGCCGACCCCGGAGAGGAGCGCCGATCGCAGGCGGGGTCGGAAGAACGCGAGCACCCCCACGGGGACCCCGACCAGCACCGCGGCCACCGTCGAGATGCCGGTGAGCATGAGATGCTCGAGCGTTCGCAGCCACACCTCCGGCGCTCGTGTCGCGAACGCCTCGACGAGCGCGCTCATGCATCGCCTCCGGGGGCGGGCGCGTCCGCTCCCAGGAGCCGCTCCGCCTCGCGCATCTGGCTCTCGAGCTGGCTGAGCAGGTCCCGCACGAACGGCGTCTCCGGGTTCCGGTACAGCTCCCGCCCGGTGCCCACCTGGTGGAGCTCGCCGCGGTGGAGGATCGCCACCCGGTCGCCGAGCTTCAGCGCCTCGACCAGGTCGTGGGTGACGAAGACGATGGTGCGGCCGAGCCTCGCCTTGAGGTCGACGAGCTCGTCCTGGAGGCGGACCCGCGTGACCGCGTCGAGGGCGCCGAAGGGCTCGTCCATCAGGAGGATCTCCGGGTCCGCGGCGAGGGCCCGCGCCACGCCGACCCGTTGCGCCTGACCGCCGGAGAGTTGGTCCGGATACCGGTCGCGGAACCGGTCGGCCGGGAGCCCGACGAGGTCGAGCAGCTCGGTCGCTCGCGCCCGGATCCGGGTCGCGTCCCAACCCTGCAGCCGGGGCACCACGCCCACGTTCTCGCCGACGGTCAGGTGGGGGAAGAGGCCGACCCCCTGGAAGACGTATCCGATGGAGCGGCGGAGCTCGTGGACGTCCACGCCGGACACGTCGCGCCCGGCGACGCGAACGGTGCCCGAGGTGGGGTCCTCGAGGCGATTCACCAGCTTCAGCGCGGTCGTCTTGCCCGACCCCGACGATCCGAGAAGCGCCAGCGTCTCTCCCTCCTCGACGGAGAGCGTGACGTCGTCCAGGGCGGGGGGTGAGCCCGAAGTGTATATTTTGCTTATCTTTAACAGATCGATCATCGACTTGGCCGCACCCGGCAACCATCTATCAGCGCGGAGTCGAACGCCATCCTTTCAAACGTGAAGCCTGCGACCATGATGCATACCCTGACTCGAGAACGCCTCCCGGAGATGAACGGCGGAGCCCTCAAGCCCCTCGACATGCCCAGGTACCGGATCGAATTCCCTCCTCCCGGCGGGGACGAGCCCGACCAGCACGAGGCCTTCTTCTTTCTCGCCAACGGCGACGGCCGCACGCGGATCCGGTTCCACGATTACGCCGAGATCTACGATCGACGCGGCCTCTACGAACAACTCTTCTATGACCGGCTCAAGTGCAAGTCCCCGACGAAGGTCGCGGACGTGCTCCAGGCGGCCGTCCTGAAGGATCACGAACACCCCTCCGAGCTCCGTGTCCTCGATCTCGGCGCCGGAAACGGCATGGTCGGCGAGGAGCTCGCGGCCCGCGGCGTGTCCCGCCTGGTGGGCGTCGACATCATCGAAGAAGCCCGGGAGGCGACCATTCGCGATCGCCCCGGCATCTACGACCACTACTACGTGGCCGACTTCACGGACGTGCAGGAGGAGCTGCGAGCCGAGCTCCGGTCGTGGTCGTTCAACTGCATGGTGTCCGTTGCCGCGCTCGGCTTCGGGGACATTCCGCCAAGGGCCGTCGCCGAGGCGATGAACCTGGTGGAGGTCGGCGGGTGGATCGCGTTCAACATCAAGGATTCCTTCCTCGACGCGAGCGACGAGAGCGGCTTCAGCACGATGGTGCGCCAGCTGATCTTCTCGGAGTATCTGGACCTGCACCACCTGGAGCGGTACCAGCACCGCTTCTCCATCGACGGAGCGCCGCTGAACTACTTCGCGATCGTCGGCCGCAAATGCGCGGAGACGCTTCCCGACGAGGTGATGGAGACGGTCTTCGCGAACGACTGAGGGACGGCCCGGTGGAGCGCTCGATCAGCCGGTCGAGCGCTCCACCGGCTTCCTCGGTGCGGTGAGACGCGCGATCGGCGCCCGGGCGATCAGCAGGATCAGGAGGCAGACGGCCAGGAACGAGGGCAGCCGGTAGTCCGACTTGACCAGCCAGAAGTAGTGCAGGACGCCCAGGCCGGTCGCGACGTATACCAGCCTGTGCAGCTTGGCCCACCGCTTCCCGAGTCGCCTGATCCAACCCCTGGTGGAAGTCACCGCCAGCGGGATGAGGAGCAGCAAAGCCGCCATCCCCACGGTGATGTAGGGGCGTTCGGCGATGTCCTCGAGCATCCACCCGACGTTGAAGACCATGTCGAACACAAACCAGATGGAGAAGTGGCACACCGCGTAGAAAAACGCGAACAGCCCGAGGGGGCGCCGCAGGCGGATCACCGGGTTCCACCCGGAGAGCTTGCGCACCGGAGACACGGCGAGTGTCACCAGCAGGAGCACCAGGGCGGTCATGCCCGTGGTGTGCGTCAGCGTCTCGATGGGGTTGGCGCCGAGCTCGCCCTGCATGACGCCGCGCACGAGCCAGGCCGCGGGGGCCAGAGCGGCGATCCAGAGGACGACCTTCAGGCTGCGGACGGTCGCTTTCGTCGTCATCGGGGGATCCGACGCGCGGCCCGGCTCAGTACCAGCGACGGAGATCCATGCCGGCGTAGAGGTGCTGCACCTCTTCCGTGTACCCGTTGAACATCAGCGTCTCGTGGTTCTTGAAGAGCCCCGGGAGCCGCCGTTCCCGCGCCTGGCTCCAGCGCGGATGATCGACGTTCGGATTCACGTTCGCGTAGAAGCCGTACTCGCTCGGGGTCTGCCGCTGCCATGTGTTGAGCGGCATCTCCTCGACGAACCGGATGCGCACGATCGACTTGATGCCCTTGAAGCCGTACTTCCACGGGACGACCAGTCGGAGGGGCGCGCCGTTCTGGTTCGGGAGGTCCATGCCGTAGACGCCGGTCGCGAGCAGCGTCAGCGGATGCATGGCTTCGTCGATGCGCAGCCCTTCGACGTACGGCCAGTCGAGCACGCCGGTGCGCTGGCCGGGCATCTCTGAAGGCCGCACGAGCGTCGTGAACTCGAGATAGCGCGCGTTCCCCGTGGGCTCGACGCGCCTCACCAGGTCGGCGAGCGGAAACCCGTACCACGGGATCACCATCGACCAGGCCTCGACGCAGCGTAGCCGGTAGACCCGGTCCTCCATGGTGTGAGGCGCCAGGAAGTCCTCGAGCTGGTAGTCGCCCGGCTTGTCGACGTGCCCGTCGATCTTCACGGTCCACGGGCGCGGCCGGAAATCCCCGGAGTTCTTGTGGGGGTCGTCCTTCCCGGTACCGAACTCGTAGAAGTTGTTGTAGGTCGTGATGTCCCGGTACGAGTTGAGCTCCTCGTCGAGCTCCGAGCGCATGTCCCTGAAGCGCGCGGGGACCTCCTGAGCATCGGACGTGTCCAGCGCGCCCAGCGCGTCCGGACCGATGGCCAGCCCGGCACCGCCCAGCGCGGCCGCCTTGATGAACGTCCGGCGGTTCACGTACACGCTCTCGGGCGTGATCTCCGAGGACGGGATGTGCGGGGGGCGGCGAATGATCATGGATCGTGGAGGCTGGAGGGTCGGTCCGGGGGCCGCTTTACGAACCCCTCGGCGACGGTCAGGGTTCCGTGCCGGCCGCCCATCCCGGGAAGATGTCCAGCAGCCCGGAGGTGATGAACTCGACGGCGATCGCGGCGAGGATGAGTCCCATGAACCGCGTCGCGACGTTGAGCCCGGTCCGGCCCAGCGCGCGGGCGATGGGGCCGGCCGCGAGCAGGACCACCCACGTCACGAGCGCGAGGAGGGCGGTTCCGAGGAGGACGATGACGTGGTTGGAGATCCCGTCCATCCGTCCCGCGACGATGATCATGAGGCTGATCGATCCCGGTCCGGCGAGGAGCGGCATGGCCAGCGGCACGACGGCGATACTCTGCCGCTCGGGCGCCTCGGCGGCCTCCTCCCGGGTCTGCTTGGCCCGGCTGACGGTGGCCTGGAGCATCGACCACGCCATGCCGAAGATCAGGACTCCTCCGGCGATCCGCAGGGAAGCCACGCTGATCGAGAAGAAGCCCAGCACGGCCTCGCCGGCGGTGTAGGACGCCATCAGAATCAGGAAGACCGAGAAGGAAGCCTGTCGCGTGATGCGGCGCAGCTCGGTCTTCGTGGCGTCGTGCGTGAGCCCCATGAAGGTCGGGATGACCGACAGCGGGTTCACGATCGAAAAGAGCGAAACGAAGAAGAGGAGGAGGTCGCGCAAAGCGTCGTTTCCGGGGGATGTGCGGAGCGGGTGGCGGACACGCCACCGATATGAGTATGCGCGTTGACGGGTGGGCCGTCGAGCCTACCTTCCTCCCGCCACGCCTTCCTCCCCCACGCCCCTCCCGAGGATGATACGTACCCTCCTTCGCTGGCTCTTCCCCGGTGGGGTGGTAGCGGGCCTCGCGATCGCCGTTCTCTTCTACGCCCCGCCGGGTCGGGAAGACCTCGCCGCGACGATCGTCGGCTGGTACGGTCCGATCGCCTACGTGGTCGCGGCCGGGCTCGCCGTCGCGTTCCACCGGAGCCGCGTGCTCGCGCTCGTGGCGGCGCTCGCCGTCGTCGAGGCGGTGGCGCGGGCGGGGATGGTGGCGGAGCCCGACCGGCCCGCGCTCGGCGTCGCGATGGCGGCGCTCCTGGGGCTGGGCGCGGTGGCACGTGACCGGGGCGTGACGTCGGTCGTGGGCGTGGGTCACCTCCTCGGCGCTCTGGGGTTCGCCGCGGCCTGGACCATCGGTCTGTCCCGGGGAATTCCCGCGCTCACCGCGTTCGCTCCGACCTCGGCGGAGCCACCGGACGCCTTCCCCTGGCTGAATGCCTCGCCGCAGGCGCTGGCGGTGGTCGCCCTCGGACTCCTGCTGGCCATCGCGGCGGCCTACCGGCGCAGGGGACCTGTGGAGCGCGCTGCGTTGTGGAGCTTCGCGCTCGTGGTCGGGTCGGCCTTGCCCGGCGCGGAAGGCTCCACGGCGTCGCTGCTCCGCATGGCGGCGTCCCTGACGCTCGGACTCGCCGTGCTCGAGACGTCCTACGCCATGGCGTACCGGGACGAGCTGACCGGTCTCCCCGGACGCCGCTCGCTGATGCGCGATCTCGACGGGCTCAGCGGGACCTACACCCTCGCGATGGTCGACGTCGACCACTTCAAGAAGTTCAACGACAAGCACGGCCACGACGTCGGCGACCAGGTACTCCGGCTCGTGGCGAGCCGACTCGCCAAGGCCCCGGCCGGCGGGCGTGCCTACCGGTACGGAGGCGAGGAGTTCACGCTCCTCTACCGCGGGCTCGAGCGACAGGAGGCCATACCGTACCTGGAGTCGGTACGCGCCTCCGTGGCGTCGGCCCGCTTCTCCCTACGCCGCTGGAGTCGGCCGGCGCGGAAGGAGGCCGGCAAGGCCAGGCGAAGTGGGGGTGCGAAGAAGCCCGCGCGGGCCGATCGCACGCTGTCGGTGACCGTGTCGGTCGGGGCGGCGGACTCGAAGGCGGCGGCCGACGCCGCACCGGCGGTCGTGCTCGCCAAGGCGGACAAGGCGCTGTACCGGGCCAAGCGGGGCGGGCGGGACCGGGTGTCGGCCTAGGCGGGAGGCGGGTCTCGAGGTGGAAGGGGGCGCGTCTCGGTGTGATGGAGATCGTTCGACTTTCGAACGACCCGCGCAGTCACCCCCAGGACGGCGTAGACGCCGGAAAGCTCCGTGTGGCGCTGGGATCCGGCCGCGGGTTCACCACGACGATCCTCGCGAAAGTGTTTCGACTTTCGAACGACTTTCGCATCTCGCGCGAAAGGTACCCCGGCGCGGTTTCGCGCCCCTCGACCGACCGATACCTTGACCTCGTGGGGCCGCGCCCCGCGCGCGGACCCCCGGGGACCCCGGAGGGAGGATCTGAGCATGAGGATCTCGGACGTTCTGCGGTCGAAGGGCTCGAACGTGGTCACGATCGACCCCGACCGAACGGTGCTCGACGTGGTTCGGACGCTCGTCCGCCACAACATCGGTGCGACGGTCGTGGTGGAGGACGACCGACCCGTGGGCATCGTCTCGGAGCGGGACATCCTCAAGCTCACGGCGCGGGGGCCCGAGGCGTTGGCCGCGATCCGGGTGCGCGCGGTGATGACGCGCGAGATCGTGACGAGCGAGCCCGACGACGACCTCGATCACGTCATGAACCTCATGACGAACCACCGAGTGCGTCACCTGCCGATCCTGTCCGATGGCCGGTTGGTCGGCATCGTCTCGATCGGGGACGTGGTGAATCGGCTGCGCTCGGAGAGCGAGGAGGCCAACCGGCATCTGATGTCCTACATCTCGGGTCGTTGACCGGGCGGGCCAGCTCACAGCGCGCCGAAGTGGCGTAGCCCCTCCATCACGCCCCCGGCGAACGGGCGTTCCGCGAAGTACATGCGGTCGAGCGTCCCGGCCGCCAGCGCCTCCTCCCGCAACTGGCGCTTCAGGGCCTCGGGAGCGTTCGCGACGACGATCGCGGGGTGGCCGCTGAGGAGCGCGTCGAAGTCGTTGCCCGAGTCACCCGCGTAGACGATCTCGTCCAGCGCGTGGCCGTGCCGCTCCCGCAGGTGCCCGAGCGCGACATGCTTGGCCACGTTTCTCGGCAGGACGTCCAGGAGCATGCGACCGCTGTAGGGATCGTGGCTCCAGACGGCCTTGGGTGGGACCGGGAAGCGGGCGAGGCGCTCGCCGACCCCGTCGCGAAGAGCGTCGAGGCGGTCGGGCGCGACGTAATAGCTGATCTTGAAGTCGGTCTGCTTCCCGGGCTCCTGCAGCTCGAGCCCCTCGAGCGCGCCGATGCCCCCGACGATGTCCGCCCGGGCCACGCCGCCGAGCGCTTCCCGCATGCGCTCCTGATAGACCTCGTCGACGAACCATGCGTCGTGACCGCCCCGGCGCACCCAGACGCTCGTCCCCACGTCGCACACGAGGACTTCGGGGAGGGGTAGTCCGACACGCTGGATGCCCTTCAGCGCCAGATCGCGCCCCCGACCGGTCACGTACGCGAGCTTCAGGCCGCGCTCGCTCATGGCGGACCGGAAGGTCCGGATCTCCTCGGCGCGCGCCTCGTCGACGTCGGTCGGGATCAGGGTCCCGTCGAGATCCGAGGCGAGCATGATGGGCTCTCGCGTCATCCGCGGTACGCTCGTGGGGTGAACTTTCCGGCGAAACGGCCTACCATGATAGCCATGAAGGGAAAGCCATTCGAGAGAGCGCCGGCGATCGGCGGCCACGGGATCCCGCGCGCGAGGGGGCGTCCCGTCGTCTTCGGCGAGGTCCTGTTCGACGAGTTTCCGGACGGGACGCGGGTGCTCGGCGGCGCTCCGTTCAACGTCGCGTGGCACCTGCGCGGATTCGGTGCGGACCCCGCGTTCGTCAGCGCGGTCGGCTTCGACAAGGCCGGTCACGACATCCTCCAGCGCATGGAGGAGTGGGGACTCTCCAGGAACGGAGTGCAGACCCTCCAGGATCGCCCGACGGGGCGGGTTCGCGTCGAGATGGGCGACGGTGAGAACCGGTACGAGATCGACCCCGATCAGGCGTGGGACTTCATCGACGCCGGCGCGGCGGCAGAGACCCTTCCGGGTGCGGTCCGCTTCATCTATCACGGCACGCTCGCCATGCGCTCCGAAGAGAGCCGGCGGGCGCTCGAAGAGCTCCTCCGGTCCGGAGCGCCCGCGCTGGTCGACCTGAACCTGCGCGAGCCCTGGGCCACGCCGGAGAACGTGCGGGCCGCCATGAGCGGAGCCCGCTGGCTGAAGCTGGCCGAAGCCGAGCTCGCCGAGGTTTCCGGTCGGGACACGAGCACATTGGCGGCATGCGAGGAGGCCGCGAGAGAGCTCGCCGAAGCTCATGACATCCACCGAGTGGTGATCACGCGCGGGCCCGAGGGCGCGGTCTGCGTCACGCGTGGAGCGGAGACGGTCGTCGGAGAGGAGCCGGTCGTGCCGCAGCTCGTCGACACCGTCGGCGCCGGCGACGCGTTCAGCTCCGTGTTGGGTATGGGCATCCTGGGCGGGTGGAGCCCCCGCATGACCATCGACCGGGCCACGCGCTTCGCGTCGGACATCTGCGGTGTCCGCGGTGCGACGACGAGCGATGCCGCCCTCTACGAGCGGCACCTCCGGGCGTGGTCCGAAGGGGAGAGCGGGCCCGGCCGTGGCGAGGGCGACGAAGCGCGCGCGACGTCCAGAGGAAGACGGGGCGGTTTGCACGTGCTGTCGCTCACGATCCACGGGCTGGTGCGGGGTACCGATATCGAGCTCGGGCGCGATCCCGACACCGGCGGACAGGTCACGTACGTCCTCGACGAGGCGCGGGCTCTCGCGGAGCATCCGTCCGTAGAGCGGGTCGAGGTAGTGACCCGTCAGATCTTCGACAAGCGCGTGGACGACCAGTATGCCGTGCCGGAGGAGCCCCTCTCGCTGGGTGCGCGTATCGTGCGGCTTCCGTTCGGCCCGAGGCGATATCTGCGGAAGGAGTCACTCTGGCCGCATCTGGACAGCCTGCTCGACGGGCTGATCCGGCACGTACGTCGCACCGGCCGGATTCCGGACCTGGTCCACGGCCACTACGCGGACGCGGGCTACGTCGGCGGGCGCCTGGCGCAGCTGCTCGGCGTGCCGTTCTTCTTCACCGGACACTCGCTCGGCCGGGTGAAGAAGGCCCGCCTCCTCTCCGCGGGGAAGGACGCCGCCAAGCTGGACGAGCGCTACAACTTCCCGCTCCGGATCGAGGCGGAGGAGCGAGCGCTCGAGACGGCGTCGGTCGTGATCGCGAGCACGCATCAGGAGGTGGAGGAGCAGTATCAGCTCTACGACAACTATCATCCCGACGGTATGCGCGTGATCCCGCCGGGGGTGGACCTGGACCGCTTCTCGACAGCCGCCGACGACTGGACGCCGCCCCCTCTCGCCGACGACCTGGCGCGCTTCCTCAGGGATCCCGGAAAGCCCATGATCCTCGCCCTCGCCCGCCCGGACGAGCGGAAGAACTTCGAGGGCCTCATCGAGGCGTTCGGTCGGAGTGGAAAGCTCCGGAAGTGGGCCAACCTCGTCCTGGTCGCCGGGAACCGGGAAGACATCCGCAAGATGCCTTCGAACTCACGCTCGGTGCTCACGAGGATGCTCCTCCTGATCGACCGGTACGACCTGCACGGCTCGGTCGCCTACCCGAAGGCGCACGGCTCGGCCGACGTGCCGGATCTCTACCGGATGGCGGCCGCCAGCGGCGGCGTCTTCGTCAACCCGGCGTTCACCGAGCCGTTCGGGTTGACCCTGCTCGAGGCGGCCGCGAGCGGCGTGCCGATCGTCGCCACGGACGACGGCGGGCCCCGGGACATTCTCGCGGCCTGCGAGAACGGCCTGCTGGTGGACGCGACCGAGCCCCGGGAGATCGCCCGCGGCCTCGAAGCCGCGCTCGCGGACCGGGACCGCTGGAGGCGTTGGTCGGCGCGGGGCGTGGAGCGAGTGCACCAGCACTTCTCCTGGTCGAGCCACGCGGAGCGCTACCTGGAGGAGCTGGAGCAGGTCGTGAGCGGAGGGCGGCCGAGCGGACGGCACGCCGGCGCCGGCCGCATGCCCGTGCTCGACCGCATCGTGGTGACCGACATCGACGACACGCTCACGGGGGACGACGAGGGGCTCCGCGCCCTGATCGAGCGCCTCGTCGCGGCGGGACCGAACGTGGGCTTCGGGATCGCCACCGGCCGAACCCTCGACCTCGCGCTCGAGATGATCGAGGATCTGGGTATCCCGGTGCCCGACGTCCTGATCACCGGGACGGGCACGCAGCTCCACTACGGTGAGCGGCTCATCCGGGACCGCTCGTGGGAGCGCCAGATCCACCACCGCTGGGAGCGCGACCGCATTCGCGACTTCCTCTCCCAGGTCGACGGCCTACGCCTCGGCACGGATGAAGCTCAAACGCCGTACCGTCTTCGGTACGTGAGCGACCCGGGCGGTCCTGGCGCGTCGGACGTGCGGCGTAGGCTGCGCAAGGAAGGGCTGCGCGCGACGACCATCCTCGATCACGGCTCCTTCCTCGACGTGATTCCAGTCAGGGCCTCCCCCGGGATGGCCATTCGCTTCCTCGGCTTCAAGTGGGATCTGCCGCCCGAGCGGCTGCTCGTGGCAGGTGACTCGGGCAACGACGCGGACATGCTCTCGGGTGAGACGCTCGGCGTCGTGGTCGGGAACCACACCGACGAGCTGGAGGATCTGCGCGACAGTCACCGCGTGTATTTCGCGGACGGGAGCCACGCGTGGGGCGTCCTGGAAGGAATCGAACACTACGACTTCTTCGGTGATATCCGCGCCGACCCGGAGCCCGACGCATGACCGATGTGCTGGCCGACCTCCGGGCCCGACACCGGGAACCGCTGTACGTCCTGCTGCGGAGGCTTCGCGCCAAATCCCGTCCCTTCCTGACCGGTGTCGACGTCCGGCACGAGTACGACGCGTTTCGGGCCACCGAAGCGTGGCGGGACCTCGACGCCCCCCCGCTCGACGAGCTCATCGAGCGCATCCAGGAAGTGGTCGTCACGGACGGCGTGTTGTACTTGGCGCTCCGGGAGCGGGTCGCGAGCTGGTGTTACGTCCGGGTGAGCGCGGAGGATCTCGGCTGCGCCGAGGTCACGGTCGCGGAGTTCCTGGACGTCAAGGAGCGGCTGGTGACGGGCGAGGGCGCCGAGGACCGCTTCGTCGTCGAGGTGGACCTCGAGCCGTTCGAGCGTGGCTTCCCCCGCCTCACCCAGGCTCGTTCCATCGGTCGCGGTGTGGAGCACCTGAACCGCTACCTGTCCGTGGGCCTGTTCGAGGAGCGCCGGACCCGGCTCGCCCCGACCGGAGAGCGCGACGGACGGAACGGCACGGCCCGGCTGGTCGACTTCCTCCGTGTGCACCATCTGGGCGATCAGCCACTCATGCTCTCGGAAGGAATCGACTCGGCCGATGCGCTCCGCGCGGCGCTGCGGCGGGCGGTCGACCTGCTGGCCGATGAAGAGGGAGAAGTCGACCGGCCGAGGTGGATGGCCGACCTCCGGCGGCTCGGCTTCGAGCCCGGGTGGGGGCGCACGGCCGAGCGGACGCGCGAGACCATGGAGCTGCTTCTGGACCTCCTCGAGGCGCCCGACCCCGTGCACCTGGCCGACTTCCTGGCACGCATCCCGATGATCACCTCCATCGCGATCCTGTCGCCGCACGGATACTTCGGTCAGTCGGACGTTCTCGGGAAGCCGGACACCGGCGGGCAGGTCGTCTACATCCTCGACCAGGTGCGCGCGCTCGAGCGAGCCATGAGGGAGACGCTCCACGAGCAGGGGATCGACGTCGAGCCGCGCATCGTCGTCCTGACGAGGCTGATTCCGGAGGCCGACGGCACCACGTGCGACCAGCGTCTCGAGCCGATCTTCGGGACCGAGAATGCGTGCATCCTGCGCGTGCCGTTCCGCGACCCCGACGGAGGGGTGGTGCGCCCCTGGATCTCCCGCTTCGAGGTGTGGCCCTACCTGGAGCGTTACGCGGTCGACGCCGAGCGCGAGCTGCTGGCCGAGCTCGGCCAGCGGCCGGACATGATCATCGGCAATTACTCGGACGGAAACCTGGTGGCGAGCATCATGACGCGCCGCCTGGGCGTGACCCAGTGCAACATCGCGCACGCCCTCGAGAAGACGAAGTACAGGGACGCCGATCTCCTCTGGGAGGAGCACGAGGAGGATCACCACTTCGCATGCCAGCTCACGGCCGATCTGATCTCGATGAATACCGCCGATTTCATCATCACGAGCACGTACCAGGAGATCGCCGGGACGGACACGAGCGTCGGGCAGTACGAGAGCTACGGGTCGTTCACCCTTCCCGGGCTCTACCGGGTGGTCTCGGGCATCGACTGCTTCGACCCGAAGTTCAACATCGTGTCGCCGGGTGCGAACCCCGACGTCTTCGGGCCGTTCTGGGAGGAGGAGCGCCGCATTCCGGAGCTCACCGAGGAGGTCCGCGCTATGGTCTTCGGCGACCCCGACGACCGGTCGCGCGGGCGCTTCACGCACCCCGCTCGCCCGATCCTGTTCGCGATGTCGCGCCTCGACGAGATCAAGAACGTGGCGGGGCTCCTCGAGGCGTACGGACGCTCGGAGGAGCTCCGGGAGCGCGCCAACCTGCTCCTCGTCGGAGGGTGGATCGATGCGGACCGCTCCTCGGACGTGGACGAGCGCCGCCAGATCGAGAGGGTCCATCACCTCATGGACGAGCTCGGACTGGACGACGACGTCCGCTGGATCGAGATGCAGACGGACAAGAGCCGGGTGGGAGAGTTCTACCGGGTGGTGGCCGACAGCCGGGGCGCGTTCGTGCAGCCGGCACTGTTCGAGGCGTTCGGGCTGACCGTGATCGAGGCGATGAGCTCGGGGCTGCCGGTGTTCGCCACCCGCTTCGGTGGGCCGGAGGAGATCGTGGAGGACGGGGTGAGCGGCTTCCACATCGACCCCACGGCCTGGCCCGAGAGCACCGAGCGGATGGCCGAGGTCATGGGTCGGTTCGGGGGCGACCAAGACGCCTGGATGGAGATCGCGCGGGCGGGCGTCGCGCGCGTGGCGGAGCGCTACAACTGGCCGTTGTACGCATCCCGCCTGCTGGAGCTGTCGCGCATCTACGGCTTCTGGAGATACATCTCCTCGCTCGACCGGGACGAGCCGCGGCGCTACCTGGAGATGTTCTACGGGCTCATGTACCGGCCGTTGGCCGAGCGGGTCGGAACCCCCGGCTGAGCCCGGTTGGAGGCTCCCCGGCCGTTGGCTACCTTGACGTAACGGGCCGCCCCGGGCCCGCCGTCCCCATCCCAGCAGGCCGCGCAGTCGATGATCCGTCTGACCTTCCTCGGAACCGCCGCGGCGCGCCCCACGGTGCGTCGGAACGTGAGCGGGCTCGCCGTGCAGCGTGAAGGCGACCTGTTCCTGTTCGACTGCGGCGAGGGTACGCAGCGGCAGATGATGCGTTACGGCTCGGGGTTCGGTGTCCGGGCCATCTTCGTGACGCACATGCACGCGGATCATTATCTGGGGATCACGGGCCTGGTTCGGACCATGCAGCTCCAGGACCGCACCGAGCCGCTTCTTCTGGTGGGGCCGCCCGGGTCGGAGTCGCTTCTCCGGCGGACCGTGGCGCTCGGCGGTGAGCGTCTCCCCTTCGCATTGGACTTCGTCGAGTGCGGGGAGGGCGAGGCGTACCGGGGGGATGGGTACGCCGTGCACGCCTTCCCGGTGGACCACGGGACGAGGGCCGTGGGGTGGGCGCTGGTCGAGGACGACCGACTCGGCCGCTTCGACGTCGAGCGGGCCCGGGAGTTGGGGATTCCGGAGGGCCCGCTGTTCGGTAAGCTCCACCGGGGCGAGGACGTCGAGGTCGATGGCCGGGTGATCCGGGCCGCGGACCTCGTCGGTGAGCCGCGCCCCGGCCGCACGGTCGTGTACACGGGGGACACCCGGCCGTGCGACGCGACCCGCCGGAGCGCCACGGCCGCGGACGTCCTCGTGCACGAGGCCACGTTCGGCGACGAGGAGCGCGACCGTGCCCGCCAGACATACCACAGCACCGCGAAGGAAGCCGCCACCGTCGCGAAGGACGCGGGCGTCGGCCGGCTCTTCATGACCCACCTGTCCGCCCGTTACTCGGACGATCCCCGGGACCTGGAGCGCGAGGCGAAGGAGGTCTTTCCGCGGGCCCGTGTGGCCCACGACGGCCTGGTTGTCGAGGTACCCTTCCGCACCGGTGAGCTGGAACGCCCGGTCGCCGCCGAGCCGGAGCACGCATGAGCGCCCTCCTCCCTCCGCAGGGACGCGGAGCGCCGAACGAGGCCGACCATCCGCAGCTTCTCGAGCGGGACCTCGACCGGAACGAGCTTCGCGCGCGCTGGGCCGTGCGGGCGGCGCAGTGGCGCGCGCGGGAGCTGGCCGAAGCCGTCTTCGGCGCCGTGACCGAGACGACGCTGAAGGGACTTCGCCCCTTCGGCGACGCCCGTGGGTTGCTCGTGCTCGGCGTTCCGTTCCGCGACCTGGAGACGCACCGGGCCCGCGAGGCGCGCTTCATGGCCGCCGCCCACGACGACCCGATCCTGTCGCAGGTACCGCTCGTGTACGTCTTCGGGCAGGGGTCGTGACGGGCGGCCAGGCGCCGGCCCACAGGGTGGCCGTGCTCGGACTCGGTGTGATCGGGGGGTCGCTCGCGCGGGTCCTGGCCGAGAACGCCCCCGGAACGACCGTGATCGGTTGGTCGCCCTCCATCGGGGAGCGCGAGCAGGCGCTCGAAGAAGGTGTGGTCCACGCGGCGCCGACCGCGTGGGAGGATGCCGTGGAGGAAGCGGACGTCGTGGTGCTCGCGATGCCGCTCGAGGCCTGCCTGCGGGTCCTGCCCGAGATGGCCGGACTCACGGGTCCGGCCACGACGCTGACCGACGTGGCGAGCCTCAAGGCGCCGCTGATGCACGCCGCGCGGACTTCGGGGCTCACCGACCGGTGGGTCGGCGCTCACCCCATGGCCGGCTCGGAGGGGTCGGGGTTCCGGCACGCGCGGGAGACGCTCTTCGACGGCGCGCGTGTCTGGATCACGACGGACGGGGCGGGGGAGTCACACGTCGAGAGGGTCCGCGCGCTCTGGCGGGCGGCCGGGGCCGAGCCGCGGGACATCGACGCCGACGAGCACGACCGCTCGATGGTGCTCGTGAGCCACCTCCCACAGCTGGTGGCCAACGCGCTGGCGGCCGAGTTGGCGCGGCGCGGCGTCGAGACCGACGCGATGGGGCCCGGTGGGAGGGACATGACGCGTCTCGCGGCCAGCCCTCCGGGAATGTGGCTCGATCTCTTCCGGCATGCGCCGGAGGGCCTTCCCAACGCCTTGCGTGGGGTGGCCGGAACCCTGGAGGCCGCGGCGGGTGCGCTGGAGTCCGGCGACCTCGCCCGGCTCGAGGCGCTCATGCGCGAGACCCGCACCTGGAAGGAAGAGGCATGAGGATCACCGTTCCCGGCGACAAGTCGCTCACCCAGCGAGCGCTGATCCTGGCCGGCTTGGCGTCCGGCGAGAGCCGCCTGCGGGGACTCCTGTACGGCGGCGATGCGGCCTCGACCCGCTCGGCGCTGGTCGCGCTCGGCGTCGACGTCCCCGAGATCCCTGCCGACGGAGGAGAGATCGTGGTTCGGGGCGTCGGGCTCGACGGGTTGAAGGAGCCGGCTGGTGCGCTCGACCTGGGGAACAGCGGCACCGGGACGCGCCTCCTCATGGGGGTGCTCGCCGGCAGCGGTCGGAGCGCGACCCTCACGGGGGACGAGTCGCTCCGGTCACGACCCATGCGACGCGTGACTGAACCCCTCACCGCGATGGGAGCCGGCTTCGACTTCCTCGAACACGACGGTAGGCTCCCCGTGACCGTGCGGGGCCGGCGCCCGCTCTCCCCGATCGATTGGGAGAGCCCGGTCGCGAGCGCCCAGGTGAAGAGCGCGATCCTGCTGGCCGGCCTGGTCGGCGGGGCTTACGCGCTCGTCACCGAGCCCAGGAAGTCGCGCGATCACACGGAACGCATGCTCACGGCCTTGGGAGCGCGTGTGATCTCTCACGCGGTGGCCGGCGGGTGGCGGGTGGAGTTGCGGGACCCGCCCAGCCGGATCGACGCTCTCGACTTCGACGTGCCGGGGGACTTCTCGTCGGCAGCCTTCCCGATCGCGCTCGCCGCGTTGGGCGGGGTGGCGGGGCGGGGCTCGCTGACGGTCGAGCGCGTCGGCCTCAATCCGACCCGGACCGCGTTCCTCGGCGTGCTGGAACGGATGGGCGCGTCCGTGACCGTCGAGCACGACGGTCCGGCCGGCTCCGACGGCGCGGGCGGAAGGAGCGGGGACGAGGCCGCTGGGGCGGGCGAGCCCGTCGGGTCCGTCACCGTGCGTGCCTCCGAGCTACAGGGGACCGATGTGCTGCCGGAGGAGGTCCCGCGGCTGATCGACGAGCTTCCGCTCGTGGCCGTGCTCGGCGCGAGGGCCCAGGGCGTGACCCGCATCCGGGCTGCTGAAGAGCTCCGGACCAAGGAGTCCGACCGGATCGCCGCCATGGTCGGCAACCTGCGTGCCCTCGGCGTTCGGGTGGAGGAGTACGAGGACGGTCTCGAGGTCGAGGGGACGGGTCGGCCGCTCCTCGGCACGGTGCTCACCCGTGCGGACCACCGGATCGCGATGGCGTTCGGCGTCCTCGCCGCCCTTCCGGGCAACCGGGTGGAGATCGACGATCCCGGGGCCGCGGGCGTGAGCTTTCCCGGCTTCTGGGAGCTGATCCGGAGGATCGCGTCCGCGGGCGAGGCCGGATGAGCCGTAGGCCGGTAGTGACGCTCGATGGACCGGCCGGCTCCGGCAAGTCCAGCACGGCGAAGGCCGTCGCCCGGGAGCTCGGCTTCCTGCATCTCGACTCGGGCGCGCTCTACCGTGCCCTCACCTTCGCGCTCCTCGACGCGGACATCCCGCCCGAGCGGTGGCCGCAGCTGACCGCGGACGACTTCCGGGACCTCGACGTGCGTGCGGTCCAGGACGAAGGGGCGCTCCTCGTGGAGGTCGCGGGTCGGCCCGTGACCGACGAGCTGCGCACCCCCGAGGTCACGGAGCACGTGTCACGGCTGGCGGGACTCCCCGAGGCCCGCCGCTCGCTGATCGGGTTGCAGCGGTCGGTGGGCGCGGAGGGGGGGCTCGTCACCGACGGTCGGGACATGGGTACGGTCGTCTTCCCCGACGCGGAAGTGAAGGTCTTCCTGGTCGCCGACCTCGAGGAGCGCGCGCGCCGCCGGCTCGCCGAGGAGGGCGTCGCCAGCCCCGACCGGGACGCCCTGGCCGAGCAGGTCGCCTCGATCCGCGAGCGCGATCGCCAGGACACGGAGCGCGCTCACTCTCCGCTCCGAGAGCCGGACGGGGCCCTTCGCATCGACACGACGGCGCTCGCGTTCGAGGAGCAGGTTCGCGAGGTGGTCGACCGCGTGCGCCGGTTGACGCCCCCCTGAGGGCGGCCTAGCTTCTCAGGGCTTGGTCCGCTGCGAAGTGTCGGTGGGCCGGCTGTCGCCGAAAGGCTGCTGGGCGTGAAGCGTACGCTCGGCGCCTTTCTCGTATATGAACCCGAGCCCGGCGCTCGTCCCCAGAGCCCCGGCACACGAGGATCGCGCTCCCGCGCGAGCCCGGAGTCACATGGCCGAGACGAAGAACCCCATTCCGGAAACGGAATCCGAAGCCCCCGAGTCCGCCGTGGACGCACCCGACATGCATGACGAAGACGGTGAAGACATCGTCGTCGTCGATGCGATGACCGGTGAAGTCCGCACGCTGACCGACGAAGAGATCGCCGCCGACAAGGCGGACGAAGAGCGCGCCATGGAGGGTGTCCCCGAGGGCCACTCCCCCGAGCTCTACCACGACCCCTACGGCGAGGAGCGCCTCGCGACCTCGAAGGACGAGTTCGAGCGCCTCCTCTCCGACTTCAGCGGCGACTTCGGTGCGTTCCGGGAGGGCGAGATCGTCAATGCGACGGTCCTCCGGGTCACGGACACCGTCGTCATCCTCGAGTTCGGCTTCAAGAGCGAGGGCGCGGTCGCGCTCGACGAGTTCAAGGAGGCCCCCGAGGAAGGCGACGAAGTCGAAGTCCTCCTCGAGAGCCTCGAGGACGACGACGGCGTGGTCGTCCTGTCCAAGAAGAAGGCCGACTTCCTCCGCGTCTGGGAGAAGATCCGCGAGGCGCACGACGCCGACCGTCCGGTCAAGGGCACGCTCGTCCGCAAGATCAAGGGCGGCGTGACCGTCGACCTCATGGGCGTGGACGCCTTCCTGCCGGGCTCGCAGATCGCCCTCCGCCGGGTCCCGAACATCGAGGACCTCATCGGCGAGACGTACCGCTTCAAGATCATCAAGCTCAACAAGCGTCGCCGGAACATCGTGGTTTCGCGCCGCGTGATCCTCGAGGCCGAGCGCGAGAAGAAGCGCGAGACCCTGGTGAAGGAGCTCCTGGTCGGCCAGGTACGCGAGGGCATCGTGAAGAACATCACGGACTTCGGTGCCTTCATCGACCTGGGCGGGCTCGACGGCCTGCTCCACATCACCGACATGTCGTGGGGCCGCGTCGGCCATCCGTCCGAGGTGGTGAACATCGGTGAGTCGATCGACGTGAAGGTGTTGGACATCGACTGGAACCGTGAGCGGATCAGCCTGGGGCTCAAGCAGCTCCTGCCGTACCCGTGGACGGACATCGACAAGAAGTACCCGGTCGGCTCGCGTGTCCGTGGAAAGGTGGTCTCGATCACCAACTACGGTGCGTTCATCGAGCTCGAGAAGGGTGTCGAGGGCCTGGTCCACATCTCCGAGATGAGCTGGACCCGCAACGTCCGTCACCCGTCGAAGGTCGTCACCATCGGCGACGACATCGAAGCCGTGGTGCTGAAGGTCGATCCGGACGACGAGAAGATCTCGCTCGGCATGAAGCAGATCGAGGAGGATCCGTGGCTGGCGCTGCCGGTGAAGTACCCGACCGGCACGACGCTCACGGGCACGGTGCGCAACCTCACCTCCTTCGGCGCCTTCGTGGAGATCGAGCCGGGCATCGACGGCCTGGTGCACGTGTCGGACATGAGCTGGACGCGCCGCGTCGAGCATCCGTCCGAGATCGTGCAGAAGGGTCAGGACCTCGAGGTCATGGTCCTCGACGTGGACGCCGAGAACAAGCGGATCAGCCTGGGCATGAAGCAGCTCAGCGACGATCCGTGGCCGCACATCTCCGAGCGCCTCGGACCGGGCGTGGAGCAGGACGGCAAGGTCGCGCGCGTCCAGGACAAGGGCGTGGTGATGGACCTGGGCGACGACATCGAGGGCTTCGTGCCCGCGTCGCACACGGGCATCGAGGACGCCGACCGCCTGGACGAGTACTATGGCGAGGGCGACACGGTGTCGCTGCGCGTCATCGAGTCCGACGCGGCCAACCGCCGGATCGTGCTCGAAGTCACGGAAGTGCCGGAGCGGAAGTCTCAGGACGAGATCGACGCGGCCAAGATTCGGGCGGCCGAGGCGGCTTCCGAAGAGGGTGGCGGGGAAGCCTCCGGAGACAAGGACGACTGATCCCGGTGAATGACCCGAAGCGGGGCCAACGATGCTGATGCGTCGTGCGAGCGCCCGGACGCACACCGCGTCCGGGCGCTTCGTCTGCGCGCTCGCGCTATTGACCATGGTGAGCTGCGCGGTGCCGGAGCCGCGGACCCCGGATGCCGCGCCGGCTCCGGCCGAGCCGATCGATCCCGTGCTGGTCGCGGCACCCATTTCGGGCGCACGCCAGTCCGAGGCGTCCGAGCTCGTGGCTCGGGCCGAGGCGGCGCTCGCCACGGGCGACGCTGAGGAGGCGCTCGGGCTCGCCGGACGCGTTGTCGAAGAGATGCCGGCGGCGGCGGTCTCGGGCTGGGCCCTGTTGATCCGCGCTCGAGCGGGTGTGCAGGCGGGTGAGCTCGCGACGGCCGAAGAGGCGGCGGATCGCTACCTGACGCTCGTGTCGGGCGACCATCCGCGCGTCGCCGAGCTGAGCGTGCTGCGGGCCGAAGCGGCCGCCGAGGAGCCGGACGAGGCGCTGTTGCGGCTGGCCGCCCTCCCGAGGATGTCGGACGATGCGCTAGCCGGGCGGGTCGTGGCGCTGGCCCGCGTCGTGGTCACCCAGGCTTCGGACGCGACCCTCGAGACCGCGCTCGAGGCCGCGGCGGAGGATGCCGACGTGCGACCCGTGGTCGAAGCCCGGGCCGCGGCCCTCGCGCTCGACGCCGAGGACCGAGGCGTGTCCGACGCGCTGGCTCGCGCCGCGCTCGAGCACGGTGCCAGGGGTCCGGACGCGGTCCTGGCGGAGGCCGTTCTGGCCGGCGAGCTCCCGGAAGGGTACATCGCGAGCCGCGAGGTCACCCTGGCGGCGGTCTTCCCACTGGAGGGCGCGCCCGCCCTGGCCGGCTTCTCGGAGCTCGTGCTGGAAGGGATCGAGGTCGCCGCGATGATGGCCGGCGACGATCTCGACGTCACCCTCGAAGTCCTGGACGACGGCGGGGACCCGGATCGTACCGCGGAGCTTGTCGCGGAGCTGGAGGCAGCCGGGGTGGGAGGGGTGGTCGGCTTCCTGCAGGAGCTCGTGCTCGACGTGGCCGCGGACGCGCGGAGCGGGGAGCTCCCGTTGATGTCTCCGACGGCCCGGGTGTCGGGTGCCTCGAGCGGTCGCGGCGTCTACTCGCTCGAAGGCGTGGATTCGGTCGGTCTCCACGAGCTGGCGCGCCACGCGGCCGCCCAGGGCTACCAACGCGTGGCGTTCATCGAATCGACGTCGCCGCTCTCGACGGAGGAGGGCGACCTCTTCGAGCGGGAGCTGCGGAGGTTCGGCATCCCGACGATGGGCCGCTTCCGCTACCAGGAGGGCGTCACGTTCTTCGAGCCGCAGCTGCGGTCGGTGCGCGATTCCCTCCGCACCGCGGAGATCGCTGCCCTGGGCCTCACCGAGGACGACACGCTCAGGGTCGAGACGCTCGATCCCGTAGCCGTCTTCGTGCCCGTGCCGCCCGAGGACGTCGAGCTGCTCGCGCCCCAGATCACCCACTTCGGTCTCGACACGCTGGCCGTCGACGTGATCGGCACCACCGGATGGGCCGATACCGAGACGCTCCGCCGCGTCGACACCCGGCACACCGACGGCGTCGTGGCGACCGCGCCCATCGGCGCCGGAACGGATTCGCCGGGATACCAACGCTTCAGGGATGCGTTCGAGGAGCACTTCCAGCGCACGCTCGTGAGCCCGGTACCCGCGGTGGGCTATGACGCGGCGCTGCTGTTGATCGAGGCATTCCGGAGAGGCGCCCGCTCCCCCGACCAGGTGCGGGCCGCTCTCGAGGGGCTCGAGGACGTCGAAGGCGCCACCGGTGTCTTCTCCGTCATCGACGGCCGCGTCGTCCGGCGCACGCGCGTCGTGCGCATCCAGTCAGGCACATTGAACCCGATACCCACAGGTTGATGTCGATCCAAGAGAAGCTGGAAACGTTACGTGAGCTCCGGGCCGCATCCGAGGAAGGCGGCGGCCAGAAGCGGGTCGAGGCACAGCATGCGCGAGGCAAGCTGTCCGCGAGGGAGCGGCTCGATCTTCTGCTCGACGAAGGGTCGTTCGTGGAGCTCGACCGCTTCGTGACCCACAGGTCGAGCGACTTCGGCCTCGAGGACCAGAAGATCCTCGGGGACGGCGTGGTCACCGGGTACGGCACGGTGCACGGCCGGCTCGTCTACGTGTTCAGCCAGGACTTCACGGTGTTCGGCGGATCGCTGTCGGAGACGCACGCCGAGAAGATCGTGAAGATCCAGGACATGGCGCTCAAGAACGGGGCGCCGATCATCGGTCTGAACGACTCGGGCGGCGCGCGTATCCAGGAAGGTGTCGTGAGCCTCGGCGGGTACGCGGACATCTTCCTCCGGAACACCCTGGCCTCCGGGGTCATCCCGCAGATCAGCCTCATTCTCGGGCCGTGCGCCGGCGGTGCCGTGTATTCCCCGGCCATCACCGACTTCGTCTACATGGTGCGGGGCACGAGCTACATGTTCGTGACCGGGCCGAACGTGGTGAAGACGGTCACCCACGAGGACATCGACATGGAGGGGCTCGGGGGCGCCGACGTGCACGCGTCCACCTCGGGCGTGGCGCACTTCGCCATGGACTCCGAGCCGGAGTGCATCGGCGCCGTCCGCGAGCTCATCCGGTTCATCCCGCAGAACAACCGCGAGCTGCCGCCGTCCATCGACGGCTCGGACCCGCACGACCGCCAGGACGAGCGACTCCTGGAGATCGTCCCCGAGAATCCGAACCGTCCGTACGACATGCGCGACGTCATTCGGAAGATCACGGATCACGGGGAGTTTTACGAGGTTCACGAGCACTTCGCGGCCAACCTGCTGGTGGGCTTCGCCCACTTCGGTGGTCGGGCCGTGGGGATCGTCGCCAACCAGCCGTCGGTGCTCGCCGGCGTGCTCGACATCGACTCGTCGGACAAGGGCGCGCGCTTCGTCCGCTTCTGCGACGCGTTCAACATTCCGCTCGTCGTCCTCGAGGACGTGCCCGGGTTCCTGCCCGGTGTCGCGCAGGAGCACGGTGGCATCATCCGGCACGGGGCCAAGCTCCTGTACGCCTTCGCCGAGGCGACCGTCCCGAAGGTCACGGTCATCACGCGGAAGGCCTACGGCGGCGCGTACGACGTCATGAACTCGAAGCACATCCGCGGAGACGTGAACCTCGCGTGGCCCCAGGCCGAGATCGCGGTCATGGGCCCGAAGGGGGCGGTCGAGGTGCTCTTCCGGAAGGAGATCGCCGCGTCGGACGATCCCGAGGCGGCCACGGAGCGCCGCATCGAGGAGTACCGCGAGAAGTTCGCGCACCCCTATGTGGCGGCCGCGCGGGGCTACGTCGACGACGTGATCGACCCGCGCGAGACACGGCCGCGCCTGATCTCCGCGCTCGACATGCTCGCCAACAAGCGCGACGAGAATCCGCCCAGGAAGCACGGCAACATTCCGCTCTGACGGGTCCGGGCCGGTGCCCAGGCGCCGGCCCGAACGCCGCGATCCGCCGGGTGGGCCGGGCAACCGTTCCGCCCCCAGCCCGCGTCCCATGGGGTGTACGAACCTCAACACGGGATGATCATGATGACGACGGGATGGGCGAGGATTCTGATGGTCGGGCTCCTGCTGGCGGGCGCGGCCCCTTTGATGGCGCCGGCGTCGATCGGCGGCCAGGAGCGCGAGACCGAGTGCCGGTGTGTGGACCGGGACGGGCAGGAGCTCGAGAACTGCACCTGCCTGCGGATGCCGGACATCGACGGTGTGGTGATGAACGCCTGGGCCCTCGGCGCGACGCGGCCGCGGCTGGGGCTGTCGGTGGAGATGTCGGATCCCGACGAGCAGGCGGACGGCGCGCGCATCGCGGGGCTGATGGACGATGGGCCGGCGGAGCGCGCCGGCTTGCGGGAGGGCGACGTGATCACGCGGATTGACGGTCGTCCCCTGACCGCACCGCTGGACCTCGAGGTCGAGCGTGACCTCGATCCCGATCGCGCGCTGCCTCCGCAGCGGCTCCTCGAGATCGTGCGGGACATCGAGCCGGGCGAGGACGTCGAGATCGAGTACCTCCGTGACGGCCAGGCCGAGCGCATGACGGTGGAGGCGGAGGACCTGTCCGGCTGGGGACGGAGCTTCACCATCCACGCGCCCGACTGGGACGCCGAGCGCTTCGGTGAGCGCATGCGTGAGTTCGGCGACCGGATGCGCTCGTTCCGGGGGCCGCGACCTCCGGACGCGCCGGATGCCCCCGGTGCTCCCGATGCGCCGATGCCACCGGGAGCGTTCCACTTCCGCTTCGACGGCCCGGAGGTGGAAGGGCTGCGGAGCTTCGGGATGTGGCGCGGGTTCGGCTCGGGACTGGAGCTGGTGCGCGTCGGGCCGGAGCTCGGGAGCTACTTCGGCACCGAGCGCGGCGTCCTGGTCACGGCGGTGCCGGAAGAGTCGGCGCTGGGACTCCGGGCGGGGGACGTGATCCTCGAGATCGGCGACAGGACGGTCGAGACCCCTGCCCGCGTGCGCTCGATCCTCTCCACGTACGATGACGGCGAGCTGGTGACGTTCCGGATTCGGCGTGACGGGCGGGAGATGGACGTGTCCGGAAGGATCGGGAGATCTGGCGGGGGCTGACCGGCGGGCCGCGCCCGGGCCGCCCGCACGCGCGGATGTGTGGCCGGTCGCGGCGTAGAGGGCGACCGGCTTCCGGGGCCGAGCTGCGGTCCCTTCCGTGCGGGCTTCGAAAGTCGTTCGAAAGTCGAACGACTTTCGAACGATCTCTCCCGGTGAACCTCCGGGCGTATCTCCGCGCCACACGGGGCTTTTCGAAGGCTCCCTGCGCGAGGACGAGGCTGCGGCACCCTTTCGAGGTTCGAACGATTCCCGAGCCGGCGAAAAAGGATCGCTCCCGCGCCCCGCGCCGTGGCTGACGCCTCGCGGCCGATGTCGGCGCCGGCCTCGGCCGCCGCGACCTGCTAGCCCTTTGGCCAAAGCCGGAGCTTCTCTAAACTTCGGGGCTTGAAACGCCGGGCTCGTCCCGGGCCGTCCGCCAAGAAATCCCGAGGGTGAATCGCTTGATCCGGTCGCTGCTGGTCGCCAACCGTGGAGAGATCGCCGTGCGCATCGTGCGCGCGGCACGTGAGCGTGGCATCCGCACGGTCGCCGTGTACTCCGAGGCCGATCGACTCGCGCCGCACGTGCTGCTGGCGGACGAGGCCTATCTGATCGGCCCGGCGCCGTCGGCCGAGAGCTACCTGAAGGCCGACCGGCTCATCGAGGTGGCCAAGGAGGCCGGCGCCGACGCCATCCATCCGGGATACGGCTTCCTGGCCGAACGCGCGGGCTTCGCCAAGGCGGTCGAGGACGCGGGCCTCGTGTTCGTCGGGCCGACCTCCGAGACGATCTCGGCCATGGGCGACAAGACCGAGGCGCGCCGCCGGATGACCGAGGCGGGCGTGCCCATCGTTCCCGGTCTGACGGAGGCGGTCGCGGATCCGGAGGCGGCCGTGGCCGCTGCGGAGGAGATCGGCTACCCGGTGCTGCTGAAGGCTGCGGCGGGTGGCGGCGGGAAGGGGATGCGGGTCGTCGAGAGCTCGGCCGAGCTGCCGCGCGCCTTCGAGGCGGCGGCGCGTGAGGCGCTCGCAGCGTTCGGAGACGGCTCGGTCTACCTCGAGCGATATCTGGGCCGCCCCCGCCACATCGAGATCCAGGTGCTCGGCGACGCGCACGGCAACGTGGTGCACCTCGCCGAGCGGGAGTGCTCCATTCAGCGGCGGCATCAGAAGCTCATCGAAGAGGCGCCGTCACCGGTGCTCACCCGCGAGGAGCGCGCGGCCATGGGCCAGGCGGCAGTCCTCGCCGCCCAGGCCGTCTCGTACCGCGGGGCCGGCACCATCGAGTTCCTCTACCAGGATGGTGAGTTCTTCTTCCTCGAGATGAACACGCGCATCCAGGTGGAGCACCCCGTCACCGAGCTCGTCACGGGGATCGACCTGGTGGATTGGCAGCTCCGCGTGGCGTCGGGCGAGAAGCTCGCCTTCACGCAGGACGACATCCGGCTGAGCGGGCACGCCATCGAGTGCCGGATCACGTCGGAGGATCCGGCTCACGGCTTCCTCCCCTCGACCGGGACGCTCACGCATCTCGGGATCCCCACCGGACCGGGCGTTCGCTGGGACGGCGGCGTGCTCGAAGGCTCCGAGGTCACGCTGCACTACGACCCACTGCTCGCGAAGCTCATCGTGCACGGGAGCGACCGCACGCACGCTATCGACCGGATGAGTCGCGCCCTGGAGGAGCTGGTGGTCGCGGGCGTGGAGACGTGCGCGGACTTCCACCGCAAGGTCATGGCCGAGCCGGAGTTCCGCGCCGGTGACCTGTCGATCCGGTATCTGGAGGAGCATCCGGAGCTGCTCGCCCCCGAAGGCTCCGAAGAGGTGCTGACGGCGGCGGCGGTGGCGGCCGCACTTCTGGAGCACGAAGACCGGCAGCGGCACGGCACCCCTCGCGTGGGTCAGGGGCATGGCGTCGGAACGGAGATGTCCGCCTGGCGCCGGGCCGGAGCCCCGTGGTCGCGGTGAGCACGGAGACCGTCAGCGCGGGCACGGTCACGGAGATCGATGTCCACGCGCTCTCTTCGCAGGGATCCGGTGTCGGCAGGCTCCCCGACGGGCGCACCGTCTTCGTGCCCCGCACGGCGCCCGGCGACCGCGTCCGGGTCCGGCTCGCCAGGGTGAAGGCTCGCTGGGCCGAAGCCGAGTTGCTAGAGGTCCTCGAGCCGGCACCGACGCGGCGCCCGGCGCTCTGCACGCGCTACGACGTGTGTGGCGGATGTCAGCTCCAGCACATTCCCGAGGAGGAGCAGCGGGCGTGGAAGGGACGCTTCGTGTCCGACGCGCTCGAGCGGATCGGCGGCTTCGAGGCGATGGACCCTCCGGAGGTCGTGGCTTCGCCCGAGGCGGTCGGATACCGCAACCGCATGTCGTTCACGCTGCGACGACTTCGGGGCGGACGCATCGTCGCGGGGCTGCACGCCCTGGGGCGCCCGACCCATGTGGTCGAGATCGACGACGAGTGCGTCCTGCCCGAGCCCGGGATCGAGGCCGCGTGGATGGCGCTCCGGCGGGGCTGGGGCGCCGGTGCGTCGCGCTTGCCCGCCGGTGGCCGCCTGCGGCTCACGCTCCGGCTGGACGACGCGCGTCGGGTGACCCTCGTCGTGGAGGGGGGCGCCGCCCCCTGGAAGGCTGAGCCGCTGCTCGAGCGCGTGGACGAGATCTCCGCGATCGTGCACCGGCCGGCCGAGAGCGACGAGGAAGAGGGCAGGGCCGGCCCGGACGACGTCCGGCTCGGCTTCGAGCAGGTGAACGAAGGCGCGGCCCGGCTGCTGCGTGAGCACGTGGTCGCGCGGGCGGCGGGCCCCGCCCGCGTCGTCGACGCGTTCTCCGGCGGCGGAGCCTACGGCCGCGCGCTCGCGCTCGCCGGAGCGGAGGTGGTCGGCATCGAGCTCGATCCGGACGCCGTCGCCGAGGCCCGACGCGACGCTCCGCCGACGTTCGAGACGCGGCAAGGGGCGGTCGAAGACGTCCTGCCGTCCGTCCTGCCCACCGAGCTGCTGATCGTCAATCCGCCCCGCGCGGGTCTCGGTCCGGAGATCGTGCGGGCCATCCTGGCCGAGCCTCCGGAGCACGTGATCTACGTGAGCTGCGATCCGGCGACGCTCGCCCGCGATCTGGCCGAGCTGAAGAGCCGGTACGTCATCTCGGACCTGCGCTGCTTCGACCTTTTCCCACAGACGGCCCACGTCGAGACGGTCGTGGACCTCCATCTGCCGAGGAGTGAGTGAATTGCTGTATCACGTGACCATTGGCGAACGGACCTTCGAGGTCCTCATCGGGAGCGAGGGCGTGTCGGTCGACGGCCGCTCGGTCGACACCGACCTCTCCACGCTCGACGGGACGCCGGTCCGCGGCCTCTCGCTGGACGGCGCGTCGCACCGCATCGTGGCCCATCGGCTCGGCAAGGGCGCGTGGGGGCTCAACGTCTCCGGGCGCCGGGTGGAGACGGAGGTGGTCGACGAGCGCACGCGGGCCATCCGTGAGCTCACGGGCGCGGCGGCTGGAGCGGCGGGCCCTAAGCCGATCAAGGCGCCCATGCCCGGGCTCGTGGTGAAGATCGAGGTCGCCGAGGGCGACGAGGTCCAGCCGGGACAGGGCGTGGTCATCGTCGAGGCGATGAAGATGGAGAACGAGCTCAAGGCCGAGGCCGCCGGCGTGGTGGCCTCCGTGCACGTGAGCGCGGGCGACACGGTCGAGAAGGGACAGGTGCTCGTCGACTTCGAGGCGCCGGACCAGGGTGACGCGCCGGACCAGGGTGAGGAAGGCTGAGATGAGCGACGAGCGCGATGCCATGACCGACAGCGGGATCCCCGTCGAGGCACTCTACGAAGAGAGCGCCCACGGCGAGACCGGCGTTCCCGGGGAGTACCCGTTCACGCGGGGCGTCTACCCGGACATGTACCGCGGGCGCGTCTGGACCATGCGGCAGTACGCCGGGTTCGGGACCGCGGAGGAGACCAACGAGCGCTTCCGGTATCTCCTGGAGCGAGGACAGACCGGGCTTTCGGTCGCGTTCGACCTGCCCACCCAGATGGGGTACGACTCGGACGCGTCGATGGCCCAAGGGGAGGTGGGACGCGTCGGCGTCGCCATCGACTCCCTCGAGGACATGCGGCGGCTCTTCCAGGGGATCCGGCTCGACGAGGTCTCGACCTCGATGACCATCAACGCCACGGCCGGCATCCTGCTGGCGCTCTACGTGGCGCTCGGCGACGAGCAGGGTGTCCCGCGCGAGAAGCTCTCGGGAACCATCCAGAACGACGTCCTGAAGGAGTACATCGCCAGGGGCACGTACATCTATCCCGTGGACCCGAGCCTCCGGCTCGTCTCGGACATCATGGCGTTCTGCTCCACCGAGGTGCCGCGCTGGAATACGATCTCCATCTCGGGTTACCACATCCGGGAGGCCGGATCGACGGCCCCGCAGGAGATCGCCTTCACCTTCGCCAACGGCATCGAGTACGTCGAGCGGGCGCTCGCGTCCGGGCTCGACCTCGAGTCCTTCGCCCCGCGGCTCTCGTTCTTCTTCGCGGCCCACAACGACCTCTTCGAGGAGGTCGCGAAGTTCCGGGCGGCCCGGAGGCTCTGGGCCACGATCATGCGCGAGCGGTTCGGCGGCTCCGACAAGGCGGCGCGGCTCCGCTTCCACACGCAGACGGGGGGCTCCACCCTCACGGCCCAGCAGCCGCTGAACAACGTCGTGCGCGTGGCCGTGCAGGCGCTGGCCGCGACCCTCGGAGGCACCCAGTCGCTCCACACGAACGGGTACGACGAGGCGTTGGCGCTTCCCACCACGGAGTCGGCGAAGCTGGCCCTCCGCACGCAGCAGATCCTGGCCTCCGAGTCGGGCATCACCCGCACGGCGGACCCGCTCGGCGGCTCGCACTTCGTGGAGGCGCTCACGGACGAGGTCGAGCAGCGGGCCCGGGAATACCTCGAGCGCATCGAGGAGATGGGCGGCGCCGCCCGCGCCATCGAGTTCATGCAGGAGGAGATCCACAAGGCGGCCTACGCGTTCCAGCAGGACGTCGAGGCGGGCCGCCGGAAGGTGGTCGGCGTGAACGAGCAGGTCGAGGACGAGAAGGGCGCGCGGATCGGGCAGCCGGACTACTCCGCCCTCGAAGGTGGACAGCAGGAGCGGCTCTCCGCGCTCAAGGCGCGTCGACGAGACGAAGACGTCCGGGCCGCGCTCGAACGCATCCGCTCGGCCGCCGGAACCGACGAGAACCTCATGCCGCCGATCATCGACGCGGTCCGGGCGGAGGTCACGCTCGGCGAGATCAGCGACGCGCTTCGGGAGGTCTGGGGCACGTACGATGGCTGAGCGGGTCCTGATTTCCGCACGGCCGGGACAATCGTTAACTTTCAAGGCTCTTTGAACTGACGACGGCGCGCGCTTCCCGGAGCTCGGGAGGGTCGCTTGAACCGTCCGCTCGAACGTCTGTCACCAACGAAATCCGATGCCTACGTACGAGTACCGCTGCCCCAAGGGGCACCGCTTCGAGGTCTTCCAGAGGATGTCGGACGATCCGGTCGCTTCGTGCCCCGACTGCGGGGCCGAGGCGGAGCGCCTGATCTCCGGCGGGGCCGGCTTCCTGTTCAAGGGGGACGGGTTCTACATCACCGACTACCGCTCGGACGAGTACAAGAAGAAGGCGTCTAAGGAGGCGCCCGCGAGCGACGGGGGAAGCTCCGGTGGTGGTGGCTCCGGAGGCGAGGGCGGGGACAAGAAGCCCGCCTCGACCCCGGCGACGCCGAAGTCGGACGGCTGAGCGTGGCCCAGGACGCGATCCGTAACGCCCTCCGGGCGGTGATCGAGGAACTCGGCGCGGAGGTGGACGAGATCCAGCTCGAGCGGCCGCGTGACCCCTCTCACGGCGACCTGGCCAGCAACGTGGCCATGACCCTCGCCGGCCGCCTCCGCAAGGCACCTCGTCAGATCGCCGACGAGATCGCCGACCGGCTCGATCTCGCGTCGGCCGGTGTCGACGCGGTCGAGGTCGCGGGTCCGGGCTTCCTGAACTTCCGGCTCTCGTCCGGCGCGGTGGCCTCGGTCATCGAGGACATCCTCGAGGCCGACGAGGACTACGGGAGGAGTGACCTCGGCGGCGGTCGGCGCGTCATGGTCGAGTTCGTCTCGGCCAACCCGACCGGCCCGCTCCACCTCGGGCACGGACGCCAGGCGGCCCTCGGAGACGGGATCTCCGCGCTCCTGGAATGGACCGGCCACCAGGTGCACCGCGAGTTCTACTACAACGACAGCGGCAATCAGATGGACCTGCTCGCGCTCAGCGTGCGGGCCCGCTACCGGGAGCTGCTCGGTCGGGACGAGGCGGTCCCCGAGGGCGGGTACCAGGGCGCGTACGTCATCGACATCGCGCAGGCACTGATCGACGAGGCGGGCGACCGCTACCGGGACGACGACTCCCAGGACGCGCTCGACGTCGTCCGGCACTTCGCCGTGGCCATGCTCCGCGACGAGCAGGACCGGGACCTGCACGACTTCCGCGTCCACTTCGACGAGTACTTCCTCGAGTCTTCGCTCTACTCCGAGGGGCTCGTGGACCAGACGGTCGAGCGGCTCCGCGGCACGGGGCTCGTCTACGAGCACGAGGGCGCCACCTGGCTCCGCACGACCGAGTTCGGCGACCAGAAGGACCGGGTCATGATCCGTGGCAACGGCATGCCGACCTACTTCCTGCCGGACATCGCCTACCACATGAACAAGTGGGAACGCGGCTACGAGCGGGTGGTCAACGTCCAGGGGTCGGACCACCACGGAACGGTCTCGCGGGTGCGGGCCGGGCTGCAGGCCCTGGGGCTTCCGGCCGGATATCCGGACTACGTGCTGCACCAGATGGTGCGCGTCGAACGGGAGGGCAAGGAGGTCAAGTTCTCCAAGCGCGCCGGCTCGTACACGACGCTCCGCGAGCTCTTCGAGGAGGTCGGCGTCGACGTGACGCGCTACTTCTTCCAGATGCGGAAGCCCGACGCGCACCTCCTCTTCGACCTCGACGTCGCGCTCGACCAGTCGGACAAGAACCCCGTCTACAAGATCCAGTACGCGCACGCCCGCATGTGCTCGATCTTCGCGAAGGCCGGGCTGGACGCGGACGAGGTCGGCGTGGAAGGTGCCGACGTCGCGCTCCTCGTCGCCGATACCGAGCGGGAGCTGCTCAAGCTTCTCGGGGAGTTCCCGGATTGGCTGGCGCGGGCCGCCGAGAACACGGCTCCCCACGTCCTGTGCGACTATCTGGAGCAGACCGCCAGCGCGGCCAACTCGTGGTACCACGCGGGGAACCCCACGCGGAACCCGGAGCTCGCCGTGCTGGTGGACGACGCCGCCCTCCGGGGGGCGCGTCTCGCGTTGGCCCGCGCGGTGCGGATCGTGCTCCGCAACGGGCTCGCCGTTCTGGGCATCGAAGCCCCGACGCGCATGATCCGTGAAGACGCCGACGTGGCGGAATGACGTTGCATCAGCCGCGATCCGTCGTCCCTTTTTCAGTACCAACAAGGTTGTCAGCTCGACATGTCGATTCTCTGTGTAGGTAGCGTAGCGCTCGATTCCGTGGAAACGCCGTTCGGCAAGGCAGACCGGGTCATCGGAGGCTCGGCCGTGTACTTCTCCGCGGCCGCCACGCTTTTCAAGCCGGTCCAGATGGTGGGCGTCGTGGGGAACGACTATCCCATGGACGAGCTGGGCTTCCTCGAGAAGCGGGGCGCCGACCTCACCGGGATCCAGAAGGTCGACGGCGAGAGCTTCTTCTGGGCCGGGAAGTACCACTTCGACCTGAACTCCCGTGACACGCTCGAGACGAAGCTCGGGGTGTTCGCGGACTTCCAGCCCGAGATCCCCGACGCCTTCCGCGAGTCGAAGTACGTCTTCCTCGGAAACATCGATCCGGCGCTTCAGCACGACGTGCTCGACCAGGTCGCGAGCCCCGACGTGGTCGCCTGCGACACCATGAACTTCTGGATCGACGGCGCGCGCGACTCGCTGCTCTCGCTCCTGGGGCGCGTGCGGATCCTGATCGTCAACGACGAGGAGGTCCGCCAGCTCGCCGACGAGCCGAACATTCTCAAGGCGGCGCGGTGGGTGCAGAACCGCGGCCCCGAGGTCGTGGTCGTGAAGAAGGGTGAGCACGGCGCGATCCTCTTCGCCGATGACTGGCTCTTCTTCGTTCCGGGATACCCGCTCGAGGAGGTCTTCGACCCGACCGGCGCGGGAGACTCCTTCGCGGGCGGATTCATGGGCTACCTGGCCGCGGCCGGGAGCCTCGATCCGCACGATCTCAGACTCGCCATGGTGCACGGGTCCGCGCTGGGCTCGTTCGCGGTGGAGAGCTTCTCGGTGAACCGGCTCGTGGACCTGTCGGCCGAGGACGTGCGCCGGCGCGTCGCCGAGTTCCGCGAGATCACCGCGTTCGAGACCCGGGTGGAGGCCGTCTGATGACCGAAGGGCCGCGTGAGGGACTGAGCTACCGCGACGCCGGTGTCGATCTGGACGCCGCCGAGCGCACCAAGGATCGGCTGAAGGCCCTGGTGGCCTCGACCCGCGACCGATTCACGCTCTCCGAGCTCGGGGCCTTCGGCGGTCTCTACCAGGTTCCGGACGACGTGGAGGCGCCGGTTCTGGTGTCGAGCGCGGACGGCGTCGGCACGAAGCTCAAGGTGGCCTTCCTGGCCGGCCGCCACGACACCGTGGGTCAGTGCCTGGTGAACCACTGCGTCAACGACATCCTGGTGCAGGGTGCGAAGCCGCTCTTCTTCCTCGACTACCTCGCCACGGGTGAGATGGACGAGACGGTGGTGCACGACGTGGTGCACGGCGTGGCGACGGCGTGCAAGGAGAACCGGTGTGCGCTCCTGGGCGGCGAGACGGCCCAGATGCCCGACTTCTACGCGGCGGACGAATACGATCTGGCGGGCTTCATCGTGGGCGTCGTGGAGCACGGCCGCATCCTCGACGGCTCGGCCATCCGTGAGGGAGACGCTCTGGTGGGCATCGACGCCTCGGGGCTGCACACGAATGGATACACGCTCGCCCGGAAGATCGTGTTCGAGGTCATGGGACTCGGCGTCGACGACGAGCTCCCGGGCACGGGGCGCTCCGTGGCCGACGAGCTACTCGCCGTGCACAGGAGCTACCTCCCGCTCCTCTGGCCGCTGCTCGAGGCCGGCCGGGTGCGGGGGCTCGCCCACATCACCGGCGGCGGCATTCCCGGCAACCTGCCGCGCGTGCTCCCCGAGGGGCTCGGCGCGGTCGTGGACCGGAGCTCCTGGGAGGTCCCGGCCGTCTTCCGGACGCTCCAGGAGGCGGGGAAGGTGTCCCGTGACGAGATGGACCGCGTCTTCAACATGGGCGTCGGCATGATCGCCGTGGCCCGCGAGGGCGACGCCGGCGAGGTGCTCGACGCCGCCGCCGCGGCCGGCCTGGGCGCGAGGGTCATCGGACGGGTGACCGAAGGATCGGGGGTCCGGTACACGTGATCCCGTCACGGACGGCCGCTCTGGTCGCGTGTGTCCTGGGGCTGGCCGCGGCCGGCGGCACGCAGGCCCAGGAGCCCGGCGAGTTGGCCGGCCGGTGCGCGCTCGGCGGCGGCGATCCGGACCGGTGCGCGAACGCCGAGGTCGCCGCGCGCACCCTGGTGGGACAGACCGGACTCCTGGCGGGTCTGGGCTCCGAGGTCGCGGGCTCCTCGTCGACGCTCGGCACGAAGCTCGGGAGCTCTCCGAGACTGTCCGCGTCGCTCCGTGTGGGCGGCATGTCCGTCGGCCTTCCGGATCTCTTCGACGAAGGCCTGGGCGCGGCGGCCGACGTGTCCTTCCTCGTGCCGGCGGTCCACGCGGGCCTCGGGCTCGGCGTCTTCGACGGGTTCTCGCCGATGGCGACCGTCGGGGGTGTGCTCTCCCTCGACGTCTTCGGCTCCGTGGCGTTCGTGATGCCACCGTCGTCCGAAGGCTTTCAGGGGAGCGCGACCGGGGCGACCCTGGGCGCCAGGCTCGGTGTGCTCCGCGAGTCGTTCACCCTGCCGGGGGTCACCGTTTCGGCCTCGAGGCGCTTCGGCGGCGACGTCTCGCTCGGGTCCATGGAGCTCGGGGACCCCGTTTCGGTCACCGTCGACCCGGCCGTCACGTCGGTCCGGGTCACCGTGGGGAAGGACCTGATGGGATTCGGCGTGCTGGCGGGGTGGGGGTGGGACGACGCGTCCACCGACGCCGCTCTGACCGTGGCGGGTGTCGGCCCGGAGCCGGCCACCGTGACGGGCACGCTCGACGCGAGTCGGAGCCTCTACTTCGGAGGGCTCTCCATGAACTTCCTCCTCCTCCAGCTCTCCCTGGAAGGGGGATGGGCGGAAGGATACGCCGATCTCCCGGGCGGCAGCCCCTCGAGCTTCGACCCGGAGCGCGGTTCGGCGTTCGCCTCGGTCGCGCTCCGGTTCACGCCTTGATGGGCGGGCACGGGGGGCACAGCGGTTCGCGAACGGGCGGGCTGACCGACGAGGATTTCCGGCACCTGGAGCGCGCGCGCGAGCTGGCCGCGGGAGGCTGGGGGCGCGTGCATCCGAACCCCCTGGTCGGGTGCGTGCTGGTCCGGGAAGGACAGGTCGTCGGGGAAGGCTTCCACGCCCGCTTCGGTGGGCCCCACGCCGAGATCGTGGCGCTCGAAGCAGCGCTCGGCGAGGCCGAAGGAGCCACGGCGTACGTCAGCCTCGAGCCGTGCAACCATCACGGCAAGACGCCCCCGTGCTCCGAGGCCCTGCTTCAGGCGGGCATAACCCGAGTCGTCTACGGCGCGGCCGATCCCGGCCGGAGTTCGGGCGGAGGCGGCGAGCGACTCCGCTCCGCGGGTCTGGAGGTCGTGGGTCCCGTCTGGTCGGAGCGCGAGGCCCGGGCGGACAACCCGGCGTTCTTCCATACCCAGCTCCACGGCACGCCGTACGTCGCCCTCAAGCTCGCCATGAGCCTGGACGCGCGCATCGCGGCCGCTCCGGGTCGGCGCACCCGCATCACCGGTGCGGAGGCCGAACGGGAGGTCCATCGTCTTCGGTCCGGCTTCGACGCCGTGCTGGTCGGGGCAGGGACGCTGCGCGCCGACGATCCCCGCCTCACCGTCCGGCTCGCGCCGGCCGCTGAGCGGCCGCTCCGGAGGGTCGTGCTGGACTCCGGCGCGTCGACGCCGTCGGACGCGGCCCTCTTCGCCGAGACAGGGACGGACGCGCCCGTGCACGTCTTCACCCGTGAGGCCGTCGCCGAGGCGGAGATCGAGCGGCTCGAGGAGCGCGGCGCCCACGTGCATCCGGTGGGCGAGGGCCCGCACGGCCTCGACCTCGGGGCCGTCTGGGCCGTGCTCTGGGACATCGGGGTGCGATCGATCTTCTGCGAGGGCGGCCGGCGTGTAGCGGACCGTCTGCTCCGCGAGGACCGGGTACAACGCCTGCACCTGTTCGTCGCGCCCGTAACGCTCGGCGCGGAGGGGCTTCCGGCGTTCGGTGACGACGCGGACTCCCTCGACTGGACCGCGTTCGAGCCCGTGGAGTCGCCGAGGTTGTTCGGGCGGGACACGCTTCTCACCTACGACCGGACGGCCGCCTGATGTTCACCGGTATCGTGGAGCGGACCGGAGTGGTCCGGAGCGTCGTCGACGGTGATACGACGCGTCGGGTGACCATCGAATGCGGAGACCTCGCGCCGGCCCTGGGACTCGGCGACTCCGTGTCCGTCGATGGAGCCTGCTTCACGGTGGCCGCCCTCGGGCCGGACACGTTCGAGGTCGACGTGATCGGTACGAGCCTCGGCCGGACCGTCGCCGGACAGTACCGCCCGGGATCGATCGTGAACCTCGAGAGGGCCCTCCAGATGACTGGAAGGCTTGACGGCCATCTTGTGCAAGGGCATGTAGATGGCACCGGACATCTCGAGTCGATTCGAGAGGACGGGAGCTTCTGGCGGCTCGCCGTCCGAATCCCCGAGGACGTGGCGCGCCAGACGGTCGAGCGCGGCTCCATCACCATCAACGGGGTGAGCCTGACCGTGGCCGACATGCCGGACCCCACCCTCTGCGGGATCGGTCTGATCCCGTTCACTTACGAGCATACGAACCTGGGGCGGCTCGAGCCCGGGGACCCCGTCAACGTCGAGGGGGACCTGATCGGAAAATACGTGGGTAAGATGCTGGCCGCCCGCGCACAGGAAAGCGATAGATCATGACCATGAACAAGAAGTTCGACACCGTCGAGGAAGCGCTCGACGAGATACGCAAAGGGCGGATGATCATCGTCGCGGACGACGAGGATCGTGAGAACGAGGGCGATCTCGTGATGGCGGCTGCCGCGATCACCCCGGACCACGTGAACTTCATGGCGAAGCACGGACGTGGCCTGATCTGCGTGACGCTGACCGAGGAGCGGGCCGACGAGCTCGACCTCCCGCTCATGACGGACCGGAACACCGATCCTCAGGGCACGGCGTTCACCGTCTCGGTCGACGCCCACGTGAAGTTCGGGGTCACCACCGGGATCAGCGCGCACGACCGCGCCAGGACGATCGAGGTGCTGACCGATCCGGACAGCCAGCCGGCCGATCTTCGCCGTCCGGGACACATCTTCCCGCTCCGGGCGAAGTCCGGGGGCGTGCTCCGCCGCGTCGGGCAGACCGAGGCCGCCGTGGACCTCGCGCAGCTCGCGGGCTTCCCGCCCGTCGGCGTCATCTGCGAGATCCTGAACACCGACGGCACGATGGCGCGCCGCCCCGAGCTCCACTCGTTCGCCGAGGAGCACGGGCTCAAGTTCATCACCGTCGCCCAGCTCGTCGCCTACCGGCTCACCAAGACCCGCCTGGTCACGCGCGTCGCCGAGGCCGAGCTGCCGACCCGGCACGGGGACTTCCGGGTCATCGCCTACCAGAGCGCCCTGGACGGAGGCGAGCACATCGCCCTCGTGAAGGGCGACGTGGACGGGAAGTCGGACGTGCTGGTCCGCATGCACTCGGAGTGCATGACCGGCGACGTCTTCGGCTCCCTGCGCTGCGATTGCGGACAGCAGCTAGAGGCCGCGCTGGAGCGCATCGCCGCGGAAGGCCACGGAACCGTCGTCTATCTGCGCCAGGAAGGGCGGGGCATCGGCCTCGGGAACAAGCTCAAGGCGTATCATCTCCAGGACACCGGCCTCGATACCGTGGAGGCCAACGAGCGGCTCGGCTTCAAGCCCGATCTGCGGGATTACGGCATCGGCGCCCAGATCCTCCTCGACCTCGGCATCCGCTCGCTCAGGCTGCTGACCAACAATCCGCGCAAGATCGTGGGGCTCGACGGCTACGACCTCGAGATCACGGGCCGCGAACCCCTCCAGATGGAGCCGGGTGAGCACAACGCGGGGTACCTCGAAACCAAGCGCTCCAAGCTCGGGCACCTGCTATGAGCTCCAAGGGATCACCGGTCGACGAGTACCGTGGCAAGCTGGACGCCTCGGGACTCCGCGTCGCCGTCGTCGTCTCCCGGTTCAACGCCGACGTGACCGAGCGGCTGCTCGAGGGCGCTCGCGCCGCGCTCGACGAGCACGGTGCCTCGGCCGACTCGGTCGAGGTGTTCCGGGTTCCGGGCGCGTGGGAGCTGCCGCAAACGGCCGCGCGCGTGGTCGACACGGGTCGCTTCGACGCCGTCGTCACGCTCGGGTGCGTCATCCGCGGCGAGACGCCGCATTTCGACTATGTCTGCCAGCACGCGTCGTTGGGGCTGGGACAGGTGGCCGCACGGTCGGAGATCCCGGTCGTGTTCGGGGTCCTCACCACGGACGATCTCGACCAGGCGCTCGCCCGAGCCCGGGAAGGCGCGGACAACAAGGGCTTCGAGGCCGCGACGACGGCCGTCGAGATGGTGAGCGTCTTCCGCACCGTGGCCGGACGATGAGGGGCGCCACGGGGTTGGACCGGGCCGAGCGTATCGACCGGAGCCGGGCGCGCGCCTGGACGCTCCAGATCCACTACCGGTGGGAGAGCGCAGGCCGGGACGGTCTGCTGCGCGACGCGCTGGTCGAGACCATGGCCACGCGGCGCATCGCGCCGAGCCGCGTCCCCTACGTACGCAAGCTGCTCGGGACCCTGGACGACCACGGAGCCGCGATAGACCGGGCCCTCAGCGGAGCCCTTCAGAACTGGCGGCTCGAGCGGCTGGCGGCGATCGACCGGGCGGTGCTGCGCATCGGGGCCGCGGAGCTCCTGTACGGCGAGGACATCCCGCCCAAGGTGGCCATCCAGGAGGCGATCCGCCTCGCCGAGGCCTACGGGGGCATGGAATCGCCGCGCTTCGTGAACGGCGTGCTCGACGCCCTCTACAAGCAGACCGGGGCAGGGCGGAACGCGTGACCCCGGGCCGCCCTCTGAGGATTCTGGTGGTCAACTGGCTCGACCGTGAGAACCCGAAGAGCGGCGGCGCGGAGGTCCACCTGCACGAGACCTTCGGACGGCTCGCGTCGCGCGGTCACTCGGTCACGGCTCTGGTGTCGGGGTGGCCGGGACTGGCTCCCCGGGCGACCCTGGACGGCATCGACGTCCACAGGGCAGGGAGCCGGAACACGTTCTCCCTGGCCGGACCCCGCTACTTCCGCGAGCACCTCGGGGGACAACGCTTCGACGTCATCGTCGAGGACCTCAACAAGGTTCCCGTCTTCACGCCATGGTGGTCGGAGACGCCCACCGTCCTTCTCGTCCATCACCTGTTCGGACCCACGGCCTTCCAGGCCGCCTCCGCACCGGTGGCCCTGGCGACCGTGTTGCTCGAGCGGACCATTCCGCGTGCGTACCGCTACGTGCCCACGATCTCGGTGTCGGAGAGCACTCGCCACGACCTGGTGACCCGCGGGCTCGACCCGGCCCATATCGAGGTCGTTCCGAACGGCATCGACCTCGACCACCACACCCCGGGGCCGGAAGCCGAGCGCTTCGAGGAGCCCACGCTCGTCTTCCTCGGTCGACTGAACCGCTACAAGCGCCTCGATCTGGTGCTCCGCGCGCTGGTGCGTCTCGAGCACGAGGGGATCCGCGCCCGACTCCTGGTCGCCGGGTCGGGCCCGGAACGGGAAGCCTGGGAACAGCAGGCGGCGGCGCTCGGCATCGCCGACCGGGTCGAATTCCTGGGCTTCGTTCCGGAGGCTCACAAGCTGCATCTGCTGCGCCGGTCGTGGCTCCACGTGCTCACGTCGGTGAAGGAAGGGTGGGGCATCTCGAACCTCGAGGCGGGAGCCTGCGGGACGCCGACCGTGGCGAGCGACGCTCCGGGACTCCGCGAGTCCGTCGTGGACGGCGAGACCGGAGTGCTGGTCCCCCACGGGGACGTGGCGGCGCTGTCGACCGCGCTGGCGAGGCTGCTCACCGACCCGGCGCTCCGCCGACGTATGGGAACCGCGGCGCGGCGCTTCGCTGAGCGTTACTCGTGGGACGCGACCGCCGACGGCGTCGAACGGGTCCTCCACCGGGTGGTGGCCCGGGGTACTCCCCACTCCGCGCTAGCTGCTAACTTTGGGAGGCAGGTAACGTCCCTCGATCGTGAGGAGCACCTTTGAGAATCCAGATGACCACCCGCCGTTGCGACGTGCCGGAAGACGTACTCGAAAGGGCCCGCGAGCAGGTTGCTTCGCTCGCCAAGTTCGATCCCAGAGCGACTTCGGCCGAAGTCGTGTTCGAAGAAGAGAAGCAGGACCGGAAGGTCGAGGTAATCGTCCATTCCGATGGATCCGCGCCGGTGGTCGGTCACGGATCGGCGCACGAGTTCCGGGGGGCCGTCGACCAGGTCGTCGACAGGGTAGGCCGGCAGCTCCGGGAGCAGCGGAAGCGGCACCTGGAGCACCAGGCCCCGCCGCTCCAGGAACGCATGGTGCAGGACTGAGCCAGTGTCCCGAGTCAGAAGTTCGTCGGCATTCGAGCGCCGCTGCATCCACTGCGGCAGCGTTGCTCCTCCTCGACGTAGCGGTGCTATGCCTCGTCGTCGCGCCTCGCCGCAGCGGCGCCGCGGCACTCTCGGTGCTCAACGAACTTCTGACTCGGGACACTAGACGTGACTTCGGCTCCCGCGGCTGAAGAGCCGAAGCGGGTCTCCGTCCGGGAGATCCTGGAGGCCAAGCGCGAGTCCCTGGGGCTCGAGTTGATGAACGAGGGGGTGGCCCTCGACGGGTCCACCGACGACTCCGACATCACCTCGCCGGGACTCGCGCTGGCCGGCCACACCAAGAGGGTGCCGGACGGTCGCCTCTGGGTCTTCGGCGAGACCGAGATGACCTACATGGCCGCGCTGCAGGAGGCGGAGGCCCGCGAGCGCCTGCGGGCATTCTTCGGCTTCGAGGTGCCCGCGGTCTTCGTCACCAAGGGTCAGGACATCCCCGCTTACTTCCTGGAGCTGGCGAGCGCGCGCTCGATCCCGGTGCTCCGCTCGAGCGAGAGCACGCGCCACTTCTACCGGCGCATCAAGCCCTTTCTGGAGATGGTCCTCGCGCCGACGACGGCCCTGCACGGGTCGCTGGCCGACGTCTACGGCGTGGGGCTCCTCTTCATCGGGGAGAGTGGCGTGGGCAAGAGCGAATGCGTGCTCGACCTGGTCGAGCGTGGACACCGGCTGGTGGCCGACGATCTCGTCATGGTACGCAGGACCGGGAACGACGTGCTCATGGGGCGGGGCCACGAGCTGCAACGGCACCACATGGAGATCCGCGGCGTGGGCATCATCGACATCTCGTCGCTCTTCGGCGTGACGGCCATCCGGCAGCAGAAGCGTATCGAGGTCGTCGTCCGGCTCGAGATGTGGGATCAGGACAACCACTATTCGCGGACGGGTCTCGACCAGGACACGCACGAGATCCTGGGGGTCCAGATCCCGAAGGTCACGGTGCCGCTGAACCCGGGGAAGAACATCACCGTGATCTCCGAGGTCGTGGCGATGAACCACCTCCTCACGTACTCCGGCATCAATGCCGCGGATTCGTTCGACAAGAGACTCCGGCAGTATCTGGAGCAGGACTATGAGTGAGCTCGACCCCCCGATCGGGATCGTCATCGCGCATGGCGGGATGGCCGACGGCCTCGTCGATGCCGTGCGGCGTATCGCGGGCGACAGCGCCAACGCGCTCGTGCCCATCTCGAACGAGGGGATGTCCCCCGACGACCTGCGAGGCGCGATCGACCAGGCGGCCGGAGGTGGGTCGGCGATGGTGTTCGTCGACCTGCAGGCGGGAAGCTGCTGCACGGCGGCGCTGGCGTCGTGTCGTGCCTGCTCCGACCGGGTCGTCCTGACCGGGGTGAACCTCCCCATGCTGCTGGACTTCGTGTTCAGCCGTGCCCTTCCGTTCGACGAGCTGGTGGAGCGCCTGGTGGAGCGCTCACGCGAGGCGATCCGGCCGGTGCGCGTGGACGCCGGTCGCGGGGGCTGACGGTGCCCGTCTTGCTGTATCGGGTGGACGAGCGACTGATCCACGGTCAGGTGGTGATCGGCTGGGGGCACGAGCTGCGCCCCGACCGGTACGTGGTCGTCGACGACGCGATCGCCGACAGCGAGTGGGAGCAGGAGCTGTATCGGCTCGGTGCGGGGAGCGCCGAGGTGTCCTTCGAGACGGCCGCAGATGCGATCGACGCGCTGGAGGGGTACGGGGCCGATCCTGTCCGCACCATCGTGCTGACCCGGGATCTGGCGACCATGCGCCGACTCGCCGAAAGCGGCGGGATGGTGGGGCGGACCGTGAACGTCGGCGGCCTCCACCACGCCCCGGGACGGACCAAGGTGCTGACCTACGTCCACCTGTCTCCCGACGAGATCGAAGACCTCCAGCACATTCTGGACGCCGGGGCGCGCGTCCAGGCACGTGACCTGCCGGACGCGCCCAAGGTCGACCTGGCGCGGGAGCTCGGGCTCGCCGAGGTCACCGAAGATGCCTGACGGCCGGAGCGTGGTATGAGTCTGCTCGGTCTTTCCGCGCTCGGCGGGCTACTCGGACTCGACGGAACTTCGGTCGGGCAGTTCATGCTGTCGCGTCCGCTCGTGGCCGGCACCGTGACGGGCTGGCTGATGGGCGAGCCGGTTCTCGGGGCGACGATCGGCGCGGTGCTCGAGCTCTACCTGCTCGTTTCCTTTCCGACCGGTGGCTCCCGCTTCCCCGAGGGTGCGACCGCCACCGTGGTGGCCGTGGGCTCGGCCGCGACGACGGGAGGCCCCGGATCGCTCGCCCTCGCCGTGGCCGTCGGGCTGGTGTGGGGGCATGTCGGAGGCTTCTCGATCACCGGACTGCGCCGGCTCAACGCGTCGCTCGTTCCCGCCGAGGACGATCCGACCCCGTCGGCGTCGGCGGTCGCGTGGCTTCACGCGGGGACGGTCGCGCTCGACTTCTTCCGTGGCGCGGTCGTGGTGGCCGGCGGACTCGTATTCGGTCGCACGGTCGTGGGCGGGTTGGCGCCGATCTGGCCGCTCGACGCTCCCTCGTCGATGGGGTTGGTACTTCTGGGCGCCGCTGTGTCGCTCGGTATCCTGCTACGCGACTTCGGGGGGTTCCGTACCAACCGTGTTCGGCTCGTAATCGGCATCGCGCTCGGGCTGGTGGGAGCCAGGATCCTGTGAGCGCCCGGATTCCGCCCACCGCGCTGGCGCGTACTTTCGCGCGCTCCTTTCTGATCCAGGCGTCCTGGAACTACCGGACGATGATCGGGACCGGCTTCGGCTTCGCCATGGTCCCCGGGATTCGCGCCCTGTTCCGTGGGCGCGAGGCCGAGATGGAGGCCGCCGTCGGCCGGCACCTCGAGCACTTCAACGCTCATCCGTATCTGGCGAGCGTCGCGCTCGGGGCGAGCCTCCGTCTCGAAGCCGACGAGGCGGGCCCCGAGACCGTGCGGCGCTTCAAGACCGCCGTCCGGGGGCCGCTGGGCGGGCTCGGCGACGCTCTGGTCTGGGCCACCTGGCTGCCGGTGGTTTCCATGGCCGCGGTGGGCCTGTACTGGCTCGGGGTTCCCGGCTGGCTCGCGGCGGGGCTCTTCCTCCTCTTGTACAATACGGGGCACGTGGGCCTGCGCCTCTGGGGCTTCCGCACGGGGTTGGCCGCCGGCCGGAACGTGGCCGGGCGTCTCGCGGCGGCCGGTCTTTCCGCATGGACGACGAGGCTCCGCTCCTGGGGGGTCGTGGTGCTCGGCGTTCTGCTCGGCGCCCTTCTGGGCGGCGCCGGAGGGCTCGGCGACGCCGGTGCGCTCTGGACCGGGCTGGCCGTTCTGGGCTTCACGGTGGGCCTTTTCGTGGGCCATCACGTATGGAGACCGGCCGCGGTCGTGGCAGTGGCCACGATCGCGCTTCTTGCGACATGGGGGATGCTCAGATGACTGAACCGGATCGCGTCGAGCGCGACGTCGAGATCGTCAACCGAGCGGGCATGCACGCCCGCCCGGCTGCCGAGTTCGTGAAGCTCGCCGGGCGGTTCCGGTCGGAGATCACCGTCGCCAAGGACGGGCTGTCGGTGAACGGCAAGAGCATCATGGGCGTGCTCATGCTGGCCGCGGCCCAGGGGAGCCACCTCACGGTGGTCGCCCAGGGTGAGGACGCGGAAGACGCGGTCCGGGCGCTCGAGCAGCTGGTGAGCTCGGGCTTCGACGAGATCGAGGCGTAAGGCGAGGCCTATGTCCATCACACTCGACGGCTCTCCGGCGTCCGAAGGGATCGCGGAAGGCAACGTCTTCCTGCTCGATTGGGGCGTGCCGGTCGTACCGCACGAAACCGTGCCGGAAGACCGCATCGACGTCGAGGTGGAGCGCTTCCACGAAGCCCGTGCCTGGGCCGCGGAGCGCCTCGAGGAGATGCAGGGCGCGACCGAGGAGCGCCTCGGCGCCGTCGAGGCGCGCATCTTCGAGCCTCAGATCCTGATGCTCGAAGACGCCGAGGTCGTCGAGGGTACGCTCCGGTATATCCGCGAGAACCGGCTCACGGCGCAGCGCGCCTTCGAGTGGCGTATGCTCGAGCTCCAGGCCATGTGGAGCCGCACCCGCAACCCCATGGTCCTCGACAGGCTCAACGATCTCGAGGACCTCATGATCCGGGTGCTGCGCAGGCTCCTGGGCGATCACGATCCCTCGGACGTCCCCGCCCTCGGACCGGGCGTGATCGTCGTCGCGCCGAACCTGACCCCGAGCCTCGTGGTCCAGCTCGACCCGACGCAGGTGAAGGGCATCGCCACGGACCACGGCACGCGGACGGGGCACTGGGCGATTCTGGCGCGCGCGCTCCACATTCCGGCCGTCGTAGGGCTCGGAACGGTGTCGAAGCATGCCGTCGAGGGGCAACACGCGGTGATCGACGGCCGTATCGGCCGGGTCGTGCTCGATCCCACGGACGACGAGCAGCTGCGCTTCAAGGAGCGGCAGCGCCGTCTGACCGACTGGGAGGAGGAGATGGCCGTCATCGCCTCGCTCGAGTCGGTGACCCGAGACGGCCAGTACGTGGAGCTCCGGGCGAATCTCGACTTGCCCTCAGAGGCGGTTCAGGCCGAGGCGCACGGGGCGGTCGGCGTCGGTCTCTTCCGGACCGAGTTCCTGGTGGTGGGGCGGAGCGCCATGCCGGGCGAGGAAGAGCAGTACGAAGCATATCGGGCGGTCGCCGAGGCCTTTCCCAGAGGGGCCGTGTACATCCGGACGTTCGACCTGGGCGGCGACAAGTTCCCCATGTTCCTCAACATGCCCACGGAGGAGAACCCGTTTCTCGGTTGGCGTGCGATCCGGGTGTGCCTCGACGAGCCCGAGCTCTTCCGGACTCAGCTCCGGGCGCTCCTGCGTGCTACGGCCCACGGGGACATCCGCATGATGCTCCCGTTGGTGAACGACGTCGAGGAGGTCCGGAAGGTTCGGGCCTTCCTCGAGGAAGAGGAGGAGTACCTCAGCGACCGCGGCATCCCGTACAACTCCGGATACAAGCTCGGGGTCATGATCGAGACCCCCGCGGCCGCCCTCGATGCGGTGGAGCTCGCGCGCCACTGCGACTTCTTCTCGATCGGTACCAACGACCTGGTGCAGTACACGTTGGCCGTCGACCGGACGAACACGCGCCTGGCGCCGCTCTACAACCCGTTCCACCCGGCGGTAGTCCGGCTGCTCCACCAGGTGGCTCGGGTGAGCCGGGCCGCGGGCATCGAGGTGAGCGTTTGCGGAGAGCTCGCGTCGACGCCGCTCGGGGCCTTCCTCCTCCTCGGCCTCGACATCACCACGCTGTCGATGTCCTGGCCTTCGATTCCGGAGATCAAGAAGTTCATCCGGGACATCCGCGTCGAGGACGCGCGCACCGCGGCCCGCAAGGCCCTGGCCGCGCCCACGAGCAAGGACGTGACCGATTGCCTGGTAGCCGGGATCGGCGACTCCGTCGATCTGAAGGTATTCCAGGGACGATGGAGCTTGTCGGTCCCGGACTGATCCAATAGCCTAGAAGGCTCGACCTATCCGAATATCCGGATAGGACCGCTCGATTCGCGTAATTAGAAGCCGATTCCCGGGAAGGGACACCTTGAAGAACCTGTTTACCTCCGAGTCCGTCACCGAAGGTCACCCCGACAAGATCGCGGACCAGATCTCCGACTCCGTCCTCGATCACCTGCTCGCCAAGGATCCGAACTCGCGGGTGGCGTGCGAGACGCTGGTCACGACGGGCATGGCGCTCGTCGCCGGTGAGATCTCGACCGAGACCTACGTGCATCTCCCCGACATCGTCCGGGGGACCCTCCAGCGCATCGGCTACACCAACGCGCAGCTCGGTATCGACGCGATGACCTGCGCGGTGCTCACGAACATCGACCAGCAGTCCCCCGACATCGCCATGGGCGTGGATCCGGGCGGCGCCGGGGACCAGGGGATGATGTTCGGCTACGCCAGCGACGAGACGCCGGAGCTGATGCCGGCCAGCATCCACTTCGCGCACCGGATCACGCAGCGCCTCGCGTGGGTCCGTCGCGAGGGCCAGGTGCCGTGGATCCGGCCGGACGGCAAGGCCCAGGTCACGGTGGAGTTCGACGGGGACAAGCCGGTTCGCGTGCACACGGTCGTGGTGAGCACCCAGCACGACCCCGACGTGCGCGACGGCGAGATCCGTGAGACCGTCATCGACCGCGTGATCAAGCCCGTCCTTCCCGCCGACATGTTCGACGTGGACGACTGTGTGCTGCACATCAACCCGACCGGACGCTTCGTCATCGGCGGGCCTCACGGAGACGCGGGCCTGACGGGCCGCAAGATCATCGTCGACACCTACGGCGGCGTGGGTCGCCACGGGGGCGGCGCGTTCTCCGGCAAGGACCCGTCGAAGGTGGACCGGTCGGCCGCGTATGCCGCGCGCTGGGCCGCGAAGAACGTGGTGGCCGCCGGCCTGGCCCGTCGCTGCGAGATCCAGCTCGCCTACGCGATCGGGGTCGCCGAGCCGGTGTCCATCCGCGTGCTCACCTTCGGCACGAGTGAGCTGCCCGAGGCCGAGATCGCCGCTGCGGTGTCCGACGTGTTCGACTTCCGTCCGAAGAAGATCATCGAGAACCTCGACCTGCTGAAGCCGATCTACACGCCGACCGCGGCGTACGGCCACTTCGGCCGCACGCCCGAGAAGCGGGTCCCGTCGGCCGGCGGGGACGCGGAGGCACAGTTCTTCCCATGGGAGCTGACCAACCGGATCGACGACCTGAAGACGGCCGTCGGCGGCTGAGCCTCCGGGCGAGCCCGGGTCCCACTGAGCACCGTCCGGGTTCACGAGAACCCGGGCGGTGCTTCGGAGTATTGGGGGGTGCGAGCGGGCCGAGCCGGCCCCGCCACGACTCCGGTGCGGAGGAATCTCCCGCGTGTTGGTAGAGGTCAGAGTACAGAGCTTGGCGCTCGACCGTTCATCGAACACCCCCGTGGTCATCCTCGAGGAAATGGAGGGTGAGCGTGTCCTGCCCATCTGGATCGGACCGGGCGAGGCCAGCGCGATCGCGATGCAGCTCGCGGACATGGAGTTCGCGCGCCCTCTCACGCACGACCTGCTGTGCTCGGTCATGAAGGGGCTGGGCGGCATGCTCGAGAAGGTGATCATCACGCGGGTCGAGAAGAGCACGTACTATGCGGAGCTCATCGTGCGCCGCAACGGGGAGGTCTTCTCGCTCGACGCCCGCCCGTCGGATTCCATCGCCGTGGCGCTGCGTGTCGACGCCCGCATCTTCGCACAGGACGACCTGCTCGAGACCGCGTCCATCGAGGTCGCCGACGAGGAGGCGGTCGTGGATCTCCCGTTCGACGTCCAGGAGAAGGTCGTCGAGCCCGAGTCCATGGGTCCGGACGAGTTGAAGGAGCATCTGCGTAAGCTGAATCCGGAAGATTTCGGCCGCTTCAACCCCTAGTCGCCTCCGCCGGGGCGCCCCATTCCCATCCATGCCGCCCAGCTCGGGCCCCACCGGAGCATCGCCGTGCGTTGGATCCGAATCGTCGCGACCCTGACTGTCCTCACGGCCCCGTTCCTGTCGCCCGTCGGTGCGTGGGCGCAGGCGCAGGACGTTCCGCCGCTTCGTGGCGAGGTCCTGGTGGGCGATTCCGCGTTGGACGTGGGGACCGTCGTTCTGCACCAGGTGACGAGCGAGATCCAGGGCGAGATCGACTCGGTGGCGGTCGCGCCCGACGGCACGTTCAGCTTCACCCTCCCCGAGGCACCGCTCGGCGCCGCCGACCGCTTCTACTTCGCCTCCATCCGTCACGAGGGGATCCTCTACTTCGGCTCCGCGCTGGCCGATGTCGCACAGCTCGACTCCATCTACCGGATCCAGGCATACGACACGGCCATGGTGGCCTCCGGGGGCCACGAGATCCCGATCCAGGCGCGCAACCTGTTCTTCGAGCCGAATGGGGAGGAGTGGCGCGTCACCGACATCTTCCAGCTGCGGAACGACGACGGACGAACGCTGGTGGCGCCCGAGGACGGCTTCGTCTGGCGCTATCCCCTCGTCGAGGGCGCGCGGGACTTCACCTCTGGCCAGGACGGGTTCTCCCTCGACGGTACGACCGTCGAGGACGGGGACGTGGTCGTGCGGGCGGCCGTCGCGCCGGGGGAGCGGGTGTTCGTCTTCCGCTACTCCGTCGACGAGATCTTCGGCACCGTGCCGACGCCGGGGCTGACCGAAGCCTTCGACCTCCTCGTTCGTGAGCCGTCGCCGCGTGTCGGCGTGGAAGGGCTCGACCTCATCGGGCGGGTGGAGCTCGAGGCGGGCTCGACGTACCGCCGGTATTCGGCCACCAATGTCGGACCGGACCGCGTGCGGGTGGTCGAAGCCGAGACTCCGGGCGATCTGCCGGTCGAATGGATCACGGTGGTCGTGGCGCTCGCGCTGGCCGTGGCGGCCATCGTCGTGCTGCGTGGCCTGTCGTCGACCGAGGCTGCCGGAGACGCAGCGGGGGCGGGAGCCGGCGCCCTCGCCGGCGGCGCCCGAGCGGGAACCGCGGCGGCCGACCGCCAGGCGCTCCTCATGGAGATCGCGCGCCTCGACGAGACGTTCGAAGCCCAGCCCGACCCCACCGCCGAGGAGCGCGCGGCCTACCAGGCCCGTCGCGCCGAGCTGCTCCGTAAGCTGAGGGCGGAATCCTGACGTGGCGCCCGTCGGGACGGCGGCCGTGCTGCTGCGTGGGTTCGATTACGGCGACACCAGCCGGATTCTGCGGTTCTACACCCTCGAGCACGGCCTCCTGAGCGTCGTCGCGCGCGGCGTGCGGGGCCGGAGCGGGAAGGGGGGCTCGGTGGCGAACAGCTTCGCGTCCGGCGAGTTGGTGGCGTACGTGAAGCCGCACGGCGACCTGCATACCATGAAGGACTTCACGGCCCAGCGCTCGAGGTCCCGGATCCCGCTCGACATCCTCCGCTTCGCGGGCGCGTCGTGCCTGGCCGAGCTCGTCCTGTCGCACGCGGAGCAGGAGCCCCACCCGTTCCTCTTCGAGACGTTGGAGGAGGAGTTGGACCGCCTGGACGACGCGCCCACGCCGGAGCTCCCGGCCCGCGTCCTGTCCGCGCTCTGGCGCGTCACCGCCGCCTTCGGATTCGCCCCCGAGCTCGGGGCGTGCGTCCTGTGCGGCCGGTCGCTCGGGGGCGATGAGCTGGCCCGCTTCGACTTCGAGGCGGGCGGGGTGCGGTGCGAAGCCTGCGGCGCGGGAGCGGTCGGGCCGCGTGTGGGCCCCGTCGCCCGCGATCAGCTCCTCGCGCTGCTGGACGGCCGCCCGCCCGACGACTTCGTGCATCCCAGGCGGCATCTGGCCCTGGTCTCGGACTTCATGGTGCACCACGTCGTGTCGAAGCCTCTCAAGACGCTGGTCTTCCTGGCCGACCGCCTCCCCGCCGACGAGGGCGTCACCTCGTGAGCCGGGATCGCCTCATCCTTGGAACCGCCGGACACATCGACCACGGCAAGACGGCGCTCGTCCGGGCGCTCACGGGCATCGACACCGACCGTCTGAAGGAGGAGAAGGCCCGGGGCATCACCATCGAGCTCGGCTTCGCGGAGCTGAGCCGCGACGACGGGCCACGCTTCGGCGTCGTCGACGTTCCGGGCCACGAGGCTTTCGTCAGGGCCATGCTGGCGGGCGCCGCGGGCATGGACGTCGTGCTCCTGGTCGTCGCCGCCGACGAGGGCGTCATGCCCCAGACCCGCGAGCACTTCGGGATCGTGCGGCTCCTCGGCGTGCCGGAGATGGTGGTGGCGTACACGAAGGCCGACCTCGTGGAGCCGGAGTGGCTGGAACTCGTCGAGGCCGACGTGGACGACCTCCTCGACGGAACGGCCTACGAGCGGGCGCCGCGCGTGGCCACGTCGGCCGTGGAGGGGCGGGGCCTCGACGAGCTGCTCGGGCGGCTCTCCGAGGTGGGCGCGCGCGTGCCGGACCGGGGAGACGACGACCTCGTCCGCCTCCCGCTCGACCGGGTGTTCACCATCCAGGGGACCGGCACGGTCGTGACGGGCACGCTCTGGAGCGGCACGCTCAGCCAGGGCGATCGGGTGCGGGTGATGCCCCAGGACCTGGAGGCGCGCGTCCGCGGGCTGCAGGTGCACGGCCGCTCGGCCGACGCGGCCCGGGCCGGAGAGCGGACGGCCGTGGCGCTGGCGGGTAGCGGCGCGGATCGCGAGGTCGTCGAGCGCGGCGCCACGCTCGTCACGTCCGAAGCCTGGTCGCCGACCCACATGCTCACCGTGCGCGCGCACGTCCTTGGCGACAGCGAGTGGACGCTCGCGCACAACCAGCGGGTGCACGTGCACCACGGAACCGCGCAGGTGCTGGCGCGATGCGTGGCATTGGAGGCCGAGGAGCTGCTCCCCGGAGAGACCGGGTGGATGCAGCTCCGGCTCGAGGAACCGCTCATGGCACGGGGACGGGACCGACTCGTCCTCCGCTCCTATTCGCCCGTGACGACCATCGCCGGCGGAGTCGTGGCGGAGTCCCATCCACGCAAGCGGAGCGAGCTCGACGCCCCGACCCGCGCGGCGCTCGAGTCCGCGCTCGAAGGTGACGACGCGGCCGCGGTGTCGTCGCTGCTCGACCTGGCGGGTTGGGCAGGGGTGGCCCGGAGCGAGCTCCCCGTTCGCTCGGGGCTTTCGGAGTCCCGGGTCCGGGCGGCGCTCAATGCCCTCGTGGACGCGGGCGTGCGGATGGCCGCCGATCACGCCGTATCCGGTCGGGTCTGGGCGGATGCCAGGGAGCAGGTCCTGGCCGCGGTGCGGGCCGAGCACGAGCGCGACCGGTTGCGCGCCTCCGTGGCGCTCGCGGCGGTCCGGGCGGTGCTTCCGTCATGGGCACCCGCCGGGCTGGCCGACGCCGTCATCGATGAGCTTCTGGCCGAGGGGGCGCTCGTCTCCGAGTCCGGTGGGGTCCGCGCGCCGGAGCACGAGCCCACGCTCACGGACGACCAGCGACGGGCTACGGAGCAGCTGCTGGAGATCCTCGCGGCAGGTGGACTCGCGCCTCCGTTCGTCGAGGAGATGCCCGAAGCGCTGAAGGGTCGTGCCGACCTGTGGTCCTTGCTGTACTGGCTCGAGCGGGAAGGGAGCGTGGCCCAGGTGGCCGACGATCTGTACGTGACCAGCGAGCATCTGACCGCCGCCGAGGCGCGGGTCCGGGACGCGCTCGGGGGCCGGAGCGGGCTCGGTCCCGCGGACTTCAGGGACGCGCTCGACGTCACCCGGAAGCACCTCATTCCGCTCCTCAACTTCTTCGACACGCGGGGCGTCACGCTCAGGCTCGAGGACGGCCGCAGCGTACCGATTTGAGCGGTGGGCCATCGGGGGCAACCCTTTGTCCCGTGGACGGATCGAAGAGGTGTCGCCCCTTCCGTGCCCGGCCCCTCGAGACCGGCGCCGAGAGCGCTTGACCGCCGCTTGCGAGGCAGCGTAGGTTGGAAGGGACCGGGCGCGCGACGCCTATGAAGGTTCACCGAATGGAGCGCGATCGACGCTTAGCTACCGCACACGAGTTGTGCCGAGGTCCAGATGAGACGCACCATCGGCGTCTTGTCCGTCCTCCTTCTCTCGGCCATCACGACGGTCGACGCCCTCTCCGCCCAGGACGGGGCTCGCGCCCAGGCCGGGCAGGCGAACGGATTCCAGCTCGAACAGAACTATCCGAACCCGTTCAACCCCGAGACGACCATCCCCTTCACCCTGGGTGAAGACCTGTTCGTCGACGGGCGTCCTACGGTCGTGACCGTACGCATCTTCAACCTGCTGCAGCAACTCGTCGCCTATCCGGTGGCCCTCGGCCACCCGTCCGGTGAAGGGCAGGAGATGCGGCAGCTCGAGTACACGATCCCCGGCCGCTACGAAGCGTTCTGGGACGGCTACGACCTGTCCGGCCGACAGGTGGCGTCCGGCATCTACTTCATGCAGCTCACCGTCAACGGACGCAGTGAGACGCGGAAGATGTACGTGCTGAAGTGACGCCCGGCGGGGACCAGGCGTGACGCGCGGTCCGGGCGGCGCTCACCCGACGGTCGGCGCTCACCCGACGGTCGGCGCCGCGGGTGAGGCCGGTCCCGCTCAGACCAGGATGTAGAGGAAGCGCCCGCAGGTCTCGCAGGTCTGCAGATCCGCGTTCGGATTCTGCTCTCCGGCGGTCGCCGTCGGAATCGAGACGTAGCAGCCGAAGCAGGTGCCGTCGATGACCGGCACGACCGCCCGGTCGACGCGCTTGGTGAGCTGCGTGAAGCGCCCGCGCACGTTCGGCCGAAGATCGGCCATGAGCTGGTCCGCCTTCCCACGCAGCGCCTTGACCGCTACGGCCGGGTCGACCCCGAAGTGGGCCTTCTCCAGGTCGCCCAACTCTCCGCTCTCGATCTCCCGCGCCTTCGATGTGAGGTCCTGGATCTCCAGCATCAGGACGAGCTCTTCGTTCATCGAGACTTCTCGTCGAGCAGATTCAGGAACTCGTTCGGGTCCTCGAGCGCCAGAAGCAGGTCGGGCACCTCGGGGTCCTTGGCGAACTGCGCGATCTTGCCGAGGACGGGGAGATACTGGTTCGACACCTCGAGGGGCGGCGCCACGATGAGGAAGAAGTTGTAGACCGGCGCGCCGTCGATGGCGTTGAAGTCGATGCCGCCGGGCTTGCGCCCGTAGGCGAGGCGGAGGCGGTTCGCCACGAGGGATCGGCAGTGCGGGATCGCGATCCCCTTACCGATGCCCGTGGAGCCGAGATTCTCGCGCCGCTTCACGGTCTTGAAGAGGATGGCCTCGGATTTGTCGTCCAGGCCCAGGAGGGAAATCAACTCTTTCAGGAGATCGTCCTTCGTCTCCGATTCGAGTTGGAGCTTCACGGAATCGACCGTGAACAGCTCGGTTAGCCGCATGTATGTCCTCCGAACTACAATTCGGGTGCTTGTTCGTTGACCATTTGGAGAATAGAGGATCGGGACGGGTGCGTCGATCCCCCGGCCGCACTTCGACTTCACCCCGACGCGCCCAGGCCGTAGCTTCCACGCATGTCCGACGACGTTTTCGCGCTGCTCCGAAGCGAGCGCACGCCCCTTTATCTCGCGCCCCAGGCAGGGGTGAGCGAGTCCCCGTTCCGCCGCCTGTGTCGGCGGTTCGGGGCCGATGTCGTGGTGTCCGAGTTCGTGAGCGCGGCCGGGATCATCATGGGCTCGCCCCGCTCTCGGGACTACCTCCGGTTCGACGACGCGGAGCGCCCCATCGGCATCCAGATCTTCGGCGCGGATCCGGCGATGATGGCCGACGCGGCGGCGCTCGTGGCCGACGTGTACGGGCCCGACTTCATCGACATCAACTTCGGATGCCCGGTGAAGAAGGTCGTGAAGCGGAACGGCGGCTCCGGGTGCCTCCGGGACCTCGACCTCGTGGACCGCATCGTGCGGGCCGTGGACGACGCCACGCCGCTCCCGACCACCGTGAAGATCCGGTCGGGCTTCGACGAGAAGACGCGAGACCCTGTGGGGATCGCCCTGCGGTGCGAGCAGGCGGGCGCGAGGGCGCTCTGCCTGCACCCCCGGACCCGCGCGGACATGTACTCCGGCCAGGCCCGCTGGTCCGAGATCCGCGACGTCGCGGAGGCGCTCGAGATTCCGGTCATCGGGAACGGCGACATCGTGGAGGGCGCCGACGCCCGTCGCATGAAGGACGAGACCGGCTGCGCGGGGATCATGATCGCCCGAGGCTCGCACGGCGATCCGTGGATCTTCACGCAGGCGAGAGCGGCCCTCGACGGGCTTCCGATTCCGCCCGAGCCCGGTGTCGAGGAGAAGTTCGAGATCTGTCTCGAGCACGCCCGCAACGCGATCGCTTTCGAGCAGAATCCGGACCGCGCGATCATCGACTTCCGGAAGCACCTCGGCTGGTACACCAAGGGGCTCCCGGACGGCCGGAAGCTGCGCACCGAGCTGTTCCAGTCGGAGACGCTCGAGGACGTCGAGCGGTTGCTCGAGGGATATCTGACGGGTAGGCGCCAGGCCGTTCCGGCTTAGGCACGGCCAGCCCGGCGTCAGCCCCGGGCCCGTCCCACGAGGCCGTCCCGGCTTGGGCGGCCGTGCCGGCTTGGCTGGTTGGCGGCCGAGGCGGCCTCCGGTGGGCGGGCGGCCGGTGGTCAGCGCCGCCTCAGCACCCGGCCGTTCCGCGGTCCGTCCGCGGGCGCACCGTCCATCCAGGCCGGCTCGCCGCCGACCCACACGGCCCGCATGCCGACCGCGAGCGTATGCGGTGCCTCGAAGTCCGCGCGGTCCTCGACTTCCGCCGGGTCGAACACCACGAGGTCGGCGGCCATGCCTTCCCGCACGGTGCCGCGCGGCACGTCGATACGCCCGGGGTCGTCGAGGCCCAGGATCTCGGCCGGCAGGGAAGACATCTTCCGGATCACTTCCTCCAGGCCGAGGATCCGCGACTCGCCGGCGAAGGTGCTCAGCACCCGCGCCATGGAGCCGTAACCCCGCGGATGGGACATGGTGGGGCTTCCGTCCGAGGAGACGGCCACGTGCGGATCGGTGAGGAAGCGCGTCATGACGCCTTCGTCCATGACGAAGTAGGCCGCGCTGGCACCGCCGGGTCCGAGCTCGACGAGGAGGTCCTCGAACGGGCGTCCTTCCCGCGCCGCGGCCTCTTCGAGGGTGAGCCCCGACCACGGACCGGATCCGAACAGCGTCGCCTCCGGCCCGTTCCGGGCGCCGACCCGCGCCCTGAGGTGCTCCTCGAGCTCCGGCCGGCGATCGCGTACCACGTCGGCATACGGGGTCGGGCCGCGGGCCCAGTCCGGGAAGAGGATCGAGATGCCCGTGAAGCTGGCCGTGTAGGGATAGACGTCCGCAGTGACGCGCAGCCCGTCGGCGCGCGCCGCCTCGAGCGTCGCGAGAATGCGATCGGCCGCGGAGAGGTCGTCCTCTAGCACGATCTTCATGTGCGACACGTGCACCCGGGCGCCCGAGCGCCGGCCCTGTTCCAGGAGCTCCGCGACCGACGCGTCGATCCGGTCCGCGTCCTCGCTCCGGACATGGCTCATGACCACGCCGTCGACGGCTGCGACCGGCTGCGCCAACGCGGTGAGCTCCTCGATTCCGGCCTGGTTGCCGGGGGTGTACTCGAGCCCGGTGGAGAGCCCGAACGCGCCCGCGTCCAGGGCCTGCTCGACGAGGCTCGCCATCCGTTCGAGGCCGGTGGCGTCCGGATCCCCGAAGTCCACGCCCGATGCCCTCCGGACGGTGTTGTGGCCGACCAGGTAGGCGACGTTGAGGGCGGGGCGGGCTGCGTCGGCGGCGTCGAGGGTCGCGGAGAAGGCCCCCGGATCGGGGCTGCCGCCATCCTGTCCGAGAACGATGGTGGTGACGCCCTGCGCCAGGAAGTTCGTGAACTCGGGCGTTTCGGTGGGGTCGCCGTGCGCGTGCAAGTCGATGAAGCCCGGAGCAACGATCAACCCGGTGGCGTCGAACGTCTGCGTCACGGTGACGGTGTCGGCGTCGACCGGTCCGACGTGCGCGACGACCCCGTCACGCACGAGGACGTCCGCGCGCCGGCGGGCCCCGCCCGTGCCGTCGATGACGGTGCCGCCCTGGATCAGCAGGTCGTACGGTGCGTCCGGCGGCCCGGCGGATCCTCCGGGACCCTCCCCGTGAGCGGCTGCGTCATCCGCCGGGGCGGGGCCGCAGGAGCCGGCCGCCAGCATCGCCGCGGCGCATGCCAGCGCCGCGCCTCTCATCCGATCGCGTCGCCAGCCTCGAGCGTGCATCCGTTGTCCCCCTTGGTGCCGATGGCTCCGTTTCGGGGTGGACCCTCCACCCCGCGTTCGTGTAAGATGTTCACGAAGAGGTTGTTTGAAAGATCTTCACCGCCGGCCACCGGAAGCACGGCCGCGCGAACACGGGGGCGTCACGGCTTCGACGTGTTTGGTGAAAGTTGGGTTGCGTGCCGAGGTCCTGATCCTCGTAAATCCTTGGGAAAATTGATAGCTGCCAACAACAACATGGCGCTGGCCGCGTAAGCTAAACCTTACGTAGGCCCGTCTCCTGGAGGGCCCGCCCGAGGCGCTCCTTGAGACGACGACGAGTCGGGCTGGTCTACCGTTCGCGCCACCAGGACGGAAGACGAGATTTCAGGTGGCTGGCTGCGGACCGGGCTGATCGCTGGCTCACCGTAGCGAGACCTCTCAGCGTTCTACGCACGTAGAGATCCTGCTGGACTCATTCGCGGACGCGGGTTCGACTCCCGCCGCCTCCACTCGGCCCTACCGGTCAGCCCCGGTAGGGCCTTTTTGTTTTTACCGAGTGGAGGCGGCGGGGTTTGAACCGAGCGGCCAGGAGGTTGTCGCCGCATGGCGCCGCTTCGCTCCCCCGCGAGACCTGCGAGGGTCGGCGCGCAGCGCCGACCGCAGCAGAGCCGAGCGGGCCTGCTGGCTTCTCGCGAGTAGCGCCTTCCGGCCATCCCGCGACAGAGCGAGGATCGGTGTGGAGCACCGACCGCAGCTCACCGCCGCCGCCTCCATGGGGCCCTATCGGTCAGATCCGATGAGGATCGGCGCCGAGCGCCGACCGCAGCCGAAGGCCTGGAGCTCGCTCCGCTGCCGTCTTCGCTCGACCGAACGTGGCAGAAACATCCCAAATCGGACGACCTCGACCGGCGATCGGGGTGTTGACCACACTATACGGCAGAAAGATCACAAGGCCGCCGCCGAGATCCCGCCCCGTGGCATGTTGACCACCGTATGCGGCAGAAACATCCCGCGCGGTCGCCGCACCCACCCGCCGTGTCACGTTTCTGCCACGCGTCGGATAGACGGCCCCGTCGTGTGAGCCGTCCAGCTGCCTTTGCGACCCGCCCGACGGATCGACCTCCAGCCAAACGGGCCGCCGAGACGCCGTATGGGCGGGCAAGGCGCTCGAAGGAGACGCCCGGCCGGTGTGACTTGGGCGCTTACAGCAGCCGTGTCGCATACCTACGGACCCACGTCGATCCAAGCCACGGACGGAACCCCAAGGGAATCGACCATCGATCCCCATACCCGGCCCGCCCGGAACCGGAAGGCGGTGAACGTGTCGGGCAGCCGGAAGACCGTGCGGGTCCCGTCCTGCGCGAAGCGCCACCACTCGGGGCCGTGGCCCAGACCGGGGCTCTCCGTGTCGAACGGCTGGAGCCAGAGCATGTGGTCCTCGCCCGTGCACATCAGGTCCGCGTACTCGGGGAAGGCATCGGCGGACAACGCAGCGAGCTGGGGGAAGTCCCTCTCGAAGGAGGCGCGCATCTGTGTGCTGTCCACACGCTGCGACGCGGGGACCTGCTCGCGGTACTCCAGGTCGAACATCCCGTAGAAGCGTTCGAGGGTGAGGGCCAGCCGGCGCTCGTCGGGAAGGGCGATGGGCTCGCGCTCTTCGCCGGCGGCGGTGAAGCGTCGGATCTCGTTGCGGAGCGGGTCGTAGAGCGCCAGGCCGCCGTCGCCGCACACGCTCCAGACAGGGTAGGGCAGGAACATCGTCGCCCCCGGCCAGCGTGTCCCCGGATCGCCGAGCAGGTCCGCCACCTGCTGTCGTGGCTCGAACCGCGCGGTAGTATCGTCGGTGCGGAGCAGATGGATGTCGGCCCTCCACATGCGAAGCCCGCTCCACGGGTCTGTAGACGGGCGGCCCCGCGCCAGCCGGATGCCATCGGGCGCGGGCTCCAGCCAGGGGCGCGCCGGCCGGAAGCCGGCTCCGTGGAAGGATACGGCGCTGGACGCGGGGAAGCTGTCCGGGGGCAGTGCCAGGTCGAGGTCGGCCTCGGGCCCGACCCGGCGGAGCGCGTGACGCGGCACGTCGTAGGCCCACACCTCGCCTGGCCCGGGACCCCGCACAAGCCCCACCGGGAAGCCGTACTCCTCGGGACCACCCCCTTCAGTGCCGAAGGCGCGCTCCACCCGTCCGTCAGGGGAGAGGACCGTGAAGAAGGGTTCCACCGAGTTGAGGACCCAGATCCGGCCGTCCGTCGTCACCTCCATGTCCAGGACACGCGCGAGACCGTCGGGGGCGGCCAGTTCCTGGACCTGTTCGGGCGCCACGAGCACGATCTCGTCCTTATTCCGCGTCGACGTCTCCGCCCCGCCGCACGCTCCGAGGAGCAAGAGCGCCGCGAGGCTGATCGTCGGTGAGGGACGTGGGCCATTTACGTGGTCGCGCATGTTCGCTCCTTGCCCAAGAGACTCTATATATCGATAATCTTTATATAGACGGGCGACATGTGCAGGCGCAAGGATGTCCCGGGTCTCCAGGCGCGTCGGTCCCGCCACCCAATAAAGGCTCCGCGATGACACAACAGCCCAACCTGTCCAAGCAGGTTAACGAGCTCCTCATCCTCGCGTGCCTGCGCGACGGGCCTGCTCACGGCTATGAGATCGCCCTGGCGGTGGAGCGGGACAGCGGCGGCGCCTTCGCCTTCCAGTACGGCACGCTTTACCCGATCCTGCACCGGCTGGAGAAGCAGGGCGTCATCCGCGGCCGGTGGGAGGCGGAGGGGCGCCGGCGGAAGGTCTACGAGCTGACTCCAAAGGGATCGAAGTACCTCGAGGGGGAGTCTCGGGAGATGAAGTCGCTCTTCCTCGACCTCATCCGAGTGCTCGAAGGACCGAATCATGCACGAGGCTGAGCGGATGATCCGAGAGCTCGACGACCACCTCGACTTGCCCGCACGACGCCGCGTCGTGTTGCTCCGCGAGCTGCGCGCGGATTTCGAGGACCTGGTCGCGATGCTCGTGGCCGAAGGGCACGCTCCGGAGGAGGCGCGAGAGCGGGCCGTCGCCCTCCTCGCACCGACTCTCGACGATGCTTGCGCGCTCACGGACCTTCATCGCTCGACCTACGCCCGCCTGGTAGGACCCGCACCCTCCCGTATGGCCCGGTGGCTCGAACTCTCGGGCGTATGGGGTATGGCGGGATTCGCCGTTCTAGCGCCGTTGCTCGCGCTGAGCACCACCACCGGGGTGCCTTGGCGGGCCGCTGGGCCTCTCTGCGTGGTGGCCGTGCTCGTGGTTGGCCACCTGTCGTGGTACGCCTTTCGAGCCCTGGTCCGTGAGGACGCGAGTACCTCCATGCTCGTGCGGGCCGGCGTGGTCCAGGTGGGCCTCATCGGACTGGCGCTGTCCCTGGGCTGCACGGTGACGCTAGTCGAGGGATGGATGGCAATGGGCAGCCTTGCCGCCGGGATCGACCTCCCCGACGTGGCCGCGGCATTCGCGACCGGTGCTGCCACCGCCGGGCTCACGCTGTCCATCGCAATGCTCGGGCTCTTCGGCGCGATAGCGCTCGCCCAGGCTCACACTTTCACCCAGGGCGTCGAGGAGGAGCTGCGGTGGCTCCTGTCCGCTGTTCCTGCCTCGGGAGACGAATCATGATCAGCTTATTGTCGAACATGGGGCTCATCCTTTGGCCGATGCTGGTGGCGGCCACGCTCCTACTGATCCAGATCGTGCGCGCCGCGGCTGCGGTCCGCAGGCCGACCGGTGCCGTCCGGGCGCGGCACGCGGTGCTGGTGTGGGGCCTCTTGAACGCGCTGCTCGGCGTGCTGGGCACGGTCCTCGGGTTCGCGGTGGCCGCTCGGTCCGTGGCGCAGGCCGGTCGTATCGAGCCCACGGTGCTCGGCGGTGGGCTTCAGATCGCCCTAAGTCCGTCGATCCTTGGGCTTTCGATGTTGACCCTCGCGGTGGTTGCGTGGCTGGTGCTGCAGGCGATTCAGCCCCGCGGGGCTGATATAGGGGAGTGAGTTCGGCGAACCCCTTTTGCCTCCGGTAACCGCCCGCCTTGTACGGGAGATCTCCCTATCCCTATCAGATTCACTTTGGGTTGCTGCGGATAGCTCCAGCCTATTCCCCTCGCAGCTCCGCCGCCGGATCGACCGCTGCCGCCCGCCGGCTCGGCATATAGACGGCCAACCCCGCCACCACCGTGAGCAGCAGGGGAACCACCACGAACGACACCGGATCGAATAGCGCCTCGCCGCGGGCGAGAGGCCGCAACGCCGGCGCGAGCAACACGGCGATCCCGACCCCGGCGGCCAGGCCCAGGACGTGACGCGCGAAGGGACGCCCTGCCGCGGCCATGATGAGTTGGGCGGTAGACGCGCCCAGCGCATGCCGCAGGCCCATCTCCTTCCGCCGTCTGCGGGCCGCGGTCAGGATCGTGCCATATAGTCCGGCCAGGGTGATGACCACGGCCATGATACCGAACGCTGTAAACAGTCCAGCGACCCGGCGACCGATGGCCGATGCTTCGAGGTGCGCATCCTCGAGCGACTCGAGCCGCTCCAGTGGGAGGTTGGGGTCGATGGAGGCGAGGGCTTCGCGGATCTCGCTCGCGGCGGACGTGGTCGTTGTGCGCGCGGCGAAATGGAAGGCCCGTGGAGCCGCGCGTTCGATCGGCCGAAAGAGCAGGGGGACCGGCGCCCCAGATGCTCGATGTTTCTCGGGATGGCGGATCACGCCGACGACTCGAGCCGGTCCGAGCGCTCGCGCCTCCAGGGTCAATCCGACGGCCGGCCCCGAAGGGCTCAGCCGGCGGGCGAGCTCCTCGGTCACGACCACGCCTTGCTCTTCCGGACGATCTATCCCGGATCCAAACGGACTCCCTTCCACGAAGTCCATTGGGACCAGGTCGAAGAACGACGCCGACACGGCTCGGTGCTGGACGACGACGCTGTCCCCCGATGCCCCTAGCGCGACCCTGGTGGTCTGGGTCGAAAGCCCCGGCAACGACGTGGCGAGTGCAACGCCGGAGACGCCTGGTATGGACCGGAGCTCCGCCTCGACCTCTCGAGCGAAGGCTCGGATCGCGTTGTCGTCGGGATAGTCGAATGGCCCGAGGGTCAAGCGGCCCGTCATCACCGTCGATGGATCGTGAACGGCGACCGATCCCGCGTCGACCGCCGCGGCCTGCACCAGGACGGTGGTGAGGATCAGCAGCGTGCACGACAGCGCAAGCTGGGCAGAGACGAGCCATCCCGTGAGCCCTCCGGCCCGACCCACCGAAGCCCCGGTCGCGTCGGCCCTCATGGCATCCAGCAGCTGCACGTCGGAGGCGCGTATCGCCGGGGCGATGCCAGCGATGATGGCCGCGCCGAGACCACAGCAGCCGGCGAAAATCAGGGCCTGGCGGTCGACGGCGACTTCGGTCCACCACAGATCCACGTACGGCGCCAGCACGAACCGGTCGAACCAGGCCACACCCAACCACGCGAAGGCGATCCCGAATGCGACTCCGAGTCCGGCCAGGACGGTGGCCTCGCTGAGGAACTGCAGTCGGATCCTTCCTCGGGATCCACCGAGCGCCATGCGTACCGCGATCTCCTTTCGTCGACCGAGGGCCCGCCCCAGGAGGAGCGTTGCGACGTTCGCGGAGGCGATGATCAGCACGAAGGACACGACGAGGAGGAGGACGGATGCCACGGTGCCTCGACCGAGGAAGGCCTCCTGGAACGGTCGTACGGTGACGACGCCCTCAACCGCCTGAGGGGACGCGGCCAGGGTCGCCGCGGCGCGCTGGAGATCAGTCTGCGCCACGTCGATGCCGACTCCGTCCCGCAGGCGTCCGAAGAGTTGAAGGCTGCGACCGAGGTCCGCCTGAGCACCCTCGAGCCCGTTCGCCGGCAGCGGCATCCAAACCGTCTGGCTGACGGGAAAACGAAACCACGAGGGGAGGACGCCGACAACCGTGCGTATCACCCCGTTGATGCGCAGCGTAGATCCGAGGGCTCCTGGACTCGAGTCGTACACATCGCGCCAGTGATCCTCCCCGATCAGGACCCCGGCGGTGCACCGGGCTCGGCGCCTGCTTCACCGGGAAGGCGCCCCAGCACTGGATCCACGCCCAGAAGCGCGAACGCGTGGGCCGATAGCTCCACCGCCATGGCTCGCGTAGGCGCGCCGGGCCAGCCATCGATCTGCGCTCCGACGGGGCGGTACGCGGCCAGGCCTGCCATGGCCGACTGAGCCTCGCGCACCGCGTCGAACTGGAGTGCGTCGAAGCCGGCGGCGCCCCCGACAACGGGGTCCACGCGTGCGATGGCGACCAGTTCTTGCGCGTCCGGGAGCGGAAGACCCTGCCGGAGCCCGGTGACGATGCTGTACATCGTCGTCGGAGCGCCGATGCCGATGGCGAGCACCGTGACGGTGGTGAGGGAGAGCAGGGGCTCTTGCCGGAGGATGCGGAATGGGGATCCGGTCCCCGCGAAGGAAACCCCCTGATGCGTCGAGAGGCGCCCCCGCCGAGGCACAGGGCGCAGCCACCCCAGGAGGAGGTGCGGCGTCGAGCGGAAGGTCTGCATCCAATACCAGGCAACCGCCCGCACCGGGCCCTTGCGACCGAGGACACCCTGGAACCGCTCGTGCAGGTCGCCGAGGAGCTCGTCGTGCTCCTCCCCCGGAAGGAGCAGTCGGATGAGACGCTCGGCCAACCTCGGGGGGCGGCTCATGGTCCGAGGCTCTCAGGGATGCCTTCCCACATGGCCATCAGCTCCTCGCGCTTCTCCCGGAGCTGCACCCTACCGGCATCTGTCAACGTAAACAGGCGCTTCGCCCGGCCTCCTCGCTCAGGGGTGGGCTCGCCCATGGAGGATTGGACGAGCTCCTTCTCTTCGAGGCGCCGAAGCGTCAGGTAGGTCGCCGCCTGATTCACCCTGCGGCCCGTCCGCTCCTCGATGAACTCCGAGACCGACACTCCATAGGCGTCGCTTCCGAGGTGGAGCGTGGCGAGGAGCACGAGGTGCTCGAACTCTCCGAGTGATCCGTGTCTCATGACCCTTCCCATGATTTATACAATCTTGTATATGATACCCTGTGCACCCGGATTCCGCGAGCCGGGGCCAGTCGGCTGTGGTTGGGGGCAATCGACGGGTAGGCGCTGGACCCCGGGCGTGCTTGCCGGAGCGCCTACCCTGGGGCAAGGTTGCCCCCTGCACGCGAATCGCTCGTGGCAATCGCCTGGGATGGAGTGACGAGGTGGCCCGCCCTTCCGCAACAGCGCTGTCGATCGCGGGCGTGACCGTGCTCTACGGCCTGGTCGCGGCCACCGCGCACACGTCGGTGTGGGCTCCAGCCAGGGAAGGGACCGCGCCCCTCATCCGACTCGTGGGGATGGTGGCTGGTGTGGCGTGCGTCGCGGTGGCGGTCGTCGGCGTCATATGGATCCTGCGAGGCGCCGGGGGTGGTACGGGCCGGTCGTGGCGCGAGACCCTGCACAGGGCTTGGCCGGCCGCGACGGTCGGGGTCGTCCTGGTGAGCCTGGTGGCCATCGCGCAGACGGACCTCGCGCAGTACCAGGGTCCGCGTGTCCAGGTACCCAGCGTGGATCTGCCGCCTGGTCGGGAGGGAGTACGTCTCCGGATGGACTGGGGCGGCTCGGCCACGCGCCAGGCCGGAGAGGCCGAGCCAGGGGAGGGCGCCGCGCTGGACCGTCCCGACGCGCCCGCGCTCGTTCTCGTGTTCCTGCTCATCGTGGGTGTGATCGGTCTGGTCGCGGTGGCGACCACCTGGTGGTCCACACGGCGCCGTGTGCGCCTCCCGACACCGACGTTGAACGTGGATAGGCGCCGTGAAGCCGCGCGCGGGGCGATCCTCGCCACCATCGACGCGATGCTGGCGGACCCGGACCCGAGGACCGCGATCATCGGTGCTTACGCGCGCCTGCAGACGGAACTCTCGACGCGCGGCGCCGCGCGGAAGGACTACGAGGGACCCAAGGAGCACCTCCACCGCGTCCTGTCCGTCCTGGATATCCCGTCAGAGCCCCTGGAGCGGCTCATCGGGCTCTTCGAGGAGGCACGCTTCTCCACGCACACCCTGACCGCGTCGGACCGCGACCGTGCGCTCGGCGCGCTGCGGCAGGTGGCGTCTAACCTCGCCGCGCCGGTTGAATCGTCTTCGACTTCGGGCGTCGCATGAGGTCGTTCGCGTCTGCCACGGCGATGGCGAGTGGCGCCTATCTCGTCATCGCCATCGCCTGGCCCCATGTGGCGGAGCGCATGCTGCAGATGCTCCTCGCCACGCTGGCCTTCGGATGGGTGGGCGTTCGTATCTACCGCTCTTCGCTTCCCATGCGGATGAGCCATGAGGTCTACTCGCCGTTCGACCGCGCACAGGCGGGGTGGGATCCACGGGCCGGACCCGCCGCGCTCGAGGCTCTGACCAATCGGCTGAGTGCCGCCGGTGACATTCGCCGGGCGAGGCGCGCGGCCATCCCCGGCGAGGCCGCGGAGATCGTCCATGCCGAGGCATCGCGGCGCCTGGCGGACCGCCATGGTGTGGTCCTGAGTGATCCCCAGGACCACGCACGAGCCCGGGAGCTGCTGTCGGAACCCACCTGGGCCCTCATCCAGCCGATGCTCGGCGACGCGCCGGCATTCGCCAACGATCCCTCCTTCCGCGGCCCCGTCCCCATGAGCGACTTGAGTCGCATCCTCGACGATCTGGAGAATCTGTGACTGCATCGCCTGAGACCGAGAACATGGTGGAAGCCGCGAGCGTATCCGAGACCGCGGACGCGGCGAGCCGCATCCTGGCCGAGGTGGAGCGGGCCGTCGTGGGCAAGCGGCCCGTGCTCGAGCTCGTCCTTGCCGGCCTCCTCGCGGACGGCCACGTGCTCCTCGACGACGTGCCCGGTGTCGCCAAGACGCTCATCGCGCGTGCCTTCGCCACGGCGGCGGGATTGGACTTCTCGCGGGTCCAGTTCACTCCCGACGTGCTGCCCGCCGACATCACGGGCGCGACGGTGCTGGACCTGGCGACGAACCAGCCGAAGTTCCGTGAGGGACCCGTCTTCGCGCAGCTCATTCTCGCGGACGAGGTGAACCGGGCGCCGGCCAAGACCCAGGCGGCGCTGCTCGAGGCCATGCAGGAGCGACAGGTCACCGCGGACGGAACCACCCACCGCCTTCCGCTCCCGTTCCTCGTCATCGCCACCCAGAACCCCATCGAATCCGAAGGCACCTATCCGCTTCCCGAGGCACAGCTCGATCGCTTCATCCTGCGCACCACCATCGGATATCCCGACGCCGAGGACGAAGTGGAGATCCTGTCCAGGCGCGCGGCCAGGAAGCAGGACGACGTCCTCCTGACGGCCGTGGTCGGTGCCACGGAGTTCGCGGCCATGCAGCGGAGCCTGGAGGACGTGCACGTGGAGGAGGACCTGCGGCGGTACGCCGTGAGCCTGGTCACCGCGACGCGCGAGGACGGGCAACTCGAGGTGGGCGCCAGCCCCCGGGGATCGCTGGCCCTGTTGAAGCTGGCCAGGGCCCGCGCCGTGCTCGACGGACGGGACTTCGTGAGCCCGGACGACATGCGTACCATCGCCGTTCCCACGCTCGCCCACCGTGTCGTGCTCAAGGCCGAAGCGTGGGCCCGACAAGTCTCGGCCGAGGACGTCGTCGGCCGGATCGTGGACTCCGTCGAGGCGCCGAGCTGGTCTTGATCCCTCCGGTGGAAGCGACGGAGACGATCACGCTGTCGCCGGCGCGTGACGGGAGGCTCGTCCCCTACCTCGTCATCGCGTTCGGGGCCCTCGCGGCGGGCGTGGTGCTCGGTGAGGGCGTGCTTGCGGCCATCGGGGTGCCCTTCGCCCTGGCCTTGGCGCTGGGGCTCCGCCGTCTCGGCCAGGTGGAGGTCAACGCCCGGATGATCCTGGACTCGGATCAGGTGCTCGAGGGTGATGTGGTGACGGGGAAGATCCTCGTATGGTGGGACGGGGACTTCGATGCCCACGTGATGTTGGATCGCCTCAAGGGTGTGGTGACCGGGAGCGGTGAGGGAGCGTCGCGACGAGTCCTGGGATGCTCGTCCGTCGAGCTCCCCGTTCGGATGGATGCGGTGCAGTGGGGTCGCCACTCGCTTGGAGAGCTCTGGCTCAGGTTGACGCTGCCGTTCGGGCTGCTCACCTGGACTGGGCGGATCATGGCGGGTCCTGCCATCCGCGTGCTGCCCGGAAGCGAGCGGCTGAACAAGCTGCTCAGTCCGCCCCAGTCGAGAGCGGTCTGGGGCCTGCACAGATCCAGCCGACTGGGGGATGGACACGAGTTCGCAGAGCTCCGGCCCTACGTGCCCGGCGATCGCCTGCGGGACCTGAACTGGGCCGCCACGGCCAGGCATGGCCGGGCGTTCGTGAATCGCCACCACCCGGAGGTGTCCGGCGAGGTGGTCATCGCCATCGACGCCCTTGACGACGGCTCCGCCGCGGCGGGCGCCGTCCTGGCACGCACCGCGAGAGTGGCCTGGGGACTGGCGTCCCTGCATATGCGCGCCAACGACAGAGTAGGCCTCGTGGGTCTCGGCGGGAGCACCCAGTGGCTGCCGCCGGCGGGTGGTCGGCTGGCTCAGTACAGACTGATGGAGACCCTTCTTCGCATCGGGGGCGAGGCCGCGGACCGCGTCATGTCCTCGCGGCAGAACGTGGCCGTTCCCAGGGCGGCGCTCGTCATCGTGCTGACGACGCTACATGATGCTGCCGTGCTCAGGGTGCTCACGAAGTGGCGGGCCCGTGGCCGCTCCATCGCCGTGGTCATGATCGATGTCATGGACCAGCTCGGGCCGGTGGAATCGGAGGCCGACAGGTTGGCCCGCCGGTTGTGGGCGTTCGAGCTCGCCGGGCGGAGATCGGCGCTCAGGAAGATCGGCATTCCCGTGGTCCAGGCGCCGTTGGACGGCGCGATGACGCCGGTCATCGGAGCGCTCCAGCGCGCGCGGCGGGCTTCGACGCTCAGGAGGGCCCGTTGAGCCGGACCCGCGTGCTGTTCGGCTGGGGGTCGGTGGTCCTCGTGATCCTGGTCGTCGGCATCGCACTCACGGCGTCGCCGACAGGGGTCCGGTGGTGGCTCGCTGTCGTGGGAGTCGTCGGGGTGTTGATGGCGGTACCAGCGGCGTTCTCGGATCCGCGGGAGCTGACGCCGGCCCTTGTGTTGAGCCTCGCGCCTGTGGCGGTCTTGCTGTTCGGAGACGCGACCTCCTGGCTCGTGCCTCCGCTCGCGTCTCTGCTGCTCGTGGCGGCCGAGCTGAATGCGATGGGTTGGGCGGGGCAGGGGACGCGAGTCGACGCTGTGCCCCGGCGGCTCGCGCAGGCGGGCATGTTGGGCGTGCTGGGGCTGGCGGGTGCCGCCGTGGTCCTCGCACTCGGTCAGCGGAGCTGGCTGAGTGGGACGGTGGCCGTTCTGGTCGCTGCGGCGGCGGTGAGTGGGGTTGGGGCTCTCGTTCTCAGCCGCACTCGGCGGGGCTGAAGTGTTGGCCTCAGCCAGTGCCTGCTACACCTCGCGGAACGCCTCGGTCGGCTGAACTCGAAGTGCCCGCCAGGTCGGCAGGGCGCACGCCAGCAGGCCCATCACACCCATCATTCCGGCTACCGCGACGAGCGAGCCGCTCTCGAGACTCGCACTCCACCCTCCGCCGAGCACGATCGAGACGAGTACCCCCGCGGCCAGCCCAAGACCGAGCTGTATGAGGGCCCTGGAGAAGATGGAGGAGACGATTCGTCGCGGGCCGGCTCCCAGAGCCGTTCGAATCCCGATTTCCCGAATGCGTCTCGAGACGATGAACGACATCAGGGCGTAGACGCCGGCCAGGCAAAGCGTCAATGCCGCGAGGGCCATCAACGACACTAGGAGCGTGGCCGATCGACTTGTGAGGGCGGCGCGCTCGGCGATTTCCTCGAGCGAGGCCAGGTCCCAGAGGCGCATCGCTGGATCGACCGCGGTGCTCATGGCACGGAGGCGGGACGGGAAGTCGTCCGGGGCTGCGCCGACGTGGACTGCCATGTACACGTCCGAAGCGAGGGGGTCGAGCGGGGTGTAGATCGCGGGCGGTGTTACGGCCCCCCCGGCGTCCGCCCCGACCCGCCGAACGACGCCGATGATCTCGAGCCACTCGCTCGCTTGCTGGGGCACGTCCGAGAACCTGATGCGACGGCCGACCGCATCTTCTCCGGGCAAGAGGCGCTCTACGAATGCTTCGTCGACGACAGCAACGGCAGCGGCGTCTTCCGACGGTAGGAAGTCTCGCCCGGCGACGATAGGCGAGGCCATCACCTCGAAAAAGCCAGGCGCTACGGCCGAGGAGCGGACCGCGTATCCCGTGCTTGTGGCGTCAGGTATCGACAAACCCTCGATCTCGATACGACGCTCTGGTTGCTCGCCGATCGGGAGCGCGCTCGCGAAGGTCACGCCGGTCACCTCGGGCTCGGCTCGAAGGCGCTCCGCCAGCGCCTCGCGTGACGCTCGGTAGTGGTTCCTGACCATGTCCTCGGAAGACTCGTCAGCCGTCCCACTCCTCGGGTCACCGGCTAACTCCAGCTGCGCCACGAGATACTCCTCAGCGGCGAGGGGAACGCCATCGACCGATCTGCCGAACGCGCCTGGGAGCTCGGCGAGCATGTTCGCCGACCGAGTGAGCAATGCGACGGAGATGGCGACCTGGAACACGATGACGGCCGTGGCGATCCGGCCGAAACGGAGCCCGGATCCGCCCTCGCCCGCCTGGCGGATCGCGCTGCCGAACCGGCCTCTGGTCAGCTTGAGGGCTGGAGGGATGCTGGCGACGAGCGCCGCCAGGAATGTGAACGCCAACACATAGGGAATGGTTCGCGAAGGCAGCTCGCGGCTGAGCCAGAACGGGACGTACCCCCATTGAACCCTCATGACATCGAGGCCGCGCCCCACGGCGTAGTGCCCCAGCAGGAGGGCAAGGGCCGCCGCGACGGACGCTAGCGCGAAGCCTTCCACGAAGAGTTGAAGCACGATGCGACGCCGGCTGGCCCCCAGCGCGGCCCGCATGGCGATTTCGCGCTCCCGTTCGGCGTTCCTCGCGAATACGAGAACTCCGACGTTCGCGCTCATCACGAGCAGGATGAGCACGACGATGAGTAAGGTGCTGGTGACGAACACCGAGCTTCCCCGCGGCATCACAAGCTCCGCCCATGGTAGGACTCGCGGCCGGAACTGGGCCTCTGTCTCCAGGGATGCAGCGGCCAGGTTCCGCTCGATGCCGGCCAACTCGGCTTCCGCCTCCTCGATGGAGACGCCCGGCGCCAGGCGACCGAAGACGCGAACCGGAGGGCCGTCTCCTCGCGCATGCCTCGAGGCTTCTTGGCCGAGGGGAAGCCAGAGCTGCTCCCGCAGCGGAAACCGAAATCCGCTCGGCATGATCCCCACGATCTCGGCCTCCACCGTATCCAAGCGGATGCGTTGGCCCACGACGTCGGGGTCGCCGCCGAAACGGCTCTGCCAGAGGTCGTAGCCAACAACCGCCACGGGCGGGGCGCCCGCCATCTCATCCTGCTCCTGCAGCGGCCTACCGAAGAGCGGGGGGATTCCGGTGACCCGGAAGGCGGATGCGCTGATCCTGGCGCCGAATGCCGGGATGCCCTGACCATCGCCGGTGACGACGTTGGGGGTCGTGAGAAGCGCGGCACCGACGTCCTGGATGGACTGGAGCTCGTCCCTCCACGTAACAAGGTCGTGGAGGAGCCTGAGCTCCTGCCTCCCCGATCTGGTGTCCCATCTCTGGAGGCTGACCACTCGACCTCCGTCTTCGAACGGCAAGGAGGGCCTCAGGACGTTGTCGTCGATCCACGCGTAGGCCACCACGATCGTGAGCGCCAGAGACAGCGCGAGACCTCCGGCCAGCGTCAAACCGGGACGCTTCGTGAGCATCCGGATGCCCAACTTCATGTCCAGCAACGACGGTCCCCGCCCCGCCAGGCCACCTAATCGATCCCACCAGAGGGTGATCGCGGATGCGAGCATGTTCCTCGCGTAACGGAGCCTCGCACGCCACCGGGGGACCCCACGCTGCAGGTCCCGGATCATCAGTTCGTCCAGGTCGTCGAGGATGTCCTGCGCGTAAACACCACGAATGAGAAGAGCCGCGATCACGCGGAGGCCTCGTGGAGGACGATGCATGGATGTCATCGCTTCAACCCTCGGCGAGGTCTGCGAGCGTCGCTACAAGGCCGTCCGCCAGGTTCTGCGTCGTCCTGTATGCGGCCATCAACGCCTTCGCCCCGGATCGCGTGAGCGTGTAGTACTTCCTTGGCCTGCCGGCGCGACCGGGAATCGGTAAGCCGACGCTGGACGCGATGAGGCGTCTGTCCTCGAGCCGCCCGAGCGTGGTGTAGATGGCTCCGGAGGAGACAGTGCGCCCGGTCTTGTCCTTGATCACGTCGCGGATGGCGAGACCGTACGCCTCGTCACCCAGCCGGAGCACTGAGAACAAGACCATCTGCTCGAACTCACCCAACTGTCCCATGCTGAGGCTCCTCGGTTGCGGGCCGACTGCTGGATCGCAATGCCCACAATGTAGTACTATTGGGCCGGGCGCAACTGCCTGCCAATGAACCCGTCCGCTAGGGGCATCAAAGAGGAAATCCCGAGCAAGAAAACATCCCCGGGAACCGGCGGTTCATCTCAAGAGCGAATAGCGGAGGCCGGGTCTTGATCACTCCTCTTGGAGCACCACCCGTGGATCCACCGACGTGGCCCGGCGAAGAGGCACGTACGCTGCCAGCATGCTCACTCCGAGGATGACGATCGATACGCCGAGCACGGTGACCGGGTCGGTCGGCCCCACCTCGAACAGGAGGGGCGCCAGCAGCCGCGAGCCGAGCATGGCGACGCCGAGACCCAGCAGAGCGCCGGCGGCCGTGGTGCGTAGCGCGTCCCTCAGCACATCCACCCGGAGCACACGCGCCGACGCGCCAAGCGCTCGCCGGATGCCCAGCTCCCGAGTCTGCTCCTGGACGGCCAGCGCCATGATGCCGTAGAGCCCTGCCGCCGCCAGCAGAAGCGCCGTCAGTCCGAATGCAATCAACACGGTGGCCGTTGTCCGGGGTGCCGCCAGCGGCCCCTTGCTGAGGTGCTCGCGCAGGCTGCCGGTCGTCCAGAGGTAGATCCGGGAATCGAACCCGGCGATGGCCTGTCGCATGGGTGACGGCAGGAACGATGGGTCGCGATCGGTGCGCACGGCGACGGTCCAGGCCATGGGAAGGATCTGGAACTGGCGCCACGGCAGATAGATGGTCGGCGTGGCGTCCCGGAGTCTCCGGAACCTCGTCTCGCCGGCGACGCCGACGACGGTCCACCATTCCTCGCGACCCAGGCTCAAGCGGATACGCCGTCCGACGGGATCGTCGTCTGGCCACCATCGGTCTGCCAGCCCCTGACTGATGACCGCCACGTTCGGCGCGTCTTCACGGTCGGTGTCCAGGAAGCCGCGACCCTGGAGGATGGGAATCCCGAGGGTCTCGAAGATCTCCGGACCGCCCGACTCCAGCGGGATCTCGGCGTCTGCTGCCGGAGCCTCTGAAGTGTAGCCCTCCACGAACGGTGTCGTCCGGAAGACACCGTCGGCACCGGTGAAGGGGCGCGCCATGACAGGAGATACCGAGTTGACTCCAGGGATGGCCCGAAGCTCGTCGAAGACGCCTTCCAGGAGACTGGTCAGCTCCGAAGGTCCGCTGAGGCTCCGCCGATCGATGCCCAGCTCGAGCACGGCCACGCGCTCCGACTCGTACCCGAGGTCCAGCCCATTCAGATGCTGCAGGGTTCGGGTGAGCAATCCCGCGCCGAAGAGCACGACGACGGCCACGGCGACCTGTGCTGCCACCAGCGCGCGGCGCGTCCGCCGTGCCCCTCGTGTCGAGGACGACCACCGACCCGCCCGTCTCAGTGCCGCGGCGACATCGCTTCTGTTCGCGGCCAGGGAAGGGAGGGCCGCCACGAGGAGGGTGGCCAGGAAAGTCACCAGCATTGCGATCCCCAGGGGAGCTCCACCCATGGCGATCAGCTCGGTGCGCGGGACCTCCGCCGGCGCGACATGAGGAAGCACGGTGAGGAGGCCCGATGCCAGGAGGAGCCCCAGTCCACCCGCGACGATGCCGATCACCGCACCCTCGAGCACGAAGCCCCGGGCGATCCGGCCCGAGCTCGCGCCGAGGGCCCTACGGACGGTGAGATCTCGTGATCGGCGAACCGCGCGCATGAGAAGAAGCCCCGCCACGTTCCCGCACGCGATGAGGAGAAGGAGCGCGGACGCCGCGGTGACCACGAGGAGCAGCGGTCGTGCGTTTCCTACGACGGCATCCGGGAGGCGCTCCACTTCGACGCGGGTGGGCTCGCTCGGCCGGTCGCGTTGACTATCGATCCCCTGGGCCCTGGCCAGAAGCTCCGATCCGGCCCGGTCCGGCGTTGTCCCTGGATCCATACGTGCGACGACGTTGAGCGCCTGCCGGCGCGGTCCAGGCAGGATCCAGTAGTCGACCCCGACGGGGAAGTCGAGTCCGGCGGGCGCCACCCCGATGATCTCGTAGCTCCCCTGATACTGGGTCGCCGTGAGCGTCCGTCCCACGACGTCCGGTGCGGAAGCGAACTCACGCTGCCAGGTGCGGTAGCTGATGACCGTGACGGCACGGGCTCCTTCAGCACCGTCTTCGGCACGGAACAGGCGCCCCAGGGCCGGGCGCGCACCTAGGACATCGAAGAAACGGGCCGTGACGAAGGCGAAGTCGAGAACGAGGGGCCGATCGCCCTCCGTGACGGGCATCGTCCCGGGTTGCGTGAGCGTTCCCGCGACAGCGGGCAGGGCTTGCATCTCCCCGTGCAGCACATCGATCTCCTCGGGGACGAGGGGGACGCCGGCACCCGTCTGGTCGCGAAGGGACAGCGTGAGAATACGCTCCGGGTCCGTGACCGGAAGATCGACGAGCGCGACGGACCTGAACGCCTCGAACACGGCGGTGGACGTGCCGATGCCCAGCGTGAGGATGGCGACGGCCAGGACCGTGAAGCCGGGGGCGCGACGGAGGGACCGGCCGACGTGGACCAGCTCGTCCAGGAGCCCGCTCAGGATGTTTGAGCGCGCACGCCTCTGAGCGCGGACATCGCGACCCCGCGTCCTGAAGACCACCGCGATCCATATGGCCTGGATCCAGAAGGCGCCTCTCGCCGCCGCCGCCCCGTGGGACGTGTATCGCTCCTGGAACTCCTCGGTCAGATCGCCGGCGATTCCCTCGAAGGCCTCCGGCGTGCCGATGGCCCACCTCAGGAGGCGGACCGCCAGGGTTGGAGGAGCAGATCGGCTCATCAGCCTTCCTCCAGAATGGACTCGAGGCCATCCCAGAGCGCCAGCAGGGACCGACCCGAGGCCCGGAGAGCCTCCCGACCGGGGTCCGTGAGCGCGAAGAAGCGTTTGGCGCGGCCGCCCCGCTCGGATGTGGGCTCACCCATGCGCGTATCGAGGTAGCCCTTTTTAACCATGCGCTCGAGCACGAGGTACAACGCGCCTCGCGAGACGGTGCGCTTCGCCCGATCTTCGAGCTCCCGCAGGATGCTCATGCCATAGGCGTCGGGCCCCAGGCGGACGATGGCCAGGAGGATGAGGTGCTCGAGCTCTCCCACGTGCTTTGCTGTCATGAGCACATTGTAGACTAAATGGGGTGGCTCGGCAAATGATGGTTGGGCGTCAGGATCTCCTGTGAGACGAGCCGAGCACCCTGAGTGCCTCTTCCCGCTTCGCCAGTATGGCAACCGCGAAGACCAGAATCGCGCTCGGTAGGTAGGGCAAGCCAAGGGAGAGCCCTGCGAGAAGAGAGAACGCGAGGAGCATCGAGCCGATGGTCCAGGCCGTCACGGTCTGGACGGGTGGATCGGTCAGCGTGATGGCGAAGGGCACACCCGATAGCACCGAGACGATTAGAAGCAGTCCCGTCACCCATACGCCGTCGGCGGAAGCCAGCGGCGGTGCGATGGAACCAGGATCGCCCGCGACCCCTGCGATGGCGGCCGACACGGTCATGCCGGTGGGGCTGGAAGCCCGCAGGACGTGGAGTGTCACCGCGCACGCCCAGAAGAAGGCGAGGCCTCCCGAGATGGTGGAGAGTCGTCGTAATGAAGGTTCGGTCATGACGGTGCCCAACTAGAAGCCACCGAGCTCCTCCCGCATCTCAATGTCCGGCCGCTCACCTGGCGCCAGCGGCATCGCGTAGAACGGAGGTGCCAGGCCCATCGCCCGCAAGTAGGCCCAGATCTGCCCTCGATGATGCAGCTCATGCTCGAGGATGAACCAGAGCCAGGACCGCATCGAGTGGCCTGGAGGGCCGTTCGGGACTTCAACGACCGCTCCGAGCTCATCCGGTTCCAGGGCCTCCAGCTTCGAGAGGGTGTACTGGCGAACCGAGGCGAAAAACGCGCGCAGGGCCTCAGGGGCGGGAAGGGGGTTCGGGAACCGAAGGCGGGCGGAGCTCCAGTCTCGGTCGAACAGTCCCCGGGAGAAGTGATCCTCCGTCTGGGCGATGTGGACGAGTTGCTGGCCCAGGCTGTACTGACTCCGGCTGGGTCTCCAGTCGAGGTCTTCCGCCTCCACCAGGTCCAGTACCTGCAGCGTTGTCGCACGGTACCGCTGGAGGTGCTCCGTCAGGTCCGCGAGTTCACCACCCATCGCCTCCTCCAACGCCTGAGCGCCACCGTCGAGGTCACCCCTACATTACCAGGAGCCGCTAGGGTGCGCTTGGTCAGCATACTATCGGAGCCGGCTCGAGCATCCGGGACCCTCCTACGATCCCGCGATCGCGTACGCCCGGACCGACTCCACGTCGAGGGAATCCCGGTACACACCCCAGACCCGGTCGTCGACCAGTGCGTGAGGCACGAAGCCCTCCGGCGTCTTGATCCTCTCCAGGAACGCTCCTTCCGGGCTGAAGACGAACCACCTGCGGCTCGGTCCCCTTCGGCCCGGAAACGGGGTCTCAGGACCGACGTGCTCCCCGACCCAGAGCTGTCCGCTCGGTGCAGCGAGGATCTGCGAAAAGGCCGGACGACGGCTCGCGAACGGCATATCCGATGCCCGCTCTGTGAAGAACGCCGCCTCCTCAGGTGGGGACTCCGCCAGGAGATGGGTGATGTAGGCGTCGATCTGGTCCTCGCCGACGCTCCGGTCGGTGTCGCCCCAACGGATGATCCGGGTCAAGGCGCCATCGGATGTGAAGACCTCCAGCTCAGGCTCCTCGCCCGTCCCGACGATCAGGTCTGTCCCGGTGGTCGCCACCGAGAGCGCGGCCCCGAACGGGACGCGACCCATCATCTCCGCGCCGTTGAACACTTCGAGACCGGGAAACTCGCCGTAGGTCTCGAGGACGTTTCCTTGCCAGTCGAGATGGTACGACGGGGCCGCATCCCGGTAGACGCCCTCCGCACGCTGAGCCGACAGACCGGCCACGCCCACCAGAACGAGGCCGTCTTCGAGGGCCCGGAGAACGGCCGACCCTCCCGTCGGTACGAGACCGCTCAGGTTCACAAGGCGGCCGAACGCCCCTGAGCGCGAGAAGACGCTGAGCCGGTGCGGCTGGGAGTCGTAGACGCCAATCGAGTCGCCCGGTAGCGTCACCACGGCGCTGATGCGCCTGAACTCTCCCGGCCCGTCTCCGCTGCGCCCGAATCGGAGCACCAGCTCGCCGGACCTGTCGTAGATGAGGACCTCCGCTGAACCGGCCGCTCCCACTGCGATTTCGCCTTTGTCCAGCAACTGGATCGCTCGTATCTGGAACAGCTCTTCGCCGGTGATCTCTTGCATCGGCTCGTCGCGGAGGACACGGACCGGCTCTTCCTCCGGGACAAGGCCATTCACCGCCACGGCGATCCCCAGACTGTCCGAGACGGAGAAGCGCTCCGAAATCTCGGCGGGTTCGCATGACGCTACGAGGGCCAGGAGTAGGGTTGCCGCGCAGCATCGTGAAGCCACTGAGCTCCTCCTCATCTGCGTCTCAGGATCAAGGCTCGCAGCCGGTAGACGCGGACAAACTCCACGTCCAGCGGCCCTCGTTCGAGGACCGATCCCATGCCATCCCCCTCTGTTCGTGCTGACTCCGGAAACGTCTCACTCTGCGGCTCAACGTTCAGGTGGCTCCAGGCGATACACCACAATCGTCGCCACGCCGAGCTCGTCCCGCTGAAGCGCCATCAGGTGCTCCCCGTCGTTCCAATAAGGCGGCCCGACACCGGGCGGCAGCACCAGGGCGCCGAGGTAGTGGCCGCGGACCGAGAAGATACGCCAGACGCGGGTATCACGCGGGATCCTCGGCTCACCGGCGGGCGCGGTCAGAGAGGTCTGGTCGAGGGCGAACAGGGAGTCTCCCAACGGTTCGAGGCGACTCCAGAGGACGTTGTGATCCCCAAGGTTGTCCGCCAGACTCGGAGCGAATTGCGCCACCTCTTCCCGGACGATCTGCTCGTCCTCCAGGGTGAGGGCGCGCCTTTCCAGCGGGACGCGAACGATGGCCGTCAACGCCCCCGCATCGGTGAAGTGCCGGAACTCGGCGACGTCCGTCGTGCCGACCATGACCCCTCCCGATCCGATGGGGGCGAAGGTGCCCGAGCCGGAGAACAGGGGACGGGACTCACCGGGTGGCAGCGGACGCCGGTCCCGGCGCAGGGGAGCCACGGCTACCGCGGGCCCGGCGAGGTTCAGCCTGATGACGCTGTCGGAGAGAAGCCCGGTCTCGGGATCGCGGAAGTACCGCCAGGCGAACGTCTCCCCGGTGCCCGGACGTTGCGCCGTCATCCCGCCGCCGCCTGGAAAGTCCACGGTCCGGGAGTGCAAGAATGTTCCTGCCAGCGCGAAGTAGGATACCCGGCGGGTACCGGCGTCGAGGATGCCGATGGCCGTGTCGCCGTCCGCCCAGATCTGAGCATTCGCGCTCCAGATCTCTCCGGGCCCCTGACCGCTCGGAGCGAAGCGTGCGGTGACCGAGTCGCGGACCGGATGGAGCACGACCAGGCGCAGGTCCGCGCCGTCCAGGACGGCGATGGTTCCGTCCTGGAAGCGGGATAGCCCCTGGGGCTCGAAGATCATCGGCTCTGACGAGAGGTCCTCTCCCGCTGTGGCGACCTCCCGCTCGAGGACGAGGCGCCATTGGTGGGCAGGGTCGTCCCAGGAGGGGATGTCGCCCAGAGTGTAGATCTGGATCCCCGCGCTGTCTTGGACCGAGGCCGGAACGGCGGTGTCCTTCGGCGGGCCGTCGCACGCCAAACACGCTGCCGCGAGGCCCACCAAAGCGAAGGCGCCGCGCACGACGCCGTCAGTCATCGTGAGGCCGCCGGGCCCTCACGCGCCCTCCCGCAGCCCGACACTCGGCGTGCGCCTGATGGAGCGCGAATACGAGGGCCAGAACCCCACGACCAATGCGGCCACGACGGGCAGTGCAGCCCAGGCGTAGACCGACAGGTCGGCCACCGGTATGGCTCCATACGCCTCGCTGAGCCCGACGCCGGCGAACAGGGCGAGCCAGGCGCCCACACCGAGGGCCACGATGAGGCTCTGCGACGTGCGGCCGAGATAGTGACGGATGAGATCGGCGCGCGTGGCTCCGACGGCCTTGCGAAGCGATATCTCGAACTCCGTGGCCCTGGCTTCGTTCGATGCCCCGAGCCACACCCCGAGCACGACGAGGAGGTACGAGAGCACGCCGGCCACATCTAGCACCCAGCCGAACCAATTGTGGACGGCGAAGACCTCGTCGAGCGATCTGGGGTCGGCCACGGAGATCCCGGCTGCCGTCACGTGTGCCGCTCGACGGAGTTGGTCTCTGGAGGCCCGTCCCATGACCTCGAGCTCCGTCGGGCGGGTCTGTGTGACGGGCAGATAGACGGCGTATTCCATGTGGTCGCGGTTGTCGCCACGGTCGGTCACGATGCCGACGACCGTTAGCCAGCCGCCCTCTCCGAAGCGGATCCGACGTCCCACCGCTTCACCCCGCTCGAAATGCCGACGAGCCAGGGTCTGGCTGACGATGGCGACGGCGGGGTCTCCCACGTCCACTCTGTTGTCGAAGTCCCGGCCCTCGGCGACCTCGAGGCCGAGGTGTGGGAACGTATCCTGGCCGACGGCGGCGACCTCGGTGCGCACGGTCTTGAACGGCATGGGGAGGCCGCCTTCGAAGCAGCGCCCGCAGTCTACCCACGCGCGGGCGGCCACTCCGGCGCCGCGCACCGTGCCGGCACTCGCCACCCCGAGTGGTCCCGTGGTCTGGGCCGTTCGGCTCACCCAGTTCAAAAGATCACTGATGTCCGCCTGCTGCGCGCCGTCGCCGAGCGACACACCTGCGGTCAGCAGGGTGTCGCCACCGTGGGCATCGGACTTGGGCGCGTGTGCCGACAGGAGGCCCACCGCCGTGAGGACGGCGAAGCCCAGCGCCGAGACGGCCACGGGGCCGGTGGCGAGTTGGCCGAGCCGGTCGGGTCGGGACCTCGCAGCCCGCTCGCCCGCGCGACATTCCCAGTTCACGAAAAGCACGCCGATGACCACGGTCAGGATCAGGAACGGCGCCCATTGAGCGGGCACATGGGCGTCACCCGGGAACGATGACTCCATCGCCCGGAGGACCAGAGCCACCGCCGCAACCGCGAGCAGGGCGATGATCACCGCCCGTCTCCACGTCCGTCCCACGAGCCGGGCCACGAACTGCACCCTGCGCGCACCGACCGCCCAGTGCACGTAGTCCTCCGCCGCGCGAAGACGATGCTCCTGGCGTTGAAGCGTGATCAACGTCAGGAACGCGAGGAGGGAGACCAGGCCGGTGACGCCCACGGCGACGCGACGAAGCGCGTTTGTCTGGGCGGCCTGCTCCACCGAGGCAGGAGATGCGGTGGCATCCCACTCCATGGCCCAGCTTCCGAACGGGACCGGGGCCTCCTCTAGATACACCCGCTCGGTGTCGGCGAAGGCTCTGGCCGTGAGGGCGCCCACGACCAGGGAGAGGAGGAGAAAGGCGGTGACCAGTTTCGGTCCGAATCTCCCGACGGGGGCGCGAGCCGCGGCCTGGAACGGGGTCTGGAGTGGATCCTTCATGCGTTACACTCCCGGTGGGGTTCCGCCGCATCCACCACGCCAGGTTCATCGGAGAGGAAAAATCCTCTGCGCAGCGCTCGCAGCTCTGCGGAGATCCCCGTGCGCCCGGCAATCGCGCTTCTCAGCGTCCCCAGGGCTGGACTTTCCTCGTCGATCGCCCCGGCCCGCACGTGGGCGTTGATCACCCCGAGGACGACGGATAGCCGGGCATCTTCGAAGTCCACGGACCGATGGGCCAGAACCGTGAGATAGCCTTCGGCATCCTCCCGAAGCACGACTCCCGATTCCTCATAGATCCAGTCCGCGGACATGTCGCGACCGCGAAAGGCCTCGACTGTCAATGCGATGCGCTGAGCGGTATCGTCGCTTCGCACCGCGCGGGACGCCATTTGTCCCCGGGGCAGGCTCCCCACGGACTCCCGTTCAGCTGCACGCCAAAGAGCCGCTCTGGATTCGGCCGAGAGGTCGGTGGGCAGGAACTCGAGAAAGTGAGCTCTGGCACCAGGGTCGTTGGCGTCGAGCATGGTTCCGAGCGCGCGATCGTACCAACGCTGCAACGCGGTGGAGCCACACCGATCCAGAAGAGGGCGCCAGAATGCCGCCAACTCGGCCATCGCGCTCGGAGGGAGTTCCGCTTCCGAGATCACGTCGAACACGCTTTCGGTCCGGCCGCCCGGACACGTATCGAGGCTCAGGTGGCTGACGACCGGCATGATACTTCCCGCCTGCTGGATCGTCGCGACCAGCTGACGGGGCGACGGAGGTTCCTGCCCGCGGAGGCCGCATGCGGGCGCGGTCAGCCCGACGGCCACCACGCAGATTGCCCGCAGCCCGCCCGTGGCCAAGGCCCGGCGGACTCCGTCGAAGGCGGTCAGGGCGCGGCCGTGGACCTCCAGGGGGCGACGATCCCTCAAGGTTCGATCCATGGATGAAAGGGATGCTGAGGGCGAGCGAGTGTGATCGACCGTTGGGAACAGATAGACCTGAGGCGCTCGATGCGCCATGTCAGGACGGACGGGTCACCTCGTGCCTCGATGTGGCGGGAGGAACAGATCCGTCTCGGGCGAGCGGATCACCGCCGCCACGTGAAGGGGACTCCACCGCCTGGACGGCGTCGACTATACCGAGCGGATCACCCCACGCCACCTGCTCAGTCACACGTCGGGCCTACCGGACTGGCTGGAGGATTATCCGAAGCACGGGCCCTGCCTTTTGGAGCGCGTCTTTAAGGGCGAAGACCGCAGGCTAGACATCGAGCTCGTGACGCACACCGTGCGGAACGAGCTCAGACCGCATTTTGCCCCCCAGGCATTCAAAGCGGCACGCGTGAGGGCCCGGTACTCTGATACGAACTTCCGCTTGCTGATGGCCATCATCGAAGCGGTTACCGGGAAGCCTTTGGGGCGTGTCTACGAGGACATGCTGTTCCGGCCGCTCGGGCTTCACCACACGTGGCTGCCAGGGCACCCGCCGCTTGACCCGACGCCCTTGGCGGCGACGCCATGGGTTGGAGGCGAGCCGATGGACAAACCACTGGTCCTCGCGTCGCTCGGCGACCTCTACAGCACGGTGGACGACACCATTCTGTTCCTTCGTGCCCTACTCGGTGGCGACGCCTTCGATGACGAGGCGACGTCGCGGCTCATGCAGGAACGCTGGAACCGCTTCGGATTCCCATTGGACCGGACCGCTTTGCGGCTACCACCCTGGCCCATCGAATATGGCCTTGGCATGATGCGCTTCCGTGCATCCCGGTTCCTCAATCCGTTCCGTCCCGTACCAGCCGTGGTCGGCCACACGGGGTCGACGGGATCCTGGCTGTTTCATGCTCCGGAGTTGGATCTGTTCCTCAGCGGAACGGTGGACCAAGCGACGGCTGGCGCGGTTCCCTTCCGGTTGGCTCCACAGCTCATCCGCGCTTTTCAGTCAGCCTTGGACTCGCGCGGAACCGTGGCTACAATGGCTTCATGAGCATTCTTACCCAGCACACGGCCATCTTCATCCGCATCCGCCTCGAGGCCTCGGCACGCCTCTAGGTAGGTGGGGAGTCCCGCGACCCCATTCGAGCCGCGGGCCCTGATCGCTCGGACGTCCACTAGCGAGTCTCGCGCCTTCCCATCCGGGAAGGCCAATCGCGTCCTGTCCGTGCGTTTGCCCCTCCTTGAGGATGGACTCCGTCCGTCTGGCGTGCCCTCCGATTTCTACTGAACTGGAGCGCTGGAACGGATGAAGAGCCATGGGCAAGAAGAGAAGGAGTGGGAGTTGGGACCCGGTTGCTGACTGGTACGCCGGATGGGTGGGACCACGCGGCAGCCGCCATCACATCGAGATCGCCATTCCGGAGCTGCTCGGCCTGTTGGGCCCGAGACCGGGTGAGCACATCCTCGACGTCGGGTGCGGCACCGGAGCGCTGTGCCGACCCGTGATCGAGGCTGGGAGTCGCTACACCGGCGTGGACTTGAGCGCGCGTTTGGTGCGGTATGCACGTAAGGTTCAACCCCGAAAGGCTCGGTTCCTGCGGGCCGACGCCACCTGCCTCCGCCGCACCGACGGACTCGGGCCGGAAGCGTTCGACGCGGCCACGTTCCTCCTGAGCATCCAGGACATCGAGCCGCTCGACGAGGTCCTCGCGTCAGCCGCCTGGGCGCTCAAGCCTAACGGGCGCATCGTCATGCTGATGACGCACCCGTGTTTCCGTGTGCCCCGACAGAGCGGTTGGGCGTGGGACGCGTCCCGGAAGCTCTCCTTTCGACGGGTCGATCGATATCTGACGCCTCTGGCCGTCCCGATGAAATCCCACGGGAAAGGGAGAAACCGGGGGAAGACCCGGAGCTATCATCGGCCCCTGCAGGACTACGTCGATGCCCTGGCGGAGCTTGGGTTCAGCGTGCGTCGCCTCGCCGAGATCCCCGGCCTCGATTCGGAGCGGTCGCGGGATGGGCGGGACAAGCAGGGTGGGGAGCCGAACCGAGACATCCCATTGTTCCTGGCCCTTACGGCAGAGCGATCGTGACCAAGCACCTCTTCGATAGAGTTCACGCGTTGTCGATGGGGCTGGAGCGATCCGCTCGTCGGTCGAGCAGGTCGTCGATGGTCTGAGCGACCAGCTGGGTGATCTCATCCTCGGGCACCCTAGCGAGCTCCGAGAGGTCCCAGCCGTGCTCGAGGAGGTACCCGACGACCACCCAGCCGGCGTAGTACGCCTCTCGCTCGATGCCGGTCGTCCCGGTCCCCATGGTGAACCGCATCACCTGGTCGGAGCTCGCGTCCGTCAACGACTCGCGAAGGCCGCGCAGGATGGCTGCCTCCCGGGCCTCGGCCTCCGCGAACCAACCGGGGCGGTGCTCGACGAACGCCGCGGCCGGACGGTCGGGGAAGAACGCCTGCTGCATGCGGTTGGCGAGTCCCTCGGCGAACAGGGTACGTGCGAGGCTTCGCTCCCAGCCCTCGGAAAGGTGCCCCAGCGCGTGATGGGCCACGTGCGTGAACTCGTGGACGAGCGTCTGTGTTCGCTGGTCGGGCTCCTCTTCCACGGGGAGCGCGACCACCATCCGGCCGTCCTGAGGCGCGAAGAACCCGCCACTCGCCACGTCGCCGGCGAAGACGAGCAGCTCCACGCGAACGGGCTCATCCGCTTCAAGGCGTGTGGCCACGGCTCGGAGTATGGAATCCGGCGTGGGCCGTATCGCTTCCGCTCCCTCCCGGATGCGATCGATGACGCTTGGATACCGTGGCCAGGCGCCGGCAAGCATCTGGCGGGCCAGGGAGTCCCGCTCGGGTACGGGAGGCAGGGCGGCGAAACCGTACATCTCTTGCCAGAGCTCCCACCGCCTCGCCTCATCCGCGTTCTCCTCTAACGCCGCGTCGTAGAACGCGAGGAAGCGAGGCGTCAGGTCGACGACACGGACTTCCGTCGCCGGTAGGTCTGAGCGAGGGCCCACGACATCGTCCTGTTGTGCCGTGACTGGCGTCGGGCCTGAAGCGATGGCGAAGCTGCTGAACAACAGCAGTCCTGCCGCGCGGTATCCACGCATGATCCAGCTCCTTGGGTCGTTTCTGAAGGTCCCGCTGCCGTGCGGTCACCATGTGGTCGCCCCTCCATACGGGCAGGGGCCTCGATCCGATTCAGATCGCATGGCGGACAAGGTGCTTGCGCCGTGAATCCCGACGGCGGATCGCCTCGTAGACAATGGAAACGAGTTCGTCGCTCTTTCGATCGGGATGGGGAGGTAGGGATGAAGTTGATGTGCGCGCTGGCGGGATTCGTGATCATCGCGGCCACTGCGCCGGGAGTGCCTCCGGACCTGCAGGGTGAATGGGAAGGGCCGTTGAGGCTTGATCCGCTGGCACTCACGTTCGAGGTCTCATTCTCGGGCGCGGCCGACTCGTGGGACGCGACCCTCTCGGTTCCCGCCGAAGGGGTGCGAGACGTCCCTGTCGCGAGGGTGGAGCTCGATGAGCGTGCGCTTACGCTGACGCTCACACCGCAACGTACGTTCAAAGGCGTGGTGCATGGGGATTCCATCACGGGCGCGGTGACCTTCGGAGACCGAAACGGCATGGAGGCTCCGCTCACGCTGTACCGGGCGGGAACCTCGGCCTGGTCGGCCTACCGGGAGCAGAAAGCGGAGGCTGCGGGGAACCCGGAGGGGTTTGCGACGGTGCGCGAAGGCCCGGCCGTGGAGCGGGTGGACCGGGCCGCCCTCGAGGCTCTGATGGATGCCGCCACCGCAAGTCGCTCGAGCGCCATGGTCGTGCTTCACGACGGCGAGCTCGTCGGATCCTGGCTGGCGGCTGACGAGTCTCGCCGTATCGAAGCGATGTCCGCCACGAAGTCGGTGGTCAACCTCGCCGTCGGCCGGCTCCTCACCACCGGGCTTCTCGAGTCCCTCGACACGCCCGTCCATGACTTCTATCCGACGTGGTCGGAGGGGGAGAAGGCGCGTGTCACGATTCGGCATCTGATGAACCACACGTCAGGGCTCGCGTCTCCATTGCCTACGAATCCGATCTACGAGAGTGGTGACTTCGTGGGCTACGCGCTCGACTCGGAGCTCGTGTCCGAGCCCGGTACGATGTTCGAGTACAACAACAACGCCACGAACCTGCTCGCTGGAGTGATCGGCGAGGCAGCCGGCCGCCGCATGGACACGCTGCTCCAGGACGAGATCTTTCGGCCCCTGGGCATCACCGACGCCACCTGGAGCCTGGACGACGCCAATAATCCGCACGGAATGGCGGGCCTGCAGATACGCCCGGAGGACCTGGCCAAGCTCGGACAGCTCGTCCTTCAGCGCGGCGAGTGGGAGGGAGAGCAGCTCATCCAGGCGTCGTGGTTCGAGGAGAGCGTTTCGCCGGGCTCGGAGCACAATCCGAGCGCCGGGCTCCTCTGGTGGCTCATCCGCGACGAGGACGACGGAGGTGGAGTGGTGGGCGCTCTCGCTTCCGGCTTCCTCGGTCAGTACCTGGTCATCTATCCCGAGGAGCGACTCGTCGGCGTCCGCATGATCGAGGGCGGGGCCGACTACGATCCGGACCGGGACGGGTTCGGCGACTTCGCGCGGCTCGTGCGGACGTTGGCGGATTGAGGGTAGGTGGCGGCCATGGTTTCGAGGCGATGGCCGGCATCATGCCGGCCGTGCTCGCGGGCCTGGCGTTCTGGTTGGTGGCTGTGCCTTCAGCGATCGCTGCCGTCGCTCTCTGGCGGAGGACGGGACGACGCGTGGTAGGCAACGAGACCGATGATCACGCCTAGCCGTTCCAGGGTCATGAGGCCGAGAGTGGTGCGTTCCGGCGCGCCATCTGCCACCAGGACGTAGACGCGGCCGAGGAATAGCCCCGCGAACGCCAGCACCTGCAGGAGGAGGGCAGTGGGGTGCCAGGCCAGGGAGCCCGAAGGCTACCGCCGTCAGCGCGAGGGATACGTCAGGCAATCGGCTGGGGTTCGTCTTCATCGTCATGGGCGCTCCGAGCCCACGAGGAACTGGCCCATGGCCCCGTCGTCCTCGTGTCGCAGGAAGTGGCAGTGGAACATGAAGGGTACGTCGTCCTCTTGCTCGGGGAACGTGATAAGCAGGCGCGTCACCGTATCGGGGTCGAGGTATACCGTATCCTTCCAGCCCGCGAACTCCGGCGGCGGTCGGTGTCCGTCCATGTCCAGGATGCGGAACCGGACGCCGTGGACGTGGAAGTTGTGCGGCACGGCGATACCCCCCACCTCCCAGATCTCCGTGGCACCCCGGTGGATGTGCGCATCGATGCGGCGCATGTCCATGGATAGCCCGTTGATGGTGGACGAGGAGACCTTGAATGACCGGACTCTGTCGGCCGCGGATGGGTCAGGCGCTTCGATGCGGGCGAGACGCGTAGGGAGGGGCGGGGAGGTGCTAAGGGTGTCGCTCGCCCGGAGCTCCAGGAGCTCGAACCGGTCCTGGCCTCCGGCCAACCGGTTGTTGACGAAGTCGGTCCCGAGCTCCGGCGAATGGCTTGTAAGTCGGATGGTGTCCCCACCCTCCATCCGTACGACGATGTCCGCCCGCTCGCCGGGAGACAGTCGGATACGTTCAGTCAGGAGCGGCTCGGTGAGGAGCCCGCCGTCGGAGGCGACCACGTGGAACGCGCGACCATCCGAGAGCCCGAAGGCGTAGACGCGCGAGAGCGAGGCGTTCAGCAGCCTTAGTCGGATGAGCTCGTCGCCGACATCGTGATACGGAGTGACAGCTCCGTTCACGAGGACCATCTCGCCCAGGGGGCCGACCTGGTTGTACCAGGGCTTGTGCCGGACAAGTTGTCCGTCCGCGTCCAGCGTGACGTCCTGAACCAGCACCGGGACATCGTCCACTCCGTACGTGTCCGGCAGGGCCCCGTCGGAAAAGGAGCCGTCGTCGTCGATGAGAATCATGCCCACCATTCCGCTGTACACGTGACGCTCCGTGGCCCCGTGGGGGTGGGGATGATACCAGAGGGTGGCCGCCGGCTGACGCACGGTCCACGTCGGCGACCACGTGGCGCCGGGCTCCACCATCTGATGAGGACCGCCATCCATGACGGCGGGCAGTTCCATGCCGTGCCAGTGCATGGTCGTGGCCTCGGGCAGGGCGTTGGTGAGGTGCACCACGACCTCGTCGCCACGCGCCATCCTCAGCGTAGGACCAAGATGGTCGTCATTGAGCCCCCGCGTGGCCGTCCGGTAACCGGCGCGGAACTCACGGGTGCCTTCTCGCGCCTCGAGTCGGAACTCGACGCGGCCTTCTCCGTCCCGACGGGACTCGGCCAGGGGTGGGATGGGAAGCGGATACACGAACGATGCGTGCCCGGGGGCGTTGGGTCCGGGCGCACATCCGACGTGAAGAAGGAGGGTCGCGAGTGTCCAGTAGCGCAGCGTGTGCAGGAGATTCATAGGACGGCCTCGTAGTCGTGGAGCCAGGCAAGCCGCTCTTCGTTGGCGAAGAGGGGCATGGCGATGGGGAGGCAGAGATCACGAAGAAAGAGTACGACGCGGTTTGCTGGGGCTTTGTAGGCCCCGCGGCGTTGTCCGACCTTGAGGACGCGCGTCGTACGCGGTCTGCGTTCAGCGGCGTAGTGCCGAAAGGCAGTGGGCAGGTCGCTCGAGTCTGCCAAGGCCCGAGCCAGGACCACGGTGTCCTCGATGGCCAGTGAGGCCCCCTGACCGGTGCTGGGGGAGACTGCATGGGCGGCGTCCCCAACGAGGACCATGCGCCTGGAGTGCCAGGTGGGGAGCTCCGGAAGTTCCTCGATGGGCCATGCGCCCACCTGGGGTGTGGACCCTATGATCCGGGACACCACCGGCGGGTCGTCATCGAAGAGCTCGAGGAGGTGCTCCTTCCAGTCCGCGCAAGAAGGCCCTGGAGGCACTGAGGGCGGCGGTGCGTTGGCGAACCACAGCACTCGTCCATCGTCAGCTACTGTGTGCCCGAAGAACGCCTTCGTCCCCCACAGCATATGCATGGCGCCGGGGGTCGGGTCGAGCGGTGAGCCGGCCAGCATTCCGCCCAGGTTCATGAGCCCGGTGTGGCGCGGGACAGGAGCCGCAGGGTCGACGAGCTGGCGGACCACCGAGCGGATGCCGTCGGCCCCGACCAGGAACTCAGCCGTGGCCTCGGAGCCGTCCTCGAACCGGGCGACGACGGATTCATACGTCTCTTCTGCGGAGACGAGTCGTCGCCCGCGATGCACCTTGATGCCGCGTCGGTCTGCCTGGCGCACCAGGGCCTCATGGAGGGAACTACGAGGGAGTGTGACGGATGGGGTATCGGCGTCCAGCCAGCCGTTGGGCACCGTGCCCAGCGTCTTACCGCTACTGCTCTGGAATACCAGCGACGGTGTGGGTACGGGCGGCGGGTCTTGCTCGAGGACACCCTCCAGGAGACCCAGCCGGTCCAGGGCGCGCATGCCGTTGACGGCGAGCGTGAGGAAGAGTCCGGGGCTGGACGACGACGCCTCGGAAGACTCGAAGAGCTCGACGTCGATGCCGACGCGCTGAAGGGCGACGGCCGCCGCCGGGCCCGCGACACCGCCGCCGATGACGAGCGCGCGTATGGCAGAGGGGAGGGGACGGGCTATGGGCGGCCGGATGGGCCGTGACAGCGGGTCTGGCATCATTGACTCCATGGAAAAGGCCGTTCAGTTAGTTAGTTTGTATGAACGAAAGAAGGGACCAAGGAGTTTCAAGTGCGTTCAGCGATCCGCCGAAGACTGCTTTGGCTTCGAAACTGGGAGGGCGCCAACGTTCTGATCCTCCCGGCCTTGGTGGTCACGGCCTGGGGACGGAGCGACCACCAAGGAGCTTGGACACTGCGGGTCTGTGCGCTCGTCCTGGCGGTCTGGTTGCTGGCTTCGGGTGCCACGTACTGGCACCTGAAGCTGACAGCCATTCGGCGCGGCCGTCTGCGGCTACCTCGCTGGTTCCGATCGACGTTTCAGCTTCTCAGGGCCGTATCCCTGGCCGGATTCGCCGCGGTCGCAGCCATCGCCTTCATGCAGTGGCGCTCGGGCGCGTTGGACCTGCTGGACCTGACATGGGCGGTGGGTCTGGTCGCCTTTGCCGCGCTCGAGTACGCGAACTACTACCATGTGCAGCTGAAGCACGACACGGCCGCGGACTGGGCCTATCTGGCGCGACATGCGAGACTCCGCAGACCGCCCCTGGCCGACGATCTACGACGGGCGAAGGCCCGAAGGGCGACGGGGCGGGGCGGGGGTGCGATCCGCCGGGTGCTCACCACATCGGAAGAGGAAGATGGCAGGTAGGCGAGAGGGTGGCCGCGACGAGATCATCCAGCGGGTGTCTGCGGCGGGACGGGAGCTCAGCGATGCCGCGGTGATGTACCACACCGTGCTCGGGGAGCATGCCGGTCTCAGCGCCAGCCAGTGGAAGGTACTCGGGCTCGTGGAAGCGCATGGGCCGCTCCTGGCCGGCGATATCGCCACGCGTGCGGGTCTCAAGCCGCCCTCGATCACGGGGATCCTCGATCGGCTCGAGAGTCGCGGCTTCATTCGTAGAGTCCAGGACTCGGACGATGGCCGTCGGACGTGGGTCGAGGTGAACCACGAGGGGGTACGGGGGCTCTACAAGCTATTCGCCGGCCTTACGGAGCGGCTGGGTCAGCTCTACGAGGATTACTCCGACGAGGATCTCGCCGTGATCGCCGCCTTCATGTCCAGGGCCGCGGCCCGGCAGCGCGACGCGACGAAGGCCCTCCAGGGCGACTCGGATTGAGCCGGTGCCTCGGGACTACCGACTCGCCCGTTCCTCCTCCGCGACGTCGTACTCCATCGTGTAGCGGTGGACCCCGTCTTCGATCTGGATGGACATCCGCCCGGAGAGCCCGGTGAGCTCAGCGGTGCCCGATCCAGGCGCCACCATGATCTCGAGTTCCTCTTTGCCCGCGGCCATGATTCCTCGGTGCACGAGCACGAACGTCCCGGCCCGGCCGCCCAGCGTCCCCTGGACCTTCTCCATGGCGGTGTACATGGCTCCGCCTTCGGAGCGGGACGCGAGCATCGTTCCCTCGCTTGTTCCTTCGAGCCCGCCCGCGAACCGCTTCTTCAGGTCGAGGGTCTCGACGGGCGAGGCGCTCGTGGGCTGGAGCTCCACTTCGAACGTGCCTTCAGCGTGCATGTGTGCCTACCATGGGTGAGGTGTCGGATCTGCGGATATCACCCGTACGGTCTTCGCGTGCGACGGTTTCACTGGGTCGGCCTTTCCGGGGGATTCCGGCGGGCGCCCACGGCGTGATTCGAGGATCCAGTAGGTCATACCTAGGACATACATGGACCCGTGCCGGATAGAAACAGCGAGGGTACCCCGGGACGGACCCGTGGCCGGAAGCCTGGAGGGCAAACCGCTGCCGGTGTCGCTCGACCGAACGTGGCAGAAACATCCCAACCCGTACGACCTCGACCGGCGATTGGGATGTTGACCACCCTATACGGCAGAAAGGTCACAAGGCCGCCGCCGAGATCCCGCCCCGTGGCATGTTGACCACCGTATGCGGCAGAAACATCCCGCGCGGTCGCCGCACCCACCCGCCGTGTCACGTTTCTGCCACGCGTCGGATAGGCCGGCGCCGTCGCCTGAGCCGCCTTTCCAGCCGACGCTCGTCGAAGAGACTTGTGTCTCCATCGAACTCCACAGGGAAGTCGATATCGGAGTCAGGACGGTCCTCACGGCTTCGCCTTCCAAGAGCCCCATGCCTGGCGAGCCCTCCCGCCGCAACCCGATCCAGGCTCATTTTCCGATAACTGCTCATCCCCGACGTTGATCCCGTCGAGTCAGAACACCCCTCTTCGCAGCTCGAACCTCACGACTCTCGGAACACCGAGCTCGTCGGTCAGCACCCCAACGACATGGTCGTCACCAACATCGGTAATCTGCAGGCCGCCAGGTGCCTCGAGCGACCCGAGATACTGCCCTGAATCCGAGAAGACCAACCACGAGCTGGATTCCGGAGCCCCCGAACCGCTCGGCGCCTCCACCCAGAATTCGTTGCGACCAGCGACGATCCGTCCGTGGGCGGGCCGCACGTTGGGATACGCGACGGCCTGCAGCGCCCTCCGGTACGCGTCTCGATCCGGCTCCGCGATGACCTCGATACGGGCCCGTCGGTCAGCATCGATCTCGTCCTGACCGAGGCGGATGCGCTCGAGATTCGGCCGGATGACCGCTCTCGCACTACCTCCGCGATCGATGACGGTCAGCCCCGCTTCGTCCCCCCATCCAATCACCGCCCATTCGTCCGCGACCGCCAGTTGGGTCCGGAGTCCGAAGGGAAGGGGCAGAGCCACCGCCGACTCGGAATCGATGAAGAGCTCTGCCGGGAGTATGGTACCGATCCGGTCCCATTCCTCTGTCCCTCGATCGAAGAGCATGAGGGGGACGGAATCTCTCCGCACCCCGGGCGCGACATTCGGATAGACGATGATGAGCTCGGCGAGCATCGATCCATCACCGAAGATTCCTCGCACCTGCGGCGTCATCGTGATGAACGTGCCGGGGGGCGAGTCGAAGGTGGCCTCGATCGGTCCCACCTCCTGCGACGCTACGAGATCTCCGGCTGATGAGAAGAAGCTCAATCGACGTGCCGACCGATCCCACGCGCCGATCGTATCACCGTTCAGGCGCCCTACCCACGAGAGATGTCGGAACTCGCCGGGGCCGTCTCCCGAGCCTCCGACTGTTCGGAGATGCTCGCCATTCTCGTCGAACCACCGGATCTCTCTGCTCTGCCCATCTGCGATCACGAGGGCGCCGTCAGGACCGCTCACGGCCGCCACGACCCGGGAGAAAAGCGTCTCCTCGGGGCCGTCCGCCTCTCCGATCACGACCGTAGGCTCCGCTGCCAGCGACCAGGAAGGGCCGGTGGGGATGCCCTGCGGATACTCTACCACCGAGACACCGGCGCTGTCCCGTACGACCGACTCCTGTGCCCCCTGCTCGTACCCCGCGCAAGCCACCAGCAGCAACCCGAGACCGGGCAACGCACCCCGTCCCACCGGCCACCCTCCGAGTCGAACGTCTACCACGGTAGGCTCACTTCGCGAGGATCCGCGAGGCATGCGGAGCGCGTACGCTCCGGGTGGCGAGCCCTTTCCTCCAGAGTCCTCAACGCACTCGAGACCGGAAAGCGCCCGTCCTCGAGGTAGGTCAGCCTCAGGACCGTCGACTTCGCGGCGAAGGACGCGGGGTTCCACAGCTCCTCGCACGGCTCCGGCATCATGTTCATCAACTCGAAGGCTTCGAGCACCGAGGAATCCGGCGGCTCGACGCGGGCTCGGAGGGTGGCGAGGTGCGCATCTTCGACCGAAACGACGTTCGGGCGGGACGGGGCGTTCGTGGCAGATGTGGAACAACCCATGGCTGCGAGGAGCGCAGCGGCCGTGACGGCGAGGGCTGGCTTGATGATCGGGTGCATAATGGCGTCCTCTGGCGCTTCCTACGATATCGTGGCTGCCCGACGGAGCAAAGCTGATCGCCCCACTAGAGCAGCCCCAACTCTCTTCCGCGCGCGACCGCGTGGGTCCGTGACGACACCTCCAGCCGCTGGAACACGGCGCGGAGGTGGGTCTTCACCGTGGTGACCGAGATGCCCATGGCGTGCGCGATCGCCTTGTTGGACGCGCCGGTCGCCACCTTCCGGAGGACATCGGCCTGCGTGGGGGTCAAACGAGCGCTCGGAGGCGCGCCTGGAGCCGCCGCGGCCTCGAGGACTCGGGTGGCCTCCCGGGCTTCCGGTCCGCCCGCCGCCGCGCGCGCCAGCAGAGCCATGCGGAGGGGGCTCCCCTCCACGAAGGCGCGGACGAACCCGCCGTCGGTCCCGAGGGCGAGCGCTCGCGCGAGCGACGCGTCCGCTTCACGGGGCCGTCCGAGGGCCTCCAGCGCCACGGCCTCGGCGGTGAGCGCGCGCACGGCGAAGCCTCTTCGCTCGGCACGGGCGCACGAGACGATCCTGCCGGCCACGGCGAGGACCGACGGCCACTGGCTCGTGGCCTCGAGCAGGGCCAGGGCCTGGTCCAGCTCCTGAAGGCGGGTCAGGATCCAGGCATCGTCCCACCGTGCGGCGTCCGCAGGCGTGTACCCCTGCGCGCGGAGCCAGCCCTCGATCTCCTTGAACGCGCCCGGCCCCAGCGCGTGACCGGCCCGGACCGCCGCGAGCCACTCCCGGTTGCGTAGCGTCAGCGGCTCGGCGACCAGGGCCTCCATCCGCTCCAGCCAGGCGTCGGCTCCCTCGGCGTCGCCCCGGACCGCCCGCACCCGGGCGAGCACGCGCGCCGCTCCGGACCGCACGCCCCTGGAGCCCTCACTCAGGTCCCACGCGCGCTGGAGGGCTTCCTCCGCCTCCTCCAGACGGTTCCACTCGAAGAGGACGTAGCCGCGGAACTGCCAGGCCATGGCGGGCGCGGGGTCGTCTCCCAGGCCGGTCGCCTCGGCCAACGCCACCGCGGCCTCCGCCACCGCCACGGCTCGGTGGAGATCGCCCCTCATCATGTGGATGTTCGCCATCAGCCCGCGTGCCGGCACGGCCAGGCGTGGCACTTCCACGCGATCCGCCACCCGGCCGAGGACGTCCAGGGCGAGGCGCCCGAGCTCGGCGTCACCGGTGAAGCGGAAGGACGCCTGCAGCAGGCTTCCCACCAGGAAGAGCAGAGGTGGGGACGACGTGGGGGCGGCGTCGAGCGCCCGACGCGTCTCCAGGACCAACTCGTCCGTCCTCCCCGACCTGAGGGCCGTGGAGGCGAGCCGGGCATGACGGACGGTCCGGACGGCGTTCGGAAGGTCGCGGGCCTCGTTTCCATCGGTGACCCAGGCCTCGAGGCGGGCCGCGTCGTCGTCCGCATCGCCGTCGAGCAGCGCCACGACCATCCGGGGATCGACCTCCCCGGGACCGGCGCCCCCGTCGTTCGCCATGCTCTCCCTGCCCATCCACCGCCCTCCCTGGAGACCGTCCTCGAGAGGGCCGGGTGCGCCCCCTCGGAAACCGGGCCGACCCGGCATCGTCCTTTCGAACGATACCACGGCGCGCGACGGAAGCGCATGCTCCGGAGCGAGTTTTTCATGGACCGAGGAGGAGGGGGCGACGATGCGGGGAGAAGGAAACGGCTCGATCGTGGGGATTCGTGCGGGGGCGGCCGTGCTCTGCGCGACGCTGGCGTGCCTGGCCGCGCCGGTGGCGGGGCAGGATCACGCGAGGGGTACGGTCGCACGGGCGTTGGACCTCATGGGCGGCGAGGCGGTTCGGGCCGTGGAGCGTGTCCGGCTGGACATGATGACCCAGTGGCAGCGCACGGCGTACCGCGACGTTCCCTGGACGGATCGTCCGTCGTTCGAGCCGCACACGGACGTGAGGGACTACACGATTCCGGCCTGGCGAAACACCCGCGACTTCGGTGCGCAGCGCATCGTCAACGTAGTCAGGGACACCGTGGCCACCACGGACATGGGCGACGGCCCCCGGCCGCAGAGCGTCGCGTACGTCGACGAGCGCGACGAGCTCTTCATGTACACGCCGGACCGTCTCATGCTGATGCTGGACGGCGCGGCCGACCTCCGCGCCGGCGGGGACACGGTGGTAGGAGGCGAACAGTTCACGCAGGTGCGGGCGACGCTCCGTGGGGACGTGCCCGTGACCGTGGCCTTCCATGCCGGCACGGGCCTGCCGGCGCTTCTCCGCTTCCGGGCCGCCCATCCGAACGACTTCGGTCTGGTTCCGTTCGGGGAGATGCACGTGGAGGTGTGGTACTCGGCGTGGCGCACCTTCGGCACAGTGAGCATCCCCACGCAGTGGGACGTCCAGCGGGCGGGCGCGCCCTACAAGCGGATGACCGTCCGCGCCGCCGATCTCGATCCTGACTTCGCGGCGGACTCCTTCCACGTGGCGCCCGAGCTGCGCTCCGAATTCCTCCAGGCTCGAGGGCCCATGCACGATAGGACGGTGGACTCCGTGAGCGTGGTGGGCGACGGCGTGGCGCGGGTGCACGGGTTCGGCTTTCCCGAGGGCGCTCTGCGGCTCGGGGACGGCTGGGTGCTGCTCGAGGCCGGGCACGCGCCACTCAGCTTCGAGCGCGGGAGCGCGGCACTGGCCGCGGCGGGCGTGACCGACCTGGAGGCGGCGATCGTAGCGGCCGCTCGGCCGGGCAACGGGGGTGCGGCGACACTGGTCCAGGCGGGGGTACCCGTGTACACGTCCGTTGCCGCGGCGCCTTTGGTCGACGCCGTGCTTCGGGGCGCGGAGGTCCGTGCACGTGGGGTCACGGTCGTGCTCGAGCCGACGGAGCTGCGGCGGGGTGGCCGGCTTCTGCACTTGGAGCCCATCGACCTGCCCGACGCGCCCGGATCGCTGGTGGTCTGGGCGCCGGACGACGGGGTGCTCTACGCTCCGGACGTCGTGACTCCGCTGGACGTACGGATGGTCCGCGCGTTGGCCGGGGCGCGGGGGTGGAGCGTGCGGTGGCTGTGGACGGCCCGGGGCATCGACCCTGCCGGCCCGTAGGCCCGGCTCAGCTCTTCATCGATGCCTACGACCCATGCCTTTCGGCATAGGCCGCGAGCTCCATTCGATCGGGAAAGACGTCCCTGATCGTCGTCTGGAGGTCGGTCGACAGCTCGTATTCCTCGTGCCAGGCCAGGGATCCGTCTTCCGTGAGAAGGTACCAGGTCGTGTCGCGAGGGATACGCACGAGCTCGAGGTAGAGCGTCAAGGTCCTGGAGATGTTGTCGTTGCCCGGGTCATGAGCGTGCAGGGTGAAGCTCAGGTCGCCGGAGTAGAAGCCTCTCACCCTGTCTCTTCTTGACACGCGTGGGACGAACGTGCTCGGGGCGCCTCGGACGTCCTCCGGGTCGTCGGTGAACCCCGAGTGGTAGCCCGCCCGGTCGGCCGCGTCGAGGATGAGCGGTACGTAGCGCTCGGCGAATCGGCCGAAGGACCCACCGATCGCAGCGGGTGCATCGACGAGCTCCGAGGCCGTGTCGCCGATCACGCAGGCGGTGGCCAGGAGCGGCAGCAGGAGAGCGAGGCGGGAGGCGATGCTTCGGGACTCCACGTCCGTCGAGGTGGATGGAGAGACGCGCGCGTCTGCGGAGTGCGTTTGCAGCGAATCCTAAGGATCGGGGTCGAGGGCGGGCAAGGTGCTCGTGGATGAGGGAGTGGCCGTGCGATCCGCCGCGGAAGCTGTCGTTTCGAAGGGTCGAGCGAGCGCGCCTCACCACGCCCGACCCCACGCCTCCACCACCGCCCGGGCCGTGGCCGGATCGGAGAGGTAGCGTTCGGGATCGTGGGGGTTCCCGCCGGCGGGGCTCTCGGTGGTCCGGTCCTCGATGGCGACAGAGTCCCCTGGCGATGCGCGTATCCCCGAAAGGCGTGCGGCCAGCGGATCGCGGGGGTCGCTCACGTTGACCCAGGAGCCGACCCCGGCAGGCACTCCGGTTCCTCCGCCCCCGGTCAGCAAGACCTCACGGAGCTCCGGATGACCGAGGAGCGATCCCACGGTGATCCATCGCTCGATGCGCGGGAACGCGTCGGGACGGGTCTGCAGGTAATGGTACGCGACCAGGGCGCCGAAGCTGTGCGCCACGAGAATGACCGGGCGCCCCTCGCGCTCGGCCGTCGCCAGCGCCTCGGCGAGTCGTTCCTCGGCGCCGCAACGTTGGCGGTCGTCACCCAGGTAGACGAGGTCGCCCGCCATGGATCTCAGCGCCTCTCCTTCGGGTCCTTCCATCCATTGTGCCACGAGTCCCATGAGCCTGCCGGCCGATCCCAGGGCGGCGCCGACCTCGCGCGCCCATTCCGCTCGTTTCTGGTCGCCATGCTGAGCGGTCCCCTGCTCCTGCGGGCTCCGGGCGGGGCACGACCGGGTGCCGGGCTCAAGGGCGTCGGCGTACCAGACCAGGCGCAGGTCGTCCTCGTCGAGGAGGCGTTCGCCCGCGACCGAGGCGATTCCCTGTTCCAGGGCGCTGTTCCAGTCGCGACGCAGGCTGGCCGTGTCGCTGCCATTCAGCCCCCGACCTGGGAGCATGAGAACGACGGGACGCCCGGAGTGGCGGGCGGCGGCCGCCTCAGCGGGCGCCGCCGGGGCGGTCCACGCCGGAAGGACGACGATCAGGGCGGCCGCGAACACGGCGGCGAGCCGGATGCTGTGGAATCGAATCATGCGCCTGCTACACCAGCCCCCCCTGGAGGGGTCGGCACTCTACGCGCGTCTCCTGGGGCCTCATCCAGGCAGGGCCCTGGGCGCATGGCGCACCACTGTCATCCGGTGTGGCGTAGATTGGTGTCGATGCCCGCCGAACATCCAGCCAAGAGACGATCATGACCGCGTCGGACCCCTTCCTCATCGGTGACTACCGGCAGGTCTATGACGGCGTGGCCCTCCCCGTTCTGGTCATCGACCACGCTTCGTGGGTCATCCTGGCCGCCAACGACGCCGCGCTGGAGCAGTATGGCTACGAACGGGAGGAGTTCGTCGGCCTCTCGGCACTGGAGGTGCGCCCTCCCGAGGGCCGCGCCGAGGCCATACAGGTGATGTCCGAGATGCCCCACGGATTCTGGAAGACCACGGCTGCGCGGCACTGCCGCAAGGACGGATCGCTGTTCGCGGCCGACGTCTGGTCCCGCGATACCGTCGTGGACGGGCGGCCCGTGCGGATCGCCACGATCCACGAAGTCACCGAACGCCTTCAGATCCAGCGGGAGCTGCAGCAGGCCCAGAAGATGGAAGTCGTGGGTCAGCTCGCGGCCGGGGTCGCGCACGATTTCAACAACGCGCTGACCGTCATCCTGGGCGGCCTGGAGCTCCTCATGGAGCACGTGGGGGACGACCCGGACACGAAAACCGATGTCGAGGTCATCCAGCGAGCGGCCCATCGGGCGAGCGTCCTCACCCGACACCTCCTTGCGTTCAGCCGGAAGCAGGTGATGCGCGTCGAGGTCTGCTCCCTCGCCGAGGTGGTCGAGCGCAGCGTGGAGCTGCTGGAGCGCGTCCTCACGGATCACATCGAGATCCGGAGCCGGATCGATCCTGATCGTTGGCCGGTGCGCGTGGACGCGAACCAGCTCGAGCATGTGATCATGAACCTCGCCGTGAACGCACAGGACGCCATGCCCCGGGGCGGCGTCCTCGTCCTCGCTACCGAGAATGTCTCGGTGTCGCCGGAGGATGCCCGGAAGGATCCGTCGATCCCCCCTGGGGACTACGCCCAGCTGACCGTGGAGGACACGGGGACGGGGATGGACGAGATCACCCGCGCCCGGGTCTTCGAGCCCTTCTTCACGACGAAGCCGGCGCCCCAGGGAACCGGGCTCGGCCTTTCGATGGCCTATGGGATCGTCCGGCAGAGCGGCGGCTTCATCACGGTGGACTCGGCTCCTGGCGTGGGCACGACGTTCCGAATCCTCCTGCCCAGGGCCAGTCCGACGTCGTCCGAGAACACGCCCACGCACGAGCCCGTGCCGCCGGGGGGAGGGCCCAGGGTTCTCGTCGTCGACGACGACGACGATGTGCGACGCGCCACCTGTCGCGTCCTCGAGGGCCTGGGGTGGACGGTGGTCTCGGTGGCCTCCGCCGAGCAGGCAATGGCAGCGTTCGAGGGATCGGCGGAGGAGCCGGACCTGCTGGTGACCGCACTGGGCCTTCCCGGCATCGACGGCGAGGCGCTGGCGGACCGCCTCCAGTCTTCCGACCCCCGTCTCCGCGTGCTCCTCCTGGCGAGCTACGCCCTGGAGGGCGACGACAGCCTCAGGTCGTTCACCGGGGGGCGCGGGCTGTTACAGAAGCCCTTTTCCGTCGAATCGTTGAGCGAGGCCGTGCGTCGGGTGCTGGCCGCCTCCTGACCCACAGCGTCGCGCGATGGCAGGCGCGGCGGCGACCCGCGGGGGCGAATCCGGCGCCTCCCGCTACCGCCCGACGCGCGCCGGCGCAGCCCGGTTGGTGCGCGAGCCGTCTCCCAGCTGACCGCTCTGGTTGAGCCCCCAGCAGTACTCGAGGCCTTCGATGGACATGCCGCAGGTGACGGCTCCACCGGCGGAGAGCCGGGCGAAGGTGATACTGCCGGCCACCGCGACAGGCGTCGTCGCGTTGAGGGTGGAGCCGTTCCCGAGCTGCCCGTGCAGGTTCTGGCCCCAGCAGTAGACGGTTCCGTCCGCGAGCAGCGCGCAGGCGTGGGCCGCTCCGGAGACCAACTCGGTCGCCCGGCCCGGGAGACCCGAGACCGCCGTGGGACTCGTGCGTGATTCCGTGGTGCCGTCTCCGAGCTGCCCGAAGCGATTGTCACCCCAGCAGAGCACGCTTCCGGCGGACAGGGCGCACGTGTGGGAGCTTCCCGCGGCAAGGGCCTCGGCGGACGTCTCGACCCGTCGCGGTGACAGTCTATCGAGGCGGGTGCCGTCTCCCACCTGTCCATCACGGTTCAGGCCCCAGCAGTACACGGTGCCTGCAGCGGCAATCGCGCACGTGTGGTTCCACCCGGACTCCAGCGTCCTGAGCGAGGGGGTCGAAGTGAGCACCGGCGTCGTGCGATCGTTCCGGGATCCGTCTCCGAGCTGGCCCCCGATGTTCTGCCCCCAGCAGGCCAGCTGCCCGTCGCCGGTCAGGCCGCACGTATGCGCGATGCCGGCGCTGAGCGTCGAGAAGCGAAGGTCCGTCGCCACGGGTGTCGCCTGGTCACGATCGGTGCGCGTGCCGTCTCCGAGCTGCCCCGCCTCGTTCGCGCCCCAGCACGACGCCATGCCCGACGCGTCCAGCGCGCATGCGTGGAAGAGGCCCGCGGTCAGGGCCCGCGTTCCGTACGCCCCGTCTTCGAGGCGCTGTCCGCGGTCGTCGGCTCCACGGCACGTCACCCCGCCCCCGGCCAACATGCACACCGTCGATCCCCCCACGACGCGGTCGCGAGGCACCACGGAGACTCTTGCCGGCACGCGCGGGGCCGTCGAGAGGGGCGGCTCGTACACGGTCTCGGTGACAGGCGGGGCCTGGGACTGGACCTCACGACTCGGCGGCGCCTCCGGCTGCGGCGCTTCCGCGGCGACTTCGGTCGATCGGGCCATGGCCGTGAAGGTGACGACGGTCTCGAGGTCCGGTGAGGTCGCGGTGAGCCGGTGGAATCCGGCGCCGGGACCGAGCTGCCAGCTGGCCGTGGCCCGACCCAGGGAGTCGGTCAGGGCCAGGGCGGGGGTTGTGAGGCCTCCGCCGGCGACCACCTGGAAGCGAACCTCGGCGCCCTGGACCGGCTGACCCGTGGCATCTACGACCTGCACGCCGAATCGTCCGGGCAGCGTCGAGCCCGCCTCGGCGGCCTGACCGTCCCCCTGGAGGTAGTCCATCCGCGCCGGAAGACCGCTCGCGCCGACCACGCCCGGCTCCGCCGGACTCGGCGACTCGCTTCCGACCGTCGCGGTGTCCGCCGCACCCGCTCCGGCCGAGGACGGCGACCCGGAAGCGCCTCCGGGCTCGGCCGTCAGTCCGAACGGTAGGCCCCGGCTTCCCATACCGCCGAGGTAGCCGCCGGCCGCGCCCAGAATCACGACGACGATCCACGTCCACGGCCCTGGCCCGGACCGTGACCTCGTCCTCTCCGGCGGCTCCGAGTTGGGCCGCCGCGCCCGCTCACCGGACGTCGGAAGCGGTGGGAGCTCGATGTCGGGAACACGAGGTGCCATGTCAGCCACCTGGTCCCGAGTCGGAGTCGCGGGACCGGTCGTCGTCGAACGTGACGGCGTCGACGGTCCGCGAGAGCCCGTGGAACGCGGGGTCCGAACGCGACGGGTCCACGGCGATCGTCACGGTTCTGAAGCCGAACCCGTCGCGGCGGTTGTCGTCGACGGCCGAGAAGACCAGGAGCCTCGGGTCGTCCCAGTTCAACGGCGTGAACGTAAGCTCGTCGGGTGATAGCGTCGCGTCGCTCTCGTCATCGGTCCGCGCGGAGAAGACCACGTCGCTCCGGGGCTCGGCGGTCAGCACGACGAAGAGGGAATCGCTGTGGCCGTCCTCCCTCGCGGACGTCCATCCCTGGGTCTCGGAGACGAGGAACCCGGCGACGTCGTCGTCCACGATGGTCACGTCGAGCCGTCGGGCGCCCACCACCGCGTAGGGCGTCTGCTCGCCCCCCTCGACCGAGACGACGATTCGGGTGCTCCGATCTCCATTGACGATCCGGTCGTCGACGGCGGTCACAGTGACGGTTCGGGATGTGGACCAATCCGTCGGGTCGAACGTGAGGCGTGATGGACTGACCTCGATCTCGTCCGGGTCCTCGGCCGTCACGGACAGGCTCACCTCCGCGCCGGGATCGAGGTCGAGGACGACGGAGAACGCATCCGTGGACCCCGATTCTTCGACGGACGTGCGCCCCCCGGTGTGCCGCACGGTGATGCCGGCAAGCGAGAGGCGGACGGGAAGGGATGCGCTGAGGTCGTCGCCATCGCCGGAGGTCACCACGACGACGGCGTCGTACACGCCCGCGCGCATCCCTTCGACATCGGGGGAGAGCGTGAGCGTCGCCGGCGTCGCGTCCCCCGAGAGGCTGGCCCCGAGCCAGTCCTCCCCGCCTCCCGACTCGTATCTCACCTCCGAGGCGAGCCCGGTCAGGCGACCCAGGCCTCCATTGCCGATCAATACGGCCTCCTGGGGCGGTCCGTCCCCATCCACGTCTCCGGCCATCGAGACGACGTCCGGGTCCATGACGAGGGTGGGGCCCGGAACGACCAGGACGCTTGCCGCGCCGGTGACGCCCTGGTACGTCGCCTCGACGGTCGCGACGCCGGTCGAGAGCGCGTGGGCGGTCCCCGACTGATCCACGAAGACGACGTCGGGCGGATCGCTCGACCACACCACCGGCGCGCCGACCTGGGCGCCGCCCGCCTCGTCCGCCACTACGGCCTCGAAGTCCACCGTACCTCCTGGCTCGATGGCCGCGTTGCCCGGAACGACGGTGACGGACACGACCACGACCTGGGTCACCTTCTCCGTCGCGCAGGCCTGGAAGAAGGCAGCGATCAGCAGCGCTCGGAGAGCCGGTCGCGCGGCGCCTCCAGGGCGTGCTCGGGGTCGAGGCCACGGAGTGACTCGCATGGGCTCAACGGAAGCGGAGAGACAACAGATTCAGGTCCACACCGGAGCCGCGGGCCGTGATCGAGGGCCCGGTGATCCGCTCCGCGTACGGGCCCTGGCCACGCCTGCGGAGGCGCGCGTTGATGAACGCCTCCGTGGCCCCGAACACGGCCACGGCGGCGGCCACGCCGACCGCCGACCACATGTGGGGCCGTTCATTGCTCTTCGAGGCGACTGACTCCGGCGGGCACGAGGCGCCGGGCTCGACGGGAATCTGGCAGCGGACGTTCACCTCGGTGATGAAGTAGCCGCCCGCGAGGGTCCCGGCCGTGAGCGCGACGACGAGCAGGCCGCCCCGAGCGCGCCCCGAGTAGAATTGTCCCATGCCGGGGACGAGTGCCCCGAGGGCGAGAGCCGTGTAGGGGCTCGGCGTGTCCCGTAGCGCCGCGAGGAGCGCTTCGAGCTGGCCGATACGACGTGACACGGCGATCGCGTCGGGCGCCGACGGCTCCAACTCGAGATACCGACCGAATGCGAGCACGGCGTCCGAACTCCTTCCCATCCGGTCGAGTGTCACCCCCCGGTTGTACGCCCCGTCGGCCCACAGAGGGGCGTCGCGCACCACCTGGTCGAAGGCTTCGAGGGCCCCGTCCAGGTTACCGGCTTCGGCCGTGGCCACTGCCTGTGCCGCTGCCGTGCGTGTCGCTTCCGGGACAATCGTCTCTTTCCGGTTGAGGCTCTGGATCCGGTCACGGGCGTCAGCGAGCGTGACCTCTGCTCCCACCGTGTCGAGCACGCGGCAGTAGGACGAGGTCGCGGCCCGGGTCTGTCCCAGATCCTCCAGGACCCTCCCCCGCCGATAGGCCAGTTCCGCGGAGAACGGGTCGAGCTCGGTGGCTCGCTCCAGGAGGGTGGCCGCTCGTTCCAGGTCACCGAGAACGACCGACTGATCCGCGGTGGACGCGAGCTCGACCGCCTGGGCGCGAGCGTCGGGTCCCGGGTCGACGACGACGTCCGGCGAGCTCGGGCAGGTCTCGGCCTCGCCGTTGTCCGACTGATGCCGCAGGGGAAGCTCCTGAGCGGCGAGAGGTAGCACTGCTCCCATGGTCCACAACACGGCTCCCGCCACGGCCCTGGTCGCGTTCGAGCGTATGCGTTCGAGATCGGTCATCAGGGTCCTGTATCGGCCGGGGGGGTACATCTGGGGTCATCGTCATCATCGTCATCATCGTCGTCGTCGTCGTCGTCATCGGAGCCTGTATTGCCGCCCTTCTTCTTCTTCCCGGGAGTGAGCACGTCGTCGCCACAGTCCAGAGCGGGGGCCACCGTCATCAGGGCCGAGCCGGCCGCGCCGTTGAACCTTGCCCATACGAGCGTCGCTCCCGGGGCGAGCCCCCAGGCACGTCCGTCGGAGTCCACGCGCGCGATCGAAGAATCGCTCGCGGACCAGGTCACCACGGCCTGAACGACCGGCTGGTCGAATTCGTCGATCACCGTCGCCGTGAACTGGAGGTTCTCGCCTTCCAGGATGCCGGCTTCCTCCGGGGCCACCACGACGCTCGACGTGACGACCGACGTGACGAACTCGGTCCGGCATCCTGCGGCCGATCCCATCGACCCCATGGCCATGACGGCAACCGCGAGCTGTCTCCTCATGTACTCCTCGGGGCGACCTTCCTATCGACCGATCACGAAGGGGAGGTGGCCGAACACAACGAATCCCCGTCCGCCACCGATCTCGACCTTGGCACCGATCGCGGGCCGAACCCCGCCCAACGCGAACGAGAGCCCGGCGCCGAGGTTGACTCCGACCTCCGTCCTCGAGGTGTCGGTGAAATCGTTCGACGTGTTCGAGACGTTGGCCCCGGCCAGCGCGAATGGCGTGACCGGTGACCGATCGAGCTCGAAGGAGTAGGTGAAGTTCCCGTTGAGCTCGAGGTAGTTGACGCTGCCGTCCGGGAAGAAGTAGAAGAAATCGGCCATGATCCCTACGCCCTGGTCGAACTCCTGGATCGGGACGTTGAGCGCCGCGCCGATGCCCAGCTTGAAGTCGTCGTGGTAGGCGATGGCGGGGCCGAGCGTGGCCTGGGCCTGGACGGCCGACGGGAGGACGGCCATGATCACGACCGCGCCGAGCGCGAGCCGCTTCACGGAGCCACCTCCCCGTGCAGGAAGCGCGCGGTTTCGGAGATGATCTGGGCACTGGCCGAGTTGATCATGTTGTGGACTCCTCCGTCGATGGCGACGATCTCGCAGCGGGCCGCCGCGTCGCATGCCGCCTCCACCTGGGCGAACGGCACCTTGGTATCGTCGGTTCCGTGGATGAGCAGGGTTCGGCCCGTGGCCGCTTCCAGCACGCCCTCTTCGATGCTCACCGAGATGCCGGCCACACCGGCGACGCTCGAGGACGGCCCGGGGTTACCACTCGATCCGGGGTCGTCGGGCGAGGCGGCGACGCGGAGCGCCGCCGTGCCTCCGGCGGAGTATCCGGCCAGATAGATGAGATCCGGATCGACGCCCAGGTCGTCGGCATTCGCCCTCAGCCAACGCACCGCGGCCTGGATATCGTGCTGGGCGTCACGCTTGGCCTGCTCCCCCACGGCATCGTCCGGGTCCGTGTAGTCGAACGTCTGGTTCTCCCGGAGCCGGTAGTTCAGCGACACGCTCACCATGCCGCGGCGAGCGAAGCTGCGCGCGAACTCGGTCATCTCGCCCTTGTGGCCGAACTGGAAGCTCCCCCCGTGCATCCAGAGGACGGCGGGCCTCCGATCCAGGGTGTCGTCCTCGGGCTGGTAGAGATCGAGAAGAAGGACTTCCTCGTCCCCGTTCTCGTCCATCGCCAGACCGTACTGGAGATCGGTCTCCGTAGCGACGTCGAACACTTCGTCCAGGTAGCGGACGCCGTCCCCGGGTCCGACGGGGTCGTCCCCGCACCCGGCGAGGGCGAGGAACGGGACCACGCTCAGCGTGGCGGCCCATCTCCGGGCCCGTCGAATCATTCGTATCTGGTTCATCCGGCTACCGATTCTGAGAGTGGATTCGTGGATCTGCTCTCCTATTCGAAGCACGGGCCGTACCAGCTTTCCCCGTCACCCATGGATGTAGGCGCGGTGCGGAATGCTCGGTGCAGGGCGGACGCGCGGAGGCGCTCGGCGGGGTCGTTTCTGCCTAAGGTGCGCGACAGTGTCGCGCTCGCCGATCAGGGTACCGGGAGCGCGATCCTGCTCGCCACGGGCCGGTGGTCCGACGGGCAGCCGACCGGCGCCGCAAGGATGTCGGCCGTCAAGACGTCCGGGAGGCTATCCGCCCCGGTTGGGGGATCCCAAACCAGAATGTGGTCCACGCGCGGGCCGTCCGAACCCGTCTCGGCGTTGCAGCGCGTCCCCGATTCCGTGTTTCCCGGATGGTTCGTCTCCCAGGCATCGATCATCCGCAGATCCGGCTCGGGCGCGGAGCAGGACTCCCCTGACTCGCATCGGCTCCCGAGGAGGTACCTGAGCGGCCACGATCCCGGACCCGTGTTGAGGTCCCCGGTCACCAGGAACGGGGCATCGTCATGGGCACGGTCGGCGATCCGCTCGGCCAGAAGCTCGGCACTCTTGAAGCGGGCCAGCTGGGCATCGTCGGCGTGCTCCTCGGCGACGAAGTGGGTGTTGAACAGGTAGAAGCCCGACTCCTGCGGCGTATCCCGCTCCACGAGACGAACCCATGTGGCCATACGGGGGAAGGCTGTTCCGCCGAAGGCTGCGCTGCCGTAGGAGCCTGGCTGGTCGGGTGACTCCGAGTACCAGAAGTGGCCGGATTCCTGGAGCGCGAACCGCTCTTTCAGGAACAGCACGGCGACCGTCTCCGCATCGAGGACTCCGGCGTCTGCGTAGGGACCGCGCGCCACGGCCTCGTACTCGGGCATCTGGTCGAGGAGCCACGCCACCTGCCAGACCTCGGCCTCCTGCAGCCCGACGACATCGGGCGTGCGACTCCGGATCATGGCGACCACCGCGTCTCGGCGCTCGGACCACGGCAGGATACCCCGACCGGGGTCTGCCCCGTCGTGGAAGATGTTGTAGGTCATGACCGTGAGGGTCACGATGCCGGGTGCTTCGGGCGGCACCACGTCGGTCGAAGAGGAACCGTCGCACGCCATCAGGAGCGGTACCGCGAGCAGGGCCAGGGCGTGCGACAGGTGGGGCCGCGGACCATGGCCGGAGAGCGGCGCGCGTGCCTCCGCGAGGCGCAGGAGGTCGCGGAAGACGGACTCCTCGGGCCGGGACGCATCGATCACGGTGACGCTTGCATCGGGGCCGGTCCCGATCATGTCCAGGTATTCCCGTCGTCGGGCCTCGAGGGCGGCCAGGGAGCCTTCGGGCTTCCGGGCGTGGAGGACCTCTGCCGGAGCGTCGAGGATGACGAGGTTGCTCGGACGAGGATAGACGTGCCGAAGGAGGAATCCATGGATGCGGTCGCCCCACCGAAGCCACGCGCCGGTATCCCGCACGCGTCGGGTGTAGTAGTCGGGGTACGGATGCCGATCCATGATCACCGTGTGGCCCGTGCGAGCGTAGGTGGCCGCCACCAGCAGCCGGTACAGGTCCTCGCTCACGCGAAGCCCCAACGCGGCCAGCGACTTGAGGTGTTGGGCACCGCGCGCGAGCGCGCTCTCCGGACGGCGCGTCGTCCGCTCCTCGGGTGGGCCGGAATGGTGGACATTCCTGCCCATCGCGCCTTTGATGCGGGCCCACGCCCTCGTGGTGGGAAGGGTGTGCGTGGAGGCTGAAGGGTTCGACCCCATGTAGATGTACCTGGCCGACCCGTTCAACGTGGAGCACAGCCGCTTGGCCTGTGTCGACTTTCCCGCGCCGTCGGCGCCGACCAGTGTAAGGATTCGTCCTGGCGTAGCCATCATGTCAGACCTCGGCCACGACACCGGCGATGACGGCGTCGAGCGCTTCGAGAGGGCAAGGGTAGGGGTGGCGCACGACGTAGGTCGGCACGCCACGAGTCGAATCTTCGAGAATGCTCCGGGCTTCGGCTGGCGCTCGCCCCACGCCCGTCCAGCCACCGCCAGGGAGGGCGTACGTGAAGGCCAGCTGCGCCCGGAGGGCCGACAGCAGCTCGCCTTCGGTCTGGGCAGCCACGCACCGGGCGGCGCAGCCGGGGGCCGCGGGCTCGGCCACGATCGACGCGTGCGGGTGTGTCTCCAGGATGACCAGGACATCGACCCGAGCATCGGCCGGGGGCGCCCCGAGGCGCTCGGGCGGAAGCTCCAGCTCCAGCCCGCGCCGGAGCCGGTCGATGGCCCTGCCGGCCAACCGGAGGCCCGGGCCGCGCATGGCCCCGTCCGTCCATGCGCCGAAGGCCGGCGCCATCCGCGCGAGCGCCCGGCGAACGGGTCTCCGCCCGAGCGAAGCGAGCGGGAGTTGGGCCATGTGCCAGTCCTTCACTCCAACGGGGCGGCCCATGCCGATCATGCGCGACCCCGTTCGCGACAGCAGAATCCGGTCGTCACCGACGGGCAGGGCGCCACCCTCACAGGCAGACAGCAGTGCACCCGTCTTGCCGCTATGGGCCCATCCGGTCACGAGCACGCCCTTTCCCTCGGGCGTGACCCACCCGGAGCCGTGTACGGGAGCCCACTGGTGGAACAGGGCCGCGAGGTCCAATGCCGACGACAGAAACGGAACGCGTCCGAGCCCTCGTCGGCAGACGATCCGCGCCTCGCCCCAACGCTCCCCCTGTGACACGGTGGCCAGTGGTGCGTGCGTCGACGGATCGAGGAAGTACACGCCGTCATCGCCGTATCCGGTCCATCCGCCGTCCAACACGCGGAGGTGCACCGGCGAAATCTCGTCCACGAAGCGGATCGTCACGTCGGGGATGCGGTCGCCCACGGCGTCCGTCCTGCCGACGTCGCGTGCCACAGCAACCCGATCGTCCCGACCGTCGCCCTGGACGCCCACCCGCAGCACGCCCGCGACACCGAAGTCGATGCCGTCGGCCCCGGGGGCGGTCACGGGCGTCCTCGCCCGGGTGTCCCGTCCTCCCTCGAGCGCCGCGTCGGCGGTGGCCGAGGCCGGGCGTCGTGTGGTCGCGGCGGTCTCGATGGTCGTGGTTCCGGAGCAGAAGGGATCGAGGGTCCTCGCCCTACATCAGATGCAAGTCGGGGGCCGCACCGGGACTTCACCACCAGGTGAAGATCGTCGCCGGCGAAGCATCCGCCCGCGCCCGTGCCACGTCGTACGGCTCGCGCCAGAAGGGGCGCACCCGTGTGCCGGTCAACCGCACCTCCCAGCGCGCGTCGGGGTCGGACCCGAGGGGTATGGCCACGTCCAGGCGCCACGTCCGATGCGACTCCGGAGGGAACGCCACCAGCAGGCCCGCTCCGACGCCCACGCGCGCTCCGCTGTCGAGGCCGATGGGAGCATCCCCGGCCCAAACCTGACCAACGTCCATGAACGTCGCCCACGCGAAGGCGGCGCGGTCAGCGACCTCGCCCAACAGCCAACGATGCTCCAGCCGGCTCAGGCCCCGAACCGCACCACCCGCCCGAGACGCCGCGTACCCGCGCACGCCTCCCTCCGGGTCTCCCAACCGCAGTTGGAACGGCACCCGGCTTCGCCATCCTCCGGCCATCTCGAAGCTCGAGATCACGAGGTGCGCTTCGGCGGGCTTGGCATACCACGCGACCCGCCCGCTCCCGACCACCGAGTCCCAGCGGTCCGGCCTCTGGTCGCGGCGTGCCTCCAATCCGATGCGCATGGAAGCGAACGACCGGGGAGAGCCGAGCCCGGCGTAGATGTCGGCCGAGACGAACACGTCATCCGCCGCGGAGCCCAGGCGCGGAATTCCCCTGCCCACCAGGAGGCCGAGCTGGATGCCCGTCGCGATGTCCTGACCGGCCAGGAGCGCGTCGAGCCCACGGGCCTGGGTGAACGACAGGATGCGCGCACCCAGGACCGCGTTGAAGCGTACGTTCCGGTACGAGGGGGGCGCACCGCCGAGGGCGTCGGTCGTGTCGGCGACCAGGCCCGAATCGGAGATGATCACGGCGGAGGGCGCGGGAGCCATGTCCTCGTGGGTGACGAGCGCACCGATGAAGGCGCTCTCGCGGCCGATCCCGAGCCGTCGGACTCCTCCGAGCCCCCAGAAGCGTCGGCGGACCTCGAGCGACAGGTCCGCGAGGCCCGGACGGGCGAAGGACGTGTACGCTTGCAACTCGTCGTACCCCATGTACCAGGCGTTGCGCTGCAGGTCGGTGAGGAAGGGATATCCGAGCGACAGGCTGCGCGTGCGCCCGAGCGGGGCCTGGTCCAGGGTGAAGGCCAGGGTGTAGGGACGCCCGAACACCTGGTAAGCCGTGCCGTGCAGGCGGAAACCCGTCCGGTACGCGAACCCTCGCTCCACGCCCGCCACGACGGCGAGTCCCTGGCCGGCCACGTTCCCGCTGCCGAGACGCACCGAGGAGGGTCGTGCGCCGTGGAAGCGCACATCGAGCACGGGCGAGATCTCGTCCGTCGTCTCGACCTCGATACGCGTGGTCCCTCCGATGAGGTCGGGAACCGCGCGGACCGTGGCTTCGGCCAGGAAGGGCTGCAGCCGGAGGATGCGCTCCGATTCGGCCCTGCGTCTTTCCGTGCACGGCTCACCCGGGCTCAGAAGGAGGAAGCGTTCGACCACCTCCTGCTTCGTCGTGGTGTGCAGGCTTCCCACCGCGTCCGTCAGCCAACCGAGCCTGGACGGGAGCCGTGGCAGCACGGGCTCCCGAGCCGTGACGACGATCTCCGAGACGACCCTTCCTTCACAGGCGGCCAGGCTCCCCGCGAGATCCTGCGCCGAAGCCCCGACCGCGACGAACGCGAGCGGGGCCAGGGCGAACAGCAGGCGGGCCGTCACCGACCCGCCCATCTCCCCCGGCGGCGTGCCGGGGGAGGGGCGGTCGACTTCAACCAGTCGGAACGACTTCGATCTCTGCCTCACACCGGTTCTCACCGGCCACGAAGACGAGGGAATGAGTCCCTTCCTCCGCCTCGGACGTGTTCAACCAGAACGTCCACGTCAACGCGTCATCCCCCATCTGGATCGGGGTCTGGGGCGGATCGCCCGCGGCCATCGGGGCACGAGGCACATCCATCGGCGACGCGATGCTGATACCGTGAGAGGTTTCCTGGTCGACTCCCGTCACGTCTCCGATGTCCTCGGAAAAGGTGACGGACACGCGTACTGCTTCGGCGCCTGCTTCGACCTGGGCCGGCGTGACCTGGGCAGTGCACTCGAGGTCCGGCATGAGATCCTGAGCGTTCACGTTCGAAGGCATCAGCGCTACGGCTGCGGCCAGTGTAAGGACGGCGCCAGAGGTTAGGGTGAGGGTCTGCATGGTGTGCTTCTCCTGCTGTGAGTTCGAAAGCAGCCGCCCGATCGAGCGGTGCGTTCCCCTTCACGTTGGAGAGGTGCAACCCCCGTACCCCGATGTGCCACATCCAAAGAAGTGGTCGTAAGGTGTTTCCTACCTTTGGTTTGCGAAGGTGGTGGTGCTCATGGAGTCCTCGATCCGGGTACCGTCCTGACTCACGCGTCGAACAGTGATGCGAGGCCTCTGTCGCTCGAAGAAGACGGTTTCGTTGATCAACCCCGTGGCGACGTTCACACGAAGGACCTGACGCTCGGCACCGGCCACCTCGATCTCCTCTTCTCCCAGGATATCGTACCGGTCGTTGGCGATCTCACCCGTCCACGGGTCGAACGTCACGAACTCCACGCTCCGGCCCACGAGCGAGTCGGCCCCGAGCATCGCGAAGGCGAGGTCACGCATGTTCCGCATGATGATGCCGCGTGGCAGCGCCTGGTCGAGCTCCACCGCGCGACCCGTGCTGTCGCGGACGGCACCCAGCACCCGGTCTCCGACGAATCGGACGTTGTGCGACGCGGTCTGCCATCCCTCCGCCGTCCACCAGGTCACCTCGCCGGTCGAAGAGATGGGGCCGAGCCCGTCCAAGCCGGACAGCGAGCGTACGCGCTCGCGCCGGGTCGTTTGTTGTGTGCCGAACGGCTCGGTCACCCGGGTCGTCTCGCTCTCCAGATAACGTTCGAGGCGCGGCGGCACGCCGCCGACCGTGTCGATCAAGCGATAGGTGATCCGTGTTCTCCGCACGCCTTCGTCGCCGAGGTCCACCGACGACTCGACCACATAGCCGCGAAGGTCCTCGAGGTCGAACACCATGCCCTGATTGACCGTGGTCGTCCTCGCGATGGGCCGGCTCGTGCCGTCGGCACCGGAGCTCGACATCGGCCCCAGCGAGGCGACGGGGGTGTCTCCGAGGCTCTGGAGCATGCCGCGCGCGTAGTTGATGGGGACGGCGAAGTTGAGATTCTGGCCCGAGGGCAGCTGGGACACGGCGATGCCCACGACGTCGCCCTCGGCGGAAAGCACGGCGCCACCGCTCGATCCGGGCGACGCGGGGGCCGTGATCTGGAGGAGCTGGAAGCCCTCGGGCTCCTGCCGGCGCCCGCTCACGATGCCGGTCGATACCGTGTTGTCGAGGCCGAGCGGGCTTCCGACCAGGACGACCGGGGTCCCGATCCGGACGCTGTCGGAGTTGCCCAGCGGGAGGGTGGGCATCTCGAACGCGGCGATCCGGATGACCGCGATGTCGCGACGCTCGTCCTGCGCCAGAATGGACACGTGATCGTACACGTCACCGGAAGCGAGCTTCACCCGGGCGACCCGTGCATCACGGATGACGTGATAATTCGTGAGGATGATCCCGGAGGGATCGATCAGGAATCCACTTCCCTGACGGGTATCGGAGGCGGTTCGGACGTCGATGAGCACGACGGCCTGGGTCACCCGCTCGGCGAGCTCTTCGAGCGACGTCGTGGCCGGGGATACCGGCTGGGCGCTCGCCGCGGAGGGGGACAGGAGGAGCATCGAGGCGCAGACGAAGGCACCCGGGATCGAGCAGAACAGACGGTACAAAATGGACTCCTGCATCGCTGCAGATCGTGGGAAGGCCCCGACGGAGGCCACCAGTACTGAAGGTGCACGATCCACGCCATTGGAGACCCTGGTCCCATTGGGTGTTCTCGCGGCCGCGGGTGCCGCCCGAGCGCGACGATGGCGGCTCGGGTAATCACAATCTAACACCGTCGGGTTCCGTCCATCGAGCGTCGTGGGCTCTCCCACGCGGTGCGCGGGCACGGCACGATTGGTGCGTGAGGAGGAACACGGAAGGTCTACGATCCATGACCCGAACGGAGCGACCTGATGGTGAAGATGTCCAAGAAGATGGAGAAGCGGCTCGGCAAGGGCGTGAAGGCGGTCCGGGAGGCCGTCGGCGACTCGGTCGAGAGCGTCGCGGATGAAGCCCGGTCCCATCCCGGTCGATCGGCCGCGGCGGCGCTGGGGGTCGCGCTCGTGGGCGCCGCGGGGGTCACCGCCTACCGGTACCTGAGACGCCCGAACGGAGCGGCGACGTTGCACGTGGTGTCCGACGGTGAAGACGGTTGGATGATCCGTGACGGCGGCTCTTCCACCCCGGTGGGCTCGTTCGGGACCAAGCGCGAGGCGCTGCGCGCGGCGCGCGCGGCCGCCGCCGAAGCGGCCCCCAGCCAGCTGGTCATCCACAGGGCCGACGGCTCGGTCTCGCGGGAACATCGCTACGAGCGCACCTGACTCGGTGCGTCGTCGGTGGACAACGTCCTCGCGCGCCCATAATCTTCGAGCGTGTTGTCGACGGCTGACGCCATCGACCCTCTCCGATGAGGATTCCCATCGACGTGACCGAGCGTGATCGAGCCGTGCCCGCCGTTTCCGGCAGGGCCGCGACCGATGCCCAGTCCGAGGTCACGCTGGTCGGTGTGGGGGCTTCCGCCGGCGGCCTGACCGCGCTGAAGGGCTTCTTCGGGGCCGTCCCCCCGGACAGTGGCATGGCCTACGTGGTCATCGTGCACCTCGATCCCGACCATGAGAGCCGCATGGCGGAGCTGCTCCGGAGCTGCTCGGACATACCCGTCGAGCAGATCGCGGAGAGCTTCACACCGGAGCCGGATCACGTCTACGTGATCCCGCCCAACAAGAACCTCTCGGCGGTCGACGGGCGGGTCGAGCTGGCTCCGCGCGACCACCATGCGCCCATCGATCTCTTCTTCCGTACGCTGGCGGAGACGTACGGCGCCGCGGCCGTGGGAATCGTGCTGTCCGGCACCGGCTCGGACGGAACCATCGGCATCCGGGCGATCCGGGAGGCCGGCGGCATCACGATCGCGCAGATTCCCGCCGAGGCCGAGTTCTCCTCCATGCCCAAGTCGGCCATCCAGACCGGTCAGGTGGATCTGGTGTTGCCCGTGGCGGAGATGGCGGCGCGCATCATCGACCTGAATGGGGCCAATCCCCAGCTTCCGCGGACGACCCCCGACCCGACGGAGATGGACACCCTGTCCGGGGAGCCCCTGTCCGTCGTCCTACGGCATGTGGCGAAGCGGACGGGTCGCGACTTCAGCGGGTACAAACGCTCCACCGTGCTCCGGCGGGTCGCGCGCCGCATGGCCTTCCGACAGGTCGACACGTTGCCCCAGTACGCGCGGCTCCTCGAGCAGGATGCGAGCGAGGCCGACCGGCTCTTCCAGGACCTCCTGATCTCCGTGAGCAGCTTCTTCCGTGACCCGGAGGCTTTCGCGGTCCTCGAAAGCGAGGTGATCCCGAAGCTCTTCGAGGGGAAGGGCGTTAGCGATCAGGTGCGCGTGTGGGTGGCCGGATGCGCGACCGGCGAAGAGGCCTACTCCATCGCCATCCTCCTTCAGGAGCATGCCGAAACGCTGTCCGAGCGTCCGGAAATCCAGATCTTCGCGACGGACCTCGATGAGGAGGCATGCCGCCGCGCACGGATGGGGCTCTACCCTCGAACGATCGCGGCCGACGTGTCCGCCGAGCGTCTCGAGCGCTTCTTCGAGCCGGAGGCCGGTGGATATCGTGTGAAGCACGTGCTGCGGGACGTGGTCCTCTTCGCCCCCCACGACGTGTTGCACGACCCGCCGTTCTCCAGGCTCGATCTCGTGAGCTGCAGGAATCTCCTGATCTATCTGGGACCCGAAGCGCAAGAGCGAGTGCTTCTGACGTTCCACTACGGCCTCCGCCGCGGTGGGTACCTCTTCCTGGGTTCGGCGGAGTTCGCCGGGGATACGGGGCTCTTCGAAGCGGTGAACGCGAAGCAGCGCATTTACACTCGCCTCGAAGCCAAGCGTCGATTCCTGCCCAGGTCGGCGCCCGGTCCGCACGAGCGTGGAGATCGGCAGGACACGGCTATCGAAGGGCGGGACTGGGGGGATGAAGGCTTCTCCTATGCCGCGCTTCACATTCGCATGCTCGAAGCCTACGCACCACCGAGCCTGATCGTCGATGGGGACGGTCGCGTGGTGCATCTCTCGCCCAACGCTGGTCGTTTCGTGCGGCCTCAGGGCGGTGCTCCCAAGTGGAACCTCCTCGACCTCGTACCGGAAGATCTCCGGGTGGAGCTGCGCGCCGCTCTACACGAGGTGCTGGAGGAGCGAACGCCGACGGAGCGCTCCGTGCCCGTCGAGATCGATGGTCGACGGAGCGTCGTAGAGCTGCGCCTGAGCGCCGTGGACGCCGACGAGGGCCAGAAGCCCTACGTGCTGGTCATCTTCGACGAATCGCCGGACGTTGCGGGGGACGTCTCCGCCGCGGTGGGCGAAGGCGACGGAGAGGAGGACCGGCCCGGCGGGGCGGAGATCGCACGCCTGGAGCGGGAGGTGCGGCACGTCAGGGAGCAGCTCTCTTCGGTGCTGAAGGAGCGGGACGGCACGGTCGAGAACCTCAGGGCGGCGAACGAGGAGCTCCAGTCGATCAACGAGCAGCACCGCACCGCTCTCGAGGAGATGGAGACCAGCCAGGAGGAGCTCCAGTCTCTCAATGAGGAGCTGAGCACGGTCAATCAGGAACACCGTTCCACCATCGAACAGCTGAAGCACACGACGGCGGATCTCACGAACCTCATCGAGGCGATCAACGTCGCGACGATCTTCCTGGACCGGCACCTCAACGTGCGCCGATTCTCGCCGTCGATCAGCAAGATCTTCAATCTGCACCGGGGAGACGAGGGTCGCCCCCTGCGTCACTTCACCCACGGCCTCGACTACGGTGACATGCTCGACGACTCCGCCCGGGTCCTGACGTCGGTCGAGTCGCTCGAGCGGGAAGTTCCGGACCAGGACGGCAACTGGTACAGCGTCCGCATGCGTCCGTACCTCTACGGGGGTGACCGGATCGACGGTGTCGTGATCACGCTGTACGACGTCACCGAGGCGAAGCAACGGCGCGATGCGGAGCACGCGGCCAGGGAGCGCGCGGAGTTCGAAGGAGCGCGCTTGCAGACGCTGATGGACGAGCTGCCGGCCGGCGTCCTTTTCGTGGAGGCTCCCTCGGGCCGGGTGCTCATGGCCAACGAGCGTGCCCACGCCATCTGGGGCGACGAAGGGGTTCCCTTGAGTGCTCCGACGTTCGACGCCGAAGCCCGTTACGTGGCGTTCCGTGCGAACGGAACGCGCTTCGAGGACGGGGAGTGGCCGATCTCCCGGCTGATCCGCACCGGCCGGGTCGTCCGTGACGAGGAGATCGAGATCCGGTTCGCCGACGGTCGGGAGATCGTGCTCCTGGTGAACGCCGCCCCGGTCCGCGTTCCGGGAGCCGGCACGCCAGGACCCAAAGCCCGCATCGCCGGGGCCATCGTGACCTTCCTCGACATCACGACTCGTCGGCAGATGGACGAGGCGCTCCGTGCCGCGAAGATGGAGGCCGAGGCCGCGAACCGCACGAAGGGGTTCTTCATGTCGGCGCTCTCCCACGAGTTCCGCACCCCGCTCAACGGCATCATGGGGTATGCGGACCTGCTGGCGCGCGACGAGCGCCTCGAGGCCGAGCAGAAGCGGAAGTTGGACCGGATCCAGGCCGCCGTCCGGCACCTCAACAGCATGATCGACGAGATTCTCCACCTCGTGGGGCTGGACAGCAACCCGGACCTCGAGGGGACGTCGTCCCTCGACGTGCGCGATACGGTCGGCCAGGTCCTCGAGATGTGTGAGCCCGTGGCGGTGGCCGGAGGCCTCACGCTCGAGGTCGAGATGCCTGACGAACCGGTGGTCGTGGTGACCGCCGGCAACCCGCTCAGGATGATCCTCGTGAACCTGGTCGGGAACGCGATCAAGTTCACCGAGGCGGGCGAAGTCCGCATCGTGCTGCGCTCGGACGACGACCGCGTGTCGTTCGAGGTCCACGACACGGGCATCGGCATCCAGCCCGAGGACCAGGAGAACATCTTCGAACGCTTCTGGCAGGTGAGCAAAGGGCTGACCCGGAGTGCCGGCGGGGTGGGCATCGGCCTCTCCGCCGCCCGCGAGCTGAGCCACGTCCTCGGGGGAGACATCAACGTGGAGAGCGAGCTGGGGAAGGGTAGCGTCTTCACGCTGTGGATCCCCCGCCGGCCGCCGAGCCCGACCGCGTTGGTATGAGGCTCGGGCCCGAGACCGGCGTTCCCGAGCCCGATTTCCTCGAGCGCGCCGCCGAGTCCGTGATCGAGAGGGCCCCCACGGAACCTCTCCTTTCGCCCGATGAGGGCATGCTCCGCGAGGTGCTGGCGGAGTTGATCGAAGGTGTCAGGGACGCGCTGGAGGGCCTGGAGCCCGCGCCGCCGAAGCACATGCAGATCGACCGATACCGCCTCCTCCGCTCGCTGCGTGGCGCCGTGCTGGAGGAGTGGTCCGACGACGACGGTTCGTTGCTCGAGACCATGCGGGCGTTCGAGGCGGCCGAACGCGCCCTGGGCGGGGCCGACGATGGTGTGGCCGCGAGCCCGTTTTCCAGGAGCCTGCTGCGTGAGGTCGTCCACCTCCTCCTGTCGCCCTTGGGGTCGCTCGTCATGCTTGCCGGCAGGTTGCGTGAGGAGCGTGCCGGTCCGTTGAACGAGGAACAGCAGCGCCAGCTGCGCATCGTTCACCGGGCGGCGACCAGCGCGGCGTCGGCGAGCAGCGACATCCTCACGTTGACCACCCCTGAAGAGCACTACGGCGCCACGAACCGCTTCTCGGTCGCGGACCTGGTCGGGACCGTCGCCGACGTCGTCCGGCCGGTCACGGAGGCGCGTGGGTCGGAGCTGGTCGTCCGTGTGGCGGTGGAGCGGCCCCGACGCGGACCGACCAACGGGCTGGGCCTGGCCCTGCTGGGTCTGGCGACGCGCCTGGCGTTGACGACGCGGGACGGCACGGTCGCGCTCGACGTGGACGGTGGAGAAGGAGACACCGTGTCGTTCTCGTTGACCGGTGGGGGGGGCTCGGGAACGACGGGCCACGAAGAGGACCCGTTCCTCCTGTTCCGGACCGGCCCCGGCTCCGACGGCTACACCCTCTCGGCGAACGCGCTCTCGTTCTCGGCGGGACGGCAGACTCTCCGGGCCATGGGCTCGGAGCTCGAGGTGGTTCCGGCCGACGAGGATGGAGCCGTGACGCTACGCTTCGAGATTACGCTTCCCGTGGCGGAGTAGGGGCGGAGCCCGCGGCGTCCGGACCCGGGTCAGTCGGATCCGGCCCACTCCAGGTCGAGCCGGATGTTCACGAAGCTGTAGGGGGGCCACGGTCCGGTGTACTTGAAGGAAAGGAGGCCTTCGTGGCGACTGGCCAGCCGCTCGACCGCCTGGTCGAACTCGTCCTCCCGAACGCGCTCGACGAGGAAGGCCACGTTCAGGATCACGTCGTCGCCGATGAGCTTCGCATTCCGGCTCGCCACGGAGAGGGGGCGGAGCGGCTCGTAGACGCTCCACGTCAATGCGTTCGCCCGCTCTTCCATGGCCTCCTCCACCACGCGACCGAGTTGGCGCCGAGCGAAGTACGCCGATCCGTCGCCGCCTCGCCCGATCTCCTCCTTGAGCGTCCGGACCTCCGGGTCCGTGCGCTCGAGCTCGGACATCGCCTCTTCGCGGTCCCACGAGACCTTCACGCCGAGCTCCACCCTCCCTCGGACCACGGCGAGGACCTCCCTGAGCGCGGGGGCCGTCGAGCGCAACATCTCGGTCACATCGTCTTCTGAGCGGAAGACCGTGCCGAACGACATGGGGAGCATGGTATGGTCCCGCATCACCGCTTCGTTGACGGTCTCGTGGAGGAGCAGGTTCTCCTGCGTCGGCTCGTAGCGCCGCAGGGGCGTCTCGCACACGACCGCGGCCAGGCCGGCTTCATGCACGGTGTAGACCTCGCTCTCGCCGATGCCGAGCGCACTCAGCTGGACCGGGTCGTCGGTGTCGACGATGCAGTATACGTATCGTCCCCCGCCCGCCGCCGGCCCGAGACCCTTCGGCGTGCGACCTCGGACGGCGGATGGCCGCCGTCCATGGCCCGGGTGCCTACGCACCGAGCGTCCGTTCGATCTCGGCGAGCACCCGGCTGGGCTCGCACGGCTTGGTGAGAAAGCCCGCGCAGCCCAGGCCCTCCGCCCGGACCCGGTCCGCTTGGAAGGCGTAGGCCGTGACGATGATGACCGGGATGTCGGCGGTGCCGGGGTCTCCGCTGAGCTCGGAAGTGACGGTCCACCCGTCCATCTCCGGAACGGAGATGTCCATCAGAATGGCGTCCGGATGCCGTTCTCGGGCCATTCGTAGCGCTTCCGTGCCGGTAACCGCAGTGTCGACGTCGAAGCCGCTGTCTTCCAGGACTTCCCGGTAGACCTCTCGGCTGTCTTCGTCGTCCTCGACGATCAGGATCCGTTTCGCGACATCGCTCACCCGTGTCTCCTCTTTGGCCGCTGCCCGAGCCGGTCGGCCACGACCCGTGCCACCGGACGAATTCCGGGTTCCGGCTCCGGATGTCGAAGATACGTCTCCGCGGCCGTCACCACGATCCTTGCGCGAAGGGATGCCCGTTCGAGCGTCACCACGTGAACCCTCCGGTCCGAGGCGATCACGATGCCGCCCGTCAGGGCACGGTCGAGGACCTCCAGCAGATCGGTCGTTCCCGGGGCCGGCCGCGCCCCTGTCCAGAGGGTCATGCCGCCCCCTCCGCGCTGGCCGTCACCAGGCGAGCGACATTGGCCACGGAGCTGAAGTCCTCGAGCTCGAGGTCCGAAAGGTCGACCTTGACCCCGAACTCCTCCTCGAGCGCGAGCAGGAGTTGAACGAACGCCAACGAGTCGAGCATACCGCCGGAGATCACGTCCGTATCCACCTCCACGTCGAGCTCGAGGCTGTCGCGGAAGATCCGGTGGACGGTCGCCTCCACCCCCGCGTGCTGCGGAGGAGCGCGGCGTTCTTGCGATGGGGTGATCATATGCGCTGAAGCTGGTCGAGTGGACGGTGGCCGCCGGTCGACCCGTCGGCCGGGTCCGGCGGGGCTTCCAGGAGCGACCTGGCCCGAACGCGATCGATCTTGCCACGGCCGTCGAGAGGGAGCTCGTCGAGGGCGAGCCATCTCGAGGGCACCATGAAGGCGGGGAGGGTGTCGCCCAGGCGCTTCTTCATCTCACCGGCGCGCGGGGCCGTTCCGGGTGACGGAACGTACGCGCATCCGACGGCGCTTCCGCTGAAGTCGTCCACCGTCACGGCGACGACCACGCAAGCCGCCACCTCCGGCAGCGCCAGGACGGCGCCCTCGACCTCGGCGGGCTCGACCCGGTACCCCGCGGTCTTGATCTGGAAGTCGGCCCGACCTAGGAAATCCACCGTGCCGCCGGGCCCGAGCCTGCCGCGGTCGCCGGTGCGGTAGAGTCGCTCCGGTCCGTTGGGCGACCTGGGATCCTGAATGAAGGCCTCTCCAGTGCGCGCGGGGTCCCTCCAGTATCCCGGGCTGAGGCCGACCCCGCCGATGTAGATGTCGCCGACCGATCCCTCCGGGACGGACGCGAGGCGCTCGTCGAGCACCAGCAACTCCTCCCCGGCGCATGCCGTGCCGATGGGAATGGTGGCCGTCGGGTCGTCGAAGCTCTCTGGAACCACGTAGTAGCTGCTCGCGACCGTGGTTTCAGTCGGCCCGTAGAGGTTCGTGAACGTGACGCCGGGCAACCTCCGCTTCCAGTAGAGAAGGCTCGGAGTGGTGAGGACGTCGCCGCACCAGGCCACATGGCGGAGCGAGCCGAGGTCCTCCTTCCCCAGGGCGTCGAAACGGGCCACGTACGCCAGTTGCGACGGTACCGAGAACCAGAGCGTGAGCTTCCGCTCCTCGATGAAGCGAGCGACTTCGTGGGGAAGCAAGCGGACCCGCTTCGGCACCAGATGGAGCTCCGCTCCGGCTCGGAAGGACACGAAGATGTCGAAGATCGACAGGTCGAACGTCAGGGCGGTGTGCCCCGAAATCCTGTCGTCGGGACCCAACTCGAACTGCCTGGTGGCCCAGTCGGTGAACGCCCGCGCGCTTCCGTGCAGAATGGGAACGCCCTTGGGCGAGCCCGTCGTTCCCGAGGTGAACAGGATATACGCGAGATCGTCCGGGCCCACGTCACTCTCGGGCGGATGCGGCGCCGTGGCGCGGATGTCGGCCAGAGTGAAGTCCGTCCGCGGTGGGGCCGGGTCGGGTCCGAGCCAGCCCGTCACCACACCTCGGGTATCGAGGTCCGCCACGACCTCCGGTCTGCAGCCGTTGGCGAGCAGAACCTTCGGCTCGCATTGGCGAAGCATGTCCCCGATCCGGCTCATGCCACCGGCCGGGTCGAGAGGAACGTACGCGCACCCGGCTTTGAGCACGCCGACGAGCGTCGCGACCGCACGAGCCGAGTTGGGCATGAGGAGCGCGACCCTATGCCCTCGCTCGCACCCGTGGGCCCGAAGCACCGATGCGACGCGATTCGAATAGTCGTCGAGGTCGGCGTAAGTGAAGGTGCGGTCCTCGCCGATCACGGCGCGCGCGTCGGGGCGCGAGCGAGCGACCTCGCTCACGCAGTCGTGCAGAAGACCGGTCCCGTAGTCTCCACCTTCTATGAAAGTCATGCCCGACTCCGAATGCGATAAGCGCGTGGTCCACCAGGCCTATGGGTGCACGATCCGGGCCACCGGGGAACGACTTCCGGCGAGGGTGCGTGTGCGTGGTTGACGGCGTGTTACAAGGGTTGTCAGGTGCCGCAGGCGAGCGACGGTCCCTGGCGGGTGACGCGTATGCGAGACACTATCCGCGGGGGTTCTCGGGGTGATAAGCCAATGGCGTGAGAGCATTTCCGGCCAACGAGCGGGCGGTACGGAGCTTGCGCTCAATACTGTTGTCCGGTCCCGTCCGCGCCTACGCCCCTCGAAGGAGTTCGCACCTGTTACGTCCAACCATCGACAGCGCCCTCCCTGGGGGAGCAAACCGCCGGAGTGCCGTCGCGAAGGCCCACGTCAGGCCGCTCACACCCGACGACATGGACCAGGTGGTCGAGTTGCATCGCCAGGGCTTCGGAGAGGGTGCGCCCCGCGAGGAGCTGCGAACCTTCCTGAGCGATGTCTTCTTCGGCCATCCGTGGCTCGACGACTCGCTTCCGTCCTGGGCATACGTCAGCAAGACAGGCGACCTCGTAGGATGCCTGGGGTCGATGCCGAGGCCCATGGTTCTGGGCGGCGAGCCGATCCGCGCCGTCGTCTCGCACAACTTCATCGTTGCTCCCGGCCAGCGCGACGGCCTCGCGGCCATCCAACTTATGCGCGCGTTGATGTCCGGAGCACCCGACTTGACGCTGGCGGACGGAAACGCCACGGCTCGCAAGATCTCCGAGGCGCTCGGTGCCAGGACGCTGCTGTCCCGTTCGAATCGGTGGTTCCGAGTCCTCCGCCCAGTCGGACTCGGTGTCCACCTCATCGACGAGGTGCTGACGGGGTGGAAGGCCCCTCACGCCGTCCACCGTGCCCTGGCCGGTCTTTCGGCCCTACCCGGCTCGATCGCACGGGCGCTGTCGATCTCACGGACCCGAAGTGCTTCCGCCGACCGGCCCGAGCCCCTGGACGCGAGAGCGCTCGTCCAGATCATGGGCCGACTCACGGAGCATCTGTCGCTCAGGCCGGTCTATACGGAGGAAACCTTCGCCTGGCTACTCGAGGTCCTGCGCAGGACCCGGCGTGAACAGAGCCTCAGGGTCGCCGCCGTCCGGGCGTCGGGCGAGATCGTGGGCTGGTACGTGTACTACTCGCGCACCGGAGGCGTCGGCCGCGTACTGCAGCTGGGGGCCGCGCCGGAGGCGCAGGAACGGGTTCTGAAACACCTGTTCGCGGACGCCCTGAGCGAGGGGAACGTCGCGGTGACCGGCCAGTCCGATCCGGCCTGGAGCTCAGCGTTCAAGACTACTTCATGCCGCATCCGTCCCGGTCGTACCTGGATGCTCCTGCAGACGTCGAACCGGCGCGTCGAGCACGCGTTCGCCACATCGAACGTCTTCCTCAGTCGGTTGGAGGGCGAAGGATGGCTGCACTTCGGTTACTGATTCTGATCCCGATCCTGGAGCGAGCGGCATGCATTCCGAGCCCGTAGGCACACTCTCCCCGGAGCTCTTCGCGCTCTGGGAGGAGATGCACGACGCGGACGAGGGTCTCAGCGGACCCTTCCTTCATCCGGCCTATGCACGCACGGCTGGGCTGGTGCGCGACGACGTCGAGGTCGGCGTGATCACGCGCGGTGACGAGGTGGTCGGGTTCCTCCCGTTTCAGCGATCGCGTTTCGGCGTCGGGGGGCCGGTCGGCTCACGTCTGTGTGACGTGGCCGGGGCCTTCGTGAAGCCCGACGTTCCCTGGAGTCCCGAGGAGCTCGTCAGGGGCGCGGGCCTCCGGACGCTCAGGCTGCCGGGAGTGCCCGCTTCCATGAAGGCCTTCCAGCGCTTCCAGAGCGACGGCGTGGCGGCTCCGGTGCTCGACCTGTCGGACGGCTTCGCGGCCTACCGACAGCAGAGAATCGATTCGGGGTCGAGCATGATGAGTCAGATCGAGCGCAAGGGTCGGGGACTGACTCGGGACGTCGGACCCTGGCGTTTCGAGTGGCACACGGACGACGACACCGTCTTCGATACGCTGTTGTCGTGGAAGGCCGCCCAGCGGAAGGCCACGGGGACGCCGAACATCCTGGATCTCGGATGGGCGCGCGCCTTCATCCAGCGACTCCGCCGACTCGATGGCGAGGGATTCGCGGGCGTGCTTTCCGCGCTCTGGGTCGGTGACACGCTGGCCGCGGCCCACTTCGGCATCCGGACGCGGCGGGTCCTCCACTACTGGATTCCAGCCTACAACCACGAGCTGGGGCGCTACTCCCCCGGGCTTCTGGCCCTGATGGAGCTCGCCCGCGCGGCCGCCGACCGTGGCATCCAGCGCATCGACCTCGGTGCCGGTGAGGAACGCTACAAGCTGAGGGCCGCGTCGGGCTCCTTCGACATGTCGGTGGCGTCGGTGAGTACCAACGCCACCCTCCGCGCCGTCAACAATGCGCTCGACCATACCCGGGCCTGGTCACGTGGCTCGAAGATCGGGGCGCTCGTTCGTGCCGCGGGGCGCGGCGTGACCCGGAGCTCCTATCGAGTGCAATCGGCGCTCGACTCGACGACTCTGCTCTCGGGCTCCGGCGGCAAGGCGCGGTGATGACCCTACTAACCGACTGGCCGGAGCGCTACTTCGATCGTATGGTGATACGGCGATCCCCAAGGAGCCCGAAGTGAGACACCAGAACGACTCAGAAGCCCGCCTGGTCAGCCGCCGCGACGATGCGACGCTGATCGAGCTCCCTCTCACCGAGGAGCAAAAGGGCTCGATCAGCGTTCTGGTCGTGGACGACGAGGACACCATCCTCGAGAGTTCCGTCAACATTCTGGAGCACAACGGCTACCAGGTGCGGAGCGCGAGCCGGGGCCCGGACGCCGAGGCCATCCTCCGCGAGGGGACCGTGGACGTCGCCTTGATCGACCTCTACATGTCCGGCATTTCCGGTCTGGACCTCCTCGCCACCGCCATCAAGGCGCGCCCCGACGTGGTGGTCATCCTGATCACGGGCAGGCCGTCCGTCGAGTCGAGCATCGAGGTCCTGCGCAAGGGAGCATGGGACTACCTGCCCAAGCCCTTCTCCGCGCCCCAGCTCGAGATCCTGGTAGGCCGCGCGGCGCATACCGTCATCGTGTCGCGCGAGGCCCGTGAGCAGGAGGCGGAGGAGAGCGTGTCGAAGGCGGACGACGCCATGATCCTCGGTACGTCCCCGATCTTCCGGGAGGTCGTGGCTCTCGCACGAAAGGTCGCGCCGACCGACGCGTCCGTGTTCATCACGGGAGAGTCGGGAACCGGTAAGGAGATGGTGGCGCAGTTCATCCACAAGATGAGCCGTCGCAGGAGTCGGGAGATGGTCGCGCTCAACTGCGCCGCCCTTCCGGAACCGCTACTCGAATCGGAGATGTTCGGGCACGTGAAGGGCGCCTTCACCGGTGCGACGCGGGACAAGGCGGGGCTTATGGAGGCAGCCAACGGGGGCACGCTGTTCCTCGACGAGCTCGTGGAGCTCGCGCCGATGACCCAGGCGAAGCTCCTGCGCGTCGTGCAGGACGGCGTCGTGCGGCGCGTCGGGTCGTCCCGTACGGATGCGGTCGTCAACGTCCGTTTCATCGCGGCCACGAACGGCGACCCGAGTGAAGCCATCGATGACGGACGGCTCAGAGAGGACCTCTACTACAGATTGGCGGTGGTGCCGATCCACGTCCCTCCTCTCCGCGAGCGTGTGGAGGACATCCCGTTGTTGGCCAAGCACTTCCTCGACGAGTACTGGCCGCGTCACCGCGGCACCCGCCGCCCGCCGCCGGTCCTTTCGGACGACGCCGTGCGACAGCTCCAACAACGGCCGTGGAAGGGGAACGTGCGGGAGCTGCAGAACGTCATCGAGCACGCGATCGTGCTCGCCGAAGACCGTGACGTGATCGAGGAATCCGATCTGCACGTCGCGGGTCAGGCACACTTCGCTCGCTCCGGCCCCCAGCCCTACGCACCTGAGCCGGGCACGCCGACCGGACCCTACCACGAGACGCGTGAGCGGGTCATGACCCGCTTCGAGATGGACTATCTCTCACAGGTGCTTCAGGAAACCGGCGGAAACGTCTCGGAAGCCGCGCGCGTGGCCGGGGTGAATCGTGCCACGCTGTATCGCCTCCTGGAGCGCCACGGCCTCACCAAGGGCGACGTTCTGGACTGAACGTGAGCTGAACGGGAGATTCCTCGTGTCGGAGGCGCCGAACGATCCCGCTGGGGGGCGGCACGCGGCGCTGGTGCGCCTCCTGAACGACGTCCGACTGGCGGGTATGGACGACCGGCCGCAGGCCACCGAGTGGATTCTTGCCGCCGTGTGCCGGTACACCGGATGGCCGGTAGGCCATGCGTATCGCTTCGATCGGGCCAGGGACCTTCTGGTGCCCACGACGGCTCGCCACGAGCGTCGACCGGGGCTGCACCCCACGCTCTTCGACGCCGCGGTCGCCGTCTCCCTCGGCCCCGGCGACGATCTCCCCGGCTCGGCGTTGATGAGCCGAGGTCCACGATGGACGGACGACCTCACGCTTCAGCGGCGCTTCACCGGAGTCGACCTGGCGGGTGACCCGCCCGTGCGAGCGGCGGTCGCGGTACCGGTCTCCGTGGGTGGCGACGTGAGCTTCGTGCTCGAATTCTTCTGCCCGGAGCCGCATGGAATCGACGAGGACCTTTTGACCGTTCTGGACCATGTGGCCACGGATTGGGGGCACTCGCTCGAGAGGAAACGTGGATCGCACCTCGCGGTCGTACCTCGGATGAGGGAGCGGCGGGCCACGGCCGAGGAGTTCCGTCTCCACGGCGCCGCAGCCGCGCATGTGCGGGACGCGATCGTCGTGTCGACCACCGGGACGCTCGGTCGCGCACCGACCATACTCTATGTGAACGCCGCGTTCACTCGGATGACGGGCTACCTCGAGATGGAGGCCCTCGGCCAGAGCTTCAGCCTCCTCGCGGGGGCCAAGACGAGCCGGGCCGCGCTGCAGGCGATCCACGAGAGATTCCGGAAGGGCATAGCGTCCTATGCGGAGTTGGTCGCCTATCGTAGGGACGGGCGCGAGTTCCTGATGGAGTGGCACGCGTCGCCGATCGTCGAGTCGGACGGGCGGGCCCAGCACTTCGTCTCCATCCAGAGGGACATCACGAAGGAGCGGAGCGACCGCCAGGCATTGAGACGTGCCGACCGGGACGCCCTCACCGGTCTTCCGACCCGCGACGTGCTCGAGAAGCGGATCCGACTGTCCATCGCTCGGGCCGGCGAGCGGCCGGACTATCGCTTCGCGGTCCTGTTCCTGGACATGGATGGCTTCAAGGCGGTAAACGACGAATACGGTCATGTTCTGGGCGATCAGTTGCTGGCATCCGCGGCTCGCCGGCTCGAGGGCGCTATCCGGCCCGGTGACGCGTTGGCCCGGTTCGGTGGCGACGAGTTCGTCATGCTGCTCCATGCGGTGACGGACGTTCGGGACGTCACCCTCGTCGCCGACCGGGTCCAGGAGCGCATGGCCGCGCCCTTCGAGATCCAGGGCCACAGTCTGATCGTCACGTCGAGCATCGGAGTCGCGCTCAGCGATGCCCGATACCATGAGCCCGAGGACGTGATACGCGATGCCGACACCGCGATGTACGAGGCGAAGCGGAAGGGCCACGGCAGGGTCGAGTTCTTCGAACGGAGCCCCGGAGGCTCGGTCGCACCGCCGCCCGAGCTCTGAGGGAGCCGGGGTCCCAGGCGTCGAGACGGAGCCCCATGTCGCCCTCGAGCGACGGTTGGCTCCGTATGTCGTCTGACCTAAGCCCTTGTCAGATAGGGTTTTGAGTTCTAGCACGAAGGTTGCTCTCATGGTAGTGAACGCCTCAGCCCCCCCTTGATGGGAGACATACCATGTTGTGGACGATCTTCATGATCCTTCTGGTCCTCTGGGCTCTCGGACTGGCCACATCCTACACCGCCGGAGGACTGATCCACATCCTGCTCGTCATCGCGATCATCGTGGTCATCGTTCAGCTCCTCCAGGGCCGAAAGGTGCTGTAGCCCCAGGATCCCTCCACCCTCCCGGTGCAGGCGCAGTTCTTATCCGCCACGCGCGCGACCGTCCGAGGTCGGGCGCGTGGCGCTTGTTATCCGCAGCCTGATTTCCCGTTGGCGCGAGTACGCGCCAGTGTCGCGGTTCCTACCCATGTCCCGTCTGCTTCCGGGTTGGGACTTTCGCCCTCCGGGACGCCTCGATATGGCTTCGCGTCTGCGGTTCCAGCGTCCACGGGTCTCACGCCCAACCCGTGTCCATCCCGGGCACGAGCCGTGCAACTCTTGGGCTGTCCACCACCGCTTCGGATCTCCGTCTACGACGGGGAGACGGTGGTCCAGTCAGCCAGAGGGGGAAGAATGCCGGCATCGTGTCGTAGGCAGAGCAACAGGAGGGACCGGGCGTGAAGGTTCTGATCACCGGAGCCGCGGGCTTCATCGGATCCCACCTGAGCGAGCGTCTCCTCGGAAAAGGGCATCACGTCGTGTCGCTCGACAGCTACGACACCTTCTACGATCCGGCCATCAAGGAACGGAACCTGGCGAGGTGCCGGGCCTTCGGGACGTTCACGGACGTGCGTGGCGACATTCGCGATCCCGGGGTCTACGCGCGACTCCCGGAGGACATCGACACCGTCGTTCATCTCGCGGCGCGCGCGGGCGTACGTCCCTCCATCGACGACCCTCACCTCTACGTCGACGTGAACCTCAGGGGCACGATCCTGTTGCTCGACTTCATGCGTGAGCGCGGCATCCGTCGTCTGCTCTTCGGCTCGTCGTCCAGCGTATACGGAGACGCGGCGTCGGTTCCGTTCTCCGAGGACGACCCCGGCGATCGGCCGATCTCCCCCTACGCCGCGACGAAGCGGGCCGGTGAGCTCCTGGTCCATGCGCATGCGCACCTCTTCGGCATCGGGGCTCTCTGCTTGCGCTTCTTCACCGTATACGGGCCCCGGCAGCGTCCGGATCTCGCGATCCACAAGTTCGCCCGCATGATGTCGGCGGGCGAAGCGATCCCGATGTTCGGCGACGGTGGGTCCGAGCGGGACTACACCTATATCGACGACATCCTGGATGGCATCGAGGGAGCTCTCGGACTGCTCGGCAGGAGTCCGGAGATCTACGATGTCGTAAACCTCGGCGGCGCCCGCACCATCTCCCTGCGCGAGATGATCGACCAGGTCGGCGTCGCGATGGATGCCAAGCCCCACATCTCGAAGATGCCCGACCAGGCCGGCGACGTCCGCAGGACGTACGCGGACGTGTCCAAGGCCGAGAGACTGTTCGGCTACCGGCCGGCCACCCCGTTCGCGACAGGCCTCGAGCGATTCGCCGACTGGTATCACACGGAACACCCCGAGGCCCGGCCGGCCCGCCGCCGGAGCCGCACGATGCAACAACCCGCTGTCGCCAATGCGCGATAGGACCATGACCATGGCTCGGACAACCTTCCTTTTCGTCCTGCTCCTTACCGCCGGCTGTGCGTCGGGCGGCGGATCGAACTACGACGCGGGAACGCTTCCGCCCATGGAAGCCGACACCATGCGGATCGCGGAGGCGAATCGCCGAATCCTGACGGCGAACGCAGAAACCCGGACCGACTCGGCGAGGGTGTCGAGCGAGTACCGGATCGGCGCACGGGATCAGGTCCAGATCGACGTGTTCGGCGTCGAGACGTTCAACGGCACGTTCCAGGTCGAGGAGAGCGGAGAGATCGCGCTCCCGCTGCTCGGCGCGGTCGAGGCGGCCAGCCTGACGGCGAGGGAGCTCGAAGACTCCATCGCGGAGAAGCTCCGTGAGACCTACATGCGCAACCCGCATGTCACGGTCCAGATCTCCGAGGTGTCGAGCCGTGGCGTCTCCGTGATCGGGTCCGTGCGCCAGCCCGGCGTCTACCAGATCATGGGCAGGAGCACCTTGCTCGACGTCCTCGCGATGGCCGAAGGGCTGACCGAGACGGCGGGGAACAGCGTGTTCGTGGTGCGCCCGGCGCACGGGGGAGCGACCTCCGGCACGATGCCGGTCAGCACGGCCGCGACGTCCCTGGGTCCGCCGGGAAGCGAAGTCATGGAAGTCGATCTCGGCGCGCTGCTCACGTACGGGCGGACGTCCGAGAATCTCGACGTGCTTCCGGGGGATATCGTGCAGGTCCGACCTGCCGGCCTCGTGTATGTCGCGGGGCAGGTGAATCAGCCCGGTGGTTTCCAGATCCCGACCGGTCCTCCGCTCGACGTCCTCCAGGCGCTCGCGATGGCGGAGGGCCTCGGCAGGACCGCCGCCGCGGACCGCGCGGTCATCGTCCGGCAGGCGGAAGACGGGTCCAGGCAGGAGATCCCCATACACCTCGACAAGATGCTGGACGGTGAAGTCGCCCCGCCCGCGTTGATGCCGCGCGACGTGTTGTTCGTTCCGAACAATCGCAACAAGGCGTGGCGGTTGGGCGTGCTGGGGGCTCTGGTCAGCATGCTCACCTTCCGGGGACTGTTCTACTGATGGCCCCCGAGTCGAGGAACGGGCGTTCGCTCGCGCGCATCCCCGGTGACGGTGGAACTCTCCCTTCGCGCTACCGGGCGCAAAGCGGTCCCCTGCCGGGTGAGCGGGACGGCATGGAGGTCGACCTCAGAACGCTGGTCGGCATCCTGCGTCGCCGCGCGTCGCTGATCCGCGGGATCTTTCTCGGCGTGGTCGCGGCCGCGCTCCTGTTCACATTGTTCCAGACGCCCGTCTACCGCGCCAGCGCGCTGCTGGAGATCGGCCGGGGCGACGGGAGTGTCCCCTCCGTCGCGAGCCTCTTCGCCGAGGGCGACCCCACCGAGGAGCACCTGCGGACCAACTTCGAGCTGCTTCGCAGTGAGACCCTCGCGAACCGCGTCATCGAGACGCTCGAGCTGGAGCAGGTCGAGGAGTTCGCTCCGGACGAAGAGACCACGAGACAAGGCATGGTGTCGCGCTTCCTCGAGCGTCTCGTCATCGACCCGGTCGCCGAGAGCCGGCTGGTACGCGTGACCTTCTCCGCCGGATCGCCCGAGCTCGCGGCTCTCATCGTCAACGAGATCGTCGCGTCGTTTACGACGCTTCGCACGGAGATGCGCGAGGAGGGCGCGGAACGTATCGCTGCCCAGGTCGAGGAAGTGGGACGGAGGCTCGAGGAGTCGGAAGAGGCGCTGCGGCGGTACACGCAGGAGAACGGCCTTCCGTACCTGGTGGAGGAGGACATCACCTCCGAGATCGGGACCCGCTTGAGAGACCTGCGGGCTCGACTGGCCGAAGCTCAAGGCGTGCGGTACGAGAACCAGGCGCTCTACAACGTCGTCGCGGACCAGGGCGGGGTGGACATCGTCGAGGACGCCGCTCTGAGGGAGCTGGAGTCTCAGCTGTCCGGGCTACGGCGCGAATACGCCCGGCTCTCGTCGACGTTCACCGACGACTATCCGGTCACGGCCGACGTGCTCAACCAGATCGCGAACGTCGAGGGGCTCATCGCGCAGGAGCGGGAGCGCGTGGCCGGCCGGGTCGGGAACGAGTACCGACTGGCGTTGCAGCGCGAGGGGATGATCGCGCAGGCGATCGACGAGCAGGAAGAGCGGGCCAACGAGCTGGGTCCGGAGTCCGGAGGACATCATATCCTCCGTCAGGCAGTGCTCGCGAACCGGGCGCTCTACGTCACGCTCCATGAGCGGCAGCGCGACGCGGAGACCGCGGTGGCCATCGGGCCGACCGACTTCTCGGTGGTCGACCCGGCGGTTCCCCCCCTGCAGCCGTACCGCCCGGTGTTCGCCATGACCATGGGGCTCGCGCTCATGCTCGGGCTGGTGCTCGGCATCGGCGCCGCGTTCGTCAAGGAGCTCTTCGACGACACGCTGAAGACCGTGGGCGACCTTCCGCGCCGGATGGAGCTGCCGATTCTCGGCATGATTCCCGCGCACGAGGGTCCCTCCGCCCTGGAGCCGAGGGTCCGAAGGCGATCCGGACAGGGCTCCTGGCTCCGCCTCGACATGCTCGAGAAGGGAGCCGCGCACAGCAATGCAATCGTCGACGCGTTCGGGGCCCTGCGCACCGCGGTCCTGTTCCGGAACGGCGCACCGGTAGCGCAGTCCATCCTGGTGTCGAGCTGCAGGGCGGGAGAAGGGAAGACCACCATCTCGGTGAACCTCGCCATGTCACTGGCCAAGCTGGGCAGCCGCGTGTTGCTGGTCGACGCGGACCTTCGTAGGCCGTCCGTCCACCGGGCTCTCGGTATCCCGGCCGGTCCCGGGCTCTCCGATCATCTGAAGGGCGGAGCCGACTGGAAGGCGTCGGTCAGGTTCGGCGTCGCGGACGGCCTGGACGTGCTTCCGTCGGGCGGGGAGACGTCGCGTGCGGCGGATCTCCTGGCCGGCCACGGAATGAGCTCCCTCCTGCATGACGCGGAGGCCCGCTACGACTTCGTCATCGTCGACGCGCCCGCGCTCTTCATCAACGCCGCCGACGCGACGCTGCTGTCGCGCGTGGTGGACGGTGTCGTCGTCGTCGTGCGCAGCAATACGACGCCGAAGGGCCTCGTCGCCCGGCTCCCCGAAGAGGTGCCCAACCTCATGGGTGTGGTCGTGAACGACCTCCAGAAGGGCAGTATGCCGGACTTCGGGGACTACTTCGCCGAGTACGCGACGCCGCCTGAAGACGCCTCCCCGGCTTCGGCACGATCGCCGCGTTCCGCCGAAAGCATGTCATCCCGTGTCGCGCGGTCGAACAACCAACCTGAAGGTGTCTGATGAGCATGAAGTGGATCAAACGGATCGTCGGTGGTCACAGCAGCGACAACGCCGACTCGCCGGAGCGGACGCCCTCCATTCGAGGGGCTCCGCCGCCGACACGTGTCATCGACTCCGACGAGACGCTCGTCGGCGAGTTCACGAGGGCGCGTCGTTACGAACAGGCCGTTACGATCGTGGTGTTGAGCATGGTGCGGTTCGAGGAAGGCCCAGGCGGGCCCGGCTCGAACGGCGGGCCCGGCTCCAATGGTGACGGACCAGCTGGACCCGACGTCCTCCCGCTCCTCGCGGCGCTCGGCCTTCGCGAGGCGCTGCGGGAGAGCGATGTCGTGTGCTACCGGCCGATGGCCGGTCGCTTCGTCCTCGGGCTCCCCCAGTCCGATGGCGAAGAGGCGCGGCAGGCCATGATCCGGGTGGGGGAGTTGTTCCGGAGGCGTCTGCAGATCGGTCTGGTGGCCGGCGTCGCGTCCTTCCCGGCTGACGGCCTCACTCTCGAAGATCTCGAGGAAACGGCGCTGGAACGCGCTGAGAGCGTGGACGATCGAGCCTCGTCGGCGGGATCCGGCGACGCGCGTCCTCCCCGCGAGCTTCCGTCTCCCCAGGTTCGCGCGCGATCCAGGCCTCGGACTTCGCGCACCGGTGCCCCGCCCGAAGTCGCCCGTGAAGCCCTGGGGAGTGAATGAGTATGTCCTTCGACGTCCGATCGTTCGACGAGGCGCTGCGAGGAGCGCCTTCCATGGGTCCTCTTCTTCACGAGCCGGCGTGGTACGAGCTCGAGACCCGACCCATGCTCAGCCGGCGCACGTACCTGGCTGTCATGCGCGCTCTCGACGTCGTGCTCTCGCTCGTGGCGCTCCCGGTGGTCATACCCGTGCTCGCGCTCTGCGCCCTGGCCGTGCGCATCGACACCCCGGGAGCCCCGTTCTTCGCCCAGCTTCGCACCGGACGGCATGGCCGACGGTTCCGCATGTACAAGATGCGCACCATGGTCGAGAACGCGGCCGAGCTGAAGGAGAAGTACGCCCATCTGAACCAGCTCACCTGGCCGGACTTCAAGATCAAGGACGACCCACGCGTGACCCGCGTGGGCGCGTTCCTGCGGCGCACGAGCCTCGACGAGCTCCCCCAGATCTTCAACGTGCTCGCCGGGGACATGAGCCTCGTCGGACCCCGTCCGACATCGTTCGCGGCCGATACGTACAGCCTCTGGCACACGGCTCGACTCGACGTGAAGCCCGGCTTGACCGGCCTGTGGCAGGTTTCCGGACGAGCGGATCTGGACTTCGACGACCGGCTCCGGCTGGACATCGCGTACATCGAGAACCGTCGCTTGACGCTCGACCTGCTCATCCTGATCCGGACGTTCGGGGCCGTCTTCGGCGGCCGCGGCGCATCATGATGGGTGCACGCCGATGACCATCGTCTTCTGGAGCCTGGTCGCCATCGTGGCCTACGGATACTTCGGATATCCGGTGACGGCCGCGATCGCCGGGGCGCTGCTCGACCGCAAGGTCGGGAAGCGACCGGTGACGCCCCGGTTGAGCGTCGTCATCGCTGCATACGACGAGGCCGAAGACATCGAGGCGCGCCTCGAGAACATCTTCCAGTCCCGCTACCCGGGCGACAGGATCGAAGTCGTGGTCGCGTCCGATGGCTCGACCGACGACACCGTGGCGCTCGCCTCCGCGGTGGATCCTTCGCGGGTGCGGGTTCTCGACCTTCCTCGCAAGGGGAAGGCCGCCGCGCTCGCGTCGGCCGTGGGGCAGGCCACGGGTGAGGTCCTCGTGTTCACGGACGCGAACACGATGTTCCACCGGGACGCCTTGGCCATGATGGCCCGCAACTTCGCCGATCCGGACGTCGGCGGCGTGGCGGGGAGGACCGAGTACGTCGTGGCCGCCGACACGCAGTCGTCGGGTCGAGGCGAGGACCTCTACTGGCGCTACGACACGTGGCTCAAGCACCTCGAGACCAGGACAGGAAGCGTGGTTTCGGCGCACGGCGGCATGTACGCCATCCGGCGGGAGCTCTTCCGCCCCGTCGAGGACCCGGCCGTGACCGACGACTTCGCGATCTCGACCGCGGTCGTCGCTCAGGGCAAGCGCCTCGTGTTCGAGCGTGACGCCCTGGGCCTGGAGAAGACCATGCCCAGCAGCGGCCCGGAGTTCCGCCGCCGCGTTCGGCTCATGACGCGCGGGCTTTCCGGCGTGCTGCTCCGGCGCGAGCTCCTCAACCCGATGCGTCATGGGTTCTACGCCGTCGCGCTCGCCTCCCGCAAGGTTCTGCGGCGCGTCCTACCCCTGTTCTTCCCACCGCTGTTCGTGGTGAGCCTCCTGTTGGCTCCGATCAGCTCGTTCCATTTCGCGATCGCGGCGGCCCAGGTCGGCTTCCTCTCGCTCGCCATCCTGGGATGGGCCATGCGCGGCAGCCGGGTCGGTAAGAACCCGATCTTCTACGTCCCGTTTTTCTTCTGCCTCGCGAACCTGGCGGGTGCGGCCGCGCTCTGGAATCTGGTTCAGGGCAGACGCATCGAGCGCTGGACACCGCAGAGGCATACGGCCGCACAGGGCGGTGACGTGTGAGCGGCCCGCCGGTCGTGGTCATGGGGCTCGATGGTCCCACCGGCCTGCAGGTGTCGAGGGTGTTCGCGGCCAGGGGCATCGAAGTCATCGGCATCGCGGCGGACGTGCGGCACCCTTGCGCCCGAACGCGGAGCTGCCGCCGGGTGATCAGGGCCGACCGCGACCCCGAAAGCATGGCCTCGGCCCTCTTCGAGCTCGCGAGCGAGCTGGAGAAGCCGGCCGTCCTCGTTCCATGCACCGACCTCGCCGTTCTCGGCGTGGCTCGTCACGGCGTGACGCTCCGGGAGCATTTCCTCACCTCGGTGCCTTCTCACGTCGTCATCGAGCAGCTCATGGACAAGGCCGCTTTCGCCGAGTTCGCCGTGGCACGCGGTATTCCCGTTCCGGCGACCCACGTCCTGCGGAGCCGTGCCGACGCGGAGCGAGCCGCGCGTAATACCCGCTACCCCTGCGTGCTCAAGCCCGCGCTGAAGTCCGTACGGTGGGATCGGCATGCGCCCGGGAAGGCACTCGTCGCCGAGACTCCGAGCGCGCTGCTCGCGCACTACGATCGGCACGCACCACTGGCGAACCGGTTCGTGGTCCAGGAGCTCGTTCCGGGTGAGGCCTCCGACCACTACACGTGCGACGGCTACTTCTCGACCGACGGGACTCCGCTCGTGACCTTCACGTCCCGGAAGCTGCGCCAATGGCCTCCGGTGGTGGGACAGGGCTGCATCAGCGTGGAGCACCGGAACGAGGAGGTGCGTCAGCAGGCGATCCGCCTGTTCAAGGAGGCGGGCCATCACGGCCAGGGCTACGTCGAGTCGATGTGGGATGCCCGCTCCGGGCAGCACGTCGTCATCGAGGCGAACGTCGGTCGGCCCACGGGCCGGGCCACGGCCGCCGAGCGAGCGGGTGTCGAGCTTCTCATGACCATGTACAACGATCTCGTCGGAGCGCCGTTGCCCGCGGAGCGGGTGCAACGCTACCGGGGGACGAAGTGGATTTACGTTCGGCGCGACGTCCAGGCTTGTGCGTCCCTTCTGCTCCAGAGACGCATCTCCCCCTTCGCTGTCCTCCGGTCCTGGCGGGGACGGTTCGCGTTCGCGCTGTTCTCGTGGCGCGACCCCGTTCCGTTCCTCGCGGATCTGCTCCGCGCCGCGCGCCACTTGCTGTCCATGTGGCGGAGGTCGGGCTTCGAGCGGAACACGGGGCGGGGCGACCGGCCGGTGGGGCTGGGTGGGCGGCCCACGGCGGTGGAACGGTGGTCTTCCGCTCTGGGAGGGTGAGGCGAATGCGCGGAGTCACCTTCTCGGCGCCGGCCATGGCCCTCGGGTTGTTCCTCCTCTATACGAACTGGCCCGTCGTTGCGGCGCAGCGGGGTATCGTACCCTCCGCGTCCGTGGTGCTCGTGCCCGCACTACTCGCACTCGCTGCCGTCCATCAGCTCGTCATCCGACGGCGCCCGATCGTCATCGATCGGACCCTACTCCTGATGTCGTCGTTTCTGGCCGTTCTTCTTCTCTCGGCCTTGCCCGCCCAGGGGTACGACGTCGCGTTCGAGCGCATTCTGGTCTTCGTCAGCGAGGGGCTGCTGATCGTGTTCCTGGTGCGCCAGGCGGTTCGTGGCTTGCCCGACCTCCGCGTCGCCATCGTCGCGACCGTGGCTGCCGCGACTCTGCTCGCGGCGCTCACCGTCTTCCAGGCCGTGACGGGGAACTACGACCAGGAGTTCATGGGTCTCGCGCCGAGGAGCCTCGAGCACCTCGAGGGACTCGGCGCCTCCGCGAGTCAGGTGTCGGCGGGGGAGGAGATCGGTCTCGAGCACCGTGCCCGGGGACCCGTGGACGAACCGAATCGGTTCGCACAGGTCCTGATGATGGCAGGCGCACTCTCCGTGATGGTCGCCCTCAACGCCGGCCGGCGGGCCGGGGCCCTCCTCGGCTGGCTCTGTGTCGGGCTGCTGCTCGGCGGTGTTCTTCTCACCTACTCGCGGGGTGCGCTCGTCGCGCTGTTCGCGCTGCTGGTCATCGCGGTCCCACTACGACTCATTCGGCCCGGTCGACTGGTCGGCGTGCTGGCCGTGGGTGTCGTCGTGACACTCACCGCTGTGCCGGGGATGGCAGACCGTGCGAAAAGCGTGGCAGGCGTAGCGGGTCTCTTCGGATCCACTCAGGTCGAGGCCGACGGACCGACGAGGGGACGCACGACGGCCATGCTCTCCGCCCTCGCGGCGTACACCGACCACCCGGTGCTGGGGGTGGGGCCGGGGCAGTACATCGCTTTTCACGCCGTCCGATACCAGGAATTGCCGGAGCTCAGCTTTCGCCAGATCGCCGAGCCACGCCGAGCGCACAATCTCTACCTCGAGATGGCGGCGGAAACCGGCACCGTGGGCCTGCTGATCTTCCTGGCGATCCCGTTCTTCCTTCTCCTCGACCTGCGGAGGCTGCGCTTGACCCTCGTCGCGACACGACCGGACCTAGCTCGGCTGGCCACCGGATTCACGTTGGTCCTCCTCGCCTATCTGGGCACGGGAGTCTTCCTGCATCTCGCCTACGAGCGGTACTACTGGGTCATGGTGGCATTGGCGGCGGCGGCGGTCGGCACCCTCAGGGACTGGGTGTGGGAGTACGGGGCAGAAGCGGATCCCTACTACATGGAGGTCGCACCGACATGAGTCTATTGAGAGTCCTGACCTACCATCGGATCGCGGAGCCGGACGAGACCCCGGATCTGGACCCCCTCCTCGTGAGTGCGACGCCCGAGACGTTCCGAAGGCAGATGGAGCATCTTCGGAGGCGATATCGTCCGGTAACCCTCGAGCAGATCGTCGAGGCGTGCTCGGAGGGGGGGCGACCCCTGCCCGCGAGCGCGGTCCACGTGACGGTCGACGACGCGTACCGGGACTTCGCGGAGTATGCGTGGCCGATCCTGCGCGAGCTCGGGATTCCCGTGACCGTCTTCGTGCCGACGGCCTACCCGGACCATCCAGATCGGGCGCTCTGGTGGGATCGCCTTCACCGGGCGACGGTTCGTGGCACCAAGGATGAGACCTGGGGCCGTGCCCTGGAGGCCGCGAGAGGGTCCATCGATTCCGTGACGCTGCCCCCGATCGAAGATCACCACCAGGTACGTGCCCTGATGCGGCGCCTGGGCCATGATGAAGCGGAGCGCTTCGTCGACAGCACCTGCCGGGAGGTCGGCCTCGACGATCGCGAACCCTCCCGTCAGGTGTCGCCCGTGCTTTCATGGGACGAATTGAGGGCGCTTTCGCGGGATGGTGTCAGCTTCGGGGCACACACGCGCCATCACGCAGCGCTTACGAAGCTCGACGAGATCCGTGTCCGTAGCGAGATCCGCGGATCTCTGGAGGACCTCGAGCGGGAACTCGGAGCCGGCGCTCGGCCCATCGCCTATCCCTATGGCGTCTACGACGCGACGGTGAGTCGTATCGCACGCGAGGAAGGCTGCACCCTCGGGTTCACCTGCGAAGACGGACTGAACGAGCTCGGCGAGACGGATCCATTCCAGCTTCGCCGCACGAACATCACGCGCCGCACCTCCGTCCCGATTTTCGCGTTGCGGATGTTGCCATGGTTCGCCGAGATCGATCGATGGCGGCACCGCAGCGAACGTGAGTCTCTTTCGTGACCCTGCGCGACACGTCCGCCACGTCCGCCACGTCCGCCGCGACCGATAGGGCCACCGCTCCGGCCTCGCAGGGGCTACGGGTGGCGTATATCATGTCCCGCTTCCCGAAGATCACGGAAACGTTCGTCCTCTACGAGATGAAGGCGCTCGAGGAGCTGGGTGCCCGGGTCGAGGTGTTTCCGCTGCTCCACGAGCCGCCCGGGCCACGCCATGCCGAGGCCGCCGCCTACGAGGAGAGGGCCCACTTCACGCCCTTCCTGTCGTGGGAGATCGTGCGGGCGAACGCGAAGCGAATGTTCGGAGCTCCGTCTCGGTACTTCCGCACGTGGTGGGAGATGGTGTCCGGCACGCTCGGAAGCCCGAAGTTCTGCGCCGGTGCGGTGGTCTACTTCCCCAAGTGCGTGGCTTTCGCCGAGCGCATGGAGGCGCTGGGCGTGGAGCACGTCCACGCGCACTTCGCGAGTCACCCGGCGTTGGCCGCGCTCATCGTGAACCGGCTGAGCGACATTCCCTACAGCTTCACCGCGCACGGCTCCGACCTGCACGTCGATCGCACCATGCTCCCCTCGAAGGTGGCGTCGGCGTCGTTCGTCGTCGCAGTGTCCGCCTATAACGCAGAGCTGATCGCGAGGGAGTGTGGAGAGCACCGGGGCCACAGGGTCGTGGTCATCCACTGCGGAACGGACTCGTCGGCCTTCGCGCGGCGGGGGGGCAGCGCGCCCGCGGGGAAGGGGGACGGTAGCACCGGGGACGGGGACCGCAGGCTACGCGTCGTCTGCGTGGCTTCGCTCGAGGAGGTCAAAGGGCATCGCTTCCTCGTCCGCGCCTGCCACCTACTCGCCGGGCGGGGCGTCGACGTCCATCTCGATCTCGTCGGGGACGGAGCCCTCCGGTCCGACGTCGAGGGGCTCGTCGAGGAGCTCGGTCTCAGCGGGCGGGTGACCCTTCATGGGGCCGTCCCACGACCGGTCGTCGGGCGCCTCCTGGCCGACGCGGACGTGTTCGTGCTCGCCAGCCACCCCACGCGGTCAGGAAGACGCGAAGGGATTCCGGTGGCTTTGATGGAGGCGATGATGAGCGAGCTACCCGTCGTGGCGAGCGCGCTCAGCGGTATCCCCGAGCTGGTGGACGACGGGGGTACGGGCTATCTCGTGCCGTCCGGAGATCCGGAGGCACTCGCCGACCGCTTGGAGCGATTCGTGGGGGAACCCGAGTTGCGGCGGGCCTTCGGCCGCGCGGGGCGAGCGAAGGTGGAGGCCGAGTTCGACATCCTCCAGGGTGCGCGCAAGCTACTCGGCGAGATGAGCCGAGGCCGCTGAGGGTACTGTCCTCGCCCTGGCGGTCTGCTCCGGCGATACCGAAAGCTCGAAGCCGTAGGGACGGCATCCCGGCGAGCTGAAAGTCAGCGTTCGCCCGAAGGCGCGCAGGCAGATGCAGGTACCGAACGACCGGTAGCCCAGCCGCGCGACAGAGCGCAGCGACCCCTCGTTCTGCACTTCCACATAGCTGATGAGACCCCGGTATCCAAGGGTCCGTGCTTCCGCCGCCGCGTGCGCCATCCCGTATGCGTGTAACTGCTTCCCTCTGTACTCGGGAGACGTGAACCCCTTGTACATGTAGACGTACTCGGGCGAGAAGTGGATCCACGTGTCCTCGAAGGCCGGCACCGGAGCCGTGGCGTACCAGCCGTAGCTCGCCACTCGGTCCCCGTCCGCCATGTAGTGGCAACGGTCACCCCGTCCGATCGCGCCCTCGTAGAACTCGTCCGACGCCAGCTTGGGAGCGTCGTCCAACCTCGAGAAGTCCGCGGCACCGCATACCCTGTGCGTGAAGGGCGGGGCGTCGCCGAGGTAGGTCGGGTCCATGTCGTCCGGCTCGAGCGTCATGCCTCGAAGCGCTTTGAACCCGACTGCACGATGGGCCACGCCGCAGGCGCCTCTAAGGAACCACGCCCGCACGCCATAGCGCTTCAGGTGATCCAGATGTAGTTCCACTGAGGTGCCTCCTCCGTGTGGTGAAGGTCGTCTTGCCGGCCGGATCGATGGTCTGTCTAGCTGAAGGGGCAAGAGGCGCGCCACGGCAACAGTAGGCATCGTGCCCCCCTCGGAGCCGCGCAAATGCTCACATGCCGCGCAGGCACCACCCACCACAGCCCCCTCGGTGTCGATCGCCCGCGTCATAGACTGTTCGCAAAACGAACGGTCATCGATCCCGTCAGCGGTTCCTCGTGAGGCCCATTCGACTTCGCCCCTAAGCTACGAATTGCCGTGTGGGTGCAACATTATTGGAGCGACATGTTGTGCCGACGCGGCGAAAGTGGCCCGATTCATGCTTCCAACAGTGGGCTGGGGCGGGGAGCCTGTATCGTCGGCGCGACACTTGACGCGTTGGGTCGACAACTTGAGCTTGCCTTCGCACGACGCTGCCAAGAGCAAAGCCGTTGAAAGACGGTGGCGCAGAGTCACGGGGCTACCGTGGCCGTCACGCGACGGTCATCACGCCAGCCGGACCGCCAGCGCTCGACACCGGAAACATGGTGCGACGTCTGGCCGGGTCTTCCAACGGCGATCCACAGGCATTCCACCGCCCCGCCGAAACCTCACGGAACCGAACACCTGAGAGCAGAGGATGCCTGGTATGGCTGCTGATCGCAGTGGGACAACCGTAGCGTCGAAGGGTATGTTGGAGCGACTTCCCGGACTTGGGAGAAACGTGCTCGCTCCACTGATGGTCCTTCTGGCCCCTCTTACGGCCTGTGGTGACGCTTCACCGACGGCCGTCACCGTCGAACCGACTGACGTCGTTCCGGTCGAGGCCGCGTACCCGACGCCCGGGGGCGTGCCCGACCTGGCCGTGTCCCGTGCGGACGAGTCGTCCATTGAGCTCACGTGGACGCATATCGACGATGGCACCGGGGACCCGGCGCGTTACCGCGTGAAGTACTCGCGGCCCTCCATCGTATGGCGCGAGGCTTCCGTTGGTTGTGACCCGGTCGCTGAGCTCGGGGGAGTCGGCGCGACCGTGTCGTGCACCGTCGAGGGGCTCGATCCCGACACGGACTACGAGTTCCTGATGATGTCGTATCGGATCGAAGGCACTGCCTGGGCCGACGCCAACTACTCCAATATCGCGGTCGGCCGTACCACCAGTGTGGACGCGGACGTACCGGAGGGTTCGTGGGACGACATATCCCCGAGCCGAGGTATCTGGATCGACAGGGATGAGATCATGGCCCTGCCCACCTCGGGTGCGGCATGGGACAGGCTCCTGCGCGACGCCGGCAGGGACGCGGGAACGGCGAATATCGCAGACCAGGACTCGAGCCACGACGTCTACACCATGGCCGCTGCTCTGGTCTGCGTACGCACCGGTCAGTACTGCGCGAAGGCGCGGCAAGGCTTGCTCGACGCCATCGGCACCGAGCGGGGCGGACGTTGGCTGGCCGTGGGTCGGAACCTGGCAGCGTACATGATCGCAGCCGACATGCTCGACCTTCGTGCCGACGGTGACCCGAACAGCGCCGGGACCCGCTTCGAGGAGTGGGCCACCGAATGGCTGACCCTACGACTCAGCGACAACAACAACCTCAGTCAGCTTCGGCCTTTCGGTCCCTTCCACTCGTCCGCCAACGCGGCCGCTCAGGAGGGTTTCGCGTACGTGGCTGTGGCGGGCTATCTGCAGGACGACTGGGCGATGGAGCGGGGATGGGACGCATATCGTACCTTCGTGTGCGATCCCGGAGCGCCGGACCGCGAGAACATCTATCTCGTTCCCCCCGTGAGAGACGGGTGGACGCACGACGACCAGAATCCATGCGCCGTGAATCCGGCCGGAGCCACCAAGCGTGTTCCTTCAGGCCGCGTCGGCGCCGGCAGTGTGCGGAGGATCGACGGGGCGTTGGTCGGTGACATGCGGCGTGGGGGACTGTACCAGTGGGAACCGGGGTACACGCAGTATGCCTGGGTCGGACTCGAGGGCTTGGTGCCCGCCGCGGTCATTCTGGAGAATGCCGGATACCCTGCGTTCGAGGTCGCGGACCGCGCGGTGCTCCGCACGCACGAGTACCTCATGCACCTGCGCACGGAAACGGGCGACGTCCGCTGGTTCGACGGCGATCGTGCCCGGGACGTGGTGCAGCTGGTGAACAACGCCTACGGGGAGTCGTTCCCGATGAATGGTGTGGCGGGGGCGGGACGTACCGTGGGTTACACGAGCTGGACCCACCGCTAAGCCTGGGGGTCGTTCAGCTGTCCTGAGTTGGTTCGTGGGTGGGCCGGCGGTTTCGGGTCATGGGGCCATTTCTCTTCCTCCGCGTGTTCGTGAGCGTTCACACCGAGTGATGAGATGAGATCCTCATGGCCCGAGCCGCTTTTCTATAACTGGAGTTGACCCGGTTCGGTGGACACCTCATGAGTGAGACCGGCGTATCTTCAGGAGCCACGCCGAGGCGCGCATGGCCGTGTTCCGCTACATCGAGGGCTGGTTCAACCCGAGGCGCAGGCACTCGGCGCTGGGCTACCTTCCGCCTGCGGAGTACTGGGAGGGCGATCCCGCGGCCAGGATCCAGGAGCGGAAGGAGAAGCTGGCGGAAGCCAGGAAGCACAGAGAGCAGGTCAACCGAGCGCGACGTCAGGGTTAGTCCCTGATCGGCGCATTGTCTTCGTACCGCCTGACCGGGTCGTTCTCACGACCGGTCACGCTGGCCACGTTGGGCCGCACAGGGAGGACCCGCAGGTTGTAGCGCAACCTATAGAAGAAGTAAGGAATGAAGTTTCGCCATCCCGGCGAAAACATTCTTCCTGAGGTATAGACGGTCAGCTCCTCGTCGGATCCGTAGACGACCGGGCCCTTCAAGCGCTTCATCGTGGGGCCCACGTTCATCTCATCGGCCAGGAGGCCCTGGTCGTAGAGCTCGAGCAAAACGTCCCGTCGGACGGTGTAGTTGCTTCCCCGGGTCGTAGGGATGCCGAGCAGCCGACGCTTCACCCATCGAGCGGTGTGGTGCACGGCGAAGTACACACGTACGGACAGCGCGTCGTCGTAGTCGTGGTAGGCCACATGGGTGTAGGCGGCATCAGCGCCGCGCTGAAACTGCTCGTGATACCAGTCCAGAAGCGCGGTCGGGTCGGGAATCCGACAGTCGGCGTCGAAGAGCACGCAGCACTGCGAGGATGCCGCCCGGATGCCCGGAATGCGAGCCGAAAACCCGACGGCCTCGCCCGGCTTGCGGACGTCAGGGATGGTCAATACGGTCGTCGCGAGTTCTGCGAGATCATCAGCTTCGCTGGGGATCTCGCCTTCCGGGAAGTTGTTGACGACGAGGATCGTCTCGACGATCAGGGGGCCTTCGTACTTTCCCACGTCCGCGAGTAGGGTGCGTACGTTCCCGAGATCGCCCTGAGCGTTCACCGGTACGATCACGGAGACGTCGGGTCGTCGCACGTCATTTTCTTCCGTCAACACGTTACTCCCGTTCGAACGATACCGAGCGGCGGAGATCGCCGACAATGACCCTGCAGGGCGCAAGCCTCGTGCCTACCATCTCGTGCCGGAGGCGGCCCCTCCACGGTGACCCGGGCGGCTTCGCTCCGGCCTTGTTGCGCCTCGGTTTTCGCCCCGACGGCGAGGCTTCCACGAGCGCTAGGCAGTTCAGTGCGGGCGGTGCCCCTGATGGGACGACTGTTCGATTCGTACGACGGTTCGGACGGTGCGCCGCGGTTACCGAACACCGATGCAACCGGACGAGGAGCAAGCCGCTCAGCCGAAGATGGTTCGCATCAGCTTGGACCTTCCCAGCTCCGGGAAGGTGTCCAGCACCGACAAGCTCGCGCGCGCGCTGAAGTACACAACGAGCGACCCGACAACCGCGGCCGGCACCAGGATCCACGGCTCGGCAGGCCAGGTCAACCTCGTCACGAGCAAGAGCAGCGCGACGACCGCCATGGTGATGTATGGTCCCTTGTAGGTGAGATCGAAGGCTTTGACGCCCGTGGCCCTCTGGACGGCGACCTGCTTGAGTACCGCGTAGAGGAAATGTCCTGCCGCGAATCCGATGGCGGCCCCCATGGCACCCATGCCGGGGATGAGCAGCACGCTCAAGCCGACCGTGGTCGCAGCTCCAAGGGCGTTCACCGCGATGAGCCACCGCAGGCTTCCGGTCACGCGCAACGCCTCGGAATTGAATCCCGCCATCGAACCGATGAAGTGGCCCGACGCGAGCAATGTGAGGATCGGTCCGGCCGCGGCGTAGCGCTCCCCGAACAACAAGACCGTCAGGGGAATAGACGCCGTAAACGACAGCGCGAACAGCGGGAAAGTGAGCACCGCCACCCAGACCGCCGTGCGCCAGTAGTGATCGTTCAGACCGGTCGCATCGCCTCTTGCGTGGAGGCGCGAAGCCGACGGCTCGAACAGCATGGTGAAGCTCTGCGCCACCAGGGTGTTCAAGGCAGCCACCGGAACCACGACTTGGTAGAGAGCCACGGTGCTCATGTCGGTGAAGTAGCCGAGGAGCAAGGGACCTGCCGTAAGCATGAAGATGGAGCACCAGTCCGAGGCCATGACGGGCGTCGTATAGGAAAGGACCTTGCGCACCGGTAGTCGCAAGCCGCGCAAGAGACCACGATCGAGGAGGCCGCGGTCCCGCATCTGGACGGCCACGGCCCACCCGTAGTAGGCGATTCCCACCACGCCCGAGAACAGGTAGCCGTATGCGAGCAGCGTGATATCGGCCTTCATGAGGACCAGGGTCCCCGCAACGGCGATCCGCAGGCCGGGGTGGAGGAGGAATCGTCGCACGAAGATCGTCCGGGAATCGCCGAACGCCGCGCTCACGCCGGTGAGCCCGATGTCGATGATCTCGACCGGTACCAGGAAGATCACGATGAACAGGAGCGCCAGGGCTTGCTCGGAGGAGACCCCCGCCAGGGCGGCCACCTCTTCCGGCAGCGCGTAGAAGCCCGCCACCACGATCGTACCGGCCGCGACCAGCGCGCCGAACACGAACACCAGGACCCCATAGAACTGTTGGAACTCCCCGCGCTCGAGGTGCAGGGGGAGGTATCGACTGAGCGCCCGGTTGAGACCGAGGGCGGACATGCCGCGCAGGAAGGTGACCGCGGCCAGAGCGTACGTCCACGCTCCGTACCCCTCGGTGCTCAGGTAGCGGACCACCATGAGCTCGGCGAGGAACTTGAGGCCTTGTCCCACGCCACGGCCCGACAGGAGGAGCCCCGATCCCCGAATCTGCTTTCGGGTCACACGGTCGGACGATTCCTTGGCTGCTAGTTGGGCGACTCCCGGTTGGTCGGTCACATGTGACCACGGTTGGCCAGAGCCCGGACAATGCACGAGGTACTAGCCACGCCGGGCAACAGGTGGGACCATCCGCGCGCGAGTGATCGCCGTATCTCGGGACCGGCTCCCTTCCAGGGCATCGAGTTCCAGTTGAAGATCGGGAGTGAGGAGGGGCGTCGCCTCGACGTCTCGAACGCGGGGCGTGCTCTGGTGAGCCCTCAAAATGCACGATGCGTGCCCCGCCCACCGGGCCGAAATGGCCGCGTATGGGGACGATTCTGGTTCTCCATTGCGACGGGTGTCGCGGTGTCGCGCCACCACGTTCTACTGGCTGGAACCGTCGGTGCTTCCGCCCTCCGCTTCCTCCAGGTGCTCGCCGAACCAGTCGAGCATCCGCCGCCAGTGGTCGTGGAAGTCGGCCACCGTGCTGGCGCGCCCGGCGCCGTGCCCGCCCGCGGTGTAGTGCACCCAGACCACCTCTTTTCCGAGCCGCCGGAGCGCGTTGTACATCTCGCGCTGGTTCGTGGCGGGCACGTTCCAGTCGCCCTCGCCGGACAGCATGAGGAGCGGGGTCTCGATGCGGTCGGCGAACATGACCGCCGAGGTCGCGATGTACTTGTGGGGCTGCTCCCAGAGCGTCGCGCCGATGCGGTCCTGGCCCACCTCGGCGGCGGCGTAGTTCCGCGTGGTGATCTTCGGCGAATCACCGAGGAAGGAGATGATGTTCACCTTGCCGGAGACGTTCGCGGCCGCAGCGAAGCGGTCGGTCTGGGTGATGAGCAGGTTCACGGCGTAGCCGCCGTAGCTCTGACCGTAGACGCCGACCCGGTCCGGATCCACGAGCGCCCGCTCGATGAGCGCGTTCACGGCGTTCGGAACCGCTTTGAGCCACGCTTCGCCCGGGTATCCCTCCTCGAACCGGACCGATGGCCGGAAACCGAACCATCCCCGGGCCGTGACGAGGTTCATGTTCTCGTTGAACCCGTTGTCGAAGTACTCCTCGTAGATCTCCGCGACCAGCGGATAAGAGCGTCCCGGCTCGTAGCCGATCGGGTAGTAGAGGATGCCGTAGAGCGTGTTGCCGTCGACGTCGAGGTATTCGACGAGCTCGGTGCGGGCGAGGGGCACGTCCTCGAGCTGGGGGTTGAGGTCGGTCAGGCGGGTCGGGGCGGATCCGGCGGCGAGCGTCCAGACCTCGTCGGGCCGATCACCGTCGGAGCGCGTGTACACGGCGGTGCCCCCGTCGTCGCTCACGTGCCAGTCTCCGTAGACGCCGTCGTCGAGCACGAGGTCGTCCACGGCGCCGCTCTCGAGGTCGAGGCGCTTCAGGCCACGTTCCCACCTGTCCCGCGCGGAGTACGTGAAGTAGAGGAAGCGCCCGTCGTCGGACCACTGCTCGACGCTCCGGCGGGGCCGGGTGTCTTCGTCCTCCTCCAGCGGAAGCACGGTCCGGAGCTCATCGGACTGCAGGTCCAGCAGGTGCCATCCCGTCGAATCGGTCAGGAGGAGGCGCCCGCCGTCCGGGCTCCACCGCTCCAGCCCGTAGTCGAGGTCGGTGGTGTCCCCGGGTTGGTCCCGATGTCCCTCGGTGACGTCGATGGGCTCGTCCTCCCCGAGACGCCGGACCATGACCGCGCCCTCTTCCACGAAGGCGTACGCATCCCGCGCGTCGTTCCACTCGACCTGGATGCGGTCCTCGGACGGGGCCACGAGCTCCGCGGCTTCGCCACTCTCGAGATCCATCGTGTACAGGGCGTAGTCGGCGCCGTCCCTGCGGGTGTACGACGTCTTCGTGTCCACGGCGGTGCTGTACGTCAGGCGCGCCCCGTCGGGCGAGAACGCCGGGTCTTGCGGGACCACCTCTCCGAGCAGCTCGCGCACCGAGCCGTCCGCGACCGAGACGAGCACCGTGGTCTGTTCGTCGGCCATGTTCCGCACCCGGTCCCACGCGAGGAAGTCGTTGCGTGAGTCCTGGACGATGACCGGCGCCTCGGTCATGGAGTAGAATGCGTTGCGCGCCCGCTCCGCCCATCCGGCGGGGCGCACGGCCATGAGCAGCTGGCTCCCGTCCGGGGACCAGACCAACGGGGACGACGACGCGACGGGGAGATCGGTGTCGAGCTCGACCTCGCGAGCGGAGCCTGAACCCGCGTCGTACACGCGCAGGCGATGCACGTCGCCGTCGTAGTGGAGGTACGCGAGCCGGGTCCCGTCCGGTGACCACGTGAACTCCCCCAACTGGGCCGGGCTCTCGTGGAGCCACGTCCGCTCCCCGGAGCGCGTGTCGAGCACGAACGCCGTGACGAGACTCGGCGCGACGTACGTCGGGTCGCCGAAGCGCTCGTGGTCCACGTCCACGCGACCCCGGCGGGTGCGGACGACGATCGCGGCCAGCCTCCCGTCGTCGGTGACGTCTTCGATCTGGGGCGAGCGCACGTCGAGCGCGAACTCGGTCGAGAAGCGCGGACCATCCTGCGCAGACACGGGAGCGGGGGCGGCGACCAGCGCCGCGCATGCGATAGCGACGACGAAGGGGGCCTTACGGAACGACATGGTTGTCTCCAGACGGGGTCTTCAGCTTCACGATGAAACGCGCTCCGGTCGGCTGCACGTTCTCGACCCAGATCTCCCCTCCGTGCGCCTCCGCCACGACCCGGCAGAACCGCAGCCCGAGCCCGCGACTATCGGCGACTCGCCGGCCCAGGTTGCGCTCCAACTGCGCGTACTTGTCGAAGATCCGCTCCTTGAGCTCCTCCGGGACGCCGGGTCCCTCGTCCTGAACGGACAGAATGGCCGATCCGTCTCCCGTCGCCGACCCTTCGAGAAGGATCGTCCCCTCGGTTGGCCCGTACTTCACGCAGTTGTCGACCAGATTCGTCAGCAGCCGGAAGGCCAGCGAGCGGTCGATCTCGAGGGTCAGACCCGGTGAGATGCTCCCGACCGTGATGCCCGGCGCCCGGGTGCGGAGGGCCTGGGCGGCCTCTTCCAGGAGGTCCCGGACCAGTACCGGCTCGCGCTCGACCTCCAGGCGTCCGTCTTCCGAGAGCTGGAGATCGAGCAGATCCAATACCATGCGGTGCATGCGCTCGGCGGCGGCCCGGGTCTCGGCGGCATCGGCGCGCACCTGTTCCGGATCGATCTCCTCCGCCGTCTCCATCAGGTCGGCGAGGGCCAGGACCGTCTGGATGGGGTTCTTCAGGTCGTGCACGATGAATGCGTTGAGCTCTTCCTTCATCCGCTGCGCCTGGTGCAACTCGTCGTTGGAGCGCTCCAGGTCGGCGAGGGCCTCCTTCAGGGCAGTGACGTCGCGGAAGATCACGACGGCGCCGGTGAGCGAATCTCCGCCGTTCCTGAGGGGGCGGGCCGAGCACTGGATGGTGACGTCGCCGGAGTGTGCCGGGTTGCGGATCACGAGCTCCACGTCGTCGGCTTCTTCGCCCTTCAGGGCTCGAACCAATGGGTAATCGCTCTCAGGGAACGGGGTGTCCGTGCCCGGAACGAACACCCCGTAGTGGTCGGCCCATTCCGACGGTGGGGCGTCGCTGCGCGCCGTACCGAGAATACGGTTCGCCGCGCCGTTCGAGTAGATGATCCGCCCCTCCGCGTTCGCGATGGAGACCCCGCTCGCGAGCGCCTCGAGAATCGCGACGAAGTCGGATCCCTTGAGGTCCTCTGGGATATGTTCCATGAAGCTGCAGCCGGCCTATGGATGCTGGTGGATGCCGAGGGGGGTTCGGCCAAGGTAGGGTGCGGGTCTGCCGTGTGCTACCGGCACCCTTCCGGCGTAGGCGGAGCGGCCAGGAGGAGGTGTGGCCGGACGCACGATGCGCGCTGTCCGAATCCGGACATGGTGTCGCATATTGTGACAGTCAGGGCCCCAATAACGGGCGTCCTGCGAAGCCCGCGCCGACACCTCCGACGGTGGGATGGCGACATAAGCTACTGCAGGAAAGAGACATATGTGATTTGGCATCCGTCCGGTGCGGATCTTGTATCGATATGGGGTCATCCCTCGCCGATGGCGAAGGACCGGGGTGCCCGAGAGGCTCTCCGTGCATCGTTCAGACCGCAAGGACCGCGAGGACCAGGGTCCACGGAGCAGAGATGAGCATCGAACTGGGAGCGGCCGTCGAAATCTGGGTGATCTCCGGTGTCGCTTTCTGGAGCGCTTTCGTCGCGCTGGGCTTCGGGTTCCGGCCCGCGGACGAGCCCGACGATGCTCGCGCACCGGCGCTGGACGAGCTCGAGCTGGGCCACACGCCCAACCGGACGGCCCCCGAGCACGTTCTCGCGCGCTCCCGACGCTGACGCCGGACCCGGACCACACCGGCTCGCCCGCGCGGGCCCCCGAGAGGCCATCCCTCCCTCCCCGACGTGCCGTGGGTACCGTTGGGGGGTATTGTGCTGACGAGCGCACGATCGAAGGGACCGAGGGAGGCCGATGAGCGAAGACACGGACGGTACGAAGCAATCGACGAGCACGCCCGACCCCCGCTGGGTACGACGCCTCCAGGAGCTCGATCAAGGCGACGTCGCCCTCGTGGGAGGGAAGAACGCTTCGTTGGGAGAGATGGTCGGCGCTCTCGCCGAGCAGGGCGTACGCGTGCCCGGCGGCTTCGCCACCACGGCCGACGCCTACCGCCTTTTCGTCGAGGAGAACGGTCTGGAGCAGGGCATCCGCGATGCCCTGTCCGATCTGGAAAGCCTCGAGCGCGTGGGCGACGTCGGCAGTCGCATCCGGAAGATGTTCCGGGAGGGTGATTTCCCGGAGGACGTGGCCGAGGCGATCAGGACCGCGTACCGGGAGCTGTCGGGCCGACACGGGGACGAGCCCATCGCCGTGGCCGTGCGAAGCAGCGCTACGGCCGAGGACCTCCCGGAAGCGTCGTTCGCGGGGCAACAGGAGACGTTCCTGAACGTGCGCGGCGAAGACGCGCTCCTCGAGGCTTGCCGGAACTGCTACGCCTCGTTGTTCACCGACCGGGCGATCTCGTACCGAGAGGAGAAGGGCTTCGATCACCTCGAGGTCGCCCTCTCCGTGGGGGTGCAGCGCATGGTGCGTGCGGACCTCGGCGGGGCCGGCGTGATGTTCACCCTCGACACCGAGAGCGGCTTCCCCGACGTCGTCCTCATCGACGCGGCGTGGGGTCTCGGCGAATCCGTCGTGCAGGGTATCGTCAACCCGGACCGCTTCATGGTGTTCAAGCCGCTCCTCGAAGACGAGGGTCTGGCTCCGATCATCGAGAAGCGGCGCGGGGGAAAGGACGTGAAGATCGTCTATGGCGAAGACGACGGGGGCGGCGTGAAGGAGGTCGACGTCACCGAGGAGGATCGCCGCCGGTTCGTGCTCGACGACGACGACGTGCTGCGTCTGGCGAGGTGGGGCGTCGTCATCGAGGCGCACTACGGGCGTCCCATGGACATCGAATGGGCCAAGGACGGGGAGACCGGGGAGATCTTCATCGTCCAGGCCCGACCGGAGACGGTGCGGTCCCGTGAAGCGGGCGGACGGTTGAAGGTCTACGAGCTCCGCGAGCGGGGAGAGCCGGTCGTGCGGGGCGCCGCCATCGGGAGCGCCATCGCTGTGGGTACCGCCATCCGGCTCGACTCGCCCGAAGAGATCGACCGGTTCGAGGATGGCGCCGTCCTCGTCACCGACCGCACGGACCCCGACTGGGGCCCGATCCTGGAGAGCGCCAGCGCCGTGGTCACCGATCATGGTGGGCGCACGAGCCACGCGGCCATCGTGAGCCGCGAGCTCGGCATCCCGGCGATCGTCGGCACCGGCCGAGCGACCGAGCTCATCCAGAGCGGAGACGAGGTGACGGTGTCCTGCGCGGAAGGGGCCGAGGGCGTCGTGTACGAGGGTCGGCTCGACTACGACGAGCGGGACGTCGACCTCGACGGGCTTCCGGACGTGCGCACGCCCATCATGATGATCGTCGCCGATCCGGCCACCGCGTTCCGCTGGTGGCGGCTGCCGCTGAAGGGCATCGGACTCGCCCGGATCGAGTTCATCGTGGCCGATCTCATCGGAATCCACCCCGTGGCGCTCACCCGGTTCGACAGCCTCGATGACGAGGAGGTGCGACGGAAGATCGAGGAGCGCCTGGACGGAGAGGAGCCGACGGAGTTCTTCGTCGACCGTCTCGCCCGGGCCATCGCCCGGGTCGCGGCGTCCTGCCATCCGCATCCCGCGGTGGTCCGTCTCAGTGACTTCAAGACCAACGAGTACGCCGCGCTGCTCGGTGGCGCGCAGTTCGAGCCCGAGGAGGAGAATCCGATGCTGGGCTTCCGCGGCGCCGTCCGCTACTACGCCGACGAGTACCGGGAGGGCTTCGGGCTGGAGTGCCGGGCCCTCCGGCGCGTCCGCGAGGAGATGGGCTTCCGGAACGTCATCCCCATGATCCCGTTCTGTCGCACCCCCGACGAGGCGGACCGGGTGCTCGAGGCGATGGCGGAAGAGGGATTGCGACGCGGCGAGAACGGCCTCGAGGTCTACGTCATGTGTGAGATCCCCTCCAACGTGCTCAGGGCGGCGGAGTTCGCGGAGCGCATCGACGGATTCTCCATCGGGTCCAACGACCTCACGCAGCTGGTGCTGGGTGTCGATCGGGACTCGGAGCGTCTGCGGGATCTCTTCGACGAGCGGGATCCCGGCGTGAAGGAGATGATCCGGATGGTCGTCGAACGCGCCCACGCGGCCGACCGACCCGTCGGAATCTGTGGCCAGGCTCCGAGCGATTACCCCGACTTCGCCGCGTTCCTGGTGGAGGCCGGGATCGATTCCATATCGGTGAATCCGGATTCGGTGGTCGACGTGCTGAGGGCGGTCGCGGAAGCCGAGGAGCGCCTCGGAGTCGATTGACCCCCATGCGGGAGCGGCTCCCGGGCGTCCCAAGCTGGTAAGCGAGCCGAGGGTTGAATACCGTACGGTGAGCTTGCAGCAAAGCACCACATCGGCCGGGGGGCGCATTGATCCGCGGAGTTTTGGCATGGGCGGCCTTCCTGGCGCTGGTCTGGTGGATCCTGGAACCGGTGCCCGGCTCGTGGATGGCGGGCGTCGTGGCCGTTGCGGCCGGGGTGGGGCTGCGACTGTATGCCAGCCGAATGAGCCCGGTCGGGGTTCGCCCGCTGCGGTTGGCGCGCTTCGGCCTCTACTTCGTCGGTCAATCGGTGCTCGGCGGCTGGGATGTAAGCCGTAGGGCGTTGAGTCCGGGGCTCCCCATCTCGCCGGGAGTCATGACGCACCGACTCTCGCTGCCTTCGAGCTCCGCCCGCGTCTTCATGAGCAACGCGTTGAGCCTCCTGCCCGGGACGTTCGCGGCGGACCTTCGGGACGACGTGCTGACGGTTCACCTCCTGGTCGGCGGGAAGCGGTCGGAGTCGAGGGTGGTCGAGCTCGAGCGCCGCGTGGCCACCCTGTTCAGGGGCCGCGACCGATGACTTCGTTCCTCTTCGGGATCGCCGTGCTCCTCATGCTGAACCTGGCCCTGGGGCTCATCCGTGTGGCGCGGGGCCCGACGCCGGGCGATCGCATGGTCGCGGCCCAGCTCTTCGGGACCCACGGGGTGGCGACGCTGCTCGTGCTCGCGACGGCCACCGATACGCCCGCGCTCCGTGACGTGGCGCTCGTCTTCGCGGTGCTGGCCGTCGTGATGTCGGTCGCGTTCGTGAAGCGGGGGTGGGTCAGGAAGCCCCGGGACGGGGACGGTCGCGAGGGCGGGGACGGCTCCGGGCCGGGGACGGCGGGCACGCCCGAAGGAGCCCGATGACGGCGGTCCTCTCCGTCCTGCTCCTCACGGCCGGCGCCTTCTTCTTCTTCGCCGGCACCGTCGGGCTGCTGCGCTTCCCCGACTTCTACTGCCGGCTCCATGCGCTCACCAAGGCCGACAACCTGGGCCTGGGCATGCTGGTGGCCGGGCTCATCCTCCAGCCCATGCCGTGGTCGACGCGGCTCCAGCTCGTCCTCACGTGGTTCCTCGTCCTCGTGGCGGCCGCGACCGTCTGCCACCTGTTGGCGCGATCGGCCCTGCGGCAGGGCATCGAGCCGTGGCGCGGTGACTCCGGGGAGGGCGGGTGAGCACGCTGGTCTGGGCCCTCGACGTGAGCGTGGCCGTCCTCCTCGTGACGCTCGTGGCGCGCGCCATGCTCACCAGGGACCTCCTGGAAGCCGTGGTGCTGTTCATCGCCGTCGGCCTGACGCTCTCGCTCGCCTGGGTCAGGCTGGGCGCGCCGGACGTGGCGCTGGCCGAGGCCGCGCTCGGCGCCGGTGTGACGGGGGCCCTGTTCCTGAACGCGTTCCAGCGCCTCGCGCGGACCGATCCGGGCACGTCGGGTGCCGGCCCGGGCCACGTGATCGATCGGGGGCCCGGCTCGGGATCCGGAGTGCTGCGCGTGGTGAGCATCGGCGCGGCGGGAGTGCTCTCCGTGACGCTGATGACGATCCTGGTGGGCATACCGCTCAGGGACGCCGTGCTCGCCGAGGAGGTGCGTGCTTCCCTCGAGCATACGGGTGTGTCCAACCCGGTCACCGGAGTGCTCCTGGGATTTCGCGCCTACGATACCCTCTTCGAGGTGTGCGCGCTGGTCGTCGCGATGGTGGCGGTATGGTCGCTGGATCGCGGCAACCGGAACTTCGCCCGCGACCCGAAGGAGCTCCGGGAGGACCCCGTGCTCGAGACGCTCACCCGGCTGGTCGCACCGGTGGCGGGGGTGTTGGCCGTCTATCTGGTCTGGTCCGGATCGAGCGGCCCGGGAGGCGCATTCCAGGGCGCCGCGCTGCTCGCGGGTGTCGGTGTCCTGCTGGCGGCCAGCGGGCTCATGCGCCCGATCACGTCGGGTGCCCCCGCCGTGCGGGCCATCGGGACCATGGGGCTCGGACTGTTCGTGTTCGTCGGCGTGGGGCTCATGCCCTGGACGGGCGCCTTCCTCGCCTACCCGGACGGCTGGGGCTATGTGATCACGCTCGTGGTGGAGGGCGTGCTCACGCTGTCCATCGCGGTCATCCTCCTCGAGCTTTTCATCGACGTGCCGGCGGCTCCCGAGGTCGACCCGCGGCTGGCCACCGTCGATCCGACGGGTGACCCCCTCGGGCGGACGCTGACGCTGGATGGAGCGCTGATCCGGAGTCCGGAGGAAGACGAGTGAGCTCCGAGATCGCCTATGTCATCGCCGGTGCGGCGGTCTTCGTGGCGGGGCTGGCCGGGACGCTGGGTCGGGCTCACCTCTTCTGGAAGGTCCTGGGCGTCAACTTCATGGGCAGTGGCATCTTCCTGATCCTGATCGCGGCCGCGCCCAGACTCCCCGGCGAGGGTGCCGACCCCGTGCCCCAGGCCATGGTGCTCACCGGGATCGTGGTCGCCGCCGCCTCGTCGGCGCTCGCGCTCGGCATGGCGTTGCGTGTCGTCGTTCGCTCGGGGGGACCGTTTCTCTCCGAGGACGCCCCCCGTTCCGGGGCCGGTAGCACCGGACCGGAAAGCGACTCTTCCGGGCCGCAGTCGTGATTTCGGTCGAGATCTGGAGCACGCTGGCCATCGTCGCGCCGGTCGTCGGGGCGCTGGTGAGCCTCGTGGGCGGTCGCCGGTCGATTCTCGCGGGACTGGCCCTGGGCTCGGCCGGCTCCCTCACCGCGGCCGCGGGCCTCTACCTCACGGTGATCGCCAACGGCGTGGCCCGGCACGCTCTGGGCGGATGGGGACGTCCGCTCGGCATCGAACTCTATGTGGACGGGCTCTCGGTGCTCTTCCTCGCTCTCGCCGCCGTCGTAGGCACCGCGGTCGGTGTCTACGCGAGTATCTACTTCGGGGAGACCGCCCCACCCGGTGACTACAGCGCGCCCGGTGCGCGGGGCGCCCGCTACTTCACCCCCCTGAGCCTGTTCCTGTGGGCCGGGCTCAACGGGGTCTTCCTCTCCGGCGACCTTTTCAACCTCTACGTCATGCTGGAGATCGTCGGGCTGTCCGCGGCTGCGCTCGTCACGCTGGCGGTCACCGGCAAGGCCACCCAGGCGGGCATGCGCTACCTGTTCGTCTCGCTCTCCGGATCGATGCTGTTCCTGCTGGGGATCGCGATCCTGTACCTCGTCCACGGGACGCTTTCGCTGGAGCAGCTTGCCCTGGCGCGACCCTCGGGACTCGCTTCCGCCTCCGCGCTCGCCCTCACGACCGCGGGCCTCGCCGCCAAGACCGCGCTCTTTCCTCTACACGCCTGGCTTCCTCCGGCCCACGCCGCCGCGCCGGCCCCGGCCAGCGCCATCCTCTCGGCGCTAGTGGTGAAGTCGTCGTTCTACGTGATGGTGCGGCTCTGGCTGTTCGTGTTCGGACTCACGCTTCCCGGCGCGGACGCCCAGGGCGCGCTCGTCCTCATGGGCACGCTCGGAGCGGGAGCCATCGTGTGGGGGTCGGTCATGGCCCTCCGTCAGGTGAGCCTCAAGCGCCTGATTGCCTACTCCACGGTGGCTCAGCTCGGGTACCTGTTCGTGATGTTCCCTCTCCTCGCACAGCCGACGGGAGATGCCGGACCGGGTGCCTGGAGCTTCGACGCGTGGAGCGGAGGGATCTACCACGCGCTGTGCCATGGGCTGGCGAAGGCCGCCATGTTCCTGGCGGCCGGAAACATGACCTACGCAGTCGCCGATGACGCCATCGAGTCGATCTCGGGCGTGGCCCGGAGGCTCCCTATGTCCCTCTTGGCCTTCGGACTCGGCGGGCTGAGCCTCGCCGGCGTCCCTCCGTCGGGGGGCTTCCTCGCGAAGTGGCTGTTGCTCGGAGCCGCGCTCGAGGCCGGGCGCTGGATCTGGGCCGTGGTCATCGCGGTGGGTGGCCTGTTGACGCTCGCCTACGTGCTCATGGTCGCCCGGGAGGCGTTCGACGCCCCGGAGGACCCGGGAGACTTCAGGGCCGTCCCGAGTCGGATGGAGTGGACGGCACTGGCGCTCGCTCTTCTGGCGGTCCTGCTCGGTCTGCGCGGCGTCGAGATCATGGAACTGCTCCGGATCGGGGGCGTCGGTCCATGGAGCTGATACGCGGCGCCCTCTCGGTCGCCACCGGCTGGACGGCGCTCCCCCTCCTGGTCGTGCTCAGCTCGTTCGTGCCGGGGCTGTGCATCATGCTGCTGCGCGAGGAACAGCATACGCTCCGGACGACACTGAACCTGGTCGGCGCCGTCCTCAAGGTCCTCCTGGTGGGGCTCATGCTCTGGGGCGTCGCGCTCGGAGTCCGGCACGAATGGAGCTTCCAGGTCCTCCCGGGCTTCGAGCTCAGGCTGGTCGGGGACTCCCTCGCGCTCCTGTTCGTGACCCTGTCCGCGGGTCTGTGGCTCGTCACGACGATCTACGCGGTGGGCTACCTCGAGGGGTCACCGAACCGGACACGCTTCTTCTCATTCTTCAGCCTCTGTGTGACGGCGACCACCGGGCTCGCCATGGCCGGCGACCTCTTCACCTTCGTCATCTTCTACGAGGCGCTGACGTGGACCACGTACCCGCTCATCGTCCACCGCGGGACGGTAGAGGCGGTGCGGGCCGGCCGCACGTATCTCGTCTACACGCTGACCGCCGGTGCCTTTCTGATGGTCGGTGCCGTGGCGTTGAACGTCCTGGCCGGATCGGTCGAATTTCGAGCCGGGGGCATGGTGGCGCCCGAGGCGGTCGCCGCGGCGCCGGGCGCGTACACCCTCGTCTTTCTGCTGCTCCTGGCGGGAGTCGGCGTCAAGATCGCCTTCTTCCCGCTCCACGGGTGGCTGCCGGTGGCCATGGTCGCCCCGGCTCCGGTCAGCGCGCTCCTGCACGCCGTCGCCGTCGTGAAGGCCGGCGCGTTCGGGCTCCTCCGTCTGCTGCACTCGATCTTCGGGATCGACGTCGCAACCGAGCTCGGGCTCGCGCAGCTCGTGACCGGACTCGCCGCCGTGACGATCATCTACGGATCGCTGCGCGCACTCCAGCAGGACGACCTCAAGAGGCGGCTCGCGTTCAGCACGGTGAGCCAGCTGTCCTACATCGCGCTCGGCGCCGCGCTACTCGCGCCGACGGCACACATCGGCGGCGTGGTACATCTCGTCCACCAGGGGATCATGAAGATCACCCTGTTTTTCTGCGCCGGGCTCCTCTCCGAGACGCTGCACGTCAAGAAGGTCAGCGAGATGGGTGGCGTAGCCCGGCGCATGCCGCTCACGATGCTGGCGTTCTCGGTGGGCGCGCTCGGGATGATCGGTCTGCCGCCCCTCGCCGGGTTCGCGAGCAAGTGGTATCTGGGGGTCGGCGCGCTGGACAGCGGGGCATGGTGGGTGGTTCCCGTGCTGCTTGTCAGTAGTGCCCTGAACGCGGCGTACTTCCTGCCCATCCTGCGCACCGCCTGGTTCGATGACCGAAACGCCGCCTGGCAGGACGTGGGCAGGGGCCGCTGGCTCGAGGCGGACTGGAAGCTGGTGGTGCCGGCCCTCGTCACGGCCGCTCTGGCGCTCGGTGCGGGGCTGTTCGCGGGCGCGCCCTGGAGCCCGCTCGGATGGACGAGGCTCATCGTGGAACGGGGGGTGCTGTGAGCCTGGACTTCGCCGATCTGCTCCTGATTCTGACTCCGGGGCTTCCCGCCGCCGTCGCGATGTCCTGGCCCGTCGCGCGCCTGCGTCCGCTGCTCGAGCGCGTGGCGCCCTGGGCGGCGCTACCGGCCCTCGTCCTCGCGCTCCTTCCCACCGCCGAGGGGGCGTCGTGGGCCACCTTCGGCGTCATGACCGGGCTCCGCTTCGAAGTGGACGGCGTGGCGCGCGCGTTCCTCGTGGTGACCGCCTTGCTCTGGCTCGTGGTCGGCGCGTTCGCGGCACGTTACCATCGGGACGATCCGAAGAAGAGTCGCTTCCTCGGCTTCTTCGTGGCGACCATGGCGGGCAATCTGGGTCTCGTCGTGGCGGCCGACGGGCTCTCGTTCTACCTGTTCTTCGCGGTGATGACCTTCGCCGCCTACGGCCTCATCGTGCACCGCGCGGACGAAGAGGCCTTCCGGGCGGGGCGGGTCTATATCGTCATGGCGGTGCTGGGCGAGATCGCGGTGCTGGCGGCGCTGTTCATGTTGGGCGCGGCGGCGGACGGAGCGCCGGGCTTCGGCACCGGCATGGCGCGGGCCTGGAGCGTCGTCTCCGAGGCGGGGCATGCTGAGGGCCTCGCGGCGCTGGTCGTCGTCGGATTCGGCATCAAGGCCGGGCTCGTGCCCCTCCACCTGTGGCTGCCCCTCGCGCACCCCGTGGCCCCGACCGCGGCGAGCGCGCTGCTCAGCGGGGCGATGATCAAGGGTGGGCTCCTCGCGTGGATCCGCTACTTGCCGCCCGAGGCGGCGCTTCCCACCGTCGGTGGCGCGCTCATCGCCTTGGGAGCTTTCACGACGCTCTACGGGGTCGCGGTGGGGCTCGCCCAGGACGACCCCAAGACCGTGCTGGCCTATTCGAGCGTGAGCCAGATGGGCTTCATGACCCTTGGTGTGGGGCTCGCGGCGCGGGGCGGCGCGGCCGTGCCGGTCGCGATCCTGGCGGTGGTGGTGTACGCGCTCCACCATGCCGTGGCCAAGGGGGCGCTCTTCCTGTCGGTGGGTGTGGCGGATCGGATACCGTTGCCGGTGGACCGGTCCTCGGCGGACGGTACGTCCGGCGGAGCTACTGGGAGCTGGAATCCGTGGGTGCTGGCGGGGGCGGCGCTTCCGGCGCTCGCGCTGAGCGGTGCGCCGGGGTCGACCGGGTCGATGTCCAAGGCCACGCTGAAAGACGCGATTTACGAGCTCGCGCCCGGCCTGAACGACACGCTGGGGGTCGTACTGACGTCGGCAGGGGTCGGAACGACGCTCCTGCTGGCTCGCTTCCTGCTCCTGCTGATGCGCCGCATGGAGCGTCGAGACGCGCGAGTGCCGGACGCCCCGGAAGGCGCGGCGCCGACGCCTCGAGCGACCGCCGCGCTGGTCGCGCCCTGGGCGCTGCTCCTTCTGGTCTGCCTGGCCGGGCCCTGGTGGCTGCCCCAGGTGGTTCCAGACGTCGGCGGAGCGGGGCCGTCCGGCCCTCTCGCTTCTTGGAGCACGGCTGCCGGAACCGTGCTGGTGGGCATCATACTCGCCTGGCTCGTCGCGCGACGGCCGACCCTGCTGCTGGGCCTTCAGAAGCTCCGCGTCCCGGCGGGGGACTTGCTCCTTCCCTTCGAGACGCTGGTCCGGCGAATCGCGAAACTTCGGGACGAAGCCTGGTACGTGCACCGGGATCTCCGGGCGCAAGCGTTGAAGCGGGGATGGAGGCTGGCCCGCACCGGAGCCTCCCGGCTCGCCGACCGGGACCTGCTGCTGGCCGGCGGGCGGGTCGTGGCCTGCGTGGTCGTGATGCTCGTCGTGGGGCTCGCCGTGCTCCTCTCCTGACCGTCACCGGGTCAGGACGTGCGCTTCTCGTGCCGCCGCCAGGGGAGCTGGCCCTCGATCTCCGCCTCGAGCGAGAAGCTGAGGAAGGTCCGGATGAGGACGATGAGTCCGAGTGAACCGACGCTTTCCAGAGTCGGCTCGACCAGTATGGTCGCGATGATGTCGCCGGCGATCAGGAACTCCAACCCGAGGAGGATGGCCCGTCCTAGATTCGCCCGGAACCGGTTGAATATCAGCTCGAACTGCTGCTCACGGATCGCCGCGACGGCGAAGATCCCCATCGACACGATGGCGCCGATGACGATGATCACCACGCCTGCGCCCTCGAGCACATGGGCGATCGGCTCCACCCAGGCCATCAGGCGCCCTCCGGTGCGAGTGGGGCGGAGCCCGTGATGGCTGCTGGCCGGGGGAGGGTGGATGGCGAGCCGCTGAGATGCTGGACCATGGGAACGCTCCCGGGCGATGCGGGCGGACAGGTCGGAACGGTCGAAGGGAAACTACCACGCCATGACCCATGCGGCTTGCGTCGCCTCGTCATCCGTCCTTTCGTCATTCGGACCGTTGGAGACCAGACAGGAGGCATCCATGAACGACCTGACGATCTATCTCGCCGGAGAGATCCACGCCCCGTGGCGGGAGGAACTGCGCCGGCTTGTGGGGGCGAAACATCTGGACGCCGAGATCAGCTGGGTCGGCCCGCAGGAGGTGCACGACCGGAGTGATGATGTCGGAGAGGACGTGCTCGGCGAACAGCCGAGTGCTCGGTACCGTGATCTCGTCGGCGGGCAGGTCAACAACCTCCGCCGTCGGGTCCAGATGGCCCGGGCCGACCTGTGCGTGGCGTATTTCGGACCCAAGTACAAGCAGTGGAACACCGCGGCCGACGCCGGCGCTGCGGCCGCTGCCGACATCCCGGTGATCCTCGTGCGCGACGCAGAGCACACGCATGCCCTGAAGGATCTCGACGCGTTCGCCGCCGTCACGGTCGAGACGCTCGATCAGGCGGCCGAGGTGATCGCCTACATCTTCGAGTGAGGGGCGGCTGATGGATATCGGCATCTCTTGGGCGCAGGCGTGGGTCCAGCTCGTCCAACTGCTGATCGCATGGGTCCTGACCCTGCCCGTGGCGTGGGACCGTGAGCTCGAGAGCCGTAGCGCGGGACTGCGGACCTTCCCGCTCGTGGCGGTCGCGGCTTGCGGCTATACGCTGGTCGGGATCTCCGTCCTCGACACGACGGACGCGGAGGCTCGCGTGCTCCAGGGCCTCATCACGGGCATCGGCTTCATCGGCGGAGGTGCCATCCTCAAGAGCAAGGGGAGCGTCATGGGCACGGCTACCGCGGCCAGCATCTGGAACACCGGGCTCATCGGAGTGGCGGTCGCTTTCCGGCGTTACGAGGTCGCGATCGTGGCGTCGCTCATCAATTTCGTGACCCTACGCTACGTCGCGCGTTTGAAGACCGATGACGCACGGCAAGAGGAGACCGCCTGAGGGGCGAGCCAGCGTTGGCGTGGTTGTTGCGATGCTATTCTTCCGGGGCACTCATGACAGAGACGGGGTGACGACCATGATGAAGGTGAGCGGTGTGTTCCACGACCGGAAGCGGGTTACCCGCGCGGTGGAGCGACTCGTCGGGAAGAGCGTCCCGACGGACCAGATTACCGTCACGCTGATGGACGCCGAGGGCGAGCCGAAACGGGTCGTTCCCGTGGAGGACGAGTCGGGTGTCCTCCATGGAGCCCTGGTGGGCGCGGGCGCGGGTGCCGGACTGGGCTTCGCCGCGGCGATCGTCGCGATCGGCGTCTACGTCGGCTGGTCCGAGCTGTGGTCGGTGGTCGGTCTGTCGTGGGTCCTGCGCGGCGCTCTCATCGGGATGGTCGGTGGCGTTCCGCTCGGAGCCGTGATCTGGATGGGGCGCTGGAGGAAGAAGGACGAGCTCGGCGATGTGGACCTGGACGGCGGCAGCGCGGTGGTCGAGGTGCGGAGCGACGAGCTCGCGGATCTGGCGCGCCGGATTCTGGACGACGCGGGCGCGGAACGGGTCGTGCTGGAGGAGTAGGTATGACGGCGTGGCTCCAGAGCCTCGACCCGGTCTACCAGGCGGGGTTGGCGGGGCTGTTCACCTGGGGCGTGACTGCCCTGGGAGCCACGGTGTGTCTGTTCACGCGTACCGTGAACCGGGCGCTGCTCACCGCCATGCTCGGCTTCGCGGCCGGCGTCATGATCGCCGCGAGCTTCTGGTCGCTGCTCGTCCCGGCCATCGAGATCGCGGAGGCACAAGGGGGACTTCCCGGCTGGGTCCCGGCTGCCATCGGGATCGTGATGGGGGGCGTGTTCCTTCGCATCGCGGACCGATTCGTCCCCCACTTGCATCCCGGTAGGCCGATCGAGGACAGCGAGGGCCCGAAGACGGAGCTACGCCGCTCCACCCTGCTGGTCCTCGCGATCACCCTGCACAACATTCCGGAAGGCCTCGCCGTCGGTGTCGTCTTCGGGGGCGCGGCGACCGCCCTCGCGGAAGGTGCGACACAGTTCAACGCCGCTATCGCGCTGGCCTTGGGCATCGGGCTCCAGAACTTCCCCGAGGGCGTGGCGGTCGCCATGCCCCTGAGAGCGGCAGGGCTCTCACGTGGCAGGTCCTTCTGGTACGGTCAGCTGTCGGGCATCGTGGAGCCCATCTCGGCGGTCGTCGGGGCGGCCGCGGTGCTCATGATCGAGCCCATCTTGCCCTACGCGCTCGCGTTCGCCGCGGGCGCCATGCTCTACGTCGTCATCGAGGAGTTGATCCCGGGATCGCAGCAGGAAGGATACACCGACCTGGCCACCATGAGCGCGCTCGGGGGTTTCATCGTCATGATGATTCTCGACGTAGCGCTTGGATGAAGAGGAGGAACAGCATGGATGTACCACCGGAGATCGCCTTCCGAGGCATGGAACCGGCAGACACGCTCAAGGAGCTCATTCTCACCGGCATCGACGACCTCGAGGAGGTCTATCCACGACTCGTCTCCTGCCGCGTCATGGTATCCGACACCACGCCGTCGCGGCAGAGCGGCAACAGCTACCGGGCGAGGCTGGACATCGGCATTCCCGGTAAGACCGTCGTCGTGGACGAGACGGCGCCGACCGATGGCGAGCCCAGGGCCGTCGACCAGACCATCAGCGACGCGTTCAAGATCGGCCGGAGGCTTCTCCAAAAGGAGAAGGATCGCCAACAGGGTGCGGTGAAATCGCACGATCTTCCGCCCCACGGGCGGGTCGTACGGCTGCTCACGGATCCAACGGGCGTCCGCTATGGCTTCCTGGAATCGCGCGACGGTCGTCACATCTACTTTCAGGAAGGGGCGCTGGTCGACGTCGACTACGACGACCTCGATGTGGGAGCGGAAGTGCGTTACGCCGAGGCCGAAGGAGACAAGGGGCCCCAGGCGAGCACCGTGGCTCGTTTGGACCCCGGGACCATCGGTCCGTCCCAGGAGCAAAGCATTCCGCTGCGGGAAGATCCCCGTGACTGAGTCGACGAAACACTACCGCCTCTCGGGGGTCGTGTCCTGAGCATCCGGCGCGCGCCGTTCGTGGCCCGCGTCCGGGCAACGCAACCACAGATCAGGAGCACCAACGTTGAAAGAGCCGATGCGAGTCGCCGTCACCGGGGCCGCGGGCCAGATCGGATACGCCCTGCTACCTCGGATCGCTTCCGGGGACATGCTCGGGGCCGACCAGGAGGTCATCCTCCAGCTGGTCGAGATTCCGGGTCAGATGGACGCCCTGCGCGGGGTCGCCATGGAGCTGGACGACTGCGCGTTCCCGCTCCTCCGCGACGTCGAGCTCGCCGACGATCCGCGTAAGGGCTTCGCTGGAGCCCACGTGGCGCTGCTGGTCGGGGCCAAGCCCAGGGGCAAGGGGATGGAGCGAGGCGATCTCATTCGCGAGAACGGACCGATCTTCGTGGGGCAGGGTGAGGCGCTCGCGGACGTCGCGGACGACTCGGTGCGGGTCGCCGTGGTCGGCAACCCGGCGAACACGAACGCGCTCATCGCGCTCTCGAACGCCAAGGGCCTTCCCGCGGAGCGCTTCACGGCGATGACGCGGCTCGACCAGAACCGCGCGGCCGCGCAGCTGGCCGAGCGGGCCGGCGTCGGGGTGTCCCGGGTGACCAACGTGGGCATCTGGGGGAACCACAGCGCGACGCAGTATCCGGACTTCGAGAACGCGCGCATCGACGGCAAGCCGGCGGCAGAGGTCCTCGACGCCCGTGAATGGCTCGAGGGCGACTTCATCCGGGCCGTGCAGAAGCGGGGCGCGGCCATCATCGAGGCGCGCGGCCAGTCGTCGGCGATGTCCGCCGCGAGCGCCCTCGTGGACCATGTCCGCGACTGGCTGGCGGGCACGCCCACGCCCCAGGGGGATTGGGTGTCGATGGCGGTCCCGTCCGACGGTTCGTACGGCATCGAGAAGGGACTCGTCTCGAGCTTCCCCGTCCGCACGGACGGCAAGGGGAATTACGAGATCGTGCAGGGGCTCGAGCTTTCCGACTTCGCGCGGACGCGCATCGACGCGTCCATCGAGGAGCTGCGTGAGGAGCGGAGCGTCGTCGAGGAGCTGCTGAAGGGGTAGTGGCGGAGCGCGTGGGTCCGGGTCGCGACGCGGCCCGGACCCCGCGCCCGACTGCCAGCCGACCACCCGAGCCGGCCCGCCCGCGAGGAGAGCACGTGTCCGACTTCCTCAGGAGGATCTTCCACGGGCTCCGGCGCGCGATGCGCGTGATCAGCCGGCCCGTGCGCCGCGACCGCGGGCTGAAGGGCGTGGTGATCCAGCCGTACCGGGGGTACGGGACGCCGGAGATGGTCTATCTCGTGGGTCGGGTGTTCCGGCAGCCGCGTTTCGGGGAGGGCCTCGCTCCGGGATCGGTATTCCGTGAGATCTCCGATCTCTTCCGCCGGCTCGCGCGATTCGGGCTGGGCGACGTCACGGTCTCCGCCCGTCTGGCGGGTGCGGAGCGCTCATTCACGACCGACCGCGATGGCTATTTCCACATCGAGTTGCGGCCGGAAGAGAGGCTCGAGACCGACGAGCGGTGGCACCGTGTGCACCTCGAGGCGAGCCGGCGGGGGGAGACCGCCACAGCGGAGGGGATGGTCTACGTTCCGCCACCGGCGGCTCGGCTGCTGGTCATCAGCGATATCGACGACACCGTCATGCACACGGGCGTGGCCAACAAGCTGAAGATGCTCTGGCGCCTCTTCGTCCAGCCCGCGGAGAGCCGCGTGGCCTTTCCCGGCGTGGCGGCCCTCTACCGGGGACTCCACGAGGGTCCGGCCGGCCGGCAGTTCAACCCGATGCTCTACGTGTCCCGCGCGCCCTGGAGCATCTACGAGGTGCTCGAGACGTTCTTCCGTCTCCAGGAGATCCCCGAGGGGCCGGTCCTCTTCCTCCGGGAATGGGGACTCACTCTGCAACGACCGCTCCCCCGCCGGGCGGAGGACCACAAGCGCGATCTCATCGAAGGGATGTTGGACCGCTACCGGGACCTGCCCGTGCTCCTCATCGGGGACAGCGGACAGCACGACCCCGAGGTCTATGCCCGGATCGTGCGTGAGCACCCGGGCCGCATCGCGGCCGTCTACATCCGGGACGTGACCCGGTCGACGAAACGGGCGAACGAGATCGGCGACCTGGCCAGGGAGCTTGTAGAGGCCGGTAGCGCGCTCATTCTGACGGACGACACCAGGACCATGGCCGATCATGCGGTGCAGGCCGGATTCCTGTCGGAGGCGGGCGCGGACGCGGTGGCGAAGGAGCACCACGCCTGATCGTTTCTACCAAGGAGGATGCGTGGCACTCAATAATTAGAATGAAGAGGCACATCGCCTCGCCAAAGCCCTGGCCGATGCCTCGGGCAGAACACTCACGGACGCCGTGACGGACGCTCTCCGACCTCAGGTTCGGGCCGAAGCCCGGCACGAGATCGAGGATGAGACGCTGCTGCTCGCGGAGGTCGCAGAGGTTCAGCGCCTCGTCGCGGCATTGCCCGACCGGGATGCGCGCACCCCCGAGGAGATCCTCGGATACGACGCACACGGCCTGCCGGGCTGACCCATGGTGCGGGCTCATGACCGTCCCGGCGGTCGCTCGACGCTCACCACCTCGCCGTCCACGTCCTCACGGTCTCGCTGTAGCGGCCCGCCTCCTCGGCGTTCACGCCTCCTTACGAGCATCCACGATGAGAGAGGTATAATTGTAGGGCCAGACGGCGCTGGTCAGGCGACGTTTGGGAGTGATGCTCTCGTCGTTGAACTGAGCATACTCCGGTCCCCTCACGAAGCGTCCGGCTTCCGGCGGAAAGCGTGGCCGACGGCGAATAGCACCGCCTTCGGCCGCGGTCCAACTCTCGTGGTGGAAGCGGCCCTCTTCGTCCCAATACTCGAGCGGAACGGCGACGAAGCCTGCTTCCTCCAGAAGGGCGGACAGCGACACGTGCGTCAGGAGCACCTTGTGGTCGGCGGCTCCCGGGCCGACGCCACCGGGGCGGACGTGCTGACGGTATGCGTCGTGGGGATGCAATCCGTCGGGCACGGCGATGCGCAGGGTCCCCCCCTTCTTCAGGAAGCGTCGGCATTGTCGGGCCGCCTCCAGCCCGAGATCCGGAGGAAGGTGCTCCCAGACATGCTCGGCCAGGAGTGCGTCCAGGGAGCGTTCTCCGAACAGCGCCTTCCATGCGTCGGGCCGTGTGATGTCGAGAATCTGCTCATCCGTCAAATGCCACCCGCGGGGCGCTAGCTTGAACCCCCCGCCGATGACCACACGCAACGGTCGCGAGGGGTCAGCGACGGCACGGAGGAGGGAGCGGCGCAAGCTCGCCTGCCGGAGCGGTCCACCCATGAAGGAGTGGGCCGCACGGCGAAGGTTCTGGAGCATGAACGTCTGAGCGTGACGCAGCGGATGCGCTGCGGATCGCATGGTCTCGTTCCTCACTCTCGTCACCTCTCTGGTTCGGGCGTTCTCGCCCAGGAACTGCCCGACGTGTGTCCACGGCGTCGCCGGAACGCGGCAACGGTCGATCGGCTCGGTTTCTGCTTGGAATCGCAAGAGCCGGGCCAACGCGATCGTCGGACCGCGACGCGCTTCTCAGCAGCAGATGTATGCGGCAGCGCGACACCGATCGATCCCAATGTCGCGCCAACGCGACCGTCGCCCTGCAGCATCTCCCGAGGGCGCTCGGCTGAGTCCGGCTCACGGCCCGTTGCGACCCCTCAACGCCTCGATGCCGTCGCTTGAGCTATACGTCATCGAGCGTCCGTTCCTGTGTACTAGTCGGCGGCCCGCCGCGGTGGCCGGGGAGTCGGGAAGAAGCGTCTCAGGTGCGCATCGTCCTGCGGCGCGGTGGCCAGGCTCACGGCGACGAGCACCGGCACGTGCACCAGCACGCCGAGCACGCCTTCATGGATCTCCCAGGGTTTAAGCTCGGGGTTCATCCAGAAGAACACGGCCGTGAGCGTCCCGGCGACGAGGCCCGCGAACGCCCCGGGCGTCGTGGCCCGCCGCCAGTAGAGCGCCGCCACCGCGGTGGGCGCGAACTGCGCGATCACCCCGTACGCCGTGGCCAGCAGAAGGACCAGGGACGAGTCCGGATCCAGGGCGGCCCAGTACGCGACCGCGCCGACCAGGAGCACGAGGAGCCGCATCAGCATGCGCTGCTGGTGGTCGCTGAGTCGCTTCCACGGCCCCACGCCGTCCTCCACGACCACCGAGGCCGCCGCATGCAGCAGTGCGTCGCCCGTGGACATCGACGCCGACAGCGCCCCCGCGCAGAAGAGGCCGACCACGACGACCGGCAGGCTCGTCTCCAGGATCATGAACGGGAGGATGAAGTCGGGGGACGTCGGTGACCTCGGGAAGAGCACGCCCGCGAATCCGATGAGGAAGACGGGAATCAGGAAGAGCTGGAAGGTGGGGAAGAGGATCACCGTCCGGCGCATGGTGTCGTCGTCCTTCGCCGCGAAGGCCTTCATGAAGAGATGCGGCCACATCATGAGCCCGATGGCGCTCACCAGGATGAACGACGAGTAGGCGCCCCAGCTCCAGGGCCCGCCCGCGGCGTCCAACCCCGGCGGCGTGAGCATCTCGGGCCGGGCGGCGGCGATCTGCTCGAACATCTCGCCGACGCCCCCGTACATGCGGATGGGCAGGTACAGCCCGAGCGTCCAGGCGATGACCACCATGAAGATCCCCTGGAACGTGTTGGTCCAGCCCACGGCCATCACGCCCGCGCTCAACACGTACGTGATCACGATCCCGTAGGCGATCAGCGCGCCCAGCCACAGTGGGACGTTCCCGTCGGTGACCGCCTCGATGACGATACCCGCCCCGCGCATCTGCAGGGTGACATAGGGGACGAAGGCGATGAGGCTGAGGATCGCCAGCAGGGTCGAGAGCTGACGGGAAGGGAAGCGGCCGCAGAGGAGCTGCGCCTGGGTCACGTATCCGTGCTTGCGCCCCAGGGCCGCGATGCGGGGGCCCATCCAGTAGAAGGGGGCCATGCCCAGAGCCCCGTACGCGAGGATGTAGAAGGCCGCGGCGCCGCGGGAGTACGCCCAGCCGGGCCCGCCCAGGAAGGCGAACGCGCTGAACACGGACGCCCCGGTGACGAAGTACATGACCAGCAGGCCGAAGCTGCGGTCTCCGGCGACGTAGCCCTGCACGCTGTGGGACGATCGGCGCCCCGCGAGGAGCCCGATGGTGAGGGTCACGCCCAGGTAGATCGCGATGATGATCGAGACGACGACCCAGCGCTCCATCAGTCGTCCGTCCTGTGTCGCTTCTCGACCCGGTCCAGCGCGACCAGCACGAAGACCGACCCCAGAATCCACCCCGCGACCCAGGCGAAGGAGAACGGAAGGCCCAGCACGAGCGGGCGGATGCGGGCGAACGGAACGGCGCCTGGCCAGGTGGTGAAGAGCAGCATGAGCAGGAAGTAGCCGCCGGTCAGGAGGCGTGCCCCCCGCAGGCTCACGATCCGCCTCCGCCGATCCGGCGCTTCACCTCCAGCGGAACGCGGGTCCCGTACTCGGTCACGCCCGAGAGGCGCGAGAAGTAGTCCCAGGCGGCCGTCGAGATCTCCCGGATCACCGCGCCGCCGTCCCCTCCGTAGCTCGACATGACCACGAGCACGTACGGTCGGTCCGGAAGGTCCACGAGGCCCCACGCCGCGGCCACGCCCGTGATGCCCCCCGGCTTCCAGGCCACCGGTACGGAGCTCGGCACGGGATCCCGGAACGGGCCACCCTTGGGAATTTCCAGGATCTCCCGGGCGCGCTCGCACGAGGCCTCACTCATGGGTAGGTCACAGGACGCGATCCGCTCCATGATGCGCGCCGCGTCGCTCGGCGTGGACAGGTTCTCGTTGCCCCGAGCCGACTCCTCCGGGCGGATCATCTTCCGTTGGAGGAGCGTCCGGGTCGCGCCGAGCGAGGCGGACAGGGCGTTCACCGCGTCCATGCCCAGCGCGTCGATGAGGACGTTGGTGGCCGTGTTGTCCGAGTAGAGGATCATGTAGACCGCGTAGTCCTCTAGGGAGAGCGCCGAGCCGCCGTCGGTCAGGTACTGGAGCACACCGCTGCCGCCCGTCCGCACCTCGTCGGTCATCTCCACCCGACGCTCGAGCAGGCCCGGCTCCGCCTCCGCGCGGCGGAAGAGCTCGAGCAGGATCGGGATCTTGATGGAGGATGCCTGGGGGAACGCGAGGTCGTCCCGGACCGCGAAGCGGGTGCCGTCCGTGAGGTCCAGGACGTGCACGCCCGCGACGCCCTCGTAGCCGGAGACGATGTTCTCGAGGCGCTCCTGGAGGTGCTGGCGCAGGATCTCCCGGTGCGCGTCCTGCGCCTGGAGTTCGTGACCGGGCGACAGCGTGGCCAGTCCCGCGAGCAGCAGCGTCGGGAGGGCGCTCCTCCGGGCGAGGCGCATACGCCTCGTGCGAGATGCGGGTGGAGCGGGGAGCATGGGTGGTCCTCCGGGTGGTGGTCCGTGTTTGGTGGGCGGGGCGGGTCCGTGGCTAGCGCAGGATCTCCCTGGGCAGCCAGGCGCCCACGACCCAGTTCGGCTGGTCCACGATCTCGTGGATGCGGAGATCGACCGCCACACTGCACAGCGCATACGCTTCGTTCGCGTCCAATCCGCGGCTGGCCATGAGGTGGTCGATCATGCCGGAGATCGCGTCGCGCGCCGCGTCCATGAGGCTCGGTCCGACACCGGTCGTGACGAAGGAGCCGGACGTCGCGCGGTCGGCGGGTGCGGCCCCGAAGGTCTCGAACGCGGGTGCCCGCAGGCCGAGGTCCCGACGTACCCGGAAGCGGAGGGCGATACGCATCGGGGATTCGACGGCGGTGCCGCAGACTTCTCCGTCTCCCTGGGCGGCGTGCGTGTCCCCGACGGAGAACAACGCGCCTTCGACACCCACCGGGAGGTAGAGCTTGGTGCCGGTCGTGAGGTGCCGGGTATCCATGTTCCCACCCCATCTGGTGGGGGGCACCGTGCTGTGTGGACCGGGGTCCGGTGGCGCGACCCCGATCGTGCCGGGGAAGGGCGCGACCGGAATCTCGACACCGTCGGCGAACACCGCGGTCGGCGCGCCGGCCTCGAGCTCCCAATGCTTCAGCCAGCCGTCCGGGTACTGATCCGCCAGGAGCCCGAAGCCCGGTATGATGGCCGTCCACCCCCAGCCCGTGGTGCCCAGCTCCAGGATCTCGACCTCGAGCATGTCGCCCGGGGCCGCTCCCTTCACGAAGACGGGCCCGGTGACGGGGTTCACCCGGTCGAAGTCCAGGGCCGCGAGATCCGCGGCGGTGGAGGACGCGTCGAGCTGTCCCCCCGATGAATCGGTGGTCTCGAACTCGATGCTGGCACCGTCGTCCACCTCGACCACGGGGTCGATGTCCCTGTCCCAGACGTGCTGATGGTGTCGCTGGTGAACGGTGTGGTCGCAGGAGCCGAGCGCCATCGAGGCCTCCATGAGGTCACGGGTTGCGGATGGGGTGCCAGGATGGGGCGCGCTTGCGCGATGGACAAGGTGACTCGTTCAGCGACGCGCCAGGGGCCAGAGCTGGACCCTCTCGACGCCCAGCTCGTCCACCGCGACGCCGAGCAGCCACCCCTCGCCGGCCCGATGCGGCGTGAACCCCTCGGGGAGCGTCAGGCCACCGAGCAGGCGTCCCTCGGCGTCGAACACGACCCAGCGGGCCGGGCCGGCCTCTGCCTCCGGGCGGAACACCTCGACCCACAGACGTCCTCCGGCGTCGCCCACCACCGCGCCGAACGCGGGCAGGGCCTCGGGATGGGGGCCTTCGGCGAGTCGGGTGCGTAGTCCCGCCCGGGCGACCTCGGGAGCGCCGGCCACCTGCCGCTCGATCTCCGCCTCGACCATCGCCGGCGTGACGGGAGTCGCGGCCCTGTCCACCCGCACGATCCGTTCGAGTCGTCCGTCGCGCCCGTGGATCCGGAGGTCCCACCGGTCGGTCGGCGAGAAGACGACTCGGTCTCCAACGACCTCGGCCACGACGCCCCGGGCGAACGGCACGCGGAAGATCTCGACCCGCTCCGGCGACACGCTCATGCGCGCCTCGGATCCCGGGTGCGTGCCGAGATGGGCTCGCTCCGAGAGATCGGGCTCCACTAGAGCGGCCGAGTTGGGCGGGCGAACCAGTCCGTCGCCCGCGTCGTCGAAGGAGAAATCGATGCCTGTGAGGAGCAGCGCTCCGTCCGGCAGGATTCCCGGCACACGCGGAGAGGTGATGCCGGCCGCCTCGGACATCGGCAGGGACCGGCCCGGGTTGCCGGCGGCGTCGAACAGGGTGAGCCGCCTCTGGCGCTGGTCCCAAACAGCCATGGTATCGCCCGCCGGCCAGGGGAGGAGGGCGCCGGGCGCTCGGAACTCGCCGGGCCCGTCCCCCTGCCGGCCCCACGTCGAGAGATGCGACCCGTCCGCCGAGAAGACCCGCACCTCCGCGTGTCCGGCGTCCGCGACCAGGACGCGGCCGTCCGGAGCTCGATGGACGTCGGTCACCCGAAAGAAGGCCTCGGGACCGTCTCCTTCGACCGTACCGAGGTCGAGCGTGGGCTCGGCTCCGACGGTCCAGGGGGCGTCGGCGTCGAAGGCGGCCGCGGCGTTCTCTACGAGGGTGACGCCGGCGCTGTCGCGCACCGTGGCCGCAGCGGGGGCGTCGGGACGGTCGTTGTCGGAGGTGCACGCCGCCACGATGGCGGTGAGGGCGAGCAGGGGTCGAAGACTCGGCATGGCGCTGCGACCTGTCGAGGGCGAGGCGGCGGAGATCTGCGCCTATCATGGGACACCCCGCCGCCTCTGGCCAGCGCCGGCGCTACTCGTGGATCGTGAGCACCCGGAGGCGGTCGCCGACTTCCAGCGCACGCGCGACCTCGATGCCCTCCGTCACCTCGCCGAACACCGTGTGCGCTCCGTCTCGCTCGGGCAGTCCGTCCTCGGCCAGCACGATTCCGAAGCGGCTGCCACCCGTGTCCGGGCCGTCGGTGATCATGGTCAGCGCCCCCTGCTCGTGCCGGTTCTTGTTCCCCACCCATTCGCAGGGGATGGTCCGCTCTGGACCGCCGGTTCCTACCCGTGGATCGTCGACGGGGAGGTCCCGGGAGAGCGGGTCTCCCGCGGCGAGCAGGCGGTCCGGCTCAACGCCGTGGACCGCCGTACCGTCGTAGAAGCCGTCCCGCACGAGCTGCTCGAAATGCTCGACCGTTCCCGGGCAGTCACGCTCGAACAGCTCGGCGGTAATGCGGCCCTTGTCGGTCTCGATGTGTACGAATCTGGTCGACATCGTTCTCTCGTCGTTTCTTGGAGGAAGGAACGTCGGCGCCCCCCGGAGGAGGCGCCGACGCGTGCTGCTGGTGGCTCATCCGGGGGCGGTTAGAGCGGACCCGACTCCCACGGCCCCCAGATCGCGAACGTCTGACCGAGCGTCGACGACGCGCTGTTCGTGGAGCCCTGGATGTTCACGAACAGGGTCCGGCCCTGGGGACTGAAACATGCGCCGGCCCATTCGGCCGTGTTCACGTTGTTGCGCACCAGGTCGAAGACCTCGCCGCTCCGGGTGATGCCCCGGACGTAACACGTGCCGGAGCCGTCCTCGCAGATCACGATGCCGCCGCGCGGGCTGATGCAGATGTTGTCGGGCGAGTTCAGCACGTCGGTCCCGGGCGACTCGAACACGAGGGTGAGCTCTCCGCCGTTGATGCCGTCGGGCGTGAATTTGAACACCTGGCCCGCACCCGCGTCGCCGCCGCTCGTGGCATTGAAGTACACGCCACCGTCGCCCCACCAGCATCCCTCGAGACGGGCGAACCGGGCGCCGCCGAGCGCGTCGCCCTGGTCGAACACGAAGCCACTCGAAATCGATGGCTCGTCCGTGTCCGGGTTCTCGATAGGCACCCACTCGCACTCGAGGCTCACGCCCACGATCTGACCGCGGCGGGTGTCGTACTGCGGCTGGCTCCGGATGGCCAGCATCTCCAGCGTTCCGCCCTGGTCGAGCTGACGCGGCACACGAGGGATGAAGCGGTAGAACCCGCTCGGGTTCCGGTCCTCGGTCTGGTAGACGATGCCGGTGTCCGGGTCCACGGCGATGGCCTCGTGCACGAAGCGTCCCATCTCGCGCAGCGGGACGGGGGCGACGATGCCATTGGCCGCAGCCGGGATCTCGAAGTTGTACCCGTGATTCCGCGCCCAACCGGCGCCCGTTCCCGCCACGGTCTCCTCACAGGTGATCCAGCTCCCCCACGGAGTCTCGCCACCGGCGCAGTTCACGTAGGTACCGGCGAGGGACACGAAGTCACGCTTGAGCTCGGCCGAGCCGTCGGGGCGTACCTCGACCTCGAGCGTCGTGTTGCCGGACGGCGCGAAGTCGTCGTAGAGGTTACCGCTCGCGAGCGGACGCCGGTTCGGGTCGTTCCGTCCGTTCCGGATCTCGTGGTTTCGGACCAGGCGGACGCGGTTGCCGCCCGCGGCGAAGGCGCCCATTCCGTCCAGCGCGTTGCCGGTGATGTTGCCGTCGCTCATGACGTCGCCGGAGGTGCTGAGCAGCCGGGCGTGGAACCCCGGGGGGAGGGAGATCTGCGGGTAGTCCTTGTACACCTTCAGCTCGCCGTATCCCGGGCGGCCGCCCAGGCCACCCCTGGCCAGCGACGGCGCGTCGCCCGCCAGGGGCTCGAGGATCGTGCGGTCGGAGCAGGCGACGAGGCCCGCGAGCGAAGGTGCCGCGATGGCGGCCCTGCGCAGGAAGTTGCGGCGTGAGAGGTCGGTCATGGGGTGTCTCCGAGGGAGGATGCGTCGATGGGACGCGATGACGCTACCGGTAGAAAGGCCCGTCCCACAATGCGATTTCGGCCCTCGAAGCCATCTCTTTACAGCATTTTACGGAGCCGTGACCGGCGCACCGGAATGAGCCCGCTTCGCGCGCTTTCGGTGACTCGGAAGTGACCGGAGGAGATGTCGCGCTCGAGTGCGAGACGGACCGCGTGGCGCCCTCCCTCGCGCCGCCCTACCTTGGCGCGACCCAACGAAACCTCACGGAGTGAATTCGATGCACCCGACCCTGCGGACCGCCCCCATCTTCGCCCTCGTGACCCTGGTGGCGTGCGCCCCGGAGGAGCCGGAGTATCCCCGCGAGCTCGACATGACCACGTGGTCCGTGGTCGCGGTGGATCCGGAGACCGGAGACGTCGGGGTCGCGGTGTCGTCGTGCGTCGAGACGTTCGGCGACGGGGTGGCCGCGCTCGTGCCCGGGATGGGCGCTGCCGCCACGCAGGCGGGCTTCGACATCGACAACCGGAACGTCGTGTTCGAGGCCATCCAGGAGGGGCTGACGGCCGAGGAGGTGATCCTGCGCGTCACCGATCCGGAGCGCGACACCGAGCTCGACCGGCGCCAGTACGGGGTGGTCACCATGCACGACGGACTGGTGCACGTGGCCGGCTACACCACGCCGTCCAGACAGGGGATGACCACCGACGAGGACGGTTCGGTGCGGTACGCGGGCGTCATGGCCGACGCGAGCCACGGGGTGAGCTCACAGGGGAACACCCTGGAGAGCCCCGAGGTCGTGCGAGCGCCGCTCGACGCCTACCGGCGGGACGACCCGGCCGGCTTCAACTCGCTCCCCGACCGGCTCATGAGGGCCCTCGAGGCGGGGTCCGTCGCGGGAGGCGACGTTCGCTGTAATCAGGGGAACGTCCGCCAGACGACGTCCATGGCCGCCATCCTGGTGGCGCGCGGAGGGGACGAGCCCTACGCGACCGAGAACATCGGCATGACCGACGCCGGCACCCCCGACGCGCCGTGGCTTGCGCTCTCCGTGCACACCGAGCGGCTGGCTGAGAATCCGCTCCTGGACCTTCGTCGGCAGTATGACGCGTGGCGGAGGACGGTGGAGCTGGAGTCGATCGATTTCTCGCGGTAGAGTGCGACCGGCTTCGTGCTGCGGCCCCTTGCACGCGAGCTTCGAAAGTCGTTCGAAAGTCGAACGACTTGGAGAGGATCGCTCATGGGGACCCCCTGAGCGTATCTCCGCACCCCACCGGGACATAGGAGTCCTACGTCATTGTCGGCGAGGCGAAAGAAACCGTTCGAACATCGAACGACTCACGAGGAGGCGGAGAAAGACTCACCTCCTCGCCCACTCGATCCAGCCGGACCACCCACTCGGACGACCCGCCCGCGCTCGAACTCCGCCATCGTCTCCACGGACCCCGCGGCGCCGTCCAGCACCTCCTGGAAGTACGAGCCCACGTCCTCGTTCGCCAGGACGACGGGGATATCGCGCCCCGCCGCACGGCGGAGGAGCTCGGCCATCGCGTCTCGAGTCTCTCCGTTGTACACGACGAAGCACGCGATCACCAGGTCGACGCCGTCGAGATCCGCGTCCTGGAAGAGCCCTGGGTCGAGATCGAAGCGCTGCAGGCCGTTCGCCTCGAGTTGACGCGCGGCGAGGGTCAACGAGGCCGGCGCCAGGTCGTTGACGACCGTCCGTCCGGCCAGCGACGCGATCACCACGGCCTCGAGGCCGACCCCCGCGCCGGCCACCAGGACCTTGCGCCCCTCGACCAGGGCGGGCCGCTCGAGAAGGAAACGGCAGAACCGCTCGGTCAGCCCCCACCTCCGGTCGTAGTAGACGGCAATGCCTTCGTCCATGTCGCGGGTGACCTCGCGCACGATCTCGGGGTGGTCGAGGTCCAGCGCCTGGTAGGTTCGTCCACCGAGCGCGACGGCCCGGAAGGGCGGGCGCCTCACGCGCGCGCCGCCTGCCCGCCCGGACGCCGCCCCGGCCGGGACACTCGTCACGAAACCTCGATCCCGAAAAGGTCCGCAGCGGTCTTCCAGAGGATGCCCTCCCTGGACTCCTCGGGAAGCCCGAGGCGGTCGAAGAGCCGGCGGTACATCCCCATATCGGCCAACGGCCAGTCGGTGCCGTACATCAGCTTCGTCCCGGGGTCGCCCATGTACGACACCATGCGCTGGACCCCGTCGGCCAGGAAGCGCATGTAGACGTCGTCGGGTTCCTTCAGCGCCAGCCCCGACACGTCCGCCCAGACGTTGTCGTTCTTGTAGAGGACCTGAGCCGCATCCATGAACCACGGGTTGCCCAGGTGGCACATCACGAAGCGCACGTCCGGGAAGTCCACGGCCACGTCGTCGACGAGCAGCGGGTGGGCCTGGCTGACCTTCGCTCCCTTGGCGAACGTGTCTCCGGTGTGGATCATCACCGGCACGTCATGCTTGGCCGCGATCCGGAAGACCGCCTCGAGCGAGGGGTCGTTGATGGCGTAACGGTCGTATCCCGGGTAGAGCTTGATGCCCTTCACGAGCCCGTCCCGTATGCGCTCCTCCATGACGAACAGGTCGGTCCGGTTCTCGCTCCGCCACCGGAGGCCTTCGACGATGGTCGTGCGACCGTCCTCGGCGAGGAGCTCGAGCAGCTCCTCGACGGCCGGGCGGGAGACGTTGACCAGATACGACGTGAGCACGACCGCGTGGTCGATGCCGTGCGTGTCCATCTCCTGGAAGAGGAGGTCGACGTTCTCACGCGTCGGCCTGGGATGCTTGCCCTCTTCGGTGTAGTAGTTATTCAGGTGCACGTGGCAATCGATCAGCATTTATTTGGAGCCTTCGATGTCGGAAAAGAGGACGGGCGTGAAGCTTCGGCTGAAGGACTTCGAGAAGAAGATACGGCTTCGACCGATTCGGCAAGACGACTACGACGCGCTCGTGGACATGCAGCTCCGCTCGTTTCCGGGCATGAAGCCGTGGGGCCGCGACCAGATCGAGAGTCAGATCCGGACCTTCCCGGAGGGGCAGCTCTGCATCGAGCTGGACGGCCGTATCGTGGCTTCGTCGAGCTCCCTCATCGTGGACTACGATCGCTACGAGGACTGGCACGACTGGACCCGGATCTCCGACGCCGGCTTCATTCGCAATCATGAGCCCGATGGCGACACGCTCTACGGCATCGAGATCATGGTGGACCCGGACTTCCGGGGCATGCACCTTGCGCGGCGCCTCTACGACGCCCGCAAGGACCTCTGCAGGCGCCTCAACCTCGCGCGCATCGTGATCGGCGGCCGCATTCCCGGGTACGGCGGCCAGGCCGAGGAGATGACCGCTCGCGAGTACGTCGAGAAGGTGACCGAACGCGGGCTGTACGATCCCGTGCTCACCACTCAGGTCGCGAACGGCTTCGTGCTGAAGGCGCTCATTCCCGACTATTTCCCGTCGGACGAGGCATCCCGCGGGTACGCGACGCACCTCGAGTGGACCAACCTGGACTACGTGCCCGACCCCCAGAAGGCCTGGCAGCGCGTGGTCCCCGTACGGCTGTGCGCGGTGCAGTACCAGATGCGTCCCATCGAGAGCTGGGACGAGTTCTGCCGCCAGTGCGCGTACTTCCTGGATGCGGCGGCGGACCAGAAGGCGGATTTCGTGCTGTTCCCCGAGCTCGTGACGACGCAGCTCCTTGCGCTCGAGGCGGCGGGGCGGCCGGCCGACGCGGTGCGCGGCGTGGCGGGCCGGACCGCGGACTATCTGGAGTTCTTCACCCGGTCCGCGGTGAAGTACAACGTGAACATCATCGGGGGCTCGCAGTTCACACTGCAGGGCGATCGGCTGTACAACATCGCCTACCTGTTCCGGCGCGACGGCACGATCGAGCAGCAGGCTAAGCTGCACGTGACCCCGGACGAGCGACGCTGGTGGGGCCTCGAGGGCGGTGAGGGCTTCGGCGTGTTCGATACGGACCACGGCAAGATCGCGATCCTGGTGTCCTACGACGTCGCGTTCCCGGAATTGGCCCGCATCGCTTCGGGGCTCGGTGCGGAGATCCTGTTCGTTCCGTTCACGGCGAGCGATCGGTCGGCTTACCTGAGGACTCGCTACGCGGCCATGTCGCGGGCGGTCGAGAACGACGTGTTCGTCGCGATCGCCGGTTGCACGGGGAATCTGCCGTTCGTGGACAACGCCGACGTGCACTACGCGCAGTCGGCCATCTTCACCCCGCTCGACTTCTCTTTCGCCCGTGACGGGATCGCCGCGGAGTCCACGCCCGACGTCGAGACGCTCGTCATCGCGGACGTCGACCTCGCGCTCCTCCGCCGCCACCGTTACTCGGGGACGGTGCAGCCGTGGAACGACCGTCGCACCGACCTCTTTTCGATCTCGTGGGTGGGGCGTGTCGGAGACGAGCCCGGACGCATTTGACGCGCGCGCCCGCGGGGAACGAACCGCCGCCGAACGCGTAGACTGGCGAAACCCTCCCGTCCCTCGATTCCCGGAATCGGACCGCCCGTGCGATCCAAGCTCACCGTTCTCGCCGTCACGCTCCCGGTCGTGCTCGCGCTCGATCTCGTCACCAAGAGCTGGGCGCTCCGCACCCTGGCCTTCGAGCGGGGCGAGCTGTTCGGCGGGCTGGTGCCGTTGACGCTGGCCTTCAACAAGGGCGCGGCCTTCGGCATCAGCGTTGGAGAGGACTCGCGTTGGCTCTTCGTGCCGATCACGTTCGTGGCACTGGGCCTGCTTGGCGTCCTCTTCAAGCAGGCGGAGCGGGGTGACTGGCTGCGCATCGGGGCGATCGCGCTCGTCGTGTCCGGCGCGCTGGGCAATCTCTACGACCGGCTCCGGTGGGACCGTGGCGTCGTCGACTTCATCGGTCCGCTCGATCTGGGGTTCTGGTACTTCCCGATCTTCAACGTGGCCGACATGGCCATCACCTGCGGCGCCGTCATGCTGGCGATCTCGTTCTGGCTGGAGGAGAAGCAGATCGCACGGGAAGCTGCGGCGGCCGAGAATGCCGCTGAAGTGGAGGGCACCGAGACGGAGGGGGCTGGAGTGGACGCCGCGGCGGGGGAGGCGGATCCCCTCTGACGAGGCCCTGCGCGAGGCCCGCCTTACTCGCGCGGGGACGTTCTAGGCGGCCGGCAGGAAGAGGAGATACTCGATGCGCCGGCCCCGCATACGGGTCACCCGTAGCCGGCCGGACCCGATGTCGATCTCGTCGCCGACCGACGGAATGCGGTTGAGCCGTCCGAAGACGAGCCCCCCCACCGTGTCGAAGTCCTCGTCCTCGTCGGGCGTGAAGTCGAGCCGCTCGGTGGCCTCCCTTAGCGAGGCGCCGCCCCACACGCGCAGCCGACCGGCCGCCAGGGGTTGGAAGTCGACGGGCTCGTCGGCTTCGTGCTCGTCCTGGATCTCGCCGACGATCTCCTCGATGAGGTCCTCCAGCGTGACGATCCCCGCGGTTCCACCGAACTCGTCGAGCACGACCGCCATCTTGGTCCGCTGTTGGCGCATCTCGGGGATGAGGTCTTCGACCGGCTTAGAAGCCGGGGCGAAGGGCAGAGGCCGCATGATGGCTTCGAGGTCCGTGATCCCGTCGCGGTCGGCGCGCCATACGTCACGTCCGATCACGATCCCCAGGACGTGGTCGAGGTTCTCCTCGTAGACAGGGAGGCGCATGTGGCCGACCTCGAGCATCGTGTCCCGGGCGTCCTGGATGGTCGCGGTCGACTCGATCGCCACGACGTCGGTACGCGGCGTCATGACCTCGCCGATGGACACTTCGTCGAGCCGGATGACGCTCGACACCACGCGCCACTCGTCCTCGTCGAGGGCCCCCTCGCGACGCCCGATCTCCGCCAGGACCTCGAGCTCGGCACGGCTGATCGTCGGCTGCTCGCCGTCGGGCGTGAGCATTCGTGAGAGCCATCCCAGGGGGATCAGGACGGGCTTCATGACCACGATCATCACGCGCAGGACGTAGACCGACGGAACCACGAGCTGCTTCCAGAACGTCGCGCCCACGGTCTTCGGCACGATCTCGGAGAAGAGCAGCACGGCGAGCGTGAGCGCCGCCGAGAAGGCGGTCACCCAGGCTTCGCCGAACACCCTCGCGGCCACGGCGCCACCCATCGCGGCGCCCATCGAGTGGGCGATCGTGTTCAGCGTCAGGATGGCGGCGATCGGCTCGTCGATGTTCCGCTGAGCCTTCTCGAGCCACTCGCCCACCCAGTGCCCCTCTTCCTTGAGGAGCGCGGTGTAGGAGTGCGAGACGGAGAGGAAGACCGCCTCGAGGATCGAGCACAGGAAAGACGTCGTCAGCGCGACGCCCAGGATCCACGCGAGTGTGATCATGAGAGGGTAGGCGGGCCCTGAGCCCGCCCGTCGGTCAGCCCTCCAGCGCGGCGTCGAGGGTGATGTCGACCGCCTTCAGCGCGCGCGACACCGGGCAGCCCTTCTTCGCCGCTTCGGCGTGCTCGCGGAAGGCGGCTTCGTCCAGCCCCGGCACCACGCCACGGGTCTTCAGCGCGATCGACGTGATGGTCGGCCCGTCGTCGAGCATCTCGAGCTTCACCCGGGCGGTCGTGCTGACGCGGGTCGGCTCGTGGCCGGCCTCGGCCAGAATGTTCGCGAGCGCCATGGAGAAGCAGCCTGCGTGCGCCGCTCCGATCAGCTCCTCCGGGTTCGTCTCCTGACCCTCCTCGAACCGCGACCGGAAGTCGTACGGCACGTCGAGGGCCCCACTCTCCGTGGAGACCATGCCCCGGCCTCCCTTGAGGTCTCCTTCCCAAACCGCGTTGGCGCTTCGGATGGCCATGCTCTGTCGCTCCGTGTTCGAAGGGGCGGCCCTCGGTGCGGGGACGGCCGCTGAGAGTCGAAACGGGAAGATACTAGCTGGCCCGACGGAGGTCGACCGAGCGCGGCGCCGCGGATCCATCGTCGGGTCCGGGGTAGGAGGGCTGGCAACAAGCTGCTAAGCCCCCGACCCGAGCCGCCCATGACCGATTCTCGAGACCCGGCCCGCCCGCGACCTCCGGACCCGCTTCGCCCGGCGGAGCGACTCGACCCGTCGGTCTTCCAGCTTCCCGTCGACCGCATGCGCGAGGGATACTACTCGGACAAGTACTTCGTCCGTGCCCGTGACGTCGTGCTGGCCGAGCGGCCCGGCGCGGAGGTCACCATGCAGGTCTTCCAGAAGAACGACGCGTTCGTGGCGGGCACCGACGAGGCGATCGCCATCCTCAAGCTCTGCCTGACCGACGGCTACCGTTTCTCTGACCTGGAGGTCCGCGCGCTCCGCGACGGGGACGGGGCGGAGCCCTGGGAGCCGGTCATGCACGTCACCGGGCCCTATGCGGCCTTCGCGCACCTCGAGACCCTCTACCTGGGCGTGCTCGCCCGACGTACCCGGATCGCGTCCAACACGCGCGCGGTCGTCGAGGCGGCCTGGCCGAGGCCGGTGATGTTCTTTCCGGCCCGCCACGACCACTGGATGGTGCAGACCGGCGACGGCTGGGCGGCCCACGTCGCCGGCGCCATCGGCGTGTCGACCGACGCGCAGGCGTCGTGGTGGGGCTCCGAGGGGATCGGCACGGTGCCGCACGCGCTCATCGCCGCGTTCGGTGGCGATACGGTGGGGGCGACCCGGGCGTTCGCGGACACGATGCCGGACGATGTGCGGGTGATCTCGCTCGTCGACTTCGACAACGACTGCGTGGGTACGTCGCTGGCGGTGGCGGAGGCGCTCGGCGAGCGCCTTTGGGGCGTCCGGCTCGATACCTCTTCGAAGCTGGTGGACCGCGCGCTCTTCGAGGAGATGGGCGACTTCGACCCGACCGGCGTGAACCCGCGCCTGGTGTACCGCGTGCGGGAGGCCCTCGACGGCGGGGGCTTCGGACACGTGCACATCGCCGTCTCGGGCGGCTTCACGGTCGACAAGATCCGGATGTTCGAGGAGATGGGCGTGCCCGTAGACTCGTACGGGGTCGGCTCCGCGCTCATGGGGGGGCGCTACGACTACACGGCGGACGTCGTGCGTCTCGATGGCGAGCCGGCCGCGAAGGTCGGACGATGGTATCGCGACAACCCGCGGATGGAGGAGGTCCCGTGACCTCCGAGGCCGGATGGACCGGCCGAAGGAAGTGGGTGGTGCGGACGGTCGTGGGCGTGGCCGTCGTGGCGGCCACCGCCGTGCTCTACCCGAGGGTGCGGACGACGGAGGTCGAGGTCGTGCAGGCGGCTTCCCGGGAGGTGGTGCGCACGCTCGTCGTGACCGGCCGGGTGCGGCCGCCGATTCGCTCGGACGTCGGCACTGGGGTCGCCGGCGTGGTGGACATCGTGGCGGTTCGAGAGGGCGACGCCGTCGGGGCCGGCGACCTGCTCCTGCGGCTCGACGACCGTGAGGCCCGGGCACTCGTGGCGCAGGCCGAGGCCCGGTTCGCCGACGTGGAGGCCGTCGCGGAGGACGAGATCCGACGGGCCGAGCTCGAGCTCGAGCAAGCCCGACGCGACGCGGAGCGCGTTCGCTCCGTCGTCCTCGAGGGTGGGCTCACGCAGCAGCGCCTCGAGCAGGCCGAGCAGCGTGAGGCGGACGCCCTCAGCCGGCTGAGGGCCGCCCGCGCCGGAGCAGGTGGCACCGGGGGAACCGCGAGGGTCGCGGAGGCCCGCGCGGGGCTCGAGGCTGCACGGGCCCGATTGGCTCGGCACACCATCGCCGCGCCTTACGCCGGGACCGTCCTGAGCCGACTGGTCGAGCCGGGCGACGCCGTGCAGCCCGGGCGCGGGTTGCTCGCGCTGGCCGCCGACGGGCCGACCGAGCTGGTCACGTTTCCGGCCGAGGAGAACCTGGCTCGCATCGCGGTCGGCGTGCCGGCACGGGTGTCCGCCGACGCGTACCCCGACGACGTCTTCGAGGCTACGGTGAGCCTGGTGGCACCCGCGGTCGATGACGCGCAGGGAACCGTCGAGGTCCGCCTGTCCATCGACGGTACGGTCCCCTACCTCCGTCCGGGCATGACGGTCTCCGTGAACCTCGAGGTGGAGCGGCGTCGAGCCGGCGTGACCGTGCCCGTGAGCGCCGTGCGCGGGCTGGCCACGGACGAGGCCTGGGTCATGCTCGCGCGTGACGGCCGAAGTGAGCGCAGGGATGTGGGTCTGGGTGTGCGAGGAGACGCGTTCGTCGAAGTCACCGAGGGCCTGGAACCCGGGGACGCCGTCATCCGGGCCGCGGACGAGGTCGAGCCGGGAGACCGCGTGCGGCCCGGGAACGGAGGCTGACGCCGCCCATGCCGTTCGAGCTCTTCGTCGCGCTCCGCTATCTGAGGGACGGCCGCCTTCAGACGCTTCTGATCCTGACGGGGATCGGGGTCGGAGTCGGGGTCATCATCTTCCTGTCCGCGCTCATCACGGGCCTGCAGGACAGCCTGATCGATCGCACGCTGGGCAGTCAGGCCCTCGTCTCGGTTCGTCCTCCCGAGGAGATGCCGCGGGTGCTCGCCCGGGAGGAAGGGGGAGGTACCGGAACGATCGAGATCGTGGAGGTCGAACGCCCTGCTCAGCGGGTCCGCTCCATCGCGGAGTGGCAGGCGATCGGGGCTTCCATCGAGCGGTTGCCGGGTGTGACGGCGGTGGCGCCAACCGTGGACGGACCGGGTATCGCGGTGCGGGGCCTCGGCTCCGTGTCCGTCTCCATTCGGGGGATCGAGCCCTCGTCGTACCTCGCCATCGTCGACGTCGAGGAGCGGCTGGTGGAAGGCGCGCTGTCGCTGGACGGATTCCGGGCGGTGGTCGGCACGGGCCTCGCGGAGTCACTCGGGGTGGGCGTGGGTGGCAGGGTGCGGCTGCAGGTGGCGGGAGACCGTGGCGGGGTCTTCACGGTCGCGGGTGTGTCCGACTACGGAAGCACGGACCTGAACGAGCGCCTCGTCCTTGTGTCCCTGCCGAGTGCCCAGAACCTCTTCGACCTCGAGGGTGGCGTGTCGTCGCTGGAGATTCGCAACCGGGACGTTTTCGAGGCCGATGCGCTCGCGACGCGGATCGCGGAGCGCACCGGGACCGACACGGAGAGCTGGATCGCCCGTAACGAGGATCTCCTGGTCGGTCTTCGCTCACAGAGCCTGTCCAGCGTCATGATCCAGGTTTTCGTCGTGATCGCCGTGGCGCTCGGCATCGCGAGCGTCCTGACCGTGTCCGTCGTACAACGGTCCAGGGAGATCGGCATTCTGAGAGCGACGGGCACCCGGGCTTCCTCGGTCACGCTGGTCTTCGTTCTTCAGGGCGCCATCCTCGGGCTCGTGGGCTCGCTGTTGGGCATCGGCCTGGGCTCCGTGCTCTCCTGGCTCTTCCAGGGTGTCGCGCGAAACGCAGACGGCTCGGCGACCTTCCCCGTCAACCTGACGGGATGGCTCTTCCTCCGCTCGGCCGGCGTGGCGTTGGGGGTCGGGGTGGTGGCGTCGCTCGTTCCCGCCCGGAGTGCCGCCCGCATGGATCCGGCGACCGTCATCCGCGATGGGTGAGCCGGCGACGGTCGCGGCCGCACCGCTCCTCGTGGCCGAGGGCGTCCGCAAGACCTACGGCACGCGCGTGGTGACGGAAGCCCTCAAGGGTATCGATCTGGAGTTGGAAGGAGGTGCGTTCTGCGCCCTGACCGGGCCCTCCGGGTGCGGCAAGACCACCCTCCTGAACATCCTCGGGCTGCTGGACCGGCCGACCACGGGTCGGGTCCTGCTCGAGGGCCGGGACACCGGGCCGCTCGACGACGCCGGCCGAACCACGATGAGGGCCGAGTCGCTGGGCTTCATCTTCCAGTTCCACCACCTGCTGATGGCGTTCACCGCGGTGGAGAACGTCATGATGCCGCTGCTGTCACGGCACGGTAGGCCGGAGGGTTGGATGCGCGAGCGGGCGCTCGAGTTACTGGAACAGGTCGATCTGTCGGACCGGGCCCGATATAAGGTGACGGATCTCTCCGGTGGGCAGCAGCAGCGTATCGCCGTCGCGAGGGCCCTCGTCATGAGGCCGGCGCTGGTCCTCGCCGATGAGCCGACCGGCAACCTGGACACCGAGTCAGGGGACCGCGTCTTCGACCTCCTCCGCCGGGTGAACGAGGACCACGGGACCGGTTTCCTCATCGTGACGCACGACGAGGCGATCGCCGGTCGCTGCGACCGGATCGTGCGTATGGTCGACGGCCTGGTGGACTCCGACGAGCGCAGGAAGTAGAGCCGCCAGGTCTCCGGGAGAGGGATGGACGCGGTGGCCCGCCCCGGCGACTCCGGGTCTGGCGAGCGACCGCCCGAGTCACGAACTTGACGTTCCGGCTCGACTTCGGGCCCCCGACTCGCGCACGCTCGCGCGCCTCCGGTGAAGGAAGCCGCCCGAGCGCCGAAACTCCCGGATCAGATCGATGTTCAAGCGCCTCTTCTGCCTGGCTCTCGCCCCGCTCCTCGGCGCCTGTGCCGGGGCCGCGACTCCGTCGGGCGGGCCGGCTCCGAGCCCGACGGCCACGGACCAGGCCTACTACGTCTACGTCGGCGCCGAGTCGGCGGACCTGATCCACGTGGTCCGGCTCGGGCCCGACGGCGTGACGGTGGAGCGCACGACGCCCGTCGGGGAGACCCCGGTCGAGACCGAGGGCCCGCACGGCCTGGCGATCTCGCCGGACGGCCGCCACCTGTACATGACCACGGCGCACGGCGTCCCCGACGGGAAGCTGTGGAAGCTCGACACGGGCGCGGATACGCTGGTCGCCGCCCCCGTCCTTCTCGGCAACTTTCCCGCCACGCTCGACGTCACGCCGGACGGTCTCTACGCGTTCGTGGTGAACTTCAACCTGCACGGGGAGCACGTCCCGTCGACCGTGTCGGTGGTCTACACGCCCAACATGGTCGAGGTCGATCAGATTCCCACCTGCACCATGCCCCACGGCATGCGGCTATCTCCCGATGGCCTGTTCGCGTATTCGATGTGCATGATGGACGACCAGCTCGTCGAGATCGACACGCGCACCTTCGAGGTCTCCCGGCGCTTCTCGGTCGCCTCGGGCGCCGAAGCTCCCATCGCCCACTACGCCGAGCCGGAGATCATGACGGGTGCCCGTGGCATGCGCGCCGCGCCCGCCGAGGGCGCCATGGGAGGGATGGAGGGCATGCACCACGAGCACGAAGCGACGGCGCCGACCTGCTCGCCCACCTGGGCGGAGCCGTCACCGGACGGTGACCGGGTCTACGTGGCCTGTAACCGGAGCAACGAGATCCTCGTCGTCGACCGGGCGTCCTGGACGCTGGAGCGCAAGCTCCCCACGGGGGCCGGGCCCTACAATCTGGACGTCACGCCGGACGGCCGGATCCTTGTTGCGTCGCTCAAGACGGCCGGCCAGGTCCAGTTCTTCGACCTCACGACCGGTGAGAGCCTCGCGGTGCTTCCGTCGTCGACGACGGTGACGCACGGTGTGGCCGTCACCCCCGACTCCCGGTACGCCTTCATCAGCGTCGAGGGGAAGGGCGCCGAGCCGGGGAAGGTCGACGTCTTCGATCTGCGCTCCCTCGAGCGCATCGGCTCGGCCGAGGTCGGCCAGCAGGCCGGCGGGATCGCGTTCTGGAAGATGGAGCCCGCCACGCCCTGACGGGCGGGGCCGACGGCGCGCCGGGCCACCGCCGCGGTGTGAATCAGGAGATCGGGCGCGAGGGCGGCTGGACCCGGACCGACCAGAGCCCCGAGTTGAAGTCGCTGAAGAAGACGTGTCCCTTGTGCGGCTGCGCGCCCCAGACGTTGGGCTGGTTCGCCATGAAGCCCTGAGGGTCGAACGGCTTGAAGACCGCGATCTCACGCCCCTGGGTCGCGAGGTTGCCCATCAGCTCGCCGGAGATGTCCACGAGCCGCAGGCCGCCTTCGTAGTAGGCCTGGTACAGGACGTCGTCCTCGATCCACATGTTGTGCGTCCCGGCCTCGGGGATCTCGTAACGCGCCACGTCCTTCGGATTCTCGGGATCGGTGAAGTCGATGATGTGGACGTATCCGCTCGACGGAGACTGGACGCCCCCGGTGCCGGTCGCCGCGTCGTACGCGGCGTCCCCGCCGAAGCCCTCGAAGGCGGCGCCTTCTCGCGTGAGGATCTCGTCGCCCAGGAAGAGGTAGACCTTGCCGGTCGATTCCTGCACGTACGGGAACGCGGCGTGCGTGCGCCCGACGGGGTAGGGGACGTTGGTCACGAAGACCGGGTTCTCGATGGTCCCGCCCCACCGTCCGTTGCCGACGTCGACCACGACCACGCCGTTCTCCCACTCCGACGAATAGGCGATGCCGTCGTGGACCCAGACGTCGTGGATGCGGCTGTCCGGGTGGTTGTACTCGCTCACGAACCGCGGATTCCGGATGTCGGTGACGTCCAGAATGACGTACTTGTCGCCACCGGCCAGCGCGAACAGGTGATCGTTGGTGGCGAACATGTTGTGCACGCCCCCCGTCACCCCGTTCCCGTCGAAGGTCGACGCGATGCTGGGGTGCGCCGGGTCGGTGAGGTCGAGAATGACGACCCCGTTCCTGCGGCTCGACGCGCCCTCGCGGGACAGGGCGGCGTAGCGCCCGTCGGGGGACACCTTCACGTCGTTGACGGTCCGGGCGTCCACCTGGATGGAGTCCGTCCTGACGGGGTTGGTCGGGTCGGTCACATCCCAGAAGTACGCCCAGCCGTCGGCGCCCCAGGTGCCGGTCACGGCGTAGTCGCGCCCATCGACGCCCTCGTACACCCAGAGGTCCGACGTGTGGACGTCGGACACCCGTCCCTGACCCTGAAACTCCACCCTGCGCACGACCTCGCGTGGCGTGACCCGCACCGCGGCCCGCGTCGACAGCGGGCCGGACATGGCCAACACCGTATAACGGCCCGGTACCTCCGCGACGAACGCACCGTCGTCGATGATCGCGGCCGCCCCCGGGGCCTGGATCGAGTCGTCGGGCTGGAACGTGTACGCCCAGGTGACGGGCAGAGCGTCGACGTTCCCGCCGTCCGCTGCTACGCCGCGCGCGGAGAACCGGAGCACGTCTCCGGTGCGGGCTTCGGCCGCGCCGCCGTCGAGCTCGAGCTCGACGGCCGGGAAGGGGAGCACCCGATACGCCACGTCCTCGCTGACGCCCTGGACCGTGGCGGTCACGGTCACGGATCCTTCCTGGAGCGCCGTCACCGATCCGAACCTGTCGACCGTCGCGACCCGGGGGTCCGACACGCTCCAGGCCACGTCGGCCTCGGGCCGGCGCGTCCCGTCCGCGTGGAAGGCCGCCGCCCGGTGCTCGAGCGTGGTCCCCGTGTAGAGCTGCGGGCCTTCCCCTTCGACGGTCACGCGCGTCACGGCGGGCCAATCCACCACGACGGGCACGGTCACGGTCGGCACCTCGCCGTCGGCGTCGGGCGCGACGGCCGCGGTCGCCACGACCTCCCAGCTCCCGACGGCCAGGCCGCGTACCCTTCCGTCGCGGACCTGCAGCGCCCTGCGGGGCGCGGCGAAGCGGACGGCCACGTCCACCGGCTCCCCGTCCGGGCCCACGGCGGTCACCGTGAGGGACGCATCCTCGCCGACCACGAGTTGGACGCGCGCGGGCTCCGCGGTGAGGCGGACCGGCCGCTCCTGGGCCTGTGCGTCCCGGGAAAGAGCGGGCGCTAGGAGGAGCGTCAGCGCCGCGAGCGTCGAGAGAGCCAGGCGTCGAGCGGGAGGGGTCCGGTCCATCGTTCTTCCAACTCCGGTCGTGATGTGGTTCGGGGCCGGCCGGACCCGAAGAGTCAGGTCGCCTGATCGAGCGGGCGCACCAGCACCTCGCTCACCGAAACGTGATCCGGCGAAGTTACGGCGAACATGACGGATCGCGCGACGTCTTCGGGCTGCAGCGTCCGCCGACCCTTCCACGCCTCGTCCCAGCGCTCCTTGAGCTCCGGGTCCGGCACCGTGTCCATGAGCTCCGTCGAGACGAAGCCCGGCTGGATGTCGGTCACCTTGATTCCGTGCGCGGCGCCGAGTTCGAGGTGCATCCCCCACGACAGCGAGCGCACGGCGAACTTCGTCGCCGAATAGACGGAACCGCCCGGAAACGGGCGACGGCCCGCCAGCGATCCCACGTTGACGACGTGTCCCGAGCCGCGCTCGATCATCCCCGGCAGCATGGTCGCGATGCAGTGGAGGACGCCCTTCACGTTCACGTCCACCATCCGGGTCCAGTCCTCGATGCGGACCTCGGCCAGGGGCGACAGCGGCATCAACCCTGCGTTGTTCACGAGGATGTCGATACGACCGAACCCGGAGAGCGCGGCGTCGGTGAGCGCGCGCACATCGTCCAGGGAGGCCACGTCGGCCGCGTGGACGAGGGCCTTGCCGCCCGCGTCGCGGATACGCTTCGCGAGGGCCTCCAGCCGATCCTCTCGCCGCGCGGTCAGCACCACCGAGGCGCCCGCTTCGGCCAGGGCGAGCGCCGTGGCCTCCCCGATGCCCGCCGAAGCGCCCGTGACCACCGCCACCTTGCCGTCCAACCTCTCGCTTTCCGCCATGAATCCTGAACGTCCCGCTCTGAGTGTCGAAGTGTGTCGGCTGCGAGGTCGGGGACGGCGGCGTGCAGCGTCTGGGCCGCCGCCCCCGGGGCCTCAGCTCGTGCCGGGAATCCCCGCCTGCGCCACCACGATGAGCATCGCCCTCTGGATGCCGAGTGGGCCGTTCTCGTTCACGAACCACTCGTCGAGCGAGTGCGCGTTGCCGCCGATGCCGCCCCCGCCGAGCGTGAACGAAGGAATGCCCATGGAGATCGGGATGTTCGAGTCGGTGGAGCTGCGTCCGAGGCTCGGCTCGATGCCGAGGTGGCGCGTAACCGCGACGGCGCGCTGCACGAACGGATCGCTCGCCGGGATCTCGCCCGACGGCCGCTCGCCGATCTTGTCGAGCTCCAACCTGAGCGGCTCACCCTCGCGACGCGTGGCGTTGGCCTCGTCGACGGCCCGCTCCATGGCCCTACGGAAGGCGGCGTCGATTCGGTCGAGGCTCTCCGGGCTCTCCGAGCGCATGTCGACCTCCATCCAGGCCTCGAAGGGGATCGAGTTGACCGAGGTGCCCCCGCCGATGCGGCCCACGTTGTAGCTGGTGCGCGGCCCCATGCGGGTGATCGCGTCGGCCGCCACATCGAAGTGGGCAATGGCGTGGCCGAGCGCGTGCTGCGGATTGGCCAGGCCGAACGCTCCCCACGAGTGTCCGCCGGGTCCATGGATCGTCACCCGGTACCGGTACGATCCGAGCGCCTGGTGCGTCACGCGCTCGTGGCTCGTCCCGTCGATCGAGATGAAGGCGTCGATGCGTGGCCCGCCCTCGCGGAACAGGTGCTTCATTCCCCGAAGGTCTCCGAGGCCCTCCTCGCCGACCGTCCCGATGAACAACACGTCGTCCTCGGTGGTGACGTCCGCCTCGTTCATCGCCCGCAGGATCGCCAACACGGCGGCGAGCCCACGCGTGTCGTCGGCGATGCCGGGAGCGCGCAGGGTGTCGCCGTCTTCCTGGATGGTGAGGTCCGTCCCTTCGGGGAAGACCGTGTCGAGGTGCCCGCTGATGGCGATCACCTCGTCGCCGACGCTGCCACGCCGCAGGCCGATGACGTTACCCTCTTCGTCGATCCACGTGGAGTCGGCGCCGGCTTCCTGCAGCAGCTCCTGGAAACGAAGGCCGCGCTCGGTCTCCATGAACGGGGGCGCGGGGATCTGCGTCAGCTCGCGCAGGTCGGCCATGGTCCGGTCGTCGGTCGATTCGATCATGTCCATGGCCCGCTGTACCGCCGGGTGCGCCGCGATCCGCTCGATCTCGGCGGCGTAGTCGGGGGTCTGCGCCGAAGCCGGCGAAGCGGCCAGGCCGAAGGCGACGACGGCGCCGAGCGCGCCCATCGAGAGGGACCGTGTCATATGGACATCTCCGGGTTTCAACAGTGGTTGGTGTGCCGACGAGTCGGCACGATGACGGTAGCGTGTGCGCTTCCCCGACACCACCGCCGGTTGATTTTGGCCGGCGTTCTTCCGAAGGTTCATCGCTCTACACCCCGGGACGACCAGCCGGGGACCCACTCGCTCGGAGCCATCCTGTCTTGAAGCGTTCCACTCGCGCGCTTCCCGTGCCGTCGTTCATCCACCGCTGGCTCAGCGGGTTCGGGCGTGCGTCCGTCATCACGCTCGACCACGCGGGCGCGCTCGGAATCCTGAGCGTGGGCATCGTGAAGGCGATCGCGCAGGGGCGGGTACGCTCTCAGGACGTGCTCCGGCAGATGTACATCATGGGGATCCAGAGCCTCCCCATCGTGTTCGTCACGGCCTCGCTGGCGGGCATCGTGACGAGCCAGCAGGGCGGCTACCAGCTCGCCTCGACGTCCCCGGCCTATCTGCTGGGCACGCTGGTGGTGCAGAGCGTCGTGCTCGAGCTGGGCCCGCTCCTCACCGCCATCGTGCTCGTCGGACGGATCGGCGCGCGGATCACCGCAGAGCTCGGAACCATGGTGGTCTCCGAGCAGATCGACGCCTTCGAGGCCCTCGGGCGCGATCCTGTGGCCATCCTCGGGGCGCCGCGTGTCATCGCCGGGGTCATCACGATGCCGCTCCTGGTGGGGTTCGCGGACGTCATTGGAATCGCGGCCGGCATGGTGGCCGCGAATCTGTCGACGGGGCTCGGGACTGAGGCGTTCCTCTACGGGGCCCGCCTCTTCTGGCACTCCTGGGACCTCTTCTACGGCTTCTCGAAGTCGGTGGTGTTCGGCCTGATCATTCCCCTGGTGTCCGTGCACATGGGACTCCGCACCAAGGGCGGCGCGGCCGGTGTGGGGCTCACGACGACGCAGGCCGTCATGTTCATGATCCTGGCGCTCCTGATCATCGACGCCATGTTCCCGCCGCTCCTGCTCCAGTAGGAGGCCCGACGTGATCACCTACCGGAACATCCACAAGGCGTTCGATCAGCCGGTCCTCCAGGGGATCGACCTGACGGTCGACGCCGGCGAGATGTTCGCGCTCTTCGGGCCGAGCGGCACGGGTAAGAGCGTGCTCCTCAAGACCACGCTCTCGCTCATCGTGCCGGACCGGGGGGACGTGGAGGTCGACGGGATCTCGGTCTATCGCGGCGGCCCCGATGCACTGGGACGTGTGCGTCGCCGCGTCGGATACGTGTTCCAGAACGCGGCGCTCTTCGACTCCCTCAACGTCTACGACAACGTGGCCATGGGGATTCCCGAGGAGGAGCTCGCCCGGACGGCCAAGCTGGACGTAGCGCGGCGGGTCTGGTCGGCCATCGAGACGGTGAACCTCGATCCGGCCGAGGTGATGGCCAAGATCCCCGCCGAGCTGTCGGGCGGCATGCGGAAGCGGGTCGGCATCGCCCGCGCCATCGTGGGGCGCCCGAAGGTGCTCCTCTGGGACGAGCCGACGACGGGGCTCGACCCGGTGAACACGGCCGCGGTCGAACGACTCATCACCCGTCTCTCCGACGAGCTCGAGGTCACCTCGCTGCTCGTCACGCACGATGTGGAGGGCGGGCTCTTGATGTGTGATCGCGTCGCCATGCTCGACGGCGGACACCTGCGCTTCTGCGGGACGCCGGACGAGTTCAGGAAATCACCGGACCCCCGGGTCCGGGCCTTCGTGGACCGGGCGGCTGCGGAGGCCGCGCTCGACAATGGAACCAATGCGGCATGACTGAAGAGAAGAAGGATCGCGCCCGGAAGGGCGTGAGCGACGAAGAGCTGATGGCCGCCGTCCCCCAGGAGTCGGGGGCCAAGAACGCGCGTGTCGGGGTCTTCGTCCTCCTGGGACTGGTGTCGTTCGTCATCGTCCTCTTCTGGATGACCGATCCCGCCACCTTCCGGGGGCGCTACAAGGTCGTGACGACCGTTACGGACGCGGGCGGCGTACGCGCGGGAGACCCCATCCAGATGTACGGGATCAATCTGGGCCGCGTCCACGACTTCGAGCTGACGGAGCCCGGACGGGTGGACATCACCATGGAGATCGAGGGCCGCTGGGAGATCCCGGTGGACTCGCGAGCGCGTTTCGGCGCTTCCGGCATCTTCGGCGGGCGTACGCTCGTGATCGAGCCGGGTGAGTCGTCCCAGATGCTCCAGGCCTGGGACACGATCCCGGGCGAGTCGGCGGCGGGTGAGGGGATGCTCGGCGCCGTGGACGAGCTCAGCGGCCAGGCCGGCTCGGTGATGGAGCGCATCAACCAGCTCCTGGACCAGCAGACGATCGGGTCGGTCCAGGGAAGCGCTCAGGAGATGGAGGTGCTGCTCACGGAGCTCTCCGCCATCGCGAACGAGCAGCGGGGTGGGCTGCGGGAGCTCACCGAGAGCTTGCGTCGCTCGGCCGCCGGCCTCGAGGAGGCCAGCGCGGCGGGTCCGGAGATCGCGAGCGCCATCGCCCGCGCGGACTCCGCCATGGCCCAGCTCGAGTCCACGAGCCGTACCCTCGACGGTGCGGCCGCGTCGCTCCGCGAGGTGCTCGGGCGAATCGAGCGGGGCGAGGGGACGCTGGGACGCCTTTCGACCGACGAGGCGCTCTACGTGAGCCTGCACACCGCGGCCCAGAGTCTGAACGCCCTGCTCGTCGACCTGCAGGAGAACCCGCGCAAGTACATCAGCCTGTCGATCTTCTGACGGCGAACCGGGTCTCGAGCCACCGCCGAACGACGAAGGGCCGGGGGATGTCCCCCGGCCCTTCGCTTTTTCCGATGCTCTCGCTTCGTCCTACCAGCCCGGAGCGATCTGGAAGCCCCAGTGCCAACCCTTGTCCGGCCGCTGCCACGGGTAGGCGTAGTACGCCTCGAGGATCAGGAAGCCGAGGAGATTCGAACGGAGCGATACCCCGGTGGACATCACCGGCACCCGGTCCGTCGACGAGCGCGAGATCTCGAGGTTGAACTGGTCGTTCGTGTTCCAGGCCAGGCCGGCGTCCGCGAACGCCACCAGCTCGGTCGGGAGGAACGGGAAGTTGATGAGCCCGTACTCTTCCACACCGATGAAGGGAATCCGCATCTCGAGGTTCATTACGCCGATGCGCTGGCCTCGCAGACGGTTGATGGTCGGGCAGCTGTCGGCGGCGGACGACCCGGCCGCACACTCGCTGTTCTCGAAGCTCTCCCATGCGTAACCGCGGACCAGCGTCTCATAGCCGAGGAAGAGGGGGCTGAGCAGCCCGAAGCCGCCCTGGGTCGACTCCTCGCCGTCGAGCCCGTACCGCCCGTAGTGCATGCCCCGGACGCCGAACGTCAGGTTCCGATGAGCGGCGTAGTAGCGGCGCCAATCCACGATCAGCGTCGTGAAGTCGACGTTGCCGAACGTCTGCTGTACCTCGAGACGATACCGTCCGCCGCGCACGGGGGAGACGAAGCCGAAGAAGGTGTTGTCGCCGACCAGCGCGGCCGAGGCCTCGACCAGGCTGAGCGCATCGGGCGCGAGGTCGTCACGATCCTCCCGGACCAGGTTGTACGGGCGCCCGAAGGAGTCGTAGTAGTAGGTGTACGTCTCGACGTCGTAGCTGTAGCGGGTGGCTCCGAGGCCGAATTCCGCGCGCCGGGTGGATGAGAACGGGTAGGCCACCTGGCCGATCAGCGAGGTGTTGTAGATCCGGAAGAGCGTCTGCTCCTCGATGAAGCCGAGCTCGTCCTGGCCGAACTGGCGGTAGCCGAGCATGTAGGGAATCCGGCCGCCTCCCACGCCCCAGTTCCACCGGTTCGACATGTCGGTGTAGAACGCCTGGCCGCCGATGTCCTTGAAGGTGCCCTGCGCCTGGATGGCCACCCCGAGCACCTTGTTGCCCAGCATGTCGCTGAAGTAGGCCGAAGCACCTCCGCCGACGTAGCTGCCGTAGCTGTCCGCGCCCACGCCGATGGACGGCTGGCCCACGTAGTCCAGCGAAAGCCCCGCGGAGTACTCTTCGGCTTCCTCCGCGCGGAAGGATCCCGAGGCGTAGAGGCCCGTCCCGGCGTCGGACAGGTAGGTCTCGACACGGCTGAAGCGGTCCGGATCGACCGGCGGCAGCCGGCGGCCCGGGAAGTCCGTGCCCTCGTCCACGGCAGCCACCATGGTCCCCTGGTTGACCGACTTCGTGTAGACGTGGAACTCGAGTGAGTCGAAGACCGTGTAGGCCGCGAGCCCGGTGCGCGACACGGACATCGCCGGCGAGATGTAGGTGTGCCCGCTCACGCCCGTCGCCAGGTTCGTGATGCGGCGCACGTTCCGCGACTCCAGCTCGAGCGCGTAGATGTCGCTCACGCCGTCCCGGTCGGAGATGAAGTAGATCTCGGTGCCGTCCGCGGAGTAGAACGGGTTGATGTGCTTGACGTCTCCGAAGATGGAGATCGGCTCGACGACTCCGGTCGCGACGTCCACGGTGGCCAGCTGGAACGAGCTGTAGGTGAGCTGCTCGAAGTCGGTGCCCGCTCCCCGGTCCGACGTGAAGACGATGCTCCGGCCGTCCGGTGACCAGTTCGGCTGCAGATCGGCGTGCTTGTCGTCGGTGAGCCGGCGCAGGGAGCTCGTCTCGAGGTCGTAGACGAAGAGATCGCTCAGGCCCTCCACCATGCCGGAAAAGGCGATGTAGCGCCCGTCGGGCGACCAACTCGGGTTGCTCAGCGCGCCGATGTTCGAGCCCGGGTCGATGCGACGGGTGACGTCGCCATTCTCCGCGTCCACGATGATCAGGCGGTTGTCACCGCCGGCGATCACCGAATACGCGAAGAAGCGGGAATCCGGAGACCAGGTGCCGGACGAGTCGATGTAGCGGAGTGCCTCGATGTGCGGATCCGAGTTCGCGCTCGTCAGCTTGCGCACGACCTCACCGGTCTCGGCATTGGCCAGGAAGAGGTCGACGGAGAAGAGGTCCTTCTCCGAGAGATAGGCCACGAACCGTCCGTCCGGGCTGATGGCCGGGGACATGTTCGTCCGGCCCGAGCCGGTGCTCGGAGCCAGGATCAAATCGCCATCCTCGGACGGCGCCAGCCGCCCCTCGAGCACGGGACCGTAGTCGAGAGCCACCTGCTCTTTCCAGCGGACGGAAAGGGAGTCGGTCGGCTGGCCGAGCACCTGCTGGATGGCGTTCTCGAAGCCCACGCGCAGCGAGCGCCGGTAGATCTGGATCACCGCGTCGTCTCCATACGTTCCGCCGATGTAGGCCCAAAGCGCCTGGCCGAACCGGTAGGGGAAGAAGCGGGTGTCGCGCGTCATCTGGCGGATGGTCGGGAGCTCGTCGCGACGGATCGCGTCGCGCATCCACATGGCCGTGAGCGGGTCCTCGCGACCGACCGACAGGTACTCGGCCATCCCCTCGACGAGCCAGAGGGGAAGAGCCATGAGCCCCTGGATTCCGCCGCCCCGACGGGACTGGGCGATGTTGTACTGGAAGGCGTGGACCAGCTCGTGGCCCAGCACGTGATCGGTGTCCCAGTAGGAGCCGGTGAGCGGCATGATCACCCGGTTCTTCAGCGACTCGGTCACACCTCCCGTGCCTTCGCCGATGCTGCCGGAGAGCGTGTTGGTCTGCTGGAAATCCGGGTGATCCCGGTACAGGATCAGCGGCTTGGAGGTCTCGAACTCGTGCTGGAAGGTCCGAGCGAAACGCTCGTACCAGCGCTCACCCATGCGGGCGGCGTCTTCGATGGGCTCCGGGTCGTCGCCGTAGAAGTAGAGGTCGAAGTGATCGGTCCGCATCACGCGGAAGTCGAAGTCCTCGAACTGGACCTTGTTACGCCCGAAGTACTGGCCAGAGGCGTCTCCCGGGAGCGCCACCGCCGCGCTCGACGCGAGGAGGGCCGCCATTAGGAATCGCGTCGTGCCGCCGTTGGTGAAACGCATGATCGCCGCCTGGATGTTCGCTCGAGTTCCGGAAGCCGGTGTGCCAGCTGCCCGTCGGGTGTGCCGACTACGCAATGTAGGACGATTGAGCACGAATGACTTGCACACGACGTGCCGCTTCGGTCCTTCCTTGGGAACCACCGTCCGGGCTCGCTTGTTCCGCGCCTCGACCCCGGACGACGGCGATCGGTTTGACCGTGATGGGGCCCGCGCCGAGATTCTCCGGTATGATGCGCCCTCCCGCAAGCCGATTTCCCGGTCGGTGGGGTGCGCCGGAACCCTCGCTCAGGTCCGAATCGCCATGGTCACGACAACGTCCGCCCGATCGCTCTGGGTCTTCGCCCTTTTCGCGACCGTGTCCTGTGCGCCTGATACCCCCGAGTCTCCGTTCATGTCCATGGAGCCGGTGACGGTGCCCGCCGGGGAGGGCAGTGGAGAGCCCTTCCTGTCGAGCGACGGCGAGCGGGTCCACATGAGCTGGCTCGAGGAGATGGCCGACGGGAGCCACGAGCTCCGGGTCGCGAGCCTGGGCGGGGAAGGGTGGAGTGACGCGAGGACCGTCGAGCGGAGCGAGCGGTTCTTCGTCAACTGGGCGGACTTCCCGTCGGTGACCCCGGCCGCGGACGGCACCCTCTGGGCGCACTGGCTCGAGCGTGGCGACATGGGCGGCTACGACTACGGGATCCGTGTGGTGCGCTCGGACGACGGCGGGGTGAGCTGGAGCGAGCCGTGGACCCCGCACGAGGACGCGTCGCCCACCGAGCACGGCTTCGTTTCGGTCCTGCCTTCGGCGGACGGTATCGCCATGACCTGGCTCGACGGGCGACAGTACGTGGACGGCGCCCACGGCGAGGCGACCGAGGAGATGACGCTCCGGCATCGTGAGGTGGGCTCGAACGGTGAGGCTGGCCCCGAGATGTTGGTGGACGCGCGCGTGTGCGACTGCTGCCAGACCGCCGCCGCCATGACCTCGGAAGGGGCCGTCGTCGTCTACCGTGACCGCACCGCGGACGAGATCCGGGACATCTACGTCACGCGCCGCGTGGGGGACGGCTGGACCGAGGGTGTTCCGGTTCATGACGACGGCTGGGAGATCGGCGGTTGTCCCGTGAACGGACCGGCGATCGCCGCCCGGGGTCGGAACGTCGCGGTCGCGTGGTTCACGGGGGCCGACGACGTGCCCCGCGCCAAGGTCGCGCTGTCCTCGGACGGGGGCGCCAGCTTCGGCGCGCCGGTGACGGTCGACGACGGGAACCCGATCGGCCGGGTGGACATTCTGTATCTGGACGACGGTCGGGCGCTCGTGAGCTGGCTCGAGCAGACCGGCGCCGAGACCGCGGCCATCCGCGTGCGGACCGTCGACGCGGCCGGCGCGGTGGGTCCGAGCGGTACGGTGAGCGAGAGCTCCGCCGCGAGGGCCAGCGGCTTTCCCCGCATGGCTCCGGTCACCGGCGGAGACGTGGTGCTCGCTTGGACCGACGCGACGGGAGAGCGCCCGTCCGTCCGCATGGCCAGACTCGACATCCGGGACGACCGATGATGCATCGAAAGAGACCGAAGCACCGCAGGACGGCCGCCGCGTGGATCGTCGCGGTCGCCATGACGACATGGACCGCGTGCGCCGCGCCGGAGCGCCAGGGCCCGCCGAGAATCGGTGAGCCCACGCGCGCCTACGAGGCGGTGACGCTCGACGGGGACACGGTCTCCCTGGAGTCGCTCCGTGGGAACGTCGTCCTCCTCAACCTGTGGGCGACGTGGTGCACGCCGTGCCGTGAGGAGACCCCGTATCTACAGGAGATCTTCGAGGAGCACAGGGACCGGGGCTTCCAGATCGTGGGGGCTTCGATGGACACGCGTAACCAGGCGGACGCGGTCCGCATGTTCGTCGACGAGTACGACGTCACGTACACGATCCTGCACGATCCCGCGATGCGGGGCATGGACCTGTACCAGGCGCTCGGTCTCCCGGCGACGTTCCTCATCGACAGGGAGGGGACGCTGCGCTGGCTCCGATTCGGCCCGATCCCGGAAGGGGATCCCGAGTTCCTCGCGGCGCTGGACGAGGTCCTGTGACGGAACGCGACATCGAAGGCTCCCGTCCCGATCCGGAGGCCGTGGAGACGCCCGTCGGGCTCGTGGATCTCGAGCGGGTGCGGGCCAACGCCCGGAGCGTGGCCGCCTATGCCTCCGCTCACGGCCTCGCGTGGCGGCCCCACATCAAGACCCACAAATCCCTGGAGATCGCCCGCATCCAGCTCGCGGCCGGCGCGACGGGGCTGACGGTCGCGACGCCGCGCGAAGCTGAGGTCATGTCGGAGCTCACCGACGATCTACTCCTCGCGTATCCTCCGGTGGGCGCGGCCAAGCTCGAACGGGTCACCCGGATCGCGAAGCGGGTCGATCTCAAGGTGGCGCTCGACGCGGCCGACGTGCTGGTCCCCCTCGCCTCCGCGGCGGCCGCCGCCGGCGTGACGATCGGCGTGCTGGTGGAGCTCGACGTCGGCCTCGGGCGGGTAGGCGTCCAGACCGCGGAACAGGTCGTCGAGCTGGCGCGTAGGGCCGCCGACCTGGACGGGGTCGCGTTCCGTGGCATCCAGTTCTACCCGGGGCATATCCGCGGCGCGGAGGCAGATCAGGGGCCCGCCGTCGCGCGCGTGTCCGATCGCGTCGCCGAGACGCTCGACGCCCTGCGGTCCGAGGGCCTGGAGCCCGAGATCGTGAGCGGTGGCTCCACGCCGACGCTGCGCAGGAGCCACGAGATCGCCGGTCTCACCGAGATCCGTTCCGGGTCGTGCATCTTCTACGACCGCGAGGGACTCGCGATCGGGATCGCGACGCCGGACACCGTCGCGTATACGGTGCTCGCCACGGTGGTCAGCACCGCGGTGCCCGGCAGCGCGGTCGTCGACGCGGGCTCGAAGGCCCTCTCGAAGGAGGAGCGCGGCGGCGACGCGGGGTACGGCTTCGTGCTCGACCATCCAGAGGTGCTGGTGAAGGGACTGTCCGAGGAGCACGGTGTTCTCGACCTGTCCCGGTCGGACTGGACCCCGTCCATCGCCGAGCGCGTCCGGATCGTGCCGAACCACGTCTGCGTGTCGGTGAACCTCCAGGACCGGCTCCTGGCTCGAGACGGTGACGATCACCGATGGGTGGCGCTGGAGGCACGGGGGCGCGACGCGTGGACCGGCTGACGGAGCAGCGCGTCCACGAGCTGCTCCAGGCCATCGCGGACGTCCGGGTCCTGGTGGTCGGAGATCTCATGCTCGACCGCTACATCTCCGGCGTCGTCGACCGGGTGTCGCCCGAGGCTCCGGTTCCGGTCGTGCGCGTCGAGGAGGAGGCCTCCGCGGTCGGTGGCGCCGGGAACGTGGCGGCCAACGTCGCCGCGCTCGGCGCGACCTGCCGCGTGGTCGGGCTCGCGGGCCGCGACGCGTCCGGCGAGGCGATGCGCGGCGAGCTCGAGAAGCTCGGCGTCAGAACCGAGGGGATGGTGCTCTCCGACGAGCGCCCCACGACGGTGAAGACGCGGATCCTGGCGCGGCGGCAGCAGGTCGTTCGCTTCGACCACGAGGTCGACGCCGACGCCGAGGGCGAGCTCGCCCAGACGCTCGCCCGCACGGTCGAGGAGCTCGGGGCAGGCTCGGACGTGGTGGTCATGGAGGACTACAACAAGGGCGTCCTCGTTCCCTCGGTCATCTCGAGCGTCCTGGCCGTGGCAGAGCGCCATGGCATTCCGTCGGTCGTCGATCCGAAGCGCCGGAACTTCTTCGCATACGGTGGCGCGACCGTGTTCAAGCCGAACGCGAAGGAGCTCGAGGACGCGCTCGGCGCGTTCATCCACCCCGGCGACCAGGGCTGGATGGAGGCGACCCGGACGCGCCTGGGGGCAAGGCACCTCCTCCTGACACTGGGGGAACGGGGCATGGCGCTGCAGACCGGGGAGGGAGATCTGGTCAGGGTGCCCACGGCGGCCCGCGGCGTATACGATGTCTCGGGCGCGGGCGACACCGTGACCGCCGTCGTGGCGGTCGTCCTGGCCGCAGGAGGAACCGTCGAGGAGGCGGCTCTGCTCGCCAACCACGCCGCCGCCATCGAAGTCGGCAAGCCCGGCGTGGCGACCGTGTCGCCCGACGAGCTCAGCGACCACGTGCGCCGCTTCCACGAATCCAACCTGAAGGAGACCCATCCATGAGCGACCTCGCACGCATCCAGACCGACGACGCCCCCGCCGCGATCGGACCCTATTCACAGGCCATCGTCACCGGCGACTTCGTGTTCTGCTCGGGGCAGATCCCGCTCGATCCGTCGACGGGGGAGATGGAGAGGGGGTCGATCGCGGACCAGACCGATCTGGTCCTCCGGAACATGCGTGCCGTGCTCGAGGCCGCGGGCTCGGGGATGGACCGCGTCGTGAAGACCACCGTCTTCCTGGCCGACATGGGTGACTTCCAGGAGATGAACGAAGTCTACGCCAAGCACTTCGGTGACCACCGTCCCGCCCGCGCGGCGGTGCAGGCGGCAGCGCTCCCGAAGGCGTCCGGTGTCGAGATCGAGTGCGTCGCGCGGGTGAGGAGCTGACCGTCGCCGAGCCATCGCTCGGACGGCCGGGGGTTGGCGGTCCGAGCGGACCTTCCTAGAGTCCGGGCGCGCGACGATGCGGTCCTGCTACGGCGGGCCGCGACGGCGGATACGATGCAGCTGTAGGGGAGCGGAAGGGGACTGGTGTCTCCGGCGGTCTTCAAAACCGTGCAGCCCGGCTAAAACCCGGGTGGGTGGGTTCGATTCCCACACGTTCCCGCCAGCTCGCCCGACGATGGGCGGAGCGGGCGAGGGGTAACGGTTTCCTACCGACCCCCGACGGGTACCCGGACCGCGAGCTCCACACCGCCGGCCGTGCCCGGCACCACGCCGACGTCGATCGGTTCGGGGAAGTTCGCGAGATGCGCCGACACGTAAGCGTCAGCGCCGCTCAGCAGCATCAGGAAGATGCCGAGCGCCACCCAATCCTCTTGCTGGGACTCACGCGACTCGACCAGGCCCCGCACGTCTTGGAGCCGAGCATCGGCGTCGAGCCGCTGCTCGATCTCGATCGGGTCCGTGAGGCCCTCGCGCTCCAGCCCGGCTCGCAGGTTGCGCTCCCTCAGCGACGCCCGATCACGCGCCTCGTTCAAGCGCATCCGCGTACGGATCAACGCGTACCACGTACCCGCTTCGGCCGCCACGTAGAACGCGCCCCGCCCGTAGGATCCGATCGCGGCATGGCCCCACCCGGGCAACGCGAGCGAGCGGAGAAACGCGCCTCCGGGGCTCGGGGGATCGAGCGCCGGACGCCCGAGCACGAGGTCGGGGGTCGGCGCGTCCGGCGGCGGCGTGGGCACGTTCTGGGCCGTGACGTCCACCACCGAGACGAGCACCGAGATGACCAGGGCGACCAGGACCCTCATGCGGAGATCTCCTCCCACTCCTCGAGGGCGGGTGGAGACCCGCGCTCGAGCACGACGTACGTCCGCCGGAAGACCCAGTCGCCGGCATTGACGTACCACCGCCCCGGGGCCACCTCCAGAGCCGACGGGACGTGCGCATGTCCAAGAACCACCAGATCCAGGTCGGGCTCGGCGGTGAGCTTCGCGACGGCCCACTCCTCCAGCGCCCGAGCCCTGTCGAGCTGTCGCGCGTTCGGCTCCGACCACCGGCCTTCGGTCCTGGACGCCCGTCCCGCGATGCGGTCCCCGACGGCCGGGGGTAGCAGGCCGAAGGCGAACGACGTGAGCCTGCTCCGCAGGATCGGCTTCACGAGCCGGTAGCCCCAGTCCCCGCGCCCGAGTCCGTCCCCGTGGGCGAGAAAGGTCCTGTGTCCCGCGTAGTCGCGCACGACGGGACCGTTCAGGAACTCGACGCCGACGTCCTCGGTGAGGTAGCGCCCGCCCCAGCAGTCGTGGTTGCCGCCCATCAGCGTGATCGGTACGCCGGAAGCCACGATCCTCCGGAGGAGGTCCAGCAGCTCGTCGTATCCGCGCGTCGGCCCGGTCCGGTATTCGAACCAGAAGTCGAAGAGGTCTCCGTTGACCACGATGCGCGAGGCTTCGGCGGCCGCATGCTCGAGCCAGGCCAGGAAAGCCCGCTCCCGGTCGCGGGAGATCGCGCCGTAATGGACGTCGGAGGCGAGGTAGACGGGTTGGGAGGCAGTCACGCTGCGAAGGTAGGCAAGAACGGGCGCCGTTTGGAAGGGCCGCGCGTGGCGACGCCCCTCACGGTCCGTGATTTGCTTACTTTGCGTCGTATGAACCTACCCAGCGCTTCAGCCTCCGTCCGCAACGCCTCGGGAGCCATGCTCCTGGCGGCGCTCCTGACCGGCTGCGCCCCCGGCCGCCCCGCCGTGGTCGCACCCGTGCCCGACGCGGCCGGCATGGCCGACGCCCTCCGGGCCGAGACACGCCTGGACACCGCCGTCCAGGTCGTCTTCGGCTGGCGAGCCAACGACCGTGGGGTACGGGCGCGGGGGCGGGGCGCCGCCCGGGTCGCGCCGCCGGCCCGCGCGCGCCTGGACCTGTTCCTCGACAACGGCGAGACGGCCCTGCGCGCGGCTCTGGTCGACTCGGAGATCCGGCTTCCCGCCGGAGCCTCCGACGACGTGCTTCCTCCACCCGACTTGCTGTGGGCCGCCCTCGGCGTGGTCCACCCCGGTCCCGACGCGACCTTCACGGGCGGCGACCGTTTGGAGGACGGTAGCGTGCGGCTCCGGTACCGCTACCCGGACGGGACGGAGCTCCACTATCAGGCCCTCGACGACGTCCTGGTGCGCGTGGAAGTGCTGAGCGGCGGCCGCGTGGTCGAGGAAGTCGAACTTGTCATCGCCGCCGGAGAGCGCTTCCCTACCGAGGCGACGTACCGGCACCGGACGGACTTCCGCGAGCTTCAGCTGGTGCGGGAATCCATGGAGACCGTATCGTCCTTCCCCGACGACATCTGGATTCCCACCCGCTGATGATCTCCGACCTGACGCCGACCCTGCGCCCCCGCCGCCGAGTGCCGCTCACCGCCTGCACGGTGCTGGCGGCGGTGATCGCGGCCGCGGGGTGCAACTACTCCTTCCAAGCGGGCTCCTTCCCTCCGCCACACGTCCGCACCATCGCGATCGAGCCGTTCGACAACGAGTCCGAGCGATTCGAGGTCGCGAGCGAGCTCTACGACGAGCTCGTGAGGAGTCTCCCGTCCGCGCTCGGCGTCCGCCAGGCGGGTCTGGAGTCGGCCGACGCGGTGGTGCGCGGATCCGTCACCCGCTACGACGTCCAAGCACCGAACTACAGGGCAGGTGCGGGTGGTCAGCCTGCCGAGGTGCTCCAGCGCGAGGTGCGGATCTCGATCAGCGTCCAGATCGTCGACCGGGTCGAGAACGTGATCCTTTGGGAATCGAACAGCGAGACGGCGCAAGGGCTTTTCGCGGAAGGCGCCCCCGAGGAAGAGGGGCGGAGAGCCGCCATCGAGCTGTTGGTCCAGGCCATTGTGGACGGGGCGCAGTCCAACTGGTAGATTCCGCGCTGATTTTTCGCCTATGCGGGGCGCGCACGCCCGTCAGCCTGGAACATTCATCAGGGAGTCAAGCTTGCTCCGACTATTCGGACTGGGCGCGATACTGTACGGTTTCTGGCTCCTCCTTTCGGGGCACTATACACCTCTGCTCCTGAGCCTGGGAGCGGCTTCGTGCCTCCTCGTGGTGTACGTCGCGCGCCGCATGGACGTGGTCGACGAGGAAGGCCTCCCGCTCCACATCGGCTTCCGCTTCCTCGTCTACCTCCCGTGGCTCCTCTGGGAGGTTTTCAAGTCGAACGTGCGCATGGCCCGCATCGTCCTCGATCCGCGGCTGCCCATCTCGCCGAAGCTCGGCCGCTACCCGATCCGCTACCGCACCGACCTCGCCAAGGTCATCTACGGGAACTCGGTGACGCTGACGCCGGGCACCGTCACGACCGCGATCGACGGCGACACGATCGAGGTGCACGTGCTCGAAGGTGACGGTTTCGACACCGACGAAGCCGACCCGATGATCCGCCGCGTCCACTGGGTGGAGGGTTCCTGATGTTCTTCGTCGCCACCGCCGGAGTCCTCGTCAGCATGAGCTTGGCGCTCGTGCGCGCGCTCGTCGGGCCCTCCGTATACGACCGTGTGCTCGCCGTGAACATCTTCGGCACCAAGACCGTGCTGCTGATCGCGGTGCTCGGATACCTGAACGGCCGCCCCGAATTCCTCGATCTCGCGCTCGTCTACGCGCTCATCAACTTCATCGGGACCATCACCGTGCTGAAGTTCTTCGAGTTCCGGGATCTCGGGCGTGGGCGCGAGCCGCTCGGGGGAGGGGAGGCCTGATGGAGCCGATCCTCGATATCCTGAGCTGGGTCTTCATCGTCTCGGGGCTGTTCTTCATGATCGTCGGGACCGTCGGCATCCTGAGGATGCCCGACATCCTCGCCCGACTCCATCCGGCCGGCATGACGGACACCATGGGGGCGGGCTTCCTCTTGCTCGGCATGGCGCTCCAGACCACCGACTGGATGGTACTTGTCCGGCTCCTCTTCATCTACGCGTTCCTGCTCTTCACCAGCCCCATAGCGAGCCACGCGCTCGCCCGGGCCGCGATTCTCGGGATGAGTCGCTCGGCACCCGACGAGCAGGGGGAGGCCGCCTCGTGATCACCGTCGTCGATATCGTGCTGCTGGTGCTCCTCGGCGTGACCGCCATCGCGGTGGTTCGTATCCGGAACCTGTTCGCCGCCACCATGCTCATGGGCATCTACAGCCTGCTTTCCGCGGGCCTGTTCGTGACCATGGACGCAATGGACGTGGCCTTCACGGAGGCCGCCGTCGGCGCCGGGGTCTCCACGATCCTCATGCTGGGGACGCTCGCCCTCGTCGGAAGCGAGGAGGCGAAGCCGAAGCATCGGCCCATCCTGCCTCTCTTCGTCACGCTCGTGGTCGGTGGGATCCTGATCTACGGGTCGCTGGACATGCCGACGTTCGGCGCGGCCGACAATCCCGTTCATCAGCACGTCGCGCCGTACTACCTGGAAGAGTCCTATGACGACACGCACATCCCGAACATCGTGACCGTGGTGCTCGGCTCGTACCGCGGATTCGACACCATGGGTGAGGCGGCCGTGGTCTTCACCGCGCTCGTCGGCGTGCTCCTGCTGCTGGCGCGAGGCGGGCAGAACGGTCACCGGTCGGTGGACATGCGGCCCGGCTCCCTGGGCCGTGACGCGATCCGGCGAGCCGGCGGCGCCAGCCCGGCGAGGAAGAAGAAGGAGGCCGACCATGGATGATCGCGTGATCCTCAGGATCGGCTCGAAGATCCTGACTCCGTTCATCATGGTCTTCGCCTTCTACGTCCAGTTCCACGGCGACTACGGCCCCGGCGGCGGCTTCCAGGCCGGGGTGATCCTGGCTTCGGCGTTCATCCTCTACGCCCTCGTATACGGCCTCGCCAACGTTCTGCGCGTCCTGCCCCCCTCCGTCCCGTACGTGTGCGGCGCGCTGGGGGTCATGATCTTCGCGGGGACGGGATTCCTGGCGCTGGCCCTCGGCGAAAACTTCCTGGGCTACAACGTGCTCGGACCCGACCCGGCGTCCGGGCAGCACTACGGCATCCTGATGATCGAAGCAGGGGTGATCACCACGGTCTTCGGGGTCATGGTGGGCCTGTTCTACGCGTTCGCCGGCCGGAGGAAGAGCTGATATGGAAGCGTTGGGGCTCTTCAACTACTGGGCGGTCGTCTTCCTGATGATGACCGGTTTCTACATCCTGATCGCCCGCGGGAACCTGGTGAAGAAGCTGATCGGCCTGAACATCTTCCAGGCGTCGGTCTTCATCCTCTACATCAGCCTGGGCAAGATCACCGGCGGGACCCCCCCGTACCTGATCTCGGGGGCGGAAGGGGTGGTCTACTCCAATCCGATACCGCACGTCCTCATCCTGACCGCCATCGTCGTCGGCGTCGCCACGACCGCGGTCGGCCTCGCGCTCACGGTGAGGATCAAAGAGGCCTACGGAACCATCGAAGAAGCCGAGATCGAGGACGAGAGCCAGTGATCGAGCACCTTCCGGTACTTCTCGTCGCGGTCCCGCTCATCGCGGCTCCGCTGGCCGCGCTCCTGAACCGGCCCACGCTCTCGTGGCTGGTCGCGGTGGCGGCTTCTTTCTGGGCGCTCTACGCTGCCGGTGGGCTGCTCGCGCAGGTGCAGGGCGGCCGGGTCCTGCGCTACGAGATGGGGTCCTGGGCTCCACCGATCGGTATCGAGTACCGCATCGACGCGGTGAGCGCTTTCGTGGCGTTCATCGTCGCGGCCATCGGCGCGGTCGCGGTGCTCTATGCGAGACAGAGCGTCGAGCGCGAGGTCGAGAGCGACCGCATTCCGCTCTTCTACGCCGCGTGGATCCTGAGCCTGACCGGGCTCCTCGGCATCTCGGTGACCGGCGACGTGTTCAACGTCTTCGTCTTCCTCGAGATCTCGTCGCTCTCCGCCTACGCGCTCATCGCGATGGGGCAGGACCGGCGGGCCCTTGTGTCCTCGTACCAGTACCTCATCATGGGGTCGGTCGGCGCGACCTTCATCGTGATCGGCATCGGGCTCATGTACGCGATGACCGGCACGCTGAACATGGTCGACCTGGCCGAGCGGCTACCCGCGGTCATGGACCAGCGTACGATTCCGGTCGCCTTCGCGTTCCTGGCCGTCGGGTTCAGCCTGAAGCTGGCGCTCTTCCCGCTCCATCTGTGGCTGCCGAACGCATACACGTACGCGCCTTCGGCCGTCACGGCGTTCATCGCGGCGACCGCGACCAAGGTCGCGGTCTACATGATGCTCCGGTTCTTCTTCACCGTGTTCGGCGCGGCCTTCGCGTTCGACCGGATGCAGGTGGACCTGGTGTTCATGCCGCTCGCGCTGGTCGCGATCTTCAGCATGTCGCTGGTCGCGATCTTCCAGGTCAACGTGAAGCGCATGCTGGCCTATTCGTCGGTCGCGCAGATCGGGTACATGATCCTCGGCGTGAGCATGGCCTCGGTGACAGGCCTCACGGCGGCCATCGTGCACATGTTCAACCACGCCCTCATGAAGGGCGCGCTCTTCATGGCGCTCGGCGCCGTCTTCTACCGCATCGGGTCCGTCCACATCGAGGCCATGCAGGGACTCGGCCGTAAGATGCCGTGGACCATGGCCTCATTCGTGCTGGCCGGCCTGAGCCTCATCGGCGTTCCCGCCACGGTCGGGTTCATCAGCAAGTGGTACCTGATCTCGGGCGCGCTCGAGCTCGGCTGGTGGCCGGTCGCGGTGCTGGTGCTCATCACGTCGCTGATGGCGGTCGTCTATATCTGGAAGGTCGTGGAGGCCGCGTACTTCAAGGACTTCGCCGGTGATGACGATACGGTTCAGGAAGCTCCGCTCGGCCTGCTCCTCCCGACCTGGGCGTTGATCGTGGCCAACTTCTACTTCGGCATCGACGCGACCTTCACGTCCGGGGTCGCGGGCCAGGCCGCGCGCATGCTGCTCGGAGGCACGCCGTGAGCACCGAGATGCTGATGGTGCTCGCGCTCGTCGTCCCGACAGTCGGGGCGTTCGGAATCGCCCTCACCGGCGCGAGCCCGAATCTCCGCGAGACGGTCACGCTGGTCACCGCGGGCATCCTTCTCGTCATCGTCGGGTCGATCCTGCCCGAAGTTCTCGCGGGCGGCCGTCCCCAGGTCACGCTGGTCGAGATGGTTCCGGGGATCAGCCTCATCCTCGAAGTCGAGCCGCTGGGCATGATCTTCGCCGGCGTGGCGGCGCTCCTGTGGCCGGTCAACTCGCTGTACTCCATCGGGTACATGCGGGGGAACCACGAGAAGAAGCAGACCCGCTTCTACGTCTGCTTCGCGGTGGCGATCGCGAGCGCCATCGGCATCGCCTTCTCCGGCAACCTGGTCACGCTCTTCGTCTTCTACGAGATCCTCACCGTCTCGACGTACCCGCTCGTGACCCACAAGGGCACCGAGGACGCCATGAAGGCGGGCCGGGTGTATCTCGGCATCCTGATCACGACGTCGGTCGGACTGCTCCTCCTGGGCATCATCTGGACGTACGTGCTCACCGGGTCGGTGGACTTCCAGCAGGGTGGCATTCTCGCAGGGCACGTCGAGGGTCCGCTGGTGGGCGTCCTGCTCGCGCTCTTCATGTTCGGCATCGGTAAGGCGGCGGTCATGCCGGTCCATCGCTGGCTCCCGGCCGCGATGGTCGCGCCGACGCCGGTTTCGGCGCTCCTCCACGCCGTGGCCGTCGTGAAGGCCGGTGTGTTCAGCGTCGTGAAGGTCGTCGTCTACGTCTTCGGCCTCGACTTCCTGGCGGCTGAGGCCGGAACCGGGTGGCTGGTTTACGCCTCGGGGTTCACGGTCCTCGCGGGCTCCATCGTGGCGCTCCGGATCCTGATGGCGCGGGGTAACCTGAAGCGCATGCTCGCGTACTCCACGGTCAGCCAGTTGAGCTACGTGGTGCTGGCGGCAGCCATGTTCGTGCCGATGGCCGCCGCGGGTGCGGCGCTCCACATCGTGGCGCACGCATTCGGCAAGATCACCCTGTTCTTCGCGGCGGGCTCCATCTACACGGCCGCGCACAAGACCGAGATCAGCCAGCTCAGGGGCATCGGCCGCCGGATGCCCTGGACCATGGGCGCCTTCGCGGTGGGCGCGTTGTCCATGATCGGACTGCCGCCCGCTGGGGGCTTCATCAGCAAGTGGTACATGATGATGGGGGCCTTCGAGTCCCAGCACATGGTCGTGCTCGCGATCCTGATCGCGTCGACGCTGCTGAACGCCGCGTACTTCGTGCCGATCATCTACATGGCCTTCTTCCAGGCGGAGGAGGCCCAGGCTCCGGCGTACGTCGGCGGAGGCGGTGACGATCACGGCGCGCACGACCATGGTGAGGCGCCCTGGCCGATCGTCGTGGCGCTCACCATCACCGCTGGGCTGACCGTTCTCCTCTTCTTCTTCCCCGGAGTGCCGCTCGCGCTGGCCAAGGCCCTCGTCGGAGGCGCTCCATGAGTGAAGCACGCCGCATGACCGAGCCCGGAAATCCGCCGCGCAAGGCGCCCGACGAGCCCGAGCACTGGCTCGTGAAGCCCGAAACGATCCGCAAGCTGTGGATCGGGTCGTCCGTGGTCCTGGCGCTGATCGTCGCCGGTGACCTGTTCGTCGACCACTACGAGTACTTCGGTATCGACGCCACGTTCGGCTTCTATGCCTGGTACGGCTTCGTCACGTGCGTGGCGATGGTCGTCGGCGCGAAGCTCCTGGGCATCTTCCTGAAGCGGAAGGACGTGTACTACGACGGGGCGGCCAACGGCTTCCCGGACACCGACGGCCGGACCGGAGGCGACCGATGACCGTGTCGTTCCCTCCCGGCCTGTTGCTCATCGCCGGAGCGTTCCTGATTCCGGCGACCCGGGGCGGCCTGCGCAACCTGGTGGTGATGGGGCTGCCGCTCCTGACCCTCGCCGCCGTCTGGATGGTCCCCGAGGGGCACACGGTCACCGTGCCGTTCCTCGACTACGACCTCATGCCCGTCCATTGGACGGCGACCGGGCGGGTGTTCGCCACCGTCTTCGCCATCATGGCGTTCGCGGGCGGGGTGTTCGCCATCCGCCAGGCGCGGGTCCTCGAGCTCGCCGCGGCCTTCGCCTACGCGGGCAGCGCGGTGGGCGTGACGTTCGCGGGCGACCTGATCACGATGTTCGTGTTCTGGGAGCTGATGGCGATCGGATCGACGCTGGTCCTGTGGGCGTCGGACCAGTCGGAGGCGTACGCGGCGAGCATGCGCTATCTGCTCGTGCACGTGTTCGGCGGCGTCGTTCTCATGTTCGGCGTGGTCGCGCACATCGCGCAGACCGGATCGGTGGCGTTCGAGCCGATGCAGCTCGACAGCTTCGCGAACGTGATGATCCTGATCGGCTTCCTGATCAACGCCGGCGCGCCGCCGCTCTCGGCCTGGATCGCGGACGCGTATCCGGAGGCGAGCCCGAGCGGCATGGTCTTCCTGTCGGCGTTCACGACGAAGACCGCCGTCTTCACGCTCATGATGGCGTTCCCGGGTACGCAGGTCCTCATCTACGTCGGTCTCTACATGGCCGTGTACGGGATCGTCTACGCGCTGCTCGAGAACGACATGCGGCGTATCCTGGCGTACTCGATCGTGAACCAGGTCGGGTTCATGGTGACCGGCATCGGGATCGGGACGGAGGAGGCGCTGAACGGCGCGACCGCGCACGCCTTCAGCCACATCATCTACAAGGCGCTCCTACTCATGTCGGCCGGCAGCGTGCTGTACATGACGGGCAAGCGGAAGTGTACGGACCTCGGCGGTCTCTTCCGGACCATGCCGCAGACCGCGACGGCCGGGATCATCGGCGCCCTCGCCATCTCGTCGTTCCCGTTCACTTCGGGCTTCATCTCGAAGTCGATGATCAACGACGCGGCGGCCCACGAGCACATCGCGATCGCCTGGTTCGTGCTTACGGCGGCGTCCGCGGGCGTCTTCCTCCACGCGGGCATCAAGTTCCCGTGGTTCGTGTTCTTCCAGAAGGACTCCGGGCTCCGCCCGTCGGATCCGCCGAAGAACATGGTCTGGCCCATGTGGCTGTTCAGCGCGTTCTGCATCGGGCTCGGCGTGCTGCCGGGGCCGCTCTACGCGATTCTGCCGTATCCGGTGGAGTACGAGCCATACACCGCGAGCCACCTGGTAAGCCAGTTCCAGCTTCTGCTCTTCGCGGGCCTCGCGTTCTTCGTGATGTTGCCCCTGATGAAGCGGACGCTCACCATTTCGCTGGACTGGGACTGGTTCTACCGGCGCTTCGGGACCGCCGTCGGACGTGAGTTCGCGGTGCGGACCACTGCGGCCCGGGAGCATCTGGCCACGGCCGGTCTCGGGCGAGTGCGCGCGCTCATCGCGGGCCTGGCCCGTACGCATGGGCCGGTCGGGCCGCTCGCGCGTTCCTGGCCCGTCGGGAGCATGGTGCTGTGGGTGGCGATCATTCTCGCGGCGAGCCTGATCGTCTATCTCTGACCGGGAGCGGCGCGCGTGAGCTTGCGATTGGCGGTTGCGGATCCGCTCCGAGGTCAGGCCGCGCGTCTCGCGGACCGGCTTGCCGCCCTGGGTTTCTCCGTGACGGTCGTGGACGCCGACCACGATGCCGAGTTGCACCTGACTTCGGCCGAGGGGCTCACGGAGATGCCGGCGCGCTCCGCGGCGGTCATCGGTCTGGCCGAGCCGCGCGACGCGCTCGTGACCGGCCCCGAGGGAAAGCCGAGCCTGTCCGAGCTCCCGGCCGGTGCCCGGGTAGCGCTGGCTGGTGGCCTCCGCGCGGAGATGCTCGGCGTGCATCGCGTGGAGTTGCGCGAGGTACGTGTCGAAGACGCACGCGAGGCCGCCGATCTGCTCGAGCGGGGGGATGTCCATGCATGGATCGCGCCGGTGGGCGTGGCGCGTGCGGTCGGGCTCGGCGACGTGATCCGCGAGATCTTCGAGCCGACCTCCTGGGCGACCGCGGTGGGGCGGGGAAGCGTCGTGCTCCAGGCCGACGCCGACCAGAACGCCCTGACGGAGATTCTCGCCGAGCTGGACGAGCCGGCCGCCCGTGCGGCGCTCGAGGCCGAGCAGGTCGTCCTCCAAGTGCTCGACGTGGGCCCGGATGCGCCGGTCGGTGTGATGGCCCGGCCCCACGGCCCGCTGCTCCGGATGCGTGCGCTGCTGCCCGCCCGTGCGGACCGACGGCTCGTCCGTGCCGACTTCTCCGGGCGGCTCGACGATCCGGCGACCGCGGGGCGTCGTATCGCCGAGCAGCTGATCGAGCGCGGCGGGCGCGACCTGCTCGCGGCCGCGGCCTCCGCATGAGGACGCCGGCGTGAGACGCCCTGCGGACAAGGTGCTGTCGAGAGACGTGCTCCTGGCCAGGTTCGGCCGCCCGCGCACCGGGCGACTGGTCTTCACGAACGGGTGCTTCGATCTCCTGCACCCCGGGCACGTGACCTACCTGGCCCGGGCGCGCGCGCTCGGAGACGCCCTCGTGGTCGGTGTGAACACCGACGCGTCGGTACGTCGGCTCGACAAGGCCGCGGACCGTCCCCTCGTGGGAGAAGAAGCGCGGGCGCTCGTGCTCGCCTCGCTCGAGTCGGTGGACGCCGTGTCCCTGTTCGACGAGGATACACCCGCCGCGCTCATCGAGGCGCTCCTGCCGGACGTCCTGGTGAAGGGCGGGGACTACACCGTCGATCAGGTCGTCGGCCGCGAAGCGGTCGAAGGGGCGGGGGGGCGCGTGGAGATCATACCGTTCGTGGAGGGCTACTCCACGACGGCACTGCTGCGACGAATCAGGGAGACTGGGGATGGCTGACCGCCCCGATGGAAGGAGGCTCGACGAGCCGCGACCGATCACGATCGAGACGGGCGTGGCTCCGTATGCCGAGGGCTCGTGCACCATCTCGACCGGTGACACCCGGGTTCTCTGCACGGCCTCCGTGGTCGAAGGCGTTCCCGACTGGCGGCTCAGGAGCGGCGCCGGGTGGGTTACGGGCGAGTACGCGATGCTGCCCCGCGCGACCCACACGCGGTCCGGACGAGAGCGAAACGGTCCCAAGGGACGTACCCAGGAGATCCAGCGGCTGATCGGCCGCTCGCTCCGCTCCGTCACCGACATGCAGGCCCTCGGTCAGCACACGGTCACCGTCGACTGCGACGTGCTCCAGGCCGACGGCGGGACCCGGACGGCCTCGATCACCGGGGCCTGCGTGGCCCTCATCCTCGCCGGCCGGTGGATGCTCGACGAAGGTCTGGTCGAGCGGAATCCCGTGAGCGAGCGGGTCGCGGCGGTAAGCGTCGGCATCGTGGACGGCATGCCCCGCCTGGACCTCGATTACCGCGAAGACGTCCGGGCGCAGGTCGACATGAACGTGGTCGGCACGGAGAGCGGCGGTCTCGTGGAGGTCCAGGGAACAGCCGAGGGCGACCCGTTCCGACGCGACGAGCTGGACGCCCTGCTCGATCTCGCGACCTCGGGCATCGAGGCGTTGCTCGCGGCCCAGGCGCGCGCCCTCCGTCCGTGACGATCTCCGGGCCGGGGAAGCTCCTGGTCGCCACCAGGAGCGCGGGCAAGATGCGGGAGATCCGCCGGATCCTCGCCGACGTCCCGGGTCTCGAGGTGCTGTCGCTCGACGACGCCGGCATCGCCGAGGCGCCCGAGGAAGACGGACTGGAGCCGTTCGATACCTTCGAGGAGAACGCGCGGTCCAAGGCCGCCTACTTCTTTCGGAAGACGGGCATACCCACCGTGGCCGACGACTCGGGCATCGTGGTCGACGCCCTCGACGGTGCACCCGGGGTTCGGAGCAAGCGGTTCGCGCCGCCGGAGCTCGCCGAGGGACACGGGGGGCAGGACGCGGCGAACAACGTCTACCTCGTCGAACGACTGCGCGGCGTGGACGCCGACCGGCGAACCGCGCGCTACGTGTGCGTGGCGGTGATGCTCGACGGGCAGACCGGTGATGCCGGCCTCGTCACGCGAGGAGCGGCCGACGGCACCATCGTGGACGAGCCGCGGGGGGATGGCGGGTTCGGATACGATCCGCACGTGCTCGTCCCCGAGCTCGGACGGACCTTCGCGGAGCTGTCGCCCGAGGAGAAGGACGCGCGTAGCCACCGGGGTGAGGCCTTCCGGGCCCTTGCGGCCGCGCTTCGGCGGCGAGCGGACGACGCCCGTGGCTGACCACCGGTTCGTTCCCGAGGACATCGCGCCCACCGAGGACGGCGCCCGCCTCCGTATCCGTTGGAAAGACGGCTTCGTCACGGAGCATGCTCCGCGAGACCTGCGGCTGCGCTGCCCCTGTGCCGGATGCGTGGACGAGATGACCGGGGAGCGTATGCTCGTGCCCGAGATGATCGACCCCGGCGTGTATCCGACCGAGATCCACTACGTGGGGCGGTACGCGCTCCAGTTCATGTGGAGCGACGGCCACAGCACGGGGATCTATCCGTTCGAGTATCTGCGGCGGCTCGCGGATCCGGACGCGCTGTAGGACGGTCTCGCCGGACGGCTCGTCAGAGCCAGCTCGACGCCATTCGAGCGACCACGTAGATGAGGAAGGCCGCGAGGAGCGTAGCCGCGCGTGCTCCCGCGACCCGTACGCCCCGACGGTCCCACGTCCACAGGCAGAGGATCACGATCCCGAGGGCCGGCAGATCGAGGAGGAGGGCCAGCCGGTCGACACCCAGCGGACGAATGAGCGCCCCCAGGCCGAGCGGGAGGAGGAGGCCCAGCGTTCCGTTGGCCAGCACCGAGGAGGCCGACAGCTCGCGCTCTCCCCTCGTGGCTGCGTTCACGGCCAGGACGAGCTCGGGGAGGCTCGCGCCGACCCCGAGCACGAGCAGGCCGACCAGCATCGGGTCGATGCCCCACGTCCCGGACAGCGTGAGCGCGCGCGGCGCGAGCAGCCACGCCGCGAAACCGGCCACGGCCAACCCGGACACGATCACGAACGGGTCGGGGAGCAGTCCGTGACGGGCGGCCGGGCCGGTCCTCACGGCGGCCCGGGTCCGGGTGCGGCGGACGAGGCTCACGAGGCCGAGCGAGACCAATACGCCTCCGTCGATCGGGCCCAGGAATCCGTCGATGGAGAGGATGGCGACCAGAGCGACGGCCCCGAGCACCAGGGGCGGGCGGGTCGCGGCGTCGGGCGGTTGCGGCCGAGACACGCCGATCAGGCCTCCGCATCCGAGTACGAACGTCGCGCGCGCGAGGACGCTCCCGAGCACGGTCCCGACCACCAGCCCGGACACCGCTTCCGCCGACGCCTCCGACGCGGCGACCGCGAGCGAGATGCCGATCTCGGGTAGGACCGGCGCCATCGCGGCCATGGCCAGTCCGGCGAGCATCTCCCAGCGTGGCGAGCGGCTTCCCATGCGGGTGGCGCCATGAAGCACCAGCCCGGCTCCGACCCAAAGGACTGCGAGCCCGAGCAGAATCGGGATCAGCGGAACGAGCGAATCCGTCATTCAGGCTATCGGACCGACCAGCTCGACATGCGGAGCACCGGGGCCACACGCAGTTCGACGATGTCCCCGCCGCCCGCCATGATGCCGTCCGTGACGAAGTCGCTCGCGTCGGGCGACCCGATCGCGTGTACGCGCAACCGGAGATATCCGGCCGGTGAGCCGATGTCCGCTGGCACCTGCAGGGTCTGCTCGGTATTACCGGTGACCTGCCCGATCCTTCGCCACGCGCCGTCACGGCTTGCATGGACGGTGATGTCAGCGTAGTTGAGGTTGTGGACGTCTACCTGGATGGGCGCCGCCTGAGTGGTGCGCGTTCCCCTGAAGTCGGGCGTTTCCACGCCTCTGGCGCAGGCGGCGGAGGCGAGCGCCAGGGCGGCCAGGGTCACCCGCGCAGCGGCGCGGGCGGGGCGCCGAGGGCGGTATCGTGCCGCGGCCGATGTCGCGGGCCGTCGGTCGAGACGGGATGTCAGGTACGGAGGTGCCGGCATCCGGGGGGCTCTCGGGTAGTGGTCGACGTGCGCATGATACTCCGCGTGGGGCGGAGGGTGCCGCACCCGGTCCTTGGAAGGGCACGGATCGTGCGACCCCGGAGTGGCGAAGGGTGTAGGGACTTGAACGTTGCCCCCAAGGAGTGGTGGACATGCCGGAAAGCGTCACGCCCGCCAGGAGTCGTCCCCGATGAAGGGGCGTGTGCTGTGGGTGGGGGCCGGCCTGGCCGCCGTGCTCGCGACCGCGGGCGGGATCGCGGGGGCCTGGCGGACGGCGCCGGGCGTCGCAGAGAGCCGCACTCCGGTGGTCGCGGGCTCGGCGTTCCGCGCATCGGCCACCCCTCCGTCGCTCCATGCGGCGCGCGCGACCCCGCCGCTCCTCCCGCCGTCGTCGACGGCATGGACGTGCGGGCCGGGCCCCAGGCGCCTCTCCGAGATGGAGGTCATGCCCGAAGGCTACTTCAAGCCGCCGCCGGGCGAGCCGGCCCGACCCTATCAGTTCTACTTCGCCCGGGCCATGTACACCGGCTACCGGGGAGGGGGTTATTTCGGTGGGGGCGGGGACCGTCTCGGAGACCGCGGCCCCGGATGGTCGATCGACTATCCGAACGCCGACCGTGTCATGGCCCGTGTCGCCACACGCTTGTCCAACCTGGACGCCTGCGAGTGGGAGCGCCCGATCTCACTCGCCGATCCGGACCTCCGTCGCTACCCGTTCCTCTACAGCCTGGAGTGGGGGTACGCAGACCTCACGGACGCCGAGGTCCGGGGACTGCGCGACTATCTGCTCGCCGGTGGCTTTCTGATGCTCGACGACTTCTGGGGGACCGCCGAGTGGCGCAACGTCGAGTACCAGCTGAGCCGCGTGCTCCCCGAACATTCCATCGTCGACGTACCGCGCGACCACGCCGTCTTCCGTTCCTACTACGAGATCGACGAGGACATCGTCCAGGTTCCGAACGTCGGCAACGGCCAGGCGGTCGCCCGCGGCATCCCCGGCGCTCGAACGTGGGAGCGCGACGGCTATGAGGCGCATCTTCGTGGCATCTTCGACCGGAACGGCCGGCTCATCGTCGCCATCAACTGGAACACCGACCTCGGCGACGCGCTCGAGTGGGCGGAGTCTCCGAGCTATCCGCTGTCCTATTCGACGTTCGCGTCCCGGCTCTTCCTGAACCTCATCATCTACGCTATGGCGTACTGAGGCGCTCCCGCACCACACCTTCCAGGTTTTCGAGCTCCTCTCGGTAGATCGGGCGTAGGAGTCGCGGGGCGAGCCAGCGCTCGAAGGCTCCCGAGAGCCCACGAGCCGTCCACACGGTCCGGATGGTGACGCGTACGTGCCGGTCGGGAAGCGGCTCGACGGTGAACGTCGTCTCGGTGCCTCTCGAGTCCTCCACGCGCTCCACGAGCACGCGTCCCGGCTCGGGTTCCGACACGGTCGCCCGGGCTTCCTGCACCCGGCCGGCGAGCTTCAACCCGAATCGGATGACCGTTCCCGCACCGTGGCCGCCACGCTCGACCGTGAGGTGCGTGAAGTACCGGGTCGGGAGGATCGAGGGGTGCCCCTCGTGATAGTCGGCGAGGATTCCGTAGGCCACCTCGGCGGTGCCTGGAAAGTCTCTGGCGACCTGGATTTCTACCTGGGACATGGGTCGATTGAATGGGTGGGGGTGGGGTCGCCCGTCGGGCCGATCCGGGCCGACGGGCCTCCCGTGGAACTCAGCGCCCTCGATCGGCGCGGAACGCCTCGATGGCGTCGACGGTGATACCGGTGCGGTACTCGATGACCCGTCTTCCCAGGTCCTGCGTCCCGGACAGCGGTTCGAGGCTGATGCCGTTGATCGACGCCAGCCCCTCGGCGACCCGCTGCTCATAGCGGATCGTCGTCGGATCGAGCACGGACATGACCGCCGAGATCGACAGCTCGTCGTGGATGCCGTCGGACCCGCGGCTCGCGGAGTACTCGATCTCCTCCGGGATGCCGAGATCCTCCTGGATCCAGCGACGGACCTCCTCGTGGTTGTAGAACTCCGCCACGTGATGGAACACAGCCGGCGATCCCCCATAGCGGGCGTTCAGGGTATCCGCGGCCGCCTGCTGTCCGCGCTGGTTCCCGCCGCTGTCCCCCATGTAGTAGATCTCGGTGAAGCCCATCCCCCGGAGGCTGTCCCCGAGGTCGACGAGCCAGCGTACGTAGGTGTCCTGCGAGACCATGGGGCCGGTGTTTCCGACGGTGACCGGGCCGCTCGGGCGACCGGGCTCGATGGTGACGAGCGGCGCGATCAAGGCATTTCCGAGCGCCTCGGCGACGGACTCGCCCATGAGCCGGTTCGAGTAGTTGTGCTTGCCGGAGGCGAGGTACGGTCCGTTCGACTCGACGCCACCGGTGAGGATGAGCGCCGTCGTGTTGCCCTCGCGCACGGCGTCCCGGATCTCGATCCAGGTCAGCTCCTCCAGCCACAGGCTGTTCAGCGCCGCGATGGGCCGTTCGACGGCGTCGAGCTCGGCCTGTCGCTCGGCGGCCGACGCGGCGATCTCCTGGGCGCTCGGTCCTTCGGGCTGGGCGTCCTGGGCGTCGCTCGAGCACCCTGCGGCGGCGAACGCGAGCGTCGCCAGAACCATGACCTTCCTCTTCATGCGATCTCCTGAAGCACGGGATGATTTTCCGGTCCGGGAGACTAAGGCCCGGGCGCGCTTCGCGACAGCCTTCGCGGATCGCCTTCAGGCCGTTCCCGCGTGCGCCGCCCGGATCGCTCCGAGGTCGATCTTCTCCATGCGGAGAAGGGCATACATCGCCCTCTGGCAGGCGGGGGAGTCCGGGTCGGCGATGAGGGCATCCAGACCCCTGGGAATCACCTGCCAGGACACGCCGAAGCGGTCCTTGAGCCACCCGCACTGCCGAGCCAGCGGATCGCCGTCCTGCGCGAGGGCGTCCCAATATCGGTCGATCTCGTCCTGGGTATCACAGAAGATCTGTAGCGAGATCGCCTCGTTGAACGTGAAATGGGGTCCGCCGTTCAGCGCGGTCAGAGGATGGCCGTCGAGCTCGAAGTCGACCGTCATCACGGAGCCTTCCGGGCGCCCGTGCAGGTCGTGACCCTCGCGGCCGTACCGGGTCACGCGCACGATGCGGGAGTTGGGGAAGATGGCCGTGTAGGCGTCGGCGGCTTCTTCAGCCTCGTCGGAGAACCAGAGGCACGGGGTCAGGTTGATATGGGGCATGGGTTACGGGTCGGCTCCTCGCTGGGGTTGGTCGGATTCATCCCATGGTCGAGTGAGAGCGGGTGATTTCGACAGCGGAAGTGGGCGGAATCGATGCCTCGGAGGTATCGTCGAATTGCGGCACGGTCGAACGACTACCGGGAGAACCCGTCGCAAGGGCCGCGCGCCCACAATCAGAGGAGCTCACCATGATCAAGGCCGTCAATCCGTACCTCAACTTTCCCGGCAACACGGAAGAGGCGTTCGACTTCTACCGCTCCGTGCTGGGAGGGGAGCTCATCGGGCCGTTCCGGTATCGCGACTTCCCCGAAGACCCGATGGACGTTCCCGACGCGGAGCTGGATCTCATCGCCAACATCGGGCTCGCCCTCGGGAACGGAACGACCCTCATGGGGACCGACGTGATCGGGGCGTGGCGAGAGGGGTTCGTCGTCGGCACGAACAGCTACATCCACCTGGAGCTCGACAGCCCGGACGACGCCGAGCGGGTTTTCGAGGGCCTCTCGGAGGCGGGGACCGTCGAGATGGCGTTGAGCCGGACGGAATGGGCGGAGAAGTACGGAAGCTGCCGGGATCGCTTCGGTGTGCAGTGGATGGTCAGCTACACGGGCAGCGTCGTGTTCGGGGCATGACCGAGGGCCTCACGACCGACCGCCTCTCCCTTCGTCCGATCCGTGCCGAGGACTGGGTGGAGTTCCGTGAGCTCGATGGCGATCCCGAGGTCATGGCCACTCTGGGTGGCCTGCGCTCGGAGAAGGAGACCATGGGCTATGCCATGGCGCAGGAGGACCACTGGCGACGGCATGGCTTCGGCTGGTGGATGGCGCATGACCTCGAGACGGGCGCGTTCGTGGGACGCGGCGGGATCCGGTACCTGGAGGTCGAGGGCGCGCTGGAGGTCGAGGTGGGTTACGCCGTCGTTCGTGAGCGGTGGGGCGGGGGCTTCGCGACCGAGATCGCCGAGGCGGGCGTCCGGCTCGCGCGTGAGACCGTGGGGCTGTCTCGTGTCGTCGGTATCACGCTCACCACGAACCGGGCGTCACAGCGGGTGCTCGAGAAGGTCGGTCTCGGTTACGAGCGTAAGCTGACGCACGCGGGCCTCCCTCACGTCCTGTACGTGTGGGAGGCCGCGCCACCCTAGGGGGTGAGGCTCGCCGTATAAGCGACGATGTCGACGACGTCCTCCACCGTGAGGTTCTCCACCGCCGCGTCCATGAGATCGGACCACGCGCCGTCGCGGTTCCCGACCCTCAGGTCGTAGAGCTGGCGGGCCATGTAGCTCGGGGAGCGCCCCGCCAGGGCGGGGATCGGACCCAGGCCGCGCAGGTCGTCACCGTGACAGGTGGTGCACGCGACCGTCCGCCCATCGGCGCCTCCGGTCCGGACCAGGCGCTCCCCCCGCGCGATCGCCCCGCGCGGCACGTAGGCGACGAAGCCCGACGCGTCGTCGCGCAGCTTGGTCCGCGCGAGGTCCTCGGGGGTCTCGACCACCCGCGTGCCGATCGGCTCCATGCCGGCGTCCTCCACCACCTCGTGCAGCCATCCCCCGATGCGCGTGACGGGCACGGAGTCGGTCTCGATCACCCGGATCCACGGTTTGAAATCGATCGACGAAAAGTACTCGGCCGCGACCCGGGCCTGCTCGTCGGTGGCGGCGGCCCCGATGCCCATCATGAGCGTGGGCGGGCCCATGCGCGGATCACCAGTTCGGCGGAGGCCGTTCCGGTAGTCCTCCATCTGCTGCACCAGGTAGTCGAAGGGCTGGCCCGCCAGGCCGGCGTTCTCCGGCTTGCCCTGGCCGTTGGGAAGATGGCAGTACGCGCAGGCCAACACTCCCTCGCCGCCGCCGCTCGCCACGACGTCGGGCATCGGCGGGTGGCCGTCCGGGTGCCAATCCGGCGGGCCGTTGTCGATGCTGATGTCGGCGCGCCGGACCGTGAGGTCCGAGCCCGGGACCGTCACGACCTCGTCCGGATCGGGCGACGGAGCCCCCTCGACCGGTGGGTCGTTCAGGGTGAAGGCCCAGGGGAGGACGTCGTGCGCCGTCATCGAGGGGCGGAGTGGCTCGCCGGGGCGCTCGGCGGGCGCGCTGTCCGAATCGGCGGGCGCGGCGCCCGGGCCGCAGGCGGCGATCGCCAGGGAGAGCGTCAGGGCGTGGGCTAGCGGACGGCACTGCAAGCGGAGACTCCGGACTCGTCGGGGAACAGGCGCTGCGAGGCGCCCGGAGGATAGGCCGGACCCGGGTGTCGCGCCAACTCGACGCGCACCGATCGCCGCACAGACGTCGGGGGCCGCACGGTCGTCCGCGCCACGCGGACCTCGCTCGTCCCTCAGCGTCCAGGCGCCGGGTCCGGGCCGACGGAGTCGGCGAAGTACCGCGCGACCAACTCCGGATCCACGGAGAGCTCGATCGGGGGTACGGCCACCGGCTCGGCACCGGGCCGATAGAGCACGATGAGGTCCAATGTCGGCTCGTCCCGGAATGCGTGGAGGCGCGCCTCACCCTCGACGAGAAAGCGGAGCCCGGAACGGCCCTCGACGCGCGCCACCCGGATGTCCTGGCCAGCGAGGACATCCTCCGCCATCGCCCTGTACCACATCAGGTCGTCCGCCATCGCGTAGAAGTCCTCGTCTCCCATGTCCGACCGTACGGATTCCAGCTCATCGGCACCCGCGGTCGCGAAGACGATCACCGGCTCGTCGAAGACGGGGGCCCCTGTGTCCGGAGATGCGTCCGCCAGCGGCTCGGGAGGAGCGGCGGCTTCCGAGACGGTCGTATCCACCTCGGGGGCTTCGGCAGGTCGCTCCGGGACTTCTCCCGAGCAGCCCCATGAGGCCGCGACGAGCAGAAGGAGGGCGAGGCGGACCCAAGCTCGGGCCCGCCGCCTCTCGGACGGCGGCATGCCAGCCCGCACGCTCAGAACGACCCCGCCGGCGCAGCCACCACCGGGTTCCGAATCGTCCCGATCCGCTCGATGGTGCACATGCTCTGGTCGCCCGCCTTCAGGTAGACGGGGGGCGTCCGTCCCTCGCCGACCCCGCCGGGCGTGCCGGTCCCGACCATGTCACCGGGCACGAGCGTCACAATGTGCGACGCGAACGAGACGAGGTCGCGCACCGTATGCACCATCAGGGCCGTGCTCGCGTCCTGCATGACGTTGCCGTTCAGGCGGTACTCGATGGCGAGATCCTGGGGGTCGCCGACGAACTCCGCCGGCACCACGAACGGCCCGCTCGGCCCGAACGAGTCGTGGCTCTTGCCCATGAACCAGTCCGAGCCGTAGCGGCCGTCGTCCCGTTCCTGCCGGTCGGAAACGTCGACCATGGCCATGTATCCGAAGACGTGGTCCAGCGCCTCATCGACCGCGACCCGGCGCGTCGTTCGTCCGATCACCGCGACCAACTCGCACTCGAAGTCGATCATCGGGCGGCCGGGCGGCAGCACGATCGGGTCGCCGGTGGCCGAGATCGCCGTCTTGAGCTTCGGAAAGAGGTACGGGTTCGGCCGGTCGTCCGCCTGGTCCCGCTGCCAGATGCCCGGCAGCCCGACCCGCACGCTCTCGTCGATGACGCTCGTGGTGCCGGAGGCGCGCCCCACCGCGGCCATCTCCTCGGCATGCTCCACGTAGTTGCGCGCGGCCATCAGGAGCACTTCGGGGTCGTCGAGCGGTGGGAGGGTGGTGACGTGGCTCAATGGGAACGCGTACGCCGGCGGATCCTGTCGGGATGCGGCAGCCAGTCTCCCGATCCGTTCCGCCCACCCCGAGTCCCACCGGCCGATCAGGGCCTTCAGCGTCTCCGGCGCGTCCGGCTCGGCCCGGCCCAGGTCGATGACGACCTGCTCGTCCACCACGATGCCGACGAACGCCCGGCCGGCGTCGCGGAACATGCCGAGCTTGTAGGGCGCCGTGCTCTGGGCCGCGACGTTGCTGAGTGGAGCCACGGCAACGAGCATGGCGACGAGAAGGGCGATCGGGGTGAGGCTCTGGGTACGCACGGAGGCTGCCGTCCGGGTCCGGGGTGTGTGGCTCGCGCGTCTGGGTCGCGGGATCGGCAAGAGTATACGGTGTGTCGCGCGTCCGGACATGGGTCGGGTGGCGCTGCTCGCATCCTCCGACCGGGATCCCGGATTGCGTGAACGGCGGTCGCGGGCGCATTCTCCGGGCTCGAGCGGACCCACCAGGTCCCGACCCGATGCCGCCAGAGGTCTCCATGTCCCGACGCTTCAGCTCCACGCTTCTCTCCGCTGCCGCGACCGCGCTCCTCGCCAGCGGCCTCCTCCTCGGCTGTCAGGCGCCGTCGTCCGAGAGCCAGGCATCCAGCGGAGAGGAAGGCCCTCGCCCCACCACCCTGGCCAGGCGCTCCACGGTCTACGCGCCGAACCACGCGGTGGCGACCAGCCAGCCGCTCGCCACGTCCGCCGCGCTCCGCGTGTTGGAGGAGGGCGGCAACGCCTACGACGCGGCGGTGGTCGCGGCCATGGTCCTGAACGTCGTGGAGCCCCACATGACCGGTATCGGGGGCGACGTCTTCACGTTGTCATGGGACGCCGACGAGGGCAGGCTCATCGGCATGCGCTCCATCGGGCGGGCCGGGTCGCTCGCGTCCCGCGACACGCTCGTCGCCCGCGGTCACGAGCGGATGCCGGGCAGCGGGGCCGAAGCCGTCACGGTTCCGGGGTCGCTCGCGGGATGGGCCGCGCTCCTCGAGCGGCACGGCACGCTTACGCTCGCCGAAGCGCTGCAGCCCGCGATCCGTCTCGCCGAGGGGGGCTTCCCGGTCACGCCCATCATCGCCGAGGACTGGTCGCGACAGGTCGAGAAGCTCCAGCGCAACGAAGGGGCGACCGCCGTCTATCTCTTCGACGGCGAGAGACCGCCGGAGGCGGGTGAGTGGCACCGGAATCCGGATCTGGCGTCTTCCTTGCGGACTGTCGCCAGCCAGGGAATAGGCGCGTTCTACGGTGGTGCGCTCGGCGCCCGGATCGTCGAAGGCCTCCAGGAGCTCGGTGGCTTCGTGACGCTCGAGGACCTCTCCGCGCACGAGGTCGAGTGGGTGGATCCGATCTCGGTGCCCTTCCGCGGCTACCGCATGTACCAGCTTCCGCCCCCGAACCAGGGGATCGCGGCGCTCCAGATGCTCCGGATGCTCGACGGCTTCGACGTGGGCGCCATGGAGCACAACTCGGCCGAGTACATCCACCTCATGACCGAGGTGAAGAAGCTGGCGTACGCCGACTTGTCCGAACACATCTCGGATCCGGACCACATGCTCGTGTCCCCGGAGGAGCTTCTCTCCGAGGAGTACCTGGCCGAGCGCGCCGCGCTCATCGACCTGGAACGGCCTGCGGAGCGGGTGGACCCCGGCAGCTTCCTGACCGACAGCGAGACGATCTACCTCAGTGTCGCGGACTCCGAGGGCAACATGGTGTCGCTCATCAACAGCATCTACGGCTACTTCGGCTCGGGCGTCGTCGTCCCCGGGACCGGGATCATGCTCCACAACCGCGGGGCGGGATTCACGCTGGAGGAGGGACACCCGAACACGATCGCCGCCGGCAAGAGGCCCTTCCACACCATCATCCCCGCGTTCGTCACCCGCGAGACCGAAGCGGGAGAGGAGCCCTGGCTCAGCTACGGCGTCATGGGCGGTGGATTCCAGCCGCAGGGCCACGTGCAGGTGATGCTCAACCTGCTGGAGTTCGACATGGACCTGCAGGGCGCCATCGATGCAGCGCGCATCCAGCACTCCGGGGGGCTGCGGATCACGCTCGAGCCTCCGATCACGGACGAGGTGCGCGCCGAGCTCGCCGCCATGGGTCACGAGGTGGGCGATGCCGGGCGTCTGAGCTACGGAGGTGCCCAGGCCATCATGAAGCTCGAGCGCGGGTACGCCGCCGGGTCCGACCCGCGCAAGGACGGGCACGCGGCAGGGGGGTGAGTCACCTGGATCCGCCGTGCGACACCCCCGTGCCGGCGTGGCCCGAGCGGTATCCCCCAAAGGGGTGACCCGCCACACCGACAAAGCCGTGTGATGCTCACGGCGACTCCTTCCCGGGAGACTCCCGGTGTGGGCGCTCTGCGTCCGCGCGGTCCGGATCAGTCCGTCCGGCAGTGAATCAACCGAGGTTTCAGAGGAGTCGATATGTGGCAGCAAGCAGGAATCGAATCTCACGCACACCGGGCGGACGTCCAGGACTGACGCACCGATGGGAGAGCGGGCTGCCTGCTCGGCGCGTGGCAGAAACGTGACACGGCGGGCAGGTGCGCCGACCGCGCGTGATGTTTCTGCCGCATAGGGCGGTCAACATGCCATGGGCCGGAATCTCGGCGGCGGCCTTGTGACCTTTCTGCCATATAGGGTGGTCAACATGCCAATCGCCGATCGAGGTCGTCCGCTTGGGCATGTTTCTGCCACGCTCGGTCGAGCGCAAACGGCAGCGGATGGAGCTCCAGACTTCCGGCTACAGGTCCCTCCCGGGGGATCCAGAGAATGATGCGAACGGGGTGCTTCCGCCGGGGAAGTCGCGCGCCCCCCCCCTGTGTCGCCCCCCTGGTGTCGCGGCGCCTGGACCGGCGGGCCCAGTGGGTCCAGTGGGGTCAGCGGGGGAGGGCCGCCCCAACCGCCCCCGTCTGAACCCGCCAGAGCGCCGCGTAGACGCCGCCCCCCTCCACGAGCTCGTCGTGCGTGCCGAGCTCGACGATCCGGCCCCGCTCCAACACGCAGATGCGGTCGGCGTTCCGGATCGTGGAGAGCCGGTGTGCGATGGCGATCGTCGTCCGGTCGCGCGAGATGTGCTCCAGCGAGCGCTGGATGGCGGCCTCGGTCTCGTTGTCCACGGCGCTCGTCGCCTCGTCGAGGATCAGCACCGGCGGATCCTTGAGGATGGCTCGCGCGATGGCGATGCGTTGCCGCTGACCGCCGGAGAGCTTCTGCCCACGCTCGCCCACGATCGTGTCGTAGCCGCGGGGGAGATCGACGATGAAGTCGTGCGCTTCGGCGAGCCGCGCGGCCTCCTCGATGCGCTCGTCGGGCGCGTCCCAGCTCCCGTACACGATGTTCTCGCGCACCGTGCCGTGGAACAGGAACACGTCCTGGCTCACCAGCCCCATCGACGCACGCAGGTCCTCGAGGCGGATCTCCTCGATCGGGATCCCGTCGAGCGTGATCCCGCCGTGCCGCACGTGGTACAGGCGGAGCAGGAGCTTCACCAGGGTGCTCTTTCCGGAGCCGGTGGACCCGACGACGCCGAGCGTCTCACCGGCCGGGATCCGGAGGGAGATGTCGCGCAGGACCGGCCCCTCGATGGTGCCGCCCTCGCCGCCCTCGCCGCCCTCGCCGTCCGCCCCGCCCTCGCCGCCCTCGCCGTCCGCCCCGCCCTCGCCGCCCGCCCCGTCCCCCAGCCCCTCACCGTATCCGAAGGTGAGGTCCTGGATCTCGATGGCGCCTTTCACGTCCCGAACCGGCAGGCTCCGGCCTCCCGAGCGGATCCGGGCCGGCGTGTCGAGCAGGGCCATGACGCGCGTCGTCGACGCCATCGCGCGCTGGTACTGGTCGAGCGTGTCCCCGAGGCGCGTGAGCGGCCAGAGGAGTCGCTGGGTCATGAACACCAGGACGCTGTATGTGCCGACCGTGAGCGTTCCCTCGACCGTCTCCATGCCGCCGTAGAGGAGCGTCGCGGTGAAACCGAAGAGGATCACGACGCGGATCAGAGGCACGAACGCCGCGCTCACACGGATGGCCTTCCGGTTCGCCTCTTTGTACGCCTCGCTCTCCCGCGTGACCTGGCCCACCTCGTACAGCTCGGCGGTGTAGGCCTTGATGGTCGTGATGCCGCCGAGGTTGTTGGCGAGTCGCGCGTTGAGGTCGGCGACGCGCTCACGCACCTCGGCGTAGTAGGGCATGAGGAGCTTCTGGAAGCGGACGGAGCCCCAGACGATGAACGGCATGGGCAGCATGGCCATCCAGGCGACCGAAGGCGCGAGGAGGAAGAAAGCTCCGCCGATGACGAGGATCGTGGTCGCGAGCTGGAGCAGCTCGTTCGCGCCGATGTCCAGGAAGCGCTCGAGCTGGTTGATGTCGTCGCTCAGCACGGACATCAAGCCGCCCGAGCTCCGCTCCTCGTAGTAGGCCAGCTCCAGGTCCTGGAGGTGCCCGTAGGCGTCCACACGGAGGTCGTGCTCGACCGTCTGGGCGAGGTTCCGCCAGAGGATCGCGTACGCGTACTGGAAGACCGACTCCAGGAGCCACACCACGAAGGTGATCCCGGAGAGGAGCAGGAGCTGATCCCACACCTCGACGACCCCGAAGCGGGTCAGGAACGACGCTTCCCGCTGGACGATCACGTCGACTGCGGCGCCGATCAGGACCGGCGGACCCAGGTCGAATATCTTGTTGAGAACCGAGCAGACGGACGCGAGCCACATCCTGCGCCGATGAGGCTGGGCGTAGCCGAGGAGGCGACGTAGCGGGCGGGAGTCGGTGGGTGGCACGACGGGCGTGGTGGGACGGTGTCGATGCGGGGGCCGTGAAGATAGCGACGGCCCACGACTTGCGCCCAACCTGCCGCCCCCCGACCCTGGAGGCTGCCGAAGCCGAGCCCGCCGCGCTCCTCCCCCCACCTACGCTCCGAGCTCCATGCTGACCGACATCCAGATCGCTCAGGCCGCCGCCGCACGCCCCATCGCCGAAATCGCCGCGAAGCTGGGCCTCGCCGAATCCGAGATCGAGCCGTACGGAAGGACCAAGGCCAAGGTCCCGCTGTCGGTCATCCGAAAGCACGAGGGCGCCCCCGGGAAGCTGGTTCTGGTCACCGGCGTGAACCCCACGCCGGCCGGGGAAGGGAAGTCGACGATCTCCGTCGGGCTGGCCGACGCCATGAGCATCCGGAAGCGGAACCCCGTCCTCTGTCTCCGGGAGCCGAGCCTCGGGCCGGTGTTCGGGATGAAAGGTGGGGCCGCGGGCGGTGGGTACTCGCAGGTGATTCCCATGGAGGACATCAACCTCCACTTCACCGGCGACTTCCACGCCATCAGCTCGGCGAACGCGCTGCTCGCGGCTTTGCTGGACAACCACCTCTTCCGCCCCAACTCGCTGCGCATCGATCCGCGGCGCGTCGTCTGGAAGCGGGCAGTCGATATGAATGACCGGGCGCTCCGCTCGATCGTCATCGGCCTCGGGGGTCGCACCGGCGGTCTGCCGCGGCAGGACGGCTTCGACATCACCGCCGCGTCGGAGGTCATGGCGGTGTTCTGCCTGGCCGACGGGCTCGAAGACCTCGAGCGCCGCCTCGGGGAGATCGTGGTGGCGTACGACGTGGACGGGCAGCCGGTGCGGGCCAGCCAGCTCGACGCCCAGGGCGCCATGACGCTCCTGCTGAAGGACGCCGTTGCGCCGAACCTCGTCCAGACCCTGGGTGGGACGCCGACGTTCATCCATGGCGGGCCGTTCGCGAACATTGCCCACGGGTGCAATTCGCTGCTGGCCACGCGGGCCGCCCTGTCGTTCGGCGACGTCGCGATCACCGAGGCGGGCTTCGGCGCAGATCTGGGCGCCGAGAAGTTCCTGAACATCAAGTGCCGGTTCGGCGGGCTGTCCCCCGACGCGGTCGTCATCGCGGCTACGGTGCGGGCGGCCAAGTTCAACGGTGGCGTGCCCCGCGACCAGTTGGGTACCGAGAACACGGAGGCGTTGAAGTGCGGGCTCTCGAACGTTCTGCGCCACATCGAGAACGTCCGGAAGTTCGGCCTCGAGCCGGTGGTCGCCGTGAACCGGTTCCCGCTGGATACCGAGGCGGAGCTCCAGACCGTGATCGACGCGTGCGCCGAGCTCGGGGCGAAGGCCGTGGTCGCCGATCCGTACACCCAGACCGGGACCGGCTGCCTGGATCTCGCCGACGCCGTCTGGGACGTATTGGAGGAGGAGAAGTCGTGCTTCCGTCCCCTCTATCCGGACGAGATGCCGCTCACCGAGAAGATCGAGACCATCGCGCGCGAGATCTACCGGGCCGACGGAGTGGATATCCTCCCGGCGGCCCAACGCCAGATCGACGAGTGCGAAGGCCTCGGCATGGGCACCGCGCCCGTCTGCATGGCCAAGACGCAATACTCGTTCAGCGATGATCCGAGCCGCCTCGGGGCGCCCACCGGCTTCCGCATCACCGTCCGCGAGGCTCAGCCGTCGGCCGGGGCCGGATTCGTGGTCGTGAAGACCGGCGACATGATGACCATGCCGGGGCTGCCGCTGAAGCCGGCTTCGCTGGGGATGCGGGTGGAGGAGGACGGGACGATCGTGGGGCTGGCCTGAGGGGAGGGGGGGGCTCGCAAGGCACCCCCCTCGTCAGAGGTGGGTCCGGCCCTTCAGCGCAGCCGGTACTCCAGCTGCGTGAGGAGCTGCCGACCGATGGTCGGGACACCGACGAACGGTCGGTACGCGGTGCCGAGCAAGTTCGTCGCGCTCACGCGGAGCGCCAGGCCCGATCCCATGAGGTCGTCGAGACCCAGCGATAGGTCCAGGAGCGTCGCGGCGTCGACGCAGTCCTCGACCAGCGAGCCCGTGACGCCGAGGCATGCGGTTCCCACGTAGTCACCGGACGAAACCGGAAAGCCACTGTGGTGGCGCACCCGCACGTCGCCGGTCACCGGGACCGACAGGTTCGAGACCGCCAGCGAGAGTGTCCCCTTGAGGGCGGGCGCGTTCAGCGGCACGAGGCGTTCCTCGACGTCGAAGTGGTCGTCGCTGATCCAGGAAAGCGAACCCGATAGCGTGAGTTGCCGGCTCAGCTCCGCCCGGCCCCCGATGTCGTAGCCCCAGTACGTCAGCGTGCCGAAGTTCTCGTACGTGGCGATGAGCTCGGCTCCCTGCGCGGCGATGTCTTCCGAAGACAACACACCCAGCGGAATCGGCGCGACGGCGGCTGCGATCGCACCAGCCTGTTCGGGGGCGATCCCGTTCGAGGCGAGGAACGCCGCGAGGTCCTCTCCGTCCAGCGTGAGGAGCGGCGTCCGCAGCAGCAGGGGCGACGTGAAGTTCTGGCGGCGGGTGCGCCACACCCCGGCCTGAAGGAAGAGCCGGTCCGCGATGAGCCCGCGGTAGCCGAGCTCGAACGTGCTGGTCGTGTTCTCACCGAGGGGCGCCACGTCCTCCACCGACCCAGGGGTGAGCGGCGATAGCGTCTCGGTCACCGGATCGAAGGCGTTCACGCCGACCTGGTCGCCCGGATCCAGCGACCGGAGGTAGGCGAACGTCGGATCGTCGAGCACGCCCTGCTGGCGCATCAGGCCCACCGCGCACTGCCACATCACGGTCGACGTAGCCGGTACGAGCTGCGACGGTCCGCCCGACTCCGGTGGCGTACGCGGCGAGCGCATCCCCTGGAAGCCGCCCTGGCCGTCCGAGAAGCGGATCCCCTCGCGGCCCGTTCCGCGTGCCCGGACGCGGTACCCCAAGGCGCTCAACGGACCGGGCGCCGATCCGGCCGACAGGTCGAGGAAGTAGTTGGTGGGCGTCGGGGTCGAGAAGCCTCGGCTCCAGGAGGCGCTGAAGTGGTGCCCGTCCCGGGGCTCGAACACGATCCCGACGCGCGGTGACACGACGGGGTCCTCGATCACGTTGGACTCGTCGAGCCTGATCGTCCCGATGAGCTGGAGGCCCCCGCCGATGCGCGTACGGGACTGCACGTAACCCCCGTACTCGGTGATGACATCGTCGTCCTCGAACTGGCCGTGGATCGTGCCGCCGGTGCGCGGGTCGGTCCGGACCCAGTCGCCTCCGTAGGTGATCTCCTGGCGCCCATCGGCGAATGTGAACGCATGGCGAGCCTGGGCGCCGAACAGACGAGACTGATCGAACAGGGGCGCGCCGTCACGGAGCAGGTACGTGTCGCCGGCCTCGCTGCGGTTCAGGAACGCCTGGGCGAAGAGCGCGCCGCTCTGGAGTCGCGCCTGCAGGTAGTCGTAGTGCCACCCCCCGGCCTGGGCCGCGCCCAAAGGAGTCAGCTCGATACCGGTCGTGGACGTCCGCCCCGCCTGGAAGAACAGCGTGTCGCCCTGGCTCGGCGTCCAGTCGGCCCGCGCGTCGACACTCCATCGCTCGACGTCGCGGTTGCGGATGCCGGCCCGGGTCTCACGCGTGGCGATGTCGGCGTCGGGTACCCCTATGTCTCTCAGCTGTGCGCGGAACGTCTCGGGCTGGTCGTCGATCAACGACCGGACATCGTCTTCGACCGGATCCAGGTAGGGGAACTCCCGTGCCTGGAACCACCGTCCCGACAGCTTGAAGCCGAAGCGCTCGCCGAGGCGTTGTGAGGTACGCGCTTCGGACTCGAAGACCGACTGCGTACCCCCGGAGACGGAGACCGAGGTCTCCGGGAGGTCGAGTGGCGAGCGCGTGAGCGTATTCAGGACCCCGTTGGCCGCGTTGGGTCCGTAGAGCGCGGACGAGGGGCCGAGGATGAGCTCCATGCGCTCCATATCCGCCGAGGCCGTCGGAACGAAGTGGGTGAAGTTCGCTCGCAGCGACGGGAGGCTCGCCGGCCGGTAGTCGACGAGGTAACGCACGGCGCCCGTGAAGATGTTGTTGTTGCCACGGAAGGCGAAGATGCGGCCTCCGACCCCAGTCGGCGCGATGTCGACGCCGGGCTGGCCCTGGATCTGGTCGACCGGATTGACCGTAGGCCGCCGGCGCATCTCCTGGGCGTCGACGATCCCGACCATCCCCGGAACGCCGTCCAGGGTTGGCTGTCCGCCGGGACCCGAGGCCGTGACCACGATGGCTTCCGTGTCGTAGATCCTCCGAGCGACGGTCAGGTCGACCACGACCGTGTCTCCGTTGCCCACTTGGAGAGCGTCGCTCTCGACGGAGGTCCAGCCCATCTGTCCGTCGATCGAGACCCGGATCTCTCCGGCGGGGACCGTGAGCGAGTACCGCCCCTGACCGTTCGATGCCGTGCGGGCGACGGCGCGGCCACCACTCCAGGCGGTCACCTCGAGGTGCGCCGCGGGTGCGCCCGTCTCGTCCGTGACGCGACCGCTCACGAGCCCGGTCACGCTCGATGCCTGGCCGGCCACCGCGCGCGGCCAGAGGGCCGCCGAGACCGCGAGGCAGACGGCGGCCGGCGCGAGCAGGCGCCGACGGATGGTCGAAAAGCTGGCTGACATGGGAAGCCTCCTTGGGAACAACCCCGGATCGTAGGAGCATCGTTCGGCTCGTGCTCACGATGCTTCACGGGGTGGAGGCGCGTGCTACGTATGACGTCGTAGCGGGGGTCGCGGGGCCACGTAGCCGGATGGGCGGACTACGCAGAGGGGACGCAGGCGGGGTGGTCCTATCGTCTTTCCTCGCGGCGGACCTTGACCTTCTTGCCCTTGATGAAGGCGGTTTGCAGCGCCCGCAGGATCTCGTCGGCAACGTCGTCGGCCACTTCCACCAGGCTGAACTTGTCCCCGATCTGGATCGACCCGATCTGGCGTCCGGATACGCCGGCCTCGCCGGTTATGGCTCCGACCAGGTCCTTCGGCCGGACTCCGTCCGCCCGACCCGCGCCGATGAAGAGCGTGGTGCCGTCCACGTGTCGGTGGGGCCGGCCCTCGGTGCCGGGACCCGACGCGGCCTTGCCTCGGCCCGCGGCTTTCGACTGGCCCGCGGCCTTCCCTTTGCCCTTCGCCTTGGGGCCACCCTTGCCGCTCGCCCGGCCCTTGCCGGCACCACGGTCCGGGGTAGGGTGGGCGGACGGAATATCCTCCTCGTCGTCTTCCGGTCCGGTCGAGGTGGCCTCGTGCGCCATCTTCACCGCGCCGAGGGCGATGTCCACGAGGTCGAACTCGTCCGAGAGGGCTTCCACGACGCCCCGGAACCGGTGCAGGTCCTCTTCGAGGATGGCTTCGCGCAACGAGGCCCGCGTCAGCTCGAGGCGACGGGCTCGCAGGTCGGCCACCGTCGGCAGCGACTCCACGGAGATCTTCTGCTTGGTGAGCCGCTCGATGTTGCGGAGCTGCCCGTGCTCTCGCGGGTCGGCGAGCGTGATGGCCACCCCCTCCCGTCCGGCCCGGCCCACCCGGCCGATGCGGTGAACGTACCCCGTGGGCGCCGACGGCACGTCGTAGTTCACGACATGGGTCAGGTGCGCGATGTCGAGCCCGCGGGCCGCGACGTCGGTCGCGACCAGGAGGTCCACCGCGCCGCCGCGCAGCTTCTTCATCACCCGGTCCCGCTCCTCCTGCGACATGCCACCGTGCATCGCCTCGGCACGGTATCCGCGGCCGTTCAGCGCTTCCACGAGCTCGTCGACGTCGTTGCGCGTGCGGCAGAACACGAGCGCGGCCTCGGGGCTCTCGAGATCGAGCACACGGCCCAGCGCGGCGAGCTTGTGGGGCCGGCGCACGAGGTAGGCCGTCTGCCGGACCAGGGGTACGTCGCCGGCATCCGCCGTGTCCGGCGCGATGCGCACCTCGATGGGATCTTGTAGATGCTTGGCCGCGACCGCCGCGATGCGGGGTCCGAGGGTCGCCGAGAAGAGCAGGGTCTGACGCCCCTCCGGCGTGGCCGCGAGGATCTCGTCGAGATCTTCGGCGAACCCCATGTCGAGCATCTCGTCGGCCTCGTCGAGGACGAGCATCTCGACCGCGCCGAGGCGTAGCGTGCCACGCCGCACGTGATCGAGCGCCCGGCCCGGCGTGGCCACGACCACGTCCACACCGCGCTTCAGCACCTTCAGCTGCTGCTGGAACGACTGGCCGCCGTAGATGGGGAGCACCTCGACGCCCATCGCCTTTCCGTAGCGGTGGATCGCCTGCGCCACCTGAACCGCGAGCTCACGGGTCGGCACGAGCACCAGGGCCGAAGGGGTGCGCCCTCTCGGCGGGAGGAGCTGCAGGAGGGGAAGCGCGAACGCCGCCGTCTTCCCGGTACCGGTCGCCGCCAGTCCGAGGAGGTCCTTGCCTTCGAGGACATGGGGGATGGCCGACGCCTGGATCGGTGTCGGCTCCTCGTATCCGAGGGACGCGAGGGCTTCCACGAGATCGGGGCCCAGGCCGAGGGCCGAGAAGGCCTGGCTCGCCGTGGCCGAAGGGGTCTGTGACATGGGGGCGAAGATAACGTCAGGGCGGTCCCGGTGAAGCGCCTTCGGGCCCGAAGGACCTCGAGGGTATCTTCCGGGTCTCGTCGATGGAAACCACTCGCTCGACAGTCGAGACATGAAAGATCCCAAGCCTCAGACAGCGGCCGTCCGGACGCAGGTTCCGCCGTCCCCCCAGGCCGAGCACTCCGTTCCGCTCTACCTGACGTCCAGCTTCACGTTCGAGAGTGCCGAGGAGATGCGGGCGACGTTCGCCGACGAGCTCGAGCACAACATCTACAGCCGGTTCACGAACCCGAACGTGGCGGAGCTCGCGGAGAAGCTGCGGATCATGGAGGGCGGCGAGGCCGGCCATGCGGTGGCCTCCGGGATGTCCGCGGTGTTCGCGACGTTCGCCGCGCTGCTGTCGGCGGGCGACCACATCGTGGCGTGCCGCTCCGTGTTCGGCTCGACCCACACGGTGCTCACGAAGCTTCTCCCGCGCTTCGGCATCGGGCACACGTACGTCGACGCCTCGGGCGACCAGGAGAGCTGGGAGGCGGCCGTGACCGACGCAACGCGCATGATCTTCGTGGAGACGCCGACGAACCCCGCGCTCGAGATCCTCGATCTAGACCTCCTGGCCGAGCTCGCTGCCCGCCACGACCTCGTCTTGGTGGTGGACAACTGCTTCGCCACGCCGGTTCTGCAGCGCCCTCTCGACCTGGGGGCCCACCTCTCGGTCCATTCCGCCACGAAGTTCATCGATGGGCAGGGTCGGGTGCTGGGCGGAGCGGTCGTCGGTCGCAAGGACCTCGTGGACGAGATCTTCGCGTTCTGTCGCTCCACCGGGCCGGCGCTGTCGCCCTTCAACGCCTGGGTCCTCTCGAAGAGCCTGGAGACGCTCGCCCTTCGCATGGAGCGCCACTCCGACAACGCGCTCGCGTTGGCAGAAGCGCTGGACGGAGTGACGGGCGTGCGCGAGGTCCGGTACCCGTTTCTCCCCTCGCATCCGCAGCACGAGATCGCTCGGCGTCAGATGAAAGCGGGTGGGGGGATCCTGACCTTCACGGTCGCGGGAGGCCTGGAGCAGGGGCGTCGTTTCCTGGACGCGATCCGCATGTGCTCGCTCACCGCCAACCTCGGGGACACCCGCACGATCGTGACGCATCCGGCTTCAACCACCCACGCCAAGCTCACCGAAGGGGAGCGCCTGGCCGTGGGCATCACCCCCGGCCTGATCCGCATCTCGGTCGGGCTCGAAGACTTCGACGACATCGCCGCCGACGTCCTGCAGGCGCTCGAGCGGTCGAGCTGACACATGCCACTCGTCGCACATTCCGGCCTCCCGACCTTCTCGGCCCTGAGCGCCCAGGGGCACGAGCTCCTCAGCCTCGACCGGGCCGAGCACCAGGACATCCGCGAGCTCCATATCGGGTTCCTGAACATGATGCCCGACGCCGCGCTCCAGGCCACCGAGCGCCAGTTCATCCGGCTCGTCGGCGCGTGCAACCGGATCGCGCAGTTCTACGTCTACCCGTTCTCCCTGCCGGGCCTCGACCGCGGCGAGCAGGCGCTCGAGTACATCGACCGCTACTACAGCCGCTTCGAGGATCTCAAGGAGGCTGGGCTCGACGCGCTGATCATCACCGGGGCGAACGTCGCCAACCCGGAGGTGGCCCGCGAGCCCTTCTGGTCGCCGCTCGTCGAGGTCGTGGACTGGGCGCGGGAGAACGTCACGTCGGTCCTGTGTTCGTGCCTCGCCACCCACGCGCTGGTGCGCCATCTCTACGGTATCGAGCGTCAGCCGCTGCCCCGGAAGCGTTGGGGGGTCTACAGCCACCGGGTGCACACCCGTGATCATCCGCTCCTCCGTGAGATCAACACGCGCTTCGACGTCCCGCACTCCCGGCACAACGACATCTCGCGCGAGCAGTTCGAAGCGGCCGGTTTGGCCGTGCTGGTGGAGAGCGACGAGGCGGGCGTGCACGTGGCGGCGAGCCCGGACCAGTTCCGCCTCATCTTCTTCCAGGGGCACCCGGAGTACGACGTCCACAGCCTGCTCAAGGAGTACAAGCGGGAGGTCCGTCGCTACCTGGACGGCGAGCTCTCCGAGCCCCCGCCGTTTCCCGACCACTACCTGAACGACGAGGCGAAGGCCGCGGCGCGGGCCTACGTCGAAAGCGCGACCAGGGCCCGCGCGGCCGGCGTGCCCGTGTCCGAGACGCTGGAGCGGGACGTCATGCCGCTCCTCGACAACACGTGGGGCGACACCGCGAAAGCGATCGTGAACAACTGGTTGGGGCTCGTCTACCAGCTCACCGACGTCGATCGCCGGAAGCTCTTCATGCCGGGCGTGGATCCGGCCGATCCGCTCGGGATCCTGAAGCGGAAGGAAGCGCGGTGAAAGCCGACCACGAACCGTTACCGGCTCGCCACGGTATCGTCTGGAGGGCTCTCGACGTTCCGGGTGCCCAATCGACGAACACGTAGGGGGTCACCCATGAAGCGCGATCCGCGAACCACCACCCTGGCGCTCGTCCTTGCCTGGATCCTCGTCATGGGGAGTCCCCTGATGGGGCAGGACAGGGGCGGCGCACCCATGGCCCGCAACCTGATCTTGATCGTCGCGGACGGCGGTGGTGTGGGTACGTGGACCGTGGCACGCCTCGCGCTCGGCGATGCTCTGGCGGTAGCGCGTATGCCGGTCGTCGGGCTCACGGACACCCGGAACTCGGACGGTGGCCTGACCGACAGCGCGGCGGGCGCCACTGCGCTGGCGACCGGGGTACGGACGTTCAACCGGGCGATCGCGGTCGCGCCCGAGTGCCGCGCGCTCCTGGAAGAGGATCCGGACCTCTCGGATCGGGATCCCGCGGACTGCGCGCCCGTGCCGACGATCCTGGAGCATGCGGAAGAAGCGGGGAAGTCGACGGGGCTCGTCACGACGACCGCGGTGACGGACGCGACGCCCGCTTCGTTCGTGGCCCACAGTCCGAGCCGGTACATCCACCGATCGCTCGCGCCCCAGCTGCTGGCCTCCGGAGTGGATGTCGTGCTCGGAGGTGGGCGCGAGCATTTCGACGGCTCGGAGCCGACCGGGGCCGGAGACCTCCTGGCCGCGGCGTGCGCCCATGCCGACTGTCCCGCCGATGCGGAGGCGCTCGCAGCGATCGCCTCGGGTGAAGGCCGGTTGATCGGGCTATTCGCCGACGACGAGATGCCCCGCGCCGGCTCCCGGACGCCGGACCTCCCGACGATGACGCGGGTGGCGCTCGACCGTCTCTCCCGGAACGACGAGGGGTTCTTTCTGCTCGTCGAGTCCGAGGGGACCGACTCCTATCAGCACGACCGGGACCCGCTCGCCTCGATCGAAGCGGAGATCATCGAGCTCGATCGCGCGGTCGCCGTGGCGTTGGACTTCGCGGACCGGGTTCCCGGAACGCTCGTCGTCGTGACCGCCGACCACGAGACCGGCGGGCTGTCGATCACCGGCGAGGCGTCGTCTCCGGACCGTGAGCTGCGCTACACCACGGGCAGCCATACGCATGCCATGGTGCCGCTTTTCGCGGCCGGGCCGGGAGCCGAGCGGCTCGCCGGTATCCGCGACAACGACGAGGTGGGGCGTATTCTGCGGGAGCTGCTCATCGGCTGGTGACGGCGCGATGTGGAGGATGCTCCCACGTCATGTCGGGGCGGTCGCCCCACAGACCGGAACGATCGCTCTTACGAGCTTGGTTGGGAGTACAGCGACCAGGAGGGACGCCCGATGAGTGATGACGCACGGTCTTCCGGCGGAGTCGGGCCGGAAGAGAAGGACGGAGCGCGACCGAGACCGGTCCAGCTCCTGATCTCGGCTCTCGCGTTCCAGGGGATGAGCGGTGTGGGCGGAGGGTTGGGCCTCGTGTTCGACCCGAGCGGGGCGGGGCTGGGCCTCCCCGCGGAGTGGCTGGTGGGCTCGCCCTTCGACGACTACGGCATCCCGGGACTCGTCCTTCTGAGCCTGCTCGGCGTGGTCCCTCTGGCGGTGGCCTACGGCGTCTGGGCCCGGAAACCGTGGTCATGGACCGGCTCGTTGCTCGTGGGTGCCGCGCTCCTGGTCTGGCTCGCCGTGGAGATCGCGGTGATCGGCTATCACGCCCAGCCGCCACTCCAGCTCATCTACGGCATCGTAGGCATGCTGATTCTCGGGGCCACCTTCTGGCCCGGCGTTCGGATGCACCTGATGAACGACGGGCCGGCCGACGAGCGGATCTCGACTGATCCGAGGCCCTCCGCCTAGCGTGTGCCGCCGGTCTCGAGCCTCCGGTGAAGGGCATGAGCCGCCCACGCGGCCGCGGCGACGGCAGCGGCAGCGGCGACCAGCAGAGGGCCGGTTCGCCGTTCGAGGAAGAACTGACTCGCATAGACCACGCCCAGGGCGTACGGAATCTCGGCCAGCCCGAGTGCGAGTATGAAGCGTTCGAACCGGTATCGGAGCATGCCCAGAACGAGGCCGGGGATCTCGGACTGGAGCGTGAGGTGCAGAAGGAGAATCAGCGTGAAAGGCGCACGCTGACCGAGGCGCGATTCGTAGTACGCCAGACGCTCGGGACCCGCCACCGAGCGTGCCATTGGGCGACCCAGCCAGCGTCCGGCGCCGTAGGCCACCGAGCCGCCTACGATCCACCCTGCCCAGAGCAGGGCCACCGTGTGCGGGGCTCCCCAGGCGTGAACCGCGATCGGCACCAGGATCGTGCTCGAGAAGAACGCCAGGAATGCCGAGATCGAGGCGAGTGCGGCGAAGACCACGGCGCCGGCGATCCGGTGGCGGAGCATCCACGGCTCGAGACTGAGAACGATGCCGTTGAGCCAGCCGAAGAGTGGGTCCGAGGATACGAAGAGAACCGCGACGCAGACGAGGAGTCCGAGCGCCACTAGACGACGCCACGACCGTCGCAGCGGGTGCCCCTTCGGCTCCGGATCCGTCGGTCGTTCCTCCATGTCCGGCCCTCGCGATCGTGACGATTCATGTCGGGCCGGTCGCAGAACCGGCTCGATGGTTCAGCGGAATGTAGTGGTCCGACGGCAGAGCCTCCCCCGTCAGCGCCCTGGCCCGTCCGAGGCGTGGGTCCTTCCCCACCCACGCTTAAGGGTTCTCCCGACAGAGGATCCACTCGCTCCGTGAGATTTGATGCGTAGGCCGGCCGATCCCTCGTGGGACGGCTACAGAGCGTGGATTCACGTTTCAGTGGAGATAGACATGAAGACTTCGACATTACTGATCACCGGATTGGCGTTGATGGTCGCCACCTCACCCGCGGAAGCCCAGGACCGCCGTTGGGGCGTCGAGGTGCGCGGTGGGGCGGCGTTCCCCACCCAGGACATCGGGACGGAAGATCTCGGGACGGGCGTGACTCTGGACGGCACGTTCAGCTACCGATTCACCCCGCAGGTCGGTGCGTACGCGGGATGGGGATGGACCCATTTCAACCCCGAGACGTCGTTCGCGGGAGCTGATATCGACTTCGAGGAGACCGGCTACGTCTTCGGGCTTCGATTCGAACAGCCGTTCTCCGAGGACGGTCCGCTGTCCGGATGGCTGCGCGTCGGTGGGACCGTGGTCCACCTCGAGCTCGAGGACAACGAGGGTGATGTCGTGGCGGACTCCGGGCACGGACTCGGGTTCGAGGGTGCGGCGGGTGTGGCCCTCGCGCTGGGTGAGCGCTTGAGCCTGACACCGGGCGTCCGCTACAGCCTCTTCTCGCGAGACGTGGAGATCGGACCGGTCACGACGGATGTCGAGCTCGAATACGTGGCCGTCGACATCGGGCTGGCCTGGAGCTTCTGACGCAGGGTCTGCATCAGGACGCGGCTCGAACTCTGGGCCGCTCCTGATGCTTCGCCGTGATGCGGGTCGTCCGGTCGCCGGCACCATCTCGGAAAAGGTCTTCGTCGAGATCAACAGCGTCGAGCAAGGGATGTTCATCCAGAGGACGGATCCCTCCAACCCCGTGCTGTTGTTTCTCCATGGCGGCCCGGGCATGCCGGAGTTCTTCCTGAACTCCACGCATCCCACGGGCCTGGAGCCGGACTTCACCGTCGTCTGGTGGGAGCAGCGCGGCGCGGGCATCTCATACAACGCCGACATTCCCCGGGAGAGCATGACGGTCAGGCAGATGATCTCGGACGTCATCGCGGTGACGAACCATCTGCGGCGGCGCTTCGGGGTGGACAAGATCTACCTGCTCGGTCATTCCTGGGGCAGCTTTCTCGGGATCCAGGTGGCGTCCCGGGCGCCCGAGTTCTTCCACGCCTATATCGGGATGGCGCAGGTCTCGCACCAGCTCCGGTCGGAGGTGGCGGCGCACCGATACATGCTCGAGCAGTACCGGACCCATGGCGATGCCAGAATGGTCCGCAAGCTCGAGGCGGCACCCGTCAGCATGGCCGACGGGCTATCCGAGGCCTATGAGCACCTGCGCGACGCAGCCATGCACAGGCTCGGAGTCGGCACCACGCGCGAGATGGATTCGGTGATCACTGGCGTGTTCCTTCCCGTGTGGCGTTGCCGGGCCTACAGCCTGGGCGAGAAGATCCGCATCTGGAGAGGCAAGTCCTACTCCAGGAGGCTGCTCTGGGACGAGTTCATGAACACGGACCTGACCACCACGTTCGCCGAGCTCGATCTGCCCGTGTACTTCTTCACGGGACTCCACGATTACACGGCGAATTACAGTCTCGCCAAGGAGTACTTCGATCGCATCCGGGCGCCCATGAAGGGCTTCTACACCTTCTCGGAATCGGCCCACAGCCCGCTCTTCGAGGAACCCTGGCGAGCGCGTCGGATCCTGTTGGAGGACGTGCTCAACCGGCGGGTCGACCTCGCCGATGGCCGGCAACCGGCAGGGGATCGTCCCTAGAGCAAGACGTCCGAGGCTCCGCGCCTCGGGGTCGGCTCTCTCTTGGGCCCGTATCCCATGCGGACGAGCAGTTGGGGGTGACCGTCGCGTCCCGCCACCGACTCGATCTTCGGGCGAAGCTCTTCTACTTCGATGGGTTGGTTGAGGTACGACGCATCGATGCCGTGGCTCGTGGCCTCGAGGAGGACTCGCTCGAGGGCCTGGCCCGCATGCATCCACGAGCTCTCGTCGTCGCCCTCGGTACCCAGGACCAGCAGGAGCGGCGAACCCAGTGCCAACTCCCGATCCTTGGCCGCCTGGCCCTTGCCGGTATCGAAGGTCCGGATCACGAAGGGGCCGGCCAGCGAGAGGAGGTCCCCGAATCCGAAGGCGCGCCCGGGTATGCCGTCCCGGGTCCTCGACCGGTTCGAATGGATCCATGCAGCGAGCTCGCGCCGGAAGCTCGCGTCGGCCATCTGGACCCGATCGCCCTCGGCCACGAGGTCAGCGGCTTCTTCCTTCGCCTGTCCGTCGAGCACAGCCAGCCACGCGCCCTCGCCTTCCGCGGCACGCCGCAGATTGTCGATGATGCCTTCCGCGATGGGCTTGTCCTCGAACTGGGCACGGTTCGTCCTGCGACGGGGAATGCTTTCGCAGAGCGCGCCGATCGACCCACCTGGATCGACCCGAGCGCCCAGGGCCAGCCGGGCCAACAGGTCCGGGTCCCGGGGGTCGGGCAGCAAGGTCACTTCCGCCCTCCGTCCCAAAGCCTGGGCGGCGACCCTCGCGTTGAACAGCGCGCACCCGCAGCTGATCACGAGCTCCCGGTCCGCCGGGTCCACCACGGGGAGCCCGCGCGTCCGATCCGCGTAGACCTCCAGCGCGTCCTCCCCGACCCGGAACAGCCACGGCTGGGTGTTGTGTCCGGAGGGGGCGAGTACGGCGAAATCGACCAGGAACCGTAGTACCTCCGTGTCGGTGGTCAGGCCCGCCCCCTCGGCGAGGTCGGGTGCCCACACGTCGGGTTCGTCACTCATGGTTCTCTCCTCGGGAGGGGCCTTCGAGCGTCACCTCCGAAGGCGCGCGAAACCCTGTCGGCTGGACCATAGGCTGGCGGGAAAGGCGGGGGCCGTAGACGGCCAGCAAAACCACGGCCAGCAGGATCTCGAGAGCGAGCAGGATACCAAGAGCGCTCGTCGCGCCACTTCCCGTCTGCAGAGGGATCCACGAAGCCACCGCGTTCAGGCCCGCGTGGAGGAGCATCACCGGGACGACGCTTCCCGCGCTGCTGTTGAAGAGCCAGGTGAACGTGAACGTGATGGCGACGGTGTGGGCCACGTACCAGAGGGGTGGGAGCCCGACCTGGGAGGATGCGGGGGAGAAGAAGAGAGGCAGGTGCCACCCGGCCCACATCAGGCCCAACAGGATGCTCCCGGTCACGGGGCCGAAGCGGAGCTGTAGGTGTGGCAGCGCGTAGCCGCGCCAGCCCGGCTCCTCCTGGCCCCCACCCAGGAAGAACACGAACGCGAGCAGGATGGGATAGCCGTACAGCGGCGGGCGCTCCGGAGCCAGCGCCACCGTCCCGAGCAGCTGGCCGACGCCCAGCGTGGCTGCCGCCATGAGCGGTGGGAGAAGGAGCGCCCACGCATACCAGGCGGCTTTGCAGCGCAGGCGGAACCGCGCGCGAGCCCACGCCCGGAGGCCGGGCGCTCCACCCCGCAGAGCCTCGAGGGTCACGGCAGCCACCAAGGGGCCGAACCCTCCGAGGACGATCAGGCCGGTCGTCGCGAGGCTGCGACCCGCACCGCTCACGGCCAGCGGAACCCAGAGGACCCAGGAAAAGCCATAGGCTCCGACGATGAACGCGAGGACGGGGTGGCGTTGGAGAAGGCGTCCCATGCGTACTCCGATTCGGATGGGGGAATTCCCTACGTGTGCGGGCGGACCGTCCCCGACGGCGTGGATCGTCCGCTCCCGGCCAGATTACGTCAGTGAGGGGCAAGGCGGAGGATCCCGTGAACGCACTGGTGGAGCGGTCGAAGGCCAGCACGACGGCAATCTACTTCGCTTTCGTGTTTCTTGTGGCGTGGGGTGCCGTTCTCCTCGTGGTCGGACCCCGAGCGTTGCTCGAAGGTGAGACGCCAGCCCAATGGCAGCTTCTTCCCGTCTTCGGGGCCATGCTCACCGGCCCGGCGTTGGCCGGGGTGCTCATGACCGCGGTTGCCGGCGGAAGAGAGGGACTCCGCGATCTGTGGGATCGGCAGCGCAGATGGCGAGTGCCTGCCCGATGGTACGCCGTCGCCCTACTGACGACTCCCGTTCTGATCGTGGTGATCCTCGGAGGTCTCTCGCTCGCATCGTCTGCGTTCGTGCCAGCCATGATCGCCACCGATGATCTCTGGCCGATCTTGGCCTTCGGAGTCGTGTTCGGCCTTGGCGCCGGGCTCCTGGAGGAGATCGGATGGACGGGTTTCGCTCTGCCGAGACTGCTCCGCCGCCACTCGACCTTCACGGCGGGGCTCCTCCTGGGCGCCATCTGGGGTGTTTGGCACGGCTTGGCGGACTACTGGGGTGCCTCCGTGCAGTTCGGCAGCCTATGGCTCCTCAGAATCGCGCTCTGGGTCGCGGCGCTGACGGCATTCCGCGTGCTCATGGTCCGGGTCTATCAGCAAGCGGACGAAAGCCTGCTGGTCTCCCAATTGATGCACGCGAGCTTCACGGGTTCTCAGGCGATCTTGGTGCCCACGTTGGCGCCTGCCGAGCACTTCGTCTGGTATGGCCTCTTCACGCTCACACTTTGGGGCGTGGTCGCCGCTATCGCTTCGAGGCCACGGCGATGACAAGGGGCTCGGTTCGGGGGATGACCCGGGTCGTGGCGCCCTCCCGACGGAACATCGTTTCGCGTCTCACCCAGACCACGGCGATGGCGAGGAGGAGGAACAACGGCGTGTCCCAGGGCTGCGCATCGGGCCACAACGGCCCATTGGCCTGGAAGTGGAACAAGGCGGCGACGAGGGTGCTTCCGCCGGACACGTTGAACATTGGTGTCAGGATCATCGAGAGGGAGACCACACCAATGAAGAACACAGGGAGCGACCACGAGCTCTGGGGTGTGCCGCTGAGGGCGAAGGCGGGCACGTGCCAGAGGGCCCAGACGACCCCGAGGGCCAGCCCGGCCCATACGGGAGCCATGGTCCGCTGGAGCAGGGGAAGCGCAACGCCCCGCCAGCCGAGCTCCTCCATGGGGCCAATGAGAAGCGCCGCCGCCATCGCGCCCATGAGCGCTCCCCCCGACGCGAAGGACGGGAGCACGATGGGGCCCTTGAGAGCGGCGCCTGCGAAGAAGACCGCCGGCATCCCCACGGCGAGCAGCACCCACCACGCCCAGGACATGCGCCACAATAGGAGCCGTCCCAGATACCGCCGCACCGCGGCCCCACCGCCCCGAGCAGCCACGAGTCCCACGCCGGCGATGCCGGGGGCGTACACCGCAAGGATGAAGAGGGGATTCGTGAGACCCAGCGGACCGAAGGCGGCCTCCAACGCGTCCGGAAACACGAGCAGCAGGCCAAGGACGCCCCACGACAGCCCGAACGAGATCGCGAAGAAGGGCACGAGTGACCGGGTGCTCAGATCCCCCGCGGCGTGGGCTCCGGGCGACGGTTCCATGAGCGTGACCTTTGCCTGCGCGAGGATGGTGGTCGAATGAGCGGGGTTCGAGCGATGGCATGCGATGGCGCGGCGCCACGAGCATACGGCCCCTCGTACCGGCGCAGCAACCGGCGTTCGGCGCGAGCGTTCCTGGTACTAGCGGTGAGCCTCGGGTCGGTGGCCTGCGGCCCGGGCCCACCCGACCGTGCTGTGCCGGTCCAGCCCGACGACCCGCTCGCGGCTCTCCTCGATTCGGCGTTCGGGGCTACCCCGGATGTGCCGGGCGCGCTGCTCCGGGTGGAGGGGGCAGCGAGACGCTTCATGTGGGAAGGGGCCGTGGGCGTCGCGGACCCCGCGTCGGGATCGGAGCTTCGTTCCGGCCACGCCCTCAGGCTCGCGAGCCTCACCAAGACCTACGTAGCCGCCGCGGTGCTCCGGCTCGCGGAGGACGGCGTCGTCGACCTGGGAGATCCCATTGTTGAGCACCTGCTCCCGTCCACGGTCCTTACGTTGGAGGCGGATGGGTACGACCCCGCCGCCATCACGCTGTCCATGCTGCTCCGGCACACCGGGGGCCTCTTCGACTACGCCACGGAGGACGTCTTCGTCCAGCGGATTCTCGCCGAGCCGCGGCATCGCTGGAGCCGCGAGGAGCAGCTCCGTCTTGCGATGGAGATCGGGGATCCCGTCGGGGGCCCTGGGGAGCGGTTCCACTACAGCGACACCGGGTACATCCTCCTGGGCGAGGTCATCGAGCAGGTGACCGGATCGCCGTTGGGCGCGGCCTTGCGCCGCCTTCTCGCTTTCGATGCCCTGGGCCTGACCGCCACGTGGATGGAGTCCGTCGAGCCGGAGCCTCGGAGGGCTCCCCCGCGGGCGCATCAGCATCTGGGCACGCTCGATACCTACGGCTTCGATCCCTCCTTCGACCTTTTCGGGGGCGGTGGACTCGTCGCCACCCTCGGAGACGTCAGCACGTTTTTCCGCGCGCTCTTCGACGGACGAGTGTTCCGGGACCGGGCCACGTTGGACGCGATGGTGGATGTGACCCCGGAAAGCCTCGCGGTCATGGCGCACGGATACGGCATGGGGATGGCCCGGGTCGAGTATGCGGATATGGCGTGCTACGGCCATGGGGGGTTCTGGGGGATACTCGTCCGTTACTGTCCGGAGGCCGACGTACTGGTGGCGGGGGCGGTCACGAGCACATCGGGTCGGACCATGTTGGAGGAGGCCGTGGCCGAGGCGGCGAGACTCATGTCCACCCGAGACACTGCTCCCGCCTCCGCGCTGTCCAGCATGATCACCGGCCGGATGGAGGCCCACGACGTTCCCGGCTTGAACGTCCTGGTCATCCGAGGTGGAAACGTCCGGTGGCTCGCGTCTTTCGGGTGGGCCGACGTGGCATCCGGGCGACCCATGACGTCCGATGCCGTGTTCCGGGTCGAGTCCATCTCGAAGCCTGTGACGGCGTGGGGTGTCGTGAAGCTGGTCGAGTCCGGCCTGCTCGATCCGGACGCCCCGGTCCAGGCGCAGTTGCGCGACCGGGCGCTTCCGCCGGATGCGGGGTCGGTCACGCCGCGTCAGCTTCTGAGTCACACGGCGGGCCTGGGGCTCGGTGACTACAACGCGCGGTATGCTCCCGACGGGCCGGTGCCGACACTCTCCGAGAGCCTGGAGGCCGAGCTGACGATGGTCGGCCCGCCCGGTGACGCCTTCTCCTATTCCGACACCGGCTACAACCTCCTCGAGCTGCTCGTTCAGGACGTCACCGGTGAGGACTTCGGACGCTGGATGGACCGGAACGTCCTGGATCCCCTCGGCATGGTCGAGGCGAGCTTCGACTGGAATCCGGCGCTCAGGGACCGGGTGCCCACGGCCTATACGCTGCGCGGCCGTCCCGTTGCGCCGTACGTCTACCCCGGTCGTGGATCCGGCGGTCTGTTCGCGACCATCGAGGACGTGGGGCGGTTCGCCGAGGCGAGTATGGCGCCGACACGCAACCGGGTGCGCGAGCGTCTCGACGACTCCAGCATCGCGCGCCTGCATACGTCCGTGGTTCGACCGGGCGGACTCTACGGGTTCGTCGCCGAGGGGTACGGCCTCGGGCATTTCACCGAGACCCTCTCCGACGGCCGCCGGGCGGTGTGGCACGGAGGGCAGGGGTTCGGTTGGATGACCCACGTCCATCTCGTGCCGGAGACCGGAGACGCCATCGTGCTGCTGGCCAACAGTCAGCGGGCCTGGCCGCTGTTCGGCCACGTCCTGCGTGCCTGGTCCGAGAGCCTCGGCGTGGAGCCGGTCCGGATGGCGCGCATCGTGTGGGCGGCTCCGCTGGCCTGGCTGATCATCGGCGCTTGCCTCTTCGCCGCGGCCATCCTCGTCGCCCGCGCCGTTCTGCGCCGCCGGACGGGTGTGGCGGCCGGGAATGGCTCGCGGACCGGGCTCGCGATCCGCGCCGTTGCCGTCCTCATCGGCCTGGGGCTGCTGGCGGCCGTCGCCTGGGCTTCCGTCCAGGACTACCTCTTCCTGTTCTCCATCCTTCCGGCGACCACCGCGTGGCTCGGGGTGGCGGTGGGCGTCTTCGCTGTCGGACTGCTCGCATGGGCGCTGATGCCCGGTTCCAGGTCGCGAGTGGTGGGGGCCGGGCTGGTCGCCCTCATCCTCTCCGGAGGTGCCCAAGGGCTCGGGGCACAGGAGGCGCTGATCCACCTCGAGGGTAGTTGGCTGCCCACGTCCGACGTCACTCGCACGTTGTCCGGTCCGGCCACGGAGGCCCGGGTCACCATGGCTCGCGGCTCAGTGTTGGTCCCTCTCCTGTGCCAGGGTGAGCGCCTGCTCGTGGTCCCCAGGATCTCCGGAAGTCGCGTCGGCGTCGCGCCTCGGCCCCTCGATCCCGCCGAGCCCGTCTGGGTCGAGGCGCTCTACGATCTCGATCTCGAGGTCATCTCGCTCCTCACGCTTTCCGAGCGGACTCGCCTCTCGCTCGTGTTGGCCCCCGGTATGGCCAGCGATTTCCGGGGCGTGAGCTCCGATCATGTCACCCTTCAGGGCGCCGCGCTCCTGACCCGCGAAGCGGCCTCCGGCCCGACGTGGGGTGGCGGCGTCAGCGTCACCAACGCCTTCGGGGAAGTGCGCCTGGTGCCCTTGCTCGCCCTGCAGTGGCGAGGGGAGCGGGTATATGCGGATATCCTCGCTCCGGCTCACGGCGAGGTCTTCTGGACACCGAGCGACCGTATCGCCACGGGATTGCAGGCCATGGTCGACGGCAACGTCTATGGCCTCGGACGGGAGGGGACGCTGGAGGGCGGCCTCGTCCGCTACTCCTTGGCCGACGTCGGCCCGGTGATCCGCTACGACATCGGGCGGCGGCTCCGGGTCTCGGCGTCGGTTGGAGTGTCCCTCCGGCGACGCCTGGAGGTGGAGGACGCTCGCGGTACCCAGATCGAGAACGCCGCGCTTTCCCGGGGTTGGCGCATCGGGTTCGGCGTGTCCTGGCTCGTGCCCGAGGGTGGGGGGTGACGATGGCCTTGCTCCAGGCCACCGCCAAGCCGGTGAGGCTGTTCTTCGCACTCACGTTCGCCTGGAGCTGGTTCTTCTGGGGCCTCGCGATCGCCTCGGGCCGGCCGTGGACGGCGTTTCCGACCGTGCTGTTCTACGTCGTCGGCGGGTTCGGCCCGTCGTTTATGGCCATCCTGCTCGTGCACACCGGTCGGGGCGGCGAATCCCCGGCCGCATTCTGGCACCGAGTTCGCGACGTCCGACGCATCTCACCGGCCTGGCACCTGGCCATCGTAGCAGTGGCCTTCATACCGAGTCTCACCGCCACCCTGGTACCGACGGGGCTGGCCCCGGTGACCGGCGGTCAGGTCGGCTTCACAGGAGGGATCCTCTTCGTTGCCGTTGGCGCCGCGTTTGCCGAGGAGTTGGGCTGGCGAGGGTTTGCCCTGGACGGCCTTCTGGCCCGGAGGACCGCTCTCACGGCGGGTCTTCTCGTCGGGATCGCGTGGACCATCTGGCATCTGCCGTTCTACTTCATCGAAGGCACGATCCAGAGTGATGCTGGCCTATGGTCCAGGGACTTCTGGTCGGACATGATCACACGCATTCCGCTTGCCGTGCTGTTCGCCTGGATCTACGTGAACACCGGACGGAGCATCCTGTCAGCGCTGCTGCTCCATGCTCTGGAGAACGTCGCCTCCGTGGTGGTGGGGCCGAACGGGCGGCAGGTCGTGGTGCGCCTCATCGTGCTCACGGTGGGGGCCGCGGTCGTCAGCGTCATTCGGACCGCAGCGCCACCGAGGGATGCACGCCCGTGGCCCGACGAGCCGGGAGGAGGCTCGCCGCGATCCCCACCGAAACGGTGAGCAGCACGACGCCCCCGAACACGAACGGATCGCGCGGGTCGACCCCGAACATCAGAAAGCCCAGGAGGCTCGAGAGGCCGAACGCCATCGCCAGTCCGACGACGAGGCCGATCCCGATCTGGGTCAGCCCCTGACGCAGCACGAGGCGCATCACCTGCGCGCGCCCCGCACCCAGGGCCATCCGGATGCCCATCTCCTGGGTGCGGCGGCTCACCGAGAAGGCGAGGACGCCGTACAGACCAACGGAGGCCATGAAGAGCGCGACGGCGCCGAAGATGACGAACACCGATCCGAACACCCGGTAGAACCAGGACGTGCGGTCCACCGCCTCTGCCACGGTGCGCACGTCGTAGAGCGGCAGGTCGATATCCACGGACCGCACCACCTCCCGGAGCGCCGGACCAAGCGTCGCGGGCGCCGTGCCGGGGAGGGCCCGGGCCACGATGGTCATGAACGAGGGGTCTGCCTGCGCCACGGGAACATAGAAGCCGTCCGGTACCGCCGAGGGGGCACCCGGAGGGCTGAAGCCCTGCATCTGTAGGTCTTCGACCACCCCGATGACCGTGGTCCACGGGAGTGTGTCAGCCACGCCGGCGCGGAACCGCCGCCCCAGGGCGCTGGCGTCCGGCCAGTGCCGCTCTGCGAACGATCGGTTCACCACCGCCACGGGATCCACGTCCATGTCATGCTGGTCACTGAACGCGGTCCCCTCCAGGATCTCGGCGTCCAGCAGCGGGAAATACCCGGGCGTGACACGGTCTATGTGCGCCAGGGGCTGATCCTCGGGCTCGACATAGATGACGCCCTCGAGCGCGATGCGGGCTCCGCCGGAGCCTGCGCCCGGAACACCGCTGGCGAGCGCGACGTCGGCGACGCCCGGGGCCACCCGGGCGCGATCCTCCACCTCTCTCCAGAACTCCTGGCGATCGTCGCGCTCAGGGTAGTCGGCTTCGAAGAGGCCGACCCGGGCAGTGATGTAGGCCTCCTCCTCGAACGGAAGCTCGAACGCGCCGAGCTGCACCATGCTCCGGGTCATGAGGCCGGCACCGACCAGGAGGGCCACCGAGAACGCCACCTCCACCGTGACCAGGATCTTGCCGAGGCGTCCGGCGCGGAGGCTCGACGACCCCCGACCCTCGTCCTTCAGGATCTCGTTCACGTCAGCGCGTGAGACCTGGAATGCAGGAGCGGCGCCCGCCATCAGGGCCGTGAGCGCCGTAACGCCCACGGCGAACAGCAGCACCGGGAGATCGACTTCGAACGTCACGAAATACGGGCGGCCGGTGAGGGCAGGGTCGGTGACCCGGTCGAACCACCCGACGCCCAGGTGGGCCAGGAGCGTGCCCAACACGGCCCCCGCGCCGGCCAGCAGAAGCGCCTCGGCCAGGAAGGGCATCATCACCCGGACGCGCCCGGCCCCGAGGGCGACCCGAACGCCGGCCTCCCTCATGCGGGTGGCCGCTCGAGCGAGGAGGAGGTTGGCGACGTTCGCGCACGCGACCAGCAGGACGCAGATCACGGCGACCATCATCGCGAGGAAGACCAGGGTGATCTCGCCGCCGTTCTGTTGCTGGGTCACGGTGATGAGCCGGGCCGAGAGTCCTTCGCTCTCCTCCGGATACTCGGCCAGGAGCTGCTCGGCGATGCGCGCCGCTTCGAGATTGGCCTGGTCCCAGGTGACGCCTTCGGCCAATCGGCCCATCACCCAATAGGACGGTCCCTCACCACGCGCGACCGCCCTCGGGTCGTCATCCACGGTGATCCACAGGTCGTGATTCGAGGGCCACTTGAAGCCCTCCGGCATCACGCCCACGATCGTGCCCTGACGGCCGTTCACCCGGACCGACCTGCCGATGACGCCCGGATCGCTGCCATACCGGTCCTGCCACACGTGATGGCCCAACACGACGGTCGGAGGCAGGCCCGGCTCGTCCTCGCCCGCCACGAACGTGCGTCCGAGCGCCGGCTCCACCTCGAGCACGTCGAACGCGTTCGCGGTTACCCAGGCGCCCTGGTAACGCTGGGGAGCCGCCTCGTCCGCGAGGTTCACGGTGCCGCTGAAGTACCCCAGCAGCCCCTCGTACGAGGCCGATCGCTCGCGGAAGTCCAGGAAGTCCTGGCCCGACATGGGGTCCGCATCCTCGTCACCGCCCCGCGTATCGATCCGCGCCAGCACCGCGACCCGGTCGGGCTCCGGGACATCGAGCCCGCGAAGCAGGGCCCCGTACACCAGCGAGAACATGAAGGTGGAGAGCCCGATGCCCAGGGCGAGGATGAGCACGGAGATGATGGCCGATCCGGGTTGCCGCGCCAGGGACCGGGCGCCGGAGCGGAGGTCTCTCATGAGGACGTCCACGCGTGGGTGACCTCTGTCGGAGGGAGCGAGCTACTCGGGCCCACCTACGACCACATGGGCGTGGTTGTTTCGCCGACACCCGCTGGGAAGCCGCTCATTCCCGCCGGCTGTCGTTCCTGGAGACCGCGGTCAGGGATCCTCCGCAGCGGCCAACGCTTCCGAGACTCGGGGGCGGAACGCGACGTGGCAGGCCAGGCAGCCGTTCTGGATGCGCATGTAACCCTCGAAGAGCTCGGGAATCGGCTGGCGCGCCTCGGCCGCTGCGGCGAGCGCGACGGCTCCGTCGTGAACCTGGCGATCCATTTGGGCGAACGAGGAGAACTCGTCTCCCAGGACGGACTGGATCGTGACCATCTGGGCCGGGGGCACGGTCGGGTGCTCCGCGATCCGTGTGGCCGCTTCGGATACGAGGGCGGCGTCGTCCGTCCACAGGCCGTGCCCCACGTCGATGAGATCCGCCTCGAGTGCGGCCATGATCTCCTTGAGGGGAAGGGTGCCCGGCGACGTGGGAGCCTCCCGACAGCCGGCGGCGAGCGCGATGCAGAGGACCGCCGGGGCGATGACGCGTGCTGCGAACATGAGCCTACTCCACGATTGCGGGTCAACGAGACGCCACCAGGCACCGCCGAACGGAGGTGGCCATCTCGTACTCTACCGGTAACGCTCGCGGCAAGCGAGCCGCTCGCAGCACCGGGCCACCGCGCGCGGACCGTCCCTTTCGGGGATGGGCGGTCGGCCCGTACGTTGCCGGACCGGGTGCGCGGTACCGTGTGCCCCACAGCCCTGAAGCGCGAGGAGGCCCTATGCTTTTCTCCTTCGATAGCCTGGCGACGATGTTCCACGGAATCGCCGCCGGGGGCCTGGCGCTCATGGGCTTGTTCGCCGCCCTGTTCTGGCTCTACGCCACACGCTCAGCGGCGGCCGACGATGCGCGGGTCCTGGGTGCCACACCCCAACAGGCTTTCGCCTTCCTCACCGTCCTGGTGGCCGCGGCGCTCTGGGTGACGGTCCTCGGCGGGACCTACATCGTCTTTCCCACGTATCGCACCCCGCCGCCCGAGGGTGTCGTCGCGCTCATGGACTTTCCGAGGGCATACCTGTTGTCGGACGCCGGCACGGCGTGGCTGCACGCGTTCGCGATGGAGAGCAAGGAGCACATGCCCTGGATCGCGTCGATGCTGGCGACCTCCGTGGCGTTCGTCGCGACCCGGGAACGGCGCAGACTCTGGGCGGACCACGGCATGCGGGGGATGACGGTGGCGGTTCTCGCCGTCGTCTTCGGGCTCGTGTCGTTCATCGCCCTCATGGGCGTGCTGGTGAACAAGGTCGCCCCGGTGCAGTGACCGCCCCAAGCGCGAGGAGATCATCATGGCAACGCATGGAGAAGAGATGCCGCGTACCGAGGTAGCGTCCGACGCTGCGGATGCGGGGCACCCCAACGGTGGCTCGCTGGCCGCGTTTCTGGCCGCGGGCATTGGCTCGTTCGCGATGGGCGCGTTCGTCATTCTGAACGCGGCCGGCATCTTCGCGGCGCCGAGCTTCTACGGGCCCGTCGGAGGGCTGTCAGGCCGCAGCACCCTGGCCGTCGTGGTCTGGCTCGCTGCCTGGGTCTGGCTTCATCGCCGGTGGCGTGGCCGCGAAATGGAGGCCAGGAACGTGTACCTCGCCACGCTCGCGCTCACGGCGCTCGGTGTGCTCGCGACTTTCCCGCCGCTCTGGGAGCTGCTCTGATCGTCGCGCTCGCGCGGCGCTTGTCAGTCGGTTACGCCACAGATGTGCATGCGTCGAGCCCCCTCCTCCCACAACGAGAAGAGCCCGGGGGCCGCGGGCCCTCCGGACTCTCTCAGCTGAGTCTACCTCGGCACATGGCGCGTGATCGCTTCGCTCAGGTTCCGAACGCGCGTGCCCAGCTACTTATGGGCTGCCGTCAGTTCAATTATGCAAAGAGCGGACCATGAGAAGGGCTCGAAAGGTCATGGCATCCAGCCCAAGGGAAGGCTCACGCCGACCCCGGCGAAGGGCGCCTTGGTGTTGAGGTTCACGAAAAGCTGGAGGGCGATCCCCACCACGGAGCTGCCGATGCCGGCCTCGGCCACGACCGGTACGCCCACGGTGCTGCACCCGGAATCGTAGAAGGAGTCCGGTCTTTCGTCCGGGCAGCGTTGGAAGTGTACGGCGGCGAGACCCGCCGAGATCGACCGACCGGGTCCGCGCCGCGCCGCGTCCCGTCGGCCGTAGAGGAGTCCGATCTCGCTGACGTCGCCGTCACCGGAACCGTCCGGAAATCCGGCCACGTCGGCGATCACGGCGAGGCGCAGGAGGAGCCGGTGCCGCCCCCGCTCCACAGCGACGTGACCCTCACCGCCGATTCCCGATTCCAACTCGGTCCCGCCGGCGAGCACCAGGCCGGGCGCGACGATCACGCGGACCGGGTCGCCCCCGCCGGGACCCTGCGCCTGCGCATCGCGTGGAAGCACGGCGTACCCGGTCACGAGCCCGACGAGCGCCCAGACCCGGGCCAAGTATCCCCACCCCTTCATCGTCCCCTCCTCACCGGCAGGCGTCTCTACGAAAGTCCCGGGGCGTGCACTCGAAGCCGTCGGTGGCCCACAGCCCAGACCGATCGCTCCGCGCCGCGTCCTGCGCTGCCTGGAGCGATTCGACGTGCCGCACGTTCGGAGGGTAGGTAAGGAGCACCGCGTAGCCGCCCCTGACCATGGCCCAATTCACCATCTCGTCACCGGCCCATACGTACCGAAGCGCCCGCCCGTACCGGTCACGAGGCTCGACGTCCTCCTCGAGCCAAACTCGACTGCCCTCGGGGATCATGCGCTCGAGCGCCTCCAGGGACGTCGCGCCGAACGGCTGCTGGGCGAGCTCGGGCGCATCGATGCCGAGAAGGCGAATGCGTCCGACGGGATCGCACTCGAGGGAGTCCCCATCGACGACTCTCGTCACCCGGCATGCCTCCATGTCGGCGGGTGGGGTGGGCCCGTCGGACTGCACTGCGCATCCGAGGGTCCCCACGAGCACCGCAGCCCAAGCGCCTCGCCTCATCGAGCTCTGGTTGGGCATCCATCTGTCCTGCGGGAGGCTGCGGATTGTGGGGACGGCACACCAGGGAATCTACGCGTGAGCCTCCCCACCGTGAACGACGGGAAATTCCCGACTCCGGACCGCCCGGCAACCTCCTAGCTTGGATGCAGGTTCAACCGAATACAGACCGAGGCAGCGAAATCATGAAGACTACGGCAATGGGTGCGCTGGCACTGATCACCCTCGCGGGCGCCTGCTCGCCGAGCATCCGAGCCGGGGCGGACTTCGTTCCCGGAGTGGATCTCGGCTCCTTCGCCACCTTCACCTGGGATGAGCCGGACACCCGCCCCGTGGGTGACCCACGGCTTGAGAACAATCCCTTCTTCGAGGCCAGGCTCCACGATGCGATCGAGCGGGAGTTGAATACGCGTGGGCTGAGGCCCGCGGATTCGGGCGCCGGCCTGGTGGTCCACCACCATGCGACCGTGCGCGACCACGTGGAGGTCTATGAGGCCGACCGGGAGGCGGGGTACACCACCTCCGAGTACGGGGAAGGCACGCAGGTCGTGCAGTACGACCAGGGCACGCTCCTGGTCGACATCGCCGACGCCGAGACCCGCGAGGTCCTCTGGCGCGGGTGGGCGCAGTTCGACATCTCCGCGGCCATGGTGAATCCGGAGATCATGGCTGAGCGGATCAACGAGGCCGTGGCGAAGATCTTCGAGCATTACCCGGATTCGCCCTGAGTCGGCGGCCCGCATCGACGCCCCCGAAAGAGGAGGTCCGCAACATGCCGGAGCAGGTGGAAGTCGTCATCGTCGGATCGGGCACGGCCGGGCTGTCGGCGCTCCGTGAGGTGCGCCGGGCCACGGACGACTTCCTGGTCGTCAATGAGGGGGATTGGGGCACGACGTGCGCGGCGCGCGGGTGCATGCCGTCCAAGGCTCTCATCGAGATCGCCAATGCCTACCATCGCAGGGGCGCGTTCGAGGCCTTCGGCATCGGAGGGGCCGAGGGCCTTACCATGGACATTCCCGCCGCGCTTGCCCGTGTGCGCCGACTCCGGGACGGCTTCACCGAGGGACCCCGGGCCGTCCCCGGCGAGTTGGGCGATCGGGCCATCAGTGGCCGTGCGCGGCTCAAGGGACCGGGCGTCGTCGTCGTCGGAAGCCGTGAGATCGAGGCTCGCCGCATCATCCTCGCACCGGGGAGCCGTCCCGTGGTCCCGGGGGCATGGGAGCGGTTCGGAGACCGGATCCTCACCACTGATACCCTCTTCGAGCAGAACGACCTCCCGGGTCGGGTCGCGGTCGTGGGACTCGGCGCCATCGGTGTGGAGATGGCGCAGGCGCTCTCGCGGCTCGGTGTGGGCGTGGCGGGGTTCGACGCGGTCGAGGGCATCGCCGGTCTGTCGGATCCGGAGGTGACCTCTGCCCTCGGAGAGGCACTGGAACGCGAGTTCCCGGTGTATCTCGGATCGCCGGCGGAGCTCTCCGAGGGCGAGGACGGTCGCATCGTGGTCCGGAGCGAGGCCGGGAGCTTCACCGCGGACGCCGTGCTGGCGGCGCTGGGCCGCCGTCCGAACGTCGACGATCTCGGTTTGGATACGCTCGGAGTCCCGTTGGACGACAGAGGCCTGCCCCCCGTCGATCCCACGACGCTCCAGGTCGGAGATCTCCCGGTCTGGCTCGTGGGCGACGCGAACGGATACCTGGCGATCCTGCACGAGGCCGCCGACGAGGGCCACATCGCCGGGAGGAACGCGACGGCGGAGCACGTCTCCGGCTACTGCCGCCGGACCGGCCTCGCCGTGGTCTTCTCTTCGCCCGGGGTGGCCCGCGTAGGATCGTCCTGGGCCGACCTGGACCCCGAGAGCACGGTCGTGGGCGCGGCGGATTTCAGCCGCCAGCCTCGGGCCAGGACGGCCGAGCGGGCGGAAGGTGTCCTCCGGGTCTACGCCGACAAGGCGTCCGGGAGGCTCACCGGCTCGGAGATGTGCGTCCCCGACGCCGAACACCTCGCGCACCTCCTCGCTCTGGCCATGCACCGGGAGCTGACGGTCCACGAGCTCCTCGGGATGCCGTTCTACCACCCCGTGCTGGAGGAGGGCCTGCGGACCGCGCTTCGTGACCTCAGCCGGCGGATCGAGAGTCCAGGTGGGAGGCAGGGCGACCTGGCGGAGTGCGCGGAGCCCGGCCTGCGGGTGCCCGCGTAGGGAGCTCGGCCGCACGCCGGCCCCGCGTTCACCCGAGGGCCAACGGCGGATGGAAGATGATCTGGATCGGCGTTCCGTCCGGATCCTCACAGAAGAAGCTTCTGGCTCCATCCCTGTGGGACTTCGGAGGCTTCACGATCCGCACGCCGGCAGCGCGCAGTCGTTCGTGCCACACATCGACATCGTCCGGCGTCTCGATCATGAAGCCGATGTGATCCAGGCGCTGGCCCTCCGTCGCGGCCGGGCCCGACGATCGAACCAGGGCGAGGTTGTCGTTTCCGCTGGTCAGAAAGACGCTGTCCTCGTCCGGCTGCCACTCGACGTCCATACCAAGAAGCTCGGTGTAGAACGCGAGACATGCCTCGAAGGTTCGGACTCTCAGGGCCACGTGACGGAGGCCGGATGTCTGCCTGGGACGATCGCTCATTCCGCTCATCGTTCCTCCTGGCCGGCCGGCCGCTGGATTGGCTCGTCGCTCGAACATCGCGACGAGAGGAGCCGCGCGCTATGCTCCGGAGCGCCCCGGGTACCAGGGCGCCCCCAGTCGTCGGTTCTCGAGTGGGGGCTCGCGGCAGGGCGCGGATGTTTCCGCCGTGTCCAACCGACCGTGAGTCGGATATGTTGCGGGTATGGATGAATATACGCTGACCGTGGCATGAAGCGCCTCGTCATCTGCTGCGACGGGACCTGGAACCGGGCCGACCAGCAGAAGAACGGGACACTCTGCCCGACGAACGTGGTCAAGCTGGCGTACCGTGTCGCCAAGCGTGACCCGGACGGGGTGTCGCAGATCGTGTTCTACGATCAGGGCGTCGGCACCGGCAACGTCCTCGATCGCTTCACCGGCGGGGCATTCGGCGGGGGGTTGAGCGACAACATCTTCGACGCCTACCGGTTCCTCCTCGCCAACTACGAGCCGGGCGACGAGATCTACCTCTTCGGGTTCAGCCGGGGTGCCTACACCGCCCGGAGCCTGGGCGGCATGATCCGCAAGTGCGGGGTTCTCGACCGGAAGCATGTCGGCCTGTACGTCGATGCGCTGAAGCTGTACCAGGACCCCGGGACCCACCCGGACGACGACGAGCCCGCCAGCTTCCGCGCGAGCTATTCGTGCTGCGGCTCCGAGTCGATCCCGATCCGGTGCATCGGCGTCTGGGACACCGTGGGGGCCCTCGGCATCCCCCTCACCGGACTCCGCTGGCTCACGCGGAGGAACCAGGATTTCCACGACTGCGAGCTGAGTGGCATCGTGGAATACGCCTTCCACGCCCTCGCCATCGACGAGCGCCGCGGGCCGTTCGAGCCGACGCTCTGGATCGAGAAGCCCAAGCCCCGTCAGCTCGTCTCCCAGACCTGGTTCCCCGGCGTGCACAGCGACGTCGGGGGCGGATACGTCGACAACGGCCTGTCGGACATCACGCTCCAGTGGATGATGGACAACGCGGAGATGGCGGGTCTCCATTTCGACCCGGGGGTCGTCGCGGCGCGGCCGTTGGAGGGTGAGCCGACCGGGAAGGCCCACGATTCCAGAGTGGGCGTGTACCGGCTGGCGCCCCGCCACGAGCGCCCCATTCGCCCGGACCGATCACAGACGGTGCACCCCTCGGCCATTCGACGATGGGACGAAGACCCCTCGTATCGGCCGTCCAACCTCCGGGAGTACTTCCGGGCGGTGGGAGACTCGCGGGGGAGGTGAGGGGCCGGGTAGGCGGGTACCACGCTCAGGCGAGCGATCCCGCATCACATACGACGTGATGCGGGATCCCCAGCCAGGCTGTCGTCAGAGCTGACAGCTCACTTCCCGCGAGTCCCGCTCGACGACGATCTCGCCGTTGGCGTTCATGCTCACGTGGAACCGATCGACGACTTCGAGAAAGTCGCCGGTTCGCGTGTTGCGCAGACCGATGAACCGCCGGATCGAGCCGCCGCTTCGCATGGACGTCTCGTGGAAGACGCCCTGCTCGCCTTCCTCGACCTGGTAGTGGTCGCCGGTCTCCACGCCCGTGCCGCTGAGTCCGATCGCCTTGGTATTGAGATTGACGTGCATCACGCCGGATGGCGTGAAGTTGATGGCCCAACGTTCCTGGACCGACCCATCGAGGCGAATGAGTTCGCTATGGGTAGCATCGTCGCAGGAGAACGAGACGAGCGCGCCGGTAAGGTCGAAGACCGTTTCCATCACCTGGCGGTCCGTGCCCCCTTTCGCGAATTGGGCTTCGACCTCAGGGGCGAGGGTCGTGACGGGCTCCGTTGGGGTGCCGTCGCAGGCAGACATCAATGCGAGGAACAGGGCTATGGGGGCAATTCTGAAAGTCGAGCGACTCATGGTTCGATTCTCCATGGGAGGTTGATCAGCGGGTCCGTCGAAGAAGCCGGATGCGGCCTCGCCCATGGGGGGATGCGCGGGAGGTGTGCGTTGGACGACATCCTGGCGCCCGGCGTGTCGACGCTCACGCCTCCCGCCGAAGGAATCGCTCGTGCTCGAGGAGCTACTCGGGTCGCTTACGCCCAAGACCTCAGCGGTCCCGCCCGGGATCGTGCGCGAACCCGTCGGTCGCGCGCACGATCTCGGCGAGGTAGGCGGAGCTCGACGATCCGTGCCCCGCGTCCTCGACGATACGTACTCGGGCGTGTGGCATGTGCTCGGCGAGCTCTTCCGCGTTCGAGGGCGGGGTCTGAGGGTCGTGGCGCCCTGCGATCAACACCGCGGGAACGTTTCGCAGCAGGCAGGCCCACCATTCGTACGCCACCCGCGCCTGAACGGCGGGGTCCGGGTCGAAGAGTAGTCGGTGCGCAGCGTCCACTACGTCCGCGTCCGGTTGCGCGTCGCCCAGGACCGCCTCTTTGAGGCGCCGCCACTGGTCCGGGTACTGGCGCGCCAACCCGCCGCGGAGGACCCGGTCGAACTCCGCGTGGGCTCCGGTGAAGACACCGAACAGGACGAGCTCCGTGACCCGCTCCGGGTGCTCCTGCGCGTGCGCCAGGGCGAGGGTGCTGCCCCACGAGGCCCCCACCACCATCCATCGATCGATGGCCAGGTGGCGGCGAATACGCTCGAGGTCTTCGAGGAGATGGCGGGTCGTGTTCTCCGTGAGGTCGACCCTCGGCTCCGAGGCGTGCGGCCTGCTTTTCCCGCAGTTGCGCTGGTGCGTGACGATGATGCGGTAGCGCGCAGGATCGAAGAGGCGCCTCGCCCAGTTCCGCACGGGCATTCCCGGTCCACCGTGGAGGAAGGTGGCCGGCTTGCCCGCCGGGTTGCCGGAACTCTCCCAGTAGATCTCGTGTCCTCCGCCGACGTCCAGGCGGCCGTGGGCATGGGGCTCGATGGGCGGATAGAGTCCGTCGTTCGGCGCTGGGTGGTCGGACGACGGAGATCCCGGGTCCACTCTCGAACGGATCTCAGGCCGCCATCAATTCGTCCACGTGTTCTGATGCAATCGGATTCTCAGCGAGCCGTCCGGCTGATACTCGGACACGATGACCCAGCGGCCGGTGTTCGTGACGACGCCTTCCGTCGAAGCCTCGTCCATCACCTGAGTCGAATATCTGCCGTGGTGGACCACCAGGTCGCCATCGCTCATGTGGCCCAGGCGCTCGGACTCCAGGCCGGATGCCTGGGAAAACGTCTCCTCGAGATAGGCCTGGATCTGATCCCGACCATCGTAGACTTCGCCGGCCGGATCGACGTAGAGGGCGTCGTCCAGGTAGAGCGCGGCCACGCCGGCGGCATCGTCGGCATTCGCCATCGCGACCCAGGCGCTCGTCATCGCGTCCAGGTCGGCCTCCACCTCCGAGGTCGTCCGGGTGGCGATCGGCCCTCCCGCGTCGGGTGGCGCTTGGCAGCCCGCCGTGAGGACGAGGAGCACGGGAAGCAGTGGGATCCGGTTGATTCCTGGCATCGTGACCTCCTTGGTGCAGTGGTGATGGATTGGCCCCGGGGCGGTGCCGCACATGGCCTCGGAGTGCCGCGAACTTGGTTAGCTCCCCTCGGGCTGGATCCGGACGGGTGCCGCCTGCGCCTGGAAGTGGGAGTGGTTGAAGGGGCTCGTGTTGGCCACGGGATCGAAGACATCGGCGATCAGCTCCGCGGGGGTGGCGCTCTACGCGTGAGATGCGACATCGACGGGCTCCTCGCGATGGCGGGAGAACACGGTCGTCGTATCTATGGTGATGCCACCCGGAGGATGGCGACTCATCTGCGCGCGGGGACACCGGGAGCGACTCCAATGGCCTCGACCCACGATGCCCCGTCCCGAAGGCGTTGTCAAAGCAGAGCATACGCGCCGTCATCACCCACAGGCAGAGGAGGTGCGCGGCATCCGGTGGTGCCTCGAGTTGGACTAACCTACACCCTTTCACACGACTGACCCGGGCCGTGTTCGAGCCGACCGTCAGGATGTGGCGATCGGAAAATGGATGTCACCTGACTAGGTTGCATGACTTGCGGACTCTGGGAGGAAGCCATGCGAAACCTTGCTGATGTGAGCCAGTAGCAGTGACCCCACCGCCTCCTTCGGAGCTCTCCCTCGAGGGGCTCCAGATCTGTCTGCTGACCGACCAGGACCTGGAGCAGGACCCGTTCCCGGAGGGCGACTGGCCGTGCGACCCGCGTCCTTACGTCCCTGAAGCGGAGTGGAAGACGGCGCTCCTGACGAAGCAGGACGCCGTTGCCAGAGTCACGGAGCTGAGCCGGCGGGGCGTCGACGTCTTCTTCAACCTCTGCGACGGCGCCTGGGACGAGGGCCGACCGGGAATCGAGGTCGTCCGCACCCTGGAGCAGCTCGACCAGGCCTTCACGGGCGCCGACTCGACCTTCTTCGAGCCTTCCCGTGAGGAGATGAAGCGGGTCTGCCGGGCGTGGGACATCGACACCCCCGGCTACCTGTTCGCTACTTCCGACGCCGACGTGGAGCAGGCCGTGGAGATGCTCCGTTTCCCTCTCATCGTGAAGCACCCGAGCAGCTACGCGAGCACCGGCCTTACGCCCGCCTCTCGGGTCGAATCGGCCATCGACCTTGCCGACCGCGTGAGGGAGATGGCCGACGCCTACGGGAGCGCCCTCATCGAGGAGTTCATCGAAGGCGAAGAGGCGACCGTCCTGGTTTCCGAGGACCCCGACGATCCCTCCACGCCGAAGAGCTACACACCTGTCCGCTACAACTTCCCCCCGGGCGAGACGTTCAAGCACTATGACCTGAAGTGGGTGGATTTCGCGGGTCTTCACGCTGAACCCGTCCGGGACGAGGCTCTGGCGAGCCGCCTCCGGGACGTTTCGAGCCGCTTCTTCGTCGGGCTCAGGGGGGCCGGATACGGCCGATGCGACTTACGCATCGACGCGGACGGGCGCTGCATGATGCTCGAGATCAACCCCAACTGCGGGGTCTTCTATCCGGTGCACGCCCCCGCCAGCGCCGACCTCATCCTGATGGAGGACCCGGACGGCCACTCCGGCTTTGCCCGCCGCGCGGTACGGGCCGCGCTCGCCCGCCGGGAGCGGCGGAGCCGACCCTGGGAGGTCCGGCCCCGTCCCGCCGGGGACCACGGCGTCTTCGCCACCCGCCGGCTGGAGGCGGGCGACACCGTCCTCCGCTTCGAGGAACGGCCCCACACCCTCGTGTCGCGAAGCCGTGTGGAGCGGACCTGGGACGACCGCCGCCTCGACTGGTTCCGCCGCTACGCCTACCCCCTATCCGACGAGATCTGGGTGATGTGGAGCGAGGAGCCCGGGGAGTGGAGGCCTCTCAACCACGGGTGCGACCCCAACGCGTGGCTGGAAGGACTCGACCTGGTGGCCCGCCGCCCGATCGCCCCCGGCGAGGAGGTCACCATGGACTACGCGACCTTCATGGTCGAGGAGATGCCCGACTTCGCGTGTGCATGCGGCGCGGCGGAGTGCCGGAAGGTGATCCGCGGAGGCGACCACATGGAGGCCTTCGTCGCCCGCTACGGCGAGCATGTGTCGGACTACGTAAGGCGGCGGCGGAATGGTGGGTGATGAAGGGCGGCACGCCATGGAGCTCAAACCTCGTGAAAGCGGCCTTGCCCGAAGGGGTTTCTGCGCCATCTTTGGCACAGTCTTGCGAGGCGCACTTCCTGTCGTGCCACGTAACTGATGGTCGGGCAGTTGTTTCGGGGCGTGGCGCAGTCCGGTAGCGCACCTGCTTTGGGAGCAGGGGGTCCCCGGTTCGAATCCGGGCGCCCCGATTAGGAATGCCGCGTATGCGGCCAATATTGGTGTTTCGGCCGGATTCGGCGGGCCTACGCCCCGCCCAGCTGGTCGTACTTGTCCGCCTTCCCCTTGGCCAGCTCGACCGGATACTTCTCCGCGTTCCTCTTCAGCTTGAACCGCACCGCCGCCGCGGGATCGATGCCTGAAGCCTGGCAGAACGTCAGCGCGTAGATCATGACATCGGCGACCTCATCGCTGAGTCGGCCGTGGTGCGCCTTGGACGTGACCAGCTCCTCCACTTCGGCGTCCGTCTTCCAGAGCATCAACTCCTGCAACTCAGCGGCCTCGATGGCGAGGGCCGTCGCAAGGTTCTTGGGCGTGTGGAACTGCGCCCAGTCGCGCTCGTCCCTGAAGGCGATGATCTCGTCCATCAGTGCTTGGAGTTCCATGGCTCTCGGGGGTGTTGGGGTGTACGCTGCGATGGGTCCCACCGGATGATACATTGCGGCCGCCGCGACGCCGAGCCGGGCAGTCGGGCCCGCTCGCAACGAGGACAGCGATGATCGTCTACCACCGCAACGTATCCGGTTTCCGCAGGGATGTGGCGACGGGAGACATCGACGGGATCGTGTTGGCGGAGGTGCAGAGGGTGTTGGGGACAGGGGTTGGCGAGGCCGAGCGTCGCGCCTGGCACCAGTCGTTGACCCATATGCACATCGCCCTCGATGATCCGGACATCCCGGACGACGCGGGCGTGGGCATCGAGTTTCAGATCCCGCAGACGGCAAAGCGCATCGACATGCTGCTTTCGGGACGGAACGACGGCCCTCACGACGAGGCGGTGATCGTCGAGCTGAAGCAGTGGGAGACGGCCGAGCCGACCCCGATGGACGGGGTGGTGCGGACCTTCCTGGGTGGCGGCGTCCGGGACACCGCGCATCCGTCCTACCAGGCGTGGTCCTACGCGGAGCTTCTCCGCGGTTTCAATGAGGCGGTCTACGAGGGCGACATCCGGCTCCACCCGTGCGCGTATTTGCACAACTGTCACGACGGCTCGGTGCTGGACAGCGACTTCTACCGGCCTTGGGTCTCGGAGGCGCCTCTGTTCTTGAAGGGCCAGGTCGACCGACTCCGGGAGTTCATCAAGCGATGGATCCGCTACGGGGATCGCAACGAGATCCTGGTCCGTATCGACGGAGGTAGGCTCCGACCGTCCAAATCGCTGGCCGACAGCCTCGCGGGCCTCATGAAAGGGAACCGCGAGTTCACGATGATCGACGATCAGAAGCTGGTCTTCGAGCGGGCCCTGCATCTCGTGCGGAGCACTCCCGCGGGCGAGAAGCGCGTACTGATCGTGCACGGTGGCCCCGGCACCGGGAAGTCCGTCGTGGCGCTCAACCTGCTGGTGGCGCTGACCAAGGACCGGGAGCTGGTCCAGTACGTGACCAAGAACGCGGCGCCGCGTGCCGTCTACGAGGGCAAGCTGACGGGCACGATGTCCCGCACGAAGTACTCCAACCTGTTCCGGGGCTCGGGCGCTTTCACGACGGCGGAGCAGGGGACCTTCCGGGCGCTCGTGGTCGATGAAGCGCATCGGCTGAACGAGAAATCCGGGCTTTATCAGAACCTGGGCGACAACCAGGTGAAGGAACTCATCCACGCTGCGGACGTGACCGTGTTCTTCCTCGACGAGGACCAGCGGGTCACGCTGCAGGATATCGGCACGCGCGACGAGATCGTCTTCTGGGCCGAGGAGGCGGGTGCCGGCGTCGACGAGATGTGGCTCCAGTCGCAGTTCCGCTGCAACGGCTCGGACGGGTACCTGTCCTGGCTGGACCATGTGCTCGGCGTCCGGGAAACCCCTCACGTCGATCTCTCGACCCTGGACTACGACTACGATTTCCGAGTGTGCGACTCCCCGAACGAGGTCAGAGAACTGATCGAGGCCAGGAACGAGGAGGCCAACCGGTCGCGGCTGGTCGCGGGGTACTGCTGGGACTGGTCGAGCAAGAAGAACCCAGCGGCTTGGGACGTCGAGATCCCCGAGCACGATTTCCGGATGCGATGGAACCTGACCGAGCACGGGAGCGGGTGGCTGTCGCATCCCGACTCCATCAGCGAGATCGGCTGCATCCACACGTGTCAGGGGCTCGAGCTCGATTACGTCGGCGTGATCATTGGCGGCGATCTCGTCGTGGAGGACGGGAAGCCCGTCACCCGACCCGAAGCCAGGTCGAAACACGACCGGTCAATCCGGGGGTTCAAGAAGAGATTGAAGGCCGATCCCGAGCGGGCCCGCGCCGAGGCCCGCATGATCATCCTCAATACCTATCGAACGCTGATGACGCGCGGGTTGAAGGGGTGCTACGTCTACGCCGTGGAGCCGGAGTTGCGCGCGTACTTGAAGGAAGCGACGGGGGACTTCATCCCGCCCGCAGACACCTCCCCAACGGACGCGACAATGTAGACGAGGCGCGACGAACGGCCCGCCCCTCACCCCCGTGCCTGACCGCCCCAAAACCCCGCATCTCCGCGCCCACCGGCCGCCACCAGCCGTCATCCATCCCTGGTCCACCCCTTGCACTCTCGCACACCGAGCCCCGAGACCCCATCCGCGAGGTGATCCATGGACCGAATCCGACAGATGTTCGCGACCCATCCGGCCCCCGCGAGCGGCGCGGGAGACGAGGCGTTCGCCATGGTGACGGCCGCGGCCGAGTGCATGCTCGTCTGCATCACGTGCGCGGACGCGTGCTCGGAAGAGTTCGACCCGGCGTCGCTCAGCTTCTGCATCCGGACCAGCCTCGACTGCGCGGACATCTGCGCCGCCACGGGCCGACTCGTGGCCCGTCCGGGCGAGCAGGACGTGGACACGCTGCAGGCGCAGCTCGAGGCCTGTGTGTCGGCGTGCCACGCGTGCGCAAAGGAATGCGACGATCACGCGGAGATGATGGAGCACTGCCGGATCTGCGCCGAATCGTGCCGCGCATGCGCCGAAGCGTGCGAGGCGATGATCGCCGCGGTCGTGCCGGCTTGAACGCGACCGTCGCGGAGACCGGCGGTCCTCGGTTCGTCGTCCTGAACGTGCGTTTGCGAGTCGAGACTGCAGGCTGTAATCTGTAGACGTTGCGCCGTGTGAGCGTCCCTCGGGGGAGGGAGAGCGTCGTGGTCGCGGTAAAGCCGTTCGAGAAGGCTCGGTGGAAGAAGCCTCTCGGGCCCGGATCGATGCCGGGCCGGGGGACATTGAGCCGTGCGAACGAACGTCGCAACGCTCGCGAACGCCCGCCCCTCAGTGAATGGACAGCAGGCCCGGCTGTAGGCGTCCGCAAGCGCATGGAGCGGATCGCGCTTGCTTCCGGAGTGTTCGCCGCCCTTATCGCCGCGCTGGCGCTCCTGGCCTGGGTCGGCGTCGGCGGACGACCGAGATCCGGCTCATGGTTGGCGCCGATGGTTCCGAACGCGGCCATCGCGGTCCTGATGCTCGGTGTGGCCCTGGTGCTCTTGGTTGGTCGACGCGGGAGACTCGCCAGGTGGACGGCCCGGTCGCTCGCGTCCGTGGCCGCCGTGCTCGGGCTTCTCTGCTTGGTCCAATATCTCTTCCCCGTCGACTTCGGGATCGACCTGTTGCTCTTCCCCGCGGCGACGATGGGGGAGGCCCGTCCCTATCCAGGGCGCATCGAGCCCGCGGCCGCTCTGGCGATCTTCCTGCTCGGGAGTTCGCTCGCGGTGTTCGACATGCGGTCACTCAGGGTGCACCACGTCGCGGAGAGCATGCTCATCGTGCTCACGGTCGTGGCACTCGCGACGCTCTTCCAGCGCGCGTTCGGCATGGACCTCCGCTTCGGGCTCGAACCGTTCCCGGCGATGCCGGTCGACAAGGCGCTGGCGCTCCTGGCGCTGACGGCAGGGGCCATCCTGCTTCGCCCGCACCGCGGCTGGTTCCGGATCCTCGCGGCTCCAGGTGCGGCGGGGGTGACACTCAGGACGCTGATTCCCGTGGCGGTCGCCGGACCGTTCGTCATCGGTTGGCTTGCGTTCCTCGGCGTCGCGAACGAGCGACTCTCGCCGTCAACGGGCCTCACCCTCGTCGTGAGCTCCATGTGGTTCCTCCTGTTTCTGGCCGTCGCATGGACGACACGGGAGCTCCACCGTCTCGACCAGGAACGGGTGTCCCTTCTCGAGTCGGAGTGCGAGGCAAGAGCCGAAGCGGAGAAGGCGAGCAAGACCAAGAGCGATTTCCTCGGGTTCCTGAGCCACGAGCTCCGGACGCCAATGAACAGCGTGATCTCCTACGCAGAGCTGCTCGAGATGGGGGTCCAGGGACCGCTGAACGAAGGGCAGCTCCGCTACGTGCGGCGAATTCGCGCCGGCGGATCGCACCTCAGCTCCATGGTGGAGGAGCTCCTTCAGTTCACCCGTGCGAGGCGAGGGGGCATCAAGATCGACGTGCGGTGCGCGGACGCCGTCGAGCTCGCCCGGGAAGCGCTCGCCATGGTCCAGCACCAATCGGAGTCGAGCCGGGTCGAGCTCTGTCGCCAGCTCCCCGCGGGCCCGATGGAGTTCCGAACGGACCCGGACAAGGTTCTGCACGTGCTCGTGAACTTCCTCGGGAATGCCCTGAAATTCACAAAGGAAGGACGGGTGGGCGTCCGTCTGCTGAGAGATGAACGGGGCACGGTCTACGAGGTCTGGGATACGGGTCCGGGGATCCCCCGGGAGGACCGCGAGCGGATCTTCCAGGAGTTCACCCAGCTGGAGTCCTCGACCAACGGCCCCTCGGGGACCGGTTTGGGCCTCGCGATCAGCGCGCGTTTCGCGGAGATGATCGGGGGCAGGGTGGAGCTGGATAGCTGGGTCGGGAGGGGTAGCGTGTTTCGCCTCCTTCTCCCGAGCGACGGACCCGCGCCTCACCAGTCCGTTGGCGCGTAATCCTTGAGGAATTGCCCCCACACGTGCTCGCCCGTGTTGATCCCGTCGATGATCGGGTCCACGATGCGGGCGGCGCCGTCCACGATATCCAGCGGAGGATGGAAGCGGTGTACGCGCGTCTTCCGTGCGGCGATCGGCTCCGGGTCTTCGTCGGTCACCCATCCGGTGTCGACCGCGTTCATGTGGATCCCGTCGTTGTGGTAGTCGGTGGCCGCGGTGCGGGTCATCATGTTGAGCGCGGCCTTGGCCATGTTCGTATGGGGATGGCGGGTCGTCTTGGCGTTCCGGTAGAACTGGCCCTCCACGGCCGAGACGTTCACGATGTGCTTGTCGCGGTTCTCCGTGCGCAGCATGAGCGCCTTCAGCCGCGCGTTGAGGACGAACGGCGCCACGGCGTTAATGAGCTGGACCTCGAGAAGCTCCACCGTGGGCACGTCGGCCATCAGCATGCGCCATGAGTTGCTTTCGCGCAGGTCGATCTGCTGAAGGTCCTGGTCGAGCCGTCCGACGGGGAAGAGCGCCTGCTGGGCCTCGCGTTCCTCCGGGAGCAGCGCCAGCTGGGACAGCTCGGCGGCGTGGGTGAGGCCGGGGGCCTCGGTCCGGTCGGCCGCGCCCCGTCCCAGCGCGGTCCCGCTTCGCGTGGCGCTCGGTAGCAGGTCGTAGCCCCGCAGTCCTTCGTAGTCGCCCACCAGCGCCCTCACCCGCGGCGACATCTCCTCGAGAGCGGCGGCCTCGTGCTCCATCATGTGCCGGTAGAAGTCCGGCGGCCGGCGCACCGTCTGGCACGCGTTGTTGATGATGAAGTCGAGCCGGTCCTTGGTGCGCATGACCTCCGAACAGAACGCTTCGACGCTCGGCGTGTGGCGCAGGTCGAGCCCGTAGATCCGGAGTCGGTGGCCCCACTCCTCGAAGTCCTCCTCCTCCGCGTAGCGCTTGGCCGCGTCGCGGGGAAAGCGGGTTGTGACAATGAGGTCGGCGCCCGAGCGGAGGAGCTTGATGCCCGCCTGGTACCCGATCTTCACCCGGCCGCCGGTGAGCAGTGCGACGCGTCCGGACAGGTCCGCCAGCTCGCCCCGCTTCCGGTAGTTGAGCTCCGCGCACGGGGGGCAGAGCTGGTCGTAGAAGTGATGGAGCTCCGTGAACGGCTGCTTGCACACGTAGCAGTGCTGTTCGCCGGCCTCGGTGGGCGCCTCGGGCGCGTCCGCGTCCCCGGGGGCGTCGTGCCTGGCAGGACCGACTTCGCCGGCCAGGGCAGGGGGGTGCACGTTCGGCGTCGTGAACGTCGGCTTGCGCCGGAGCGTCCGGATGCCGGTCTGATTCCGCGCGGCTTCCTCTTCGCGCCGGGCCGCGGCCTTCCGCTTCTTCGCCAGGGCGCGGGTCAGCTGGCGCCTGCGTGTCTCGTCGGGGCTCCACACCTTGCCCGCGGCGTGGATGAGCCGGCGCTGGTCGGCCTTCTCTACGTGGGAGAGCAACGACCGGTCCTTGCCGATCTTCTCCAACAGCTCGGCGGCGGCGCGGATCTGCGCTTCCAGGGATGCGTCTTTGGTGGTCATGCCGAGAACCTAAGAAGGGGGAGCGCCAGCACCCACCCTTTGCGCGTCACAGGGCGTCTTGCGGCCGGTACCGTCCCGCCGCACGTTGGCTCTCCTGACGGGCTTGGCTCCCCCCGAGCGGAGGGTGGCGCCCCATCCTTTGTCCGAAGAGGAGCTCATGGCCACGGTGGAGCAGACCATGATGAGGGTCCAGCGGATCCTGACTGGCCCGATGGGTCTCAAGGTGATGCTTGACGGGGACCGTTTCCGTCTGTCTTTCGACGACACCAGCACCTACCTGACCCTCTGGGTCAAGGACTGGGGCGCCTCCGACGACGGGGAGCCACGGACCGTCGTGCTCGTCACGGCCCCCATCCTTTGGGGCGTGACGCCCACGTCGGAGCTCTTCGAGTGGGTGGCCCGCGAGGGTGGATCGCGGTGGTTCGGACACGTGGAGGTCCACCCGTCGAACGAGGAGGGTAAGGTCGATCTGATCTTCTCACACACGCTCCTCGGAGATGTGCTCGACCAGCCTGAGCTCGAGGCCGCCATGTGGGCGCTCCTCTCGACCGCGGATACCTGGGACGACGAGCTGCAGCCGAGATTCGGCGGCACCCGCTCGGCGGACTGACCGGCGGAGCGGCCATGCTGCGTCTACACCTGACGGACGCCGCGGTCACGGCCGCGAAGAGCCGGTCGCATGCGGAGGTCACGCCGAGGCATGTGGCCTACGCCGTCGCGGTGCACTTCCGCGGACGCCCCGAGGCGGCCGCGCTCATCGAACGAGCCAGAGATGCGCTCGGACCCCACGGTACGGCGGTCGGCCCGCCCACCGTCACGCCCGAGTCGCAGGAGTTGCTCGACGCGATCGTCTCGCCGGACGACGCGTTGGCTCTTCTGGCTCGCCTGTCGGGGGAGGATGGACCCTCCGGCGGGGCCACCGACGGAGCTGCCGCGGCGCGCGATGACGGTTCGCCGATCGCCAACCACCCGACGACTTCGGAGCCGTCGCCCTCGACCGACTCGACCGGAGCGCGCGACGCGCCCGGTGCATCAGACACCGAGACGGTCGATGCCGTGCTCGCCGAGCTGGACCGGCTGGTCGGGCTCGAATCGGTCAAGGCGCAGGTCCGCAGCGTCATCGCCGTCGTGCGTGCGAACCAGGCGCGCGTGGAAGCGGGATACCCGCCGGTCAATCCGGGCCTGCACCTCGTGTTCACCGGCTCGCCCGGTACCGGCAAGACGACGGTCGCGCGCCTGATCGCGCGCCTCTATGCCGCATGTGGCGCCCTGCCTGGCGCGACGCTGACCGAGGTGGACCGGTCCGATCTCGTCGCCGGCTACGTGGGCCAGACCGCGCTGCGTACCGCGGAGGTCATCCGGGAGAGCCGGCCGGGCGTGCTGTTCATCGACGAAGCCTACGCGCTGGCGCCTACCCACGGCACGGACTTCGGGGCCGAGGCCATCGCCACGCTCGTGAAGGCCATGGAGGACCATCGCGACGAGCTGGCCGTGATCGTGGCCGGCTACGAGGAGGAGATGGACCGCTTCCTTGCCTCGAACCCCGGTCTGCGCAGTCGATTCAAGACCGTCATCCACTTTCCGGACTACGCCCCGGAGGAGCTGACGCGGATCTTCGAGAGCCTCGCCAACGGCGCCGGACTGCGTCTCGAGGAGACGGTCCTCCAGAAGGCGCACGAGGTGTTCCGCGAGGTGGCCCGGGACGAGACGTTCGGCAATGCGCGTTTCGCCCGGTCCCTGTTCGAGCGGGCGTATACCCGCATGGCCCTTCGTGCCGCCGAAGACGGCGAGATCGAGATGGACGAGCTCATGGCCATCGCGAGCGAGGACCTGCACCTCCCCGAGTCCCGCCCGGGATCCCGCCAGCCCCGAATCGGCTTCCGGAGCCTGAACCCGTCCGGTCCCGATGAGCCCTGATTCCACGCCCACCCACGCGAGCTCCACATCGTGGCGCTCGCTGTTCGTGGGTCGGGATGAGGAGTTGACGTGGCTTCAGGAGTCGTGGGAGCGGGTCGTGGCCGGCGAGCCCCGGCTGTGCGTGGTCCGGGGCGAGAGCGGCCTCGGCAAGACGAGGATCGTGCAGGCGTTCTACGCGTGGCTGTCCCGCAGCGACGTGGCCGATCCCCATGGCTACTGGCCGGACGACCTCATGACCGGGGACAACCTGAGGCTCAACCCGGACCTCGAGGCCCAGGTTCTGGGTGAGAAAATGGCCTACCTCTGGTGGGGCCTGCGGTGGATGCCGCCGGACGCCCGAAACCAGGGAGAGCTGACCCACTGCGCGTTCTTCGACCAGCGTCAGATGCTGCATCCCCACTGGGAACAGCTGACGCTCTTCAAGGACACGGCCGCGGCCACGGTGAAGCTCGGAGGCGCGGTAGGCAGCGCGGCCCTCGAGTTGGCGCGGGACACGGCCATCGCGGCGTTTCCGTTGTTGGGCCTGGTGAAGCTCGCCACCGGTGTGGGTGGAGCCGTCCTGGGGATCGGTACCGCGGCTCGGGATGCGAGCGCCGAGTTCGCCCGCCTCCGGAAGCCGCCCGCCGAACGGGAGGCCGAAGCGCTCGCCGAGCAGGTGGACCAGGTCGTCGCCTTCCTCCGGTGGGTGCTGAAGCCCTTCCATCGCAGCGGCTCCGGCGCCATGCCCGTGGTGCTCGTCCTCGACGACGCCCAGTGGATCGACCCCCGGTCCGCGGAGGTCGTGGAGCGTCTCTTCCTGGAGGCCGTGGAAGAGGGCTTACCGTTGATGATCGTCGCCACGCATTGGGAGCGGGAGTGGCACGAGCAGCTCACCGCGACGGCGCCGCGGGTCGAGGAGGATGCACCCGCGGAATCGCGATCCTTTCCGGCGCTCTACGCCACCCTCGCTGCCGCGACCGGGGATGCCTGTGGGATCCGCGACCTCGAGGGCCTCCCCGAGGCCCAGCGTGTGTTCACCGCCGCGTTTCCCGGCCTGACGCCCGATCAGCTGGACGCACTCGTGGCCCGGGCGGACGGCAACCCGCGCTTGCTCGCCGAGATCATCCTCTACCTCGAGGCCGAGCCCGACCTCTTCGAGGACGGAGACCCCCGGGGCCCGCTCGACTCCATGGCGATCGCCGAGTTGGACGAGGAGATGGCCGGCTTCGAGTTGCGGAGGCTCCAGGAGGGGCGCTATCGGCGGCTCTCCCCGGCCATCCGGGAAGTGCTGGCTCTGGCGAGTCTGCAGGGGGTGCGCTTTCTGGCGGACCTGGCACGGGAGCTCGGAGCCCAGGTGGCCCTGCGGCCGGCGGACGAGTACGCCGGTTGCCTGGAGCGGGCGGAGATGCCCCACGCTATCCTGTCCAGCCGCGGCCTCGAGCGGGAGTTCCGGTTCGTGCTCTTTCGCGACCTGGCCCTGGGATACATGGAGCGGCTCTGCAGGCGTCATTCCCTCGACGTCACGGAGCTGAGGGCCTCCCTCGCACGGACCGCGGACTCGTGGCTCGGAGGGGAGCGGTATACCGCCCTTTCCGACTCGGAACGGGAGAACCTGCTCCTCGTCTTCCTGGAGGAGGACCGGCGTTCGACACCGCTGGGCATCCGCGGGCTCCCGTTCGCCATCGAGCACTATCAGCGGACGGGGCAGATCCTTCGCGCCGCCGATCTCGCACGGGATTGGCAGACCCGTGTGGGTGACCGCGTGATCCCCTTCAACCCTCGGTACACCGCCTTTTCGGTCGAATCCACGCCGTTCTATCCGGGCTGGGTCGGGCTCCGCCTGCAGGACTACGACGCGATGCCGAGCCCCCGCTTCGACTACGCCACCGACGGCACGTCCTTCATCCTCCTCGATGGCACGCCCGAGGCCGTGGAGCGTGTCAACCGGGCGGCCTCCGTCGTGGTCGACCAGGCGACCGCGCTTCCCTATCTCCGCTTCTATCTGGCCAGCATCTGCCACGAGGACGGAACCACGTGCCTCGTCCACGGACCGGAGCTCGATCTGCCGGCCGGACCGTACGGGGAGGGAGGGACGTGGACCGACTCCGAGCCCGCTCCGCCATCCTTGAGCTGGGACCCGGAGGCCAACCTGGCCCGTATCCAGGCCCTCGTGGCTCACCGAGGATCGTTGTTCGAGGCGACGTTCGTCGTCGGTGGGGACGGGCGTGTGACGGTGGACGAGCAGGCCTACCTCCGAGCGCTGCGTCCACGTTCCGAGCACTTCTATTGGCAGGGATGGGACGACTATGACGAAGAAGCCGCGCCGGACAGCGCCGTGCCGCCCGCGGACCCGGTGAGGGAGCTTTCGTTGAACCCCGGGGTGAGACCGTCCCTCGACGACGTGACGGCCCAGCATCTGCTCTCCGAGGGTGTGCGGATCCTGGCGTCGGCCCCGGAGTGTGACGGCCCGGAGCTGGTGGAGCCTCTGACCCGCGGCGACGTGACGGTCACGCTCCTGGATGCACCCCGGGAGTTTACGTTCCAGCCCCGGGGGACCACGCGTCGTTTCATCGGGCTTCCCCGGTACCGCGCTCTGAGCCAGGACCGGGTCACGCTGCTTCTGGCCGATGTATTGCTGGAAGACGCCCTCGACCGGACCGGATATGAGAGTCCCAATATCGACGAGGACCGCGACACCTACGTCCAGGGAATGACGCAGCGAAAGTCCCGGAAGGTGGGCCACCTGTGCGCGTTCGCCTACGACCTCTCGCTGAGGCCGGACCCGAAGGTCGGCGACATCCAACAGGAGCTCCGGGCCATGGGCCATGGGAGAGGACTGGACGTCTTCGTGCAGAGTGTGGAAGGGGACGGAGCCGGTGCTTGAAGGGTCGTCCGCTCCGGCGACGTCGGCCCCTCCCACACATGAGCGGCCCCTGTCCCGCATCCTCGACGCCTCCGGCGACCTCACCCTCGCCGCGCTCTTCCTCCTCACCTGGCTGACCCCCGAAGCCTCGCTCGCGCTCCCCTTGAGCGCGGCGCTGCTCACGATGCTGCTGGAGTTCATCGTGGTGCATTCGACCGGCTTCATGGGCGCGGCGACGCTGGGGCAGGGGAGCCGGGCCGCGCGGGTGAAGGTCATCCTCGGATTCGGCGCGTTCTACACGCTGTTCGTCGGAGGCTTCGCCCTCTCGTTCGGCACCTGGTGGCCGCTCATCGCGTTCTGGGGCCTGACCCTCAACCGCTCGCTCGGCGTGCTCTTCGACCGGGCGCCCTCGGAGGAACAGGCGCTCCGCATGCGGAAGGGCTGGGCGGCGATCACCATGTCCTACCTGTTCGCCGTGATGTTCACGACCCTGGTCCCGATGCCGGAGCTCGGCATCGACGTGGCCGCCCGGGCCGCCGCCGATCTGCCGTCGAGCGGCCTCTGGGTTCGTGAGCCGCAGCGCGTGGTCGCCGCCGGCGTGCTCCACTTCACAGCGTGTGCGGCGTCGTCGTTCTTCGGTCACCGCTGGATCTCGGATAGCTCGATTCCGAAGTGAGCGGGCTCAAGCTCAGTACGAGCCGGAGCCCCAACCCCCGCTGAACTCCAGCTGGGAACCGATGATCGCGAGGATCCCGGCCACGGGCACCAGGATCGCGAGTACGGTGCGCCCTCCACTGAACTCCGAAGTGGCCAGCTCACTCACCCGCTCCATCGGGATCGCGATGGGGACGGGAGCCGGACCGCGCTTCAGCCGGTCGCCCACCACGGTATCGCCGGACATCGCGGGCGCCCTCAGGTAGACGTGGTCTCCGTTCGACTGCGTGACGCGGAGCGTGGCAGGCCGACCCTCTTCGATCAGAAGGCGCGGCGGGGCGTCAGAGGCTCGCCAGGCCCTGCACCCGGACGCCGGAACGGTGAGCAACAAGAGCGACACGGCGACGACACGCGATGGAAGCGATGGCATGGGGCCTCCCGGAACGACGAGGGTTCTCGATCACGCCTCCAATGTGTCCCACGCGCTCGACGCGTCCCATACGATCCACTTCGTACGCACTCACGTGCCGCTACGTACCGCGCGCGCTCACTCCACCACCACGATCGGGCGGCTCGCCACCACCGGGTCACGCCCGGGCAGCTCGAGCTGCAGGTGCAGCGTGTAGTCACCGGGATCGAGGTCGGGCAGCTCCAGCTCGATCGAGCGGAAGACCGCCTGGACGAGGTCCTCGGGACCGCTCTCGTCGAAGGTGACCTCCACCGGTCGCTCGGGCTCGATCACGCCCAGGAACGCGCCCACGCGCTCCAGGAATCCCGGCCGCCCGCGGCTGAACCCGATGGTCACCGTGACCGGCTCCCTCACGCCGAGCCCGTACACCTCCCAAACCACCGGGAATCGCTCACCGACACGGATGCGCACGCCGGGACGCACGTCCGGGATCGCCTGCTCCAGCGACTCCGGGAGCCTCGCGCCTTCCCGCAGGATCATGAGGTCCGACACGGCCACCAGCCCGGGCGCGAGCTCGGACTGCACCACGCCCTGCCGGGCTCGCCAGGCACGGCCCCCGTCGAGGTCCACGACCTCCAGGCTGCTCACGTACCGCCCTGGCGGTGCCTCCATCGCGAGCACGCCCTCGGGCTGGTCTCCCTGTACGTACGTCCACGCGCCTCCGTCCGTGGGCACCAGGAAGAGCGCGGCGCCGGCCGGACCGTCGGCGTTGCCCTGGGGACCCCACGCCGACACCACGTCGTCCTCGTCGACGGCGATCGTCGGGCGGTAGGCTCCGACGACGAGCATGCGGTCATCCCTGCGGAAACGACCCACCTGCGTCTCCAGGCCACGGATGTCCGGTGCGTACGGCGGGGCGTACCAGGTGCGGGCCTCGCGCGGCGCCGTGATCCAGGTTTCCGGGGGGATATCCGACGGGGACTCGAGGTACTGCTCGGGGAAGAGGTATCCGCGGCTCATGGGATGATGATGGCCCACGACGCGGCGGGTATCCTGCAGGGTGCCGAACGCACGCGCCGGATCGTGGGTCCGGCTGTAGCCCATGTTGATGCCGTAGCGGACGAGCGACTCCTCGAGATCCTCTTCCCACTCGATGTTCTGCGGATGTGCGGCGTCCCGGCGATTCTCGGCGAGCACGAGCCGGGCGTAGTGGTCGGTGAGACGGTCGTTGCCCTCGAACACGAAGAGCGGGTCGGACAGGCGCCAGAGCGTCTCCCAACGCAGGTTGCGCTCCGCGGGCGGGGCGTCGTTGAAGGTGGCCACCGCGTCTTCGGTGAAGACGTAGCGCGGGGTGGTCCATTCGTGATGGACCGAGTCGGGCATCGAGGCCAACGCGTCGCGGAACGACCGCTCGGCGTCGACGTAGCGGGTCCAGACGTGATAGACGTACCCGAGCAGCGCGTCGCACCACCAGGCGTCCGCGATGCCGCACTCTTCGGCCACTCGCTCCGCCTCGCCCATGTTCCGGCTCTCCACCAGGTAGTGCACCCACTGGCCGAGCAGCCATCGATCGGGCACCTGCGCGAACGCGCCCGAGAGCTCACGGATGAGCTCGACGCGCGCCTGGCCGACCTCCCGGAGTTCGCCGGGGAAGTCCGCCTCGTCGTCGCCGCCGAACCAGATGCAGATGCGACCGATCTGCTCGTCGCACGCGGCCGGCCGGCGGTCGACCTCCACGGGAATGCGGCTCTCGCGGAACCGCTCGAACTCTTCCTGGCGCTCGCGCATCGCCTCGACGACGGCCGCCGCGTCGGGCGTGTCCTGGGCGAGCGTGGGGGGCGAAGAGGCGAGGAGGCCGAGAACGGCGGCAGCGGCCGCCTTCGCACCGGCGCGTGCACGTCCGGCGTGGGCTCGCATCGGGGCTCCGGGTTCGGGGGCGGGAAAAGGGTGTGCCTGCACCACACTATGACGTCCGATACCCGTGCGCTCGCACAACCGGTCCGGAGCGAAGATTGTTGCCCCTCGGTGGGGTCGTCACGCAGCTTTGAGCATGATCGAGACCGAGAAGCATGAGAGCGCATGGACATCCTGACCGGAATCGCGCTGGGCTTCGGCCTGCTGGGCGTGGTCATGGTGGGGCTCGCCGTGCGGGCGGTCCGGGGCGGTCGTTGGGCGGGCGGTGCGGCCCGGACCGGTGGGGGAGCCCTGTTCCTCGCGCTCGGAGCTCTCGCGGGCACACTGGGCGTATCCACGCACGGATATCGCGCGCTGACCCAGGAGGAGCTGGCGCTGACGGTGACGACGGTCCCGACCGGCGCTCGGACGTTCCAGGCCTTCCTCGAGTTCCCGGACGGGCGCGACACCACGCTCCACGTGCTCGGGGACCAGCTCCTCGTCGACGCGCACATCCTCAAGTGGCAGTACTTCGCGAACGTCCTGGGCTACAGCACGCAGTACGAGCTCGATCGCCTCACCGGACGGTACGTGGACATCGAGAACGAGCGCGGCCTTCCGCGGACCGTGCACTCGCTCAAGACCGCCAAGGCGGTCGACCTCTTCGAGCTCGTGGCCCGTCACGCGTGGCTCCGGTTCCTGGTCGATACCGAGTACGGATCGGCGACCTATGTCGACGTCGATGCGCCCGCGCGATTCCAGGTGCGGGTATCCACCACGGGCCTCCTCATCCGATCGATTCCGTTCTGATCCACGTCCGCGTCCGATCCGCTGAATTGGACCTCGACGCACGTCAGGGCGTATGTTGAAAAGTCGGCTTCCACTCTGGAGCCGCGACTGTTCAACCCCACGAGGAGAGCCTCATCGACAACCCAAGAGTCAACGACAACATCCGGATCAGCCCCGTGCGTCTCATCGACGCGGAGGGCGAGCAGGTCGGTGTCGTCTCGCTGGACACCGCCAAGGAGCGGGCCGCCGAGGCCAGCCTCGACCTGGTCGAAGTCGCCGCCGAAGCGCGTCCTCCCGTGGTCCGTCTCATGGACTGGGGAAAGGAGCGTTACGAGCGGCAGAAGGCCGCGCGCGAAGCGCGTAAGAACCAGCACACCGTCGAGCTGAAGGAGATCCAGCTCCGGCCGCGCACCGACGACCACGACTTCGAGGTCAAGGAGAAGCGCGCTCGCAAGTTCCTGGAGGAAGGGAACGCCGTCCGCGTGGTGCTCCGATTCAGGGGGCGTGAGCTCCGTCAGGCGGAGGTCGGCGCCAAGACGCTCGACCGTATGCTCGAAAACCTGTCCGACATCGGACGCCTCGAGCAGCGCTCGAACACGATCGAGGGGCGCCGATTGGTGGCCCTGATGGAACCGCAGAAGGTCCAGTGATCGGGTGAGTTGGAAGGAAAAGGGGGGCGGCGCCGCGCGCCGCCCCCCTTTTTTTTATAGCTCAGCCCCGCGCGGGCGGGGGCCGGGTCACGAGCCCCGGATCCCGACCGAGACGCCGATCCGGAAGGTCCAGAGGTTCGTCTCGCTCCGCTGCGGGTTGATGGTGACCGACCCGTCCGGCTCGTCCTGGATGTCCCCCTTCCGCAGGTACTCGGCTTCTCCGTTCCCGTGGTATCGGGCTCCGACGTCCACGAGCAGCGGATGCCGGCCGGCCATCGTCCGTAGCTGGATCCCACCGCCGCTCATCCACGCGAACGTGGCGTCGTCGAAGTTCGTGGACTCCGCGAAGGGATCGCCCTGGTTGTTGGCCCCCTCCACGGACGACGTGGTGGCGAAATAGGCGAACCCGCCGCTGATGTTGCCGTATACCCTGAACGGCCCCCCGACGAGGCCGAGCTCCGGTCCCAGGCCTCCGAAGAAGATGTTGTTCGAGGTCGTGAGGTCGCCGGTGACCCGGCATGGCAGCGTGACACAGATGCGGATCGTCTCGTTGCCGTAGTTCAGGAAGCCCAGGTCCAGTCGGAGACTCACGAGGCTCGTCTCGCTTCCGCTCAACCGCCCGTGGAGCCCGAGGCCGAAGCCCGTGCCCACGTTCTCGGCGAACTCGCCGACGGGCGTGGCGACGAGGATGTCGCCCCCGACGAAGCCCTGGACCGGCCCGTCGGACTGGGCCGCGACCGGGGACACCAACGGACCCGCCGCTGCTGCGGCCGAGATCAGGATCGAGATCAGGATATGAAAGGTGCGCATGTGCGCGCTCACTCGCGTTCGATGTGGCTTCGGGGGGCGCCCGATAGGCGCCCGTCTACCGCTTCTCGTACGCTTGAAGCTACCGGTTTGTGTCAGGTGTCGCGGCGGGGCCTGGCTGCCGTCAACGCCGCAGCGCCGCCACGCCCGCTTCCGCCACCTGGGCATCCTGCTGGGACGTCACGCCGCTCACGCCGACCGCGCCGATGACCTCCCCATCCACCACGATGGGCACGCCGCCCTCGAGAGGAAGGATCCCGTCCACCGCCGCGAGGGCCATCCGCCCCGAAGCGATGGCGTCCTCGAGCGCTTTCGTCGGCCGCCGCAGGCGCGCTGCCGTGCTGGCCTTGCCGATGGCGATATCGATGCTCGCGGCCTGGGTGCCGTCCAGCTTCTGGAAAAGGATCAGCTCTCCCGCCACGTCCACGATGGCGATGGCAACGGGCCACGCGTTCCGTGTAGCCTCCGCTTCCGCCGCGGCCATCATGCCGCGCGCCGCGTCGAGGGTGATGACGGGGGCGCTGGTAAGCTGGGCGTGCGCTGACGAGGGCGGCGCGACCAACAGGGCCGCGGCGAGAAGGACGGGAGCGAGCATGCTGGTATGGATACGCTGCTTCATGTGAGGTGGACTCTCGGAGGGTGAGGGTGACTGGACGCGGAGGCTGCGTACGACGGCATCTGGAAACGGCGTGCAAGGTACGATCGCACGTTGTCCTCCGCATCCCGCGAGGCTCCCCTTGTGTTCCAAGGGGGTGGGTGCCCATCTTCCATCGAAACCCAAGGGGAGCATGATGACGGACCAGAACCTGAACCTCATCCGCGGAACCGTGGATCTTCTCATTCTCAAGGCGCTGAGCGGAGGCGAGCGCCACGGGTACGCCGTGACGGAATGGCTCCGTCAGGCCACCGACGGCAGCCTTCTCGTCGAAGAAGGAACGCTGTACCCCGCGCTCCACCGGCTCGAAGCCAAGGGGTGGGTCGAAGCCGAGTGGGGGCTCTCGGAGAACAACCGGCGGGCGAAGTACTACCGGCTGACGAAGGCCGGGGAGCGCCAGCTCGCCGACGAGACCAGCACGTGGAGCCGCTACGCCCGGGCCGTGGCCCAGGCGCTGGCGGAGGATCCGGCGGTCTGAGGAGAGAACGATGAGCCGCAAGGCGCGGGATGCGCGGGAGAAGCGCCGGCTGCTCCGCATCTCCGAGGGAGAGCCGGGGCGGGAGGAGGAGCTCGACGACGAGGTGCGCTTCCATCTGGAGCGCCGCGTCGAGTCGTTGATGGCGCAGGGGTGGAGCAAGGAGAATGCCGAGGCTGAAGCCAGGCGACGCTTCGGGAACGTGGACGCCGTGAAGCGGGGGATGAGGAAGATGAGGAAGCGCACGGAGCGGAGAACGACCCTCGGGACCTGGCGCGACACGATCGGCCAGGACGTCCGGTACGCCCTGCGTATGCTGCGCGAGCACCCGCTGTTCGCGACGGTGGTGACGGTGACCCTGGCCCTCGGCATCGGGGTCAATACGGCCATCTTCAGCGTCGTCGACGGGATCCTGTTCCGGCCCCTCCCGTTCCCGGAGCCCGAGGAGCTCGTCGTCGTGTGGACCGACGTGACCCAGCGCGGCGGCCCCGACGACGAATGGTTCTCCTACGCCAACTTCCGCGACGTCCGCGCCGAGGCGTCCACGCTCGAGGGCGTCGCCGTGTGGGGCGGATGGGGACCGTCCTGGACCGACACGGAAGAGCCGCAGCAGCTCCTCGGCGCGTTCGTCTCGGAAGGGATGCTGAGCGAGGTGCTCGCGGTCGACCCGGTCGTCGGCCGGACGCTGCTGGCCGAGGATCACGACCCCGGCGCGCCGGGCCGCGTGCTTCTGAGCCACGGCTTCTGGGACCGCGCCTTCGGTCGCGATCCGTCGGTCGTGGGATCGACCCTCACCCTCATGGACCAGCCGTTCGAGGTCGTCGGGGTCATGCCCGAGGGCTTCCGTCCTCCGTTCCTTCCCAACGCGGATCTCTGGGCGCCCGTCGTCCCGCCCGAGAACGCCGAACAGGGCAGGGGCGGCTTCGGCTGGCGCGTGGTCGGCCGGCTCGCCGAGGGCGCATCGGTGGAGCAGGCGAGTGCAGAGGTCGGCCAGCTCGGAGGACGTCTCGAGCGCGCCTATCTCGACAGCAACACGGGGATGACGTTCCGGGCCGTGGCGCTCCGGGACGACATGGTGTCCGATACCCGGGCCGGGCTCCTCGTGCTGCTCGGCGCGGTGGGGCTCGTTCTGCTGGTCGCGTGCGTGAACGTCGCGAACCTCCTCGTGGCCCGGGCCAGCGGACGCCTGCAGGAACTCGCGGTCCGGTCGGCGCTGGGGGCAGGGCGGAGCCGCATCTTCGGTCAGCTCCTCACGGAGAGCCTGGTGCTGGCCGCGCTGGGCGGCGCAGCGGGCGTGGCGCTGGCGTACTGGGGGACCGACGCGCTGGTCGCGCTGGCACCGGAAGGAACGCCGCGCATCGAGGCCGTGCGGGTCGACGGGCGGGTCCTGCTGTTCACCGGCGTGGCCACGACGCTGGCTGGCCTGCTCTTCGGGCTGATCCCCGCGCTCCGCGTCGCCAAGGCCGATCTCCACGTGGACCTCCGTGAGGGAGGCCGATCGGGGATGAGCGCGGGCGGCGCCCGGCTCCGCTCCGGGCTCGTCGTCGCTCAGGTCGCCCTCGCGATGGTGCTCATGGTGGGCGCCGGACTGTTGGTACGGAGCTTCCAGAACCTTCGCGCGACGGACCTCGGCTTCGACCCGTCGGGCGTGGTCACCATGCAACTCAACCTTCCCGCGAGCAGGTACCCGGATGCCGAGACCATCCGGACGTTCACGGACGCCCTCGACGAGCGCTTCCGGGCCATTCCGGGTGTCGAGTCCGCGGGGCTCACGTCGACCGTCCCCCTCATGGGCTTCGACGGGGATGTGACCATCCTGGTCGAGGGGCGCCCGCTCCCGGAGCCGGGAGAGGACGACGCCGTCTGGTTCCGGCGTGTGACGCCCGGGTACCTCGAGGCGATGCGCATGTCGGTCGTGCAGGGACGGTGGTTCGAGGCGTCGGACGGCCCGGACGACGGGCTCGTGGTCGTGCTGAACGAGACGGCGGCAGCGAGCCTCTTCCCGGGCCAGAGCCCGATCGGCCGCAGGGTCAACGTGAACGACCCCGTGAACCCCGTGTGGCGCGAGGTCGTCGGCGTGGCGGGGGACATCCGGAACTTCGGCATCCGGGAGGGAAGCCGGAACGCGATGTACGTGCCCGCGTCCCAGAGCGCCGGCCGGAGCTACTTCCCGGTGCTCCGGGTAAGCGGCGATCCCGCGGCGGTGGTCTCCGCCGTCCGTGCCGAGGTGCGGGCGCTCGATCCATCGCTCGCCGTGGCGCGCGTCCAGACCCTCGACGAGATCGTCATGACGGCCGTGGCTCCCGAGCGCTTCGTGGCTTTCCTTCTCGGCCTCTTCGCCACGGTGTCGCTCGTGCTCGCGGTCGTCGGGCTATACGGCGTGGTCGCGTTCGACGTCGGGGCGCGCGTCAGGGAGCTCGGGCTCCGTATGGCGCTCGGCGCTCAGGGGAGCCGCATCTCGACGATGGTCATCGGCCGGAGCCTCGCGCTCGTCGTCATGGGCATCGTGATCGGGCTCGCTCTGGCCCTCGGCGCGGGCGGGGCGCTGGACAGCCTGCTCTTCGGTGTGGGTCGTACGGACCCGCTGACGCTCGGGGGCGTCGCAGCCGTCCTGACGCTGGCGGCCACGCTCGCTGCCGCGATCCCGGCGATCCGCGCGGCCCGGGTCGACCCGGCGGTCGCGCTCCGGGCGGACTGAGGCGACACCCCGGTGCCGGAACTCGGGACAGCCATCGGTGTGCAAAACGTCTGACCTTGGAACGATCCGTCGCCGTCGAGGCGCGGGAGCCCTGGCCCTGGAATGAGGATAGCCCGATGGTCCGTCCCCTGACGTTGTCGCTCGCTCTCGTGCTCGGCGTGTCTGCCACGCCCGTTCAAGCCCAGGAGATGCATCGCAGCGCGGCGCACGACTTCCGAGTGGTGACGGTCGTGGACGGCCTCGATACGCCGTGGTCCATGGCGTTCCTTCCCGGCGGCGACATGCTCGTGACCGAGCGGCCGGGCCGGCTCCGCATCGTGCGTGACGGCCGCCTCCTTCCCTCACCGGTCGGAGGCCTTCCCGAGGTGTACGCACGGGGGCAGGGCGGGCTCCTCGAAGTCGCGGCGCACCCCGACTTCTCGTCGAACCGGCTCGTCTATCTGACGTACTCCAAGCCTTTGGCCGATGGGTCGACCACGGCGGTCATCCGTGGGCGCTTCGAGAACGACCGACTCAACGACGTCGAGGAGATCTTCGAGGCGCGCTCTTCCGGTGCCGGGCACTACGGATCGCGCTTGGCGTTCGACGGGGACGGGTACCTCTTCATCACGGTCGGCGACCGTCAGGCCCCGTCGACAGGGAACCTCGAGGCGCACCCGGCCCAGGACCTCTCGAACCACCACGGCGTGACGATCCGTCTGCATGACGACGGACGCGTCCCCGCCGACAACCCCTTCGTGAACCAGGCCGGCGCGCTGCCCGAGATCTATTCCTACGGGCACCGGAATGCCCAGGGGCTCGCCATCCATCCCGAGACCGGCGAGGTCTGGCTCAACGAGCACGGCCCGCAGGGCGGGGACGAGGTGAACATCGTGCGCGCCGGCGCCAACTACGGCTGGCCGGTCATCGGGTACGGCGTGAACTACCGGACCGGCTCGGCCATCCACGAGGGCACGCACCGGCCCGGCATGGAGCAGCCCATTCACGTGTGGGTCCCCTCCATCGGCGTGTCCGGCCTCACGTTCTACACGGGGAGTCAGTTCCCGGGATGGCAGGGTGACGCGTTCGCGGGTGGCCTGAGCGGCGGATATCTCGCACGGCTCGACGTCGAGGACGGCGAGATCGTGCGCGAGGAAGTCCTTCTCCCGGGCATCGGTCGCGTGAGGGACGTGCGCGAGGGCCCGGACGGCTACCTGTACCTGGCCGTCGAGGCGAGAGACGGCGTGCTTACCCCGATCGTCCGCCTCGAGCCCGTGACGACGCAGAACTAGTGTCCCGAGTCAGAAGTTCGTGGCGCACCGAGAGCGCCGCGGCGCCGGGCGGCCGCGGCGTGGCGCGAAGTCAGCGTCCCGCCGCGGCTGCCGCCACGACTTCGTAACGGTACGCCGTCGCGCGCATCCGCACGGAGACCTCGAACGGTTGGGCCGCGCCCTGGTCCGGAACGATGAGCACCGTGTCGGCACTGGCCGGTCCGTCGGACCCGTAGAAGGTGAACCGGAGCCGGAGCGGGGCGCCCACCTCGCCGCTGTTCCCCACCACCCGGCCGCTCAGGGTGGACGCCGAGCCGGCCGTCTGCAGTGTGAGGCCCTCGACGTGCACGGGTGCCGTGTCGATCCGGCTCAACTCGGCGAGCGCGGCCTGCTCGTCCCCGGACTCGAGGTGGGCTCGCGCGACCAGGAGCGCGGCTCCTTCACCGAGCGGATCCACGGCCAGCAGGTGGGCACCGATGTCGACCAGGCGGGCCCAGTCCGACGCGGCGAGCAGGGCGTTCGCGTAGTTGAACCAGGCATCCCGCGACTGCGGCCGCACTTCGGTGAGACGACGGAACGCCTCGGCCGCGCGCTCCGGCGCCGAGGCACGGAAGAGGGCCACCCCCAGGTTGTAGAGTTGCGTTTCGTCGAGGCGCGGCTCGGACAGGAGCGCGTGGTGGATCGAGTCGGCTCCTGCGCTCCGGCCCTGTCCGGTAAGCGCCGACGCCAGTGCCAGCCGTAGGGAAGGGTCGTCGGGAGCGTCGGCCAGCCGGGCGCGAAGCAGGGTCTCGGATCGCTCGAAGCGCCCGGCCATGAGCAGGAGATCCGCCAGCCGCCGCTCCGACTCCGCCAGGACCCGTTCCCGCTCCGCGACCTCCTCGGCGCCCAGCACGCGGGTCGCCGGAACGAGCTCCAGACCGGCGACGAGATCCTCGTACACGTCGATGGCCTCCACGAGCTCACCTCGTTGCGCCAGGAGCATCCCGAGGTTGCCGTGGGCCTCGGGCCGCAGCCGGTATACCATCATGGCGCCTCTCCAGGCTTCGATGGCGTCGTCGTCGCGCCCGTCCGCGTAGGCCTCGGTTCCGGCGTTGAATGCCTCCGCCCAGGCCGCCAGCCGCTCCGGCTCGATGTCCAGCTCGTAGGCAGGATAGATCTCCTGCGCCCTGTCCAGCGCCCGGTCCGCCTCCCGGTAGCGGCCGAGACGTGCGTAAGCCACGCCGGCGAGGAAGTGATGCCGGGCGTTCTCCGGGTCGGCCGCGATGCCTTCGAGCGCCTGCGTGAGGGCCCGGTCGGCCTCGCCGGAGCGGAGGTAAAGGGCCGCGGTCTGTGAGTAGCGCGTTTCCGTGGGGGGAATACCCGGCGGATAGACGATACCGGTCGGGGAGACGACCGGTGCCCGCGGCGCCGAGGGTCCGCCCGCGCATCCCATGAGCAGGACGAGGCCGGTCAGAACCGCGCGCCGCCTCACCACATCAACCAGAAGATGGCGGCCACCGGCACGCGCACGCCGTCCTCGCGGGCGGGGCGGAACGCCACCACGTCACGGAAAAGGGTGAGCGCCGTCTGGTCGACGTGACCGCTCCCGCTGGACCGGTTGATCTCGGCCCACTCGACGGAGCCGTACTCGTCGATCCAGAGCGAAACGCTGAGCGATCCGCGGGGGCCAGCGTCGACGACCCGGTCCTGGAGCTGCGATTCCAGGAAGGTGGAGACCTCCTTCGGGTTGCGGACCACGAGCCAGCTCGCGGGCGAGGCGAGCACGAGCTCCGGCCGGAGTGCCGAGAGTCGCTCGAGGCTGAGCCGTTCCTCCTCGGTGAGCCGCTGGTACTCCAGCTCCTCGATGCGCTGCCGGATGTCGACGCCGTCGGCGTCCTCCCCATTGGATGATTCGGAGCGCGAGGCGGAGTCGGCTCGTGGCGTGTCGGGGATGAGCTCCTCCGCCGGGGGCACCACGCCGGGACGGAGGGCGGCCAGACGCCATAGCTCGGAGCGTCGACCCTCCCACCCCGCGGGAGCCGGGTCGGAGCCGCGCTCTTCCTCGTCCGGTCCGCCCGCGCCGGGTGCCACCGGCTCGGCCCCTTCCGGGGCGGGCAACTCGAGCGGCTTGAGCGGAGCGCGGGTGACGCGCGGAGCCGGGACGGGAAGGCTGCCGAGCGTCACGAGCTGGATGGGTGCGGTCCCCTCTCCACCCGACCTCAGGGTCACGGGCGCGAGGTCCGGCCAGCCGATCACGAGGCCGACGTGAATCGACACGGAGGCCACGATCGACCAGTGGAGCCGCGCCTGACGGCTGGCCTTGAGCCGGTCGTTCGCGGTCGCGCTCGAGGGCAACTCCATGATGCACCTCTTCGGTCCAGTGGGGCGCGGTGCTCCGCCTCCCCGGACTGTTCACCGTACGCGCGCGCGAAGGGACGCGCAAGCACCCTTGCCCGGCCGCCGCGACGGAGGCACGGTGGACCATGATACATCGTTTGCCAGCGGCCCTGTCGCTGCTCGCCGTGGTCGGATTCCTGGCCTGGTTGGGACTGTCGGTCCGCCAGGTGCCGAGCGGCCACGGCACGAGTGGCGACGCCCCATCCGTGGTCGCCGCGCCGCCGTGCGCCGTCCCGGTCGCCTGGCGCCTGGCCGACGTCGATCCACGGTTCGGCGTATCCCGCGAGTGGGTCGCCGGGGCCGCGCGCGACGCCGCCCGGGTTTGGGGCAGCGTCGACGGTGTTTCCTTGCTGACGGAGGACGACGACGGTGGGCTCGGGATCCGGCTCGTGTACGATGAGCGTCAGGCGCTCCTGGGCACCTCCTCCGCGCGTCGCTTCGAGGCCGCCGTTTATCGGGAAGTCGTGCCGGGCGGGGCCGCGGGTCACGACCGGCACTTCAGGGAGATTCGCGTGTTCGCGTTCCGCGACCGCGTCGACCTGGTACGGATCCTCGCCCACGAGCTGGGCCATGCGCTCGGGCTTCCCCACACGCCGGGCGACGGCGACGTCATGTCCGCCGAGCAGGACGGGGCCGATCCATCCTCACGACCCGTGCACCTTCAGCCCGCCGACCGTCGGGCGCTCGAGGCCCTGTGCGCTACGCCCGTCGCCGCACCGGTGACGCGTTGAGGCGGCGTCCCGCCTCTGATAGCTTAGGCTCCGCCGGCTTTCCGCCGTCTCGGGCGCCTGTAGCTCAGCTGGATAGAGCATCGGCCTTCTAAGCCGAGGGTCCCAGGTTCGAGTCCTGGCAGGCGCGCTCGCGGAAGGACAGTGCCCCCCGGTGCGACCCACGCGCCGGGGGGCTCGTCGTGGCTCAACGACAGGAAGGAGTCTCTACCGCAGATGTCCTCTCCCTACCGAAGCCCCACCCGGCGCCTCGCGGCCGATGCCCGTCTGGACAATGGCAGCCGCGTCTCCGGGGATATCCATCTCCACCCCAACACCCTCGCCCCGGGCGGATACGAGTCGCCGCTCGCGATGCTGAACGGCGAGGAGCCGTTCTTTCCGGTCTCCGTCGAGGGAGCGGGGGTCGTGCTGGTGGGCAAGCGCCGCACCGTGTCGGTCTCGTTCTCCTCCTCCTCGGACCTGCCGGAGGGCGCCGCCGTGACGGACGACCCGGATCGGCTTCTCACCCTCGAGCTTCTCCTCTCGGATGGTCGGACGCTCGGAGGTCGTGCCGTGGCGGAGATGCCTAGCGCCTATCCCCGTGCGCTCGACCTCGTCAACGGATCCGGCGACTTCATCCCGATCCAGGACGAATCCCACGTGCATCTCGTGAACCGAGCGCACATCCGCACTGTCCACCCAATCGACTGACCCATGAGACAACTCGACAGGTTCATCGCCGTCATGATGGAGCGCGGCGCGACCGCCATCGAAGTCACGCCGAACGCGCCCGTGCGTATCCAGTCGGGGGAGCGGCTCGACCCACTGACACGGCAGCCCGTGAGCGCCGAACAGATCGACGCCATTCTCAAGGGGGGGATCCCCGATCACGCGGCACGGGCATACGAGGCCGGTGAGGGTGTGACGTTCGGCTACGAGTCTCCCGAGGGCGCGGTCGATGTCACGCTCGACCGGGGGGCGGACGGGGCCTCCCTCACCATCCGACCGCAGCGATCGAGTGCGGAGGGTCTCAACGGTGCTCCGTCTGCCGCGAGAGACGCCTCGGCGTCACCGTCGCGGGGGGCCGCGGGGGACGCCGCGACAACCGGATCGGCGCGAGCGCGTGCCGGAGGGAGCCAGAAGGTCGATGCCCTCCTCAGGCTCCTCGTCGCGTCGGGCGGGTCCGACCTGCACCTCCGGGTGGGGCAGCCGCCGATCATCCGCAGGGACGGAGGGCTCAACCGGGAGGAGTCCGGCCCCTTGTCCGGCTCCGACATCCAGGGGCTGCTCGACTCGATCATGAGTGAGCGGGACCGGGAGATCTTCACGGAAGACTGGGACGCCGACTTCGCGCACGAGATCCCGGGCCTCGCCCGCTTCCGCGTGAACGCCGCCATGGACCGGAATGGCCCGATGATCGTGTTCCGGACGATCCCGAGCGACATCCCGACCTGCGCCGACGTGGGCGTGCCCGCCGCCGTGCAGGACCTTTGCCTGCTCACCAAGGGGCTGGTCGTGGTCACGGGGCCGACGGGGTCCGGCAAGTCCACGACTCTGGCCGCGATGGTCGACAAGATGAACCGCGAGCGCGAGGACCATATCCTCACCATCGAGGACCCGATCGAGTTCGTCCA